>JAWKXV010000006.1:0-5255 GCA_041396805.1 Erythrobacter sp. | reverse complement strand
GATTCGGTCACTTTCGAACGCGCGCTCGCCTACTCGCGCGGCGGTACCGATGGCGAGCCGCATTGTCTGGCGGGCGCTCAGCCGCTGACGTTCTACACGCCCCTGCGCCAGTTCGCCGGCTATCCCTGGTACGATGCGCTTTCGTGCTATGTTCGCACCGGGGAGTCCTTCAGACAGGGCGATGGGTTCCAGACCCGCTCGGACGATGACGGGCTGACCTTTCGTCCCCACCGGATCACGCTCGAGCTTGCCGATCAGCATGACCGCCGTCTTGCGGTGCCGAGCGACTTTGCCATCCTCGAAAACGACGACGCCTGGAGCGATCCCGATTATGCGCGGATCGCGCTCACCTCCACATCCTCGCTCGATCCGGACGATCTTACCGAACTCATCATCGACGCGGCATTCAGCCCATCGGACGATTGCGATGCGGACAGCTACGACACCCAGGAAACACGCTTCCGTCACGATGCTGCCGTGCGCGCGCATGCCATCCTTGAAGGCGAAGATGCGGCAATCCTCGCCGGAATCCGCATGGCCTTTGCCGACCGTGTGGCCTGGCGGATCCCTAAAGGGCGCACGCTGCAACTCACATGGTCAGGCGAGGGGACCGACCTCACGCTGCTCGCCACTGCCGGGGAGGCAAGGCCATGAACCGCAAACCCCGACCCGATGTCGCCCAGGTCATCACTGATCTCATCCTCGAGAAGATCGCCGCGGGCACCGCGCCATGGCTCAAGCCCTGGTCGGCGACCAGTACACGTCCGCTGCGCCACAATGGGGTTCCTTACACGGGGATCAACACGTTCTTCCTATGGGCGGTGGCCGAGGCCTGCGGCTATGCCAGTCCCTACTGGATGACGTACAGACAGGCTGCTGAACTTGGTGGGCAGGTCCGCAAGGGCGAGTCCGGTTCCTATAGCGTCTTCTACAGCACCGCCCACAAGACAGATACTGATCGGCAGACCGGCAAGACCACCGAAAAGACCATCCGGTTCATGAAGTGGAACCACGTGTTCAATGCGAGCCAGATCGATGGCTTGCCCGCGCACTACTACCCGGAGCCACCGGACCCCAGAGCCATTGGCGAACTGTCGGCTGGCGTGCGTGACTTCCTCGATGCAATTCCGATACGGGTGGTCCACGGCGGCAGCAGCGCGCACTACACACCCGCGACCGACACGGTGACGCTGCCGCAGCCACAGGCGTTCCATTCGATCGAGGCTTATTTCTCTGTTCGAGCGCATGAAAGTATTCACGCGACGGGGAGTTCTAATCGCCTCAACCGTCAGTTTGGCAAGCGCTTTGGTGATCAGGCATATTCTCTCGAAGAGATGGTGGCCTCGTTTGGGCAAGCCCTGCTTTGCGCCGAATATGGATTGCCTCCTGAACTACACGACAGCCATGCGTCGTACCTCGCACATTGGATCTCGGTGATGAAGGCGGACAAGACCGCGATCCTTCACGCCGCGGCCAAGGCCGAGCAGGCGGTCCAGTGGCTGCGTCAGTTCGATCCCGCGCTTGCCGAGCCCGAGCGCAGGGCGGCCTGATCGCGCGGAGCACTTCGCCTCTCTCACCAGCCGCGCTCGCATGGCGAGCGGGAAGGGGAGGGGGTGGGGAAACCCATGCGCCTTTCCGGCGCAAGGGAGCCATGCGATGAACTACGATCTCGATTTCCGTTACCGCCGGGCGCTCCAGCCCGATGGCCTCGCGACGATCCCGACCGCGACCCAGGCAGTGATCGATGCGATGCAGGACGCGCGCAATGCCGGGATCGACCCGGCCCGCGATCCGGCGACCATCCTGCTTGCCCGCCACGTCGGTCGCATTGCGCTCGGCCACGCCCCCGATGCGACCTTCGCCGAAGATGCGCCGCTCCGCCGCCAGTGCATCGAGCGGATTGACGAACTGAAATCGAAGCCCGCACTGGTGGCGCTTGCCCTACGCGGCGTGGGCTACGACCCTGAAGCCAAGCGCGTGTTCCAGCGCGAAGCCCGCTCGGCGCTCAGGATTGCGGCGCGGCATCTTGGGCTTGGTACCGACGATTATGACCTGCGCGTAAATCCGGGCGGCGTCGCCGTCTCGGGCGAGATTACCCTTCATGCCGATGCCATCTACATCCAGGTTGCGCTCTCTTGCCTCGGCGCAGGCCGCGAGGTGATGTTCCGCCGCTGCAAGGGACGGCAGGACTATATCGGCGAGCGCAACCACTACTGCGACATCGCGGTGCTGGCCAATCCGGTCCGGTTCCGCGCGATCGTTGTCCGCGAGACCCGCCTCGAACTCGAACCCCGACAACCTGAACTCGTATAGGAGGCCCCGATGGGTTGGCTCTCGATGACCGCATCGGGCATGGCGCCCCATGCCACGCCCAAGGCATATCTCGATGCACAGTTCACATTCCCGCCTGACCTGGACAAGGGGCGGACCACGGGTCTGCGGGTGCTCAAGTCCTCGGTCCGTTCGGGCGCGTGGTATGCTGCCTGCCAGAGCTATGAGGCCGATGGCACCTCACTCGTCTTTGCGGCGATCTGCCTCATCCGCTGGAACCCAAAGGCGCGTGACGGTTACGTCTTCGCCTACAAGGACATGGAAGAATCCATGGGGCCTTATCGCTACGACTGTCCGGCCTCGATCCTCGATCTGCTCGATCCGCCACGGAACGAACACGCCGCGCAGTGGCGCGAGCATTGCCGCCAGCGACTGGCGCTGACCTCGCGCCGCAAGCCGAGACCCGGAGACACGCTGGTGCTTGCCGAAGCCCTGACGTTCACCGATGGCCACAGCGAACGAACGTTCCGCGTGTTTGCTTCAGGCAAGAAGACGCGGCTGTGCCGTATGAGCGACGGCGTTGGTGTGCGGATCACGAACCTGATGAGCCGTGCCTGGACCATCGTCCCGCCTCCAGCAGCTCCGCACGTGTCATGAGCGAACCCGCCATGTCCACCCGCTCGCCCAAGCGCGCGCGGCTGTGCAGTATCGAAAATGCCAACCGCGTCGCGAGCCAGGTCGCCGAACGCATGGCCGCCGATACCGCCGTGGTGAAGACCGGTAATCCCCTGCAGCCCTTCCGCGTCGTCCTGGCGAGCCGCGCTTCGCCCGCGCGCATCGTCACCCGTGTGGTCATATCCAGCAACGATGACGAGCCCATTCCCGCCTGACCCGGCAAGCGCCGGCAAGGAGGGGAGGGGGATCGGACCAGGCGATCAATCGCAAAAGGAGCATTTTTCCATGGCTCAGCCTGCCCAGGCATCCTGCCTATCCGCCGAACAGTCCCGCGCCGAAAAGATCGCCCGGCTCAACGATGCGGCGCGTGCCGGAACGCTATTGAACTCCCGCATGGTGTTCACTCGCAACCTTGCCGACCTACTTGCAAGTGACGCGGACGACCCCGCCATTGCGCAGGTGCGCCAGTTCCAGAACCAGGCCGCCCTGCTGCGTCTCGTTCGCGACACTCCGATCGAGCCGGGCAACGACCCCAACGGCGAGAGGGACTTCGGCGTCGTGACATTCCTTGATCGCAAGATCTTCTGGAAAGTCGATGTCTACGAGAACGACGGCACCTTCCAGTGGGGCGCCGAAGCGCCGTGGGATGAGCGGGCCAGCTACCGCGTGGTCACCGTCATGCTTGCGACAGACTACTGAACCAGATGTCGCGCTATTCGCTCAAGCCGCTGCCCCACCAAGACGACCTCTTCGAAGTTGCCCTGGGCTGGGACCCCGGGCTCGATACCTTCTTCGTCACTGTGTTCGCCGCAAGCGACGGCGCGCCCGATCCCGACGTGCGTCTGTGGCGCGGCACCACCTTCCGAGAAATCCCGAGTGCTTCGGCGCTGCTGGCGATCGTCCGCGACTATGCCGAAGTGCCCGTGGGACTTGCTGCGCAGCTCGAGATCGACCGGCTGCGCAAGCCTCATGATCAGACCCGGCCCATCAGCACGCTGATTGCCGGATTGCTGGGGGCAGGGCGGGGCGATTCCCGGTGATCTCTCCGTGCCTCTCCTCAGAAGTGCTGCGGGCAAGGCCCGCAGGTCTCGGCCTGACGGCCGGGAGGGAAGGGGGATGGAAGAAGGGTGATCGGACAAGGGGTCCGGTCGCAATCAATCCTTCAAGGAGAACGTCCCCATGAATATCGGTGAAATCCGCAAGAACGCGAATGGCCAGCTGATCGGCTCTGTCGAAACGCTCACCATCACCCGCACCATCGGCCTGCGGCCGGTGAGCTCCAGCAACCCGCGCGCGCCCAAGTACGAGATCGTCGCGCTCAACGACCAGCGCCGCTGGGTGATCGTCGGTGCCCTGTTCGAACTCGCCTCGAACTCGACCGGCGAAATCTTCTACCAGGGCAAGATCGACGATCCGTCGATGTCGCAGCCGCTCTACATTGCCGTGTTCCCGCGCGAGGACGGCACCATGGCGGTCGCCTGGCAGCGACCGCGGCGTCGCAATAGCCAGCTCGGCAGCGCCGAATACGGCGAAGGCGACATGTTCGCTGGCGAGGATGCCGGTTCTAACACCGACACTTCCGGCGACGGTCTCGGTGACAGCACCGCGACGCCCCCGGCGAAGCGCGGGCGCGGCAGCGCCAAGGACAGCGGCAACAGCGAAGACGAAGGCGCCCTGCCGCCGATGGTCGACGCCTGAGCCTAAACCGCTCCTCCGAACGGACGGGGACCCAACCGCGGGTCCCCGTCCTCATGCAAAGGCCGCACCCGCCCCACGCGGCCCGAGGCGGAACGTCGGCACACCCCCCGCCCGGCGTTCCGCCTCTTCATTTGCAGGGCAGGCTTTGGAGAATTCCGATGGGTCAAAGGCCTTGGATCGCGGACACCCTAGATCGGCACGCATTGAGTGCTGCTTGCATAAAGCTGTCGTCGAACCAGCTTTTCGTTCCAGCGGCTAGAACTGACAGACATGTCCCTTTTGACCGAAAAGGCGCAAATCATCGACGGGTCTTTTTCCGTTCGGCTTTACGCGCCAACTTATTGGTCCGTTTCGAAATGATGGCGGCCTTGATACGCTCGATCGAGCGGATTTCCGCGAGGTCGTAGAAATGTCCCGTAATCCAGTCCGACAGATAGGTCCGCGCCCGGCACGCGAGTTGATCGCCAAGGCGAACATGTTTCGCGAGTTCTGCATCGAGCACGTGGAGGACCGCCTTCCAGTCGTTTGGCCGCGAACGCACCAATTGCTCCAGCAAGCGGCCGACCGCACGTCCCTTTTGCCAGTCGGGCAACTTGGTTAGCCAGACGCCG
>JAWKXV010000005.1:0-8257 GCA_041396805.1 Erythrobacter sp. | reverse complement strand
TCACGCTTGGCCTATAGCAGAAACCGCGCTCCAGCGGCACTGTCCTTGCTCCACCAGATGGGAACTTCAAGACCGCCGATCCTGTTCAGGGCAAGGCACTGGAACCCACCTTTGAAGCTGGGGACAGGGGAGCACACCGTACGCGACAAATCGCAGGTGGGAGGCAGTAAAAAAGATAGTAAAGACAGAGTGTTGATGGAGTTTTACAAAAATGGCAGCTTCTCAATCAGAAATGAATGGTCGCCAATTCGCCAATCGGATTTGATTGAATGCAGCCAGGAATGGCGCATTCCTGCGCATCTCGCGTGTTCTTGACATGTTCTCGTTTCTGATTTAGACAATAACCGCCTTTCGCAGTGCGTTCCGGGCTCCTGACCACAAGGAGTCCGTGCATGACACGGCCAAAATCTCTCCAGGTACATGTCACCGTCGAGCTCGCTGAGCGGGTTCGTGCTGCAGCCAAGCGGCGCGATATCAGCGTCAGCGAATGGATCCGGTCGCTGCTTTCGCAGGCATGCGAAAATGACGATCTTGCATCCAAGCTCGAGACATCGGTCGACCGCGTCAGCCGTCAATCGGTGTTCACGATGGTCGGCGTCGATGCCCTTCTTGCAGGGCATGCCGATCACGGTCTGCGTGAGCGAGCCCATCAGGCCTACGCGCGCAAATGCAAGGAACTCGGGCTTACCGCAAACGCCGGCGAGGGAGGTTCCGATGAAGCGTAACCTCGTCAACTTCACGCGCGGAAGTCAGCTGCTCGGACACTTCAGCTTCATGTTTGCAGCAGGTCTCAAGGGGCCGCTGATCATCGCCGCCATCGGCATTTCCTGGACTAGCTGGTGGACCATTTCGGCAGGGCTGAGCGATCACGAAGCCTACCTCGTCTGGATGCGCATTTATGCTGCCATCTACGGCTTTATGGAGTTCGATCCGGCCAAACAGGTTGCACTCGAAACGGGGCTTGGAGGAACCGTCCAGCTCCCCATCATCATGCTCGATGCCTAACCGTATCAAGGCGGCTTCTGGATCCGCGGATCCGTTGGCGCCCGGCATCCTGAGCGCGCAGCACTTCGTCGTGAACGGTGCCGGGGTCTACCTGCGGCACGTTTCCAGAGACCCCTCCACCGATTTGGGCACGACCTCTGACAGATACCGGTCCTGTAACCGAAGGGCGCGAGATTGGCTGTCCTGGCGTCAGTACGAGCCTGTCCTCGATTCCGTCGCGCAGTTGTTCCGCGTAGCTTTCGATGAATTTGCCCTGCAGCGCCTGGCCTTCCGGGCTGAGCTGGAAGGTCAGATCGTCGAAGCGCACATTGCCGTAGAAGTCACGATTGCGCTCAATCTCGACCAATCCCCATTCGCGGTAGGCCTGTGACAGGTTTAGGCTGCCTGCGGCGCTGTTACCTTCGAAGAACGATGCCTGGCTTTCGAGGCGATTTGCCAGTTCCTCAGCCCGCCGTGCTTCGCGGCTGTAACTCTGGGCCTCGGTTAGAGAAGCGTTCATGCCGCTCGCGGTCGACGAGATCGAGGAACTCGACGAGGTACTGACACTGCGAACAAACCCGTCGCGCGTGCTCGACCAGTTCCTGCTGTCCGACATTTGCGCGAGGCTGCCGAAGATGCGCGAGCGGTCCTCGGATGCGATGCCGATGTCGCTGTCTGTCCAAGTGCGAGTTCCGCCAGCCTTTGCCCCCACGTTTGCGGAAAGCACACCGTTAGTAACACCAGCTTTAGCGCCCGCTTCGCCCCCAAGGAACCAAGCGGTCGAAATGTCGTCAGCGGCCCTCCGCGATAGGCCGAACTGGCGCTGAAGGTTTGTCGATGCCTGGTCGACCTCGTTGAAGGCGGTCTGGATGCTGTCGGAGTTGGATGTGCCGGTCGCGCTCTCGAAGGCCGATCCGCGGCTGAATTGGCTTCGCAACTCGCGGAACTTCGTGACGGCGCTGGTGGTCGATTCCGTGGCGATATTCGCATAGCTCTCGCTGTTCGAGCGGGCCTGCGATGCCATCGTCGACAGGCGCGAGGTGAACTCCTGGCCGAGGCTGGGGGTGAAGGGATAGCTTGAGTTGGGAAGCTGATCGTAACTGGCTTCGGGGAAACTCGTCGTCATCGAGCCCGTATCGCTGAACGTCCGGGTCTGCGCCGCGCCATAGGTGAAGCTTGGCGCAATCGTCCCTTGTGCGAACTGGCGTGTCAGCACACTCGAATTCTCGAAGCTGGTATTGCCCAGCGAGACGTTGCCCGTGCTCGCCTCGCGCGCAGCTTCCTCGGCCGCGTTCTGGCTTGGATTGAGATAGCTAGTCGCATGGTGTGAAATCGCCATGGCGCCCTTGGCAACGCCGCCTGCCAGAAACGGCACCGACGCGATGAGATAGCCTGCCAGCAGCCCGATATCGCTATTCACATCGGCCATGCCGGTGAAGCTTGCAAGACTAAGCCCGCTGCTTCCAGCAACCGCGCTCATGTCCGCAGCACCTTTGTACATCAGCATCATGTGCAGGATCACGAACAGCGGTCCCCATGCCGCCAGGTAGAAGAAACCCGTCACATAGCCTTTGAGCGCGAGCGGACCGGTCTTGGGCAGCAGAAACAGCGGG
Source organism: Erythrobacter sp. (assembly GCA_041396805.1). Classification (GTDB taxonomy): domain Bacteria; phylum Pseudomonadota; class Alphaproteobacteria; order Sphingomonadales; family Sphingomonadaceae; genus Qipengyuania. The sequence goes on along the minus strand of JAWKXV010000005.1, from coordinate 5,660 downwards.
AAGAGGACCGGAAACAGGGCGTAGAAGAGCACGGTCAGCACGACATTGAGAAGCGGCACCCACTTCATCGCGTTGCTGGCAATCGAGCCATAGGTTCGCTCGGTCTGGATATCGGCGCGCGTCTGGGCGTAGACATCGACATTGCCCGCGCCGCTCGTTGCCGCCATTGAATGCATGGCCTGGCTCATCGCGTTGATCGTCAGCGTCTGCTTGAAGATCTCGGTCGCATTCGCCGAGACTCCGGTGAGGTACTGGTAAGCCACCGGCAGGTCAGCAAAAAGCTTGGCCTTGGCGAGGGCGGCGGTCTGGTTGGGATAAAGCTGGCGTCCGAAGACCGTCCCCATGCCGTCGATCAGTCCGGCCCACTGCGCGTTCAGCGCATCATAGGCTTCGCGGCAGGTGATGATATTCGAAGTCACCTGACCGGTCCCCGTGTCGCGGGTGAGGAAGCGCTGGGCCCGCGCCTGACTGCCGGGCGCGATGGTCGTCCAGATGTCGCTGGTCTCGGCGAGTTCCTTCATCGAATAGCGGCCAAGCAGCACGTCGTAGAAGACGCATTGCCGGAAGTGCTCGTCGAGATTGGCGGCAAATTCCGGGTCGGAAATGCGCAAGGAGCGCGTGGCATCATAGAGCCGTGCGCCATAGATCATGCCATTCTTCGAGTAGTTGAGGTCGCCCGGCAGCCCGAACACCACCTCGGCCGAGCCAGTCAGATAGTCGCCGACCTGGCTCGTAAAGCTCGCCATCAGTGCAAGCCCCAGCGGCACATTGCTGACATTGGCCGGAGCAAGACTAGGGTTGAGCCGGTCGGTCACATGGACGTCGAGCCGCGGCACCATCAGGCACGAATAGATCAGCGTCGCGCCGAGGAACCAGTTGATCCAGGCCCGCCAGTCCTGATTGAACGCCAGCGTGATGGCGGACAGGCCAAGCCCCATGACCATGACAACCTGCAGGAGGCTCTTGTAGCCCCCATTGCCTGTCCAGGCGGCGACCGCCTGGAAAACATTAACCAAGTAGTCGCCGCCGCCAACTGTGAAAATCTCGACCATGATGCTGGGCTCCCGCCGCTTTCGGCGCGCTGAAAGGGATCAGTGGGTAAGGGCGCGCGATTGCACGCCGCGCGACCAGTCGAGCGAGGCGGCCATGCCGGGCGACATCGATGCGGCGAGCACGTTCTCGATGAACGCGGTCTTTTCGATGATCTGCATGATGGCGTTGACCTTCAGATGCGTGTTCGCCTGCCTGTCGGCGAGTGCCTGCCGAACGACATTCACCTGGCCCTGCCACATCGCGATCTTGGCCTCGTCCGCGCCGATGAAGCTCGACATCGAGCGGCCCGCCTCGCTGACGATGCGATCGAGGACGGCGAACAGCAGGTCGACGCTGGCGATCTCCGCCAGCGTCTCGCGATCGTCGGTTGGCATCCCGCGGCCATAGGCCGCCTGGACCGTCAGGATCTTGTAAAGCGGGATCGACGCGACCTGGAGCAGCTCCTTCTGCGCGTCGGTGATCGCGGTGTCGTCATGGATTGCCTGGATCATACCGGCAATCAGGGCTGCAACGCGCGGGCGCAGCGCTTTGGATACGGGAAGGCTGAGCGACTTGAAGCCGGGATCGAGGCACTTGTCCGGCTCGTCGCAGTCGAAGATCAGGACGTTTCCGTTGCTCGTCCCATCGAGCAGTGAGGTGACCAGCGTCGAGGACGCTTCCCCGACGATCGGCACGAACTTGCCCGGCTCGTCATCCTTGGGCGGAACATAGATGATCGTGCCCAGCAGCGTCATTGCATATTCGGCGAGTTCCTCGTCGAAAGTGCCATTCGGCGAGAAGAACGCGGACTTCTTGAGGATCGTCCAGGTGTAGTTTCTCGCCACGGCGGGATTGACGTCGTCATATTTGCCCGAGCCCTGCGCTGTTGTACTCGACCGCTGGCCTTTGGTGCCGCACCCGTGCTTGGCGGCTGCATAGTCGGTGAAGATGCCTTCCGAATTGCCGATCGCCTCGCAGATCGCCTTGTCGGCCAGATCGCCCTTGGGCCAGATGCCGCCCACCAGCCCCTGCGCCATTTCGCAGGAGTTGATGTTGAGGTTGTTCATGAGCTGAGCCTTCTGGCTGAACTCCTGCATGATCTTCGAGCATTCCGGGCAGACCGTGTCGATCGCCAGGCTGAAAGCGAAGCCCACCGCATTGTTGGCGACAGCCTTCAGCATCGCGACGATCTCACTCGCGTTGATGAAGCTGAAGGATCCGGCAAAGATGTCGATGCCGCCGCAGCCCGCCCGGGCGCGCGGTAGTTGCAGATTGGCGATGTTGGTCGTCTTCTGCGGGAAGCGCGTCCAGACGTTGCCGAGGCTGTAGTAGCCTGCCGACTGACCCTCGAACGCGGTAGGCCCATTGACGTTAGCGGCGCCGCCAACATCGTTGAGGAACGAGTCCATCGAACTGCCTACATCGGCCGAGGCGCTGGTAAGGGGGAGGGTGGCCGCGAGGATCGCAGCGACGGCACGTTTCGTCCTAGTAGTCACGTCCGGCTTCCTTCGATGTGAGGAGGTAAATGCGGTCCTGAAGCTCGTCGGCACTCATCACGCCGTAGCCGATCGGGATGGGCTGGCCCTTGGCGGCATCCCAGAGCACCACCGCCGGCGTGACCTTGGGCTCGAGCCCCATGCGGCTGCGCTGGTTGGTCTCGACCGTGTAATTCGGGAAATGGCGTGAGGGGCCGCCGTCCGTCGAAATCGCGCGCACCGTGATGTGCCAGGTCGACGCAACGCTCTGGACGATCGGCGACATGACTTCGCAGGCGCCGCAGCTCTGGGCGAAGAAGTAGAACAGCCCGTAGCGTTCGGACAGCTGCGCCATCACCGCATTGCGCTCGGCGTTGCGCGTGTCCTGCCACTGGCGCTTGCCGAGCGTCGAGACTGGCCGCTGGAGCGTGTAGTCGAGATCAGGATCCTGCCAGATCGCCCGTTGCCAGACATCGCTGAACAGCGATGCCCGGTCGAGCTGGGCGCGCTGAAAGCGGATATAGGCCGTCACATTGGCCGGCGTCGGCTCGAGAATCGCCTTGGCTTTCAGTTCGCGCAGATTTGCCGTGATGGCATCGAGCTGGCTCGTCGCACTCGGAGCGGGCTCGGAGGCAACCTCCTGCACTTCGGGCGGCCTGGGCCTGGCGCAATAGAACCAGTACCCAAGGCGTCGCTCCTCGCAGTAGAAGCTGTCCTGGCTGTCGCTGGTCGTGACCAGTGGCGGTTCCTGCCCGTGTGCCGGAGCACTGAGCGCGGGCGCAACAGCGGTGAGCGAGAGGCAGGCTGCAAGCAACCGCCGGGCGGCCTTATTGGCTGGCGCGGGCATAATAGTCCTCGATTTTCTGCTGGATTTCGGTGGCGGCCTGGAGTTCGTCGGGCAGGCGCGCGGCGTCGGTGAATTCGGCGTAGACCTCGCTGAAATCCATCTTCGAAAGATCGAGCCGCGAAAACTCGTCGATGGTAAAGCCAAGGCACTGCTCGGTCTTGGGCTTGCCCCAGGGCTTGTTCAGCTGCTGGCGGCCCTGCTCCTGCAGGATCCGCGAGAGCTTGGATTCAAAGCAGCAATAGACCTTCTTCTTGGTCAGGCAGACGCCGAGGAAGCTGTCTGAGCAATAGGTCCCGACATAGGCGCACAGGCCCTGCGCATCGCGCTGGTGAAGCAGCATTTCCTCGCGGCTGCAGCCGAGCGCGACAAGCAGCTGAATACCCGGAATGAGCGGGAAGCCTTTGCCCTTGCAGCAATTGAGCACGCCGAAGACCTTGGACGAGCAGGTGTTGCGCGTACCCTTGAACAGGGTGAGCGTGTCGGGATCGAACTCGCGCCGTGCCTGGTCCATCGCGTTGAGCGCGACAACCGCGTCCTTGAACTCGTCATTGGCCTCGCGCTCGATCGTCTCGCACGAGCCATCGATGCAATAGACGTCGCCGTCGCAGATGAACTGGCTGGTATCGGCTGGTTGGTCCGGGACCGGGCAATCGTAGACCCGCTCCCAGGTCCGACAGGGCTCACCCGAAAGGCAGTCTTCGCGCACCAGCGAGCAGCCGGGCGTGCTTTCGAGCGTCTGGCAGTCCTGGGCTTGCGTAAATTGGGCGCAGGTATAGCTGCGTGACCATGCCCAGCAGGGCTGGGTGACCGCGATGCCATCGACGATCCGGGTGACAGGATCGCTGTCGGTGCAGGTCTCGGTGTCCTGCTGGCATGAATTGTCTGCGGCAAGGCCCGCGCACTGGCTTTCATCGCGGCTTGTTGTGACGACGTTCTCGCCGGTCACGCTGTAGGGCGTCGCGCCATCGACCGGTGCGGTGCAGCTCACAAGATCGACGCGCAGGTCCCCCGAGTTGCAGCCCCAGTAGATACCGAGATAGGGATCGCACAGATTGATCGGATAGGACTGTGTGACCGTGCACTGCGGCGCCGGGTAGCGACTGCAATTGTAGATCGACGCCGGATCGCCGCCGCTCCCGCCGACGCAGTAGTAGCCATAGACCTGCCGCTGCTCGATCGTGGCATTCAGCGTCACCGGGCAGGTTCTGGTCTCCTGGGTCGCGGTATAGCCGACGTTGCAGGTCGCCATGTAGCGCGCTGCGGTGCCGGTTCCCGGAGGCAGGGGGACGCAGCGGCCCTGGCTCCCGCTAATGCTCATGCCGCTCGTGTAGGAGAGTGGATCGTCGTTGATGACATTGCTGCGCGCGACAACAGCGTCGAGATCCTGGGGCGCGAACTGCGCACGGCGATCCATGGAATCGCGCATCGTCCGATATCCGGTGTTCGCCGTTGCCTGGCTCGCGGCTTCACGCGCCATCCGGTCGGGATCGTCGAAATAGCCCGACTGGTTCGGCACACCCTCGAAATTGGGAATGCGGTTTGCGTCCGGGTCGGTTGTCGCCGCGCTCTGCGCTGCGGCTGCCTGGTCGCGCCCGAACGCCTTGCCATCCGCCTTGGCGGCATCGGTCGTGGTTTGGGCCGAGACGCTTGCCGGCAGACAGGCGCAGGCGAGGCAGAAAAGGGGAAGGAGAAGCCGCTTCATGGGTCAATCCGTTGCAGGCGGGCAAGATGCTGGGATGCGAGGAGCGCGCCGGGACCGCCGCCTTGGGCGAAGGTTTCGAGCGCGTAAGACACGCTGACATTCCCGCTCATCTGGTCGTGGGGCGGAACCTGGACGCTGCCGAGATACTCGCCCTGCATGGGAGCGATATTGGCCGCTGTCGTAGAGAGCACGGTCTTGAAGCGCTTGAGGCGCTCCATGTCCGCGCCAAGCCCATCGGCCAGCGTCATCGGCATGGCCGCTAGCAGCCCCTGGATCTGCAGGTATCGCTCATCGGCAAGATCCCAGCCCGCCGCCTTGTAGATCGACTTGATCGCGCGTTCGTCGCGGTCTCCGCGGCCGAGCGGGGAGTAGGTCGTCAGGCCATAGAAGACCCGCACCAAACGGCGGCCTTCCTGCAGCTCGGATTGCACATGCTGCCACTCAGCCGCCTGCTCGCCGATGCGGGGCAGAAAACGCGCGCTGCGCGTTCCGGCAAGGCTCGTCGTACGCATGAACTTGAAGCCGACCTTGGCCGAAGCGGCTTCCTGGTCGGGATAGACGAGGCACAGCATCGTCGCGGCCGGGCAGGGGAAACGCAGCTTGT
>JAWKXV010000004.1:0-39098 GCA_041396805.1 Erythrobacter sp. | reverse complement strand
GATGGCACGCTAGGTTCAGCAGGCCCCGGCAATTCGTTCCCAGTACTCAACCTCAATACGGTCGAGATCGACAACCTTTCCGCGAATGCTCACTCTGCCTTCGAGGTCTTCGGGCACCTGATCGTCAACGAACCCGAGGCGCCAGATGACACCCTCATCATCGCGCAAGAGCGGGCCGCGCGGTGAAGCTTCGATCATTCCCACATGGACATTGGCGGCGCGCGAGTTCGGTTGGTGCATGGTCTTGTTCATAGCGAATGGAGAATGACGGGCGCCCGGATACGGCGAGTCACGGCTCTTCTAGGGCTGAAGCACCATCGACACCACCCTTTGAACGAAACGAGCGAGGCACACCCCATGCGATCTAAAACGAACATTGCACGGTTTTCTCCATCGCCTGTTCGGCGCGGCCCGGTGGGAGGCGGCCCGGACCGCGCCGTTCCGGTCAGGCACGGCGCAAGGCCAGCCCGGCGGAAAGGGAAGCGGGAATAGGCGCGCATCAGAAAAACCCGGTGCGCCGCCCATAGGAGAGGTCGCTTGGCGCCGTATCGCCAAGCGCAGAACGGCGTACACTGAGCGTCACACTGCCCTCACCGCGGGCGCGCAGGTGCAGGTCGCGCAGTTCGAGGCCGTTGCGCTCGGCCCAGTCGCGCGCATCGGCTTCGCTGGCAAAATCACCGATTTCCTGGTGGTCATAGGACATGAGTTGGGTCTCCTTGGCAGGTGGATAGATTTGGGGCAGGGGCGCCACTCACAGGTCGAGCCCCAGCGACTTTTCCGGAACGGGAAGCTGGCGCACTTGCGCTTCGGGCCGGGGACCAAGCACCGCATCGAGCTTGGCCCTGAGCTCCGGACTCATCTTCAGGTCTGGCACTTGGCGCGCATCGGTCGGGTTCGCGGGCGGCTTGTCCACCTCGATCCGGCCGGTCGCTTCGAGCGCCGAGGTCTTGTTACCCGGCGTGCGGTCGAGCTGAAACTTGAGCGCGGCAAGGTCGTTGGTGACCACATGCATGTCGTCAGTGGCACGCGTGTTGAGCACGTTCTGCGTGCGCTGGGTGGCAAGGTTGCGCTGGCTTGAGGATATGACCTCGATCGCCCGCGCAATAGTCACGCCCTGCGCCATATGGGCATTGAGAGCATAGCCAAGGTCAAGGCGGCGCAGCATCGGGTCGCCGGCGGGCAGGGTGACCTGCCGCCTGTCGGAAAGCTCCAGCGTGACCGCATCCTTCGATGTTGCCAGCACCGTGGCATAGGTCGACTTGGCAATATCGCGGCTAGCGTCCTTGTCGCGCCAGAACACGGTATCGCCGTCGTGCAGGCGCAGATCCTTCTGTTCGTAGAGCCCGAGCCGGTCGAAACGGTGCTGCGGATCGAGCCGGTCGGGATCGATGAGTTTTGTGCGGCCTTCGCGCTCGAGCATGACCTTGCCGTCGCGGCGCACATCGCGGACAGTGTATTCGCCTTTACCCAGCCCAAGCTCGCGCACCTCCATGCGCGCCTCGAGCACCTGACCCGCGCGATAGGTCGAGGCGAACCGCATTTCTTCGCGGGTGGTGTTGGCGCTTTGCAGCACCTTGAGCGCCACGCCTTCGCCTTTGAGCGTGCCCTCACGCAGCAAGCCGGCCTGGACCAGCGCATTGATCTGCGCGCGATCGTCGCGCCCGGCGGTAAAGATCGCGGTCTGCCCGCGCCGATCGGGCGGCAGGGAGAGCCAGAGATCGGCTGCCGCCGCGACATGGTCCTTGCCCGCTTCGGTGACCTTGCCGTGCGAAGCCAGGAGGTCGAGCGCAAGGCTGGCATGACCTTCGTTCGACAATCCCGCGACCGCGAGCAGCAGCGGCGAGTTCTTCTGGCGGATATTTTCGTCCATCCGCACGGTTGCGTGGCCCGCGCTTTGCGAGACCGCGAACATTTTGCCCTGTTCGATCGCCGACAATTGCTGACGGTCGCCCATGAACGGCGCCTTGGCGAGATCGAGCCGCTCGGCGATCGCGATGACCGAAAGCATGTCGCGCGAGGAGACCATCGAGGACTCGTCGGTGACAACGACGGTGTCCCTGAGCTCAGCCTTCGCCGCCTCGAACCGCTCGCCTTCCCCGCGCGCTGCGGCCGAGCCATAAGTGCTGACGAACCGCGCGATGGTATAGGCCTCGATCCCGGCCGCCTGCATCTCGTCGACCGACATCGCCTGACTGCCGCCGCCGCGCAGGTCAGCAACCATCTTGTTCTGGAAGGCAAGGCCAACGAGGCGCACGCCGTCTTCGGCCAGCACCTTCGCCACAGCACCAAGCAGGGTCGACTTGCCCGCGCCAGCCACGCCCTGGATGTTGAGAAACCGGTCCTCGCCCGACAGGACCGCGACGCCTGCCGACAGCTGCCCGGCATTGAGTTGCCAGTCCTCGGCCCCTGCGCGTTCGCGTCCCAGTTCGCGCGCGGCCTGCTGCAAGCGTTCGACCGCCACGTCGGGCGCCATGAACGCGCGGCCATTTCCGGCACCGGCATCGATGCGGTCGAGAATCTGCTGCTCGCGCGCCAGCGCCTCGGGTGTTGTCACGAGATCAAAATGCCCGTCGAGACGGTCGGACTTTCCGGGAATGAGCTGACCGCTCTCGATCAGCTGCCCGATACGCTCGATCACCGCCTCGCCTTCTAGCCCCCTGATCTGGAAGCCCAGCGCAGCGGAAAGGATCGCATGCGGACTGAACGCCGCCTCGCGTTCGGAGAGATGCCGGATCGCCGAAGCGGTCGCATGCTGCGCCTTGATCGTCTCTGCCGAAAGGAACAGCGCCGCGGGTCCGGATGCGGCGAGATCGCTAGGCAGTCTTAGAGCAGCCGATATGCGTGTCGTGACTTCGGCAAAGGCCTGGCTTGCAGTCTCGCGCATGGTGGGGCGAGCCTGCGTTGCAGCGCGTTCCTGCGCTTCGGCAACCAGCGCCTTGCCATCGAACCCCAGTTCCGCCGCACGCGCCTGCCAGCCTTCGACCAGCGCTTGTCGGTCGGCGACATCGAGCTTGGGATCGCGGGTGTAAAGCGTGATCTGTTTCTTGGTGGCAAGCCTCGTGGCGCCCGTCTCCGCGATCTTCGCCTCGATCTCGGCAGTACGCGTAGAGAATGCCTTGATGACCTCTTTGGGCACCCCCTTGATCTCGAAGGCCCCATGCTTGCCCGAGGCCTCGGTCTCGTACCCCAGCTTCTGCAACTGGGCGCGAAAGGCGGCATGGTAGAACTGCCCGATAGTGGTGTTGTTCTTCCAGATCTCTCCGTTCCACAACGCCTTCCAGTTGCCCTTCAGATCACGCGTCAGGTTGGCGACGACGGCGTGGACATGGCCTTGCGGATCGAGCGCACGGCTCGTGTCGTGGGCAAACAGGGCATAGACGAGATTGCCTGTCTTTTCCGGTTCTCCATTGCGGTTGCGCTCGTAGTTGCGCGCTTCGGCAAGGCGCTTTTCGACAAGCCGGCTCATGGTTGATTTGACTGCGACAAGATGCGCATCGAGGATGCGCTTGTCTCCGGTTACAAGCGCCAGGACCGAGGCCGACTTGGGCATCGAAAAGGTGAGATCGAGACCCAGCCTGCGCCCCTCGACCTGCCCCACCATTTCGCCGTTGGGCAGCTTGCCACCCAGCACCGCCTCGAACGCGTCCCGCCCGACTTCACCTTCCAGCCCAAGCAGGCGCGCACCTTCGCCGCCCCAGACTCCGGCTTCCGCGTTCTCTTCAGCCGTGTAGTAATTGTCGTTCGCGAAATAGTCGGCTGCGCCGCCTGCGGACCGGACCGGTGCGATCGAATGCATAGCGCTTACGTCCCGATGCCGTCATCGGCATCGAGACCGGGCAATTGGGCTTCGCCGGGACCGCCTGCGGTGCGCTCGACCCCCCGTTCGGGTTCGAGCGCTTCGGAGAGCTCGCGCGTCGTTTGCGATACCTGCTTGCCCTTGCCGACTGCCTTCGCGTGCATGGGTGGTCGAGAGGCAGTTTCATCGCCGCGCTGTGCTTCAGACGGCTCGGTATCCGGCATGCCCGGACGATAGCTCATCGCGCGCGAAAGGCTGCTGGAAACAGGTGAATTCTCGCCGCTGTCCTGGCTTCCCAATTGGGCCGGTTCGTCTTCGTCCGCGAGAACCTCAAGAGCAGACTCCCGATCGTCGTCCGGCTCCAACTCCGGCTCGGGTTCGGGCGCATCGCGGGTCTCGCGCCCGCCCGCTTCCGGATCGCCTGCGTCCTCTTCGTCGGTCTCTTCTGCAAATTCGATAGGCTCGACATTCTCGCGCAGCACATAGCCTTCGGCAACCGCCGGGTAGTCCTTCCAGGAGAGTCTGATCCGCGCGGCATCGAAGCCTTCAGGAAAGACCAGGAAGCCGCGCAACGACGGAAGCTTCATGATGTCGTCGGGCAGCACCAGGGGCTGGACTTCGCTGCGCGGGGTGATCGTCGCGGCATCGCGAATATTCGAATATCCGTATGAGTAGGCTTCATCCATCATGCGCACTTCGCGGTGGCCGATGAAGTCCGAACAATGCTCGGCGGTGTCGCGATCGGCAGCGGCCAGGATAAGCTTGGTGCGCGCGAGCGATGCCAGGTTCTGCGCGCCTTCCTTGCCATAAGTCTCGGCGAGCTTGGCGAAGCTGTGGATGCCAAGGACGAAGGCTCCGCCGAACCCGCGCGCGGTCTGCAGCCCGTCCTCGATCGCTGGCAGGCGGTGGAGCGCATGGACCTCGTCGAAGAAGAACCAGGTGCGCAAGTCGCGCGTGCGCGGCAGGCGCATCAGCGTGTGCACGGCAAGGTTCATCCAGAGCGAGAGCAGCGCGCGATTGAGCACCAGTTCGTTGTGCGAGGAGGTGATGAACAGGATCGATCCGGGCTGGTCTGAGGCGCGGATCCAGTCGCAAATCGAGAAGGGTTCTTTACCTTCAGGCAGGAAGCGCAAGGCCTGCGCATTGGTGTTGAACACTGCACGAATGGATTCGGCCATCTTCGCCGCTTCGGGTGCGGTCAGCGGATCGGCGACGGTGTTTTCGAGCAGCTTGTGGACCGCCTTGAGGTCGGCCATCATCAGCCTGCTTGCCAGCGCCTGATTTGTCGCCTTGCCGAGCTTGATAAGGCGCATGCAGGTCTCGACGAAAAGCGTGCGCGCCGCGAGCATCCAGAAGGGTTCCGCTCCGCCGCCATCGGCAGGAAGGAGGGCTGCGGCAATACCGGTGAAGTCGGCATGGTTTTTTGCTTCAGCGAAGACCGACCAGGACGGACAGCGCTCGTCCATGGGATTGAGGATTGTGTCGGTCTCGGGGTTGTAGAAGGCCTCGACATAGGCGCCGGTGAGATCGAACACGACGGCCCGGTCGCGGCGTTTGCGCATCTGCGCGATCAGCGCGCGCATCTGCGTCGTCTTGCCGGTTCCGGTCGAGCCGATCATCATGGTATGCGCCTGTTCGGTCCGCCAGGGAAACGGCACGCCTGCGAGCGAATAGGCATGATGGATGCCCGCCGCTTTGCGTGCGACAAGCGGCATCGCCAGCACCTCGTCCATGGTCCGTCCCGGCAGGCGTTCAGCCACTTCCTGGGCCAGTGCAGCACGGTTGTGATCGGTGATGACGGATGCCAGATCGGCGGCGTCGACGAGCATGGCGCCGCGCTGGTGACGCTCCTCGAGGATCGACTTTCCGCGCCGCCGGGAGAAGTCGACAAACCAGATCGAAAGCGGCACGGCGACGAAGAGCGAGATGAACAGCGAGCCCAATATCGCGCGCATCATTCGCTCCCAGGCAACAGCGACATCGGGGTGCGATGCAACCATGCCGATGGGGGCGGGAATGACTTTGCCTGAGGGCAGGGTGAGGTTGATCACCTTGGCATCGGAGAACTCCATGAACTGCCATCCGGCAGCATAGATGCGCATGCCGATCATCTGCACTTCGTGTTCGTGCAGCCGCAGCGCCAGGACCACCGAAAGCACGCCAAGGAAGGTGAAGAACCAGACCAGAAACGGGAGCCGTGCCGACGCAAACCACATCAGGAATTCATGTGTGATGAGCTGCGATCCGCGGGTGAAATCGCCGGCATTGCGCGGCATGTTACCGCGCGCAGAATGGTGCTGCAGCTTTCCCGGGCGGCGGCGGTCGGACCAGGTGTCAGGCCGCGCCACAAAGCGCCTCCATCCGGGCCTCGGCTTGGGCAAGAAGTTCGCCGTGCACCTCGGCATATTGCCGCTGGACGATGAGGTCGAGCGCGAGGAAGAGATACTCGAGCGAGAACTGCCGCCGCCGGTCGAGTTCGGAAGCGCCCGCGACGCCATCGAGAAAATGCTCGAGCGCGATTCGCACGAGATTGGACCGGGAGGTCTTTTGCGCGTCGGCAGCGGCCTTGGCCGCCTCGGCAATCGGCTGCGGCAACCGCACCGAAATCAATACCGTATCAGTCATCGCCAACCCCTTCGAAAAGGGCCTGGCGGGAATTGCGCGAAGGAGAATTTAGGCTATCGCCAGACGGGTGGCAAGCGAAAGGTCACAGGCCCTCGACGTATCACATCGTATTACGCCCGAAATGGCGGAGTTCAGCCGCTTAAGGTTGCGTCAGTCAGATTGTAATACACCAGAATACAAAACATACCGTGCGTAAACATGCCGATTTCTGCCATTCCCACAACGGCAAGGCCGTGTACGGTCTGCTAAGCCTCCAATCAATCCCACCCATGCCGTCGCTCGCGGGGTTGTCAGCACTTATGAGGATATGGGGAAGGGCCTTCAAGGCAAGAAATGGCGCTGACACCGGCGTAGTTTACTTCGCCAGTTCGCCGGAAATTTGCGCCTCATGATGCACAAGGGCTTGCCAAAGGCACAAGCCCGGGCAAGGCTTGTGGTCGGGAGGTTTCAGCACCACCCAGGAGTATCATCATGGCCAGAAGAGGAAGCCTTGAAGCCGAACGTCGAGCCATCGCAAAGGACCGCGACGCGCTCGCAGCGCGCGAAGCGAAACTGCGCGATAACGAGCAGAAAGCGAGCATCGAGCTGATGCGCAAAAGCCCGCTTGGCAAGGCGCCGTTCGAGCGGGTCGAAGCGTTCTTCGCAACGCTCGGCAAGCTCGGGCTCGACGAGGCGGAAAAGCGCTTGTCGGCAAGCTGAAACCGGTCTCGGCAAGGGACCAGCGCCGCCGGGTACTCGATGTATCCGGCGGCGCTTTTGCATCATGCAAAAAAGGAGGCCGGAGAGACCCAAATCAGATCCCTCCGGCTTGATCGCGATCGATGCATCAGAACGGACAGTCATCGTCCCAGTCGGCGTCCATCAGCACGCTCATGAAGCTGGCGGCGCGGGCAATGTTTTCCTCGTCGAAGTCGTCGGCCATCTGGCCTTGGACCGTATGGACGATGCGGTCGATGAGGTGCATCGGCAGGGCGTTGTAGTCGCCTTCCTCGACAACGCGAAACGAGCCGTCGTCGTCCTCGATGACGTGACAGTCGAAGAAGCTGTGCGCGGCGCGCATGGTCGCGGTGCGAATGGCGGCGTCGTAGCTGACAGCGTCAAACTCGGGAATGTCGAAACGGGAAACGAGAGAGTTCATGAAAACCTCCTATTGAGAGCACTTGAAAAGAGGTCTCGAGGCAGGATGATCGCGCTTGGTGTGGGTCACAGAACGGGCCGCAGGACCGCCGCGCCAGCGGGGGTGGGGGAGCCGATTTTTTCGCGAGCCAAGGCGCAGCCGCAGGACGCGCAAAAAATTGGGGGAACCGGCCTTCTTGACGCGGGCCAATGGCGGTCATCAGGCTTGGTAAATCTGCGAGAAGGAATACCTCCCTATCCATCCCGCCCTGCCGATGCGAGGCATGCCGTCCCGCCAGCAGGCCATGGGCCGTCACTGGCGGGGCCAGCATGCGGGCGAGCCGGGCAGGGGAGAGCGCAACCGACAGCAAAAAAGGGCATCCGGCGGCGAGACCGGACACCCTTTTGCGAGAACCGATGGAGTAATTGCGTGCCGCTCAGAACGGCGGGAGATCGTCTCCATTGGCGACGCGCCTTGCGGCGTGCTGTCCACCTTGTGCCGAGGCCTTCGCCTGGCGCTGGACGGGTTCATTATCGGCACCCGCTTCGCGCACGATGTGCATGGGAATGCGTGCCTCGCGCAGCCGGTCGGCAAGATTCGCCTGGATACCGCCGCCGCTGCAGACAATCGCCTCGACCGGCTTGAACGCGAGCATGCGGGCGTTGCGCTGGTAGGGCGCGGAAGCGCCGCGCGATGCATCGGGCTTGCACAGGATCACCGGCACGCCCTGGCGCGATGCCCATGAGGCGGCGATCACATCCGCTCCCTTGTTCTGCGCGGTGGTTGCCAGCACCATCGAGGGAATGCGTTCGTGCACGGCATCGAGGTAGTCGTGCACCTGTGCAATGTCGGTAAATTGCTGCCCGCCCGAGAACACCACGACCGGACCGGAAGGGGCGAACTGCTCGCGCCGCTGCGCGCGCTGTGAGGCAAGGTAATCTCGCGCTTCGATCATCGAGGCATTGCTCTTGCATGAAACCCGCGAGCCGCGCACCGGCGAGAAGGGACGGCCGGTTTCGACAAGATAGATCGAGGCGGCATGGTCGCGCATGCACTCCATCGCGTCGCGGCACTCGGCGAGGCTTCTGGCCTGCATCGTGAGGTCCTCGACGTCGGTGGCGTAGACTTCGCTGGGATCGTATTCGCGCAGCTTCTCCTGGAGCTTTCTGGCCATGGCATCTTCGCGGTCATCGAGCCGCTTTGCGACCACGTGGAAGCTGTTGGCCACGCCCCATGCAACTTCGCTTGCGAAGTCCTCCATGCGGGTGTCGCGGAAGAGGTCGAAGACCGTTGCCAGCATCATCTCGATCGCGGCCTGTGCAATGTCGGGATCGGGCATTTCGGCAGAACTGGGTTCGTCGGCGACCGAGAGCCGCGAAAGTTCGGTCTGCTCCATGAAGGCCCTGGCATAGTCAGGCGTCTGGACCTCGCGCGAATAGTGCTCGGCAAGGTCGGAAAAGTTCGAGAAACGAGTGGTCATGATATCCTCCGAAGGATCTGTCTCTCTCATCACCGCGATGAAAGATGAGCCTGGAAGGACGCCGGAGTCAGGCAGTCACAGGACGGCGGGGCCAGGGCCACGCCGCCGCGAACAGCGGGCGTGGGGGGAGCCGATTATTGTCCGTCAAGGCGAAGCCGCAGCACGGTCAAAATCGGGGGGCACCCGCGATCCTTGACGGCCGCCAGCTCGCAGGCGTCATGCTTTGGCGATGCCGATTTCGCTCGGCCACCGAGATGAGAGAGTGGGAAGGTTTTGCCCCCGAACCGCGCGCGCGTTCGGGGTGAACGGCAAAACACCGCATCGACTGCGACCCGCATTTCAGGCCTCCCCGCAGGGCACCTATGTGCCCGCTCGGGGAAGGCAGGCGGGATCGCCCTGCCCAGCGCCGACGACGGCGCGGCCAGCAACAAGGTACGGACCCCTTGCCGGAGCAAGTCCGTCGTCGCGCAGGCCCCGTGCCTGTCACGGGTGCGGAACGGCGACTGAGCCGGAGGCAAGAGTGCCGGCGGCCCAAGACCAGAAGCGCCGCACCCGCAGAAGCGCGGCGACAGGCGCGCGGGACCGAGTGCGGCAATCTTGACAGGGCCGCTCAACTTTGACGAAGCAGACGCATGGAATTTGACGATCAGATGGGGCGGTTCTTCGGGACAGACGACCTTGCGAGCGTTTCGCCCGAGGCGATGGCGAGCGGAATCGAGCGCATGCGGGTCGAGTTTGGGTTGGAGACCGACAAGGGCCGCAGGTTCGCAATGTGGTCTCTGCTCTACATGCTAGGTTCTGCGCCGGACCTCGATACGGCCTTCGAGGACGCTGGCGACCGCGATGCGGCACGCCGGTTCATGGATCTGCTCGATGAGGTAAATGCCGGCGAGGACAATTGATTGCATACGGTGCAGATCGCGTTTGACGCGGATTTACCCTGCATTCGAAGGATTGTCGGGTTTAGTAGGGTAAACGCCGTATTCCAGGTGGGTCACCAATGCGACGTGGTCAGCATAACGGCATAATTGCGATATCTAGGCAGCTACACCAAGGATGAAGCGGGCACGCTCGCGGCGCAGCATCTCATATGGCGAGACGCAGGTTATCCCGAGCCCGATACACGCATTCGGGATCTTGATCTTGCGTACCGATTCCGAAGGCACCTCGTGGGTCACCACGATGAATTCGTGAGCCCTTGCATGGGCGATAAGCCAGTAGTCTGCAACCTGGAGGAAGGTGGCGATTGCAGCTGGTTCGTAATTCTGTCCCGTCGCCCAGGCTGACACTTCGCCCAGGGCAGGCAAGACCGCATCATCCGGGGCGAGAAAGAACGGTCGGCCTCGCGCGGTTGCCCAGTCGGCAAGTTCGTCGCCCGCGCCTACCAATTCGTCGCTGACTTTCTCGATGCTTGCGACGACGCCCGCTTGATTTTGCTCGACAAGCCAGTCCCAGAAGGCCGGGCAGAAGTCGAAACCGTAGTGAAGGTTCTTGCCCTGGATGAAGACATTGGCGTCCAGGAGGTAGCGGCTCAAGGCAACACCCCCACTTCATGGCCGATATTGTTGAATGTCTCAGTCTTGGCGACACCCAGCATACGGAAGGCATCGCGATAGAGGGTTTGTCCTTCAAGTGTGCTCTCAACGAGTGCGCGCGCGAAGCGCCGGCTGACGCGCGAAAGGGTTGTGCGATAGAAATCGCCGCCGCCGCCGCCCCGCTCCGCAATAGCGCGCAACCGCGCTCGCTCTGCCGCCCAGGCCGCATCGAACGCGTCCCGCGTCAACCAATTCGCATCAAGCAGACGTCGCAGGATGACGAGACTGCTAACCTTGTATCGGCGTGTAAGACGGGAGATTGCATTCTCGAGCGGTTCGTCTGCAAGCAGATCGGCGCGCAGGATAGCCAGCGGAACGAGAAGTTCTGCGGCAACGGCATTACACCAGACTTCCTCGCGGCGAAATCCAGCGACCGGTGCCGCACTGGCATTGGAGATGGCAGAAGCGCCGAGCCAGAGGTGCGCCAACTCGTGGGCAAGCGTGAACATCTGCGCAGACTTGCTGTCAGAGCCGTTGATGAAAATAAGCGGTGCCTGGGGATCGGCGAGGGCAAAGCCTCGGAATTCCTCAGGGTCGAGTCGCCGGTTGTTGTTGCTCAGAACAACTCCGCTAACCATGACCAACGCCCCGATGCTATCAGCGTGCCCGATGAACAAGCGCAAGGCGTCTTCCCAGGTTCGACAAGCCGCTCGCGCTTCAAGATCGAATGCCAGTGCCTCGGCCATGCGAGCGGCGACTGCAGCGGGTCGCTCGTTCAGCTTGGCGCTGCCGACGAACGCCAGTTCAGGCAGACGCACCGTCCGGGCATAGTCCTTGAACCAACCCTGCCGTTCCTGGCACACGTAGACCATGTCGATGAGGTTTGGGCTTGGGCGGTGCACACCGCGACCGTCAATGGTCCGAAAATCCGGAATAGGCAGTTGTTCCTGCGGGGGAGCAGGCAAAAAGAGGTAACCTACCGGGACATGTACTGCAGCAGCGAAGGACTGCAGCTGCTTGATCGTGGGTTGAGCCTCACCAGCTTCCCACAATGCCAGTTTTGGGAAGCGGTGATCCAGATCCTCAACGCTCAAGCCGGCACGCTCTCGCGCCCAAGTGAAAAGCTCTGGATGAATTGCCGCCCGCGTCATAGTGACTTAGTAGTCCTGCATCGGAGGCCACCGCAAGGCGGCATCGGATTGCATCGGATCACCTGATGACCGTGACGGTTACGCCGGCAGCGTCGGCGACCGTGCGCCACTGCTTGTCGGCGGCGAGGGCGGGAAGTGCGTCACGATGCGCGAGCGCCAGGCAAAAGCGATCGCCAAGCGACAGGCCTGCCTCGGCCGTCGCCGCGCGTAGCCGTCCGGCAATCGTGGCAAGCGCCCGATCGGCTTCGACGATCGCCATCGGCAAAGGCCTCAGCATGTCGTCGACCTGATCGGCTGGCATGCCTACGTGAATGAAGTGGCTGACGACCTCGGCGTAATTGACGCTCGACATCCGCGCGTCGGCGATGGTTTCAGCAACCTTGCCCGCGCCCGGCTCGTCACGGAGCAAGGTGAGTAGTGCCGATGCGTCAAGCACGACTTGGCTCATTCGCCCGATTCCTCACGCCGACGGGCGAGAAAAGCATCGACCGAAGCTTCGGCATTTTCTCCGGCATATTTCTTCGCCAGAGCCTGTGCGTGCGCGATAGACTGCGCGACAGTTCTCAAGATCACTCCGTCTTCGGTTTCCTCGACGAGCAATGCACCGCCGCCAGCAAGACCGAGGCGCTTGCGGATATCGGCCGGAAGGCTCATCCGGCCATTGGGAGTGATCATCACTTGCACTGTCATGGCACTACTCCTTATCAGCCCTCAGCCGGGACCAGACCGTAGAATTAGGGCACTTGTCGCACTTTATGCCATAATTAGAAAAATGTGTCATGCCGTTTCCCGTAGGTCAGGCTTGCCCTGCGTGTGTCGGCCATTGAACCCATTTACCCCATAATCAGATGATGGCTCGGATTGCATTATATATGAGGTATATATCTTGATTCGTTCATAATTGCCTATTATATTGTGCAAATGTTGGATCTGGCCACTCTCGGCAAATTGATCGCGCAGCACCGCAGCGCGCAGGGGCTGACACAGGCCGAGCTTGCCCGGCGCGCGCGCATCGGGCGATCGACGCTCGATGCTCTGGAAAATGGCCGCCTGGCGGAACTGGGGTTCGGCAAGATCGCACGAATTCTGTCCGCGCTGGGGCTGACCTTGAAGCTGGGTGAAGCCAATCGGGGGCGGCCAACCCTCGAGGACCTGCTCTCCGAAATGGATGATCAGGCATGACCATCAAGGTCTGGACAGATGGGCGAGGGGCAGGTCTGCTCGGGGCCAAGGGGGCAAGGGGAACGGCGTTCGCCTATGCCGCCGAGGCCGGGCCGGCAGACGCGGTGTCAATCACCATGCCGGTGCGCCTTGCCTCATGGGACAGCGACTACGGGCTCGCCCCGATATTCGAGATGAACCTGCCCGAAGGCGTGCTGCGGGAGCGGCTGCGCATGGCTTTCGCGAAAGCGACCGGGACATTCGACGACCTCGACCTGCTTGCGATCGTGGGGCGCTCGCAGGTGGGCCGCCTGCGCTATACAGACGAGCATGCCGAACTGGATCAGGCCGTGCCGTTCCAGTCGGTCGACGAGCTTCTGGCCAGTCGCCGGGACGGCAACCTGTTCCAGTATCTCCTTGAGCGGTTTGCAGCCTATTCGGGCGTGAGCGGAGTACAGCCCAAGCTGCTCATCCGCGACGACGTCGCCTGGGGGGCAGGGCTCGAGGCAGGCGAGCGCACGAGCATTCAGGGCGCGACGCACATCGTCAAATTCTGGGAAGACCAGTATCCGCAGCTCGCGGTGAACGAGTTCTTCTGTCTCAAGGCCGCAGAGCGATGCGGCCTGCCGGTTCCACGTTTCCAGCTTTCGGACGACGGACGCGCGCTCGTCATCGACCGGTTCGATCTGCGCAGCGACGGGCGATACCGCGGTTTCGAGGATTTCTGCGTTCTCAACGCACGGGCGACGGCCGAGAAATATCGCGGCTCCTACGAAACCGCTGTCCTCAAGCGGTTTCGCGAATTTGCCTCGCCTGACCAGGTCGTGGCGGGTTCGGAGACGATCTTCCGGATGATCGCGCTCAATGCAGCGTTGCGCAACGGCGACGCACACCTCAAGAACTTCGGGATCGTCTACGACGATATCGATGGAGAGGTGGCACTGGCGCCGGTCTACGACCTTGTCACCACCACGGCATATATTCCCGCCGATCAGATGGCGCTTACTCTCGATGGCTCGACCCGGTGGCCAATGGCGAAGCAATTGCTGGCGTTCGGCACGAACCGGCAGATTGGATCGCCCGCGGCGATCAAATCCATGCTGGGTGCAACCGTCGAAGCGGTGTTCGAGACAATGGCGGAACTGAAACGCCACATGGATGCGGAGCCGGAATTCGAGGAGATCGGCACCCGGATGCTGGGGCAATGGGAGGAAGGAATCCGGACCAGTCTGGTCGTCTAGCAGTTCGCTACATCGGTAGGTTGCCCGCTAGTGCAGGGTTTCGCCATCGCGGTTCTGTGCAGGTTCCTTGGTCATTTGCTCGCCCAGCCATTCGATCGAACCTGGGGCACGAAGCCATGCAAAGCCTAGCCTCTCGGCGTACCACGCCGCTTCGCTCTCTTGCCTTGGCGAGTAGTAGTCTGACAGCGCGTACCACGATTTTTGGTCAGCAAGGTACCGCGCTACATGGCGGTTTGAGAGAATGGCATTGGCGGCCGACTTCCGGGCGGTCTCGCTGTCGCTATTTTTCTTGAAGGCTAGCAGCGTGCGGGTAAATTCGAAGAATGTCGAAATCTCCTCTCCGTGCTCCGCCAGCAAACGACGGGCGGCGTCATCGTCTTCCAACCACATCAGCCAAGTCAGAAGATCGTAGCGCAGGCCTTGATTGTCGTTCGGGTTGAGTTCGAGCATCGCGCGTAAATGGCCGATTGCTTCCTCGCGCGAACCGGAAAACCAGAGGTCCTCCGCCAAGGCATGACGGGCTCGCATGTAGGGTCGGGTCTCCAGTACCGACCAGAAGCTGCCCTTGTCCTCGACAAAGCTGCGCTCGCCGATGGCGAGTTCTCCCGCACAAACCGCACGCATGAGATATTCGCGACGCATTTCGGGGGTCAGATTGCGCAGATTGGAGAGTTCGAGCCAAGCGTCGGCGCAAATCGGTGAAATGCCGAGCGCCTTGCGCGCAAGGGCATTTCGGCGTGCGCGGTCGGGTTCTTCGCCAGCGTCGTAGGCAAATTCCTGTGCTTGATAGAGTTCTTCGCGGGAACTGCCTTTGGCACCCCTGCGGACAAGTTCACGCATTCCCACGCAATCCGGAAACCGGACAAGGTCGGATCCGAGCTGCGCTTTCGGCCTGCGCTGGTTCATTCTCGGCGTACTCCAAACTCAATGCGCCAACCGGATAAGGCAATCCCTAAGGATCAACATACGGGCTCCGCAGGGCAGTGAAAATCAAAGTCAGAGCTGCCTCCCCCAAAAGCGACATCACCAAGATTGATAATACTTCTTATGTTAAATAATATCAATGGGTTAGTCGCTCACCTGCGATGTTTCGCTGCGAGCACGGATGCGTTCCTTGAGACCATCCAGTGGCTGAACCCGTCCTGCGGACATATCGTTGCGCGCCATTGCCAGGAGCTTGAGGAGCGCAGATGTTTCGCTCGGGCGTAAGTTCCGCGGCGCCTTTGTCATAGATCTCCTGGCCATCCCGTTCGCCATTTCACCACCTGGTCGCATCGTCTTGCTCGGCCCTGCATAAATTGCGCTTAAGCGCTTATCCTGTTATACGTCTATCCAATCAAGAGGACCAAACCATGGGCGAAGAAGTCACACGATGGACCGTCAATGTCGATAGCCGCACGGATATCGACCTGCGCACATACCTTGCCCAGCGCGGCATGAAGAAGGGCGACTTGTCGAAGTTCATCGAAGATGCCGTCAAATGGCGCCTTTTCGATCTTACTGTCAACGAGGCCCGCGCAGCCTTTGCGGATACCGACGCCGCAGAACTCGACGCTCTGATCGACGAGGCCGTGGCGGCCGCGCGCTCCAACTGATCCTCAGCAACCTGATCGCCTGGGACCACCAGATTGCGCATCATCATCGATACCAACGTTCTAGTGAGCGCACTGCTGTCCGAAAGCGCGCCGCCTGGCCAGTTGCTGGCTCATTGGCGGCAAGCACGCTTCCGGCTGCTGTCCTGCGCCGATCAGCTCGAAGAATTGCGGCGGGTCACTCGATATCCGAAGATTCGCGCACGCCTTTCCCCTGCCCTTGCCGGGCGGCTCGTCAACGAACTGAGCGGGCTTGCGGAAATGATCGAGAACCTGCCGAGCGTTGATGTCTCACGTGATCCCTGGGACAACTACTTGCTGGCAATGGCGCAAGTCGGCAACGCGGATTACCTCGTGACGGGCGACAAGGCGGACCTGTTGAGCCTGCAACGCCATGGGCGAACGCACATCGTCACGGTGCGAAACCTTCTTGGTCTTTTGGGTCAGGCAATTGGTTGAACGGCTCAGGCGTTAAGCCGCAAACAGTTCACCCTGGCTCGGCAACCGCGACGCTGAAACCGCCGACACTGCCGCAGGCTTGCGCAGCAGGCGCAGCACGGCGGGCTTGACCACATAGACCGCATGGCGCCCGCCGCCGCGGTTCTTGTGGTTGGTGGCATAGCCCGCGTAGTGGCGCGTGACGAGCCCGGCGCGCACGAGATCAGACGTCGCCCGGCTGACATTGGCACGGCCGACCGAGAGCACCTGTTCCTCGACCGCGGCCTCGATGTGAGGCTCGTCAATTTCCGGCCGGCCAGTGAGCTCGTCCTTGAGGCCCGCCTCGACGCGCTCGCGCAGCGCAGCGCGGCGTGCAGGCTGCTCGCTCATCGGCAGGAGCTGGGTGCACAGCCAGTCGCGCAGCAGGACCGGGTCCCCTTCCCCGAAGCCAGGCGAACTGGCCACGAACGGACCCGCATGCCCTCGCCCGTCGGCCACTTCAGCAATGAGTTGAAGAACCAGGAAGGCATAGCGCGGCCGGTTCGATGCCTCGGCCAGGACCGCGTAGATGCCTCCAACGCCTGAGATCTGTGCCTGTCGTTCCATGGATCAGTATTGAGCACAAAACGTGAATCCTGTGAATCCCCTTTGACCAAAAACATGTCGTTTGTCGCTTGTGACACTTTGCCCGGAGCGGCACGAGGCGGCAGATGAGGCCTTCCCGACTTTGCCCAATAGCATCCCCGATCATCAGCAGAATTGGCCAAAAAGAGGGGTTCATCTGTCAGGGACGCCACCCAACCCTCTTCGAACCTGACACTCCATCCCCGGGCAAAGTGTCACGAATGACAGCGCCGGTCTCGTCAGGCCCGCTGGCCAAGAAAAAGGGGGCCAGCTTGCGCCAGCCCCCGTGGAAAGTTTGGGAGAGGATGCCTGAAAGGCAGGGCCAATATGGGTTGCAGTCCGCAATGCTGCAAGTGCGAAAACAGCGCACGGCGTTGACTATTGCGCACAGGGGAGAAGCGGCGCTGCCCGATGGACAGCGCCGCCTCCCGGCCTGGTATCAGAGGAACAGGACTTCCTCGGCGACGATTTCGACCGCGTAGCGCTCGATGCCTTCCTTGTCGGTCCACTTCGAGTAGTGGAGGCGGCCCTGGACTTCCACCAGATCGCCTTTCTGCTTGTGCTTCGCGACCGAAGCCCCGAGCCCGTTGAAGGCGGTGATGCGGTGGAATTCGGCGAGGGTTTCGGTGTAGCCCGCTTCGTTCTTGACGGTCTTGCCATCGACCAGCTTCGGGCGATCGGTGACCAGCGTGAAGCCGGTGATTTCGGTCTCGCCGGCACGGCGGGTTTCGGGCTGGCTGGCGATGCGGCCGATCAGGATGACGAGGTTCTTCATGGGGTTTCTCCTGCTTGATTTCGGCGGAACCGCCCGCCGATGAACTCGATCGGCGGCGCGCAAAGGCCCGGGCTGCACCGAGCAGATGCGAGGGAAACCGGCAAAAGCGAGGAGTGGTGCGGCAAGCCCGCGAGGGCTTCACGGTCCGCTGCTTTTCCGGTTGCCGGCCGGGACGGGCGCCGCAGGGTTCATCGGCAGGCAAAGGGCGGTTGCGCCAGTTCAGGCAGGTTGGACGACGGACATGCAGCTTCGTTCGGGATTGTTCGCGCTCATACCTGGCCCTGCCCCCAGGAGGACAGGACCGGTCACGGCTGCGTGGTCACGCGTTTCAAACTGGCGAGGCGCGCGGGAGGAAAATCGGAGCGCGCCCAACCCTCATGGGTTCCCACCGCACTGGCGCAGGCAGCCGGGGGATGTCGCTTCCAGGGCCCGACGGCGGTCTGGTCAGAGGTTCAGCCTGCCGACACATCGGCAGCGGAACCGTTCGAGGGACCACAACGCCGTGATGGAAGTCGCAGGAGTCAGCTCCATGATGGCCGCGACGGCGGCATTGCCCACGGGTAGCGCCGCTTCAGGAAGCAAGCCCCCTACCCTGCGTCCAACCATACAGACAGCATGACACGTCTGCCCCACGCCCCCTGGCCCCGATCGTCACCCGAAGGGCCGGCATCCATGCCGGCGAGCTTGGGCGGGCGGCGGCGCGCAGCGTCGACGCGCGCCCTAGCGAGTAGAGCGGGTTGCCCCAAGCCCGCGCGGGGCGCGGGCGCCGGGGCGCCCCTCCCCCTGCCCTGTCTTGATCCGAATTCACGACATCAGCAGCCAGATCTCAGGATAGACACCTTCGCATTCCGCGCCAGCGGGACCGCTGCACCGCAGGAGTCCAGGGAATCGCCATCGCCTCAGGCTCGACGCCCTGGCGGGCAAGGGATAGATTGCCGCGGAACGGGAAGAAGCCCCGCTGGCGGATCCCCGCGACGGGCTCGACAGGAGTGACACAGATGGCAAACAATCCTCCCATGCCCACTGCGCTGCAGGTCGCCGAGGCCATTGCCAGGGTGCTCGGCGCAAAGCTCGCCGATCTTTCGGCGGAGCTGATCGAGCTCGATCGCGAGGAAGCAGCGCTGTGTCTTGGGCGCGCCGAAGGCGTGATCGACAGCCTCAAGGCCGAAGCCGACCACGCGGAGAGCGCGTAAGCCGGAAATCGTCCAGCCCCTCACGGGCACTGCCGCAGGCAGGCCTCCCATCGCTTGCCGCCGGGCAAGGGCGGGCATAGACTGAACCCGGCGGGTCCATGCGGGACCCGCATAACCAACAAAGGAGATGCGCGAGAGGTCGAACGGGCAGCGTCGATCGCGAGGAATTGGAGAACCCACCCATGATCCAGCGATACCGTGTGCTCGGGCAAGTCGTCCCCGAAGGAGAGCGCCTGCAACCCCTTCTGGCCGAAGCCTATGCGCGCAAGCTGCCGGTGCTGTGCGAATGCCGGCCCGGAAACGAGCTTCCGCTCTACATAGCCCACCGCAATGAGCGCTACGTGCTCGCGCGCTGGCCCGGATCGGGCGCGCGCCATGCGACCGCCTGCGATCATTACGAGGCCCCCGATCACCTCACCGGCATGGGCCAGGTGCGCGGCAGCGCGGTGATCGACGATGAGGAATCCGGCGAGACCAGCCTCAAGCTCGGCTTCCCGCTCTCGCGCGGCGCTGCAAGGCTCGCGCCCGCCGCGCTCACCAACGACAAGCCGACGGTCAAATCGAGCGGCCAGAAGCTTACCATGCGCGGGCTGCTCCACGTGCTGTGGGACCGGGCCGAACTCACGCATTGGCACCCGAAGATGGCGGGCAAGCGCAGCTGGTTCGTGGTGCGCCGCGCGCTGATCGAAGCCGCCGCTGCCTGCAAGGCGAAGCAGGAGGCCCTGCCCCATATGCTGTTCGTGCCCGAGACTTTCCGGCTCGAAGACAAAGAGGATATCCGTGCCCGCCGCCGCGCGGCGCTCGAACGGGTCTATCGTTCGAAGAGCGACATGATGGTGGTGATCGGAGAGATCAAAGAGATCGTGCCCGCCCATGGTGCCGAGCGCATCGTGCTGCGTCATGTCGGCGACATGCCCTTCGTCATGGATCCCGACATGGCCCGGCGCTTCCACAAGCGGTTCGCGGGCGAACTGGCGTTGTGGCAGGCGCAGGACAGCGCGAGGGGCAGCGACGGTCATCTCGTCCTGGCCGGTTCGTTCGCGCGCCGCCGACAGGGCACGTTCGACCTGATCGAGGTGGCGCTGATGCCGGTCACCGGCGAATGGATGCCCTATGAGAGCAGCGACGAGCGCTATCTCATTGCCCGCGCGGTCGCCGACAAGCGGCGGTTCGTGAAGGGCCTGCGCGTTAATCTCGATGCCGAGACGCCGATCGCGAGCCTGGTGCTCAAGGACACCGGCGAACAGGCCACCGCGATTCATATCCACGACCGCGACCACGAGGCCGGCGAACCGCTCGAGGCGCTGCTTGCGAGCGAGGGCGTGGCCCATGTGTTCTGGAAGGAAGGAGAAGCCTTGCCCCAGCGCGTGGCCCGGCCACGTCGGAGCCCAACGCCGAGACGAGAGCAGGCGCTCGCCTGAGCTGCGATCAGCCGAGCTTGTCGCCGGGGCCGCGGCGCGGATGGAGGTCGAACCGGCGACCACCGCGCGGCGCGGCCCGCAGGGCGGCAAGCCGGGTTTCGACCCGGGCGGGATCGACGAGAACCTCGATGCGGTCGAGACTGACGATGGTCCAGACCGCTTCGCCCGGATGTCCATCCATATGCACCGACCAGGCCAGCGGCAGCTTGTCGGGATAGAGCCAGAGCAGCAGCAACGGCAGCGCCGCGAGATTGGGCGCGCCGTCCTCGTCGGCGATGACAAGCTGGCCCGCGACGTGATCGTAGCGGGCATTGAGGCCGAGCGGCATCGGGTGGCCGACGATCCCGAGGATCGTGTCGCGCGCCTGCGGGCCGAACAGGCCATCGAGCTCGGGACCCGGCTCAGCGGCGGCATCGGTGGCAAGGTCATGGAGGAAGACGAGCACGGCGACAAAGCGCGCGGCTTCCTCGCGCGTACAGGCAAGCTCGAGCGTGAGCCGGACAGGAGGCATGGCAAATGTCCTCGGGAATTGGCCGCAGGGCCCCCTGCCCCGCAGCCGGAGGCGCGGGAGCAAACGGACGCAGCGAACCGGATGGGAAGGCATGCGGCGGCGCGGTCGCGCCAGCGGCCACGGGTCAGCAGCGCGTGCCGGTCAGGCGATGACCAGCGGCGGGACCGTGATCTCGGCGCGCGCCATTGCGCGCTTCAGCTCGCGCAGCCGGATGAAGCTGTTGATCCAGGACGGCGGGAAGAGGAGGTATTCATCCTCGCTTGCCGTGTAATCGCGCATGGGCCCCGATCCGTCGAAGACGACGATCTCGGGCAGGAATGCGCCCAAACATCCCCCCGACCAGCGGCGAAACACAAGGCCGTGCCGGACGCAGAAGTTGTCGATGTCAGGAATCTGCCCGCCGTTGAGCTCGGTGCCATAAAGCTCGAGCGGTTCGCCCGCGACGATCGCCGCCGGATCGAACGGCTCGCCGTCCCATTCGATGCGCAGGTCGTAGCTGTCTGCTATGCCTGCGAAATCGGCGAGAGCCTCGCGCGGCATTGTGCCGCCGATGGTGATGTGAACCGGGGCTCTGTCGCCCATGGCCGGGTCCTTTCACGTTCGGTTGATCCGACCGTGAAGCCCCCCTCCCCCTCCTTTGACCGGTCCAGGGCGGACATGGGCCGATGCCAGGCCTGTCCAGCATGCGGCACCAGCCGCAGGAAACGGCGCCCCAAAAGGTCAGTGCTGCGTGATGGGGGCCAGATGCATGTCTGTGTCGAGCTTCAAGGCCTCATGCCAGATCGCGGTCTTGAAGTAGTGTTCTTCCCGCTCGAACCCCTCGCTCGTGCGCACCTCTTCGAGCAGGCCCATCCAGCATGGCGGGCGCAGCACGTGGATGTGCAAGGCCGCCCTGGTGCGAACCGCGTCAAGCAGGCCATCCGACTTCTCGGGGCCATAGAGCACCTCGCACAAGCGATCCTTGCTCAATCCGCCCTGGGCCTCGACGTTGATGACATTGAGGAAGATGCCCCAGTTGCCGAAGGGCCGGTCGCCGAAGCGGGTGTAGCCGGTGTGGTCAGTTGCAAACAGGAACTGCCGGGCAAGCAGTGCCCACAAGGCGGCAGGGTCGGCGCGCAATTGCCGAGCGAGCCGGGTCATATGCAAAGCGCCCTGCCTGTGCCGGGCCAGCCGGGTGCTCAGCAGCAACTCGTGCATGATCGCCAGCGGCGGGAAGTCGACTTCGTTGAGGACCTTGTTGACGGCGTAGAGATCTTGGGCCGTGTACCCCGGCCATTCGAACGCTTCGGCTGCGCATTCGACGAAATAGCGCTTGAGAGCACGCGATCTCGTCAGACCGACCGGGCCGTTTGCATCGATGTAGTCGAATGTCAGGCATACTGCCCGCAGCATCGGCGACAGGCGCTTCAAGACCTCGGGATCAGGTGGCTGGTGAAAGGAAATCATCCGGGGAGTTATCAGGGACTGCAGTGGAATTGAGAAAGGATGGTCACGCTGACCGGGCAGACGTTCCAGGTGATTGCCGGTCCACAGCATCCTGCCGTAAATTCGCACGTCTTATTTTGGGCGGAACTGGTCCGGCTTCGGAAAGTGGGGTTACGGCACCATCAATCAAGGAAGCGGACATTGGTTGTTGGCACCGTCTACGCTGAGAAAGCGCGCCGCCTATTAATTCGGGATCTCAACGAGCAACCACAGGAAGTCAGAGCTACGCAAGGCCGGATCGAAAAGGGTAGGCCCTCATCCAAGACCAGCCTCCGCGATAAACGGGGTCGGCACGTTCTTCCAGTGAGACTGATCGGACGCGACAACGAGAATACGTTTCGCACGAGTCAGGCCAACGTAGAATAGCCGCCGAGCCTCGTCATACGCCTCCTGCGTCGATGTTGAGAAATGCGGGATACTCCCATCGTTCATGCAGATCAGCGCGACGCCATCGAATTCGCGCCCCTTAGAATTGTGCAGTGTCATTAGCTTAAGCGCATCCTCGGGATTAGCGAACAACCCCATATCCGAGATCAGCAGATTTGCGAGATCGACTTTGCTGGCCTGCATGTCGGACAACATTTCCTCGCCGGAATCGATCAGCGGCTGTCTGGCGCTGCTCGGCAACCATCCCTCGCGCTCGAGATAGTCGCCAGCCTCGCGGGCGATGGCGCGCAACCAAGCGACGCCGCCGAGATGCTGGTCGGCAAGTTCGCGAGCGAGATAGATCAGACCTAGCGCCACGCGACGCCCTTGATAGCTAAACATGTCGTAGCGCGGGTTCCCGGTGAGATCACCCGTGAGCCGAAACAGTGCCCGCTCGACACCCGGGAGTCCTAGGTAATTGCCGGCCTCGGCGCAGGCTCCAAGTTGCTCGGCAAGTCCAGCGAGCAAACGCCGACGCTTATAGGGGCGCGCGCCCGGACCGAAGACCGGGATGTCGAATTCGCGGAGCGCGCGGGCGACGGGGATGAGATGCGTCCACCATGGCGCAAGGATCGCTGCCTTGCCGAGCGGAATGCCGGCATCCTGCAGGGCGGGCAAGAAATGGTCAGTAATGGCGTCGATTGGCCGGCCGGCATGGACGTAGTTCACTTGTGCCGCGAGCTGGGCTGCATCGCCCGCCGACCGCATCCTCGGCACGGTCGGGATGAGTGTTGATGCAGTGCTGACTATCGCCGGCCCGCATCGGAAGTTGCCGGTCAGGGCCGTGTCGCGGTGCGCGTCGATCTGATCGCCGAACTGCTCGGCTAGTTCGGGGCGAGCGCCGGCGAAGCGCATGATCGACTGGTTCTGGTCACCGACGAGAAAGAAGCGTGTGTGCAGGAAATGCCAAAGCGCGCCGAAGATGGCGATCTGGATGTCTGTGGTGTCCTGGAATTCGTCGATCAGCAGCCACGCAAAGCGGCTCGCGATGCCGCGTCCGACGAACGGGTGCTGTTCGAGAATCGTCCATGAATAATAGAGGATCATCGCGAAATCGAGGTATCCGTGGGCGCGGACCCGCTCCCAATAGAGCGCGGCGGATTCGTCGGTGACGATGCCGGTCTCAATACCCTGGCCGCAGGGTTCGCCGTTCACGTCGATGCGAAGCGATTCATAGTCCTCGAACACCTGCCCGGCGGGCATGCGACCGAAGGCGTCCTCGACCGCAGTCACTATCTGCTCGAACAGGCTGTTCTCACGGGAGAGCACCTGAAACGACGCCGGGACCTCGGGAATCAGCCAGCTATAGGGACGTAGGATGAATTGCAGGCAGAAAGCATGGATCGTGGAGATTTCACAGCGGTCCGCGATTGCGTTGTTGCCGTAGGTACGCAACCGGGCCTCGATCTCGTCGACCGCGCCGTTGGTATAGGTGATGCAGCCGATGAACTGGGGTGTGCCCACGACCTGATCGGCCAGCATCAACAGCTTGGCGAGAATGACCCGCGTCTTGCCGCTGCCTGGGCAAGCCGTCAGCAGCAGATTGCCGTCATGTTCGACCGCCTCGCGCTGTTCGGGTGTCAGGGGGATCATTCGGTGAGCCACTCATAAGCCTGCTCGATATAGGGCGGCACATCGGTCGCAAGATTAGCGTAGCGCGCTGCTATCTGCGCGAAACGCGCTTTGCCAAAGCGCTTGGCAGTATTGAGCGTGATACGGCCAAGCTCGACGCGCAGCGCTGTCTCTTCGGCGAGGCCTAGTCCCCCGAGCGTGAGCGTTGCGAGCCCATTCTCCATCTGCGCTAGGATCTGCGGCGCGCCGAGAGCACGAACGGTCTCGATCAGCATCGGCAGGCGCCCGACCGATACCAGTTCGCGCTCGAAAGTAGTGGCGCCCGCGAATGTGGACACAAAGTCACTTTCCAGTGCCACCAGATCGGGGGCGTCGGTTTCCGGATCGAAGTCCTCGGAGTCGGACGGCTTCATGTCAGCATCGGCCACGATGGCGCATTTCTTCTCGAGCGAGCCGGCGCGGAACAGCTTGGCATAGACGTCGAAATGGACGCCATGAATTGCGATAACCGAGATGCCGAGCCGCTCGAGCTTCACGCCGTACACCTGTTCGATCAGCGCGGGGATCAGGAACATCTCGGCTGGCCCTTCGACCAACATGACCTTGCGGGCGTAGAGCAATGCGCTCTTGGTTGCGTCGAGATAACGTTCAAGATCGGCAATCTCTGGCGCGGTGAGCGCCGCATTGAGCGCGAGATTGCCCGCAGCAATGGTCGCATCCTCGCGCTTGGTGAGCGATACAATGCTGCTCAGCGGAACCTGTGAGGTAACCTGAGTGCTGTGACTGGTCAGGATGGTCTGCACGCCGATCGCGCGCAGTGCCGCGATCAAAGAGAATTGCAGCTGGGGATGGAGATGCGCTTCTGGCTCCTCGATCAGGATCAACTGGCCGGCCGAGCGGTTGAGCGCGATCCGCCGCTGGAGATATTCCATCAGGATCGCGATGTAGAGGATATTGTTCATGCCAAGACCGTTGCGGCCGGGTTCAAACGAGGTGAGCGACAGGTCCGACAGAATGAGTTTCAGGTTGCGGATGATGGCGCGGAAGGTCGCGGCGGACAGGCCGAGCGAGGCGTCCATCTCGAACGCGGGGCCAGAGACATCCTTGAACCGCGCGTCGATTGCCCCTGCTATCTCGGCGATAGTCGCCGAGTTCGCGATTGCCTGATTGGCCTGGTCGAGGATGGCAATCAGCGCATCCTGCTCGGCCGCCTCGATCTCGAACGCCTCGATCAGGCGGATAAGCGGTGACTGGCGGGGATTGCGCAGGTCGTTCTCGACATCGCGGAGCGCGGGCAGATGAACGAGCAGGTAGGATTGCAGGTCGGCGAAGCGCACGGACTCGCCGATCCCCTCGTCATCCCAGGTAATGTCGGTAAGGTCGATCGCAGGATCACCGCCACCGCGGATTTCCCACTGATAGTCCTCAAGGGTCAGCGTCCCGGGTGCGATGTCGCCACTCGCAAGCTGCTCTCGGACAGCCGGGCGCGGGCGGAAGCGGTAAAATATCCGCGCACGATCCGCGGCGGTCTTCCAGGTGCTGACCAGCGCCTCTTCGTTCACCCTGCCCTCGAACCCGGTCAGCTCAATGCCGATCAGAACCTGGCTTGGCTCGGCAATATCGATCGCGGAGTGGATGTCCTCGCGCAGCAGTGACCGGAAACTCGACGGCAACATATTGTCGAAACAGATCTGGATCGCGCGCAGGATCGCGGTCTTGCCGGTGTTATTCTCGCCGATGATGCAGCACAGATCATCAGCGACGTTCACGTCGAGCGACGCGAACACACGAAAGTTCTGAATTACGATCCGATCTAGCCGCATCATCCCACCTGAATATACGGCGAAATGAGCCGTCACAGCGCTAATCGATTAAACTCGGAGCCATTACAATTGAAGTACGTTCATGCAAGGAAACTGGCCTAATTTAATTCGTGCACGCCGTCTGAATTCTATTCTGATTCTCGAGTTGATGCTCAATCACTTGAGATGATACGCCCATCTCAGCTGCAATCGAATAGGCATCGTGCTCGTCGGCGCGCATCGACAAGATCTCTTCGATGGGCGCCAGGAATTCCGCGGCGAAGGCACGACCGGCGGCTTGCCGATAGGCGTGCCGAAGACGGTTGATCGGCGCTGTGTCGGGCGCCGGAAAGCATGCGGCATCACCGATCGCGCGGGCTAGGGCGAAGCGATTGGGAATATCGGCACCATCGAAATGGCCGTGATTGCGGACGTGCACGTCGATCCCATTTGGCGTCTCGCGGCGCAAGGCGTTGATTCCGTCGACGCTCGGTGCAAGGCTGTAATTCTTCGACGCGCCGAACAACCGGGCAATCTGATGGAAAGAGGATAGTCGCTCGTTCTGTGTGATGTTGAGCTGACGCCGCATCGCGCGCGCGCGTCGATAGCCTGCAGCCCAAGCAGGTTCATTGTCCCGTCGTGGTGTATCATGATCGATGGTGTCGACGAGCGGCCGCAATTCGGCTAGCCGGTACTTGAATCCCTTTAGTCCGACCATGCGCGAGACCCACTTGACCAGTCGCTCCTGATCGACATCAGTCGCACCCGAGACGAACTCGACGAGCGGTTCATGATCGAACAGGTGTTCAGCCTGCTCGATGAAATGCGCGACGGCGTCGGTGATCGCATAAGGGTCCAATCCCAGACCACCGGCAGCTTCGCAGAAATCGCGGTCGCGCGAATGCCGCGAGGCTTCCACGCGCCGCCAGCGTAGCGCCGCGCTGGTGTCATGCATGCCTTCGGCGTCCAAGCGCGCTAGTACATCGCCAATCAGACTCTCGAGCCATGATTCGCCATCGGTGCGGCTCAGGACTTCCGCGGTCCCTCCCCAAAAGCGCAAATCTGGATCGACGTAAGCGCATTGATGCGCGTACACTTCGAATGCCGCGCCATCGAAGCGAATGCGGACATCGGGAAGGAGATAGCCGCTGCGATATTTCCGCAGGGAGAACTCGCGGTCGCGGGCACCAAAGATGGTCCACCAGTCGTGCACGAGGCCATGCGCCAGGCCATAGAGCGCGATCGTCACGTGATCGCTGACCTGCTCGCCGATGATATGCTTGGTTACGTTCTGGCGATTGAGCTCTAGGCGCAGGTCGGCAACCGTCGCGCGCTCCTCGGGCGCGGCGTTTGTTGCATCGTCCTGCCACTCAATCGAATGCTTCACGCTTCTCTGCCTCGTTGATAGGCCAGCCCTTGTAGGTGCCGGCGATCTGGTTGACCGCGAATCCAAACCAATATTGTCCTCGCGTATCACGTGACGTGACCCCCTGATTTTCCTCCAAGCTTGATTAGAGTCCGGCCCTACGAGAAGGACGGACAGATGAAGCGAACGAGGTTCACGGAAGAGCAGATCATTGGCGTGCTGAAGGAAGCGGAGGTCGGCGCAAAGACCGCCGACCTGGCTCGGCGGCATGGTGTATCCGAGGCAACGATCTACAACTGGAAGGCCAAGTATGGCGGGCTGGAAGTATCCGAGGCGAGGCGCCTGCGGACACTCGAGGCCGAGAACGCGAAGCTCAAACGGCTTCTGGCCGATGCGATGCTGGACCAAGCTGCGCTGAAGGATCTTCTGGCAAAAAAGTTCTGACGCCCGCCGCCAAGCGGGAAGCTGTCGCTCATCTCCAGGTATGTCACGGAATGAGCGAACGGCGGGCGTGCCGTGTCATCGATGCCGATCGCAAGAGCGTGCGTTACCGTTCCGCACGGGACTATGATGCTGGTCTGCGCGAGAAGCTGCGCGAACTGGCCAACCAGCGTCGCCGGTTCGGCTATCGTCGTCTGCATATCCTGCTGCGCCGGGAGGGGATCATGATCAACCGCAAGAAGACCCAGAGGCTCTACCGTGAGGAAGGGCTGGCGGTCAGGCGAAGACGCAGCCGCAGGCGTGCTGTCGGCACGAGAGCACCTGCTCCGGTTCTGGCGCTTCCGAACCAGCGCTGGAGCCTGGACTTCGTTCACGACCAGATGGCTTCGGGAAGACGGTTCCGCGTGCTCAACGTAGTCGATGACGTGACCAGGGAGTGCCTGGCAGCCGTGCCGGACACATCGATCTCGGGTCGCCGGGTAGTGCGCGAGCTGACCGAGCTGATCGAACGGCGTGGCAAGCCCGGCATGATCGTCAGCGACAATGGGACGGAGCTCACCAGCAACGCCGTGCTGGCATGGTGTGGCGAGATTGGCGTGGAGTGGCATTACATCGCGCCGGGAAGGCCGATGCAGAATGGCTACGTCGAGAGCTTCAACGGTCGCATGCGTGACGAGCTTCTCAACGAGACGCTGTTCATGAGCATAGCCCATGCCCGGGTCGAGATCGCCGCTTGGGTAGAAGACTACAACCGGGAGAGGCCGCACTCCTCCCTCGACTATGAGACCCCGGCGGCGTTCGCCGCAAAACTGGATAAGCAATGGCCTGCTTCGCTACGCCCTACGGGCTCCGCTACGCAGGCCATTGCTTCAACCGCGCTCATGCGCAAAACAACCGCCGGACTCTAATCCCAGCTGGGGGAAAGCTGGGGGTCACGTCACACGATACCAGATATGTTTCGGAAAAGTCTTGTCCCCTTCGAAATAGCGATACTGGCCAGCGGCGAGCGCTTCGCGGACCCACAAAGTCGCGGCTTTCCGATCGGCTTCGGACCCCTTTCGGCAAATCGTGGTGTGCTGCTTCTTGGGCCGCGTCGCCTTGCCCTGCTTGTTCTCCCAGGCTTCGGGCAACCCGCCCCACCAGCGTTTTACTTTGTGTTCGGCGCTCCCCACATAGCACGCCTGTTCGATCTCATCGACCGTGAGCGGAGCCCGCGCGGGGAGTTGTCGCGGTCGCGGCATCGCTCAGGGCCGTCCCGAAGCCGGCTTGGCGGTGGCCATGGCCGTCGCTTCGGCCGAGCGAAAATCGCCGACGCGCTTGAGGATTGCCAGCAGTTCGGCAAGATCGGTCTCGCCGGGTTCACTCGCGAACAGCGGACAACCGTTCCCAGGGCCGACTGCGAAGCCGACCTTGCACGGCGCGTCGTTCTTTTCAATCCAGAGCCGCCGATCGTCCTGTGCGGTGCCCGCCTGGCGGCCTTGCGGATCGAGCCGCCGCCAATAGGAGTCGATCGGCTCGTTATCGAAGGCGAAGGCGTCGCCTCCGCCGCACATCACCCGCTCGCAGTCGGCGCTGCAGACCTCGGTTGTCTCGTAAATAAGCGTGTTCAGGATGGGCGCCAGCAGCGTTAGACGTAAATCATCCGGGTAGGGTTCACCGTTGCTGTTCTGTAGCTGCCCATCGATCAGTTCGGCGACATCCTTCGCACCGATCACGCGAAGCGTCGCCAGGATGAGATAGGCGACGCCGCGGATCACCGGCTCCTGATCGAGACCGCCGCGTAGCGCGCGACCGAACAGATAGGGAAGGTTTGCGATCGCGAGGCCGAGCGTTTCGAACACGGCCTGCGGTTCGCAGGCGACGCCCCAAGGGCGGTCGCCGATCCTGCCCTGCGCGAATTCGGAGACGACGAGCGAGATGCGTTCAAGTGGGCCGATCGCGAGCTCGGCGCGGGCGTCCCAGAAGGCCTGGAGGGTCTTGGGGGAGGTATAGTCGAACCGGTTCCAGAAGCCTTCGCGAGCGACTTCGAGAAGGCCCGCCGTGCTGAGCGCATGGCTGAACAAACGGAATACGGCGTTCGGATGCTGGGCAAGCATCCGTTCGAGCGAGGATTTATCCCACAGCTTAACCCGTGGGCGCGGATGCGTCTTTTGCCACTGCTTGACCCAGTCGCGGGTCGGATTGGAGAAGCAACTGTTGGTGACAACGACAAGATAGGCGAGATCGTCCTGCGCGAGCGCGTTGTTACATGCTGCTTTGACGGCGTCGGCTTCGACTGTTCCGCTGCGACCCTTGCATTCGACCCACCAGCGCTGGCCTTCCATCTCGCCGTCGGGCGAAGGGGTGAAGAACCAGGCTTCGAGATCGCGTCCGCCGTCGGCGGTTCCCGCGCCGATGCCACCGACGCGCCACTCCAAGTCCTTGGCCCCGAGCGAATCCATCAACCAATAGACGCACTCTTCCAGATCGTGACCCTTGAGGTGCTCGAACGGGATGGCCGACGGCAGCATCCAGCGTGTTGCGGCATTGCTCGGATCGGGCGCGGTGCTGCTCATCGTGGCGCTGGCCAGTCACCAGCCAGGGCCAGGGCGTGCCAATCGGTCGCGTCTTCAGGCAGTTGAAGAGACAAGCGCCAGGGCTCGCGCGCCTGAGTGGACTCGAATTCGAGGCGATGTAGAGCGTGTTGGCCGGCCGCGCCGTACCCAACCTTGGTCGCATCCGATTTCCAGACCGGCTCGACAGCGATCGCCAAGGCAATGCTCAGAACGACGTCGCCAAGCCGATGGGGGCCGGACGGGGTCTCCACCTCAACGGTTCCGGGGTAGGGGAAGCATGCCGAGCGAATGACCGGAGCCGCGCCCTTCTCAAGTCCGAAAAACGGATCGACGGTATCCTGCAGCTGGTGCCATAGGTCGTTGATCGACCAGCGGCGCCCGTCCTCGACATTGCGGAAGATGGGGGCGACGGGATCGCAATCGTTACCCAGGCGCAGATCGCAATCGCCCAGTCGCGGCACCGTCCACGGCACGCTCGTGGCGAAGCGCAGTTCGACAGCAGCGAGCGCTGCGTGCTTGTGCGTGAAGAGGACGAAATCGAGATTGAGGTTGGAATTGAGGTCGGCCTCGTCGACCTGGCGCAGATTCTTGAGCGTGATGCCGTGCACGGCGGCGATTGTTCGCGCCGCGGGCGAAAACCCCGAGGCGCTGACCGCGATCGTATGGTCGGCGCCGAGCGAGGCCTTTTTCGTGGCCAGCTGCTCGATCCAGGTCACGTCCTGGCGTGCACGGCGCTTGCGGCATTCGATCGTGGTCAGTGCCCCATCGGCCGTGCGTAGCGAAGCATCGACCTCGCGCAGGCGTCCACTGAACCGACACCGTATCCGATCCGGTGAGGCAACGGTTGCGCCGCAGCCGGCCGCATCGCGCTCGATCCGCGCGACGAGCCGCTCGAAGGCGCGCCACTCAGGATCGGTGCGTCCGCGAGTCATGGAGATTGGTTCCCCGTGCCGGACCCGAGGAACATCGGGAAGAAGCTCTTCTGGTTTTTGAGACGCAGAATGTCGCCGACGGCGATCGTGTTGGCCTTGCGCCGTTCACCGCCGCCCGGCGTCAGCACTTCGACGTCGGGGCTGTCGATGATCGCCTGGTGGACATCGTCGGCATGCGCGGGCGTCGAATTATAGATGCTTTCGTAAAAGTCGCTCACGGGAATGGCGTCACCCGATTCCGAGACGAGCCGCGGAATGTCCTCGAGGAGCTGGCCGAGCGCCTGCTGTCGGCCTGAAAGATCGAACAGGTAGAGCGCGCCGGTCTCATGGCGCGGATCGTAGCTCAGCATATTGAGGCCCGAACGGCCGAAATGCGCCTGCGCGCTGCTGTTTTCGTGCAACACATTGTTGTAGACTTGGCGTGCGCGGTAGACGTTCGCGAAATGGATCAACCAGTAGCGCCAGCCCTCGGGATTGTTGATTGAGAACGGGCTCACGAACGGGGCACAGTTGCGAAAGGTCTCGAACACGATTCGCTCGGCAGCCCCGAGCCAGCTCCCCTTGCTCATCGCGCCTTCAAGGCTGGCAAGATTCCCTGGCTCGACGTCGAGATGGCGCAGTTGCCCGGCGAGCAGTTCGGGATCGCTTTTCTGCAGGAACGCGACCAGCGCCTCGATTGCGAAGGTGTAGAAGATTTCGACCGACGGGTAGGCGCGCATGATGTCGATCAGCGTGCGTCGATCGACATGGCTGTGCCCGCACTGGTCTAGATTGAAGAGGACATTGCGGTAGCGGCCCGCTTCGAGCAGACGTTTGATGGCGGGATAGGCGGCTTCGAATGGCTGGTTTAGGTAGTCTACACGCACATGGAGGTTGGGCATCGATGCCGCGATCTCGGCCTGGACCGGCGCCATATGGGTCTTGAGCGCTTCGATCGCGTCGGCGCTGAAATCATTGAGGACGAGCAGGCATTCGACCGCGACCTGACCAAGGCCCTGCGCGGCGCGTTGCAGGTTAACCGTCTCGACGGCGTGCTTGAGCTCCTCGAGCATGATGATCGGTGAACCGGCCGCGCCGCAGCGATAACGGCCGCCCCCGGCGAATCCATCTACGATGGCGAGGCGGAAGCGCGTCTGCTGGGGCAGCCGGCAGCGCACGACCAGATATTCGAACAGATATTCGCGGAGGATTTTATGCTTACGCCGGGAGTGCTCTTCAAGCGTCGCGCCGCTGGCCCATTCGTATCGCTTTTCGACCATCTCGTGTCCTCGCCCCCCTCGTCAGGGAGCTGCCTCCAATGTCGGCATCGCGTTCCAGGTCTGCCCACGATAGTGGCGGCCGTTCGCCTTCTTGGAGCGACGCTTGTTGTCCTCGCCCCAAGTGCCCCATTGTTTGAAGAAGAATGCCGTCTCATAGGTTTCGCAGCGATCGTGAATCTCGTCGATCCATTGCTCTTTGATCGGCCGGGCCGAACGGCCGCTCTCGCCGCCGACAATCGCCCAGTCGATACCGCTGAGATCGACCGGCCCGACCGGCCCGATCAACGGCTCGAACGAAATGAAGCGGACCGCGGCAGCGACTTCCCGCAACGCGGCGATGCGCGGCACTGCGTCTGCATCCTCAACGCTGGTGCCGAGCCAGACATTGGGCAGGACCTCATCGCCTAGCCCACGCAAAATAGCGGCCATCCGATACGGGCGCTTGGTCAGGATCTGATAGTGGTGATGCGGTGTATCGCGCATCACCTGCCAGACTTCGGCGATGAAGACCTCGCTCACCGCTTCGTGGAACAGGTCGCTCATGGAGTTAACGAAGATCTTGCGCGGCTTGCGCCAGCGCCGCGGAATGGCGAGCGCGCTACGATCCTCGCGCACGGTGCCGTTCCAGACGGTCCGCTTGCCGCTCTTGCGGGTCAGCCCCTCATATTTGGCGACGCCCATCGCTTCGAGGCGCCGCGCCATTTCCATCGCATAGCAATGGGTGCACCCAGCGGACGTAACGGTACACCCAGCCACTGGGTTCCACGTCGCATCCGTCCACTCGATTTGTGATTGCGCCATAAAAGCCTCAGTCGCTTTCAATACCGGTATGATTTTGGAGGCGTACTGCGTTCGAGGTGAAACCGCGGGTATTGGCGAAAACCTTGGCCTTGTGGGCAAGTTTTGCCAGCCTCCGACAACCTACCCGTCTAAATTCTGTCTCAATCGAGCCGAGCTTATTGCCTTCATTGATCGCACCGCAAGGTTTCAAGTGCTGACCATAGTTCTGAGTAAAGAAGATAGGCATCAACGATGTCATAACGCATCAATCGGTGGCAATGAAGTCGCCACTTCCTCCATTGTCCGCAGGCTGATCTGAGCTGGCACGGTCGATCACGAACATTCAGTGAACATATCAGCGAGATTGTTTGTTGCCAACCGCTTGCGTGCCCATTCCGCGCGTACTTGATCGAAACCCTTCTACCCATCGGAATTCTCCAAAGCCTCCCCTGCAAATGAAGAGGCGGAACGCCGGGCGGGGGGTGTGCCGGCGTTCCGCCTCGGGCCGCGTGGGACGGGTGCGGCCTGTGCATGGGGACGGGAACCCGCGGTTGGGTCCCCGTCCGTTCGGAGGAGCAGTTAAGGCTCAGGCGTCGACCATCGGCGGCAGGGTGCCCTCGTCTTCGCTGGTGCCGCTGTCCTTGGCGCTGCCACGACCGCGCTTCGCCGGGGGCGTTGCGGTGCTGTCACCGAGACCGTCGCCGGAGATGTCGGTGTCGGAACCGGCCTCGTCGCCAGCAAACATGTCGCCTTCGCCGTATTCGGCGGTGCCGAGCTGGCTGTTGCGGCGCCGCGGTCGCTGCCATGCAACCGCCATGGTGCCGTCCTCGCGCGGGAACACGGCGATGTAGAGCGGCTGCGACATCGACGGGTCGTCGATCTTGCCCTGGTAGAAGATCTCGCCGGTCGAGTTCGAGGCGAGTTCGAACAGGGCGCCGACGATGACCCAGCGGCGCTGGTCGTTGAGCGCGACAATCTCGTACTTGGGCGCGCGCGGGTTGGATGAGCTCACCGGCCGCAGGCCGATGGTGCGGGTGATGGTGAGCGTTTCGACGGAGCCGATCAGCTGGCCATTCGCGTTCTTGCGGATTTCACCGATATTCATGGGGACGTTCTCCTTGAAGGATTGATTGCGACCGGACCCCTTGTCCGATCGCCCTTCTTCCATCCCCCTTCCCTCCCGGCCGTCAGGCCGAGACCTGCGGGCCTTGCCCGCAGCACTTCCTGGGAGAGGCACGGAGAGATCACAGGGAACCGCCCCGCCCTGCCCCCAGCAATCCGGCAATCAGCGTGCTGATGGGCCGGGTCTGATCATGAGGCTTGCGCAGCCGGTCGATCTCGAGCTGCGCAGCAAGTCCCACGGGCACTTCGGCATAGTCGCGGACGATCGCCAGCAGCGCCGAAGCACTCGGGAT
Source organism: Erythrobacter sp. (assembly GCA_041396805.1). Classification (GTDB taxonomy): domain Bacteria; phylum Pseudomonadota; class Alphaproteobacteria; order Sphingomonadales; family Sphingomonadaceae; genus Qipengyuania. Next base: position 4,405 of record JAWKXV010000004.1, on the reverse strand, counting down.
TTCTCGGAAGGTGGTGCCGCGCCACAGACGCACGTCGGGATCGGGCGCGCCGTCGCTTGCGGCGAACACAGTGACGAAGAAGGTATCGAGCCCGGGGTCCCAGCCCAGGGCAACTTCGAAGAGGTCGTCTTGGTGGGGCAGCGGCTTGAGCGAATAGCGCGACATCTGGTTCAGTAGTCTGTCGCAAGCATGACGGTGACCACGCGGTAGCTGGCCCGCTCATCCCACGGCGCTTCGGCGCCCCACTGGAAGGTGCCGTCGTTCTCGTAGACATCGACTTTCCAGAAGATCTTGCGATCAAGGAATGTCACGACGCCGAAGTCCCTCTCGCCGTTGGGGTCGTTGCCCGGCTCGATCGGAGTGTCGCGAACGAGACGCAGCAGGTCGGCCTGGTTCTGAAACTGGCGCACGTGCGCAATGGCGGGATCGTCCGCGTCGCCTGCAAGCAGGTCGGCAAGGTTGCGGGTGAACACCATCCGGGAGTTCGCGAGCGTACCGGTGCGCGCGGCATCGTTGAGCCGGGCGATTTCCTCGCTGCGGGACTGTTCGGCGGAAAGGCAGGATGCCTCGGCAGGCTGGGACATGGGAAAATGCTCCTTTGCGATTGATCGCCCGGTCCGATCCCCCTCCCCTCCTTGCCGGCGCTTGCCGGGTCAGGCGGGAATGGGCTCGTCATCGTTGCTGGAGATGACAACGCGGGTGACGACGCGCGCGGGCGAAGCGCGGCTTGCCAGGACGACGCGGAATGGCTGCAAGGGATTGCCGGTCTTCACCACGGCGGTATCGGCGGCCATGCATTCGGCGACCTGGCTCGCCACGCGATTGGCATTTTCGATACTGCACAGCCGCGCACGCTTGGGCGAGCGGGTGGTCACGGCGGGTTCGTTCATGACACGTGCGGAGGTGCTGGAGGTGGGACGATGGTCCAGGCACGGCTCATCAGGTTCGTGATTCGCACCCCTACGCCGTCGGTCATGCGGCACAGCCGCGTCTTCTTGCCTGAAGCAACCACGCGGAACGTTCGTTCGCTCTGGCCATCGGTGAACGTCAGGGCTTCGGCAAGCACCAGCGTGTCGCCCGGTTTCGGCTTGCGGCGCGAGGTCAGCGCCAGACGCTGGCGGCAATGCTCGCGCCACTGCGCGGCATGTTCGTTCCTTGGCGGATCGAGCAAGTCGAGGATCGAGGCCGGACAGTCGTACCGATACGGCCCCATGGATTCCTCCATGTCTTTGTAGGCGAAGACGTATCCGTCGCGCGCCCTAGGGTTCCAGCGGATGAGGCAGATCGCCGCGAAGACAAGCGAGGTGCCGTCATCTCCATAGCTCTGGCAGGCGGCGTACCACGCGCCCGAACGAACCGAGGACTTGAGCACCCTCAGGCCCTTGGTCCGACCCTTGTCCGGGTCGGGCGGGAATGTGAACTGGGCATCGAGATATGCCTTGGGCGTGGCATGGGGCGCCATGCCCGATGTGGTCATCGAGAGCCAACCCATCGGGGCCTCCTATACGAGTTCGGGTTGTCGGGGTTCGAGTTCGAGGCGGGTCTCGCGAACCACGGTCGCGCGGAAGCGGGACGGATCGGCCAGCACCGCGATGTCACAATAGTGGTTGCGCTCGCCAATATAATCCTGCCGTCTCTTGCAGCGGCGGAACATGACTTCGCGGCCTGCGCCCATGAAGGAGAGCGCAACCTGGATGTAGATTGCTTCGGCATGAAGCGTGATCTCGCCCGAGACGGCCACGCCGCCCGGATTGACGCGCAGGTCATAGTCGTCGGGACCAAGCCCCATCTGCCGCGCCGCAATCCTGAGCGCCGAACGGGCTTCGCGCTGGAATGCGCGCTTGGCTTCCGGGTCGTAGCCCACACTCCGCCTGGCAAGGGCCACCAGTGCGGGCTTCGACTTGAGTTCGTCGATCCGCTGAAGGCACTGGCGGCGGAGCGGCATGTCTTCGGCGAAGGTTGCATCGGGGGCGAGGCCGAGTGCAATGCGGCCAACGTGCCGGGCGAGCAGGATGGTCGCCGGATCGCGCGCCGGGTCGATCCCGGCATTGCGCGCGTCCTGCATCGCATCGATCACTGCCTGGGTGGCGGTCGGGATCGTCGCCAGTCCATCGGGCTGGAGCGCCCGGCGGTAACGGAAATCGAGATCGTAGTTCATCGCATGGCTCCCTTGCGCCGGAAAGGCGCATGGGTTTCCTCACCCCCTCCCCTTCCCCTTCCCGCTCGCCATGCGAGCGCGGGTGGTGAGAACGGCGATATGCTCTCAGCGATCAGGCCGCCTTACGCTCGGGCTGCGCCAGCGCGGGATCGAACTGGCGCAAAGCAGGGCTTGCCCGCACGAGGCGACATAACCTGACAGTCCAGCGAAAATTGGGCTTCCGATATCAAATGCAGGATCGGAAATGACCCAACCTTCAAGAAGGCTGCGGCGTCCACCGGCCAGGAGCCGTTTCGGAATAGCCCAGATCGTTGAGCAGCAAGGCTACTGCCCGTTCGCCGACATTGTAGGGGCGTTCGCGATGATAGCGTATGTCGGTGATGAACGTGGCTCCTGCGGCAGCAGCACGGGCTATTTCGTTCTCATCGTGTCCGACGCGGCCCGTTCGTGCACCTTCAACCGAGATCCATACAATATCATCGCGTGTGTACTTGCCGGTGTTCGCGTATTCGGGCCCAATTGCGCGGCGATAGGCCTCGGTGGAACTGCGCGCGGAGCCGCGGCCAATGTACTTGGTTGCACATGCTGCCTTTTCTGCGTCCTTTGCCGTGAAGCGGTTGCGTCCGAGGCAGGATGAGATGTCGAGTCCGGTCATGAAAAGCTCCTGGATATCACCGCCATTCGCGGGCGGGTCCGCTCATTACAGCGCCGGATGGCCCGCATAGTCACCGAAGCGGACGCCGCAGGCTCTGCGAAGGGGAACGGCGAAGCCGTTGACGATGCAAGGGCCGGCGCGACGATGAGCGGACCCACCCGTGTTGGCGGCTGTCCAAGCGACAATGCCTGACGACCACATGCTGACATCATGCCGCTAGTTCCTCGACCTGAGATTGCTGGGCATGCATCCAGTCTGAGGCCGCTTGTGCCTTGCTGGCGGCGGTAAAGATAGCGCGGGGCTCATTCTTGAGTACGCGCAACCACGAGGCAACATAGGCGGCATGATCGGGGCGGGGATGGTGCGCGATGCCGAGGTCCGCGAGGACGAACGAGGCAGTAAGTTCGGCGCAGATCTCCTCGATCGCGAGGCTGTCGCGCTTGAAGCGTTCGGCGAAATTGCGGTCGAGACGGTGTTTGGCCCCTGTCGCATGTCCAACCTCGTGCAAAAGCGTGCCCATGTGCGCCGATGCATCGCGGAACGTGGCGAAAGTCGGCATGAAGATGTGATCGAGATCGATGCGGTAATGGGCGTCGTAGGCGCCTTCGGTAACCGGAATCTTCAATGCGGCGACGAATGCCTCGGCATGCGCAATCCGCTCGCTCTCGGGCATCATTACTATCGGATCGGGTTCATAGCCTTCGACCTGCGCGAGGTTGAACACGGTGAAGGCGCGGGCGAACATGCGGCCGGGGCTTGCCTCGCCATTGTCGTGATTATCTTCGGCTCGCGAGGCCGCCTGCTTCCAGAATACGACCGTGGTGCCGTGTTCGCCCTTGCGGACCTGAGCACCCAGTGCAGCCCACTGGCGGTAGGTGCCCCACAGACCGCTGGAATAGCCGCGTGCTTCGGCTGCAACCCACAGCGCCAGCACGTTCACGCCGCGATAGCGTTTGCGGGAAGTGACGTTCTGCGGCCGTGTGGTGGCGGCGCCGTCATGGTGCCAGGGCATGCGCCAGTCCCCAACACCGGCCTCGATCGCGGCAACGATTTCGGAGGTGATGCGCGAATAGACGTCGGCACGCTCCGCCGCTGGATGGGATCGGGTCATGGCCGTGTCTCCCCGGCAGTGGCAAGCAGCTTGAGGTCGGTCCCCTCGCCTGACCATGTGAGTTGCAGCGTGCGCCCTTTGGGTATTCGCCAGGCCACACGGTCGGCAAAGGCCATCCGGATTTCGGCGAGGGTTGCGGCGTCCTCGCCTTCAAGAATGGCATGCGCGCGCACGGCAGCATCGTGACGGAAGCGGGTTTCCTGGGTGTCGTAGCTGTCCGCATCGGAATCGTCCGAAGGGCTGAATGCCGCATCGATGATGAGTTCGGTGAGATCGCCCGGGTCGAGCGAGGATGTGCGGATGAGCGCGATCCGCGCATAGTCGGGATCGCTCCAGGCATCGTCGTTTTGGAGGATGGCAAAGTCGCTCGGTACGGCAAGACGGCGGTCATGCTGATCGGCAAGCTCGAGCGTGATCCGGTCGGGGCGGAAGGTCAGCCCGTCATCGTCCGAGCGGGTCTGGAACCCATCGCCCTGTCTGA
>JAWKXV010000003.1:0-45988 GCA_041396805.1 Erythrobacter sp. | reverse complement strand
TTGCCGCGCCCCGCACGGGACCGGGCTACGACGTAATTGGGATCGGATTATGTACAGGCAAAACCTCCTCGAACCGGGTTATCTCCAGCTTACCGAGACGCGCACGTTCGAAACCTTCGCGTTTTCTGACAGCGTGGTTACGTTTTCGACGAAAAACGATGTCTCCTCCGGCCACATGGACGGTTGCGATTGCGCATCCTGCTCCGCTCACGATGGCGCGGGCAAGGAGTTCCAGCCCGGCAGTATCGTTGTCGCGACCGTCGACAATATTCCCGGCGGCGTAACGACCACGGCGACCCTGGCTCCCGGCAGTTTCGAGACCAGCTATATCGACACGGCCGGTGACAGCGACTGGTTCCAGGTCACGCTGGTGGCCGGACAGACCTACACCTTCTCGACCTTCCTGCCAGGCGGCGGATTGTCCGACAGCATACTGACCCTGCGCAATTCCGCCGGAACAGTCATTGTCACCAATGACGACGCGAATACCCAGGCCGGACTCTACTGGTCCGAAATCACCTTCACCGCGTCGACAAGCGGAACCTATTACCTCGACGTCACCGGCTACGAGACTGCGACCGGCCAGTATTATGTATCCAGTTCGCGTCCCCAGAACGATTCCGTTGGCTCGACTGCCGGGACAAGCTCGACGATCACGATCGGCGGGAGTGCCGTTGACGGAAACCTCGACCAGACGGGTGACCACGACTGGTATGCGGTGACCTTGCAGGCGGGGCAGATATACGAATTCGTCACCTCCGCCACTGGCGGTGCCAATGACGTCGACACGACGCTGACGGTCCGCAACGCTTCCGGCGGTGTCCTTGCCTTCAACGACGACAGCTCGGGCACCTATTCGCGCGTCCGCTTCGTCGCGGAAACCAGTGGCACCTACTACATCGATGTCGCCGGCTGGGCGGAAGGCGAAGCGGGTACCTACCGCCTCCAGGCGGCCGTTGCGCCGCCGCTCTCCGAATACACGACCGACCAGATCGCCGACCAGCTGCTCTATGGCTACTGGGGTGGTCAGGCAGCCGGGCGTCACTTCGATGTTGCACCGGGTGGGACAATCACAGTCAATGTGACGGCGCTGACCGCGCAAGGGCAATTCCTTGCCCGGGCAGCACTCGACCTGTGGAGCGACACACTCGGAATCAACTTCTCCGAGGTAACCTCGGGCGGTCAGATCGTGTTCGATGACAATGAGAGCGGCGCCTTCGCCACTTCCAACCGCTCGGGCAACATCATCACCAGTTCGCACGTGAATGTCTCGACCGACTGGCTCGCCAGTTCCGGCACGACCATCGGCAGCTATTCCTTCCAGACCTATCTGCACGAGATCGGACACGCACTCGGCCTTGGTCATGGCGGCAATTACAATTCGAATGCCGACTACGTGCAGGACGCCAGCTATCTCAACGATTCCTGGGCCACCACGGTGATGTCCTATTTCGACCAGCAGGAGAACACGTTCTTCGGCGACCAGGGCTTCAGCCGCGCCTTCGTCATCACTCCGCGAGCGGCGGATGTCGCCGCCGTGCAAGAGGCCTATGGTGTCGCGACGACCACCCGTACTGGTGACACTGTCTACGGCGTCGGTAACAGCACGGGCCGCTCGGTCTACGGCGTTGGCAGCGATGCCACCGACAGCGTCGGTCGCCTGCTTGCATTCACGATCGTCGACCATGGAGGGAACGATACGCTCAACTACTCCTCCTTCTCCGCTGCCCAGATCATCAATCTCAATTCCGACACCTTCTCCAATGTGGGCGGCAGCGTCGGCAACATGAGCATTGCGCGCGGCACGGTGATCGAGAATGCCATTGGCGGATCGGGTGCCGACCAGCTGATCGGCAATGATGTTGCCAACGTCCTCACCGGCGGCCTCGGCAACGACCAGATCAATGGCGGCGGCAATGTCGATACGGCAATCGTTTCGGGCAACCGCTCGCAGTACACGGTCACCCAGACGTCAACGGGCGTGTTCCAGGTCGTAGGACCGGATGGTACCGATACGCTGACCGCGGTCGAATATCTCCAGTTCAACGACCAGACCATGCGCCTGCTGCCGGGCAGCGGCGTCTCGGTGAACTTCAATACTGCCGATCCCTCGGTCTACCAGGCGGCGATGAACAATATCCGCGATTTCGACGGCAATGCGCTGGGCGGCAATGGCGGATGGCTGCGCATCGGCAGTGCCGATGTCGACGGTGATGGCGATATCGACCAGATCCTCGTCAATGACATCATCGGGCGCTTCGCGACGGTCGGTACCGCGCCTGACGGGCTGGTGTACTTCTCCGACCATGGCTGGGCGGGCGAGACGCGTGTTGCAGGCATCTATATCGATCCGCTGGTGGCTTCGGGCGATGTCGTAGCCGGCAGCCCCAACGACAGCCAGCAGCGCTTCCAGAACGATCTCTTCATCGAGAACATCAACCGCGTCCTTGGTGCCGACGACTATGACGGCGACGGGCTGCAGGAGGTCTATTTCGCGCTCACCGACGGCACCGCCTATCTCCATGCCTACATGCATGCGGACGGCAACATCCGCTACGCCAACTACCAGAGCGAGCAGCAGGTGATTGATTACCTCACCGCCAATGGCTTCGATTCCTCGACCTGGGCGGACTGGTTCCCGACCACAGCCGAACCGGAGGACGTCTCCAAGGCCTTCGTCCTCGACGACCTCGCCGCCAGCGATTTCGGCAACGCGCCCGAAGGTCTCATGATGCCGCTGCTCGGCAACGACAACCTCATGCCGCTGGCGGATGTGTTCGTTTAAGCGAACATAGTGAACCGGACGGGACGTTATTCGGCGTCCTGTCCGGCTCCTCTGCGATCATTCCACTCCGGGCTCTGGATTGCTGCCTTGCGTGTGGTGACATCGTCCCGGTGCCCGCCTAGACATTGTCGCCATGGCATCTAGCGAGCTTGCATCCCCTGCACTTTCCGACGCGCTGGTGATCCTGGGTGCGGCAGGGCTCGTGATCCCGGTATTCACGCGCTTCCGGATCACACCGGTCATCGGCTTCATCCTGATCGGAATCCTGGTCGGCCCCTACGGTCTCGGCAGGCTGGTGTTCGAGCATCCCTGGCTCAACCACATTACGATATCCGACCCGGATTCGCTTGATATATATGCAGAATTCGGAATTATCCTCCTGCTGTTCAGCATCGGCCTCGAGCTGAGTTTCAATCGCCTCTGGGAGATGCGCAGGCTCGTATTCGGGCTCGGCGCACTTGAACTGCTGGTCATCGGCAGCTGCGCGGCAGTGTTCCTCTCGATGATGGGACAGTACTGGACCGGCGCGCTCGCACTCGGTTTCGCGCTCGCCTTCTCCTCTACCGCGATCGTGCTGCCGATTTCCGGCACCAATTCGCCCGTCGGCCGGGCGGCGCTATCGATGCTGCTTTTCGAAGACATCATGATCGTCCCGATCATCTTCATCCTCGGCGCCATGGCACCCAATGCCGAAGCCGAAGGATGGGAGGGACTGCTCACCACATTGTGGCAGGGCGGGCTCGTGATCATCGCCATGATGGTCATCGGCCGCTTCGCCCTCCCCCGCCTGTTCGGCCAGGCAGCGCGCACCAAGAGCCCGGAACTGTTCCTCGCCGCATCACTGCTGGTCGTGATCGGGTCGAGCCTGGCGACCGCCGCGGTCGGTTTGTCGCCTATCGTGGGCGCGCTCATCGCCGGCCTGCTTATTGCCGAGACCGAGTATCACGGCGAAGTCGAAGGGATCATGGAGCCGTTCAAGGGCCTCGCACTCGGTATCTTCCTCATCACCGTGGGGATGAGCATCGATCTTGCGACGATCTGGGACAACCTTGGCATGATTGCCGCTGCGGTCGTCGTGATACTGGTCTTCAAGGCCATGGTGACGGGCGTGCTCCTCAGGCTCATGGGCGCCCGGCGAAGCACGGCTGCAGAAACCGGCATTCTCATGGCCAGCCCCTCGGAAACAACGCTGATCGTGCTTGCAGCGGCCAGTTCGGCGCTGCTGATACAGCCCGGCACGGCGCAGTTCTGGCAGATCGTCACGGCCATCGGGCTGACGGTTACGCCGCTACTGGCCCAGCTTGGACGCATGATCGCGCGCCGGGTCGAGCCGATTCCCGAAATGCCGCCCGAAGACGAGGGAGAGGCGCGGGTCATCATCGTTGGCGCAGGGCGTGTCGGACTTCTGGTTGCGCAGATGCTCACCGCGCACAACAAGCCCTATGTCGCGCTTGATTCCAATCCGGACCTTATCGAGAGAGCCAAGCGGCAGGGCTTCCGTGCGACCTTCGGCGATGCCGCGCGCGGCGACGCCATGAACAGGCTGGGCGTCGACGCTTCTCCCGCAGTGGTGCTGACGATGGACGAACCCGTGCTGGTCCAGCGCCTCGTCGCGAAGCTCCGCGCGGAGCATCCCGACCTGCTGATCGTGTGCCGCGCACGCGACGTGCAGCACGCAGCTGCGCTTTACCGTGCGGGTGCGAGCCATGCAGTACCCGAGACACTCGAAAGCTCGCTCCAGCTATCGGAAGCAGTGCTGGTGGACATCGGCGTCGCGATGGGGCCGGTAATCGCCTCGATCCACGAGAAGCGCGACGAATTCCGCGCCCAGATCGAGGAAGAAGGAGCGCTCGACTACAAACCCAAGCTGAGGTCGAGCACTGTCGAGGCCGAGGCAGCCGGTTAGGCTGGCGCTTTCGCGAGAGCATCCTTCACCGCAGCAATCGCGTCCTGCGCCTTCGAACCGTCCGGCCCGCCGCCCTGCGCCATGTCGGGGCGACCGCCGCCGCCCTTGCCACCGAGCGTCTCCACGCCCGTGCGCACGAGGTCGACCGCGCTGAAACGATCGGTGAAGTCATCGGTTACGGCAACGGCGAAGGCCGCCTTGCCCTCGTTCACCGCGCAGATCGCCGCGATGCCTGAGCCCATGCGCTTCTTCGCTTCGTCCAGCAGCGGACGCAGTTCGCGCGGATCGAGCCCGTCGATAACCTGACCGGAGAATGCAACTCCGCCAATGTCCTCGTCGGCCGATGCTGCATCGCCCGACCCGCCGCCACCCAGCGCAAGCGCGCGCTTTGCATCGGCCAGTTCCTTGTCGAGCCGCTTGCGCTCCTCAACCAGCGCAGCGACGCGGGCCAGCGCCTCGTCAGGCGAGGTCTTGAGTGCACCGGCGATGGCGCGAACTGTTTCGTCACGAGCAACGAGCCATTGCCGTGCCGCTTCGCCGGTCAGTGCCTCGATACGGCGCACACCGGAGCTGACCGCGCTTTCAGAGACGATCTTGAACAGACCGATATCGCCCGTCGCCTTCACATGTGTGCCGCCGCACAGTTCGACCGAATAACTCTTGCCCTCACCGCCCTTGCGGCCCATCGAGAGCACGCGAACCTCATCGCCATACTTCTCGCCGAACAGGGCCAGCGCACCGGCCGCCACGGCATCGTCGGGCGTCATCAGCCGCGTTCCGACCGCCTCGTTGGCGCGGATTTCGGCATTCACTTCGGCTTCGATCGCGGCGATGTCTTCTTCGCTCAACGGCTTGGGATGCGAGAAGTCGAAGCGGAATCGGTCGTCCGCAACCAGCGAACCCTTCTGCGTAACGTGCCCACCAAGCCGATCGCGCAAGGCGGCGTGGACAAGGTGCGTCGCGGAGTGATTGGCGCGGATGCGGTCACGGCGCTCTGCGTCGATGACGAGGTGGACGGCATCACCGACCTTGACCGAGCCCCTGGCGACCTTCCCGACATGGGCGTGAAGTCGGCCGAGCGGCTTGTTGGTCGTGGCAACCGCAAATTCCAGCCCCTCGGGCGTCCAAATGCGCCCGGCATCGCCGGTCTGGCCACCGCTTTCGCCGTAGAAGGGCGTCTGGTTGGTGAGGATGACTACTTCATCGCCCTCGGCAGCGGATTGCACTTCTGCGCCGTCTTTGACGATGGCGATCACTGCCGCTTCGCCAGTGTCGGATGTGTAGCCGGTAAATTCGGTCGAGCCTTCGCGCTCGGCGATGTCGAACCAGATTTCCTCGCTGGCAGCTTCACCCGAGCCCTTCCACGCGGCGCGCGCGGCAGCCTTCTGCTGCGCCATCGCCGCGTCGAAGCCGTCCTTGTCGACGCCGATACCGCGATTGCGCAACGCGTCTTCGGTGAGGTCGTAGGGGAAGCCATAGGTGTCGTAGAGTTTGAACGCGGTCTCGCCCGGAAGCGTACCGCCCTCGCCCATGCCGGTCGTGGCTTCGTCGAGCAGCTTGAGGCCGTTCTGCAGCGTGCGACGGAATTGCGTTTCCTCACGCTCGAGAACTTCCTGGATCAGCGCCTGGCCGCGAACCAGTTCGGGATAGGCCTGGCCCATCTCGGTGACGAGCGCGGGAACGAGGCGATGCATCAGCGGCTCGCTCGCTCCCAGGAGGTGTGCGTGACGCATCGCGCGGCGCATGATGCGACGCAGGACATAGCCGCGGCCCTCGTTGCTCGGCAGGACGCCGTCGGCCAGCAAAAAGCTTGTCGAGCGGAGGTGGTCGGCGATAACGCGGTGGCTCCCGGCAGTGTCACCCTCGGCCTTGATCCCGGTGAGACTTTCGTTCGCCCCGATCAGCGCCTTGAAGGTGTCGGTATCGTAGTTGTCGTGGACACCCTGCATCACCGCGGCGATGCGTTCGATACCCATGCCTGTGTCGATGCTCGGCTTTGGCAGGTCGCCAACGATCTCGTCGGCTTCCTGCGTGAACTGCATGAAGACGAGGTTCCAGATCTCGACGAAGCGGTCGCCATCTTCATCCGGCGATCCCGGCGGGCCGCCCCAGATGTGATCGCCGTGATCGTAGAAGATTTCCGAGCACGGTCCGCAAGGACCGTCCGAACCCATCGCCCAGAAATTGTCCTTGGTCGGAATGCGGATGATGCGGTCATCGGCGAAACCGGTCATCTTCTTCCACAGGTCGAAGGCTTCGTCATCGGTGTGATAGACGGTGACCGTTAGCCGGTCCTTGTCCAGCCCCCACTCCTTCGTCAGCAGCGTCCACGCATGGTGGATCGCCTGCTCCTTGAAGTAGTCGCCAAAGCTGAAATTGCCGAGCATCTCGAAGAAGGTGTGATGCCGCGCGGTGTAACCGACATTGTCGAGATCGTTGTGCTTGCCCCCGGCGCGAACGCATTTCTGCGAGCTCGTCGCGCGCGGCGCTGGCGGTGTTTCGAGGCCGGTGAAGGCGTTCTTGAACGGCACCATGCCGGCGTTCACGAACATCAGCGTCGGATCGCTGAAAGGCACCAGCGGCGCGCTGGGCACTTCCGCGTGGTCGTTGGACGCGAAATAGTCGAGGAAACTGCGGCGAATGTCGTTGGTCGAGGTCATGCCAGCGCAGTTAGGCAATCGCTCCCCCGCCGACAAGCCGGAAAGGTCGGTCAGACTGTGCCCTTCCGGCGATCAACCGGCTTTGCGGGCTGTCACGATCCATGCGGCTGACGGAAGAGCGACCACGCCACCCTTGTGGTGTCGCTCTATCACCTCTCTGAGTCCGACAATCGCATCGTCCCGCGCGCCGCCTTCCAGAGCGGCGACTGCGCGCGCTGCCGGGCCGATATGCAGGAAGTAGGACAATGCGTCCGCCACTGCATCATCCCCCTCGCCGCCGATCATCGGATAGTCGACGGCCTCGAAGGCGATATCGCGCCACCCTGCGTCCTCGAGAATCCCCTTCACCCGTGCCGAGCGTCCGAATGCGAAGGGGCCCGGAGCGTCGGGGTCGGGTTGCGGCCCGTCGCTTTTCGGCAGGACTGACGTCAGTTCCTTCACCCATGCATTGTCCGATACTTCGCGGAAGCAGGAGAAGACCAGCCTCGCGCCCGGCGAAGCCTGACCCAGGAGATGGGAAAAGGCGGCCGTGGGATTATCGAAGAACATCACGCCATGTCGCGAAACCAGCAGGTCGGGCGCTTCGCCCTCACCCGCGCGCCATCGTGCAGCATCCGCAAGTTCGATCCTAGCATTGTCGAGGTGCGCGCATCGCTGACGGGCGACCTCGACGAGGTTCTCGCTGATGTCAGCACCGGTCACCCGCGAGGACGGCGCGCCCTCCGCCAGCTTGAGCGTGACTTCGCCTGCACCACACCCGATGTCGAGCGCTTGCGCGAACCCGTCGTTCCTTGCCATTTCGACGAGCCGTGATGTCAGCGGCCCGAAACTGCGATCGGTCCTCTGCCACTCATGGGCCCAGCTCTTCCCGACCTTCCCCGTCCAGTCCGATTTGTCGGTCATCGCCTCAGACCTCGTAATAGTCGCGGTACCACTCCACAAAGCGCCGCACGCCGGTGCGGATGTCGGTCGACGGGACATAGCCTGTCAGGGACCGCAGCAATTCGGCATCGGCCCATGTCGCAGGGACATCGCCCGGCTGCATGGGCATGAGGTTGCGCTTGGCCTCGATCCCCAGGGCCTCCTCGATCGCGGCGATCATCTCGCCCAACTGCTCGGGTTTCGAATTGCCGATATTCACGATACGCCAGGGCGCGACCGGCGAGAGGCTGTCCCCCTCGGCGATTTTCTCCGGATCCTCCGGCCGCACTGGCGGGGTATCCACCAGCCTGCGGATCGCCTCGACCAGATCGTCGACATAGGTGAAGTCGCGCATCATCTTGCCGTGATTGTACACGTCGATCGGATCGCCGTTCAGCATCGCCTTGGTGAACTTGAACAGCGCCATGTCGGGGCGCCCCCATGGGCCATAGACGGTAAAGAAGCGGAACATGGTGACCGGCAGGCCGAACAGATGGGCATAGGAGTGCGCCATCGCTTCGGTCGCTTTCTTGGTCGCCGCATAGAAGGACATCTGATGGTCCGTCTTCATGGTCTCGCGATAGGGCATCTCGGTATTCGCGCCATATGCCGACGAGGTCGAGGCGAGCAGCATATGTTCGGGCGGGTTTGCGCGGGCTGCCTCGAGCAACTCGAATGTGCCGACGAGATTGCTCTCGAGATAGCTGCGTGGGTTATCGATCGAGTAGCGCACCCCCGCCTGCGCAGCGAGGTGGATGACGATGTCCGGCTTCTCAGTGGCAAACAGGTCGGCAAGCAGGCCGGGCGTTTCTATGGGTTCGTTGACAACGCGGAAGCCTGCGCTTTGCAGCAGGGTGGCCTGCCGGCGACGCTTCAACTCGGTGTCGTAATAGTCCGAAAGCGAGTCGACACCGACGACGCGGAAGCCATCCGCCAGCAGGCGGCGGCAGGTGAAATAGCCGATGAAGCCCGAGGAGCCGGTAACCAGCGCGGTGCGTGTCTCGCCCATCAGTCGGCCCCGAACAGATCGCGCGTGAACACCTTGTCACGCACGTCCTCCAGTTCGGGATCGAGGCGGTTGGCGATGATGATGTCGACATCATCCTTGAACCTGGCAAGGTCGCGTTCGACCTTGCTGCCGAAGAATTCGTCCTCCTGCATGACGGGCTCGTACACCACGACTTCGATCCCCTTGGCCTTGACGCGTTTCATGATGCCCTGGATCGAAGACTGGCGGAAATTGTCGGATCCGGCCTTCATGACGAGGCGGAACACACCGACCTTCTTCGGGTGGCGGGCGATGATCTGGTCGGCAAGGTAGTCCTTGCGCGTGCGGTTCGCGTCGACAATCGCGCGGATCAGGTTCTGCGGGACTTCGGAATAGTTCGCGAGCAGCTGCTTCGTATCCTTGGGCAGGCAATAGCCGCCATAGCCGAAGGACGGATTGTTATAGTGGCTGCCGATACGCGGATCGAGACCGATGCCCTCGATGATCTGGCGCGTGTCGAGACCGCGCGACAGGGCATAGCTATCGAGTTCGTTGAAGAAGGCAACGCGCATGGCGAGATAGGTGTTGGCGAAGAGCTTGATCGCTTCGGCCTCCTCCGCGTCGGTGAGAAGGACGGTAACATCGTCCTCAAGCGCAGGCTGGAGCAGGAGATCGGCGAATTGCTGCGCGCGATCCGATCGCTCGCCGACGATGATGCGCGACGGGTGGAGGTTGTCGTAAAGCGCCTTGCCCTCGCGCAGGAACTCTGGACTGAAGATCACCCGGTCGGTCGCGAACTTCTCGCGGGACTGCCGAATGTAGCCCACCGGCACGGTCGACTTGATCACGATTACCGTGGTGTCGTTGGCCGCGAGTACCCCCTCGATGACACTGTCGACGGCGGAGGTGTCGAAGAAGTTGTTCTCGACATCGTAATTGGTCGGAACCGCGACCACGGCGAAGGCCGCATCGCCTACCGCATCGGCAAAATCGGTGGTGAAACGCAGGTTGAGGTCGTCGTGAAGGAGGTATTCCTCGACCAGGTCGTCCTGGATCGGCGAGCGGCGTTCGGACAGCATGGCAACGCGGTCTGCCGAGATGTCGCAGCCCACGACTTCATTGTGCTGCGAGAGCATGATGGCATTTGAAAGCCCGACATAACCGAGCCCGAATACTGCAATTTTCATCCGGTTTTCCGTCCGATCCACTTCATCCGCCGCCTGGCGCAGCTCGCACGCCTTGTGTGGTGCAGATGGGTGATTTGCAAGTGCGCGGTCGGGTCAGCGGATTACCATCCGAAGTAGGCACCACCCTTTTGGCGGGCACGCTGCCACGCCGGACGGGCATGTATGGCCTCTACGAACTTCACCGCCCTTGGGCATCGTTCACCCAACCCCTGCATGACGGCAATCTCCGCAGGGAAGCTCATCATCACGTCGGATGCGGTCCAGTCGTCGCCGACGAAGTGGAGACTGTCGGACAGGCCCTGTTCCATGAAATCGACATGGGCGACGAACTGCTCCTGGATACGCGGCATGATCGGCGCGGCGGCGTCGCCAAGCCTGCTGGCCATGATGTTGAGCATGACGGGCACGAAGAAGCTGCTTTCGCCGAACTGCATCCATTCGAGATGGCGCACATGATCTTCCGTCTCGGGGGCGGGCAGCCAGTCTGAGCCGTCATGCCGTTCGCACAGATACTGGATGATCGCACCACTTTCGGCGACCCGCAAACCATCGTCTTCAATCAGGGGTGACTTGCCGAGCGGATGCGGACCCTTGAGTTCGGGCGGCGCCAGGTTGGTCTCCGAGTTGCGCTGGTAAGGGACGATTTCGTAGTCCGCGCCGAGTTCCTCGAGCAGCCAGAGAATCCGCTGCGAGCGGCTATTGTTGAGGTGGTGGACCTTGATCGTCATGTCATTCTCTCCCCTGCCCGCCGCTCGGCTGCGGTTGATTCGCAAGGGACACTAGGGAAGCGGCGCCCTGCCCGCCAGCCGTGCAGATACGGAAAAGCCGGTGCGGCCAGGGGTTGGCGCGCACCGGCTTTCCGTTCATTCGGGAGCACCGGGGACAGTCCGGCTGGGGCGCTGGTCCGGGGGAGTGGAACCGGCGCGCTCCCGCTTGAGGGAATCAGTCCTCGTCCGCGTCCGGACCGGTCATCATCTCCTCGGCTACCTCGTCGGTGCGGCCGCGGATCGCAGCTTCCAACTTGGCGCACATCTCGGGATTTTCCTTCAGGAAGGTCTTGGCGTTCTCGCGGCCCTGGCCGATGCGGACGCTGTCATAGCTGAACCAGCTGCCCGACTTCTCGACCACCCCGGCCTTCACGCCGAGGTCGAGGATCTCGCCGATCTTCGAAATGCCTTCGCCATACATGATGTCGAATTCGACCTGCTTGAACGGAGGGGCGACCTTGTTCTTGACCACCTTCACCCGCGTCGAGTTGCCGATGATATCGTCGCGGTCCTTGATCTGGCCGGTGCGGCGGATGTCGAGGCGAACCGAGGCATAGAACTTGAGCGCATTGCCGCCCGTCGTGGTCTCGGGATTGCCGTACATCACGCCGATCTTCATGCGCAGCTGGTTGATGAAGATCACCATGCACTTGGAGCGGTTGATCGAACCGGTCAACTTGCGCAGCGACTGCGACATGAGGCGTGCCTGCAGGCCAACGTGGCTGTCGCCCATCTCGCCCTCGATCTCGGCGCGCGGAACCAGCGCGGCGACCGAGTCGACCACCAGCACGTCGATTGCGTTCGAGCGGACCAGCGTATCGGTAATCTCCAGCGCCTGCTCACCCGTATCGGGCTGCGAGACGATCAGTTCGTCGATGTCGACGCCCAGCTTCTTGGCATAGACCGGGTCGAGTGCGTGTTCGGCGTCGACGAAGGCAGCGGTGCCGCCAGCCTTCTGAGCTTCGGCGATGACATGCAGCGCCAGCGTGGTCTTGCCCGAGCTTTCCGGGCCATAGACCTCGATCACGCGGCCCTTGGGCAATCCGCCCACGCCGAGCGCGATATCGAGACCCAGCGAACCGGTGGAGATCGACTCCACATTCATCGCTTCCTTCTGGCCCAGCTTCATTGCCGAACCCTTGCCGAATGCGCGATCGATCTGCGCGAGAGCGGCATCAAGTGCCTTCTGACGGTCTGCGTCCACTTGCTTTCCTTCTACGAGCTTCAGATTGGCCGCCATGACATCACCCCTTTTGCAATTCCAGAGCCGCGTTCGACTCTTCAACTGCCAAGGCGTGTACCGCGTTTGTTCCACAAGAACAAGAGTGGAACGAAATTTTTTCCCACCGCCCCAAATGATGGCGTCAGCCGCCCTGTCGCATCCGGAACTCATAGGTCTTGCTTGAATTGGCCGGCACCGTCACGTCCACGATCCGGTAGCCGTCCTTGACGCGGGTGCGCTTCAGGCCTTTCACCGCCACATCGCTAGCCCAGCCGAGCCTGAAGCGCATGGTGACAGGCGTATCGTTGGCATTGGTCACGATGCCCCGCATGGCGTGCCATTTGCCATCGTCGTCATATTCGCGCGTCGCTCCGCAGGCGGCGAAGACCTGTGTGCTGGCGGGGAGATCGAGCTCGACTTCCTGGCTCAGCGCATAGTCGCGCATCCGCGTCTCCGCGACGAGCAGATCGCCCATTTCGGTCGGCTCGTAGATCGCAATTGCACCGGTGGGCAGCGACTGCCCGAGGCCGTCCTTCTTCTCGTTCAATGCGGTGAGCTGCATCCCGGCCGGGGATAGGTCTTCGATCGGCCCGAGGCTACATTCGGTTAAGTAGCTGAACTTCGCATCCACGCCCTTCTTGTCGAGGAAAGCCACCTGCTTCTGCCCCTGCGCGGAGACCGTGACCGGCTCGGGCACCCGATAAAGCTTGAGGTCACCCAGCACCTCCTCGGCAGCGATGACGGCGAGCGGGGCTGCACTTTCCATCAACTTTCGGCTTACCCGCGATCCGGTTACGACAATCTCCTCGTCCGAGAATGCGACCGCCGCGGCGGGTGGAGGTGGCGGCGGCGGTGGTGGTGGTGGATAGGTGGTCGGCGATCCCGTTGCCGTGCTGCCGAATGGATAGCAGGTCAGACGCAGCGGCCGCGCCTCGGGCGGATCGGACAGCTCTTCGAAATCGCTCTCGACATTCAGCGTCCCGGCAACCGCCATCAGCTCCGCATTCTCGAAGCTCTGACCATTGTCGTTGAGGATGGTGAGCCAGGACAGCAGGTCCACCTTGACCCCGCCATCGCGCTTTCCCTCGCGCAGGCGCGCGACATAGCTGGCTTCCCAGTCGAAGCCCCAGGCGAGATAGGTCAGTGTCACCGTATAGGTGCCGCCCTGCGCACTGCGCGTGTCGATGGTGAAGACCGGCTGCGAGGAAAGCCCCGTGGGGACACGGTCGAATGTCAGCTTCTCGGGCAAGCCCGAACAGCGCACGGCCTCGAAACCTTGCGAGGTTTGCAGGACCAGCCCGCCATCGGCGCGCGTGCGGATGACGGCGCTCTCCGAAGCGGGTTTTCCCGTCGCCGGATCGGTTCGCGTGATAGTGACGCGATTGCCGAGCGATCCGTCGACCAGCGCCGCCGGGCTCAACAGATCGGCATTGCGGTTCTTCTCGATGGTGCCGCCGGGAAGCCCGGTAACGATGGCACTTACGGCCACCATACCCTCGGCCACGCCGGTAAAGCGGATGGTCGACTGGCCTTGAGGAAGCGTTACGGTCCGGACTTCGCTGATCATGGCGAAGCCTTCGGGCCAGTCGCGATTCATCGAGTCCTCCTCGCCCCGCTGGGGGTCGCGATAGACCGTGACCGAGAGCTTCTCGGGCGCCGAAGCGTCGACAGGCTCGCGCGCGCCCGCCGGGACTGCAAGGCCGAGCAGCACGAGAACGGAAAGGAAGCGCATCGCGCCCGCGCCCCTAGTAGCGGGTCTCGAAGACGACGGTCACTTCGCGCTTGCTGTTCGCCGCCACCGGGATCGTCCATTCGCGCCTGTCGGCATTGACCTGCCGACCTGTCACGTCCTCGGACACCACGCGATAGTCGCGGCTCCACCAGCCCCGGTCGAGGCCCTGCTGGGTCAGCTCGACGTCGATGGCCGAGGGCTTGGCGTTGGTGATGGTGTAGCGCATCGTCGTGCGCCAGTATTCGACTGCGCGTTCCTTCTCGATCTGACGGACGACCTCTCCGTTCTCGATCACGCGATAGCGGGCCGAACGTTCGTATTCGTCCGAGGAGATCCGCTCGCGCTTCATCACTTCTGCCTGGACGAAAACGTCGAAGGCATCACCCGTGCGCAGCGAGAGGCGGCTGCCCATCGGCGTGTGCCCGATGCCGCTTTCGCCGATAAACTGAGGGGTGCCCTGCGCGTCGCGCTGGTAGAAACGGACCGTGCCTGCGGGCAGTGCATCGCCCAGCCCCTGGTTGCGGCTGGAGCTGAAAGCGACCTGGCTCGAGACATTGACCGCGCGCTCGTCGGTGGTGAGCCAGCCGATGGCGCGCGAATATTCCCGTTTGGCAGGCACGCCCTGGATGTCGAGGAAACTCACCTGCTTGGTCTGTGCATTGGCGATCGTGGTGCGCTCTGCCAGCGGGTAGAGGTAAAAATCGCCCAGCCGCTCGCGGTTGGCCGTCTCGGTGCCCGGCTCGACCATACCCGGCTGCGGTGGAGGAGGTGGATAGCCCCGGCGGTTGTTGTAGCGGGGTGTGTTACCGCCAGCGGGATTGCCCGCGACCAGCAACGTGTCGGCGGAATGGAACGTTGTGCCGGTCTGGTTGGTCAGCGTGACCCAGCCCTGCATGTCGACCGAACCCTTCGCCTCATCGAACAGGGCGACATAGTCGGCGCTCCAGCCAAGGCCGGGTGTGAGATAGCGAATCGAGGCAGGGCGCGTGCCTGCGCGGTCGCTTTCCACGGTTACCGACAATGTCGGCCGCGCGCGCAGGTTGGGGGGTACGCGGTCGAAAATCGTGCGCACCGGCAGTCCGTCGTCGCGCAACACTTCGATCCGGTCGCCGATCTTCACCACCACACCGCCAGCGGTCGAGAGAACCGTTGCCCGTTCGCGGGTTTCGACGCCGGTTGCGGGATTGGTGCGGATCAGGGTGACCGTTTGCCCGATGGCCTTTTCCATCAGCTTTGTCGGGGTGAGCAGGTCGAAGTCGAAATTCTGCTCGACTATGCCCGCGCCGGCAGCTGCGAAGCTCAGGGTTTCGGGACGGATCCGGGCGGAAACGTCGGGGAATTCGATCCGCGTGCGTCCGGCCCCGATGGCCAGCTGGCGCACGTCCTGCACCAGCGCCTGCCCGTCATTGTAGATAGTGACCGAAACATCGCCCTGAGCCGTGGCATCGGGATCAGCGAGCTTGTCGGCAGTCGTCTGCGCGGGCAGCGAGGCCGGCGCCAGCAATGCGGCGGTGGCGAGTAGCGAAAATGCGCGAAACTTCATCCCAATCCCCTTTTCGGCACTATCTTGCTGAAAAGGAACAAGGTTACTTTTGTTCCCTCAGCACTTCGGCAACCTTGGCGTTTATTTGCTGAACGCTGAATGGCTTGGGAATGAAATGCATATTGTCGATGTCGATTTCATTACGCAGCGTTTCCTCTGCATAGCCCGACATGAAGAGGATCGGCAGGTTCGGCTTCACTCTGCGGATCGCGCGCGCCATTGCCGGGCCGTCCATTGCGGGCATGACGACATCGGACACGATGAGGTCGAACTCTTCCTTGCCATTGGCGATGGCGGCGAGGCCCTCTTCGCCATCCGAGGCAGTCACGACCGAATAGCCGGCGCGCACGAGTGCACGCTCCGCAACCGCGCGGACCATGTCTTCGTCCTCGACCAGCAGCAGCTTGCCGCCTCCCGACCAGTCGCTGGCCTTGGACTCCTCCGCTTCCTCGGCAGCGCGCGCCGGGGCAGGCAGTGCGCCCTTGTGCACCGGGAGGTAGACTGTGAATCGCGCGCCCGAAGGATTGCCATCGGTCCCGCGAACATTGTCGGCAAAGATGAAGCCGTTCGACTGCTTGACGATACCATAGACGGTCGAGAGGCCGAGGCCAGTGCCCTTGCCCTGCTCCTTCGTGGTGAAGAAGGGTTCGAAGATCTTGTTCAGATGCTCGGCAGGGATGCCCCCGCCCGTGTCCTGCACGATCATCACCGTATAGTCGTCGGCGGGCATGATATCGATGCCCATCTTGCGCACATCGCGCGCCGAGACACGCCTTGTGGCGAGCGTCAGCCTGCCCTTCCAGTCCTGCTTGCCCGTCTTCGAAGCGTGAGCCTGCATGGCATCGCGCGCGTTGACGGCGAGGTTGATGATAACCTGTTCGAGTTGCTGCGGGTCGGCGCGGACCGGGCCGAGCTCGCGATCGTGGCGGACGACGAACTCGATCTTCTCACCCATCAGGCGCTTCAGCAGCTGGCTCACTTCGCTGACCACGTCGGGCAGCTGGAGCACGACCGGCCGCAGGGTCTGCTGGCGGCTGAATGCGAGCAGCTGGCGGGTCAGCGAGGCGGCGCGGTTTGAGTTCGCGCGGATCTGCTGGATGTCGTCATAGTCGCTGTCGCCCGGCGTATGGCGCAGCAGCATGAGGTCGCAATACCCGATGATCGCGGTCAGCACATTGTTGAAGTCATGCGCGACGCCGCCCGCCAACTGGCCGACCGCCTGCATCTTCGTCGCTTGCGCGACCTGGCGGCGCAGTCGCTTCTCCTCAGTGGAATCGGTGATCGAAAGCAGCACCGCCGCCTCGCCCAGCCCGCGCACTCCGGCGAGACCGATCGACACGGGCTCTTCCGCATTGCTGGCGAGGCGAACGGCCATGTCCCCGCTGGAAGTGGCGCCCTTGGCAAAGCGACGCACGGTATCCGACATGGCCGCCTTGTCCTCGCGCACGACGAGGTCCGAGGGGAATTGCGGCAAGCCCTGCAACTCGCGCTCAACTGCACGCAGGAAAGCCTTGTTCGCAAACAGGAAACGACCATCGCGGTCGGTCAGTGCGAGACCAAGCGGTAGCGCCGAAAGAAGCGCCTCGAGCTGGGGTATGGCGGCCTTGCCACTACCCTCGCTGCCGCCACCGATGCCCACTGTGCTGTCGACCAGCAGCATCAGCGACGGCGCCTGATCGGCATCGCTGACCCTGGGCGCATTGGGCAGGTCGAGCGGCACATGGACGAGGGTCTGTGGCGAACCCTGCTGACCTTCGCGCGCGAAGAATATCCGGTCACGCTCATCGGAGCGCAGCAGCTGGACGAACTCCATCCCGACCAGCGAATTCTCGCTGCTGCCCGTTGCCCGCTCGGCAAGACCGCTGGTCGCCGCCTGGACGATGCCATCCGGCGCGACCAGTGCCAGCTCCAGGCCCGCGCGCGACATGACGTCCCCGAACGGCCCCATGACCCGCTCGTTCAACCCGTCATAGCTGCGTTCCTGGACGATCTCGGCGAAGCGCCAGACGAGATAGTCCTCGGCCCTGCCCGCGCGGTCGATCGCGAGGCGAAAACGTCGCCCGCTCTCGTCGTGCTGCAGCATCTCGACCTGCGCAGTCCCGTCGCGCCAGGCGACGCGCGCGGCGGCCATCATCTCGTTCCGGTCAGCTTCGGCAAAGGGCAGTTCGAGGGGTGAGGCAGCCTTTTCGAACCAGCCTTCGAACGTGTCGTTGGCGCAGGCAAGGCGATTGGCCCGATCGGTAATCGCGACGCCGCGGCGACGGTTTTCGATGGCTGCTGCGGTCACCGACCAGTCGGGCAATGATGCTTCGACTTCCACCGGCGGGGACCGCAAGCGCGCGACCAGCAACATGGTCAGCGATACCGCGATCAGGGCACCGCCATAGGCTACGGCCACAACCGTTTCCTGACCGACCAGCCAGACGACCGACACAGACACAAGACAGGCGGCGAAGATGCCGAGCGTCAGCGGTAGTGGCGGCAGGCGCCCGATCGTATTGTCGTCGCCTGGGCTCACTCGGCACCCTCGGCACGCTGTACCTGCATCTTGCGAAGGCGTCGCGCACGTTTTCGAGCGACCACGATCCGCCATACGACACCGGACAGGAGATAGCCGATCGCCGCCCCCACGATGGCGAGCACGATGAAACCGAAGACCGTCACTAGAACGGTCGGCCCGAGCCCCTCGAAGAGTTCGACAAACCAAGCCCATCGACCGCTCGCCATTTCGTCACGGGCCGCGCCGCCGGTCACGCCCGCATCGATCTTGAGGATAAAGTGGCCGAGCTTGTTCGCCGCCACGGCCCACGCGGGAAAGGTTAAGGGGTTGGTGATGAAGGTAACGAGCGCGGCAAGCGGCACGTTTGCGCGAGCAGGCAGGGCCATGAATGCGGCGAGGAAAATCTGGCCGACCGGAATGATGAAACCGGCAAAAATGCCCAGCGCCACCCCGCGCGGCACCGACCGGCGTGTGAAACGCCAGAGCTCAGGCGTGAGGAAGCGATGCGCGATCGGGCGGAGATACTTGTTCTCCGCCATCTCCTCGCGCCTCGGCATTCGCAGGCGAAGCCAGTCCGCCAGGGCCGTTTTTGATCTACGCTTGCTCATTGCCACGATCCAGAAATGCGCTGCCCCACTGACAAGTGCAAGGGCCGCACGGAAGCGAAGTGCGATGAATTCACCATTGCGTTCGATAGAGTTCGTTTGCGGCTCAGCCGCGCTCGCGCATCAGGCGCGCCTTGTCGCGTTGCCAGTCGCGGTCCTTGGTCGCCTGGCGCTTGTCGTGGGCCTGCTTGCCCTTGGCCAGAGCAAGTTCCACCTTCGCGCGGCCTGTCGAATTGAAATAGATCGATAGCGGCACCAGCGTCATGCCCTTGCGCTCGACCGCGCCGAACAGCTTTTCGATCTCGCGGTTGTGGAGCAGCAGCTTGCGCGGCCGGCGCGGCTCGTGGTTCAGGCGATTGCCGTGCGAATATTCGGGGATGTTGGCATTGACCAGCCAGACCTGCCCATCGCGCACCTCGGCATAGCTTTCCTTGATGCTCGCCTCGCCCGCACGCAGCGCCTTCACCTCGGTCCCCTGCAGGGCGAGGCCGGCTTCGAACTTTTCCTCGATCGTGTAATCGTACCGGACCTTGCGGTTGTCGGCGACGACCTTTTGCTTGTCGAAGGTTTCGGGTTTGGGACGTGCCATGATGCGGCGCCATGTAGGGAAGGTGCGTTGTGAGGGAAAGCCCCTCCCACGAAGAGTCGTGAAAGGGGTTGCCCGAATGGCGCATTCGCGCAACCGTCCGTCCGGAGAGAGGGGATGGCCATGATTGCAGGAAGGATCGACCGGCGCGGCGTGTTGGCAGGGATGATTGCAGCGCCGCTGGTGGCGGCGACCGATGTCCCCGCCATCCTGACCGGCCCGGTGACCGTGATCGAGGCGCGGAAGATAGTCACAATGTCCCGCTCACTTCCTTCGGCCCGCTTCATGGCCGTTGCGGGAGGCATGATCCTGGGCCTGGCGGATTCGCTCGACGATCTGGCAGCCTGGACCGCCGGTCGCGAATACCGGGTCGAACGCCGCTTTGCCGACAAGGTGCTCTTCCCCGGCCTGATCGACCCGCATATTCACCCGATGCAGACGGCAGTCATGCTGGGCATCCCGTTTCTTGCCCCTGACGACTGGACCCTGCCCTCGGGCAAATGGCCGGGGGTCAGCGGCCAGGACGCCTATCGTGCGCGGTTGAAGCAGATCGTCGACCAGTCGCCGGGCGAGCCGGTGATTGTCTGGGGCCACCACGAACTCTTCCATGGACCCATCGGACGGCCGGAACTGGACGTGATCGCGCCCGACCGGGCGCTCATCGTATGGCAGCGCAGTTTCCACGATCTCTATGCCAATACGAAAGCGCTCGAATGGATGGGGCTGGCGGAGAAACCTGCATTCGATGCTGCCATTGCGGCAGGCCATGCCCAGCCGGAACATGGCGATCACGCGCGCGGCATGTTTTCCGAAACCGCATCGCAAGTAGCCATAGGGAAACTCCAGCCCGTCTTGCTTGCTCCGACGACTCTCCAGAAGGGATTTGGCGGCCTGCTGCAGATGATGAACTCGCGCGGTGTCACCACCACCTCGGACCTCGCCACCGGTATCTTCGCGCGCTTCGATGCCGAGGCTGGCCTGATTTCCAACGCATTTGGCAACGATCGGGCAATGGCCCGGGTCAATCTCATGCCTATCGGTGTCGAGATCGATGCGGTCGCGGATCTGGACGCGTGGCTCACGGACCGGACCGCCCGTTTCACCGGCAAGAATGTCATGCTCAAGAAGCGGGTAAAGCTGTTCGCTGACGGGGCCTTTTTCGCCCAGAATATGCAGATGGGCGCACCTGGCTACTCCGACGGTCATCTGGGCAAATGGCTGACCGACCCCGAGAAGTTGCACGAGCAGTTGCAGCGCTATTCCAGTGCCGGCTTCGCGATCCATATCCACGTCAATGGCGACGAAGGCGCGGAAGCGGTTCTCGAAGGCATTGCCAAGCTCCCTGCCCGGCGAGGGCAGGAGATTATTCTCGAACATCTCGGTTATTGCACCGAGGCGCAAATCCGGAAGATCGCGCGCATGGGACTGCTGGTTTCCGCCCAGCCGAATTACGTCAGGGTCCTTGGCGAGGCGTATGCACGGACCGGTTTCGGACCAGATCGTGCGGCGCTCATGAACCGCCTCGGCTCGCTCGAACGCGAGGGCGTTCCCCTGGGACTCCACAGCGACTTCAACATGGCGCCGATCGATCCCTTCTATCTCGCATGGATCGCGCAGACGCGCCTGGGCCTCGATGGGGTAGCGAGAGGAAGCGAAGAACGGCTGTCGCGCGAAAAAGCGTTGCGCGCCATCACGATCGAGGCGGCGCAGGTCGTCGGGATGGACGATCAGGTCGGCTCGCTCGCCGCGGGCAAGAAGGCCGATTTCACCGTTCTGGACGACGATCCCTTCGAGATCGAAACTGCTGCCATGAAGGAGCTGCCGATCCGCGCGACGGTCTTCGAAGGACGCGTCTGAACGGCTAGATCAGCCCGGCGTGCTCAAGCGCTTCATCGACCGCCTTGCGGGACGCTTCACTCGCATTGACGAGCGGAAGGCGCACGTCGCAGGAAAACCAGTCATGCACCCTGCTCAGCGCATATTTCGCCGGAGCCGGACTGGCGTCGGAGAACATGGCATAGTGTAGCGGGAACAGCCGGTCGTTGATCTCGCGGGCCTTGATCAGGTCGGCGGCCGCAATCGCCTCGTGGAATTCGGCGCAAAGCGCAGGTGCCACATTGGCCGTGACCGAAATGCAGCCCGAGCCGCCAGCGGCCGAGTGCGGCAGCCACAATTCGTCATTGCCTGAAAGCTGGCAGAAATCATGGTCGAGCCCCATGCGGTGATCGGCAACGCGCGACAGGTCCCCGCTCGCATCCTTGATGGCAACGATCCGCTTCGGGTACTTCTTGACCAGTTCGACCACGGTATCGTCGAGGATGTCGGTTACCGTGCGCGCGGGCACGTTATAGAGCACCATCGGCAGGTCGCTGTTTTCGGCCAGGAAGCTGAAATGCGCGATCAGTCCGGCCTGCCCGGGCCGGTTGTAATAGGGCGCAACAAGCAGGCCCGCAGCGGCGCCGGCCTTCTTGGAGAAATTCATGTGCAGGAGGGCGTTGTTGGTATCGTTGGAACCGCAACCGGCGATCACCGGCACACGGCCGGCGGCCTGTTCGATGCACACCTCGATAACGCGATGGTGCTCCGCATTGGAAAGCGTCGAAGCCTCGCCCGTGGTGCCGCAGGCGACCAGCGCGCTGCTGCCGTTTTCGATTTGCCAGTCGACCAGCTTGCGAAAAGCGGCCTCGTCGAACGATCCGTCGCGAAAAGGAGTCGCCAGAGCCGGAATCGAGCCTGAGAACATTTACGTGAGTCCTGCGTTACTTAGATAAGTTGTCTTGCGAATTCGCAAGACGTAAGCAATTCCATTCAGCGCCTGATAAGGAGCCGGGGGGCAATATGTCCAGTATGGGCCTAAAGACAGCATTTTCTTTCGTACTTATGGCCGGCTCCGCGCTGGCCCTCCCCACTGCCGCGCAGGCGCAGGACACAGCCAGCGACCAGGGCAGGACCTTCATGGTCGCGCAGAATCCGGGTCGGACAGCGACCACGATTTCGCGCTGGGAGTATCTTGTCGAGCAGAAAGAGCTCTCCTTCAGCGAGTATGCGGGCTTCATCACGAGCTATCCGGGATTTCCCAAGCAGGCATTGCTTCAGTCGCGGGCCGAGGCTGCGCTCGATCGCGACCCCGTTACTCCCGAAGCGCTGGTGGCATTCTTCGACCGCAATCCGCCTCTCGGCAACAGTGCGAAGGCGCGTTATGCGCTCGCCCTCGCCAGCCTGAAGCGTCCTGAAGCCTTTGAAATTGCCCGGCAGGCATGGCGTGCCGGATCGATGAGCGGCCCGGCCGAGGCCTATATGCAGGGCCTGTTCGGCGCGCGTTTCTCGGCCGAGGATCATGCCGCGCGCATGGACGCGCTGCTGTGGCAGGGGGACAAGGAAGGCGCGGCGCGGCAGATCGTGAACCTGCCCGCTTCGGAACGCCCGATCTCGATGGCACGCCTTGCGTTGCTGCAGGGAAGCCTACCGCAGGATATCGGACTCGCAGTCCCCGAATATGCGCAACAGGACGCGGGCTATGTCTACAACCTGGCGCAGCATTACCGCTCGCGTGGGCAATTGCCGATGGCGATCAACACGCTCGCTAATCGCCCGGCATTTGAACGCCCGGCTCAGGATGCGGAGGATTTCGTCGTAGAGGCACTGCGCGTGGCCAAGGGAGCCGGTGCGAGCCAGGCGGTTGCAATAGCTTCCAAGACCGACGATCTCTTCGCGCCCGGCACCGATGTGTCCGAAGGCAGCTTCGTCCTGCGTGACAAATATACCGACCTGATGTGGCTCGGCGGGACACAGGCGCTGTGGACGCTCGGCGATGGCCAGCGCGCTGCGCCTCTGTTCTACCGCTATGGCAGCGCCGCCAAGACGCCGCTCACCCGGTCGAAGGGCTATTACTGGGCAGGCAAGGCCGCGGCCCGTGCAGGCAACCGTGCCGAAGCTGAGCGCTACTGGAACATGGCCGCAGAATTCCCTGAATGGTATTATGGCCAGCTCGCGCTCAAGGAGATGGGCAAGCCGGTCCCCGCCTTCGCTCCCACCGCACGTCCGGAGATCAGTGCCGCAGAGCGTTCCGCATTCTACGCCGATCCTCTGACGCAGGCCGTCCGCTCGCTCGCGAGCGACCATCGCGACTGGCGCACCGACCGCGCCTTTTTCGAAGCCATCGCCGACAAGGCGGACACGCCCGCCAGGATGGCGCTGCTTGGCGAACTGGCCGAGCAGACTGGGATGAACGAACTCGCGGTCGTCGCGGGCCTCGCAACCGGCGAGCACGGCCTCAAGGGTTTCGAACGCCTTGGTTTTCCGACGGTCCCGACCCATCCCGGCGCGAACTGGACCATGGTCCATGCTATCGCGCGGCAGGAGAGCGAATTCGACCGCACGCGCGTGAGCCACGCCGGTGCACGCGGGATGATGCAGCTCATGCCCGGCACCGCGCGCGAGGAGGCCGGCAAGATCGGCGTCACATACATGTCGGCCAATTTGACCGAAAGCCCGAGCTACAATATCCGCCTCGGCGACGCGCACTTTGCCCGCTTGATGGACCGCTACGGCGGCGCATATCCGCTCGCCATCGCGGCCTATAACGCAGGTCCGGGCCGGGTTAACGAGTGGCTGCGCCTCAATGGCGACCCGCGCACCGGCGCAGTCGACTGGCCCACCTGGATCGAGAAGATCCCGTCGAATTTCGAGACCCGCTATTACGTCATGCGAGTGATCGGCAACGCGGTGGCCTATGCGAACATGAACCCCGACAAGTCGGCCAGCTATGAACGCGATATCGGCAATTACCTGCGCCGCTGATTTGCGCTAGGGGCTGCGGCCCCATGCAAGGCAAGACCAACCCCGTCACGCCCGCCGGCTATGCCGCGATGAAGGCGCGCTACGACCACCTGCTCGGCACGGAACGGCCCGAGATCGTCGAGATCGTCAGCTGGGCGGCGGGCAATGGCGACCGCAGCGAGAATGGCGATTACCTCTATGGCCGCAAGCGCATGCGCGAAATCGACCGCGAGCTGGCGCATCTCGCCCGCCGGATGAAGGCAGCGCGGGTGATCGAGCCGTCCGAACAACCCGACAAGAGCCGCGCCTTCTTCGGCGCAACTGTGACGCTTGCCGACGAGGACGACAGGGAAAAGGTCGTCACGCTCGTCGGCGATGACGAGCAGGACGCCAGTGCAGGCCGGATCGGCTGGTCCTCCCCCCTCGCCCGCGCGCTGAAGGGTGCATCCGTGGGGGATTTGCGCAGTGTCAGGCTTCCCGGCGGCGACAAGGAGTGGGAGGTAGTCGCAATCGACTATGCGTAAGTTGCTGCCCCTCGCCCTCCTCTGCCTCGCCGCGCCGCTCGCGGCCAAGGACAGCCTCGGCGTATTCTCCGACTGGGGCGCCTTCCGCGACCCGTCCGTCCCCCGTTGCTACGCCATAGCCGTGCCCGCCGCGAGCAAGGCCAGCCGCGAGTTCGAACCTTTCGCTACCGTGGGCACCTGGCCCCGACGCAAGCTGCGCGGACAGGTCCATTTCCGCCTCTCGCGCCAGATCGCCAGCCGCGCCAATGTTGCCCTGGTCATGGGCCGCAAGAGCTTCCGCTTGACCGGAGGCGGCGCCGATGCCTGGGCACAGGACCGCACGATGGACGCCGCCATTGTCGCCGCAATGCGCTCCACCGAGCGCATGACAATCCGCTCGACCGACCGCAGCGGACGGCGCTTTTCGAACACCTACTCGCTGAGCGGGGCAGCCAGCGCGATCGATGCTGCCACGCTCGGCTGCGCACGAGTGGAATAGAAAGGGGCCGGGAGCGAAAACGCCCCCGGCCCCGATTTCCGGCTCTCTCCGTCCAGCTTAGAAGCGGACGCCAACGCCAGCCATGATCTGGTGGCGGTCGAGATCGACATCGAAGCGGTTGCTGTCGGGAACATTGCCGCTGAAGTCGACTTCACCTTCCTGGTAGTTCGAATAGCGGTATTCGACATTCACGAAGGTATTCGGGTTGATGGCATATTCCACACCCGCACCCGCGCGCCAGCCATCGAGGTCGAGGTCCTGGTTGAACTCGGTCGTGCCGTCATTCGACAACAGGTTGAGCTTGGTGTTGGTGTAACCGCCCTTGGCATAGACGAGGAGGTCGGGCGCAGCCTTCACACCGGCGCGCACGCCAAGGAAGAGGTCACGACCGGCATCGACACGGCCGAAACCGAAGCCTTCCCAGTCACCGTCGGCGAATTCGGTCTTGGCGGTGCTGTCGGTCAGTTCGGCCTCGACACCGATCACGGCATTGCCGAGGTCGAAATCGTAGCCTGCGTTGATGCCGTAAACGAAGCCTTCGATCGACTGGTCGTTATCGACTGCACTGTCGTCGTCGACGCTGCTTCCGGCCGAGAGCATGTCGTAGCCGGCAACGCCCTGCACACGGAAGCCGTCGAACTGGCTGTCACTGTCCTGTGCCATGGCGGGGGTCGAAAGTACCGCGATCGAAGCGGCGGCGAGAAAGGCGGTTGCCTTGTTCATGGTGTTACTCCGTTTCTTGTTTCCGCGGCCCGTCCGGCGCCGCGTGGACCTTCAAAACGGAGAGAAAGCCGGTCCGGTTTCATGAATATTGCACAACAGGATTTCGTTGTTTTTTAGACACATAGATCGAGACGACCCGTTTCGGTCATGCGGTGAGGCGACGGGAACCGGAAAGCGTCGACGAGTTGCCGAGCCGTTTCGACCAAACGCAGGAACCGGCGGGCGTCCGCCGCATTTACGCGCGCGCTTTCATTTATAGCTGCCCCGCCCTATATGCGCGCCTCCCATGGCCGACACACAACTCATGAGCATCCCCGGGCAGGTGGACCCGGTTCCCGTCGCGCGTGACATCACGCCGCGCGCCGATGGCCGCGTCGATCTTCTGGGATTGCCCAAAGACCGCATTCGCGAGCTTTTCGAGACCGCCGGACTGGAACCTAAGCAGGCCAAGCTCCGCGCCAAGCAGGTGTATCACTGGCTCTACCATCGCGGCGTCACCGATTTCGAGGCGATGACCGATATCGCCAAGACCATGCGCCCCTGGCTGGCCGAGCGCTTCGTCGTGGGTCGCCCCAATGTGGTCGAGGCCCAGCATTCGGTCGACGGGACGCGCAAATGGCTGCTCCAGACCGATGACGGTCACGATTTCGAGATGGTCTTCATCCCAGATGCCGATCGCGGGACGCTGTGCGTGTCGAGCCAGGTGGGCTGCACACTCAATTGTCGCTTCTGCCACACGGGCACGATGAAGC
This sequence comes from Erythrobacter sp., assembly GCA_041396805.1. Lineage (GTDB taxonomy): Bacteria > Pseudomonadota > Alphaproteobacteria > Sphingomonadales > Sphingomonadaceae > Qipengyuania. The sequence continues at coordinate 19,330 of JAWKXV010000003.1, read as the reverse complement.
TGGTGCGCAATCTAACGCCGGGCGAAATCGTCGGGCAAGTCATGTTGGCGCGCGATGCTCTGGGTGAATGGCCCAAGGGCAAGATGGATTTCGCCGACGACGCTGACGAGGCGGAATACACCGCCGACGGTCGCCTGCTGACCAACATCGTCATGATGGGCATGGGCGAGCCGCTCTACAATTTCGACAATGTCCGCGATGCCCTGCGCCTGGTGATGGACGGCGACGGGCTGGCTTTGTCGAAGCGCCGAATCACGCTTTCGACCAGTGGCGTGGTGCCGATGATGGACAAGTGCGGCGAGGAAATCGGCGTCAATCTTGCCGTCTCGCTCCATGCGGTGACCAAGGAAATCCGCGACGAGATCGTGCCGATCAACAAGAAGTACGGCATCGAGGAGCTGCTGCAAGCCTGCGCCGACTATCCCGGCGCCAGCAATGCCCGCCGCATCACCTTTGAATATGTGATGCTCAAGGACAAGAACGACAGCGACGATCACGCGCGCGAACTCGTGCGCCTGATCAAGCAGTACAAGCTGCCCGCCAAGGTAAACCTCATCCCGTTCAACCCCTGGCCGGGCGCGCCCTACGAGTGCTCGACGCCCGAACGGGTTAAGCGCTTCTCCGAGATCATCTTCGAACATGGCATCAGCGCCCCCGTCCGCACCCCGCGCGGTCGCGATATCGACGCCGCCTGCGGCCAGCTCAAGACCGCGGCCGAGAAAAAGAGCCGGGCACAGCGCGATCGCGAGGCGGCCGAGGCAGCAGCCTCCTCATGACCGACGAGGCGACCCTCGCCTGGTATGAACGCGAGGCGCCGAATTACACGGCCAGTGGTGCGCAGGGGCAGAGCCGCCATCTCGACGGTTTCCTCGCGCGCCTGACGCCAGATGCGCATATCCTCGAACTTGGCTGCGGTGGCGGGCGCGATGCGGCCTACATGGTCGAGAAGGGCTTCTCCCTCGATGCGACCGACGGCACCTCGGCGATGGTCCGCAAGGCGAAGGAGCGCCACGATATCGATGCGCGCCAGATGCGTTTCGACGAGCTGGAAGCGGTGGCCGGGTACGACGCGGTCTGGGCCCATGCGAGCCTGCTTCACCTACCGCGCGCTGCCTTGCCCTCTGTCCTTGCCGCGATCCACCGAGCGCTCAGGCCATCGGGCCTGCACTTTGCCAACTACAAGCTGTGCGACAATGCAAATCCCGACGAAGGCCGCGACCTGCTGGGCCGCTGGACCAATTTGCCTTCGCCCGAATGGCTCGAAGAGGTCTATCGGCAAGCAGGATTCATTGTGCTCGCCCGCGAACGCTATGCCGGCAAGGGCAGCGATGGCACGCAAAGGGACTGGCTTGCCCTGACGCTGCAACGGTCCGGATGACCGGGCGTGCCGCACAGCGCTTTCCTACAGATGCGTCATGTGCTGAAAGGTCCCGATGACACGCGATCGACAGCCAAGACCCGAGCTTTCGTGCGGCTTTGAGGGGGGACGCGGATTTGTTTCCTGGACCGTGCTCCATGTGCTCCATCCTGTAGGAGAGGGATCTGCCAATGAGCGTTGAAGTCCTCGCCATCTGCACAGGCCAGCCGAAGCCTTTCAACGGCGCTGAACTGAGCGCGATCGACAAGCATCCGGTCGCCGGCGCAGCCGAGATTCGCGAGTTCGGTATCGTGGGCGACATGGTTGCCGACACCAGGCATCACGGCGGCGTCGACATGGCGGTCCATCACTATCCGCGCGATCACTACGCTGGCTGGAGCGAATGGCTGGGAGGGCACGCCTTGCTCGAGAAGCCCGCGGCCTTCGGCGAGAACATCCACGCCGAGGGCCTGACCGAGGCCGATGTCCATATCGGCGACAGGTTCCGGCTGGGTACTTCGTTGCTCGAGATCAGCCAGCCGCGCCAACCGTGCTGGAAGATCGACCATCGCTTCGGCGCGAAGGGCATGGTCAAGCGCATTGTCCAGCAGCACAATTGCGGTTGGTATTACCGCGTTCTCGAAGAGGGATCGGCGCAGGCTGGGGACCGATTGGAGCGGATCGAGGCCGGGCATGGGGATTGGACTGTGGCCCGCCTCTTCGCGAAGCTCTACGACCCGCGGCACAAGGCCACCATCGACGAGTTGCGCGAGATCGCGGGACTCGCGCGACTCTGCACCTTGTGGCGCACACGCGTCGCGGAAGCCTTGAATTCCATGTAGTTCGTCGCGCCAGACGGGTCGGTTTATCGCTAATTTCGAGTTAAGCGCGCTTGTTCATCGGCGGTTTTGCAGCCTCGCGCATTGTAGCTCTCGACGAAGCAAACTTCGCAGATGAGGTCCAATAGATGAAGAAACTCGCTCTCGCTTTTGCCGCCGGCACCATGGCCCTGACCGGCCTCGCCACCGCCACGCCCGCTGCTGCCGATCCGCCGCACTGGGCACCCGCACATGGCAAGCGCGCCAAGGATCGCGCCATGTATGACAGCCGCGGATACTACGTGACGCCGCGCCGGATCACGCGTGAAAGTCGCATGTGGCGTGGTCGTGACGGCCGTTACTACTGCAAGCGGGACAATGGCACGACCGGCCTCGTCATCGGCGCAGGCGTAGGCGCACTCGCGGGCCACGAGCTGGCTGGCCGGGGTGACAAGACCCTTGGCGCGATCCTCGGCGGTGCCGTGGGCGCCATCGTGGGCCGTGAAATCGACCGTGGCAGCCTGAGCTGCCGTTAATCCCGGGGTCAACGAGCCCTTCGGATCGCAAGAGCGCGCCGTTGCCGGACAACCGGTAGCGGCGCGCTTCCCTTTGGCGGATGCGCGGCTATGGTTTGCGCATGGCGAGCAACCAGCCCAGCGTAGTCGTAACCGGCGCAGCCCATCGCCTGGGCAAGGCGATTGCAGTGGGTTTCGCAGAGGCTGGGTGGCATGTGGTCATCCACTACCGCCGCTCCGCCGAAGCCGCCGAGGCGCTTGCAGCCAGTCTGCCGAGCGCCGAAACCGTCTGCTGCGACCTGATGAACGGCGACGCTGCCGTAGCGATGGTCGAGGAACTCGCGGAGCGCCTCGCAAACTGGCGAGCGCTGGTGAACTGCGCCTCGTTGTTCGAGAGGGACGATGTAACCGCACTCGATCCCGCGACGAACGAGCGGGCGATGACAGTCAACGCCCGCACCCCCGCCCGCATGGCGCAGGCCTATCTTGCCAAGGCGCAAGCTAGCGGTGGGAGGCGTGTAATCCAGGTAACCGACCAGAAGCTCGCCAACCCCAATCCCGACTTCTTCAGCTACACCATGAGCAAGCACGCACTCGCCTCGACCGTCCCGATGCTCGCAATGGGTGCTGCAAGACCGGAGGACAGGGTCTATGCGCTGGCACCGGGTGCGATCCTGGCGAGCCACGACCAGGACGAGGCCGAGACCGAATGCTCGCACCGCCTCAATCTCCTCGGACGCAAGACGGGCAAGAAGGAAATCGCTGATGCCGCCCTCTTCCTCGCCGGTGGGTCGCTGGCAAGTGGCCAGACGCTCTACGTCGACAGCGGCCAGCACCTGCTCAGCCAGCCGCGCGACGTGATTTATCTCGCCCGCGAGACCGGCGCGCGATGAAGCGTCACAGCCTCAGCACCCGCCTGTGGCACTGGCTCAATCTGCTGTGTGTTGTCGTCCTCTTCATGTCGGGGCTGACCATCTCGAACGCGCACCGCAGGCTTTACTGGGGTGACTGGGGCTTCGATGCGAGCCACGCCTGGTTGCTGGTACCGCGCTTCCCGGACTGGATGACGATCCCCGGTCACTACAGTCTCGCGGTGGCACGTGACTGGCATATCCTCATGGCCTGGCCATTTGCACTGGGTCTTCTGTTCATGTGGATCGCGATGCTGGCGAACGGGCATTTCCGCCGCGATGTGGCAACCAGCGCCGCCGAGTGGCACCCCATAGCAGTTGCTCGCGATATTGCTGAGCACCTCAAGCTGAAGTTCGATCACGCGGACGGGAAGTACAATTTCCTCCAGAAACTAGCTTATGGCGCGGTCCTGGGCGTTTTCCTCCCGATGATGGTGTTTACGGGTATCTCGATAAGCCCCGGTATGGAGCCCACATTCGGCTGGCTGGTCGAACTGCTGGGCGGACATCAGTCGGCGCGCAGCCTGCACTTCATCTTCGCTTTCGCCCTATTCGCGTTCTTCATCGTCCATGGTCTCTTGGTAGTCCTGTCGGGCCCGATCCGGCAGGTCCGCGACATGATCACGGGAGGGTCGATCGATGAAGCGTAGGAGCGTCCTTGCCGGCCTTGGCGCTCTGTGGGTGGCTGGCTGCAACAAGGTGGCCGACAGCAATGCCGGTTCCAAACTCCTGTCTGCGGCCGAGAGATGGCACAAGGGCGCGCACCGTCTGCTCACGGACCGCGACGCCCTCGCGCCCGAATATCCGCGCAGCGCCGTGTCGCCCTTCTTCCGTGGCAATGGCTCTACTGATCCACGAAATGACGACTATCCGCGCCATGTCGAGGAAGGCTTCGCCAACTGGCGGCTAGAGGTGCGCGGGCTTGTCGAAAATCCGCTGAGCCTTTCGCTCGACAACCTGCGCAGGCTCCCCCAACGCACGCAAGTCACGCGCCACGACTGCGTCGAAGGCTGGAGCGCTATTGGCGAATGGACCGGTCCGCAGCTCTCGCTCCTGCTCGATGCCGCCAGGCTCAAGCCCGAGGCACGTTTCATCGTCTTCCGCTGCGCCGACGATCACAAGGGGACACGCTACTACGAGAGTGTGGACCTGATCGACGCCTACCACCCGCAGACGATCGTGGCCCACCTGCTCAATGGCGAGCCACTTCCAGTCAGGAATGGCGCGCCGCTACGGATGCGGGTCGAACGGCAGCTCGGATACAAGCACGCCAAGTATGTGACCGCGATCGAGGCGGTGGCCAGCCTCGACGAAATCGGCGGGGGCCAGGGAGGCTATTGGGAAGACCGCTCGGGCTACCAATGGTACGCGGGCATCTGACCCTCAATCCGGGAATGCCTCGAACGAGCGCTCCCAGCCCAATCTGATCATCTCTTCGAGAACTTGGAGATCGATGTCCGCGAGCTTGTTCACATAGAGGCAGGCCTTTCCCATCGAATGCTTGCCCAACCTGGCCAGCAGCGGGGCGAAAACGGCAGCTTCGGTTTCGTCACCACAACGCAGGACATAGAGCGAGTGCTTGGCCTTGCGCGGACTGAAGCCCTGGCGGCACATATCCCCATCGTGACCGCTGGCATAGCGATAGTGATACGAGCCGTAGCCGATGATGCTCGGCCCCCACATCCTGGCCTCCTGCCCGGTCGCCTTGCGGAAGAGGTCGGCGAGCACCTTGGCTTCCTCGCGCTTGCGGTCCGGCTCGACCTGCGAGATGAAGTCCGCAGGATCGATATCGGTCACCAGAGTCTTGGCTTCGGCCATCGGCATCTCCTCTCGCCCGCTGGAAGGACAACACTTTAGCATGAGCCAGCGTCTCGTTTCACGATTTTTGGAGACGACAGTCGCCAAAGGCACGCTCGAGGTGCATTTTACCGACGGCACAAGCCGAATCTTTGGCTCTGCGGCCAGTGGCTACCCCGATGTTGCCATTCGTTTCACCGATGCCAAGGTTCCGCGCGACATCCTCCTTGACCCCCGCATTGGCGCGGGCGAGGCGTTCATGGACGGCCGCCTGGTCGTCGAACGCGGAGGGATCATGGAACTTGTCCAGCTTCTCCGATCCAACAAGCCGTGGGAGCGTGGCGGCACACTGCGCCCGCCGAAATTCACGCAGCGGCTGAAGAACCGCGCCGCATTCGCAATCGAGTCGGTCAACAACCGCATCGGCTCGCGCCGCAATGTCGCCCACCACTATGACATCGGAAACGAGCTTTACCGCCTGATGCTCGATCCGGAACATATGCAATATTCCTGCGCGTACTGGCCTGATGACGTCGAGACGCTGGCGCAGGCACAGGAGGCCAAGCTCGCCCATATCGCGGCCAAGCTGGCCATCCAGGACGGCCAGCATATCCTCGACATTGGCTGTGGCTGGGGCGGAATGGCGATCTACCTTGCCAGCAGGTTCGATGTTCGTGTGACCGGCATTACCCTGTCGCAAGAACAACTCATCCTTGCACGCCAGCGCGCAGAAGATGCGGGGGTCGCGAGCCGGACCGCCTTTGAGCTCGTCGACTACCGCGACCTGCCAGCGAGCGGTCGCCGCTTCGACCGCATCGTCTCGGTCGGCATGTTCGAGCACGTCGGGCGCCCCCAGTTTGAGACCTTCTTCCGCAGCTGCGCCAACCTGCTCGTGGACGACGGCGTCATGCTGCTCCACACCATCGGTCGCTTCGGCGGTCCCGGGACGACCGACGCATTTACCCGCAAATTCATCTTCCCGGGCGGCTACATCCCTGCCCTTTCCGAGACGCTTGCCGCAAGCGAGAAATCCAGGCTGATCCACACCGATATCGAAACCTGGCGCCTTCACTACGCGCGTACCTTGCGCGCCTGGTACGCCAATTGCGAAGCCAATCGCGAAACGATCATCGCCATGCTCGACGAGCGCTTCTACCGGATGTGGACATTCTATCTCGCAGGCGCGACCGCCGCCTTCGAATGGGGTGCAATGGGCAATTACCAGATCCAGTTCGCCCGCGACCGGCGCACCCTCCCGACTAACCGCGCCTATATCGGACAAGCCGAAACTCGCCTGCTCGATAGCTAAACTGGCATTGCCCCGCGCTCCGGCGGCTGTTAGCGGCGCGGCGCAATCCATAAGGTGCTGTCCATGTCCGATATCAAACGCGTCGTTCTCGCCTATAGTGGCGGCCTCGATACCTCCGTCATTGCCAAGTGGCTCGAGGTCGAACGAGGGCTGGAGGTCGTGACTTTCACCGCCGACCTTGGACAGGGCGAAGAAATCGAGCCCGCGCGCGCCAAGGCGAAGGCCATGGGCATTCCCGACAAGCACATTTTCATCGAGGATCTGCGCGAGGAATTTGTGCGCGATTTCGTCTTCCCGATGATGCGCGCCAACGCCCGCTACGAAGGCGATTATCTTCTCGGCACCAGCATTGCCCGCCCGCTCATCTCCAAGCGCCTTGTCGAAATCGCGCACGAGACCGGCGCCGATGCCATTGCCCACGGCGCGACCGGTAAGGGCAACGACCAGGTGCGCTTCGAACTGTCGGCCTATGCGCTCGACCCGGACATCAGGGTCATTGCACCTTGGCGCGAATGGGACCTCACCAGCCGTACCGCGCTGATCGCCTGGGCCGAGGCGCACCAGATCGCCGTGCCTAAGGACAAGCGGGGCGAGAGTCCCTTCTCGACCGACGCGAATCTCCTCCACACCTCGTCGGAGGGCAAGGTGCTCGAGGATCCGTGGGAAGAGACACCCGATTACGTCTATTCGCGCACTGACCATCCCGAGGATGCGCCCGACACGCCCGAATACATCACCATCGATTTCGAGAAGGGCGATGGCGTTGCCCTCAATGGCGAGGCGATGAGCCCCGCAACGCTGCTTACCGCGCTCAACGATCTGGGCCGCAAGCATGGCATCGGCCGTCTCGACCTGGTCGAGAACCGCTTCGTCGGCATGAAGAGCCGCGGCATGTACGAGACCCCTGGCGGCGAGATCTATGCTCGCGCCCATCGCGGCATCGAACAGATCACGCTCGATCGCGGTGCCGGTCACCTCAAGGACGAGCTCATGCCGCGCTATGCCGAGCTGATCTACAATGGCCTGTGGTTCAGCCCCGAGCGCGAGATGCTGCAAGCGGCGATCGATCTCAGCCAGGAGAATGTCAGCGGCACTGTTCGCCTCAAGCTCTACAAGGGCAATGCCTCGGTCGTGGGTCGCAAGTCCGACAACTCGCTCTACTCCGAAGCGCATGTCACCTTCGAGGACGATGCCGGAGCCTACGACCAGAAGGATGCCGAAGGCTTCATCAAGCTCAACGCATTGCGCCTGCGCCTGTTGGCCAAGCGCGACAGGTAATTGCGCGATTTCGGTGTGTTGCAGCGCAATATTGCGCTTGCAGCATTGAGTAAGATCGATTTTTGCGACGAGCGGTTGAGTTATCCACCCCCCTCCACAGGGAAAAGCGGGGAAAGTGGAAAACTCGGCTCTTGCAGCGTTGCAGAATCGGTCCGCGAGGCGCAGCTTCAACTCATCGGAACGGCGAGGAAGCCAACCGGATTTGAAGGTCCAACGACCTGATAATTCGAAAGAATTCCAGACCGGAAAGACGTGACGGAAGCTGTCCGCACGGATCAAGAGACCCTCGTGGCGAAGGCTTCGGCCGGAGACAAGGCGGGTCGATGACGGAACCGTGAAGTCATTCCATCACGAGCACGACCCACCCGGTCGGACGCCGAAGGAGGCGTCGCAGAAAGGTCTTCGGACCAGATGGCGATACAACCGTTTGAGGCCCCGATCATCAACGGTAGGTCATGCTGCGGAGCCGCCCGTTGATGGTCGGCCTGGGACAGAAGCGAGGGTTTTCGGACCTGGCGCACTCGACCGGGTAGATTGGAGGGTGGAGCCGGATGCCGGTGCGAGCGCCGGTGACAGAACCGGAAGACGCGTCCTCGGATGCGACAGAAGGGGAAACATCGGATGCCAAGTTCCTGCCTTCGGGCAAGACCACGCATCGGTGAGAGTGGGGTCGGCAGCAATGCCGGCCCCATTTGCTTTGTTGCGCCCTCCCCTGCGTCCTTCTGCTTCCGGCCAGTCCTTCCATTGCAGATCCGCTCCGATCAACCGCTCGTGGCCCGACTCGGTAGCACCCCCAAAATCCTGTAGGAAAGCCCGGTTTCGTTCCCGAAGCGCGGTGAACTGTGGCGCAATCGGGGCGGACCCCTGAGCCGTTAAGGACTCTCGCAAAGACGTCCGGTATAGCCGCCGGAACCGAACGGGAGGTCCAGTTCATGGCCAATCGCGCGTTTCGCACGATGCTCTTTCTCGCAGCCACCGCGCTGCCGACGACTGCCGGTCATTCCGAAGAGCGAACCGCTGCCCTTGCGGAAGATGCGGCTTTCGAAGCCAGCTTCGAGCATTTCGAGACCCTGCCCCCCGCCCCCGAAGCCGGCGCGGGCGTGGTCGATCTCGACACGATCGAGCCGCCCGTCGAGGCCGGGACCGGCACCCCGCTCGGCAGCGGCACCGCCTCCTATTACGGTCGCAAGTTCAACGGCCGCCGCACTGCCAGCGGCGAGACCTTCGACATGCATGCGATGACCGCCGCACACCGCACCCTGCCCTTCGGATCGCGCGTACGGGTCACGAACCCGTCGAATGGCAAGTCGGTTATCGTCCGCATCAACGATCGCGGGCCCTTCCACGGCGGCCGTGTCATCGACGTGAGCCGCGCCGCCGCGACCGAGCTGGGCCTGATCCAGCGCGGCCACGGCACGGTGGAGCTGGCGCTGGTCGACTGAGCGGGCGGCGAGCAACGGGCTGACAGGCGCGCGGCGCTTGTGTAGCCTTGCCGCATGTTCGTCCCGCTCCCCTTCCTCGCTCTCGCCGTCGTGGCGCTGATCCTCCTCGCGCTCGTCGCCCGCAGGCGCGGGGGCGGCGACATGATCGAGCGGCAGCGGCGCGACACCCCCACCATCCCCGTCGACGCGGACAAGGTCCTCGCCGATCCCGATGTCGCCGCGGCGATCTCCGCCAATCGCAAGATTGAGGCGATCAAGCTGGTGCGCCTGAAGACCGGCCTCGGTCTCAAGGAGGCCAAGGACCTGGTCGAGAGGAGTTAGCCCTCGCTCTCGCTCTCGTCCTCCCCCTCCTCGCGGTGGTTGTAGAGGATCGAGTCCATCATCCCGTCATCGTCGGTGACGAGCCACCATTCGTGCCCCTCGGCCTCGAAGGCATCGAGCTGGTACGACTCGATCTCCCCCGCATCGCCGCCCAGCTTGCGCGCAAGCTCCTCGGGCGAGTCCGCGCGTGGGGGCCGCGCCTCTTCCATCCGCGCCACGCGGTTGTCGTAATACTCGCAATCATCCGGCCCCAGCTCGGCCCCCGGCGTGCCGCATTGCCCTCCGCAAACACTACAGGATGGAGCACATGGAGCACTGTCCTGGGAAAGATCCGGAGAAGGCGCCTCATCGGGGATCGGGAAGCCTTCGCACAGGCAATCGATCTGCCCCTCGAGCAGCGCGAGCGCGGCCTGCACCTCGGGCCGCTCTGCCATGCGGTCGAGCCGCGCGAGATGCGCGAGCAGCAGGCGGCTGTCATAGCGCCGCCGCCGCGCCACCTCCTCGCCGTGGTAGAACACCGCCTCCTCCACCCCGTTCAATGCACGATCGGCGAGCGCCTCCTCCGCATGGTCGCGCGCCGCGAGCAGCGCCGCATCCCACGCCAGCGCGAAACCGGACGAGCCCCGCCGCGCGCGATAGGCGGTCTGCGACGACACCCGCGCCGCGCGGCAGGCGAGCCGGACATTGCCATTCAGCTGCAGGCTCTTGAGAAACGCCCCCTGCGCGCGCGGGGTGAAGATGGTGTGACGCTCGCCCCCCTCGGCGGAGGCGGGAAGCGGTTCCGCGCCTGCCGGTGACGATGCAGAAAGATCGGCAGGCAGATCGGCAGGGAGATCGGCGGGAAAATCGGGATGAGTGACGATGGCGATCATGAGGTCCGGCTCCGGATGGGGGATTGGACCGCGCTATCTATTACATGCCGGGGGCTGTAGGACAGGGCCAGGGTCGCCGTTCGGGGGAGGTCGGCTGATGTCCGGTTTCGAGTTCGCGTTCAGCCTGTTCGGGCTGGTCCTGGGGCTGGCGATGGCGGAGGTGCTGGCCGGTTTCGTCCGCGTGCTGAAGGCGCGCACCGAGTCCGCGAACAAGCGACGCAGGATCCGCATCGGCTGGATGACACCGGTGATGGGCGCGATCGTGGTGGTGGACCTCATCACTGCGTGGAACCTCGCCTGGCTGACCTTGCAGGAGGTGGAGGTAAGCATTCCCATCCTCGTGGCGGGGATGGTGGAGACGGGCCTCTACTTCATCGCGGCGAGCCTCATCTGGCCCGACGAAGCGAAGGACTGGGCCGATCTCGACAACTGGTTCGACCGGCACAAGGCGCAGATCGGCATTTGCCTGGCGCTCGCGAATATCGGCTTCTGGCTGCTCTACAATGCCAGCGGCGTCTACAACGGCTTCCCGCCGATGCTCGCGCCCTACATCATCGGCAATGCCGCCCTCCCCTTCACCCGCACCCGCCGCCAGTCCGCCGCGGCGCTCGGCCTGCTGGCGGCCTGCCTCGCATGGGTGGTCGGCATCAGCACGCTGCGGGTGATGGGCTGGACGCCCTGGGTGACAGGGATGGTGCCGCTGGCGGGATAAGCGCCCGCCCGCGCCGAAGCGCGCACCGAAACTCGCCCGGAAATTGGTGCCGCGCGCCTAGGGCCGCTTGCGGCGACGCACCATCCACTCGCCGATGAGCATGACGACCACCAGCGTGGCCAGGATGGATGTCAGGATGAAGACCCAGTCGGGAATGGTACGGCTCCAATGCACTCAGGCGGGAGCAATGCCGAAGCTTCTCTCAGTCACCGAAGGCCTTGCGAAACGGTCCGGCGATGGGCGGGGTTTAGCAGTTGGGCGCGAGGGGTGCGTTATCAAATGATGGAGGGTCAGAGTTAACCCGTTCGCGCCGAAACCCGCGCCGCGCGGCAGGCGAGCCGGACATTGCCATCGAACTGGAGGCTCTTGAGAAACTGCCCCTGCGCGGGCGGGGTGAAGATGGCGTGGGGTTCGGATGGGAGATTGAGGAGGGAGCTCATGGTACGGCTCATAGAGTGGAGTGAAGCGGGTTATTTATACGGTTTTGGGGTGTAGGACGAAATAATCCTTGTGAACTAGAGTGCTTCCCCTCCCTTCGAGATCTCTATTAATCGACTCTCTATTCCATCAAGGATCTTATTTACCACCTGATCAGTCGAGCCAAACTTCGTATCGTATTCACCCTTGGATGTCAGATCCAAAAACAAGTCGTAATACGCGCGCTTATTAGGTATTTTCTTATCCGTGTAGTCTTCAGCTCTTGCATCAACTAGCTTGTTGTAAACGGCCTCGAATGACTTGCCTTTAAGGGTTTCGGAGACTTCGCCAATCTGCATAATGCGAGACGAAGGCACGGCGAGGTCCTTCTCGTATTTCCTCTTGGCCGCATTCCCTGCCGGGTCATCATCCAGCAGCACCATATAGTCGACACCCCAGCCTCGAAGCAAACTGATCACTGGCGCTGCGTCACCCGCCCCGTTTATTGGAAAAATCGAATAACCATCTGATTTGCCGAATTTCCGCCTGAAGTACTCAAGAGGATGAAAATCGAATTTGCCTTCTACGATAACCGCAGGCTTCCCAAACACCATTGGTCCCAAGTTGAAACGGAGAGCGTCAAGGGCGGGTTGGAAATAAGAAAAAGCGACTTGGATAGCGATTGACGAATTCGCGATAACCAATTGCCTCGATATCGGTCTCTGGTTCGGAAGCTCCCCCAACATCCAAATCCGCGTCATAGTCAATTGCGAGATTGCGAATAATATAGGCCTTTTCGAGCCACATCGGATTGATGAGATAGTGGCTGTGAGTGCTGTAAACGATGTAGTTGCGGTCATCTACGATGCCATCGAATCCCTCCATGAGGCGCATTTGAGCAAGAGCGTGTAGATTTGAAGCAGGCTCATCAAAAAGGAAAATCGAACCAAGGTTATCGCTTCTCGATTTGCGAAATTGTGTGAAAAGGAGAAAAGAGAAAAACCAACGAAATCCTAGTGACCTCTCAGAAAGGCTGTAAGTGGACTTACCGTCAAAGATCGAGAGTTGCACCCAAGGAGCGTTCTCGTTGTCGGGATCAACGCCAAAATCGACCTGAACTCGCGAACCCGTGGTTGGTTTGTCAAAGATCTTATTCCAAGCAGTAAAGACCACCTGGCCCATCCGTTCCGCAATGCGGTTGAGAACAGCCCGAACTTTGTCGTGCTCCTTTTGAGAGACAAAATAGGCCCAAAACGCGAAGGGATTGCCTGTCGGCTCTTTGACGTTTTCCAGGCGTTTAACAACCTGATTGTCTATAGATATTCTATTGTCAGGATCATCCTCGGATATCGAATCTGCTACGTCCTGAAGGACGCGGCGATAGTATCGGTTAATGATCGCCTGTTCGGAATTCTCATCCCATGATTCGGGCTCACGAAGGTAGATTCGGTCAGGAAACGTGAAAAGGAACGTAGGAAAATAGACGATCTTCGGGGCTCGTTCCTTAAGCACTCTCAGCGCCGCTAGCCAACCATCCCTAGTCTGCCCAGAGCCATCAAAATTCCTTACAACCGTGCCATTCTTTTTGCTGCCCTTGAACCGCAATCCCCAAGATGTTCTCTCGTCATGAAGATCCCCATCCTTAAAAATAAATTTGAGGCGAATTTCAAAGGTGCGCGCGAATGTGTCTTTGTCGGCAACGTAGTTTAGATATTTGATCCCGCGACAAACGGCATCGATATCGGCGTCATCCAAAGAAACTTGAGCTGCAATCTCAATATTTCCGTTGAATATCCCCTTCTTGCTTTTCGGAACCAGCGCATCGACGGGTTCTCTAGACTGGACGGTTTCGACAAGAGATTTGGTCTCAGGATCGCCCATGAAAAAGTGGGAAATCGCCTCAAGGATGGTCGTTTTTCCACTCTCATTCAACCCGATCAGAGTGATTACTTTACCGGGCGGACCCACATCAATCTCAATTTCCGTGCTCTTGACGCCTTTGAAATTTCGAAAATTAAACTTCTCTACTTTCATCGCGCCCCCCAAAAGATCATCTCTAGGTAATTAATGGCCACAATGGCTTTAGTATAGAGGCGGTTCACTGAGCAAGTTATGGGAATTGCCCTACTCCGCCGCCTCGCTAACCCGCTCCAGCATCGGCGCGAGGTACTGCCCCGTAAAGCTCCGCGGCTCGCGGGCCACGTCCTCCGGCGTCCCTTCCGCCACGATCTCGCCGCCGCGCACGCCGCCCTCCGGGCCGAGGTCGAGGATCCAGTCGGCAGTCTTGATGACGTCGAGATTGTGCTCGATCACCACCACCGAATTGCCCTGGTCGACCAGCCGGTGGAGTACTTCGAGGAGCTTGCGGACATCCTCGAAATGGAGGCCCGTGGTGGGCTCGTCGAGGATGTAGAGCGTCTGCCCGGTGCTGCGCTTGCTGAGTTCCTTGGCGAGCTTGACCCGCTGCGCCTCGCCCCCTGACAGCGTCGTCGCCTGCTGGCCGACCTTGACGTAGCCGAGGCCGACCTCGTTCAGCATGTGCATCTTGTCGCGGATCGGGGGGACGGCCTTGAAGAACTCCTCCGCGTCCTCGATCGTCATGTCGAGCACGTCGGCGATCGAGTGGCCCTTGAACTTCACCTCCAGCGTTTCGCGGTTGTAGCGCTTGCCGTGGCATTCCTCGCAGGTGACGTAGACGTCGGGCAGGAAGTGCATCTCGATCTTGATCAGCCCGTCGCCCTGGCACGCCTCGCACCGGCCGCCCTTGACGTTGAAGCTGAAGCGCCCGGGCTTGTAGCCGCGCGCCTGGCTTTCTGGGAGGCCCGCGAACCAGTCGCGGATCTGGGTGAAGGCGCCGGTGTAGGTCGCCGGGTTGGAGCGCGGGGTGCGGCCGATGGGCGACTGGTCGATCTCGATCACCTTGTCGCAATATTCGAGGCCGGTGACCTTGTCGTGCGCGCCCGCGACCACGCGTGCCCCGTTGAGCGTGCGCGCAGCGGAGGCATAGAGCGTGTCGATGGTGAAGCTCGACTTGCCGCTGCCCGACACGCCGGTGATGCAGGTGAAGGTGCCGAGCGGGATCGAGGCGGTGACGTCGTTGAGGTTGTTCGCCCGCGCGCCATGGACGGTGAGCTTGTGGCCGTTGCCCTTGCGGCGCTTGCCCGGCACCTCGATCGCGCGCGTGCCGTTGAGATAGGCGGCGGTGAGCGATTTCTTCGACTTGAGCACCTGCTTGAGCGTGCCTTCGGCGACCACCTCGCCCCCGTGGACGCCCGCGCCCGGGCCGAGGTCGACCACGTGGTCGGCGGCGCGGATCGCGTCCTCGTCATGCTCGACCACGATCACCGTATTGCCGAGATCGCGCAGGCGCTTCAATGTTTCGAGCAGCCGGTCGTTGTCGCGCTGGTGGAGGCCGATGCTGGGCTCGTCGAGCACGTAGAGCACGCCCGACAGCCCGCTGCCGATCTGGCTGGCGAGACGGATGCGCTGGCTCTCGCCGCCTGACAGCGTTCCTGAGGTACGGTCGAGGTTGAGGTAGTCGAGCCCGACGTTGTCGAGGAAACCCAGCCGCTCGTTGATCTCCTTGAGGATCGCGCGGGCAATCTGCTGCTGCGTGTCGTTGAGCTTGTCGGGCAGCGCAAGGAACCAGTCCTTCGCATCGGCGACGCTCATCCTGGTCGGCGTGGCGATGTCGGTGGAGGCGATCTTCACCGCCAGCGCCTTCTCGTTGAGGCGCTTGCCGTGGCAGGTCTCGCACGGCTGGCTGGTCTGGAACTTGGACAGCTCCTCGCGCATCCATGCACTCTCGGTCTGGAGCATGCGGCGGTTGAGGTTGCCGATGACCCCCTCGAACGGCTTCTGCACCGTGTATTCCTTGCGCCCGTCCTTGAAGGTGAGCGGGATCGCCCTGCCCTTGGTGCCGTGGAGGATGATGTCGCGGATCTCGTTGTCGAAGTCCTCCCACGGGGTCTCGAGGCTGAACTCGTATTCGCGCGCGAGGCTGGCGAGCACCTGCATGTAATAGGGGCTCGGCGGGTTGGACTTCGCCCAGGGCACGACCGCGCCCTTCTTGAGACTCAGCGCCTCGTTCGGCACGACCAGCTGCGGATCGAACAGCAGCTTCTCGCCGATGCCATCGCAGGTCGCGCAGGCCCCCTGCGGCGCGTTGAAGGAGAACAGGCGCGGCTCGACCTCTTCGATGGTGAAGCCGGAAACCGGACAGGCGAATTTCTCGGAGAAGACGATGCGGTTGGCGGGGATGCCCGCGCCCTTCATCGCGCCGCCGCTGTCCGCCTCGCCCTCACGTCCCGGCACCACGCCATCGGCGAGGTCGACATAGGCCAGCCCCTCGGCCAGCTTGAGCGCCTGTTCGAAACTGTCGGCAAGGCGGGTCTCGATCCCTTCCTTCACCGCGATACGGTCAACCACCACCTCGATGTCGTGCTTGAACTTCTTGTCGAGCGCGGGCGCTTCCTCGATCGGATACATCTCGCCGTCGATGCGCACGCGGGTGAAGCCGGCCTTCTGCCACTCGGCCAGCTCCTTGCGGTATTCGCCCTTGCGCCCGCGTACCACCGGCGCGAGCAGGTAGAGCCGCGTGCCCTCGGGCAAGGCCATGACCCGGTCGACCATGTTGGACACCGTCTGCGCCTCGATCGGCAGGCCGGTCGCGGGCGAGTACGGCACCCCCACCCGCGCCCACAGCAGGCGCATGTAGTCGTAAATCTCGGTCACCGTCGCTACGGTCGAGCGCGGATTGCGGCTGGTGGTCTTCTGCTCGATCGAGATCGCGGGAGAAAGCCCGTCGATATGCTCGACATCGGGCTTCTGCATCATCTCGAGAAACTGGCGCGCATAGGCGCTCAGCGATTCCACGTAACGCCGCTGGCCCTCGGCATAGATCGTGTCGAAGGCGAGGCTCGACTTACCCGAGCCGGAAAGGCCCGTGATGACGATCAGTGCATCGCGTGGCAGGTCAATGTCCACGCCCTTGAGATTATGCTCGCGCGCGCCGCGTACGGAGATTGTTGTGAGTGCCATGGGCGCTCCAAGTGGGGTGTGGCGTCAAAGGAGTCCAGCCTCGAACGCCGCAGCGTCGGGCGAAACCCAAAGTTCTACATATGTTCCGTGAAAGTCACTCGCCGTCAAGACCCGCGGTGAGCTTATCCGGTCTTTCGCCCGGCTCGAACCCGGCCACTCTCCCCGCCGGTTGCGAAAGCATCCAACACTATTTGGGGGTATCCGCACAAATACCGCTCTTTTTACTTGGCAAAATGCAGTTCCTGCTGCTTCTACCACCAGTTCAAAAGACAACAGGCGGGGCAATGACAGACATAACGGGCACGCAGGGCGACGACACCCTCGACGGAACCAGCGGAGACGACCTGATCCGCGGGCTCGGCGGCAACGACATCATCACCGGCGGTGACGGGAACGACACCATCGAGGGCGGTGACGGCGACGACAATATCAGTGGCGGTGCAGGCGACGACATCATCGATGGCGGCGCAGGGCGCGACATCATCGACGATTTCGACGGCAACGATACGGTCCACGGCGGCCTTGGCAACGACGTCATCTATGTCGGCGGAGGCACCAATCTCATTTATGGCGATGAAGGCGACGACCTCATCATTGCCCAGCTTGTCAACGAGGGCGTTGCGGAATCGGAGATCTATGCCGGCGACGGCAATGATGAGGTGCGCTATCAGACCGTTGGTGGCTTTGGCGGCTCGGTCGACCTCGGCAGTGGAGCGGATTTGCTCGTCCTTGGCACGGAGATGCAGGACCTCTCCATCGCCCTGGGCACAGGCCAGGATACCATCTTCCTGAGCGGCCTGATCTCAGCGGCAGGCGGCAGTGCGACCGTTACCGATTTTGAAGCCGGCGACACAGGCGATCGGCTCGATCTGTCGCGGATCGTCCAACACGATCTGTTTGACTACGATGGCTATGCCAACCCGTTCGGAACCGGACATTTCACACTTGTCGCGAGCGGCACGGGTTCGGCCATCGAGTTTCGTACGGACATCAATTACGGACCGGTCTTCACGCTCTATTTCCCCAATGTCTCGGTTGGACAGTTTACCGCCTACAATCTGGGCGGATATGACCCGAGCGGGGTTACCACGGACGGCCCACCAATCAACGGCACGCCGAATGCGGATACGATAGACGGCACGGATCTTGGCGAGACGATATCGGGACTGGCCGGGGATGATACGATCAATGGACTGGGCGGCAATGACACGATCATCGGCGGCGCTGGCAGCGATACGCTGAATGGCGGAGACGGCGACGACCTCTTCATCTTCGATTTCTCCAGCGAACCAGGCTTCGATCCGAGCGAAAATCCGTCGCTCGACGCTGCCATCAATGGCGGTGCGGGCACCGATACCATTCGCGTCATAGGCTCGGTTCAGGGCTCCGACATCGTCCAGTTCGATGTTGCGGCAGACCTCCCGATGACGAGCATCGAACGGCTCGAATTCGACGGCAACTCCGAATTGCTCGGCACTGCAGCCCAGATTGCCGCCTTCGAATTCGTCGCCGCGAGCAATCTCCGCATCACCGACGCCGCGCATTTCGACCCGTCGGGCGGCTTTGCGGTCACCCAGCTTTCGCTGTCCAATGCGGGCGCAAGCGCGGATCTTTCGGGACCCGAGGTATATGTCCTCAACATCGTAACCGGCGATGGAAACGACAATATCGTCGGACCCGATCAGGCGATGACCAATCCGGATCCATTCAATTCGGACATCACCATCGGCATCGACGTCCGCGGCGGGGACGACGTCGTGGTTACCGGCAATTTCGCTACTCGCGTGCTCTCGGCGGGCGGCAACAACAATTTCACCGGCGGAACCGGGAACGACACTTTCATTCTGTTCGGGAATGGAAACAATATCGTGAACGGCGGAGCCGGGAACGATGAAATTACCTTCTATGACCTGGGCACCTCCACCGGACATGGTGGCGACGGCGACGATGTCATCTCGATCCGCTTCCTCGATCCGACCGACGTGTTGAGCGGAGGGGCCGGAACCGATCGAATGATTGTCGATACTGGCGGCAGCTTCGACGATTACGATCTCACCGGCGTCACCCTTCCCTCGGATTTCGAGATCTTCGAGGTTCAGGGCCAGGGCAACATCATCGCCACGACCGGCCAGATCAATCAGTTCGACGAATTTATCGTTCGCTATCTCACGATTGCCGACGGTGGCGCAGTCACACTCGACCACGCGCCCTTCCAGGTCCATCTGAGTGCTGAAGGAAACTCGATCGACCTTAGCGGCTCGAGCTCGTCTTTCACCTATGTCTACGGCAATCTCGGTCGCGACATCATAATCGGCGGGCAGAGCTACAACTTCCTGTCGGGTGGCGCAGGGGATGACGAGCTGATCTCCTTCGGCGGCGATGACAGCCTCGACGGCGGCGATGGTGTCGACCTGATTATCGGCGGCCTGGGCAATGACCAGATCGACGGCGGTTCGAACGTCGATACGGCGGTCGTGTCGGGCAATCGCGCTGCCTACACGGTGACCCAGACCTCGGCCGGAGTGTTCGAGGTGGCTGGGC
>JAWKXV010000002.1:475000-1333502 GCA_041396805.1 Erythrobacter sp. | reverse complement strand
CGCTCGGTATCGTTGAGCTGCGCGCTGTGCCGCGCCATCTGGCCGACAATGGCCTTGACCATGCCGAAGCAGTCGAGCCGGTAATCCTCGTCTTCGGCTGCCCGCTCGCCATCGATCATCGAGAACGGGTTGAGGCAGAAGCCTGCCTTCATGGTGAACTCGACAAAGCGGCCGCCCTGCAGCTTGACCGAATGCTCGAAGCTGCGGCCGTCGTCGATGACAACGACCTGCGCGCCCGCACCGCGCAGCGCCGCGCACATCTCCTGAAGCAACACCGACTTGCCCGAGCCCGACTTGCCGCAGATCGCAACATTGTGGTTGCCGGCCTCGTTCTCGAACGGCGACCAGAAGAAGGGCTGACCGCGCCGGCCGACGAACAGGAGATGCGGATGGGCGCTGCCAAGATATTCGCCCTGCATCGGCGCGATATTGGCGGCGGTGGTCGAGAGCACGGTCTTGAAGCGCTTGAGACGCTCCATGTCGGCGCCAAGCCCGTCGGCCAGCGTCATCGGCATGGCTGCCAGCAGACCCTGGATTTGCAGGTAGCGCTCGTCGGCAAGGTCCCAGCCTGCCGCCTTATAGATCGACTTGATCGCGCGTTCGTCCCGGTCACCGCGGCCGAGCGGCGAATAGGTCGTCAGGCCATAGAAGACACGCACGAGGCGGCGACCCTCCTGCAGCTCGGACTGGACGTGCTGCCATTCGGCGGCCTGCTCGCCGATCCGCGGCAGGAACCGTGCGCTGCGCGTACCCGCAAGGCTGGTGGTACGCATGAACTTGAAGCCCGCCTTGGCCGAAGCGGCCTCCTGGTCAGGATAGACGAGGCACAGCATCGTCGCGGCCGGGCAGGGGAAGCGCAGCTTGTCGGTGAACATGTCGCCGATGAGCCGCGCGCACTCCCACGGTGCCCAGCGCTGGGGCATATTGCGCGAGGAAAAATGCCGCACATCGAAGGCGTCGGGGTAGACCGTGCCGATCTCGGGAACCCCATCCTCGACCTTGCCGGTTGCCCGAAACCGCTCGGTGACGAGCCGCATCCGGTCTTCCAGGATGACGAGTTCGATATCGTGGCGGATCGCCTGCGCCGCGATCGCGTCATTGGGATTATAGGGCACAGCGTCGTCCTGCGGCGCGGTCGTCGGCGAGGTCAGGTCGTCGATGATTGCGATCAGCTGCTGCGGCTCGACTTCGGCAACGCCCAGATTGAGCGACTTCAGCATTGCGATGAGCCCGTCGCGCGTCTGCTTGAGATCCTCGTTGCTCACCGCTTTGGCAGCGGGCACGCCGACCGAAACGATCACCTGATGATGCCGCGCATGGAACGGTGCGTCCTGCGAACCCGATTCCCAGACGAGGCCGTAAAGCCGCCGCGCGCGGTGGCGGGCAATCGCCTCGTAGACGCCGCCCTGGACATAGCGCGGCGCGAACCAGGGAGCGACGATCCGGCTGATGCGCGGGGACGCGAGATGCAGCACCTGGAGGCAGGCACCGGGTGGCAGGCCCTCGGAGAAGAACGACCCAAGGATTTCGCCGGTACGCTCATCGGCACCGATCAACGGCGTGACAGCAAGGACAAAGCCCTTTGATCGCGCGTTGAAATAGAGCCGGCTCGCCGGGTCATAGACCCGGTAAGGGAGCCAGTCCGATAGCAGATCGAGCATCAGGGCAGGGCGGCCCTGCTCGGCATGTTCGGCATCGCCCAGAAGTCCGGTGAGGAGCCGGTCGACAATCGTCTTCAGTTTCTCGGCCATCACTTGGGCTCCTTCTGTGCCTGAGCGGCGTTCTTCGCGGCCTCGATTGCCTCGATCGTCGGGAAGATGAGCGGGGCCTTGTCGGCAGAAGGCCGAGGGGCTCGAACATGCGGGGGCTGCGCCATGTCGAACCCCTCGACCGCCGGGGCTTTCGCTCCGGCAACGGCCTCGCGCGCCGTGGAGGGGAGGACCAGCGGCGAGGCAGAGGGGGTGTCCTCGAGTGAGGACGAAGGTTGAAAGGGCTGTCCGAGATCGAACGTCTCGGCTTCGGGCTGTGCGGCAGGCTGCTCGGCGGCCGTGCCTTCATGCGTTTTGCTCGATTCCTCGATCTGCGCCTGTACGGCTTTGAGCTTGCGGCGCAGCTGGCGCATCAGCGGCGGGGCGGTGTCCTCGCCAACCTTGCGGCGCAGTTCTGCAGCCCAGCGCGGATTTTCGACGACTGCCCAAGCGACCGCATCGTCGTGCAGCGTCCCGGTCTCATCGACATGGGCCGGAAACACGATCCTGAGCGTTCGCTCGGACGTCCGGGCCCGATCGCCGGCAGCAACCGGGACAGGCGCACGATAGTCGTTCTCCAGCGAGCCAGTTGCAGTCATGTCGCCGGTTGCGCGGGCGTCGATCACATGGCTGGGCGCGCAGTCGCCCTTGGGGGCACGGCAGGTGAAATCGCCTTCGATGTTGGTGCCGAAAGTCGCGCACGCGCTTGTCAGCAGAGCAAGGCAGGCAGAGGCGAGAATACGGTGGGGAAATCGCATGACGATTATCCTTTCTTGGCCGAAGCGGGCGCGGCCGCTTTGGCGGGCGTGAGAAATTCGCGGAGCACGGAAGCGGGGCGATAGCCTTCGAGGATCGCGCCGTCGGACGGGCGTACGATGACCGGCGTCCCGTTGAAGCCATGGGCCTTGGCAAAGGCCTCGTTGGCATCGAGCCCGCTCGTGTCACACGGCTTCGGATTGGCGAGGGCGAGGCCCGAATAGGCCATGTGGAGGGAGACCTCGGGGCGCGGCGAGCACAGCACCCGTTCGGCATCGCGGCGGCTGTCGACCCCGAAGATCGAAATGGGCCGCTCCTCGACGCGCGCACCGATCGCCTTCAGTTCGGCTTCGAGCTTCTTGCAGTAGCCGCAGTGGAAATCGGAGAAGACGACGACCTTGGGGCCGTTCACCGGTCCCCAGGTGATCGCGCCGTTCGCGGGCAGGCCGGCGAGCGATACCTTCTGCGGGGTGGCGCGCGGGGCGGGCTGGCTTTCTTCGCCGGCATTGCTCCGCCGTGCAGCACCAGCAGCCAGCAAGTCTGGGTTGAGTGCGAGGAGACGGGCTGCCGTCAGGTCTTGCCGCGCCTCCATGTCGTAGATGCGCCCGATCACCAGATACTTCGCCGCGCGATCGACGTAGAACAGCGTCGATTTCGAGGCGACTTCGCACAGGCCGCCAAGGCCAACGCAGGTGATCGCATCGATCGGCGTCTTCGGCAGGCGCAGCTTGAGCGCGGCGCGCACCTTGGCCGTATCGGGCGCCTGGGCCGGGGAAGCGAGGCTGGCCACGCCCCAGCCCGTCGCGGCGGACAGGGCGATGACGGCAGCAACGGTCGCCACCGGTCGCAGCCAGCGCCGCGGCTTGCTCGGGGTTGGGTTGTTTGCGGCGGGGGTCATTGGGAGTTCCTCACATAGACGCCGTCGAGAAAGACGATTTCGACATCGATGCCGGTCGGCATCTCGACGACGGGTTGGTATTGTTCGGCGCGCTCGATCAGATATTTGCTGACCGTATCGGCGGCATCCGCAGCGCCCTGGCCGAGCCCACCGCCGAGGATGTCGCCGGCAGAGAGCTTCGAGCGGGTGCCATCGGCATTGGTCGTGACGCCGGAGAAGACGCTGTTGGCGTTCGCCGAAAAGCCGCGCCCGAACCCGCCGACAATCCCGGCAAGCAGGGCCTGGCTGACGAGGCTGCCCTCGCGGCTGACGACACGGCCACGCACGCCCGATTTTCCGGCAAAGCTGATGAAGCCCTTGACCTCGCTCACAGCGACGCGCCCGCCGGGCTGGTCGCAGGTCATCCGCGCCAGCTTCACATAGACCTTCTCGGACGAGAGATCGCCGCGCGCTGCGCCGTTGACGATGCAGCCCTGAAGGCGGGTGGTCAGAACCTTGCCGTTCTGCATGACTGATCGCGCTGGGCCGGTGATGCGCAGGACAACCGGAAGCGGATCGGTCTGGCTCGCGACACCGGCCGATGCATCGACGCCAACGATGACGCGCGCCGAGGCATAGGAATTGGGCGGCAGATAATCCGGTGAATCCTCGATCACGACCGGCGGGGTTTCGGGACGCGCAAACCTTGGTCCGTTTGCCCCGGCTTTGTCCGACGTGAAGCTCATGAGCCTCACTTCGCCTGGCCCGGGCATAGCAGCTTCACCGGCCCCCGCCGGCGCACCGCCGAGCGTTGACGGGGCCGTCCGGCCGCGCGCGTCATAGCCGCCAGCTTGCGGGCCATAGGCCGGCGGCGGCACGCTCGGGGGAGCCGAGGTGCTCTGGCTGGCAAGGCGCGTCTTCAGATCCGCGTTCTCGGCAGAGATCGCATCAATCGCAGCCTGGCCATCAACGCGCATGGCCTGGTTCTCGGCCTTGAGGGCGGCGAGCTGGGCTTCGATTTCCTCACGCGGGAGGCTCGCGTCCTTCATCGCCTTCTGCTCGCGGGTCACGGCATCGAGACGATTGCCGTAGGTCGCGACGAATTCGCGCTGCGAAAGGTCACG
Source organism: Erythrobacter sp. (assembly GCA_041396805.1). GTDB lineage: Bacteria > Pseudomonadota > Alphaproteobacteria > Sphingomonadales > Sphingomonadaceae > Qipengyuania. Next base: position 1,328,997 of record JAWKXV010000002.1, on the reverse strand, counting down.
ATTGATGAGCCCGGCCGTGTCGATGGTCTGGGCGGCGGTAGGATCGTCGCTCTTCGCGCCGTCGTCGCCTCCCAGGATGAACCAGCTGCCGCCGACAAGCGCGAGCGCGCCCAAGGAGCCAAGCAGGAGCTTCTGCCGCCGCGCGGTCTTGGCGTTTAGGCTGGTGACTGGCGAAGGCGATGCGGGATCGGCTTGAACCGGAGTAGAGGGGGCGGCTGTGTCGCTCATTGACCGATCTCCCCGTTCGTGCCGACGATGAAGGCGACGGTGCTCTCTCCCGATTGGAGAGTTGGCTGGGCGATTGAGATGGCAAGGGTCCCGGACGACGCGAGATCCGCTTCGGCAAGCGTCAGCGGTTTGCGGCCACGGTTCGCCAGGCGGATGACCTTTCCGGCGAGCGCGCTGCCGCGGTAATCGGCGATGAGCTGAACCTCGAGATCGCCAACCCGTGTCGGAAGTGCCGAGGATTGCCTGACTTCGAAGCCATCGACCGTCCGGTCATTGGCCATGGCCTGGATGAGCCGCACTGCGCTCGTCTCCAGCGGCGTTTCGCTTTCCCAGCCAGATGCCTTGTTTGTCGCGATCGCCGGGTTGGTGATGAAGACCTGCACTGCCGGGACAGGCTCGACCTGGCAGGAAACCTTGTAGACGAAGCCCTTCTTGGTCGTGGCGAAGAAGCTGATCGACCGCGCCGCATAGGTCTCCGGCACCGACACATAAATGTCGCCGCGCAGCGGTTCGTTGGTGACCGCAAAATCGTTGTAGGGCGTGCCGGTCGAGATCTTCGAAACGCTGGCAAACTGATCGTCGACGAGCGCGAAGCGCGTCAGCTCGCGGGCCGACACAGCGCATTCGATGCTCGCTCCGTCTGCAGCCTGTTTGAACTGGTCGGCGGCCTGCGCGCCGCTTCCCGAAAATGCGAGGATGGTACTGGTACAAAGAGCCAGGCTCCACGCACGTGTCTTGCGTCGGTAAGCCATCACTGGGCCTCCTTCGTTGGGTCTTTGGGGGGCAACTGGCTGAAGCCTGACAACGCGAGACGCAGGCCCCGGTAGGTCCAGTTGAAGCGGAAACGGCGTTCGTCGCTCGCGATGACCTGGGCGCCGACAAAGGTCTTGAGCGTGCCCGTCACATCGGAAGTCAGCCCCTTGGGGTCGACGGTCATCGACCGGATCACGAAGGCCTGGGTGACATCCGAACCCCGCTGCTCTTCGACAATCCGGACAAGATCGGCCTTGAGGCGCCCGTAGCTTGCCGGATCGGCGAGCTTCAGGATCTCGTCCATCCAGTAGTCGAGGCCTTCGGGGCTGCGATTGAGGAGAACGAGCGCGGCATCGCGGGTCACGAGTTCGAGATAGTCGGCCTCGACCCCCGCGCTGCTGACAGTGAGCTGCTTGGGGAGCGTTGGCAGGAGCACGACTTCGCGGTCGCGGGTGGCAGCAAGGCTGACCGCTACGACGAGCGCAATGCCAAGCCCGGCGCTGGTGAGCGCAAAGAGGTTGCGCTGGCGCAGCAGCGACTGCTGACGCTCGTGTGAAATGTCGGCAAACATGGATATCTCCCCTCAACCGGCAAGCAGGCGGCAGTGGGAAGGCGGCGTCGATTTCAGGCCCAGCAATCCGGCCGGCAGATACCAATAGGCGGCATGGGCTACCCAGGAGCTGGCGCGTCCTGCTTTTGCCTTTCGCAGCGCGAACCAGGCGCCGAAGGCAACGATGATGCCGATAAAGATATGCTGGCTGAGGATCCCCCAGGTGAAGGGGATGAGCATCCCGGCGAACTCGTCGATGGTCCAGAAGCCGATGAGCTCCGGATCGTCGAGCCGACGCGGGATGATATATGGGTCTGCCATGGCGACGCGCCTTCCCGTCCGATGCGTCAGATGACCGCGGTGACGACCGAGGTGACGATCGGAACACCTGTGCCGACGCCGATGCCGACACCGACCGGAACAGCGACCTGTCCGAGCGAGAACCGGCCCGAGGCGAGACCGATGAGGCCGCCTGCAAGGCTGAGGACGGTGATGATCTTGCCGCCCGAGCCTTCGAGGAAATCTGTGAATTTCGTGAGGGCAGGGGTGAAGGTCGTGTCGGCGCCGGCGTAAGCTGCGCTGGCGGCCAGTGCTGCGACGGCAAGCGGTACTGCAAAGGTCATGGCCCGCCCGAACTTCGAGGGGTTCTGATCAATGGCGCCGGAACGCCGGGAGAGGGTGAGAGACTGCATATGGAGCTCCATCTGGAGGGGTGAACCCAGCGTTCTTTCGTTCGCTGTGTGTTCCACATGCATCTAGGAAATCGATGTAGGAAAGTCGGATTGCCGCTGGAGCTGAAGTGGCGGACGGATATGGACGCATCAATTGGTCGGCGTCGGCGATAATACGCAGAAACAGCGATTTATCTCGCAATCAACGTCGACGAATCCCGACGAGCATGGCGGTGATTGTCGGCGACTCGGGCCTAGGGGATGATTCGCCTAGAAACGAGATGTTCCGTAAATGTTCTTTTCATTTTCCTACATGGATCAAGCGCGATATGGCTACGACTCAGTTCCTAATCGTTGGAGTTTTTGTCGATGCACCAGCCCTCGCCATTCCGAGGCGAAGCCAACACCAGCCTCGCGCACATTCTTGCCCATGCAATCGAGTCGTCTGACAAACCCAAGCACCAGATCGCTCGAGAAGTCGGGATACACCGCGAGACATTGCTCCGTGTGATGCGCGGCGATCGGCCGATCGGTCTTGATGAAGCCGCGCGCGTTCTCGATGTCTGCGGCGCCTTTCCCCGCGCCAGCATGATCCTGGCTCTCGCTGGTCAGGAGGATCTCGCCTGCGAATGGATGCGCAGCGAAATGGGGGAGTTTCTTGAGGACTTCTTCACGGCCTTGCCAGGCCAGCTCGAACGCACGCTTGGGCGACGCGTCGAAGATTTGCGACCCCGGTGGGCGAACGGCACTTCGCAGCTCGTCGCCCGCATGCTTGCCAAGCATATCGATGATTTTGCCAACCGCGACATTTCGATGGCGCTGCCGCGCTGATCCAATTCACCTCGGAGGGGACCGAGAAATTGACCCGACAGGAGCGATCATGAATGCACATCCCCAGTTTTCCGAGGACAGCGCAAGCGCAGATCAAGCATCTCCGCAAGTCCCCCCGCCGCCTCGGCTCTTGCGGCTGCCCGAAGTCATTGACCGGGTCGGCCTGCGTCGTTCGGCCATCTATCAGCGGATGAGCGAAGGGCGCTTTCCCAAATCCCGCTCGCTTGGGCCCAAGTGCACGGTGTGGGTTGAGGAGGAAATCGACGCGTGGATCAGATCAATTGCGGACGAGCCGCATCGAGACGTTCTGTAAACTATCCCGAAAGAAATCATCGCGCTAAGTTGCGCGCATGGTTTATCGATACCCGGCAGGCAATCCTCTTCATCCTGAAGCCTTGAAAGAGAAGCAGCGTGCGCTTCGCGGCGGCTTTTCTACGCCGTTGACCCTTCGAGTTCATCGTGCACTATCGTGGCTGCGACGGGCCGAAGCAGAACAAGATGACCAGGACGTTCGCTTCATCCTACTGTGGATCGGGTTCAACGCTGCCTACGCCGGTGACGTAGAAGCCTCGGCCAGCAGCTCAGCGCCGGAAGGTGAACGTGGGCTCTTCCAATCGTTTTTCTCGACGCTCGTAAAGTTCGATGGGCGTCACCGTGTCTACGACGCGGTTTGGCAGCGGTTCAGTCAGGAAATCCGCCTCCTTCTGGACAATCGCTATGTCTACCATCCGTTCTGGCAGCATCAGAACGGCGCGCCAGGCTACGAGGACTGGGAACACAAACTCGAGCGCGGTCGCATAGCCATCAATCACGCCTTGCGTGAGCACGACACGGTGCGGATCCTGTCTATCCTGTTCGATCGGCTCTACGTCTTGCGAAACCAGCTGGTGCACGGCGGCGCGACCTGGAACAGCGATGTAAACCGCGACCAGGTGAGGGACGGAGCGTCGCTCCTTGGCTGTCTCCTGCCGATCTTTGTCGATCTGATGATGGACAATCCCCAGCATGAGTGGCCGATGCCCAACTATCCGGTCGTGGATTGAGCCTGCACACTGCAATTGCGGCCGAATTCACTCCGCAGCTTTCAGGAGTAGAATCGGCTCATTCTGCTCCTCTCGCGCAGCCTTCAACCACTCGCGCGGAGTAACGCCGTCGTGCTTAAGTTGGGCAAGCGGCGCCGCGCGGGTAGCGGCGATTGCTTCGCGCTGGCGCCAGCGCTGGGCGATAGGTGCCGCCTCGTCGACAGCAGCGGCGAGGGCGCCCGCCCATTCCAGCGAAGCGCGGTCGATGGAAGATGGAATTCGTGCCATCACCAGATCGACTTTACCTACGGTTCCGGTCAATCCCTCGATCTGGCGAGCATTCTCACTTGCCGCCGAGCTTGCTGCCTCGCTTTCGTTGCAGGCCATGAGACAGGCAACCCGCAGGCCTCCAGCTAGTGCGAGTGCATCGATAATCGGATCCGCCAGATCAAATTCGGGCGGCATGGCGAAGAGCAATTCCCGCGCGCGCCCCTCAAACCTATCCTGATGTGGCCGCGTCGCCTGTGCGACGTCAAGCCAGACCTGGGTAGCGCGCTCCTGGTTCGACATTAGCCAGGCTTCCTCAAACAGCTTGACCTGAGATCGCAATGCCGAGAATTCGCTGGCCAGCTGATCCTGTCGAATGCGCTCCACTGCAGCGAGTATCCGGTCTGTACTTTCTGTAAGCGCAGCCAGAGTTTGCTCGACCCGCGATAGGCGTGCATTCATGATCCCGAACCCGACCAGCGACACACCTATTCCCGTTGCGCTGAGCGCCAAATTGGCAACGCCGAGATTTTTTAGCGTCTGCATGCCACTTGCCAGCGCATCGACCTTACTCTCGACCCTATTAACTCCGCGCCGAATAATCTCATTCTGGACATTCCCGCCGAGCGAGCTTGCCAACGGTCGCGTCCGTCAAGGTGGTGTAATTTCGGCTGTGGCCGTGGGCCATCGTCAGGCGGCTTTGGCGGTGATGTGTAGGGGCTGATTTTCCTCCTCGATCATGGGTTGGTTGAGTTCGGCCATGCCTTCGATCTGCATGTATCGGTGCTGGAGCTGCCACTCGTCGTTCTGCTCCATCAGCACAGCCCCGACGAGGCGGATGATGCTGTCTTCGTTCGGGAAGATTCCGACGACGTCGGCGCGGCGCTTGACCTCCTTGTTGAGCCGCTCGAGCGGATTGGTTGAGTGTAACTTCGTGCGGTGCTGGGTGGGAAAGCCGGTGTAGGCGAGCACGTCGGTTTCGGCCTCGTCCATGCAGGCGCCGAGCTTGGGCCAACGGGTGCGCAACTGGTCGGCGACCTGTCGCCAGACCTGCGTTGCGCTTTTCTGATCGGGCTGCAGGAAGACCTGGCGGATCGCGGCGGCGACGACAGTGTTCTGGCCCTTGGGCACATAGGACAGGGCATTGCGCATGAAGTGCACCCGGCAGCGCTGCCAGGTGGCGCCCATGACGCGGGTGATCGCGCCCTTGAGGCCCTCGTGAGCATCGGAGATGACCAGCTTCACGCCGGTAAGACCGCGCCGAACAAGGTCCTTCAGGAAGTCGGACCAGAAGACCTCCGCTTCCGAGGGGCCGATATGCAGGCCGACGATCTCGCGCCGGCCCTCGGTGTTGACGGCCATGGCGATTATTGCGGCAACGCTGATGATCCGCCCGCCTTCGCGTACCTTGAGATAGGTGGCATCGAGCCAGAGATACGGCCATTCGCCGGTGAGCGGGCGTTTCAGAAAGGCATGGACGCGCTCGTCAATGTCCTTGCAAAGCTTGGAGACGGTGGACTTGGAGATGCCGGTCATGCCCATGGCCTGGACGAGTTCATCGACCCGCCGGGTGCTGACCCCGCCGATCCACGCTTCCTGGATCACCGCAACCAGCGCTTTCTCGACCATCTTGCGGGGCTCAAGGAAGCCCGGAAAGTAGGACCCAGCACGCAGCTTGGGGATTTTCAGGTTCAGCGTGCCTACCCGGGTATCCAGCGAACGGTCGCGATAGCCGTTGCGCCAGGTCGCGCGCTCGCTGCTGCGTTCGTGGCGACCCGCGCCGATCAGGCCATCAACGTCGGCCTCCATGATCAGCTGCAGCACGTTCTCGGCGATGGTGCGCAAAAAATCCGGTTGGCCGCCCTTCGCAGCAAGCTCTTCGATCAGTAATCTGTCCTCGGTCATCGGGAACTCCTCTTCGTCACGGTTGAAGTGTGCAAACTCCACCATAACGATGAACCCGGTGGCCACCAGCGACGCCGCATTCCGGGGTGGGGCATGCCCCACCCCGGAATACACCATCGCCTACACCGGAAATTACACCACGAGCGCGGACGCTAACCTTGCCAACTGTGTGCCAGCGACCGCAGCTCCGGCGATCGGGTTGCCTGTCGTCTTGCTCGTTTTGGCGAATGTGCTGCCAGCTCCCGACACAGACTCAAGCAAAGCTCCGGCGGCTCCGGTTTCCTGAAGATATGAATGAATCTTGCCCTTGAGCGGGCCAGCAGCATGGCGGACGACGGAACCTACGATCCTGAGCTTCCCGGCCTTGATCCCCGTTGCTGCATCGAGTGATGCGACGAACAGTCCTCCGACATCGCTCATAGGGCCATGCTCCGCGCCTCGTTGCCTACGCTTTCCACCACTGCGATAAGTTGTCCCATCAGTGGGGGGGGATCGCCTGCTGGAGCCATCCACGCCGTCTCGATCCGTGCCTGTGCGGAACGGCGGAGACGATCATGGAGACCCGCGCCGCTCTGCAATTTCTGACTCGCGGCTTCACTTGCCTCCCCGACCACTGAAAGCGCCCAGCTGCCCCATTCCTTCGCATTCTTCACGAAATCTTGATTGGAGATGGTCTCCATCATTGTGGCTAGTCTGCCCGTGGAGGTTGTAGCGGATCCCTTAGGTGCATCCACTTTGGGTTCACCTTGGATCTCAGGTTCCAGCGATGGCATTTGGAGCATGCTCAGGCTTTCCAGCAGCGCATCTGCGAGCGCGTTGTATCCGGGGGCGATCGTACGTAACTGTTCCGCAGCGCCATCGAACAGATTCTCAAGCTCGCTGACGATCATCTCGCGCATTACAACGTCGACCCTTTCGCGAGTAAAACTGGCAGGATCCCAGAGCGTCTCAACAATACCGGCTTCTGCAAGGCGCTCTTCCACCCCGCGCTTGGCTTCCATTCCAGCACGATTGACGATGTCCCAGATTGCCATGATCAAGTCGTCGCGCCACGACAGGGTAGCCTGGCGTCTTTCCAGCAAATCGAGATCCATCAATTTCCCCTTCTCAAGTGCTAGATTGCGGAAATCTTTGCTGAAGACCAATCGAATTTCGCTGGACGATTGTCGGTGCGACCATTTTTGACGTAGGAGCGATTGATGGGAGCACGGAAGGGATGCCGTGCAATGATAAATGTCGTGAGTGTTTGCTTTCTGGCTGTGCTCCTAGTGCTCACTGTTGGGCTCGTGGCCGCATTGCTGGAGCTCATCGTAAGGGCGGTGTTGACGGTTGGGGTGGCTTTTGCCGTCGCTCTCGCTATCGCAATGTTAACTTCATCCGAGATGGATAGCGGTGTTGGAAATGGCACTGTCGCCTTTGGGCTCGCTCTAATCCCGACTTTCTACTTAATTAGCTGGAGGCGCGCCGCGCAGTCCGCAAGGAAGGTAAGGCAAGCCGGGAATGACTTATCAAGTTGCAAAGATTTCCAGGCAGTAGCCAATCGAGATTCGGCGTTTAAGGCACGCAAGCGACCCAAAGCATCCTTTGCGGACAAGGCGCTCAGCAAAGCGTGGGATGAAGCGATGCGTCTCGCGCCATGCGCACAACTGGGCGCTGCGCGCGAGGCCTGTGCTCAATTCATGTCCGCCAGCGCGAGCGTCAAAGTGCTTGATGTGGAGGTAATCGATTATACCGTCTTCATTCGTCGTCAGGTTCCCGGGGTGGTGCGCGAAACGGTCGAATTGGTCGCGGTCTTGGAACCAGCTGATCGCGAGCGTGCGATTTCAAATTTGATCGGCGATCTTGTCGCCGTTGGTAAAGGCGCTCGCCTTCAACTTGATCGGCTGGCTAAACCACTGCGGGATCAACTTGCAGCGCGCAGGTTGCGCATGGGTGTCGTAACGGGGCCCGTACAAGACATACTACGGCCAGAAGGCTGAATGAGGTCAGCCTGCCCTGAGGCATGCTGTCCGAATTTGCGACAGAAATGGTCATATAATGTGTGGATTGATGTCGAACTGACTTGCTCCTGCCGATCAGGCAGTTAGCAATGGTCCATGATGACCAAGCGCCTCAGTAATCTCGATCGCACATTGAAGCTTGTGCACGCGCTCACGCAGAGCATCGAAGGTCTGACTCTCGACGAAATGGCGGCTTTGCTTGATGTCAACCGGCGAACGGTCGAACGCATGCGCAACGTCATTCTGATTCATTTCGACCTCGAAGAAACGGTTGATGGTCGGATCAAGCGATTTCGGATAAAAGACAGCCCGGGACGAGCCTATGCGAGGCCGAGTTCGTCCGAGGTTGCCGCGCTTCAGTCTGTGGTGGAAGCGGGGCGCCGCGAAGGCACCGCCAACACCGAAGCGCTCGAGAAATTGCTCTCCAAGATCAAGATTGCCTTTGACAGCGCCGAGAGGCGTCGGCTGGACAATGATCTTGACCTGCTCACCCGCCTCCAACGCTCGCGTGTCGCAGCGGGGCCTGCCGTCATTGCCTCGCCCGAAGACCTGACCACGATCCAGTCCGCTATTCTCGCATCCCATTGTGTCGACTTCGATTATCAACCCGACTGGGCGGACGAGCCCTCTTGGCGCAGGGTTGTTCCCTATGGCCTGATCCATGGACCGATCACCTACCTGGTAGGCAAGATGCCTGACCGGGACGATCCGCCTTTCACCTTCCGTCTGGACCGGATGAGCAACGTTCGGGACAGCGGGCTTGTCGGCTGCCCTCCCGAGGATTGGGATCTGGATGCCTGGATGGCCCGCAGCTTCGGCATCTGGCACGAGGCAGGTCACGAGATCGTTCTGAGAGTGCTGGCCCCGGCGGTCGATCGGGCGCGGGCTTGGCGCTTCCATCCACATCAACAGTTTGAAGAAGTTGGCGACGAACTAATTGTTCGTTTCCAATCAGGCGGCTTATTCGAGCTCGCCAATCACTTGTTTGGATGGGCCGGCGAACTGGTGATTGAAGGCCCTGACGCACTCAAGGACATGATGGAAAAGCGCCTAGCTGACGCGCAGACAATGCTGCGACCAGATTTGTCGTAATTCACTGGCAAGGGTGTGGAATGGCGGCGTAGGGCGACTTTTGAGGGGGTAATTTTGAATGTTTGAGAACTGCCATCTTCGGATCGGCGAAGCGCCCTTTACGAGCTGCATGCCCCTCAGTGCGCAGCTTCTGGGGAGCCTCTATGCCTTGCCTCAGTCCACCGAGAAGCCGTTGCGCGAGGCCCTTGATCCCTTGGGTGACAGCGTCCCTTGGGCGGAAAGCTTCGCGGTAGCACCTGAGCAGACGACCGGTGCCGTGGGGGCGATGCTCCGCCACATCATGATGGCAACGCGTGATCTCGAACCGACATCGGTTATGATTGAAGCGCTACCGGGCGAGGGCAGGGCGCGCCTTCATTTGGATGCCCTGCGCAATCTGTGGATCGGAAGCGATGCCCTCGTTCCGTCCGATCTTGCGACGCTCAAGGCGTTCCTTGCTTGTGAGGCAAGCGACGCTCTTCAGCAGTTCCAGGTCGTCTGGGATCGAGACTGTGGTCACCTGACCCCGCTGGAGCGTGCGGTCCTCGAACACATCGAAAATCACCATGGCAGGCTGAGCGAAGACGATGATGATGTTGTGCGTCTGATTTCCGACCGGAAACTGGCGCGCGCGCCCGCACCAACTCTGGCCGGCCATGTACAACGCCATCTTTTGGATCCCGATGTCCCGGCCATGCCGCCCGACGACAGCCTGGCCATACTTTCGGTCCGGGACTCTCTGACCGAATGCGAAGCCGCGGCGGCCATCGTGCAGCGATGGCTGGCTGATGATGCAAGTCTCCCAGCCAGCGACGTCGGCATCGTCGTCCCGCAGGGTGCCGAATATGGTCACTATCTGGCAGAGGCCTTTGCGCATGCGGGTCTGGTTGCATCGTCGCTTCCTGGCGTAGGCGAGCGGAGGAATATTGGCGGCGAGGCTCTTCTGCATTTCCTTCAATGCCGACGCCGACCAGCTCCCGCCATGGCGCTCGCATCGCTTTACTGTTCACCCGTCTTGTGCTGGCCCGAAGAAGTAGGAACGGCCTTGGCGGCAGCCGTTATGGGTGGCGACTTTCAGCCAAGAGAGGCTCGTGACTTTGCAGGCAGGCAGGCATCTCTCTTCGCCCTGATCCGCTCGGCATCGCCTTCGACCAACGGGCAACTCAAGGAACAGATTCGATCTTTCCAGAGGCTGCTCAGCGACAACGAGGCACTCGCTGAGGATGTCGCTGAAACGAAGCAACAGGCATCGCGTCTGATCGCAGCCCTTGGCAATGCCAACGACGCGGCAGAAGCGGAACTGGAGAAATCTATCCAGATGGCAGCGGCCTACCAGGCTGCGCCACCCGCGAGAGGGGCTTACTTCCTCGGTGGCATCTCGGTGATGATGGCTCACGAAACACCCAAGCGGTCGTTTCGCAAGCTTCTCGTCCTGGGTTTCAATGACGGCGCCTATCCATCACCGCCCGCGGGCAATCCGTTTTTCCTCGACAGCGAAGTTGCATCGATTGCCGAAGATTGCGGCATCCAGCTGCCATCGCAGGCGCAGCAACTCACTGCCGCGCTGGAGCTCTTCACCCGCCAGATCGGTGCAGCGAGCGAGCAGATTATCCTCATCCTGTCAGAGCGTGATCGCAGCGGCAGTTCGCTTTCGGTGTCGTCGAGCCTGCCGCTGATCTCGCGGCTTGTGGAAGGGATCAAGGATCCGGAGGATCTGATCGTGCCACTGAGTCATAGTGAAGGGACGATCTGGGACAGGCTGGTCGCGTGGAAGCCCAGACCAGTGATCGAACCGGCGCTGATGCCGGAGGTGCCGCCTCATTATGCGTTCGACTTCAATCTTCTGGGGCTGCGCCAGAAAGAAGACGGCAGTGCGCGAGCGCAGAGCCCGAGCCGGCTCGAAAAGCTGCTGGTCAGCCCTTTAGCGTGGCTCCTCGCTGAGCTGGGCGCCGAACATGTTTCCTGGCAGCCCGAGGCGCTTGACGTCATGCTTCGCGGATCCCTGGCGCACGAGGTTTTCGAGCGCCTGTTTGTGCCGGGCAAGGCGCATCCGTCCAACGAGGAGATCGAAACCAAGGTCCCCGACCTACTGCTCGATCGCATTCGCGCACTGGCGCCGTTTCTCCAGACATCGGCATGGGCGGTTGAACGCAACACGCTTGAGGCAGAAATCACCAAGTCCGCGAAGCACTGGTCGCTCGTCCTCAAATCTCTGGACGCCGAGATCGTGGGCAATGAGTTCTGGCTGTCGGGAGAGCTGTTCGGTCATCCGGTGCACGGCAAGGCCGATTGCTTGTTGCGGCTTCCCGATGGGCAGCCGATCGTCGTGGATTACAAGAAGAGCAGTTCCGGCACTCGGCGCCAGCGCCTCCAGAAGGGATGGGATCTACAGGTCGATCTCTACCGGCGCATGAGCGTTAGGTTCGACGAGCGCAGCAACGACGGCGTTGCTCGCATTGCCGAGGTATTGAGCGGGTGGTCGGAGCTCCCGGCAGTCGCCTATCACACGCTCAACGACGGGAATGTCCTGCTCAATGGGATCGATGAGTTCGATAGCGCTGAGGTCGAACTTGTTGCGGGCGATATTGCCGAGCATGCGCTGGCGCTCATTTCTGCGCGGTTCGATGCTCTGAAGGCGGGCCGCCTCGATACCAACACTACAGCCGACGAGAAGTTCTTCCAGCGCTCCGCCGCGCTCGGCACCTATGCGCTGGAAGACAGTCCGTTGATCACCGCTTTCATGCGCGATGACATCAACCCCTCGGTGGCGCTTACGGACAATGAAGATGACTGAGCTTTCGATCGTTCCAGCCGGTGCAGGGGCTGGCAAGACCCATCACATCCAGGAAACCCTCACTCAGTGGGTACGCGACGGCAAAGTTCGGCCAGAGCGGATCCTGGCCGTCACTTTCACGGAGGCCGCGGCTGGGGAACTTCGTCAAAGGATACGTGGAGCACTGATTGCTGACGGCAATCTGCAAGCGGCTTTGGCCGTTGAACGAGCCTATGTTTCTACGATCCATGGCCTTGGACGCCGACTGCTGATTGAACATGCCTTTGCGGCAGGCTCTTCGCCGCAGCAACGTCTCATCGCCGAGGACGAGCAGGACCTGCTCATCCGCCGTTCGATCGAGGAAAACCAGGCGCTAAGCGAGCTTTCCCGTAACCTCGGGGCCTATGGCTACCGGGGTAGCTTCACCTCGGACGACACGGCGGAAGACAGCTTCCGCAAGACGTTGCTCGGCGTGATTGCACTCCTGCGAACGCTTGGGTCGCGGGGAAGCGACCCGGCGATGGCCGAATTCGTCGAGTCCTCGATCAGGCAAGGATATCGCCAACCGGTCGGGGTGCCAGAGACCTTGGCGGCAGGCTTGAAAAAGGCCGTCGACGCACTGCTTCTCGCCTTTCCGCGATCGCTGGCGGTCGACGCTGGAAGTGCCGCGGCCAAGACGGCGTTTCGGGATAATTTCCGCGCCTTGAAGCAAGCCGAACAACTCCTCTCGACCGGCGGGAAGGACTGGAAGCTCTGGCAGCGGCTGCGTGATCTCCGCCAGTCCAAGCGCGGTAGTCCGACGCCTGATGGTTACGATGACCTGGCCGCCGCAGTCATGGCGGCGGCCGACACACTGGTCTATCATCCGGGTCCGCTCGAAGATGCGGTTTCTCATGCGCGCGCACTCGTGGAAGGCGCCCAATCGGCCATGACCGACTATGAGACCCGCAAGCGGGAACTCGGCGTGATCGATTTCAGCGACATGGTCACCAACGCCGCGCGGATCCTCGATGACAAGCCCGGCGTGCTTGCCGCGATCATGGACGAGGTAGACTGCGTCATTGTCGACGAGTTCCAGGACACCAACCCGATCCAGTTCACGTTCCTGTGGGCCCTGGCGCGGCAAGCGAAGCGCTCGCTCGTCGTCGGAGATACCAAGCAGGCCATCATGGGCTTTCAAGGTGCGGACCCACGGCTGACCGTCGCGCTTACGAAGCAATTTGAAACCAGCCCGCTCAACCGGAACTGGCGTTCCGATCCGCGGATCATGGATTTCGTCAACGCGCTCGGCCCCTGCCTTTTCGGCGATGACTACACTTCGCTCACCGCGCAGAACCCCACCGGACATGACACCGCGCTTGAGATCATAGAACTGGCTAACAAGCGCGGCGCGCGCTCGGGCGGGAAGCCTCAGCATTTCGTCGCGGATCGCCTTCTCTCCCTGCTGTCCGACGATCATGTGACTATCATCGACAGGCATACGAAGATTTTGCGGCCGTTGGAGCCCAGAGACATCGCGGTCCTGTGCCCCACCCATAGCCATTGCGCGAGCTATGCCAGCGCACTGCGGTCCCTCGGCCTGCCGGTTCGCGTGGCTGAAGGTGGCTGGTGGCAGAGCAAGATCGTCCAGGCCGCGTGCTTTGCCCTGCGGTTCGCCGTCGATCCTGCGGACAGCCATGCCGCGATTTGTACGGCGACGCTTGGTCCTGGGGCGACAGCGCTTCCGGACGCGATCAGGGCGCTTGCCGAGCAAGGCCGCATCGACACGCCTGAATTGACTGCGCTGCAGAGACTTTGGCCAGACTCGCTTGCGACACCGGTTGATCGTCTGGTTCACCAAGTCATCGAAGTCGCGGGGCTTCGCGACTGGTGCGACAGGCTCGATGACCCAGCCCAGATGAGAGCAGACCTGCTCCGGTTCGAAGCGGAAGCCGCAGCATTCATGGATGCTCACCGCGACATGCGCGAAGCGTCCGGCTATTATGGGCAGAGCGCTAACGTCTTTCTCGGCTGGCTTGAGAACAAGGTCGGTCTCAAAGGCGAAGATCTGCGGCCTAACCCTTCAGGCAGTGAAGCCGACGGCGTCGAGATCGTCACCTGGCACGCATCCAAGGGACGTGAATGGCCAATCGTCGTTGTCTGCGGGCTCGACCACAAGCTCGACCCCCGTGCCGGGACCTTCAGCACGAAGTTTCCGGGGTTCGACGATCTCGATCATGTGATCGAGGAAGCAACGCTCGCCTATGCTCCGGAATTCGCCGCCCCTGAAGCGACCGATCGCTTTCTTCATGAACTCCATCCGGAGTCCGAAGAAACAGCGAGGCGGTTGCTTTACGTGGCCCTGACCCGTGCGCGGGATCGCCTGATAATCGAATGGCCGCAGGACGATGAGAAGGTTGATCCGCCTCTGCCGATCACTGCCCGCCGCCTTCTGAATGACGCCTGCGGCATCAGATTTCAGGGTAACCAGATCAGCGTCGGCGCCGAAGAATTTCCTGCGCGCATGACGATCTGCAGCAAGGAGTTGCCGGCTTCGTTCGAGGCTGAGAACAAGGTTCATCTCGACGCGTCCGACCGCGAGCTGCGATTTGCCCTGGAGCGGCGCCCGATCGACGCCATGGCATCTGTGGTAAGCCCCTCGCAGGCAACTGAAACGTCACGGCCGCTTCCTTCTCAGATCGAGACGCGTGCGATCGCACCAGGTGTCATGCTTGCCGGACCCGACCTCGTGCAGGCGACCGATAGGGGCACGGCGATCCACGAAGCGCTGCGCATTCTCCTCTGCCGTCCTGATCTATCCCATAAGGTTCACGAGCATTGCCGCATTCTCGATGCCGAAGTGGAATTTCTTGTGCAGCAGGCAGAGGCTCTGCGTCAGGCTCTCGCCGACCTTGGCTATACGCAACTGCATGTCGAGCAACCGATCGACATTCCTCTTTCAGATGGTGGGAGCCAAAGCATCATCCTGGATCTCATCGCTGAAGGTCCCAGCGGCTTCATGATCGTGGATCACAAGAGCGGGGCGGTCTCAAATCCTGCGCTGCGCTTTGAACGCTACTGGCCGCAACTGGCAGCCTATGTTGATGCAGTTGGGGCAATGGGTGGCAAGTCCGTTGATGGCGTCGCCGTTTTCTGGACAGAGACCGGCGAACTGACGCTGGGCAGAGGGATCTGAGGGGCACTAGCACTTGGCGCTAAGAATGAGTTCAGCAATTGGCTGGGTCGATTTTGACGAGACAGAACGCGATCGTGCGCAGCGGTTGATGGACCTGTTCCGTGAGCAGGATAGCCGCGACGAGCTTGGGCTTGGCGCGATCAGGGATTCCATAGCCGATCATCTTTTTCCAGGAACGAGCACCATTCACACGCGGCTGCGGTACATGCTGTTCATTCCGTGGATATTCGACTCCCTGCCGTCTCATCTCAGTCCGCGAGACATTGCAGCCAAAGCACGTCAGAAGGAAATCGAACTTGGGCAGGCGCTGATGTCTGGCGCGCCTGGCGCCGTTGGCATCATTGGCAAGGACGCTGGCGAGAAGCTCAAGCGCCTGCCGAGCAGTATCTATTGGTCGGGACTGGAAAGCTGGGGCATCCGGCAATTTCCTGGTTCGATTGATGCCTATTTTGCCGCCTTGCCGCACTGGCCCAAGGATACTGGTAAGGATCACGTCGAAGACGACATGAGCGGGGCACAGCGGCATCGACATCTGTGGCACGACCGCATGCCTCAGCCACCGAAGGGATGGCCTGACACCGTCGATTTCGATCTGGAACCGGACGAGGCGAGTTTTCTTGTCGATCGCCTTGTCGATCGCCATCCCCACAGCCTCTTGACCTATTTGGCAAGTCGGAGCGATCGGGCACAGGCAGATGCAATATGGCTGCATCCGCATATGGCGGATTTTCCCGCCCCGGCACGAGTGCTGGTTGAACATGCCAGGATATTCTCGGGCGTCATGCATGGCGCCGCGCTGCTCTACAATCTGCTGTTGAGTGAGCTGCGGGAAAACGAGGACTGGATCGAGCGCTACCAGACCGCACTCACCGAATGGAGCGACGAACTCGATACCAAGGAATTGGCATCCTGGTCGCTGGACGATTTCTGGCACGAGACACGTCATACCGGACATTCGGTCCTCGAACCGGCCAAGCGGTTTGTCACCGAATGGGTGGCCTTGGTGCGGAAGGAGGGAGGATTAGGCCGCAATCGTGACGCAGCAAGCGCGCTCGTCATGACGCGTGAGAGGAGGCTCAAGAAGGGGCAATCCCGGTTTGCAAACAAGAGTGCGCGGGACCGTTGGCAAGGAGCATCCGGAACTGGAAGGCTTCAGTTTCGCTGGTCAATCGCACAGAGCCATCTGAAGGATCTCAAGCGTTGAACAGGGCGACGCTCGATCCCGAAAACCGGCTTCTCTACGGCGATAGCCTTCAGGCTCCCCCCGGGTATCGCTTCGATGCCGGCGTGGCGACGACATTCTCACTCGATTTTGAGACGGCGCTAGCCGTGCCGGTCAGCCTGGCATTGTTTGCCGCCGACAATAGAGAGGAAATTCTGCAGCATCCTATTGCTCTGCTCGAGGGAGCAGAACGGATTTCGGGGCGCTTGGCCGTCTTCGCCGAGGCAGGTCAAATCCATGCGGGGCTTGCCCAACAATCTCGACTTTGCTCGTTGCTTGAGAAGGTTATCGTCGAAGTCCAAGCGCCAGGAGAGGGTAGCTTCCATCCGAAAATCTGGGCGCTGCGGTTCAAGCCATTGGACGAAGAGGGCGATGATGTTCTCAGGGTGCTCGTATTGTCACGCAATCTTACGCGCGACAGGTCATGGGACATAGCCGTGCGTCTCGACGGACGCCGCACTCGCCAGCCTAACCTCTCTTATTCACGGCGATGCGGTTGGGCGCCTCTCGGCGCGAGCTTGACGCCACTGCTGCGTGCGGCGGCGTAGAGCGGGCGTGCGGCACCGCTGGCGTCTGTTTCACCGCGCTGTGATCGATGGGCTTTTCTGGTTGAAGGAGTGGGCTCGGGGTTTCTGCGGCACTGCCGCGCCCGCTACGTCGGCGCAGGCTTGAGCGCGAGAACGATGGCACGCAGCAGATCGGCATCCGGACAGGCCGATGCGAGCGCAACGCGGATGCGGGTGGCGCTTTCCATGACGCGGGCAGCAACCTTGAGCAGCCGCAGGCGCAGGGTCGTAAACTCGGCTTTTGCCAGAGCGGCGGTCTTCGGCATCGCCTGCTGAACGCGCCACAACAGCCAGTAGGCAGCAGTGTGCAGGATCAGGCGCATCTGATTGGCATTGGCCGAGCGGCACGATGTGCGATCGCTGGCCAGCTGCGTCTTGTGCAGCTTGATCAGGTTTTCGGCCTGCCCGCGCGCGCAGTAGAGCGTGTCATAGATGTATTCAGCCGATCCCTTGGTCAGGGAAGTGACCACATAACGGATGTCCATGCCCAGCGTGCTGGCCTCGATCCGGGCGACGACACGGCGCTGGCAGCTCCAGCTCTTCGCGCCGTAGCGGGTCTCGGCATAGCTGCGCAGGACCACCCGACCTTCCTCCGCGCGGCGGACCGCGCAGGCATCGGCAGCCGTGACGATGACGGGATCGGCGCGCAGCGCGGCGTTGGTCGGCAGACCGAGCACGTAATCGACACCGGCAGCCTCGCAGAAGGCCATGACCTCGGGCCGCCCATAGTGCCCGTCGCCGCGGATGGTGATGCGGGTATCGGGCCAGTGGCGGCGGATATGGCGCACCAGACGCCGGATATGGCCCGCAGCCTCCTTGCCCGAGGGTGTCTTGCCGGTACGCAGTAGCATCGCCACCGGTCGGCCCGTGGCCGTATCGTAGACATGGATCGGCAGGAAGCAGCGCTCCCCATGATGGCCGTTCCAGAAGGAGAGCTGCTGATAGCCATGCACGACGTCGCAGGTATCATCGATGTCCAGCGTCACGGCTGCCGGAGCAGCGGGATAGCTGGCACAGTAGATGTCGATCATGGCCGCCAGCATCTTGGCCAGCTCGCGCGTGCTCGGCGCATTCTCCCAGCGGCTCATCGTCGGTTGGCTGGCAAGTCCCGCGCCCGATCCCGGCAGCTTGCCCAGCGCCAGGCGGAAGCCCGGATCATCGCGCAGAGCGTCGAGATCATCGGCATCCTCATAGCCGCACGCGATCGCCAGCACACGGGCAAGGAAGATATCCTCAAGTCGATGGACCACCCGCGCAGGATCGCGCGGGTCCGCAATACATGCCGCAAGCTGCTGGCAGATGCCCATCATGCGCTCGGCCTGAGCCAGCAGCAGCACACCGCCATCCGAGGTCAGCCTGCCGCCGTCAAACGCAGCTGTGACCTTCTTGCCGCCAACCGCTGGATACGAAAATACAGCCGCGCTATCATCGCATCCGGCGGGTGTGGTCTGTGGCATTTTCTGTCCCTGAAGTCGGTTAGGATTAGACACCCAGTTCCTAATTCAGATCAGAGCCTTACACCACTCCCGCCAACCCTTCAGACCAACGCTGGTGAATAATCCGGGCTAAGGCCCAGAACCGTCCGTTGTACGCGTTGCTCTCCGCGCTCCCAGATCTCGCGGTCAGCCCGGTCCCGGATGAGCAGCGGGCGCTCACTTCGGAACTCGCCGAAGACATGCGCTACGCCGAGTGGTCATTGCCCGATGCCTGTGAAAAATTTGAGTTCGCAGTCAACGGGCTGGGAGGACGGCCTTGGCAGCCGCCGGAATGCACGCGCATCGGTGTGGTCTCGCCATTTTGCGACGATGACGCGTTATCGATGTTGGCTGGAAAGGCGCGCCGCTCCGCCGAAATCTTGATAAGCAGGCCCGATCAGCTTGCCTGCATAGCTGCCGAAACACTCGACGATTTCGCACATGTCGCGGTTCTGGATGAAATGGCCGAGCGTGAAGATGGCGAGGAAGCTATTTCGGGAGCTTTGGAAGGGCTCCACGCCAAGATAATTGTCGCTGAGCACAGCTGGGATACCCGTCTGACCTTAGGCTCCGGCAATGCGACTAAACCCGCGTTCATCTCAGGGCGAAATGTCGAGTTCTTCATCACGTTCACGGGTAAGACGTCAAAGCTGGGGTCGATCGAGGCCATTCTCGGCGAGAACGGGTTCGGGCGTCTCACTCGTGCTTACGTTCCAGGAGAATTGGCTGCTGCTGACGCCTCCGAGCGTGCTGCTGAAAGGGTGCTCCTTGATGCCCGGCGGGCACTTGCCCGCGGATGCCTCAGCATCCGTTGTGAAGCAGACGTGACCGAGGGCCCAGGCAATTGGCGCATGTGGCTAATTCCGCCTGCTGGAGGCATTGCACTTGCGAACATCAACCGAGTGCGGGTTTGGCCGATAACCCGAGGGGAAGGGCACTCCAGGGATGCCCAGGCATCACTGGAAGCCGGTGAGGCTTTGGACTTGGGTGTGGTTGCGCTCGCCGATGTCACACGTTTTCTGGCGATTGAAATGAAGGAACGGGCAACCGGTCAAAGCGTCCTTTTTAGCACCGGCTTGCCGATTGAGGGCCTACCGGCCGAGCGCGACGCAGCGATTATGCGATCGGTGATCAATGATCGCAAAACATTCCTGCGCTATTTGAGGCTCTTGCTCACCGCACTCGGTGATCCGTTTGCGGCGGCATTAGCTGCCGATGGAAGCGGCAGTGGGGCAGGGTGGGCCATGGCCGTGGCCGACGATGAGCCGTTACTCGAGGAACTCGTCCGGGCCCTTTGCGCCAAGGATGGGCGCCTGGATGCGGTCGATCGTCTGATGACCAGGCTAACAGAGGCAAATACGGAAGGCGCAGACCCAATACCCGAAGAGTTTCGGGTTCTCTGGCAGACATTCCGCGCCGTACTGGAGGAGTCCGGCAATGGAGAATGAGCCGTTCGACGCGGGCGCCGCACTCGCTCAACTCAAGCGCTTTCAGCGTCGCACGGTAGAGTATGTGTTCGACCGTTTGCATGGCGCTGATCCCGTGCGTCAGTTCCTGGTCGCAGACGAAGTGGGTCTGGGCAAAACCATGGTTGCCCGCGGGGTGATCGCCAAGACCATCGAAGCGTTGTGGAATCGATCAAAGCGGATCGACATTCTTTACATCTGCTCCAATCAGGCCATCGCCGCGCAAAATCTCAATCGTCTCAATGTATTGGGAAAGCGTGCGATGGCCTTGCCCACTCGCATGACCTTGGTGCCATTGCAGCTTCGCGGCGAACAAGATCTGTCTGCGAACAAGGTCAATTTCATCAGCCTCACGCCTGGAACCACGTTCAATCTTCGATCTACCACCGGGGTCGTTGAAGAACGGGCGCTCTTGCATCGCCTGCTTGAAGCCATGGGCTTTTCGTTCACGCCGCTCAGAAACGCGCTGCAAGTGGACGCCGGGAATGGACGCTGGGATGCGTGCGTCGGTAGCATGTCACTTGAGGGTATTGATCCGACGATAGTTTCGAACTTCCACGACGCAGTCCGTCAAGATGCATCGCTGTTGTCGGCAATCGACGAAATGATCTCGCTGTTCCCGCGCCGCCAGCCAACATACCCTGACGAGAAGCGTTGGAAACGAAACGAGGTAATCGGGGCGCTACGGAGCAAGCTATCGCACGCTTGCGTCAGTGCGCTTAAGCCAGATCTTATCATCCTCG
Source organism: Erythrobacter sp. (assembly GCA_041396805.1). Classification (GTDB taxonomy): domain Bacteria; phylum Pseudomonadota; class Alphaproteobacteria; order Sphingomonadales; family Sphingomonadaceae; genus Qipengyuania. The sequence goes on along the minus strand of JAWKXV010000002.1, from coordinate 1,308,279 downwards.
ACGAATTCCAACGTTTTCGGGAATTGCTGCGCGGTGAGGGGGAGCCGGCCGAGCTCGCAAGGGCCCTGTTTGACTATTCTGACGATACAGCCAGCGCACGCACCCTTCTACTCTCCGCAACTCCCTACAAGATGCTCACGCTCTCGGGCGATGAGCCTGATGACGGCGATCATTACGAGGACTTCCTTGAAACAATCGAGTTCCTCTACGGGCGCGATAAGGGGGCGACCATCAAGGTCGAACTTGACCGCGAAATGCGCCGCTTTCGTAAGCTACTCCAGCAACTGCCGACAAGCGCGACCGACGCCAAGCGCGCGCGCAACAAGGTTCAGCGTACACTGAAGCGCGTTATGGCGCGCACCGAGCGCGTTGGCAGTACTGCTGAACGAGATTCGATGCTGGCTGAGCCATCGATCAACGTGCCGCTCGCACCTGCCGATCTTCATCAGGCCGAAGCGTTTGCCCGCGTCGCGCGAGCCGTCGATGCGCGCGAAATCATCGAGTATTGGAAGTCCGCACCTTACCTCCTGAATTTTATGCGTGATTACACGCTAAAGCATCGCCTGAAGGATAAAGCCGCAAATTCGAACCCGGCCCTGATATCAGCGTTGAGCGATGCGCAGGCGCTGGGCATCAGTCGCGAACAGGTCGAAGCTTATCAGCCGATTGATCCGGCTAATGGGCGCCTTCGAGCATTGATGGCTGATTTGTTTGATTCAGGGCTCCATCAGCACCTCTGGCTTCCCCCGGCGGTAACATATTATGGCCCGGCATCTGAGGGCACACCGGCTACGAAAGCGCTTGTCTTTTCTGCATGGCAGATGGTGCCCGATGCGCTTGCCGCACTGCTTTCCTACGAAGCCGAACGGCGGATGGGGGCAGCGTCGGTGGTTCGGTCCTACTCGGAAGCCACGCGCCGCCGTCCGCTTCAGTTCAAGCTGGTAGATGGTCGCCCGGCTGCGATGCGCGCGCTGCACCTGATCTATCCGTCACCAACACTGGCCAGAATCTGTGATCCGTTAAGCGTCTTTTCTGGCGCTCCGGAACAATTGTCGGTTGAAGAAATGCGCGCAGCGATTGCGGATCGTATTCGTACTGCCCTGGGGCACCTGTTCGCCAAGGAAAATGGCGAAGAAGCAGCTGGCAGGGATGCAGAATGGTCCACACCGGCAACGATCGACGTATTGTTGAAGACCAAATCTTCCGGGTGGCTGCAGTATCTCGGTTACAGATGGACGATCCAGGAGGAAGGCTTTCGAGAGCACATCGCCGAGTTGCGGAGGACTGCAACCGAGGCATCGCTCGGGGAGCTCGACAACGACACGCTGGATCTACTGGTCGATGTAGCCTTGGGAAGTCCGGCTGTCTGTGCATTGCGCGCGCTCCATCGCATTGCGCCAGGACTGGCGTGGGATGATCCGCATTTGATGGACGCCGCGGCATCAATCGCTTGGGGTTTTCGGGCGCTCTTCAATCAGCACGACGCCGTTGCTCTCCTACGGCAAGAGCGCGATGACCATTACTGGCGCAGCGCATTGACGCATGGTGTCGAGCACAACCTCCAGTCAGTGCTCGACGAGTACGCCCATTATCTTGTCGAAGGCGAGGGTTTGGCCGGGAGCTCCGAGCGTGAACGTGTCGCCGGCGTGGCCGCGGCCATGACCCACGCCTTGTCAGTCCGCCCCTCCCAGATTGATGTCGATGATGTGGGAGTTGAGGACGGCAAGGTCGTCTTTCATCCGTCCATCAGGATGCGCGGTCGCTTCGCTATGCGATTAGCTGAATACAAGGACGAGGAAGGCGGAACCGTGCGGCTCGGAAGCGTGCGAGATGCGTTCAATTCGCCTTTCAGACCATTTGTGCTGGCCACGACATCGATCGGTCAGGAAGGCTTGGATTTTCACCCCTATTGCTATCGAGTCTATCATTGGAATCTCCCAGGGAACCCGGTCGATCTTGAGCAAAGGGAAGGGCGTGTTCACCGGTTCAAAGGACATGCGGTCCGGCATAATGTTGCCAGAGCTCATGCCGATGCAATCCGCACGTCTACAAAGCCACCGGCAGACCCATGGGAGGCGATGTTCAACGCGGCCAAACGCGCTACCACGAGCAAATCCGAACTTGTTCCGTACTGGGTTTTTGATGGTCCGGTAAAGGTCGAGCGCCGCGTACCAATGCTACCCATGAGTCGAGAAAACACGCGGCTACGTTGGCTCAAACGCAGCCTGACACTCTATCGGCTGGCATTTGGGCAGCCGCGGCAAGACGACCTGCTGGCCTATCTTGACCGTCTCGTTGACGAGGGCGTCGACGTGGCTGCTCTCGAAGAATTGCAGATCAAGCTCGAACCGTGATTGGTTCGGTTTGTTAGAGTGTCAATTTCTCAGGCGGGGCCAAGCCGGATCGGGGGAACCTCGACTAGCAAGTACGGGAGCGCGGAGCTGCACTCTGACCAGCCAAACGCATAATTCCCAGCGAGGGTAATCGGTGGCCCATACGCGCCGGTCTTGTAGGTAAGGGCGGTTCCTCCTGCATACTCTCGCCCATGGCGAAAATCGAAATCGCTCGTGTCGCTGGAGTAGCTTGTCTGGTCGACATAATGTCGATGATCGGTCGCCACCAACATGAACCCTAGATCCGCGACATCTGCGCACTGCTCTAGCCTGGCGATGTCCTTGAACACGTCGTAGCGATTGTTTGGTTCGCGGTGATTTTCCCGTTTGAAAAACTTGAGCTCGATTGCACAACGCCATTCGCGGCCATCACCGTCTGTAAGTCGAAACCAAACGTCGATCCGCCCTCGCTTGCCGCCATTGCTCCGCAGCGGCTTTTCTAGTTCGACAGAAAATGTCTCCCGCTCGCTGATAATCTCGAGATCGGCGGCCGACGAAATTATGCGTCCGAGGTGTAGCTGAAGAGTTGCCTCGCTTTCGCATCGTACTCGTCCCCCACTGATCTGGCGAAAAAGCGTGGGCACAGCGAGGTGCACGATATTGCGCAGACGACTTAGTGACATCTCATCCTGACTATAACAGTTGGCAAATGCTGGCCGAGAGCCTGATAACCTACTGCAAGAGTGGATGGAACGCGTCTAGCGCGCCTCCCAACCACTTTGGCAAACGGCGGCCGTCTACTACGACCGCTTTTGACGCATAATGACGATAGGCCGATCCTATGAGAAAGCCCGATTCTGTATCTAAGCTCGCTGACTTTGGTCGCGTTCGGCTGTCGAAGTCGTTCTTCATGCGGGATTTCCTATTCTCCGACATTGCAGCCGTTCACGGGCTAAACAATGTACCTGATGATCCTGACCTGGCTATCGCGGCAGGAAGCAGGCTCTGTGAAGAACTGCTTGAACCCTTGCAGGATCGGTTCGGCCGCATCGCTGTCCGATCTGCTTTTCGCTCGTGCGAAGTCAACGGGCTGGGCAATGAGATGCAAGTAGCAGGAAAAGGCGGATATAACTGCGCTTCGAACGATGCCAATTTCGCTGGCCACATTTGGGATCGTCGGGATTCGGCGGGGCGAATGGGGGCAACGGCGTGCGTCGTAGTTCCGGCGTTCTGGGATGCATTTCAGAATGAAGGTGATTGGCGAAAGCTTGCCTGGTGGATCCACGACCATTTGCCCTATTCAAGCCTCTATTTTTTTCCGAAGTTTTGGGCGGTGAACATAGCTTGGCGGGAGGAGCCGGAACGTCGGATCGACAGTTACACCAATCCCAAGGGCTGTTTAACCAAGGCTGGGATGCCGAATAATTCAGGATCGCACGAGCAGGACTGGGCTGGCATTGAAGCAGCAATGGTCAGCGGGCTCGCGTGATGAATGACTGGGCAGCAAAATGTCAGATCAACTGATTACCGCCGTCGAGATGGCGAATGCCAACGGTGTAGATCCAAAGCGGTTTCGCGCTGCCCTTCGAGCTGCGGGACTCGGTTGGCATTCGCACAATGGCCGCTGGGAGGTCATGCGCGGGAGCAGTCAACACGCAGACATGGAAAATGTCATGGCGAGGTTATGCGGAGAGCCTTCAAACTTTCGGTCGGTCAAGAAGGCCTTTGACGCGAAGCCAAGGGTGTCTGTCCGCGACGAGCAATATGTTCTCGACCTTTGCGATGAGTTTCTCGGGATGAAGGCCGTGCGTCAGCATTGCTTTCCGTTTCTTACCGGAGATCCCGATCTGCGCGGGAACCGAAGGCCTTTACCGGTCGATGGCTTTTATCCGGAACTAAGGCTTGTCGTCGAATATCACGAGCGTCAGCACAAAGAACGTGTCGGCTTTTTCGATGACAAGCCGACTGTCTCTGGAGTTCCCCGCGGAGAGCAGCGCCGACGTTATGACGCGCGCCGCCGCGAATTGTTGCCGCTGAACGGCATCACACTCATAGTCCTTGGGGTCGATGAATTTGCCCACGATAGAGCCAAGCGCTTGCTTAGGATTTCGTCCGACAAGGTCATCGTCAGGAGGCGCTTGCAGGAATTCCAGACAAAGTCATCATCGGGTTGAATTTTATCTTTTGATAAAGCTGATTTAGGGCAATGTCTGAAAATGGCTACTGAACAGCGCACCCCTAGACTTGCCGTATTGATTGATGCGGATAACGCTTCCTCGCGGATCGCACCCCGTCTCTTTGAGGAGATAGCGAAGATCGGTGAAGCAAGCGTTCGGCGCATATACGGGGATTTCTCCGGAACCAGACTGAAATCCTGGGCAGAGGTGCTCGCAACTCATGCGATCAAGGCGCACCAAAGCTTTGCATACACAAGCGGGAAGAATGCCTCGGATATCGCCTTGGTCATTGACGCCATGGACCTGTTGCACACAGGTCGGTTTGACGCCTTTTGTCTCATATCTTCAGATAGTGACTTTACGGGCTTGGCATCACGCATCCGGGAACAGGGCATCGATGTCTACGGGTTTGGCGAGCAGAAAACGCCAGAAAGCTTTCGACAAGCATGTCGTCGCTTCATCTACACTGAAAATCTGCTGCCCGAGGTGCCAGCGTTAGATGAGCCAGAGCGTCAGGATGCCCGTCCAGCCAACGTTAAGAAGCCACCGACGGCTGCGATGTCTTTGATCCGAACCGCTATTTTGCAGTTGGATGATGAAGGCGGTTGGGTGCCTTTAGGTCGGGTTGGGCAGCGGCTTGCTGCGCTTGCCTCCGACTTTGATCCCAGAACATATGGTCAGGGCAAGTTGAGCGACTTGGTTGAAACTGCAGGGGGCTTCGAATCGCGAAGAACTGAAACCGGCCATCTACAAGTTCGTGTCTGTCCCTCTGGGCAGGTAAGCAAAGCGAAATCCAAGAGGGCAAAGCCTGCATGAAAGCCTTGGCTCTGCTCTACGCCTGTTTGACCTAGCCCTGCGGGGCTGCGCCTTGAAGCTGGAGTATCACTATTGGCTCGTCTGACTAAAGCGCATCTGCGCTATCTCGAGCATCACGGGATTGACGTCGACGAAACTTTTGATGCCTCGGGTTTGAAGCGCGCTGAATATCGACCTCGGATGAAGGCTGAGGGGAAGTTCGTGGCTTACGGTGTGACTAAATGTCACAACGGGCATTCATTGCGCAATCGATACGGGACATGCATCGAATGTTTTCCGGCATCGATCGCCTTTGCTCGTCGCAGCGAAATGTCGGGCTACCTCTATCTCGCTAAGTCAGCGGATTTGGGTCTGATCAAGGTCGGCTTCTCTGGGGATGATCCGGATAATCGAATCTACATCGCGAATCTCGAAGGATACGGCGGAGCGTGGGACTGGCAGATTTGCCTGACTGTCTGGGCAGATCATGCCGGGGCGAAGGAGATAGCTGTCCATCAATCGCTAGCCGACTTTCGCGCTGAAAGGGCCTGGATACGAAATGGAGCGGGCATCGTTTCGAGGGAGATGTTCGACTGTGAACTGGCGGCAGGCATCGACGCCTTGATGTCGCAACTCACAGCCAGAGAAGTGCAGTTGATCGAGTATCGGTAAGTGATCGTGAGCTTGCGATACATCAATGCTCTGTCTGGGGATAGTTAGAGTTGGATCGAATTCAGTCTTACAGCTGGCTGCAGGTTTTGATCATGCGACCAATTTTGACGCATTTTCAGGCTAGTACGAGATCATGAGTGAATTATTCCTATCGGGTGTCCCTGAGAACCTCGTGCGCCAAGCGTTAGACAGGGCAGGTGGTAACGAACTGGCTTCGGGCAAATTCGCAAGCCCTGAAAGTAGCGCCGCTTTGGCCGTTAATGGGTTCGGCTGGTTCATCGAAAGGCCAGCCTTACTCCCACCTTTTCCAAACCTTGATGATATCGAATGGTCGCCCATGTCGGTCGAGATTGAACGACAGATGCGCTTTCCCTGGAATGGCGGTCGTCACCCCTGGCTTGATGCTGCTGTTGTCACCGAGAGTTGCCTCATCGGCGTAGAATCCAAGCGTTTCGAACCATTTCGCGACACGAAACATGTTGTCCTCTCCAATGCGTACGACCGCGATGTGTGGGGAGAAGCAATGGATCCGTGGTGCGCTATGCGTGATCGCTTGAGATCGGAGCCGTCACATTTCCGTTATCTCGATGCTGCCCAGCTCGTGAAGCATGCATTCGGGCTGGTAACTGAAGCCGGGCGGATCAGCCGCGCGCCGGTCTTGTTCTATCTTTTTGCCGAGCCTTCGCGGGTGTCAGCCTCCGCGCGTTCGGAGCACCGGGCGGAAATAGAAGCCTTCTCCGTTGCGGTAAGCGGCGCCCGTGTCCGATTTGCTGCGGCTAGCTGGTCAGAATGGCTGATGCGGTTCGCATCGCCTGCCAAAACTCCTGCGGTTGCTGCGCATGCGGAGGCATTGCGAAGGAAGTTCGAGCCATAGGTGGACGCACAGATTATTCCGGCTTGGTTTGGGGTTTGGCTCGAGGCCTACGCATTCCCGGGTGTTGCTTGATGCGCAAGACGCTCAGATGCGGCCAATTTTGTCGTACGTAGGAATTAGTCAGGCACGATGAGTAGAAACATTCGGACCAGCTTAACCGACCCTATCCAGATCCCGACGCTGTCAGTAGCGACCGGGCGAATTGGAGTATCGTTCTGTCCGGGTAAGCGGGGGCCGGCGCTTGCCGGGTTCGATTGGATGCGCGATCTCACTGTTGACTTGGACGCGGTGCGCGACTGGGGAGCCGCCGCAGTTATCTCTCTAATCGAGGATCATGAGATCGAATTCCTTGGCGTTTCCAAGTTGGAAGCGGAAGTGACCGCTCGCGGCATGGAGTGGCTTCATCTGCCAATTGTTGATGTTGCCGCACCCGGTGATGAATTCGAGCAACGATGGCGATCCGCTGGGCCTCGCGTGAGGGGTATTCTTGCAGAAGGGCGAAGCGTTTTCATCCATTGCCGGGGCGGTCTCGGCAGGGCGGGAACGGTAGCAGCGAGGCTGCTTATCGAACTAGGCGAAGCTGACGCCGCTAGCGCGATTGCGCGAGTACGAGAGGTTCGGCCTGGGGCCATCGAAACCAGGACGCAGGAGAACCATTTGCACGCGCTTTGGCGCGTGTACGATCGTGCCTGTGGATGTCTGATCGGTTTGGCAGTCGGAGACGCCTTGGGGACGACGCTCGAGTTCAAGCCTCGCGATAGCTATGACCACATCACCGATATGGTCGGGGGAGGGCCGTTCGGTCTGGACGCGGGCACTTGGACTGATGATACCTCGATGGCTCTTGCTCTCGGGGACGCTCTTCTGGCTAGTGCGGCCAAGGACTCAATCTTTGAGCCGCAAGAAGCACAACGTCGATTTGTCGAATGGTGGAAGAACGGGGCCTACAGCCCCACGGGCAACTGCTTCGATATCGGGATTACCACCCGCCAAGCACTCTCGCGTTTTGAACAGAGCGGGGATCCGATTTCCGGTTCGGACGATCCCCATTCAGCAGGAAATGGATCTCTGATGAGGCTGGCGCCGGTCGCGGTCTGGGGCATCGGGGCTGATCCTGCGGTGATGACACGAGTGGCGCGTCGGCAGAGTATGACTACCCACGCGGCCGATGCATGTCTTGAAGCGTGCGAAGTTTATGCGATCATGCTGCGAGCGGCGATTCTCGGCGCAGATTTCGATAGTGCACTGGAAAATGCTCGCGGATCATACGGCCCCGTAATCGGGCCCATTGTCGCTGGCAGTTGGCGCGAGAAGACGCGAGATCAAATTTCGAGCAGCGGCTTCGTGGCTCACAGCCTCGAAGCGGCAATCTGGTGTGTGGCGAATACCGATAACTTCGATGATGCGGTGTTGCTGGCAGCCAACCTTGGTGACGATGCAGACACCACTGCGGCAATCACTGGCCAGTTGGCTGGTGCCATCTACGGAGCCTCGACTATTCGTCAGTCATGGCAGGAGAAGTTAGCTTGGCGCGACGAAATTGAGGCGCTCGCCCGAAAGTTGGCTTTCCCCTTAATTCCGGTCTCACGCTAACGTCCGGCAATCGCTTTGCGGCGCGGCTCAAAAGCCCACCGGTTTTATCATGGTCGAGATAGGATCGTGATGCGTCAATTTTGACACCGTAACGCTGTTTCAGGGGATAATGATGCAAGTTTGCGACATTACGAGCCGCTGGCTGAAACGACCGCCGCAATTGACGGCAGGCTTGGCCCAATTACCTACAACGAGATCTGCGTCCCAGAAATCAGAACGGGGTCCAAGCCTGCCTCCTCCTGCTGGAGGAACAGCGAAGGTGCGCCGTCTGGGCGAAACGGCGAACCTGTTTTCCACATTCCGAGCATGATCACCGCAAGCTTCCTTGCTACGGCAACGCGCGCCTTCAGGAACCCAACCCGCTGGGCCAGCTCGAGACCCCAGGTGCGAAGACGGCTTTCGATCTCAATCCTGCAAAGTAGCACGGTGGCTGCGGTAATCAGGTGCATCCGTGTGAGCTTATTCCCGTGCCGACTGATACGCCCCCGGCGTGAAGTGGCGCCTGACTGATATAGGGTCGGGGTCAGACCCAAGTATGCTCCAACGTCACGGCTCCGCTCAAATCGATGTGGATCGCCGATGGCACTGTAGAACGACAGCGCGATCACAGCTCCGACGCCGGGGATCGTCTGGAAATTGCGGCACGTAAGATTGTTCGATGCGATGTCGCGCATCTGCCGGTCAAGAGCGGAGATTTGCTCTCTCAGAGCCTCGGAAATGTCGACGAGCGGTTGCAGATTGACCCCGATTTCAAGCCCGTGCTGTCGCATTTTCCGCACCTGGTCGTTCACCTCAGCGGCCAGCGCACCCCTTCCGTTCAGGAGTTTCACGTTCCCGCCGTGTAACCTGAAAATCGATTGGATGAGCGCATCTGTCCTGGCGCGGTTTTTCAGCATTGTTCTTCGAACATTGATCAGGGTTCGGATATTCTGATGCTCCATTGGCTTCACAAAGACTGGCGACCCTATCGATCGACCAAGCCGCCCGAGCTCAGCGAGCCCTCGAGCATCGTGGACATCTGTTTTCTGCCGCCTGATCGCCAGGAATTTGCTCGATTTGCGTACATCGACCACCTGAACAGGAAATCCGTATGAACGCAGTTCTCGAACCATCTGGGTGCCATTGCCGGCCTCGATCGTGAGGCACTGCGCTGCCTCAACGCCAAACCTCCGCAGAATATCTCTGATGGGTCCAGATGTCGTTTCGCATATCGCTTCGAAGAGGATCCCGCCCTCTGCGTCGATGAGGCAAACGGCTGTTTCGAGATGCCCCGCATCGAGCCCCACCCAGTAGTGCTGATAAGCCAACCAGCGCCTCCTTCGAAACCTGTCCAAAAAGCCCAACCTAGGTTGGCCCGCGCAACTCGCCGAGTAGGAATTGTCCGCTCTGGCGTGATAGTGAAATAGGATATGCTAGGAGTGGATAGGATGACCCCAAGGCAAGCGCTTGATGATTTGATCCGCGAGCGGGAAGAGACCTACGCCGCGGTTTCGCGTCTGCTTGGCCGAAACTCCGCCTATATCCAGCAATACATCAAGCGCGGCACGCCCGCGCGTCTCGATCAAAGCGACATCGCTCAGCTGGCTTTGCATTTCGATGTTTCTGGCAAACTGCTCGGCGGAAAAGAGAGTTCTTCAACTCCGCGACGTTCGGTCATCACTGTGCCGGTAATCGAGGCCAAGGGCCTGGAAATCCCACAGGAACGATCTCGCATCGTCGATGAAGCTTGGCTAAGACGCCTATGCAATAGGCCTCCAGGTTTGGCGATCTTACCCATTGCTGGTGAGGCTATGCAGCCGACCCTGCAGAGCGGCGACGAAGTCATTATCCAAAGGTTGCGCTCTCACGATGCCCTTCACGACGGGCTCTACGCTGTCCGTGGATCGTCAGAGACGTTCGTCAGGCGGATCGCTCTGGACCCGACCAAAAATCGCATTTCTGTCCTCACCGACCATCCCGCTTATCCAAGCTGGAACGGTGTTCAGCGAAAGGCGATCAATGTCGTCGGCAAAGTGATCTGGATTGGTTCTCGGGTGTCGTGAGTGGGAGCTATGCTGCCTGCAACATACGCCAAGTTGCGCAGTGAATGTCCACTGCTCGGGGTAAGTCGAACGGTTTGCCGCGATCAAATTTCCGCTCATCGCAAAGGTGCCAAGATGGGGGTATTGCAGGGGGTATTTTTGGCGATGCGGATTGAGAAATGACATTTTAACAGCTGCTTAAGCGAGGTTGGTGGATCCCTCCTTGACTACCATCCGCACGCTTCCACAGAAATCCACATACCATCGCGTTCGATAGGCGACGGCGAAGCGCGCGCCGCATTAGGACGTGCGAAAATTTTGCCTGCTACCTAGAAAGCTACCTAGCGCGGGAAGCCGACCAAAAGCCACATCTGAGAAGTGACTTAAACACTTGATATATTGTGAAAAAATGGTGGACGCACTAGGGCTCGAACCTAGGACCCGCTGATTAAGAGTCAGCTGCTCTACCAACTGAGCTATGCGTCCACACTGCGGCTTGCCGCGTGACCCGTTGAACGGGCGCCCCGACTCGGGGGAGGCGCTCATATAGCGGGCCTCGCGCGGATTGAAAGGCCAATTTGAGCTAAAAGTGACGGTCAGCCGAAATAAAGTTCGCGGCCCTTGTCGGTAAGCGAGAGTGGCGTGCTCAACGTGTCCTGCGAAGGAGTGCCACGGTTCACCAATCGCTCGAACTCAAGCGCTCGCAACCCTACGAAAATCTCCTGCAAGGGAAGGTCCAGGACCTTGCGTAAGTCCCATACTGTCAATGTCTTGTCGGTGGCTTCCGCCTCGCCGATCAGGTGGAAAATCGGGTTGCTGATCGTCTGGCCGGTGGGGGCAGTGATCGGGTCGCCATCCACATCGGACGCACGACGACCCGGGGAGGGGACGTTCAATTTGGGATTGTTCACTCTGCGATCCTTGGCCGACCCTACCTCTCTCCAAGGTTGATCGGCATCGCGCGCGCAACTAGCATCGCCCAACGGGTACGAAAAGTAACATAGCCGGGGGACAATCGGCGATCGCCCAGGAGAGGGTATGTTCGAGACCCTTGAAGAGATCGAAGGACTCACCGATGTCGGTGCGGTGCTCCTTGTGGCCAGCGAATATCTGAGCCGGCTCGGGGCCGAGCGGCAGAGCTATCATATCTCACCGGTCTTCGATGCAGCGAACTCGGATCGTACGACGGTTTTCGCCGCAGGTTTCAGCGATACCTGGATGGCCCTCTACAACGAGCAGGGATACCGCTTCCGCGATCCCATTCCCGAACGCACCATGCGACACGGCGCCAGGTTGAGCTGGAAGGATGCCATAGAGCTCGAGGAAAATACTCCCGAGCAGGAGGAATATTTCGAGGCCATGCGTGACCACGGGCTGGTTCACGGTTTCGGCCTGCCTCTGTTTGGCGCCGGTGGTCGCGAGGCCTATGCCAGTTTCGATTTCGGCCGCCCGCTCGAAGAGGTGTCGCACTCAGACATGGCAAAACTGACGGCCGTGGCGCAGGCGGCGCAAGGACGGATTAGCAAGCTCCTCAATTCGGCGCGGGACTATCCTGTTCTTTCCGATCGTGAGACCGAGGTGCTGCGATGGCTCGCGCGCGGGAAATCGGTCACGGAAATCGCCACGATCCTCGACCTGTCGCCCGAAACCATCCGGACATATTCCAAGCGGCTCCACGACAAGCTTGGCGCACACAATCGCGTGGGTGCGATCATCAAGGCGTTAAAGCTAAACCTGCTCAGGCTCTAGCCCGTCAGGCCGAAGCGCGGTGCCTTCTGGTTCCAGCGGTTGACCATCATCAAAGTGCCGATGCAGATCATATTGGTCATCATCGAGCTGCCCCCGTGGCTCATGAAGGGCAGGGGGATGCCGACCACGGGCGCCAGGCCCATGACCATCATGAGGTTGATCGCGACATAGAAGAATACCGTCGCGGTCATTCCCGTGGCGAGCAGCTTGCCGAAGCGGTCGTTGCTCTTGCGGGCCACCGACATTCCCCAGCCAAGGATCAGCGCAAACGCGCCGAGCACGAAAATGCCGCCGAGAAAGCCCCATTCCTCTGCCATCGTGGCGAAGATGAAGTCGGTATGCGGTTCGGGCAGGTAGTGGAGGTGACTCTGCGACCCCTCGTTGAAGCCCTTGCCGGTCATGCCGCCGGAACCGATTGCGATTTTCGACTGGGTGATGTGATAGCCGTCGCCAAGCGGGTCACTCTCCGGATCGAGGAAGGTGAAGACGCGCTTCTGCTGGTATTCCTTCAAGCCGAAGAAGAAGGCGAGCGGAGCTAGCACCGCACTTGCCGCAGCCGCGCCGACGAACCAGCGTAGGGGAAGACCTGCGACGAACATGACTACCGCGCCGCCGAAAGCGATGGCGAGCGAAGTACCGAGGTCGGGCTGGAGCAGCACCAGCGCTACGGGCAGGCCGATCAGGGCTCCTGCGGGGACCAGTGAACGCCAGGTCGGGACCATTCCGACAGGAAGCGTGGTGTAGAAGCGCGCAAGTACCAGCACGATGGCTGGCTTCATCAGTTCGGATGGCTGCAATTGCATGAAGCCGAGATTCAGCCACCGCTGGCTCCCGCCTCCGACGAAGCCCATCGCCTCGACCGCCATGAGCAAGACTACGATCACCGCATAGATGGGGAAGGCGAAGAATGAGGCGAGTTCACGCGGGAACCGGCTCATGATGAGAGCCATCGTCAGGAACACGACGAACCGGACAAGGTGCGACGAGGCGTAGGGTGTCCACGAACCGCCTGCCGCGGAGAAGAGCACCAGCGCGCCGAAGCCGATCAACCCGAACAGCGGGAAAAGCATTTGCCAGGGCTGGCGCGCGATAGGCGCAGGGACGATCCCGCTCATCGCGGCTCGGCCCCGGTGGCCTGCGGTGTTGCGGTTGGCGCCGCAGCCGGTGCCGAACTCGGTTCAGCGGCGGGCGGTGGCGTACTGGTCGCTTGCGTATCGACGCGTGGCTGCACCGTCTCTTCGGCAATCGTTTCGGGCTGGCGCGCAGCGACGCGCGCCTCGGCTTCGACCTGGTCGAAGATGTCCTCGTCGCGCGCCGGGACGGGCTTGACCGTTTCACCCGCCGCAGCGGCGTAGGCGCGGTATTTGGCGTCGAGGCGTTGCTGCGCGGTTCCGCCCCATTGCGCCTCGAAAGCACGCAGGGCGTCCATGCCCTTCGCCGGATCGAACAGGAAGGTCATTACGTCGCGGGCAATCGGGTAGGCAGCACCCGAGCCACCACCATGCTCGATGACGACGGCGCCCGCATATTTGGGCTTGTCGAAGGGCGCGAAGAAAATGAACAGGCCGTGGTCGCGGTACTTCCATGGACCGGACTTGCCGTTCGACAGGTTCAGCCCGACGACCTGCGCGGTACCCGTCTTGCCCGCCATCATGACGTTTTCGATAGGCAGGCGAGCGCGACCGGCAGTACCCGGACCATTCACCACATCTTTCATCGCCTCGCGTACGAGATGGACGTGGTCCTGGTTGAAGTCAGCCTTGGCGAAAGGGTTGACCTTGCGTTTGATCAGGTTGGGTTCGATGTGGTGACCAGTGGCGAGCCGGCCCGCCATCACCGCGAGCTGCAACGGGTTGGCGAGCATGTATCCCTGGCCGATGGTCGCATTGACCGTGTCGAAGGGCTGCCATTCGCGGCCGTATTTCTTTTCCTTCCACGCCGGGTCGGGGACGGTGCCGTAGAACTGGCTGGTCACGGGCAGGTCGAACTCCTGCCCCATGCCGCAGGTGCGTGCCATCGCCGCAATCGGGTCCATGCCGATCTGCTGGGCGAAGTGATAGAAGTAGACGTCGCAGGACTGGTAGATGCCCTTGGCCATGTCGACCCGGCCATGGCCGCGACGGTTCCAGCAGTGGAACACGCGATTGCCGACGCGCAAGCCGCCTGCACACCCGACGGAGTCGTCGGGACTCAATCCTGCATTGAGGAAGCTCATCGCGACCATCGGCTTGACGGTCGATCCGGGCGGATACAGGCCCTTCAGAACCTTGTTTCGCAGCGGAACGCGCTCGTCCTCGCTAAGCATGGAATATTCGATGCGCCCGATCCCCTGCGAGAAGCTGTTGGGGTCAAAGCTGGGCATTGATGACATGCAGAGGATGTCGCCGCTCTCGCAATCGAGCACGACGACCGAGCCGCTCTCGAGCCCGATGCGGCGCGAGGCATAGTCTTGCAGCGGCCCGTCGATCGTCAATTGCACCGGATCGCCCTGGACATCCTCGCGGGTCTCGAGATCGCGAATGATGCGCCCCGATGCGGTGACCTCGACACGACGGGCACCCGGTTCACCGCGCAACTCCTGTTCGAATTGCTTCTCGAGGCCGTCCTTGCCGATCTTGTACCCCGGCGTAACGAGCAGGGGATTGCGATCCTGCTCCTTGTATTCCTCGGCGTTGGCGGGGCCGACATACCCGATCAGGTGCCCGACCGAGGGACCGGTGGGATAGAAGCGCGAGAAGCCGCGCTGGGGCACCACGCCCGGAAGGTCGGGAAGGCGTACGCTGACAGCCGCGAACTGTTCGTACTTGAGACCGGAGGCGACCTCGACAGGCTGAAAGCCGGCGGAGTCCGCGATCCGCTTCCTGACGTCGGCCGCCTGGTTCTCGTCGAGCGACAGGATGCGTGCCAGCTCGTTCACCGTGTGATCGGGATCGGGCGTGCGATCGGGAATGACGTCGACGCGGAAGTCGGCCCGGTTGGATGCAAGCGGTGCGCCGTTCCGGTCGAGGATCCAGCCCCGCCTCGGCGGGATCAGCGAGAGATTTACCCGGTTGCTCTCGGATTCGAGCTCGTATTTCTCGTTCTCGGCAATGGCAATGTAGCCCATGCGGGCCGCGAGCAGCATTCCCACGCCGCCCATGCCCGCGCCGATCGCGAAGGTGCGACGGTCGAAGGCATTGTCGAGCATGGTCTGTGTGAGAATGCTCTTCTGCCGGTTTTTGCCGAAGCGCCTCATGCCGTCCTCTTCCACCGCGTCAGGCGCACGCGGTCGAGGCGGGCGACAAGGCGCGCGACAACGGGGAAGGCAAGGATCGAGAACAGGAGTTGCGGCACGAGAGCGATCAGCGATGACATGGTGGGCGTGGCGCCCGAAAGCAGCCAGCCACCTACGAGGTACAAGGCGATCAATATACCCCCAGTGAACCAGTCCTGCCAGAAGGCTCTCCAGGGGAAACGCGTCTCGACGATTTCGGCGGCGATCATCGCCAGCGACCACGACAATACGCCGAAGCCGAAGGGCTGTCCGCTGAAGAGATCGTCGAACAGGCCCAGAGGCAATCCGGCCCAAACCGGCAGGAGGCCCGGACGAACGAGTCGCCAGCCTAGTAGCAAGAGGAAACCCATGGGCGGGATCATCGGCAAGGCGCTGGCGATCATGAAGACCGGCAGTATCGATGCGATCAAGATGCTGCCCCAGGGCAGAACATTGGCAACAAAGGTCGAATGCGAACGGTTGATGCGGCTGCCATAGGCATCGCTGCGAGAGCGCGGGTTCATCCGCTCCATTATTCGGTGAGCTCCGTCTCGACAGGAGTCTGGAGGGCGACAACCGCGTCGGGTTCGAAAATGGGTTCGATGGCGACGAAGTCGGTTGCGGCAGGGTCGCTGACGATACGGGCAAGGCCGCCATCGTCGGTCTTCTCGGTAAGTATCGCCACCGCGATGCCTGGCCGGTAATATCCCCCCGCACCAGAGGTTACGAAGAGATCGCCGGGTTCGAGCGGGTTGATACCGAGGTTGATAAGGCGGATGCGGATCAGGCTGTCACCTCGACCCTCTGCAAATGCCACGACCTCATCCTTCGCGCGGCGTACGGGAAGGACGCTTTCGCTATCGGTCAGCAGCAGGACGCGGGCGCTGCCATTGCCGACTTCGAGGACACGGCCGACGATCCCACGGGGGGAACGCACGGGCATTCCTATTTCGACGCCGTCATCCTTGCCCGCGCCGACATAGGCGAAGCGGCGGGTGCTGGCGGCCGATGAGCCCACCAGGCGCGCCACTGCCACCGGCTCGACCTGTTTGTCCTCGAGGCCGAGCAGCTTCTTGAGGCGCGCATTTTCCTGTTTCACCGCCGCAGCTTCTTCAAGGCGGATGCGGGCGATTTCCATCTCACGCTTGAGCGCGGCATTCTTCGATCCAGCGCGATAGTATCCGGTAATCGAATCCCACCAGCTCTTGCTTTCGGTGCGAACTGTCGCCGTGGTTTCGGTCGCCGGAGCGATCGTATCGTTTGCCCCATTGCGGGCCCAGTCAAACAGGTTGGGCTGAAACAGGGACAGCACAAGCAGAACGACGCCGATCAGGGCGCCGATTCCGGCTATGATATAGCCGGTGAAGAGGTTGTACTGCGCCCTGCGAGAATAGCTCGAGCGCCGTTGGCCTGTCGGCGCCATGGAAAGTCCTTCCTCAGGCCGTCATCAGCACGCCGCGATAGACGGGGTCTTCCATCGCACGGCCGGTACCGACCGCAACGCAGGAAAGGGGATCTTCCGCGATGGTGACCGGAAGGCCGGTTTCCTCGCGCAGATATTCGTCGAGACCGCCGATCAGTGCGCCACCACCGGTCAGGACGATGCCCTGGTCGACGATGTCAGCAGCAAGTTCGGGCGCCGTGTTTTCAAGGGCGATGCGGACGCCCTCGACGATGGCACCGATAGGTTCGCTCAGCGCCTCGGCGATGTGACCCTGGTTGATGGTGATTTCCTTGGGCACGCCGTTGACGAGGTCGCGGCCCTTGATGGTGATGCTCTCGCCGACGCCGTCCTCGGGCGGACGGGCAACGCCGTAATCCTTCTTGATCCGTTCTGCCGTGGCTTCGCCGATCAGCAGATTGTGGTGTCGTCGGACATAGGAAACGATGGCCTCGTCCATCTTGTCGCCGCCGGTACGGACCGATGTGGTGTAGGCGAGGCCACGGAGCGAGAGCACTGCGACTTCGGTCGTGCCGCCACCGATATCGACGACCATCGAGCCAACAGGCTCGGTCACGGGCATGTCTGCGCCGATCGCTGCAGCCATGGGTTCGAGGATCAGGAAGACCTGCGATGCGCCCGCGTTCGAGGCGGCGTCACGAATGGCACGGCGTTCGACCGAGGTCGAACCCGAGGGAACACAGATCGTGATCTCCGGATAGCGCAGCAGGCTCTTGCGACCGTGCACCTTGCGGATGAAGTGCTTGATCATCTCTTCGGCGATTTCGATGTCGGCAATGACACCATCACGCAGCGGGCGGATCGCCTCGATGCTGTCGGGGGTCTTGCCCATCATCATCTTCGCGTCGTCACCCACGGCCTTGACGCGCTTGACGCCATTGATCGTCTCGATGGCCACCACGGACGGTTCGTTCAGGATGATGCCCTGGTCCTGCACATAGACCAGCGTATTGGCGGTTCCCAGGTCGATAGCCATGTTCTGCGAACCGAGTTTGAAGAGATTGTTCCAGAAGCCCATTTTCGCTCGATATTCCGTAAGTCAGTGAGGGTAAGAGGGTGTTCCGCACATCCCCTGCGACGCCCCCGGGGGAGATAGGTGGCGGGTCTTTAGCGATACTACGGGCAAAAGGCCAAAAATTTCCGCAAATCCCTTGGGGGTAAGCGCAACGTCTGGCCTCGGATTCGTGGCGGTTCATCGCTACCTTGGCGTTTCATGCCCGAAATTCGTCGCCTGCCAGAAAATCTCGTCAACCGCATCGCTGCGGGCGAGGTGGTCGAGCGCCCTTCTTCTGCGCTCAAGGAATTGGTCGAAAATGCCATCGATGCCGGGGCCACACGAATTGCTGTGAAGCTGGTCGAGGGCGGCCTTGCGAGCCTCGAAGTGACCGATGACGGATGCGGGATGTCGCCGGACGAGATGGCACTGGCACTGGAACGTCACGCGACGTCCAAACTGCCTGACGAGGCAATCGAGCAGGTCGTCACGCTCGGCTTTCGCGGCGAGGCTTTGCCCAGCATCGCCAGCGTCGCGCGCTTCACGCTCGAAAGCCGCCCGCAGGGTGCGGAGCAAGGTTGGAAGCGTGTCGTCGATCATGGCGAGCTTGTCGCGGAAGGCCCCGCCGCCTTGCCTCCCGGAACGCGGGTCCGGGTGGAGAACCTGTTCGGCAAGATCCCTGCGCGCCGCAAGTTCCTGCGCACTGCCCGCAGCGAGTACGCGGCTTGCGTCGACGTCGTCAGACGCCTTGCCATGGCTCGGCCCGATGTCGCGATCACGCTCGACCATGCCGAGCGCCGCATCTTGGGACTCCAGGGTGGGGAGGGGCTGGAGAATCGCGTTGCGCAAATCGTGGCGCGTGAACTCAAGGACAACGGCGTCTTGATCGATGTCGAACGCGGAGCCATGCGCCTGACCGGTATCGCGGGTCTGCCGACTTACAATCGCGGGGTAGCCGATCACCAGTACCTGTTCGTCAACGGGCGTCCTGTGAAGGACCGGCTGCTGACGGGCGCGGTGCGTGGAGCCTATGCCGATATGCTTGCACGTGATCGTCACGCCGTGCTTGCGCTGTTCCTCGACCTGCCGCCCGAGGATGTTGACGTGAATGTCAATCCGGCGAAGACCGAGGTCCGCTTCCGCGACGCACAGGCAGTCCGTGGATTTATCGTGTCCGGCTTGCGACAGGCGTTGGCAACGGGCGACCGCCGGAGTGCGCAATCGCCCGATGCCACGGCGATGTCGCGCTGGCAGGCCGAGCCGGTGCGCGAGGAGCCTGCACCGGCACTCCGTTCCATTTTCGAAGGCTGGGACTGGTCCGCGCCACAAGCACGAGTGTCCGAGGCGAGCGCTGCGTGGCGGGGTGTTGAAGCCGATGTGATGGCTGCCCCGCGTGGCCGCGCGGAAGAGGCGACGCCAGTCTCGGCTGAAGATCAGGATTTTCCCCTGGGCGTAGCGCGAGGGCAGGTGGCGAACACCTATATCGTTGCCGAAGCCAAAGACGGCCTGATCCTGGTCGATCAGCACGCGGCGCATGAACGCCTCGTCCTCGAACGGCTTCGCGCGGCAGGAGCAGGTGATGCGGTGGCGCGCGAACAAGCCCTGCTGATCCCGGAGGTCGTGGAGCTGGAGGAAACCTCCTGCGACCGGCTTGAGGATGCAGCGCCGAAACTCGCGGAACTCGGGTTGAGTATCGAGCGCTTCGGTCCGTCCGCCATGCTGGTCCGCAGCCTGCCGCATGCTCTCGCAAAGACCGATCCCGAAAAATTGCTGCGCGACATCGACGACGATCTCGCGCTCAATGGCGAGGCGTTGTTACTGGGCGAGAAACTCGACCTCGTACTGGCGACCATGGCGTGTCACGGTTCGGTGAGGGCAGGGCGGCCGCTGCGCGTCGACGAGATGAACGCGTTGCTCCGTGAAATGGAGCGCACGCCGCGTTCGGGGCAGTGCAATCATGGCAGGCCGACTTGGGTGAAGCTTTCGATGGACGACGTCGAGAAGCTCTTCGGGAGACATTGATGCGGATTGCAATTTCACTTGTCCTGCTGTCGCTTGCAGCCTGTTCCTCCGAACCCAATGAAGCCGAACGCAAGGCGGCGGTGGCAGAGGTCGAGGCCAATCAGGAAGCTCCCGCCGAAGTGCTCGAGCCGCGCCCCATCCTCTATCCCGATATCGAGAAGAACGGGCTCTACGGGGCAGGGTGCAGCTTTGCTCCCGATGGCGGTGGCCTTGGCGCAGTGGCGCTCGCGATGGCCGACGAAGGCTACATGAAGCGCGGCGAGGAAATCCTGCAATTCGCCGCCGACAAGGGCAGCGACGAACTCCCCTACCTGGCGCGGCGGAAATATGACGGGAAGGACTATTCGTTCAGTCTCGATCTCGACCGCGATAGCGAGGCGCCGTCGGGTGAAGAGACCAGCGATTACTCCGGCACACTCACCGTCAGGGATGGCAAGGACAGGGTGGTCTATAGCGCCACCGGGATCGTCCAGTGCGGCGCATAGACCAGCCCGTATCGCTTACATGATCCCGATGCCGTTGAGCTGCGGCTGACCTGCATCCTCTTCGTAGAACAGCACCAGCATCATCGGCGGGTACTCTTCGGAGACGAGGTTCAGATGGATCTCGCCGTCCTTGAAGCCGAAGCCCGAGATCTTCCGCGATGCGATCTCGTCATGGAGCATGGGATACTGCGCAACGTGTTCCTCCAGGGGCATTTGCGCGAGCAGCTTGGCGCTCATCCGGCTCTGGACGAATGCGCTCCAGTCGTCTTTCGTGCCCGAAATTGCCGTCAGGAAACCGCGAGCCAGATTCCCTGGAGGATCGTCGGGCAGATCGTCCCCCGGTGTCAGATCGACATTTGGACTTCCGTCTGCAAACGCCAGTTCCTTTCCGGTGGCTGCGGAGAGTACCGGTCCCAGCGCCTGTGCAAGGCTGAGCGGCCCGCCATTGCGGTGGACCAATATCGTCATGCCGCTGTCGACCAAGGTCCACCACTCGGTCTGGAATGCCGGATTGCCCCCATTGTGCCAGTAGATGTCGCCGAGGCCGTCGATATTCTGCCAACCGATACCGTAGCCATAGCGTGTACCACCGCCCTCATCGACCCGCTGGGTCGTCCAGATTCGGGCGATTTCCGGCTCCAGTGCCTTGTTTGCGATGACCTGCCCGAGCGTCAGGAGATCGCGCGCACTGGATACGAGACCACCATTCCCGACCAGCGCCCAGCTCGGTTCGACCAGATCACCCCAGGATGCCTTGGCAACGGGGCCATAGCGCTCACTGGAGTCGGCACGCGCAGGGTCGTAGGCGAGGCGATAGCCCGTCGAGGTCAATCCGATCGGGCGCAAAACCTCCTCGACCAGATAGGCTTCGTAGGATCGCCCGGTGATCTTCTCCATGATGGCTGCGACGAGAGAGAACCCCATGTTCGAGTAGGCGTAGGTCGTGCCCGGTTCGGAAAGCAGTTTCGACGCGAGCACCTCCGCGAGCATCTCGTCGCGTGACATGGGCTGCAGGTCGAAACCATGCGCCGGGCCGAAGCCTGCGGTGTGCGTAAGCAGCTGATGGACTGTGATCCCGCGCTTGTCGGCAGGAACTTCTGCGAAGAAATCGACGAGTCTGGCCTGCGGATCGAGTTTCCCCTCGGAGATCAGCTTCGCCGCAGCGAGGCCGGTCATCGACTTGGAAATGGAACCGATATCGAACTGCGTATCGAGATCGTACTTCCGGCCCGTCGCCGGATCTGCTGCTCCGGCCTGGGCCAGGACGATCGGCTCACCGGGTCGCGCAATTGCGGCAAACCCGGAGAAGCCTTCGCGCTCGAGTTCGGCGACTGCCGCTGCGATCCTGGCTTCGATTGTCGGCGCCTGCTCAATCGCTGCATTGCTTGTCGCCTCTTCGGCAGCAAGTGGTGGAGTGCTGCCGAGCAGCGCGAGAATTCCGACGGTGATTACGCAACGCATTGCGATCCTTCCTGTTGACTACAGTTGAAATCGACGTGCACCCTGCGAGCGAAAAACATTGTGTGTCCTGACGACATTCTTTCGAGAGGTTTCCAGAGATGAGTTTGCCTGCCTTGCCGAGCGAGAACCTGCGCATAGGCGAGGCCGTGTTCACGCCGGGCGAACGTGCGCTCGTGGCAAAAGGGCAGATGCAGCGCCTCGAGCCCCGCCTTTCGGACCTCCTTGCCCTTTTCTGCGCGCACCCGGGCACCGTGCTCGAACGCGAATGGCTACTGGAATCGGTCTGGGGAGAGGAGGGGAGCGACGAGGCGCTGACGCAGGCCATATCGCGCCTGCGCCAATTGTTAGGAGACCGCTCGCTCATCCGTACCGAACCTCGTCGGGGCTACAGCCTGAATGTCGAGCCGGTCGCTGTCGAGGCCCCTGTGCCGGACGCCGTGAATGGCAGCGCCAACCCCGTTCTCTACACCTCCCGCACGGTTCGTATCGCCTTTTTTGCGGGGACAGGTCTGGGCCTGTTGCTGGCAGCCCTGGCCTGGGCGGTCTTCGCTCCGCGGCCTGTCACCGTGTTCGAAGAGGTCACCCAACCGGTGGACGGCCCGCCCTCAAGCCGTACGGTGCGATGCGACGGCGATCCTGAGGACTGCATCGACCGGATCGAGAGTCCCGCCAGCGGCTCCTAATCCTCGATTGGCGCTTCCGGATTGCGCACCCGGATCAATCCGTTCGATATCATTGTCATAACGGGCTCATCGTTCTGGTTGAGCACGGTAAGCTCGCTCTTGAAGATGCCCATTTCGCGGCGTGAAGCGCTGCGCCGTTTCTCAATCACCCGACTTTCGCAGCGCAGCGTGTCACCGGGATAGACGGGCTTCTTCCAGCGCAACTGATCGACACCGGGTGACCCAAGACCCGCCTGTTTGTTGGCTCTCAGGTTTTCGACGAGCATCGACATGGTCATGGCGCAAGTGTGCCATCCACTCGCCGAGAGGCGTCCGAAATGGGTTTGCGCCGCCGCCTCATCGTCGAGATGGAAGGGCTGGGGGTCATACTTCGTGGCGAAGTCGACTACCTCTTCGCGTGTGACCTCGTAATGCCCGAAGGCCTGCTTGTGCCCTACGGCGATGTCTTCATAGAATTGCATTGCGAAATGCAATGGATCATGCGGCGGGGCTTAGCAACATCCAAAGCAGGGTCCATTTCAGTTGCGGATCTTCTGTTTCAGCCGGTCGCCGTCGATATGGGGAATAATCCGGTAGCGAGCCGTGCCCAGAGTGAAGACGCCGAACATGATCAGGCCGGTTGCCACCAGCGTGTAGAGAAAGCCGGTGTCGCGCAATGACAATATCGCCTCGCCCAATCCCTTCACCTGGCTCTCGCTTTCGAACCACGCGCCCCGGACCATCGACCATCCAATAAGGGCGAATACAACTGCACGAGCCGCGTGACCGATCCGCCCGACGGTTTCGATCGCATCGGGTGCACGCGCGCTGATGCGCTTCATGAAGCTGGCGGTTACGGCTTTCTTGCCTTGCATGAAGGCGCCGACCAGGAAACCGAGACCTATCACGCCGATGACCAGAGCGCCCAGATCCATGCTGAGGACCGAGCCAGCCATCTCCTGGCTTCCTCCGCTTCCACCGGCATCCTGCTTTTCGCCGGTGGCGAACTGATAGCAGGCATATGCAAGGAACATGTGCGCCACGCCGCTTGCGGCATGGCCAATGCGACTGAGCATTCCCTTTGTATCGCTACCGTGATTCTCGATATCGGCCGCAGCGGATATGAACCGGAACAGCGCGTAGGCGAGCAACCCGAGGGTCATGACCCAGAGGAGCGGTGTGCCGAACGGAACTTCCTGCAGGTAATCATAAACAGCCGCGCCGCCACCTTCGGCGTCACCCTGCGTACTCAAGGCAATATAGCCCAGCATGGCATAGGTCAGGCCGCGCGCTGCGAGTCCCAGTCGCACCAACCAATTGAATTTCTCGGACTTATCAACCATCGCTTTTCATCCCCTTGCCGTTCCCTAACGACATGGAGTCGAGAAGCGTTCCAACGAAACGCGTCGCCTATTGCCCGTTCAGCGCGGGCAGCAGGGTGTCTGCCGAACCATCGGCGGGGCTGGCTTCGGGCAAGCCGAGGAGCTTGCGCAGAAGCGGAGCGACGGCGGTGTTCTGGAACTTGGCGACAGTCGTGCCCGGGCGGAACGAGGGGCCGTTCGCAATGAAGAGCGCGGCCATCTCCGTGGAGAAGGGATCGTATCCATGCGTCCCGCCACTCCAGCTCGAATTCGGTGCGGTCGGGAGGATGCTCCAGCCAACTTCGGCAAGGCAGAGGTACGACGGGATGCGCGGGTGCGTCCCGTACTGGAACTTCGCCGGGATCTGGTCCTTGCGCCAGCAATCCATGTGTTCGTGAGAGGTGAGCAGGGCCTTCTCGAACGCTTCCCTGTTGCCGTCAGTGGCTTCGAAGGTGGCGTAGGGACCGCTCTCGACGATCCGGTAGAGCGAAGGATCGGCAATCGTGTCGAGCGCGATGACCCGCTCCGAACTTGTCGCCGCCATCCCGTGGTCGGCGACGATGACGAGATCCGCGGGCTGGTCGAGCTGTTTCAGCCCGTCGACCAGCATCGCGATGTAGCCGTCGATATCGACAAGTGAGGTTCGAACCTCGTCGCTGTCGGGACCGCCGTCGTGGCCAGCCGTGTCGACCGTATCGAAGTAAAGCGTCACGAATTCGGGACGGATATCCACTGGGCGGCGCAGCCAGTCGAGCACGCTGTTCACGCGCTGCGTGTTGGTGATCTGCATGGAGAATTGCTGCCAGTCCTGCGGCAGCTTGCCCCCTTTGACCGGGCCCCAGCCTTCGACCTTGCCGCCCCAGGGAACAGCCGATCCCGGCCAGAACATCGCGGCGCTGCGGATGCCGGCATCCTCGGCCTCCACCCAGATTGGTTTGGCATCGCTCCACCAGAAGGGGTCGACATTGGCCATGGTGAAGGTCTCGCCCGGACGACGGGGATCCTCCATCTTGTTGGCCGTGACCCCGTTATGATCTGGCACGAGCCCGGTTACGAGCGTCCAGTGGTTGGGGAAGGTCTTGCTGGGGAAGGACGGCGACATGTCCGCCCTCACGCCACCGGCGGCCAGGGCAGATAGCGTAGGGGTCAGGCCCTGGTCGAGATAGTCAGACCGGAAACCGTCGATCGAGACGAGGATCGTTACCGGTTCGCGTTGCTCTGCTGTTGCAATTTCCGAGGTGGGCGCGGGCAGGGTGGCGCAGGCGCCAGTTGCGAATGTCAGCGCAAGAGTGAGAGCAGCAGCGATCGGTTTCATCATTCCCTCAGACGTTGAACTTGAACAGCATGACGTCACCGTCCTGGACCACGTATTCCTTGCCTTCCTGACGCAACTTGCCGGCCTCCTTGGCGCCACTTTCGCCGCCGAGGCCGACGAAATCGTCATATGCGATGGTCTCGGCACGGATGAAGCCGCGTTCGAAATCGGTGTGGATCTCGCCGGCCGCCTGCGGGGCTTTGGCCCCGTTGGGGAATGTCCATGCGCGCGCTTCCTTGGGTCCGGCGGTGAAGAAGGTCTTCAGGCCGAGCAGCTTGTATCCGGCGCGGATCACGCGGCTCAGGCCGCTTTCGTCCAGACCGAGCTCGACAAGATATTCGGCGCGGTCCTCGGCCGGCATGGCAACCAGCTCGCTCTCGATGGCGGCCGAGACTACAACAGCCTCGGCACCCTCGGCTGCGGCCTTGGCAAAGACCAGCTCGGACAGCGCATTGCCTTTCGCCGCATCTTCTTCGGCAACGTTGCAGACGTAAAGCACCGGCTTCGCGGTCAGCAGTTGTGCCTGCTTGAAGATGCGCGCTTCTTCGTCGTCCTTCGGTTCGGTGAGGCGGGCGGGCTTGCCGTCGCGCAGCAGTTCCAGAGCCTGACCCAGGACCGAAGCCATCAACTTGGCCTCCTTGTCGCCGCCTGTAGCGCGCTTGGCCGCTGCCGGGACGCGCTTCTCGAGGCTTTCGAGGTCGGCGAGCATCAGCTCGGTCTCGACCACTTCGGCATCGGCGATGGGGTCGACCTTGTTGGCGACGTGCTGGATGTCGTCGTCTTCAAAACAACGCAGGACGTGAACCACGGCATCGACCTCGCGGATGTTGCCGAGGAACTGGTTGCCCAGGCCTTCACCCTTGCTGGCGCCTTTGACGAGACCCGCAATGTCGACGAATGCAAGCTGCGTTGGAATGATCTTCGCACTACCGGCAATCGCGGCGATCTTGTCGAGCCGTTCGTCCGGCACCGAAACCTGCCCTACGTTCGGTTCGATCGTGCAGAACGGATAGTTCGCGGCCTGCGCGGCCTGCGTTTCGGTCAGTGCATTGAAAAGGGTGGACTTGCCCACGTTGGGCAGGCCGACGATCCCGCAACGGAAACCCATCGAAAACTCCGGAAAATGGCTTTGGCCGCGCCCTTAGCTACAAGCGCGCCGTAATGCCAGCGCGACAGATGGAGAAAGCGATCTGCGAGGCCCAGCACACCTCGCAAATTTCACCAATGCTTTAGCCTCGGGTGTTAGGGGTACATCATGATCCGATATCTTTTCCCCTATTCGACGATCGCCCTTGCAGCGGCTCTTTCGGCGTGCTCGCCCGATCCCGACACGAGTTTTGCCAATGCGCGCGAGTCCTTCGCCGCGAACGATTTCCGCAGCGCGCGTGTTTCTCTGATCAGCGGACTGCGCGACCGGCCAGGCGATCACGAAATGCGGCTGTTGCTGGCAAGGGCACAACTGGCGCTCGGCGACGGCGAAGGTGCCGCGGCGACGCTGGAGAAGCTGCCGCAGGACTTGGCGCAGAAACCCGGGGTTGCTCTCGTTTCCGGTGAGGCCGAGGTCCTGCGCGGCCGTTTCGACAGTGCCATCGAACGGGTCGAAGGCATCGAGACATCAGCCGCCGACCGCATTCGTGCGCTGGCGCTGATCGGCCTGGAGAAGCCCGATGCTGCTGCCGAAGCCTTCGCCACCGGCGCTGCACGCGACAAGCAGGACGCGGGGCTGCTCGCCTCCTATGCCCGCTTCACGCTGTTACAGGATGAGCCCGACCAGGCCGAGGCGCTGGTTGGACGCGCGCTGAAGCTTGATCCGCGGCAGGTCGAGGCGCACCTCGTCCGCGCCCGTATCCACGAAGCGCGCAACGAGGTTCCCGCCGCTCTGGCCGACTATGAGCGGGTGCTGGAATTGCATCCACGCAATTACGACGGTCGGATAGGCAAGGCAGCGACCCTCGTGACGCTCGATCGCCTCGACGAGGCCAGGACGCTGGTCGCGGAACTGTCGCAGGAAGCGCCGGACGATGCCCAGGTCGCCTTCCTCGACGCACGAATTGCAGGCAAGCAAGGCGACTGGGCCAGGGTTCGCGCAGTTCTCCAGCCGCTTGAGGCAGACCTACGCCAGGCCAGCGCGATGCCCGGCCTTTACGGCCAGGCACTCCTCGAACTGAAGCAACCTGCGCTCGCGCAGGGCATTCTTGAACCCGCATTCAAGCGGCAACCGGGCTCGCGCTCGCTCCGGGTCCTTGTCGCGAGGGCCAGGCTGGCGACAAAAGACGCGGCCGGCGCATTGTCGGTGATCCGCCCATTGGCCAGCCGGCCCGATGCGACTCCGGAAGAGCTTGAGCTGGCTGCCCAGGCTGCGAAAGCTTCCGGTAGCGACTCAGCCAAGGGCTTTGAGCAAAGGATCGGTCGTCCCTCTGCGGAATGGATTGGCGGCGAACTGGCCAAGGCCGACCGGGCGCTGCGCAACAGCCAGTGGCGTGACGCAGCGAGCTACTACGAAACCATCCTTTCGCGGACCAATCGCGACAACGCGATGGTCCTCAACAATCTTGCCTTTGCGAAACAGAAGCTGGGTCAGGATGAGGAAGCGCTTCAGCTTGCACTCAGGGCTGCAAAGCTTGAACCCGACAACCCCTCCATCCTCGACACTGCGGGCTGGCTGCTTGTACGCACGGGATCGAAGGCCCGGGGCCTCGAAATGCTCCGCCGGGCAGCAAGGCTCGATCCGGACAATGCGACGATCACCCGCCACCTTGCCGAAGCCGAAAGAAACTGAGCAACAGCCTTCCGGGATGAAAAAGCGGCGCAGAACCGAAGTTCCGCGCCGCCTTGATTGACCTCGGTGGTCAAACTGGGGTCAGGCGTAAGCCACTCGCGCCGGGGCTGCCGCAGCGAAGCGGCGGCGACGGGTGCCGAAGGCCAGCGCCAGGATCGCGAAGGCGAACAGCAGAACCATGTTCGGCTCGGGCACGTTCATGCCGCTCGAAGTCGAGGTCGATGTAACCTGGCGACCGCTGGCCGACGTCACACCGTCGATGCCGTAGATCGACTGGTAGCGAACGAAGAAATCGTCGAGGGTAAGCTCGGCAGGCTCGGTGCCGAACGAAAGGCTCAACGTGCCTGAACCGGTGTAGCCGTCGTAGACACCGCCCGAACCGCCACCAGCGCAGCTGCCGGTGCGGCGGGCCTGGAAGCACACGTCGACCGTGCCGATACCGTTCGGATAGTTCGAATCGGTATTGGTGTAGCGATAGGTGCCGGTGCTGGTCGCGGCATCGATCTCCGGATCGGTGTTGAAGGCGAAGCCCGAGACACGCGAATAGATCCCGTCGCCGATGGCGCCGGTGTTGGTCAGCGAGTAATCGAAGGTGTAGATACCGTTCTCGATGCCCGTCAGCGTCAGCGTGAGCGAGGAGCCCAGACCATCGATCGACGGGCCGCCGTCGACGAATCCGTCGAAATCGATGGTGAAGCTGTCACCGATCGATCCGGCATCCAGCATGATCGGCTCCGCCACTGCCGGAGTGGCTAATGCCAGCCCGGCCATCGCAAGTGCGCGAGTGATGAATCGCTTGAAGTTCACAATTGCCCTCATTCCGAAGAATCTTGCTCAAATTTCATGCCGCTAACTGACAGCAAGCCTGAGCGAAATCCACGCGAGTAATTGCCCTGTCTCACTTGGGAACAGGTCTTCTTCGACCCGCTAACCGGATCAATCCTGCATTCTCAGCGCGAGCTCGCTCATAAAGCGAGCATCGTCGCCGCGCGCCAGCCATTCGGCCTCGGCTCCGATCCCTGCGAGCATGGTTGCGAGATCGTCCATCTCCGATTTGGCGTAATTTCCCAGCACATGGCCGGTCACGCGATCCTTGTGGCCGGGATGCCCGATGCCGATGCGTACACGGCGGAAATCAGGGCCGAGGTGCTGGTTGATGCTGCGCAGGCCATTGTGGCCCGCAAGACCGCCGCCGGTGCGAACCTTGACCTTGAATGCGGCGAGATCGAGCTCGTCATGGAAGACCGTGAGAGCATCGACATCGAGCTTGTAGAAGCGCAGTGCCTCGCCCACCGCACGGCCGCTCTCGTTCATATAGGTAGCGGGCTTGAGCAGGAGGATCTTCTGCCCTGCAATGCGTCCTTCCTGGACCCAGCCGGAGAACTTCTTCTGCACGGGGCCGAAATCGTACATCTCTGCCAGCAAGTCGCACACCATGAAGCCGACATTGTGCCGGTGGAGCGCATATTGCGGTCCGGGATTTCCGAGGCCTGTCCAGATCTGCATGGGCGCCTGCTAGCTCAAGCGAGTCGATCGAGAAAGGCCTGCGCCTCACGCGGGTGGCGGAAACGCAGGACCTTGCCGGGAAAAGTCGCGAGCCGCCGTTCGACCGTGGGCGATTTCGCCCGCCGGAAGACCAGGACATAGTGCAGGAATTCCCAGTCCAGGCGTTCAGCGCATTCGGGTGCTGCGTCGGGCCGCACTGTCCCGCGCAGTGTCAGGATGCGCTTGAGCAGGCGCCACAGGCACAGCCAGGTCGGATAATCGAGGAGGATTGCCGTATCGGCCCGCCTCAGGCGACGCTCAAGGCTGCCTCCGTAATTGCCGTCTATGATCCACCTGTCACCGGCGATCAGCAGGTCGAGTTTCGCGTTCCACGCGTCGGGTTCGGGCTCGGCCCATCCCGGGAGGTGATATTCTGCATCGAGGTGGATCAGGGGCAGGCCCACTGCGGCAGAAAGGTTGCGCGCAAAGGTCGACTTGCCCGCGCCAGGCGAACCAATGACAAGGACGCGTTGCATCGGAAGCCTACACCGGTGACGCGGCGCGCCAAAGCGGAAGCAATCGTGAATCGGCGAGGGCGGCAGTGCGATGCCGGGTTATCCTCTGGGCATCGGGATCCGACGCGAATGCGAGGAAACTCGACTTTCCGGCCTGCTGGACCAGCATCACGAAGTCCCACTTCTCGTCCGCCGGTCCAATAAGGAAGCGGTCCGCATTGCCGGCGAAGAGCAGCTTGCCGCCACTGGCTTCGAGCAACGGCTCGAGCCCAGCCATATAGAGCGCATATGCCTCGCGGCCCGTCGCCCCACCTTCCGGTTCGAGCTCGGGAGCATGGGAATAGTCCGCACGCTCGCGGAAGCGCAGGAGGTTGAGCATGACCAGTTCGCCCTTGTCCGGCGTTCCGAAGAACTGCGCGCCCTGTTCAGGCGTGACGTCCAGAAAAGCAGTCCTGTCCTCGGCCACTATCATCCTCCTGAAAAGCAAAACGCCGGACTTCTTGCGAAGCCCGGCGCTCTGGTGATTGGCTTATCGAAAAGTGGCTTACTCGCCGCCTTCCTCGCCTTCGCCTTCGGCGGTTTCAGCTTCGTCGGCATCCTGCGCAGTCGCGGGGACGTCGGCAGCATCAGCCGTCGTAGTGTCGCCTTCGGCCTTCTTGAGAGCCGAGGGAGCGACCAGCGTAGCGATGGTGAAGTCGCGATCAGTGATCGCGCTCTCGCTGCCTGCCGGCAGGGACACTTCGCTGATGTGGATCGAATCGCCGACATCCTTGCCGGTAACGTCGATCTCGATCTCGTTCGGAATCTTGTCGTTTTCGCAGATCAGGTCGAGCTCGTGACGGACGATATTGAGAACGCCACCCTTCTTGAGGCCGGGCGATGCTTCCTCGTTCGTGAACACGACGGGGACCATGACTTCGATCTTGCCGCCCTTGGTCATGCGAAGGAAATCGACATGCTCGGGACGATCGTTGACGGGATGGACTGCGACGTCCTTGGGGAGCGCACGGATGGTCTTGCCACCGAGCTCGATCTCGACGATCGAGTTCATGAAGTGGCCGGTGCCGAGTTGGCGAACCAGTTCCTTGGCTTCCACGTGAATCAGTGTGGGTTCTTCCTTGCCGCCGTAAATTACAGCGGGAACACGGCCTTCGCGGCGAAGTTGACGGGAGGCTCCCTTGCCAGCCCGTTCGCGCGCCTCGGCCGGCAGGGTCAGAGCGTCGCTCATGTCACATACCTTTCGAATGCATTTGGGTACTTCGGTCCGCCACGCCTCCAGGGATGACCATGACGCCGAAGGGCGCGTATAGCGTTGTGCGCCGCAAAAGCAAGCGCGAAGGGGTGGGGCTGGCCTATTCCGCGCGGTGTACGGTGTAGCCACGCTTTTCGAGAAGCTCTGCAAGGCTGTCCCTGCCGATCAGATGCCCGGCGCCTACCGCAATGATCGGCCTGTCCTCGCCATCGAGGATGCGGGCGATCTCGATCGCCCAGGCCTTGTTGCGATCTTCGAGGAGCGCCACGCGCAGTTCCGGGTCGGCCAGGATCCCGCTTGTGGTGTTTCGCGCCAGCTTCTCGAGGTCGCCGCGGCGCCAGTCTTCCGGCATGGATGCCTCGGCCGCGCCGTCGCCGGTGGCCTCCAACACCACCGCATCGAGGAGGTCGCGCTGCTCCTTCTCCGGCAGTCGGTCGAATATCGCCAGCTGGGCTGCAGCACCCTCGAGCTCGACTATCCTGCGATCCTCGAAGGCCTTGAGAAGCGCCCGGTCGACGCCGTTTTCCTGTCCGCCTGCCTGGTCCAGCTGGGCAAGGGCAAGCGCCGCGGCCCAACTCTCCATACGGTCTAGATCGGAGCTAGCCGCGCCCGACCGGGACAGGAGGAGATCGAACTCGTCGCGAAGTTCGGGAGAGACCCGGTCGCGAAGCGGGAGCGCGGGCTTGTCGAACGCGAGCGCCTGGAATTCGCGCGCCATTGCGGCATCGTCATCCAGATTCGCTACCTCGACGACCAGCAAGTCGGCCTCTTCCAGCACCTCGTCGAGTTTGGCCCAGCGCCACCGCGTTCGATCGGGGAGCGCATGGACGGTCCCGAAAAGCCAGCCTTCGACCTCGCCGTTCGCCGCGCGAACTTCCCATAGTGCGGGATGAGGCTCGC
The DNA here is from genome assembly GCA_041396805.1 of Erythrobacter sp. Classification (GTDB taxonomy): domain Bacteria; phylum Pseudomonadota; class Alphaproteobacteria; order Sphingomonadales; family Sphingomonadaceae; genus Qipengyuania. The sequence goes on along the minus strand of JAWKXV010000002.1, from coordinate 1,276,119 downwards.
CTTCCGCCAGCGGGGAAGGAGCCCGATCACAACCCGCGATTGCGAGCGTGCCAAGCAGAAGGCTGACAATGTGCCGCATCGTGACCTGAGCTTACTGTACCCGCTCGATAGTGAAGCCGCGTTCGGTCAGGAAATTCTGGACGCTCTTCTCCCCCGCAAGATGCCCTGCGCCGACCGCAATGAAGACGGTTCCGGGATCATCCATGCGGTCGTCGATCCATTCGGCCCAATTGGCATTGCGTTTGTAGAGCAGTGCCTCGGCGAGCACGGGATCGGTCAGACCCTCGTTCAGGAGCGCAGCAAGCCCGTCGGCATCGCCCTCCATCCATTCGGCGACCATCTTGTCCATCATCGCCGAAACCTCGTCGATATTGCTGGCAGACGACATCAGGAATTCGACCTGCGACTTCACCGGCAGCGTGTCGAGCATGTCGATCTGGAAACCGATGGTTTCCAGCGCCTCGCGCCGGGCGGTTTCGGGCGCTTCGCGTTCGACGACTTTTTCGACACCCGATTCCATGTCGTAGCCGGCCTTCATTAGCGGCAGCATTGCCAGGGTCATTCCCGCGAACCAGGGTTCGAACATGTCGAAGGCTTCGACAGGGATGCCGAGCTTTGCCATGGCGGTCTCGTAGGAGACCCGCTGGTCTTCATCGAGCAGGCTGCGCAGCGTCTCACCGGTTGGAAGCATGGCCTTTCCGGCGATCATCTGCTGCGATGCGGGATCGTTGATCGAATCTCCAGGGATCTCCGTGACGAGCGAACCCGAACTGTCGATCGCTTCCTCGATCGAGCCACCGAACCACTTCACTTCGCGGGGCAGGGCGTGGATGGTGCCGAACAGATAGATGGTGGTGTCTTCGTCGGACAACTTCCACAGGGCCGGTCCTGCGGGAGCTTCCGACCCCGTCGCAACAACGGTTGCGGGTGTGTCCACCGGTGATGCGGCTTCCTGAGCGAACGTTGCGACGCTTTGGAACATCAGCGCGGCACTTGCAGCTGAAACGAGAAACTTCTTCATCTTGGTCTTCCTGTTTGGATAGATTGTTAGTGGACCGAGCGGACGATGTCAGTCCGATTTCTTCATGAGCCAGCCAATGCCCCAGATCGCTATGACGATCAGGAACACGATCATCGGATCCTGCGGAGGCACGAGGCCGGCCCGCGTCAGCATCCACCAGCCGGGCGTGATCAGGGAGTAGGCATAGATCGCCACAAGTGCGCCATCGGCATAGGCTGCGCGCTCGTATTCATCGGCATTGCGGTGCCAGTAGAGTGCGAAGATCGGCGTAAAGACCACGTAGGCCAGCGAGACAGCAATCGCGACATTGCGATCGATCGGGCCATTCGAGAAGGCGTTCAGGTCGGAATCGCTGACAACCAGCGCGATGCCGAGCGCTGCACCGAGCAACATGCTCCACGCAACCGAGCGGCGCGTCTTGCGCACACTTTCGGAAACCGGCTCATTGAGGAACGAGAGGGGGTTCAGCCGAAACAGCGAGAACGCCCCCGCACTGAAAAGGGCCAGTCCGAGACCCAGTGCGCCCAGCACCCTGGCCGTGAGTTCACCCTTCTCGAACAGCACCACGGCTCCGCCGGTCGCGACCGCGAAACCGAATACAACCAGGATCACGGCAAAACCTATTGCCAGGAAGCGTGCAAGCTTTCGCGGGAAGCTGTCGTCGCGCTGCTCTTCTTCAAGCGTGACCATCATCGAAAATCTCCTCGATCGGCATGTCGAACAGCCGTGAAATGCGGAAAGCCAGGGGAAGGGACGGATCGTGTTTCCCCGTCTCGATTGCGTTTACTGCCTGGCGGCTGACGTCCAGATGCTGGGCGAGCTCAGCCTGGCTCCAATTGCGTTCGGCACGCAGGACCTTGAGGCGGTTATTCACGCCTTGCCTCCATTTGCCGCAGAGCCTTCGGACCAATAGCCATCATGTCGTGCTCCCCAGTCCTAGAAAGTGCCGCGTAGGCGGGCCCAGCTATGGGCGAGGAAGAAGGCTGAGAAAGCCAGCGTGGGCGCGAGATCGATGGGTGTATCCATGTGGCTTTCCCCGCCGGAGAGGCCATCGTAGAAACCTTCGGCGAACGGCGCAAAGATGTAGGTGGCAAGCAGGGCGAGGAAGGCAGCGTTCGCACCAGCCCGCCACAAGGCCACCACATACTCGTCCGCATTGCGCGTGACGAACATTGCAACGGCGGAAACGACAAAGAGAATTCCCATTGTCGTTGCCCCTGCGCCGCCGATCACGTCCAGTTTGGCCAGCCACGTTCCGACAAGTGTGATGCAGCCCACGATGGCGGCCGCGAGGTGAATCGACGTGCGTGAAATGGTCGTCTTATTGCTCATTGGATATGGCTCCACGAGTTTGGAAGTCTGCCCGCCCCGTCATCGAGGGGGACGGGCAGTAGCGAGATCACTTTGCCGGCTTGTGGCCGATTGCCGCCCACGCGGGAGTGCGAAGGTTGTCACGGCAGGCAAGTTCAAGGTGTCGCGCACCCAGGTCGCGGTCAGGAGTGCGGCACGCACGAACGGCCGCGTCTTGCACACGCTCATCGAAGCGCTGCTGGTCATCAACGGTTGTCAGGTCGAGATCGGCAGTGTCCACCGTGATTGTGGGTGTCGACTGCGCATTGGCCGTAGCAGATGTGGCGATCAGGGCAGCGGCAAGGATAAGGGTCTTCTTCATGACTATTCTCCAGTTGGATGTAGAGTCCAGTGGTGAGGTCAACCATCCAGCATGTCAGGTTGTCCTGACTATATGTCGCGATTCGCTGACAATGTCAACAACACCTGACATCGTGTCTCGATAACCTGTCATTTTCGACGGCGTTGCATCGCGGCATTGACGCGTTTTCGCGCATCCGCCAAAGCCCCGCGCCATGGACCGCAATCCGCAAAAATCATTCCAGGACATGATCCTCGCGCTGCACGATTTCTGGAGCGCGAAGGGGTGCCTTATCCTCCAGCCCTATGACATGCGCATGGGGGCGGGCACCTTCCACACCGCGACTACGCTGCGCGCGCTCGGCCCCGAGCCGTGGAATGCCGCCTTCGTCCAGCCCTGTCGTCGCCCGACCGACGGCCGCTACGGCGAGAACCCGAACCGCCTTCAGCACTATTACCAATACCAGGTGATCCTGAAGCCGAGCCCGCCGGACATCCAGGACTGGTACCTCGAAAGCTTGCGCGTCATCGGGATCGATCCGCTCAAGCACGACATCCGCTTCGTCGAGGACGACTGGGAAAGCCCCACGCTGGGCGCTTGGGGCCTTGGCTGGGAAGTCTGGTGCGACGGGATGGAGGTCACCCAGTTCACCTATTTCCAGCAGATGGGCGGCTTCGACTGCAAGCCGGTCGCGGGCGAGCTGACCTACGGGCTCGAACGCCTCGCCATGTATATCCAGGGCGTCGACAATGTGTACGACCTCGATTTCAACGGGCACGGAGTCACTTACGGTGACGTCTTCCTCGAGAACGAGAAGCAGATGTCAAAGTGGAACTTCGAGGTCGCCGAGACCGATGCGCTGTTCGACCTGTTCAACAAGGCCGAGGCCGAGTGCAAGAATGCGCTCGCCAACGAGGTTCCCATCGCTGCCTATGAACAGGCGGTCGAGGCGAGCCACATCTTCAACCTGTTGCAGGCCCGTGGCGTGATCAGCGTGCAGGAACGTGCGAGCTACATGGGCCGCGTCCGTGATCTGGCGCGTGGCAGCTGTGAGGCGCACATGGCCAAGGAAGCCGCCGCCTGGGCCGAGAAATATCCGGAGTGGTCGAAATGAGCGACTTCCTCCTCGAACTCCGCAGCGAAGAAATCCCGGCCCGGATGCAGGCGGGCGCGCGCGCCGAACTCGAAAAGCTGTTCCGCCGTGAGGTGGAAGCTACCGGTGTCGCAGTGGGCGAGATCACCGTCTGGTCGACCCCGCGCCGTCTTGCTTTGATTGCACGCGGCCTGCCCGAAGCGACCGAGGCGGTCAGCGAGGAACTGAAAGGCCCGCCGGTCGGTGCGCCCGATCAGGCGCTGGAAGGCTTCTGCCGCAAGGCGGGTGTCGAGCGGAGCGACCTCGAAGAGCGCGATGTGAAGGGCAGGGCGACTTACTTCGCCGTGAAGAACATTCCCGGCCGCGCAACCAGGGATTTGCTCGCCGAGGCGATACCGGGGATCATCCGCGATTTCAGCTGGCCCAAGTCGATGCGTTGGGGTGCCGCCTCGATCAGCACCGAGAGCCTGCGCTGGGTACGCCCGCTGTCGGGTATCGTGGCGCTGCTGGGAGACGATGTGGTCGAGTGCGAGGTGCACGGCGTTACATCGGGCGCAGTCACGCTTGGCCACCGGTTCCACCATTCGGGCGACATCACCATCGGCAGTGCCGCTGACTATGCGGTGAAGCTGCGCGCGGGTCATGTCATCGTTGACCATGAAGAGCGGCAGGACATCATTCGCAGCGGTGCTGCCAAGGCAGCAACCGATGCGGGCCTCAAGCTCGTCGAGGACGAGGGGCTGGTCATCGAGAACGCGGGCCTCACCGAATGGCCTGTCCCGCTGCTTGGCCGTTTCGAGGAGGATTTCCTCGAAGTTCCGCCCGAAACGATCCAGCTTACCGCGCGCGTGAACCAGAAGTATTTCGTCTGCGAGGATAGTGCAGGCAAGCTCGCCAACGCCTTCATCTGCACCGCCAATATCGAGGCGGAAGACGGCGGCGCCCGCGTGGTCGACGGGAACCGCAAGGTCCTCGCCGCCCGCCTGTCCGACGCGCGGTTCTTCTGGGAAGTGGACCGTAAGAAGTCTCTCGCCGAACACGCCAGGGGTCTGGAGCGGATTACTTTTCACGAGAAGCTGGGCACCGTGGCTGACAAGGTCGATCGCGTGGCCAAGCTCGCCGACTGGCTCGTCTTCGATGCCAAGGCTCCGAATGGCGATCACAAGCTGGCACGGAAGGCCGCAGAGCTTTGCAAGGCCGACCTCGTCACGGAAATGGTCGGTGAGTTTCCAGAGCTCCAAGGTCTGATGGGTGGTTACTACGCCAAGGCGGAAGGTCTCTCTGCCGAAGTCGCCGAAGCCATCCGCGATCACTACAAGCCAGTAGGTGCTAGCGACGACGTTCCGACGGCTCCGACAACGGTTGCGGTCAGCCTCGCGGACAAGCTCGACAACCTTCTGAGCTTCTTCAAGATCGATATCCTGCCGACGGGCTCGAAAGATCCCTTCGCTCTCCGTCGGGCCGCACTTGGGTATTTGCGCCTTGTGCAGGCAAACGATCTCAAGCTGGAACTGGACCAGGTCGTTCACGCATGGGCCAGCAAGCCAATCGTGGGGCTTCCCGAGAAACTGGGCGAGTTCCTGCTTGATCGACTTGCGGTCCAGTTGCGCGACGAAGGCGTTCGACACGACTATGTCGCCGCGTCCCGCGATTGGTCTGGCAAGACCGATATGCGGATTGACCGTGTTGAGGCGCGGGCGAGGGCGCTTGCCGGATTCCTCGACACCGACGACGGCGCCAACCTTCTCGCGGGCTACAAACGCGCTGCCAATATCCTCAAGAAGGAAGACTGGCACGGCATCGAAGGCGAGATCAGCCGTACGGGTGAGGAAGACCCGCTGGCGATGGTCGACGATCCCGACATGAAGGCTGTCGTCGATGCCAAGATGGCCGAGCGCCATGCGAAGGAGCTTTCCTACACGCCCGAACCCGCCGAAAAGGCACTCATGGACGCTCTCGCCACCGCACAGCCGCAGGCCGCCAGGGCCATTGCCGCAGAGGACTTCGCCGCCGCCATGGCCGCGCTCGCCTCCCTGCGCGCACCGATCGACCGTTTCTTCGATGAAGTGACGGTAAACGCGGATGAAGAAATGAAACGTGCAAACCGGCTCGACCTGCTTGCGACGTTCCGTGCTGCGGTGCACAAAGTCGCCGACTTCTCCAGGATCGAAGGGGGGGGCGACAACAGCAAGGTGTAACCCGCTGCGTTTTGCTAGATATATGTTATCTTCCAACGCATTGGATGCATCATTGCATGGGTGACACGGTGTCACCTTTGTCAACTTCGGAAGGACTATTGGTGACGGAAACGGTCTTCACTTTCGGCGGCGATGCTCCGCATTCGGACCCGCGCCAGAAGGACAAGGGCGTGGTTGGCGGAAAAGGCGCGAACCTGGCCGAAATGGCGAGCATCGGCCTGCCGGTCCCTCCGGGCTTTACGATCTCGACCGAAGAATGCCTGAAGTATCTCGCGGAAGGCGCGGATTTCACCGATAGCTTGCGCGCAGCAGTCGCCGACGCGCTTGCTCATGTCGAGCGCACGGTCGGCAAGGGCTTCGGCGATGCCGCCGATCCGCTGCTGGTCTCGGTCCGCTCGGGCGCGAAGATTTCCATGCCGGGCATGATGGACACGGTCCTCAACCTCGGCCTCAATGACGATACGGTGCAGGGCCTCGCCAAGACTTCGGGCGATGATCGCTTCGCCTGGGACAGCTATCGCCGCTTCATCCAGATGTACTCCGACGTCGTCCTCGGGCTCGATCACGGACTGTTCGAGGAAGCGCTGGAGATCGCCAAGGAAGACAATGGCTATTACGCCGACACCGAGATGAGCGCGGAGGACTGGCAGTCGCTGGTCGCCGAGTACAAGCGCATCGTTTCGGAAGAGCATGACGCACCGTTCCCGCAGGACCCGAACGAGCAGCTCTGGGGTGCCATCCGCGCCGTATTCGACAGCTGGGACAGCGAGCGTGCCAAGGTCTATCGCCGCCTCAACGACATCCCGCATGATATGGGCACAGCCGTCAACGTGCAGGCGATGGTGTTCGGCAATATGGGCGACACCTCTGCGACTGGCGTGGCCTTCACCCGTGATCCCTCCACCGGAGAGCGTGCCTATTACGGCGAGTGGCTCGTCAACGCGCAGGGCGAGGACGTCGTCGCCGGGATTCGCACGCCGCAATACCTGACCAGGGCCGCGCGCGAGAATGCCAATGCCAAGCCGCTGAGCATGGAAGAGGCCATGCCCGAAGCCTATGGCGAGCTGGCCCATGTGTTCGACCTGCTCGAGAAGCACTACACCGATATGCAGGATATCGAGTTCACCGTGCAGCAGGGCAAGCTGTGGCTGCTCCAGACCCGCAGCGGCAAGCGCACCGCGAAGGCCGCGCTCAGGATGGCGGTCGAGATGGTCGGCGAAGGGCTGATCGACGAGAAGACCGCGATCCTGCGCGTCGATCCGATGGCGCTGGACCAGCTGCTTCACCCGACGCTCGACCCCAAGGCATCGCGCGATGTGCTGACCACGGGGCTGCCAGCCTCGCCGGGCGCAGCCAGTGGCAGGATCGTGCTCGACGCCGACACCGCCGAGCAGTGGGCCAATCGCGGCGAAAAGGTGATCCTGGTCCGGGTCGAGACTTCACCCGAAGACATTCACGGCATGCACGCGGCGACCGGCATCCTCACCGCACGCGGCGGGATGACCAGCCATGCTGCGGTCGTGGCGCGCGGCATGGGGCGTCCGTGCGTATCGGGCGCATCGCAGGTGTCGATCGCGCGCGAAGGTCGCACGCTCACTATCGGCAATCGGGAGCTCAAGGAAGGCGACACGATCACCATCGACGGCGCCAATGGGCAAGTCATGGCGGGCGAGGTTGCGACGATCGAACCCGAGCTCGCGGGCGACTTCGGTACGCTGATGGAATGGGCCGACAAGCACCGTCGGATGCGTGTGCGCACCAATGCCGAAACAGAGAACGATTGCCGCATGGCGCGCCAGTTCGGTGCCGAGGGTATCGGTCTGTGTCGAACGGAGCACATGTTCTTCGATGCCGATCGCATCAGCCTGGTCCGCCAGATGATCCTTGCCGAAAACGAGGCCGGGCGGCGGGCGGCGCTCGACCAGCTGCTCCCCGAACAGCGCAGCGATTTCGCCAGGATCTTCGAAGTCATGGTCGGCCTGCCGTGCACTATCCGCCTGCTCGATCCGCCGCTGCACGAATTCCTGCCGCATGAGGAGCAGGACTTCGCAGATCTCGCCGCGGCAACCGGGCGCGATGTCGACCAGATCAAGCGCCGTGCCGCCGAACTGCACGAGTTCAACCCGATGCTCGGCCATCGCGGTTGCCGCCTTGGGATCACCTATCCCGAGATCTACGAGATGCAGGCTCGGGCTATCTTCGAGGCTGCCTGTGAAGTGGCCAAGTCGTCGGGCGAGGCGCCGGTGCCGGAGATCATGATTCCGCTCGTGGCAACCCGCCGCGAGCTCGAATTGCTCAAGAGTGTGGTCGATCGCGTTGCGGAAGAGGTCTTCGCTGCATCGGGTTGCACGGTCGAGTATCTTGTCGGCACCATGATCGAATTGCCGCGTGCCGCACTGATGGCGGGCGAGATCGCCGAGGTGGGCGAGTTCTTCAGCTTCGGCACCAACGATCTCACCCAGACGACGCTCGGTGTCAGCCGTGACGATGCTGGGCGCTTCCTGACGGCATATGTCGAAAAGGGCATCTTCGCACGCGATCCCTTCGTCAGCCTCGACACGGACGGTGTCGGCCAGCTGGTCGAACTTGCTGCCGAGCGGGGTAGGGCGACACGCGAGGGAATCAAACTCGGCATCTGCGGCGAACATGGGGGCGATCCGGCCAGTATCGCGTTCTGCGAAGAGACCGGCCTCGACTACGTTAGTGCCTCCCCCTACCGCGTACCGATCGCCCGGCTTGCGGCAGCACAGGCCAGTCTTCGTTAGTTTTTCCAACCGGTTAGGGTCAGTATCTCGAAGACTTCGAGGACCCGGCCGTGCCTGTTCGCGCTCTTCATGAAGGCGGCGCGGGCCAGCGCCAGACCGTCGCCACCCAAGGGCGATCCGGGACGCTCCAGAGCATTGCCCAGGCCCTGGTCTCGCAGGTCCTGCACAAGGCGTTCGAGCGATCCGAACGATACGGTCAGGGTGCGACTATCGACGACCTGCCGTGCAAACATGGCTCGCTGGAGCAGGGCCGAGGCCGCGGCGTTGTCGACCAAAGGGTGCATTCGCGGCTCCGGTCGATCGGGCTGCGCCATGATCATGGCCTGACGCAGATGTGGAAGGCTTCCTGCGCCGATGATGCTGGCGATCAGCAGTCCATCATCGGCAAGCGCATTGCGAAGGTGAAGCAGGGCGCCGGGAAGGTCGTTCACGCGATCGAGTGAGGAGAGGCTGACAATGAGGTCGTAAGGACCACTATCGAGGGGCTGCTCTTCATCGAAACTGGCGACATCGAGCTCCTCGACATGGGCGCCAGACCCTCGCAGCGAGAGCGCAAGGGTTCCTGTCAGGTCTCCGACGACGAGGACTTGCCTGGGTTCGAGACGCATGAACTCGAGGCGTTCGAGCACGTCTTCGACCATGTCGTCGAAGATGTAGCGGGCTGCGTCGCGTTGCGACTGCCGAACGCGCGCGCGCCGCAAATTGGCGATGCGTCTTTCGCGGGAAAAAATGCGGGGAGGGGCCGTGCTTGCCATCGTCCCCCGCCCTGCCGTGCTTGCGCCGGTCACGCAAGCGGGGCAACAAAGGCGAATGTCGAAAAGCCGCTTGATTTCCGAGAGTCTCGCGCCGCTGCTCGATTTCGTTTACCCACCGCGCTGCGCCGCATGCGGCGATGCGATTGGTGCGCAGGGCGGACTTTGCCCGGCTTGCTTCGGTGACCTGGTGATCCCCACAGAACCGGCGTGTTCTGCTTGCCAGAGACCGTTCGGGGACATTGGCACGACCGCTGGCGCCATATGTGGCCCATGCCTGTCAAAGCCTCCTCGGCACGACGGAATTTTTGCAGGGACGCTCTATACCCAGACTTCCCGGAAGCTGGCGCTGGCCTTCAAACACGGTGGGCGGATTGCACTCGCCCCGATGCTGGCGAAGCTAATCGCTGCACGCCTGCCGCAAGCCGATGCAGCCCGACTTATTGTTCCGGTACCGCTCCACCGACGAAGGTTGTGGACGCGAGGCTACAACCAATCGGTCCTGCTGGGTCGCGAATTGGCCCGGATGGGACATGGACAGCTGCTGGTCGACGGACTTGAGCGGGTGAAGGTGACCCCAGCCTTGGTGGACTCGGCGCTCGTGCACGATCCAAAGTGCTTGCGGGTGCCATTCGCGTAACGCCCGCGAAGGTGCCGCTCCTGACAGGACGAGACGTGATCCTTGTCGATGACGTCCTCACCAGCGGCGCAACGAGCGAGGCCTGCGTGAAGGAGCTGAAGAAGTCCGGTGCCGCCAGCGTACGAATCGCCTGCTTCACCCGTGTGCTCGACGAGGCGATCGATGCGGTCCGGCAGTCGGCCTGAAAAGTGAAACGCCCGGGACCTTTCGGACCCGGGCGCCACGTGACGAATTATACCGGACCCGCCTCTCGACGACGGTGCAGCCCCCCAGCAGCACCTGGTCCATCCCTCATCGTTCTACGGATGCGCCGCGCAAACCCTCAACGCGGCAGCGTATCCGTGACCCCCATGAACCTGGCGCTCTGATGGCACCGCTGCTCCGGTGGACAGGCCTCACTTTGCCTGCAGGTGCGAATGTTCCCGAAACCGGGCCTCGTGGAAATACGCATTTCGATCACGGCTCGATTTTGGCTGGCCTTTGTGGTTATCGTGCAACAAGGTTCCAGCACATATGCAACTCAAGGAAGGGATCGCGGTGAGCGGTGACAGGGAACGCGAGTCAGACTCGCAGTTCATGCCGAAGTTCGATGACAAGGGGCTGCTGAGCGCCGTGGTGGTCGATGCGGGATCGCAAGAGGTCCTCATGGTCGCGTTCATGGATCGGGAAGCGCTCGAAGCGACACGCGCGACGGGTGAGGCGCATTTCCATTCCCGATCGCGTGGCAAGCTGTGGAAAAAGGGTGAGAGTTCCGGGCATGTCCTCAAGGTTCATGAGGTCCTCGTGGATTGCGATCAGGATGCCCTTGTCCTCATGTGCACACCTGCGGGGCCGACCTGTCACACCGGCGCGCGCAGCTGTTTCTACAGGGTGTTGGATGGCGATACTCTCCGGCCCGTCAAGACTTGACGCTTACGTAAACGTTGAGGTATTGGGGTGGCATGACACAGCCGCTGCCCAATAACTTCCCGCATGCAGAGAAGGACCGCCGACACGCCGGTGCTCATCTCGAACGGCCGGACAAGCTCGACCGTGAGCAATACTCGATCTCCGATCTCACCAGCGAGTTCGACTGCACCGCCCGTGCCCTGCGGTTCTACGAGGACGAAGGGTTGATCGCGCCTTCGCGCGTCGGACTGACCCGGATCTATTCGAAGCGCGACCGCGCCCGCCTCGCATGGATCATGCGAGCGAAGAACGTCGGCTTCTCGCTGACTGAAATCCGCGAGATGATCGATCTCTACGATCTCGACGACGGACGGCAGGAGCAGCGGCGGGTGACGATCGAGAAGTGCAAGAACCACGTTGCCAAGCTCAAGGCGCAGCGCGCCGATATCGATAGCTCGATCAAGGAACTCACCGAGTTCATCTCGCTTGTAGAGTCGCAGATCGACTGAAATTCCTCCCCGGCGGAAAACCGACCGAAACAAAGTACCTAAGGACACAACGATGCCCACCTATACCGCGCCCACTCGCGACACCCGTTTCATCGTCAACGAGGTTCTCGACCTCTCGAGCTATGGCAATCTGCCCGGATTCGAGATGGCCAGCGAAGACGTGACCGATGCGGTGATCAACGAAGGCGGCAAGTTCTGCGCCGAGGTCCTCGCGCCGATCAACCAGTCGGGCGACCAGGAAGGCTGCACGCGTCACGAAGATGGTTCGGTGACCACACCTAAGGGTTTCAAGGAAGCATTCGACCAGTTCCGCGCCGCGGGCTGGGGCACGCTTTCCGCGCCCGAAGAGTTCGGCGGACAGGGCATGCCGCATGTCCTCGGCATGGTGATGGAAGAATTCATCTCCAGTTCGAACCAGGCTTTCGGCATGTATCCCGGTCTCACCAATGGCGCGGTGTCCGCGCTGATCGCCAAGGGTTCGCAGGAGCAAAAGGAGAAATATCTCCCGAAGATGATCTCCAACGAATGGACCGGCACCATGAACCTTACCGAACCGCATTGCGGCACGGATCTGGGCATGATCCGGACCAAGGCGGAGCCGCAGGCAGATGGTAGCTATTCGATCACCGGCACCAAGATTTTCATCTCGGCGGGCGAGCACGACATGGCGGACAACATCATCCACCTCGTTCTTGCCAAGACCCCGGGCGCGCCCGACAGCACAAAGGGCATCTCGCTCTTTGTCGTGCCCAAGTTCCTCGTGAACGAGGACGGCTCGCTGGGCGAGCGCAATGGCGTGATGTGCGGCTCGATCGAGCACAAATAAAGATCCACGCCAACTCGACCTGTGTGCTCAATTATGACGGCGCCAGGGGCTGGCTCGTCGGCGAGAAAACAAGGGTCTCGCCGCCATGTTCATCATGATGAATGCTGCGCGACTTGGCGTGAGACCGTCCAGGGCTGTCGCAGGCAGGGATGGCCTACCAGAACGCTGTCGCCTATGCGCTCGACCGTCGTCAGGGCAGGGCGCTCACGGGTCCGGCCGATCCGCAGGCTCAGGCAGACCCGATCTTCGTCCACCCCGACGTGCGCCGCATGCTGATGGACGCAAAGGCCTTTACCGAGGGTATGCGTGCCTTGTGCCTTTGGGGGGCCCTCATGGTCGACCTCAGCCACAAGGCACAGACCGAGGAAGAACGAGCCGAAGCGGATGCAATGATCGGCCTGCTGACTCCGGTCATCAAGGGCTACGGGACCGACAAGGGCTACGAGGTCGCGACCAATATGCAGCAGGTCTTCGGTGGTCACGGCTATATCGAGGAATGGGGCATGAGCCAGTTCGTCCGCGATGCCCGTATCGCCCAGATCTATGAAGGCACCAATGGCGTGCAGGCGATGGACCTTTGCGGCCGCAAGCTAGCCCAGAACGGCGGCGCTGCGGTGCAGGCGTTCTTCAAGGCCGTCGGTGACGACATCGCCGCCGCCAAGGGCGACGAGGTTCTCGGTCCGCTCGCCGAAGCGCTGGAGAAGGCACTCGGCCAGCAGCAGGCTGCAACCATGTGGTTCATGCAGAACGCCATGCAAAACCCGAACCACCTCGGCGCAGGTGCGCATCACTACATGCACATCATGGGCATCGTGACGCTAGGCTGGATGTGGCTGCGCATGGCGAAGGTCGCACAGGCCGCATTGGCTGGCGTGACCGACGACAAGGCATTCTACGAAGCCAAGCTTGCCACCGCACGCTACTACATGGATCGGTTCCTGCCCGATGCTGGCGCACTGCGCCGCAAGCTCGAAGCGGGTGCGGACAGCATGATGGCGCTTGGCGAAGATGCTTTCGCCACCGCGGCCTGAGCCGACACGCCGGAATTGAAGGAAGCCCGGGCCGCAACGCCCGGGCTTTTCCAATTACCCCAGGACCTCGTCGAACAACGAGTGCATGGCCGCCCAGCTCTGACGATCGGCGCTCGCATCGTAAGCAGGGTTTGGTGAACCGTCGAGCATTTGGGGGTTGGTGAAGCCGTGCTCGACGCCTGCGTAGCTGTGGAAATGCCAGCTGGCGCCAACCCGCTTCATTTCCTCCCAGAAACCCGTCACCTGACTGCGAGGTACGAGGGAATCGGCATCGCCGTGGCATACGAGAATTCGCGGCTTGATCGCGTTGGTCGCAGGGACAGGCGTTTCCAGCAATCCATGAAAACTCACCACGGCGGCAAGGTCCTGGCCGTCGCGGGCCATTTCCAGGACTGCAAAGCCGCCGAGGCAAAAGCCGATCGCCAGTTGCGGGAGATCGGGTTCAAGCTCCCGCATCAAGGCAATAGTCGCTCTCAGCCGTGTGCGTGCGGCGACCGCATCGGCGCGCAAACTGCTCATCGCTGCAAATGCCTGCTGGAAATCTGCCGGCGCATCGGGACCGTAAAAATCCCCAATCAGGACCACATAGCCTGCCTCAACCAGCGAGCGCGCCTTGGCTTCGACACCGGGGGTCGAGTTCATGAAGGTCGGGTAGATCGCCACCGCCGCTCGTGCCGGACCGTTCGGCCGCATATGCAGCGCGGTCAGCGGGGTGTGGCCGTCCTTGTACTCGACCTTGTCGAACCCGCTCATTCCGGGAGGAAGTCCGGGACTGACAAGTACCGCTCGCCCGTGTCGTAGTTGAAGCCGAGCACGCGCGTGCCCGCGGGCAGGTCCGGAAGTTTCTTGGCGATTGCCGCCAGTGTCGCACCGCTGGAGATACCGACGAGTATGCCTTCCTTCGCGGCGCATTGACGCGCCATTTCCTTGGCATCCTCCGGCTCGACCTGGATTGCGCCGTCGATGGTCTGTGTGTGGAGGTTGGCCGGGATGAAACCCGCACCGATGCCCTGAATCGGGTGGGGGCCGGGCTGGCCGCCGCTGATGACCGGTGACAGCGTCGGCTCCACGGCAAAAGCCTTCATGTCACTCCAATGCCGCTTCAACTCCTCCGCACAACCGGTCAGGTGCCCGCCGGTCCCAACGCCGGTGATGAGAACGTCGACGGGCGTATCAGCGAAGTCTTCGAGGATCTCCTTGGCGGTCGTGCGCGCATGGACCTTCCAGTTGGAATCGTTGTCGAACTGGCTGGGCATCCACGAATTCTCGGTCTGGCCGATCAGCTCCTGCGCTCGCTCGATCGCACCCTTCATGCCCTTTTCCTTGGGAGTGAGGTCGAAACTGGCACCATAGGCGAGCATCAGGCGGCGCCGTTCGAGGCTCATGCTCTCGGGCATCACGAGAATCAGTTTGTAGCCCTTAACCGCGGCGGTCATCGCCAGGCCGATGCCGGTGTTGCCGCTGGTCGGTTCGATGATCGTGCCACCGGGCTTCAGTGCGCCCGATCTCTCGGCATCCTCGATCATGGCGAGGCCGATCCGGTCCTTGATCGAACCGCCGGGATTGGCGCGCTCGTTCTTCACCCAGACTTCGTGATCGGGGAACAGGCGCGAGAGGCGGATATGAGGGGTGCCGCCGATGGTGGCGAGGACGGAGTCGGCTTTCATGTGAGGGCCTCCTTGCTGGTGTTCCCTTGACGGGTCGGGTCGGGGCCGGGAGAATCCGGCAGGAATTCGGGCTCGAATGTCTTCGCCTGGCGGAGCTGCGGGAAGATCACCGCCCATAATGCAGTGATCACTATCGCACCGACGCCGCCGAATACAACCGCTCCGGCAGCGCCGAAAAAGGCGGCGGCGAGCCCGGATTGCATCTCTCCCAACTCGTTGGACGCAGATATTGCGAGACCAGAGATTGCAGAGACCCGGCCACGCATCCGGTCGGGCGTGTTCAGTTGGACAAGGCTTGAGCGCACAAAAACGGAGATCATGTCGGCCGCGCCGAGCAAGGTCAGCATCGCAATCGAGAGCATGAAATTCCGGCTGAGGCCAAACACAATTGTGGCCAGCCCGAAGACCACGACAGCCCAGAGCATCTTCGGGCCGACATTGTTCTCGAGTGGCTTCCACGCCATCCAGAGGGCTACAAGCGATGCACCGATTGCTGGCGCACCACGCATGATGCCCAGGCCTTCGGGACCGACCATGAGTATGTCGCGCGCGAAGACCGGCAGCATCGCCGTCGCGCCACCCAGCAGGACGGCAAAGAGGTCCAGCGTGATACAACCGAGCAGGAACTTCTGCCCCCACGTGAATTGCGCACCTTCGATCATTTGGCGCACGGGATGAAGTGGCTTTGCATCCTGCTCAGCGCGAATCGGTCGGATCGACCGGATCAGGATTGCCGAACACACCAGCAACCCTGCGGATATGGCATGGGGCAGCCAGTTGCTCTGTGCAAAGACGAACCCTCCGGCGGCGGGACCGATGACGCTGGCGACCTGCCAGGCGATACTCGACATCGCGATGGCGCGTGGAAGCAGGCGGGGAGGCACGATATTGGGAGCGACTGCGCTCATCGCCGGCCCGACGAAGACACGCGCTCCACCGTGCAGGGCCGCAAGCGCGAAAACGCCGGGCAGCGTCAGGCCGCCCGCCCAGGTGAAATAGGCAAGCATGGAGGCAACCGAACAGTCGGTCAGATTGGCGAGAGCGGCCACCGTCCGCCGGTCGAAACGATCTGCAGCCCATCCGGCAACCGGCGTGAGGAAAAACAGCGGGATAAACTGCGCCAGTCCCAGCAACCCAAGGAGGAATGCACCTTCGGTCCGTGAATATCCATAGTCTGCGCGAGCAATGTCGTAGGCTTGGTACCCGATGAGTACGACCATCGACATGGTCGCAAAGACGGCGAGAAAACGCGCCAACCAGTATCGCCGGAAATCGGGGATCGCGAGCGGTGAAGATGGCTCGGTCGATGTAAGGGCAGCGTCACTCACGCCCGAACGCATGGCAGGCGCGTCTTCGGTTGTGAAGACGCGCCTGCTTCGCGTTCTGGAATCAGAAGTTTAGCCTCAGCGCAGCTTGCGCAGGCGCGGATTCGGCTGGAGCGTGTCGATCATCGCGAGGAAATCGTCGACGCGAATGATGCGCTCGAACTGGAAACCGGCGCGATTGTCGCGGCACCAGATGACATAGGATTCAATACGGCCCACGATGGGGAGGCGGATGATCACGCGATCGCCGCGAACGAGCCCGTCGGCATTGTCGACCATGAAACCGTTGGCCGAGATGTTGGCAATATGCAGGCGCAGGTCTCCCTTGCCGAAATGTTCGGCAATGACCGGGTGATCGACCGGGTGACGCGCCATGCGCCGCTGGTCGGTTACGCTGAGTTGTGCTCCGGCACCCATCGATGCGATCCTTCCACTAAAATTACTCAAATGGAGGTATCGCTGCAAAAGGCTGAAAATTGGTAAACCCGGGCTGAAGGAATATGAACCCTTGCCAACTGCCCAGCGATTTACGGTCGCAGTATGGCGTGTTTTTTCTTGCCGAGACTCAGCTTGATTTCCACCCCTGCGCCAACTTCCACCAGGTGCCCGGGATCGGTGATCGTCTCACCGTCCAGTTTCACTGCGCCCTCGGCCAGCTTCCGCTTTGCTTCTCCGTTGGAAGCTGTGAATCCGAGCTCGGTTAGAGCGGCACCGATTCGAATGCCTTCAGCCCCGACCGAGAGGGTCGGCAGGTCCGCACCGGCACCGCCGCCCGAGAAGGTTTCTGCGGCAGTCTGCTCGGCCAGCCGGGCCGCTTCTTCACCGCGAACGAGCTTGGTTACTTCATTGGCAAGAACCGTCTTCGCGGCATTGATCTCGGCACCCTGGAGTGACTCAAGTCGCGCAATCTCTTCCAGTGGCAGATCGGTAAACAGGCGCAGGAAGCGGCCTACATCGCGGTCGTCCGCGTTGCGCCAGTACTGCCAGAAGTCGTAGTTCGGCAGCTGGGCCTCGTTCAGCCACACCGCACCCGCTGCGGTCTTGCCCATCTTGGCGCCGTCCGCAGTGGTGAGCAGCGGTGTCGTAAGTCCGAACAACTCGCTTCCGTCCATGCGACGCGCGAGTTCCATCCCGTTGACGATATTGCCCCACTGGTCGCTACCACCCATTTGCAGGCGACATTCGTAGCGCTGCGCCAGTTCGCGGAAATCGTAGGCCTGGAGGATCATGTAATTGAATTCGAGGAAGGTCAGCGGCTGTTCGCGGTCCAGCCTCAGCTTTACCGAATCGAAAGTCAGCATCCGATTGATCGTGAAGTGCGGGCCGACATCGCGCAGCAGCTCGATATAGCCGAGCTGGCTGAGCCATTCGTCATTGTTGACCATCACCGCATCGGTCGGGCCATCGCCAAAGGTGAGCAGACGTTCGAAAACCGTGCGGATGCCCGCGATATTGTCGTCAATATCGGCGCTGGTCAGCATCTTGCGGCTCTCGTCCTTGCCGCTGGGATCGCCAACCTTCGTGGTACCGCCGCCCATGACGACAATCGGCTTGTGACCCGCTTGTTGGAGGCGGCGCAACATCATGATCTGAACGAGACTGCCGATGTGAAGTGAGGGGGCAGTGGCGTCGAATCCGATATATCCCGGGATCACCTGCTTTTGGGCAAGCGCGTCGAGGCCCGCCGGATCAGTGATCTGGTGGATGTAGCCGCGCTCTTCGAGAAGGCGCAGGAGGTCGGAGTTGTAGCTGCTCATGGTGGCGAGGCCTCTAGCAGCGGTGAACCGTTCCCCCAAGTGGCTTGCAGAGGCTTTTCTGCTGCGCGATAGCGGCGCCATGCATTCGCTTGAGCTGCACCCCCATTGCACGCCTGGTTCGATTATCGGGATCAAGGCGGAAATTGA
Organism: Erythrobacter sp.; assembly: GCA_041396805.1. Classification (GTDB taxonomy): domain Bacteria; phylum Pseudomonadota; class Alphaproteobacteria; order Sphingomonadales; family Sphingomonadaceae; genus Qipengyuania. Next base: position 1,257,849 of record JAWKXV010000002.1, on the reverse strand, counting down.
ACCGACTGCGGTCGGCTTTCGCGCCAGATTCCGGCTCGTGGGAGATATCGCTTCGATACATGTGCCGGAACCAGCGACACCCGGGCGAATGGATGAGCTTTGGAAAACGACGTGTTGCGAGGTGTTCTGGCAGCCTGATAGCGGAACCCACTACCGTGAGTTCAACCTTTCCCCGTCGACCCGCTGGGCCTGCTACGATTTCGACGATTACCGTAGCAATGGCCGGGATGCGCCGGCAGAAATCTCGATAGATTGCCGCGAAGAAGGCCGCGAGCTTGTCCTTTCAGCCGAGGTCAAATCGGATCTTCACACCCCCGCTGCAGTGGCGCTTGCCGCCGTGATCGAGGACAAAGCGGGCAATATCCAGTTCTGGGGGCTGGCTTTCCCGGACGGAAAGCCCGATTTCCATGCCACAACCTGCCGTCAACTCCATCTTGCGGGGCGCCTGTGAACACACGTTTCGGTATAGACCGGCTTCTGGCGGAAGACGATTTGCGCGCCCAGTTGATGGGCAAGCGGGTGGCGCTGATTGCCCACCCCGCCTCGGTCACCGCGCAGCTCCAGCACTCGCTCGATGCACTGATAGAACGCGGGATCAATGTGACCTCCGCTTTCGGACCGCAGCATGGCCTCAAGGGCGACAAGCAGGACAATATGGTCGAGACTGCGGACGAGACTGACCCGCGTTACGGCATCCCGATCTTCAGCCTCTATGGCGAGGTCCGGCGGCCGAGCGGGCAGATGATGTCCTCGGCCGATGTCTTCCTGTTCGACCTCCAGGACCTCGGTTGCCGCATCTACACCTTCGTCACCACGCTGCTTTACCTGATGGAGGAGGCGGCCAGGGCGGGGAAGGAAGTCTGGGTGCTTGATCGGCCCAATCCAGCGGGCGGGCCGGTTGAAGGGACTCTCCTTGTTCCGGGCCAGGAAAGTTTTGTGGGCGCAGCACCGATGCCTATGCGCCACGGGCTTACGATGGGCGAAATGGGCCTGTGGTTTCGCGAGCATTTCGGGCTCGACATCGACTACCGGGTGATCGAGATGACCGGTTGGCAACCCGGTCGCGGCCCCGGCTTTGGGTGGCCCGAAGATCGCATCTGGATCAATCCCAGTCCCAATGCTGCAAACCTCAACATGGCGCGTGCTTATGCCGGCACGGTCATGCTGGAGGGTACGACGCTGAGCGAGGGGAGGGGGACAACCCGTCCGCTCGAGGTCCTGTTCGGAGCACCCGACGTCGATGCAGGTGCCGTGCTGAAGGAAATGCAGGGCATGGCGCCGAGCTGGCTGCGCGGCTGTGCCGTTCGTGAATGCTGGTTCGAGCCGACCTTCCACAAGCACGCCGGAACCTTGTGCAACGCGCTTATGATCCATGCCGAGGGGCCGTTCTACGACCATCACGAATTCAGGCCCTGGCGATTGCAGGCTCTGGCACTCAAGGCGATCCGGCGGCTCTATCCCGACTACGAGATCTGGCGCGACTTCCCCTATGAATACGAGTTCGACCGGCTCGCCATCGATGTCATCAATGGCGGTCCAGCCTTGCGTGAATGGGTTGATGACAGCGAGGCAGAGCCGGGCGATCTCGAAAAGGTCGCCTCTGCCGACGAAAGTGAGTGGCGACAGACCATTGCGCCGCACCTGCTCTACTCTTGACCCTTGCCCGATCGGCGCTTGACCCCGGTTTCGAATTAGGGAACGTTTACCTCTGGCGACGGGCATACCCGCGCTTCGGGAGAGGTATTCATGGCCACGGCTGCGCAAGCAGGCGATACGAAAGTTGCAGTGCGCGCGACGCTCTGGATCCTGCTGATCGTCTATATCTTCAATTTCATCGATCGGCAGATCGTCAACATTCTTGCTGAGCCGATCGCCAAGGACCTGAAGCTTTCGGACACGCAGATCGGATTGATGACAGGTCTTGCGTTCGCGCTGTTCTACACCGTGCTCGGGCTTCCCATCGCGCGCTACGCAGACAGGCCGAGCACGAGCCGTCCCCGGTTGATCGCCGTCGCGTTGGCGGTGTGGTCGGCCATGACCGCGCTCTGCGGCATGGCGCAGAACTTCATCCAGCTCCTGCTTGCTCGTATCGGAGTCGGCGTAGGCGAAGCGGGCTGCACCCCTGCAGCCCATTCGCTGATCAGCGACCTCGTCCCCAAGGAACGTCGTGCTTCTGCACTGGGTTTCTACGCCCTCGGCATTCCCATCGGCACGGTGCTGGGCATGATCGTCGGGGGCCAGCTGGTTGACGTGCTGGGATGGCGCAAGGCCTTCATGATTGTGGGTTTGCCGGGCGTGGCGATGGCAATCATCGTCTGGTTCGTCCTCAAGGATCCCAGGCGGCACATGGCCGTGCCGACCCCCAGTTCGCCGCAGCCCTTGCCAACCGGCGAAGCGATCCGGTCGATCTTGTCGAGTCGGGCGATGGTCCTGCTCCTGATCGCCGCCTCGTCCGCGGCTTTCCTTAGCTATGGCAAGGTGACGTGGGCGACAATCTTCTTCCAGCGCACGCACGGATTGACACCCGGCCAAGTCGGGCTGTGGTTCGGTATCGTCAACGGCGCAGGTGGTATCCTCGGCACTTGGCTGAGTGGGAAGATCGCCGACCGCTATGGTGCGGTGAAGCGGCAGCACGTCCTGACCGCGGCGGCACTCGGAATGCTCTTCGTCGCTCCGACGGCCATCCTTGGCTATTCGGCTAGCGACTGGCGCATCGCCCTGCTGATCCTTTTCTTCCCGACGTTCCTTGGATCGCTCTATTACGGTCCGACTTACTCGAGCGTGCAAGGTCTCGTGACGCCGCAAGCCCGCGCCCTTGCATCGGCGGTCCTGCTGTTCTGCCAGAACCTCATCGGACTCGGCCTTGGGCCGCTGCTGTTCGGCATGCTTTCGGATGCGCTGAGGCCATCGTTGGGCGACGACAGCGTGCAGTGGGTGCTCTATTGCGCCAGCATTCTGAGCCTTATTCCAGCGTTTTTCTTCTGGCGATGCAGCCTGCGCCTCGACGAGGAGCTGGACCAGAAGGGCTAGTTGGCGGGGACAAGGCCGACATTGCCGCCGGGCTTGGGCAGCGGGCGGATGTCGCTGGTATCATTGCGCATGACCATAACGCTGCAGCCGTCGATCCGCGTATCGACTGCCGCGATGAGATAGCCTTCCTCCCTACGCGCGGCTGTTCCACGATCGAGACGAGGCAGGTTAGCAGCAGCGCGAACCTGATGTATCTTGTCACGGCAAATGGCTTCGTCCGCCGACACGAGCTTGTCGGGAACAGCTCCTTCGAGTTCAGCGACCGTTTTTAGCGATCTCAGCTCTGGCGGACTTGCCGACACCAGACCGAGAGCCATAAAGCCAAGGACGATTGTGCGCATGGAGGTATCCTCGTGCACAGAGGATGCCTCAATTTTCGGCGAAACTCAATCTGCCGACGGCTCGCGGACGGGACTGACGAGACTGACGAGCACGAAGCTGATCAGCATCAGCAGGAACCAGCTGCCCAATTTGGCCAGGCTGACCATCTGCCAGCTGTCCTCCTGTCCGGGGTAGGTCCATGCCCGGGCAAAGGTACCGATGTTTTCTGCGCCCCAGATAAACAGCGCCACGAGGAAGAAGCCAAGCAGCAGCGGCATCCAGCGGTGCTTGCGCCAATTCCTGAAGTGAACTCGCGTATTCCAGAAGAGCAGCGCGGTCGCGCCAAAAAGGACAAGCCGAATGTCGGGTAACCAGTGATGGGCAAAGAAGTTGACGTAGATTGCCGCGGCAAGGGTGTAGGTCGCCCAGCGCGCAGGGTACCCCGAGTACCGGAAATCGAAGATGCGCCAGACGCGGGCTATGTAACTGCCAACACTGGCGTACATGAAGCCTGAGAAGAGCGGCACGGCGCCAATGTGTAGCAGGCTCTCCTCGGGGTATATCCATGAGCCCGCAGCGGTCTTGAACAATTCCATGACCGTGCCGACGACATGGAAGATGAGGATGACCTTCGCCTCCGACCATGTTTCTAGGCGGAACAACAGCATTCCGGCCTGGATTGCCACTGCTGCCAGTGTGATGAAGTCGTAACGGTGAAGGGCGATATTGTCGGGGTAGAAGAGGTGGGTACCGAGCAGAATAGCCAGCATCAGGCCGCCGAACAGGCACGCCCAGGCCTGCTTGAACCCGAACAGCAGGAATTCATAGATCCACAGCCGCCACCCTGTGCCGGGATCGTAGCTTTCGAGGCGAAGGCGGATGGCCTCGAAGCGTGAATGCTTCAAGCCATTACCCCTGCTTGCGGCTCAGTTCGCGCATTGCATCATCCAGCCCGTCGAGCGTCAGCGGGTACATGCGATCATTAACGAGGTGCTTCATCACCTTGGTCGACTGCGAATAGTTCCACTGCTTTTCCGGCACGGGATTGAGCCAGACTGTCGCGGGATAGGTGTTGGTCACACGCTGCATCCACACTGCACCGGCTTCCTCGTTCATATGCTCGACGCTGCCGCCCGGATGGGTGATTTCGTAAGGGCTCATCGCCGCATCGCCGACGAAGATCACCTTGTAGTCGTGACCATATTTGTGGAGCACGTCCCAGGTCTTGGTACGCTCCTGCCAGCGGCGGCGATTGTCCTTCCAGACCCCTTCGTAAAGGCAGTTGTGAAAGTAGAAAAACTCGAGGTTTTTGAACTCTGTAGTGGCGGCACTGAAGAGCTCTTCGCAAAGCTTGATGAAGGGATCCATCGACCCGCCGACATCCAGGAACAGCAGCAGCTTTACCGCGTTGTGCCGCTCTGGCCGCATATGGATGTCGAGCCAGCCCTGCTTGGCAGTGCCGTCGATCGTCGCATCGAGATCGAGTTCGTCCGCCGCACCCTCGCGAGCGAAGCGACGCAGCCGGCGCAGCGCCATCTTTATGTTGCGGGTGCCGAGTTCCTTGGTGTTGTCGAGATTCTTGAACTCGCGCTTGTCCCAAACCTTCAGCGCACGCTTGTGCTTGCTCTCGCCCCCGATCCGCACGCCTTCGGGGTTGTAGCCCGAATTGCCGAAGGGAGACGTGCCCCCGGTGCCGATCCACTTGTTACCGCCCTGGTGGCGCTTTTCCTGTTCCTCGAGCCGCTTCTTCAGCGTTTCCATAATCTCGTCCCAGGAGCCGAGCGACTTGATCGCTTCCATCTCCTCTTCTGAGAGGAACTTCTCGGCGACGGCCTTCAACCAGTCTTCGGGGATGTCGACCGGGTTTTGCCCGTAGTCGGACATTATACCCTTGAAAACCTTGGCGAAGACCTGGTCGAAGCGATCGATCAGTCCCTCATCCTTCACGAATGTGGCGCGCGAAAGGTAGTAGAAGGCCTCGGGCGTCTGCTCGATCACGTCCTTGTCGAGCGCCTCCAGCAGGGTGAGGTGCTCCTTGAAGCTGGCTGGAATGCCTGCGGCTCTCAGCCCGTCGACGAAGTTGAAAAACATCTCGTCAGCCTAGCGCGCGAAACCGCTCGCGCGAAGGAAAAAGCGTCAGGTTTAACCCGGCGATAACCATTCCTGTTTATTCGCCCGGACAAAGGACAAAAACTGGGGGTCAGTCCGGTAATGGAACTTAGCGCAATCAACGTCCGGGATGCGGCAAGCATCAGCCAGATCCCGGAGAGCTGTGGCAAGGTCACGGTCGGCTGCACCGATGTGGCCGGTATTGTCCAGGGCGTAATCGATTCCTTCGGTCATTTGCGTGCCGAGCATATCGAACTGCAAGGCACCGTCGCGGCACTCGACGAGGACCAGCGCAAGGTCCTCGAAGCTAGCGACGAGGCGCGCCTCTTATCGGAACGTGCGATCCAGCGTCTGGCTCAAGGTTCGGAACTGATCGGCAATTCGCTTGGCCAAATCGGCAATCTTCTCGCCCTTGTCGAAACGCTGACCGAACACGTTACCGGTTTTGCAGCCGCAATGGACCAGGTCCGCCGCAGTTCGCAGGAAATCGAGCAGATTGCGGAGACGACCAATATCCTCGCTCTGAATGCCACCATCGAGGCGATGAGGGCCGGCGAGCAAGGGCGAACATTCGCGGTCGTCGCGAACGAGGTGAAGACTCTCGCCAGCGAAACTCGCAAGGCGACCGAGGAGATCGGCCGCACGATCGACACGCTGGGTCTCGAAGCCGAGCAGGTCATCGACAAGATCCAGGCCGGTGCCACCGCAAGTTCGGAGGCCAAGAGCTCGGTGTCGGCTATTGAACACACGCTCAACGGTGTGACTGAACTCATCAGTGAAGTAGACGCGCAGCAGGATCAGATCGCGCGCAATACTGCCACCATCTCCGACCACGTACATCGCGTGCAAGATGTCATGGCGGATTTCGAGATCGCCGTTTCAGAGAACGAGACGCAGCTCGAAACTGCTCATGGTCGGATGGAAGAGCTCGAACTTACGGCAAGCGACATGTTCGACAAGCTCGTAAAGGCAGGTCTGTCCCCGCAGGACAGTGCCATGGTCGAGCGAGCAAAGCAGCATTGCCAGAACCTCGCTCGCATCGCGGAAGAGGCTATTGCCAGGGGTGAACTGACCGAAGAGCAGCTTTACGACCAGAATTATCGCGTCGTCACCGGGACCAATCCGCAGCTGCACCGCACCTCGTTCAGCGATTGGGCGGACCGCAACTGGCGCCCCATCATCGACGCCGTGGTTGCCGAAGGCGGGCCTATCAAGATGTGTTCGCCCGCTGACATGAATGGCTTCCTGCCTACGCACGTCACGGCTCACTCGCGCCAGCCCACCGGCGATATCGCTCATGACACCAAATACTGCCGCAACGGGCGTATCATCATGGAAGGTGTCGACATCGTCTCGAAGAAGAGCAGCGATCCCTACACCATGGCGGTCTATCGCCAGGAAGGGGACGGCAAGAACTACATCGTCGTCCGCAATGTCTACGTGCCGCTGTTCATCAACGGTCGCCGCTGGGGCGATTCAGAGCTGGCTTACACCTTCGATTGAAAACGAGGGCAGGCAAGGGAAAAGGGGCGCGCACCGATATCGGAGCGCGCCCCTTTTTCGTTTTGCAAGAGTCCTCAGCTTTGCCGCCGCGCCATGAACGCAAGACGCTCGAACATCATCACGTCCTGTTCGTTCTTGAGCAGTGCGCCGTGGAGCGGCGGAATGGCTGCGTTAGGATTGCTGTCCTGCAGGACGTCGAGCGGCATGTCTTCGTTGAGGAGAAGCTTGAGCCAGTCGAGCAGTTCGCTCGTGCTTGGCTTCTTCTTCAGGCCGGGCACTTCACGGATTTCGTAGAAGATATCCATCGCCTTTGAGACGAGGTTCTTCTGGATGCCGGGGTAGTGAACCTCGATGATTTCGCGCATCGTCTCGCGGTCGGGGAACTTGATGTAGTGGAAGAAACAGCGGCGCAGGAAAGCGTCCGGCAACTCCTTCTCGTTGTTCGAGGTGATGACCACGATCGGCCGCTCCTTGGCCTCGATCCGCGTGTGGGTTTCGTACACGTCGAAGCTCATGCGATCGAGTTCTTGCAGCAAGTCGTTCGGGAACTCGATGTCGGCCTTGTCGATCTCGTCGATCAGCAGGACCGGCAGCTGCTCGGAGGTAAACGCCTCCCACAGCTTGCCCTTCTTGATGTAGTTCGAGATGTCGTGGACGCGTTCGTCGCCCAGCTGGCCGTCGCGAAGGCGGGCGACAGCATCGTATTCGTAGAGGCCTTGCTGCGCCTTGGTCGTCGACTTGACGTTCCATTCGATCATCGGCGCGTTGAGCGCCTTCGAAATCTCGTGTGCGAGGACCGTCTTGCCCGTGCCCGGTTCTCCCTTGACCAGCAGCGGACGGCGCAAAGTCACCGCGGCGTTCACGGCGACCTTCAGGTCCTCGGTGGCGATGTAGGATTGGGTGCCTTCGAAACGGGTCTGTTCGGCGGTCTTGTCGGACATCGGTTTTCCCTTGCAACTTTACGTTAGCGTTAGGGGCAAGCGCGGGCGAGAGCAAGCACCGGATGCCGGAGCACCCGGTGCGACCTTGTCATCCAATCGCCTCGAGCGAAGCAAGCTTGCGATCAAGTTGCCGTGCGGCGCGTAGGTTGAGCCACGCCACGAGACAGAAGAACGCGATGGTGAGGCCCAGTGGCTGCCAGATGCCACCAAGTGCAACCTCCCACCCGTGCGCTCGCGCGACACCGTATGCGGTGGTCAGATACACTCCCAGAATACCCGGGACTAAGGGAGCCAGATACCACCTGGGCACGCCTCTCAGAAGGTCACGCTGGCGCTTCAACTGATCGCGCAAGTGGTCACGGCAGGTGATTTCCGGCCGACGGTCGAGGTTCGACCCGTCGCGATGCAGTTTCCACAGTAGGAAACCAGTGCCGATGATCACGGCTATCATGGAGATTGCGAACCCCCACTCACCAGCGACGAGCGCGCTCGCACTTCCAAGGCCAAATATGCCGAACACCAGCACGCCCGCCGCATATTCGATGAAGTTGCGGCGACGGATCAGCTTCTCGAAGCTCGTCGCGTGACGCTGGCACGCTTCGGGTGTGGTGAACCGGGCATCGGAATTCATGCCGGACCAGCCGGAAAACGGGTCGCTGCTCATTGATTCTCTCCAGATTGATCGTTGAAGTGACCGGCGATCAGGGACTTGAGCCGATGGACGCGGGTAGCGACAGCCGATGCTCCGAGCCCGGTCACATCGGCGATATCTCCTGCGCTCTCTCCCTCGAGCCACAACAGGAATACCTGCGCATCGAGGGTTGGAAGCTGGCGTACCAGCGCCATCGCGCGGGCCACTGCCAAGGCCTCCCCGGTCATCGTCTCTGCATCGCCCGGGACGGGTAATTCCGCGATGTCTTCGAGGGCGACGGGTTGCGGTCTACGCGAAGCTCGGAGTCGATGCTCTGCCGCGACGTTATGCGCGACCCGGAACACCCAGGTCTTGAGCGAGCTGCGGCCTTCGAACCGCGCGAGGCTGTGAAACAACTCGCAATGGATGTCCTGCTCCAGTTCCCTCGCCCGGTCGGGATCGCGTTCCATCGCGCGCGACAGGCGCGCTATTGCCGGGGCAAATTTGTCGCCTGCTTCGCAGTAGAGACGGTGCTGGTTCGTGTCGGTCATGTATCTTTAGTCCGCGGGGCGGCGGATTTCTTACATGCGACCGCGAACTTTTTCGCGCGGCGACCGGCCTCAGGCGTCGATCATCTCGCGGTCGAACTCGCCGGCATTGTTCTGGATGAAGTTGAAGCGGTGTTCCGGGTTGCGGCCCATGAGCTGGTCGACCAGCTCCTTCACCACCGTGCGTTGTTCGAATTCCTGGGGCAGGGTGATGCGGATCAGGCTGCGCGTTTCGGTGTTCATCGTGGTCTCGCGCAGCTGACCGGGGTTCATTTCACCCAAGCCCTTGAAGCGCGCGACCTCGACCTTCTTGCCCTTGAACACCGTCTCTTCCAGCTCTTTGCGGTGGATGTCGTCGCGGGCGTAGCGGCTCTCCTTGCCTGCGGTCAGGCGATAGAGCGGCGGCTGCGCGAGGTAGAGGTGACCATTGCGCACGACCTCGGGCATTTCCTGGAAGAAGAAGGTCATCAGCAGCGTCGCGATATGTGCGCCGTCGACGTCGGCGTCGGTCATGATGATGATGCGGTCGTAGCGCAGGTTTTCCGGGTCGCAATCCTTGCGGGTGCCGCAGCCCATTGCCAGAGTAAGGTCGGCGATTTCACTATTCGCACGGATCTTGTCGGCAGTGGCGCTGGCGACGTTGAGGATCTTGCCGCGGATCGGCAGGATCGCCTGCGTCTTGCGATCGCGCGCCTGCTTGGCGCTGCCGCCTGCTGAATCGCCCTCGACGATGAAGAGTTCGGTCTCGCCATCGCCTTCGCCCGAACAGTCGGTGAGCTTGCCGGGGAGGCGGAGCTTCTTGGCGTTGGTCGCAGTCTTGCGTTTCACCTCACGCTCGGCCTTGCGGCGCAGGCGTTCGTCCATCCGCTCCATGACCTGGCCGAGCAGCGCCTTGCCACGGTCCATGTTGTCGGTGAGGAAGTGGTCGAAGTGATCGCGCACCGCATTCTCGACCAGACGTGCGGCTTCGGGTGAGGTCAGGCGGTCCTTGGTCTGGCTTTGGAACTGCGGATCGCGGATGAAGACGCTCAGCATCACGTCAGCGCCGGTCATCACATCATCGGCCGAGATGTCCTTGGCCTTTTTGGTGCCGGTCAGTTCGCCGAATGCGCGAAGCCCCTTGGTGAGCGCGGCGCGCAGACCCTGTTCGTGGGTACCGCCATCGGGTGTCGGCACCGTGTTGCAGTACCAACTGGTCGATCCGTCGGAATAGAGAGGCCAGGCTATCGCCCATTCCACGCGGCCCTGTTCCATGCCGTCCTGCGACGGAAAGTCCTGCGAGCCGGTGAAGGGCTGTGCGGTCACGCATTCGCGTCCACCGATCATTTCCGCGAGATGGTCGGCGAGACCGCCAGGAAACTTGAAGACGGCTTCCTCGGGCACATCCTCGCTCGCCAGCGACGCGGCGCATTTCCAACGAATCTCGACCCCGGCGAACAGATAGGCTTTCGAACGGGCGAGCTTGAACAGGCGCTTGGCGCTGAAGCTGCGGTCGCCGAATATCTCGGTGTCGGGCACGAAACTCACGGTCGTGCCGCGCCGGTTCGGCGTAGGGCCGAGGTCCTGCAGCTTGCCGGTCGGGTGTCCCTTGGAAAACTCCTGCGCGTAAATCTGGCGGTCGCGAGCGACCTCGACCCGTGTGTGGCTCGACAGGGCGTTGACCACGCTAACGCCGACCCCGTGCAGGCCGCCACTCGTGGCATAGGCCTTACCCGAAAACTTGCCGCCCGAGTGGAGCATGGTGAGAATCACTTCAAGCGTCGACTTACCCGGATATTTGGGATGCTCGCCCACAGGCATGCCGCGTCCGTTGTCGGTGATGGTGACACGGTTGCCCTCGTCGAGCCGGACCTCGATCCGGCTCGCGTGACCGGCGACCGCTTCGTCCATCGCGTTGTCGAGGACTTCGGCGACCAGGTGGTGCAGGGCGCGGTCGTCGGTACCGCCGATATACATGCCAGGCCGCCGACGAACTGGCTCGAGGCCTTCGAGGACCTCGATCGAAGATGCATCATAATCGCCGCTGCTGGCGGGGGTATTGTCGAAAAGATCGTCGGACATGGACCTGCTATATCGCTCCGCCGTGCGAAGCTACAAGCGGACGAAGGAGGTTATCCGCGCCCTCAGAAGCGGGCGGGTGCGGCCTCTGCCACCACGACCTCGCCATTCCGCACTTCGCGGACTTCCATGGCCCGCTCGACCACGCCGGAGCGCTGGAAACGGAAGGCACCGTCTAGGCCAAGGAAACCGTCCTCGCTACGCAGCTCCCTGATCGGGAATGCCCTGCCGACCTTCCAGTCTCTCGCGACACGCAGGGTCAACAGGACCGCGTCGTAACCCAGAGTGGCGATGCGATAGGGCTGGCTGCCGAAGCGCGCTTCGTAGCTGTCGACGAAACGCTTGTAGCGCGCATCGGAAACCGCCGAGAACAGCGTACCGCGCATGGCGGAGGCACGCGTCACCGAGCTTTCACCGCTCAGGAGTTCGGTGCCGAGAAGCCGCGTCGATCCCGCGCCTGACGGTTTGAGGACACCCGCCGCCTGGATGGCGAGGCGCGCGCCTTCGGCGATGAGGACGGTGTCATAGCCTCCGCGCGCCTTCAACCTCTGGGCGGCGCTGACGATAGAGGTGTTGCCTCGCGCGTAGTGCTCGGTCGACACGACCGAGCCGCCAAATGCCGATACCGCCTGGCGCATGGCCGCGTCCGCACGTTCGCCATACTCGCCGTCGGGCGACAGGATCGCAAAGTTCTGCGAGCCGCGGGCGCGGGCATATTGCACCGTGCGCATGATCGACTGCTCGGGAATATGGCCCATCACGAAGACGTCGGGTCCGCCGACGCTGGTATCGTTCGAGAAAGAAATCACCGGTACCTTTGCCGGACGCGCTTCGGCAAGAACCGAGGGGACGTTCGAACCGAGCAGGGGGCCAAGGATCAGCTTGTTACCTTCCTGGACCGCCTTCCTCGCCGCCTCCTGCGGACCGGCCGCTGTATCGTAAGTCGTGATCCGCAAATTGCTGGCATTGGTGTCGAGCAACGCCATCGTCGTGGCATTGGCGATCGCCTGACCAACATTGCCGTTCGAGCCGCTCATCGGAACGAGCAGGGCGATGCGATGGCGCGTCTCGTCGGTAGGCAGTGCCTCGGTCGGTTCGGTAGAAGGCGTATCGACCGGTCCGGGCCGTTGCGCGCCTTTCGGAATGACCGCACAGCCCGCCAGCAGGGCGGCCAGGCCCATCGTCACAAGTTTACGACGGTCGATAGTCCTGCGCATCATCTTGCCGCGTCCCTCACATCTGTCCATTGGGGGAGGGTGAGCGAAACTGCGCCTCCCGAAACAAGCCTCAATCCGGGGCTCTATATCGTTGCCACCCCTATCGGCAACCTTGGCGATATCACGCTGCGAGCTGTCGATACCCTGAAACGCTGCGACGGTATCGCCTGCGAGGATACGCGGGTGACCGGCAAGCTCCTAAAGCATCTCGGTATTTCCAAGCCCATGTGGCGCTACGACGATCACAGCAAGCATCGCGACAGGTCGCGACTGATTGAATCGATGCGCAGCAGGGCAGTCGTGCTGGTGAGCGATGCCGGCACTCCACTGGTCAGCGATCCCGGCTATCGTCTGGTGAACGATTGCCGGGCAGAGGGAATCCCGGTCACGGCCCTCCCGGGGCCATGTGCGGCGGTGACGGGCCTCACGCTTTCGGGGCTGCCCAACGACCGTTTCATGTTCGCTGGTTTCCTTCCCTCGAAGGAAAAGGCACGACGCGAGTTGCTCGAAGAGCTCGCGACAATCGACACAACGCTGATCTTCTACGAGACGGCCCCGCGCCTGCTCAAATCGCTCGAGGCCATCGACCATGCGATGCCCAATCGCGAAGTGGCGGTGACGCGCGAGCTCACCAAGCTGCACGAGGAAGCGCGGCGCGGAATGCCTCCGGGTCTGATGGCCTATTACGATGCAAATCCGCCAAAGGGGGAAATCGTGCTGCTGGTCGGCCCACCCATCGAACAGGTGATGAGCGCGGCTGATGCAGACACCCTGCTCGCCGATGCGCTTGCGACCATGAAGACCTCGCAAGCTGCAGCCCATGTCGCGAAAGTGACGGGGCTTGATCGCAAGGAGCTATACAAGCGGGCGATGGAATTGCGCGGCGAATGAAGCGTCAGATTGCCGAAAAACATGGCCGCGATGGCGAGACAAGGGCGGCGCTGTGGCTGCGCGCCAAGGGTTGGCGGATACTCGACCAGAGAGTGAAAACCCCGGCGGGGGAAATCGACCTGGTGGCAAAGCGAGGAAAGCTCGTCGCATTCGTCGAGGTCAAATGGCGCAGGAAGGCCGGTGAGCTCGACCTTGCCATCGACGAGCGGCGCCTTTCGCGTGTCGCGGCGGCGGTAGAAGCGGTCGCCCATCGCTATGCGACGGGAGACGAGGACATTCGTCTGGACGTGATCCTGCTTGCACCCGGCGCTTTCCCTCGCCACATCGCCAACGCCTGGCAACCTTAGTCCTTCGACTGGATCAGGAGGATCGGAGTTTAACATGACCCTGCGCGTCGCGGTTCAGATGGACCCACTCGAAAGCATCAATATCGCTGGCGACAGCTCCTTTGCACTGATGCTGTCAGCACAAGCGCGGGGCCATGAAGTATGGCATTACGACGTCTCGACGCTGGCCTATGAAAGCGATGGCACGCCGCTCGGCAAGATCACCGCTCATGCTGCGCCCGTGAAGGTTCAGCGCGTCTCCGGTGACCATTTCTCGGCAGGCGAGCGGCGCCGCATCGACCTGGCGCGCGACATCGACGTGGTCCTCATGCGACAGGATCCGCCGTTTCACCTCGGCTACATCAGCGCAGCTTTTCTGCTCGACCGACTCAAGGGCACCACGCTGGTCGTCAACGATCCGCGCGAGGTGGTGAACGCGCCCGAGAAGATGTTCGTGCTCGACTATGCGCGTTTCATGCCGCCGACATTGGTCGCCCGAAAGCTCGACGACATTCGCGACTTCCAGAAAAGGCATGGCTCGGTCGTGGTGAAGCCGCTCCACGGCAATGGCGGCAAGGCGATCTTCCGCATCGATGCCGAAGGGACCAACCTTTCCGCACTGAGCGAAGTCTTCAACCAGACTTGGCCCGAGCCGCATATGGTCCAGCCTTTCCTCCCCGAAGTGGCCGAGGGCGACAAGCGCATTGTGCTGGTCGACGGTGAGGTGACGGGCGCGATCAACCGCTTTCCGGGCGAGGGCGAGTTCCGCTCTAACCTTGCGCAGGGCGGTCATGCCGAGGCGACGCAACTGACCGAGCGCGAGCAGGAAATCTGCGATGCAATGGGTCCGGAGCTCAAGCGCCGCGGACTGGTTTTCGTCGGCATCGACGTCATCGGCGGGAAATGGCTGACCGAGATCAATGTCACCAGCCCGACCGGCATCGTCGCCATCGACAAGTTCAACGGCACCGACACGCCCGGCCTTATCTGGGACGCCATCGAACGACGTCACGCGGCCATGTGATCAATCCTGCTCGCGCGGGTGAGCGTTGCGGTATGTTTCCAGCAGGGTCGCTGCATCGACCTTGGTGTAGATCTGTGTGGAACCAAGACTGGCATGTCCGAGAAGTTCCTGCAGACTGCGCAGGTCCGCCCCTGCACCGAGCAAATGGGTCGCAAAGCTGTGCCGCAGCGCGTGTGGTGTCGCGGTGTCGGGCAGTCCGAGCGCCTTGCGCGCCTTCGCCGTCGCTTTCTGCACTACGCCCTGTGACAATGCGCCGCCCTTGGCTCCGCGAAACAGCGGTGCGTCGCTGGCGAGCCTCCAGGGGCACTTCTCGACATATTCCGCAACCGCCGCCCGGACCAGCGGGAGGAGCGGGGCAACGCGCTGCTTGCCGCCCTTTCCTGTAACCGTAAGGCGTTCGCCAAGCGGGAGATCGCTGCCCTTGAGAGACAGCGCCTCGGCAATACGCATGCCAGCGCCATAGAGTAGCAGGAGCACCGCCCGGTCGCGGGCGCCGATCCAGTCCTCCTCGGCCATTTCATGCACGGTTTCGGCAAGCCCGACCGCATCGTCGGGTGTAACGGGGCGGGGCAGGCCCTTCTTGATCCGCGGCCCACGCAGGCGCGGAGCCTGTGCCCGGTCACGACCTGCCTGGGTCTGGGCGAAAGTGATGAAGCCCTTCAATGCCGACAACTCACGCGCCGCCGAGGCATTCGACAGTCCCTCCGCCCGCCGCGCCGCCAGATGCGTGCGCAACCGTGTTGCCGTGACGTCGGCGACTTCATCCCAACTGGTGAAGCCCGTCTGCGAAAGGAGCCTCTCTGCCGCCTTGCCATAGGCCCGCACTGTGTGCGGTGAACGACGCTTCCCGAGCGCGAGGTGATCGTGCCAGGCCTCGAGAAGATCGGCCTTGCTCATGACGTCACGAGGTCCGCCTGCACCAGCTCTCCCAGCAGGGCATCGAGCAATGGCATTCCTTGCGGCGTGACGCCAATGCGCCCGTCCTCGCTCCACGCAAGGCCGAGATCGCGATAGAGCGCCAGCTTGGCGTCATCCACAAGCGATGCAGGCGTGGCGCCAAAGCGAGCTGCCAACGCTTCGAGATCGATCCCCTCGGCGAGGCGCAATCCCATCAGCAGCGCTTCGGAGGCTTGCTCGCCCCGGCCCAGATCGCGCGCCTCGGCGATGCCTTGACCTTGCTCCGCGACTGCCGAGAGGTAATTCTCGGGCTTGCGATGGCGTGTCGTCGCGACGCCACCGCGTCTTCCATGTGCGCCCGGGCCGATGCCCATGTAATCCTGGTATCGCCAATAGGTGAGGTTGTGGCGGCTTTCCTCGCCGGGGCGGGCGTGGTTGCTGACTTCATATGCTGGAAGGCCAGCTGCTTCTGTCATCTCACGGGTGAGAGCGAAGAGGTCGGCCGCGTGATCGTCGTCCAACGGTTCGAAGACTCCGCGCCGCACATCGGTGGCAAAACGCGTCGCAGGTTCGATGGTGAGCTGGTAGAGCGAGAGATGGCTGGTGCCCAGGGCCAGCGCCTCACCCAATTCCTGCCGCCAGTCAGACTCGGTTTGGCCCGGTCGGGCGTAGATGAGGTCGAATGAGACACGTCCGAATGTTCGCTGCGCAATTCGTAGCGCATCGAGCGCTTCATTCGCACCGTGCAGCCTGCCGAGAAAACGGAGCGTCTCGTCGCGCAGGCTCTGCACGCCAAGCGACACGCGATTGACCCCGGCAGCCGCAAGCGAGACGAAATTGGCAGCCTCGACGGAGGAGGGATTGGCCTCAAGCGTGATCTCGATACCGGGATCGAAGCCCCAGATCTCCTCCGCCTCGCGCAGCAGTCTTTCGACCAGTACAGGAGGCATGAGGGAAGGAGTTCCCCCACCGAAAAAGATACTTGTCAGGGTTTCCTGTGAACCAGCCTTAGATTTCTCATGGCGCATGTCGGCGAGCAGTGCCGCCTCCCAAACCGCCATATCCGCACCATCGCGGACATGGCTGTTGAAGTCGCAATAGGGGCATTTCGCCAGGCAGAAGGGCCAGTGAATGTAGAGTGCGCGAGCCAAAATGCCTTCAGCCAATCTTAATCTTGCGGGCGAAAGTTACGCGCCCATGGACGGGTCGAAAAAACGGGTCGCGTCGCTGGTCGGCGCGTTGGGAGTGCTGTGTGCCACGGGGATCGCCGTGGCCGCAAGCGCATCGTCACCGGGTGCGGTAACGGATCTGCATCTGGCTGCACGGATGCTGAAGATCCACAATGAGGAACGGGCACGGTTGAACCTCCCGAAGCTGAAGTGGAACGTGCATCTGGAGAACGAGGCGCGACACTGGGCGCATGAGCTCTCGCGACGCGGCAGGCTGGACCACGCCGATCGCGCCACCCGGAATGGCACCGGCGAGAATCTGTGGATGGGTACGGCAGGAAACTGGCCGGTCGAAACCATGGTCGGGATGTTCATAGAGGAGCGAAAGCACTACCGCCATGAGGCCCTCCCGAACATTTCACGCACCGGTAACTGGAAGGATGTCGGGCACTACACGCAGGTCGTGTGGCGCGATACGCAGGAGGTCGGCTGCGCGCTTGTGACGGCGCGGGGCAACGATGTGCTGGTTTGCCGCTATTGGCCCGCCGGGAACGTATGGGGCCAGCGCGCCTATTGAGTGCCTAGCCGAACTGCTCGGCAACAAGCTTGGCAAAAGCATCGGCCCGGTGGCTGATGGCATGTTTTTCCGAAGGGTCGAGCTCGGCGAAGGTTTCTTCGCGCCCGACGGGTACGAACACCGGGTCATAACCGAACCCCATCGTCCCCCTCGGCGGCCATGTCAGCGAACCCGGAGCTCTGCCTTCGTAGATTGCATATTCGCCGTCAGGCCAGGCGAGCGCGAGAACACAGTGAAACGCGCAGGATCGGTCAATTTCGGCGCCTTTTTGCTGGAGCATCCCCTCGACCTTGCCCATCGCCATGTACCAGTCGCGACCCGGCTCTCCTTCGAACCACTGCCGTTCGGCCCAGTCGGCGGTGTAGACTCCGGGCCTGCCGTCGAGGGCATCCACCGATAGGCCACTGTCGTCAGCGAGGGCGGCAAGGCCCGAAGCCTCTGCCGCCGCACGCGCCTTGATCAACGCATTCTGAACGAATGTCGCCCCGGTTTCGGCAGGTTCGGGCAGGCCGAGCGACCCGGCCGAGATGCACTTCACGCCATGCGGATCGAGGAGAGCGGAAATCTCCTTGAGCTTGCCCGCATTGTGGGTGGCGATCACCAGCGATCCCGAACCGAGCCTGCGGGTCATTTGCGTGTGGCCTCGTCCTGCGCCTTGAAGATTTGCGCACAGCCGATCTGGGCTAGGCGGAGGAGGCGAAGGAAACCTTCCTCGTCATAAGGCGCGCCCTCGGCAGTGGCCTGTGCTTCGGCAATCTTGCCACCTTCGATCAGCACGAAGTTCGCATCGGCATCCGCATTGCTGTCCTCGGGATAATCGAGGTCGAGCACCGGCGTACCATTGTAGATCCCGCAGGAGATCGCGGCCACCTTGGCGGTAATGGGGTCTTCCTTGATTGCGCCGGATGCCATCAATCCGTCGACCGCAAGGCGAAGTGCCACCCATGCACCCGAGATCGAGGCGGTACGAGTTCCACCATCGGCCTGAAGTACATCGCAGTCGAGAGTGATCTGGTGTTCACCGAGCTTCTTCATGTCTACCACGGCGCGTAAGGAGCGCCCAATAAGACGCTGAATTTCCTGCGTTCGTCCGCTCTGCTTGCCCTTGGCCGCTTCCCGCTGGCCGCGGGTGTGGGTGGCGCGGGGGAGCATGGAATATTCGCCCGTAACCCAGCCTTCGTTCTTGCCGCGCATCCATGGCGGCAGGCGATCCTCGACGCTGGCAGTGCACAGAACCCTGGTTTCTCCGAAACTGATGAGGCAGCTGCCTTCTGCGTGTTTGGTGAAGCCAGTTTCGATGGTGATGGCGCGCATCTCGTCGGGCGCGCGTCCGGAAGGTCGCATGTGTTTCTCCAGTGCAGGCGATTCTCGTCTCTGCGTTTGGCGCAAGGGTCTTGAGGCCGCAAGGGGAGCGGCTAGATAGAGCGGATGAATTCACCGCCACTCACCGACCTTTCCGACCGTGCACGCGAGATCTTCAGGCTCGTTGTGGAAGGCTATCTCGACAGCGGGGTGCCCGTGGGCTCCAAGACGCTGGCGGGCGAGGGTGGGCTCAATCTCTCACCTGCCTCGATCCGCAATGTACTGGCGGATCTCGAAGCACGCGGCTTGCTTTCGGCACCGCATACGAGCGCCGGCCGGATGCCGACCGAGACCGGATTGCGGCTGTTCGTCGACGCGATGATGCAGGTCGCCGAGCCGACGCGCGAGGAGCGGGCAGCGATCGAGCAACGCCTCGGCGAGCCCGGACCGATCGAACGCGCTCTCGAGGAAACATCCGCCCTCCTGTCCGATCTATCGGGTGCGGCGGGCATGGTCATGGTCCCCCGGCGCGAGCCGAAGCTGGCCCAGGTCTCGCTCACAGCGCTCGATTCCGGTCGGATCCTCGCTGTGCTCGTGGGCGAGGACGGCCATGTGGAGAACCGTATCCTGCCTCTGCCGGTAGGAACGCTTGGCACTTCGCTCGAGCAGGCGAGCAACTACCTCACCGCACGCACAAGCGGCCGAACGCTGGCCCAGGCGGCGCAACTGGTGGAGACCGAAATCGCATCGGGCCGGACCGCGCTCGATGAGGCAAGTCGCAATCTCGTCCAACGCGGCATCGCGACCTGGACCGAGGATGCCACGAACCGTCCTGTGCTTATTGTACGAGGCCAGGCCAATCTGCTCGACGAGACTGCGCTGGCAGATATCGATCGTGTGCGTTCGCTGCTCGACGACCTGGAAAACAAGCAGTCGGTTTCCGAACTGCTTGAACGCGCAAGGCAGGCCGAAGCGATGCGTATCTTCATCGGGAGCGAAAACCGGCTGTTCTCGCTGTCGGGCTCGTCGGTTATCGCATCGCCCTATCGCGA
This sequence comes from Erythrobacter sp., assembly GCA_041396805.1. Taxonomy (GTDB): domain Bacteria; phylum Pseudomonadota; class Alphaproteobacteria; order Sphingomonadales; family Sphingomonadaceae; genus Qipengyuania. The sequence goes on along the minus strand of JAWKXV010000002.1, from coordinate 1,238,253 downwards.
TCGCGAGGGCAGGGTGGTTGGCGTGCTGGGTGTGATCGGCCCGACGCGGTTGAATTACGCGCGCGTCGTCCCCATGGTGGATTTCACGGCCCGATCATTGGGCAAGAGAATAGGCTGACAGGGTTTTTCAAGTGATCGACGAGAACAAGGACGAGCCGCAGACCAAGGCGGTCGACGAGGCAGTGGCGCGCGAGATGGAAGGCGTGCCCGAACACCTGCGCGAAGATGGCGAAGGTGAAGAAGAAGGCTCGCTTGGCGAGGCTCTCGGAAAGCTCAAGGGCGATCTCGAGGCCGCGATGCAGGACGTGCTCTACGCACGCGCTGAAACGCAGAACGTCCGCCGCCGCCTTGAAAAGGAGATCCAGGACGCGCGCAATTATGCCGCGACAGGCTTTGCCCGCGATATCCTGAGCGTGGCCGACAATCTCGCCCGTGCCCTCGACCACGTGCCGGAAGAACTGCGCGAGAACGAGAAGGCCAAGGGCTTCATTGCCGGCATCGAAGCGACGCAGCGCGAGATCGAGAAGGTTTTTGGCCAGAACGGCATAACCCGGATCGCCTCGACCGGTATGCCGCTCGACCCCAACCAGCATCAGGCGATGATGGAAATTCCCACGGCGGATGCGGAGCCGGGAACCATCGTTCAGGAGATGCAGGCCGGCTACATGATCAAGGATCGCCTGCTGCGTCCGGCCATGGTCGGCGTAGCGAAGAAGCCCGACTGATTGCGAGCGTGAGAGGAATCGTGATGAGGGCTGCTTTCTATCCGGTGGCGGTCCTCGCCGCGGCCTTGTCTGGACCTGCATTCGCCGAGGAAACTGCCGATGCGCAGGTCTCGCAGCTCGCAGATCGCTGGTATGCCCAGCGTCAGGAAGACTACGGGCAGGTCGAAGAAGCCAACGGCAGCACTTCGCCGGGGGGCAAGCTTTGGTCTGTGACCCCTGAAGCCAATCGGCATCGCGCGCAGTTCGCGGCGGAGATCCTTGCTCAACTCAATCGGGTGGATTCTACCGCGCTCTCGCAGACGGGCAGGACCGATGCCGCTGTCCTGCGCCATCTGCTCCAGACCGAAATCGGCGATGCCCGCTTTCGCGAATGGGAAATGCCGTTTGATAGCGACAACAATTTCTGGAGTTATCTGGCCGCGCGCAAAGGTTTCACGACGGTCGAGGAATATGAACGCTATATCGGTCGTATGCGCGATATTCCGCGCTTCTTCGCCGAGAACAAGGCCAATGCAAGGGCCGGTCTGAAGCGCGGGTTCAGCGTGCCACGGATTACACTCGAGGGGCGCGATGCGTCGCTCGCGGCCTATGTGGTCGACGAACCGGAAATGAGCCCGTTCTGGGGCGCTTTCGAACAGATGCCCGAACGGTTCGGTGATGAAGATCGCGAGCGTCTGCTGCGCGAGGGCAGAGCTGCCATCGCCGAAGCGGTGACGCCAGCCTATCGCGACTTCCTCGACTTCTTCCGTAACGAGTATCTCGCGAACACCCGCACAACACTTGGGGCGAGCGAGTTTCCCGACGGCGCTGCCTACTACGAGCAGCAGATCCGCGAGTTCACAACACTCGATCTGAGCGCCGAGGAGATCCACCAGATAGGCTTGTCGGAGGTCGCGCGGATCACCGCTGCGATGGAAGAGGTGAAGGCAGAGGCGGGTTTCGAGGGCACGCTCGAGGAATTCGTGCATTTCCTGCGAACCGACCCGCAATTCGTCGCCAAGACGCCCGACGAACTCATGGGGGTCTCGGCCTATGTGGCCAAACGGGTTGACGGCAAAATCGCCGATTACTTCGGCTTTCTGCCGCGCCACCGCTTCACCATTCGCCCGGTCGATCCTGCAATCGCGCCGTTCTACACGGCCGGTCGCGGTGGGCTCGATGCCTGCCAGATGAACACCTATGACCTGCCGTCGCGCCCGCTCTACAACATTCCCGCGCTGACGATCCACGAGTGCATCCCCGGTCACAGTTTCCAGGCAGGGGTGGCGCTTGAGCAAGACGAAGCACCGCGTTTCCGCCGCGAGACCTATTTCTCCGGCTTCGGGGAAGGGTGGGGGCTCTACACCGAGTATCTCGGCAATGAGATGGGTATTTACCGCACTCCTTACGAGCGCTTTGGTCAGCTCAGCTACGAGATGTGGCGCGCGGTCAGACTGGTGATCGATACCGGGATCCACAAATATGGCTGGAGCCGCGAGAAGGCGATGGACTATCTCGCCTCGCGCACCGCCCTATCGACGCACGAGGTTGGTACCGAGGTCGATCGCTATATTAGCTGGCCGGGGCAGGCCCTGGCCTACAAGCTCGGCGAAATGACCATCCGCCGCGTGCGGGCCAAGGCCGAGGAGGAACTCGGGCAGGCCTTCGAAATCCGCAAGTTCCACGATGTCGTGCTGTCGCTGGGATCCGTACCGCTTCCGGTTCTGGAGGAGAGGATCGACGCCTTCATCGCGGATGGCGGACAGGGATTGCCCGGGGTGAAGTACAACTGACTCCACCCCAGGGCTGGACTAGCTCACAAGCTGCGCGCGGTTCTCGTCGCGGTGCTTCTTCAGGTACTTCATGAAGGGCGTGCCTCCGGTGCCGACATCGGGGTCGTTCCCCGCGATGCTACCGGCCTGCTTGTTGATGTAGCTCGCGGCATATTCGAGGTGCCGCGTGCGGAAGCGCGCCGACTGCTCGAGGCAGGCGTTGAATGCGGCCTTGAGCTCTTCATTGTCGGTCCCTGCAACGAAGGTCCGCAGGGTCGATTGGGCTGCAAGATCCTCGATGAAGCGACGATGCTCGACCGGTCGATACTGGTGCAGTTCGTCGAGGAACTGGCGCAGCGGATCGTCGCTATGGCCGACCTGGAACAGGGCGTCCATTGCCGGAACGATGCTCGACTGCGAGCCGGTCTGGCCGCGGAACGCCTGCGGCTTGCCCTCGTAGCGATCCATTCCTTCGTAAACGAGCCCGCCGCTTTCGAGCGCAGGGTTGTTCGCCCAACCGTGGATGTAGGGGCGCACCCGGTGGAAGTAGATGTAGGGGTCGCATTGCTCGGGCATGCGCGCGAAGTGGTCGTAGATCCGCTCCCACGCCTCATCCATTTCCTTGAGTAGACGAGTTGCTTCCGCCTCATCGCCTTCCTTGGCGATAGTGACGAGCCTGGCGGCGTTGTCGAGCAGGACGCCGGCTTCGGCCTCGATGGCGACGTGGACCAGCACGAACCAGTTCTCGTCGGCACCGCCGAGGAAGTTTTGGTGCATCGCGATGTTGTCGAGTGTGATCGGGCCCGACTTGTCGAGGCGGTACCAGTTGTCGAGGACGTAGCCGGAATAGGGCAGCAGCGGCGCCTGGCCGAGGCGATCCGCAATGGCGCACATTGGGCGGCTGAGGTTTGCCGGGAGGTGAGCGGGTGGGGTTGCCTCACCCCAGACATAGCCTTGCACTAGGAAGGAATAGTGGACCATCGCCGTCCGCACTTCCTCTTCGGGTGCAGTCGTTGCCCAGTCACCGATATCGGGGTCAGGCAGTGCATCGAGGAAGTGGCGCACGCGGCCGCTAGTCAGAAGCGCAGACAGATTGCCAGCTGCTTCTACAATGGGCGCGAATTGTGCGGGCAGGGTGATCTCGTCGATCTCGTAATGCGAAAGGTAGCCGCGCTCGCGGCTCATACCGTAGTCGGAAAGCTCCATGTGAGTGACTCATCGCCGGGCGCGGGTTGGGCCGCCCGGTCAATGTGCGCATTCGTATCCAATGAAACCGCTTTGCTCAAGGGACGCTACGGAACAGCTGTGGAAGCTCCTCGCGAGAGTATGCGCGATATCCTCGCTCTCGTATAGCGTTGGAGCATTGCGGGCAAAAGGTTCGCCGCGACATTTCCGATCGTGATCGCACTGGCCCAACCCCACCAACCGTACATGGCCGCACAAGTGCCGCTGGCGATGCCGAAGAAGAGGAACCCGAAGTGTGCACGTTCGATATTGCGGGTGAGGGCGAGGCGCTCGGCCATGCTCCGCTTGTGGCCGTCGACAACATAGGTGGGATCAATCCGGCGGACCATTTCGCGGACTTGGTCGCCGTCGGTAATCCAGCGGCGCAGGCCGAGGATCCCGATGCTTTTGTAGAAACGGATGGTACGGTCAGGCTTACCAATCGCGTAGTATTTGCTGGGAAGAAGATAACAGGAAAACCCGGCTGCGACGCTCCCGACGAACCAAGCGAGAACAGGCAAGGGTTGCGGCACGTCATCGCGCAGTGGCCCACATAGCTGTAGCCAGAACACCGTTGTTATACCCAGCCACCCGCCAAAAAGCGCGTGAAAATAGCTATTTAACCGCCTTGCGAGCCTTTCCGCCTCCGCGCGGCGCGTCTCACTCATCTGGTGGTATCGGGAAAACGGACCAGCACATCATAGGCGGCCTTGTCGGCAACGCCGGCCAGTTTGACCCCGTTGCGCAGCAGGAAGGCATGTTTCACGATCTCCGCCTGCTGCTCGATCCCGTATCGCTCGAGCCGCCAACCGGGTTTGAGGCTGTAGTCGTAACGCGCCCATGGCATCCGGCGAGTAAGGAGGAACCAGTTCCCTCTCGTCTGGACCTGCCAGACATGGACCAGCTCATGAATCAGCAAACCCTGGCGCAGCACACCGGCCTGCGCAAAATCCTCGCAGTAGGCATCGCCACCCGGGTGGAAGTGAACATGTCCACGCGGCGCCATGGTTATGCGTCTTGGCTGGAAGGGGAACCATTTGCGACGGCGGATCGTGACCCGATCGTAGTCAATCGCTGTTCCGAAGATGGTCTTCGCCAAGGCGATTTCGCCCGGCGTCAGCTTTCGTTCCCCTCCCACCGGACATGAAGGCGCAAGATCACCATCTTCGTGGCTTTCGACACCCAGCGTGTCGCGCAGGTCGCTCAGCGTTCGTCCCCAGCGCCGACAATCGCGACCGGTGCAGTCATGCTCTTGCCGCCGGCGATAGTAAGCGTCATCTCGGTTGAGCCGCCCGCCGCAAGGCCGGGCTCGAGATCGAATGCCATGACGTGCTTGCCGCCCGGCTCGAAGACCAGCTTGTCACCGGGCTGGAGCATTGGCGGACCCATCTCGCCCATCACCATCTCATGGTTCCACTCGGCCGTTTCGTGGAGCATTGCGCTTCCGGCACCCTTCACGTCGGCGCGGCGAAGGGCGACATTCTTGTCACCCTTGTTCTCGAGCGTGAAATAGACCGCACCGGGATTGCCCGCGACGGCAGGGAGCACAAGCCGAGCGTCTGTGACCTCCAGCCCGGTCTGATTTGCCGCGACAGCTTCCTCGGCAGGGGCATCGCCACCCGAGCAAGCGCCCAGCGGCAGAATTGCAGCAGCTAGAGCAAGGGTGGCGAAACGCGAAAAATTCATGGAATTGTCTCCCTGTCGAACGTCATGAAAAACTAGCGGCCCGCCTCCCTTGTGCCAAGTGAAACCGCACCTATATCCCACCAGTAACACACACCTAACACACCACTCTCAACGAGCCGCCGAGTGGTCTTGCCTTCGATGGGGGACCGACAGGGCGGCGTCCAAGAAACCAACTGATGGGGAAACCATGGCTAAAGTAATCGGTATCGACCTCGGCACCACCAACAGCTGCGTCGCCGTGATGGACGGGGGCAAGCCCAAGGTCATCGAGAATTCGGAAGGTGCGCGCACGACGCCTTCGATCGTCGCTTTCACCAAGGACAGCGAGCGCCTGATCGGCCAGCCTGCCAAGCGCCAGGCCGTCACCAATCCCGACAACACCCTCTTCGCGATCAAGCGCCTCATCGGCCGCCGCTTCGACGATCCCTTGACCAAGAAGGACATGGGGCTCGTCCCCTATGACATCGTCAAGGGCAAGAACGGCGATGCATGGGTTGAAGCTGGTGGCGAAGAGTACAGCCCCAGCCAGGTTTCCGCCTTCATCCTCCAGAAGATGAAGGAAACCGCCGAAAGCTATCTGGGCGAAACCGTGACCCAGGCGGTCATTACCGTTCCCGCCTACTTCAACGACGCGCAGCGCCAGGCGACCAAGGACGCCGGCCAGATTGCCGGTCTCGAAGTCCTGCGCATCATCAACGAGCCGACCGCGGCTGCTCTGGCCTATGGCATGGAGAAAGAAGACGGCAAGACTATCGCCGTCTACGACCTTGGCGGCGGCACGTTCGACGTCTCGATCCTCGAGATCGGTGACGGCGTGTTCGAGGTGAAATCGACCAATGGCGACACCTTCCTGGGCGGCGAAGACTTCGACAGCACGATTGTCGAATACCTCGCAGACGAGTTCAAGAAGAAGGAGAACATGGATCTCCGGACCGACAAGCTCGCGCTGCAGCGCCTTAAGGAAGCCGCCGAGAAGGCCAAGATCGAACTGTCGAGCTCGGCCCAGACGGAAATCAACCTGCCCTTCATCACTGCCCGCATGGAAGGCGGCGCTACCACTCCGCTGCACCTTGTGGAAACGCTGACCCGCTCGAAGCTCGAGCAGCTTGTCGGCGATCTCATCCAGCGCACGCTGGAGCCGTGCAAGAAAGCTCTGGCCGATGCCGGGATCGACAAGGGCGGCGTTGACGAGGTGGTCCTCGTCGGCGGCATGACCCGCATGCCCAAGGTTCGCGAAGTCGTCGAAGAATTCTTCGGCAAGAAGCCGCACACCGGCGTGAACCCCGATGAAGTCGTGGCAATGGGCGCCGCCATCCAGGCCGGCGTTCTCCAGGGCGATGTCAAGGATGTCCTGCTGCTCGACGTGACTCCGCTTTCGCTGGGTATCGAGACCCTGGGCGGCGTGTTCACCCGCATGATCGATCGCAACACGACGATCCCGACCAAGAAGACGCAGACCTACTCGACTGCCGAGGACAATCAGCAGGCGGTGACCATCCGCGTGTTCCAGGGCGAGCGCGAGATGGCTGCCGACAACAAGCTGCTCGGCCAATTCGATCTCGTCGGCCTGCCGCCGGCGCCGCGCGGCGTGCCGCAGATCGAAGTCACTTTCGACATCGACGCCAATGGCATCGTCAACGTGTCCGCAAAGGACAAGGGCACGGGCAAGGAACAGCAGATCCGCATCCAGGCCTCGGGCGGCCTCAGCGACGCCGACATCGACCAGATGGTCAAGGATGCCGAGAAATTCGCCGAGGAAGACAAGAAGCGCAAGGAAAGCGCGGAAGCCCGCAACCAGGCCGACAGCCTGGTGCACACGACAGAGAAGCAGCTCGGCGAGCATGGCGACAAGCTCGACGCTTCGCTGAAGTCCGACATTGAGACCAAGATCGCGGCCGTGAAGACCGCGCTCGAAGGTGACGATGCAGCGGCCATCAACAGCGCCTCGCAGGAACTGACCGAAGCGGCAATGAAGATGGGCCAGACCATCTACGAAGCCGAGCAGGCTTCTGCCGCCTCTGCCTCGCCGGAAGGCGATGCTGCATCGGATGACGCCGGCGCCGACGAAGACGTGGTCGACGCGGAATTCTCCGAAGTCGACGAAGACGGCAAGAACTGATCGCCTGATGATAACCCAACCGCCACCGGTGCCAATTCGCGCCGGTGGCGGCTAGGTTTGGGGCGGATAGAAACATGTCAGCAACCGAAGTCGATTTTTACGATGTGCTCGGCGTCAGCCGCGATGCGGACGGCGCGACCATCAAGAGCGCCTACCGCAAGCTAGCGATGCAGTACCATCCGGACCGCAATGCCGGGTGCAAGGAGAACGAGGACAAGTTCAAGGCGGTGAGTGCTGCCTACGAATGCCTCAAGGACCCGCAGAAGCGAGCGGCCTACGACCGATACGGCCATGCCGCTTTCCAGAACGGTGGGCCAGGTGCGGGCGGGCATGGCCCGTCCGATTTCGGCGACATCGGCGATATCTTCGAAACGATCTTCGGCAGTGCCTTCGGCGGCGGTGGCCGCGCGCAACCGCGCCGGGGTGCGGACCTGCGCTACGACATGCAGATCGACCTCGAGGATGCCTTCCATGGCAAGTCGACCGAGATAGAGATCGAAGTCTCCCAGAACTGCGAAACCTGCCACGGGTCCGGTGCAACCCCAGGGACGCGTGCCCGCACCTGCAACTTGTGCAGCGGTAGTGGGCAGGTGCGCGCAAAGCAGGGCTTTTTCGTGGTCGAACGGCCTTGCCCGAACTGCCACGGAAGTGGCGAGGTCATCACGTCGCCCTGCCGCGATTGTCGCGGGGAAGGTCGGGTCGACCTTCCGCAGAAGCTCGAGGTTGAAATCCCCCCTGGCGTCGATACGGGAACCCGTATCCGTCTGTCGGGTAAGGGAGAGGCAGGACCTCGCGGCGCACCTCCGGGTGATCTTTACATCTTCGTCCACGTCAAGCAGCACGCGATCTTCCAGCGCGAGGGCACGACGCTCGCAACGCGGGTGCCGATCAGCTTCACCAAGGCCGCACTGGGCGGTTCGATCGATATTCCCAGCCTCGACGGCGAGGAAGTCACGATCGAGATCCCGGCGGGCATCCAGTCGGGCAAGCAGCTGCGACAGCGCGGCGCGGGTATGCCGGTCCTGCAAGGCCGCGGTCGCGGTGACCTGGTGGTCGAGATTGCGGTCGAGACCCCGACGAAGCTCAGCAAGGAACAGCGTGCCCTGCTCGAACAGTTCCGCGACACCGAGACCGGTGACGAATGTCCCGAAAGCCGGAGCTTCTTCGACAAGCTGAAGGGTGCCTTCGGCAGCTAGGGAAGCCGTTCGTTCACTTCCTTCCTGATGGCATCGATCAGCCTGATCGAGCACCGCTGTGCAACCTGCTCTTCATCGAGGATGGCGTGGAATGCGTCTCGCTTGAAGTGGCGGCACGTCTCCTCGGGAAAGCCTGACTGAAGCGTCGAGCAGACCAGGTCGATCATCCTTTCGGCGCCATGCAGCCGACCCCAGAGGTAGTCGTTCTCACGATAGGAGCGGCTGAAGAAGGCGCCGAAATTGTAAAACTCGATCCCGCGCAAGGTTGCCTGTGTTCCGCCCTCGCGAATGCTGCGCGCGTCGTCAGGACTGATGCGATCGACCTTGACCGGATCGAACTCGGTCAGTCCCTCATTTCGCAACAAGGGGAGGGTGGCCACGTCGTAGAAGGGAAAGCCGAGATAGGCGAACAGCATTCGCCGCCGCAGGTTCTTCGGCATCGCCTCCAATGCCTCGGCTAGCAACTCTTCCGAACGGTCATCGACCGCCTTCAGATTGCGTGACTGGTCGATGAAGTCGAGGACGGGGCCCGGCTCCGTCATGACCCGCGCGGCGAGCGGTGCGAAATCGGCACCAAGAGCTGCCACGCCTTCTTTTTCGAAGAACAGGGCGAGGATCTTGTAGACCGCATCGCGAGCGGTCTCGAGCGCATCGTCCGCAATCTCAGGATCCGCCTCCCAGTCGCGGGCGAGCCGACGGGCCAGCAAGCGCAGCCGTCGGATACGGAAGCCGATGTCGTATCGGCGCAGGAACTCGATGGCTTCGGTAGACGCGCCGCCCCCGGGCGCCGCAAGACTCGTCAGCCCCCGCCGCTCCAACTCTGCCCGCAGGACAGCCTCGATCGGACTGGTGTCTTCAAGACCCAGCTTGGGTGCTGCGAGAAGAGCAAGCCGCGCCAGTCGTGCAATGATGCCCGAGTATTTCGCCTGGGCGTAGGAGTGGAACGCGTAGCCTGCCGCTTCCGCTGCGGCCTGCTGCGCCTTCTTCCTCCATGCCGCGAGCCGCGCGGGAGTAGGACGATCGAGGAATAGCGTCCTGCCGAACAGCTTCTCGACCGTCGCGTCGACCTCCGGCCGCAAAGCCGCGACAATCCGCGTCATGCGTGCGGCCTCGCGGCTCTGTTCCTCGAGTTGCTCGAGATTGTCGCGGATTGGCTGCTCACGCGGGATAGTCGAGAGCGATCCGAAAATGGCCGAGAAGAAGCCGACCGGCTTGTCCAGGCCCTCGCGGCGGCCGCCGAAGCGGTCGGGACGCGGGTCGACATAGACGAAACGGCGATCCACCTCGCGCTGGGCAGGCCTTCCCTGAAGCGCCGAGATTGCCCCGGCAAAGGGCTTGTTCACCAACACCGACCCGTCGATCAGCGACACGTGATGCATCGTGTCACGCTCGGCATGGACCGGCATGATCCGTTCGAGGAAATCCTCCCGACCGGGCCAGGTACGTCCGGAATCAGCGGCGAGTGCATCGATCTCCTCGATCCGCAGCGGTGGGAAGGCGCCAGGAAAACTCGCCGTTGCCCGGGCGGCAAAGACCAGTTCGAGCAGGTTTGCGAGACTCTGCCCACCACTGGCCGGCGTGCGACTGCGGAAGGTTATCGGCATCCGGTGCTCGGTATCCTCCACCACCGGTGGGCTGTGGAGGCGCAGCAGCTCGAGGTATCCGTGATAGTCCGTCGCGGTCACATAGAGATCGAGCGGATGCCCGGGTGGAAGCAGCGGAGACTCTGCCTTGGTTTCGGCCATGGCGCCCAAAGCATTCTCGAGCAGTTTAGAGAACCCAAGGCCGGAGAAGGGCGGCTCGAACCAGCGTCCGCGGATCAGATGGGAAACCTTGCGTTCGACTTCCGCCCGCGTTTCGGGAGACACGCTGTCTGCGATGTCGCTGCCTGGCCGACTCAACATCCAGTTGGCGAATGGCTGAGCCCAGATCTTGGACATGCGCCACGACGGCCTGGCCTCGGGGTCGACGAGCTGGTCGACATCGGCAACTTCGAGCCAAAGATTCGTGAGTGGCTCGAGCGATTGGCCCGAGTGGATTGCTTGCGCGAGGAATACCGCGTTGATGCCGCCCGCACTGGCGCCGCTCATGATGTCGGGCAAGATGCGAAGCCTCAGCGATTGCTCATCCTCGATGCGCTCCAGCAGGCGGCGATAGACGGCGTCGACCCCGCTTCGCGGTGCATTGTGAAGATGAAAATCCCTGCTTGCCCGGGCAAGCTGCCACAATTCGCGAGTGACGCCATGCATATAGACTGCCAGGCTCACCCCGCCGTAACAGATCAGCGCAATTCGCAATTCCTTTTGGCGCATCGCGAGTGTCATGCATGGATAAAACGCCAAAGGCAATTGCGTTCTTGAATTGTTCTAGTTAGCAAGCGGCATGGCCAAGCCCAAGAAACGCTATGTCTGCCAGGCTTGTGGCAGTGTCTCGCACCGCTGGCAGGGGCAATGTGCCGACTGCGCGGAATGGAACACACTGGTGGAGGATGCGCCGGCAACGGTGTTCTCCCTGAAGCACGATCTTTCGAGCGGCGGGCGGGGCATTGATTTCGTCGACCTCGACAAGCCGGGCGCACTCCCGACCCGGCAGCCGACGGGCCTGGCCGAATTCGACCGCGCGCTTGGCGGCGGCCTCGTTCCCGGATCGGCGATCCTTATGGGGGGCGATCCGGGCATCGGGAAATCGACCCTTCTTCTTCAGGCGGCCGCGCGCATTGCACGGGATGGGCACGAGGTCGTCTATGTCAGCGGCGAGGAAGCGACCGGGCAGGTTAGGATGCGGGCAGCGCGGCTCGGCCTGTCCGATGCGCCGGTGAAGCTGGCCTCGGCAACAGGCGTCCGCGATATCTTGACCACGCTCGGCCAGATGTCGGCGCCGCGCTTTCTCGTGATCGACTCCATCCAGACCATGCACTCGGACACCATCGAAGGACCGCCTGGCACGGTCAGCCAGGTTCGCGGCTGCGCTTTCGAGCTCATCCGCTATGCCAAGGAAAATAATGTCGCCCTGGTGCTGGTGGGCCACGTCACCAAGGACGGCAATATCGCCGGCCCTCGCGTGCTCGAGCACATGGTCGATGTGGTGATGAGTTTCGAGGGCGAGCGCAGCCACCAGTATCGCATCCTGCGCGCGCTGAAGAACCGCTTCGGCGCCGTTGACGAGATTGGCGTCTTCGCCATGGCCGGGGAAGGGCTGGAAGAAGTGGCCAACCCCTCGATGCTGTTCCTTTCTGGTCGGGAGGATGCGATGGCCGGAAGCGCGGTTTTCCCGGCGATGGAGGGCACCCGCCCCGTTTTGGTCGAGATACAGGCGCTGATCGTACGGTTGCAATCCGGCGCAACACCCCGACGCGCGGTCGTGGGCTGGGACAACGGCCGCCTCGCCATGCTGCTGGCAGTACTCGAATCGCGATGCGGGCTGAATTTCAGCTCCGCCGAGGTCTATCTCAACGTGTCGGGCGGATATCGCCTTTCGGACCCTGCAGCGGACCTTGCCGTTGCCGCTGCGCTGGTCAGCGCATTGGCGGACCGGCCGCTTGCCAACCGTAGCGTGTGGCTCGGGGAAGTCGCGCTATCCGGGGAGATCCGCCCTGTCGCCCATGCGGGGTTGCGATTGCGTGAAGCCGCCAAACTCGGGTTCGCTACCGGTTTCGGCCCGTCCGACGTGAAGACCGGTTCTTCCGATCTGGCCTACACGGGTTTGGGACAACTCGCGAACCTCGTTGACCGAGTCGTCGGGAGCGCATAACCCAAGCTTTGGGTCATGACGGGCTTTGATCTCATAGTCTTGCTCATAGTGGGCGTTGCCGCTGTCGGCGGCTTCCTGCGCGGATTCGTGCAGGAAGTATTGTCGCTCGGCGCGTGGGTCCTTGCCGCATTTGCCATCCGCTACCTGCACACGCCGCTTACGCTGGCGATGCACGAATATATTGGCGCCGATATCACGACATCGCTGCTCGCCTTCACGCTGCTGCTGCTCATTCCCTACGCCGCGATGAAGGTCATCGCGAACAATGTGGGGCAGGCATCGCGCAATTCGGTCCTTGGGCCAATCGACAGGGTGTTGGGCTTCGGCTTCGGTGCGCTCAAGGGGATTGTCATCACCGTGCTGGCATTCTCCCTCCTCGTGCTCGGATATGACACCGTGTGGAGCTACAAAGGGCGGCCGGCCTGGATGACAACCGCGCGCAGTTACGAATTTGTCGATGCAAGTTCGCGCGCACTTGTCGAGGTGCTGGCCGAGAGGAGGTCCCGCCTGCGTGGCCAAGAGGCCTCGGCAGACGAATGACCGCTCCTCGCGGGCCGGTGCTTTACTCCCCCGCCTTGTTGGCCCTGGCGGTCGATCTCGCGAATTACCCCTTCAACCCCTCGGCATCCACCAAGGGCCATGCGCGGTCTCGAACCTGCGGTAGTACGGTCGATATTTCCTCAAGCCATGCAGAACATGTTTCCGACCTTGGCCTGAAAGTCGCGGCCTGTGCAGTGGGGCAGGCCGCCGCTACGGTCTTCGCCCGTAGTGCCAGTGGTATGACACGACACGACTGCAGCACGGCGCTCGACGAGATTCGGGCGTGGCTCGAAGCGCGTGCAGGTCTCCCCTCATGGCCGGGCATGGAGGTACTCGCTCCCGCCCGCGGCTTTCCCGGCCGCCACGAAGCCATCCAGCTGCCGTGGAGAGCCGCCCTCGACGCGCTTTGCAACGAAGCGGGCGGCGGCTAAACCCCGGGTCGACAACGAGCAAGACCGAGAGGGGAGCAACGAGATGGCCGCAGGCCTCGCCGCGCACAGGGAACCGACCGAGAAAGAAATCCGCCTCGTCATCGCCGCGAGTTCGGCGGGGACGATCTTCGAGTGGTACGATTTCTTTATTTACGGCACGCTCGCGGGTCTCATCGGTGCAGCCTTCTTCCCAAGCGACAACGAGACCCTGCAGACCCTGCTCGTCTGGGCCGGTTTTGCTGTCGGCTTCGGCTTTCGTCCGCTCGGCGCGATCCTGTTCGGGTTTCTCGGCGACAGGCTCGGGCGGAAATACACTTTTCTCGTCACCGTCACCCTCATGGGAATTGCGACCGCAGGCGTGGGCCTCATCCCCAGCGCGGCCAGTATCGGGCTTGCGGCACCCATCATAGTCATCGGGTTGCGCATCCTTCAGGGCCTGGCCCTTGGCGGAGAATACGGGGGTGCGGCAATCTATGTGGCCGAACACGCCCCGCCCGAGAAGCGCGGCTTCTACACCAGTTTCATCCAGGCCAGCGTCGTTGGCGGTTTCGTCCTGTCCATCATCGTGGTGCTCGCTTGCCGTGCCCTTATTCCTGCCGACGATTTTGCGGCATGGGGCTGGCGCGTGCCCTTCCTGCTGTCGATAATACTGCTGCTGATCTCGCTGTGGATGCGCCTCAAGCTCTCTGAAAGCCCGGTGTTCCAGGCAATGAAGGAAGCTGGCGAGACCTCCGCCAATCCGTTCAAGGAAAGTATGACCTACCCCGGAAATCCGAAGCGCATCTTCGTAGCGTTGTTCGGGATCACGGGCATCCTTACGACCATCTGGTACACTGCCTTCTTCTCGGGCCTGAGCTTCCTGCGCGGTCCGATGCGGGTCGATGAGACAACCGTCGAATGGATGTTGCTGGTCGCCGGGGCAATATCGATGAGCTTCTACGTTGTGGTCGGCAAATGGTCCGATCGGGTCGGCCGCAAGAAGCCGATAATCATCGGCGCGATTGCCTCGCTCGCCCTGCTGTTCCCGGTATTCTGGGGCATGGGTTCGCTCGCCAATCCGGGCCTCCATGCCAGCGCCAAGGCCGCACCGGTCGTGGTGAGCGGGGAGGCTTGCGACTACGATCCCTTTGCCGAGATCCAGTCGAGTCCTTGCGGACGTGTGCTGGCCGACCTGACCGCGCTGGGGGTCCCCTATGACATTGCAGGGAGGGCTGCAGCTGCCACACTGAGCGTTGGCACCGAGAGCCATGATTACGGCACGCTGGAGACGGGCACCCGTCGCGCCACGATCCAGGGCTGGCTTGAGGAGCAGGGCTACAGCTTCGATCGGCAGACCCTTCCGCTGGCCAGCATTCTCGGCATCATCGGCCTGCTGCTGGTTCTGGGGATGCTTTCGGCACTGACCTATGGCTCGGTCGCGGCGCTTCTGTCGGAGATGTTTCCGGCCAAGATCCGCTACAGCTCCATGTCTATCCCTTACCATATCGGCGCTGGCTACCTCGGCGGGTTCCTGCCATTGATCGCGGGATATATCGTCGCCATGACCGGCAATGCCTATGCCGGCCTGTGGTACACGATTGCTGTGGTCGGATTCGGCCTGCTGGTCGCATGGTGGGGCTTGCCCGATGGACCACCTTGCGACTTCGAGGACAGCGGCCAGGACCCGCCAGCCTCGCCCGTTCTTCCATGAGGATTTGATGACCGACCTTCCGCCGCCGACCCTGCGGCTCGATATCGACACCGACGCGTTGGCGCATAACTGGCGCGCGCTCGATGCGATGTCGGGGCCTGCGCGAGCCGGTGCGGCGGTGAAGGCCGACTGCTATGGGCTGGGTGTCGAGAATTGCGTTCCGGTGCTGCGCGATGCCGGATGCCGCACCTTCTTCGTGGCGCATTGGAGCGAGGTGCCCGAAGTCATCGCCCACATCCCACCCGGGCAGCTATCGGTGCTGCACGGGCCGCTCAACGAGGAAGAGGCCGCCTACGCGCGTTCCACCGGCGTATTGCCGGTGATCGACAGTCTCGCTCAGGCTCACTTGTGGAACGAGACGGGCGGCGGACCCTGTCACCTCATGGTGGACACCGGGATCAACCGGCTCGGGGTTTCGCCGGAGGAGGTCGGTGATCCGTCCATCCAGTCTCTCGACGTGCATGTGCTGATGAGCCACCTCGCTTGTGCCGACGAGGACAGCCCAATGAACGGGCGGCAGCTGGAGGCATTCCGAAGCGTGATTTCGCGGGTTCGCCATCGAGAGACTAGCCTCGCGAACAGTGCCGGGATCGGTCTCGGCTCCGACTACCACCTCGACCTCACGAGGCCAGGACTTGCGCTCTATGGCGGCGTCCCTACCGGAGCATTTGCAGGAACGATCAGGCAGGTCGCCTATCCGCGTGCCGCATTGATCCAGGTCAGGAACCTCAGCGCCGGCTTTACTGTCGGCTACAATGCCACGTTTACTTCCCCGTCGGATATTCGCGTCGGAGTGGTCTCGCTTGGCTATGCCGATGGTATCCTGCGCAGCTGGAGCGGAGGGCACTTCCGGCATGGCGAATCCAGCCTGGCTATTCTCGGCAAAGTGTCGATGGACATGATCGTTATTGACCTTACCAAGGCACCTCGACTGGGCGAGGGGGATTGGGTCGAGCTACCCTATCACCTGCCCGATGCTGCGCAGCAAACCTCTCTTTCGCAATATGAATTGCTTACCGTTCTGGGACGTCGCTTTGCACGCTGATAGCTGCGTGTTGCGCTGCACATTGTGCAGATGCTAAGCACATCGCAACGCACAAATGGGGAGTTGCGAGCACATGGCCAAGCGTACAGCTGAAGGCGAGCCGATCATCATCAAGAAATACGCCAACCGGCGGCTCTATAACACCGACACCAGCAGCTACATTACGCTGGACGATCTTGCCGGAATGGTGCGCGAAAATGTCGACTTCCAGGTGCTCGATGCGAAGACCGGCGACGACATCACCCACACGATCCTGACCCAGATCATTGTCGAAGAGGAATCGAGCGGTGCGCAGCAAATGCTTCCGGTGAGCTTCCTGCGCGATCTCATCTCGATGTACGGCAATTCGATGCAATCGATGATGCCGAGTTACCTCGAAGCGAGCATGGCCAATTTCCGCAAGAACCGCGAACAGCTGCACGACGCCTTCATGAAGGGCATTTCGTCGAACCCGCTTGCAAAGATGGCCGAAGTAAACCTCAAGATGATGCAGGGCGCGGCAGAGGCCTTCATCCCCGGCGCGCGCAAGGCGGCCAAGCCAGACCAGTCGGACGAACTCGCCAAGATGCGCGAGCAAATGGCGGCGATGCAGAAGAAGCTGGACGAACTCGGCAAATAGCGGCATCGGCCCGTCGCCTCTTGAACTGCTAGAATACGGGAATTTGCGACGTGGCCCAGATCCGCCATGCCTTGAACACCAAGCGCGCCGACGATTTCGCCGCCTGGTACCAGGAAGTCATCTCCGCCGCCGGAATGGCCGAGGAGTCGGGTGTTCGCGGCTGCATGGTCATCAAGCCATGGGGCTTTGGGATATGGGAGCGCATGCAGCGGCTTCTCGACGACCGGATCAAGGCGACCGGGCACGAGAACTGCTACTTCCCCCTGTTCATTCCCCTGTCGAACTTCGCCCGCGAGGCCGAACATGTCGACGGCTTCGCCAAGGAAATGGCCGTGGTCACGCACCACCGCCTTATCGCCGGTCCCCAGGGTGGCCTGATCCCTGACCCCGAGGCGAAACTGGAAGAGCCGTTGGTCGTCCGCCCCACCTCGGAGACAATCATTGGCGATGCGATGGCGCGCTGGGTCCAGTCATGGCGCGACCTGCCCTTGAAGCTGAACCAGTGGGCCAATGTCGTGCGCTGGGAGATGCGCACGCGCATGTTCCTGCGCACCAGCGAATTCCTCTGGCAGGAAGGCCACACGGCGCATGCCGACGAGGCTGAGGCCAAGGAACACACGCTGCGCATGCTCGAAGTCTATCGCGCCTTTGCGGACGAGGACCTGAGCCTCGCGGTGATCGCTGGCGAGAAGCCGGAGAACGAACGTTTCCCCGGCGCGGTCGAGACCTGGTCGATCGAAGCCATGATGCAGGACGGCAAGGCCCTGCAGGCCGGCACCAGCCACTATCTCGGCACAAATTTCGCGCAGGCCAGTGGCATACAGTACCAGGACCGCGAGGGATCGCAGACATATGCCCACACGACCAGTTGGGGCGTTTCGACCCGCATGGTCGGCGGGGTCATCATGACGCATGGCGATGACGACGGCCTGCGCCTGCCTCCCAGGATCGCACCGCAGCAGGTCATCATCTTGCCGATGCTGCGCGAGGACGATGGCGACGCGAAGCTTATCGAGTATTGCGAGGGCCTGCGTGCCACACTCGCCAGCCAGCATGTGCTGGGCGAACCGCTGCGCGTCCTGCTTGATACGCGCCCGGGCAAGGCGGCGCAGAAGCGCTGGGATTGGGTGCGCAAGGGCGCCCCGGTTATCGTCGAGGTCGGTGGCCGTGACATGGAGAATGGTGTCGTCAGCATGCTGCGCCGCGACCGCTTGTGGAACGAAGAAAACGGCAAGCCCGCATTCCAGACCCCGACCCGCGAAGTGGCTGGCCAGACCATCCCCGATGTCCTTGCCGACATTCAGGCAGCGCTGCTTACCCAGGCTACCGAGCGTCGCGAGGCGAACATGACCCGCGGGGTCACCGACTTCGCCGAGGTCGAGGCGCACTTCGGTGGCACCGCCAAATACCCTGGCTGGGTCGAGGTCCAGTGGTCGAAGCCTACCGGTGCCGCGCTCGACAAGATTGTCGAGCAGCTCAAGGCGCACAAGCTCACCATGCGCAATGTGCCGATCGGTTCGGCCCCTGCCGACGGCGCTTGCATCTTCACGGGTGAGAAGGCGGTCGAGCGGGTGCTGCTGGCAAAGGCCTACTGACTTGATCTGACACGGAGATTGGCCGAGACAGGCGGGCATGAAAAAGCTCACCCTGCTCGCCGTCCTCGTTTCGACATCGCTTTCGGCACAGGGCACGCCCCCGCCTACTCCCGATCCGGCCGCCGAGGTTTCGGAAGCTCGCCTCCGCGCGGATATCGACACGCTGGTCGCGCTCGGGACACGGCATACGCTGTCAGAGCAGGATAATCCGAAACGCGGCATCGGTGCGGCGGTCGACTGGGGTCTGGCCGAGTTCGGTCGGATTTCGTCCAAGTGTGGCGAATGCCTCCAAGTCGTGGCGCCGGAACGCATGGTGCAGGGTGACCGCATCCCCGATCCGGTTCGCCTGCGCAACGCGGTGGCTATTCAGCGTGGCTATGAACGCCCGAACGAAGTCGTGATCGTCCAGGGCCACATCGACAGTCGCGTTTCAGACCCGCTCGACTGGCAAAAGGATGCACCCGGCGCAAATGATGACGGCTCGGGCACGGTGCTTGTGCTCGAAGCTGCCCGCAACCTCTCGCAAAGGCGCTACCCGGTGACCATCGTTTACGCCTTGCTCTCTGGCGAAGAGCAGGGCCTCTTTGGCGGGCGCCTGATGGCTGACTATGCCGCCGAGCAGGGCTGGAACGTCAAGGCCGTGCTCAACAACGATATTGTCGGCGGCTCATGCGGGAGCGACGGCTACTGCGATGATGGTCATGTCCGCGTTTTCTCCGAAGGTCCACGCGCCGACCTCACCGATGCCTTGCGCGCCGCGCAGCGCAGGCAGGGCGGGGAGAACGACAGCCCAAGCCGCAACCTGTCCCGCTATATCGATGACCTCGCGGAAAAGAGTCCGGGCGGCCTCGATGTCCGTCAGATCTGGCGAACCGACCGCATGGGGCGAGGTGGGGACCAGATACCCTTCCTCGAGAAAGGCTATCCTGCTGTTCGCATCACGGTTGCGGTCGAAAACTACGACTGGCAGCATCAGGACCTGCGAACCGAGGACGGGAAGGAGTATGGGGACACGCCGGACAAGATGGACTTCCCGTATCTCGCCAAGGTTACGCAGCTTAACGTACGGACGCTGGATGCGCTGGCTCGTTCACCGGCACCACCGGCACCGACGGCCGACGCCGCGGTGCGCAACGACACGCTGATCACGTGGAAGGGTGTCGAAGGCGCCAATGGATATGCCGTGGTGGCCCGGCGTTCCGATGAAGTCGACTGGACAATCGATGGCCCAATATTGGTCCTCGAGACGCCGTCCGGTGCCACACAGGAGACTCCTGCTGCCGGACGCGAGCACAGTGCCGTTATGGATCTGCGCGGAGATGACTACATCTTCGGCGTCTATGCCTTCGGCGGACTGGGGCGCAGCCCCGTTGCCAGTGCGGTCCCTGCTGGCCAATACGCGCCCGTCTCATCGAAGAAGGATGACAGCGAGTAAGCGCGTCCCCATATTGCGCGCATGACAAAACAGAACAAATTCCGGAAGCCGCAGGGGCTTCCGTCGAAAGATCAGATTCTCGAATTTCTCCAGAGCTCCGAAACTCCCGCAGGCAAGCGTGAAATTGCCAAGGCCTTCGGCCTCAAGGGGCAGGAAAAGATCGCGCTGAAGAAGCGGCTCAAGGACATGGCCGAAGAAGGCCTGATCGACGGGAAGCGCACTGCCTATCACCGCATGGGCGGGTTGCCGAAGGTCACCGTGCTCAAGGTCGTCGGCATAGAGGATGGCGAGCCGATCGCCGAGCCCGAAAACTGGGCACCCGATGCTCCGGGCAAGCCGCCAAGGCTGACCGTCAAGGAAACCAAGAAGATGGCTGCGCTCAAGCGCGGCGACCGTTTCCTTGCCCGCACCGAAGAGGCCGGTAGCGGCTGGATCGCGCATCCGATGAAGAAGCTGCCAGCGCGCACCGAGGGCATGATGGGCGTCGTCGAGATGGACGGGAGCGGCAAGCCCTGGCTCGCACCGGTGGACAAGCGCGTCCGCGATTCCGCGCCAATCGGCGAGCTGGGCGAGGCCAAGGAGGGCGACCTCGTCCTCGCCGAACGGATGGGCAAATCGGTCCGCTCGAAGGTCAAGGTGGTGGAGGTCATCGGCGATCCGCTGGCGCCCAAGGCCTTCAGCCTCATCGCCATCGCCAAGCACGGCATCCCTCATACATTTGCGAATGAAGCGCTCGATGAGGCCCGAACAGCGACCGAACTGCCACTGAACAGTGAGACACGTGAAGACCTGCGCGCGGTCCCCATCGTGGCGATCGACCCCGCCGATGCCCGCGACCATGACGATGCCATCTGGGCCGAACCGGACGGGAAGGGCGGCTACGACGCCATCGTCGCTATTGCCGATGTGTCCTACTACGTCCGCCCCGGCGGCGCGCTCGACCGCGAGGCGCGCAAGCGCGGCAACTCGGTCTATTTCCCCGACCGCGTCGTGCCGATGCTACCCGAGATCCTCAGCACCGACGTGTGTTCGCTCAAGCAGGATGTCGATCGCGCTGCGATGGCTTGCCACATGCATATCGATCCCGAGGGCAAGATCGATAACTGGCGCTTTACCCGCGCCATCGTGCGGCTGGCGAAGAACATCGCCTACGAGGATGCGCAAGCGGCCATCGATAAAGGTGATGCACCCGAACACCTCCAGAACCTGTGGGGCGCTTGGAAACTGCTGTTCAAGGCCCGCGAGGCACGCGATCCGCTCGACCTCGAGCTGCCCGAACGGCAGGTGAGGCTCAACGACGCGGGCAAGATCGAGGCGATCGCCGTGCGCGAACGCCTCGATGCACACCGCGTGGTCGAGGATTTCATGATCGCCGCCAACGTCGCCGCCGCCAAGGCGCTTGAGGCCAAGACCGCGCCCGTGGTCTATCGTATTCACGAACAGCCGAGCCGCGAGAAGCTACTCGCTTTCCGCGACTATCTCGCGACGCAAGGACGCAAGTTCGCGCTGGGCCAGGTCATCACGCCTGGCCTCTTCAACCGGATGCTCAAGGACATTGCCGATCCGGCGGAGAAGGCGCTGATCATGGAGGCAGTGCTGCGCAGCCAGACGCAGGCCTATTACGGGCCGGCCAATGCGGGGCACTTTGGATTGGCGCTGGGCAGCTACGCCCACTTCACCTCGCCTATCCGGCGCTACTCCGACCTGCTGGTCCACCGCGCGCTGGTCGATGCCTACAAGCTCGAGCAGCCGAAGCCGAAGCTCGACCTGCCCGAAACCACCGGCCTGTCGGACCGCGACAAGAGTGCGTTGCACCAGATCACCGATGCGATCAGCCAGACCGAACGCCGCGCGATGGAGGCCGAGCGCGACACTATCGACCGCTATGTTGCGGCGTGGCTCTCCGGCCGCGTGGGTGAAACCTTCGACACGCGTATTACCGGCGTGCAGGGTTTCGGCTTCTTCGCCACGATCGACAAGCTGGGTGGTGACGGGCTTGTCCCGGTCAGCACGCTTGGCCGCGAGTATTTCAGCTATGACGAAAAGGCGCAGAAGTTGATCGGCGAGCAAAGCGGCACCGAATACGCCGTGGGTGATCGGCTCAAGCTCAAACTGGCCGAGGCGAACGCGCTGACCGGTGCGCTCAAGTTCGAAGTGCCGGACAGCGACGGTGCGGCCATCGAGAAACGCGGCAACCGCCCACCACCGCGCAGCAAGCCGCCCCAGAAGGGGAAGGGCAGCCCCCGCCAGAAGCACGCGCAGGGGCTGCGCGGACGACCGAAGAATATCCGCCACCAGGGGCGCGGCAAGAAACGTTAGGGCTGGAGCCGCTGCAGCAACTGCGCCGATTGCCGATCCGCCGGGTAGAAGGCCTCGATCGCCAGTTCGGACAAGGTGACATCGACCGGTGTGCCGAAGATCGTCACGGTGGTGACGAAGGAGATTCGTCCGACCACGGTGTCGAGTACGAGCGGGATTGCAATATCGTTGGCCTCGCCTGTGTGATTGTCGTTGGCCTGCCGGTCATAGCCCGACAACTCATCGCGCAAAGCGGCGAGCACCGGGTCGGCGCTTGCCTCCACCTGCCGGTCCAGACGGTGCAGGATATGCGTGCGCCACTCGTCGTAATTGACGATCTGCGGGGCGAGGCCGTCGGGATGTAGTGCTATTCGCAAGACATTCGCAGGCGGGGCGAGCAGTGCCGGGGAAACCTGCTCGGTAAGGATTGTCACTGCGGCATTGGCGGCAACAAGGTTCCAGTGCCGATCGACCGCGAGGGCAGGGTAGGGTTCGTGCCCCGTCAGCACGTGGTCGACGATGGTGCGCATGGCCGCCAGCTCGTCGCTGTCCAAGGCGCGTTCGCGATATTCGGGCGCATATCCTGCCGCCAGCAGTAACGCATTGCGCGCGCGGTGTGGGACCTCGAGGCATTCCGCCAGGCGCTCGATCACCTCGGGACTGGGCTTCGAACGACCGGTTTCGATGAAGCTGAGGTGGCGCGTCGATATCTCCGTATCGAGCGCCAGGTCCATCTGGCTCATCCGGCGGCGCGCACGCCATTCGCGCAATTGTTCGCCCAGCGGTGCAACGTCCATCGCAAGCTCCTTCGGACATTGCGTAGCGCGCACCGGACCGCGTTTCCATTACCTCGCGGGTAATCGACTGGCCTCATCCGCCACGCGACAATTCCGGCACCAACAAGCGGAGTAACCGATATGAGTTTGCGCACCACATTGCTTCTCGACGCCGCAAGCGCGGCCTTCTTCATCCTCCTGTGCCTCGGCTTCAGGGAACAGGTCGCTGCAATGACCGGGCTTCCAGAATCGGTCGTGGCCGTCGCGGGCTGGATATGCGTCCCATCAGCTGCGCTTTTCCTGTGGCAGGCGACTTCGCCGTCCCGCGCTCTGCTGACGATGGTCGTGGCTGGCAATGCGGCCTGGGTGCTGGCCAGTGTCGGCGTCTGGCTGGCCTTCTTCGGTCAGCTCACCCCGGTCGGCCACGCGCTGGTGATCGCGCAGGCCATCGCGGTCGAGTATTTCGCATGGATGGAATGGCGCGGTCTCAAGCTGCTTGGCCGCGCTCCCTCCGCCGCCTAGGCGAGCCTGTCGAGATCCTCGCGGCTCAATCCGCCCGGGATCAGGTAGAGCGGGCAGGGCAATTGCCCGACATGGTGGGAGAAGTGATTCACCAGAGGACCCGGCCCGCCGTCCGCACTTGCGCCCAGCACCAGTGCGGCAATCTCGCCATGCTCCTCGAGGTATTTGCGGATCACGTCCGCAGGTGCCCCGGGACGCACGGCGATGACCGGCATCTTGCCGCTTTCGGCGAAGATATTGCCCGCAGCATTGTTGGCCAGCACCTCGGCCCGCTCGCGCGCTTCCTGCTCGATCGTCGCCTGCACGCCGCCGAAGGCATTGAAGGTCTGTTGCGGTACCAGCGCGAGGATATGCACCGACCCGCCGGTCTTCTGCGCACGCAGCGACGCAAAGCGCAGCGCCTGCTTCGCCTCTTCGGTCTCGTCCATCACGACAAGGTAGATACGCATATGTGTTCCCCGGCTCCCTTTGTGCGGACTATCCGGTAATTCGTATTCTGCGCAAGGACCTTGCGAGGCGCGCGCCTTTTCGCCAGAGGTGCCAACGAACTCACTCCCCAGCGAGGACGTAACGTCAAAACATGCCCACGCCTATCAAGATGCCCGCCCTTTCGCCCACCATGGAGGAGGGGACTCTCGCCAAATGGCTCGTGAAGCCGGGTGACACGGTAAGCGCCGGCGACATCATGGCCGAGATCGAGACCGACAAGGCGACGATGGAATTCGAGGCTGTGGACGAGGGCACGATAGCTTCGATCGCGGTCGACGAAGGCACGGAAGGGGTGAAGGTTGGCACCGTCATCGCCATGCTCGCCGAAGAGGGTGAGGATGTGAGCGAGGTGGCGGCAGCGTCTCCGGCTGCCAAGTCCGAACCAAACCCCACACCCAAACCCGCTCAGCCTGAGCCTGTCGAAGGCCCGGCACCCACGCCTGCCGTAAGCGCACCGAGCGGTCCTTCAACAGGCTCAGGACGAGCGGAGCATGGTGACAGGGTGATCGCCTCACCCTTGGCCAAGCGCATTGCCGAGCAGAAGGGCATCGACCTCGCGGGAGTGAAGGGCAGCGGACCCAATGGCCGCATCGTCAAGGCGGACGTCGAAGGGGCTACCGCAACCACCTCCGCTCGTGCTGAGCCTGTCGATGTACAGACACCCAAGCCTGCTACGCTCGGCGGCGATCTCGATGCGCCATACGAAGCGCAGAAGCTCAACAATGTCCGCAAGGTCATCGCGCGCCGCCTCACCGAGGCGAAGCAGACCATCCCGCACATCTACCTCACGGTGGACGTGCGCCTTGATGCGCTGCTCAAGCTGCGCGGCGAGCTCAACAAGAGCCTCGAGGCGGACGGCGTGAAGCTGTCGGTCAACGACCTGCTGATCAAGGCGCTCGCCCGCGCGATGCAGCGTGTGCCCAAGTGCAATGTCAGCTTCCAAGGCGACGAGCTGTTCCAGTACGCGCGCGAGGATATCTCGGTCGCGGTCGCCGCGCCGTCGGGCCTCATCACGCCGATCATCCGCGATGCGGGCCGCAAGGGCCTCGCACAGATCAGCACCGAGATGAAGGAGCTTGCTGGCAAGGCCAAGGACGGCAAGCTGCAGCCGCATGAGTTCCAGGGCGGCACCGCCTCGCTCTCCAACCTCGGCATGTTCGGCACCAAGCAATTCGACGCGGTGATCAACCCGCCGCAGGCGATGATCCTCGCCGTCGGCGCTGGCGAGCAGCGCCCGTGGGTGATCGACGGCGCGCTCGGCATCGCCACCGTGATGAGCGTCACCGGCAGCTTTGACCACCGCGCCATCGACGGCGCGGATGGGGCGGCGCTGATGCAGGCGTTCCAGCAGCTGGTCGAGAACCCGATGGGGCTGGTGGTCTGATCTTCTCAAGGAGCAGGCATATGAGGTTTCTGATCTGTTCGGCGGGTGCGATTGCGCTTGCCGCATGCTCACAGGGTTCGGATGAACCCGCGACACCCGTCGCCGAACCGTCGCCAACCCCGGCCGCATCCTCCGCCGACGTCGATCCCCGCACGATCAATCCTGATTACACTGGACCGATCCCACTGCCGATCAGGATCGGCAGTGATGGCCCCGAAATGGACGCGTGTGGCACTTACGCCGAGGTGGCAACATACGATGTGAGTAGCGAAAACATTCCCTATGTCCACGACGCCCCAAGCGCTTCGACCAAGGCACGCGACAAGCTGAACCCAGGGCAGGGCGTACAAGTCTGCATGGCCCAAAACGGTTTCAGCGGGATCGTGTATCCCCGCGAAGGGCAGGAAGTCGCGGACTGCGGGACCGGTAGCCCAGTTGCGACCGAGCAGAACTATAGCGGCCCATGCCTTGCCGGCTGGGTCGACAGCCGCTTCCTCGAGATGGTGGCCGGATAGATCATGAGCGCCCGCGAACCCCTCATTCGTGTCACGGCCATGCCGACCGACCTCAACCCCTATGGCGGGGTGTTCGGCGGGTGGCTGATGAGCCAGATGGCGCTTGCCGCAGGCTCGCTCGCGAGCCGCGAGGGGAAGGGCAAGGCGGTGGTCGTCTCGGCCACGGATTTCGCCTTCCCCGGCGCAATGCAGGTGGGCGACGAACTCTCGGTCTATTGCGAGATCGCCGCGACCGGGAACACCTCGCTCACCATCACCGCCGAAGCCATCGCCCGAGAGCGTAATGGCGAGGCCGAAATCAGGGTGGCGCAGGGCACGTTCAAATTCGTGCTGCTGGATGAGGAAAACAGGCCGCGCGCGGTAGCCGTGGCGGAAAGATCAATGACCTAGTTCCGTTCGCCCTGAGCCTGTCGAAGGGCTCGCGCCTGGGCTTCGACAAGCTCAGCCCGAACGGAAGATTTGGAGTAAAGTAGTGGCAGATCAATACGACGTCATCGTTCTCGGCTCCGGACCCGGCGGCTATGTCGCGGCGATCCGCTGCGCGCAGCTGGGCCTGAAGACCGCTATCGTCGAACGCGAACTGCTGGGCGGCATCTGCCTCAACTGGGGGTGTATTCCCACGAAGGCGCTGCTGCGCTCGGCCGAGATCCTGCACTATGCCCAGCATGCGAGCGACTATGGCCTCAAGATCGCGGGCAAGATCGAGGCTGACCTCGAAGCGGTGGTGAAGCGCAGCCGCGGGGTGGCGAAGCAGCTCAACCAGGGCGTCACGCACCTGATGAAGAAGAACAAGATCACGGTGCACATGGGCACGGGCACGCTGACCGGCCCCACCAGCCTCACCGTGAAGGGCGAGAAGGGTGAGGAGAAGCTCACCGCCAAGCATGTGATCGTCGCCACCGGCGCGCGAGCCCGCGACCTTCCGTTTGCTCCCGCCGATGGCAAGCGCGTGTGGACCTATCGCCATGCTATGACGCCGCCCGAAATGCCGAAGAAGCTGCTTGTCATTGGCTCAGGTGCGATCGGGATCGAATTCGCCAGCTTCTACAACGACATGGGCTGCGATGTGACCGTGGTCGAAATGCTCGACCGGATCGTCCCGGTGGAGGACAAGGACGTCTCCGCCTTCCTCGAGAAGAGCCTCACCAAGCAGGGCATGACGATCATGACCGGCGCTGGTGTCGAGGACATCAAGGTCAGCGCCAACGGCGTGAAGGCGAAGATCAAGGCCAAGGACGGCAAGGTCGCCGAGACCGAGTTCACCCACTGCATTACCGCCATCGGCATCGTGCCCAACACCGAGAGCGTGGGGCTGGAAAAGCTGGTCGAGATGGACCGCGGCTTCATCCAGATCGACGACTATGGGCGCACCAAGTCGAAGGGCCTGTGGGCCATCGGCGACTGTACGCCCGGCCCCTGGCTGGCGCACAAGGCGAGTCACGAAGGTGTGACCACTGCCGAAGCCATCGCCAAGGAGCTCGGCAACAAGGACGTCCACCCGCACCCGCTCGACCGCAACAACATCCCGGGCTGCACCTACTGCCATCCGCAGATCGCTTCTGTCGGCATGACCGAGGCCAAGGCGAAGGAAGCGGGCTACAGCGTCAAGGCGGGCACCTTCCCCTTCATCGGCAATGGCAAGGCCATCGCGCTGGGCGAGGCGGAAGGCTTCGTGAAGACCGTATTCGATGCGAAGACCGGCGAACTGCTCGGCGCGCATATGGTCGGCGCGGAGGTGACCGAGATGATCCAGGGCTTCGTCGTCGGCAAGACGCTCGAGACCACCGAGGCGGAGCTGATGAACACCGTCTTCCCGCACCCGACGATCAGCGAGAGCATGCACGAGAGCGTGCTTGCGAGCTACGGGCGGGCACTGCATATCTGATCTTCGCCGCAACTAGGGGGAGGGCGAGTTGACCGGTTTCCTGATACTCGCGTTCCTGATCCTCGCCGCGGGAGTAGTGGCCGTACCGTTGGCGAGCCGTTTCGGGCTCGGTTCGGTACTGGGCTACCTGCTGGCCGGCATGGCCATCAGCCCGCTGCTCGGCGCATTGCGCGTCGATGTGGAGGCGCTGCAGGTTTTTGCCGAGTTCGGCGTCGTGATGATGCTGTTCATCGTCGGCCTCGAACTCGAACCAAGGCGCTTGTGGGCGATGCGCGGCAAGCTGTTGGGGCTGGGCGGCGGACAGGTGCTCCTGACCACCGCAGCGATTGCCGGGATCAGCCTCATCAACGGCAACGCGTGGCAGACCGCACTGGCGATCGGCATGGTGCTGGCGCTGTCCTCCACCGCGATCATCGTGCAGACGCTTAACGAGAAGAACCTGCTCAAGAGCGAGGGCGGGGAGGCCAGCTTCTCCGTCCTGCTGGTACAGGACGTCGCGGTTATCCCGATTCTGGCGCTGGTGCCGCTTCTCGCGCTTCCGGGGCTAACCGGCGCTTCGCCTGTAGAGGGTGGCGAGGGCGCGCACGCCGGGCTCGACCTGACCGCGAATCTGGCTGGCTGGCTCGCAGCAGTCGTGCGCATCGCTGCGGTCGCGGCAGTCGTCGCGATAGGCGTTTTTCTCATCCGCCCGCTGTTCCGCTACATCGCAGGCGCAAACCTGCGCGAGCTGTTCACCGCAACCGCTCTGGTTGTGGTCATCGGAATAGCGTTGCTGATGTCGCTCGTTGGCCTTTCACCCGCTCTCGGCGCATTCGTGGCGGGCGTCGTCCTCGCGACCAGCGAGTACCGTCACGAGCTCGAGAGCGACATCATGCCCTTCAAGGGCCTTTTGCTCGGCCTGTTCTTCATAACCGTTGGTGCGGGCATCGACTTCGGTCTGGCCGCCGAACGTATCGGCGAGGTTCTGTTCTGGGCCGCTGTCACTATCGTGGCAAAATTCGCTGTGCTCATGCTTGTCGGCTACAGCTACGGCCTCAGACGCGAGGCACTTTGGTTGTTCAGCCTGAGCCTCCCGCAGGCGGGCGAGTTCGCATTTGTGCTCATCTCTTTCGCTCTCGCGAATGCGGTGTTCGATCAGGATCTTGCCGATCTGCTGCTGCTGATCGTGGCGTTGACCATGCTGATCACACCGCTGCTGTTCATCCTCTATGACAAGGTCATTGCGCACATCTACTGCGGCAGCGACGGAGAGCGCGAGGCCGATGTTATCGAGGAAGAGAACCCGATCATCATCGCGGGACGCGGTCGTGTGGGCGGAATTGTCGACCGTATGCTCGATGCTGCCGGCCACCACGCCACCGTTATCGACTACAACAGCCAGCATCTCGAGAACCTCAAGAAGTTCGGCATCAAGACATATTTTGGCGACGCGACGCGTCCCGACCTGCTGGCCAGCGCCGGGATCGATCGTGCGCGTATCCTCGTGGTCGCACTCGACGAGCGGGAGCAGATCGACAACCTCGTCCGCTATGCCTGCGACAACTTCCCGGACCTGCACGTGATCGCCCGCGCCAAGGATCGCGATCACGTCTATCACCTTTGGGCCATGGGTTGCCGCGACATTATCCGCGAGACATACGACAGCTCGGTCCGCATGGGGCGCTCGGTCTACGAAGCGCTGGGACATGATCGCCAGGCGGCCGTCGCGATGGCAGATGCATGGGAGGAAATGGATCGAACCTCGATGCGGGAGATTGCGGATGTCTATCGCCTCGATATTCCCGCGCACGAGAACGAGGCCCTGTTGGCCAAGATTAGGGAGCTGAAAAAGGAATGGGATCCGAAACTGCGCGACGCGATGGGCGAGATTGCCTCGAGGGGGCGCTGACCCGATGACACGCGGAACGCATCAATACGTCTCCGACGAGCGCAACGACAAGGTCATCATCGACATCAATGGCGAACATTACCCGCGGCCAGAGGCCAAGGTTAGCGTTTTCGACAGCGGCTTCATGCTCGGAGATGGGGTTTGGGAAGGCATCCGCCTGCATCATGGGCGTTTGGCATTCCTGGATCGCCATTTCGACCGGCTTTGGCGCGGAGCGAAAGCGATCCACATGGACATCGGCATCACTCGAGAGGAACTGGCGCGACGACTCTATGCCGTGCTTGATGCGAACGGCATGACCGACGACGGGGTTCATATCCGCTTGATGGTGACCCGAGGTCTTCGTTCGACGCCCTACCAGGATCCGCGCGTCGTGGTGACTCCGGCCACGGTGGTCATCATCCCGGAATGGAAAGAGCCTGCGCCCGATACGGCCACGCGCATGCTCAAGCTCGCGACTGTCCATGTTCGTCGGGGTTATCCCGATGTGCAGGATCCGATGCTCAACTCGCACAGCAAATTGAACTGCATCACCGCCTGTATCCAGGCCGCTCAGGCCGGTGCAGACGAGGGACTGATGCTTGATCCCCACGGCTTTGTTGCAACCTGTAACTCGACGCATTTCTTCATCGCACGTGACGGTGAGATATGGACTTCGAGTGGAGACTACTGCCTCGACGGAATTACGCGCGCGGTGGTTATCGAGGTGGCGCGCGAAGCCGGAATCACCGTCCGCGAGCGAAATTTCTCCCTCACCCATGTATATGGCGCGGACGAGGCGTTCACCACCGGCACCTTCGCGGGTGTTGCTCCTATCGGTGAAATCGACGGCCGGATACTGGGCGACCAACGAGGTCCGCTGGTCGAGAAGCTACAGCAACTCTATCTCGCGCGGCTCGCCAAGGATGTCGCGGGGAGGGAGCGCCCGTGACCATCCGCATCGCCATGTGGTCGGGTCCGCGAAACATCTCTACGGCCATGATGCGAAGTTTCGGCTCACGCGCCGATTGCGCGGTCTCAGACGAACCATTCTACGGCGCCTTTCTCAAGGCCACGGGTGAGCCGCACCCGTTGGCACAGGAAACAATCGAGGACATGGATTGTGATTGGCGATCAGTGCTCGATACACAGTCAGGCCCAGCGCCGGACGAACAGCCGGTATGGTATCAGAAGCATATGCCGCACCACATGGTCGGGCCCGTGTCGATCGAGGATATGCCTGGTCATCGCCACGCATTCCTGATCCGCGCGCCGGAAAGAGTTGTAGAAAGCTACCGCAAGAAGAACGAGCTGCGCCGACCCGAGATGCTCGGCTTTGCGCAAGTTCGTCGCTATTTCGATTTCGAACGCAAGCGGACGGGGGCGATCCCGCCTGTCGTCGATTCCGACGATATCCTGCGCGATCCCGAAGGTGTCCTGCGCCGCCTCTGTACGGCTCTTGGCATTAAGTGGGACCCGGCGATGATGTCGTGGAAGAAGGGTCCGCTGCCGGAAGACGGCGTGTGGGGCGCACATTGGTACGACCGTGTGAATGCTTCAACCGGTTTCGGCGGAACGGCAGAGGCATTGCCGAAGCTCGAAGCCGAATTTGCCGAAGTCGCGCAGGCATGCCGCGCTGACTATGAGGCGCTGGCCAAGTATTGCATCACCGCCTGATGGCTGGTGCCGCTGGCGGACAGGGTGGGATTCGAACCCACGGTGGGCTTGCACCCACGGCGGTTTTCAAGACCGCTGCATTCAACCACTCTGCCACCTGTCCGCAGCCCGACGCCAGCTAGCGAGGCCTGTCGCGTTTGTCA
The DNA here is from genome assembly GCA_041396805.1 of Erythrobacter sp. Lineage (GTDB taxonomy): Bacteria > Pseudomonadota > Alphaproteobacteria > Sphingomonadales > Sphingomonadaceae > Qipengyuania. Next base: position 1,206,891 of record JAWKXV010000002.1, on the reverse strand, counting down.
CGCCCGCTTGATCGCGAAAATTTTTCCCAGCGTCTCGCGACACTTGCCATTCATCTCGCGTCTGCGACAATCCGGAATCATGAGATTGAGCCGACTGATTGCCCTTTTTGGCGCTGCCACCCTATCCCTTTCTACCGGACCGGCCGTTGCTCAAGGCAATCTGTCGTTCGACGCCTATTTGCAGTTGTTGATGGCCCGCGCCCGTGCAGAGGGCGTTTCGGAGGACACCCTCCAGCGCATGACGGCCGGACTCGAACCCAACTCCCGCGTCATCGCACTTGATCGCTCGCAACCCGGCACACCGACACGGACCGGCTATCCGCCGCTCGCCCCCTATATCGCGACCCATGTCGATACTGCGCGCATTAGCGGAGGGCGCCGGGCCTATGGCAATTACTCGGGACGCATTCGGGCAATTGAGCAGACCTACGGCGTACCTGGAGAGATCATCACCGCGATCTGGGGGCACGAAACCGCCTACGGCGCGGTAAAGGGCGGGTTCGACCTGTCGCAAGCTCTGGCGACTCTGGCTTGGGAAGGGCGTCGCCGCGACCTCTTCGCCAGCGAGTGGGTCGCGCTGATGAAGGTTGCGGACAAGGGCTATTCGCGTGGCGATCTGCGTGGCAGTTGGGCTGGCGCTTTCGGCCATCCCCAGTTCCTGCCCTCGGTTTACCTCCGGCTCGCTGCCGACGGTGACGGAGATGGCCGTGCAGACATCATGAACAACGGACCGGACGCACTCGCTTCCATTGCACATTATTTCCAGGATGCCGGATGGAGAAAAGGTGAACCCTGGGGAGTCCGTGCCTACCTGCCATCGGGCTTCGATCCGTCCGCCTACCGCACCAAGATCAACGCCCCGGTCTGCGAGAGGGTGCACGAACGGCACAGCGTCTACAAGACTATCGCAGAATGGCGTGCGCTCGGTGTTCAGCCGCAGCGACAAATTCCCGACAACACGCAGGCCACGATCTTCCAGCCTGACGGACCGGGCACGCCAGCATGGCTCTTAACTTCGAATTATCGGGTCATCCTCGAATACAACTGCTCGAATTATTACGCGATGAGTGTAGGGCTGCTGGCTGATGAAATTGCCCGATAGGACTGCAATTGCGCTCGCCGTTTTCGGCGTCGCAATGACCTTTGGTTCCGGTTCGACCCAGGCACGCGAGCAGGTCCGTACGACCGGTGAGAATACTGCGTCCAATGGACCTGCGGCGGATTATCCCGTCGTCATTGGAGCCCCTTTCGAAGTCGACGGCGTTACGTACACCCCGCTCGACACGATGAACTACGACCGCGTCGGTTATGCAATGGCGGAGGCGAACGAAAGCCCGGGCGTAACCGGGGCGCACCGGACACTTCCCCTGCCGAGCTATATCGAGGTCACCGCGCTCGATACGGGCAAGACAATCCTCGTCCGGCTGGAACGGCGGGGACCGATGAGCAATGACCACCTCCTATCGCTGTCCCCCCTGGCGATGAACCAGCTTGCTGTCAGCGATGGCGCGCCAGTCCGTATTCGCCGCGTCAATCCACCTGAAGAACATCGCTCAAAGCTGAGGGCGGGGGAGGAGGCTCCGCTCCGCATGGATACGCCGGAAGGGCTTCTCGTGGTCCTGCGAAAACGCCTTCCCGAAGCAGGCTCGGCGTCATTGTCGGACCCGCGACAGGAGCAAGTGAGCGGTCTCGAGCCGAGCGAATCCGGGATCGTTTCGATCGATCCGACACCGGAATCTATGAGCGTGGCCGAGGAGCAGCTTGAAACACCTGCGATAGTGCCAGTTGTCGAGCATTCGCCCGAGCCTGCCTCAGTACCGAATCCTCCTCCCTTCGCGGCGGAAGGCAAGTTCGTGGTTCAGGTCGGTGCCTTCTCGATCCGCTCCAATGCCGAAAAGCTGGCTGCGAAACTTGGCGGGTTCCTGGTCGAAAGCGGCCGGCTCACGATCGTACGCACCGGCCCCTATGCAAGCCGTGGACAGGCGGCTGACGCGCTCGCCAAGCTGCGCGCGCAGGGTTATAGCGACGCGCAGATAAGAACACTCGACTGAGAAGGCCGGAATCGCACCGGTACCGGAGTAGGTTTGCGCAAGATTTTCTTTCCGATAGCCGCACTGGCCGCGTCATCAATGGCAACTCCGCTTGGCGCGCAATCAGCCGGTGCAGCCGCAGTTCCATCTGTTGAAGATGCACCTATCGCCTATCTGCTCGATGCTCGCAGCAGGCAGATCCTCTATTCGCGCGAGGCGGATCGACGTTTCATGCCAGCATCGATCACCAAGGTGATGACGACCTTCCTGGCGTTCGAATGGATGGAGGAGGGAAGGCTCTTTCCCCAGCAGGCCTATTCCGTTCGTCCCGAGACCTTTCGAAACTGGCACCGTGTGGGCTCGACCATGTTCCTGCCAGCAGACGCGCGGGTATCGGTCGATGATCTGATTCACGGTGTAACGACGGTTTCGGCCAATGACGGCGCGATCGTCCTCGCCGAGGGAGCAGCAGGCTCAGTCGGAGACTGGGTCGCCGCAATGAACGCCAAGGCTCGGCAGATCGGCATGGATGACAGCCATTTCGGCACGCCAAATGGCTGGATGGACGAAGGCGCGACCTGGGTCACGGCGCAAGATCTGGCCACGCTTGGCCGGACGATGATTGCCCGCCACCCTACCAAGTACCGGCATTTCGTTGGGGCGAAGAGCTTCAGTTACAACGGCATCGAGCAGCCCAACCATGACCCGATATCGGGGCTTGTCGAGGGCGCGGATGGCATCAAGACCGGTTTCACCAACCAGGCCGGTTACGGCTTCCTCGGTTCGGCATCGCGAAACGGCCAGCGCCTCATCATGGTCGTCGCCGGTAGTCCCACCAGTCGGGCACGCAACCGCGCCGCTCGCCAATTCATTGAATGGGGGTTCTCAGCCTTTGAAGCCCGGCGTGTATTCGGGCCCGGACAAACGATAGCCAGCGCGCGGGTACAGGATGGAGGCGCTCCGCTGGTCAACCTCGGTATCGACGGCCCGCTCTATGTCGACATTCTCAAGGGCTCGAACCCGAAAGTCGATTTCACCCTTCGCTATGAGGGGCCACTGCAGGCACCCATTGCCAAGGGTGAGGAGGTTGCCGAACTGGTTGTCACCATCGAGGGGCAACCGCAGTATCGCGTACCGCTGAAAGCGCAGGAAAGCGTTGTCGAAGCCAATCTTGTCCAGCGCGTCTTCAACGGGATGAGGAGCTGGATCACGTGAGGCGCGGCAAGTTCATCGCCTTTGAAGGCGGCGAGGGGATGGGCAAGTCGACCCAGGCCCGCCTGCTCGCCGAGAAGCTTGGCCAGCACGGGATCGAAACCGTCCTGACCCGTGAGCCTGGCGGCACTCCGGGTGCTGAGGCTATTCGCGAGCTCCTGCTGCATCCGCCCGGTGAAGGCTGGGCAAAAGAGGCCGAGGCACTGCTATTCGCTGCCGCACGATCGGACCATGTCACGCACAAGATACTGCCTGCACTCGCAGCCGGGACCTGGGTGATCTGCGACCGTTTCCTCGATTCGAGCAGGGCCTATCAGGGCGTGGCCGGAGGTCTCGGTGACGACAAGGTTCGCACCCTGCACCAAATGGGAAGCAACGGTCTGGTGCCCGATCTGACTATCGTGATCGAAGCCCCCGTCTCGAAGGTGGCTGAACGCCTTGCGCAACGAGACGGCGATCATTCCGACGCCATCGGAGGGAGGGCAGCGACCTACCACGCGGCAGTAAACGCGGCCTTCCTCGACTTCGCAAAGCAGGAGCCCGGGCGCTTCCTTGTCGTCGATGGCGAAGGGTCGATCGAAAAGGTGCATGACCGCATTCTGGCCGCAGTCGAGGGATTCTTCGGAGAGCTCGAATGAGCTTTCTAGGCCATGACGAGGCCTGGCACGAGTGGCGCGAGGCAATGGCGGGTCATCGGATGCATCACGCATGGCTGCTTGCCGGAGCGCGTGGTGTCGGCAAGGCAAGTTTCGCACAGGCAGCCGCGCGAGAGCTTGTCGGTGCACCAAAGGATGTGGAACATCATCCCGATATCCTCACGCTAACCCAAGGCCCCAAGGACGAGAAGGAAGAGCGCAAGCGCGCCGATGGGAAGCCTTTCGAACTCTCGCGCAGCATCCGCATCGCACAGGTGCGCGAGATGCAGCATCGCCTGACCACCCGACCGACCGCCGGGAACCGAAGGGCTATCATAATCGACCCGGCCGACGATCTCGAGCGCAATGCGGCCAATGCGCTGCTAAAGAGTCTCGAGGAACCGCCGCAGGGAACTTTCTTCCTGCTCGTCGCGCATAGCCCAGCACGCCTTTTACCGACGATCCGCTCGCGATGTCGTGTCCTGCGCTTCCCGATTGTGCCAGATCCACAGATGGACGGCTTGTTGGCAAGGCTGGCTCCCGCTGCCGACCAGTCAACGCGCTCGGCCGCAATCGCGGCGGCGGCCGGCTCGCCCGGGGCGGCGCTCGCGTTCCTCGACATGGAGCTTGGGAAGGTTGCGCAATTGATGCGCGGCATACTCGACAACGGCGATCCCGACTTCTCGCTGAGGGGAGGGCTGGCCTCCGCGATCGGCGCCCGACCGGATCGCGACCGACTGCAGGCGGTTCTCGACCTTGCCCGCTCGACCCTTGCGGTCCGGCTCGATGGTGGCGGTGATCCGAGACCTGTGATCGAGGCCCACAGCCAGTTGGTGAAACTTTCGGGCGAGCAGTCGACCTATAACTTCGACGCCGGACTTCTCGCCATGGAAATCGGAACCTTGCTCGCGAACGCCGCTAAGGCTAGCGAGCGGGCCGATGGCTGAACCTTTCTACATTACCACCGCGATCAACTACCCCAACGGGCGCCCGCATATCGGGCACGCCTATGAAGGGATCGCAACCGATGTCATGGCGCGCTTCCAGCGATTACGCGGGCGCGACGTGCGTTTCGTCACGGGCACGGATGAGCATGGTCTCAAGATGGACCAGACCGCCCGTAACCAGGGCCGCGCTACGATCGATCTTGCTGACGAAATGTCCGGTTATTTCCGCGACATGGCAGGCAAACTTAACCTGTCCTACGATGCCTTCGTACGAACCACCGAGGATCGCCACAAGGCGGCCAGTGTCGAATTGTGGAAACGGATGGAGGCCAATGGCGATCTCTATCTCGACCGCTACGAAGGCTGGTATTCGGTTCGCGACGAGGCTTTCTATGACGAAAGCGAGCTGGTCGAAGGCGAGGGTGGGGCAAAGCTGTCGCCCCAGGGCACGCCGGTCGAATGGACCGCCGAGGAGACCTGGTTCTTCCGCCTGTCGAATTACGAGGAGAAGCTCCTCGCGCATTATCGCGACAATCCGGAGTTTATCCGCCCGGAAAGCCGTCGCAACGAAGTGCTGCGATTTGTCGAGGGCGGACTTAAGGATCTGAGTGTCTCGCGCACCAGCTTCGATTGGGGCGTTCCCGTGCCCGATAGCGAAGGTCACGTAATGTATGTCTGGGTCGATGCGCTAACGACCTACATGACCGGCGTCGGCTTTCCCGATGCCGATGGCGCGGACTTCCAGCGCTACTGGCCGGCCGATATCCACATGATCGGCAAGGACATCACGCGCTTCCATACGGTCTATTGGCCCGCTTTCCTGATGAGTGCGGGGCTGCCGCTACCGAAGCAGGTGTTCAGCCACGGTTTCCTGCTGGCTCGCGGCGGCGAGAAGATGAGCAAGAGCGCCGGCAATGTCGTTGATCCGCTTGAGCTGGCCGAGCAGTTCGGGGTCGACAACCTGCGCTATTTCTTCATGCGCGAGATCGCGTTCGGACAGGACGGTAGCTACTCGCCCGAAGCCATCGTGAACCGCTGCAATGCCGAGCTCGCCAACAGCTTCGGCAATTTGGCGCAGCGCACCCTGTCGATGATCGCGAAGAATATGGACGGGAAGCTGGAAACCTTCGAACAAGCAGACGACGACCAGTCATTGCTCGCAAAAGTCCGGGAGGCCTGTGCGAAGGCTCTGCCGCGTGAATTCGAACAGCTGGCTTTCTCTGTCGGTATCGAAGCGTGGATGCGCGCTGTTTTTGCGTGCAACCAGTATGTTGACGAGCAGGCGCCCTGGGGCCTGAAGAAGACCGATCCGGAGCGAATGAAGGCCGTTTTGCAGACACTCTTCATGGCGATCCGCGACCTTGCGATCGCAATCCAGCCTGTCGTGCCGGAAAAAGCTGATGCTGTCCTCGATATGCTGGGCATTCCGGCTGATGCGCGCAGCTACAGCGACCTGGAAGACGACGACTGGTTCGCTCGCCTGGTTGATGCAGGGCACACGCTGGATGCACCGAGCCCGGTCTTCCCGCGTCTGGAAATGCCTGTCGAGGCCGAGTGATGCTGGTCGATAGCCACTGCCACCTGGAATACGAAGGGCTCGTCGATGATCAGCCCGGCGTGCTCGAACGCGCACGCGGGGCAGGGGTGGGGGCTTTCCTCAACATCTCGACAAAGCGTGCAGAGTGGGGGCAGGTGATCGCAACGGCCCGGAAAACCGAAGATGTCTTCGCCAGTGTCGGTATTCATCCGCACCATGCAGACCAGCACCTAGATCTGTCGCGAGAGGAATTGCTTGCGGCGACGCGCGATCCCAAGGTCATCGGCATCGGCGAAACGGGTCTCGATTATTATTACGACCACTCGGATCGCGAGGTGCAGCAGCGCCTATTCCGTCTGCACATCGATGTTGCCCGCGAAACGCAGTTGCCCGTCATCATCCACACTCGCGATGCAGAGGCGGATACGCTCGCAATCCTCGAGGATGAGCTGGGGAAGGGCGCTTTTCCTGCGCTGATTCACTGCTTCACCGCATCGGCGGAGTTCGGGAAGAAGGTGCTCGAGCTGGGCTTGACGATCTCTATTTCAGGCATCGTAACATTTAAGAATGCCAAGGACTTGCAGGAGGTTACCAAGAACGTTCCGCAAGATCGCCTGCTGGTCGAGACCGACAGCCCCTTCCTCGCGCCAGTGCCGCATCGCGGCAAGAAATGCGAACCGGGTTTCGTCCGCGATACGGCTGCATTTGTGGCTGGGCTTCGCGGCGAGACACTAGAGGATCTGTCGGCCTACACGACCCGCAATTTCTTCAATCTCTTCACGAAGGCAGCGGCGTGAAGCTGCTAATGCTGGGGTCGGGCACCTCGACCGGGGTGCCACGGATCGGCGATGACTGGGGCGAATGCGATCCCAACGAACCGCGCAATCGCCGCACCCGCGTCTCGATCATCGTCGAGAACGATGCGGGACAGCGCGTCCTGGTGGATACTTCGACCGACTTGCGTGCGCAGCTGCTTGCCAACAAGATCGACAAGGTCGACGCTGTCTTCTGGACGCACGACCATGCCGATCATTGCCATGGCATCGATGATCTGCGCGTGATGCGGTATGATCGTAGCAATCCGATGCCGGGATTTGCCAGCAAGGGAACGAGCGCGCGGCTACGCAAGCGCTTCGACTACATATTCGAGGGCCAGTTTGGCTATCCAACGATCATCGATCTGAAAGAACTCGGGCAAACGCAGATCGTTGCAGGGTTTTCCTTCTCGCATGTCGAAATGCCGCACGGGCCGGTTTCCAATACGGGGTTCCGCTTCGAAGCAGATGGCAAGGTGATCGTTTACGCAACCGATTTCAGTGAGATCACACCGCAGATGGTCGCGTGCTTCAAATGCGCTGACGTACTCGTCGTCGACTGCTTGAGGCGCAAGCCACATCCGACGCACGCCAATCTCGATATGGCCATCGATCTCGGTCGGAAATGCAAGGCGCGCCAGACAGTCCTCACACATCTGGACAAGAGTATGGACTATCGTAGCCTGTGCGCTGAAGTGCCCAAGGGTGTCACAGTCGGTTACGACGGTTTGGAGATGATGGCATGAGCGAGCACCAGATCGTTTCGCTGATCTCGCTGGTCGGTTTTCTCATCCTTGTTGCCTCGGGATTTCGCACGCACAATCTGGGTTGGCGCAAAGGTCTATTCATGGCGGCGGCATGGGCGGGGATTTTCGCGGTCGTGATCCTCTTCATCGATCTCGTTCGGTGAGAACCCACACAGAGCTGCACTCTGCATTTAACATAATATATATTATCACTCTATCGCCATCCAGATGGTGAAGCAGGTTCGTCCCCCTCTTCCGCCCAAGCGGCAGGAAAGCTAGTACCTTCTCATGTCCGAACAAATGAACCGGTTGCTCAGTGTCATGGCGCGACTTCGTGACCCCGAGCACGGATGCGAATGGGATACGGCCCAGAACTTCTCGACGATAGCGCCCTATACGATCGAGGAAGCCTACGAGGTCTCTGACGCCATTGAACGCAACAATATGGTCGACTTGCGCGGCGAACTGGGCGATCTGTTGTTCCAGGTCGTGTTTCATGCTCGCATGGCCGAGGAAGCCGGACACTTCAATTTCGAAGACGTGGCCAGGGACATCTCCGACAAGATGGAGGCCCGTCACCCGCACATATTCGGCGATGAAGACGGGATCATGGAGGACTCGCGGTGGGAGGACCTCAAAGCCGCCGAGCGACACGCGGCCGGCGAAGCGGGAACCCTGGACGGGGTCGCGCTAGCTCTTCCGGCCTTGCTTCGTTCCGGCAAGCTACAGAAGCGCGCAGCTCGTGTAGGCTTCGAATGGCCGGACGTGGACGGACCGTTGGCGAAACTGCGGGAAGAACTGGCAGAGCTCGAGGAAGCGGACACCGACCAGGACCGTATGATGGAGGCCGGAGATGTCCTGTTTGTCGTGGTCAACATCGTCCGTCGCTACGGCGTCGAACCCGAACAGGCCCTACGCGTTGCCAACTCCAAATTCGAAAATCGTTTCAGGCAGATGGAAGCGCTATCTAAGGCAGACGGCGAGGATTTCGCCACACTGGATCTCGATACACAGGAAGAATACTGGCAGCGAGTGAAGCGTCTGACCGCCTGACGCGAGCTGCGCCTAACCCAGCGTCTCGAACTGGCCCAATTCCTTGGGGTTGAGGCGCACGCTGATCTTACGCCGCGGCCCGTCGGGGCCTTCCTCGCCATCGATATCGTCGACGACCTCGCCGTGTGCATAGAGCCAGGCAATCTTGCGACCATCACTCGCCGGGATCTCGTATGTGCGCAGGGCCGCATTGTGGGTCAGCATTTCAGCCAGCGTATCGAGCAAGCCACCAACACCCTCACCCGTCAACGCCGACATCGGAACGATCGTCTCGTTAGCGCCGGCCATGGCAGCCAGCTCTTCGGCCTCTTCACCCGGCAGTTGGTCCCATTTGTTCCAGATCTCGAGGATGGGAATGTTGGACACCTCCCCTTCCCCCTCGATCACACCGAGATCACGCAGCACCTGCAAAACCTGAATCTTTTGCGCGGCGGATGAGGGGTTCGAGATGTCGCGGACGTGGCAGATGACGTCTGCCGCAGTGACTTCCTCGAGCGTCGCGCGAAATGCCGCGACAAGCTGAGTCGGAAGATCAGAGATGAAGCCCACCGTGTCGGAAAGGATCGCCTTCTCGACACCGGGCAAGGCGATCGCCCGCATGGTGGGATCGAGTGTCGCGAAGAGGAGATCTTCGGCCATCACCTCGGCGCCGGTCAGACGGTTGAACAGCGTGGACTTGCCTGCATTAGTATAGCCAACCAGCGCGATCACCGGCCAAGGTGCCCGCTCGCGCCGCTCACGATGGAGGCCACGGGTCTTGCGAACCTGCTCGAGCTCCTTGCGCAGGCGGCCCATACGCTGGCGAATCATTCGCCTATCGGCCTCGATCTGCGTCTCACCCGGACCGCCGAGGAAGCCGAAGCCACCTCGCTGACGCTCGAGGTGGGTCCAGCTGCGCACAAGACGACTTTGTTGGTAGTCGAGATGCGCGAGCTCGACCTGCAATCGCCCTTCGGCTGTCGCGGCGCGTTCACCGAAGATTTCTAGGATCAGGCCCGTCCGATCGATGACCTTGCGCGAAAGCTTCTCTTCAAGATTGCGCTGCTGGATCGGGCTGAGTGCACCATCGACCACCACCAGCTCCGCCTCGGTCTGTTCGCAGGCGATACGGATGTTTTCTACCTGGCCGGCGCCAAAAAGGAGGTTCGGTCGCACTTCACGGACGGGCAACACGTAGCTGTCGGCTATGACAATGCCGATGGCGAGCGCAAGCCCCTCCGCCTCGGCGAGCCGCGAAGCCGCATCGAGATCGTAGGACACTCCACGGATGTCCGGGCAGACGACGAGGGCTCGCGCACCGCGCGAGACCTCGCCCATCAAATCGTCGTCGAAACTCAGTTGTCGTCCTCTTCCCATTCCTCGGTCAGATCAACCGGGGTGGTAGGCTGGATCGTCGAAACTGCGTGCTTATACGCGAGCTGCACATAGCCATCGCGCTCCAGCAGCATGCAGAACAGGTCGTAGGCGGCGATCTTGCCCTGCAACATCACACCGTTGACGAGGAACATGGTCACTTGCGCCTCGGCCTGACGAACACGGCTTAGAAAGACGTCCTGCAGCAGCCGCTGACGTGCATTCGAGTTCTGGCTGGCAAACTGTGAGGCATCGACCGGCTGCCCCGGCATGATCGTGCTGATCGCATGCTTGTAGACGAGCTGCGACTGGCCATCACGGCGCAAAAGTATCGAGAAATTGTCGAACCAGGTGACGATGCCCTGCAACTTCACGCCCTTGACCAGAAACATGGTGACAGGCGTCTTGTTACGGCGCAAAAGGTTGAGGAAGGCGTCCTGCAAGTTGCCCTGCTTTTGGCCCCCGCCCCCTGCGATCTTCTCGGCTGCCGGTTTTTCCGGGCGTGGCCGCGCAGTAAGGGTACGTTCGGACATGACTGTCTCTCCGTTGTTTTTGGCGGCCATGATCCATGGTCCGCAATCTGGGCGCCCACCGCACCCGATTTCATGCACGCCTTTCCGTGCATGCCTATTGTGGCGTTTCAACGCCGGTTTCGCAATGATTGTATCGCTTTCAAATAGGAGAGCAGCAATTTATTCGCTCAGTTCTTGCGCTCGGGCGCTTTCTTATCCGCCATGCCAAGTAGCTTCAGCTTCCGATGAAGGGCCGAACGCTCCATGCCGATGAAGCTGGCTGTCTTCGAAATATTGCCGGAAAACCGGCGGATCTGGATGGCGAGATATTCGCGCTCGAAGTTCTCGCGCGCCTCTCTCAACGGCGCGCCCATCAGGGCTGCAACGCCGCCATTGCCGCCGATCTTGCCACCGAGTACCTCCTCGGGAAGCATCTCGGTCTCGATCTGCTTAAGCTGCTCGCGCGGGGTCAGGATAACGGTCCGCTCAACCACGTTGCGCAGTTGGCGGACATTGCCCGGCCAGTCATAGGCCTGAAGGGCGGCCAGCGCCTCTTCGCTGACCTGAGGTGGCTTGATCCCCTGCTCTGCAGCGTAGTGCGCGAAGAATGTATCCGCGAGCGCTGGTATGTCGTCGCGACGTTCAGCCAGCGAGGGCACCTCGACCGGGACGACGTTGAGGCGATAGAAGAGATCCTCGCGGAAGTTCTTCTCTTCCATTTCCTTCTGCAGGTCGCGCGCCGTCGAGGACACCACGCGGACATCTACCCCGATCTGGCGGGATCCACCCACACGCACGAAGCTCTGCTCGGTCAGGACACGCAGGATGCGCGCCTGAGTGGAGAGCGGCATATCCGCGACTTCATCGAGATAAAGCGTGCCACCATCGGCCAATTCGAGGAGGCCCGGGCGCACGAGCTTACCGTCTGCTTCCTCGCCGAACAGTTCTTCCTCGAAGCGTTCGGGAGTGATGCGAGCGGAATTGACGATGACGAAGGCCTTGTCCGCACGCGGGCTCCAGCTGTGGAGCAGGCGGGCAGCGACTTCCTTGCCCGTCCCTGCGGGCCCGCTGATCAGGACGCGGCTTCCCGTGTTGGCAACCCGCTTCAGTGTAGCACGTACGGTATTGATCACCGTGGAATTGCCGGTGAACTCGCCGTTCTGGACCATACCTTCGCGAAGTCGTGTGTTCTCGCGCCGAAGCCGCTCGGTTTCAGTGGCGCGACCGACGAGATGAAGCAGCCGTTCGGCCTCGAACGGCTTTTCTAGGAAATCGACCGCACCGCGACTTACCGCGCTGACCGCCGTGTCGATGTTCCCGTGACCGGAGAACACGATCACCGGCAAATCCGGTTCGCGTGCCTTGATCGCGTCGAGCACTTCAAGCCCGTCCATTGGGCTGCCATGGAGCCATACGTCGAGCAGCACCAGGCTGGGACGGCGCTCATCTACCGCAGCCAGCGCACTCGTGCTGTCGCCGGCGGTACGGCATTCGTAACCCTCGTCGCTCAGCACGCCTGCCACGAGATCGCGGATATCGCGCTCGTCGTCGACGATGAGGATGTCTAGCGCCATCGGTTCCTACCTCTACCTACACTCATTGGTTGCCCTCACCGCGGACGGTGTGGGGATCGCGCGCGAACCGCATGGTTACGCGAGTCCCGCCGCTCTCGACGGAGGAGAAGGACATCTCTCCACCGTGTTCCTCGACGATCTTGTTGACGATCGCGAGGCCGAGGCCAGTGCCCTTCTCGCGGGTCGTTACATAGGGCTCCAGTATACGCTCGCGATCCTGCGGCAGGCCGATGCCATTGTCCTCGATAGTCACAATCAGCGAACTGTCGGCTTCCTGAAGATTGACCGCGATCTTGCCGCGATAATCGGGCTCCGCATTCTGCGCCTTGGCCTCGATCGCCTCGAACGCATTCTTGAGGATATTGGTCACGGCCTGCCCGAACTGGTGCCGGTCACACTGGATGCGGATCGGTCCATCGGTATTCGACACCAGAGAGTAATTCACGTCCTGATGCGCTACTTCTTGCAGGAACAGCGACTGACGCACCAGGTCCTGCGCATCCTCGGGACGGAACACCGGCTTGGGCAACCGCGCGAAGCTGGAGAATTCGTCGACCATCTTGCGCAGGTCGCCCACCTGGCGGACAATCGTGCTGGTCAGCTCGTCAAACAGCTCTCCGTCCTGCTTGATCTGCTTGCGGTAGCGCCGTTTGAGGCGCTCGGTGGCTAGCTGGATCGGGGTTAGCGGGTTCTTGATTTCGTGTGCAATGCGTCGGGCAACGTCAGACCACGCCGCCTGGCGCTGGTCGAGAAGCTGCCGCGTGATATCCTCGAAAGTGATCACGTGCCCTTCGGATTCCTCGCCAATCTTCACGGCGAGAGTGAGCAGCTCGCCGCGGCGAGAATGGCTGATCACGCCCTGGCTGAGCCCGGCAATTACCATCGCCGAGATCTGCGGCGCCAGTTCGGACAGTGTTGCAGGCTGAGGCGAAGCCTCGGCATCATCCATCAACATTGCCTGCGCGGGAGCATTCATCAGCAGGACGTTAAGTTCGCGGTCAATCGAGATCACGCCTGCACTGACCGATTCGAGCACCGCCTCGATGAAGCTGCGACGCTCTTCAAGTTCGGCGTTGGCGGAAACCAGCGCATCGGTCTGCTTTTCGAGCTGCGCAGTCATACGATTGAACGCACGGTTCAGAAGGCCGATCTCGTCGGCGCCGGTGCGACCTTCCACCCTGAGTGAGAAATTCCCGGCACCAACCTTCCGCGCGGCAGCGACAAGGTCGGTCAGCGGTTCGACCTGGCGATCTGCGAACCGCAGGGCGAACCACACCGACACCCCAACAAGCGCAAGGCTGACAAAGAACAGGGCCAGGTTGAAACGCAGCTGGAGCGCGCGCGCGCGCTTGGTCAATTCGTCATATGCGTCCGAGATGGAGCGGGCGCTTTGCCAGCTTCGGAAGCTGGACGCTTCCGAGCTTCGTGCAGTGTATAGATAGATGCCGGTCTCACGGTCGATCGGAGCGACGGCCTCGATGCGTTCCGGACTGCCCCTGACAACGACTTGCTCGGTTTTCGAGAGAGGCCCTGCGGCTTCCTCGGCAAAGGGCACCGGGTCGCTGCCTTCCGAAAGGCCATAGGCGACGGCGGTCCGCATGGTTCCGTCCGACAGAGCCTGGAGAATCGCACTTTCGACAACGTCCCGCGGCTCCGCCTGGTATTGATATACCAGCGCGAAGTTCGGATCCGTTACCTCGACGCGGCTCAGGATGGTACGCATATCCATCGCCATCGAGATCGTCTCGTTCCCGAGGTCGAGCTGGTTTTCCTCGTAATAGCTTTCGGCCAGTTGGTTGGCATTCTCCATGAGCCCGCGCGAGTTGTCTGAAAACCAGAAATCGACGCCCGACTGGAAGAGAAATGCCGCAAAACCGGCGACGAGCAGGGTCGGCACGGCGGCGATCATCGAAAAGAAAAAGACGAGACGGACATGTAGTCGCGCCGTGCTGCCGGCCGCCCTTCGCAAGGCGAGCCTGCGGCCTGCGAGGACCAGTAGAGCCATCGCGGGGATCAGCGTACCGATCAGCAATGCGGCAACCTGCCTGCTCGGCAAGAGCTGCCCGTTCGGCGGTGCCGTGGTGAAGGCCGCGTAGGTGCTCGCGACCATCAACAGGAAGGCGACAATGAAGAAGATCTCGATATAGGCGAAGATGTTCGCGCGCCGCGACGCGACGACGAATTTCCGCCACCATCTGGGGGGCGTTTTTACCGCAGGATTGGCATAGGTCGCCATCGTTGCGGCGTTACAACTCCAGTGTTGCAATTTTGCAAGGACAAATTCGACAAAACGCTCGCTAGTGCCGCTTAACGAAGCGTTCCGGGGCAATTTCGAGGTCTGCGAGGCGTTTGCGCAATGTGTTGCGGTTGATCCCCAGTAGCTGGGCGGCGCGCAACTGGTTGCCATCAGTCTGGCGCAGTGCGTACTCGAAGAGCGGCTTCTCGAATGCCGCCAACGCACCGTGATATAGGTTGCCTCGTACCGGGCCAGAAATTGCCAACCAATCACGCAGGGCCATTTCGAAACCATTGACCGTGGCGCCTGCTGCCATACTGGTTTCAGCAGGCAGGCAGTCCTCGACCGCACCGCGATCGATCACTTCGTCACGCGCCATAAGGGCAAGGCGGAACACGACGTTGCGAAGCTCGCGGACATTGCCTTGCCAGTTCCTTTCAGAGAGCACGCTGACCGCATCTTCGCTGACCTGCCGACGCGGGAGACCCTCGGCGGCAGCCTGACCGAGAAAATGGCGTACCAGCGCACCGATATCCTCGCGCCTCTCGCGCAGGGGCGGAAGGTGGATCGGCACGACGTTGAGGCGATAGAAGAGATCCTCACGAAACGTGCCGGCTGCAATCATGGGCGCAAGGTCACGATTGGTTGCGGCAACGATGCGGACATCGACGCCGATTTCCTGCCGCCCGCCGACACGCCTGATCTTGCCAGACTGCAATGCACGCAAGAGCCGGGTCTGAGCCTCGGCCGGCATATCGCCGATTTCGTCGAGGAATAGCGTGCCGCCATTGGCCTGCTCGAACTTGCCGATTTGCTGACTGACTGCCCCCGTGAATGCGCCTCGTTCATGCCCGAATAGCTCGCTCTCGAGGAGTTCGTGCGGGATCGCCGCCATATTCACGGCAACGAAGGGGCCCGTCTTTCGAGCGCCCAGCTGGTGGACTGCTTCCGCCACCAACTCCTTGCCCGTACCCGACTCTCCGGTAACAAGCACGGTAAGGTCGTTGCGCAGGACGCGAGTGATCATGCGGTAGACACCCTGCATTGCCGGGCTGCGGCCTATGAGGGGAAGGTCGCTGCCCGGTTCGTCGTCCCCGCCGCTGGGTTGCGGACGATTGGCAACGGCCTGGCGAACGGTTTGCGTTAGTTCATCGAGATCGAAAGGCTTCGGGAAATATTCGAAAGCATGGCTGTCGCTCGCTCGCACCGCTGTATCGAGTGTGTTCTGTGCCGACAGCACGATCACCGGCATATTCGGCGCCACCTCGCGCACGAGGTCGATCGACGCCAACCCGTCTCCGTCGGTCAACATGACGTCGGTCAGCATGACGTCGTAGCTGCCGTCGGCCAAAATGGCGTCACGACGGGCTATGCTGTCACACGTCGTGACGTCAAACCCCTCGTCGCGCAGCGCCTCGGTGATGACCGTTGCGATACCCTTGTCGTCTTCAACCAGAAGAACCGAGTGAGCCATGCCCCTCCCCTACCCCGCCACCGGCAGGTTGATCCTGAAATGCGTCAACCCTGCACGCTCGTCACGCTCATAAGCAATTCGCCCGCCCATATCGCGTAGCAGCTTGCGTACGAGAGCCAGTCCGAGGCCCTGCCCGTGAGGCTTGCTCGAAACGAAAGGCTCGAACACGTGACCGCGCAGCGCAGGATCGATGCCTGCTCCGGCATCCGTCACTGTAATCTCGATCGGCAGGCGCGTTGCCTTTCCAAAACGAATAGCGTTGAAAACCAGCCCGCTGACATACCGCGTCCGGACCGTTACCTGCGCCGCGTCCAGCGCCCTACTGGCGTCGCAGGCGTTGGCCATCAAATTGATGAGGACTTGCTCCAGGGCACCCTGGTCTGCCGCCACCGGCGGAAGCGAGGGATCGAATTCCTCGACGAGTTCGCAGCCATCGTCTCGCGCCGCGCGAACGGTGGCCATCGCATTTCGGATTGCCGCGTGCAGGTTGCATGGCCCTGTCACCTCGACGGGCTTGGCACCAAGCTGCTGCATCCGGTCGATCAACTGGGCAATCCGATCGACCTCGTTCGAGATAATCTTGGCAAGCGGGCGATCCTTGCCATTCACGCGACGTTCCAGCAACTGGCTCGCCCCACGGATCGCAGCGAGCGGGTTCTTGATCTCGTGCGCAAGCACCGCTGGTACTCGCAGCTCTACGCGCTCTTCGTCCTCAGAGTTCTCTGGCTGCCCAACATCGGACAAAGTGACAACGCGCCATCCCGGATGGGAAGGGATCGGAGATCCGGTGAGATTTACCCGCCGGTCACCCTGCATGGTCGAGATCGAAATTCCTCGCGCGATGATACGCGCCTCATGGCTGGCGAGCCCGTGGCGCAAGCGATCGTCCTGGACTCCGATGGCATCGAACAATTTCGTTCCGATCAGGCGATTGCTGCTGCGGCCGAGCATTTCCTCCGCAGCGCCATTGGCCTCGACGATCCGATCCTCGGTGTCGAGTAGCAATACGGCAAAAATCAGCCCGGCGATCTGCGCGCTTGCATCAGGCCCGCCGCAAGACCCCATCACGCGGCGCGACGACGCAAAAAGGGATCATAGAACCGTTCCAGTTCATCAAGAACTATAGAGGCATTATCGATAAAGTTCACCTTGTTTCGGAAGTCGGCCGAGCCGTGCATTCCCTTGGTGTACCAGCCAAGATGCTTGCGCGCGATCTTGACACCTACGGCTTCGCCATAGTGCTCGAGCATGGCCTGGTAGTGCTCGCACACGACCTCATACTGCTCGTCGAAATCGGGGCTCGCTAAGGTCTCGCCGGTCTTCCACCAATGCATGACCTGGCCCAGCAGCCAGGGCCGTCCATAGGCGCCCCGTCCGATCATCACACCGTCAGCCCCCGATTGATCGAGCGCCTGGGCTGCATCCTCGATACTGCAGATGTCACCGTTGACGATGACCGGGATCGTGACCGCGTCCTTGACCTTGCGAACGAAGGCCCAGTCCGCGCTGCCCTTGTACATCTGGTTGCGCGTGCGGCCGTGGACAGTGATCATCTTGACGCCCAGATCCTCGGCGATCCTCGCAAGTTCGGGCGCATTGAGGTCGGAATGGTCCCACCCCATGCGCATCTTGACCGTGACAGGGACGTCAACCGCCTTCACGGTCGCTTCCATCAGCCTAGTGGCCAGCGGCACCTCACGCATCAAGGCAGAACCGGCGAGCTGGCCTACGACCTTGCGGACCGGGCAGCCGAAATTGATGTCGATGATAGCCGCGCCATTACCTTCCTGCAGCTTCGCAGCTTCGGCCATGCTTTCGGGATCACAGCCAACCAGCTGCATCGAAACCGGCTCCTCAATCCGGTCCCATGCAGCCTTCTGGATACTCTGGCGCGTTTCGCGGATCGCGGCTTCGCTGGCAATCATCTCGGTCACATTGAGACCCGAACCGTAACTGCGCACCAACCTGCGAAACGGCAGGTCGGTCACGCCCGTCATGGGCGCGAGGACAACCGGCGTTTCGATGGTCACTGGGCCGACGTCAATCGGCTTCGGCGGGACCGGAGGAAGAGGGGGCGTGCTCATATCGGGGATGTGTGCCTAATAATTGGGCAGCCACATAGTGCGTTGCAGCGAAAACGGCAAGCGGCTAGCGCCCGGGCGCAATGTCGCAATCCAACCCCCTCCCCTCCTTCGCCGCAGTCATCGTCGCTGCGGGCAAGGGGCTGCGTGCCGGCCAGCCTCGGCCGAAGCAGTTTGCGCTGTGGCGAGGCAAGCCCGTGCTGCGCCATTCGGTCGAGGCGCTGCTAGATGCTGGTGCATCGCCACTCATCGTCGTCATTCCCGACAACGGGGAAGAAGCGACTGCGCAAGCGCTTGACGGGCTGACCGGCTTCACGACCATATCAGGCGGTGAAACCAGACAGCAATCAGTCGTCAGCGGCCTCAATTCCATCGGCGATGCCGAGTTCGTCCTCATTCATGATGCGGCCCGCCCCGAGCTACCGATTGCGGTAATAGAGCGCTTGGTCAGGGCGTTGGAAACCGAAGCGGGCGCCATCCCCACACTTCCAGTCGTCGACAGCTTAGCCATCGAAAACGAAGGCCGCATGGCGGGCAGCGCCGACCGCGATAGCTTGCGTCGTGTCCAGACCCCGCAGGCATTCCGCTTCGACGATATTCTCGCCGCGCACCGAGCCTGGAAAGGCGCACCTGATGCTGGCGACGATGCGCAGGTACTCCGCGCTGCCGGAGGCGAGGTCGCGCTCGTCGAGGGCGATGAACGTCTCGCCAAACTGACCTTTGCGGAGGACTTCATGATCGACCTTCCCGCCGTGCGTACCGGTATGGGTTTCGACGTTCACCGTCTCGCTGCAGGAGAAGAGCTCTGGCTAGGCGGGATTCGGATCGAACATGACAGGGGACTTGCCGGCCATAGCGACGCCGATGTGGCTCTCCATGCACTGACAGATGCTTTGTTGGGTGCGATCGGTGATGGAGACATCGGCACGCATTTTCCCCCCTCCGATCCGCAATGGAAAGGGGCAAGCAGCGACAGGTTCCTCTCCCATGCTGCTGAACTTGTTGGTAATTCCGGTTACGAAATTGCAAGTGTCGACCTCACCATCATCTGCGAAGAACCCAAGATCGGGCCACATCGCCCCGCAATACGGGCGCGCATCGCCCAATTGCTCGAGATTGACTCCGAGCGCGTATCGGTGAAGGCGACCACCACGGAACGGCTCGGATTTACCGGCCGTGGCGAAGGAATCGCCTCGCAGGCGATCGCCACCGTCACCCGCCAACAAACGTGAAAGATATGATCGAAGACAGTCCCTTCCCCGCCGACGTGATCGAGCTTGCCGAGAGGGTCATCGCCGAAAACACTGCCGCTGGCCGCAAGGTTGCGCTTGCAGAAAGCTGCACCGGCGGCCTCGTTTGTGGTGCTCTGACCGAGGTTGCGGGCTCATCGGCGGTACTCGATCGCGGATTCGTGACCTATTCCAACGAGGCCAAGATGCAAAGCCTCGACGTTCCGCTCGACCTCATCGAGACCTTCGGGGCTGTTTCGATCGCCTGCGCGTGGGCCATGGCGAAGGGCGCGTTGGAGCATTCGAACGCCGATGTCGCGGTGGCCATCAGCGGCGTAGCCGGTCCGAGCGGCGGGACCGATCTCAAACCGGTCGGAACGGTGGTCTTCGCACGTGTGGTTCGAGGGCAGGAAGGCGATCCCGATGGCGAGCTCAAGCGATTCGATCCGACCACGCGCTCGGATATCCGCCGTCAGGCGACGCTGTGTGCGCTCGAACTCCTGTTGCCGTAAAGCTCGTCTGCACGTTCCTCGAACGCGCCAACCATCTTGCGGAATGCGCGGTCGAAATACTGGCCAGCCAGAGCCTCGAACATCGCGCTCCTGAAAGTGAATTCCACGCAAAAGTCGACCTCACACCCCCCTGTGGCCGGAGTGAACGTCCAGTTGTTGTCGAGATCCCTTAGCGGCCCGTCGATGTAGAATACCTCGATATGGCCGGGCCGCTGCTTCTCGACGCGTGATGTGAACTTCTCACGGATCGCCTTGAAGCCGACGAGCATATCCGCGACCATCTCGGTCTCGCTGTCCGACTTGATCCGGGTTGCCACAACCCAAGGAAGAAACTTCGGGTAGTTCGCCACATCTGCGACCAGATCGAACATCTGCTCACATGTATATGGGAGAAAACGCTTTTCCCGGATCCCCGGCATCAGGCGCCCTGCTTGGCGAGCTTGGCCCCACGCGCCGCGCGCATTTGCGCAAAATCATCCCCGGCGTGATAGCTCGAACGGGTCAGGGGGCTTGCCGCGACTTGAAGGAAGCCTTTGGCCCGGGCAATCGCACCATAGGCCGCGAACTGCTTGGGTGTAACGAACTCTTCGACCTTGGCGTGCTTCGGTGTTGGCTGGAGATACTGGCCCATCGTGATGAAATCGATGTCCGCGCTGCGCATGTCGTCCATCACCTGGTGCACTTCGAGCCGCGCCTCTCCGAGGCCGAGCATGATACCCGACTTGGTGAAGATCAGCGGATTGTGTGCCTTGACCTCTTCGAGCAACCGGATTGAAGCGTAGTAGCGCGCGCCGGGCCGGATGTTCGGATATAGACGGGGCACCGTCTCGAGATTGTGATTGAACACGTCGGGGCCTGCCTCACAGATCTCTTCGATCGACTGCTTCATCCGACCCTTGAAATCAGGCGTGAGGATTTCGATCGTCGTGTTCGGCGTTTCGCGGCGCAATGCGTTGATGACTTTCACGAACTGCCCTGCCCCGCGGTCAGGCAGGTCGTCGCGGTCGACGCTGGTTATTACGATATGCTCAAGCCCCATCGCCGCAGCGGCCGCAGCAGTGTGCTCGGGCTCGAGTGGATCGACGGGCATCGGCATGCCGGTCTTGATGTTGCAGAAGCGGCACGCGCGCGTGCAGGTGTCGCCCAGGATCATCACCGTGGCGTGTTTCTTGGTCCAGCATTCGCCGATGTTGGGGCAGGCGGCCTCTTCGCACACGGTATGCAGGTTGAGTTCGCGCATCAGCTTGCGCGTCTCGTGATACCCTTTGCTGACGGGTGCCTTTACGCGGATCCAGTCCGGCTTGCGTTGCATACGCGGACGATCGGGCTCGTTGCCCTCGGGCTTCGGCGGGGAAGAGAGGTCGTTCATATCGCGGCCCATCTAGGCCCCCTGCTCCGCTCGGGCAAGCCGCATAGCTATTCGGGAATCTCTTGCCTCCCGGATGTTTTCGTTGCAGCGGGGCTGCCATGAAGAGCTTCGACGAAATGATCGATGGATATGGCCGTTTCCGTAGCGGCGACTGGAAGCGTCAACATGATCGCTGGGAAGAGCTGAAGGAAGGCCAATCCCCTCAGGTGATGGTCATCGCCTGCTCGGACAGTCGTGTCGATCCCGCGCAAATCTTCGACGTCGATCCGGGCGAGATTTTCGTCGTCCGAAACGTCGCAGCCCTGGTGCCGCCTTACGAAACTACACCGGGCCGTCACGGTGTTTCCGCCGCCCTCGAATTCGCGGTACAGTTCCTCAGGGTGCGCGAAGTCGTTGTCATGGGCCACGGGATGTGCGGCGGTTGTCAGGCCGCTCTTACGCAGGACCTCCACGGGAACGAGCTTGGCAAGGGCGGCTTCGTCGCCCACTGGATCGACATGCTCGATGACGTTCGCGATTCAATTGCGAACGAGCTCGGCACAACCGGACGCGAGGCCGAGCGGGCGATGGAACTGGCCGCGGTCAAGGTCAGCCTCCAAAACCTGCGGACCTTCCCCTGTGTGCAGGAGAAGGAAAAGCGCGGAACGCTCAGGCTGCGAGGTTCATATTTCGCAATCGCCGATGGCGTTCTGCACCTGCTCGATGAAGAGAGCGGGCAATTCCGCGCTGCGGAATAAGAGCTTGCTCACAGGCGCCTGCATGGCCATCTCTCCGCCATGCCTGAATTCGAACAACGCAACATCGCCCTGCTGATCGATTCCGATAACGCAAGCCCGGCGGGTATCGACCCTGTCCTGACGGTGCTGGCAGAACTGGGCCAGGTAAATATCCGCAGAGCCTATGGCAATTGGCGCAAGACGAGCCTCAAGGGCTGGGTCGACCTGATGCATCGCTATGGCATCGAACCGCAACAACAGTTCGACCTGACCAAAGGCAAGAACGCAACCGACATGAAGATGACCATCGATGCGATGGATCTTTTGTTCCGTGGCAGGGTCGACGGCTTCGGAATCATGTCATCCGATAGTGATTTCATGCCGCTCGCCATGCGGATCAGGCAGGACGGCCTGCCTGTCTACGGTTTTGGGGGAGCCAAGACACCCGAAGCGTTTCGACAGGCCTGCACGCGCTTCATCGATGTGAATGCGCTGATCAAGGCAGAGAAGGACGAGCGTCGCGACAATGGCGGCAAGGGAGAGGGCGCCTCCAACGTACTCGACCAGGAACTGCTCGGCCTGCTCTTCGACGCCTACAACGCCAGCAAACGTGATGAGCAGGGCTTCGCCAAACTGTCGGAGGTTGGCCAGCGCGCTGGCAACCGGTCCAGCTTCGACACGCGCAACTATGGCTTTGCCCGCCTAATCGACCTGATGGAGGCAGTACCCAATTTCGGGATCGAACGCCGGAGCGACGGGCAGGTTTTCGTGAAGCGCCTGCGCTAGGCGCTCGGCTTACTCGAGCATCAAAAAGGGCGCGAACTCCAGCGAGTTCGCGCCCTATTCATTTCAGCCTTGCAGGCAGTTACATTGCGTCACCAGCCCGATCGTCGGCATAGGCCGCCCAGAGGTTGGCGATCGCGCGACGTGCACCCTC
Organism: Erythrobacter sp.; assembly: GCA_041396805.1. Lineage (GTDB taxonomy): Bacteria > Pseudomonadota > Alphaproteobacteria > Sphingomonadales > Sphingomonadaceae > Qipengyuania. The sequence goes on along the minus strand of JAWKXV010000002.1, from coordinate 1,183,923 downwards.
GACCTTGTTGAAGGTTGCCTTGGCTTCGGCGCTCTTGCCCTGGTCAAGCTGTGCGATGCCCAGGCGGGTTAGGACCAGCGGCGTATTCACACCGGCGATACCCAGCGCCTTGGTGTAGAATTCTTCCGCATCCGCACCCTTGCCCATGCTGAGAAGGGCATCACCGGCAGCCATGACCGTTGTCAGCTTCGCGCCGGGAGCGCGTGCGCTCTTCATCAGGCCCGGCATATCCTTCTGGTCGACCGCAACGCGCTCGCTAGCTTGGCGGCGCGTGTCGGTTACGAACGCGTCGGTCTTCGGCAGCTTGCCTGATGCAATACCCTCATCGATGACTGCGACGACCTCGGCAGGGAGGCGACGGTAATCGGCCGCATCGACATACTCGAGATAGGTCCGGCCATCACGCAGCGTACCGGTACGACGACCGAGGCGCAGGAGATCTAGGATCTCGGGATTCTCGTATCCGCCGGTGTTCAGCAGGATCGCAACCGCGTCGCCCCAGCTGGTATCGCTAGGGAACTCCTCCACGTATAGAAGAGCATACTTTTGCGCTTCGGGCACAATGCTGTTGTTATAAGCCATGGCGAGGCCGCGACGCACCCAGGCTTCCTTCACGGCTTCGCCAGCGGAGCGGCGTGCGTCGATCAGCCCACCGAGATAGGCGAGACCTTCGGCCGTCTTGTCTTCGGCGAAATAGCTCTCAGCGACGAAAATTTCAGGATCGTTGTCCGAATATCCTGCGTCGATAGCAGCCTGAAGCAGGCGTCGGGCAGCAGGATAGTCCTTCTCCTGGTATGCCAACTGACCTGCCTGGAAATTGTAGAGGCCGACTTGCTCGGGTGCGACCTTGCCGCTGGCGAGCATAAGCTCCAGACCCTGGCGAGCGAGCGCCAGATCGTTCGTTTTCTGACCGAGGTTAACCAGGAAGCTTCCCGCGGCATTGCGATCGTCGTCGGTTTCTACGGCGGCCACCAACGAAGGCGTCGAAGCTTTCAGTGTGGCGAGATCCGTACCTTCGGCAGCAATCTGATCGGCCAATGGCTTGTAGGCTGCGATGAAGCCTTTGGAATAGTCAGCCTTGGCTGGCTTGGCCTTCTTCTCCTTGGCGGCATACGCAGGAGTTTCGAGCGCAACGGACGCGACGCCGAAACCGGCGATTGCAGCGATGGCAAGCGCGATTGCCGAAGACGAGCCCGTCTTGCGAACGCGGGGGGTGAAAATCATGATGTTAGGCTCCCAAGAGTGGTAAGGGTCTGAGCGCTAGCTACGAGATGAAAAGTAGTGCTGCGGCACATGCCGCGTGTGTGCTCTCATTGCAAATCTTCTAGGCAAACGCGGCTGAATGCCCATTGAATGCGGCCTGTGCCCGTTGTTCATGCTTTTGCGCGCCGGACACGCAATCCATATGTGGAAAAAGCGCCCGAAACCCCACTTGGGTTCCCGGCTTATGTGGCGCTTTCGGCACCGTTCGCCTAAGTTCAGGCACCTCAGAACATAAGCAGTTCGCAATACGGAAATACGCGTTTTGGCTGACGACACAGAAGTCCTGAATCCTCCTGCCTTCGACGGCGGCGAATACACCCGCATCGACATCGTCGACGAGATGAAGACGAGCTATCTCGATTACGCAATGAGCGTGATTGTGAGCCGCGCGCTCCCCGATGTGCGCGACGGCTTGAAGCCTGTTCATCGCCGCATCCTCTTTGCCAGCCAGGAAGGCGGCTTCGTTGCCGGGCGGCCCTACCGCAAGAGCGCAAAGATCGTCGGCGATGTGATGGGCAACTATCACCCGCACGGTGACGCCGCGATCTACGACGCCCTCGCCCGCATGACTCAGGACTGGTCCCTGCGCGTCCCGCTGATCGACGGCCAGGGCAACTTCGGCTCGATGGATCCCGATCCGCCGGCCTCGATGCGATACACTGAAGCGCGTCTGGCGCGTGTCGCGAACTCGCTGCTCGATGATCTCGACAAGGATACCGTCGACTTCACCGACAACTACGACGGCTCGCGGCAAGAGCCCACCGTGCTCCCTGCCCGCTTTCCCAACCTGCTTGTCAACGGCGCAGGCGGCATCGCGGTCGGCATGGCGACCAACATCCCGCCGCACAACCTTGGCGAGGTGATCGACGGCTGCTTTGCCTTCATGGACAATCCCGCGATCACCAGCGAGGAATTGTTCGAGATCATCCCGGGACCGGACTTCCCGACAGCTCCGCTGATTCTCGGAAAGTCGGGCGCGCGCGCCGCCTACACGACAGGACGCGGCTCGATCCTAATGCGCGCACGGCACGAATTCGAAACCGGGCGCAACGACCGCCGTTCGATCGTCCTCACCTCGATCCCCTATCAGGTCGGCAAGAGCTCGCTGGTCGAGAAGATCGCCGAAGCTGCGAAGGACAAGCGGATTGAAGGTATCTCCGACATTCGCGACGAGAGCTCGCGCGAAGGGGTTCGTGTGGTGGTTGACCTCAAGCGCGACGCTTCGCCCGAGGTCGTGCTCAACCAGATCTGGCGCTACACTCCTGCGCAGGCGAGCTTCCCGGCAAATATGCTCGCCATCCGTGGCGGACGCCCGGAAACACTGACCCTACGCGAGTTCATCCAGGCATTTATCGGCTTCCGCGAGGAGGTCATCACCCGCCGGACAAAGTTCGAGCTGAACAAGGCTCGTGAGCGTGCACACATCTTGCTTGGCTTGGTCGTTGCTGTTTCGAACCTCGACGAAGTCGTGGCTATGATCCGCGGTTCGTCCAATCCGGCCGATGCGCGCGCAAAGCTGCTCGCAAAGGAATGGCCGATTGGCGACATCGCCCAGTACATTGCGCTGGTCGAAGCGATTGAGCCTACCGACGAACAGGCCGGCGGGACCTACAAGCTCTCCGAGCGGCAGGTTAAGGCAATCCTCGACCTTCGTCTCCACAGGTTGACCGCGCTTGGCCGCGACGAGATCGGCGACGAGCTCAAAGAACTCAGTATCGCGATCGAGGAATATCTCTCGATCCTGGCCGACCGCGTCAAGCTCTACGGGGTGATGCGTGAGGAACTGCAGGAAATCCGCGCCAATTACGCGACCCCTCGCCTTTCTGAGATCGCACCCGCGTGGGATGGCCTGGAAGACGAAGACCTTATCGAGCGCGAGGATATGGTCGTGACCGTCACACACGGCGGCTACATCAAGCGCACCCCGCTCGACGCCTTCCGGGCGCAGGCCCGGGGCGGCAAGGGCCGCAGCGGCATGGCGACCAAGGATGAAGATGCTGTCGTCGAAATGTTCGTAACTTCCACGCATAACCCCGTGCTATTTTTCACGAATACAGGTCGCGTCTATCGGATGAAAGTTTGGAAGTTGCCCGAAGGCGGCCCCCAAACCAAGGGCCGCCCAATGGTCAACCTCCTGCCGCTCGGTGACGAGGAGCGCGTCACCAATGTCCTTCCCCTCCCCGAAGACGAGAACGAGTGGAGCGAACTCAACATCGTTTTTGCGACCGAACAAGGCATGGTTCGGCGCAACTCGATGGATGCCTTCACCAACGTGCCTACGAACGGCAAATACGCGATGGGCTTCGTCGAAGACAGTGGAGACCGTCTGATCGGAGTCGAACTGTTGACCGAAGAGCAGGAGATTTTCCTCGCTTCGGACTCGGGCAAGGCAATCCGCTTCTCGGCAACAGACGCTCGCGAGACCAAGAGTCGGACTGGTATCGGCGTCCGGGGGATGAAGCTGAAGGAAGACCAGAAGGTCGTCTCGATGGCAGTGCTGGATGCCGGCGAACGCGATACCGATATTCGCGATGCCTATCTCCGCGCTGCCGGTTGGAAAAACAATGACAACGAGCCAACGCTCGATGCCGAAAAGGTTGCCGAGATGGCAGAAGCCGAGGAGTTCATTCTTACCCTTACGGCCAATGGCTACGGCAAGATTTCCTCGGCTTACGAGTATCGAACGATTGGCCGTGGCGGCATGGGTTTGACCAATATCGGCACCCCCGACAGCAATCCGGATCGTAACGGCCCGGTTGTCGGCAGTTTCCCGGTCAAACACGGCTCGCAACTGATGCTGGTGACCGACCAGGCCAAGCTCATCCGCCTTCCGATCACATTCCGCCATCTGATCGAGGGCGGGTTCGAGAACCACGAAGGCTTCTCGATCTCGGGCCGCGGATCTTCGGGTGTCCGCATCTTCAACGTGGCCAAGGGTGAAAGCATCGTCGGTGCGGCTTTGATTGACGAGACAGAGGAACCTGAAAACGCTGCCGAAGAGGCGGTCGCCGAAGAAATGGCAGATCTTGCCGCGCAGCAGACCGAGCCCTACACCACGGCGCATTCGGACAAGAACATCGAAGGGGAACCTGGCGGATGACGATTGGGGTCGAGCGCAGTGGTCAGGCGTGTGGCGCACGCATCACCGGTCTCGACCTCTCGCAACCGTTAACCGACCAGCAAGTCGCCGAAATCCGCGCGCTCTGGCTCGAACACAAGGTGCTGGCCTTTGCCGAGCAGCCACTCGATGACGACGAACTGGAGCGTTTCACCGAACTGATGGGCGGATTCGGCGAAGACCCCTTCTTCGCGCCGATCGCGGACCGGACAAACATCGCCGCCATACTCCGCGAGGCTGATGAGACCTCACCGCTCTTCGCCGAAAACTGGCACAGCGACTGGAGCTTCCTGGAACATCCGCCGGCTGGCACCTGCCTGCTTGCAATCGACATACCTCCCGTTGGAGGCGACACGCTCTTTGCCGATCAGGGCGCAGCATTCGCCGCACTGCCCGATGACCGAAAGGACCACCTTCGCTCGCTGACCGCGATTCATAGTGCCAAGCTCGCCTATGCACCCGACGGAACCTATGGTGAGAAGGACCGGGGACGATCCATGGCGATCAGGCCCGGCGAGAGCGCACGCGAAACACGCCCCCATCCCCTGGTCCAGCGTCACCCCGAAACCGGGGAAGAGTGCCTGTTCTCTACACTGGGCTACATTGTCGGGATCGAAGGGATGGCGGAAGCAGAGGCCTTTGCATTCCTGGCGGAATTGGCGGCGTGGCAGTCACGCGACGAGTTTGTCTATCGCCATCGCTGGGAGCCCGACATGCTTGTTATGTGGGACAACCGCGCGGTCCTGCATAGGGCAACCGGGGGCTATGAGGGCCATCGTCGCGAACTACATCGAACGACGATTGCCGCGTGGGACTCCTAGCCGCGTTTGCGCAACGTCTGAACTACCCCTGTCGCGATGAGAAACTGGCCACCGTAGTAAAGCACCCAGATCGCGGGCGCCGCGACGCTTTGCGGTATTGTCCCAACCTCTCGCGCAAAGATCATCAGGTCGCTGATCACGAACATCACCGCGCCCAAGCCGACGCGGTAGCGAGGGAAATTGCTGGTCCATGCGGCGGCTGCCATCGCCCCGACGACGAGCGAATAGAGCGTCGCGGCCTGCCAATTTGGCTGGGGGAATGTGAGCAAGGCTGCAATCAGCGGCGTCAGTAGAAGTAGGGCCGCCCCGAACAAGCCTTGGCTGGAGGTCAAAGCTTCGCGCCGATTGCGAAGGTATAGCGCGATTGCCACGAGGTGACCGAGGGCGAATATCGCCCCGCCAATCGTCAGGCTAAGCTCGAGGACGACATCGGCCAGCGCCCCCAGCGCCATGACCGCAGCAATTAGCGCACCATCGGTCCCCTTGCCACGAAATGCTGCATAGATGGCCAGGAAACCAACGCCGGCACCCTTCCACATCATCAGCCAGACACCGCCGATGGGATCGTCCATGACGAATAGATAGGTCACGCCCGCAACGAGGCTCGCAAGCAACCAGGGGCGATGTTCGACAAGGGCTCTGCGTGGCATCCGCATTCGCTAGGCCTTGATAGAGGTGCCATGCAAGCACTAGGGGGCGCGCGATGACCCACGATATCCACATCATCGGTGGCGGGCTCGCAGGAAGCGAGGCCGCATGGCAGCTTGCGCAACGCGGATTCCGCGTACGCCTGTCCGAAATGCGCGGATCCGGCGATATGACGGCAGCGCACCAGACAGACGGTCTTGCCGAGCTGGTCTGCTCCAACAGTTTCCGCTCCGATGACAGCGACAAGAATGCGGTTGGCCTGCTGCATTATGAGATGCGGCAGCTCGACAGCCTGATAATGCAGGCAGGCGAGAAGGCCCGTGTGCCGGCTGGCAGCGCAATGGCCGTCGATCGTGACCTATTCTCCGCGGAAGTCCAACAAACGCTCGAACAGCACCCAAATGTCGAGATCCTGCGCGAGCGCTTAGACGCGCTGCCTGCTTCTGGCCCGACAATCGTCGCGACCGGACCGTTGACCGCGCAGGCATTGGCCGAAAGCATCGTCACGGCCACCGGGCAGGACCGTCTCGCCTTCTTCGACGCGATTGCCCCGATCGTTCACCGAGACAGCATCGACATGTCGAAGTGCTGGATCCAGAGCCGATGGAACAAGCGCACAGAGGCATCGAACGAGGACGGTGACTACATCAACTGCCCGATGACCAAGGAACAGTACCTCGCCTTCCACCAGGGTCTGATGGACGGTGAGAAGACTGAATTCCGCGAATGGGAAGCCGACACCCCGTATTTCGACGGCTGCATGCCCATAGAGGTGATGGCAGCGCGTGGCGTCGAGACGCTTCGGTACGGCCCGATGAAGGGCGTCGGCCTGGACAATCCCTTCGACATTTCAGAGGAGTTTCCGCAGGGTCGCTGGCCCTATGCGGTGGTACAGCTGCGGCAGGACAACAAGCTTGGCACGCTCTGGAACATGGTCGGGTTTCAGACAAAGCTCAAGTACGCCGCGCAGGTCGAGCTCTTCCGCACCATCCCGGGCCTCGAGAACGCCGAGTTCGCGCGCCTAGGCGGTCTGCATCGCAACACATTCATCAACTCGCCACTAGTGCTGGACCGACAGTTGCGGTTGCGTGGTGGCGAACACATACGTTTCGCTGGCCAGATCACCGGCTGTGAAGGCTATGTCGAGAGCTCGGCCATCGGGCTCATGGCAGGCATGATGGCTGCAGCAGAGCTTGGCGGTCGGAAATGGAGCTCGCCTCCACGAACGACGGCATTCGGCGCACTCCTCGCGCACATCACGGGCGACGCAGAAGCCGCGACCTACCAACCCATGAACGTCAACTTCGGCCTGTTTCCACCACTACACGACGTGGGCAAGAAGGTGCGGAAGGAAGCATATACGAGCCGGGCAAAGGCCGAACTTGCCGAGTGGATAAAGACTGCGGCGGGCGTGACAGCCTGATCAACAGGCGCACCGGCGTTTCTTGACCGGTTTCGGTTTTGTCGTTGCAAATTCGGTCGGCGAAAGCTGGTTGTCCTCGTTTGCGTCCGCGCTCTCGAACTTCTCGACCGTGGCAACGGCCCATTCCTCGAAATCGAGAAGGTTGTTGCCGTCCTTGTCGAGTTTGCGGAACGCATCGCTACGGGTCGACAGCATTTCGACGCGGCTGATCCGCCAGTCGCGATTGCGATCATAACGAAAGAAGCGCTGCTGCTCCTTGCTCAACTCGCTCGCCTCCGGAGGCTCCGGTCCGAGAAGATCGCCCGGATCGCTCTCCGGAATAGGAGCCAGCGGTTTGGCAAGTTCCACCGCAACGGGCGGCGGCGCTCCCTCTTCCACCTGCGCCCTCCCCTGCCACCAGAACAGCCCAAGCCCAGCGAGTGCCAGGCTAGTTACACTGCCGAGGATCAATCCCTTCACAAAGCCCCCCGTTTCCCCAATGCTTGCGGGACTTTAGCGACCAAACAGCCCTGAACGCAACGCCACAAGTGCGGCCATTCGATCCCCGAGTAGTGCGCCTCCCCCTCGCACAAGTGTCCGTTCGGACAAGGCGGCAAGCACGGCAAGCGGGCGCATGGGACGGGACAGCCTCACAGGTTCCCGGCGCGGAGTGGCGATTGCAAGGACACTCGCGCGCTCGGATTCCTCAGAGAGCCCCGTCAACAGGTCGGCCAAAGCCCATCGACGCGCTGCTGAGCTGACTGATTGCGTATCCGATCCACAATCGATGCGTGAGGCCAAGGCTAGCCAGCCCTCGGAGCGCCCCTGCAACAAGGGCTCGATGGCTCCTTCGCCAAGCCTCTCGGCGAGAAGGACTGCCTCCCAACCGTCGACAAGGGGCAGAAGTCGGCCTGCATCCCTTCCGAACGTCCCGAGGATCGCGTCCAGCAACGGATTGCCGTGTGGACGCTCCTTGTTTGCCGCGCCAAGCGCGTCACGCCACCAGGCAAGTCGCAATTGCCCCACGATCGGCTCACTGGCCAACGCCACGGCCCGACCGAGATTTAAGTCCAGTCGAAAAAAAGCTTCGAACGCAGGTCGATCACAGGGACGCGCATAAGCCAAAGCCAGTGTCCGTTCCGGAGGCAACTCGTCTTGTGCGCTCATGGCGCGCTTATGAAGCAAGCGGAACTGGGGGCAAGCCCGATGCCCGCCCTCGCGGCCGAATTGCTTACTCGGCCTGCTTGTATGCGCGGCGTACAGATCGGACAGGAACCGAGCCGAGCTTTACGAAGACGAGATTCACGTCGTAGCTCCCGGTTCCGGTAAGCTCGACGTAGTCACGACCCGAAGTCGTCGTGCCGCTCGAAATCGCCATGGTCGCCGTGCCGAAATTCGAAGCCGTCAGCAGGTTGGCTGCAAATTTGGTCTGGAGCTCAGCATCGGTGGGGATCGGGTACAGCACCGCTGCCCGTGCTGTTTCGTCGATTGCCGTGGTGACGGAGTTCTTGAAGAACAGGTAGACGCCCATGTTCAGCGCGCCCAGCAGCATGACCAGCGCGACCGGAATGGCGAGGCCGAACTCGACGGCAGCGGCGCCGCGTTGGTTGCGGAATAGTTTTCCGAAGCGCCGGGTCACTGCGTCTGCACCGTGACATGACCGGTATAGTCGAACGAACTTATGTAGTCCGCATATCCGGGGATGTTGAGAATCGGCGTATAGGTATCTTTGACCTCGATCTTGACGAACTTGGTCACGACTGCGGTCGGTTTGTTACAGATGCCCAGGGTCTGATGCGATTTCGACGAATCGCACTCAATCCATGAGTTAACGGTGATCTTGTTCGCCGGCAGTCCGGTCGCGAGGACGAGCTCGCCCTTGATCACTGGATCGAGAGGCACGTCTTCCATCTTCGAGTAGACATAGTCCGCTCCGACCTGGGCATATTGCTGCATCTTCATGCGGTGCAGGAACCCCATGGTCGCATCGACCGATGCCAGTGCCATAGTCAGGAGGATCGGCATGGCAAAGGCGAGCTCGAGCGTCGCGTTGCCGCGTTCTTCTCTTACCATGCACTTTGCCAGCGTGCCGATCACAGGCGCATCCTCAGATATTCACTACCGTTGAACGACACCACACCGCGACCCGAAGGGCATGAATTCGCTACCGAGGTGTTCCCGCTAAACGAAATATATTGAGAAATGATTTGGAGGCAGTCGGTCGTCATGCCGCTGTTGCCGGTGAAGGTGACCTGTGTGCTCGGCGCATAGATGGCACCATCGAATACGGAGCCCGAGTCGCCGGTAACCGAGAATCCCCCATTCGTACCATTGCCAAGCGGCGTACGGCTGTCCTGGAAAATGATGATCCCCGCGTATGTGCCCGTGTCCGGGGCCGTCAGTTTGATGGTCGACGTGCCCTGGGCGCTGAAGGTACCGATCTTCGAGCTGTTGAAGGGCGAGCTGGTGTTGGTGAAGATAAGGGTCACACCATCGCCCGTTACGGTCGCGTTGCCGCCAACACTCAAACCCTTTTCGCCAAGGTAGTAGGTTCCGGGACTCAAGGTCAGCTTTGCATTGGATTGGACCTGGATACCTTTGTAACAGCCCGGGCTGAGGGAGTTGCTGGGACCCGAGATTAGGGGCCAACCCGAGCATACCTGGCTTGGATCGCTGAACTGACCCGCAAAAGGATCGGTCGCCGACGCCGAACCGTTGTTCACTGCGGTATCGGAAGTGATGTTGTTGCCCTCGGTGACCGTGCCCACTGCCGAAAGCGCGCCCGCACGGATGGTGTCCGATGACGTCGCGTCGAAGTCCGAATTCGAGGCCAAGCCGCAGTTCATGTCGACGGAGGCTGAGCCGGTGATCGACAAGGCACTACCAGTGGTCGACAGAGCGATCATGCAGTTGACAACCTCGTTCGAGGCCTGTGCCACCGCTTCAACACTGATGGTCGGGGCCACGCGCATGAACATGCTCGAGAAAGGCAAGGACTGGCTGGTCGAGAGTACAACCCGCACCGTGCTCTTGTCGCCTGCGAATTGCCCAACGGTGGGCGGAGACTCGATCGCATTGATCGTATAGGTGCGCTGGGTGTTGTAGCCGAGCACCTTGCGAACCGCAGCCTTGACTTCGTCCCCGGTGCCACCGTTCTTGAGGGAGTTTGCGCCGGCAATCGCGCCCGCGTCGGCTGCGCTGCGAAGTTCACGCTTCCACGTGATCCACTGGGCACCGTCTACGGCAAGGCCCACGGTTCCGACCAGCGGCACCATGGAAAGCCCCATGAGGGTCATGACATTGCCCTGCGCATTCTTGTGAAGGCTACGCAGGAAGGTCTTGGCACTCTCGAACATCGTTGGTCATCCTTTCGACCGGCTCGACATGCCTTATGCCACAGACGCTTTGGGTAGTGCTGAAGCAGCTTGGTTAAGTGCGGCTAAAAATTTCGCGATTTTCGGGCGTTATAGTATTGTAGTTTAATGGTTTTTACCCAGCGAAGATATCTTTAATCTTCGCGACCGGTAAGACTGACCTGGCGCTAGGCGCCGAGCAGAATCGTTCTGTGAGTTAAGGCTCACGCGCCCCAAACTCCGCATTGCCACGACAGGGTACCAGCTCGCGCGCTCATCGCTACCGCAACGGAAATATCCGTGCAGCCCGAATGATCGTTACTCAGAATTCTTCCGTTCGCGTCGCCTAGTCGCGGTAGCAGACCTTCTTCGCCGCCTTCACGATGCGCGGCGTATCGATCAGCGCCAGCTTCTCGAGATTTGCAGCATAGGGCAGCGGGACGTCCTCGTCGCAGACGCGGGTGACCGGGGCATCGAGGTGGTCGAAACCCTCCTCCATGCAGATCGCTATCACTTCCGAAGCGATCGAGCAGGTCGGCCAGCCCTCTTCTGCAATCACAAGACGATTGGTCTTGGCCAACGAGGTCAGGATCGCTTCCTTGTCGAGCGGACGAAGCGTGCGAAGGTCGATGACTTCGGCGTCGATCCCCTCGCCCGCCAGCTGCTCGGCAGCTTCGAGCGCAAGGCCCACGGCAATCGAGTAAGCGACGATGGTCACGTCGGAACCTTCGCGCATGATGCGTGCCTTGCCGATCGGCAGGACGTAGTCGTCGATATCCGGGACATCGAAGCTGCGACCGTAGACGAGCTCGTTCTCGAGGAAGACGACGGGGTCTTCGCAACGGATCGCGGCCTTCATCAGGCCCTTGGCATCGGCCGCATCATATGGCGCGATAACGATCAGTCCGGGAACGCTGGCGTACCAGGGACCATAGTTCTGGCTGTGCTGTGCGCCCACGCGGCTTGCCGCGCCGTTCGGGCCACGGAACACCACCGGGCAGCGCATCTGGCCGCCAGACATGTAGTTTGTCTTGGCTGCCGAGTTGATGATGTGGTCGATCGCCTGCATGGCGAAGTTGAAGGTCATGAACTCGACGATCGGACGCAGGCCACCCATGGCGGCACCGGTCCCGATGCCGGCAAAGCCGTATTCAGTGATCGGCGTGTCGATGACGCGCTTGGGGCCGAATTCGTCGAGCAAGCCCTGCGTGACCTTGTAGGCACCCTGGTACTGGGCGACTTCCTCGCCCATCACGAAGACGCGTTCGTCGCGGCGCATCTCCTCGGCCATGCCATCGCGAAGTGCCTCGCGGACGGTGACCGAGGTGAAACTGGTGCCTTCGGGCACGTCGGGGTCCTTTACGTCGACCTTGCGAACCGGCTTCGTGATTTCGGCTTCGCTCGGCTCCCGGCCCACTTCCTTGCCCTCACCCGGGATGTCCGCGGCTGAGGCGGCTTCGTGTGCGGAAGCGACGGCATCCTCGCCCTCGCCCGAAATCATCGCGATGACGGTGCCGACCTTCACGCCCTCGGTGCCTTCCGCGACGAGGATCTTGCCGAGCTTGCCTTCATCGACGGCTTCGAATTCCATCGTCGCCTTGTCGGTCTCGATTTCGGCGATGATGTCGCCGATGGCGATCTCGTCACCTTCGGACTTGAGCCACTTGGCCAGGGTGCCCTCTTCCATGGTGGGCGACAATGCGGGCATCTTCAGTTCGATAGCCATTGCTCAGTACTCCTCCACCAGAACATCGGTGTAGAGTTCGGCAGCCTCCGGCTCGGGCGAATTTTCGGCGAAGTCCGCCGCTTCGCTGACCACCTTGCGGATGTCCTTGTCGATCGCCTTCAAATCGTCCTCGCTGCTGCCCTGCTCGATCAGGGTCTTTTTCAGGCCCTCGATCGGGTCCTTGTGTTCGCGCACGTCCTGCACTTCCTCACGGGTGCGGTACTTGGCCGGGTCGGACATGGAGTGGCCGCGATAGCGGTAGGTCTCGCACTCCATCAGCACCGGACCATTGCCCGCACGCACATGGGCGAATGCAATCTCGGCTGCCTGGCGCACTTCGAGCACGTCCATGCCGTTGACCTTCATGCCCGGAATGCGGAACGCCGTGCCGCGGCGGTAGAACTCGGTCTCGGCCGAACTGCGCGTGACCGCCGTGCCCATGGCGTACTGGTTGTTCTCGACAACGAAAACGATCGGCAGCTTCCACAAGGCCGCCATGTTGAAGGTTTCGTAGACCTGCCCCTGGTTGGCAGCACCGTCACCGAAATAGGCGAGACACAGGCCACCGTCGCCGCTGTACTGGTGAGCCAGTGCAAGGCCACCGCCAAGCGCAACCTGCGCGCCGACGATGCCGTGGCCGCCGTAGAATTTGTGCTCGGTCGAGAACATGTGCATCGACCCGCCCTTGCCCTTCGAAATGCCTGCCTCGCGGCCGGTAAGCTCGGCCATGATAACCTTCGGATCGATGCCATAGGCCAACATATGCCCATGGTCGCGATAGCCGGTGATGACGCTGTCGAGCTTCTCGGTCAGAGCCGACTGGAGACCCACAGCGACCGCTTCCTGGCCGATGTAGAGATGGCAGAAGCCGCCGATGAGGCCGAGGCCGTAAAGCTGCCCTGCCCGCTCCTCGAAACGACGAATGAGGAGCATCTGCTCGTAGAAGTGGAGCATCTCCTCCTTGCTCGCGCCATAGCGACGGTCGTCTTCCAGCTTTTCCTGCAGCGAATGCAGGACGAAGTCCTTGTTCTCTGATGTGGACTTCGCGGTGGTCTTCTTGCTCCGGGGGGCTTTGGCCAAGACTTCGGATCCTTGTTCTTCCGGGGAGGAATTGCGCTGCGCCTATAGGCACAGGCAGCGCGCCCGCGCAACACGATGCGCACAATGCATACGAAAACCCTTACGGAAAGGGTCGTTCCTGCGCGGAACCTAGTCTTCGAGCTTGATGACGACTTCGTCGGGGTGGACCACGTTCAGCTGGCTGCGAAGCAGCTCACCCACCATGTCGGGATCCGCGTGCTCACGGTCGAGCAGTTCGACCTTGTTGGCAAGAGCGTCACGCTCCTTGACCAAAGCCGCGAGTTGGGCCTCGCGCTGGTCAAGGACCCGCAGGTTCTCACTCCAGGCGAGCAGGCCGGACGGACCCGCAATCGCAATACCACCCATGACAAGCAACGCCGCCAGCGCAGCATGCTGGGATGCTTTCGCCTTTTGAATCGCCTTGTTGGAGTGCTTGCGCCGCATTTCGCGAAAGAATCACAGTTAACCTTTTCACGCAAGCGCTAAATGAACGTGATTTCGCAGAATTCGAGCAGTCGTGGCTATCGCGAGACAAAGTCGCTGGCCGAGAAGCCCTCAGGTGCATCGACCTCCACGATCGGGTCGTCGCGGTCATCGAATTCGGTGCGCAGCGCACGGCTCATGACCCCGTGCATGAAATAGAGGCAGGTAATGTAGGTAAGCTCGAGGATCTCCTCGTCCGTGAACTCGGATCGGAGCTGATCGAACAAAGCCTCGGGTACGCGCCCGTGATGCATCACCAGCCTGTCAGCATAGGCAAGCACCAGCCTCTCGCGCGGATCGAACAGGTCACTGGTTTGCCAGTGTGGAACTGCAGCAATCTTCTCCTCCGGCACACCAAGCCCACGTAGGCTTTTGCAGTGCTGTGAGAAGACGAACTGGCTCCCAGTCGCCCACCCCGCCCAAGCCTGTGCCCATTCGCGCAGGACGGGATCGATCTTGCGTTCGTGGCCGCGGTAGTATGCGAAACCCTGCGCTGCGTGTTTCAGTGTCGCGGGCGAGTTGGCGAAAACCGTCCACCAATCGCCTCGTGTGCCAGTATCGGTACCCGGTTCCGACACCGGGTCGCGGTCACCGAAGAGGAAATTGTAGAGCGGGAGGACAACATCCTCATCCGCTTCCGCGCGAGGAACTTCGCGAAGGCGTGGCATCAAGCGTCCGCCGTCGCAGGTTCGTGCTGGATGTCTTCGGAGGTGAACTCCCGGGTGAACGCGGCAAATTCCATCATGATCCCATTGGGGTCTGTAAAATAGACAGAACGGACGAAGACTCCGTCATGCATCTCGCGTGCCACGCCCACCTGGCTGTCGTCATGGTTCACCACGGCATGGGTATGTGGAATGCCCGCGGCTTCGAGCTTTTCGAGCGCAGTTTCGAGCTGGCTTTCTTCCATGTTGAACGCGATATGGTTCATCGAGCCAACCGCTGTCTTCGAATCGTAGGGAAAGCTCCTAACCGAGGCGATGCCCGGCGCAGCTGGCGGTGCGTCCTTCCACCAGAAGAAGGCCACGCTCGCCCCTCCCCCGCAATCGAAGAAGAAGTGCTGCCCGCCGTCCGGAAGTGCGACGGTCTTCACCAATGGCATCCCGAGTACGCGGGTGTAGAAGTCGACAGTCTCCTTCATGTCGCGGCACACGAGCGCGATGTGGTTGATCCCTTGTCTCGTCTCGAACATGTCGCCTCTCCTCGGAGGCGAAGATGCCAATCATCGGCTCGCCGCGCAATCGGAACTCGCGACCGCTGCGCCGGGTTGGTTTCTTGACAGAGACAGGTTGCAAGTGTAACTAGTTTCTTATGTAACCAGTTCGGCGAAAGCGCCGGCACACGCAAAGAGGACTGAAATGCCCGATCTCTTCGAAAACCCAATTGGTCTCGACGGCTTCGAGTTCGTCGAATTCTGTGCGCCGGAGAAGGGCGTGATCGAGCCGGTCTTCGAAGCAATGGGCTTTACGCATGTCGCTAACCACAGGTCGAAGGACGTCGACCTGTGGCGCCAGGGCGGTATCAACCTGATCCTCAACTATGAACCCAAGAGCGCCGCATGGTTCTTCGCGCGCGAGCACGGCCCCTCCGCCTGTGGCATGGGGTTCCGTGTTCGAGACGCGCGCAAGGCCTATGCCGAACTTCTCCAGCGGGGTGCCGAACCGGTCGCAGTCCAGACAGGCCCGATGGAGCTGCACATTCCGGCGATCCGTGGAATTGGCGGCGCGATCGTCTATCTGATCGACCGTTATGCAGACGAGGGCGACGAAGGCCTGACCATCTACGACATCGATTTCGAGTACCTCCCGGGTGTCGAGAAGCACCCCGTCGGTGCAGGTTTCAACGTTATCGATCACCTCACGCATAACGTGTACAACGGTCGCATGAAGTACTGGGCGGACTACTATGAGACGCTCTTCAACTTCCGCGAAATTCGCTTCTTCGACATCAAGGGCGAATATACCGGCCTTACCTCGAAGGCTCTTACCGCCCCAGACGGAAAGATCCGCATCCCGCTCAATGAGGAAGGTGAAGGTGGCAAGGGTCAGATCGAGGAGTTCCTGCGGGAGTTCAACGGCGAAGGCATCCAGCACATCGCGCTTATCTGTGACGACCTGTTGGCTTGCTGGGACAACCTCAAAAAGTTGGGCGTCCCCTTCATGACCGCCCCGCCTGAGACCTACTACGAGATGCTTTCGGAGCGCCTCCCAGGTCACGGCGAGGACGAGGCGCAGCTGCAGATGCGCGGCATCCTGCTCGATGGCACGACCGAGGGCGGCTCGCCCCGTCTGCTGCTGCAAATCTTCGCCGAAGCCCAGGTAGGACCGGTGTTCTTCGAATTCATCCAGCGCAAGGGTGACGACGGGTTCGGTGAAGGCAATTTCAAAGCGCTGTTCGAAAGCATGGAACGCGACCAGATCCGCCGCGGCGTTCTGGAAGTCGAGAAGGAACCGGCGGAATGACCGCGATCAAGCCATCGGGAATCCATCACGCCGCCTATCGCTGCAAGGACGCGAAGGAGACCGTGGAGTGGTACGGTAAGGTTCTGGGCATGGAGTATACCACGGCATTTGCCGAGGACCATGTCCCCTCGACTGGTGCCTACGATCCCTACATGCACGTGTTCCTCGACGCGGGGAACGGCAACGTGCTCGCCTTCTTCGAACTTCCCAACCAGCCCGATATGGGCCGTGACGAAAACACTCCGCAATGGGTGCAGCACCTAGCCTTTCGGGTCGCATCGGAAGACGAATTGCTGGCAGCCAAGGAACACGTCGAGAGTCTTGGAATCGACGTGCTTGGTCCAACCCATCATGGCATCTTCAAGTCGATATATTTCTTCGACCCGAACGGCCATCGCGTCGAACTCGCGACGGATATCGGCACAGACGAGCAGTATGCTGAGCTCAAGCGGGTAGCCCCCCTGATGCTCGACGAGTGGAGCCAGACCAAGAAGGCACCACGCCATGCCGACTGGCTCCATGAAATAGCGCGCAAGGAACACGGTCTTGGCTAACGTCCGCTAAGGACTTGTGCTTAGTATTCCGGAACCCTTTTGCAGGCAGCTTCGTTGCCCCGCAAAGGGAGTCTTGCACGCGTGAACTACATTACGACCCTGCGCGACCAGCTGCAGGAGATGGGTGAGGGTTTTGTCGAAAGCCTGCCCAGCCTGGCGATTGCGATTTTCGTGCTGTTCCTCACATGGATCGTCGCGCGCTTCGCGGTGCGGATATCCGACATGCTCGTCGGTCGTACCGAAATCAGGGCGAGCCTCAAGAACCTGATCGACACGCTTGTGAGGCTGGCGATCTGGGTACTCGGGGTCTTCGTCGCTGCGGTCGTGGTCATGCCCGACCTCACCCCGGCCAGCCTGCTCGCAGGCCTCGGCATCGGCGCGGTCGCTATCGGCTTCGCCTTCCAGGACATTTTCGAGAATTTCCTTGCTGGCGTACTCATCATGGTGCGCGAGAAGATGCGCATCGGCGATGTCATCATTTGCGAGGGCATCACCGGCAAGGTCGAGCACATCACCCTGCGCGAAACGCACGTTCGCAAGCTTTCGGGCGAACTGACGATCGTGCCGAACTCGATCCTGTTCAAGAACCCGGTCGAGATCCTGACCGATGTCGATCAGCGCCGCCACCAGATCGTCGTCGGCGTCAGCTACGATACCAACCTCGACCATGCTGCCGATGTCATCCGCCGCGCCGTTGAAGGTGTTGACGACGTCCTGGCGAGCAAGGGAGTCGACATTTTCGCCCAGGAGTTCAACTCAAGCTCGGTGGACTTTCTGGTTCGCTGGTGGGCAGGCTCGACGCCGCGATCGGGCTGGGAAAGCAAGGACAAGGTCGTGCGCGCGATCAAGTCGGCACTGGATGAATCGGGTATCGAAATCCCGTTCCCCTACATCACCCACACCTTCAAGGAGACGGTGCCGGTCAGCCAATTGGGTGACACACGCAAGAAGACACCTTAGGGTTTCGATTCGAGACTGGTCTTTCCAGTTCGCGATGGGAGAACCCGATGGAAGTGTTGCGCACCCCGGCCGAGCGTTTCGCCGACCTGCCGGATTATCCGTTCGCCGAGAACTGGTTCGACCTGGAACTGGGTGAGGGCTATTCCGGCCGGATGCACTATCTCGACGAGGGTGCGAAAGACGCACCGCCCGTATTGCTGTTTCACGGCGAGCCGAGCTGGTCCTTTCTCTATCGCAAGATGATCCCGATACTGGTCGATGCGGGTTTCAGGGTCCTCGCGCCCGATCTCATTGGCTTTGGGAAAAGCGACAAACCAGACGAAATCGGCTTCTACACCTACGCTCGTCACGTCGACTGGCTGAAGCAGTGGCGCGCTGTGGTCGAGCCGCGGCCTGCCGCCCTATTCTGCCAGGACTGGGGCGGCCTCCTCGGTCTGCGCATGGTGGCGAACGACCCCGACCTTTTCGCCTGCGTCGTAGCGAGCAATACATTTCTTCCCGCGGGCGGCACGCCGCAGCCCGCCTTTCTCGCCTGGAGGGAGTTCGCCAGAACATCGCCCGAATTCGCGATCGGCCCGCTGCTCGACCGGGCGACAGCGACGCCGCGCAGCGAGGCGGAAATCGCGGCCTATGACGCGCCTTTTCCTTCGGAGCCGTATAAGGCTGGGGCCCGTGCATTCCCAAGTCTCGTTCCCGTCGAAGACGGTATGCCTGGCGTCGACGACAACAAGCAGGCCTGGCCAGCCCTCGCCGCATATGACAGACCATTCCTGACACTGTTCGGCGAGGATGATCCCATCACGAAGGGGGCGGAACAGCACCTGATCGACCGCATTGCCGGGGCAAGTGGCCAACCCCATCGCAAGCTGCCGACCTGCGGTCATTTTTGTCAGGAGGATCAGCCCGACGAGCTGGCCCAAGGCGTGATCGACATGTCTCGTAAGGCAGGCCTCCTGGCTTGAACCCAACCTCGCATCTGACCCGCGCCCAGCAATTCTCGCTCGCTATCGCAGCGGCGGTCGTCACGGCCAATGCCTATTACATCCACCCGATCATCGGCGAAGTTGCCGACCATTTCGGTGTGAGTCATGCACAGATCGGCCTGGTGCCCGCCCTGAACCAGTTGGCGCTTGCCATCGGCATCTTCCTGTTGCTGCCTCTCGGCGACCGCTACTCCAATCGTCGCCTGACGATAATTTTCGCTGCCGGCCAGACGGTGTCGCTGGCAATCATGACCCTCGCCGATCGGTTCGAAACCTTCACGCTCGGCTCGACGCTCCTCGGCTTCTTCACCATCGCACCATACCTTTTGCCGGCCTATGCATCCAAAAGAGTCGCGCCCGAAAATCTCGGGCAAGTGACCGCCCTGCTGACAGCAGGCGTGATCCTAGGCATATTAGTGGCACGGGTTGGCGCGGGTGTAGTCGCGGCGCATTTCGGATGGCGCATGGTCTACTGGGTAGCGACCGGATTGATGATGGCGGTGACACTTGCCCTGCCCCGCCTGATGGACGCGAGCGAACGTGATCGCGCCCAGGTCGGCAACTACTTCGAACTATTGATTTCAGTTTTCCCGCTTTTGGCGTGCCATCGCGAGGTATTGCTGTCCGGCGTCATCCAAGCGCTCAACTTTGCCTCGTTCATCGCCCTTTGGCTGGGGCTTGCGCTGCATCTGACTTCTCCCGGAATGGGCTATGGCACCGACACTGTCGGATATCTGGCGGGAATTGCGGCGGTGAGCATCTTTTCGACCGCTCGCCTTGGCCGCTGGGCCGATGGTGTGGGGCCACGCAAGGCGCGCGCGATTTTCGCCATCATCCAACTGGCCGGGATCGCTCTTCTCTGGCCACTAGGCGAGTCATTGTGGACGCTGTGCGTCCCGCTAGTGATGGTGAACCTTGTCGGCCCCGGAGTCGATGTGACCGGGCGAATGACATTCCTCTCGCTCAACCCGCAATTGCGCACGCGACTGACCACGATCTACGTGGTGCTGATGTTTGTTGGCGGCGGGCTTGGCAGCGTGGCCGGTACGGTCGCCTACGATGCCTATGGTTGGAAGGGCACCTGCCTCTTGCTGGCAAGCATTTCCGCGACACTCTGCCTGCTGGCCTGGCACGCTCGCCGTTACGGCAGGTAGCAGTGCGCTCGACGGTATTGGCGCCTCGGCGACCGTCTCCGACAGGCGATTGCCCACTGGCGCAGTGAACGAAACGAGGCGGTCCATCGCTGAACCGCCTCGCTTGGTGCGCCCGACAGGATTCGAACCTGTGGCCCCCAGATTAGGAATCTGGTGCTCTATCCTGCTGAGCTACGGGCGCCCTGGCCCCCTATAGCGGCTGGAAAAGCAGAAACAATCAATTGAGTTCGTCTGGAGGGGCAATGGGGAAAAGCAGCGGCGCAACGGCGATGCCCTCGGCCAGCATCTCTTCGGCCTCTTCCTTCGATGCCTGGCCATGGATCGGCGCTTCGTCCGCTTCGCCATAGTGCATGGAGCGGGCCTTTTCGGTGAAATCGGCACCGACCCATGTGCTGTTCTCGAGAGCCTTGGCCTGCGCCTCGGCAAGGGCCTTGAGCGCCTGCTTCACCTCGGCAGGCATCTCGCCGCGAACCATTTGGGTCGACGGGGCCTGCCCTGCCCAAGTGTTGCCCTTGGCAGGAACCGCAGGCGCCATCGGGGCCTTGGCAACGTCCGCGCATCCGCATTGCGGACAGCTCACCAGCCCGCGTTCCTTCTGGGATACATAGTCTTCGGTCGAGCCGAACCAGCCTTCGAAACGATGGCCTTCGCCGCAAGAGAGGTCGAATACGATCATGACGCGGGCCTAATTGGCGATCGGGCGGCGATTAGCAAGACTGGGCACTTGGGCACGAACTTCGGCAATGCGCTCTGGGTTCACCTCGGCGAAATCCAGTCCAGCCTTCTCCTCGCCCATGTCCAGCAGGACATCGCCCCAAGGATCGACCACAAGGCTATGCCCGTAAGTGCGACGGCCATCCTCGTGATCTCCGACTTGCGCGGCTGCAACAACAAAGGCGCTTGCCTCGATAGCCCGGGCACGTTGCATGACGTGCCAGTGGGCCTTGCCCGTTGGCACCGTAAAGGCGGCGGGTATCGCGATTACATCGCAGGAACGGTTGCCAAGTGCCTCGAACAAGGCAGGAAAACGCAGATCATAGCAGATGCTGAGGCCGAGCCGTCCGACGGGTGTGCCCTCTACGACCACCACCTCGTTACCCGGTTTGTAGGCGGCTGACTCTCTCCAGCTTTCGCCGCTGGTAAGATCGACATCAAACATATGCATCTTGTCATATCGCGCGACAACTTCGCCGGCGCTGTCGATTACGAAAGCGCGGTTGGCCCAGCGACCTTCTTCTGTTGCGATCGCCAGCGAGCCGATTGCTACCCAGATGCAGGCATCAGCTGCGGCTTCACGAACCGCAAGCAGCACGGGGTTGCAGTCTTCCGGCACTATCGATTCGGCACCGCGCTTCCGGTCTCGGTCGAGCAGGCCCGACATTTCCGGAGTGAAGAGCATCTGCGCCCCGCCCTCCGCTGCACGGCGAACGGCTTGCACCATGCAAGCGGCGTTTGCCTCGGGATCGATGCCCGAGGTCATCTGGAGGATGGCGATACGGGTCATCTAGCCTGCAAGCAGGGGATCGAGCTTTCCCTCACGCTCGAGCGTGGCGAGGTCGTCCGAACCGCCAACATGGGTCTCGCCAATGAAAATCTGTGGAACGGTCATCGCATTGGGCGCACGTTCGAGCATCTCGGCACGCTTCGGCCCGCCCATCGTGATGTCATGCTCGATGTAATCCACACCCTTCTCGTCCAGCAATCGCTTGGCACGGAAGCAGTAACCGCAACCGAATTTTGTGTAGATGACAACCGGGGGATGGCTCATGTGTGACCTCGCAAATATCCTTTTCAGCTAATGCGACAACCGCCGACTTGAAAGCGAATTCGGCGCGCCTATCTCGAATGTGCCGCCGCATGTTACGGTGGCGACGGGGTGCCGAATTGCGGGCCCCGCCCTGATAGATCGCTCAAACAGAGGATTTGTTTCAATGAACCGTATGGACTTCACTCCCTATCGTCGTTCGACTGTCGGTTTCGATCGCCTTTTTGACCTGATGGAACGCCAGGCGCGCAATGCCGGCGGCGATAACTACCCCCCTTTCAATATCGAGCGTCGCGGAGATGACGAATACCGCATTACCCTTGCGGTTGCCGGCTTCCGTCCTGCCGATCTCGACATCACAGCCCAGCAGAACCTGCTGACGGTCCAGGGCAAGAAGCGCGACGAGACCATAGAGGGCGAGATGCTCCACGTGGGCATCGCCAATCGCGGCTTCGAGCGACGCTTCGAACTGGCCGACTATGTCCGCGTCGACAATGCCGACCTTGCGGACGGCCTCCTGGTCATCGACCTCGTGCGCGAAGTGCCCGAAGCGATGAAGCCCAAGAAGGTCGCGATCGGCGGCCAGAAGACCCTCGAAGTGGTCAAGGACGAGGATGGCGGCAGTAAGGCTGCCTGACGCTTCCCCATCTGACTATCAGCGTTGGAATCAATAGGGGGCGGAACCAAGGTTCCGCCCCCCGCGACGCATAGCGCCGCCAAGCCCCAAAATCGGCCGTCCGGGTCGCAGAAGACAACCGGCTTCGAGGCAAGCCCCACCGCTCCTTGGCGTTGCTAATGTCTCGAAAGCTCACGCAAATTTGCGCTAGCACGGCCCGGTTTTGCCCGAGATATATCAAAAGATAAACCCGCAAACCGGCGGAAATCTGCCGTTTGTCGCGTGGTTACAAGTGTTTTCGGACCGACCTCAACCAAATCAGTAACTTGCTGAATTGGGTCGGCTGAAAAAAGTTTCTATACGAGACGGGCTTGCTCGAGCGCAGCTTTCACGAATCCGGCGAAAAGCGGATGTGGATCAAAGGGTTTGGACTTCAGCTCGGGATGGAACTGGACTCCGACGAACCACGGGTGGTCCGGGCGCTCGACGATCTCGGGGAGCAGGCCGTCCGGCGACATTCCGGAGAAGATCAACCCCTGCTTTTCAAGTGGATCGATATAAGCGCCGTTGACCTCATACCGATGCCGGTGGCGTTCGGAGATTTCCGTCGCACCGCCATAGATGCTTGACACATGGCTGTTAGCAGCAAGCTTCGCGTCATAGGCCCCAAGCCGCATGGTCCCGCCAAGGTCGCCCCCAGCTTCGCGGGTCTGGAGGCCTTCTTCCGTCATCCATTCTGTGATGATACCTACCACAGGTTCGGACGTCTCGCCGAACTCTGTCGAGCTGGCCTTGGTGAACCCGGCCTCCCGTGCGCCCTCGATGCAGGCCATCTGCATGCCGAGGCAAATGCCGAAGAAAGGCACCTTGCGTTCGCGTGCGAAACGGACGGCTGCGATCTTGCCCTCGCTACCGCGCTCACCAAAGCCTCCGGGAACCAGGATAGCATGCATCGGCTCGAGCTGCGCAGCGATATCACTGTCGCCTTGTTCGAAGACCTCCGCGTCGATCCACTTGATGTTGACCTTGACGCGGTTGGCCATCCCGCCGTGCACCAATGCCTCGTTAAGTGACTTGTAGGCGTCTTGCAGGCCGACATATTTGCCGACGACCCCAATGGTCACCTCGCCCTCGGGGTTTTGATGGCGATCGACGACATCGTACCATCGCGAAAGATCGGGTGCGGGTGCATCGGTAATGCCGAAACCGCGAAGGACTTCGCTGTCGAGGCCCTCGGCATGGTATTGCAGCGGCACCGAGTAGATCGAAGGCGCATCCAATGCCGGAATGACCGCTTCCTTGCGTACGTTGCAGAAATTGGCGATCTTCTGACGCTCGCCATCCGGGATCGGATGTTCTGCGCGACAAAGCAGCACGTCGGGCTTGATGCCGAGACTGGCCAGCTCGCGCACCGAGTGCTGGGTTGGCTTGGTCTTCAACTCGCCCGCGGCAGCGATATAGGGCACCAGCGTCACATGGACGCTGAGCGACTGCAACGGCTCGAGCTCGTTCCTGAGCTGCCGGATAGCCTCCATGAAGGGCAGGCTTTCGATGTCGCCGACGGTTCCGCCAATTTCGCAGAGGATGAAGTCATGATCGCCCTGGTCGGCCAGCGCGAATTCCTTGATCGCATCGGTAACGTGCGGGACCACCTGCACCGTCGCGCCGAGATAGTCACCGCGGCGTTCCTTGGCGATGATCTGCTGGTACACCCTGCCCGAGGTGACATTGTCGCCCTGATGCGCCGACACGCCCGTGAAGCGCTCATAGTGGCCGAGATCGAGGTCGGTTTCCGCCCCGTCGTCGGTTACATAGACCTCGCCATGCTGATACGGGCTCATCGTGCCCGGATCGACATTGAGGTAGGGATCGAACTTGCGAATTCGGACCTTGTAGCCACGCGCCTGAAGGAGGGCAGCGAGCGATGCTGCCATGAGACCTTTGCCAAGCGAGGAGACCACGCCGCCGGTGATGAAAATATACCGCGCCATGGGAGTCGGGCCTTAAGCTGAGGATTGGAGTCGGGGCAAGCGCAAAGCCGCAAGAATCGCGCCGCAGACGCGACGCAATCCACAATTCGCGCTGATTTTGTGGTTATTCGGCTACGTCGGCCAGGGGATCATCGGACCCAGCGGTTTCGGTTGCGGGCGCCGTAGGCTCTTCGCCAGCAGTTGCCGCGCCGAGCGGGTCGACCGGAGCCGCAGGAGCAACGGCGCGATTGAGCGTCGATTCGAGACCTTCCGAACCGGTGCTCTCCACGGCGACCGCTGCGAGAGCGATCGAGAGGACCACGAAGAGAATCGCAAGCCAGCGTGTCGAGCGGGTCAGGAAATCCGCCGCACCACGCGCGCTGAGCATGCCCGAAGGGCTGCCGCCGATACCAAGGCCGCCACCTTCCGAACGCTGCATCAGGATAACGCCGACAAGCGCGGCTGCGACGATCGCCTGGACGACGGTGAGGAACAGGAACATCGGACTGGATACTCTTCAAGATTTCGGATCAGCCGCGCATCTAGGCGCGGTCAGGCCAAACGACAAGGCCAGGCTCTTGGCAACTGGCCTCAGGACTCCTCGGCCTCGGACGCGCCGACGACGATACCGAGGAAACTCTCGGCACTCAGGCTGGCACCGCCAACGAGAGCACCGCCCACTTCCGAAGTCGCCATGATCTCGCGAGCGTTTTCGGGCTTCACCGAACCGCCGTAGAGTATGCGGACCTGCGACGAGCTTTCCTCGCCATAGGTATCGTCGAGCAGCTTGCGGATCGCGCGATGCATCGCCTCGATATCTTTTGTGGTCGCAGTGCGGCCGGTACCGATGGCCCAGATGGGCTCGTAGGCGATCGTCAGGCGCTCGGCCGGGTCGTCGAACCTGGAAAGCGCGGACTTGATCTGGCCCAACACATAGTCTTCCGCCTTGCCCGCGTCGCGAGTCTCGAGCGTTTCGCCGCAACACAAAATGACACGCAGGCCCGCCTCGACCGCCGATTCGATCTTGGCGTTGATCAGTTCGTCGGTTTCACTGTGGTTCTGGCGACGCTCGCTGTGACCAAGGATGACGAACTTCGCCCCCGCGTCGGCCAGCATCGAGGCGTTGATGTCACCTGTATGCGCACCCTCGGGGCCAGGATGGCAGTCCTGCGCTCCGATGCCGATCTGCTCGGCCTCGCGATGGACGGCGTGAATCAGGGTATAAGGAGGGGCGAGTGCGACCTCGACTTTCATGTAACGCTGTGCTGCACGATCGATAGCGCGCGCTTCTGAGAGCATCGCGCGCGTGCCGTTCATTTTCCAGTTGCCAACAATATAGGGCCGTTCGGCCATTGGTAATTCCCGAGATGAATGGATGTTTACGGGCCGCTATAGGGGCCAAGGGATGCGCTCCGCTAGACAAGGATTGTTTGCGCGTCAAAACCCTTTCGCACCTGTTGCCGGGAGGTCGCAGGGCGGATAAAGCGCCCGTTCTACCAAGGGTATGCCTCCGCCGGTATTGCCCACCCTTACCAATTACGGGATCCCCCGAAGACCATGCTCCAGTTTTTCCGCAACTTCTTCAGGACCAAGATCGGCCTTGCCTTCGCACTTGTGTTCCTGGGCCTGATCGCTCTTGCCTTTGCCAGCGCTGATGTTTCGAGCAGCGGATCTTTCGGAGGGGTCGCAGGGGGCGACCGTGTTGCAATCGTTGGGGATGAGAAGATTGGCACCAACGACCTTGCTCGCGGGGCAAGCAATGGCCTCGATCGAGTTCGTCAGGAACGACCGACCATCACGATGCAGACATTCATTGCGGAGAACGGTCTCGACCAGGTGCTCGACGCGTTGATCGATCGCTTTGCGATAAAGGGCTTTGCCGATAAATACGGAATTCGGGCCGGCGCCAATCTCGTGAACAGCGAGATCCGTACCATCCCCGCCTTCCGCGGTCCCGACGGCAACTTCAGCGAGGACGCATATCGCCAAGCCCTGGCGCAACAGCGGATCACCGATGCGCAGGCTCGCGACGATCTGGGAACCTCGCTGCTTTCGCAGCAGCTTTTCGTCCCGGCGTCCTACGGGGCGAAAGTTCCGGACAAGCTTGCCTATCGTTATGCCCAACTATTCAAGGAACGGCGCCAGGGCACGATTGCCCTCCTCCCCGCTATTGCCTTTGCGCCCAAGGGTCCGGCAAGCGAATCGACGCTGAAGGCGTTTTATGACTCCAATCGTGCGCTCTTCGTCCGTCCCGAGCGGCGCGTGATACGTTTCGCGACCTTCGACGCCGCGGCGCTGGGTGACAGCATCAACCCGACCGATGCAGAAATCGCCAACCGGTTCGAGCGCGACAAGGACCAGTATGGCGCCAGCGAGACGCGCAATTTTACCCAATTGATCGTGCCAACGGAAGCGGCGGCCAATTCGATTCGCGAACGGGTTGAGGCCGGTGCCTCCTTCGATGCCGTCGCACGAGAGGCCGGCCTGCGTGCCGCTCCGCTGAACGATGTAGAGCGCGAGGCACTGGGCGGGCAGGCTTCAGAGGCCGTGGCGAACGCGTATTTCAGCGCGGCACGCGGCACCATCACCCGTCCTGCACGCAGCCCACTCGGCTGGCACGTTGCACGTGTCGACACGGTCGATGCCGTGGCGGCGCGTAGCCTCGCCCAGGTACGCAGTGAGATCGAAGACACCCTGCGCAACGAGAAGCGTGCGACCGGGCTCGCCGAATTCGCCATCGATATCGAAGACCAGATCGCCGACGGTGCGACCCTGACAGAGATCGCACAAGAGCGTGGCATTACGCTCACCACTACGCAGCCCGCGCTCGCCGACGGACGCATCTATCGCGTTCCCAATGCGACGCTTCCGGAAGTCCTCGCACCTGCACTGACAACCGCATTCCAGATGGATGAGGAAGAACCGGAAATCACGCCGCTGCCGGGAGGGCAGACCTATCTCGTCTATGAGGTGAGCGACATCACCCAGGCCGCGACTGCACCATACGCAGAGGTCAAGGAAGTCGTCGAACAAAGCTGGCGTCAGGCGGAAGGACAAAAGGCCGCAAAGGCAGCAGCTGATCGCATCCTCGCGAAGGTTCGCAGCGGCAGCACGCTTGCTGCCGCGATGAGCAGCGAGAAGGTTCAATTACCGCCGGTGGATTCGGTCGATCTTTCCCGCGAGCAGCTCGCCGCCCAGCGAGAGCGGCGCATACCGCCACCGCTGGCGCTGCTCTTCAGCATGGCCGAAGGTACCACCAAGAAGCTCGAGGGCCGCAACAAGTCCGGCTATTATGTGGTCGATCTCGTCAAGGTGACGATGGAAGAATTGAACGACAACGACCCGCTGATCGATCAGGCCCGCAGCCAGATGGGCCCCTTGCTGGGCGACGAATATGCCGACCAGATGCGTGTCGCCATGCGGGAGGAGCTTGGGGTAGAACGAAACCAAACGGCAATCACTGCCGTACGCAAACAGCTTCTCGGCGAGAATTGAGGCGGAATTGTCGGGCAAGCTCGAAGGCGAGAAGCAGGCACGCGCCGAGTTGGCTGCCGGCCGCGCGGCCCTCGTCTGGCGTAAGGTGATCGCCGATACAGAAACGCCCGTAGGCGCGGCGCTCAAGCTGTTTCAG
This sequence comes from Erythrobacter sp., assembly GCA_041396805.1. GTDB lineage: Bacteria > Pseudomonadota > Alphaproteobacteria > Sphingomonadales > Sphingomonadaceae > Qipengyuania. Next base: position 1,155,934 of record JAWKXV010000002.1, on the reverse strand, counting down.
GAAGGACGCGGAGATTTTCTCCTCGAATCCGTTGAAGGTGGCGAAGTGCGAGGGCGATACAGCCTTATCGGCCTCGACCCTGACCTCGTATTCCGCGCCGTCGGTGAACGGGCAGAAACCAACCCGCATTGGCGCGAGGATCGCGAAGCTTTCGAGCCGTGCACCCGCTCGACAATCGATGCACTGCGCGCTCTCGCCGACACCTGTCGCTGCGCGGTTCCCGAAGAGCTTCCCCCTGCCCTCGCATGCCTGGTCGGCTATTTCGGCTATGAAACGATCGGACTGGTGGAAAAGCTGCCACGTGCGCCGCAAGGCGAATTGAACCTTCCCGATATGTTGTTCGTCCGTCCGACGGTGATCCTTGTGTTCGACCGTCTGTCTGACGCGCTCTTCTGCATCGCACCCGTCTGGCAGGGAGGTTCGATCGAAACCGCCGGGGAGCGTATCGACGAGGTCCTGCGCAGGATTGCCAGCCCTTCGACGCCCAACCGGTTCGACGCCGCCGAGCATCCAGAACCGACACTCCAGTCAACCATGGAGCCGGCTGAATACAAGGCGATGGTCTTGCGGGCGAAGGAGTACATCGCATCAGGTGACGTCTTCCAGGTTGTCCTCTCGCAGCGCTTCACCTCACCCTTCGCATTGCCACCGATGTCGCTCTACCGGGCACTCCGGCGGGTAAATCCCTCGCCGTTTCTCTATTTTCTCGATCTGCCCGGTTTCGCCGTCGTCGGCTCGAGCCCCGAGATTCTCGTTCGCGTGCGCGACGGTGAAGTCACCATTCGCCCGATCGCCGGTACTCGGCCGCGGGGGGCGTCGGCGCCCGAGGATCGTCTGGCCGAGCAATCGCTTCTGTCCGACCCGAAAGAGCGGGCCGAGCACTTGATGCTGCTCGACCTTGGCCGCAACGACGTTGGCCGCGTCGCCGAGTCCGGCAGCGTTACCGTCACCGAAAGCTTCACCGTCGAACGCTACAGCCATGTCATGCATATCGTCAGCAATGTGGTCGGCCAGCTTGCACCCGACCGCGACGCGCTTGACGCACTGTTCGCGGGCTTTCCCGCAGGCACCGTCAGCGGGGCACCCAAGATCCGCGCCTGCGAGATCATCGCCGAGCTCGAGCCGGCCACACGCGGTCCCTACGCTGGCGGTGTCGGCTATTTTGCCCCCGACGGCTCGGTCGATAGCTGTATCGTCTTGAGGACAGCGGTGGTGAAAGACGGTATCATGCACGTCCAGGCAGGGGCGGGCATCGTCGCCGATAGCGAGCCGGCCTATGAACAAAGAGAATGCGAAGCCAAGGCGGGAGCATTGCTCGCCGCGGCAAAAGAGGCGGTATGCCTCGCCCAGGAGCCCGGTTTCGGACAATGAGAGTACATTTCGCCGCCCTAGTCCTGATTTCTCTTGCCGCTTGCGAGGCGCAACCCGAAGGCGAGCCGGTCGCGCGCACACGGATCGATGGTAAGGCCAACCCTAAGCCTTCCCCTGAACCTACACCTGTACCAACGGTGGCAAGCTCGGTCGAAAGTGCCTGTCGTTCGATCATTTTCGAGGATGCGCCACTAACGCATTGTCTGGCCACACCTTCGCGCCACGCAATTGCGATGGATCTGGGTCCCAGCGGCGAAGCGCCGTACCGCAGTCTTTCCGAACTCGCCAAGCATCGCAGCGCCGACCGTGTAGCATTCGCGATGAATGCTGGAATGTTTGACTCAGAAGGCAAACCGATTGGTTATTTTGTCGAGAACTCCGAGCGACTGAAGGAATTGAGCACCGCCGACGGTGAAGGCAATTTCCATATGAAGCCCAATGGCGTCTTCTATGGCACCGCTGGCGAATGGCACGTGCGGACGACGCAGGACTTCCTCGCGAATGTCTCGGAGCGCCCTGAATTTGGCACACAGTCCGGCCCCATGCTGGTCATAGATGGCAAGGTCCATCCCGAAATCACTCATGACGGCCCTTCACGCCTTGTTCGAAACGCCGTGGGCATCGACGATCAGGGGCGTGCCCATTTCGTCATCTCGAACGCGCCGGTGTCTTTCGGCAAGCTAGCCCGCTTCTATCGCGACGAGCTGAAGGTGAAGAATGCACTCTACCTCGACGGCAACGTATCACTGCTGTGGAATCCCGCGACCGACCGTCTCGACACGGGGGCGCCCATAGGTCCGGTTGTGGTGGTCGAAAGGAAGAACGCGGAATGACGCAGGAACGGCGTACTCTCTATCCGGAGATCGAAGCTTACGAGACGGGCATGCTCGAGGTCGGTGACGGCCACACGATCTATTGGGAGAAGGTCGGCACTCCCGGTGGCAAACCTGCAGTGTTTCTCCATGGCGGCCCCGGTGCTGGATGCAGCGCTGGCCAGCGCCGCCAGTTCGACCCCGACCTTTACGATGTTCTCCTTTTCGATCAGCGCGGTTGTGGACGTTCGACACCCTTCGCCTCGCTCCAGCACAACACCACCTGGCACCTCGTGCGCGATATGGAAAAACTGCGCGAGATGTGCGGGCATAACCAGTGGATGGTCTTCGGCGGAAGCTGGGGCTCCACTCTCGCTCTGTCCTATGCCCAGACACATCCCGACCGCGTGAGTGAATTGGTCCTGCGGGGTATTTTCCTCGGTCGCCAGATCGAACTCGACTGGCTCTGCACCTTCGGCGCGAGCGAGCTTTACCCCGAGGAATGGGACAATTTTGTCGCCCATGTCGACGAGGAGCGACAGGACGATCTGGTCGAGGCCTATCGAGACCTGCTCGACGATCCCGATCCCGAGGTGCGCAAGGCCGCCGCCGCCGCGTGGAACCGCTGGGAAGGCGTCACCTGCACCCTTCTGCCGCAGGAAGACACGGTCGACGACATGGCCGAGGGCGAAAATGCGGTCGCCACGGCGCGGATCGAGAACCACTATTTCCGCAATGGCTGCTTCCTCGAAGAAGGCCAGCTACTTGAAAATGCATGGAAGCTCGAGGGCATTCCTGGCGTAATCGTACAGGGCCGGCACGACTGCTGCACTCCTCCTCGTTCGGCATGGGATCTCAAACAGGTGTGGCCTGAGGTCGACTTGCAGATCGTCGCCGATGGAGGCCATCTCTACACCGAGCCGGGGATTACCGACGGTCTCGTGCGCGCCAGCGACCGCTTTGCGGGCAAGCAGGCGTGACGTCACGGCGAGCTTATCTTGCTTGATACGGCGGCCCCTCGCCGCCATTGACGCCACGAATGACCGACCGCCGCTCCATCCTCGTAATCGACAATTACGACAGCTTCACCTTCAACCTCGTCCATTACCTTATGGAACTGGGCGCGAGCGTCGAGGTCGTGCGCAACGATTCCATCTCGGCAGGCCAGGCCATTTCGAGCGGCGCGGCGGGCTTCCTGATCTCCCCCGGCCCCTGCACTCCGAACGAAGCAGGTGTCAGTCTCGATCTCGTCGCGGCCTGTGCCGATGCTGGCAAGCCGCTACTTGGCGTGTGCCTGGGTCATCAGTCGATCGGGCAGCATTTTGGCGGCAAGGTAGTCCGCGGCGGGCTGATGCATGGCAAGACGTCACCGGTCACGCATGACGGCAGCGGCGTCTTTGCAGGTTTGCCGTCACCCTTCATTGCGACGCGCTATCACTCGCTAGTGGTCGAAGACATCCCTTCCGAGCTCGAGGTCAACGCGACAAGCGAGACGCCCGGCCTGGACGGATCGAGCGTGATGGGCTTTCGACACCAGACCTTGCCGATCCACGGGGTACAGTTCCACCCGGAAAGTATCGCGACCGAGCACGGCCACGCCCTGCTCGCCAATTTTCTCAATCTATGCGGCATCGAGGCGAGGATGCCTGCATGAGACACCTCCCGCTCGCGGTTCCACACATGAGTGAATCCGAAGCCGAGGAGGTCTTCGGCTGGATTCTCGACGGAGATGCGTCGGACGAGGAAATCGCCCGCTTCCTGCTTGCGATGACGGACCGCAGCGAAACTGCCGACGAAATCGCAGGCGCGGCGCGGGCGCTAAGGGCGCGCTACATTCCCGTTGCGGGTCCCGACAATGCGATAGATGTTTGCGGGACGGGCGGGGACGGACACCACACGCTCAATGTCTCGACTGCGGTGGGTCTGGTCGTTGCTGGATCGGGAGTCCCCGTCGCCCGGCATGGCAACCGCGCCATTTCCTCGCTTTCGGGCGTTGCCGATACGCTGGAAGTGCTCGGTCTCGATATGGAAGCGGCTGGACGGACGGCCGAGAAGACGTTGGCGGAACTCGGGATCTGCTTCCTATTCGCCCCCAACCACCACCCCGCGATGGGGCGCATCCAACCGATCCGCAAGAAGTTGGGCCGCCGCACCATCTTCAACCTCATGGGGCCGCTTTCGAACCCGGTAGGCGTAAAACGCCAGCTGATTGGGATCGCGCGACCGGGCTACGTCTCGATCTACGGCGATGCGACCGCGCGCCTAGGAACAGAACGCACCTTTATCGTGTCTGGCGACGAAGGGCTCGACGAGCTGAGCCTCGCAGGCGGGAATGAGCTGGCAGACGTAACCGGCCACGAATTCGCCATGCGTCGTGTCGATGCCGGCATGGCCGGTCTGGCGCACGCCCCGCTCAAGGCCATCAGGGGTGGCGACCCGACCCATAACGCGAAAGCACTTGCTGCCTTGCTGGTCGGGGAAGCAGGCGCCTATCGGGACTCGGTAATCTTCAATTCGGCTGCGGCGCTGATAGTCGCCGGTGTTGCGGACGATTGGACAAGCGGCACCGCGATCGCCGAGGAATCAATTGATAGCGGCAAGGCGGCCAAGCTGCTCGCCGACTGGATCGAGATGGCAAGGTAGTCCCGTGAACAAGCTGATCGAAATCTGCGAGACGAAACGCGAGGAAGTTGCCACACGAAAGGCTGCACAATCGCTGGCGGATCTTGAGCAACTGGCAACGAACCAGTCCGCACCGCGCGGTTTTCGGGCCGCCCTCGAACACGCACAGGAAAGTGGCTTCGGACTCATTGCGGAAGTCAAGAAAGCTTCCCCATCCAAGGGATTGATTCGTGAAGATTTCCACCCCGGGCAGCACGCGAGGGACTACGCCGCAGGCGGGGCTGCCTGCCTGTCGGTGCTGACCGATTCGCCCTATTTTCAGGGGCATGCTGACTATCTCGTAGCCGCAAGATCGGCTTGCGAACTGCCCGTTCTGCGCAAAGACTTCATGGTCGATGTCTGGCAGGTGGCTGAGGCACGCTCCATCGGCGCCGACGCCATCCTGATTATCGTGGCGACGCTTGAAGACACCCAAATGGCCGAGATCGAGGCGGCTGCGATCGATCATGGGATGGACGTCTTGGTCGAAGTCCATGACGAAACCGAGATGGAGCGTGCGATGCTGCTCAAATCCCGGCTCATCGGCGTGAACAATCGCGACCTGCGAACTTTTACCACCGATCTCGCGACGACCGAACGTCTGGCCTCACTGGTTCCTGACGGAACGCTGCTGGTCGGCGAGAGCGGAATTGCCAGTCACGCCGATTGTATGCGGCTAGCCCGGAGTGGCGTGCGCAGCTTCCTCGTCGGCGAGAGCCTGATGCGCCAGTCCGATGTCGCGGCAGCAACCCGGAAACTGCTTCACGGCTGAGCCCGTTTCGGGACGTAGCGCGAACACTTGTTCCGCACGAGTTCGCTCGAAAATGGCTGTATTGCTTGACTTGCCGAAATTGGTTGCCTAATTGTTCCACATTCGTTCACACGGGTGTGAACAGGCGACACGGGAGTTTCGCAGACATGCTGACCGCCAAGCAGCACGAGCTTATCCGCTTCATCCAGCAGCGTCTGGAAGAGACCGGGATTTCACCCAGTTTCGAGGAGATGAAGGAAGCCCTCGATCTCAAGAGCAAGTCTGGCGTGCACCGACTGATCTCGGCACTTGAGGAACGCGGCTTCATCCGGCGCCTGCCAAACCGGGCGCGCGCACTCGAAGTCGTCAAGTTGCCCGAGGATGCTGTTACGAGCTCGAGCCGTCCACGGGCGGCCAACACGAACGACGCGATGGCAGCGACTCTGACGGCGCAGGCCGTGGCGCCGGAGCCGGCCAACGATATCATCGAGGTTCCCCTTCACGGCAGGATTGCCGCTGGTGCCCCCATCGAGGCCATTGAAGGCCAGTCGAGTATGCCGGTTCCGGCCGCCCTGCTCGGCCCCGGTGAACACTATGCGCTCGAGGTATCGGGTGACTCGATGATCGAGGCGGGTATTTTCGATGGTGATTTCGCGCTCGTTCGCCGCACAGACAGCGCGCGCGATGGCGAGATCGTTGTTGCGTTGGTCGACAATGAAGAGGCGACACTCAAGTACCTGCGTCGCGATGCCGGTCGCGTCCGGCTAGATCCAGCCAATGGCGCGTACGAGCCGCAGATCTACGAACCGCATCGCGTGAAAGTCCAAGGCAAGCTTGCAGGACTCCTGCGCCGCTATCACTGATCCGAAGATGTGCGCACTGGCTCGACTGCTGGTGCGGAACCGGCTCCTGCGTTTTCCGGAGCTACTGCTTCGGGAGTGGCCTCACGTTTGACGTATCTGCGGGGTTCTGGGGGACGCCACCAACCGTGTTCGCCCTCACCCTGCGCGACTGTCCGCATGCGCTGGTTTTGCAGATCAAGCGAGACGCCGCCCTCGCGATCGAGAAAGCGGCGATCAATCCTTACCCATCGCGGCCGGCATGACCTCGGCAGGTAGCGGGCGGCGATAACCACGTCGACCCTTTCGCACGCCGCCGATAGCGCTCGCTCCTCGATGAGGTTCCGGCTGAGCGCCACCAGAATCCGCCAGGGCTTGCCGCCTCTTTCAAGCACGATCGAGCAGAAATCATCGCTGCAGCGGGCGCTCGGCCAGCTGGCAATCGCTACCGGCTCGCTGCTTCGGGCTGCGATCTCCACCAGGTTGTCACGCGCATAACCACCCTCGCCCTCACGCAGCACCACCAGCCTGCCATCGTCCGCAAGGAGGCCGACGTCGCGACCATCACGCGTGACCAACACGTCGGGAGGCGGGATAGTCGCCATCCAGAATGCGGCCAGGAGAGCCGGCAAAAGTCCCCAACGCCGTTGCTTTCCGTGCCACAATGCCAGCCAAAGCCCGCCGGCCCAAAAGAGCACAATGGCGGCCAGCGGTATTGGTGGAGCGAGCTTCACCGCACCCGGTTGCGACGCTACGAAGTGTGCAATTGCCAGCAGGCATTCGACCGACTTCCCGGCAAGCCACCAGATCGGACCGCCCAGACCGACGAGGTCCAGCATCAGAGCCAGCGCCACAAGCGGCATCGAAACGAAGGTCACCAGCGGGATGGCCAGCAGGTTTGCCCCAGCCCCATAAATCCCTGCGCGGTGGAAATGGAACAACACCACGGGCATCAGTGCGATTTCGATCACGAGGCCGGTGAGGAAGAGCACTGCGATCCGCCTGCCCCACTTGCGCAGCAAGCCCTCGTCGCGAGGGGCAAGATAGTTACGGATCGGCTGCGAGTTGTGCAGCGCCACGATCGCGAGAACCGCGGCAAAACTCATCTGGAAGCTCGGCCCGATCAAGGATTCGGGCCACAGGCAAAGCACGACCATGGCGGCGACTGCTACCATCCGCATGGACAGGGGCTCGCGGCCCAAAGCCAGAGCGAGCAATACCAGCACCGCCCCGATGCAGCTTCTCACTGTCGGCACCTCGGCCCCAGTGAGGAGCGTATAGCCAATTCCCGCGACCGCAGCAGCCGCAGCGGCAACCAGCGGCAGTCGCACCCTCAAGGCAAGCCATGGCCACAACGCCAGAAGCTTGAGCGAGATGAGGTAGGCGGCGGCGATGACTGCGCTCACGTGCAATCCGCTGATCGACAACAAGTGGGTCAGTCCGGCATCTCGCATGGCTTCCTCGTCGGCCGCGGCAATAGCCCCACGATCGCCGCTTGCCAGAGTGGCGGCGATGGCGCCCGAGCTTCCCTCGAGCCGTGACCTGACGTGATCGGACAAGCCACGCTGCAATGCCGCAAGAGGTGCCTCGCCGTGCGCCGCATCTCCAACCACTTCGATACCACCGACGACGGATCCGGTCGCTGCGAGGCCCTCGAACCAGGCCCGCCGGGCAAAATTGTAGGCTCCGGGCACGATGGGCGGCGAAGGTGGCATGAGCCTCGCCGAGAAACGAATCCGTGCTCCCTCCTGCAGTCCGATTGTGTCGGCCTCGGTGGGAACGTTTATCCGGTAAGCCAGCGCCCTTCCCGTCAGCGGCTCGCGCGCAGCAACCACAAGGCGCACGCGATCGTCCGCCGGCTGTTCCTCACGTGAAAGAATACGGGCATCTATCCGCTCGAAGCGCGGCGTGGCAATCGGCTCGGTACCGACAAGGCTCGACCGCGCCCACACCACTCCCACTCCTGCTGCGCAGGCCGTCGAGAGGGAGACAGTGGCGGCAAGGATTAGCGCCCGGTCATCGCGGTCCCTCCATAGAGCAAGGGCCGCCAGCGCCAACAAGACGAGACCGCCGATCGCTCCCGCCGACTGCCAAGCTGTCGCAAGGCCGAACCATAGCCCGTCCCCCGCCGCGAAAGCCACCGCGAGCCACGGCCCACGGTCGAATTTCGCGTCGGCAAGAAAGGCCTCCGCAGCGTCGGCAAAACTGGACAAGAGGCCGCGCATACGCCAAGGGCGCCGCACGACCCGACGGACATCATCGTCCGCCTCCCCCATCGGTATCAAGGGCGTCCCCCGCGTCGCCATATAAGTGTTTGAAAGGAAGCGAGAGACAATGGCAAGCGATAGTGTGAGCGCCACCGGAAATGACACCGGGCAGGTTGTCACCCGCTTTGCTCCCTCGCCCACCGGATATCTCCATATCGGCGGTGCGCGCACGGCCCTGTTCAACTGGCTCTTTGCGCGCCACCACGGCGGCCGCGTCTTGTTGCGGATCGAGGATACCGACCGCAAACGCAGCACCCAGGACGCGATCGACAAGATCATCGACGGACTCGACTGGCTCGGCCTCGATTTCGACGATGCTCCGGTGTTCCAGTCCGATCGGGCGGAACGTCATGCTGAGGTCGCTCGCAAGCTGCTCGAGGCCGGCCATGCCTACAAGTGCTTTGCAACCCCCGAAGAGCTGGAAGAGATGCGCGCTCAACAGCGGGCAGCCAAGCAGCCGATGCGCTACGATCGCCGCTGGCGTGATCGCGACCCGGCCGAGGCGCCCGAGGGTGCGCCCTTCGTCATCCGGCTGAAGGTCCCGACCGAGGGCGCCACGACAATTGCCGATGAGGTCCAGGGCAATGTCACGGTCCAGAACGCTGAGATTGACGACTATGTCCTCCTGCGCGCCGACGGGACGCCGACTTATATGCTCGCGGTCGTAGTCGACGATCACGACATGGGCGTGACGCACATCATTCGCGGCGACGATCACCTCAACAACGCCTTCCGCCAGCTTCCAATCATCCGCGCGATGGACGAAATCGAGGGTGAATGGCCCGATCCAGTCTATGCTCACGTCCCGCTGATCCATGGCCCCGACGGCTCCAAAATGTCCAAGCGGCACGGCGCAGTCGGCGTCGAGGCCTACCGCGATGACGAAGGTGTGCTCCCCGAGGCGCTGTTCAACTACCTCCTCCGCCTTGGGTGGGGACATGGCGACCGCGAAGAAATCAGCAAGGCGGAAGCAATCGATCTGTTCGACCTCGATGGGGTCGGCAAGGGCCCTGCCCGTTTCGACATCAAGAAGCTGCAGAACCTCAACGGTCACTACATCCGGGAGGCCGACGACCGTCGCCTTGCCGAAATCGTTGCAGTCGCAATCGGAGAGAAAGCGGACGTCGATCTGCTGACCGAAGCCATGCCGGCTCTCAAAGTCCGTGCGAAATCGATCAACGAACTTGTTGAAGGTTCGGCATTTCTTTTCGCAAACCGACCCTTGACGATGACTGAGAAGGCGGCGGCTCTCCTCGACGACGAGGCGCGCGATCGCCTGGGTGGACTGTCAAAAATGCTGCACCTGCAAAATGACTGGACAATCGAGGGTCTAGAAGCCACTACGAAATCGTATGCGGAGACGCTGGAACTGGGTCTCGGCAAGCTCGCGCAGCCCATGCGTGCAGCATTGACCGGAACGACTACGTCGCCCGGTATTTTCGATGTGCTGGTCCTGCTGGGAAGGGATGAGGCGCTCGCGCGGATCGACGCGCAGGCCCGCTCGGCAGGGGTGGCAGGAAACGCTTGAGGAGAAACGCGTGGCCGACAAGCAGGCAACTCTCGATCTGGGTGGTCAGTCCCAGGAATTCCCCGTTCTCGAAGGCAGCGTAGGCCCGGATGTCATCGACATTCGCAAGCTCTACGGCACGACCGGCAAGTTTACCTACGATCCGGGCTACAAGTCGACCGCAAGCTGCGAGAGCGCGCTGACCTATATCGATGGTGAAGAAGGCGTTCTGCTCCACCGCGGCTATCCCATCGGCCAGCTGGCCGAACATTCCAGCTTCATGGAGGTCAGCTATCTCCTGCTGAACGGCGAGCTCCCCTCGCAGGCTGAGCTCGACGATTTCACCTACACGATCACGCGCCACACCATGGTGCACGACCAGCTGCGCCAGTTCTACCAGGGCTTTCGCCGTGACGCACACCCGATGGCGATCATGTGTGGCGTGGTTGGCGCCCTGTCGGCCTTCTACCATGACAGCACTGACATCTCCGACCCTGAGCAGCGAAAGATCGCAAGCCACCGCCTGATCGCGAAGATGCCCACGATCGCGGCGATGGCTTACAAGTACTCTGTCGGCCAGCCCTTCATGCAGCCGCAGAACTCTTTGAGCTATACCGGCAACTTCCTGCGCATGACCTTCGGCGTTCCGGCCGAGGAATACGAAATCCATCCGGCGATCGAGCGCGCGATGGACCGCATCTTCATCCTCCACGCCGATCACGAACAGAACGCCTCGACCTCGACCGTTCGCCTTGCCGGCTCGTCGGGCGCGAATCCGTTTGCCTGCATCGCGGCGGGCATCGCCTGCCTGTGGGGCCCGGCGCATGGCGGCGCGAACGAGGCAGCTCTCAACATGCTGCAGGAAATCGGCACGCCCGACCGAATCCCGCACTATATCGAGCGCGCCAAGGACAAGAACGATCCGTTCCGCCTGATGGGCTTCGGTCACCGTGTCTACAAGAACTACGACCCCCGTGCGACGGTCATGCAGAAGACTCTTCGCGAGGTGTTCGACGCGCTGAACGTCAATGATCCGGTGTTCGAAACTGCGCTGAAGCTTGAAGAGCTTGCGCTAAGTGACGATTACTTCAAGGAAAAGAAGCTCTTCCCGAACGTCGACTTCTATTCGGGCATCATCCTCAATGCGATCGGCTTCCCGACGACCATGTTCACCGCGCTCTTCGCTCTCGCCCGTACTGTGGGCTGGGTCGCACAGTGGAACGAAATGATCTCGGATCCCGGTCAGGTCATCGGCCGCCCGCGTCAGCTCTACACGGGCCCGACCGAGCGCGACTACGTCGCCATCGACAAGCGCTAAGCTGCGTCAGTCAGACTCATGTAGATCAAGGGGCGCTCCGGCGCCCCTTTTTCGTATCAGTCCTCGTCAGCCGTGCGGGGAATGTCTTTGCCGGGTCCGTCGCGGGTGTCCGAGCGCATATCCTCGGCTGCCGGCACCGAGAGCGTAAAGCGGGCACCCTGCCCTGGCGCGCTTTCGACAGTGAGATCGCCATCCATGGCCCGGGCAATCCGGCGCGAGATATAGAGCCCCAGACCAGAGCCACCGTCGCCGCTGCGCCCCAAACGCTCGAACTTTTCGAAAACCTTGGATTGCTGGGCCTCGTCGAGACCCATGCCCTGGTCGGCCACAGTGATCAGAGCACGATTTCCAATGCGGTCGAGGCGTATCCAGATCTGGCTCTGGTCTGGCGAGTAACGGATAGCGTTCCCGACAAGGTTGAGCAGTATCTGCAGCACCCGGCGGAACTCGGCGATAGCCAATTGGCTCTCCCTTTCGACCGGGGGGACGAGCGTGATCCCCTTCTCCTGTGCCCGGACACCCAGGATGCCGCAGGCACGGCGGGCGACGTCGGCCAGTTCGATCCGGTCAGGTGCAGTCACGAATTGATCCGACTCGACAACTTCGAGGTCGGAGAGGTCGTCGATCAGCGCCAGCAGGTGCTGCGCCGCCGTGGCAATGTCAGCGGCATAGGAGCTATACTCGTCGGCTATGGGACCCGCGAGCTTGGTACGGATCGTTTCGGCATTTGCGATGATCCGGTTGATCGGTTGGCGCAGCACAGGCGTCAGGTCTCGGCCGAAGGAAGCGCCCTCGATCCCGCTCGGTGATGCCATCTCACCCTCACCCGGTTCGGGGGTAGAGGCCGTAAGGTAGAGCACGAAACCGGCACTTCCTGGCTCGGCCTGCCCCAGCGGCTCAAGATGGGCATTCCATTGCCTTGATGACCCGACGATTTCACAAGCCGCGCCATCGAGCAGACGCCAGTGGAGCGGCTGTTCATGGCTGTTACCCGGAAAGCTGACGAAATCCGTCCAAGGCCGCCCCACGCCACTGCGGGTCGCCTCGACAAACTCTGCGAGATCAGCGGCTTCGGTCACGACAGAGAGGATGCCCTGTTTTGGGTCGAGCCGCGCCGTGCAATCGGCAAGATGTCGGTTGATCTCGATCCGGCGACGAGCGGCATCGAACTCGTTTTCCGGCGGCAATTCCTCGCTATGCCAGTTTACCACGTCGATTGCGCATGACAGGGTTTCGCCTTCGTCCGAAAGCTCAGGCGCGATTTCGACCCATGCAGTGATACGGTTTTCACCGTCCACCGCGGAGAATTGCCGAGCCAGACGCAGGCCATACAGCTTCGCCTTGCCGACCAGCACACGCAGTTCGGGAATTGCTATGTCCTCGCCTATCCGACCTCCGCAGGCTTCCTGTAAGCTGGCGAGAGGCTCTTGCGCCTCGACAAGCCGGCCTTCCGCATCGGTGCGGGCATGGGCGATATAGCGGGTTCCTGCACTGGCCATGTCACGCAACTCCCAACGAGCCGGACTCGGCCAGCAATTGCGATGCCTCGGACGATGGAATTTCACCGATCGCCCGCGGTGGATTGACTTGAGGGTGGAGCCGGAGAACCTGTGCCTCCATAGCTTCACGCGTCAGACCGGCGGCTCGCAAAGCCAGAGCGAGCCTCATGACCTGCTTTTCGTTGGTCGAGAGTACCGTCATCGCCCGCGACTGGCCTGACCGGACCGACAGGGCAGAGAGAAACAGAGCCACGCCTGCTTCCCCGACGTCAAGCGCGGCGATGGCTTCCTCGCCCATTCCCGAGACAAGTCGGGCCAGCAAAGCGAGCCGATTGGCGCTCTCGTCATAGCCATTGCGCAATTTCGCCTCGGCACGGATCATCGCGTCGGACCGGCGCTGGCCGTTAAAGGCGCGCCAGCCAAGCAGCATCTCGTGAAACAGGTCTCCCGGAAGCTCCGAGAGCGGCAGTTCCATGCGCCGCTGCGCTTGAGCAAACCGTGCCTGGGCAGCAAGTGCAGCCATGGCAGCACTGGCCTGGCTGCTGTCGGGCGATGCGATCAGGTCCTGAAGGACCGGCGACAGGACCGGATCGATCCCGTATTGCTGCTCCATCCGTGCGCTGAGCTGCCACTCGAGTGCCAATGCGTGGCAATGCGAAAGGATGGCGGGACTGGAAAAGAAATGTTCGGCCAGTGCCTCGCCATGGCGGTCGGCAAAAGCATCCCTGCCCTTCTCACCCGTGGCTTCCGCCTGCGCGCGCAGGATTTGCCAGGCCATGTCGTGGCACATCCCGCGGATACGTGCCACCAACTCGTCGCTGAATAGTGAATGATCGGGCGTCGCCAGCAGGTGCGACAGAATCGGCGCAACGCGCGCAAGCATGGCGTTACCGCGCGACAATTCATCGCGCAGGACCGCCGTCCGGCTCGCGTCGCCGGGATCAGGCACGGGATCGTGCATCTTCATGGGTCGGCACTAGCATTTGCATGGTTAATTCGCCGTTATTCTCCGCTCGATGGGGCGAAGAAAAGCGTCAACATCACGATGAGGACCAAGACCGCGACAACCGGCTGCACAACGCCGAAAAATGCCGCCGGCAGCAACAGCAATGAGAGCGCCACGCGGTCCCGGTAGGAATCGCGCCATTTCGGAGTGGCCCAGCGCTGACCGAGGCGCAGGAGCCCCAGCAGGACCCCGGGGACAAACAGCCGCAGCCACTCGGTGTCTTCCGGCGAGGCCATGCCCATCAGCAGGGCGAGTACCGGATCGGTCATCCAGTCGATGGTCCGGGCCAAAGGCGACCGTTTTACCACCGACTGCCCGGCCAGCGCGATCCGCTCGACCGTTTCGCCGGCAGTGCCAAGCGTCGCCATGAGTGCGCCAAAGCCGAGTGCGGTCATCTCCCACCCGGTTAATGCAAATGCCAGCGCGACAAGCCCCGATATGCCTGCTGCGACCGCAGGCATACGCGCCCAGCGTCCGCCAAGAACATCCCTTGCCAGCCTTGCACCAATCCTCTCGGAAACTGCCAGCCCAGGTGCCACAAAGCTCGCAGGCGCCGCGTGATCGTGGATCCATTGCTGCTCGCGCTCGACCAGTTGTTCCGGGCTTGGGTCGAGATGCCAGCGCCCCTCATCGAGCAAGCGCTTCTCGATAGGCTGGATCCGCACGCCGGATTGCAGCGAAATGCGCAGCAGGGCCGAGATCACGTCGGAATCCGATGGCAATTCGGCGAGGCGCTCCACCACCGAGCCATGTGCCAGGGACACCCCCGCCCAGGCGAATTCGGCATCGACCCTCTCGTACCCGAGCGCCAGCGCGTCGTCGGCCGGAAAGACCAGAACGCAAGGGCGCGACGCATATTTCAGCGCAACCTCGTCTGTGGCGAGCACACCGGCGCCGATAACGAAAATCTCGTCCGCCGCCGAAACCAGTCCTGACAGCGGTCGCGGTTCCTGCATCGCCACAAAGCGTGCACCTGCGGCTTCGGCACGCTTCTGTGCCTCGATCACCTCGCGTCCGATGCCGTCGACCAGACAAGCAATCGTCTCGCAACCAACCGCCAAAGCCAGATCGACCTGTCGCTCGATCACCCGCGACCCGGCGAAATTCCGATAGGCAGGGCGTATCCTGCCCAGAGCAGGCGAATGATCGAGCGTGGACAAGAGGGCGACGCGCAAGTCGTGCTCCGGCGGTTACTGGACGACCCGAGGGTGTGGTTGCCCGGTGTTCTAGGTTCGCCTGTACGTAAGGGCCAGCCCTTCCCGCCGCTTTCCCTCAGGCTTGGGCGCGCAACTCGTTCGCCAGAGCGCCAAGTGAGGCGATGACGGTCGGCTCGCCGGGTGCCGCGTTGATCGCTTCCTCGGCAAGCAGGCGCAATTCTTCGACATGAAAACTCCCCGCAATCGCATGAAGGCGCTCCGCCGCAACCCGCCAGTTGCCGTCGCAGCGCGCCCGGCCAAGGAGGTCGAGCTGGCGGTCGACGCTGTCGAGGAAAGATGCCCGCAGTTCGGCCAGCAGCACGGGATCATCGCCCGATGCCGCCCCTAGTGCGGCAAGAAAAGGTCCTTGCTGGTAAGCCATTGGTCGCAAAGAATACCCGGCAAGGGTTAAAGTGGGTTTAAGCATATCGAATTCGTGATAGTTTCCGGCCATGAGAAAGCGCTCGCTGATCCAGGCCGTATCCGACGAAACGAAACTGGACGAAGGTGAAATCCTTCTGACCGAAGAGTTTGTCGAAGATACTTCAGAACAAATCTATGGAACGGAGGAGGTCTGGGAGGACGAGATCCAGCCCCCTTCACGCAAGTGGATCGCCCCCACCTTGGCTGGAATGACCATAGCGACCTGGACCGGATTCTTTGTCTGGGCGAACCGTACGGCGATGCTTGGCGGGGCCGATGCGCAGCAGTGGAGCGTGTGGATTACGTCCTGGGCCATCCCTGTGCTGCTGGTCGTTTCGATCTGGCTGCTCGCCATGCGCAATTCGACGCGTGAGGCCGAGCGCTATGGCGAAGTCGCCCTGTCATTGCGCGAGGAATCTGCCCGGCTTGAGGAACGGCTCGTCACCGTGAATCGCGAATTGAGCCTGGCCCGCGAATTCCTGACATCGCAGACCCGTGACCTCGAATATCTCGGGCGTTCTGCTTCGGAAAGAATTTCCGAACATGCCGATAAATTACAGGGCCTTATCAAGAACAATGGCGATCAGGTCGATGCGATTGCGCGGGTTAGCGAGACCGCGCTCGAGAACATGGACAAGCTGCGCGACAACCTGCCGGTCCTGTCGAATTCGGCGAAGGATGTATCGAACCAGATCGGCAGTGCAGGACGAACGGCGATTGCGCAGGTCGAGGAGCTGATCGAGGGATTCAAGCGACTTAACGACTTCGGCGCGGCGAGCGAAAGGCAGGTTTCGAGCCTGCGAACACGTGTTGATGAAGCGCTTCATGCGTTTGCCGAACAGACCGAACAGCTGGGCAGTGTCGCAGACACCCGCTTCGCCGTACTGCGCGAGCAGAGCGAGGTTTTCCGCGCCGATCTCGACAGCCGCGAAGTCGATGCACTTGCCGCAATTCGCGCACGTGCCGATGCTTTGCGCAAGGAGTTGTCCGAGGCCAGCGATGCCGCGAACGAAGGCTACGAGAACGCCCTCGCCTCGCTGCGCGAAAGGATCGATTCGCTGCGCGCCGAGTCGAAGAATATCGCCGCCCAGGTCCGCGACGGCGAAGCGGCCGCGATCACTGCGTGGGGTGGACAGGTCGAGGCTATGGCCGAGCGCCTTCGCGAAGCCATCGATGAGATCAAGCAGATCGACGAATCCGCTTTGGTCGCCGCCAATGCCAAGCTGAAGGCGCTGTTCGAAGAAGCCACTGCGGTCGACGAGCGGATCAGCGAACGCAACCGCGCTTTCGACGAACAGACAGCCAAGCGGAAGGCCGATCTTGAACTGGCCGAGGAGCAGGCGCTCTCCGCAATGCGAACCCGCCTCGACAAGCTCGACGAGGCATTGGCCGAACGCCAGCGGCAGCACGCCGAAAGCAGCGAAGCCTTGGTGCAGGAAGGCGAGCGCCTGGCATCTCGTCTGGCCGAACTCGGCACGACATTCGCAACCGTCGAAGGCCAAGGCCGCGAGGCCAGTGGGGCGGTTTCCGAAAGCCTCGATGCGCTTAACGCCAAGCTTGTCGAAAGCCGCGAGGCATTGGACGGCACCGACATGGCGGTCGCCGCGCTAACCGATGCCAGCGTACGCCTGCTGGAACTGATCCAGGCCGCCGCCAAGCAGGGTCGCGAGATCCTGCCCGATGCGATGGCTTCGAGCGAGGAGCGTCTCGGCGCGATCGAGAACCGCGCACAGGAAGTCCGCAACCTCCTCGACCAGGCGAATGCCGCAGGATCGGCAGCCGCCGAGACTATGGACTATGTCGATTCCCGCGCCCGGACCGCCATGGAGGAAATCGAGAATTTCCAGATCCGCTTCGGCGAAACTGCTGCGGCGCAGGTCGACGGAATCGAGCGCCTTCGCGCCAGCGTGGCTGCGCTTGGCAACGAGAACGACGCCATCGCCGAAAAAGCACGGACCGAACTTCAGGCCGCAATCGAGCAGCTCGAAAGCAGCGCCCGTGATGCCCTATCGGCCATCGAAACCGAGCAGGGCGACCGCCTTGCCCGGATCGCCGACCGTGTCGGCGAGCAAAGCGCCCAGGCCATCGACCGCGCGGTGGCCGAACACACCGAACAGGCACTCGCCAAGATCGACGAGGCCACAACACGCTCGTCCAATGCAGGCCGCGATACGATCCGCCTGATGCGCGACCAGCTTGCCAAGGTGAACGAACTTACGGGCAATCTCGAAAGCCGCATCGCCCAGGCGCGCGAACGGGCCACCGAGGAAGTCGGCAACGATTTCTCGCGGCGCGTGGCGCTGATCACAGAAAGCCTGAATTCGAACGCGATCGACATTGCCAAGGCGCTGAGCACGGAAGTGACCGACACAGCCTGGGCCAGCTATCTGCGTGGCGACCGCGGCATCTTCACGCGCCGGGCCGTCCGCCTGCTCGACAACACCGAGGCCCGCGAGATCGCCGAGCTCTACGATACCGACCACGATTTCCGCGAGCACGTCAGCCGCTACATCCATGATTTTGAATCAATGCTGCGCACCATGCTCTCGACCCGTGACGGACACGCGCTCAGCGTCACGCTGCTGTCGAGCGATATGGGCAAGCTCTATGTGGCAATGGCGCAGGCTCTGGAACGTTTACGGCAGTGATCTAGCTACCTGCTTCGGGCCCGAAGAAAATCAGATCTTGCGGCACGATCCAGCCATAGATGTAGTTGAGCACATAGGCCGTGGTCAGCACCGCCGCGATCACCACAGCGCGCAGCATCAGGCGGCCGGGACGGAACTCGACCGGCGCGCTGTCAGCCTGCCCGGGCACCTTCTCGATCCCCGCCTCGTCATGCGTGCGCACGCCGAAAGGCAGGAGCAGGAACGCGCTGAAGACCAGAAAGAGGAAATAGATCGCAAGGATGCTGGTCCACTGCATGGCCGGCTCACATGTTCGGCAGGATGACACGCACCTGCGGACGCTTGCCCGACCAGCGCTGTGCCGCACGGCGAGCAGCGAGACGCGCAGCCTCGTGGATCGCCGCAGGTTCCTTGCCCCCCTTGCCCTTCAGCTTGCGGATCGCCTCAATAATGTCGGCCTGCGCTTCGGCGACAAACTCGGGATAATCCTCGTCCAGCGGAAGCCCAAGGCTGTCGATGCGCGGGTTGAGGTTCCCGTCCAGCGCCACGATCACCACACCCTCACGCATGATCCGTCGGCGCATGGCAATCGCCTCGCCATCGGCAGGCACAATGATATCGCCATCGAGGACTAGGCGCCCTGCCCTCACTTCGGCCACCTTGCCCGGCGCACCGGGAGCAAGGCGCACCAGGTCCCCATTCTGCTGCACGACCTGATCGGGAATGCCATTGGCTTTGCCGAGCCTTCCCTGCTCCTGCATATGCCGCATCTCGCCATGCACGGGCAGTAGGATGTCGGGACGTAGCCAGCCATAGAGCGCCTCAAGCTCCGGGCGCCCCGGATGGCCCGACACGTGAATCATGCTCTGGCGATCGGTCACCATGGTGATACCGCGCGCCGCGAGGCGGTTCTGGACCACGCCGATCGAGAGTTCATTGCCGGGAATCTGGCGGCTCGAGAACAGGACAACATCGCCGCTGGCCAGCTCGAGCGGATGGTTGCCCTCGGCAATGCGCGCGAGTGCAGCGCGCGGTTCGCCCTGCCCGCCTGTGGCGAGGATCAGGAGTTCGCCGCGCGGCAGGCCCATCGCGGTGTCGAAATCGACTGGCTCCGGAAAGTCGGCGAGGTAGCCATTGTCCTGTGCCACCTCGATGATCCGGTCGAGCGAACGGCCAGCAACACAAACCTGTCTGCCGGTCTCTCGGGCAACTTCGCCAAGGGTCTGGAGCCGTGCGACATTGCTGGCGAAGGTCGTGACAAGCACTCGCTTGCCCGTGTGGCGCTGCACCTCCTCAAGCAGGCCCTTGTAGACCGCACCTTCCGAGCCGCTGGGCGCGGGATTGAAGACATTGGTGCTGTCACAAACCAGTGCGAGAACGCCGTCATCACCGATACCGGTGAGCTCTTCCTCGGTGGTCGGTTCGCCGATGATCGGGTCTTCGTCCAGCTTCCAGTCGCCCGTGTGGAAGACGCGGCCATGTGGCGTCTCGATCAGCAGGGCATTGCCTTCCGCAATCGAGTGGGCCAGCGGGAGGTAGGTGATGCCGAAGGGACCTACCTCGAATCTGCCGTGGTCGTCGCTGATCACGTGGAGCTCGACCTCGTTCGCAATGCCTGCTTCTTCAAGTTTGCGCATCACCAGGTCAGCGGTGAAGGGCGTTGCATAGATCGGCACACCGAGATCGGCGGCGAAATAGGGCACCGCACCGATATGGTCCTCATGCGCGTGAGTGAGGACGATGGCCTCCAGCTTGTCCGCGCGATCCTCGATGAACTCCAGGTCTGCGAAGACGAGGTCGACGCCGGGATACTGGTCGCCCGAGAAGGTCATGCCGAGATCGACCATCAACCAGCGACCCTGGCAGCCGTAGAGATTGACGTTCATGCCAATCTCGCCCGATCCGCCGAGCGCGAGGAACAGCAGTTCGTCCTCGGGAGTGAAGTCCTTCTTCAAGCTACCCGCTCCGCCAGGATGGCCAGGCCATCGAGTGTCAGATCGGCGTCCACATGATCGAAGATGTCGGATTTCTCGTCGAACAATATCGCAAGGCCACCTGTGGCCACCACTTTGGCCGGTCGCCCGATTTCCTTGCGCATCCGTGCAATCAGGCCCTCCATCATCGCTACATGGGCCCAGAAAATGCCCACTAGCATCTGGTCCTCGGTGTTTCGGCCGATCACGCTGTCACTATCGGGGACCTTAATGGCGATGCGCGGTAGCTTGGCGGTCTTGCCGACAAGCGCATCGAGGGAAAGGTTGATTCCCGGGGCGATGATGCCGCCCTTGTAGGTTCCGTTGAAGTCGATTGCCTCGAACTTGGTCGCAGTGCCGAAATCGACGACGATCAGGTCGCCGCCATACTTCTCATGCGCTGCGAGGATGTTCACGGCGCGATCTGCGCCGAGCGAGCTGGGCTGGTCCACGTCGATCGCGAAGGGCCACGCCGCCGCTCCTTGCCCTGCAACGATGGGCGTAATTCCGAAATACTTCTCGGCGAGCACAGTCAGATTGTGGTTTGCGCGGGGCACAACCGACGCGAAGATGATCCTGGTGACATCATCGCGCGAGAAGCCTTGAATCGCGAGCAGCTGCAGGAGCCAGACCGCATATTCGTCACCCGTCCGTCGGGGGTCGGTGGCGATGCGCCAGCGGGCCTTGATCTCGCGACCATCGAACAAGGCGAAGACCACATTGGTGTTGCCGACATCGGCTGCGAGCAGCATGGCCTATTTCTCCTCGGTTGCGAGCATTACGTCGCCCGCGTGGATGGCACGGGTTGAGCCATCCGCCAAGCGCAGCATCAGCGATCCGTCTGCGGCCAGTCCGGCAAATGTGCCCTCAACGTTCCCCTCGCCCGGCGGACTGACGGTGAGCGGTGTGCCCTGCGGATGCGCGATGCATTCCCAGCGTCGGACCAGCGGCTCGACCCCGTAGTTGCGCCAGCGTTCCAGCTCGAGGTCGAAGGCGGAGGCAAGACTGGCGGCGAATGTGTCACGGTCGGGGGCCGGGCCGAGCGATGCCAGCGCAATCGTCCGCCGGTCGGGCAAATCGGGTGCGCGCGCCAGATTGACGCCCATTCCTACGATGATTGCGTCACCCTCGCGCTCCAGGAGGATGCCCGCGAGCTTCGCCCCGCCGAGGATGACGTCGTTTGGCCATTTGAGTTGAAGCGCCTGCGGCTCGGCGAGCAAGGTCACCACCGCCTCATAAGCGGCAAGACCGGCGACCAGCGCCAGTGTTGCCGGAGCCGGATCACGAGGCCCGAGGTGGACCACGCTCGAACCCATGAAATTGCCGCTTCCGTCGAACCACGTCCGGCCCTGCCTCCCCCGCCCTGCGACCTGGCGATCGGCCACGAGCCAGTCGCCTTCGCGCACAGCCTCACCCGCGCGCAATTGCGCGGCGAGGTCCGAATTGGTCGAGCCGGTTTCGACGAGTGTGCGGATCACATCGCGAGCGTGAAGGATGCCGCCGCCTGCGCTGCCCAATTGCCGAGCGGAATCGTCATCAGGTAGCCTAGCGGCGAAATGGCCGCGACGCTGAGGGCAAGGACGACCCAGTGGCTGATCGGGCTATCGGTCTCCACCTCACGGGTCGGTTCGTCGAAGAACATCACCTTGATGAACTTGAGGTAGTAGAACGCACCGATCACGCTCGCCGCGATACCGATGGCAGCGAGCGCTACGAGGTCTGCCTGCACTGCAGTCTGGAACACCACGAACTTGCCCCAGAAGCCAAACAGCGGCGGGATACCGGCAAGGCTGAACATCAACGCGAGCAGGCACCATGCAAGCGCCGGGCGCTTGGTCGAGAGGCCGGAGATGTCGGCAAAGGTCTCAAGCTGGTTGCCCATCGGATCGCGCAGCATCAGCAGCGCAGTGAAGCTGCCTACCGTCATCGCGACGTAGATCGCGAGATAGGTCATAACCCCAGCCACCCCTGCAGGCGTTGCCGCCGCAAGGCCGAGGAGGATGAAGCCGACATTGTTGATCGAAGAATAGGCGAGCAGTCGCTTGAGGTTCTGCTGGCCGATCGCACCCAGCGCACCGACCACGATCGATGCGAGCGCGGCGAAGATCACGATCTGGCGCCAGCTATCGACCTCGCCCGCGAAGGGGTCCATCGCCATGCGCACCAGCATGCCCATAGCTGCAACCTTGGGGGCGCTGGCGAAGAAGGCGGTGACTGGCGTCGGCGCGCCCTCATATACGTCCGGGGTCCACATGTGGAACGGCACGGCGCTGACCTTGAAGGCCAGACCCGCCAGCACGAACACCACGCCGAACAGCGCTCCGGTCGAGAACTGCGTCTCGAATGCGGCTCGGATGCCCTCGTAATTGGTGCTGCCGGTGAAGCCATAAACCAGGCTGACACCGTAAAGGATGATGCCCGAGGCGAGCGCGCCGAGGACGAAGTACTTGAGGCCCGCCTCGTTCGAGCGGGCATCCTGCTTGAGGAAGCTCGCCAGCACGTAGCTAGACAGGCTCGACATCTCGAGACCGATATAGAGCGTCATCAGGTCGGTGGCCGAGACCATCATGCCCATACCGATGGCGTTGAACAGCATCAGCACCGGATATTCGGCACGATAGGCATTGCCCTGCGCGAAGAAGCGCGGGGTGACGACCAGCACAGCGGCGGTCGCGACATAGATGAGGATCTTCGCGAAACTGCCGAAGGCGTCGGCACGGTAGAGGTCGCCGAAAGCGCGGCCTGCGACTTCGCTGGCGGCGAGGTCGAACAGGTGCGCGCTGAACGCGGTGGCACCGAGCAGTGCCACTACGGTTGCACCAGTAACGGCGCGAGCCACCTTCGTGCCGCCCCATGCGGCCACCAGCAGCAGGGCAAGCCCGGTGAGCGAAAGGCCGACTTCGACGCCGGTCAAGTAGAGCGAGCTAGCGTAGGACATCAGTGCGCTCCCTCCTCGGCTGCGGCGGGTTCGCCATGGTTCTCCCCATGCGCGGCGGCGATGTAGTTGGCATTATGCTCTTTCGGAGTGCCGACCTTGTTGTCGGAATCGAAGTCGGGTGCAGCGCGAGCGATGCGCGCTTCGAGCGCGGCAATGTCCTGGCGCATCGGCGCGAGAAAGCTTTCCGGATAGACGCCCATCCACAGGACGGCTGCTGCGATCGGGGCGAGCATCGCCCATTCGCGTGCATTGAGGTCGAGCATGCGGGCCGCATCGTCATTCACCTGCGCCCCGAATGCCACGCGGCGATAAAGGTACAGCATGTAGGCCGCACCGAGGATGATACCGGTGGTGCAAACCAGCGTCACGAAGGTCGAAACCTTGTAGATACCGGCCAGTGCGAGGAATTCGCCCACGAAGTTGCTCGTGCCCGGCAAGCCGACCGAGGCCATCGTAAAGAGCATGAAGAACAGCGCGTACCTTGGCATGTTGATCGCCAGCCCGCCGTAACGCGAGATTTCGCGGGTGTGCAGGCGGTCATAAATCACGCCGACGCAAAGGAAGAGCGCGCCAGACACGAGGCCGTGACCGAGCATGACCATCATCGCGCCTTCGAGCCCCTGCGAATTGAACGCGAACAGGCCCACGGTCACGATCGCCATGTGCGCGACCGAGGAATAGGCGATGAGCTTCTTCATGTCGTGCTGCACCAGCGCGACGAGTGAGGTGTAAACCACCGCAATCATCGACAGGGCGAAGATGAGCCAGGCGAACTGCGCGGAGGCATCGGGGAACATCGGCAGGCTGAAGCGGATGAAACCGTATCCGCCGAGCTTCAACAGGACGCCGGCCAGGATCACCGACCCTGCGGTCGGCGCCTGCACGTGGGCGTCGGGGAGCCAGGTGTGGACCGGCCACATCGGCATCTTCACCGCGAAGCTGGCGAAGAAGGCCAGCCACAGCCAGGTCTGCGCCTGCGGGCTGAAGTCGTAGTTGAGCAGCGTCGGGATGTCGGTGGTGTTCGCCTCGTTCACCATCCACATCATCGCGATCAGCATCAGCACCGAACCGAGCAGCGTGTAGAGGAAGAACTTATACGAGGCGTAGATGCGGTTATCACCGCCCCACACGCCGATGATCAGGTACATCGGGATCAGGCCGGCCTCGAAGAAGATGTAGAACAGGAACATGTCCTGCGCGGCGAAGACGCCGATCATCAGCACTTCCATCAGCAGGAAGGCGGCCATGTACTCGCCCACGCGCTTGGTGATCGCGTCCCAGCTGGCAAGGATGCAGATCGGCATCAGGAAGACGCTGAGCATGATCAGCATCAGCGCGATGCCGTCGATGCCGAGGGCGTAGCTGAAGCCGGCGAAAATCTCGGCCCGCTCGGTGAATTGCCACTGCGCGCCGCCGATGTCGTAGTTCAGCCACAGCAGGATGCCGAGCGCGAGGTCGAACAGGGTCGCGCCCAGCGCCACCATGCGCGCGCTCTGCGCACCGAGGAACAGGCAGGCAATGGCACCGACAAGCGGAATCGCGAGCATCAGTGAGAGGATGGGGAACTCCATCAGAACAGCACCCAGGTGATCGCGGCGACGAGCCCGAGGAGCATCACCAGCGCATAGCTATAGAGATATCCGGTCTGGAACTTGCGTGCTCCGATCGAGCCCTGCTCGACAACCCAGGCAATACCGTTGGGCCCGAAGCGGTCGATCGTGCCGATGTCGCCAAGTTTCCAGAACTGGCGGCCCAGCCAGAAGGCGGGGACGACGAAGAGATAGTGGTAGAGCTCGTCGAAATACCACTTGTTGTAGAGGAAGCGGTAAACCGGGCCGAGCTGTTCGGCGGTCTTGCCGGGAATGCTGGTGTCCTTGATGTAGGCCATCCATGCCACGAACAGGCCGGTGAGCATCACGATGAAGGCAGCGTACTTCACCAGGTAGGGCACGCCATGCATCGCGTGGATCAGCGGCTCGTTGTAGAAGATCGAACCACCCCAGAATGATGCACTGTCGAGGAAATAGGGTGCGAAGACCTGACCAGCAGCGATGGCGCCAATCGAAAGCAGGCCAAGCGGAACCAGCATCGACATCGGGCTCTCGTGCGGGTGGTAGCCACCGGTGGTGTCGGCACCTGCTTCTTCGGGCGTCTTGTGGACCGCGTGCTGGATGTGCTCGCTATCGATCCAGCGCGGCTTGCCCCAGAAGGTGAGGAACATCAGGCGCCAGCTGTAGAAGCTGGTCAGCAGCGCCGCGAAGACGCCCATCCAGAAAGCAAAATTGCCGAGCTCGGTGCCGCGGGCATAGGCGACCTCGATAATGGCGTCCTTCGACCAGAAACCGGCAAAGCCCAGGTGGAGGTCGTAGATACCGACGCCCGTGATCGCCAGCGTGCCCGCCATCATGGCCCAGAAGGTCAGTGGGATGTGCTTACGCAGATTGCCGTAATAGCGCATGTCCTGTTCGTGGTGCATCGCGTGGATGACCGAGCCGGCACCGAGGAACAGCAGCGCCTTGAAAAAGGCGTGCGTGAACAGGTGGAACATGGCCGCGCCATAGGCGCCGACGCCGGCAGCGAAGAACATGTAGCCGAGCTGCGAACAGGTCGAATAGGCGATGACGCGCTTGATGTCCCACTGCGTCGTGCCGACAGTCGCGGCAAAGATGCAGGTCATCGCGCCGACGAAGGTCACCATGCCGAGTGCGACGGGCGCGGTCTCGAACATGGGGGAAAGGCGGCAGACCATGAACACGCCTGCGGTCACCATGGTCGCAGCGTGGATAAGCGCGGAGACCGGAGTCGGACCTTCCATGGCGTCGGGAAGCCATGTGTGGAGGCCCAGCTGGGCCGACTTGCCCATCGCTCCGATGAATAGGAGGATGCAGAGCACGTCCATCGTGTGGACTCGGTAGCCGAGGAAGCCGATTGTCGCGCCGCTCATGCCGGGCGCGGCTTCGAGGATCTCGGGGATCGACACCGTGCCGAACACCCAGAACGTACCGAAAATGCCCATCATGAATCCGAGGTCGCCCACACGGTTGACCACGAAGGCCTTGATCGCGGCGGCGTTGGCGCTGGGCTTCTTGAACCAGAAACCGATCAGCAAATAACTCGCGAGGCCGACGCCTTCCCAACCGAAGAACATCTGGACGAGGTTGTCGGCCGTCACCAGCATGAGCATGGCGAAGGTGAAGAGCGAGAGGTAGGCGAAGAACCGCGGCTGGTCCGGATCTTCCTCCATGTAGCCCCAGCTATAGAGGTGGACGAGCGCGGAAACGCTCGTGATAACCACCAGCATGACCGCGGTCAGCGTATCGACGCGCAGCGCCCAGTCGAAGGTAAGGTCGCCCGAGGCCACCCACTTGAGCACGGGAACCACGGTCGGCTCATAGGAACCGCTCACGAAGCCGAGGAAGATCGGCCAGCTCAGCGCACAGCTGACGAACAGTGCGCCGGTCGTCAGCCCCTTGGTGAAGACGCTGGGCGCAGACTTGTTGACCAGCCCGCCGACGATCGCGGCGAGCAGCGGCAGGAAAACGATTGCGAGGATCGGATGCACCGTGGCTTACCCCTTCAGCCGGTCGACGTCGTCAACCGCGATAGTGCCGCGGCCACGGAAATAGATGACAAGGATGGCAAGCCCGACGGCTGCCTCGCCCGCTGCCACGGTCAGCACGAACATGGCGAAGACCTGGCCGACCAGGTCGCCAAGGAAGGCGCTGAAGGCGACGAGGTTGATGTTCACGCTGAGCAGGATCAGCTCGATCGCCATCAGGATGACGATGATGTTCTTGCGGTTGAGGAAGATGCCCAGCACGCCGAGCACGAACAGGATCGCGCTGACGAAGACATAGTGTTCGATGCCGATCACAGCTCGACCCCCTGCCCCACTTCGGGTTGCTTCATGACGGTTGCGTCCTCGGGGCGGCGACGGACCTGCTTGGCGATGTCCTGCTGGCCGCGCGCGCCGTCCGGGCGCTGGCGATGGGTCAGGACGATTGCGCCGACCATGGCGACGAGCAGGATGATCCCCGCCGCCTCGAACAGGAACAAATAGTCGCGGTAGAGGACCGCACCGATGCTCTCGATATTCGCACGGTCGGCAATGGGTGCAGCAGCGCCGCTGGCAGTGCCAAGTTCGAGCGCGCCGATCTTGTAGGCGCCGATGCCGACCAGCAGTTCGACCAGCAGGACCAGCGCGATGGCGATCCCGAGCGGGAAGTTCTTCACGAAGCCTGCCCGCATCTCCGAAAAATCGATGTCGAGCATCATGACCACGAAGAGGAAGAGCACCGCAACTGCGCCGACGTAGACGATGACCAGCAGCGCAGCGATGAACTCGGCGCCGACGAGGACCATCAGCCCCGCCCCGTTGAAGAAGGCGAGGATCAGCCACAGTACCGAATGCACCGGGTTGCGCGCCGTGATCACCATGACCGCGCTGGCGGTCACCATGACAGCGAAGAGATAGAAGGCGAGCGTCTGGATCATTGGCGCGGCCCCCTATCGATACGGTGCATCGGCTTCAAGGTTCGCTGCGATGGCACGCTCCCACTTGTCACCATTGGCGAGCAGCTTGGCCTTGTCGTAAAGCAGCTCCTCGCGGGTTTCGGTCGAATATTCGAAGTTCGGACCCTCGACGATTGCATCGACCGGGCAAGCTTCCTGGCAGAAGCCGCAGAAGATGCACTTGGTCATGTCGATGTCGTAGCGTGTGGTGCGGCGGCTGCCGTCCTCGCGCGGTTCGGCTTCGATGGTAATGGCCTGCGCCGGGCAGACCGCCTCGCACAGCTTGCACGCAATGCAGCGTTCCTCGCCATTCGGATAGCGACGCAGGGCGTGCTCACCGCGGAAACGCGGGCTCAGCGGGTTCTTCTCGAACGGATAGTTGATCGTCGCCTTGGGCTTGAAGAAGTACTTCAGCGTGAGGGCGTGCGCCTTCACGAACTCCCACAGGGTGAATGACTTGATGAGATGCGCGACGCTGGTCATTTCGCACTTCCCTTGGAAAACATGTTGTACGCGCTTGCCCCACTCAGAGCCTCGCAAACACCTGCAAATCTTTGCACAGAAACCTCACCGTCGGGGCCAGTTTCGAAATGATCCATGGTGACATTACCCTTGCCCGCTTGATCGGTTGTGCGGGTCAGCGCCAGCGCCATATCAACTTCAGGAGACCCCTCTGAGCCCACTTTTCCATACCATGTGAACAGGTCGCCAGAGTCGGTGAATCGCGAAAGGATAAAGGATCCTTGTGCGGCCCAACCGGTTTCTCGAAATACCAGTTGATCAGGATCGAAGAAGTTGACCTGAGGGCGTCCAGGACGATCGACATACTCGAGGTAGCTCACCGCAAGCTTGTGCGTGATGCCCGCGTCGTCCTGTGAAGACACTGAGCAGTCAAAGTACAGCGCCTTGGACAACTGAATTTCTTCAACCTTCTCAGAGGCGACGGACGGACCGCTCAACACTGCTAGGCCGATGAGAGGCAGTGCAAGACGCATCATGCGAAATGCCCCGTGGCCATCAGATAGCCACTGATAAGAACGACGAAGAACAGGCTCAGAGGGAGGAATACCTTCCAGCCCAGGCGCATCAGCTGGTCATAGCGATAGCGCGGGACGGTGGCCTTCACCCAGCTGAAGATGAAGAAGAAAATGAAGATCTTGCCGAACAGCCAGATCCAGCCCGGGACATAGAACCCCGGAAGCAGGTCGATGTCGAGCGGCGGCAGCCAGCCACCCCAGAACAGGATGGCGTTGAGCGCGCACATCAGCAGCACGTTGGCATATTCGCCGAGCCAGAAGAGCGCGAAGCTCATCGAGGAATATTCGGTCTGGTAACCGGCGACGAGCTCGCTCTCCGCCTCCGTCAGGTCGAAGGGAGCACGCGCGGTCTCGGCCAGGGCCGAGATCAGGAACATCACCCAGAGCGGGAACAGCAGCGGGTTGAAGCCGAAGCCGTTGAACAGCCCCAGGACATGGCCTTCCTGCGCCATGACGATGCCGTTCATGTTGAACGTGCCCGCCCACAGGACGACGCAGATCAGGATGAAGCCGATCGAGACCTCGTAGCTGATCATCTGCGCTGCTGCGCGCATGGCGGAGAAGAACGGGTACTTCGAGTTCGAAGCCCAACCGCTCATCACGACGCCGTAAACGCCGAGCGAGCTGATCGCGAGGATGTAGAGCAGGCCGACATTGATGTCCGAAAGCACCGCCTCGGGGCCGAACGGCACCACTGCCCAGGCGAGCAGAGCCACCGTGAAAGTGATGATCGGCGCAATCAGGAAGATGCCCTTGTTCGACGCCGTCGGGATGATGGTTTCCTGCAGGAAGACCTTGAGACCGTCCGCAAAAGACTGGAGCAGCCCCCAGGGGCCGACGACGTTGGGACCGCGGCGAAGCGCCATGGCGGCCCAGATCTTGCGGTCGACGTAGATGATCATCGCCACCGCCAACATCAGCGGCAGGGCAATCAGCAGGATGCCGGAAATGGTCGCGGTCGCCCACGCCCATTCGTAATTCATGCCGAGGGACTGGAAGAATTCGGTCATTCCGCAGCCTCCGCCAGGGCGCCGCCGTGGAGCAGTTCTGCCGAGCAGTGCTGCATCACCTCGCTGGCGCGGGCGATCGGGTTGGTGAGATAGAAGTCCTTGATCGGATAGGCGGAAATTACTCCTTCCGCCTTTGCCTTCTTGTCCGCCTTGGGCAGCGCGCCGTAGCTTGCGAGACCTTCCTCGCCCAGCGCAGGCACTGCCGCGATCATTGCCGACTGCAGCTGCGCGAAGCTGTCGAAACCGACGTTCACGCCCAGCGCATCGGCAAGCGCACGCAGGATTGTCCAGTCTTCTCGCGCGTCACCCGGGGCGAACACGGCCTTCTCGGCGAACTGCACGCGGCCTTCGGTGTTGACGTAGGTCCCGTCCTTTTCGGCAAAGCTCGCGCCCGGCAGGATGATGTCCGCCGCATGCGCGCCCTTGTCGCCGTGGTGGCCGATGTAGACCTTGATCGCGTCGGCGAAGGGTTCGAAGTCCATTTCGTCCGCGCCGAGGCTGATGACCACCTTGGGCTTTGCCGCCACGATGTCCTTCATCCCGCCCTTCTGCGCGTAACCGAGCATAAGTCCGCCCATGCGCGCGGCGCTGAAGTGCATGACGTTGAAGCCGTTCCAGCCATCCTTCACGAGGCCGAACTTCTCCGCGAAGGCGAGCCCAGCGCCAAGGGCGCCGCGAGCCAGTGCCGCACCGCCCATGATGATCGCGGGACGTTCGGCGCCCTTGAACACCTCGGCCACTTCCTTGGGCAGGTCGCCGAGGACCGAGAGATCGTCACCGAGGAAATGCGCGGGGTAGGTCGTGTCCCAGAAGGGCCCGACCACGAAGACCTGCGCACCGCGCTTAACCGCCTTGCGGATGCGCACGTTGACGAGCGGCGCTTCCCAGCGGACGTGGCTGCCGACAATCAGGATCGCATCGGCGGTCTCGATCCCGGCGAAAGTCGAATTGAAATTGACCGCGGCGAGGTTCGACACGTCGTAATCCATGCCGGTCTGGCGGCCTTCGAGAAGGTTCGAACCGCAAGCCCTCAGCAGCGCCTTGGCTGCGAACATCGTCTCGCAGTCGACCATGTCACCGGCAATCGCGGCGATGGCCTTGCCCGGCTTGGCCTTGGCGATGGCCGCAAAAGCCTCGTCCCACGTCGCGGGCTTGAGTCCGCCCTTCTTGCGCATAAAGACCTTGTCGAGGCGGCGCTTGGTCAGGCCATCAACCATGTAGCGGCCCTTGTCGGACAGCCATTCCTCGTTGACGTCGTCGTTGACCCGCGGAAGCGCGCGCATGACTTCGCGGCCTCGGCTGTCGAGCCGGATATTCGCGCCGACCGCATCCGACACGTCGATGCTGAGCGTCTTCTTGAGCTCCCACGGACGTGCCTCGAAGGCATAGGGTCTCGAGGTGAGCGCGCCCACCGGGCACAGGTCGATCACATTGGCCGACAGCTCGTGCTCGGCTGCCTGCTCGAGATAGGTCGTGATCTGCATGTCCTCGCCGCGACCGACCGCGCCGATCTCGTCCACGCCCGCGATCTCCTCGCTGAAGCGCACGCAGCGGGTGCAGTGGATGCAGCGGGTCATGACCGTCTTGATCAGCGGGCCCATGTACTTCTCGGTCACGGCGCGCTTGTTTTCGGTGTAGCGCGAGCCGCCACGGCCATATGCGACCGACTGGTCCTGCAGGTCGCATTCGCCGCCCTGGTCGCAGATCGGGCAATCGAGCGGGTGGTTGATGAGCAGGAACTCCATCACCCCTTCGCGCGCGGTCTTGACCATCTGGCTGTCGGTGCGGATTTCCTGGCCTTCGGTAGCCGGAAGCGCGCAGCTTGCCTGCGGCTTCGGCGGCCCGGGCTTCACCTCGACCAGGCACATGCGGCAGTTGCCGGCGATGCTCAGCCGCTCATGATAGCAGAAGCGCGGAATCTCTTTTCCGGCAAGCTCGCAAGCCTGCAGGACGGTCGCCCCGTTGGGAACCTCGATTTCCTGACCGTCTACGGTG
Organism: Erythrobacter sp.; assembly: GCA_041396805.1. Taxonomy (GTDB): domain Bacteria; phylum Pseudomonadota; class Alphaproteobacteria; order Sphingomonadales; family Sphingomonadaceae; genus Qipengyuania. The sequence goes on along the minus strand of JAWKXV010000002.1, from coordinate 1,124,192 downwards.
ACTTTAGGCATTACTCCGCGGCCTCCGCGAACTTGGCGTTGTGTTCTTCGATCCGGCGCTCGAGCTCGGGGCGGAAGTGGCGGATGAGGCCCTGGATCGGCCATGCAGCCGCATCACCCAGCGCACAGATGGTGTGGCCTTCGACCTGCTTAGTGACCTGCTGCAGCATGTCGATTTCCTCGATCGCCGCATCGCCGGTCCGCAGGCGCTCCATCATGCGCCACATCCAGCCCGTGCCTTCGCGACAGGGGGTGCACTGGCCGCAGCTCTCGTGCTTGTAGAAGTAGCTGAGGCGCGAGATCGCACGGACGATGTCGGTCGACTTGTCCATCACTATGACACCGGCCGTGCCGAGGCCCGAACCGAGGTCCTTCAAACCGTCGAAATCCATTGGTGCGTCCCAGATCTGTTCTGCCGGAACCAGCGGGACCGACGAGCCGCCGGGGATCACGGCGAGGAGGTTGTCCTTGCCGCCGCGAATGCCGCCGCAGTGCTTCTCGATCAGCTCGCTAAACGGGATGCTGAGCGCTTCCTCGACCACGCAGGGCTTGTTCACGTGCCCGCTGATCTGGAAGAGCTTGGTGCCCTTGTTGTTCTCGCGACCAAAGCTCGCGAACCACGATGCGCCGCGGCGCAGGATGGTCGGGACGACGGCGATCGATTCCACGTTGTTGACCGTGGTCGGGCAGCCATAGAGACCCGCACCTGCCGGGAACGGCGGCTTGAGGCGCGGCTGGCCCTTCTTGCCTTCGAGGCTCTCGATCATCGCGGTCTCTTCACCGCAGATGTAGGCGCCCGCGCCGCGGTGCAGAAAGACGTCGAAGTCATAGCCGGACTTGCTGGCGTTCTTGCCGATCAGACCCGCGTCATAGGCCTCATCGATGGCCTTCTGCAGCGTCTCGGCTTCGCGAATGTATTCGCCGCGGATGTAGATGTAGGCCGCCCTCGCCCGCATGGCGAAACCGGCGACGAGAGCGCCTTCGATCAGCTTGTGCGGATCGTGGCGGATTATCTCGCGGTCCTTGCACGAGCCGGGTTCGGATTCGTCGGCATTGATGACGAGGAAGCTGGGACGACCGTCCTTGCTCTCTTTCGGCATGAACGACCACTTGAGCCCCGTGGGAAAACCAGCGCCACCGCGGCCGCGAAGGCCCGAGGCCTTCACTTCCTCGATGATGGAATCCTGCCCGCGCGCGATCAGCGACTTGGTTTCGTCCCAGTCGCCGCGCTGCTGTGCCGCCCTCAGGCCCCAGTCCTGGAAGCCGTAAAGGTTGGTGAAGATGCGATCCTTGTCGGCGAGCATCAGGCGAAACCTCCCTGCGAGAGGAAATAGAGGGCGCCGACGAGGACGACGGCGATCAGCCCGAACTTGATGATGCCAGTCAGCACCTTCCAGGCGATGAAACAGACGACCAGCGCGATCAGGACGGTAACGATGCTCATCACCATTCCTTCCGGTAGTCGTGATTGGCCGAGACCATGTCCTTGAGCGTGGTCGGGCCGCCCTCGGGTTCGCTGCTCTGCTTGCCCGGGATCTGCGTGCCGGTCTTCGGCTGATCGCCCCTGGCCAGCGCATCGAGGATGGCGTCGAGGCTCTCGGGCGTCAGGTCCTCGTAATTGTCGTCGTTGATCTGGACCATCGGCGCGGTGGCGCAATTGCCCATGCACTCGACCTCGGTGAGGGTCCACAGGCCGTCATCGGAGACGTGACCCTTTTTCATGCCGCGCTTCTTGCAGGTTTCGAACAGGCCGTCCGAGCCGCGCAGCATGCACGGCGTCGTGCCGCAGACCTGCACGTGGTACTTACCCACGGGCACGAGATTGTACATGAAGTAGAAGCTGGCGACTTCGAGCACGCGGATGACCGGCATGTCGAGATAATCCGCGACATATTCGATCACCGGCAGCGGCAGCCACCCTTGGGTGTTCGTCTCTTCACCGACCTGACGCTGGGCAAGGTCCAGCAGCGGCATCACCGCCGAGCGCTGACGCCCCTCGGGATAGCGCGCAATCGCCTTGTCCGCTTTGGCGCGGTAGCTTTCGGTGAACTCGAAAGCGCCCCAGCGCTCGCGCAGCTCGGGAGTATCGGGTGCGGGGGAACGGTCAGCCATTAGTTGACCCTCAACTTTCCAGCATCATTGGCAATTTGACGCGCGCGAAGGTAACAGCGCGCGCAAAGTATTGATAAGCCCGCTGGCGGTTCCACGTCGTCAGTCCATTCACCGCCATTCGCTTGCAAAAACTCTTCACAAGCAAAGCACCATGCGTCGGTGAGGCCATCGTCATCAGGTCCCGGATAGCAAACGAAACCGCAATCGACATTTGAGTCGATGCGAGCGGGAATATGCTTGCAAACAAATGTTGTCTGCTGGGGTCCGTGTTCATCGCATTCACAGATGCTACGCGCCTCGCTCACCGGTCACACTCCCCGAACACGACGTCGATTGCGCCGAGGATGGCGGTGGCATCGGGCAGCATGTGGCCTTTGCTCATGAAATCCATTGCTTGAAGGTGGCTGAAGGCCGTGGGACGGATCTTGCAGCGATAGGGTTTGTTCGAGCCGTCGCTGACGAGATAGACGCCGAATTCACCCTTGGGGCTTTCGGTGGCGACATAGACTTCGCCCGCGGGCACGTGGAAGCCCTCGGTATAGAGCTTGAAGTGGTGGATCAGCGCTTCCATCGACTGCTTCATCTCGGCGCGCTTGGGCGGCGCGACCTTGCGATCGTCGGAGCAGATCGGGCCGGACGGCATCTGCGCCAGGCACTGCTTGATGATTTTCGCGCTCTCGTAGACTTCCTTCACGCGGACCACGAAGCGATCGTAACAGTCCGAATTGGTGCCGACAGGAATGTCGAACTCCATGCGGTCATAAACGTCGTAAGGCTGCGACTTGCGCAGGTCCCACGGGATGCCGGCGGCGCGGATCATCGGGCCGGAGAAGCCCCATGCCAGCGCATCGTCCTTACTCACCACGGCAATGTCGACGTTACGCTGCTTGAAGATGCGGTTGTCGAGCACCAGGCTCATCGCGTCGCCGAACAGTTCAGGCAGACGCGTGTCGACCCAGTGACCGATGTCGACCAGCAGCTTTTCAGGCACGTCCTGGTGGACGCCGCCCGGACGGAACCAGGCCATGTGCATGCGCGCACCGGCGGCCCGCTCGAAGAAATTGAGGCAATCCTCGCGCAGTTCGAACACCCACAGGTTCGGCGTCATCGCGCCGACGTCCATGACGTGACTGCCGATGTTGAGCATGTGGTTGCAGATGCGCGACAGCTCGGCGAACAGGACGCGCAGGTACTGCGCACGTTCGGGCACCTCGAGGTTGAGGAGCTTTTCGATCGCGAGCACGTAGCTGTGCTCCATGTTCAGTGGCGAACAATAGTCGAGGCGGTCGAAATACGGCAGCGCCTGAAGGTAGGTCTTGTTCTCGATCAGCTTTTCGGTGCCGCGGTGCAGCAGGCCGACGTGCGGATCGATCCGCTCGATGATCTCGCCGTCGAGTTCCATGACCATGCGCAGCACGCCGTGCGCTGCGGGATGCTGGGGCCCGAAGTTGATCGTGTAATTGGTGATGACCTCGTCGCCGGTGGTCGGCGATTCTTCGATCTGGAAGGCACTGCTCATGCGCAAATCCAATTGCCGGAGTAGCTCTGCGACTTGCCTGCGGCATCGGTCACAGTGATGGTCGCGGGACGGCTCTGCGACGCCCCGACCCGTGCGGAAATCTCGACTTTGAAGCCCTCACCGGTGAAGGTCGTCCCGCTCTTGATCGCGGCGAGACCGCCCGGTCCGCTATCGGCGACCACCAGAGTGTCAGCGATGCGAACCACGGCCTTTCCGGGGACGGTTGCCTCGTTCATTCCCGAGGCGACCAGCATCTCCTGCTCCCCCGCCATGAAGGTGCAACCACCATGGCGCGGGCCGAGGTTGACGCCGCCGATGTCGCCCAGCTGCTGGAGCGAAGTGAGGTCGACATTTACGGGAGGAGCGCTGACCGCAACGTTCGGCCCGTCGGGATCGGGTTGAGACTGGTCGAGCCCCGCCCCGCCCTGCTGGCCGATGCGGCTGGCAAAATCGTCCGCACTTTCCTGCTCTTCAGACGGCTGCGAGCAAGCGGCCAGTGCGAGGACGACGATGGGAAGCGCAAAACGCATCACTTCTCGTCCTTCTTCGCGGCAGGCTTGCGCTTGGCAGCAGGCTTCTTGGCAGGAGCCTTCTTCGCCGTGGATTTCTTCTTCGGTTCGGTTGCCGCTTTGGTCGAGCTGGTCTTGCCCTTGCGCTTGGCGCGGGCGGGACGATCCTCGGTCGGCTTGGGAGCCGGAGCATCCTTGCCGCCATCCTTGGTAGCCGGTGCGTCGGCAACCTTGTTTGCCGCTTTCGCGTCGGTCTTGCCTCCAGCACCAGTGTCGGCTGGCTTCTCGGTTGTCTTGGGCTCGGAAACCGGCGGGGTCGCAGCTTTCTCGTCGCCCGGCAGGACGTAGTCCGCCCCTTCCCACGGCGACATGAAATCGAACTGGCGCAGGTCCTGGGCAAGCTCGACCGGCTCGTAGACCACGCGCTTGAGGTCTTCCGAATAGCGGAGCTCGTGATAGCCGGTCAGCGGGAAATCCTTGCGGAAAGGATGCCCTTCGAAGCCGTAGTCGGTGAGGATGCGGCGCAGGTCGGTGTTGCCGGCGAACAGCACGCCGTACATGTCGAACACTTCGCGCTCGAGCCAGCCCGCGTTGGGCCACAGCGTCGTCGCTGTCGGAACCGGGGTATCTTCGGCCGCGGTGCACTTGACCATGATGCGGCTGTTCCCGGTGACTGACAGCAGCATGTAGACGACTTCGAAACGCTCTGCGCGACCCGGGTAGTCGACGCCCGCGATCTCCATCAGCTGCTGGTATTCGTGATTGTCGCGCAGGATGCGAAGCGCGTCCTCGACCGAGGCGCGCTTTACGGTGAGCAGGAGCTCACCATGCTCCTCGTGAGCCTCAACCAGATGGTCGCCCAGCGCCTTTGCTAGCGTGTCCTTGAGGCCCTCGATTTGCGTGAAGCGGGGCGCGGAATGAAGCGTTGCCATTGCTCGCCCTTACCTCTCGATCGTGCCCGAGCGGCGGATCTTCCGCTGCAACTGCATCACGCCATAAAGCAGCGCCTCTGCAGTCGGCGGGCAACCGGGCACGTAGATGTCGACTGGCACGATGCGATCACAACCGCGCACAACGCTGTAGGAATAGTGATAGTAGCCGCCACCATTGGCGCAGCTGCCCATCGAGATGACGTATTTCGGGTCCGACATCTGGTCGTAGACCTTGCGCAGGGCAGGAGCCATCTTGTTGCACAGCGTACCCGCGACAATCATCACGTCCGACTGGCGCGGGGAAGCGCGCGGGGCCACGCCGAAACGCTCCATGTCATAACGCGGCATGTTCACATGGATCATCTCGACCGCACAGCATGCGAGGCCGAAAGTCATCCACCACAGTGAGCCGGTGCGCGCCCACTGGAACAGGTCCTCTGTCGAGGTGACGAGGAAGCCCTTGTCGTTGACCTCGGTCTGGAGCGCGTTGAAATAGTCGGCATCCGGCTGGCGGATGTCGCCCGGCTGTGCCGCGGGCGGCATGATGATGCTCTGCTGACTCATCGGATCACTCCCACTCCAGCGCGCCGACCTTCCACGCATAGGCGAGGCCGACGGCGAGTTCGAAGAGGAAGACCATCATCGTGATCCAGCCCGGCCAGCCGGTCAGGTCGAGGCTGACTGCCCAGGGAAACAGGAAGGCCGCTTCGAGATCGAAGATGATGAACAAGATGGCGATCAGGTAGAAGCGCACGTCGAACTGGCTGCGCGGATCCTCAAACGCGGGAAAGCCGCATTCATATTCGCTGTTCTTCTCGTCGTTCGGATTATGCGCGCCGGTCAGACGAGCGACACCCATCGGCAGGAACACGAAGAGTGCCGACAGGCCGAGGGCGATGAACAGGAAGATCAGGATCGGGAGATATTGCTCTAAATCGACCACGCGTGATTCCATCCGGGGGCTGGTTTGCGCCCGCCTCTAGGCCGCTCGCACGGCGGGTGCAAGGGGCCGGATGGCGCAAATCCTGCACAAAACCTTGCTCCGGAGTGCATCGCCTATGGATCGAGTGGCAGTCGGCGGATTTGTGTGGGGCCAAAGGGTTTGTCTTGCGCTGGTTGTCCAGCGACCCAGCGATCCCACTGGCCGTTCCCAACATAATAGAGCGCGCCCCGCCCCAGATAGCCGGACAGGGGTTCAGTCCACTCCGGGTTAGCCTGTTCCAGTAGCCGGTGTGCGACGACCCTCATACCGTCTGCCGAGAGTGTCAGACCGACGATCTTCATTGGGCTGGTCCCGTTTTGCACCGCGATGAGTTCGTTGCCGTTGCGCCAGAGACCGTCGATGCCGTCGAGCAGGACGGGCAGATCGGTGGCCAACCTCTTCGGCGACCCTCCCGACAATGGGACGATCGCAAGGCCATAACGATAATCGCTGACATAGAGCAGCGAACCGTCCGCACTGGTTGCAAGCCCCTGGGGCGACCTGAAATTGCCAGGTGCGACCAGCATCTCGATTTCCGCCTCACCCGGTCGAAGGCGATAGATTCCGCCGCCAAGCGGGTCGCTGGCGAAGATGGTGCCATCGGCAGCGCGGTGCAGGTCGGAAAGATTCGCGCCCGCTGGTGCGGGAATTCGGACGCCATCCCCCGAAGGCCTGATTTCGACGAGGCCAGCGAAACCGTGATCTACCTCCGGACCGCCGTCGATATTGCCGGATGCTGCCCAGATTGTGTTGCGTACAGGGTCGAACACTATTCCTGACAAATTGGCGGCACGATCGGGTTTCATTTCCTGCCAACTGCCTTGTGTCCGGCCACCCCAGACGCTGCGCCCGGATACAGAGGTGACCGCCATGCGTCCGCTGTCGAGGTCCATGAGGACGCTTTCGACCAGTCCAGCCTCGGCAGCGACTGTCGCAATGACCTCGCTCGCCGCGATCGTTTCACCCTGCGAGATCAGGAGCGACTTGGCGGCATCGGCAAATTCTTCTCCGACGAGCTTGGGGATTTGCTCCTGCGCCGTCGAGCTGAAAACATAGCCGCGCTCTTTCAGCCAACCCAGCGTCGCGAGCAGCCTGTCGGTCTCTCCGGCAGCGAGGAGCGGCTGGAGCAAACGAAGCCTGACGCTGCCGCTGTCGGGGAAATCCCGGGCAAGCTGCTGAAGGCCTTCTACATCGCCGATCTTGCCCGTCTCGGCATCGACCGGACGCCAAACCGACGCCGATGACTGCTCGACAGGTTCCATTGGCTGCGCGTGAACACATGCCGCAAGAGTCAGAGCTGCTGTGTGGACGAGCCCCCTCACTTCATCATCGTCTTGATCGCCTTCTCTGTCGCGGCACCATAGGGCGGCTTGAAACCGCCCAGCTTGGCGATGTCGATCTTGGGCTGCGAATAGACGCTGCGCGCATGGCTGAATTCGCGGAAGCCCTCGACCCCGTGATAGCTGCCCATGCCCGATGGGCCGACACCGCCGAACGGAAGGTCTTCCATCGAAACGTGGAAGATCACGTCGTTGACCGTCACGCCGCCGCTGATCGTCTTGGTCAGCACTTTCTCGCGCTCGGAGCTGTCCTCGCCAAAGTAGTAGAGGCCGAGCGGGCGATCATGCTCGTTCACATAGTCGATTGCCTCGTCGATATGCTTGTAGGTCTTCACCGGCAGGACCGGACCGAAGATTTCCTCCTGCATCGCCTTCATGTCCTCGGTGACGTTCTTGAGAATGGTGAGCGGCATCTTGCGGGCGTTGGTATTGGAGAAATCCTCGTTGCCAGGATTTACCTCGATCACCTCGGCGCCCTTGTCGCGGGCGTCGGCGACCAGCGACTGCAGGCGGTCGAAGTGGCGATCGGTGACGACGCTGGCATAATCTTCGTTGTCCAGGAGCGTGGGATACATGTTGGCGGTGCCCTGCCAGACACCGTGGATCGCCTCGTCCTGCTTGCTTTCGGGGACGTAGAGATAATCGGGTGCGAGGCAGATCTGGCCGGCATTCATCATCTTGCCAAGCGCCACGCGCTCGCCCGCCTTGGCGAAGTCGGCGCTTTCACCCATGAATACAGGGCTCTTGCCGCCGAGTTCGAGCGTGACGGGGACGAGGTTGGCTGCGGCGGCTTCCATCACCCTGCGGCCCGTCGCAGTCGAGCCGGTGAAGACCAGGTGGTCGAAGGGCAGCGAGCTGAACGCGTGGGCGACCTCAGGGCCGCCAGTGAAGACGACGCATTCGTCAGCGGTGAAATACTCCTCGACCAGTTCCTTCATCAGCAGGCTGGTCTTCTCGGTAAACTCGCTGGGCTTGATCATCGCGCGATTGCCCGCAGCGAAAACCTGCATCAGCGGGCCGAAGCTGAGGTTGACCGGGAAGTTCCACGGGCTGAGGATACCGACAACGCCCTTCGGCTCGTAGCGCACTTCTGCCTTGGCGCCGAGCAGGCCGAGCGGGAACTGCACGTGGCGCCTGTCCGCCCTCGCCCATTTGTCCATGTTCTTCAGGCAGTACTTCCCGAATCCCACGGTCCCGGCGATATCGGTGATCATCGACTGGAGCGGGCTGCGGTTGCCGAAATCGGCGGCCATGGTCTTGCACAAATCCTCGCCGTGCTTCTTGAGCAGGTTCATCGCCCGCTCGATACGGTCCTTGCGCAGTGCCATTGGCTCGGGGCGCATCTGGTGATGGGCAGCGCGCTGCTTCCTGAGAACCGCTTCCATCTCTGCCTTGCGATCGTCCGCCATCGTATTCTCCCATGGTCCATGTTGCGCCGCAGCGACGCGTGTCCTATCTCGGGGCCAACCTATTCCAGAACCCAAGGACCAGCACAAGCATGACCCAGTTCAGCGCCGCCGACCCCGTCGTCATTCTCTCCTACGCCCGCACCCCCATGGGCGGCATGCAGGGTGCCCTGTCAGACGTTTCGGCGACCGATCTCGGCGCCACTGCGGTCAAGGCGGCTGTCGAACGATCCGGAGTCGCAGTCGACAAGTTCGACCGCACCTACATGGGCTGCGTCCTCCCGGCCGGTCTCGGCCAGGCTCCTGCCCGCCAGGCGACCATCAAGGCAGGCCTGCCCAAGTCGGTCCAAGCCACGACCGTGAACAAGGTGTGTGGCAGCGGCATGCAGACGGTCATCATGGGTGCCGAAGCGCTCGCCAGCGGCACTGTCGACTACGTGGTCGCGGGCGGCATGGAGAGCATGACGAACGCCCCTTACCTGCTCAAGAAGCACCGCAGCGGCGCGCGCATCGGCCATGACACGGCCTATGACCACATGTTCCTCGACGGGCTGGAAGACGCCTACGAGGAGGGCCGCGCGATGGGCACCTTCGCCCAGGACACCGCCAACGAGTACCAGCTCACGCGCGAAGAAATGGATGCCTACTCCATCGAATCGCTACGCCGCGCCAATGCAGCAATCGGCAGCGGCGCTTTTGCGGACGAGGTCGTGCCGGTAACTTTCTCGACCCGCGCAGGCGACGTCACCGTCGAGCATGACGAACAGCCCGGCAAGGGCAAGCCCGACAAGATCCCGCAGCTGCGCCCCGCCTTTGCCAAGGACGGCACGATTACCGCGGCGACCTCTTCCTCGATCTCCGACGGTGCAGCCGCTGTCGTGCTGACTCGCGAAAGCCTCGCCAGCGCGAATGGCCAGGCCCCGGTCGCAAGGATCGTCGCCATGGCTGCCCACGCCCAGGAACCTTCGGAATTCACCGTCGCTCCGGTCGGCGCGATCAACAAGGTGCTGGAAAAGGCTGGCTGGTCGGCAGACGAGGTCGACCTGTGGGAAGTCAACGAAGCCTTCGCCTGCGTCGCCATGTTCGCCATGCGCGACATCGGCATCCCGCACGACAAGATCAACGTCAACGGCGGCGGCACCGCGCTCGGCCACCCCATCGGTGCCAGCGGCACTCGCATCATCGTGACGCTGCTCAACGCGTTGAAGCAGCAGGGTAAGAAGCGCGGCGTCGCCAGCCTTTGTATCGGCGGTGGCGAAGCGACAGCGGTGGCCGTCGAACTCGTCTGAGTTGTGCCGGACAAGCGCCGGCTGCAACAGCAATGAAAATATTGCGGCGCGCGCGGGAGCAATTGACTTCTGCGCGCGTTACCGTTTCATCGACCATCTCGAATTGGGGAGGAACACCGATGAAGTATACCATTCTGCTCGCCGCCACCGTCGCGCTTGCCGCCTGCGGCTCGAAGGAAGAGGCTCCGGTCGAGCCGGTAGAGACCGCGGACACCACAATGGAAGCGACTGCCACCGGCGATATGGCAGGGGTATACGAGGTCAAGATGGCCGACGGGACCGTCGTGCGCGAAACCATCAACTCCGATGGCACCTATGTCGATGCGACTCTCGAAGGAGCCGAGACGGAGCGCGGGACCTGGCGCCAGGATGGCGACAAGATGTGTTTCGATCCGGAAGGTGATGCCCCCGAAGCCTGCTTCGCAGGCGGAGCGCCGGGCGAGGACGGCACGTTCGAAGTCCGCGACGCCGATGGCAATGTTGCCTCGACCGTTCGCAAGATCTCGGATGCCGCTGCTCCCGAGTAAATCGAGGCCTTCATGTTTGTGAATTGACGACGGGCGGCCTGCGGGTCGCCCGTCTTGATTCAGGGCTTGCCCGCACCCCACAGGCGCGTCTGCTCGATCCACCCGTGGCGATTGCCCACGGCCAGCTCGCACCAACCATCCTCGCAATCGCCGAGCACGCCGACCACGCCCGGCTCGACACGCCACTTGATCGACGCGTTCTTCGCCGGATCGGAGCGCAGTTCGGTAGTACCATCGCCAACCACGATGGCTCCGCGCTCGGGGCTGAGGAGGCGGGCGACTACCCAACCCCTGGCACCGTCGGGATCCTCGATAAGGCGCCAGCCCTCCATCACCCGCACGACCTTCACCGGCAGACCCTGGCGGCTGTAGACCCAGTCGATCTTGTAGTCCTCGCTCGGCCCGACACGCATGTTCAGCTTCGACGCGCGGATGCTGGCCCAATAGGGCACCTCGCGATCCTGCCCAGAGGCAGGAGCGGTGATGAGGAGCGACAAGGCAAGGAACGACGAAAGGAACCTGACAATCATGCTGCTCCACCTATCCGATTCGGCGCCTCTGCGGCAACAGGATGGGTGGATGCCATGCGCAACCGCTTGACCGCCGCCCTTACCTCGCCCTAGCGCTGTCTGCCGATGGTAAGCAGCTCCGACACGGTCAAGAAGCGGCTCGACAGGGCCCCGCGCGTTTTCGTGACGCGTCATCTTATTCCCTCGGTCGAGGAGCGCTTCAGCGACCTCTTCGAAGTTTCGCTCAATCGGGACGACGTCCCGCTGTCGCGCGATGCACTGGTCGCCGCTATGCAGGATTGCGATGTGCTAGTGCCGACCGTCACCGACCGCATCGACGCAGAGATGATCGCCGGTGCTGGAAGCGACATGCGGCTGATCGCGAATTTCGGCGCAGGGACCGAGCATATCGATCTCAAGGCCGCAGCCGAACGCGGGATCATGGTCACCAATACGCCCGGCGTTTTCACCGACGACACGGCGGATCTCACCATGGCCGGCATCATCGGTGTGCCGCGCCGTGTACGCGAAGGCGTGGAGCTGATCCGGAGCGGGCAGTGGACCGGATGGACACCCACGGCACTCCTTGGAACCAAGCTCGCAGGCAAGATACTGGGCATCGTCGGCATGGGCCGCATCGGGCAGGCTGTCGCGCACCGGGCGCGCGCATTCGGGCTGGAGATCGCCTATCACAACCGCAAGCGGCTTCCCGAGGCGGTGGAGCGCATGTTCGCCGCACGATGGATCGAATCGCTCGACGCGCTGGTCTCAGAGGCAGACATTCTCACCCTCCATTGCCCTGCCGGACCCGACACGCATCACATGATCGATGCGCGCCGCATCGAACTGATGAAAAGCGGGTCTAGCCTCATCAACACTGCACGCGGTGATCTGGTCGACCAGGAGGCGCTGATTGCGGCGCTGGAAAGCGGCCATCTCTCGGGTGCGGGCCTCGATGTCTATCCCGACGAGCCCAATGTCGATCGCCGCCTGATCCGCCATCCGAACGTCATGACCCTCCCCCACATCGGCAGCGCCACGCGCGAAGGCCGCGAAGAATCGGGGCTCAAGGTCATTGCCAATATCCGCATGTGGGCCGACGGCCACCGCCCGCCTGACCAGGTTCTCACCGGACTGGCATAACAGGCCAGCACAGCGACTTGTTTTCGCCCGCGCAGCCTGTATCCACGCGCACCTGATGGACGAATTTTCCGCCAAGATCGAAGCGCTTGAGCATCTGTGGATGCGATCCTGGATGCAGCGCGACCGCAACCAGATGAAGAAACTCGCTGCGCGCGATTTCATCTTCTTGATGGGCGCGCACAAACCGGTCATTCTCGACCGGGCCAGCTGGCTTGAAGCATCGACCACGCGCTTCCGCTGCAATGGCTACCGTTTCGACGAGGTCTATGTCCGCAAGCACGGCAACGTCGCGGTCTTCGCGACTCGCGTCGGCCTGGAAGCGACCATCTCCGACCTCGCGTGGAACGGTGACAGCTGGGTCGTCGACATGTGGCAGAAGAGCAAGCTCGGTCGCGGCTGGAAGCTGATCGAGCGCTCCATGTCGCGCTGCGACAACGACGAGAAGGTGCCCGACGCGATCCGCTCGATGCAGTTGTGGCGCTAGAGAGTCAGCGCGTAGAAGCGATTGTGGTCTGACTCGCGATAGTCTGTGAAGGGTCCTGTCTCGATAAAGCCAGCCGAGGAATAAAGGCTGTTCGCGGGAATATAGGTTTCGGTCGTACCGGTTTCGAGCCTGACCATGGATGCGCCACGCCTGCGAGCTTCTGCAATTAGCCAGTCGAGCATCGCCCGACCGAAGCCCTTGCCCAATTCGGCCGGATCGACGCGCATGGACTTGACCTCGACTTCACCGCCGCCGAGGTCGCTAAGGGCTCCAATCGCCACGAGACGATCAGCTTCGTAGACTCCGAAGAGTGCGATCCCGGGCTGAGCCAGCGCCGAGTGATCGAGCGCGAACGAGTACCCGGCCTTGGTACCGGTTCGCGCGGCATGGATATGCAGATCAAGGAGAGCCGAGACCTCGGATTGTGAAGGGTGAACCGTCCGGATTTCGACCTGTCTCTCGATCATGACCCAGTCACTCCAAAGGGCGATCAAGCGGCGCCCCGGTTTCAGCGACGTATCAGGCGTCTTCCAGCCTCATCCGCGTAGCTCATCAGTCTCCGGTGAGAATTCTGTCAACCAATTCCTTCACCGTCGGAGTGAAGTTATTCGAATAGAACGGATCCTGCTTGAAGCGATAGGCCGCATGGCCGGCGAAGGCGAGGTTCTCGTCCGGATCGCCACCGTGGGCGATGTCTTGCAGGGTCTTCTGGATGCAGAAGCTGCGCGGATCGGCGAGACGGCCCGTCGTGTGATCGTCGTGATCCTTCCAGCTCGAGAACTGGCAGTGCGAGAGGCAGCCCATGCAGCCCTGCTGGTCGGCACGGATCTGCTCGGCGCTTTCGGGAGTGACGAAAACCACCGTACTGTCGGGCGTCTTGAGAGGTTCGCTGAAGCCCTCGTGAATCCAGGCGAGCGCCTTGCGCTGGTCTCCAGGATGGACGAAGAAATACTTCGCCTTGCCGTGGTCGAGCAGCGGAATCGTGCCCTCTTCCTCGTCGCGCTTGAAGATCGGGATCTGGCGTTCCGAACGGTGCATCAGGTCGTAGAGGAAAGGCGTTTTCACCGCGGAGGAGTAGAAGCCGGTGGGGCTGAACTTGTGCAGCAGCACGTCGCCCGGTTCGACCGTGCGCAACATGTCCTTCCAGACCTGCGGGATCGGGCTTTCGTGGGTCAACAGCGGACGGGTGCCGAACTGGAACAGGACTTTGCCAAGCTCCGGATTGTCGATCCAGTTTTCCCACTCGCGCAGGAACCACACGCCGCCAGCCATTACGATGCCGGTATCCTCGCTGACGCCTTCGGCACGCATGGTTTCGCGCAATGCCTTCACACGGGGATAGGGATCCTCGGGCTTGGTCGGATCTTCGGCATTGGAGAGGCCGTTGTGGCCGCCCGCCAGCCAGGGGTCTTCATAGACCACTGCCGCCATCAACTCGGGAACCTTGGAATAGCTGCGCTTCCACAGGGCGCGAAACGCACGGGCCGAGGAAATGATCGGGAGGTAGTGAACGTTATGCTTCGCCGCGATCTCGGCGAGCTTGTAGGGCATGCCCGCGCCGCAGGTGACACCGGTGATCAGGCCTTTGCAGTTCTCCAGCACGCCTTCGAGGACCTGTTGCGCGCCGCCCATTTCCCACAGGACGTTGATGTTGATCGCGCCCTGACCATTGGCAATCTCGTAGGCGCGCTTCACCTGCTCGGTGGCGCCGTCGATGCCATAGCGAACGAGCTGCTCGAAGCGTTCCTTCCGGGTCGCCTGCGGGTAAACCTGCGGGATGGGATTGCCGTCGTCGTCATAGCTGTCGGCATTCACCGCGCTGACCGTCCCGATGCCCCCGGCAGCGGCCCATGCGCCGGAACTCTGGTGATTCGTCGCCGAGACGCCCTTGCCCCCCTCGACCAGCGGCCAGACTTCCTTGCCGCCGTACACAATCGGGCTCAATCCCTTGAAACTCATTATATATTCTCTCTCTTCCCCGAGCGCCTCTGCGCTCCATCGCCCCGCGCGGACCTGTCACCGCGACACGGCTTGATCTCTCCTGGCTCGGGCCTGTTAGCCGCAGCCTTGAATTGTGCATAGTAACCCGACAGCTCGGGCGCATCCTTGAAAGCGACCAGCTCGTAGCCGACCCGCTCGAACTCGCATGACAGCAGCAGCGGGTCGATGCCGTGAGCGTCGGTCGGGCGGTCCACATCGACCACAACGACCTGCCCGCCATCCCTCAGTGCCGGCCACATCCGCCAGAGGAATTCATAGGGCTGTCCGATCTCGTGGTACATATGGACCATGAAGATGCGGTCGAAGCTGTTGGCGGGTAGCCTTGGATCGGCCAATGCGCCCTGGCGGATCGAGACATTGTCGAGCCGCTGGCGCTCGACACGCTGGGCCAGCCTTCCCAGGGCATTGCGATCGATGTCCTGAGCAAGGACCCGGCCCTGTTCGCCTACGCGTTCGGCAAGCCGCACGGTGTAGTAACCATTGCCCGCGCCGATATCGGCGACGGTCATGCCCGGCTCGATCTCGGCGAGCTTCATGACCGTCTCGGCCTCGCCGCGGCTGTCGCGCTGATCCTCGGTCGAGAACTGGTTTGATCCGATCGTAGAGACCGGGCGATCAGGATCGGGGAATTTCGGCTCGCCGCCGAGACTCGCGCCTGGATCGCACGCCGCACTCAGCACTGCGATGGGAAACAGGAGAGCGAGGCCGCGCCTCACTCGGCGTCCTCCACCTCGACCGTTTCGCCCGTGACACGCTGCGCCAGCGCAGCCGATATGAACGGATCGAGCGCACCGTCGAGCACATCGTCGGGCGTTGGTGAGGTTACGCCGGTGCGCAGGTCCTTCACCATTTGGTACGGCTGGAGGACATAGGAGCGGATCTGGTGGCCCCAGCCAATCTCGCTCTTCTCCTGATATTCGCCCGAGGCAGCCGCCTCACGTTCGGCCATCTCGCGCTCGAAGAGGCGAGCCTTGAGCATGTTCATCGCGGTCGCCAGATTCTTGTGCTGGCTGCGATCGTTCTGGCTGGCAACGACGATACCCGTGGGAATGTGCGTCAGTCGCACAGCAGAGTCGGTCGTGTTGACGTGCTGGCCGCCGGCACCCGAGGCGCGGTAAGTATCCCGCTTGATGTCGCCATCGTTTATGACGATGTCGATATCGTCGTCGATCACCGGATAGACCCAGACGGAACTGAAGCTGGTGTGACGACGGGCGCTGCTGTCATAAGGGCTGATGCGCACGAGGCGATGCACACCGCTCTCGGTCTTGGCATAGCCATAGGCATTCTCGCCCTTGAGCAGGAGCGTTGCACTCTTGATCCCTGCCTGGTCGCCGGCCTGGTATTCGACCGTCTCGACCTTGAAGCCCTTACGCTCAGCCCAGCGGCCATACATGCGGAAGAGCATCTCCGCCCAGTCCTGGCTCTCCGTACCGCCAGCGCCTGCGTGGATTTCGACATAGGTGTCGTTGGCGTCGGCTTCGCCTGAAAGCAGCGCCTGCACCTTGTCCTTGTCGGCCCGCTCGGCGAGGCCGGAAAGGCTCGCAAGACCCTCGGCCACCACCTCGTCGTCGCCCTCGGCTTCGCCCATCTCGACGAACTCAACCGCGTCCGACATTTCGCTTTCGATTTCGCGCACGGTGTTGATCGCGGTTTCGAGACGCTTCTGTTCCTGCGTGATCGCCTGTGCCTGCTTGGGATTATCCCATAGCGTCGGATCCTGCACGCGGGCATCGAGTTCGTCGAGACGACGCAAGGCACGTTCCCAGTCGAGCGACTGGCGAACGAGGTCGAGTGCGGCAACGATCCTGTCGATATGGGCCTGCCCTTCGGCACGCATCGGGTAATTCCTTCAGATTTGCTGGCCCGCCCCTAGCGCGCGGGCGACGATTGTAAAGCTGCGCGCAGAAAAGCGGCTAATAGACGCCGCCCTGTTCCTCAACGAAATCGCCGGGCCGCGTCGCATTGCTGTCACTGGCCTGCTGGCTCTCGTTCGAACCCTGTCGCGCGCGGCGGATCAGTTCGAGGATCTCGTTGCGCTTCGCCGCAATGGCATCCGATCGCGTCTGGCGTGGCGGCTCGGTATCGGGCTTGAAGGCCTCCCAGATGACCGAGGCCTTGGGGTCGTCGGAAGGAGTGCCCTCGAAGACGCGTTTGCCCGTCACGCGATCGATCTTGACCATGCGCACACCCGGAGGTGCGACGAAATCCTCGGCCTCCCAGCGATCCTTCGTCTTCTGGATGAATTCCTTCATGATCGGCGCGGCGGTATTGCCCCCCTGCACCCATCCGCCAAGATTGCGGGGCTGGTCGAAGCCGACATACATCCCGGCGACGATATCGGGCGAACCACCCACGAACCATGCATTCGTCGGGCCGTTGGTAGTGCCGGTCTTGCCGAACAGCGGAAGGTTGAGGTCGCGCAGACGAACGGCCGTGCCGCGCGTAACGACGCCCTGCAGCATATGAACGATCTGGAAAGCAGTGCGCGGGTCGAGAACCTGCTTGCCGGAGGGCTCGAAGCGCGGCATCGGCTGGCCGTCCCACTGCTCCATGTTGCAGGAACTGCAGTCGCGCTTGTCGGTGCGGAAAATCACCTTGCCGCGCCGATCCTGGACATAGTCGATGACCGAGCCGGAATTCTGGCGGCCCCAATTGGCGAGCGCGGCATAGGCGTTGACCATGCGCGCCACCGTCGTGTCACCCGCGCCGAGTGCGAAGGCGTAGTAGGGATCGTAGCTGCCGATGCCGACACGCTTGAACGTCTTGATGACATTATCCATCCCCGTCGTGTCGGCGATGTGGACGGTCATCAAATTGCGCGACTGTTCGAGACCCCAGCGCATGGTGTGGACCCCGCCACCACCACCGCCAAAGTTGCGGAAACATTTCTCGCCCAGACCGGCACCCTGCCACACGCAGAAGGTCTGGTCCGGCACCTGCGTTGCCGGGGTCATCCCCTGGTCGAGCGCCGATGCATATACGAATGGCTTGATCGTCGAGCCTGGCTGGCGCAACGCCTGCGTGGCGCGGTTGAATGCACCGAGGCGACTGTCGAACCCGCCCTGCATCGCGAGCACCCGGCCGGTTTGCGGCGCTTCGGCGAGGAACGCACCCGATACGGTCGGCACGCCGCGCAGGCGATAGCCCGAACCGCTCTTCTCGACCGGAACGACATTGCCCACCTTCAGGGTCGATGGCGCATCGACGATGGCGAAGTCCTCGCCGTTTGAGAAGCCGACCTTGCCCGGCCCTACGACCACGCCGATTTTCCAGTCCTTGTAGCTGATCGAGAGGTTCGACGAGGCGAGCTGCGAATGAAGATCGCCATTGTCGGGATTGAGTGTCGCGACCGGACCAGTGAAACCGCGATTGCCGTGATAGCGCAGCAGCTGGGCGCGCAATGCATCGCGGCCGGCGTTCTGGAGTTCCATGTCGAGCGAGGTACGGACCCAAAGACCACCGGCATACACGCTGTTGCCGCCTTCCTCTGCCGTTTCGCCGAACTTGTCGATCAACTGGCGACGCACTTCCTCGAGGAAGTATCCCGCGTCGGCCGAGCGTTCGCTGCGTTGCTGGACGAGACCGAGAGGCTGGCGCTTCGCAGCCGCGGCGTCAGTCGTACTCACGAAATCATTGGCGACCATCTGGTCGAGCACGAAATTTCGGCGGGCGATCGCCATGTCGACATATTTCGCGCGGCCATAGCGCTCGGGTGCCTTGGGCAGGATCGCGAGGAAGGCCGCTTCGTGAAGCTCGAGTTCGCCCACGTCCTTGTCGAAATAGGCACGCGACGCGGCCTGAACACCGAAGCTCCGACGACCGAGCGGAATCTCGTTGAGATAGAGCTCGAGGATTTCCTTCTTCGTCAGCACGCCTTCGATGCGCGTGGCAAGGATCATTTCCTTGAGCTTGCGGGTGACCGAATATTCGTCGCCCAGCAGCAGGTTCTTGGCGACCTGCTGGGTGATGGTCGAACCACCCACTGCCCGCCCCGTGCGTGCGGGGTTCAGATAGTCGAGCACCGCGCCCAGCGTACCCGTGATGTCGACCCCGGCGTGCGTGAAAAACGTCTTGTCTTCGGCAGAGAGGAACGCCTCGACCAGCTTCGCGGGGAAATCGACATATTGCAGCTGGACGCGCCGCTCACGCGCATAGGAATGGACGATCTCTCCATCGACGCCGCGCACCACGGTTGGCAGCGGGGTCTCGTAGTCGACGAGGGATTCGGCATCGGGAAGGTTGCGCGCCAGCGTGGCCCAAGCGAGCACCACCAGCACAACGCCCACACCGACGGCATAGCTCGCCACGCGCAGGCGGCGGCTGTGCGCCCAATTCTCGCCGAACCACGCCCGCAGGCGCTGCGGGTCATTGGTCAGCCGATAGCGGTAATATTCGAGAGCGGTTTGTTCTGACATGGTCTTCGATTGCGCCTCTAGCACGCCAATTCCGCAAATCGCCAGAAGGAACAGCGAAGACGATCAGCTTTCTTGTTGGCGGGCGAAATAGATGCGGATGGCCCGTGCCATGGTTTCGGCGAAGCGACGCCGGCCTTCGGGCGATGACAGGCGCGCTGCCTCGTCGGCATTGGTGATGAAGCCACTCTCGAACAGTACCGAGGGAACATCGGGCGCACGCAAGACCTTGAGTGCGGCCGAGCGACGGGGCTGTGGATGGAATTTAAGGCCGAGTTCCTGTCCCTCGCGCAGGATCAGGCGTGACAACTCCGCCGACTTCTCCTGCGTGCGCCGCTGCGACAGTTCGACAAGGATATTGCTCACGGCATCGCTCTGCTGGCCCAACTCGATGCCATTGACGCGGTCCGAGGCATTCTCACGCTCGGCGAAGCGGGCGGCCGCATCGCTCGAAGCTTCGTTCGAGAGCGTGTAGATGCTCGCGCCCGCGACATCGCTCGCATCCCCTGCGCTATCGGCATGGATCGACACGAAGAGCGACGCCTCGAGCCGCCGCGCAATCTCGAAACGCTCGGAATGGAGTAGGTAGCGGTCGTCGTCGCGGGTCAGGGCAACCCGGACATCGCCTTGCTTCTCGAGTTCGTCACGCAAGCCTCGCGCCAGCGACAGGACGAGATTCTTCTCGATCAAGCCCTGCCCGGACGCGCCCGGATCGTGCCCGCCATGTCCTGCGTCGATCACGACCAGCGGCAGCGCCCCGTCTCCTTCGACAGCAGGCAGTTCGAGCCGCGCATCGGCCTGCGGCAGCGTGATGCGTACGACATGGCCACCCGGGATTCCCAGTCGCGAGATCGCCACGGCCAGCGCCAGCAGCGCAAGGGCGAGGATCGAAAGCGGGACAATGAGTTGCGCGTACCGGGACATTGCCGGGAAAGGGTTGGGCTATGTTGCCTCGCGGCGCAATATGGTTGCCCATCGAAACCCACGGTGCTAGCGATGCTGCATCGGTTATCCGACGCCTCCGAAAACCCGGCAGGCTCCGCAAGATAGCCAAGAATTACAGGTTGATGCAGGATATGCCCCGTCCCTCCCCGACATCCGCAGCGCAGGCAGCAGCCTGCGGCGCGTTTTCGTCGGGCATGGCAGCGCAGCAGATGCGCAAGGGCACTCCGGCAGTCACGAATACCCGGCCCCGCTCCATCGAGCGATCCGGCCGGTCCGCAAACGCCGCGCCCCACGCAGAGGGTCGCGGAATCCCCAACATGATGCGCCGCGCGAAGGCAGGGTCAGCCCCGCCCCGCAGCGGCTGGAGTATAATACATGGCAACGCGCATGCTTATCGATGCGCGCCACCAGGAAGAAACCCGGGTGGCGGTCCTCAAGGGAAACCGGATTGAGGAGTTCGATTTCGAATCTGCCGATCACAAGCAGATCAAAGGCAAAATCTATCTCGCGAAAGTAACCAGGGTCGAACCGTCGCTTCAGGCGGCCTTCGTCGACTTCGGCGGCAACCGCCACGGCTTCCTGGCCTTCAGCGAAATCCACCCCGACTACTACCAGATCCCCAAGGAAGACCGCGAAGCCCTGCTTGCGGCCGAGGCGGAAGTCGCTGCCGAAGAGGCGCGCCTGCGCGAAGAAGAGGAAGATCGCGGCGAAATGCCCGGCGACGAATATGACGCCGAGGAAGAAAGCGCCGAAGCTCTGGTCGAAGACCTCGCCGAGGACGGGCTCGAAGAAGTCGATACCTCCGACAAGGACCATGTCGCAACGATCGAGGAAGGTCATGTCGACGGCAATGGCGATGAGGACGAAGACGAGGGTGAGGACGAAGAGGCCTCCGACGAGGATGAGGGCGATCGCCGACGCGGTCGTGGCCGCAAGGGCCGTGGCCGCCGTCAGGGCAAGGGTGGCCGCAGCCGCGCCAAGGGCATCGACGATGCCCGCGCGCGCCGGATGGAACTGCGCCGTCGTTACAAGATCCAGGACGTCATCCAGCGCCGCCAGGTGCTGCTCGTCCAGGTCGTCAAGGAAGAGCGCGGCAACAAGGGCGCTGCCCTCACCACCTATCTCAGCCTCGCCGGCCGCTATACGGTACTCATGCCGAACAGCAGCCATGGCGGCGGCATTTCGCGCAAGATCTCCAGCGCCAGCGACCGCAAGCGGCTGAAGCAGATCGTCTCCGACCTTTCGCTGCCCAAGTCGATGGGCCTGATTGTGCGCACCGCCGGTCTCAGCCGCACCAAGACCGAGATCAAGCGCGACTTCGACTATCTTGCTCGCCTGTGGGACGAGATCCGCGAAAAGACGCTTTCCTCCTCCGCCCCGGCACTGATCCATTCGGACAGCGACCTGATCAAGCGCGCCATCCGCGACATCTACAACAAGGAAATCGAGGAAGTCGTCGTTGAGGGCGAGCCGGGCTACAAGTCGGCCAAGGAATTCATGAAGTTGCTGATGCCCAGCCATGCGCGCCGGGTGAAGCAATACGCGGACCCGGTGCCGCTGTTCCAGCGCTATGGTGCGGAAGACCAGCTCAAAGCGATGTACGATCCGGTCGTGCAGCTGAAGAGCGGCGGTTACCTCGTGATCAACCCGACCGAGGCGCTCGTCTCGATCGACATCAACTCGGGCCGCTCCACCAAGGAGCATAATATCGAGCAGACTGCGCTGCACACCAATCTCGAAGCGGCGCGCGAGATTGCGCGCCAGCTGCGCCTGCGCGACATGGCTGGCCTGGTGGTGATCGACTTCATCGACCAGGAGCACCATTCGAACACCCGCAAGGTCGAGAAGGCCATGAAGGAGGCGCTCAAGAACGATCGTGCGCGCATCCAGGTGGGACGCATCTCGAGCTTCGGCCTGATGGAGATGAGCCGCCAGCGCCTGCGCACGGGCGTGCTCGAAGCCACAACGCGGGATTGCCCGCACTGCGACGGCACCGGCCTCGTGCGCACCGCGTCCTCCGCGGGCCTGTCGGCCCTGCGCCTGATCGAGGAGGAAGCGGCCAAGGGCAAGGGCACGATCATCACCCTCGCCGCCAGCACCGAAGCAGCCGTCTATCTCCTCAACGAGAAACGTGCCGACCTGATGGAGATCGAGGAGCGCTACGGCGTCACCGTGGTCGTCCGTCCGGAGGGCGAGGACGAAGGTGCCAAGATGAGCGTCGGCAGCTCCGGCCCGCGCCCGACCAATGCCCCAAGGTTCGAAGCCCTCGTCGAGGAAGAGGAAGACGATCTCGACATCGAGGAAACGGAAGAAGACGAAGAGGACGCCGAGGACGAAGATCGGTCGCGCGGCAAGAAGCGCCGTCGCCGCCGTGGTGGCCGTGGCCGCAACAAGCGCCGCGATCGCGAGGAAGGCGATGAAAGCGCAGAAGGCGACGAGTCCGAAGACGAAGACGCCCCAACCGACGCCGAAACGGCTGAAGACGATGGCGAGGACAAGCCGAAGAAGCGCCGCCGCCGCGGTGGCCGTCGTCGCGGTGGTCGAGGACGCGGAAAGGGCTCCGATGAGGTAACGGCGGAAGACGCCGAAAACCTCGAAGAGGTCGCGGAACAGGTGGTCGAGGACATGGCTGTCGTTGCCGGTCCAGACGAATCGCCGGAAACCGCTGAAGCTGCTGCCGAGGAAGAGGCCGAAAAGCCCAAGCCGAAGAAGCGCGCTCCCCGCAAGAAGAAGGCCGACGCAGAAGCCGATGCCGCTGCCGAGGAAGCTCCTGCAGAGGAAAAGCCCAAGCCCAAGCGCACTCGCAAGAAGAAGACGGATGAGCCCGAAGCCGAGACTGGCGAAGCCGATGCTCCCGCAGAGGAAGCTCCTGTCGAGAAACCGAAGCGTACCCGCAGGAAGAAGGCCGATGCGGCTCCGAAGGCCGATGCGGCTCCGAAGGCAGATACGGCGGAAGCCGTGACCGAAGAACCTGCCATTCCCGAACCTGCTACCGAAGCCACCGGGGAAGGCGAGCCTGCCAAACCGCGTCGCGGCTGGTGGCAACGGACCTTCGGGGACGAGTGATCCAGGAAAATGATCTCATTGGATGGCCCGGGTCGAAAGATCCGGGCCTTCTTGTTTCAGCGCCTGTAATTACGCGCCTTCCTTGCGCGCTACGCCCCATTCCATCCAGCCCAGTACCCGCGGCGTCTTCGCCAGATATGCCTGACCCAGCGGCTCGACCGAGAAACCGGCGCCCCGGAGTGCAGAGCCGATCGGGCGCGTCAGGTGGCAGCCCCCGGCAAGCGGCTTCCAGACAGGTTCGAGCCGGTCCTGCCACTTGGCAACATCGGCATCCGGGGCGCGGCCGTGCTCCAAAAAAAGCAACTTGCCTCCTGGTTTGAGGATCCGTCGCATCTCCGAAAGCACCTGCGCGGGGTCTTCCACCGAACATAGCGTGTAGGTGCAGACGACGGTGTCGAAGAGGCTGCTGGCGAAGGGAATATCCTCACCAACCCCCTGCCGAATATCGACCTCCCAACCCTTCGCAGCCGCTTGTGCGCGTGCGCCTTCAAGCAGTTTCTCGTGTGGGTCGATTCCTGAAAAACCGCTAATCAGGCTGGTCTGGTAAAGGGCTTGGTTGAGACCTCCGCCGCAGCCGAGTTCGAACACCTTCCCCTCGGCAAGCGGGACAATCTCGCGCCTCCGCTTGAAGATAGCCTTTTGCCCGCACGCCAGCGTAATCACACGCGGCATCACGTGGCGATCATAGAACTGCCGCAATCCCATAACTGCCGGCCCCACTCTCCATGGAGCGGGCACTATGCGCAAAAAATCGGCCGTGGGAACCTAAATTCAGCGGGAGCGTGGCTTACGCGAAAGAATGGCGCGAATGTCGTCGAGATCCTGCGGCTTGTCGACATCGACCGCTGCGAGGCCGTCGTGAAGTCGCACAAGGCGTGCCTCGACCCTCATTCGCTTCCCCAATCGTGAAATAGCGTCGGCGAGAGTGAGTCGGCCAAAGGCATAGCTCAGCAGCGTGCCCAGCCCCAGCCTGCCCGCGATGCGCCAGGGCCGCTTGCGGTCGGCCTCGACCCCCCGCCAGGTTGACAGGGCAGCCTCTGCCGCGGGCGTGCGCAAGTAGAAGAGATTGCAGCCCGACCACGCCCCGTCGGCAAGGCGCAGGTAGGTTCGCCTGCTGCCCGGCATTGCAGCCTCCACATCCTCGCGCCGGGCGAGTCCGACGCCAAGATCAGAGTCACCAGGCGTGCCCTCGATCAGCGTACGCACCCAGTCCGGCTGCAACAGTGCATGGTCGGCGGTGGTGATGACGAGCGGTGCGCCCAGCGCGGCAAAACCGATGCTGGCACTCTCGCTCGGCCCGGCACCCGTTCGCAGGACCTCGCAACCACACTTGCGCGCAAGGTCAGCCACCGGCCCCTCGTCACAGGAGACGCCGATACGTTCGATTCCTGCTGCGTGCAGGGCCGAAACCACCCGCTCCAGCAACGGCCTTCCCTCGATTTCGATGAGCGCCTTGTGTGGTTTGCCCTCAGCTCCTGCCAGCGGATCGCCGCCGGGGCGCGTTCCGGCAAGCACCAATGCCGAAGTCACTGCGCGCGCTCCGCCTTCACGAGGCCGCTCATCACTCGCCAGGCGGTCGCGCTCATGAGCATCCAAAGCACCGCCATCCCGCAGGCGACGGCAATGCCCACGCCAATCGGTCCCATTGGCGACAAGGCAAGGATGCCGATGCCGAGCACCGAGACCGCAATCAAACGGATGACCAGCGGATATTGTGCGTGCCCGGTCGAATAGAGCATGGGCTCATAGGTCACAGAAGCGAGTTCGAACGAGGCGGCGACAGCCAACGGAATGAGGATGACAGCCCCGCGTGTATAGGCATCGCCGCCAATGAGGTTCAGTAGCGGTTCGCCGAGGAATACCGCGACGAGAGTTACCACCGCACCTGCCAGCGCAGCAATCAGCGTGACCTGGCGGACCAGCTTGCGGAAAAGATCGATCGACTGCGTCGTGCGTGCGACAGCGAATTCCGGGAAGATAGCACGGGTCAGCATTCCCGAGAGCTTCCCGATGCCCTGCCCGAGCTGGTCCGCCAGCCGGTAGAGCCCGGCGGCGCTGGTACCGAGCAGATAACCCACCGCGAGGACGGGCCCCTGCTTGTAGATCGCGTCGAGCGTGGAACTGGCATAGGTGATGCCGAAAAATCTCGGGACCTCGGGATTGGTTGTAAGCGTCTCGCGGAAGTGGCCGAAATTCTCGCGGCTGAGCGCCTTGGGGACGAGACGCCATGCGACGATCCAGTAGAGTGCGCCGGCCAGCAAATCGAAGAAACCCCAGGCGAAGAGAAAGCGCCCCACCGTCGGGCCCCACAGGATGATGACCAGCGACGCAACAAGACGCCCCGCCGGGACCACTGCTTCCACATATGTGCCGAGATCGAAGCGGTCGAGAACGCGCACGATGCCATTCGGAGTTGTCATGCGCGACCACAGCAATGCGACGTTGAACCAGAAAGCCATATCGACGAATTCGGGGTTGAGATCGAGCGCACCGCCGAAGCCATAGTAGACAACGAATGCCACGATCGTACCGACAACGGCCCCCGAGACATCGATCGCCCCGCAAAGCCAGACCAGTCGCCCGAAATTGTGCCAGTCCTTCCGGTGTGCGGGTTGAGCCCCGAATTTGACCACCGTCTGCCAGGTCTGGAAGCTCGCGAGAGCCACCAGCGCAAGACCGGTGGCGAAGATCAGCGAGAAGTGGCCGAAATTCTTTAGGCCGAGCGAGCGCGACAAGATGGCGAGGTAGGCAATTGAGCAAACCGCCCCGAAGCCCTTGCCGCCCATCAGCCAACCGACATTCTTGAGAATGTTGAGCAGACCGCCGCGCCGGGGTTCGCCAGGCGGGTCCGTCTCGATGTCCGCAAGTTCCATTTCAAATCCCGAAGCGGCACGCAGCCGGATGCTCGGCAGCGCGGTAGCTGCTGGCGCACATCTAAGCAATCGGCGCGCAGCCGCAATTCACTTTGCATCGACGAGCCATTGCCCTATCGGCGCGGCCCATGCCCCGGGCGGTCTTCCTTTTCAACCACGATGCGGCACATCAGGTGGCCCATCTCGCCCCGGTCGCGGGCGCTATGACGCACCTCCATCCGCAGGTAGAAACCGTGGTTGCCTATGCCAGCGCCAGCATTCGGGCGCGAGTGGAAGAGCTGGTGAGACCTGAGGATGCTGCACAGATCGTGTGGCAAGAGCTTTCCCTGCCTCCCGTGATCGGTGCCATTGGCGGCATGCTGGACAAGGTCGCGCCGGTCACGCGACTTGCCCGATTGCGGGTTCACCAGCCACTCTTTGCATCGAGCGATGCGGTGATCTCGACCGAGCGTACCTGTCTTAGGCTGAAGAAGCGCCTCGCCCCTCGCGCCACACCGATCTTCATTCGTGTACCCCACGGCACAGGCGACCGCAGTGTGACCTTCCATCCCGATCATCGAAAATTCGATCTCAGCCTCGTCGCCGGACCGAAGATGAAGGAGCAGCTCGTCGCCAATGGTGTCGATGCGGAGAGGGTCGAGGTCACCGGATATTCCAAATTCGAGAGCATCGATATCGAGGCGCGCCCCGACTTCTTCGGCAATGGTCGCCCGACCTTCGTTTACAATCCGCATTTCGACCCGCATCTATCGAGCTGGTACGATGTCGGCCCCGACTTGTTGCGCTGGTTCGCGAGCGAGGCTGGCCAGGCATACAACCTTGTTTTCGCGCCGCATGTTATGCTGTTCCGCAAAGCCGTGCACATCTCGCCCGAATACAAGGTCGGCAGGGTGCGCCCGGACATTCCCGAGGAAGCCCTCACGGCGTCCAACGTGCTCGTCGATGTCGACGGACCGCGTCTGTTCGACATGTCCTACATGCTCGGCGCGGACGGATATGTCGGTGATGCATCGAGCCAGCTATACGAGTTCCTCGTGCGACCACGGCCGGTATTCCTGCTCGACCCCAATGGTGCACTAGGCTCTCAGGGAGAAGAGGTGCTGCCCTACCTGCGCACCGGGAAGCGGGTGGAGAACATCGCCGCCCTTGCGTCCGCATTGCCCAACTGGGATGCAAACGGGCGGGAATATCGCGCGGTTCAGGAGCAGCTGATCTCCCATACCTTCGCATTGTCCGAAACACCCGCATCCGAGCGTGCCGCGAATGCCATCGCCGCAGCAATAGCGCGGCGAAAGAGCTGAACGATGCGGATCGCCTACGTAATCAATTCGATGGAAGGCGGAGGGGCGCAGACCCCGCTCCCCAAGATCGTCCGCGCGCTCGAGAAGGCTGGCGCAGAGGTCCGCGTCATGGCGCTCACCCGCCGCAACGGGCTGGCGATCGAACGGCTCCGTATGGAAGGGATCGAGCCACTTGTCCGCGACGGGGGCGAGAAGGACCAGATCGCTGCATATCGCTGGATCAGGGACCAAGCAGCGGCGTGGAGAGCCGACGTCGTGTGGACATCGCTGACTCGTGCCACGCTGCTCGGCCAGATTGCCGGCCGCCAGCTGGGTGTTCCGGTCGTCAGCTGGCAACATAACGCCTACCTCAAGCCCTGGAACGAGCGGCTGCTTCGCTGGCGGGCAAAGTCTGCAGACATTTGGGTTGCCGATAGTGCGCAAGTGGCTGCCTTGACAACGGAGCGTCTCGGCATTCCCGCCGATAGCCTCGTGACCTGGCCTATCTTCGCCGCTGAACCCGATGCCCTGCAGGCAAGACCCTGGATGCCGGGTGAAGTTGTCAGGATCGGTAGCCTCGGCCGCCTCCACCCCAACAAGGGCTACGACATTCTGATCGATGCCCTTGCCTTGCTGCGCTCGGCCGATGCTGAACCCAATGCGTCATTTCGGATCGAGATCGCGGGCACCGGCACGGACGAAGCGGATCTGCTTGCGCAAGCAGCGGCCGCTGGAGTCGACACCATCGACTTCACCGGCTTTGCCAGCGATCCCGCCGGCTTTCTTGCCGGCCTTCACCTCTATCTGCAGCCGTCGCGCCGCGAAGGCTTTTGCATTGCAGCGCATGAGGCAATGCAGGCGGGCCTGCCTGTGATCGTATCACGCACGGGCGAGATGCCGTTCACAGTGGACCGGCCCGCAATCGGTCGGGTGGTCGAGGTGGGCGATGCACAGTCGCTCGCGAACGCCCTCGCCGAGCTGCTTGCAGCTCCGGAAAATCTTGGCGCGATGGGCAAGGCAGCACGGGCGCGGGTGCTCGAGAGATTCTCGCAGGACCGCTTCGATGCCGTAGGAGCCGAGATCGTGAGCCGGCTCGGAAGTCAGCTCAGTCGGCGCTGAGCACGCGCCAACCGCGTGCCAGCGCCTTCTCACGCTTGCTTTGGCTGGCAGTCACGAAGATCGGCTCATCGGCGATCTCCAGCAATGGCGCATCGGCGAAACTGTCGCTGACGAAGCGCAGCTGGCTCTCGTCCAGCGAGATGCCCTCCTTGTCCGCCCAATTGCGTACCCGGGCGAGCTTGGCCGGGCCATAGCAATTGCCGCCGGGGATACCTTCCCCATCCCAACGCGTACCGATGACGGTATCGATCCCGAGATGCTCGGCGAAGGCTCGCGCGTAGAATTCGAAAGCTGCCGTAGCGATCACGACGCGCGCACCGGACTCACGATCCTGATCGACCAGTTCCATCACGGCGGGCATGAAGCCGCTCCCCGACGCGCGCGCGGCGGCATATTCGCGGCCCACCTGCTCCAGTCGAACAAGCGTGGGCGACCCCAGCATCAGCCGCATCCCACGCGTCTTCAGCACCGTACGGTCGTAGAAACCGAGGCGATATCCGATCATCATTGCCACCCACACCGGCAGCAATGCGAGCCTCCACGTAGCAATGCGCCGGGCGGCAAAGGCCAGGAAAGGCGTAAATGTCGCCCGCCGCGTCAGCGTGTTGTCGAGGTCGTAGATCGCGATCCGCATTGCCTGCGAGTGCCAGCACGGCAGGCCGCAATCAAGCTCGTGTCACCGTCATGAGGCGCCGACGCGACCTTTCCTACCTTTGCCGGCAGATCTAGCATCAAGCTCATGCTCCAGATTCTTACCGTCCGGCCCTGCAATTCCGCCAAATTCGCGCCGCGGCATCTTTCCTGCCAAGACCCTGCTCCATGTGCTCCATCCTGTAGGACACGACATGCGGGATTTGCGGCATTCTCGGCCTTGCGCCATGCGCCCGAACCGCTAGATGGGTCTCGCAAAGCAACAGGACCGATAGCGTAATGGCGAGTTTCACCCTCCCCGCGAATTCGAAGATCACCGGCAAGACCCGCGCCCATTCAGCGGAAAGCGGCGGCCGGATCCGCAAGTTCAAGATCTATCGCTACGATCCCGACAGCGGCGAGAACCCGCGTTACGACACCTTCGAGCTCGACCTCGACGATTGCGGTCCGATGGTCCTCGACGCGCTGTTCAAGATCAAGAACGAGATCGACCCGACGCTGACCTTCCGCCGCTCGTGTCGCGAAGGCATCTGCGGGTCGTGCTCGATGAACATGAACGGCAAGAACGGCCTCGCCTGCACCACCGCGATCGAAGACTTGAAGGGCGAGGTGCGCATCACCCCGCTGCCGAGCATGGACGTGATCAAGGACCTGGTGCCCGACTTCACGCACTTCTACGCGCAGTACGCCAGCATCCGGCCCTGGCTGCAGACCGTCTCGACCACGCCGAGCGGAAAGGAGCGCCTCCAGTCGCCCGAACAGCGCGAGAAGCTTGACGGACTTTACGAGTGCATCCTGTGCGCCTGCTGCTCGACCTCGTGCCCGAGCTACTGGTGGAACAGCGACAAGTTCCTCGGCCCTGCGATCCTGCTGCAGGCCTATCGCTGGCTGGCCGACAGCCGTGACGAGATGACCGGCGAGCGGCTCGACAGCCTCGAGGACCCCTTCCGCCTCTATCGCTGCCACACCATCATGAACTGCGCGAATGTCTGTCCCAAGGGGCTCAGCCCCGCGAAGGCGATCGCCGAAACCAAGAAGATGATGGCCGAACGCGCTATCTGATGGCGCGCTTCTCGGACGAGGTTTTCGACCACGAGCCCGACCCGGAAAACCCGGGATGGAAGCACTGGAACCTCAAGGACCAGACCCTGTTCAACGGCGCGGTGATGGGCAAGCTCATCACTCGTGTTGACGATGACGGAAAAGCGCGCCTGCGCATGTTTCCAGAACGGCGGCACGAGAACCTGCAGGGCATAATCCACGGCGCGGTGACGCTCTCGCTGATCGACATCAGTCTGTTCACGACAATGCACACGATCGGCACCGGCAATGCCGGACCCTCGGTGACTGTCGAGCTTTCCACCCAGTTCGTTGGTGCCGGCAAGATGGACCGCCCACTCGACGCGGTTTGCGAAATCGTGCGCGAGACGGGCAGCATGGTCTTCGTCCGCGGCACGGTGGAACAGGAAGATCACAAGGTCGCCAGCTTCAGCGGTATCGTGAAGAAGATGAAGCGCCGCATCGCGTCATGAGCGGGATGCTCGCCCGCTACGAGCGGCTCGTCGCCGCCGGCGAACTGCGCGCCGACCCGGATCAGCGCCGCGCAGCGGAGCGGCTCGACAAGCTGCAAAAGGACCTCGAAGCCGAGACCTCGGGCGGGCTTCTCAGTCAGCTCTTCGGCGGGCGCAAGACTCGGCCGCAAGGCGTCTACATGTGGGGCGGCGTCGGGCGCGGAAAATCGATGCTGATGGACCTCTTCGTCGAGACGCTGGGTATTAGCGAGAAGCGCCGTACGCACTTCCATGAATTCATGCTCGAGGTCGACCGCCTGATCCGCGACGAGCGCAAGAAGGAAACCGGCGATCCGATCAAGCCGGTCGCAACGCGGATTGCCGATGGCGTCCGGTGCCTCGCCTTCGACGAGATGGTGGTGACGAACACCGCCGATGCAGCGATCATGAGCCGCCTTTTCACTGCGCTCATCAGTGACGAGGGCGTTACCGTGGTGACGACCAGTAACCGCCCGCCCAAGGATCTCTACAAGGACGGGCTCAACCGTTCGCTTTTCCTGCCCTTCATCGATCTGGTCGAGGTGGAGCTCGATGTGCTGACCCTCGACGGTCCGGTCGACTATCGGCTCGACCGTCTTGGTGACCTTGCAACTTGGCATTCGCCGCTGGGGGAGGATGCCACCGCGCAGGTGCGCGAGGCGTTCTTCCGCCTGACGGATTACAAGCCGGAGGACGCGGCGAACGTCCCTTCGGGCGAACTCGACCTGGGCGGAGGACGCACTCTCCACGTGCCCAAGAGCCTCAAGGGCGTCGGCGTGTTCAGCTTCAAGCGCCTGTGCGGCGAGAACCGCGGCGCGGCGGACTACCTGGCGATAGCCCATGCCTTTCACACGGTGATCGTGGTCGGCATTCCGAAGATGTCGCCCGACAACCGCAACGAGGCGATCCGCTTTACCAAGCTGATCGACGCGCTTTATGAGAACAGCGTGAAGCTCTTCGCCGCCGCGGCAGCCGAACCGGAAGACCTATATACCAGCGGTGACGGTGCCTTCGAATTCGAGCGCACGGTGAGCCGCCTCAAGGAAATGCAGAGCTCCGACTACATGGCCAAGGGCCACGGGCTGTCCTGATGGGGCCTCCGGCCGGTAACATCGGTGTTTCTTGACGGTGGCTTCGCCATCCCCAAATCGGGCGAATTCCGGCGTTAACACCCCGCCGATGTGAGATTACCGACATGATCGATATCCGACCCTTCGCCTCGCTCGGGCACGCTGACCACGGCTGGCTCGATGCCCGCCACCATTTCAGCTTCGCCAACTACCACGATCCGGCTCGCATGGGCTGGGGCAGCATTCGCGTGTGGAACGATGACACCATCGCCGCGCGCAGCGGTTTTCCGCCCCACCCGCACCGCGACATGGAAATCGTGACCTTCGTCCGCACCGGCGCGATCACGCACAAGGACAGCCTCGGCAACGAAGGCCGCACTGCTGCGGGCGACGTACAGGTGATGAGCGCTGGCACCGGCATCACCCATGCCGAATACAATCTCGAGGACGAGGCCACGACGCTGTTCCAGATCTGGATCATGCCCGACCGCGCTGGGGAAGCGCCCGGCTGGGGCCAGCGCGAGTTCCCGAAAGCAAGCCGCGTGGGCGGGTTCGAAGTGCTCGCGAGTGGCGACCCGGAAGGTGATGATGCCCTGCCCATCCGTACCGATGCGAAGGTCGCTGCAACCACACTTGCAGCCGGTCAGACGGCCGTATGGGAGACCTCGGGCGAACGACACCAATATATCGTCGCACCCAAGGGCCGCGTGAAGGTCAACGGCCATGAAGCACAGCCACGCGACGGCATTGCCGTGACCGGCGAGAACGTGATCACCGTCGAGGCTATCGAGGACGCTGAAGTCGTGCTGGTCGACGCCCGATAGATCCTAACTCCAACACCGCTCGTGCTGAGCCTGTCGAAGCACGGTCTCCTGCCCTTCGACAGGCTCAGGGCGAACGGATTGCCGCGAGATGCGCGTCAGGCGCTGGGCGTGAGGTTCCTCAGGGATTTCTCGAGCATCAGCAACTGCCACAGGGGCCGCGCATTGTCGGCCTTCCCCGCAACATGGTCTTCCGCAAGGCGTGAAAGCGCCTTGCGGTCGAACCACCCGCTGCCAACCAGCAAATCGCTCCCCGAAATCGAGCGCGCCTGGTCGACCAGTGGGCCGCGGAACCATTGCGCAAGAGGCGTCACGAATCCCTGCTTCTGCCGGTAGAGGATGTCCTCGGGCAGGTAGCGCTCCATCGTATGTTTCATGATCCACTTGCCTGTCGTGCCGCGAATGCGCTGACGTTCGGGAATGCGCGCAGCATATTCGATCAGGCGATGGTCGAGCAGTGGCTCGCGTGCTTCCAGTCCCACCGCCATGCTGGTCCGGTCGGTCTTGGCGAGGATGTCGCCTGGCAGCCAGAACTTGAGGTCGGCATACTGCGCCCGGTCGAGTCCGCTGCGCGAAGGTGCCTCGCGCATCAGCTTCTCGAATGGCTGTTCGGCCCGATAGTCGCCTCGCTCCCGAAGCAGGCTGTCGCCATAAAGCGCCTGCCGCTGTTCGGGTGCGAGGATCGACAGCGCGCGGGCGTAGCCCGCCTCCCCGCTCTCGGCCAGCGACAGCAGCGTTGCCTTGGCACGCAGCGGACGCGGCGCCCAGTCCGCCTTGGGCCAGATGCGCCCGAGATTGCCGAAGATCGGGCCGCGCAGGGCAGCAGGAAGAAAACTGCGCGCCTGTTCCTCGCGGCGGTGGAAGACCTGCCTGCGATAACCCGCAAAGGCCTCGTCGGCTCCGTCGCCGGATAGAGCGACGGTGACATGCTCCCGCGCCAGTTCGCAAACGCGCAGTGTCGGCAGCGCGCTGGCATCGGCGAAAGGTTCGTCGAAGATCGCGGCAATACGGTCGATCTCGTCGAACTGGTCGGCAGAGACGATCCGCTCGTGATGTTCAGTCGCGAACAGCTCGGCGACCTTGCGCGCGTGGCTGGTCTCGTCGACGCTGGCAACATCGAAACCGATCGAACAACTCGTCACCGGCTTGGCGCTCGCCTCGGCCATGAGAGCCACAACGCTGGAGGAATCAACTCCGCCAGAAAGGAATGCGCCAAGCGGCACATCGGCAACCATGCGGCTCGTCACCCCTTCGCGCATCAGGTGGAGCAGCTTGGCCGAGTGATCTTCCACCCCGCCCCGTTCCCGTTCGGCGAATGAGACGTCCCACCATTGCTTCGCCGGTTCCGGCTCGCGGCCGTGTTCCAATAAGAGGAAATGACCCGCCGGCAGCTTCTCGACACCTTTCAGTATCGCCCTGTGGTCCGGAACGTAGCCCCAGGTCATGTAGTCTTCGATTGCCAAAGGATCGATCCTGCGCCGCATCAGGGGGTTGGCAAGCAGACCCTTGAGTTCGCTGGCAAAGGCGAGCGCGCCGCCCTCGAGTCGGGCAAGGTAGAGCGGCTTCACCCCGAGCCGGTCACGGGCGAGAAATAGCTGTCGCGTGGCGAGATCGTAGAGTGCGAAGGCGAACATGCCGTCGAGCCGCGACAGGCAATCGGGACCCCACTTGCGCCATGCGGCAAGGATGGTCTCGGTATCGCCGTCGGTGCGGAAGCTGAAGCCGTCCTTTTCGAGATCGCGGCGTAGGCGGCGATAGTTGTAGATCTCACCGTTGAAGACGATCACGGCGCGCCCGTCGGCCGAATGCATCGGCTGCGGTGAACCCTCGAGATCGATGATCGAGAGTCGGCGATGGCCTAGCCCTACGCCCGGCGCGGTCCAGACACCCGAACCGTCCGGCCCGCGATGGGCAAGCGCGTCGGTCATCCGCTCAACCCTCTTGGGATCGACTGGCTTCACCGTCTGGTAATGGAAAATCCCCGCGATCCCGCACATAGGCGTCGTGCCTAGACCAGTCGCACGAGCGCGGCAAAGAGCAATGCGATAACCAGCAGAGCACCGAGGGCGAGAGTCGGTGCGATGCGCTTGTCCTCGAGCGCGGCGACGTGAGGTAAAGCATCGACCTCTTCCAGCGTCCAGCCCGCATCCTCGGGATCTCGCTCGAAGAAGCGCCAGGCGATGCCCAGCACCAACGCGATGACGATGCCGAAGAAGAACCAGCCATAGACGATGTGGTCGAAGCTCCCCGCCCGTTCCGCACCGACATATTGCGCAACATAGATCGTCGCCCAGGCACGGATGCCATTGGCGACGATCGGTACGACAAAACAGGCAAGCATGAACCAGGCGCGGCGGCTCCAGCTCTCGAAACAGGTGAAAACGACCAGCACACCAAGCGCGACCATGGCGATGAGGAAGCGCACGCCGGCGCAGGCTTCGGCGACGATAAACAGGCCGGCGGGCGTGTCGATATAGATGCCGTCGGACACCGTATCGACGCCGCTGAGATTGGTGAGCGCGGTTGCGATATGCGCGGTAATAGCCTGCAATTGCGGGAATATCTCGTCGCCGAACGGAACGAGGAAGCTCGAATAGGCGATAGGAAAAGCGAGAATGAGGCTGGCCCTCAGGCCCAGGAATGTGACCGCCGCTCCCTGGAATGCCAGCACGGTTCCAGCCTGCGCAAAGAGGCGGATATCCACTGCCCTACCGCCAAGCCAGACTGTCAGCCCCAGTGCTACGATCAGGAGCCCCGGCCACCAGCCTCCCGGTTCCAGCAACGCCAGTTCACCCCTGCGCATCCAGACCAGCCAGACGACGATTGCCGGAACAAGGAGGATGAAGCTGTAGGTATCGACATGCCACCAGAGGAAGGCCATTTGCGACCATTCGCGAAAGGTAATCGCAAACAGCGTTGCCCATGCGAGTGACAGGCGCGCCGCGAATGCTCTCCACCTGGCCGTGCGTTCAAAGGTCATTGTCGCATTCTCTAGCTCCCGCGACGATGGCCGCCAGTCGTTCGTGGATCGCTTCCCAGCCCATCGCTTCGGCGACGAACTGCCTGGCAGCAGCGCCAAGCGCCGTGCGACGATCAGGCGCCGCGAAGAGTTCCGCGACCTTCGTCGCAAAACCCCGTCCATCGGCATTCGCGATGACGAAATGCGCTCCATCCATTGCATTTATGCCTGTCGCCGCCTGCTTCGTCAGCAGGACAGGTTTGGCCATGGCCATCGCCTCAAGGACCTTGTTCTGGACACCGCGGGCTATGAGCAGGGGCGCCAGCACCACATCGGCGGACTTCAGGAAGGGCCGCACGTCCTCGACCTCGCCCCAGACTCGGACACCGCTCTCGCCGTGACGTGACCTCAACGCATCGGAGGGAGCGCGACCGACGATATGGAAGCGCGCACGTGAGTAGCGCTGCCGCAGCCGCGGCATCACCTCGGCAATCACCCATTCGACCGCAGCAATATTGGGGGCGTAGTCCATCTGGCCCGTGAAGACGAGCTGCGGGTCCTCGCCTTCCTCAAGGTCGGGCTGCAGCCCCACGGCGTCTGGATCGAAGAATTGCGCATCGATGCCATTGCCCAGTGCGCGGATGTCGAGACCCCCGGCATTGTCGATCCGGCTGCGCAACAAATCGACCTCGTCCCTGCTGATAAGCAGCGTTGTGTCGGCGCGGTGAGCGAGTCGTTCCTCTTCGCGTGAAAGCAGGCGCGCTTCGCGGGCGTTGATCCAGCGGCGCTGGCCGGCCTGCGCATAGGCTTCGAACTTCGCACTATCGACGTCGCACAGATCGACGATCACCCGTCCGGCGAAGTCGTCAGGGATGTACTGGCCCATCTGACCGGAGAACACGAAGATCGTATCGATCCGGTGGTCGCGCAGGGTCCGGCGCACGAAGCTGGCGAGTTGCAAATCCTCGAACGCCTGGAGGCTGACAGGCTTGCCGGTCAGCAACGCCTCGATGCCAGAGAGCCACAGGGGTCTGCGCCGTTCGATCAGGACATGCGACTTGGCGATTTGCTTCAGCGCGTCCTTCTGCGCCATGTCCTGCGCCGTCTCGCCGAAAGTTGCGACATGGACGGGAGCGATCCTCGCCAGCCCCTTGAGCAGGTGATGCGAGCGGATCTTGTCGCCGCGATCGGGCGGGAAAGGCACCCGGTGCGAGAGGAACAGAATGTCGCCCATGGCTCAGCCCAGACCGCGCGCGATCCATGGACCGATGGTGTTGGCCACGGAAAGCGGGAGCTTCTTCCAGAGCTCGATCTTGGCCGAATGACCCTCGTCGGTCGGATCGATATTGCGGGCGCTCGTC
Organism: Erythrobacter sp.; assembly: GCA_041396805.1. Taxonomy (GTDB): domain Bacteria; phylum Pseudomonadota; class Alphaproteobacteria; order Sphingomonadales; family Sphingomonadaceae; genus Qipengyuania. The sequence continues at coordinate 1,087,330 of JAWKXV010000002.1, read as the reverse complement.
CCCTCCGCGCTCCAGCTCCAATAGGTGAGTGGCTCCGGTTCGAAGCCCCAGTTCTTCTTGAAGGCGAAGGGCCCGCTGCCAGTCTTGGAGCGACCGAAATCGAAGCGCGTGCAGCCCTTGCGGCGGGCATGGCACATCAGCTCGAAATACATGCGCTCGTTCGCCCGCAGCCCGCGTGCGGCGAAGCTGCCGCCTCCCCAAAAGGGCATCACGGACCCGTTGTGATAGAGCGACAGCACGCTTGCGACCGGCGCACCCTCGTGGCGAATGGTGAGGATGTCCGCATCGTCACCGAAGAGGTCGAGCGCGGCATCGAACAGGCTACGAGGGAAGACCGGCGTGCCGAGGTTGCGGACGCTTTCGGCATAGGCGGCATAGTGCGCCGCGCGATCAGCCTTAGTCGAGCCGACCGAAACGTCGAGATCGTGGGCCAGTCCCTTGCGCACCTCCGCGCGCGCCTTGCGCGGGATGGCGAGCAATTGCGCTTCGTCATCCGCCGCAAGATCGGCGGCGAAACTGGCGTGGCGCCCCTCGATGCGCTGCCAATTCCCGGGCGCACAGCCGCCGCGCAACTCGACGGATTCAATCGCCATCCGGGACGCGAGCTCTTCGGCGGCGTGGCACAATCTTGCAGCATCGTTGTCCTGCAAGGCCAGAGCGCCGCCTCCAACCCCGAACCCACTCGACACCAGTGCATTGCCAAAGACCGGCGAGGTAATCGCGCTCAGCGGCAACCAGCCTGCCAGCAGATTGTCGCGCTCGAGGACAAGGCCATGCGCCGCATTGCCCGTGCCGCGCTCGATTGCTTGCAACCACAAGGGTCGATGAAACACCGTGCCTCCGGCGGCGGCAATGAAAGCCTCGATCCGCGCGACCTCTGCCGTGTCACGCAGGTCAGCGATGCGGATGGTGGTCGAATGAGCCATCGGCGCGGTCATGCAGCCCAATCCATGCTGCGCGGCTTCTCGTGTGCAGCAATTTCGTCCATCCGACCCCAGGCGAACTCGTCCAGCAGGTCGGACAGCTTGCCCTCCATGCGCGCAAGATTGGTGTAGTGGCGCAGGCGCGACCGCAGCGGCGCACCATCAACGCGCGGCTGGTCGGGGTCAACCTCCCAGGGGTGGAAATAGAACACGGCCGGACGCCGCTCTTCGCGATTTACCTGCCGGATAGCCCAGCGGCTGAAGCCATAGGGCAGAACGCGGAAGAATCCGCCGCCGCCGGCAGCGAGACGCTTGCCGCGGAAAAGAGCCGTGGTGACAGGTATCTCGACCAGATCGCTGCCCTGTACGGGCGTGAAGGCAAAGCGCGGAGCCTCGCGCCAGCCATAGTGGTCATGAACCACGGGCGCGACGCTGGAGGAATAAGCATAGCCATGCTCGGCCAGCACCTCATGCGCCCAAGGAGTGCGGGCATCGATGGAGAAGCTCGGCGCGCGATAGCCGCTGATCGCGACACCACCGGCTTCCTCCAGGATGGCCCGCGCCTTTGCGATATCCGCGACAAACTGGTCGCGGGTAAAGGTAAACACGCGCGCATGATCATAGCCGTGGCTGGCGAGTTCATGCCCCCGTTCGACGATTGCGCGCATGGCGGGCTTGTTGCGCTCGGCCACCCAGCCCAGCGTGAAGAAGGTTGCCTTGACCCCGGCCGCATCGAACAGGTCGAGAATTCGCGCGACATTGTCGCCCACCCGCAGGTCGAGCGAGTCCCAATCGGCGCGCGAAATCGTGTTCTCGAAAGCGCCGACCTGGAACCAGTCCTCGACGTCGACCGAGAGGCCGTTGACGATAGTCTCCCCCTGCACCGGCCCCTCCGGATTGATCAGGCCGCCGCGCGGGTAGCCTGGCTCTCGAAATAGTCGATCATCATGGTCAGCACATGGCGCAGCGACTGCTCCTGCTCGTCGAGACGGCGCTCGATAGCGGAAAGGCGCTGGTCGATGTCGGCAGGAACTTCGCCCCCGCCCTCGCCGCGCGATGCGGCGAGCTTTTCGACTTCGCGGCGCAGTGCGGCCATGTGCTTGTCGCGTGAAGCGAAGGCTTTTTCGATCGCATCGATCTGGTGATCGAGGAGACCTTTCTCCTGTTCCGCCGACATCGGTTGCGGCGCAGCAGCGGCCTGTGCACCCTCACCGCGCGCCTTGGCAATCGCATCGGCAGCTGGAAGATCTCGGTCCGGACGCGCACGCTGAGCGGATGCCGCAGCTTCCTCCGGTGCATTGTCGGCCGCCATTTCCTCCAGCACGGCAGCGAGCATATCGATCTCGAGGACCGACTGTTCCTCCACCGCGCCCATCAGCAGGAGGCGATTCATCACCTGGTTGATCTTACGCGGAATGCCTCCAGTCGCCTGATGCAGCATAGCCCAGACGCCGCTGTCGATCTCGGGATTCCCGTCCCAACCGACATGGTGGAGCCGGTGCGTGACGTAGGGCTCGACCTCGCCAGGCTGCATCGGCTCGAGGTGGTGCGCAGCGATCACACGCTGGCGCAGCTGTTCGAGCTCGTCCGACTGGGCCAGCAGGTGCTTGAACTCGGGCTGGCCGAGCAACAGCGTCTGCAGCAGCGGGTGCGAACCCAGCTGGAAATTCGAGAGCATGCGCAACTCTTCGAGCGCGCCGATCGAGAGGTTCTGTGCCTCGTCGATGATCAGCAATACCCGGCGGCCATTGCGCGCTTCCTCGTGGAGGAACAGTTCGATAGCGGCGAGAGCTGCGGCCTTGTCTCCGCCTTCGATATCGAGACCGAAACTACGTGCGGCGACATGGATCATCTCCTCGCCGTCAAGCGCGCTGGTGACGACTTCGCCCATCGTCATGCGGTCGCCTTCGAGCTTCTGCTTGAGATGCGCCACCAGCGTCGACTTGCCCGCACCGACCTCGCCGGTGATCACGACGAAGCCTTCGCCCTGGTTGAGTCCGTAGCCGAGATAGCTCAGCGCCTTCTTGTGCGTGACGCTCTCGAAGTAGAACGCCGGATCGGGCGTGAGCTGGAATGGCCGCTCGCTGAAACCGTAGAATTCCTCGTACATCACAGCGTCCTTATCAGAAATCGTAGCGCAGGCCGAGCAGCGCGGAAGCAGTCAGAATTTCCTCCGGCGCAGCTTCTGCGTCGAGCATGTTCATGGCAATGGCCGCGCGGGCGGAAAGTCCGCGCCACACGCGCTCGCTGTAGGAAGCGGCAGCGCCAAGGGCGAAGGCATCGCCTAGGCTGCTTGTACCGCTGTCGAACCAGTTGGCGTAGGTGTTGATGCCGAAATTGCCGTTGCCCAGCGGACCGGAGAGGTTGGCCGAGACAAAAACGCTCTCGTCGACTATGCCGTCCGCCAGTTCGAGCACCGTGCCGGGCGCGCCGATGAACTTGCGGCGGTCGTAGCCTACGCCGATGCCCATCGCTAGGCGTCCTGCCTGGTGGGTGTAGCTGGCGAAAACTCCGCGGCCACGGAAGACCGATGAGCGGACCGAACCGAGCAGGCCGTCGATACAGCCAGACCCTTCCAGGCTGTTCGCGCAGCCCGTGATCGCGCCCGTCACAGGATCGCGGACCACGGTGAAGTCGACCGGCAGCGCCGCGAGCGAATTGTTGAGACGACCGCCGAAGCCCTGGATCGCGTCATAGACATTGACCGAGAAATTGCTGCGGCGGTCGGGCTTCCACGAGAAGCTTCCGTAGTATGTCTCGCTGTCGTAACGATGGCCGAAGCTGGCCTGCAATTGCGTGCGGCTGCTCGGGCGCCAGACCACGCCGACGTCCCAGATCAGGCCCTCGGCGTCGTAAGCGATGACGCGCGGGCTGGTTTCGTCGACGACATAGCGCCCGTCGGCGCCGATGATCGGATTGCCGGTACCGTCACGCAGGGCGTCGCGGCTCGATACTTCGACATCCTCGACACCGATGCCACCGACTACGGCAAGCGTGGGCGAAACCGGCACGGTCACATCGGCGCGCACATAGGCGTCACGGACGCGCTGATCGAGATTGCTGACGTCTTCCTGGTAGAAGCCAGCACCCACGCCGACCCCCACGGGCAAGCCGCGTCCCGGCGCGATGCCGGCGCGCACATTGGCGCTTTGGCTGACGCTTTCGTCGAAGAGATCGGCGGTCTGACCCCCAAGAGTGACGAAGTCGGGACCATCGACGCGGGTATAGCCGATGCGATAATTCGCGCTGACGTCGACATTGCCCGCGCGTGTTTGCAGCGTCGGGCCTGCATAGACCGAATAGGTGTGCGTCGAGAGATCGGCATCCACCGATGGCGCAATGATCGAGCTGCCACTGGCATCGACGCTCGTCCGGTTCGCCAGTGCGCCCGCCTCAAAGGTGAGGACATTGGGAATGAGCGTCGTGTAACCGCGTGCAAGGCCGGTCAGGCTGTCCGAATCCGCGCCGTCATCCTGGTGCGCGAAGGTGCGCTCGTACCGGACGGAGATAGCTGCGCCATTGTTGCGGCCCACCACCGAGGCGTCCACTCCTGCAGCGAGCTGAGTATAGGTGACCACATCGTCGCCCGGCGAGATCTGCCAGTTCGCGATGCTGTTCGCCTCGATATAGGGATCCACGCTGGTACGGCCGATCGACCTGCGTTCTCCGCGATCGGACGAAGCAGCAGGGGTTCCGCCCTCCTGCGCCGAGAGCGAGCCGGCAGGCACGATGCCGCCCAGCAAGGCGATGGCGCAGATCGCGCGCTTCAGGCGAGGATAGGCCAAGGTCCTACTCCCCGTATCCGTAGTAGCTGCCGAACTTGCGGCCGCTGGGATTGAAAGTGGCGTCGTTGAGCAGCAGCTTGATATCGGGACAGGCCGACAGCAGGTCCAGAGCGTCCTCTAGGGCCGCCTGCCCGGTCATGTCGGCGCGCGCAACAAGCAGTGCCTGTCCGACGTGCTTGGCAAGCTCCGCCGCGGGAGTCGCGGCCAAGGCCGGAGGACTGTCGAAAATGACGATGCGATTGGGCGCACCGCGCGTCAGGCGGTTGAGCACTTCCCAGGTTCGTTCGCTGGCGAGATATTCGCTATCACGGCCCGTGCGCTCGCCTGCAGGGAGAACGAAAAGTCCGCCGATGTCGGTGTTTACGATGTAATCCTCGACATGGCTCGAAGGGTCGGCAAGCACATCCATGAAGCCCTTGCCCGCTTCGAGGCCGAGTTTGGACATTATCGAAGGCTTGCCGAAATCGGCATCGATCAGGAGCACCTCGGTATCCCGCTCGCCGGAGAGGGCTATGGCGAGGTTCATTGCGCAGAAGGTCTTGCCTTCGTTCGGATGCGGTGAACACACCAGTACGCGGCGCGACTGTGCCGAACCCTCGGCCTTGGCGCTCGTGAGCACCTGCCGCTTGATGATCCGGAATTCCTCCAGCAGCCGCGAGGAGCCGCCATCGGGATCGATGAGCCCCTGCTCGCGCAGCACCGACCGCACGACTTCGCGCTTCTCCCCGGTAAAACGAACCGCAGGGTCGACGGGTGCCGTAGCTTGTAGGCGATCGCCGGTTTCGGCCGTGGGAGCAGATGCAGGATCGCCGATAAAGTCCGATACCCGGCGCTTTGGTGCCTCAGAATCGCTCCCGGCCTTGCGCCGCTGCGGAGCGAACTTCTTTGCCTTGTCGCTCTCCAGCTTCGACGGGACCGCCGCGGGCGCGAGCTTGTCGAGGCCGAAAGCCCCGCTTGCACGTTCGAGCAGCGAGCCGCCGTCGCGCTTCTTGCCGTCTTCCGGCGGGGTAATCTTGGTGGGCTTGTTCACTGACACAATTCCCCCTCAGGCCACCGATCCGACCTGGATCATCTCGACGACCAGGAGCATGAGACACACCGCCGCCAGGGCACCGCTGGCAGCGAAGAATTTCTTGAGACTGGCGCGCTCGATAATGCGCTTCTCTGCCGTCATGGAGCGCGAGACCGTGCCGATGACCGGAAGGTCGAGGACGCGCTCGAGCTTGTCCGCCGTGGTGAAGCTCGACCGCATCATACCCATGGCGAAGGCCACACCGCAGCCGATAGCGATCCCTGCGAGCAGGACCCCGATGAGGAGCAGCGGCCGGTTGGGCGCTGCCGGTTTGCGTGGCACCGTCGGCGGGTCGATCACTTCGAACTGGAAGGCACTCCGCTCGGTCTCCACCTGGCCGCGCAGGCGCATTTCCTCACGATTCTTGAGGAGCTCGTCGTATTTTTCCTTGAGCACGTCGTAGTCACGGCTGATGCGGTTTGCCTCGGCGGCAACCGTAGGCTCGTCCGCCTGCGACGCCATCAGGCGCGACATGTCGGATTGCAGCGCGGCCTTGCGCGCCTGCAGGGCCTGCAAATTCGCCTGCCGTTCGGCGCGGATCGATACCAGCGACGCATAGGCCGGGTTCTGCGAGCCGCCGGTGCCGGCCGGCTCATTGGCCGCCTGCTGGCGAAGGGCCTCGACCTGCCGCTTCTGCGCCTGGACATCGGGGTGGCTGTCGGTCAGCCCGCGCGCGCGCATGGCGGCAAGCTGCGACTGGGCCTGAGAGAGTGCGCCACGGGCGCCCCCTGCTTCACCCGGAACGGTTATCGTCCGCGGCGTGCTGGCAATTTGGCCATTGATCGCGGCAAGTGCGCTCTGCGCCGCTGCAACATCGGCATCGACCCCGCGCATCTCGTCACGCATCACATTGAGGCGACCTGCCAGCGTGGTGCTTCCGCCAACCAGGTCGGGATGCTGCGCCTCGAAGGCGAGGCGACGCTGTTCGGCCGCTTCAAGCTCGCGTTTGCGGTCTTCGAGTTGCTGGTCGAGAAAGACCAGAGTGTCGGCCACCTGCCCACGATTGCCGGCGACATTCTCCTCGCGAAAGATGTCGATCAGCTTTTGCACCACGTCCTGTGAAAGGGCGGCGTTCTCGGCGTCGCTCAGGCTTGAATCACCGATGGTTGCGGTCAGTTCGAAGAGGTTGTCCTGCGAATTGCGCACAGAGACCTTCTCGGTCAGGGAGTCGACGGCCCGCTGCATCTCTCGCTGGGTTTCGACCTTCTCGCCAAGGCGCGTCTGGCGCACGACCTTTTCGAGGTTCACCGAACTGGTCAGTGTCTGGCGGACCTTGGTAATCGCCTGCTGACCCTCGCCCGAAATATCGAGCTGCTTGGACAGCACATCGTCGAGCTCGACGTAGATTCGCGCCTGGCTTTCGTATGTGTTCGGGATCAACGCGACGAGCAGCCACCCGGCGAGGCAAACTCCCCAGGCGATGGCAAGCGCCAGCCAACGGCGGTTCCACACCGTGTGCAGCGCACTGCGTATCTCGTCGAAAACTTCCTGCATGCCCCCGCAGACCCCTTAGAACGTGCTTTCGGGGATGATGATCACATCCCCCGGCATAAGCATGACATTTGCCTTGCTGTCGCCGCGTTTCAGCAGGTCGGTGAGGCGTAGCGCATATTCCTGCTGCTTACCCGCCTGTTTGTCGAAGCGGATCAGCTTGGCACGGTTGCCGGCTGCGAATTCGGACAAGCCGCCGACCGCGATCATCGCGTCGAGCACCGTCATGTTCGCACGGTAGGGCAGCGACGCGGGCTGTTCGGTCGCGCCGACGATGCGAACCTGCTGGCTGAAGGTGCCGGCGAATTCGTTGACGATCACCGAAACCAACGGATCTTCGATGTACTGGCTCAACTGGAGGCGGATGTCCTCTTCCAGCATCGAAGGCGTCTTGCCCACAGCGGGCATGTCCTTGACCAGCGGGATAGTGATGCGCCCGTCGGGACGGACCTGGATCTTTTCCGCACCCAGTTCGGGATTGCGCCAGACGTGGATCGTCAGCTCGTCTAGCGGACCGATCACGTAGTCCTCGCCCGGGCCTTCCTGCAGCGCCACGAAGGTTGCAGGCGGAAGCTCGGGTCCGTTCGCAGTGCAACCGGCGAGGGCCAGCGAGGCCATCGCGCAACCGGCGAGCAGAGAGGTGGTACGGTCAAGACGCATAGAAACTATCCCTGGCATTCACGCATGGTCCGGCCGGGCCCGCATGGCGCCCGACAGTCCCTGTTTGGGAACATACTTGCCCGCGAAAGGTGAACATACCGTTATCCATGCGCCCCGAACCCGGCGGATTCCCGAGGTTTTAGCGCATATTTGGCATGTGTCTCAAATCAGGACTTCTGCCGCAGGCCCCTGTCCGAGAAACGCACTGGGCGATGCGCTGGCGCCATAGGCACCGGCGCAGAACACCGCGACAATGTCGCCGACGTCAGCCCCGGGCAACTGCGCCTTGTCCGCGAGGCGGTCGAGCGGGGTGCACAGGCAGCCAACCACATTTGCAACCTCTTCAGGCTCGGCGTCGAAGCGCGTGGCGATGGCTACCGGATAGTTTCGCCGCACCACCGTGCCGAAATTGCCCGAGGCCGCGAGCTGGTGGTGTAGGCCGCCATCGGTGACGAGATAAGTCTCGCCATAGCTTTCCTTGCGATCGACAATGCGCGTGAGATAAACCCCTGCTTCGCCAACAAGATAGCGGCCAAGCTCGATAAAGAGTTCAGCTTCGGAAAGGGTGTCGGGGAGGTCGTCAAAACGCCCCTCAAGAGCTTCCCCGACAGCCACGATATCAAGCGGCTCGTCCCCTGCGAAATAGGGTATCCCGAAGCCACCGCCCATATTGAGCTTGGGCAGGCTCAGCCCGGCCTCGCTGGCAATGCGGTGCGCGCAGTCGAGCACCTTGGCCTGCATGTCGATCACCGCCTCGGCCGAGAGGGCCTGGCTACCCGTGAAGATGTGGAGCCCGCGCCATTCGCATCCGGCACCCACGATCTCGCGGGCAAGCTGCGGGACACGATCGGCATCGACGCCAAAGGGTTTTGCGCCTCCGCCCATCTTCATGCCCGATCCCTTGAGCTCGAAATCGGGGTTCACACGGATGGCGAGACGCGGCGTCACGCCCAGCCTCTCGCAAATCGTCAATGCACGGCGGGCCTCGTTCTCGCTTTCGAGGTTGAGCGTAACGCCAGCAGCGACGGCTGCCTCAAGCTCGGCATCGCGCTTGCCCGGTCCGGCAAAGCTGACGCGCGACAGGTCGAAGCCAGTTTCGCGGACCATCTCGAGTTCGCCACCAGAGGCGATGTCAAGGCCGTCCACAAGTGTCGAAACAAATCGAAGAACTGGTGCAAAACCATTGGCTTTTATAGCATAATTGATCTTCAATCGATCAGGCATGGCTTGCCGCAAGTCGTGCAGGCGCCGGTCGATCAGATCGCGCGAATAGACGAACAGCGGGGTCGTGCCGGCTTCGGCGACGAGCTCGGAAGCCTTGCGCCCGCCTATCGCAAGCTCGCCATCGAGCACCGCGTATCCTGCAGGAATGGGCCCGAGCGGCTTCATTCTCCGATCTCGCGGGCGATGGCGGTGCGATCGAGCTTGCCATTGGGATTGAGCGGGAGTTTTTCGCGCCAGTGGATCACATGGGGGTGCATGAAGGTCGGCAGTTCCTTGTGCAAGGCCTTGGGCAGCGCTTCCTCGGCATCGGTTGCGTCCTGCGAGGCGCGGACCACGAGGTGAATCGCATGACCCAGCCTATCGTCTTTTACCCCCAGCGCCACGGCCTCGGCGACCAGTCCGGTTGCCAGAGCAGCGCTCTCGATCTCCTGCGGGCTGATCCGGTTGCCCGAACTCTTGATCATCGCATCGCGGCGACCGACGAAATAGAGCAAGCCGTCCTCGGCGCGCTTCACCCGGTCGCCTGACCACACAGCCGTTCCACCATACTCGGACGCAGCGGGAGCGGGTTTGAAGCGTTCCGCCGTCCGCTCGGGGTCCTGCCAGTAGCCATGCGCCACAAGCGGCCCGCAATGGACCAGCTCACCCTCCTCGCCCGGCGCGGCGACCTCGCCCGCATCGTCGATCACGAGGATTTCGGCAAAGGGGATCGCTGTGCCCATCGATGTCGGGTTCTCGTCGACCAGCGACGGGTCGAGATAGGTCGAGCGGAAGGCCTCGGTCAGGCCGTACATCGGGAATAGCCGCGCATCGGGGAACATTGCGCGCAAGTCGCGCACCAGGTCGACGGTCAACGCTCCGCCGGAATTGGTCAGGCGCCTCATGCTGGCGACTGCCTCACCGGGCCAGTCGAGTTCGGTCAGTTGCACCCAGAGTGGCGGCACGGCTGCCAGCGTGGTGACGCCATGCTTGCCGCAGGCTTTCGCGACGTCGCGCGGGAAAAGATAGTCGAGCGGAACCACACTGCCGCCAGCGTACCAGGTTGAGAGCAGCTGGTTCTGCCCGTAGTCGAAGCTGAGCGGCAGCACCGACAGCGTGACGTCATCCGCCGCCATGCCCAGGTATTCCGCCACCGAGACAGCGCCGAGCCACATGTTGGCATGGCTCAGCATGACGCCCTTGGGTCGTCCCGTCGAACCGCTGGTGTAGAGGATTGCCGCCAGATCGTCGGGATCCTGGTTGGATGGCGGCAGAGTGTCGCCCGCAGCCTCGGCCCCTGCGAACACTTCGTTCTCCTCCAGCGCCGCACATCCGTCGGGCAGATCGCCCTCCTCCAGCGAGGCAAGCCGCGCCTTGTTGGCCATCAGCAACACCGATCCGCTGTCTGCCAGGATATGCGCCGCCTGCGCGCGCTTGAGCAGCGGGTTGATCGGCACATGGACCAGTCCGGCGCGAGCAGCCGCCAATGGCAGCAGGCAGGTGAGCTCGCCCTTCGCGGCCCAGGAGGCCACGCGCGCGCCCTTCTCCGCCCTGCCGGCCAGCCAGCCTGCCAGGAGCCCGACGCGCTCGCGCAGCTCGGCGAAATCGAGCGTCCGATCGCGCAGCACCAGCGCAGGCGCCTGTGCATCGCCGCGCTCGGCCAGTTGATCGAGCGGATAGGGCGTGGGATCAGGCATCAGCACTCCGCCAAGAGGAATTCCGTTTGGACATCGCGGTCAGCTATCACGACAAGGCCGGGAAACTGCAAGAGTTCGACCGTTTTGCCATCGGTCCCTTCGACAGGTCCGATTGGTATGCGCTGCTGTGCGAGCATGTCGAGCACCCCTTGATCGTCGTCGCCGACGATGCGCGGCGCCAGATCGCCCTGCCCCTGATGGAGACTGCCGAGGGCCTGCGCAGCCTCATCAACTGGTTCAGCTTCGCCTGGCGCCCATTGTGCCGAAATGACGAGATCGCCGACGAGGTCCTCGTCCGGCTGGCCCGCGAACTGCGCGGCCGGAGCCACTCCATCGTTCTCGAACCCGTGCCCGAAGAGGATGGCAGCGCCACGAGGACTGCGATGGCTTTACGCAAGGCCGGATGGGCGGTCTTCGTCGAACCTTGCGACGAGAACCACGTCCTGCCCGTCGAGGGGCGCGATTTTGCGACCTACTGGTCCTATCGCCCGGGCAAGATGCGCACGACGCTGCTCCGCAAGGGCAAGAAGGTCGACACCGCGATTCACACCCACTTCGATGAGACTGCGTGGGAGGACTACAAGGCAGTCTACGAAGGCAGCTGGAAGCCCGACGAGGAACGGGCAGACCTGCTCGAAGCCTTCGCGCGCAAGGAAGGAGAGGCGGGGCATCTGCGCATCGGGATTGCGCGAGCAGCCGGCAAACCCGTCGCGGCCCAATTCTGGACGGTCGAGAACGGCACCGCCTACATCCACAAGTTGGCTCATCTCGAAGAGGCAAAAGCGCTCTCGGCGGGCACTACGCTGAGCGCCGCCATGTTCGAATATGCGATCGACCGGGACAAGGTAGCACTGGTTGATTTCGGCACCGGATCGGATGCCTACAAGCGCGACTGGATGGAGTTCGTACGCACCCGTTACCGCGTCACATGCCTCGATTGGCGCCAGCGTGCCGCGTGGAAGCCGCTGGCCAAGACCCTTCTCCGCCGCCTTGCGTCCATAACGCGCCGTGGCTAAGGGCATCGCCTCCTGACACAGGGGAATGTTCCAGGTTCATGACTGCCGAAACTGCCAGCGCCGAAACCACCGGATCGGACCGGAGCGAGATCGACACCATTCTGCGTGCGATCCTGCGTGATGTTCTTTCGCTGGGGGAAGAGCAGGTCGAAGGGTTCGACAATGACACCGGACTGTTCGGCCACCTGCCCGAACTCGATTCCATGGCCGTCGCGACATTGCTGACCGAGATGGAAGACCGCCTCGACATCATCATCGACGACGAGGATCTCGAAGCGGAAATGCTCGAGACCTATGGCGGCCTCCTGACCTTCGCTGAGGCGAAGGCGGTCGGAGCCTGAGCAGCAGGTGTATGCCAGCTGGCCCTGTCCGCTCGCGACGGGTGGCACCGGCGAGGAGATGGTTCTCGGCTTCGATCAGCAGCGATCGATCCGCATATTGGTAATCGCCCCACTCTTCACGGAAGCCAACAAGTTTCGTCGCCAGATTACTGAAATAATGCGTCTTCTTGACGATCTGGGGATTGACTGTTTCTGCCCGGACTTGCCGGGATGCAACGAAAGCCTTCAGCCTCACGGCGAGCAGACACTGGCCCTGTGGCGCAAGGCCGTGACCGCAGCAGCCGGGCATTTCTCGGCCAGCCATGTGCTTGCGATCCGTTCGGGAGCATGGCTCGCGCCCGAGACGGCGCCGGGATGGCTGCTTGCACCGCCCCGGCCCGACCAGATTCTGCGCGGATTGATCCGCGCCCACACCATTGCCTTGCGCGAAGCGGGAACACCAGCCGACACAGCAGCCATCCTCGAAGATGCCAGGCGCGAGGGGGTGACCATCGGCGGATGGGCCTTCGGCGCCGAACTTGTGCGGGAGCTATCCAGCGAAACCTTCGCTCCCGCTGACCGGCAGGAGATCATTGCGCAGGACCGGCTTGGCGGCCCCGGCCTGTGGCTCAATGCCGAGAACCACTTCGACGCACAGCAGGCGCAGGCGCTTGCCGACATCCTTGCATCGGACCTAGGCCTGTCATGAGCCGGATGCCGCTCACCTACGAGTGCCAGGGGCGACGCTGCGGCGCGACGCTGGACAATGCCCCCGCTAAGACAGGGCTGCTGATCGTATCGGGCGGCAATGAGATTCGCGCAGGTGCCTACAATGGACAGGCACGACTGGCCGCCAATCTTGCCTCCGCCGGTTTCCCCGTCTTTCGCTTCGATCGGCGTGGGATCGGGGACAGCGAGGGGGAAAACCGCGGCTTCCGCCGCTCGCGCAAGGATATCGCGGCCGCCCTGCTCGCCTTCCGTGCCATTGCGCCCCATGTCGAGCGGGTGGTGGGTTTCGGGAATTGCGACGCTGCGTCCGCGCTGATGCTGTCGAGCGGAGACGGACTTGACGCGCTCGTGTTGAGCAACCCCTGGACGATAGAGGAGGACGAAGCCGACGCACTGCCAGCATCGGCTGTCCGCTCGCGCTATGTCGAAAAGCTGAAGAACCCTGCCGAAATCGGGCGACTGCTGAGGGGCGGTGTCGACCTTGGCAAGCTCGCGCGGGGGATAGCCCAGGCAGCGCGTGGCAAGAGTGCCACTTCGTCGCTCGCAATGGAGATGCGCGCGGGACTGTCCGGATTCCTCGGCCCCGTGAGCATCCTTCTCGCGGAACGCGACCGGACCGCGCAGGTCTTTGCCGAGCGCTGGGACGACGCCGATACGCGCATCAACCGATGCGCAGGGGCCGACCACTCATATTCGAGCCAGGGTGCACAGGAGTGGCTGCACAACCAGTTGCTGGCGGCACTGAGAGGCTAACGGGTAAAATAGCTCGTCAGCTCGACATGGGTCGACCAGCGGAACTGACCGACGGGTCTCAGCTTTTCGAGCGTGAAACCGGCATCGACCAGCGTCTTCGCGTCTTTCGCCCAGCTTGCGGGGTTGCAACTGACATAGGCGACACGGGTCGCAGTGCTGGCAGCGATCTGTGCCACCTGCTCCCTCGCCCCGGCGCGCGGCGGGTCGAGCAGGAGGGCCCCGAAGCGGGAGGCCTCGTCAGCCTGAAGCGGATTGCGGAAAAGGTCGCGGTGCAGCGAATGGACCAGCAGCCCGCGCGCATTCGCGGCCGCCTTGCACGCGAGATGGGCATCACGAGCCGCCTCGACCGCAAGCACCTTTGGCGCTCCGACCAGCGCGAAAGCGAAGGTGCCCAGCCCCGAGAACAGGTCCGCAATGGTACTTGCATTACCGAGAAATGCCCGGACGTCCTCGACCAGTGCGGCTTCACCGTCAGCGGTCGGCTGGAGGAAGCTGCCATGCGGAAACGGGACTGCGAAATTGCCGAGCGTCACGGTAACCGGCTCCGGCTCCCAGACCGTCTCAGGACCGAATCCGCGATCGAGCGACAGGCGGGCAAGCGCCTGATCGCGGGCGAAATCGAGCATGGCTTCGGTTGCCGCGAGGCCGTCTGCCTCGATGCCCTTGATCGAGCAGTCGACACCCTGGTCGATCACGGTGAGCTCGATATCGACGGGTTGGCGGCCTGCGTGCGCGGCGACGAGTTTGCGCAGCGGCTCGACCAGCGCGAAGATCGCGGGAAGGACGATATGGCATTCGCGCATATCGACGATGCGGTGCGATCCCTTCTCCCGAAAGCCGATCACGGCGCCTTGTCCGGTACGTAAGGCATGGAGCGTCGCGCGGCGACGGGTCTGCGGGGGCGAAAGGTGGGTCGGCAGCAGTGCGCCAAGGTGGACCCCCTGCCCCTCGGCCGCGAAAGCTACGCGTCCGGTCACAAAGTCGCGCAGGGCGGCTTCGTCGGCCTGCTGCAGCTGGCACCCGCCGCAAGTGCCGAAATGGCGGCACGGCGGTTCGACACGGTGCGGCCCGGGCTCTAGCGTGCCGTCATCATTCACGACGTCACCGGGAACTCCTCCGGGCACATGACGACCCGACGCGGTGACGCCATCCCCCTTTGCGGCGATGCGGATGATCTCTTCGCTCACAGGAATTGCGCCATTGCGGGTTGCACCGCCTTTGCCAACTGGCTTGCAGTGAAGGCGGGGCCCGCAAGCCTCGCCGCTTCGTGGTGGACCCAGACACCCTCCTCACAGGCCCGGAAGGGATCGCCATTGCCTGCAAGGCGCGACGCAATGATACCGGCCAGCACATCGCCGCTACCGGCAACCGAGAGCCAGCTCGATCCCCGGGGGAAGAAGCGGATGCCGTCAGTCCCGACGAGGATCGTGTCGGCCCCCTTGGCGAGCACGGTCAACCCGGTGGCGTCGTGCAGGCCTCGCGCCTTGTCGAGTTTGTTCTCCGCCGTGACGCCAAAGCACTCGCACAGTTTTGCCAGTTCGCCCTCATGCGGTGTGAGGCACAACTGCGTGACGTCAGCACCCTCGAGCATGTCGGAATCTAGGAGGTGGAGTGCGTCGGCATCGAGCACAGTCGGGAGGTGCCGTTCGAGAACCTGCGCAAGGCGGCTGCAGGCCGCATCATCGCGACCGGCACCGGGACCGAACAGCAGGGCACTGTTCCGCCCCTCATGAAGCGCTTCATTCGCAAATTTTGCGACAACCAGATCGGCCGGTGCGTCGGGATGCGAATGCTCGCTCAACAGCTTCACATAGCCTGCCCCGGCCCGCATCGCCGCCTCTGCGGAAAGCAGCGGCGCACCCGGCATGGCGCCCGCAACGATGGCCAGCAATCCGCGCCTGTATTTGTGGGCATCCGCCTCGGGTTTTTCCAATCGCGGCGGGGTCGATAGCTTCTCCGCCGCCATTGCCAGATCGAGTCCGATGGGAACGCACCGAAGCGCACCCATGTGGGCGGCGGCAGGCATCAGGAAATGCGCTTGCTTCCACGCTCCAAGCGCAAGCGTCAGGTCGTAGTCGACAATCGGTCCCAGTATTCGACCCTTGTCACTCTCCACGCTGCTGGGTACATCGATTGCTATTTTATAGCAGTTACTTGTCTTCAATATCTCAAGTAAATTCAGAAACTCACCTGTGACCTGTCGGCAAAGTCCATATCCGAACAGGCAATCGACGACGACCGGATCGCACAATCTTTCAATGCGATCGAGGACCAGCCCACGAAACTCCTGTGCTACCTTCGCCGCGGTTTCGGTTCTGGGGGAAAGCGGCGCGACGACTCGGACCTCGTTGCCGCCCGCCCGCAATGCCTCGGCGATAACATAGCCGTCGCCGCCATTGTTGCCGGGGCCGCATAGCACGGTAACCGCCCTGCCTCCCGCCATCCGCGCGACCCAGTGCGCAGCACCGATCCCGGCGCGCTGCATCAGTTCCCATTCGCTGGCACCGGCGTCCATCGCAGCCTGCTCAGCCGCACGCATTTCGGCGACGGTGAGGACAGGATCACCCATCATGATTTGCCTCCCGGCAACTCGGTGATTGGGACGAGGTAGCGATCTTTCCCTACCGAAAACTCCATAGAGCCCGTGTCCGGTCCACCGCCAATCTCCAGCTGCGCCGAGCCGTCGGCGACCTGCCAACCGGTTTCGGGATCGAGGGCGAAACGACGAAATCCGCCATCACTATGACGAATAAGGAAGGTGTCCTCGCCGCTCTCCACCACGATCATGCAATTTCTGGCGAAGTCGGCCGCACCGGCGAGTGCGCATTCAACTGGCTTGCCGCCCTGCTCTGAAATTTCGGGAGAAACTTCGCCTCTGCCGCATCCGGCCAGCGCCAGACCGATCGACAGGCTCAGGAACTTTGCTAGGGGCGCCATTTCCCGCCGCTGCCACGCGGGCGCGCCGGGGGCAAGCCTCAGCCGCGTTTGATTTGCGAAACGTCGCGGATCGCGCCGCGTGCGGCCGAAGTCGTCATAGCGGCATAGGCCTCGAGTGCCGGCGATACGCGCCGTGCACGCGGAGCGGTGGGCGCCCAGCCCTTCGCTTCTTGCGCAACCCGCCGTTCGGCCAGCACTTCGTCGGACACTGCGAGGTTGATCGTCCGCTCCGGGATCGAGATCTCGATCATGTCACCAGTCTCGACCAGGCCGATTTCGCCGCCCTCGGCAGCCTCAGGCGATACGTGACCGATCGAGAGGCCCGAGGTGCCACCTGAAAAACGCCCGTCGGTCAGCAGGGCGCAAGCCGCGCCCAGCCCTTTCGATTTGAGGTAACTCGTCGGATAGAGCATTTCCTGCATACCAGGCCCGCCGCGTGGTCCCTCATAGCGAATAACCACTACGTCACCCTCTACAACCTGTCCTGTCAGGATTGCAGTGACGGCATCGTCCTGGCTCTCGTAAACCTTTGCCGGACCGGAGAAATTCAGGATGCTCTCGTCCACGCCCGCTGTCTTCACGATGCAGCCGTCCCGCGCGATATTCCCATAGAGAACAGCGAGACCACCATCCTTGCTGAAGGCGTGTTCGGCACTGCGGATCACCCCATTCTCGCGGTCGAGATCGAGCTCTTCCCACCGGCGCGACTGGCTGAAGGCGGTCTGCGTCGGCACCCCGCCCGGCGCAGCGGCGAAGAATTCGCGGACCTTGTTGTTCTGCGTGCGGCCAATATCCCAATCGTCGAGCGCATCGCCCATGGTCGGGCTGTGTACCGTAGGAAGCGCGGTGTGGAGCAGGCCCGCCTTTTCAAGCTCGCCGAGAATCGACATGATCCCGCCCGCACGGTGCACGTCTTCCATATGGACGTCACTTTTGGCCGGAGCGACCTTGGAAAGACACGGCACCTTGCGGCTCAGCCGGTCGATGTCCTTCATGGTGAAATCGACTCCCGCCTCATGCGCAGCGGCGAGCAGGTGGAGCACGGTGTTGGTCGAGCCACCCATCGCTATATCGAGGCTCATCGCGTTCTCGAACGCCTCGAAGCTGGCGATGGTGCGCGGCAGGACGCTCTCGTCGTCCTCCTCGTAATAGCGCTTTGCCAGTGTTACCACGAGCCGCCCTGCCCGCTCGAACAGGCCCTTGCGGTCGGCATGGGTGGCAAGCGTCGAACCATTGCCGGGCAGCGACAAGCCCAGCGCTTCGGTCAGGCAGTTCATCGAGTTCGCAGTAAACATGCCGCTGCATGATCCGCAGGTCGGGCAGGCGTTCTGCTCGATCGCCGCCACTTCCTCATCGGTGTAGGCTTCGTCTGCTGCAGCCACCATCGCATCGACGAGGTCGAGCGCGACTTCCTTGCCCTTCACCACCACCTTGCCCGCCTCCATCGGCCCGCCGCTGACGAACACTACCGGAATGTTGAGCCGCAGCGCTGCCATCAGCATGCCTGGAGTGATCTTGTCGCAATTCGAGATGCACACCATTGCATCGGCACAATGGGCATTGACCATGTACTCGACGCTGTCGGCGATGAGGTCGCGGCTGGGGAGCGAATAGAGCATCCCGTCATGGCCCATCGCAATGCCGTCATCGACAGCGATAGTGTTGAATTCCTTGGCGACGCCGCCCGCCGCCTCGATCTCGCGCGCAACCAGCTGGCCGAGGTCCTTCAGGTGGACATGGCCCGGCACGAACTGGGTAAAGCTGTTCACCACGGCAATTATCGGCTTGCCGAAATCGCCATCCTTCATGCCCGTCGCGCGCCACAATCCGCGTGCGCCGGCCATGTTGCGTCCGTGGGTGGTGGTGCGTGAACGATAGGCGGGCATGGCGGGTCTCGAATGTTGAACGGAACTCATACCCGCTCATCCTGAGCCTGTCGAAGGGTCAGGTGCCGAAGTGGCTATCCTTCGACAGGCTCAGGATGAGCGGAGGTATTGGGTTAGGCCAATCAAGCCGTGGTGCGAAACAGCTTTTGCTTGGACCCGCTCAAACTTCGAGCGCGACGCGGCCCATGATGTCGGCCAGCATCACCGCCCAGCGCGCCTGCCCAGCCTCCGTCGCGATCTGGTCCTGTCGGATCTCTACGGTGCAATAGGGGATGCCCTGCGTTTCCGCATGGCGGTCCATCGTGGCGTTGAGCTGCTTGCCGGAATAGGGCTGATTGTCGCCGACGGTGAGCCCCTGCTGCGCGAAAAGGCGCATGGCGTGCTGCGCCGCGCGATCGTCTTGGTTGTAGAGCAGCGCGACTTCCCAGGGGCGTTCCTCGTCGCTCGTCGCAAGACTTGGCGTGAAGCTGTGAAGCGCCACGATGAGGCGCGGTTTCGCCTCCTCAATCAGACGCTTGAACGCCTCGTGGTAGGGGCGATGGTACAGGTCGAGACGCTTCTCGACATCCGCGCCGATATTGCCGGGAATTAGGTGTCCGTCGCTTGTCGTGGGGACGACCGCCGGCTCGTCCTCCTTGCGGTGGAAGTCACAGACAAGCCGGCTCACGGTGGCGATATGCGCGGGGATGCCATGCCGACGGGCCAACCGGTCGGCAATGCCCTCCACGCCGATGTCGAGCGCAATGTGGTCGTTCGTCAGCCGAGGATCGATGCCGAGCTCGATCCCCTGGGGAATGTGATTGGATGCATGATCCGCCACGCAGATGAGGCCACCCGGCCTGATATCGTCGACACCCACCTGCCGGTAAGGAAGTCCGTCGATCATCTGAGTTTCCCTCGCATCTGCCACCAGCCGGCGTGGTCGGCGGCAATACGCGCCGCGGCCTCGTCCCGCGCTGTCTCGTCATCGAACAGCGCGTAACAGGTCGCGCCAGAACCTGACATACGGGTGAGAAACGGCGAAGTTCCGCGCAAAGCGGCGAGCACACCCGCTATCGGCGGGCAAAGCGTGATGGCTGGAGCTTCGAGATCGTTGCGGCCTTCGAGCGCGATCTTGCGGGCATCGCCTTGCGGCAATGGCCCGCGGTCGGTCCCGTCCCATGTCTTGAACACTGGTCCGGTCGAGAGCGGCACGCGCGGATTGACCAACAGGACCGGGGTGCCTGCAAGGCTGTTGTCGGCGATTTCGAGTTCTGTCCCCGTTCCGCGCCCGATGCAGGTGCGGCTCTCAACACATGCAGGGACGTCGGCGCCGAGCGCGGTCGCGCGCGCGTGCCAGTCCTCGGGCAGGCCGTTGCGCTGGCGAACGATCCGGAACGCCGCGCCCGCATCGGCCGATCCCCCGCCCAACCCGGCTGCGACGGGGAGGTTCTTCTCTAGCTTGATCGCCAGAGCGTCGGACCGCGGCAGCTTTCCCAGCGCCTTGGCGACGAGATTGTCGAACGGATCGTCGAGTCCACCAGAAAATTCGCCGACGACGTGGACACTGTCCTGCGCCGCAGCGCGTGCCGACAGCACATCCCCCGCATCGACGAAGGCAAACAGCGTCTCAAGCTCGTGATAGCCGTCCTCGCGCCGCCTGCGAACATGCAGCGCAAGGTTGATCTTGGCGTAGGCGGTTTCGGTTGTCGCCACGTGGGCGATCACATATTCGGGTAGTTCGGCCCGCCGCCGCCTTCGGGCGTGGTCCATTCGATGTTCTGGTTGGGGTCCTTGATGTCGCAGGTCTTGCAATGGACGCAGTTCTGCGAGTTGATCTGGAACTTGGGCGCGCCCGTCCCCTCATCGACCAGCCATTCGTAGACGCCGGCCGGGCAATAGCGGGTAGAGGGGCCGGCAAAGACTTCCAGTTCGCTCTCACGTTGCAGCTCCAAGTCCTTGACTTGCAAGTGAACGGGCTGGTCCTCGGCATGGTTGGTGTAGCTGAAGCTGACATTGGTCAGGCGGTCGAAGCTGAGCACGCCATCGGGTTTGGGGTAGGCGATCGGCTTGTACTGGTCGGCGCGCTGCAGTGCCTCGTAGTCGCGGTGGTGCTTCATCGTGATCGGCAGGCCGATCTTGAGCGTGCGCATCCACATATCGATGCCTGCAATCACGGTGCCCAGATCCTCGCCCCACTTGGCGACGGCGGGCTGCGCGTTCTGGACGAGCTTCAATTCCTTGGCGATCCAGCTGTCGCGGACTGCGGCATCGTATTCCATCAGCTCGCTATGCGCTTTGCCGTCGGCGATGGCGGCAGCGACGCTTTCGGCGGCGAGCATACCGCTCTTCATCGCAGTGTGGCTGCCCTTGATGCGCGGCACGTTCACGAAACCGGCCGAACAGCCGATCAGCGCGCCGCCCGGGAAGGCAAGCTTCGGCACGCTCTGCCAGCCGCCTTCGTTGATGACGCGTGCACCATAGGACACGCGCTTGCCGCCTTCCAGGATCGCGGCGATCTCGGGGTGATGCTTCCAGCGCTGGAATTCCTGGTAGGGCGAGACGTAGGGGTTCTTGTAGTCGAGCGCGGTCACGAAGCCGAGCGCCACCTGGCCGTTCGCCTGGTGGTAAAGGAAGCCGCCGCCCCAGGTGCCGGTCTCGCTGAGCGGCCATCCCTGCGTGTGGATCACGCGGCCCTGTTCGTGCTTGGCGGGATCGATATCCCACAATTCCTTGATGCCGAGGCCATAGACCTGTGGCTCGCAATCGGCCTCGAGGTCGTATTTCGCCTTCATCTTCTTGGTGAGGTTGCCGCGCGCGCCCTCAGCGAAGAGCGTGTACTTGGCATGGATTTCCATCCCCGGCTGGTAGTCGCCTTTGTGGCTTCCATCCGCCGCGATGCCCATGTCTTGCGTCGCCACGCCGGTTACCGCGCCATTCTCGTCGAACAGGACTTCCGCTGCAGGGAATCCCGGGAAGACCATCACGCCCAGTCCTTCGGCCTGCTCGCCCAGCCAGCGGCACAGGTTTCCGAGCGAGCCGGTGTAATTGCCGTCGTTGGAGAGGAAGGGCGGCATGATGAGATGCGGCATGTCGGACTTGCCGTTTTCGGACAGGACCCAGTGCCAGTTGTCGGTCACCGGGGTCTCCGCCATCGGGCATCCCATGTCGCGCCATTCGGGCAAGAGCTCGTTTAGCGCCTTGGGATCGACCACTGCGCCAGAGAGGATATGCGCACCGATTTCGCTGCCTTTTTCGAGCACGACGACTTCAAGCTCGGCGTTGATCTGCTTCAGCCGGATCGCCGCAGCGAGGCCCGCAGGTCCGCCGCCGATGATCACCACGTCGCAAGGCATCGATTCGCGTTCGCTCATGTCACTCTCTTTTCGTCGCGTATTCGGTGAGGATGCCTTGATTGGTGGCGCGTAAGAGGTCAAGACCTTGGACCAGACGATGAGCAATGCGATCCCCCCTGAAACCGGCGATTTCAGCCCCCTCGAAGGTATCGAGGGAGCGATCGACTGGTGGCGCGAGGCAGGCGTCGATTGCGATTTCGCGGAGGATGCGACCGACTGGCTCGCCCGGCCCGAGGCCGAAGATGCCGTAACGGCTGCACCGCCCCCTCCCCCCGCACCGCCGCCGGTTCGAAGCCCGCTGGAACGCGCGCTCGACCAGGAAGATCGACCGGCTATTGGAGGCCCTCGCGCTGACTGGCCCGACAGCCTCGAAGAATTTCGCGAATGGTGGATGACCGAGCCCAGCCTGGGCGAAGGTTCGCTGGAACGCCGCTTGCCGCCTCGCGGGGTTGCGGGCGCCAAACTACTCGTCCTGGTCGGTCAGCCGGAGAGTGACGATACCGAAGGACTGATGACCGGCGGCGCCGGTCGCCTGCTCGCCGCCATGCTCAAGGCGATGGGTATCGCAGCTCACGAAGCCTATTTCGCCAGTGCGTTGCCTGCATCGATGGCCATGCCTGACTGGCATGAGCTTTCACGCGCCGGCCTTGGCGAGATTGCCCGCCACCATATCGCGCTCGCCCGCCCGCAGCGCCTGCTCGCGATCGGACGCAGTCAGCTTGCCCTCTTCGGTATCGCGCTAGAGCAGGCACGTGAGCCGCTGGCCATCGAATGCAACGGAACAATGGTCCCGCTCCTTTCCGCCCCCGACTTCTCTCAGATCGCCCGCTCCGCAGCCCGCCGAGAAAGGTTGTGGCAGCGCTGGCTCGAATGGACCGCATGACAACCAGGATCGCACCGGCACTTCTTGCCCTCACCATCGCTTCTCCGCTCGCAGCACAGACATCGGCTGTGCAGGAAAGCAGCGTCGAGTATTTTACCCGTTCACATTCGCAGGCCTTGCCGCGCCTGCTGACGCAGGACGACCGGCTCTATTACGGGTCGCTGTTCGAAGCGATCGATGCGCAGAACTGGGACCGGGTCGAGGTCATGCTGGGTGAGCGCAGCGAAGGTCCGCTGCATGGCGCGGCGCTCGCGACCTATTACCTCGATCCCCAGAGCCCGCGCATCGAATTGCCACGTATCGAGGCATGGCTGTCGCGATACAGCCGCCTGCCGCAAGCCGCCGGCATCGTCCGCCTTGGCCAGACCAGAGGGCTGGAGGGCAACTACAACCTCCCGCGCGAACGCGATCTCATTCGCCAACCGGGCCTGACCAAGCGTATCCGTCCGTCGAGCGTGCAGGATGGCTCGATGCCAGCGTCCGTGGGCGAGGCGATCCTCGAACGCATCACCAATGACGATCCCGACGGTGCACGCCTGTTGCTCGATGGCGTCGATGCCACGCTTTCCAGCGCCGCGCGCGCCGAATGGCGGCAGGGGATTGCGTGGAGCTACTACATCGAGAATCAGGACGCGCAGGCGTGGGCGCAAGCCGAAAGTGTACGCGATGGCGGCAGCGGACCGTGGGTTGCAGAAGGCGACTGGGTTGCTGGACTTGCCGCGTGGAGGCTGGGCGATTGCGAAAGCGCCGCCAATGCCTTCATCCGCAGTGCGGGTGGCGCAACCAACCCCGAGCTGGCGACAGCGGCGCATTACTGGGCAAGCCGCGCACTGATCCGATGTCGCGAGCCCGAGCGCGCGGCCGAACAACTGCGGGGGGCGGCACGCTTTCCTGAGACGCTGTACGGCATGCTCTCCCATGAGCAGATGGGCCGCAACTTGCCCGACACGCACGCTACCCCCGATCTTACCGCCGACGACTGGCGCCGCCTCGAACGCGAGGATGCGGCGCAGCAGGCGGTCATGCTTGCGGAAATCAACAGGCGTGAGGAGGCAGACGAGGTGCTGCGCTGGCTCGCACGAACCGGCAGTGCCGATGACTTCGGCGCCCTCTCGCGCCTTGCCCGGGCGCTGGGTCTGACCGGCGCGCAAAACTTCATGGCTTACAACGCCCCGCGCGGCGCGGCGTCACACCCGAGCCTGCGCTACCCCGTCACGTTCCGCGCTCCCGTCGGTGGATGGCGTATCGACCCGGCGCTGGCCTTCGCTCATGCCCTACAGGAATCCAATTTCCGCGAACGGGTCGTCAGTCCGGCCAATGCCATCGGCTTGATGCAGATCCGTCCGATCGCCGCGCGAGAATATGCAGCGTCAATCAACATGAGCGCCAATGCGGACCTGAAGGACCCGGCGGTCAATCTCGCCTTTGGCCAGCGGACACTCGAGTCTCTGGGGGCTGCAGGATACACGCAAGGCAAGCTCCCCAAGGTCATGGCGGCTTACAACGCAGGCCCCACCCCCATCGCGCGGTGGGAAGGCGAGGTCCGCGACCAGAACGATCCTTTGCTCTACATGGAATCGATCCCCTATTGGGAAACGCGCGGCTATGTCGCCATCGTGATGCGCAACTATTGGATGTACCTGCGCCAGGCTGACGCACCGGCACCGAGCCGGATCGAACTGGCCGAAAACGACTGGCCCATGTTCCCACGGGCGAGATAGAGGGCGAAGAGACATGGCCATCGACAAAAGCCGCACATTCAAACCGATCCAGATCGCGCTTTTGACCGTGTCCGACACGCGGTCGGCCGCCGATGACACTTCGGGCGACATTCTCGCCGGACGGATTGCCGGCGCCGGTCACGATCTGGCCGCGCGGGAAATCAGCCGCGACAGCGTCGAGGAAATCGCAGCGCATCTGCATCGCTGGATAGACGACGAGGCTATCGACTGCGTCATCACCACCGGGGGTACCGGCCTGACGGGCCGCGATGTCACCCCCGAGGCACTCGATCGTGTGAAGAGCAAGGACATCCCCGGTTTCGGCGAGCTTTTCCGTTGGCTCAGCTACAAGACAATCGGCACAAGCACGGTACAAAGCCGCGCCTGTGCTGTACTCGCGCGCGGAACCTATATCTTTGCGCTCCCCGGATCGAACGGTGCGGTAATAGATGGCTGGGACATGATCCTCGCCGAACAGCTCGACAGCCGGAACCGACCCTGCAATTTCGTAGATCTCATGCCCCGATTGCGCGAGCGTTAAGGCCTATCACTGCGCATTTGTTCCATGTATGTTCTCATGCATGGAACGCCGACTCGCTCCTCCTGTTGCTGGTCGCGGCGCGCAAGGCGCCGAAGTGCCGACGCGGTTCGGTCTCGCCTCGCGCGAGGTCGATGGAGACTGGCGCGATTATATGGAAGCGCTCGACGCGCCTCCCGTCAAATTGCGTACCGTCGTAACGCAAGAGCATCCGCGCACAATCCTCAGCTTCAACCAGTCACCTGACATCGTCTTTGATCGCTCGATCAATGCCTATCGCGGCTGTGAGCATGGATGCGTCTACTGTTTTGCGCGACCCACCCACGCCTTTCACGACCTGTCGCCCGGTCTGGATTTTGAGACGAAGCTGTTCGCAAAGCCCAACGCTGCGGAAATCCTCCGAGCCACGCTGGCGAAACCCAAATACCGTCCGAAACCGATCGCCATGGGAACCAATACTGATCCCTACCAGCCGATCGAGCGCAACTATCGCATAACCCGGCAGGTGCTCGAGGTGTGCCTTGATGCGCGCCACCCGGTGATAATTACCACCAAATCGGACCGGGTTTGCGACGACATCGATCTCCTTTCGGCTATGGCTGAGCAGAGGCTGGTTGCGGTCGCAATTTCGGTGACCAGCCTCGATCCGAAGCTCTCGGGTTTGCTCGAGCCGCGTGCCGCCTCTCCAGCCAAACGGCTGACGGCGCTCGAGCGATTGAACAAAGCGGGGATACCGGTGCACTGCTCGGTTGCGCCGGTAATCCCCGCCATCACCGATGAGTTCATGGAGGAAATTGTCCAGCGAGCCGCCGACACGGGTGTGGGAAGTTGCGGATGGATCCTCCTTCGCCTGCCGCACGAGGTCGCGCCGCTGTTTCGCGAATGGCTGGCGGTCCACTATCCGGAACGCGGCGACAAGGTGATGAGTATCATCCGCTCGATCCGCAACGGGAACGACAACGATCCGGATTTCTTCAGCCGCATGAAGCCACGTGGCGTCTGGGCCGACCTGTTCCGCTCAAGGTTCCGCCTCGCCTGCAAACGCGCTGGCCTGGGGAAGGCAAGAATCGAGCTGGATTGCACGCAGTTCAGGCCGCCAGCTGTGGGGGGACAGTTGCGGCTGCTTTAATCTATTTGTCGAGTGTCTTAAGGCTGCTTTCCAAATATTGATCCAATCGCCCCCTTAGCTCCGCCATCTTGCCAAGGTTGACGCCAAGTACGTTCTCGTTTTCCCCGGCGTCCGAAATCAGCCTCGCCTCATGCTCCACGCCTAACTTCTCATCTGCTACGCGTTTCGCCAATTCCTCGGCTGCTTGCCACGCTTCGATGTTTCGACGAGGTACGTAGTGACGTGCGTAGACAAACTTCTCGAACGAGCGAGCGAGGTTCTGCTCTCGCTGAATCTGATCCTGACGAAAGGTTTCAATCGCTTCCTCACCTCGCTCACGGGCAGATTCGTCCAATTTGCGCTGTATTTCCCCAACGGCATTTCGGTAAATCTCGATACCGTCACGTTCTCCCTTTTTGGCTCGATAATCTTCTAGCCAGAGTGTCCCGGAAATTGTCAGCACAACGCCTGTCAATGCCCCAGCAAAAGCCAACCAATCTCCGGCATCAGGTCCAGGCCTTGCTACATGGAGCGCCATGGCCCCTGAGATTCCGAGCGCACATCCAACTAGAAGTGCGACAACGTATGCAATTTTCATCTAAACCTAGAACTCCTCCCCCGCTTCGTCCGGCTTGAAGCGGATCAAGCGGCTGTCGTCCAGCGCGGCGGTGCGATTGACCACGGCGAGCTGGTAATCCGGGTCCTTGATCATCTCGAAGAAGGCCGCGCTATTGGGGTATTGCGCGACGAAGCCGTCGTCCCAGCGCATGGCATCAGGTCCCGTCACCATGGTCTGGAAAGCGCCACGCCAGACGATCTCGCCGCCAACGCGTCGAAAGATCGGGCCGCTGGTCTTGCCGTATTCCTCATAGGCGCGTCGCCCGCTCCAGCCGTTGCCATGGTGCTCGTGGCCCTCGGGATATTCGGCAAGCTCGCGGTAGAGCAGCAGGTTGAGCATGTGGATCGGCTCGTCGCGCGGAAGGTTCTTGAAGGCGGCGAAGTTGGCCGGGCTCGGGTCAATGTATCGCTCGGTCATGGTCCCATCCCTCTCCTGTCAGATCGCATTGCATGTAGACGGTATCGAGAACCCGCCCGAACTTGAAGCCGACATTGCGCATCCGGCCTGCGTGGACGAAGCCGAGCTTGGCATGGAGCGCGACCGAAGCGGGCTCCCCGCCTCCGATGACCGCTATCATCTGCTTGAATCCGCATTCGCGCGAGGCCTCGAGGAGGTTACCGAGCAAGAGTGAGCCTATTCCCATCCCACGCGCCTCGGCTGCGATGTAAATGCTGTTCTCGCAGGTCCGGGCGTATGCAGCGCGAGGCCGGAATTGCGTGGCATAGGCATAGCCAAGCACCTCCCCTGCGCGCTCGCCGACAAGGAAAGGCCAACCCTTCGCGGAGATGTCCGCAACCTTCTGCGCCCACTCGGCCTCACTCGGCCCCTCGCTGTCGAAGGAGGCAGTGCCATGGGCGACGTGGTAGTCGTAGATGGCACTGATGGCCCGCGCGTCACCGGGATGCGCGGGCCTGATCTGCAGGTCAGCCAAGCGTGTAGTCCGCAAAGCGGTCGCGCAGATCCTTCTTGCTGATCTTGCCGGTGGCGGTGTGCGGGATGTCGTCGACGAATTCGACCGCATCGGGGAGCCACCACTTGGCGATCTTGTCGGTCAGGAATTCGGTGATCTCCGCACCGGTGCACTCGATGCCCTCCTTCTTCACGACGAAAAGGACCGGGCGCTCGTCCCACTTGGGATGCGGCATCCCGATGCAGGCTGCTTCGGCAACCGCGGGGTGACCGACAGCAGCGTTTTCCAGTTCCACCGAGCTGATCCACTCGCCGCCAGACTTGATGACATCCTTTGTACGGTCGGTGAGCTGGAGAGTCCCGTCGGGGTGGATGATGCCGACATCACCTGTGTCGAACCAGCCGTCTGGAGTGACCGCATCCTGCTCAGCCTTGAAGTAGCGCTTGATGACCCAAGGCCCGCGAATCTGCAGCGCGCCGGAGGTCTCGCCATCGCGTGGCAGGACCTTCGTGGGATCGTCGAGGTCGACGATACGAAGCTCTACACCGAAAATCGGGCGACCTTGCTTCATGGTCTTGGTGACCTTCTCGTCGAAGCTGAGGTTCTCCCAGTCATGGGTCGGCCCGCCCACTGTGCCGATGGGCGAAGTCTCGGTCATCCCCCAGGCGTGCTGGACGCGCGTACCATTCTTCATCAACCGCTCGATCATGAACCTGGGCGCGGCCGAACCGCCGATGGTGGCGGCCTTGAGAGGCGGCAGTTCGATACCCTGCGCATCGCAATACTGGAAATGTGCCAGCCAAACCGTCGGCACGCCCGCGCTGTCGGTTACTCCCTCCCTCAGCATCAGCTCGTGAAGCACCGCAGGGTCATTGACCGCGCTGAACACGAATTTGATGCCAGCCATCGCCCCTGCATAGGGCAGGCCCCAGCTGGCGGCATGGAACATCGGGACGACCGGCAACATGACGCTCGACGAACTGAAGTTGAACGTGCTTGGCTGAAGTCCCGAGACGGCATGCAAAAGCGTCGAACGGTGCTCGTACTGTACGCCCTTGGGATTGCCCGTCGTGCCGCTGGTGTAGCAGATCATGCAGGGATCGCGCTCGTCACCCGTGACCCATTCGAAGTCACCGTCCTGCGCGCCGATCCAGTCCTCGAAGCTCGTCGCGTGCTCACCGCTGTCGTAACAGATGTAGTGCTCGACTGTCGGCCAGCGATCGCGCATCTTGTCAACAATGGGCTGGAACGCCGCATCGTAGAGCATCACGCGATCCTCTGCGTGATTGACGATATATTCGAGCTGCTCCTCGAACAGGCGCGGGTTGCACGTGTGCAATACGCCGCCCATCCCGGCCACGCCGAACCAGCTTATGAGATGGCGCGAATGGTTCATCGCTAGGCTGGCGACCTTGTCGCCCTTCTTGAGGCCCAGCGCGAGCAACGCCTGGCTCATCTTCTTTGCATCGGAATGGACGGTTGCCCAATTGGTGCGAGTTTCGCTGCCATTAGCCCAACGGGTCACGATTTCTCGCGTCGGGGCCTCCCGTGCCGCGTGGTCGATCACATGCGAAATCCGCATGGTCCAGTCCTGCATCGCTCCGAGCGCCATATCCTCTCCTCGTCCCATTGGCCCACTCCGGGGCTCAGAATCAGGCAACGAGACGCAGGTGGCCCGCTCCTCGCCGCGCGGTTAGCTGCACCTTGGCAAGACCGTGCGCGCTTGCCAAGCGTTCGGCGAGGTCGCCGTCGATATTGAACGCCCGGCCGAGCATCATCACCGGCGAGGGTTCGTCGCCGGTGAGCAGGGTGGCGTGGACTTCGTCACATCCCTCACCCGCCGCGGTGAGCTCGATTGCAAGCTGCATCAGCGCGTCGGTGTCGGCGATGTCGAGTGTCAGCAGCATGGGCGTCGACCCGCGGACCTCGGATAGCGGTACCGCGCCGCGAACGGTGATCCGCGGGGGCTCGTCGGGGCTCGGGCTGTCGAGTTCGACATTGAGCTTCACGCAGGTCTGGTTGTCTGCCCATTCAAGGAATTTCTCGACCAGCCCTTCCTCGAAGCAGGCCGCACTGAACTGGCCCGAGCTGTCCGAGAAGTCGGCACGGATGAACGGCTTGCCGCGGCGCGTCGTGCCCTTGTTCACCTTCTCGACCATCGCCGCCATAACCGCGCCCGCCCGTCCGCCCGGAGGTGCCCCGCCCGCCATCAGCGATGCATAGGACCGCGCGCCCTGTGCTGATGCGACCGTGCGCCATGCCTCCACCGGGTGTTCGGCGAAGTAGAAACCGAAGTTCTCCTTCTCGCGCGCCATCTGGTCGGCGCGGCTCCACGGTTCGACTTCCTTGAGCCGCAACGTGTCTTCTGCCGCATCCTCGCCACCGAACAGCGCCGCCTGCCCGCTCGACCGCTCGCGCTCGGCAGCATCGGCGACTGCCAGCAGCATGTCGGCATTGGCGAAAACCTTGGCACGATCCGGTTCGAATTCGTCGAGCGCACCGGCACTCGCCAGCGCCTCCAGCTGGCGCGAGTTCATCGCACCCTTGGGTAGCCGCTCGAACAGGTCCTGCAGGCTCTGGTAGAGGCCCGAGCCCTCGCGCTCGTCAACTATCGCCTCCATCGCGCGTTCGCCGACATTGCGGATGCCCGCCAGCGCGTAGCGGACGGCATAACCCTCGTCGGTCTGCTCGACGGTGAACTCGGCCTCCGAGTGGTTGAGCGAAGGCGGCAGGATCCGGATCCCGCTGCGCCGCGCATCGTCGACGAAAACTGCCAGCTTCTCCGACTGGTGCATGTCGAAACACATCGATGCGGCGTAGAACTCCTCCGGGTAATGCGCCTTCAGCCAAGCGGTCTGGTAGGCAAGCAGCGCGTAGGCGGCGGCGTGCGACTTGTTGAAGCCGTAGCCGGCGAACTTGTCGATCAAGTCGAACAACGCATTCGCCTCGGCCTTCTCGATCCCCGAGACGTCCTTGCATCCGTCGACGAAACGCTGGCGCTGCGCGTCCATTTCCGCCTGGACCTTCTTGCCCATCGCGCGGCGCAGCAGGTCGGCATCACCGAGCGAGTAACCGGCAAGGATCTGCGCGGCCTGCATGACCTGTTCCTGGTAGACGAAGATGCCGTAGGTCTCGGCAAGGATGCCCTCGAGCTTCGCATGGGGGTATTCGATCGGCACCTCGCCCGCCTTGCGTTTGCCGAACAGCGGGATGTTGTCCATCGGGCCCGGGCGATAGAGCGAGACGAGCGCGATAATGTCGCCGAAGTTTGTCGGCTTCACCGCCGTCAGCGTGCGCCGCATTCCTTCCGATTCCAGCTGGAACACCCCGACGGTGTTGCCGCTCTTCATGAGCTCGTAGACCTTGGCGTCATCCAGCGGCAGCGTGGAAAGGTCGATGACGATGTCCCGCTTCTTGAGCAGGTCGGTCGCCTTCTTGAGCACCGAAAGCGTCTTCAGTCCGAGGAAGTCGAACTTCACCAGGCCGCTGCTCTCGACATTCTTCATGTCGTACTGCGTCACCGGCATGTCCGAACGCGGGTCGCGGTACAGCGGAACGAGCTGGGCCAGCGGCCGGTCGCCGATAACCACACCTGCGGCGTGGGTCGAGCTGTTGCGCGGGAAACCCTCGAGCTGCATCGCGAGGTCGACGAGGCGTTTCACCTCGTTGTCGTTGTCGTATTCGCGCTTGAAGTCCGCCGCGCCATTGAGCGCGCGCGGCAGGGTCCAGGGGTCGGTCGGATGGTTGGGCACCATCTTGCACAGCCGGTCGACGTGACCATAGCTCATCTGGAGGATACGGCCCGTGTCGCGCAGCACGGCGCGGGCCTTGAGCTTGCCGAAGGTGATGATCTGCGCGACGTGGTCGTGGCCGTATTTGGCCTGCACGTAGCGGATCACCTCGCCGCGCCGCGTTTCGCAGAAGTCGATGTCGAAGTCGGGCATCGACACGCGTTCGGGGTTGAGGAATCGCTCGAACAGCAGTCCCAGCTTGATCGGATCGAGATCGGTGATGGTCAGCGCCCAGGCGACCAATGAGCCCGCACCTGAACCACGTCCCGGCCCTACGGGGATGTCCTGTTCCTTGGCCCATTTGATGAAGTCGGCAACGATCAGGAAGTAACCGGGGAAGCCCATCTGGTTGATGATGTCGACCTCGAACTTGAGCCGGTCGAAATAGACCTGGCGATCCTCGTCGGAGAGGTCCTCATACGGAGCCAGTCGCTCTTCCAGCCCCTTGCGTGCGTCCTCTGCCAGCATCCGCGCCTCGCCCTCGAGGTCACCTGCGAGGCTGGGCAGGATCGGCTTGCGATAGGGTGGAGCGTAGGCGCAGCGCTGGGCGATAACGAGCGTGTTCTCGACCGCCTCGTTCAGGTCGGCGAAGGCCTCGTCCATCATGTGGTAGGTCTTGACGTAGCTTTCCGGGTTGGAGCGCGCGCGCTCCTCGGCATCGACGTGGGTAGATCCGGCGATGCACAGCATGGCGTCATGCGCCATGTGCATGTGCGCCTCGGCAAAATTCGCCGGATTGGTCGCGACGAGCGGTAGGTCGCGCGCATAGGCGAGGTCGATCAGTGCTTCCTCGGCGCGCTCCTCCACCTCGTTCCCGCGACGGGCGAGTTCGATGTAGAGGCGCCCGGGGAAGAAGCCCTGCAAACGGTCGAGGACAGCCTCGGCGTGGGACTGCTGGCCTTCGGCGAGCAGGCGCGTCACAGCCCCCTCGCTGGCACCGGTCAGCGCGATCAAACCATCGGTATGTCCCTCAAGATCGCGCATCCGCACATGCGGGTCGAACTCAAGCGGCCTATCGAGATGCGCACGGCTGACGAGATGGCATAGATTGTCGTAGCCCGCCTCGTCCTGCGCGAAGAGCGGCAGGTAGTCGACCTGCTTGCCCTCCGCATCGCGCGCCACACCAAGCAGCGTGCCAATGATTGGCTGGATGCCTTCTGCCTTGCAGGCATTGGCGAACATGACCGCGCCATAGAGGCCGTTGCGGTCGCAGATCGCCATTGCGGGAAAGCCGCGTTCCTTCGCCAACTTCGCCATCGCCTTGGGATCGATCGCCCCTTCGAGCATCGAATAGGCGGACAAGACGCGAAGCGGAACGAAGGGTTTGAAGGACATGCGTCCAGATTAGGATTTTCCCGCGGATTCGGAAGGGCT
The DNA here is from genome assembly GCA_041396805.1 of Erythrobacter sp. Taxonomy (GTDB): domain Bacteria; phylum Pseudomonadota; class Alphaproteobacteria; order Sphingomonadales; family Sphingomonadaceae; genus Qipengyuania. The sequence continues at coordinate 1,054,579 of JAWKXV010000002.1, read as the reverse complement.
GCGAAGCGGGCTTTTCTCCACAAGCGGTGGAGAAGTCAGTCCTCTCCCCCGGCGCGTATTTTGCGCCGGGTATCGCGGATCGTCGACCACGCGCCGTAGAGCACCAGCACGCCGAGGAAAATCCACACCCACAGTGGTATATTCCGCCCGGCGATGGCCAGATAGAGATAGGCCGAAACGAAGAAGAAGCCTGCCAGCATGGTCGGCAGCACAGTCGATTGCCCCGCCCTCGCTCGCTTCACAAGCCAAGCAATCGAAGCCAGGAAGAAGGGTATCGCCCCGACATATATCGCGCCGAAGATATACGGATTTACCCCGTATTCGGTGCCGAGCGAGAGAAACCACTGGTTGAGATCGGCGAACATGGCCGTTCCTTCGTCTGCAGCAGCACCAGCGTTACAGAAGCTTCTCGATATCCTTGGCGATGGTCTTGGGAGCATCGGCCGGACCGTAACGCTTCACAACATTGCCCTCGCGGTCGATCAGGAACTTGGTGAAGTTCCACTTGATCGCCTTCGATCCCATGAGGCCTGGCGCTTCGCTCTTCATCCAGTCGAACAGCGGACTTGCACCGGCACCATTGACGTCGACCTTTTGCATCAGCGGGAAAGTGAGCCCGAAATTGACCTTGCAGAACTCCGCAATCTCGCCCGCGTCGCCCGGCTCCTGATTGCCGAACTGGTTGCAAGGAAAGGCGAGGACCTCGAAATCCTTGTCCTTATAGTCCTGGAACAGCTTTTCGAGGCCATCGTATTGAGGCGTGAACCCGCACTTGCTCGCGGTGTTCACCACCAGCAGCACCTTGCCGAGTTTCTCCTTGAGATCGAGCTCCTCGCCCTTGTTGGTGGCGACGGTGAAATCGGCAACGGTAGTCATGCGGCTCATTCCTTGCGGCGATAGATAAGGTCGAAGCTGTCGCTCCAGGTGCGGCCATGATCACTCGATGCCTGACCGTACTGGCGAACGCTGCCATCGTCCTGCACGCTGTAGTTCATCCGCACAAGCGAAGGATTGCCTTGCGCATCCTTGCCCCAATAACCCGTCAGGACCATTTCCTTGCCCACGGGTCCACCGTCGAAGAAGATGCGCCCGGGTACGCCGCCAACCCAAAGCTGGTGCCAGCCACCATCATTCGGGTCGTATGCACTGAGGCTTGAGCCCCATCGCCCCTGCAGCGGCATCCAGGTTTCGCGAATGGCGCAGCCCGCACTGACCTTCTCGATTCGGCTGTCCGCCGCCTTGGTTTCGCTGCCGGCGGGGAAGACTTCCCATTCGCCAACCCAGAAATCGAAGGCTTCGTAGCTCGCACCTTCACACTTTGGAGGCGCGGGCGGTGGCGTGGCGGGTGTTGCCGACGCGGCTTGGTAGATTGCAAGTGCGAGCGTGGTTGCCAGCATGGTCAGTCCTCCCCTCCCCGATACTAGCCGGTTATCATACAATCGCGAGGAGGCTTCGATGGACCGCCCCGACCACTCTACGAAGAGGGAAAGTCGTCTCGCGTCGAAAGTGCGGAGATCTCGCTCAAGTGATATTCGCGGTCCCCGTGCTTTTCGATGTAGTAGTGGTTTCGGTCGCGTTCGGGCATCATCATGACATGTGCGATCAACTCGGCGAAAGACCCGTTGCGCAGTCCCTTGGCAGCTTCAAGAACGCCGTTCCCCGACCCTTCACGGTGCAAGGAGGCGCGCGCGTCCCACTGGATGCCAATACGATGACAGTCGGTTGCGTTGAAAGTGCTGGGGTGATCGGTCATGCAGATCCTCCTTTTCCCAATCAACGGGCCAGATAGAGACTGGGTCCTATTCGAGGACACCTTCGTGCAAACGGACGATTCGGTCCATCTTCTGCGCCAGTCGTTCATTATGCGTGGCGACCAGCGCCGCACTGCCCTCGTTCCGTACAAGCGAGAGAAACTCCCCCAAGACGCGGTCACTGGTAGCTTCGTCGAGATTGCCCGTCGGCTCGTCAGCCAGCACCAGCTTGGGCCGGTTCGCAAGGCCACGGGCAACCGCGACACGCTGCTGTTCACCGCCCGAAAGCTGGCTGGGCCGATGGTCCATGCGATGTTCGAGGCCCAGTGCCTTCAGGAGCTCTTCCGCACGGGCCTCAGCCTCTTCGCGCGGCTTGTTGGCCACCAGCTGTGGCAGGATTACATTCTCCCGCGCATCGAAATCCGGCAGCAAGTGGTGGAACTGGTATACGAAACTCAGATGGTCGCGGCGCAGCATGGTGCGCGCGTGCGAATCCGACTTCTCCGCCGATTCCCCCGCGATGATGATCTCGCCACCGAAGCCGCCCTCAAGCAGCCCGACCGCCTGCAACAGGGTCGACTTCCCCGAACCCGATGGCCCAAGCAGCGCAACAATCTCGCCCGGCTCGATCGCAAGATTCACCCCGCGCAGCACGTCGATCCGCACCCCGCCCTGCTCGAAGCTGCGAGTCAGACCCTTCAGTTCGACGACAGGGCTACTCATAGCGAAGCACCTGGACCGGGTCGGTGCTCGAAGCCTTCCACGCCGGATAGAGCGTGGCGAGGAAGCTGAGCACCAGAGCCAGCAATACGATCATCGCCACTTCGATCGGATCGGTCTTCGAAGGCAGCGTCGTGAGGAAGCGGACTTGCGGGTCCCACAGGTTCTGCCCGGTGACCTTGCCGATAACCTCGACGATACCCTGGCGGAAGAACAGCACTATGAAACCGAAGATCAGCCCGGCCACGGTGCCGATCGCCCCGACAGTAAAGCCGGTGGTGACGAATATCTTCATCAGGCTCTTCCGCGTCGCCCCCATGGTGCGCATGATCGCGATGTCGCGGGTCTTTGCACGGACCAGCATGACAAGGCTCGAAAGAATATTAAAAGCAGCCACCAACACCATGAAACTAAGAGCAAAGGCCATCGCCACGCGCTCAACTTGCAGGGCCTCGAACAGGGTAGCGTTGATGGTCTTCCAGTCCGCCACCGCAGCCCGCCCCTGCAATGCACGCTGGACCGGTTCGAGAATTTCGCCGACCTCGTCAGGATCATCGACTTTGACCTCGATCATGCCCACCGTGTCACCCAGCAGAAGAAGCGTCTGCGCATCCTGCATCGGCATGATAACGAACGCGCCATCATAGTCGTAGACACCGACCTCGAAGATGGCGGAGACTTCGTAGCCGATCTGACGCGGGACAGTGCCGAAAGGCGTCGGGCGGCCCTGCGGATTGATGATGGTGATGGTATCACCGACGCGGGCCCCGATATTCTCGGCCAAGCGGATGCCAATGGCGACCTTGCCCTCGCCCGGCTGGATCGGATCGAGCGAGCCGCTGACGAGCTTGTCATCGAAACCGCGAATGTCCTCCATCGTGTTGCCACGCACGAGGATCGCCTCCACCCGGCCATTGAAGGTGGTCAGCAGCGGCTGTTCGATAAGCGGGCTGGCCTCGACCACGCCCGGCGTCTTGCGTACCTCCTGGAGGATGCTCTCCCAATTCTCCATCTTGCCGCCATAGGCTTGCACGATGGCGTGGCCGTTGAGGCCGACGATCTTGTCGAGCAGCTCGGCGCGGAAACCGTTCATGACGCTCATGACGATGACGAGCATCGCGACCGAGAGCATGACGACGCCGATTGAGATTCCCGCAACCAGCGCGATGAATGCCTCGCCCCTGCCCGGGAGCAGATAGCGCTTGGCTATGGTCCATTCGAAGGGAGAGAGGATCAAGGCAGACCTTGTCGTTCGTTATCGCTGGCGCGGCTTTAGCAGCCAAAGCTTGCCGCGCAATGAAATCGTGGCCGGAGAATTTGCGACCAACGGGGGACTCCTCCCCTCACCACCCTTGTAATCGAGCCGTAACATCGCCATTGGGGCGCGCATCCCGATTGCTGGCGGCGGACAGGCCTTCAATGAACATTACCCACCCGTTTCTCGACGAGGATGGCGACAAGCTGCGCGAAGAGTGCGGCGTGTTCGGCGCGATCAATGCGACCGATGCTGCGGCAGCCACCGCGCTGGGCCTCCATGCCCTCCAACACCGTGGCCAGGAAGCGGCGGGCATCACGAGTTTCGACGGTGCCGAGTTCTATTCCCGCCGCGGCATCGGTCATGTGGCGGAGAACTTTTCGAGCCAGGAAGCCATCGCCGAATTGCCCGGCTTCATGGCCGCAGGGCACGTGCGTTACTCGACCACGGGCGGCGCCGGCCTGCGCAATGTGCAGCCGCTCTATGCGGACCTCGCCAGCGGTGGTTTCGCTGTGGCGCACAATGGCAATATCTCGAACGCAGGCATGCTGCGCGACGATCTCGTGCGGCGCGGCTCGATCTTCCAGTCCACCAGCGACACCGAAGTCATCATCCACCTCGTCGCCACTAGCCGCTATCCCACGATCATGGACCGGCTGATCGACGCGCTGCGCCTTCTCGAAGGTGCCTACGCGCTGATCGTGATGACGCCCGAGGGCATGATCGCCTGTCGCGACCCGCTGGGCATCCGGCCCCTGCAGATGGGCAGGATCGGCGACGCCACCGTCTTCGCCTCCGAAACCGTCGCCTTCGACGTGGTCGGTGCCGAATTCGTCCGCCAGGTCGAACCGGGAGAGATCATCAGGGTCGATTTCGACGGCAATGTGGATTCGCTCCACCCCTTCGGTGCGCACAAGCCACGCCCCTGCATTTTCGAGCACGTCTACTTCAGTCGGCCAGACTCCGTGTTCGACGGGCGCAGCATCTACGAAGCACGCAAGGCCATCGGCGCCGAACTGGCGCGCGAGAAGCCGGTCGAGGCCGATCTCGTGGTGCCCGTTCCCGACAGCGGTGTGCCTGCCGCGATCGGCTATGCGCAGGAAGCTGGCATTCCGTTCGAGCTGGGCATCATCCGCTCGCACTATGTCGGGCGCACCTTCATCCAGCCAAGCGATGGCGCCCGCCACGCGGGCGTGAAGCGCAAGCACAACGCCAACCGGGCACTCGTCGAAGGCAAGCGGATTGTCCTGATCGACGATTCCATCGTCCGTGGCACCACCTCGATGCAAATCGTCGAGATGATGCGCGATGCGGGGGCAATCGAAGTGCATTTCCGCGTCGCCAGCCCGCCGACCGCACATAGCTGCTTCTACGGCGTCGATACGCCCGAACGTAGCAAACTGCTCGCCGCGCGGATGGACCTCGAACCCATGCGCCAGTTCATCAAGGCCGATAGCCTCGCCTTCGTCTCGATCGACGGTCTCTATCGCGCCGTGGGCGAAAAGCCGCGCAATTCGGCCTGTCCGCAATTCTGTGATGCCTGCTTTACCGGTGACTATCCCACCTCGCTGACCGATCTCGCCCAGCGCGAGGACAAGCAGCACGAACTGGCGCTTCCGGTGGAGGCGGCCGAGTAGTGACTAAGCGGCTCGAAGGACGCCTGGCTCTCGTAACGGGGGCCAGCAGGGGCATCGGCGCGGCTACGGCCAAGGCACTCGCGGCCGAGGGCGTCCATGTCGTTCTCACCGGGCGCGATGTACGTGCACTCGAGGCGGTCGAGGACGAGATCCACGAGGCTGGCGGTCTGTCGACCATCGCCCCGGTGGACCTGGCCGAAGCAGACGGCATCGCCCGCCTGGCAACCGCGCTCTCCGGTCGTTGGGACAAGCTCGATTACCTCGTCATTTCAGCAGCTTATTTGCCGACTCTCACAGCAGTTACACAAATCGATGGAAAGCAGTTGAGTCAGGCGGTGACAATCAACGTCCTCGCTACTCAAGCGCTGCTCGCCAATTTCGATCCGCTTCTCAAGCGCGCCGATGCGGCCCGCGTCATCGGCCTAACCAGCAGTGTTGGCGCAACGCCCCGCGCCTATTGGGCCGCATATGGCGCGACGAAGGCTGCATTCGACAATCTTCTCGAAAGCTACGCTGCCGAAGTCGCCAAGATTTCCAAGGTCCGGGTGGCCGTCATCGATCCTGGTGCGACTCGGACCGCAATGCGTGCGAAGGCGTACCCCGGTGAGGACCCGAAGACGGTCAAGGCGCCCGAAGTGGTCGCAAATCGCATCACAGAGCTGCTCGTTAACGATTTCGAGGGATTCCACCGAGAGCGGGTGGAAGGATGAATTAACCTGCGCCGTTAACTTTTTGGTAACGCCAAAAGACGAGATTCTGCCGAATACACCGCGTGTGCGCGAGGTGACTTATGAGCCGGAATTACGACGAAACGGAAAGGCGCGATATGACCTATCAGACACAGGACCGATATCTGGTCGCTGCGCAAGAGGACCGTTGCGCGCCGCGGACCAAGCTTACAATCCCCGGACAGCTGCGCGCTTCGGGCGGTCGGGCCTTCCAGACGGTCGTTCATGACCTGTCGATCTCGGGCTTTTCCGCTGCCGCGATCAACCGGATGCACGAAGGTCAGCTGTGCTGGCTGACCCTCCCCGGCCTGGAATCGCTCCAGGCGCAGGTCGTGTGGTGGGAAAATTGCATGGTCGGCTGTGCCTTCAGCGAATTGCTGAGCCCGATTGTGCACGACAACATCATCGCCCGCTACACGGGCCAGGGCAACTACCGCCCCTACTGACCGGCTTTCCGTTCCCGGAACAGCAAAGCGACGACACCGACCAGCTTGGCGGCGGCCTGATGGGCCCGGCCTGAACCGTGTCCGGAAAGTCGTTGCCGGTGGCGGTGCCCTTCCCGGACGCCGCCACCACTTTCGTCAATCCGCCTCCGCCGAAATCGCGCCGACAAGCTCGCGGAAGCCCGCGCGCTTCTCGCTGCTCGTCGCCGTGGGCCAATTGCTCACGATCGCAGCGACTATTTTCTTCTCCGGGACGATCGTGATCGCCTGACCGAAGATGCCCTGTGCGCCGAAAGTGTTTCCGGGGTAGGCCCACCACTGGTAGCCATAGCCGAAGCCCGGTACATTGGGGCCGAAATCGACCTTCGGTGCCCCGGCATCGGCAAACCAGCCATCGGGCACGACGCCCTCCCCTCCCTCGAGCACAAACTGGCCGAAGCGTGCATAATCGGAGAGGCGCAGCGACAGGCAACAGCCACCGATGTTTCCGCCGGTGAGATCTTGCATCCAGAACATCCCGCCTGCAAAGCCGGCTGGAGCAACGATTTTCTCGGCCGAGTATGCGGCGAGCGACTTGCCCGTGGCTTGCTCGACGATGAGGCCGAGCAGGTTTGTCTCGAGCGTCTTGTAAACCCACTTCTCACCCGCCGGCGCCTCGCGCTTAAGTGTCCGGGCATAGGTGACAGCCTGCGATTCCCCCGCAACCGGCGTGATGGCGAGCATCTTGGCGACGTCGCTGTCGGGGTCGGTGTAGTCCTCGTTCCAAGCCACGCCCGAAGTCATGGTCGCCACCTGACCGACGCTCACGCCATCATAGGCAGTGCCCGCCAGCGCCGGGATGATATCCGTGACCCGCGTATCGAGGCTAGCAATATGGCCATCGGCAATCGCCGCGCCGAGCAGCGTCGAGGTGAAGCTCTTGGCGACCGAAAAGCTGGTCCAGCGATCCTCAGGACCAAGGCCCAGTCCGTAATGCTCGAAGACGACCTTGCCATCCTCAAGGACCATCAAGCCCGACGCACCGGTTGCTTGCATATAGCCCCTGAGTTTGGACTGGAGAGCACCAGAGAGCGGCTTTCCGGCTGGCAGCGCGCGCGGGCTGGCCGATGCCCCGATCTCCAGCCCCGGAAACAGGCTCTCCATGTCGCGGAAAGCTGCCGACCGGCGCGCGTCGCTCCAGAACAGGATCGAATCACCGGGATCCATGCTCGCCATCTGAGCTGGCATGGACTGGGTGACTGCGGGCACGGTCGCGACGGGCGCCGTGTCATAGGTCGACGCACAGCCCGCCAGCGCCAGTGCCGAAATCGAGACCAGGAATCCACGCATCAAATCTCTCCCTCTTTCACCAGTGTGACCTGGTGGACATCGATCCCGCCGCCGCGGAATCCGCCTTCGCAATACATCAGGTAGTAGCGCCACAATTCGCAAAAACGCTCGTCGAACCCTTGGGGCAATCGCCCGTCCCGCACCGCCGCATCGAAGTTGTGACGCCACAGCTTCAGCGTCTCTGCATAGTCGAGCCCGAAATCCGACTGGTCGCGCCATGCAAGTCCGCGTTCTTCGGCCAGTCTGCGGAATTCGCTGGTCCGGATCAGCAAACCGCCCGGGAATATATAGGCCTGGATGAAGTCGGCGCTCCGGGCATATTCGTCGAACAGCTCGTCGCGCATCGAGATATACTGGATCGCCGCGCGACCGCCCGGCTTCAGATTGCGCGCCACACAGTCCATGAAGGTCGGCCAGTATTCGCGGCCCAGCGCCTCGACCATTTCGACGCTGACGATGGAGTCATACTGCCCACTGGTGTCACGATAATCCTGCTTGCGGAAGTCGATGACGTCACTGTGGTGTGCCCTCGCCCAGGCGAGCTGCTCGTCGGAGAGGCTGATCGCCGTGACGTCACTGCCTCGCGCAGCCAGGTGGCCAGCGAGTGCACCCCAGCCGCAGCCGATCTCCAGCACCGTGGCGGCACCACCAATGCGTGACGCTAGCGCGTCCCATTTGCGCTTTTGCGCGCTCTCTAGCGCATCGTCACCAAGGCCGAGGGCGGAGGAGTAGCTCATCGTCGCATCGAGCCAGGGCTGGTAGAAATCATTGCCGAGGTCGTAATGCGCGGCGATGTTCTTCTGCGAACCTTCGGCCGTGTTGCGATTGAACAGGTGGGCGAGCCGCAGAGCATGGCGGAACGGTCCCTTGGCGCGGGCCGTGTCGCCCAATCGCTCGGCATGCTGCACGAACAGCGCGAACAGCGGCACCGGATCAGGGCTCCACCATTCGCCCGCTTCCCATGCCTGGTACCAGCCTACCGAGCCATTGCTGGCGAGCCGCAGGAGCGCATTGTAGCTGCGCAGCTCGACCACGCACTCGAAGCCCGGCTCGCGTCCCCCGAGTACACGCGGAGTGCCATCGGGCAGCGTGCCGTGGATCGTCCCGCTGGTGAGCGCCGCGTCGATCTTCCCGAGGATCTTTTCGAAACCGGGCGCGACCATCCGCGCAAACACTCCCGGCTTGCGGGCAAAACGGCGCGAACCCTCGACCAGGTCCTTTCCGCGCATCGTGGTCTGCATATCCATCGCCTTGCGCTATTGCGCGGGGCGCGGCGCGACGCAAGCTAGGGCTTGGCGGATTTATACGCTTCGAGCGCCCTCTCGCGCGCTTCCTTGTGCCCGATCATCTTGACCGGATAGTCACCGCGCTTTGCGTCCGGTGGGTCATGGATGCACTCGTCCGAAAGATCGGCGAGTTCAGGGACATATTCTCGGATGTAGTCAGCAGCGTCGAACTTCTCGCTCTGCGTCAGCGGAGCCATGATGCGGACGAACATATTGCTGTCGACCCCGGTGCCGCTGATCCACTGCCAGTTCACGCCGTTGTTGGCGTAGTCGGCATCGACCAACGTGTCCCAAAACCACTGCTCGCCAAAGCGCCAGTCGATCAGCAAATGCTTCACGAGGAAGCTCGCCGCGATCATCCGCACGCGGTTGTGCATCCAGCCAGTCTGCCACAGCTGGCGCATGCCCGCATCGACGATGGGATAGCCGGTCATGCCCTTTTGCCAGCACTCCAAGTCCTCGCGGATCAGGTGCCCGGCATCGGGATTCCGCCAAAGCTTGCGCTCGTCGTAATCGCGATAGCTGTCGCGCGGATAATCGGGGAACTGGTCGATCACATTCTGCGCATAGTCGCGCCAGATCACCTCCTTGGCGAAGGTGCGCCACCCGACGCTGCGCTTGTCCTTGAGCTTGTGCCAGACCTGCGCCGGGCTGATCTCGCCCCAATGCAAATGCGGCGACAGGCGCGAGGTGATGTCCTGCGAGGGAAGATTGCGGCCCTCGTCATACTCGGCGACCTCGTCGGTCCACCATTCGAGCCGGTCGTGCGCCGCATCCTCCCCGACCTCCCAAAATTCCCGCATTCCGCCTGCCCAATCGGGCTTGGTCGGCAAGAGGTTCCAGTCGCCCAGATCGTCGCTATCCGGCCAATCTTCGGGCGAGCTGATTGCCTCTGGCTCCGGCAGAGGATCGCGCGGCGGCATGCGGTCGAGCATTGATTTCGAGAAGGGAGTGTAGATCTTGTAAGGCTCACCCGATCCGGTGGTCACGCTTCCCGGCGGCATCAGGTAATTGCCATCGTACAGGCGTAGTTCCACCTCTTCGCCAAGCGCGTCGCGAAGCTCGTCTTCAGCCTCTTTCCACCACGGTTCGTAGTGGCGCAGCGCATGGATGCGGGTCGCTCCAGTCTCCTTGACTAGGGAGACAAGCACTTGTGGTGCATCGCCCTTGCGCAGGACAATGCGGGAATGCCGCGTACCCAACTTGCGCCCAAGGCTCTCCAGCGAATGGTGCAGCCACCAGCGCGACGCGCCGCCATAGGCATGGTCGCCCGCACGCTCGTCATCGAGCACATAGACCGGGATGACGGGCCCGGCCTGGGCCGCGGCATGGAAGGCGGGCTGGTCGGCGAGGCGCAGGTCGCGCCGCAACCAGACGATTTGCGGAGAACTCATGCCTCCGGAACCCAAGAGGCTCCGCGCTTGTTCCCCCTGTCATGGAAATGCAGCGCTCCGAACTCGTCCAGTCCGACGACCAGCCGGTTCCGGCAGAGCACGTTCGCCTCCCCGAAAGGGGCTTCACGGTCAATCGCACCAAGGCGCTCATTGCAGCAGCGATCCTGTGGGCCGGGTGGGCGACCATGGTCTATCTGGTCACGCACGGCATGACGGGCGGCTTCGACGACTGGGGACTGCATCTCTATCGCACCGGAGCTGACTTCCAGCCGCGTGGAGGCCCCTTCATCCACGAGGCCGTGCGCGATGTCACATCGCTTGGCGGTGTGTTCCTGAGCACGCTCATCACGATCGGGGCTGTCGTTGCCCTCCTCTTCCTGCGCCTTCGCCGGGAGGCCTTCCTGTTCGCCGGGACGGTGTTCTTTGGCTGGATGCTCAACAATCTGATGAAGTGGCTGGTCGGTCGCGACAGGCCTGAGATCGTGCCCCATCTCACCGAAGCGGGCGGCAACAGCTTCCCGAGCGGACACAGCTTTGCCTCGGCGATGATCTACATCGGCATGGCTCTGGCCTTTGCCTCGATGAGCAGGCGCCATTCCGTCCGTTACACGATGATCGGGACCGCCATGGTTCTCAGCGCGATGATCGCCTGGAGCCGGGTGATGCTCGGGGTGCATTTCCCCAGCGACGTCACCGCAGGCTGGCTGGGCGGCGCGGCCTGGGCATTCACCGCGGCTGCCCTGCTCTACAAGCCAGCCAAGGCGGCGGCCGAAAGCGAGGCGGGTGCGAAGCTCGAACGCGCCACTCACTGAAGTAGCGGCTCGCACTTCACATCGGGAAGAGCGACGGTGAAGCGGTCACGAGCCAGCGGATCGTAGAAGCGAGCATCGCGTAGCAGGACCGAACCGCCCGGCGCGCGTTCGGCGAATGGTGCGCGGGACCAGAAAGCAAACGCGCGGACCTGCGAACTCAGTTGACTGGCAGCAGCCAGGTCCGGGAGCCGACAGCGATGCTCAGTCAGGCTTTCAGCGTAGCAATCATCGAATCTGTAGCACCTCTCGACCAGCCATTCGCCTTGTTTCCCGAAGAGCACCTCGCGCTTCCAGAACTCGATTGGGACTGGACTGGCGATCACATCAGCGGAAGTTGTGGCGCTAAGTACGTTGCCGTCCGAGGTCTGCACAACAAGGTCAGGGCCAAACTCCATGACTGCGTGCGACGTCCCACTCTCCGCAATCTGATCGGTGATCACCCAATTCACCCCGATATACGCCAGCGCCGCTGCAATCGCGATCCGCGCAGGCCCCTTCCACTCCCCGCCCCGCTTTTCGCGCCGTAGCGAGAACCACGTCGCGAAGCCCATCAGGGCCCAGAGCCAGACATCGATGATGAACAGCGTGTCGCCGTAGAACCACCGGCTGCTGAACGGCTCGAGCAGGCGGATGCCATAGACGTTGAGCCAGTCGAGCGCCGGGTGGGTCAGGCAGGCGATGAAGCTCAGCAGGTAGAGCCATTTGAAGCTCACCGGCAGACGTCCCTCGGGCCGCGTCCCACGTTTCGCCTGCCAGCGGTCGAACCCGTAGAGCAGCCCCGCCAGTATCAGGGGCAGCAACACCAGCGCAGGCGGACCATGCGTGATCCCTCGCCGGAAACCGAGATGCTCGACCCCGTCGAGCCACAAGAGGCAGGCCGCGTCCACATCGGGCAGGTTCGCCCCGATGATCAGCGCGGGCATGGCCAGTCCCGTCTTTCGCTTGAGTCCGGCCTGCCCGATCAGCGCGCCGACGAGGCTATGCGTCAGATTGTCCAAATGCGTTCTCCAACAGGATGGAGCACATGGAGCACGGTCCAGGCGAAAACTTCGCCACCGCGCTTAGACGCGTGGAAAACGGCGGTTCTCGAAGGCCTGGGAGGGTGCATTTCCCCCACCTAGCAAGCGCCGCCATTTGTAGGAAAGCAGATCGTCAGATCGGATCCTGCGCCGTACCGCTGACGGTCCATGTCTGCCCCTTGCCGAGCAGCTTGGCGAGGTTCGGCTCCTTGCCCTCGCTCGCCTTGGCCTTCTCCGCAATGGCCGCCGCCTCGAAAGTCGGGCGCGGATCGTCATAGAGCACGCCCAGCGCCATCGGGAAGGGCCCAAAGGGCATCTCGACCAGCATATGCGCAACCGAGCGATTGGTGACGTCGTGCACGATCACGCCCGCGCCTTCCCAGTCACCATCGACGACATCGACGACCTTGAGCGTCAGCGCATCGCGATCGAGCGCAATGCCCTTGGTGCCCTTGGCGAACAGCATGGGTTTGCCGTTTTCGAGCCAGAGCTGGCGATCCTCGGCACCCTTGGGCGCGGCAAAATCGTCGAACACGTCCTTGTTGTAGACGATGCAGTTCTGGAAGATCTCGATGAAGGCGGCACCCTGGTGGGCATGGGCAGCCTTGAGCACTTCAGGCAGGTTCTTCGACACGTCGAAGCCGCGACCGACGAAGCGGGCACCTGCACCGAGCGCAAAAGCTGCCGGTCGCGCCGGATGGTCGTAACTGCCCAGCGGGGTCGAGGGCGAACGCGTGCCTTCGCGGCTGGTGGGTGAGGCCTGGCCCTTGGTGAGGCCGTAGATCTCGTTGTTGAACAGCATGATCTGCATGTTCACGTTCCGCCTGAGAACATGCATCAAGTGATTGCCGCCAATCGATAATCCATCACCGTCACCGGTCACCAGCCAGATATCGAGATCGGGATTGGCGAGCTTCGCGCCAGTTGCAAAGGCGGGTGCACGACCGTGGATCGTGTGGAAGCCGTAGCTCTCGACGTAATAGGGAAAACGGCTCGAACAGCCGATGCCACTGATGAACACGGTGTTCGCCGGATCAGCGCCAAGCTGCGGCAGAGTGCGCTGCACGGCCTTGAGGATCGCATAGTCCCCGCAACCCGGGCACCAGCGGACCTCCTGGTCGGTTTCCCAGTCCTTGAGCGTGGTTTCGATCTTTACGGGCGCGTTCATGCCAACGCTCCTTCAATGGCGGCCTCGAGTTCGTCGATATAGAAAGGCAGGCCGTTGGTCTTGTTCAGTGGCTGCGCGTCGACAAGGAACTGGTCGCGCAGGACGGTCTTGAACTGTCCGGTGTTCATTTCGGGCACCAGCACCTTGTCGAAGCCGCGCAGCAAATCGCCGAGATTGGCGGGCAGCGGCCAGATGTGACGGACATGGATGTGGCTGACGTCCATGCCCCTGCTGCGGCAATTGTCGACCGCACGGTGGATCGGGCCATAGGTCGAACCCCAGCCGACGACGGCGAGCCTGCCCGAGGTTTCCCCGAGGCAAACCTCCTGGTCGGGTACCTTCACATGGTCGACCTTGCCTTTGCGCAGGTCGGTCATGCGCTGGTGGTTGTCGGGCGAATAGTCGATATTGCCGGTCAGCTCGTGCTTCTCGATGCCGCCGATGCGATGCATCAGGCCGGGCGTTCCGGGCTTGATCCAGGGCCGTGCGCCCTTCTCGTCGCGCTTGTAGGGCAGCAGGTTGTCGCCGTCGTTCTTTTCTTCGAGGAACTTTGCCGGGAACGGGGCGAAGTCAGCCGGGTTCGGCACCTTCCACGGCTCCGCCGCATTGGCGATGTAGCCGTCGGTGAGCAGCATGACAGGTGTCATATATTCGACCGCGATACGGCAGGCCTCGATCGCCACTTCGAAAGCATCCGACGGGCTTCGCGCGGCAATGACCGGCATGGGCGCATCGCCATTTCGGCCATAGACTGCCTGGTAGAGGTCGCTCTGCTCGGTCTTGGTCGGCAGGCCTGTCGAAGGGCCACCGCGCTGCGAGTTTACGATCACCAGCGGCAGCTCGGTCATGATCGCAAGGCCCATCGCCTCACCCTTCAATGCGATGCCCGGGCCGGACGATGATGTCACGCCGAGGCTACCCGCATAGCTCGCGCCGATGGCGGCGCATATGGCCGCGATTTCGTCTTCCGCCTGGAAGGTGGTGACGTCGAATTCCTTGAGCCGCGCCAGGTGGTGCAGGATCGCCGAGGCGGGCGTGATCGGATAGCCGCCGAAGAACATCGGCAGCTCGGCAAGCTGCGCCCCTGCGACGAGACCGAGCGAGACGGCTTCGGCACCGGTGATCGTGCGGTAGAGACCCGGAGCGCTGGGCACGGGATCGACATGGACCTGCTTGAGCGGCCCGCTCAGTTCCGCCGTTTCGCCATAGGCGTGGCCCGCATCGAGGGCGGCGATATTCGCGTCGGCGATGTCAGGCTTGGTCTTGAACTTTTGCCGCAGCCATTCCTGCAGCGGCGCGCGGTCGCGGTCGAACATCCACAGCGCGAGGCCGAGCGTCCACATGTTCTTGCAGCGCAGCGCATCCTTGTTGCCGAGGCCGAAGGGCTTGACCGCCTCGATCGTCTGCGCGCTGATGTCGAAAGCCAGAACCTGCCACTTGGCAAGACTGCCGTCCTCGAGCGGATTGGTGTCGTACTTGGCCTTGTCGAGGTTGCGCTTGGTGAACTCGCCCGTGTCGGCAATGATCAGGCCGCCGGGCTTGAGCGACGCGAGGTTAACCTTCAGCGCCGCCGGGTTCATCGCGACGAGCACATCGGGCGCGTCACCCGCCGTGTTGATCTCGCGGCTGCCAAAATTGATCTGGAAGGCCGAGACCCCGAACAAGGTACCCTGGGGTGCGCGGATCTCCGCCGGGAAGTCAGGGAAGGTCGCAAGATCGTTGCCCGCCAATGCCGTCGAAAGCGTGAACTGACCGCCGGTCAACTGCATGCCGTCGCCGGAATCGCCGGCAAAACGCACGACCACCGCTTCGGGGGTTTCGGGGAGGCCGCTGT
Source organism: Erythrobacter sp. (assembly GCA_041396805.1). Classification (GTDB taxonomy): domain Bacteria; phylum Pseudomonadota; class Alphaproteobacteria; order Sphingomonadales; family Sphingomonadaceae; genus Qipengyuania. The sequence continues at coordinate 1,039,203 of JAWKXV010000002.1, read as the reverse complement.
CCTGCGGCGCGGTGGCGGCTGTTGCCATCCGGTCCATCCTTGTCACGCGCCGTCGAGAGTGCGGCGCTCTGGTAATCGGGGTGCCGCAACTAGGAGCCGCCCCCTCCTCTCGCAATCAAGATTCTCTGCTAGCGAGAAAATCCAGCGTGGAAAAGCGCCACCGACACGCTAAGTCCCGAAAAGAAACGCAAGTGGGAGAAAGACGATGGCCGATACCGAACACTTTGTCCGCGACGATGTGCGCGGCTTCCTCGACATGCTCGAGGCAATGGGCGGCCAGGGTGTCGAACAGGTCGGCCATATCGAAGGCCGCGAGCAGATGAGAGCACTGGGCTCGGTCGCCGAGGCAGAGCCGCGCAAGCTGGCGGTCATCAAGGACGTCACCTGTCCCGGACCGGCAGGCGACATTCCGCTGCGCTTCTACGATTCGAGGGAGAGCCGCGAGGCAGGGCCGTGCGTGGTGTTCATACACGGAGGCGGTTTCGTCATCGGCGATATCGAGGTCTATCACGCGCTCTGCACCGAGATTGCCCATCATCTCGATTTGCCGGTCGTCTCGGTCGAATACCGCCTCGCGCCAGAGCACCCCTTCCCCGCTGCACCCGACGATTGCGAAGCCGCTGCACGCTGGGTCGCCTCCTCGCCCGCCGAACTGGGCCGCGAGATTACCGGCCTCATCATCACCGGTGACAGCGCGGGTGGCAATCTGACCATCGTGACCACGAACCAGCTGGTCAACGAGCCTGCCGATGTCCCGGTGATCGTCCAGGCACCGATCTATCCGGTGGCGAGCGACGTCTCGGAGCATTCCAGCCTCGCACTGTTTGCCGAGGGTTTCCTGCTGACCGGCGCGGCCATGTCGTGGTTCACCGAGCAATATGGCGGCGACCCCAGCGATCCGCGCCATACGCCGATGGTGGGCGATTGCGCGAACACGCCGCCGACGGTGATCTGCACCGCCAGCCTCGACCCGCTGCGCGACTCGGGCCGTGAATACGCCGCGCATCTGATCCAGCAGGGCACCGAAGTGACCTATTTCGAGTTCAAGGGCATCATCCACGGGTTCACCACCCTGCGCAAAGCCATGCCTAGCGGGCAGAGCGACATCGAAGCCTTCCTCGATGCAATCAAGGTCATGGCGGAGCGTCACGGATGAGCGAACCGACTGCCTACCGCCCCTGCGTGGGGGTGATGCTGGTGAACGCCGAGGGGCTGGTCTTCGTCGGGCGTCGCATCGACAACAAGGAAGGCGACTGGTGGCAGATGCCACAGGGCGGTGTCGATCCGGGCGAGGATCTGCGCGATGCGGCGATGCGCGAACTCGCCGAGGAAACCGGCGCGAGGGCCGAACATGTCGGAATCATCCAGCAGACGCAGGAGCCGATCCGCTACGACTTGCCCAATGAGCTAATCGGCAAGCTATGGGGCGGCAAATATCGCGGGCAGGAGCAGGTCTGGTTCCTCGCGCGCTTTACCGGCGAGGATGCCGATATCGACCTCGAGGCGCATGACCCGCCCGAGTTCTGCGACTGGAAATGGGTCGAACCCGATCAGCTTCCCGAGCTGATCGTTCCATTCAAGAAGCGCGTCTATCGCGCAGTGGTCGAGGAATTCCGCGAGCTGGTCTGAGGATCAGTTCTGCTGGGTAGGCTGCTTTTCGGGCAGGTTCGCTTCGGCAGTCTTCACCTGGGAGGGCGCGCCGGCGGCTATGCGCGTAGCGAGGATGTTGGTCTCGAAACAGTTCTTGCCGCACAGCGATTCCAGCTTGGCGAGATTGGCGCGGGCCTTCTCCAGCGCGCCGCGCTCGACCAGCGCCTCGCCCTCGCCCGCAATCGCCTCGAAATTACGCGGTTCGCGGGTCAGTGCCTCGCGATAATAGCCGATCGCCTTGCCCTGCAGCCCGTCGGCGCGTGCGGCCTCTGCCAGGCGGAGCAGCAGCGGCGTATAGCCGGGATCGACCGCCAGCGCGGCTTCATAGCTGTCGATCGCGCCCTGGACGTCTCCGGCGGAGAGCGAAGCCTGCCCCTTGGCAATCAGCGCAGCAGCACGCGGCTCCGGATCGCGTCCCGCTCCGCTGCTCACGCTCGCAGTCATCACGAGGGCCAGCGAAAGTGCTGCGGCGGCAGGGGCAAAACGCATGATCTTCTCCAGTGGGAAATGCAGTCCAGAGGCAGGCATATCGGCCATGACCTAGGGGGCTATCATGCCTTTTCTGCACAGGCGATGAAAAAACCGTCGGTATCGTCGACTTTCGGAGTAAGGCGAATGCCCTGCCCGCGCGGGTTTCCGAGCGGGAGCGATGGCGTAGCAGCCGTCCAACCGGCATTGCGCGCAAGGAAAGCGTCGAACTGCCCCGCCCCCTCTGCATCGAGGAGCGAGCAGGTGACGTAGACCAGCCGCCCGCCCGGCTTCACCAATGCCGCCGCAATGTCGAGCAGTCGCGACTGGATAGCCGTCAGCCGGTCGAGTTCCTGCTGGTCGAGCCGCCAGCGCGCCTCGGGATTGCGCCGCCATGTGCCCGTCCCCGAGCAGGGTGCGTCGATCAGCACCGCATCGGCCTGCCCGGCGAGGTCGGCGAGCGCCTCCAGTTCCTTGCCGGGATCGAGCAGGCGCGTCTCGATATTGGTCGCCCCTGCCCGCTCGGCACGCGGCATGAGGCGCGACAGTCGGGAGCGGTCGGTATCGGTCGCGACGATGCGGCCGAGATTGTCCATCGCGGCGGCCAGAGCGAGCGTCTTGCCACCTCCGCCGGCGCACAGATCGATCACCGTCTCTCCCGGCTTGGCGCCAACTGCGAGACAGGCAAGCTGTGAGCCGGTGTCCTGCACCTCGATCTTGCCTTCACGGAACTCGGCCCATTGCTCGACAGGCGTACCCGATGGCAGGCGCAGGCCATGCGGCGCGGCAGTGGCCTCGGCCGCCACCGGAAGCGACAGGCTCGCGTGATCGGCTTTGAGCGTGTTGACCCTGAGATCGAGCGGGGCCCGGCCTAGCAAACCTTCAGCTTCATCTGCCTCCACACCCGAAGCGGACACAGCCTCTTCGAGCCACAGTGGGGCGACACCGCCACTCGCAGACCTTTCGCCCTCGGCGACCGGCTGCGGCCCATAGTTCGAACCATCGAAAAGGGTCGCGATTGAAGTGTCGGCCTCGGCGAGCCGCAGCATGGCAGCCCGACCGTTCTCGGGCACCGGTCCGCAGGCGCGAATGGCCGCATAAACCAGTTCGCGGATCGCGCGGCGATCCTTCGATCCGGCAAAGCGGTTGTTCTTGAACCAGTCGGCCAGGATGCGGTCGGCAGGCGCGCCCTTGGCGCGTGCCGAAGCGATCACCTTGTCGAGTAGTTCGATGGCGGTCTGGACCCGAGCAGCGGGAGTCATGACCTAGCGCGTCGGATAATTCGGGGCTTCCCGCGTGATCGACACGTCGTGGACATGGCTCTCGGCAAGGCCGGCATTGGTGATGCGGACGAACTTGCCGCGCGTCTTGAGGTCGGCGATCGTCGCGCTGCCCGTGTAGCCCATGGCCGCCTTGATGCCGCCTACAAGCTGGTGGATCACCGCTGCTGCCGGACCCTTGTAGGGCACCTGTCCCTCGATACCTTCGGGCACCAGTTTCTGCTGCGAAACATCGGCCTGGAAATATCGGTCTGCACTGCCGCGCGCCATCGCGCCGACGCTGCCCATGCCGCGATAGCTCTTGTAGCTGCGGCCCTGGTAGATGAAGGTTTCGCCCGGCGCTTCCTCGGTCCCGGCAAGCATGGAGCCAACCATGATCGTCGACGCGCCCGCCGCGAGGGCCTTGGCCGCATCGCCGCTGGTGCGCAGACCACCGTCGCCGATCACCGGGACACCCGACTTCTCGGCTTCCTCGGCGCAGTCCATGATCGCAGTGAGCTGCGGCACGCCCACGCCCGCAACGACGCGCGTGGTGCAGATCGAGCCCGGACCGATGCCGACCTTCACCGCATCCGCGCCCGCACCGATCAGCGCCTTGGTGGCTTCTGCCGTTGCGACATTGCCCGCGATGACCTGCACCGAATTCGACAGCGCCTTCACGCGCTCGACCGCGCGGCTGACATCCTTGTTGTGGCCATGCGCCGTATCGATCACGACCACGTCCACGCCCGCGTCGATCAGTGCCTGCGTGCGCTCGAAGCCCTTGTCGCCCACCGTGGTCGCAGCAGCGACACGCAGGCGGCCCTGCGCATCCTTGGTAGCTTCGGGATAGGCGACCGCCTTCTCGATGTCCTTGACCGTAATCAAGCCGACGCAGCGGCCGTCATTGTCGACCACCAGCAGCTTCTCGATGCGGCGGGCGTGAAGCAGCTTTCGTGCCTCGTCCTGACCCGTGCCCAGCGGCACGGTGGCAAGGTTGTCGGTGGTCATCAGCTCGCTGACCGGCTGCATGGGATTCTCGGCAAAGCGCACGTCGCGGTTCGTGAGGATACCGCATAGCTTGCCGCCGTGGTCGGTAACCGGAATGCCGCTGATGCGGTTCTGCGTCATCAGCGCCTGCGCTTCGCCCAGCGTGGCTTCGGGATGGATGGTGATCGGGTTGACCACCATGCCGCTTTCATAGCGCTTTACGGCGCGCACGGCGGCGGCCTGCTCATCGACCTCGAAATTGCGATGGAGCACTCCGATGCCGCCCAGCTGCGCCATCGCGATGGCCATGTCCGCCTCGGTCACCGTGTCCATGGCAGAGGAGATTACCGGGATGTTGAGCGAGATCTCGCGCGTCAGCCGCGTGGCGGTGTTCGCCATCGAGGGCAATATATCGCTCTCGGCCGGACGCAGGAGGACGTCGTCGAAAGTAAGGCCGAGGGGAATGTCGATATTTGCCACGTGAGAATCGCCTGCCGGGGGTGAAATGTGGCGGCCCATGTAACGACGGTTTGTGACGGGCGCTAGTGCGTAGCCCGAACGTCGCTATCGCAGCTTCTTGGCCGATCCCGTCCACTTCGCCACGATCTCTGCACTGGGCGCTTCCCCACTATCCTTCGCGGTGGGATAGTGATGGACCGAAATCACGGTCGCATAGTTTTCCGACCCGTCCCGCGTGACCATTATCCGGTCGGCCGGAGACGGCATGGTCAGGAACTCGAACTCCCCCCAATATTCCTCGGCGCTTCCGCGCATCACCGTGAGCCTGGCCTCGTTCAAAGCGTAACCTCCTGCTGCCTCCCGCCTGTCCAAACCGCGACAACTATCGAACAGAACTACTCGGCCGTCCACCCGCCATCGATGCTCCAGTTGGCTCCGTTCACGTTCTGCGCCTCGTCGCGGCAGAGGAAAACGACCAGCGCGCCGATCTCCTCGGGCTGGACGAATTTCTTGGTGGCCTGCTTCACCAGCAGGACGTCGTTGATGACCTCCTCGCGACTGATCCCCCGCGCCTTCATCGTGTCGGGAATCTGACCCTCGATCAAAGGCGTCCAGACATAGCCGGGGCTGATGCAGTTGGCCGTAATGCCGTGTTCGGCGAGTTCGAGCGCGATGGTCTTGGTGAAGCCGGCAATGCCGTGCTTGGAAGCGTTGTAGGCGCTCTTGAACGGGCTCGCGACCTTGGAATGCGCGCTGGCGGTGTTGATGATCCGCCCCCAGCCCTTCTTCTTCATGCCCGGCACGGCAAGGCGCGTGGTGTGGAAAGCCGCCGTCAGGTTCAGCGCTATGATGAGGTTCCACTTGTCGACCGGGAAATCCTCGACCGGCGAGACATGCTGCACGCCTGCATTGTTGACGAGGATGTCGATGTCGCCCGCCTCCCTCATCATCGCCTCGACCTGGGCGACGTCGGTCAGGTCCGCAGCCGAATGGGTCGCGTCGAGTTCCTTGCACAGATTGGTGATTTCGTCGGCATCGCCGAAGCCGTTCAGGATAACCTGGGCACCCTCGGAACGCAGGGCGCGAGCCGTGGCGAGGCCAATGCCCGAAGTGGAACCAGTGACAAGTGCGCGCTTACCTTCGAGAAACATTTGGACCTCCGGGCGTTGTATGTGCATTCGTTGGCCTGATAAGTGGCGCAAAACAAGCCCAACCAAGGGGGAAGAGATGAGGCTCAATCCGTTCAACACCGGCAATATCAATGTCCGCTCAAGCAATAGCGGTGGCGGCGTAGGCAAGGCCGGAGGTCTGGGTTGCGGAACGATCATTATCGCCGCGCTGGGTTATTTCGTTTTCGGACTTGACCCCTTCCAGACCGCCGCTGTGGTCGATCAGGTCGGCCAGTCGCAACAGCAGGCAGGTCCGGCCAATACGGACGAGCAGGCTATCTGCACCAGCAGCGCCTATGCGACCGAGGCCTGCAATGCGCTGGATTCGCTCAATCGCACCTGGGCCCGCACTTTCCAGGAACAGGGCGTGGGCAACCGCTTCAAACAGCCCGCGCTGGACCTCTACGGCGGAGGCGGTGTGCGCACCGCCTGCGGTTCGGGCAGTTCCGCGATGGGGCCGTTCTACTGCCCGGGTGACGAGACGATCTATATCGACACCAGCTTCTACGACACGCTCGAGCGCAAGCTGGGCGCGGGTGGCGACTTTGCGCGCTATTACGTCATGGCACATGAATACGGGCACCACGTACAGAAGATCACCGGCATCGCGGGCCAGATCCAGAGCGCGCAGCAGCAGAACCCGCGTGCCGCGAACCAGCTTCAGGTGCGCATGGAGTTGCAGGCGGACTGCTATGCCGGGGTCTGGGCGGGCAAGAACCGCAATCTCATAGAACCGGGCGATATCGAGGAAGGCATGAACGCCGCTGCCGCGATCGGCGACGACCGCCTCACCGGAGGGCGCGTCTCGAGCGAGAACTTCACCCATGGCACCAGCGCCCAGCGTAGCCAGGCGCTTCGCCTCGGCCTCAACGGCGACGACCGGGCCTGCGACGACATCACCAACGTGCGCTGAGGGCAAAGTAAAAGCGGCCGCCGTGGGTTCGGCGGCCGCTCTCGGTGCTCGCGTGGGGACTGATCAGCGCGAGTGGTTCCTGATTTCCTCGTCCAGCGCACGAAGAGCTTCGGCACGCTCTTCGTCGGACAAGTTGCGGTCGGCCTTGATAGCCTTGCGCGCCGATTTCATTGCCTCGACAGCCAAGCGGTCGGCATTGGCTTCACAGACGAAGAGGGTCTCGCGACCCGTCTCGTCCTTCCCCGACGTCACTATGCTGACCTTGTCCTTGCAGGAAATCTTGACTCGCGGCGCATTGGCGCGCGCTTCGGCAGACTCGGCTCGAGCTTCGGCAAATGCAATCTGTATTTCCCGCGTAGCTTCAGCCATTTCGGAAGCCAGTTCGGCCCGCGATTCCGCAAGGTCGGCGCGCATTTCAGCGAGGTCGCGTTCCAGCTCGGCGCGTTCCTCGTCGGTCATGTCGCGACGATATCGGCGTACCACACGCTTGTCCGCAGGCGCTGCCGAGTCACCCCTGGTTTCGGTTCTTTCGCGCACGACGACCCGGTGCTTCTTGCCGTCCTTGTCGGTCCAGGACCTGTCGATTTCCCGATCCATATTCGCGAGCTCGCGATCGATGTCGGCCATTTCCCTCTCTAGATCGGCCATTTCACGATCGATATCGGCGACCTCGGGGGGCTCGGGAGCTTCCGGGGCCACCGGTGCTTCCGGCGCAAGCGGCGGAAGTGGTGCAAGCGGGGCGACCGGGGCTTCGGGCGGCACAGGCGCGGCCGCGCTCGCGTAGCAGATCGATGCGGTCATCGGCAGCGCGAAAAGGGCGGCTGCAAGCCCCGCGCGACCGGCAATTCGGCGGCGCTTCGAAACGTCGGTCATGGACAGATTCCTCAAACGGTGAATGATGGATTTGTCCCCCAAAACCGGACATGCCATCGGCGCCGCGAGCGCGGGTCGCGGGGCGACCTGCGGGCGGCGGGCAAAATCGGCGATCACGCTGGCGTAGACCACGCGCTCCTCGCGCGGACGGCTGGCGACGACGCGAGCGTCGCACCATGCCTCCTGATCGCGGCGCAGCGCTGTCCAACCCATCCAGCCCAGCGGATTGAACCAGTGGGCCGCGAATAGCGGCTGGACCATGATGTTGGCGAGCAGGTCGTGCCCGCGATGGTGTTCAAGCTCATGCGCAATGGCGAGATCGCGTGCCTGGCGATTGCGCGAGGTCATGAAGCCGACCGGCAGGGCGATGACCTTGTCGATCACGCCGAATGCCATCGGGCCGGAGATAGCCGGAGTCTCGACCAGTCGTACACGCCCGGATTCGCCCACCGGCACTGCATCCTCGAGCAGTTCGCGGCGCAGCTCGCCATAGAGCCAGAAGCGGCGGGCGAGGAAGAACACGGCACCGGCAAGCCAGATCAGCGCCAGCGGAGTGACGAAGTCCGTTGGCTCGGGCAGTGGCGGTGCAGGCATCTGCGCCATCGCGACGAACCCCGGGTCGAGCTCCGCCGCAATTGCAGGTGCGATCTCGGCATCTGCAGGCATCGCGGGCACGGGCGCCATCCAGGCCGGAAGCTGTATCGGCGGAAACAGCAGGCGAAGAGCGGGCAGCGCCCAGAGCGCGTAAGCCGAACCCGCACCGAGATAGCGCGAAACCGGGCGCCGTAGCAGCAGCACGAGCGCGATTAATCCTCCGGTCCACAGCAGTGTGTCGAGCAGGAACCAGTCCCAATATTCCCTCAACAAGTCGGTCATCTGCGCATCTCCCTCAAGAGCGCCTCGATTTCCTCGAGATCTTTGTCGCTCAAGGCCTCGCTCTCGGCGAGCTGGGCAAAGAGCGGTGCCGCGCGGCCACCGAAAAGTCGGTCTACCAGGCGCAGCGATTCACCGCCGACATAGTCGGCGCGTTCGATGAGAGGGCGATAGAGGAACTTGCGTCCCTGAGGCTCGGTGCCGACGGCTTCCTTGGTCACCAACCGGCTGAGCAGCGTCTTGACGGTCGGCATCGACCAGTCGCGAGTGGCACAGACCTTGTCGCACACCTGGGCGGCAGTGAGCGGGCTCTTTTCCCACAGCACTTCCATGACCGCGTGTTCGGCTTCGCTGATCCTCTCGCCGGGCGCTTCCTTGCGCTTCGCCATCGCTAGACTCCCTCAGGCGTAATACTTCGACTACGCCTGTAAGCGTTGTGACTACGGTTGTAAACCTGAAGCGCGGATTAATGAATGCCGCCGGCCCTTGCCACTCGACGGGCGGCGTATCAGGATAGGCGAATGACATGGATCGCACGCGCCTTCGCCCTCCTCGCCTTCCTCGCCTTCCTCGCGACACCTCTTTCGGCACAGGACTCGACACCGGCACCCCAGACCGAACTCGTGGTTCTCCAGACCACGGCCGGCGACATCAAGGTAGCGATCGAAACGGCCCGCGCACCGGTCAGTGCCGCGAACTTCCTGCGTTATGTCGACGAAAAGCGCTTCGACGGGATCGTCTTCTACCGCACCATGCGGCTCGACTGGGGCGATCAGCCCAACGGGTTGATCCAGGCGGGGACGCAGTACGATCCCAAGCGGACTCTCGATCCCATCGCCCATGAGCCGACCAGCGAAACGGGAGTGCTGCACAAGCGCGGCAGTCTATCGATGGCACGCTTTGCTCCCGGCACGGCAACCGGCGATTTCTCGATCCTGCTTCAGGAGCAGCCAAGCATGGATGCCGACCCCGACAACGAGGACGCCGACCGGCAGGCAGGCTTCGCAGCGTTCGGGCATGTCGTCGAAGGCATGGAAGTTGTCGAGGCGATCCACGCCATGCCGACCGACCCCGACAAGGGCGAAGGCTGGATGAAGGGCCAGATGCTGGCGGAACCGGTGAAGATCATCACCGCCCGGCGGGTCCCGCGCGACTAGGCCGCAGTCTTCCTCGCAAAGTACCAGCCGGGGATCGTCGCTGCGGCAATCGCGAGCGTCAGCATTATCAGCGTCGTGCCGGAAGAGATAATCAGCAAGATCGAGAAGGCCGCCGCCACTATCGCGACAAGGATCGCCGTTACCCGTATCACGGCGGAGGAATTGGCCGTGAACCGGACCAGCGCAATCGCCGCATAGATATAGGCGACGAGGGTGAAGACCACGACGGCGTTGATCAGCGTCTCGAACTGCTCGGCGAGCGAGGGCGCAGCGGTCGCGAAGACGGCGATCGTCATCACGACGCCCATGACTAGCAGCGCCCGCACCGGAACCCCGCGCGCATCGGGTTTGGCCAGCCATCGCGGCAGATAGCCGGCCGAGGCCGACCACAGCGTCGTCTCGCCGGTCACGAAGATCCATCCGCCACAGGTCCCCGCCGCCTTCATGATCGCGCAGATCGCGACCAGTCCTGCCGCCGCCGGACCGAGGATACGTTCGACCGCTAGCGCGAATGGCGCTGAAGATGCGGCCAGCTCGCTTGCCGACACGAGGCCGAAGATGGCGGTCGAGGCGAACATGTAGACGAGCGCGGCCAGCCCTACCCCGCTCATCGTCGCGAGCGGCACATTACGTGCGGGGTTTTCGACCGTGCGTGCGACCATGGCCGCGCATTCCACGCCGACAAACGCCCAGAAAACCGAGAGCAGCGAACCGTAGACCGCCAACCCGCCGCTTTCGCCGCTCACATTCCACGATTGGGCGAAAAGGTCGGGATCGAACCACAGCCACCCGAGCGTTCCCGCCGCGAGCAAGGGGACAAGGCCAATGGCAAGGGTAAGCACATGCATCCGGCCGATAGCCTGCGGCCCGATGATCGACACGAGCGTCAGCAGCCAGATCACCCCCGCCGTCGTCACTGCGTTCCAGCCGGGTTGGTCGACGACGGGAAAGAATACGGAGAGATAGCCCGTGACCGCCAGCGCGATCGCAATGTTGGCGAGCCAGCAGCCGAGCCAGTAGAGGAGGCTGCTCTGGAAGCCCCAATAGGGGCCGAGGCCTGCCTTGATCATGTCGGCCAGGCCATCCTCGCTCGGCCTCACGACCATGATCAGCGCGAAGACCCCGCCCAATGCCAGGGCGCCCAGTGCGGCAATGATCCAGCCGAACAGGCTGATGCTACCGATCGCACCCAGGGTGGCCGGCAGCAAGTAGATGCCCGAGCCGATAAGATTGCCCGCAACCAGCAGCGTCGCGAGTGCAAGGCCGATGCGACGCGGGCCGATGGCTTCGCCGCTCAAATCCCAAGCCTCTCTGTCATGCGCTCGTTCCCCCTGCTCGCAACGATGCGGGAGGGGAGCCGTATTGCCAAGAGGAATTCGGGTGACCCAGTCAGGCGTAGGGCAGATTCTCGCCTGCACGCGAACCACCCAGCCCGTCCCGCCGCATGGCAATTCCCGTTAACAGACTGTCTGCAATCGAGCGGGCACGCGTAGCGACCAGCGACGTGCCGTCAGGATCGCTCTCGAGCTTTCGCAGGTTTTCGTAGAAGAGCTCCAGCCAGTGAGCGAAATGGCGTTCTTCGAGGTCGGGGATGACCATATGCTTGATCATCGGATTGCCCGAAAACTCGCCGCTGTTGAACAGTATGGAGCGCCAGAAGCTCTTCATCCGGTCAAGGTGGTGCGGCCAGTCCGAGATCCGTTCGGCAAAGATCGGTCCAAGCAGCGCGTCAACGCGGATCGCAGCGTAGAATTCTTCGACCATGCGGGACACGAATGCTTCGTCGACTCCCAGGCTTTCCGCATGGGCGCGTTTTGCCTGGCGGGCGGCGAGGACTTCTGCGCGACTACGTTCCTGCACTTTCGACATGAGCGGCTCCAGCTCGCGGAAGGTTCATGACCCGCCACCTAGTGTGCCTGCGAGCGAATTCAATCAGCAGACTTCAGCCGTATTCTCGGGCGGCGGCCCCTCTGGCACTCGCAATTCGCTCAAGTAAAAGGGGTCCGACTTGAGCTTGTGGTTGGCGCCATAGGTATCACCCAGCACGGCGTAGAGCTGCGGATCGTAAGCTGCGAGGTCCTGGTGATTGAGGATCTGCCTGCCGTCGAAAGCCTGCAACTTGTTGGAGTCGAACCAGAACTGCGTTCCCTCCGCGAAATACTCCTGCATCGTCGTCGTGGTGTACTCGTTGAGCCAAAGGTCATTCGCCAGCGCATGGGCATAGGCCGCCTCGACGCGGGCATAGAGCGCCGGATCGACCGCCTGGACCGCGAACAGCGCGTTGTGGCCCATCTCGTGGACGAAGATCGTCTCGCCGTAATAGCGGCTAACAGGCAGGCCGAGGACGTCCTCTTCCGACCCGACGGTCCGGTTGCCGCCGATCCCGCGTGCGCGATTGTCCCAATACTGGCGATCGGAGAGCGCACCGATGCGGGCATCGTAGTGCTTGAGTTCGCACCGCGTCAGGCGCGGATCGTCCTTCGCAGGCTTGGTCCAATGCGCATTCTCGGGCAGGTCGAGCAAGGCCTCTTCTACCCCGATAATGGCAACGCGATAATCATTCGCCGCCAGCCATTTCGCCAGCTCAGGCCGGTGCGAGAACATCGAGCGCACCATATCGCGCGCGGCAAACAGCGCCTCGTCACGCACCTTCGCCGAGGAGCGGATCGGAATGCCGCGTGCGGTGACTTGTTTGGCGTAGAAGGAGGCACCGGGCGGCGGTGTCCCGGGCGTGGTCGCACACCCTGCAAGCAATAGGGCGGCGAGCCCGAGGACCCGCCGTCTCACCTCAATAAACCCGCTTCTTCGGCTTGATGTATTCGACGTCGTCGGTGAGCGTGTATTCGTGCACCGGGCGGTAGTCGATCCTCACGCCGCCGCCGTTGCCGCCCCAGCCTTCGAACCAGGCGATGGTGTGCTTCATCCAGTTGGCATCGTCGCGATCGGGGAAGTCCTCGTGCGCATGGGCGCCGCGGCTTTCCTTGCGGTTTTCGGCCGATGCCATGGTGACGTTTGCCTGCGCCATGAGGTTGTCGAGTTCGAGCGTCTCGATGAGATCGCTGTTCCAGATCAGCGAGCGGTCGGTAACGTGGATGTCCTGCATCCGCTTGTTGACCGACTGGAGCGCCTCGACGCCTTCGGACAGCAGCTTGCTGTCGCGGAACACGGCGGCGTGGCGGGTCATCGCCTTCTGCATCTCGGCGCGCACCGCTGCGGTGGGCGAGCCACCTTCGGCATGGCGGAAATGGTCGAGACGGGTCAGCGCGAGATCGGCGCTGTCGGCCGGAAGCTCGTCATGGCTGGTGCCCGGGGTAATGATTTCCTTGAGGCGGTGGCCGGTCGCGCGGCCGAACACCACGAGGTCGATCAGCGAGTTCGAGCCGAGGCGGTTCGCGCCATGGACCGAGACGCAGGCTGCTTCGCCCACCGCGAACAGGCCGGGCACGGTCTTTTCCGGATCCTTGGGATCGCCCGCCATCACCTCGCCGTGGAAGTTACAGGGAATGCCGCCCATGTTGTAGTGGACGGTCGGCGTCACCGGCAGCGGCTGGCGCGTCAGGTCGACACCGGCGAAAATCTTGCCGCTCTCGGTAATGCCCGGGAGGCGTTCGGCGAGGATCTTGGGGTCGATGTGGTCGAGGTGAAGGTAGATGTGGTCCTTTTCCGGGCCCACACCACGGCCTTCGCGCATTTCCAGCGCCATCGAGCGCGAGACGACGTCACGCGATGCCAGATCCTTGGCCGAAGGCGCATAGCGTTCCATGAAACGCTCACCCTCGGAGTTGGTGAGGTAGCCGCCCTCGCCGCGCGCACCTTCGGTGATGAGCACGCCTGCGCCGTATATGCCGGTCGGGTGGAACTGGACGAACTCCATGTCCTGCATCGGCAGGCCAGCGCGCAGCACCATGCCCCCACCGTCACCGGTGCAGGTGTGGGCCGAAGTTGCGGTGAAGTAGCAGCGGCCATAGCCGCCGGTCGCCAAAACGACTGCCTTGGAGCGGAAGCGGTGGATGGTGCCGTCGTCGAGGCACATGGCGATGACGCCGACACATTCCTTGCCGCCCGGACCGTCCTTCATGATCAGGTCGAGCGCGAAATACTCGATGAAGAAGTCCGCATCGTACTTCAGGCTCTGCTGGTAGAGCGCGTGGAGCATGGCGTGACCGGTACGGTCGGCCGCTGCGCAGGTGCGCTGGACCGGCGGGCCTTCACCCATGTTCTGCATGTGGCCGCCGAAGGGACGCTGGTAGATCGTCCCGTCTTCGTTGCGGCTGAAGGGCACACCCGCGTGCTCCAGCTCGTAGACCGCCTGGGGGGCTTCGCGGACCATGTATTCGATCGCGTCCTGGTCACCGAGCCAGTCGGAACCCTTGACGGTATCGTACATGTGCCACGACCAGTGGTCGGGCGAATTGTTGCCGAGCGAAGCGGCGATGCCGCCCTGCGCCGCGACCGTGTGCGAACGGGTCGGGAAAACCTTAGTGATGCAGGCCGTCTTCAGACCTGCTTCTGCCGAACCCATGGTGGCACGCAGGCCCGAACCGCCAGCGCCCACAACCACGGTGTCATAGGTGTGGTCGATGATCGGATAGGCGCGGCCGCCGATTTCGAAAGTGTCGTTCCGGGCCATCAGGCGGCTCCTCCAAGGGCGAGGCGCGCGATGGACACGATGCCGAAGGCCGCGCCGCCGATGGTTGCAAGGTTGAGAAGGGCAAGCACGCCGAACTTGGTGCCGGCGTCATGGACATAGTCCTCGACCAGCACCTGCAGGCCGAGGCGCGCGTGCCAGAAGACCGAGATCACCAGCAGCGCCAGCGCAGTCGCGGGCAGCGTCTGCGAGGCCCAGCCGGTCACAGTGCCGTAATTGTAGTCCTGCAGCATGGCGAGGCTTCCGACAAGGAAGAGCATCAGCACGAGATTGCCGATGGCGGTGAAGCGCTGGACCAGCCAGTGGTGTGCGCCTTCGTGCGCCGAGCCGAGCCCGCGCACGCGTCCGATGGAGGTTCCGTTACCCATGTTCGTGGCTCACTTGAGAAGCACGACCGCCCAGAAGGCGGCGGTGAGGAGGATGCCGATGACCGGTGCGAGGATCGACCACATCTTGTTCGTGTCGAGCTCGTAACCGGCACCGATGTCGAGGACGAAGTGGCGCAGACCCGTCATCATGTGGCTGAAGAATGCCCAAGACAGGCCAACCAGCACGACCATGCCCAGCGGCGAGCCCATGCATTCCTGGAATGTGCCATAAGTCTCGGCCCCGCCAGCCATTGCGCCAAGCCACCAGAGCAGCACGCCCAGGCCGACGATGGCCAGCCCGTCGCCGGCGATGCGGTGGAGGATCGAGGCCGCCATGTGCGGGCCCCATTTCCAGATTTGCAGATGCGGTGCGATCGGCCGGTTCGCCATATATCTCGTCCGTTGCGTTGATTTGACGGCCTTCCCTTAGCGAAGCTGGCGAGTGGCGCAAGGCAGGTGGCCTCGACAAACACTGCAAATTTTCGAATAGCGCCATGCATGACATGCATCCTCCTCACCGGCTCGTCGCGCGGCATAGGCGCAGCGGCCAAATCCCTGCTCGAAGCGCGCGGCGCCAAAGTCATCGGGCAGGCGACACGCAGCGACTCGGTCGACACGGTTCCGGCCGACTTCTCCATGCCCGGCGCACCGCAGGAATTGTGGGAGGCCGCCCTCGCCCGTGCGGGTGGCGAGATCGACGTGCTGGTCAACAATGCCGGGATGTTCGTCGCCAATCCGCTCGATGCATCCGACATCGAATGGCTTGATGCATGGGAGGACACCATGCGGATCAACCTGACGGCTTCTGCGCAGCTCAGTCGCTTTGCCGTGCGTCATTGGCAGGAACGCAGGGTCGGCGGTCGGATCGTCCATGTCGCCAGCCGCGCGGGCCATCGCGGCGATTCGCCAGCGCACTGGCACTATGCCGCGAGCAAGGGCGGGATGCTGGCGATGCACAAGACCATTGCGCGCCAATATGCGAGCGAGGATATCCTCAGCTACGCGATAACACCCGGTTTCACTGATACCGCGATGGCGGGCGACTACCTCGAAAGCCGGGGCGGTGCGGGCCTGCTGGCCGACATCCCGCTGGGCCGTGTCGCCACGCCGGAGGAAATCGGCAGGCTGATCGAATTCTGCGCCCTCGATGCGCCGCCGTCGCTGACGGGCGCGACGCTGGATGCCAATGGAGCCAGTTATGTTCGCTAAATTCCTTCCGATCCTTGCCCTTGCTGCGTGTACCTCCCTTCCCGCAGACAGCCCGCCTGCCGCCATGCCCGATCCGACCGTGATGGTTCACGCAACCCCGACCTATGCCGAGGCTTGCGAGGAATGGGACGAGTGGGACAAGCCCGGTCCGCCGGTGCATATCCTGGGCGGCACATGGTATGTCGGAACTTGCGGGATATCGGCGATCCTGATCACCGATCCCTCGGGACATATCCTGATCGACAGCGGCACCGAAAAGGGGGCCGAACATGTCCTCGCCAACATTCGCAGGATCGGCGTCGATCCGAAGGACATCCGTTACATCCTCGCCAGCCACGAGCATTTCGACCACGTCGGCGGTCACGCGCTCATGACGCGGGAAACAGGGGCAGAGGTCATCGCCTCACCCGAGGCCGACGCAGTGTTCCGGAGCGGCAAGGTATCGCCCGATGATCCACAGGCGGAATCGGGGCACCCGGACATGGCTCCGGTCATTCCTGCGCGTCTGATCGCCGATGGCGAGACTCTGACCCTGGGAAAGAATGCGATCACTGCCCATGCTACGCCTGGCCACACCCCCGGCGCGATGAGCTACAGCTGGACCGCTTGCAGCCTCCCCGGCGAGCCGCCCGTTTGCCGCCGGATTGCCTATGTCGACAGCCTTTCCGCCGTCTCGTCCGACGATTACCGTTTCACCGACCATCCCGCTCTGGTGGCGTCATTCCGCGAGACCTTCGCCAAGGTCGACGCCCTGCCCTGCGACATATTGCTGACCCCGCATCCCTCGGGCAGCAGGCTGATCGAAAGGCTGAAGAGTGGCAATCTCGAGCCGCCGGGCCAGTGCGCGGCCTATGCGAAGCAGCAGGGCTCCGCTCTCGACAAACGCCTCGCCAGGGAAACCCGCGGTGAGTGACGCGTGGAAAATCCTCGCCGAGTGCTCGAAGGACGAGGCTCGTGCTGCACTCGTCGCCTATGAGGACGACATCGGATGGCCACCCGAGTGGGTGGTAACCGGCATGGAAGTGGCCGACCACCTGCCCGACGACTGGACGCTGGAAGTCTATCTTGACCGCAAGCCAGGCGCCGCCGATGTGAAGCGCGTCGCCGCCCTGTTCGCAGGCAGGGCACCTGCCCTGACGGTCGAGAAACTGCCCGACACCGACTGGGTGACCGAGAGCCAGAAGGGCGTCGAGCCCATCCATGCCGGGCGCTTCCATGTGCGAACGCGCGAGCATGCGCCCGATCCGGACTCGGTCGATTTCGTCATCCCCGCCAGTCAGGCCTTCGGCACCGGCCAGCACCAGACCACGGCCGGGTGTCTCGCAATGCTCGACCTGATGAAGCGGCAGGGCGGTACGGCGCGCAATATTGCGGATATCGGCACGGGTACCGGCCTGCTCGCCTTTGCGGGGATGGACCTGTGGCCCGGTGCGCTCGCAACGGCGTCGGACATCGATGCCGTCTGTGCGGGCGTGGTCGAGGAGAATGCCGCGCTGAACGGCATCGCGCTGGGTGCAGGCACGAATGAGCTGACCATGATCATCGCCGACGGAATGGCCGATCCGCTGCTCAAGCTGCGCGGGCCCTACGACCTGTTCATCGCCAATATCCTCGCCGGCCCGCTGGTCGAGCTGGCACCCGATTTTGCCGAGGCCATTGCCCCGGGCGGCAACCTCCTGCTGGCAGGCCTGCTCGAAACGCAGGAAGCGCGCGTCCGGCGGGCCTATGGCAAGCTCGGCTTCCGTCTTGCCCGCAGGCTGGTGAATGGCGACTGGTCGATCCTGTGGCTGCGAAAGAGCCGCGTGCGGTGAAACGCCTTGCTCGCATCCTTGCGTGGATCGCGGGCGCTATCGCCGGTCTCGTTCTGCTGTTCCTCCTGACCGCCTGGGTCGGAAGCTCGCTCGCGCGAAACCGCGAATGGGTCGAGCCCGACACGGGCATCGAGATCATGGTCGAGACCAACGGAATCCACACCGGTATCGTCATGCCGATCGTGACCCCGCAAAAGGACTGGCGCGAGGATTTCCCCGCCAACGACCTGCCCGCGCCGTTGCGCCCCTATACCCACATCTCGGTCAGCTGGGGCGAGCGCGAGGTGTTCCTCAACACGCCGACATGGGCGGACCTCAGCCCGTCGACCGCAGTGGGCGCTGCTTTCGGCGGCGATGGATTGCTGCATATCGCACATTATGTCCGCCCTGCCCCCGATGAAGGCTTCCGCGTCATGCGCGTCACGACCGAGCAATACGACAAGCTTGTCCGCGCGATCGAAAGGCAGGTGCTGCCACGGGACGAGAAACCACCCCTGCGCGGCTATGCGAGCTACGATGTCTTCTACGACGCGCCGGGCACCTATCACCTCGGCAATACCTGCAATCAATGGACCAGCGATACGCTGGCGGAGGCGGGCATCAGGACGGGGCTGTGGACTCCGTTGCCTGGCGGCGTGATGAAATGGGTGCCGAAAGCGGCGAACTAGGCCAGCATCGCGTCTGCTGCCGGTTCCCCCGCCAGCGGCTTGCCGACATCGAGGAACGCCCGGACCCGCTCGCTGAACATCAGGTTCGCATCAGGGTAATACTGGCGATGGATCGCCATCAACCGGTCGAGATGGTTCTGGCCCAGCGAGTCCCGGAACTCCGGCATGAGTGCGCTCTTGCCGAAATGCGGTCGCGTCGCGGGTTCGTATTGCAGCACCAGCCGCTGCAACCGCTCGAGCCAGGCATAGTCGCGCGGGTCGGCGAACAAATCGATCGCCGCCATCGGTTCGCGGTGGTTCGCGGCGAAGACGAGATCTGACGTGCCCGGCATTTCACGCACCGAGATGATGCCCTTCAGGTAAAAGCCGAGATCGCGCAGATCATCGGTCTCGCGCATGATGAACCTGACCACCGCAGGCGCCTTCGCGAGCGGCACGAAGAAGGCGAGATTGTAGCCGGTGTAGGTGGTCGAGAAGCAGCCCTTGAGAATGTCAGGCGCGCGTTCGCTCGCGAGGCCCGGCTTGGGATCGTAGAGATAGTCCAAATCGCGCGGATCGGTCTGGATCTGTGTGCGCTGGGTGACATTGAGCCAGTCGAGGAAACGCTGCAGCGGCCGCCGCATGGGTGGTATCCACTTGTCGAGCCACTGGTAGCGCTTGATGATCGCGCGGGCGAAGAAGCCCAGGATCCCGCCGCCCGACTTCTTGTCCTCGACCCGCTTGGCCAGCGCGCAATGTCCCAGCGTGTGGAGCATCATCACCGGGTCATCCGGATCGGTATAGGGCAGGACGACCCAATTCGCCGCAACGCAATCGCCCTTCAGTTCGTCCAGCCTGGACAGGCGATTGACGTGACTGGTGGAAATGAACGCCTCGATCGGCACCGTCTCGATCTCAAGCTCGATGATCGGCCCGATCGTTCCGAAAGAGAGGGCGACATAGGCGAATTCGGGATCGCCCTTCTCGAGGCGCACACGCTGGCCGGAGCCATTCAGGAACGTTACCGCGGTTACCGCATCCGCCATGACTGCGCGGTCACCGAAACCATGGGTCCCGGTCGCCAGTGCGCCGACCACGGTCTGCGCCATGTAGTTGCCCGAGTTGATCAACCGGCGGTCATGGGTGAGGAGGAACTCCTTGAGCTGTTGCACCGTCACGGAGGCACCGGCGGTCGCGATACCCGACGCCGGGTCGTAGGCAAGGTTCTTCAACCCGCCTTCGGGCATCATCATCGCATTGACGCCCGGAACGATCTGGACCCCGTTATAGGAGTGCGACTGGCCCACGCAGGAATAGCATCCCCTGGCCATATCCGCGGCCAGCTTCGTTTCGTCGTGAGGGATCAGCGCATCTGCATCGCCTCGAAAGACGTGGATCCACGAGAAAATCCGCCGCTTGCCCTCTTCCCCCACGGCTGCGGCAATTGCCCTCCGTTCACGCATGTTGCGGATGGTGCGGAACATGATCGAACTCCCCCCGATGCGACCCCCCTTAAACCTATCGTGCCTTGCAGGGAATTTCGAGGAAGGAAACGACATTCCCTTGTCGGGCTAGCCGCGCAGCACCTCTTCCAACGTGGCCAGCGCGGCGCGCGTGAAGGCTTCCATATTCGCGATGCGGTCATCGCTACCCGTCTGGGTGAGCGCCGTGTATTCGAAGCCCTCGGGCCCAGTGATCGCAACGCAGCTCCGTCCTGCGGGCGCGCCGCTGGGATGGCTCGATCCGCCGACCGATCCACTCTCCGCAATGCCCCAGTCGGCAGCGAAGTTGTCTCGGATCGCGCGGGCCTGGAGCAGAGCATAGCCCTCGGTGGCGCCGCGCATCCCTGCGTATGCCTCGCGGGGCAGAGCGAACAGGACGTCGCGGGCGCGGAAGGAATAGACCACCCCGCCCCCGACAAAGAAATCGAGCGCGCCGGGCACGGTCAGCAGGCTCGCGGCAATCATCCCTCCGGTCGCGCCATCGGCGACGGCGATCTTCTCACCCCGCCCGCGCAGCAATTCTGCGATGCGCAAAGCCATGGGGTGGAGTTCGTGCAGCATTATTCGGCCGGTTCCTCGTCGGTCTTCTTGCCCGTCCGGGTCCAGGGATAGAGGAACTGGCCGCCGTAGTCCCTGGGAACATCCTCGGGGATGCCATAGTCCTTGGGCCAGCGATTTTCGGGCAGGTGGAAGGTGCCGAAAATCTTGTCGATCACCGGAAAGAAGATGGCGAAATTGACGTCGAAGGCCTCCCTCTCCAACCCGTGGTGCCAGTGGTGGAAGCGCGGCGTTGCGATCCAGTGGCCCAGCCAGTTGAAATCCCCGCGCAGATTGGCGTGGAGCAGCGAGGACCAGACATAGATGAAACCGATATAGGCTTGCATCACCGAGGGCGCGAAACCGAGCGTGAACAGCGGCAGCGAGGTCACCGCGCGCAGCAGGATGATCTCGATGAAATGCATCCGCGAACCTGCCAGCCAGTCCATCGACTTCGCACTGTGATGGATCGCATGGAACCCCCACAGGAAGGGCACGCGGTGGAAAGTGCGGTGGAAGACATACTGCACGATGTCCGACGCCACGAGGACGATGGCGAACTGCACCAGCCAGGGCAGGTTGAAGATCGCTGCGCGGAACGCGTCGAAGCTGCTCGTATTGGCATTGACGAAGGCTTGCGGAGCGAGTGCGAGAAAGCTCAGCAACTGCACGAACATGGTGCTGACGAGGAAATAGAACAGGTCCTCGCGCCACTCGATGCGGAACAGGCGTTGCTCGCGCCGATGCGGCGCAAGCCGCTCGAGGGGTGCAAACATGAAACCGGTGGCAAGCAGGTTCACGATGAAAAAGTCGAGCCCGAAGAAGATGCCCCAGCCGCGCCCGCCATCGGCCTCGACCGTCGCCCCGCCAAGCAGGGTCGCGCCAAGGCCGATCACCAGAGCCGTCGCACCAAGAATCTTCCTCGGTCGCAGCAAGAGGCTGAGCAAGGCAAGGCCATAGCTGGCCAGCAGGACAACATGGATCAGGCTGCGATAACCGCTCCATTCGCGAACCACCTGCAATTCGGGCGTCGCGAACCATTCGGGAAAACGCAACGCGACGACCAGCAGCAGGCCGGTCAGCGCGAACAGGTTGGCGAAAAAGCCCGATAGCCACCCGCTCCTGAAACGCCGCACCTGCGCAGGCGATTCCAGGTCGCGCATCAATTCCTTGAAATAACGCTGAAACGGCATTGCCGCTTTCTCCCCAAAAAGGCGGTGAGCCTTGTCCCGATCCGATAGACAATCTGGTGCAACCGTTTCGGTTCGACAAGTGTCGAGCGAGGGTTTCCACCCTTCTTGCTCTGGCATAGCTCGCCTTCGTCGAGCACTACCCCGCGGCCTTTACGATCTCCGCCCAGCCCGCCTCGTCTATCACTTCGATGCCGAGTTCGGCAGCCTTCTTGAGCTTGCTCCCCGCGCCCGGCCCCGCGACCAGCAGGTCGGTCTTGGCGCTGACCGATCCGGCGGCCTTGGCGCCCAGCCGTTCGGCCTGCGCCTTGGCCTCGTCGCGGCTCATGGTTTCAAGCTTGCCGGTGAAGACCACAGTCTTGCCACTGACCGGGCTTTCCTTTGTCTCGACCACATAGGGCGGCGGGCTCACCTCGGAGAGAATGTCCTCCCACACCGCGACATTGTGCGGTTCGTGGAAGAAGTCGCCCAGCGCCTCGACCACAGCGCCGCCAATCCCGTCGATCGAGGTCAGCGCAGCCAATGCCTCCGCATCCTCCTCGTGCGCCTTTTGCGCAGCATCGCGCAGCGCAGGCAGCTCGTGGAAGTTCTTCATCAGGTCGCGTGCCGTCACCGCGCCGACGTGGCGGATGCCGAGGCCGAAGAGCAGCCGCGCGGCGTCAGGCTCGCGCCGCGCCTCGATGCTATCCACAAGCTTTTCCACAGACCGCTCCTGCCAGCCCTCGAGTGCGAGGATGTCCTCTCGCCGGTCCTTCAGGCGGAAGATATCGGCGGGACTCTCCAGCCATCTCAGCGCGAAGAACTGGTCGATGGTCTTCTCGCCCAGACCATCGATGTCGAGCGCACCACGGGAGACGAAATGCTTCAGTCTTTCAGTGCGTTGCGCGGGGCAGATGAGGCCGCCGGCGCAACGGACATCGACCTCGCCTTCCTCCGCCACGGCCTCGCTGTCGCATTCGGGGCAGCGGTCGGGGAAGTGGAAGGGCTCGCGTTCGACCTCGCGAGTGAGGTTATCCACAAGCTGTGGAATAACGTCGCCGGCGCGCTGGACCACCACGCGATCGCCCGGCCGGACACCCAAGCGTGCGATCTCGTCGCGATTATGGAGCGTGACATTGGTGACGGTCACGCCGCCCACCAGCACAGGTGCGAGCCGGCCCACCGGGGTCAGCTTGCCCGTACGCCCGACCTGAATGTCGATGGCCTCCAATGTGGTCTCGGCACGCTCAGCAGGAAATTTATGCGCCAGCGCCCAGCGCGGAGCCTTGGCGACGAATCCCAGGCGCTGCTGGTAGTCGAGCCGATCGACCTTATAGACCACCCCGTCGATCTCATACGGCAGGTCGGGCCGCGCCTTCCCGATTGCAGCATAATGAGCAAGCAGCCCGTCGAGGCTTTCGACACGTGCAAACAACGGCGAGATCGGGAAACCCCATTCGCGCAGTTTCTCTACGACCTCGTGCTGGGCATCGCCCGGCACCTCGCTCGCCGCACCCCAGCCATGCGCCCAGAAGCGAAGGGGGCGTTTCGCAGTGACCTCTGCGTCTTTTTGCCGCAGCGATCCGGCCGCAGCATTTCTGGGGTTGGCGAAGAGCTTCCCGCCCGCCTCTTGCTGCGCAGCATTGAGTGCAGCAAAGGCCTGTTTTTCCATATAGACTTCGCCGCGCACCTCGAAGACCTCGGGCGCATTGCTGCGCAACATTTTCGGGATGTCGGGGATGTGCTGCACATTGGCGGTAACGTCCTCGCCCACCTGCCCGTCACCGCGGGTTGCTGCACGCACAAGCACGCCGTTTTCATAGCGCAACGAGCAGGAGAGGCCGTCGATCTTGTCCTCCGCAGTGAAGGCGAGAGGCGCGTCGTCGCCAAGCGCAAGGAAGCGCCGCACCCGCGCCACCCATTCGGCGATTTCCTCGTCCGAAAAACCATTGTCGAGGCTCATCATGCGAACCTCATGCGTCACCTTGCTCAGCGGCGAGGCGGCGATCGCATGGCCGACCTTGCGCGACGGGCTGTCCTCTCGGACCAGATGCGGGAATGCCTCCTCCAGAGCCGCATTCCGGCGCACCAGCGCGTCATATTCCTGGTCGGTGATCTCGGGCGAGTCTTCTGCGTGGTAAAGCTTGTCGTGATGCGCGATTGCCCTGGCCAGCCGCATCAGCTCGTTGGCGGCATCGGCTTCGGTCATGTCCACAGGAGAGGTTTGGTCGATTCCCATGCGCGAGCTATGCATGAGGCAAGGCATGGGGAAAAGTGCCAGCCGGTCGCATCACCAGTTTGGGGGAAACGGGATGATCGACCGCTATCTGAAAACCGCCTTCACCGCCTCGCTTGGCCTGATGGCGCTGCTGTATGTGATCCACAACATCATGAACCTCGACGCCGCCTATGGCGCCGTTGGCTATGTCCTTGGCATGGAGGGGAACGAGATATTCTCGAACAACCTCCTTCCCGCTATCACTGGTTCGGCCGTGCCCCTGCTCGCCTGGCTGATCTTCGGTTTCGAGATCGCAACCGGGCTCACCTGCCTATGGGGAGCGTGGAAGCTGTGGTCGGCCCGCAGAGCCGACGCTGCGAGTTTCGAGACTGCCAAATCCACCGCGAAGCTGGGCGCAGGTCTTGCCGTCATTACATGGTTCGGCCTCTTCGGCACTTTCGGCGGCGCAGGTTACCAGATGTGGCAGACCGAGATCGGCGCAGGCTCGCTGGGCGATGCGTTCAAGTTCAGCGTCTGGGCACTGCTTGTCCTGATCTATCTGGGGCAGCGAGAGACCGACGCAGCCTCAGCCTGATCAGGTCAGCACGATCTGGAGATCCTCGGGCTTGATGCGCCACTCGCCGCGCTCGTAGCGCATGCGGTAGTAACTCCAGCCGTGCTTGCCATTGGCGTAATATCCTCCCCAGCCGAGGCAATTGGCGGGCGTTTCACAGCTGAACTCGTTCACGTCGAATATCGCCGCCGCAACACCCGTGTCGGCGGCCACGATGTCGATGCCCTGTCGCTTGCAACGAGAAAGCGGAGAGAGGCCGGGAAAGCGCTTGATCAGCGCCAGCTCGATCTCGGGATCGAGCGGATAGGGCTGCGAACCAGCCTGCGACGGGGAAATATTGGCAGAGGCAGCGCACACGACCTCGTAGGGGCGATCCTTCTGCGCGAAATACTTGCCGAGACGATACTCGAGCAACGCAAGGCGCGGCGTATTGATGTCCTCGTAGAAACCTGTTTCGAATGCGTCCTGCGCCGGTGCATAGCGCGGCAGGTAGGGCGTGCAGGCGGCGAGGCATGCGAGGCTCGCGAGCATGGGTGTCTTGAGTGCATTGGTCATATAGCGCCAAACGCACGATTGGCGTTCAAGTGCCTGCGATCACGCGCTTTCCAGCAACCTGTCCGCCTGCGCGCGGGCCTCGGGCGTCACTTCCGCGCCGCTGAGCATGCGCGCGATCTCTTCCTGGCGTCCGGCCTGGTCGAGGAGGACCACGCCGGTGCGGGTTACCGTGCCTTCGGACGACTTTGCAATCATGTAGTGCGTGCGCCCGCGCGCGGCGACTTGCGGCGAGTGGGTGACGGCGAGCAATTGACCCTCGCTGGCGAGCCGCGCGAGGCGCTCGCCGATGGCACTGGCCACCGCGCCGCCGACCCCGCGGTCGATCTCGTCGAATATGACTGTCGCCGCCCCGCCCTGTTCGGCCAGTGCGACCTTGAGCGCTAGGATGAAGCGCGACAGCTCGCCGCCGCTGGCGATCTTGTTGAGCGGTGCGAAATCGGCACCCGGATTGGTGGCAATGAGGAACTCAACCGCATCGAGGCCATGCGGTCCCCATTTCTCCTCGGGCATGGCGGTCACTGCAGTGCGGAATCGTGCTGCGTCGAGCCTGAGCGGAGCCAGTTCGCGCGCCACCGCCTCGTCGAGCCGCAGCGCGGCGGCAACGCGGTTGGCGTGCAGCGCTTCCGCTTCGGCGCGGTAACGCTGGCCTGCTTCCTTGGCGGCGGCTTCCAGAGCGTCGAGCTCGGCCTCTCCGCCCTCGATCGTTTCAAGCGCCTTGCGCATCTCGCGCATCTTGTCCGGCAGCTCATCCACCTCGCAGCGATGCTTGCGGGCCAGCGCGCGCAGTTCGAAGAGGCGGGTCTCGGCCGCGTCGAGCGCCTGCGGATCATGCTCGAGCGCTTCGGCGGCGGCTTGCAGCTTCTCCTCCGCCTCGCCCGCCTCGATCACAGCGCGGTCGAGCGCGGCCAGTGCCTCCGCAAGCAACGCATGTTCGGGCGCGATCCGGTCGAGCCGACGGGCCGCCACCCGCAGTGCCGCAAGCGGCGAATCCGAACCTTCCCAGATGTGCCGCAACTCCTCGAGATCGCCCGAGAGCTTCTCGCCCTTCTGCATGGTCGCACGTGTCTCGGCGAGGCGCGCTTCCTCGCCCGCCTGCGGTTCGAGCGCAGTCAGTTCGGCGAGATGGGCGAGCAGCAGGTCCTGGTCGGCGCGAGCATCCTCCAGCGCCTGACGCGCCTCGGCCAGCGCATCCTCGGTGCTGCGCCACTTGCGCCAGCATTCCTCCACCCGCGCCGCCTCGGCTCCCGCAAACCGGTCGAGCAGCGCACGGTGGCCGCGCGGATTGACCAGTCCACGATCGTCGTGCTGGCCGTGCAGTTCAACGAGATGCGCGGCCATTTCGCGAAGCAGCGCCACGCTGACGGATTGGTCGTTCACGAATGCCTTGCTGCCGCCGTCCGCCTTCAGCTGGCGGCGCAGGATCAGCGGCTCGCCCTCCTCGATCTCGATATCGGCATCTTCGAGTAGTTCGGAAATGCCAGCCGGCAGGATCGCGAACTCGAAATTCGCCGTCACGCTCGCCTTGTCCTCGCCCGCGCGGACCAGCCCGCTGTCGGCGCGATTGCCCAGCACCAGACCGAGTGCGTCAAGCAGGATCGACTTGCCCGCCCCGGTCTCGCCCGTAAGCACGCCCAGCCCGCGCCCGAAATCAAGCTCGAGCGCCTCGATCAGCACGATATTCTTGATGGCGAGCCGGGTGAGCATCGCCTAGCGTCTAGCGCAGCACGCACGGCGCGTCACCGCCATGCTTAGTCCGGAATGTGAATTATTCGCGGAAGCCTTCGGGCGATCAGCTCGCGCTGGCGCCCGGGGCGTGCTTCTGCATGAGGTCGTAGGCCTTGTCGTACCACTCGCTGCCCGGGTAGTTGGCGCCCAGCACTGCGGCATATTTCATCGCCTCGCTCGGAATGCCCAGCGCCAGGCTGGTTTCGGTGAGACGATAGAGGGCCTCGGCGGCGTGGCTGGTGGTCTGGAAATTGTCGACCACGTTCTGGAACCGGATTTGCGCCGCGATCCACTTGCCCGAACGCTCGTAAAAGCGGCCGATCTCCATTTCCTTGCCGGCAAGGTGATCCTGCACAAGGTCGATCTTGAGCTGTGCGTCCGACGCATATTCGGTGGCGGGGAAGCGGCGCTTCACCTCGTTCAGCGCGGTCAATGCCTGCTCGGTGATCTTCTGGTCGCGCTGCACGTCGCTGATCTGCTCGTAATAGCTGAGCGCGATCAGGTAATAGGCGTAAGGCGCGTCCTTGTTGCCCGGGTGGATCGAAAGGAAGCGCTGCGCTGCGGCAATCGACTTGTTGTAGTCGGCAGCAACGTAATAGCTGAAAGCGCTCATCAGCTGCGCACGGCGCGCCCAGGGCGAATAAGGGTGCTGGCGCTCGACCTCGTCGAAGAGGCCCGCAGCAAGCTTGGGCTGGTTGCGGTCGAGGCGGCTCTTCGCCTCGGCATAGAGCGATTCGACGTCACGCGCGACATAGGCGGTGTTCTTGAGGTTGTCGCCGCCTCCGCGACCCGCACATCCGGCGGTAAGGAGGCTGGCACCGGCCACGGCCACGGCGAGGAAGAGCTTGCTCTTGGAATGCGAAGACGTCGTCATGGGCCGAGCCTATAGCCAGCACCCTGCTGAACGCCAAGTGAAGTTCGCCCGGCTGTCCCCTGCATGGCGTGAAAGTGTGACGGTAACCCGGTTTTAACCTTGTCACGCAAGCCACGGCTAACCTTCTGCGCTTATGTCCTTGTTGACTAACGTAGAGGTCGGACGGGCATGATGCTGATTAGAAAACTTGCAAACGACGAAAGCGGCGCGACCGCGATCGAATACGGCTTGCTGGTCGCTCTCATCGCGATCGCAGCCATTGCCTCGCTCCAGGCGGTCGGCAATGAGTTGTCGACCACGATGAACAAGGTCAGCACGACCATGAGCAACGGCAACACCGCTGCCTGACGGCACGATCAGCTGATTGCCGCAGGCGCATCCCACAGAAGGTTGCGGGTGGCCAGCGGCACCAGATTGGCACTGCGCACGATTTCACCCTTGGTTCTGTAGCCGAGCAACTGCTCCGCATCGGTATCGGGATTGTTGTGCAGCACCCGAATCTCCTCAGAAGTAAAGTCGCTGAGGCCACGCGCGCGCTCGACCCCCTTTCCATCATATATGTGCAGCACGTCGCCGCGGGTGAAATCGCCGTCCATCGAGACGATATCCGCGCGCCTGAGCGAACGCTTCCCCCCAACCAATTCCTCCGCAACCTCATCCGAAACGACCAGGCTGCCCGCCATCTGGAGCCTGTTGGCAATCCAGCTGTCCCAGCCTGACAGCGGGTCGGGATGTGCGACGATGCGGGTCGATCGTCGCTCGCCCGACAGGACTGTCGATAGCGGCCGGTCGGCTTCACCCTGGGCAATCCACGTTGTGCAACCCGCCTCCTGAGCCATGTTTGCAGCCTGGAGTTTGGTGGCCATGCCGCCCGTCCCCAGCGAGGACTTGCCCTCCGTCGCCTCCATGTACTCCGACACATCCGCCACCTCGGGCACGAATTGCGCATCGGGATCGTCGGGATTGCGATCATAGAGACCGTCGACTCCTGTCAGGATAATCAGGTCCCTGGCCCCGATCATCTGGGCGACCTTGGCAGCTAGGCGATCATTGTCGCCCACGCGGATCTCCTCGGTGGTGATGGAATCATTCTCGTTGATGATCGGCACCACTCCAGCCTCCAGCAGGCGGTTCACGGTGTTGCGTGTGTTGAGAAAGCGGCGGTGGTCTTCGAAGTCGCCCAGGGTCAGCAGGACCTGCGCGATCTCCAGGCCAAATTCATGCCCGACCTGCTTATAGGCATTGAGCAGCAGCGGCATTCCGCAGGCGGCCGCGGCCTGCTTGTCGCTCACCCCCGCGCTCTCTGGCGTCTCGCCCACGATGCGCAACCCAAGCGCCACCGAGCCGGACGAGCACAGGATGACATTCGCCCCCTCTGCACGCAGCCGCGTGACATCTTCGAGCAGGCGCTGCAAGAAGGCGAAACGGGGTGTAAGGAGGTCCTGGTTGGCGAGAAGCGCCGAACCGATTTTGATAACAATGTTTCTCTGTTCAGTCACAAATGACAATCCGTACGGGTTGAATTTCGTTTCATATAGTCTAGGTATTGATTGTGCGCTGCACAACCGTGTTTTAGGAATTTGTTTTACTAATTTTCCTCAAACGATTCACAATTTTGGAAATCATTTTCTGAAGTATTTATTCAGTAAATTGAGTTTCTGACTAAACGTATATTTATTTTGGAGTTCGAAATCCGCTACAATAAAATCCTGATGATTGGCTGCGGTAAGATGGGCGGCGCTTTACTCTCTCACTGGTTGAGTGGAGGCGAAGAATTCACTGTCGTGGATCCCGCAGTCGACAGCCTTCCCGATGGCGCGCGCCTGTTGCGCGACCGCGACGAAGTCGCGGACGAAGCTTTCGATGTCATCATCGTCGCGATCAAGCCGCAGATGATCGACGAAATCCTGCCCGGCTACGCATCGATGCTATCCGATGGAGGATACGTCCTCTCGATCGCAGCCGGAGCCAGCATTTCGCGCCTTTCCCGCCTGATGGGCGATGCGCCAGTCGTGCGCGTTATGCCCAACTTGCCTGCTGCCGTCGGCAAAGGCGTGAGCGGCATATGCGCCGGTGATGGTGCAGACGGTCCCGTCCTCGCCCATGCCACCGACATGATGGGTCGTACGGGTACCGCCGTCGTGGTCGATGACGAAGACCGCATCGACCGTGTCACGGCCGTTTCGGGCTCGGGGCCGGGATATGTCTTCGAAATCGCCCGCGCTTATGTCGAAGCCGCTGTCGCGCAGGGCTTCTCGGGTGAGGAGGCGCGCGCAATGGTTCTCGGCACGATGGAGGGCGCCATCGCAATGGCGCTCGAACCCGATGCGCCGAGCCTCGAGGACCTGCGCAATTCTGTCACCAGCAAGGGCGGCACCACGGCTGCAGGCCTCAACGCGCTGAATGGCGACAGAGCAATTTCACAGCGGCTTCGCGAAACGCTCGAAGCCGCGTACAACCGGGCGGTCGAGCTGCGCTGAGCGCAACTCCCGCCCTCGACACCAGAACCAAGAGATTACCATGACCGACCAGACCCCCGACCCCCGCATCCATGTCCATGAACTGGGCAGCCGCGCCCGCAAGGCCGCACGCGGGCTCTCAACCGCCACGACCGAGGCTAAGAACAAGGCACTTCATGCCGCCGCCGCTGCGCTGCGTGATCGCCAAGAAGATCTGATCGCGGCGAATGACCGCGACGTCGAAAGCGTCAAGGACAGCAAGCCCGAGAGCTTCATCGATCGCCTGCGCCTTACCCCGGACCGGATCGAAGCCATGGCCAAGGCGCTGGAAGAGATCGCCGCCCTGCCCGACCCCGTCGGTCGTGTGCTGGCGAAGTTCGAGCGTCCCAACGGCCTCGACATCGAGCGCGTGGCCGTGCCCATCGGTGTAATCGGCATGATCTACGAAAGCCGGCCCAATGTCGGCGCCGATGCCAGTGCGCTGTGCCTCAAGAGCGGCAACGCGGTGATCCTGCGCGGTGGTTCGGAGAGCAGGCATTCGACCCGCGTCATCGTCGGCGCGATGCAGGCAGGCCTCGAAGCCGCCGGCCTGCCCGCAGATGCCGTCCAGACTATCCAGACTCCCGACCGCGAAGCCGTGGCCGCATTGCTGGAAGCGGTCGAGCACGTCGATCTCGTGATCCCGCGCGGTGGCCGCGGCCTGGTCGAGCTTGTGCGTGACCGCGCCAAGGTCCCCACCCTTCTCCACCTCGACGGCAATTGCCATTCCTACGTTCATGAAAGCGCGGACCTCGACAAGGCAGCCGAAGTGATCCGTAACGCGAAACTGCGTCGTACCGGTGTCTGCGGGGCTACTGAAAGCGTGGTCGTCGATCGCGCAGTCGCGAAAGATTTCATTCCCCGCCTAACCGAGATCATGGGTACCGACTGTGAATTGCGCGGCGATGCAGAATCCGTCGCCATCGACAACCGGATCATGCCCGCGAGTGATGACGACTGGGATACCGAATATCTCGACACGATTGCCTCGGTCAAAATCGTCGACGGACTCGACGAGGCCATCGCCTGGGTTGACCAACACTCTTCCCACCACACAGACGCCATCATGGCGGAGGATGCCGATGCAGCGCGCCGTTTCATGACCGCGATCGACAGCGCCATCGTCATGCACAACGCCTCGACCCAGTTCGCCGATGGCGGCGAGTTCGGCATGGGCGCGGAAATCGGTATCGCCACCGGCAAGATGCACGCCCGTGGCCCGGTCGGACTCGAACAGCTGACTAGCTACAAGTACCTTGTCCACGGCACTGGCCAGATCAGGCCGTAACCTGCGTCAACTCGCGTTAACCATACCGTAAGTGCTGCCGGATATGGGTTCTCTCAACTATTTGTTGGGGGAAATACGTTGGCTGAACAGTCTGGTACGAGCAAGAACCGGATCAACGTCGAAGAGCGCCTCATGGCATTCGCTCTGGGTGCTGGAGAGCAGCAGCTGCTCGCAGCGATTTGGAGGGAGGTCGAACCTCGCCTCGACTGGGTTGTCCAACCCATGCGCGAACGCCTCGAAAGCCAGATGCGTGACAAGATCCTTCCACCGGACTTTCCCCTGGAAGAAACGCTCAACGCCATGCGGGTCTGCATGACCACGCACTACGGCGAGCCGATCGACGAAGACTGGATGAAGACCGCTGCCGGCGTGGGCAACTGGATCACCGCCAACGGCACCGATCCTTATTGGGTCATCGCATTGATGCATCTCTCCTTCACGCGCGTCCAGGCGCTGGCCTGCGAGAACGCGCGCGATGCAGATGATCGCGCCGAACGACTGCGTGTGCTCGGCGCCGTGAACCATCTGGGGGCCGAGCTTGCCGTTGCTCGCGTCAACCGCATCGCCCGCTATCAAGAAGCGGACCGCCGCAACGCCATTGCCGAGCAGTTCCGCACCACCATTGCCGAGCTCGTCTCCGCCACCACGCGCCGTAGCGTCGCCATGAGCAAGCTCGCGGGCCGGGCAAAGGATTCAACCAAGGCGCTTGTCATCGACGCCGCCGATATCGCCTCGGCCGCCGAACAGTCCGCCCAGGTGATGAGCAATGCGGCTCGCGAATCCGCACAGCTGGTCGAGAGTATCGACACCACTCGCCGCTCGGTCGGCGAGGTCAGCCGCGTCACCACCGACACCGCGCGCGAGGCCGACGCTGCGGGCGAGGTCATTTCCGCGCTGAACCAGCACACGACCGAGATCACTTCCGTGGTCGCCATGATCCGCAATGTCGCCGACCTCACCCGTATGCTGGCGCTCAACGCCACGATCGAGGCGGCGCACGCCGGCGAAGCGGGCAAGGGTTTCGCCGTGGTCGCGCAGGAGGTGAAGGCCCTCGCCGCCCAGACCGAGACCGCTACCGACGAGATCGTCCGCCAGATCAGCGCCATCCAGGCCTCGGGCGGGCGCACTGTCGAGGCCAATATCGCCATTGCGCAGAGCATCGGTGAAGTCGCCCGCTCGGCCACCAGTTTCCAGCAGGCTATGGAAAGCCAGTCGAGCCAGGTGACCACCATCGCCAGCATGATCGACGAGACCGCCATGACCGCCCGCGCCATGGCCGACACTGTCGCCTCGATCCGCACCTCGGCGGAGGAGGTCGACGAGCAGGCCAACAATGTCGAGCTGGCCTTCGGCGATGTCAGCGACCGCCTTGCCGAGCTGGAAACCGCCGTAAGCCACTTCCTGCGCGACATCGCGGCGTAGAGCGCCAGACTTTCCTACTCGGCAGGTTTCTGCTCCATCCTCCCGGATGAGCACCCCCAAACCCAAAACCACCCTCCCCGCCTTCACTCCCGTCCCGCGGCTGAAGGAGCGCAGCAACGGGTGGAAGCCGGAGGTCCAGCGCGCCTTTATCGAGGCGCTGGCGGACACCGGCTCCGTCGCCGCCGCGTGCCGCATGGTCCGCCGCTCCACCCACGGCGCCTACCATTTGCGCCGCCAGGAGGGGGCGGAGGAATTCGCCGCCGCGTGGCAGGCCGCGCTCGATCTCGGCATGCAGCGGATCGAGGACGTCGCGATGGACCGCGCATTGAACGGGGTGGAGCAGCCGGTCTATTCCTACGGCAAGCTCGTCGGCACGCGCGTGGTCCACAACGACCGCCTGCTGATGTTCATGCTGAGGAACCGCAGCGCCGACCGGTTCGCGGAAGGCCGCGCAAAAGGCATGAACGCGCTCGACAAGATGGAGCTCGCCCGGCTCAAGAAGCAATGGCGCAAGGAGTGGGAGAAGGAATGGGGCGCTCAGCAGCTCGAGCGCGAGTGCATGACCATCGAATCGATCAACGCCAAGATCGACGCCATGAACGAGCGCGGCCGCCGACAGCGAAGCCCCGAGGTCGCCGCCGCGTGGGAGGCCTATGAGGACGCGGTGGCCCGCGACCGCGAGGAGGAATACAGCCCCTGGCACGATCCCCGACACGAGCTCTACAACCCCAGGCTAACGGGCCGCGGCGCGCGCATCTCTCCCTACGGCGACAACGACGCGCCCGGCGAGAGCGACGCGGCAAGCGACGTCGGGCTCGACTTCCCCCTCTACGACACCCAGGAAGAGGCCGACGCCGCGGGGATCGTGTTCAACGGCATGCTCCACCTCCCCCCGCCCCCGCAGGACGACCCGCCCGCGCCCACCGGACCGAGGCTACGGACGATCAAGGATGACGGGTGGGATTAAGTGCCAGGAAGCTGCTTGAGAGCCTCATCACCCTTGATAAGCCTCACTCGACCAATGACGTAGTAACCGTCGCGCGACGAACCAAGCGATGCGATCGAATTTATCCCTGAAAGCTTGTTAATGAGCTTCTCCAGAAATTTTGATTCTTTCTTCTTTTTCCCCGCCAAACGCCATATGAATGAGCTTCGTCGGAATAGACTAAATAGACTAACCTTGTTGTCATCGTATTCAAAGACACGCCAAAGCGCATCATGGCATTGGTCGAACAAGGTGCCCAAACGTTCATTATACAGATAATGATAAGCCTCAATTAAAAGAGTTTTCTCTCTATCTGAGAGCCAACGCTCAGCACCTTGAGCACTTGCTAGCTTTATGATCGCGCGAACAGAATTATAGAAATCACCTCCTTTACGTCCAGCATCTATGACGTCACGGATTTGCTGTTGCGATTCGCTCGGATTCTCTTCAGATAAAGACGCGAGGCTAAGTCTTATGTTGTTAGCACAAGCCGTTGCATCTCTCTTGGCCGCCTCTTTGAGCAAGTTTTCAAGCCGTGTGCGCTTTGCTTTCGCATCGTGCATTGCATCTGCTACGATTGTTTTCGCGTGAAGAGCTGTGACTGATTTTGGCGCTATTTTTATTGCTCTCTTGGCAGCTTCGACCGCTTTGGCCGGATCGGTATTCTCAAGAATGTACGCCAAGTTCAATTCAGCAGATTGCCGCTGATCCTTCGAAAGCTCGTCCAAATCTAAAGTTTCAAGCGAAGTCAAAGCCTCTTCGCTCTTGCCGATCATGCGCAAGCTCCTACCTGCTAGATATTTCAATACCGAAGTTTCTTTTTCGAAACCTTCTATTTGCGCAATCATCGCTAGTGTCCGCTGACTTAAATAGGCCGCAGAACGAAAGTGATCCCCTCTTGTCAATATTTGAACAAATGAGGAAGAAAGTCTCACAAACGCTTCGATATCTAATTCGTTTTCGATATCAATCGCTCGATAAAGGCATCGCAGAATTAATGTACAAGCGTTGTCGATTTCGTAGTTATCGCAGAGAGCCTTTTTCGCCCTCCTTCCTAATGGTGATCCAGAGATTTCTCCAGACTTCCAATCCGCTCCAAAATACAATTCTAGGGCATTCTTGTCGACTTGCTCAAACTCTTCACTGTCAACCTCAGTCCGAACTGCTTCACGGACTACCCTGGGGACGACTAGGACTTTTTCCAGACCATCGTTCGACAAGTCCATCGAAGGTAGCGCGCTACTCTCAATTAGTGCGCGATCATGTAATATCCGTGCGTGCGCTGGACCGAAGGGGTGTACTCCAAGAAAGCGCTTGATCCGAGAGAGTCGCTCGCCCTGAGGCAAAGATGAAAGCGCCTTGAGCAACTCAGAAGCGCGCTGTTCACTTCGGTCCTCTGACGAGATCAGCGCTGTTATGGAAGACAGCAACGCCTGTGGAATGTTGTCCACCGCCCCCGGAAGGTCAGCATAATCAACATCGGTAGTCATCAAATCGCTAAGCGATAAGAATTCCAAATCGCGAAGCGCAGCGTCCAGCTTTGATGGTATTCCATCCGTGTGTCGGTAAAGCGTCGAGACCGCTTCGGGCTTACAGAATCTCTCACCGCCGCTCTTATGCGATCGCACATAGGCCGTTAGATCCGCTTCATCTAAGGCTTCTAGATCAATCCAATCACCTAGCGATCGATCGGCATCGGCTCTAGAATGCAAAACAACGAAGCCTTCATCTATGAAGTCCAATACGGCGGCTAGAAAATCAGGTAACTCTTTCCACAGGGCATCAGCATCCCGCGACGGCGGCAGATTGGCAAAAATAATTATTGAAGGCCCTTCTTCAGCGATCTCCTGACATATCGCTTCAAAAGAATTGCTTGTCTTTCCTTTATAACCTTCGATGAAATCGTGTGTGGATCTGAACTCTGCGAAATCAAAGTGGAAAACATTCGTTTTATCGATGTGCAGGTCTCGCCGAATCTTTTCGAGAAAGCCATTCTTGCCCATTCCCCAATCCGAAACGAGCCCGAAGAATCGCCTCTCCTCGAGCGCATTCTTGGCGGCGATGTATTCAACTTTTCGAATATTTTTATGGCCGCCAATCTCACCCAAATCGTATCGTAGCGAATCTATCTCAATCTTGGACGACCGCCCGATTTCTGGCGTTTCCCTAAATTGCTGTTCCGACTGATTTACAATATCAAAGTCATCACGACGCCTACGGTCAACCTCATACTTTATCGTGTATGATCTAGAGAACTCGTCAATATCCTGAGCGCTATCAGGCACGATCTTCATTTTGCGACCAATAGTCTCCTCGAGAATACGAGGCCAAATTTCTATTGTTCGAACCTCATCATCCACCCTTAGTCCGGCCAAAGAATAACCTTGAATTCTCTGGATGCTTGAATCACCCAGATACTCTAATCCAAACAGAGACGCGGCCTGAATCGTGTTTTCGCTATATCCGCCTCCTAGCGACGTCGATTTTCCGAGTGGTTCATGCATGTGGCCAAATAGGTGCGCATCAAACCTTCCTGTGGGTGAAATATCATTCTGCCATGTCGCGATGCCTTGGCTGGAAAGCCATGATGCAGGGTGGTGAGTGACAATCAAATTCGCGTCCCGCGCTCGCACCCAATTGTCTGGATCGTTGTGTGTCAGCTCAAGCAGCTGCATGACATCGATATGTAACGATCCCTCATAGTCTTGTGGTCCGAGCTGCAACCACGATGAGTTCAATCCGATTATGCCAAAAGTCTGCGCACCCTTTTTGACTTCGTAACTGGCATCACCGGGCAAGAGACCCTTTGTTATCGGCGATACGTGCCATCCCTTGGCGATCGCAGAGTCTTGCCATTCGACGAACTCGGCAAAAGACTCTTGAATTAGAGCTCGGTAAGGTTTTCCTTTTTCCTCCCAGAATGCAGCTTGGAGCGCTTTATTGTGCCAAAAATTTGCCAATCCTAGCGCTTCGGGCACCAAAGGATCAGGGCGGATCAAATCATGATTGCCTGGTACTGCGATGAGCTTCGGCAAAGCCTGAATCCGGTCGAAGACTTCAAGAATTTCTTCAATTCGAGAATTCAGATCAACAAACTCTGATCTCAAACCCCGATTGACAACGTCGCCCGAGAAAAAAATGAGATCAATCGGGCCTTGCTGAGAAATCGACCTCGACAAGTCA
Organism: Erythrobacter sp.; assembly: GCA_041396805.1. Lineage (GTDB taxonomy): Bacteria > Pseudomonadota > Alphaproteobacteria > Sphingomonadales > Sphingomonadaceae > Qipengyuania. The sequence continues at coordinate 1,002,179 of JAWKXV010000002.1, read as the reverse complement.
TCAAACAAAAGCGTCTTAAAGCGCGGCCAAAGTTGCCGATCGTTCCCTGAACCCGCGTGCAGATCACTAAAATGGGCCCATCGCAACGAATCTATTGAATTCTGTTTCTTCAAACGAATATGCCTGCTGCTATTCCTCCCCCATTCGGAGCGCAGCAATAAACGCTTCTTGGGGTATGCTCACATTACCATACTCGCGCATCCGTGCCTTCCCCTTCTTCTGTTTTTCCAACAGCTTTTTCTTGCGCGTGATGTCGCCGCCGTAGCACTTTGCGGTGACGTCCTTGCGCAGGGCGGCGATGGTTTCGCGGGCGATGATCTTGCCGCCGATCGCGGCCTGGATCGGGATCTTGAACAGGTGGCGCGGGATGAGGTCTTTCAGGCGCTCGCACATGCCGCGGCCGCGCTCTTCGGCGACCGAGCGGTGAACGATCAGTGACAGGGCGTCGACCGGCTCGGCGTTGACGAGGATGTTCATCTTCACGAGGTCGCCTTCGCGCAGGCCGATCTGCTCGTAATCGAAGCTGGCATAGCCGCGACTGATACTCTTCAGCCGGTCGTAAAAGTCGAACACCACCTCGTTCAGCGGCAGCTCGTAGGTCACCTGCGCGCGGCCGCCGACATAGGTGAGGTCGGTCTGGATGCCGCGGCGGTCCTGGCACAGCTTGAGGATCGAGCCGAGGTATTCGTCGGGCGTGTAGATCACCGCCTTGATCCAAGGCTCCTCGATCATCTCGATGCGGTTGATGTCCGGCCAGTCGGCCGGGTTGTGGAGCATGATCTCCTTCGCGTCCTCGTTCTTCGTATGGCCGAGCTGGATGCGGTATTCGACCGAGGGCGCAGTGGTGATGAGGTCGAGGTCGTATTCGCGGCTCAGACGCTCCTGGATGATCTCGAGGTGCAGCAGGCCGAGGAAGCCGCAGCGGAAGCCGAAGCCCAATGCGGCGGAGCTTTCCATCTCGTAGGAGAAGCTGGCGTCGTTGAGCCGCAGCTTGCCGATGGATTCGCGCAGTTTCTCGAAATCGGCGGCGTCGACCGGGAAGAGGCCGCAGAAGACCACCGGCTGCACTTCCTTGTAGCCGGCGAGCGCCTTGTCCGCCCCGCCCTTCACCGTGGTGATGGTGTCGCCGACGCGGGCCTGTTCGACCTCCTTGATCTGCGCGGTGATGAAGCCGATCTCGCCCGGGCCGATTTCGGGCAGGTCGACGCGCTTGGGGGTGAAGGCGCCGACGCGGTCGATGAGGTGCTGGGTGCCGCCCTGCATGAAGCGGACCTGCAGGCCCTTCTTGATGACGCCGTCAATCACGCGGACGAGGATGACCACGCCGAGGTAGGGGTCGTACCAGCTGTCGACCAGCATGGCCTTGAGCGGCGCGTCGCGGTCGCCCTTGGGCGGGGGGATCTTGGCGACGATGGCCTCGAGCGTGTCCTCGATGCCGATGCCGGATTTCGCGCTGGTGAGCACGGCTTCGGACGCGTCGAGGCCGATGATGTCCTCGATCTCCTTGCGGACCATGTCGGGTTCGGCCGCGGGGAGGTCGATCTTGTTGATGACGGGGACGATCTCGTGGTCGTGCTCGATCGACTGGTAGACATTGGCGAGCGTCTGCGCCTCCACGCCTTGCGCGGCGTCGACGACGAGGAGCGCGCCCTCGCAGGCGGCGAGGCTGCGGCTGACCTCGTAGGCGAAGTCGACGTGGCCGGGGGTGTCCATGAGGTTGAGCTCATAGGTCTCGCCATCGCGGGCGGTGTAATTGAGACGCACGGTCTGCGCCTTGATGGTGATGCCGCGCTCCTTCTCAATGTCCATGTTATCAAGGACTTGCTCGGACATCTCGCGATCGGTCAGCCCGCCGGTGTGCTGGATCAGCCGGTCGGCGAGCGTCGACTTGCCATGGTCGATATGCGCGATGATGGAGAAATTGCGGATCTTGGAAAGGTCAGTCATTGCGCCGCCCCATTAGCGGGGAGGAAACGACCTGTCAGCAAGCAAAACCGGTGTCAGGCCGCCTGCTGTTTCGGCGCATTGGCCGAGAGCTTGAACTGCGCGAAGCTGCTACCCGATTTGAGCCCTTCCGCCAGCGTGTATTTGCCCGGCGGGAGTGCCTGGAGCGGTGCGCCGGCTGCTGCCAGTTCGTAGGGGCTGACGCGGTGGCGGGTGCAAAGCCCCCCTGCCCCGTCGTCGACCAGCTCCTGCTCGAACTCGACGCCCTGCGTGTCGTCCATCGTACGACGGACAGTGCAGACTGCGAGCTGCCCCTGCCCGAAATCGAGCACGAACATCGTGCCCACGGGTACGTCTTCCAGCCCCTGGATCATGGCGCCCGTTCGCGAGAGATTTCGCAGGGTGACGTCGTAATAGTAATCTTCGTGGATCAAGCCGATCTTGCGGAAAACCGTCCGACGGCTTGCGCGCTGCGAACCACTGTCAGTGGGCGCGAGGACCCAGTCGCCCTTCGCGATTTCCTCGGCAACCTGTTCGCTTGTCAGTGCATCGCAATAGACAAAGCCGCTGACCTGGTTGACTCCGAGGTGCTTCAACTCTTGCATCAGCGCAATGGCGTGGACACCCGACGCGACTGTTTCCATGCCCATCGCACCCGCCAGCGCTACGACAGCGCGGACGAGCTCCATGTCGCCCAACTCGCTGCCCATCACGGGCTCGAAGAAGTCGGCACCGATGCGCAAGGCGTTGAAAGGGGCACGCCTCAGATAACTGAGCGAGGAAAGACCCGAACCGAACTGGTCGAGCGTCAGGCGAACGCCGAGCTTGAACAGCGTCGCCATGATCTTGTCGACCTTGGAGCCGTCGCCAAGCAGAACCGATTCCGGCAGGCGCAGTTCGAGTCGCGCCGGATCGAGGCCCGACTTCTCAAGCACAGTCGCGACCGTTTCGACAAAGCCATTGGCTTCGAACTGGACCGGGCTGACATGCATCGCCAACACTACTGACTCAGGCCAGGTTACGGCGTCTTCGCAGGCTTTACGCAAACCCCATTCGCTAATCGGGATGATCAGGCGGCTGCCTTCCGCGACAGGGAGGAATGTGTCGGGTTCGACCCGTCCACGCTCTTCGTCGTTCCAGCAATACTGTGCTTCGAGTGCCACGACCCTGTTGTCGGCCAGGCTGACGACTGGCTGGTATTCAAGGGTGAACTGGCCCGCCTCGATCGCCTCGGCCAAATCCTCTTCCATGCGTTTGCGCAGATTGGCTTCATGCTCGAGATCTGCTGCGTAGAAGCGAAACTGGCCGCGGCCACCGTTCTTGGATGCGTAGAGTGCGAGGTCGGCTGCGCGGGTAAGCTCTTCGCGCTCGACCCCATCGTAGGGAGCGATTGCGATGCCAACCGAACAGCCGATCGAACAGCGGCCTTCCTCGACTGAATAGGGTTGCGAGACGATCTGGATGATCTTCTTGGCGATTTCGCCCAGCTCGCCGCGGTCATCGAGATCGGGGATCAGGACCTGGAATTCGTCGCCGCCGAGGCGACCGATCTCGCCGCGACCAGCCACAGCGCCCCGCAGGCGGTCGGCCACCTGCTGGAGAAGCTGGTCGCCTGCGGCGTGGCCGAGTGTGTCGTTGACCTGCTTGAAGCGGTCGAGGTCCAGCATCATCAGCGCAGCCGCGCGTTTGGCGCTGCGGAATGCGTGGAGGGTGGAGTCGATCCGTTGCTCCATTCGATGACGGTTGGCGAGACCGGTCAGCGAGTCGAACTTGGCGAGGCGATTGGCTTCTTCCTCGGCGCGATATTCGTCGGTGACGTCGAAGGCACTGCCCCGGAACCCGAGGAACTCGCCATCTTCGTGGTACAGTGGGCGACCGGAAAGCTGAAGGACGAGAGATGAAGCATCGCCGCTGCCCTGCACGGCCAAACCGGAGAAGCTCTTGCGCGTCCCTAGCTTGAGGCCAAGCGAGCGACCATCGGCTTCACCTTCCACCGGAACAAAGGACTGCTGGACGGGCTGCCCCTGAAGTGTCGGGAAATCGCTGCCGAGGGCATCAACGATCCAGGCGCTGAGATAGACGATGCGGCCCTGGTTGTCAGTATTCCAGAAGCCGACCGCGCCGCTGCGCTCGATCTCCTCGACGACGACGACTTTCTCGCTGTCACCAAAGCCTGCAGGCGAAGCATGCCGCGGACCGTCGCCGGCCCTCTTGTTCCTGAAGAAATCGGAGAAGGGCATCGCCCCCATGCTCGTTCAGCCTCGCGAAGTCGTGCTACGTAATGAATCGGAGCTAGTGGAGAATGGTTAGCATTGCCCTAACGTTCGCCGAAATTACCTGAAGGGAACCCCTCAGGATTTCCGGCGTGATGCGCTAATGTCGACTTCGACGAAGCTCTTGCCCTTGGGACTGCTACGCAGCTCGGCCATGAGCAGCTCATAGGGATCTTCCGTAAGCTTTTCCAACGGCTTGCCTGCCGCCTCTATTTGATAGGGCGAGACACGATGGCGAGTGCAAAGACCCTCGGCACCGTCGCTGATGAGCGGCGTTTCGAACTCGAGGCCCTGCATGTACCCGTCGGAACGTCGGACGGTTGCCACGGCAAGCTGCCCACCGCCCAGGTTCAACACGACCTTCGTATCCACAGGAACCGCGAGCAATCCCTCGATCATTGCACCTGTTTTCGACAGATTGCGCAGGGTCACATTGTACTTGTGATCGTCGTGGATGAGACTGATCTTGCGATAGACCGACTTGCGGTCGGCACGGAATCGGTCAGGGCCGCGTGGCTCGTAGGTTAGTTCGCCACTCTCCAAGCGTTCTAGCAAGTCCTCATTGGGAATCGCCTGCGAGAAGATATAGCCCTGGATGTGGCTGGCACCGCGTTCCGTGACCAGATTGAGTTCGTCCTTGGTCTCGACGCCCTCGGCAACCGTTTCCATGTTCAGCGATTCAGCAAGGCTGACAATCGCACTCATGATCGCGGGATTGTTGTTGTCCTTTTCGGTCGCGCCGCGAACAAAGCTCTGGTCAATCTTGATCTTGTCGAACGGAGCTTTCTGAAGATAGCTGAGCGAGCTGTATCCGGTCCCGAAATCGTCGAGCGCCAGCCGGACGCCAAGGTCCTTGAGTTCCTCGAACATCAATTGCGTCCGCTCGGTATCACCGAGGAACACGCTCTCCGTGATTTCGAGCTCGAGCCGGTGCGGCTCAAGACCCGATTCCATCAGCACCGATTTCACAAACTCAGGGAAATCGTCGCGGGCAAACTGGATAGCCGAGACGTTGACCGCGACCCTGAGCTCTACCGGCCACCCCTTGGCCTGAGTACAGGTTTCCAGCAACGCCCACTCGCCGATCTGCCTGATCAAGCCGATATCCTCAGCGACGGGGATGAATTGCGACGGCGGGATGAAGCCGCGATCGGGATGCTCCCAGCGCATCAACGCCTCGAGGCACTTGAGCTTGTGCGTCTTGGCCTCGACGATCGGCTGGTAGTACATCCGCAGCTCGTCGTTTTCTAGCGCGTCGCGCAGATCCTCTTCGATCTGGCGACGATGCTTCGCGCCATCGGTGAAATCGATGTGGAAGAAGCGATACTGGCCGCGACCGCCGCCTTTCGCGGCATAGAGTGCAAGGTCGGCAGCCTTGGTGAGCTCGTCCGCCTCGATGCCGTCATAGGGGGCAACGGCGATGCCGACGGAAGTGCCGATGACGGCGCGTGAGCCGTTGATCTGGTATGGCTGCGAGAGCATCTGGATGATGCGCTGGGACAGCTCACCCAGATCGCCACGGTCGTCCATGTCGGGCAATATGACCTGGAATTCGTCACCCCCCAGGCGACCGATCTCGCCCGTTTCTCCGACGACCTTTTCGAGTCGTGCGGCGACCTGCTTGAGAAGCTCGTCACCAGCCGGATGCCCCAGTGTGTCGTTGACCTGCTTGAAGCGGTCGAGATCGAGCATGAGCAGGGCGCAACTGCGCTTCGAATTTCGAAACGCCTGCAGTGTTGCATTGAGGCGCTTGCTCATGCGGTGCCGGTTCGCAAGGCCCGTCAGCGAATCGTATTGCGCCATCCGTTCGGCGTCGCGATTGCTCTGGAAACTGGCGGAAATGTCCTTTGCGCTGCCGCGATAGCCGACGAAATTCTGGTGCTTGTCGAAATGTGGCTTGCCCGCGATCTCCCACCATGCGGTCGTGCTGCCCATCGCCAGGCGAACCGGATACTGGGTGATCGAATTGCGCGCTCCGAGCAGGAATTTGAGCGGCCGTTCGGATTGCTGACCGCCCTGCTCGTCGACCTCCGCCGTGAAGAGCTCGGTCAGCTGCGCACCGATGATATCCTTGCTGGTGCAGCCCAGCTTTTTCATCGCATTATCGGAAAGGTAGATCAGGCGGCCCTGCGCATCAGTCGCCCAGAACCAGCCGAGGCCGGCGTTTTCGAAGCTGTCGAGCAATTCGACACGGCGCAAGGTATCGCTACCAATCGGCTTGGCAGACACATCTTCTTCTGCCTGATTTTTGGCGCGATTTCCGCGCGCAAAGAACCCAGCCATCGTTGTCTCTTTCGCGTTCGGACCGACGACCCTGACCAGCCCCTTGGATGTTGAAGGCACGTCGGTAGCGCGAAATCCTTTCCAAACGCATAACCATAAGGCTCGGGCCTCTTGTCCACCGCTGGCGCTTGCCAGCGCGGGTTCCCTTGTGCTTGTGTGCCAACCAGCTTCTCGGGGAGAGGACCTGGATGCGTCATATCGCGATCGTGGGCTCCGGCCCGGCGGGTTACTACACTGCCGAAGCGGCAGTGAAGAAATGGGGTGAAGATGTCCGGGTCGATGTGTTCGACCGGCTTCCTGTGCCCTACGGTCTTATCAGGACGGGCGTTGCACCCGATCACCAGTCGATCAAGGCGGTTTCTCGTCGCTACGAAAAGGTCGCATTGTCGGACAATGTCCGGTTCGTCGGCAACATCTCGGTCGGCGCCGACATCTCGGTCCCGGAATTGCAGGAACTCTACGATGCGGTGATCTTCGCGACCGGCGCTCCGCACGACCGTTCGCTGGAAATCGAAGGCGCCGAACTTGGCAATGTCGTCGGCAGCGCGGAATTCGTGGGCTGGTACAATGGCCACCCGCAATTCGCCGACCTCGATCCCAATTTGTCGGGACGGAATGTCGCGGTGATCGGCATGGGAAATGTCGCTCTCGACGTGGCCCGGATACTTTCCAAGGAGCGATGTGAATTCGACGGGTCGGACATCGTCAGCCACGCACTGGAAGCTCTCTGCGCTTCCAAGGTTGAGACAGTCACGATCCTCGGTCGGCGCGGTCCGCACCAGATCATGATGACGCCCAAGGAACTGGGCGAACTGATGCACCTGGACCGGGCGAGCCCGCGCGTAGATGCCTCGGACCTTCCCCCGGTTGACGACGATCTCATTCTCGAGCCGGGATTGCGCAAATCTGTCACGCTGTTGCGCGATTTTGCCGCCATCCCCGAGAGCATTCACGGCGAAAAGCGGATCGCGATCGAGTTCGACTTCTTCGCCAGCCCTGTGGCGCTTCACGGCGAGAACGGCCAGGTGTCTGCCATCGAGGTCGAGCGAACCACGGTCGAAGCGGGCCGTGCCGTGGGAACGGGCGAGACCTATCACATCCCGGCCGACCTGGTGGTCTCCTGCATCGGCTATCGCAGCTCCCCGATCGAGGGTGTTCCATTCGACGAACGCGCGGGCCGTTTTCCCAATGACAAGGGCCGCATCCTGCCAGGTCTGTACTGTGTCGGCTGGGCCAAGCGCGGGCCCAGCGGCACGATCGGGACCAACCGGCCGGATGGCTACGCTGTCATCGATCTTGTTGAAGAGGATATCGGCGGCGGCGACCGCAAGCGCGGGCGGGAGGGTTTCGACGAACTCGTCGAAGCGAGATCCCTCGAGGTGGTGACATTCCGCGACTGGCAAAAGATCGAGGAGGCCGAGGAAGCCGCCGCCAGAGAAGGCTCTCCGCGCGAGAAATTCGTCGACATCGAAAGCATGATCGCCGCCCGCAGAGGCTGACTTCGGCTTGCATTCGGAACAGGCGGGGATCATGACCCGTTGAAAGGTCGCACTCGAAGAACCCGCTCCAACAGGAGGATGCCGCAGAATGGCCAAGCTCGAAGACGAAGCCGCCCAATACACAAGCGCCCTTGGCCCCCTTGTTGGCCTTACGAGGGAAGACATCTTCGGTGCCGTCGCTGTGATGTTGCGGGAAACCGCTTCCGATCCGCAGCGACTGATGAAACATAGCCAGGAGATGGGGCAGGACATGATCAAGATCATGACCGGCAAGAGCGATCTTGCACCCAACCCCAAGGACAAACGCTTCCAGGACCCGGCTTGGCAGTACAATCCGTTCATGCGTGCCGGAATGCAGTATTACCTGGCCGTCCAGAAGGGTGCTTCGAAATGGCTCGAGGATCTCGAGCTGGACGAGCTGGAAAAGGACCGCGCGCGGTTCATTTCCAACATCATCATCGATGGCCTAGCCCCGACCAACACGCTGGTCGGCAATCCGACTGCACAAAAGATGGCGATCACCAGTGGCGGCCTGAGTCTGATCAAGGGCCTGAAGAACGCCTATGACGACATGGTCCACAACAAGGGCATGGTCAGCCAGGTCGACAAGAAGCCGTTCAAGCTCGGCGAAAACGTCGCGACATCAAAGGGCGATGTCGTCCTCCGCACCGAGATGATGGAGCTCGTGCACTATGCTCCGACCACTGACGAAGTTTACGAAATCCCGCAACTGACGATCCCGCCACAGATCAACAAGATGTATATCAACGACCTCTCACCCGAGAAGTCGGTGGTGAAGTACCAGCTCGACAACGGGATCCAGACCTTTGTCATCAGCTGGAAGAACCCGAGCAAGGAACAGGGCCACTGGGACATGGCCGACTATGTGAACTCCTGCCGCGAGGCGATGGAGGCGGTCAGCAAGATCACCGGTTCCAAAAAGGTCAACGTGTCCGCCGGTTGCTCAGGCGGTCAAACGGCCACAATGGTTGCCAGCAAACTGGCGGCCGATGGCGATGATCTTCTCGGATCGCTCACGCTCATGGTCTGCGTGCTCCACCCCAAGCAGAACGATATCGAAGCCGGTTCGTTGGTCAGCGAGAACGGCCTCGCCCTCGCCAAGCAGCGTGCGGCGAAGAAGGGCATCATCAAGGGGGACGACCTCGCACGCGGCTTTGCATGGCTGCGCCCTAACGACCTGATCTGGAACTACGTCATCAACAATTACCTGCTCGGGCAGGACCCGCCGGCATTCGACGTGCTGTTCTGGAATGCCGATGCGACCAACCTCTCCGGTGCGCTGATGGGCGACTTCCTGACGATCTTCGAAACGCTTGCCTTCACACGAAAGGGCGAGGTCGAGATGGTCGATCACAAGATCGACCTGTCCAAGATCACCAGTGATCTTTTCATCCTCGGCGGCGTGACCGACCACATCACACCGTGGAAGGCGACCTATCGTTCGACCCGCCTGTTCGGCTCGAAGGACGTGACCTACGTGCTCAGCCACTCGGGCCACATGCAGGCCATCCTCAACCCGCCGGGCAACCCCAAAGCGAAATATTACGTCCAGTCCGATCCGAAGAAGAAGCTGCCCGAAACAGCGGACGAATGGCTCAAGGGCACCGAAGAAGTTGCCGGTAGCTGGTGGCCGCACTGGCTGGAATGGGTCCAGGCGCGTTCAGGCAAGAAAAAGGCTGCCCCTGCGAAAACGGGGAACAAGGCGTTTCCGGCGCTGGACCCGGCCCCCGGTCTCTACGTTATGGAACCCTGCTGAAAATACGAGAAGGCCGCCTGAGTGACCGCTAGCAAGGACAAATCCATGACCGCCGACATTCGCATGATGGAAGCCGGTGGGCGTACTCTCAGGGTCGCCAGTTGGCGGCTCGACAAGAAGTCCAAGCATCTGCCCATCCTGTTCTTCAACGGTATCGGCGCGAATATAGAGGCGGTTGCACCGCTTGCCGAACAGCTGACCGAGCGCGGTTTCGTGATGTTCGACATGCCCGGAACCGGCGAGAGCCCCGATCCGACGATCCCGTACAACGCCTTCACAATGAGCTGGGCTGCAAGCCAGGTTCTCGACCAGCTCGGCCTGGGCGAGGTCGACGTCATGGGCGTGTCATGGGGCGGCGCGATGGCCCAGCATTTCGCGCTGCAATATCCGGGTCGCACAAGGCGCCTGGTCCTCGTGGCGACCACGGCGGGTATGCTGATGGTCCCGGGCAATCCGGCTGCACTGACCAAGATGGCCAACCCGCGCCGCTATATCGATCCCAAATTCATGAACGAGCATTTCCAGACGCTCTATGGCGGCATCGACAAGGACGGGGCCGAGCATCAGAAGGACAGCCACATCGGCCGTCTCAAGCCACCCAGCCCGCGTGGCTATTTCTACCAATTGCTCGCCATGCTCGGCTGGACCAGCCTTCCCGCGCTGCCCTTCATGAACAAGGAAACGCTCGTGATGATGGGCGACGAGGACCAGATCGTCCCGCTCGTCAACGGACGTATCCTTGCTTCGGCAATTCCCAATGCGCGGCTCGAAGTATTCAAGGGCGGTGGGCACCTGTTCCTGCTGACCCACGCCGACGAAAGCGTGGCTGCCCTGAGGGATTTCCTCGATGCGCCCGACACTGAAGCGGAGCGAAGCCGGGCAGCCTGAGGGGCGAAACGGGGGTAACATCGGGACTGGAGGGAGAGGCCATACCGATGGATGCACAGATCAGTGACGATACGCCTGCACTTGCGACCGCCCGACCGGTAACGGGTGACGGCGGCGCATTGGGTAGGACCGGCTTTGCCTGGGCGGTCTTCGAATGGGCCCGTAATCCTTATTACATACTTGTCGTGATCTACATCTTCGCGCCCTATTTTGCGCGCGACATCATCGGGGCGGACCTGCTTGCGAGCGGTCAACTCGATGGTCTCGATCCCGAGACGGCCCGCGCAACTGCAAATGCGCAGGGTCAGGCGACGATCGCCTCGGTTACCAAATGGGCGGGACTGATCGCGGCACTCACTGCCCCATTCCTCGGTGCCGCGCTCGACCGCGGGGGACGGCTCAAATACGTCCTCGCCTTCCCGATCACGGCAATGGTGATCTGCTCGTCGCTGCTTTGGTTCGCGATCCCCGGCGGAGAAGGCTTTCCGACGCCCGTGGTGATGGCTCTGCTGGTCGTCGCCTATGTCTCCTTCACCTATTCGGAAGTGACCCACAATGCGATGCTCAGCGTCGCCGGTACGCCCGATCGACTGGCAATGATCTCGGGTCTGGGCCTCGGCCTCGGCAACCTCGCCGCAACGCTGATCTTCATCGCTATTGCCCTGCTGTTCGTCCTGCCCGCGACAAATGGCTGGCCCTTTGCCGAGCCGCAATTCGGCGTTGACCTCGCCAAGTTCGAACACGCCCGGATCGTCGGCCCGATCTGTGCCATTTGGATGGCGGTCTTCTCGATCCCCTTTTTCCTCCGCGCACGCGACCCGGGCGTGGCCGGATCCAACTGGTCGCACGCCGTGATCGAAGGCGCGCGGAGCGTACGACAGACGTTTCGCGAGGCATCGAACTATCGCCAGTTGATGAAATTCCTCCTCGCCAGAATGTTCTACGCCGACGCGATGGCCGCCCTCCTTGCGCTTGGCGCGGTCTATGTTGCGCTGTTCCTCGAATGGGGTTTCCTCGAAATGCTTTGCTATGCGATTTTCGCGAGCGCCTGCGCCTTCGGAGGTGGCATTTTCGGGGGCTGGCTGGAGAACCGCGTCGGCGTGAAAAGGGCTCTGATGCTGGAAATTCTCGCCATGGTGGTGACCGGTCTGGTCCAGCTCAGCATTACGCGTGACAGCCTGTTCCTCGGTATGGTCGGCAATTACCAGGTTTGGGACGGCCCGGTGTTCAAGACACTTTCGGACCTGGTCTATCTCGGTCTCATCAGCGTAGTGGCCATCACTGCCACTGCCAGCATCGCATCGAGCAGAACGATGCTCGTTGCTCTCGCACCCCCCGGGCGCAGCGGAGAGTTTTTCGGGCTCTTCGCTATTGCCGGGACCATCACTGTCTGGATGGGGCCCCTGCTGGTCCAGTATTTCACACTCTGGTTCAACAGCCAGAGGGTCGGCATGGTCTCTGTCAACCTCCTCTTCGCCATCGGGCTGGTCGTGCTGATGGCAGTAAGAATGCCAGCGCGAGGCAATCACACTGGATAGCTGGACTCATCGGTTGCAATGTGGGACCTTCCTTCCGGAAGAGAGAGGAACCAGCCCATGCCCGCATTCGACCTGATCGTCCGCAACGCCACAATCGTCGATGGCACTGGTGGAGATCGCTTCAATGGAGACATAGCGATCAAGGACGGCCTCATCGCGCAGGTCGGTGAGGTTCACGGGGATGCAGTGGAAGAGATCGACGCCGGCGGCCACCTGGTCACGCCGGGTTTCGTCGATGTCCATACGCACTACGACGGTCAGGCCACCTGGGATCAGGAAATGGCGCCGTCGAGCTGGCACGGCGTCACAACGGTCGTAATGGGCAATTGCGGCGTCGGTTTTGCGCCGGCCAAGCCAGACAAGCACGACTGGCTGATCGGCCTTATGGAGGGGGTCGAGGATATCCCAGGCACCGCGCTGGCCGAGGGCATGAGCTGGGATTGGGAAACCTTCCCCGAATATCTCGACGCATTGGAAAAGCTCCCGCGCACGGTCGATGTCGGCACGCATGTCCCGCACGGCTCCGTCCGAGCCTATGTGCTTGGCGACCGCGAGCGGCCCGGCGCAGTGCCGACCGAGGACGACATTGCGCAGATGGCCGCCATCGTCGAAGAAGGCGTTCGTGCGGGAGCGCTGGGCTTCTCGACCAGCCGCACCGTCCTGCACCGCGATATCGACGGTGAAGTCGTACCGGGCACCACCGCAACCAAGGAAGAACTTGTCGAAATCGGCCGCGCTATGGGCCGCGCTGGGCACGGCGTTTTCGAGATGGCCAGCGATATGAAACGCGAGTGGGACGAGTTCGGCTGGATGGGCGCGCTCAGCCGCGAGACCGGCCTGCCCTGCACCTACGCCGCACTGCAATCGATCGCCAAGGAAATGCCGCTCGACGAGCAGATCGCCTGCATGCGAGCCGAGAACGACAACGGTGCGAACATTGTTGCGCAGATCGCCCTACGGGGGAATGGTATTGTCATGGCGTGGCAAGGTACGGTCCATCCTTTCCGCCTCAAGCCCAGCTGGCGGGAGATCGAAGGCCTTTCCTGGCAAGATCAGAAGGCCAAGCTGTTCGACCCGGAATTCAAGGCCCGGCTTCTGGCCGAGGAGCATGACTTTTCCGAGGTCAATCAGGACATCATCGGCCTGATCATGGTCGTCTGCGGCGGCTGGAACATGCAATTCGAGATGGATCCGGATTTCAACTACGAACCGACCGCCGAAGAAAGCATCATGGCTCGCGCGGATAAGGTTGGCGTCTCGGGTGACGAATATGCCTACGACCTTCTCTGCCGCGACGAGGGCAAGGGCTTTATCTACCTGCCGATCCTCAACTACGCCGACGGCAATCTCGACTTCCTTATGGAGCTCCAGGAGTCGGACGACACGGTGAACTCGCTGTCGGACGGTGGCGCGCATTGCGGCACGATCTGCGATGCCGCCTCACCCACCTTCATGCTGCAGCATTGGGTCCGCGACCGTGTACGCGGCACGATCACTCTGGAAAACGCGATCAAGCGCCAGTGCTCGGACACGGCGCGGCTATACGGCCTGGAGGATCGTGGCGTCATTGCGCCCGGCTACCTTGCCGATCTCAACATCATCGACATGGATCGCTTGAAGCTCGGCAAGCCCTGGCTCGCCTTCGACCTCCCGGCGGGCGGCAAACGCCTGCTCCAGAAGGCCGAGGGTTATATCGCCACTATCAAGAACGGCAGGGTGACCTTCCGCGAAGGGGAATGGACAGGCGAGACCCCCGGCGGCCTGATCCGAGGCCCGCAACGCGTCGAGCTGGCAGAAGCGGCCGAATGAAAGCGGTCCGCACTGGGGCCACCCCCTCGACGCTCGATGCACTCGCATTCGTCGATGCGGACGACGCACCAGCACCCGGGCCGGGAGAGATCACGGTCGCGCTGAAGGCAAGCTCGCTCAACTTTCACGACTATGCGGTGGTCAAGGGCATGATCCCCTCGATGCCGGGAAGGATTCCCATGTCCGATGGGGCCGGAGAGGTCATCGCGGTCGGCGACGGAGTTAGCGAATTCAAGGTCGGCGACGCGGTGGTCAGCACCTTCTTTCCCGACTGGCTAGACGGAGCGCCTCCCCAAACTGCATTCACCCGCGTGCCGGGCGACGGGATCGACGGCTACGCCCGCGAGAGGATCACCGCTCCGACCAGCTGGTTCACCCGCGTGCCGCAGGGATACACCCATGCCGAGGCGGCGACGCTGACCTGTGCCGGACTCACCGCCTGGCGAGCACTATTCGTGGACAATGCAATCAAGCCCGGTGACACCGTGCTCGTCCAGGGAACCGGCGGCGTGTCGATCTTTGCCCTGCAGTTCGCCAAGGCAGCAGGCGCAACCGTCATCGCGACGAGCTCGAGCGGAGCGAAACTCGAACGGCTCAAGGACATGGGCGCAGATCATCTGATCAACTACCGCGAGGTAGAAGCCTGGGGACCCAAAGTGCTGGAACTGACCGGCGGCCGAGGTGTCGATTGCGTGGTCGAGATCGGCGGCGCAGGTACGCTCGACCAGTCGATGCTGGCAACCCGTGTCGGTGGCCACGTCGCCCTGATTGGCGTGCTGGCAGGCTTTGCCGGTCCGGTGCAAACCGCTCTGCTCATGGCCAAGAACCTGCGCGTTCAGGGCCTGACCGTCGGCAGCCGCAAGATGCAGCAGGACATGATTGCCGGCATCGAGGCCAACAGCATCAAACCAGTGATTTCCGACACGTTCGAACTGGAGCGCCTGGCGGACGCCTTCCGTCACCAGGAAAGCGGCAGCCACTTCGGCAAGATCGCGGTCGCGATCTAGGGTTCGATCACGATCCCCTTGGCCGGATCGACCGAACCACCGACCATCTGGACGAAGACCTTGCGAGCCTCATCGAGGCCTGAATGCCGTTCAATCTCGACCGAATTTCCGCAATCCTCGAGAAAGCCGACCCAGCTTTCGGCCATCATCCGTCCTGCCTGGTCGGGACCAACCTGCTTGGTCAGTGCAACGCCGTGATCGGGCGCGAAGAACAGGGTCGGTTTCGGCCCGGGAATGCCGTCGGTCCCCTCCCCGCGCTCCTCGATATGCGTGACGCCGACGAGGCATGAGTATTTGAGGTTCTCGCCAAGATGCATGTGGAGATTGCGCAGCAGCGATGAATTGCCTGCAAAGTCGACGGATACGCTGGCCCGGCCGCTGATCTCGTCAAGCGCGTCATAGGACAGCACCTCGTTGTAGAGGCCACTCGACCTGACAAACTCCACATTCCCCGCAGAGGTCAATCCGACGCGTCGCACCGCAGGCGAACGATGACTGGCCACGCTAGCCAGTCCCATCGCAGTCTTCGACGATGCGCTGGTGATGATCAGTTGTTCTGCACCGAACCAGTCTTCCGAACGCATGAAATACTCGATCAGGAAGCCAGTCTTGAACAGCGGACCGAAGATCATCCGCTCGCCTTCGCGTGCGGGATCATGCTCCGGGTCTGCAGCGAGGCGCGCATACTGGTTGTAGATCGGGCTCATCGGCTGGCGATGTTCCGCGACGTCGGTAAACCCGGATGCCGACACCTTTCCCGGCACCACATCGAGGTGGCTCGCCATTGGAATGTAGCCATAGAGCCGCTCGCCCACCGCGATCTCGGGACAATTGCTCTCGATCACGCGGGAGTGGCCCCACATGGGCACAATGCCCTTGCCCTGAGGCGCAGGAAAGAAGTTCCAGTAGCCGAAGCCGTCACCCACGACTGCGTAAGTGATATTGTTCGAGGTTACGGAGAAACTCTCGATAGCCAGCCTTACGGCGCCGTCGCCGAGCGCCCCCTGTTCGCATTCGACCAGATCGGCCTTCGTCAGATCGGACTTGTCGACGTGAACCTGCAACATGGGGTGTTCTCCTTTGCCGCCACGCTAGCGGACAGGCGCCGTCCTGCAAGCCTTCCTTAACCATGAAAGCCTATCGCACGAGCGGGGAACAATGGAATGCATGCCGACCAGCGCTTTGCCACGATAGACGCCTTGCGCGGGCTCGCCGCAATTGGCGTGATGCTATTCCATGTCCGGCAGGATATCGCGTTCCAGGTGCCGGGCGGTTATCTCGCAGTCGATCTGTTCTTCGGCCTCAGCGGCTTCGTCATCGCCCGTGCTTATGAGGGGCGGTTGCGTGCGGGTCTTACCCGGCGTGAATTTATGGAGCGGCGCGTGGTCCGGCTGTGGCCGATGCTGGCGCTCGGCGCGCTGCTCGGCATTGCGCTGCACGGCGGACACGCCGGGATGCTCTTCCTGCTGCCCAACTGGCTTTCGACCAACCTGCTGTTTCCAGCCAATCCGCCGCTCTGGTCGCTCTTGTTCGAGATGGTTGCCTATGTAGCCTTCGCGCTGGTTCTGCATCGACTGGGAACTGCCACGCTGGTCGCCTTGGGGGGCATCGCAGCTATCGCCCTGACTACCTATGCGGTTACGCCGATGCGCTTTGCCGACCTTGGCGCAGATTGGGCCAGCTTTGGCGCCGGCTTCGCACGCGTTGGCTACTCCTTCCTGGCTGGCATGGTCGGCCATCGCCTGGTGGCGCGGGAAGCAGCCTCTCCGAGCTCCACCCTTGGCTGGGCGCTTGCCCTGCCCCTATCCGCAGCCTTTCTGCTGGTCGGTGAGGCGGACAATCTCGCCGCCCTCGCATCGGTTGTATTCGGCGTTCCCGCGCTTGTCTGGATCGCCGCACGGATCGAGCTTCCGCAGCGCCGGATCGCCGCCTTCCTCGGCGACAGCTCCTACCCGCTCTACTGCATCCACGTGCCCCTGCTCGCCCTGATGGCGGACAGCAGCGACGCAGCGATTCTTGCCGCCTGCGCCATACTTGTGGTGGTGAGCGCCTGGCTCGACCGTCTCGTGGACCGACCCTTGCGCAATTGGCTCGACACCATGCGCAAGCGCGGTCGAGCCGAGGTCAGACCCGCATCGGCATAAGGACGTAGAGCGCCGGCGAGTCGTCGTTCTTGCGGATCAGTGTCGGAGCACCAGCGTCGGCCAGATGGATCTCGACCGTATCGCTGTCGATCTGGTTGAGGATGTCCTTGAGATAGGTCGCGTTGAAACCAATCTCGAAACCATCCGCTGAATACTCCGCAGGCAGTTCTTCAGATGCCACGCCATTGTCGGGCGACGTCACGGTCAACGTCACCTTGTCCTTGTCGAGGCCCATCTTGACCGCGCGGGTCTTCTCGGTAGCGATGGTGGCCACGCGGTCCACACCTTCGAAGAAGCTCTTCGGGTCAAGCTTGAGAAGCTTGTCGTTACCTGTTGGAATAACACGCGAATAGTCCGGGAAAGTGCCGTCGATCAGCTTGCTGGTCAGGACCACACCGCCCTCGCCGCCGAGCGTGAAGCGAACCTTGCTGGCCGACAGGTCGAGCTGGACATTGCCGTCCATCGCCTCTTCCAGCAGCTTGCGCAATTCGGCCACGGCCTTCCTCGGCACGATGACGTCGGGCATGCCCTCGGCGCCGTCGGGACGTGCGATAGTGAATCGCGCAAGCCGGTGACCGTCGGTTGCGGCGGCCTTGAGCACCGGCTGATCTTCGTCCGAGACGTGGAGGAAGATGCCGTTGAGGTAATAGCGCGTCTCTTCGGTGGAGATCGCGAAACGCGTGCGGTCGATCAGCTCGGCCAGCGTCTTTGCGGGCAGTTCGAAGCTGGTCGGCAAATCGCCCTCGACGATCACCGGGAAGTCGTCGCGCGGCAGGGTCGGCAGGCTGAAGCGGCTGCGGCCGGCCTTCACTGCCATGCGGTTTTCCGCCGTTTCAAGGCTGACCTGGCTACCCTCGGGCAGCTTGCGGGCAATGTCGAACAGGAGATGCGCCGACACGGTGATCGAGCCTGCGCTCTCGACGCTGGCGTCCATGTGTTCGACCACCTGCAGATCGAGGTCGGTCGCCATGACCTTGAGCGAATTGTCGCCCTCCGCCTCAATCAGCACGTTCGAGAGGATCGGTATCGTGTTGCGGCGTTCAACTACCGACTGGACGTGGGAGAGACAGCGCAGCAGCGTCGCTCGTTCGATTGTGGCCTTCATGGTCCTTCTTTCGTCCCTGCTGGGCGCATGAGGGGCCGGAATCGCCCCAGAGCGCCGGAATACGGATATTCACCCTAGCGAGGCCGCCAATAGGGGCAAGGCTACAGCGCCCTGCCCCTGCTTTCCTTGGGGAAAACTGGCGATTTAGCTCATCATCGCCATGCCGCCGTTTACGTGCAGCGTCTGTCCCGTGACGTAAGCCGCCTCATCGCTGGCGAGATAGGCGACCGCAGCGCCAATCTCGTCGCCCTCGCCCATGCGGCCCATCGGGATGCGGGATTTGATCGCAGCCTTCTGGTCGTCATTCAGCGCGTCGGTCATCGCAGTACGGATAAAGCCCGGGGCGACGCAATTCACCGTGATGTTGCGGCTGGCGAGTTCCTGCGCGAGGCTTTTCGACATGGCAGTCAGTCCGCCCTTCGCCGCAGTGTAGTTCATCTGGCCGGGATTGCCGGTGTGACCGACAACGCTGGTGATCGAGATGATCCGCCCGCCCCGGGCTTTCATCATCGGTCGCGCACTGGCGCGCATCAGACGAAAACTTGCCTCGAGGTTGATGCGGATGACCTCATCCCATTCCTCGTCCTTCATCCGCATCGTGAGATTGTCGCGCGTGATGCCGGCATTGTTGACGAGGATGTCCATGCTGCCGAGCGTGTCCACGGTTGCAGGGATCAGCTCCTCGACCTGCGTCGCGTTCGACAGGTCGCAGGTGATCTCGACATGGTCGTGGCCGAATTCGTCGTTCAGCTGTTCGCGAAAAGCGCGCAGCTTGGCGGCGTTCGAGCCGGAAAGAGCAAGGCGGGCGCCCTGCTTTGCGAGCGCATAGGCGATGGACGAGCCGATGCCGCCGCTTGCGCCAGTGACGAGAGCGGTCTTTCCTTCGAGGCTGAACATCATCCGTGCTCCTTCGCGAAATTCTCGAGATCTTCCATGGTGACGAGGCTTGTCGTCGCGGCTTCGGGCGCGATCCGGCCGACCATGGGGCCCAGCACCTTCCCGCCCATCTCAACGAAGCGCTCGATACCCGCCTCATGCATGGCCAGTACGCTTTCGCGCCAGCGAACACGGCCGGTGACCTGCTCGACGAGCAATTTCTGCTCCTCACCGGCGTCGGTGACGCGCGAGGCAACGACATTGGCGAAAACGGGAACGGCAAATGCCTGGACCGGTGTTTCGGAAAGCGCGGTTTCCATGCGGCGAGCTGCCGGCTCCATCAGCGAACAGTGGAAGGGCGCCGAAACCGGCAGTTTGATGCCGCGCTTGATCCCGTGATCCCTGGCAAGCTCTATGGCACGCTCGATTGCCTCTACGTGACCAGATATGACCACTTGCGTGGGATCATTGTCATTGGCGACCTCGCAGACCTGGCCCTGCGCAGCCGCAGCAGCCAGGGCGGTCGCCTTTTCGATGTCTGCTCCGAGCAGTGCAGCCATCGCGCCGACGCCAACAGGGACCGCATCCTGCATGGCCGTTCCGCGCAGGCGCAGGAGCTTCGCGGCATCGCCAAGCGAGAACGCACCGGCAGCGCAGAGCGCGCTGTATTCGCCCAGCGAGTGACCCGCAACGCATTCGGCCTTGTCGGCCAGGATCACGCCGAATTCCCTCTCCAGCACGCGAAGTGTGGCGATGGAGTTCGCCATGATGGCAGGCTGGGCGTTTGCGGTCATCGTGAGATCGGCTTCGGGGCCGTCCTTCATCAGGGCCGAGAGTTTCTGCCCCAAGGCCTCGTCGACCTCCTCGAAAACCTCGCGCGCGTACCCGCTAGCTTCGGCGAGCTCTACGCCCATGCCGACCTTCTGGCTTCCCTGACCGGGGAAGATGAATGCGTTCATTGTTCTCTCCTTACGCGCCGCGCGCCTAGACGCCGCGTCAGCGCGCCTCAAGTCCGAAGGGCACGATCCTGTTGGCAATGGAGTGGCCGATCTGTGCCCGGCCGAGATATTCGATGCCGTTCCTGTCGCACCAGTAACGCGCGATTTCCTCTGCACTGGCGCCGAAGGGACGATCGTTTTCGGGGATCGCGGTCGTCTCGCCCAGGCGCAACCCCGCGAGCTTCGGCAACTGCGCGGTGAGGTGAAAGAACAGCCGGTCGATCGCGTATTCGTACTCGCCAACTTCCTCGACCAGCAACTCATGCCCCGACAGGTCGGGCATCAGTTCGGTGCCCACGAGCATGGCTAGCGTATAGAGGTTGAAGGCCGCCGCAGGGGCGCCTGTGAGGCCCGGTTCCACTCCGACGTCTTCGCCTGAAAACCAGTTCAGCATCCGCCGCACCGCCTTCTCACCCGCGTCGCGCTTGATATCGACCGGCATCGGGCCGTGAACCTGTCGTCCTATCCCCGCCCTGTAGAGTGCTCCAAGGAGGGTCCCGCAGTCAGAGTAGCCACAAAAGGTCTTGGTCCGTCCCGCCTCCCCGATCCGGTCAAGAAAGTCGCCCGCAATACGATTGGAGCCATAACCACCCTTGGCGAACCACACGGCGTCGAATTGCGGATCGTTCGCGCAATCCAGCAGGGCAGCAAGCCTCGTTGCATCGTCACCAGCGAAATGACCCTGCTCGACAAAACATTGATCGTGGAAGCGCAGTTCCAGCGCAGGAAACTCCGCCGAAGCGAGCGCCAGCACCGCATCGGCCCACTCGCGTTTGAGCGGGGTTGCGGGCGCGCAAATGGCGATAGAGCGTAGCTCGCGTGGCACGGGCCGGTCCATGCCCGCTTGTGTTCCTCATGACAACTGCATAGCGGTGCCCGCAATGACTGATACCACACCCGCAATGCCGACGCCCGAGGAGCTGTTTTCCCGTCCGTTCTTCTTTTGCGGGATCGGCGGCTCGGGAATGCTGCCCCTGGCGCAAATCTTGAAAGGGCGCGGTTGTACCGTCGAAGGATCGGACCGCAGCTTCGACCAAGGCCGCACGCCTGCCAAGTTTGAGGCCATGGAGCGGCAGGGCTTCGGGCTCCACCCGCAAGACGGCAGCGGGATCGTCTCCAAGGAACAAATCCTCGTCGCGTCGGCCGCGATCGAGGATACTGTTCCCGAAATCCAGCGGGCAAACGAGTTGCAATGCCTGCGTCTGACCCGGGCCGAATTGAACTCGATCCTGTTCAACACCAGTGGCGCAGGCCTCGCCGTTGCAGGAACGAGCGGCAAGTCGACCGTCACCGGCATGTTGGGCTGGATCCTGCAGGCCTGCGGTCGCGAGCCGACGATCATGAATGGCGCGGTGATGACGAATTTCGTCTCGCCGGAGCGTCCCTACGCCAGCGCGGTAGTCGGCGGGCAGTCGATATATGTCAGCGAGGTCGACGAAAGCGACGGCTCTATCGCGCTTTATCGCCCGGCAGTCGGCGTGCTGCTAAATGTTAGCCTCGACCACAAGAGCATGGAGGAACTGCGCCAGCTCTTCGGTGACTACCTTGAGCGCAGCCGGATCGCGGTCATCAATGCGGACGATCAGGAAGCACTCGCCCTGCTCCCGCGCGCGAAGGAAGTCATCACTTTCGGGATCGAGCAGGAAAAAGCCCAGATCGGGATCGCGCCCGGTTCCATCGCCGAAGGACCCGTGCGACAGGCTGCACTGGTCATCGACCGCCATGATGGCAGCGAGCACGCATTGCGTCTCGCCCTGCCCGGCCGCCACAATCTTTCCAACGCACTCGCAGCAATCGCCGGAGCCGCAGCGGCGGGCATTCCCGTGGCCAGTGCAGTCGAGGCGCTGGCGGGATTCGACGGTCTTGCGCGGCGCTTCGACATTGTTGGCACCACCGTCGCGGCCGTCACCGTGATCGACGATTTCGGCCACAATCCCGAAAAGTGTGCCGCGACCCTGCGCACCCTCAAGGCACATCCTGGCCGCGTGATCGCCTTCTTCCAGCCTCACGGTTACGGACCGCTGCGGCAAATGGGGCATGAACTGGCAGAGACATTCGCCAATGAGCTGGGTCCCGATGACCGGGTGATCCTGTGCGATCCGGTTTATTTCGGCGGCACGGTCGATCGCAGCGAAGGCAGCGAGCGTATAGTCCGCATGATCGAAGATGCAGGCGGTCGCGCCGATTACATCCCGACGCGCAAGGCGGCAGGTGACCGGATCGTAAGCCTCGCGCAACCCGGAGACCGCATCGTCGTCATGGGCGCTCGCGACGATACGCTGAGCGAATTCGCGCGCGATATCTTTGCGCGGCTGTCCTAGAGCGCCTTGGGGCCCTTCGCTTCGCGCTGCCATGCGCGAACGAATCCTTCGCGCTCCTTCAGACGCTCGCGATAAGCCTTGAGTTCGTCCGGGACGCCCTCGTCCAGGCCCACACGCTCGGCCAGGATCAGCGCATAGCCACAGCAAATGTCGGCCACCGTGAACCGGTCTGCACATAGATAGTCGCGATTTTCGAGACGCTGCTCGAGCTTCACCAGCCGCTTCCAGAACCACTTGGCATAGGCGTGCCCTGCCTCAGCCAATCCCTTGTCTTTCTCGAACATCGCAAAGCGCATGAACACGGTTTGGGGGAAGGTGATCGTCGCATCGGCGTGGAAGGTGAAGTCGCAATAGGCGGCATAGTCCGGCTCGCCCGGCGCGATCGCAAGGTCGGTGTAGCCGTCCTTCGTCGCCAGATAATGCGCGATGGCACAGCTTTCGGTCATGCGGATATCGCCTTCGACCAGCATCGGAACGGTGCCCAGCGGATTCTGCTCGAGGTATTCCGGCGCGAGGTAGCGAGGCGGAAAGGGCAGCATCTTGAGCTCGATATCGACACCGGCCTCCTCTGCCGCCCAGGTCGCGCGGAAGCCGCGGGAGCGGGAGCAGGTGTAGAGGATGGGGCGCCCGACCATCCTAATGCGAAGCCCCGATCTTCAACACCTTGTGCAGCAGTACCGCGATGATGAATCCAAGGCCAAGGCCAACAAGTGCCGAAACGATTGCGTAGCTGAACCATCCAAGGATGCCGGACAGCGCACCGGTCGTTGCCTCGACAGCGTGCTGGATGTTGTGGGCAATCTCGACAGGGCCGTGGATGCCAAGCTCTTCCAGCCCGTGCAGGATGATCCCGCCCCCAACCCAAAGCATCGCAATCGTACCTATGAACGACAGCGCCACCAACAGGCGCGGCATGGCGTGGAGCAGCCCTCGCCCAACCGCCTTCGCGAGCTTGGACGGTTTTTCGACCAGGTGCAGTCCGACGTCGTCCATCTTCACGATCAAGGCCACGGCACCATAGACGACAACCGTGATGGCAATGCCGACCAATGCCAAGGCGATGGCACGTGTCCAGAAATCGTCGGTCATGGTCTGGATCTCGCTCAGCGAAATAGCCATGATTTCGGCTGAGAGAATAAGGTCGGTCCGGATAGCGCCGTTGACCCGCTCGTTCTCGAACTTCACCGGATCATCGATCGGATCCTCCAGTGTTTTGCCGTGATGTTCGCCGCCGAGTTTCTCCATCACTTTTTCGGCGCCTTCGTAGGACAGGAAGGCGCCGCCAAGCATGAGGATGAAGGTGATTGCGATCGGCAGGAATTGCGCCAGCAACAGTGCGCCTGGCAGCAGGATGAGCAGCTTGTTCTTGAGACTGCCGCGCGTGATCTTCCAGATGATCGGCAATTCGCGGGCCGGGCTGAGGCCGGTGACGTAGTTCGGGGTCACCGCCGCATCGTCGATCACGACGCCTGCCGCCTTCGTTCCTGCCTTGCTTGCAGCGACGCTGACGTCATCGAGCGAGGCGGCTGCGGTTCGAGCGATCACCGAAACATCGTCTAGCAGCGCTACAAGTCCACCCGGCACGCAAATCTCCTTCGTTTCACACCCAATGCCGCCCTGCCCGCACCGTTCCAAGGTCGCAAGCCTTGCATTCCCCGCAAATCCGGCTATGTGCGCGCATCCCTCGCTTCCAGGCAGGGATTCGAAGAAAGCCGGAGGGGCCCCGCAATCCCGCGGATCAGCCAGCGATCGGCCGAAGTGAAAGGAAGTCCACATGGCTCTTTACGAGCACGTGTTCCTTGCGCGCCAGGATCTGAGCCAGGCTCAGGTCGATGCATTGGCAGCGCAGGCTACCGAGATTGTCGAGAAGAACGACGGCAAGGTCACCAAGACGGAGACCTGGGGCCTCAAGAATCTCGCCTACAAGATCGACCGCAACCGCAAGGCGCATTTCGTCCTGCTCAACATCGAGGGCCCCGGCTCCGTCGTTGCAGAACTCGAGCGCCAGACCCGCATCAACGAAGACGTGATCCGTTACATGACGATCGCCGTCGACGAGCACGAAGCTGGCCCGTCGGTCATGATGCGCAAGAACGAACGCGACAAGAAGCGTCGCGAAAACCGTGAGGAGCGCGACTGATGGCCCGCCCGTTTTTCCGCCGCCGCAAGTCCTGCCCGTTCTCGGGCAAGAACGCCCCCGCGATCGACTACAAGGATGTGCGCCTCCTCCAGGGCTTCATGTCCGAGCGTGGCAAGATCGTCCCGAGCCGCATCACCGCCGTCAGCGCGAAGAAGCAGCGTGAACTGGCCAAGGCCATCAAGCGCGCCCGCCACATCGGCCTGCTGCCCTACATCGTGAAGTAAGAGGAGAAGGCACATGGATATCATTCTCCTCGAACGCATCGAGAAGCTCGGCACCATCGGCGACGTCGTCACTGTCAAGGACGGTTACGCCCGCAACTTCCTGCTCCCGCAGAAGAAGGCACTGCGCGCCAACGAAGCCAACAAGAAGGTCTTCGAAGCGAACCGCGACCGCCTTGAAAGGGAAAACGCCGAGAAGCGTAGCGAAGCCGAAAAGGCCGGCCAGAAGGTCGAAGGCGCAGAGATCGTCCTGATCCGTGCGTCGTCGAACACGGGCCAGCTCTACGGTTCGGTCAACGTCCGTGACATCGCTCTTGCTCTCGCCGAGCAGGGCCACGAGATCGACAAGAAGCAGGTGATCATGGGTCACCCGATCAAGACCATCGGCATGCACGATGTTCGCGTCGACCTGCACCCCGAAGTCTCGATCACGATCAAGGCCAATGTCGCCCGTTCGGACGACGAAGCTGAACTGCAGCGCCAGGGCGTCGACGTCATGGCGGCCATGTTCGAAGAAGATCAGGCTGCCGAAGGTGGCGCCGGTTTCACCGAAGCCGTCGACCCCACGCTCGAGCCCGGCGAGATTCCCGCCGACATGCTCGAAGGCGGCGAGAGCGAGGAAGAGGCCTGAGCCAGCTTCCACTCTCTCGCACGAGAAAAAAGAGGGCGCGATCCGCAAGGGTCGCGCCCTTTTTGTAATAAGCCCCTGCTTTGTGGCAGAGGGAGAAATGACAACAACAAGAGGCAGGAGAAAACGCCCATGGAAACTATCGACCAGATCCTCGACAAGCTCGAGAAGATCTATGATGCAGCGATCTTGCGGCTGCGTGAGGATGTCATCGCTTACGGTCGCAACCGCGACCTCCCCGCGCCCGAACGACGCACGGATGGCAGCTATGCCTATCCGGAGCTGCGCCTGCGCTTTCGCGGTGGCGACCAGCCCGAGGATCGCAATCGCGCATTTGGCCGGTTGAACGCCCCGGGACTCTATACGACGACCGTCACCCGCCCCTCCCTGTTCCGGGATTACCTGAAGGAGCAGCTCGAACTCATCTCGGAAAACTACGAGGTCGAAGTCGAGGTCGGCTCGTCGCGTCAGGAGATCCCCTTCCCCTACGTTCTCGATGGCGAAGCGAGCGCCGTGCTTGTCGGCGTCGATCCGAACGCAGTCGCACGCTACTTTCCTTCGACGGAACTCGCCGACATCGGTGATGAGCTGGCCGACGGCATAATTCTTGGCGGGGCGGAGGATGCAATCCCGCTTTCGCTCTTCGACGGCCTACGCACCGACTTCAGCCTCGCGCGCCTCGCGCACTACACCGGCACATCGACCGAGCATTTCCAACGCTTCATTTTGTTCACGAACTATCACCGCTATGTCGATGAATTCGTTGACTGGGCCGGCGAACAGCTTGGATCGAACGGCTATACGGCGCTTGCCGGTGCAGGCGGTCTGCTTCTGACCGAAAAGACCACGAATGCACGCGCTCAGCTGTCCGACACAGCATGGCGTCGCCACCAGATGCCTGCCTACCACCTCGTCGGGCCAAACCATGAGGGCATTACGCTGGTGAACATCGGTGTCGGCCCGTCCAACGCCAAGACGATCTGCGACCACCTCGCGGTCCTGCGCCCCGAGGCATGGCTGATGATCGGCCATTGCGGAGGCCTGCGCCCGAGCCAGAAAATCGGCGATTACGTCCTCGCCCATGCATACCTGCGCGACGACCACGTGCTCGACCCGGTTCTGCCGCCGGAAATTCCCCTCCCTGCAATTGCCGAAGTCCAGCAGGCGTTGGCGAAAGCGGCGGAAATGGTGTCGGGCGAACTCGGTGCAGACCTTAAGAAGCGCATGCGGACCGGTACGGTTGTCACCACCGACGATCGCAACTGGGAGCTCAAGTACACCCAGTCGGCTCACCGAATGAGCCTCAGCCGTGCGGTCGGCGTCGACATGGAAAGCGCCACCATTGCCGGCCAGGGTTACCGCTTCCGCGTTCCCTACGGCACGCTGCTGTGCGTCTCCGACAAACCCCTCCACGGCGAGATCAAGCTGCCGGGGCAAGCAAACAAGTTCTACGAGGAAGCGATCGCCGCCCACCTCGAGATCGGCGTCACCGCCTGCCGCCTGTTGCGCGACGAGGGCCCGAGGCTCCACAGCCGCAAACTGCGCGCTTTCAACGAACCGCCTTTCAGGTGATATGCCTCTCCCGAAGGGGAGAGACATGATCGAAATGCCGAACCGCTCGCGCTCGATTGCAGGTCGCGTGGCCATTGTGACAGGGGCCGCGAGCGGCATGGGGCGGGCGACAGCGAAGCTCTTTGCGGCTGAGGGCGCAAAGGTGGCAGTGACGGACCGCGAACTCGACGCTTGCCAGAAAGTGGCGCGCGAGTGTGGCACCAATGCTCGTCCCTATGCGCTCGATGTCGCCGATGCGGAAGCGATCAAACGCGTTGTCGCGCAGATTGCCGAAGACTTCGGCGGGATCGACATCCTCGTGAACAATGCCGGCGTGTCGAGCTTCTGTCCGCTCGACGAGGGCGATGCCTATGAGGAAATCTGGGCCCGTTCGCTGGCCGTCATGCTGACAGCGCATCAGCGGATGGTTCGCGCCGCCCTGCCCCATCTGCGGCGGAGCGATGCAGCGCGGATCGTCAATATCGCGAGCACCGAAGGCCTCGGCGCAACGCCCGGAGACACGCCCTATGTCGCCGCCAAGACTGGCGTTACAGGCCTCACGCGCGGCCTCGCAGTCGACCTCGGGTCGGAGGGCATAACCTGCAATTGCATTTGCCCGGGTCCCATCACCACCGCCATGACCGAGAAAGTGCCGGACGAACACAAGGCGATCTTCGCCAAACGCCGTACTGCGCTGAAACGCTATGGCGACCCTGAGGAAGTCGCGCACATGACACTGTCGCTGGTGCTGCCGGCGGCGAGCTACGTCACCGGTGCAATCATCCCGGTCGATGGCGGATTAATGGCGCGAAACGCCTGAGTAGCTGGCTATTCGGAGACTGCTTCTGCAGCGCCTTCAGCCGCTACCTGCGCAGCGTC
The DNA here is from genome assembly GCA_041396805.1 of Erythrobacter sp. Taxonomy (GTDB): domain Bacteria; phylum Pseudomonadota; class Alphaproteobacteria; order Sphingomonadales; family Sphingomonadaceae; genus Qipengyuania. The sequence goes on along the minus strand of JAWKXV010000002.1, from coordinate 974,298 downwards.
GGTTGCGGCTTCGGCCGCGTTCTGCTCGGCGAAAACCGCCTCGCCTGCATTGTCGAGCGCGCTGGAGAATGCCCGCACATTCTGGAGGAAGAGTCGTGGCGAGATGCCATCGCCGGTCAGCACGTCCCAGCGCACCCAGACATCTCCCTCTTCATCTAGGGTGAGCTGGGTGTACCGGTGCTTGCCCGATAGCTCGACCATCTGCTCTGCACTGAACGATCCATTGGTGTCGAAGCCACCGATGAACTGCAGGGATTCGCAATCCTTGTGCGTTTCCTCGTCGCAACCATAAAAAGCGATGCTAGTCGTCCATCCGTCGAGATCGAAGCTGATATCCGGATCGCCGAACTGGTCGGTTTCGAGTTCGGGGTCATAACCTGCCATCTCGAGCAGCGCGACGATCCCCTCGGGGTCAGCTGCCTTGATCAGCTTTTCCGCCGCTGATGCCGACTGGGCCAATCCAAGAGCCAGCACAGCTGCAACCCAAACTCTCATCATCCCTTCCCCTTTGTCTTCGTCTTTCCTGCCCTGGCATTGGCGACGACGTAGTCCACGATCATCCCGGCGATGTCCTTCTCGGTCGCCTTCTCGATCCCTTCGAGGCCGGGCGAGCTGTTCACTTCCATGATCACCGGGCCGTGATTGCTGCGCAGCATGTCGACGCCGCAAACGTTGAGGCCCATGTGCTTTGCCGCGCGCACGGCGGTGCTGCGCTCTTCTGGTGTGATCTTGATCAACTGCGCACTGCCACCGCGGTGGAGGTTGCTGCGGAAATCATCGGCCGCGCCCGTGCGTTTCATGGCCGCAACGACCTTGCCGCCGATCACCAGGGCGCGAATGTCCGTGCCGCCCGCCTCCTTGATGAATTCCTGGACGAGGATGTTCACGTTGGCACCGCGGAATGCCTCGATCACGGACTTTGCGCTGCTCATCGTCTCGGCAAGCACGACGCCGATGCCCTGTGTCCCCTCAAGCAGCTTGATGACCACCGGCGGGCCATTGACCGCCCTGATGATCTCCTCCGCCTGCTTGGGATCGTTGGCATAGGCCGTCAGCGGCAGGCCGATACCGTGTTTGGCGAGGATCTGCATACTGCGCAGCTTGTCCCGGCTGCGTCCGATGGCGACGCTTTCATTGAGCGGCCAGACACCGCTCATCTCGAACTGGCGCAGCACCGCGAGGCCATAGTTGGTAATCGACGCCCCGATGCGCGGGATGACCGCGTCGTATTTTGGCAGCGTCTGGCCGTTGTAGCTCACCGTCGGACGATGGCTGGCGATGTTCACCGTACACCGCAGCGTGTTGAGGATGTCGAGCTCGTGACCGCGCTGTTCCGCCGCCTCGACCAGTCGCTGGTGCGAATACAGATTCGGATTCCGCGCCAGCATGGCGATTTTCATGACTTGTGACCTTTTTTGATCTCGAGCTCCGGCGTCTGCAGCCAGGAATAGCCCGAATCGACGACAAATCGGCGTCTAAGCGAGGACCTGCCGATTAGCATGGGGAATTTCATATCCGACCGGTCGGCCAGACTGATTTCCGCGCGGAACTGTTCACCGCCGATCTTGAGCGGCGTCTTGATGACATAGCGATATTGCGTCTCGCCGTTCGAGCTGGTGATGCCGCGAATATCGACATGGACCGCCTCGCACACCTGACGGACATTCTGCTGCGCGAAATCGACCGCAAAGCGGACGAATTTCTGCCCGTCGCGTTCGAATTCCTCGAGCACATTCGCATGGAGCGACGAGGTGCGCGCACCCGTGTCGATCTTGGCGGGAATGCCCGACAGACCCAGTTCGGGCAGGTGCACAAGCTCACGCCAGCCGACCACCGGCAACACCTTGTTCTTCGCCATCAGCAGTCCTCCACCCGGCAAGCGTCACACTTGCCGGGCCGAGGTGTCGGGCAATGGGCCGACAGGATTACCAACCGCTGGGCTTGCCCTTGTTTTGCTCGTCGAGCCAAGCCTTGAGCGGAGCGAAATATTCGACCATCGCCTTGCCGCTCATCTGCCGCTCGCCGGTGAATGCCTCGAGCGCGTCGGGCCAGGGCTTGCTGGCGCCCATTTCGAGCATCGCATTGAGGTTCTTGCCGACTTCCTCATTGCCGTAGAACGAGCAGCGGTGCAGCGGCCCTTCCCAACCCGCCTGGTCGCAGGCAGCCTTGTAGAATTGGAATTGCAGCAGGCGTGCGAGGAAGTAGCGCGTGTAGCTGACATTGCCCGGGATGTGATATTTCGCACCCGGATCGAAGGCATCGGCCGGACGGGTGACGGGCGGGGTGATGCCCTGATATTCCAGCTTCAGCCCGTGCCATGCCGAGTTGTACTCGGCCGGAGTGATCGAGCCATCGAAGACGCCCCACCGCCAGCGGTCGACCAGCAGGCCGAAGGGGAGGAAGGCGACCTTGTCCATCGCCTGGCGCAGCAGCAGGCCGATGTCCTTGTCGGCACTCGGTACGTCCTTGCGATCGAGCAGACCGATCTGGACGAGGTATTCGGGCGTGATCGACAGGGCGACCGTGTCGCCGATGGCCTCGTGGAAGCCGTCGTTCGCGCCATTGAGATAGAGGAACGGCTGTTCGTTATAGGCGCGCTGGTAATAGTTGTGGCCAAGCTCGTGGTGGATGGTGATGAAATCATCCGCATTGCGCTTGATGCACATCTTGATGCGCAGGTCGTCGATATTGTCGACGTCCCAGGCCGACGCATGACAGACAACTTCGCGGTCGGCTGGCTTGGTGAACTGACTGCGGGTCCAGAAGGTCTCAGGCAGCGGCGTGAAACCGAGCGAGGAGAAGAAACCCTCGCCTGCGCGGACCATGTCCCTTTCGTCGAGACCCTTCTTCGCGATCAGGTCGGTGAGATCATAGCCGACATCGCCCGCACCCTTGGGCGCGACGAGCGGATAGATATTGCCCCACTCCTGTGCCCACATATTGCCGAGAAGATCGGCGCGGATCGGGCCGGTCTTGGGCTGGACGGCATCACCGTATTTCTCGTTGAGCTTCCAGCGGACATAGGTGTGGAGCGCCATGTAGAGCGGCTTCACTTCCTGCCACATGCGCTCGGTCTCGGCGGCGAACTGCTCGGGCGACATGTCATAGCCGGAACGCCACATCGCGCCGACATCGGCGAAGCCGAGCTCCCTGGCGCCGGCGTTCGAGAGGCCGACCAGTTCCTGGTATTCTCCCTTCATCGGGGCGCCGACATTGGTGTGCCAGCTCGACCACATCTCCGCATACTCGGCGGGCGTGTGATCGAGATTGCCCATCTCGGCCTCGATGTCGGAGCCGTTGATAGGCTTGCCGTTGAGCGTGCCCTTCCCGGCGCCATATTGCGCGCCGAGGCTGACGGCGAGCTGGGCCGCGCGTTCGGCTCCGCCTTCGGTCGTCGGCGCAGGCAGGTTGATCGCGGTGCGCAGGATATCGAGCTTGCGCTTCACATCGGGGTCGAGGCCGGGAACCTCGGCATATTTCGCCGCTTCGAGCGCGTACTCGACCGACTTGGCCGCGACCTGTCCGCCCACTTCGGCAGCAAGGGCGTTGGTGTCATCGTTGATATAGGTCGCATTGATCCAGTCGATCCGCGCCTGCTTGACGATAAGGGCGTTGTACTCCGCCTCGACCGACGCGACCCACGCAGCAGCGCCTTCGGCGGTCATCGGGAACCTGGTAGCCTCTGCGGTTGGAGCAAGCGGAGCGCTGGCGACCGGCTCTGCATTGGCGGTGGTGCAGGCGGCGAGCGAAATGGCGAGCGCGGAAAGCGCAACGGGGGCGAGTTTCATTGTCATCCTCTCGGGTAGAAATTTGCGACTGGTTTCATTGGCTACCGGATTGCACCTGCAGCCGCGCTTAATCAAGCCGGTCGCGGCGATTTCCGGTCGAGTGCCAGCGCGATCAGAATAGCCAGCGTCGCGAGGATCCACGCCGCCATCTTCACCGGACGAACCGCCGCCGCCCATCCTGCCAGCGTGTCGTCACCTGCGGCACGAACCAGCTGGATGAACTGGCAGATGGTTTCGATGTAGTCGGTCAGCAGGAAAGCGAATCCCGCCATAAGTGCCGCGAGGCCCAGCATCCTCACCCGGCTCAGTGGTGAAGCCGCGAACCAGCGCCCGCCGAGGATACAGCCAGTGCCGTAAACGCCGATGAAGATCAGATCGCCGATCATCGCGAGCCGCGCTTGCCCATAGAGCCCTGCAGCTGTCCAGGCGGCCTGGATCCTATCGATTTCCGCCGCGCTACCCGCAGCCTGGTGATCGCTGATGCCGCCCGGGACAGCGGTTAGGACTAGTGGGAGGCTCAGTGCGATCACGATGGCGAACAGCACCAGACCGCCAATCCAGGTGAGGAGAAACGCCTTCTTCAAACTCATTTCGTATCTCCCAGCCAGTCGGCAATCGCCTGCCCCATTTCGGGCTTGGTGCAACTGCTCATGTGGTTGCCGGGCACCTCGACAAAGGTTGCGTCCGGCAAGAGCGCGGCGAGGTCCGCCGCCGATCCGTTGTCTCGATCCTCTTCGCCGCAGACTACCAGGGCAGGCACGGCAATGTTGTCGAGCATGGCAAGTTCGAGGTCGGGCATGGTGTCGAGCAGCATTCGCGCAGCTACCCGATCGACGCCCTGCGATTTCAGGAACATCTTCGAGAAATAGGCCGGATCGCCCTGCTCGATACTGTCGAACTCGTCGATCACACGACGGAAGAACCCGGCGCGCTTCTGCCACTCGCCCAGCCCGGCCGTTCCCATTCCGCCTATCACCACCCGTGCCGGATCGAGGAAATCCTTCGCCGTGGCGTGGAGCGTAGTCCTTGCGCCGAGCGAAAAACCGCCGAGGTCGTAATCCTCGAGACCCAAGTGCTCGACCAGTGCGACGATATCGCGAACCAGCACATTCGGGGGATAGGCATCGGGACTGGTCGGGACTTCGCTCTCCCCGTGTACGCGGAAATCGAGCATCAGCACTTCATATCCGCGAGCGGCGATGGTCTCGTGATGACCCCACTTGATCCAGTTCATCTCGGAGCTGGAGAACAGGCCGTGGAGCAGGACAAAGGGACGTCCCGATCCATGCCGATGCAGGGCAAGCTCGACACCATCGAAACTGGTAAATTTCTCGGTCTTCACTCGGGCACCTCGCCAGTCGCGTCCTTCCATTTCTGCACCAGCGGCGCATAGTCGGTCAGCTTCTTGCGCGGCAGACCGGACGTGTCGATCCATGCCTCATGGATCTTCTCCGAGGCAAAATGCCAGTGCGGCTCGATCCCATAGGGTTCGTCGAGACTACCGACCGTGATGTCCATGTTCTCGCCCTCGTTGAAGGAGAAACCGAGGGACGTTCCACATTTCGAGCAGAAGGGTCTCCGGGCGATGGGCGAGCTGGCGTACCAGTCGGGACCGCTATTCCACACCAGGTCCGATTTCGGCAGGCCGATGAAGGCAATGGAAACTCCGCCGGTGGCGCGCTGGCACATGCGGCAGTGGCAGAGATAAGCCTGCTCGGTATCGATCTGCGCGGTGTAGCGCACTGCGCCGCATTGGCAGCCGCCGCTCATTTCCTGCTTTGCGCTCATGCTATCCCCACGAATGCGATCCAGTCCTCGTTGGAGCGAGGCTGTTCGTCCATGACCTTTGCATCGGCAGGAAGGCCGATCCACGGTTGCTTGCTCTTCACCCACAGATGCGCGGCAGGTGTGAATGAAGCGCTCGATTCAAGTGTTCCGCAGCGCAAACTGGCCATTCCGTCACGACTGTCGTTCACTGCATAGATGCGCGCCTTGCATTTCGCGCAGTCGAAGATGCGCGAGTGTGCACCGCTGGGCTGGTCGTATTCGCCGGTGTCGAGCTCGCCTTCGATCTCGAGGTCGGCCAGCATGAACAGCATGTGCTCGCTGAAAGCCGAGCCGGTGCGGCTCTGGCAGTCGGTGCAGTGGCAGGCATAGGGATTGAGGCGGATGCCCTCGCGCAAGGTGTAGCGGACAGCACCGCAAAGGCATCCGCCGGTCAGTTCACCCTTCATCTTTTCGTCAGTCCCTTCTGTTCCATTCGCCATTTGACCATTTCGATGCGGTCTTGCCCGAAGAAGGGCTCGCCATCGAAGACGAGGGTCGGCACGCCCCAATGCCCCGCCACTTCGAGCGCGTCCTGATTGGCAGCGATCTCGGTATCGAGAGCCTTGGCCTCGGCGGTCACCTCCGCTTCCACCTCGGCTGCATCCAGTCCGGCACGTTCGAGTGCGGTCGCGAGGTGATTGCCCTCGTGCCAGTTTTCCTGCCCGCCCCAGATCATGCGCCCGGCCTCGGCGGCGAAGACGAGCCCCCTGCCCCGCCTCGCTGCAGCTTGCCCCATTCGCGTAACCCGGCGGATATAGGGCTGATCCTCGGCGATCTCGCGCGTCATCACGTTCTGGATGATCGGATCGGGCCGCGGCGCACCGAATGGGATTTCGTGGAACTGCGCCACACGGATCATGTCGCGCATGGTGTAGCCGAGCCAGTTGGGATGGTTGCGCTCGAAGAAATCCGGTTGGCGAACGGCGAGCGGATAGACCGGGCGCAAGGCGATCTCGAGGTCGTATTCCTCCGCCATCGCGCGGTAGCGCCCGACCGACAGATAGCTGTAAGGCGAGCGGAAACTGAAAAAGAGATCAGCGGTGAGCGTCATCGAGTCCTCCCTCGTGCATTCGTATTGCCCCGCACAACCTTGCTTGCAATAGTAAGCTCGCTTATTATATGCGCCGATATGGAAACCAACCTCGGCTATCTCCTCTCGGACAGCGGACGGCTGCTGCGAAAGACTTTCGACGAGCGGGTCCGCAATCTCGGCCTGACCGCTGTGCAGGCGCGCCTGCTGCTGGTGCTCTTCAAGTTTCCCGACAACAACCAGGCCTTCTATGCCGAGCGGATCGAGGTCGAACCGATCACCGTGACGCGGATCATCGACCGGATGGAAGAGGCCGGCTGGGTCGAGCGCGTCGCCGATCCCAGTGATCGTCGTGCCCGCCTGATCCACCTTACCGCCAAGAGCCGCGAAATCGTCGAACCCCTGCGGGTAATCGTAAATGGCATGGTGGAGGACATGGTCATGGGACTTACTGCCGCCGAGCGCGAAACTCTGGCGGGCTTGCTCGAGAAAATCTCGGCCAATCTTTCGGCCGAACGTGAATTCAAGGACGTCGCAAATGGCTGAGGCCGATCCCAAGATCGAGGGCGAGAACGCCGTCATCGTCGAAAGCTACACAGGCCCTGAGGAACCCAAAACCAAGCGCAAATGGGGCCGCCTTGCGCTCATGGTCAGTGTGCCGCTGCTCCTGCTCATTGCTGGCGGACTTTACTGGCTGTCGTTGCAGGGCAAGGTGAGCACCGACAATGCCTACATCCAGCAGGACAAGATCTCGGTCAGCGCGCAGGTCGGCGGAGAGATCGTCCAGGTACTGGTCGGCGAAGGCGACACGGTGGCGGCAGGCGACCTGCTGTTCCGCATCGACCCGGAGCCCTATCGCCTGCAGATCGCGCAGGCGGACGCGGCCATCGCCACGGCGCAGGCCAATGTCACCGCCCTGTCGAACTCCGCCGATCTGTCGGGGGCCGATATCGCCGCCGCACGCGAGGATATTGCCTTTGCCGAGGCCAATTTCCGCCGCAAGGACGATCTTTACGATCGCGGCTTCCTGACCAAGACCGAGCACGATGCCGCACGCCACGCCGTCAACCAGGCGCGCGAACAGTTGCGGCAGGCCCAGGCCCGCCAGCAGGCGGCTGGTGCGAAGCTGGCCACGGGAGCCGCCGTTCCGGGCGAGAATCCTCAGGTCGCCACTGGCAAGGCCCAGCGCGCGCTCGCCCAATTGCAGCTGAGCCGCACCGAGGTGCGCGCTCCTGCCGCAGGACGCATTGCGCAGGCGGATCGTCTCCAGCAAGGCCAGCAGATCGTGCAGGGCCTTCCCGTCCTGACGCTAGTCGCCGACGGCAGCAGCTATGTCGAAGCGAACTTCAAGGAAACCGACCTTGCCGACATGCAGGTTGGCCAGCCCGCCGAGGTCGAATTCGATGCCTATCCGGGGCTCAAGCTCAAGGGCCATGTCGCGTCGATCGGCGCAGGCACGGGCAGCGAGTTCTCGGTCATCCCTGCTCAGAACGCCACTGGCAACTGGGTCAAGGTTACGCAGCGCGTGCCGGTGAAAATCGCCATCGACGAGAAGAGCTCGCGCCCGCTCATCGCCGGCCTGTCGACCGAGGTCACGGTCTTCACCGACGGCAAGAAGCACTGATCCATGGCAACCCGCGCTGCCCCCACAGCGGGCGCGGCACCTGCCGCACCCGATCCCGCGCATGACGTAGCGCAGCTGCCGGTCGACAATCCGGGCGTGCTGGTCGTCGGGATCATGGGCGCATCGCTGCTCCAGATCCTCGACACGACGATCGCCAATGTCGCGATTCCCCACATGCGGACCAGCCTCGGCGCGACGACCGAGACGATCACATGGGTGCTCACCAGTTATATCGTCGCCAGCGCAGTCGCCCTGCCTATCACCGGCTGGCTGGCCGACAGGATCGGCGGGCGGCGACTGTTCATCGGCTCCGTTTTCGCCTTCATCGTCACCTCGATGCTGTGCGGCATTGCCCAGAATCTCGAGGAAATGGTGCTGTTCCGCGCGCTACAAGGGATCTCCGGCGCCTTCATCGCGCCGTTGAGCCAGGCGTTCATGCTCGACACGAACAAGCCGAGCAAACACGCGCAGATGATGGCGATCTGGGGCATGGGCATCATGATCGGCCCGATCCTCGGGCCAGTACTGGGCGGCTGGCTCACCGAACAGGCGAACTGGCGCTGGGTGTTCTACGTGAACCTGCCCATCGGCATCCTCAGTCTTGCAATCCTGATGGCCTACCTGCCGCAGCGCGACACGGTGAAGCGGCGTTTCGACCTTGTCGGCTTCGTCATGCTGGGCGTGGCGCTGGCGAGCTTCCAGATGCTGCTCGACAGGGGGCAGACGCTCGACTGGTACGACAGCTACGAAATCTGGCTGTGGACCTTCCTCTTCATCTCGGCGACCTGGATGGCCGTCATCCACCTGAGCGGCGCGAAAAACCCACTGTTCGACCGCGCCCTCTTCGCCGACCGCAATTTCGCCATCGCGATGAGCTTCATGCTCGCCATCGGCATCGTGATGTTCGCCACGATGGCTTTGCTGCCGCCGATGTTGCAGCAGCTCTTTGGCTACGACGTGATCGACACCGGCCTGGTCCTAATGCCACGCGGCATCGGAGTGCTGATGTCGATGCAGGTCGCCGGAATGCTCATGCGCAGGAGTGTCGACCCGCGTCCCGTTGTGGCGACGGGCTTCATCATCTGCGCCGTGTCACTCTACGAGATGGCCCAGTGGTCGCTCGGCGTGGACCGGTTCCACATCGTCGCGTCGGGCCTCATCCAGGGCCTTGGCATGGGCCTCGTCTTCATTCCGCTCAATGTCAGCGCCTTCGGCACCTTGCCGCCGCGCCTGAGGACCGACGGGTCGAGCCTGCTCAATTTGTTCCGCTCGCTGGGCGCCTCGGCGGGCATTTCGCTGACGACAGTGATGCTGGCCCGCAATATCCAGACTGCGCACGCCGACATCGCCTCGAACGTCACTGGAGCCTCCCTCACGAGCATGATCGATGTGAGTACGATCGATCGCTACCAAAATCTCGGTGATGCGGCCCTGCGCCTGCTCGACGCGGAGGCCACACGGCAGGCGGCGATGGTCGCCTATATCGACGATTTCTGGATGATGATGTGGATTACACTGGCTGCGGTCCCGCTGGCTTTCATCATGCGCAAGCCCAAGCCGATGGCGGGCGGCGCGCCGCCGCCTGGCGAGTGATCAGCGGAAGAAGCAACTCACGCCCGCTTGCAAAGCGGTGATCTTGCCACCTTCCGCAAATCCGCGGATCGTCCCGTAGTCGGCGGTGGTATACGCGAACTCGCCTGGCAGCGTGCTGTCGATTTGGCGCAGTTGCCGCTCTTCCTTGAGCGCCTCTAGCGTGATGCCGGGGCGAATGCCGTCGGAAGTGACTACCCCTTCGCCTTCGCGCAGGAACCAGCCCGCCAGCTTTCCATCGAGATAGGCGACCTGCAGCGGCCCGAAGGTGCTGAAATCCATCGGTCCGGCACCGCATTCCGCATTACTCGACTCTTCGCCTTTCGCGCCGAAAGCCCTGGCGGCGACCGCGTCAGCTTCAGCGCGCGACACACCGAAGCGCAAGGGCGTTGCACCCTTCGCCCCGAAGCCGTTGGCATCGACGACGATCTTCGCACCATCAAGCTGCGGATCGGTTTGGCTGGCACGATCGACGGTCTTGGCAGGCGCATCCCGCACCGGTTCAGGTTCGGAATTGTTACAACCGGCAAGAACCAGCGGCAGTGCGAAAAGCAGTGTCTGTCGGATCATCCCTTCTTAAGGCACTCGCGCCCCAGAAGTTCCGCGATCTGCACGGCATTGAGCGCCGCGCCCTTGCGCAGGTTGTCGGACACGCACCACAGGTTGAGGCCGTTCTCGACGGTCGGGTCCTCGCGCACGCGACTGATGTAGGTGGCGCTGTCGCCCGCAGCTTCGACCGGAGTGATGTATCCCCCGTCCTCGCGCTTGTCGACGAGCATGCAGCCCGGCGCCTCGCGCAGGATTTCCATCGCCTGTTCGGCGCTGATCTCGTTCTCGAACTCGATGCTGACCGCTTCGGAGTGGCCAACGAAGACCGGCACGCGCACGCAGGTTGCGGTGAGCTTGATCTTGGGGTCGAGGATCTTCTTGGTCTCGACCACCATCTTCCACTCTTCCTTGGTCGAACCATCGTCGAGGAAGACGTCGATATGCGGGATGACGTTGAAAGCGATCTGCTTGGTGAATTTGACCGGCTGGCTGGGGTCACCGACGAAGATGTTGCGGCTCTGCTCGAACAGCTCGTCCATGCCCGCCTTGCCCGCGCCGGAAACCGACTGGTAGGTCGAGACGACGACACGCTTGATCGTGGCGGCATCGTGCAGCGGCTTCAGCGCAACCACCAGCTGCGCGGTCGAGCAGTTGGGATTGGCGATGATGTTGCGCTTGGCAAAGTCGTGGATCGCATCCGGGTTCACCTCGGGCACGATCAGCGGCACATCGGGGTCCATGCGATAGAGCGAGCTGTTGTCGATCACCACGCAGCCCGCTGCCGCAGCCTTGGGCGCATATTCCTTCGCCGGGCCGCTACCGGCCGCGAACAGCGCAATATCCCAGCCGGACCAGTCGAAATGCTCGATGTTCTGGCATTTGAGCATCTTGCCGGTGTCGCCGAATTCGACCTCCGAGCCTTGCGAACGGCTGGAGGCGACAGCAGCCACCTCGTCACAGGGAAACTCGCGCTCGGCGAGCACCATCATCATTTCGCGCCCGACATTCCCGGTCGCGCCGACCACGGCAACACGATAGCCCAATTCAACACTCCATCGGTAAGGAGCCGCCGAGATAGCGACTCGGCGCACTTTCGCAATGGCAGAGGCGCTTTGGCATACGAAAGCCTGCCTCCACTTCCAGGGCTCATCGAAGGGGAATTATGCCTAATTTCACCTTAAGCGCGCTTCCTTAAATCCCGTTAACACGCGGCTGCGAGAAAGGCCTTGTCGTCACGGGGCGTTTCCGGCTCACAAGTTCCGCGACGGCACCATCGAAAGGGGACCACTTCCGGTCCCTTCACGATCCCCACGCAAAAGGGCGGCCCCCGCAAGGGAGCCGCCCTTTATTCTCCCGTCCTTGCGGAAGAGAAGATTTACGCCTTGGGCGCGTTGACCTTGCGCTCGGCGATGCGAGCGCGCTTGCCGGTGCGGCCGCGCAGGTAATAGAGCTTGGCGCGACGCACGACGCCGCGGCGGACCACGGTGATGCTGTCGACGATCGGCGAGTAAAGCGGGAACACGCGTTCCACGCCTTCACCGAAGCTCATCTTGCGGACGGTGAAATTGCTGTTGATGCTGCGGTTCGAGCGAGCAATCACAACGCCTTCGAAATTCTGGACGCGCTCACGGGTACCTTCGATAACCTTTACGCCGACGCGCACGGTGTCACCGGCGCGGAATTCGGGAATGTCCTTCCCGAGGTTCTCGACGGCTTCCGCCTCAAGCTGCTGAATGAGGTTCATTGAACCATATCCTTAGTCTTTTCGCCGCGCGCCAGAGGCAGGTCGGTCCCGAGCGTCACTGTAACGCTCCCAAAGGTCCGGCCTGCGTAACCGAGTGTCTTCCTCGCTCCTTGCCTTGCGCCAAGCAGCGATTTTCGCATGATCCCCCGATCGCAGCACTTCAGGGATCGTGCGCCCTTCCCATTCCTGAGGTCGGGTATATTGCGGGTATTCCAGGAGACCGTCCTCGAACGACTCCTCGTGCCCGCTTGTGGGCGCGCCCATTACTCCGGGAAGCAGGCGAATGCAAGCGTCGAGAATCGCCAGCGCGGCGGGCTCTCCGCCCGACAGGACGATGTCCGCAAGGCTGACCTGCTCGACCTGCGGATAGTGATCGAAAATCCGCTCGTCGAAGCCCTCGAAACGCCCGCACAGAATGGCCACTCCGGGACCTTCGGCGATCTCTCGAATGCGATCCTGGGTGATGGGCTTGCCGCGCGGCGTCATGGCGAGGATGGGCCTGCCCTCGCCCACGCGTTCGATAGCTGGCCCCAACACATCGGCCTTGAGCACCATGCCCGCTCCGCCGCCTGCGGGTGTATCGTCGACCGTGCGGTGCTTGTCGGTCGCGAAATCGCGGATCTGGACTGTCTCGCACGACCAGTCGCCCCGCTCGAGCGCCTTGCCCGCCAGCGAGGTGCCGAGCGGACCCGGGAACATCTCCGGATAGAGCGTCAATATGGTGGCAGCGAAACTCACTCGGGCTTTCCTGCAAGGAACAATTGTGCGGCGAAGGCGGCAAGCGCCGTTCCCGCGGCCCAATAGAACCACTGGACGAGAACCGCCATCAAAAGGAATCCGCAGCCTATTTCCCGACAGAACTGGCCCTGCGTCTCGACCCATGCCGTAGCGAGAGCAACCGCCAAACCGGCCGAGACGCCCAGTGCCGCTGCGATCGACACCGCCGACGGACGCAATCGGGAATTGCGGCGGAGCAGTGCGATCATCGCGCACAGGAACAGCGCCGCCAAAAGAAACGTCCAGAGGAACATTGTCACGGATCAGGCGCGAGGCAATTGCCTGCTGTCGGTTCTGACGAAACGCCCGACGAGGGCGGCAGTTATCGTGCCGGCGGCGAGCAAGCCTCCGCCGAACAGCAAATGCTCGCCATGGAGCGTCACGCTGTCATGCCCTTCGAGTAGGTTGGCAAAGACTGCCCCCATCGGCGCAACACCTGCGAACAGGCTGCGCACTCGTGGCCCCACGGTGGGCGATACCTTTGCCATGATCGCGCTGATGCTGGCCGATACGGCGACATAGGCGCCCGAGAGCATGATCGGATCGTCGAACATTCTTTCCTCTTTGTAGATGTTTGCTACAGCCCAGATGACGCGCAACCTGGCCCGGTGGCAAGCCCCTGTCTTCCGCGGTTGCCCGCTGATCCATGAACAGCATCGGAGCCGAAACTCCCGCTGCGCGTTGCCAAGCATATGACCGGACAAATCGACGATTGCATCATCGTGGGGGCTGGCCCGGCAGGGCTGACGGCGGCGATCTACCTTGCGCGCTACCACCTTTCGATCCGCCTGTTCGACTGCGGCACCAGCCGCGCGAGCTGGATCCCGAAGAGCCACAATCACGCGGGCTTTCCCGATGGCATCAATGGCAATGAGCTGCTTGAAAAGATGCGCGAACAGGCGGCCAGATACGGCGCGCTGCGCGAGCCGAAGCGGGTGACCGACCTGAAGAAAGAAGGCGAGTGTTTCGTCGTCACCTGCGGCGACGAGACCTATCGCGCGCGCACCGTCCTGCTGGCAACTGGCGTGGTCAACAACCGGCCTGAGGGGATCGACGACCAGTTGCATGACGAGGCCATGAGCCGCGGCCTCATCCGCTATTGCCCGGTCTGCGACGGCTATGAAGTCACCGACAAGCGCGTGGCCGTCATCGGAACCGGCGACCACGGCACGGCCGAGGCACAATTCATCAGGGGCTATACGGCCGACCTCACGCTGGTCTCGCCGCAGGGGGACCACGACCTTACCGAACAATGCTCGAACGCATTGGACAAGGCCGGGATCGCGCGCGTCGCCGGCCCGTGTGGGGGCTTCGCCATCGAGGGCGACAAGATTGGCTTCGACACGGCAGAGGGCCGGATGCGGTTCGATTCCATCTATCCCGCGCTCGGTTCCGTCGTGCGCTCCGGGCTGGCGGTATCCTGCGGCGCGGATGTGAGCGAGGACGACTGCATCAAGGTCGACGACCACCTCGAAACAAACGTGCCGGGACTTTTCGCCGCTGGCGACGTGGTGATCGGCCTCGACCAGATCAGCCATGCGATGGGCCAGGCCGGTGTCGCGGCAACCACCATCCGCAACCACCTGGCCGAGAAGCGTCCGCTCAGGCGCTAGCCGCCACAGCCTCCGCAACCGCCACCACACCCACCATCGCCACCGCCGCTGTCGCCGCCGTCGGAGGAGTAACCGCCGTCGGCGCCGTTGGTGGCTGCCTGTCGCATGGCATGGAGCTCCGAATAGGGCGTCCCTGCAAGAATCGCTGTGCCGAACAGGGCGACACCAAGACCAAGCTCGGCATCCGTCGGAGCGCTCTTCAGGCGAGCCTGGCTCTGCCGTGCCTCGTCAACCGCGTCTTGTCCGGCCTGCGTCTTGGGGTCGAGCTTGGCGAAGCGGATGAGCGCCATGAGCGCGGTAAGCACCATGAGAGCGGTCAGGAAGCCAACCGGCTCGCCCAGCGCCTGCCCGGCCTCCCTGCGGTACCAGCCGATTGCCAGGACGACGAGATACGGCAGTGTGGAGACGATCCGCATCATCCATCGGCTGCCACCGTCCATTAGCAGGCCGCGATCTACAAGCTGCGATCCAATGTCGTCGCCATAGGGTTTGATAATCTTGTGAGCGGCAGTGATGCCGAATTCGCCACCCGTTCGGAGCAAGGCCTGTTCGGCGGCGTTCCTGCCTGCCGCGAGGTCGGCGACGGTAAGCTTGCGCGTGCCATATGGCCGCAGCGCGCCCACTCCCATCAGGCGTGCGAGAACCGTGTCGGTCAACCGTCCCGGCCCCCCTGCCAGATAGGCCAGGTGGAGCGGGTCGGAAACCTGGTACTTTTGTCCTTCGGCGCGCAGGAAATGGGGCAGCGACGCACCGGCCAGAAATGCCGTCGCCAACAAGCCGCCATAGAACAGCAGGAATTCGCTGCCCGAATAGGTGGAAAAACCCGAGATCATCAGCCTCCCCCTCCAAGGAGCAGGGCGCCGAAAAACAGCAGCACCCCAAGCGCCGGGATCAGGATGATCCAGCGGCGTGACAGGACCATGACATCGTCCGGGTTTACCCGGAAGGCCTTGGGATCGACAATGAACCGCCGCCTGGCATCGGGCCAGATATCGGCTGGTGGCGGCTCGCCAAAAGCCTCCTCGTAGCTTTTCAGCGTCGCCGCATATTGATCGTAATAGCGGTTGCGCTCGGTCGTGCCACCGGCAGTCGGCCCGTGATGCAGCGGAGAGCCGAGCACCTCAGGACAGAAGTGCTCCCAGTAGTCGCGGCTGTAGGTAAGGTGCAGGTGCCAGGCCTGGTCGACTGCATCGGACGGCGTGACCTCGTGCCCGGTCGAGGCAGCCAGATAGCAGAAGCGCTTGTATTCGCGGATCACCCGCTCGGCGAAGCCCGGCTTCCAGCGGTTCTCGCGCGCAAGGCGCTGGGCAAAGGTAAGCGAGGCCGTGGGCGGGCCGATCTCGTAGGCGGCAAGACGCTGCCAGAGGTCTGAGGCGACGGCGGACATTGCCGCTTACCTATCCCAGAAAGCCTCCGAAATCACTAACCGCTCGCCATCCCATTCGGGCACGGCTTGATTGGTCAGCGGGACCATGAATTTCTTACCATCGGGCTTCTCGATCTCGACGATGTCGGTCGCGCCGAAATTCTCGACCGCGCAGACCCGCCCCACATCCTCGCCCGTGTCGGTGACCACAGGCAGGTCGAGCAGGTCGGAGAAGTAGAATTCCCCCTCTTCCAGCCCCGGAAGCTCTTCGCGGGAAACGGAAAGGGCGGTGCCGCGCAGCTGCTCGGCCGCGGTGCGATCCGACACCTCGGCAAAGCGCGCGATGGCACCGCCCTTATTGTCGCTGCGGATCTTTACGAGGGTCAGCGAACCATCGTTGAAGCTGTCGTGAGCTTTGAGGGCATCGATCCCCTCGCCCAGGAGCTTCAGGCGGACTTCGCCCGCCACGCCATGCGCGCCGGTGACGGCGGCCAGCGTGAGGGGCTTGTCCGACATCGGAAAGGCTTACTCGGCCTTTTCTTCGGCTGCGTCTTCGGCCGGAGCCTCTTCAGCAGCAGCTTCTTCGGCGGGAGCTTCCTCAGCGGTAGCTTCTTCGGCCGGTGCTTCTTCAGCGGCGGCTTCTTCAGCAGCTGCTTCTTCAGCCGGTGCGTTGGCTTCTTCCTCGGCAGCCTTTGCAGCTTCCTCGGCTTCGGCGGCCTTGGCGGCCTTTTCTTCAGCGCGTTCCTTGGCGGCTTCGCCCGGCTCGGCCTTCTTCGGGTTGTTGCGCGGCGCACGCTCGAGAATGCCGGCGGCATCGAGGAAGCGGTGGACGCGGTCGGTCGGCTTGGCGCCAACGCTCAGCCAGTGGCGGGCGCGGTCTTCGTTGAGCTTCACGCGCTCGCCCGAATCCTTCGGCATCATCGGGTTGTAGGTGCCGATCTGCTCGAGATACTTGCCGTCACGCGGGCTGCGCGTGTCCGAGACGACGATGCGATAGTAAGGACGCTTCTTGGCGCCACCGCGCGAAAGACGGATTGCAACTGCCATTTTGATATTACCTTTCGAATGTAAACGTTTGAATTCTATTTCTTCTTGAGCATGTCCTGAAGGTCAGGCGGAAGCGTGCTCATGTCCACGCCGGGGCCGCCCGAAGGTCCGCCCAGGCCGGGCATGCCGCCCGCTCCGCCCGGTCCGCCGAGACCCGGCATGGCAGCACCCAGGCCGCCCTTGCCGAACAGGGCGCCGAGCCCCTTGAGCCCGCCCATCTTCTTGATCTGCTTCATGGCTCGCGCCATTTCCTGGTGCATCTTCAGGAGCTTGTTGACCGACTGCACATCGGTGCCCGAACCGGCCGCGACACGCTTCTTGCGCTTGGCGTTCATCAGTTCGGGGCGCTTGCGTTCCTTGGGCGTCATCGAACCGATGATCGCATCCATGTGCACCAGCACCTTGTCGTCCATGTTCGAGGCAGCCATCGCTGCCTTGGCCTTCTTCATGCCCGGGAGCATCCCGGCGAGCATGCCGAGGCCGCCCATCTGCTGCATCTGGCGCAGCTGCATGCGCAGGTCGTCGAGGTCGAACTTGCCCTGCGCCATCTTCTTGGCGAGCGCTTCCGCTTCGTCCTGCTTGATGGTCGCCGCAGCCTTCTCGACCAAGCTGACGACGTCGCCCATGCCGAGGATGCGGCCCGCGACGCGCTTCGGATCGAATGCCTCGATCGCGTCGAGCTTTTCGCCCGTACCCGCAAACTTGATCGGCTTGCCGGTGACATAGCGCATCGAGAGCGCCGCACCGCCGCGTGCATCGCCGTCCATGCGGGTCAGTACCACGCCGGTCAGCGGCACTTCGCCCGTAAAGCTCTGCGCGACATTGACCGCGTCCTGGCCTGTCAGGCTGTCGACAACCAGCAGCACTTCGGTCGGCGCAGAGACGGAGGCGATGGCATTCATCTCGGCCATCAGCGCTTCATCGACATGGAGACGGCCCGCGGTGTCGAGCAGCAGCACGTCGGCTGCTTGCAGCTTGGCGCTTTCCATCGCGCGGCGGGCGATATCGACCGGCTGCTGGCCGGCGATGATCGGGAGCGTGGCGACATTGACCTGCTCACCCAGCACCGCCAGCTGCTCCTGCGCAGCCGGGCGATTGACGTCGAGCGACGCCATGATCGCCTTCTTGCCGTGCTTTTCCTTGATCAGCTTGCCGAGCTTGGCAGTCGTGGTGGTCTTACCCGAGCCCTGCAGACCGACCATCATGATGACGACCGGCGGCTTGGCTGCGAAGTTCAGTTCGGCGAGTTCGTCTCCGCCAAGCATCTCGGTCAGTTCGTCGCTGACGATCTTGACGACCTGCTGGCCGGGGGTGACCGACTTGAGGACCTCCGACCCGATCGCCTTTTCGGTGACCGCGTCGATGAAGCGGCGCACGACCGGCAGCGCGACATCGGCCTCGAGCAGCGCGACGCGCACTTCGCGCATCGCTTCGCGGACGTCGTTTTCGCTGAGCGCGCCACGCCCCTTCAGGCGGTCGAACACATTGCCGAGACGATCGGACAGATTGTCGAACATGCCTGCTCAGTTCCCTTCTCGGGCCTTCAGAACCCGATAAACGCGAAAAACGCCGGCGGACGAGAACTCGTCGGCCAGCGTGGGGACAAGCCCCTGTAATCCCAAACTATTGCCCGGGTGTGATGGAAGCAGGCCGCAGCCGTCGCCACGGCCCACTACCATCAGATCCGGTTGAAATGGTGGAGCCTAGCGGGATCGAACCGCTGACCTCTACAATGCCATTGTAGCGCTCTCCCAGCTGAGCTAAGGCCCCGAGCCATTTCCTGCGACACGTCCTGGGAGGCGTGTCACCCTTGCGGGAGGCGCCCAATATAAGGGCCCTCACCGCAATGCAACAGCTAAATTAGCTATCGTCCGAGTCGTCGTCGTCGCCCTTGGACTTGGTTTCGACGCCGAGGTCGTCGTCGCCGCCGAGGTCGACCTCGTTATCCGGCGAATCGTCATCCTCGTCGATGTCGATGTCCAGATCGTCATCGTCGTCGCCACCCAGATCGCTGTCGGCTTCGATGTCCTTCTTCTTCTTTTCGTCCTCGAAGGGAATCGGCTGCTTCGACTTGAGCACGGGCTCCGGATCCCACTCTTCACCGCATTCGATACAGGTGACGGGATCGTCCTTCGTAAGATCGTAGAAGCGGGTGCCGCACTTCGGGCAGCTACGCTTCGTGCCCCATTCCGGTTTGACCATGTGTAATCCTTGAAATTTGCCGCCCCCGGCGAAGTGCCGCGAGGCCGTGAATTCGTAATTGTCTTGATGGGATCCCGCTGGGCAGGAATCAACAGCGCGCGCGCCTTGCCAGACTGTATTCGCGCTGTCAAAGCGCTCGCGCGCAAAGCCACGCCAACCAAGAGATTATGTGACCTCCCACCGCTTTCAACCCTCCGGACCGCTAACCGGGCGTATTCGCGTGCCGGGCGACAAGTCGATCAGCCACCGCTCGCTGATGTTTGGCGCGCTGGCAGTAGGCCGCAGCCGCATTTCCGGACTGCTCGAAGGCGAGGACGTCCTCGCCACGGCAGCCGCGTTGCGCGCGATGGGCGCCACGATCAAGCGCGATGGGGACGACTGGATCGTCGACGGGGTCGGCGTCGGCGGGCTACTCCAGCCCGAGGCCGCGCTCGACATGGGCAATTCGGGCACCTCGACGCGTCTCCTGATGGGCCTTGTGGCCAGCCACGGCATCACGGCCGCCTTCACCGGCGACGCGAGCCTTTCCAAGCGCCCGATGAGCCGCGTGATCGATCCGCTCTCCACCATGGGGGCGAGCTTCACACCCTCCCCCGGTGGCCGCCTACCGCTGGTGATGAAGGGTATGGAGCCGGCCGTTCCGATCACCTACCGCCTCCCCGTCGCGAGCGCACAGGTCAAGAGCGCTGTGCTGCTTTCCGGGCTCAACACGCCGGGCATGACCACGGTCATCGAGCCGGTACCGACGCGTGACCATACAGAACGCATGTTGCGCGGCTTCGGGGCCGAATTGACCGTCGAGGAACAGGACGGCGAGCGCGTGATCCGTATCCACGGCCCCGCCGATCTTCACCCTTGCGACATAACCGTGCCGGGCGACCCGTCCTCCGCCGCATTTTTTGCAGTTGCGGCCAGTATCGTCCCGGGGAGCGACCTTGTCATCGAGAACGTCGGCCTCAACCCGACCCGCGAGGGGATATACCGCGTACTGGCGCAGATGGGCGCAAAGATCGACAAACTCGACGAACGTGAGGTCGGCGGCGAACCCGTGGCAGACCTGCACGTGCGCCATGCGCAGCTCAAGGGCATCGAGGTTGATCCCGAGGTCGTGCCGAGCATGGTGGACGAATTTCCCGTTCTCTTCGTCGCCGCTGCCCTTGCCGAGGGCACCACTGTCACCAGCGGCCTGGAAGAACTGCGCGTGAAGGAAAGCGACCGCCTCTCAGCCATGGCCTCGGCCCTCACCACCGCAGGCGTTCCGCTGGAGGAACTGGAAGACGGTCTCGTCATCCAGGGAAGCGGAGGCGTACCCATCCGCGGCACCGAAAGGAAATGGGTCGCCACCCATCTCGACCACCGCATCGCGATGAGCATGGCAGTGGCGGGCCTCGCCAGCCGCGAGGGGGTGGAGATCGACAGCACCGAGCCCATTGCCACCAGCTTCCCGAACTTCATGGCGCTGCTCGACGAGGCGGGCGCGTGATCGACCTCGACATCTACACTTTGGTCGGCTTCGTCGGCATGGCCTGCATCATCGGCGCCTATGCCTATATGACCGGCAAGGACAATCCGAACCCCTTCGTTCTCCATGGCACCAATCTGACCGGCGCCGCACTGCTGACGGTGTCCCTGCTGGTTCATACCAACTGGCCGAGCCTCGTGCTCGAAGGCTTTTGGGCTGCGATTGCCATCTGGGGCATCGCCAAGGCCATCCGCGCCCGAAAGGCCGGCGCATGATCATCGCCGTCGACGGACCGACCGCCTCGGGCAAGGGCACGATAGCCAAGGCCCTGGCCGGTCATTACGGCCTGCCCCATCTCGACACAGGCCTGCTCTATCGCGCGGTCGGTCGGCAAGTGTTCCTCGACGGGGGCGATCCCGACAATGGCGGCGACGCGCTGGCCGCAACCAGCTTTCCCGACAGCCTGCTCGAAGATCCGCATCTGCGGACCGAGGAAACGGGCGGACTGGCCAGCCGCGTCTCGATCCATCCTGCCGTCCGCCAGGCGCTCTACGAGCGACAGCGCGCCTTTGCCCTTCAGGATGGTGGCGCAGTGCTCGACGGGCGCGATATCGGAACCGTTATCGCGCCCGAGGCCGACGCCAAGCTGTTCGTCACCGCCAGTGTAGAAGCCCGCGCGCATCGTCGCTTCCTCGAAATGCGCGAACGCGGAGTGCAGGTCACGCTGCTCGAGATCCAGGACGATCTACGCCGCCGCGACGAACGCGACAGCAACCGTGCGGTGGCTCCGCTGGTCCCCGCCGAGGATGCCCTGATCATCGACACCAGCGCGCTTGGGCGCGATGAGGCCATTGCGGCCGCGGTTTCGGCAGTCGAGGAGCGCCTCGCTTCAGGCGACTGAGGGTTTCGCGCCCGGGACGATCACCTCGCCCAGCGCCTTGCGCCAGCGACCGTCGACCAGCAGCGCAATCGACGCGGCACCTGCCAGCGACATCAGCAGGCTGCCCTGCCACCCCAGCCCGATGGCTGTGGCGATCAGCTGGAGCGGATAGTGCAGCGCATAGAGCGGGAATGAATATGCCCCCAGCAGGCGCGCCATCGGGGAATCGCCGATCCCGAGCGCCGCGAGCAGGATCAGCGGCCCGGTCACCAGGACAAAGGCGATTTCGCCCACAGGCGGCAACAGGAAGGGCACCGCAGCAACAAGCGGGACATAGGCCCAGACCGCAAGCCAACCGAGCCGCTCGCTGCCCACCGGACGATCGCCCCATGTGCGCCACAGCACGATACCGAGCATGTAGGACATCAGCACGCGCGGAAATCCGCCCCAGAACCACTCGGCAAAGCCCACGTTGAGGCCACGGTCCCCGGTCGTCAGGGCGAGCCACGCTGCACAAACCGCGACCATCGCCAGCAGTGCAAGCGTGGGGACCCGTCTGAACAGCAGCGCATGCGCGAAGTTCGCGACCAGCTCGAAGAAGATCGACCATGCCGGAAGGTTCAGATTGATGGCAAAGCCGTAGATCGGAAGGATCGCGAGGCTCGCCAGGACGAACGGAAGCAGGTCCGCCACGCTATTGCCCAGCGCGAGATACAGTCCCGTGCACAGCATGACACCCGTCGCAACCGGCAGCCACAGGCGCCGGAAGCGCGCGATCAGGAATGTTGGGGCAGAGGGCATCCGGTGCTCGTATGTCCGCGTCAGGACATAGCCCGACAGCAGGAAGAACAGATCGACGGCAAGATAGGCCTTCTCGACCAGAATGAACGCTCCACCCGTCGCCTTCGCTATCAGCGCGGCGTGGAGCACCGCCACCATAACGGCAGCCAATCCGCGGATCGCTTCCAGACCATTGAGACGGTTCGTCATGCAGGCGAGCTACAGTCCAGATGTGAAATTCACGTAAAATGGTTCGGCTTGCCAACGCAGGAGGATTTACATAACATGTTATATAACGCGTTATGGAGATTCGCATGGCCGATGTCGTTGCCCAGATGGGCCCCGCCTTTCTCGGCAGCCGACTGAAGCGGCTGGGCGAGCGTATGCAAGCGAGCGCATCGCTGCTGATTGCCGATGCCGATATTTCCCTCCAGCCCGGCCATATGGCGGCCGTGGCCAGCCTGCGCACCGGTCCGAAGACGATCGGCCAGCTCGCTGAGGCGAGCGGGACCAGCCAGCCCGGCATGACCCGCACCATTGGCCAGCTCAGGAAACTCGGCGTGGTGGAAGATGCCGACTGCGACGACCAGCGCAGCCGAATGGTCGCCCTCACGCCCAGGGGCTCGGACATCGTACGCCGGATAACCAGCGATGTGTGGCCGCGTGTCGGCATGGCTGCGGAGGAGATCCTGGCGCTGCTCGACGGGGATTTCCTGCACCAGATTGCGATGATCGAGGAAGCCCTGGCCGATGCCTCGATCGCCGAGCGCGCGGCGCGCGCCGTGCCCGGAGGCTTGCGGCTGCGCGAATACGAACCTGCCCTTGCCCGCGAATTTCACGATATCAATGCCGAGTGGATCGAGACGATGTTCGTGCTCGAGGCAACCGATCGCGAGGTGCTGGAGAACCCGCAGGAACGCATCCTCGATCCCGGTGGCGCAATCCTCTTCGTCGAGGCGGCCGGCCTGGGCATCGTCGGGACTTGTGCCCTCCAGAAAACCGGTCCCGATGCGTTCGAGCTGACCAAGATGGGCGTCCGCGAGAGTGCTCGCGGACTGAAGGCTGGCGAATTCCTGCTCGCGGGGATGATCGAGCGGGCGAAGCAGCTGGGTGCGGAGAAGCTCTACCTGCTCACCAACCACATCTGCGCCCCGGCAATCCACCTCTACGAGAAGGTCGGTTTCGAGCACGATGCAGGCATCATGGCAGACTATGGCGCGCGCTATGCCCGGTGCGACGTCGCCATGCTCTACACGGGCAGCTAGGCGGCTTTTCCCACGCATGGTGCCCGTGATGCCTCGACATGGAGAGGGACTGGGGCAATGTATGCGCAGGCGGACGGGGAGAGACGCTGCATGGACGTCACCTATCGCAAGCTGCTTGTCGCGCTGACGCTGATCTGGCTTGGCGCGCTCGTCGCCTCCGGCTGGGCTCCCTTCGACCGCGCGACCTGGTGGATGGAGGTCGCGCCCGCGCTGATCGCCCTGCCCCTCTTGTGGCTCACGCGAAAACGCTTCCCGCTGACGACACTGGCGCTCGTCCTTATCGGCTTCCACGGCCTCGTGCTGATGTTGGGCGGTGCCTATACCTACGCCCGCGTTCCGGTGGGCTTCGCGGTGCAGGACTGGCTCGACATTGCGCGCAATCCCTATGACCGCTTCGGACATTTCATCCAGGGCTTCGTGCCTGCCATCGTCCTGCGCGAAATGCTCGTCAGGCTCGGCGATCTCCGACCCGGCTGGCTGCTTGCGACGCTGGTGCTGGCCTGCTGCCTTGCGGTCAGCGCCACCTATGAGCTTGTCGAGTTCGGCGCGGCGATGGCCCTTGGTCAGGGGGCGGAGGAGTTCCTCGGGACGCAGGGCGATCCGTGGGACACGCAGTGGGACATGCTGATGTGCCTGATCGGCGCTTCCGCCTCGCTCCTGCTGCTGACCGGCCTGCACAATCGGCAGCTCGCCCGGCTCGCTCGCTAGAGTGCTTTCCTACAAGGGAGGCGTCGTGGCAACGTCGCGCCGATGCACGCCAGACCCCACCCTCACCCCGCGCAATTCCGCCGGTTTCGACGGGAAAAGCGGGTTCGGCACTTTTTCCTCCAGAACCCTGCTCCATGTGCTCCATTCTGTAGGAGAGCCGCCCTGCAATTTGCTTGCCTTTCGCTCACCTTTCGCCTAGGCGCGCGCCCGTTCTTCCAATCCTGCGGATTGAAGGACCCGTGCGATGGCATCCGGCCCCGCGCGGCATCGGCCTCTTGCCCCGTACGGTTCGCAATGGTGCGAGCAGACGGAGAAAGACCCCGGATAAACCGGTGGCCGGTAGCAAAACGATCGAAGGACTTACCACATGGCAACTTCTGCCAATCCCACTCGCGACGATTTCGCGAAGATGCTCGACGAGCAGCTCGGTGGCGCCGATGACGGCGGCTTCGAGGGTCGCGTCGTCAAGGGCACCGTTACCGCCGTTGAGAACGGCTATGCAATGATCGACGTCGGCCTGAAGAGCGAAGGCCGCATCGACATCAAGGAATTCCTCCGCGGCGAAGGCGATGTCGCACCGGCAGTCGGTGACGAAGTTGAAGTGTTCGTCGACCGCGTCGAGAACGCCGACGGCGAAGCCATGCTGTCGCGCGACCGCGCCCGCCGCGAAGCTGCCTGGGACAAGCTGGAAAGCGAGTTCGGCGAAGGCAAGCGCGTCGAAGGCCGCATCTTCGGCCGCGTCAAGGGCGGCTTCACCGTCGATCTCGACGGCGCCGTCGCCTTCCTGCCCGGTTCGCAGGTCGACATCCGCCCCGTGCGCGACGTCACCCCGCTCATGGACATGGCGCAGCCTTTCCAGATCCTCAAGATGGACCGTCGCCGCGGCAATATCGTCGTTTCGCGTCGCGCCGTGCTTGAAGAAACCCGCGCCGAACAGCGCAGCGAGCTGATCGACAAGCTGACCGAGAACCAGGTCATCGACGGCGTCGTGAAGAACATCACCGACTACGGTGCTTTCGTCGACCTCGGCGGTATCGACGGCCTGCTCCACGTCACCGACATGAGCTACAAGCGCGTCAACCACCCAAGCGAAATGATCGAGATCGGCCAGACCGTGACCGTCCAGATCATCCGCATCAACGAAGATACCCAGCGCATCAGCCTCGGCATGAAGCAGCTGGAATCGGATCCGTGGGATGGTGTCTCGGCCAAGTATCCGGTCGGCGCGAAGCTCTCGGGCACCGTGACCAACATCACCGAGTATGGTGCATTCGTCGAACTGGAAGCCGGCATCGAGGGCCTGGTCCACGTTTCGGAAATGAGCTGGACCAAGAAGAACGTACACCCGGGCAAGATCGTCTCGACCTCGCAGGAAGTCGAAGTCATGGTCCTCGAGGTCGACAGCGACAAGCGCCGCATCTCGCTTGGCCTCAAGCAGGCACAGCGCAACCCGTGGGAAGAGTTCGCCGAGAAGCACCCGGTTGGCTCGAAGGTCACCGGCGAAGTCAAGAACGCCACCGAATTCGGCCTGTTCATCGGCCTCGATGGCGACGTCGACGGCATGGTCCACATGTCGGACATCGCATGGGGCATCTCGGGTGAAGACGCACTGGCCCTGCACCGCAAGGGTGAGCAGGTCGATGCCGTCGTTCTCGACGTCGACACCGACAAGGAACGCATCAGCCTCGGCATGAAGCAGCTTGAAAAGGGTGCTCCGACCGAAGCTGGCGCCGGCAGCTCGCTCCGCAAGAACGAGGTTGTCACCGTGACCGTCCTCGAAGTGCGCGACGGCGGCCTCGAAGTTCAGGTCGGCGACGATGGCGCCACCGGCTTCATCAAGCGTTCGGACCTCGGCCGCGACCGCGACGAGCAGCGTCCCGACCGCTTCCAGCCGGGTGCCAAGGTCGACGCGATGGTCACCGGCTTCGACCGTTCGAAGAAGCCCAACTTCTCGATCAAGGCTCGCCAGATCCACGAGGAGAAGGAAGCCGTGGCACAGTTCGGTTCGTCGGATTCGGGTGCATCGCTTGGCGACATCCTCGGCGAAGCGCTGAAGAAGAAGGACTAAGCTCCTTCCATCCCTTCCAGGGTAATCAGGAAGGCCCGCTTGCCAAACCGGCAGGCGGGCCTTTCCTACATGTTGGATCGGGCGTAGGCTCCTGCCCTCAAGCAGCGAAGCGATAGGGCGATCAAAATCTCATGCTCGAAGTCCACCAGTTTCCGTGCCTGTCCGACAATTACGGATACCTCCTGCACGATCCAGATAGCGGCGAAACCGCTGCGATCGATACGCCCGATGGCGCCGAGTATCTGAAACAGGCGCGCGAGAAGGCGTGGCAGATCACCCAAATCTGGAACACGCACTGGCACCCCGATCACGCAGGCGGAAACGCCGCTATCGTCGAAGCGACAGGCGCAAAAGTCATCGCCCCCAAGGAGGTCGAACGGATCGCCCCGATCGACCGCGTGGTGAGCAATGGCGATGCCGTGATGCTGGGCGACTGGCAGGCACGTGTGATCGACGTCTCGGGTCACACCAATGGCCATATTGCCTACCACATCGGCGATGCCGACATGGCCTTCGTCGGCGACAGTGTATTCGCGCTCGGCTGCGGGCGCATGTTCGAAGGACAGCCCGAACAGTTCTGGCACAGCCTCGAACGCATCCGGCAGTTGCCGCACAACACGCAGCTCTATTGCGCGCACGAGTACACGGCTTCGAACGCCAAGTTCGCGCTCCATGCCGACCCAGACAATGCCGAATTGCGGCTCTATGCAGCGCGGGTGGAGGAGAAGCGGGCCAAAGGCGAGCCAACCGTCCCCACCGTGCTCTCGCGCGAATTGCTCACCAACCCGTTCCTGCGCGCCGACGATGCCGATCTGCGCGATCGCTGGGGCGGTAGCAGTCCGGCCGAGACCTTCGCCGCGCTGCGCCATGCAAAGGACAATTTCTGAGCATGGCGATCAGAGGCTATCATGCGCACATCTATTTCGATGCCCCCGAGATCGAGACCGCACGCGCCTTCGCCAAGGCGGCGCATGAGAAGTTCAACGTGCCTGTTGGGCACTTCCACACGGCACCCGTAGGTCCGCACCCACGCGGTTCATGCCAGTTGTCGATGCGACCCGAACAGTTCGCGCAATTCGCCGCTTGGGCTTCGGAGGCGCGCGGCGATCTCATCATCTTTGCGCACGGGCTGAGCGGCAATGATCTCGACGATCACACGAAGTACGTGATCTGGTTTGGCCAGTCCGAGCCACTCGACATGACGATTTTCGCCTGAGATGAGGGGACTCCTCGTCAGCAGCGTGTCGGACGACCTCTCCGGCGTCGCTCTTGCCGAGCTGCCGATGCCCGATCGCGGCGACGGCGAAGTAGTGGTCAAGGTCCACGCTGCCTCGCTCAATTTTCCCGACCTCCTGATGACCCAGGGTCGATACCAGTTCAAACCGGACCTGCCGTTCGTATCCGGGCTCGAGATGGCAGGAGAGGTCGTGGAGGCACCCGCTGGCTCGCAATTCGCCGTGGGTGACCATGTCATGGGCGGGGCCAAGACCGGAGCATTCGCGGAGTATGTCGCCCTCCCCGAAACCTCGCTGCGTCCCGTCCCGGCCGGACTGGATCTTGCAACCGCGGCCGCCATGGGCGCCGCCTACCACACCGCCTATGTCGCCCTGGTCGAATTCGGGCAGCTGCAGCCCGGCCAGACCGTCCTGGTCCATGGCGCAAGCGGCGGTGTGGGCCTTGCAGCTTGCGATCTCGCCAAGGCGCTCGGCGCAAAGGTGATTGCCTCAACGCATCGCAAGGACAAGACCTCGGCATTGGAAGGCGTTGCGAAGCCTGACGCCGTCATCCTCAACACCGGGCGCTTTCGCGAGCAGGTAGCGGAGCTGACCAACGGCAGGTTATGCGATCTGGTCTATGACCCTGTTGGCGGCGACGTATTCGACGAGAGCACACGCTGCGTCGCCTTCGGCGGCAAGCTGCTCGTGGTGGGTTTCGTGGCCGGGCGTATTCCCGAGATCGCGGTCAACATCCCGTTGATCAAGGGCTTCTCGGTCGTCGGCGTGCGTGCGGGCGAATATGCGCGGCGGTTTCCCGACCGGGGCAAGCGGATCGCGGCCGAGATCGACCGGCTCGCCAGCGAAAGACGGATCACCCCGCATGTGGACCGTACGCTCCCCCTCGCCCAATGGCACGAGGCATTCGAAGCCATGCAGCGTGGCGAGATCATCGGGAAGATCGTGCTCGAACCCTGACTTCCCGATCCGGTTGGCTCCACAAACGAAAAGGGCGGCCCCGCAGGACCGCCCCATTGAATGCTCTTTGACAATTGCGGATCAGATGCCCGCGATCACCTTGTCCGCCAGCGCCTTGTCGGCTTCGGCATCGTGCTTGTCGGCGATCAGCTTGCGGCTGGCCGAAGTAGCAGCGTTGACGGCGCGGTTGCGGACGTCCTCGACAGCTTCGCGTTCGGCAGCGGCGATCTTGTCCTCGGCCATGCGCTTGCGACGCTCGACCATGGCCTTGCTGTCCGCTTCGGCCTTGTCGAGGATAGCGTCGGCTTCATGCTGCGCATTGGCGAGCATGGCTTCTGCGTCCTTCTCGGCACCGGCGATCTTGGCGGCGTACTCATTGCGAAGCGCTTCGGCTTCGGCGCGGAGCTGCTTGGCTTCGTCGAGCTGGTCCTTGATCGCGGCGATCTTGTTGTCGAGCCCGCCGGCGATGGACTTGTGAGCCTTTGCGCCAAAGAAAGCGATGACGAGCAGCACGAACATGGCGATCGAGACGATCTGGAACGGCGCGAGGCCGAACAGCTCGGGTTCGACATGCGTCGGCGCGCCGCCGTGACCCTCTTCGACAAAGGCTTCGGCCGCTTCGGTGGTGAAGACTTCGGGAGCTGCGGTATTAGCCATTGCTCATGGCCTCCTTCACGGCCTTGCTCGCGGCAGGCTTGGTCACCTTTACGCCGGCAAGGCGCGAAACGATGTCCTGGGCAGCCTCGACCGCAACCGATTCCACTTCGGCGAGCGCGGCAGTGCGCGCCTCGGCGATGCGGGTTTCGGCTTCGGCCAGCTTCTTGTCGAGCCGGGTCTGCGCGGCCTTGAGCTTGCTTTCAGACTTGGCAGAGGCTTCGGCCTTGGCTTTGGCAACGATCGCCTGCGCAGCAGCGCGGTTTTCGTTCTCACGCACCCGCCACGCTTCTTCCTGCTCGTCAGCGGCATCGCGCGCGGCCTTGGCAGCGGCGAGGTCGGCAGCGATCTGGGAATCGCGCTGGGCAACCGTCTCCATCACCTTGGGGACCATGCCCCGGCCGATGACGAAAAAGGTGATGCCGAAGAAGACCAGCAGCCAGAAGACCTGGCTGGACCATGTTTCGGCAAGCTGTGCTATCTGTGGCATGTCAGCTCTCGAAAGGCGGGTACGGGGTAATTCAGCGGCCGGTCGGGACGAACCCCGACCGGCCGAAATGACTGATCGCGCGCTTAGGCGACGAAGATCAGGATCATTGCAACGACGAACGCCAGCAGGCCGAGAAGTTCGGCAGCGGCGAAGCCGATGAAGAGGCGGCCCTGCTGGCCATCGGCAGCGCCGGGGTTGCGCAGAGCGCTTTCGAGGAACGAACCGAAGACGTTACCCACACCGATGGCGGCCATGCCGGCACCGATTGCAGCGAGACCGGCACCAACCAGCTTTGCAGCTTCAACTTCCATGATAAACTCCTTTGGGAAACAAGTATCTGTGAGACAAACTTAGTGAAGGTTCTCGGCGTCGTTGATGTACAGCGACGTCAGGAGAGCGAAAACATAGGCCTGGATCCCGGCTACCAGCAGCTCGAGAGCACAGATGCCGATCATCAGGATGAAGCTTGGCAGGCCGACAACGCCGCCCCACAGGGCGCCGGCGTTGGTGCCGTCGATCACGAAGCTCGACAGGACTTCGAGCAGCACGTGGCCGGCCATCATCGCAACAAAGAGACGCAGGCCTAGGCTGAACGGGCGCACCATGAACGAGATGAACTCGATCGGCGCGATCACCGGGATCATCGGCAGCGGCGTACCATGGGGCACGAACAGGCTGAAGAAATGGAGGCCGTGCTTCCAGAAGCCGACCAGCAGCACGATCGAGAAACTGATGATCGCGAGCACGCCAGTGACGGTGAAGTGGCTGGTAAAGGTGAACGGGTGCAGGCCGATCACGCCGAGCGGCATGAGACCAAGCAGGTTCGCGAAGAGGATGAACATGAACAGGCTGAAGACATAGGGCACGTATTTGCGCCCGGCCTTGCCGATGTTCGCCTCAAGCATGGAATCGATGAAACCGGTGAA
This sequence comes from Erythrobacter sp., assembly GCA_041396805.1. Lineage (GTDB taxonomy): Bacteria > Pseudomonadota > Alphaproteobacteria > Sphingomonadales > Sphingomonadaceae > Qipengyuania. The sequence continues at coordinate 943,716 of JAWKXV010000002.1, read as the reverse complement.
GGTCTCCACCATCATCTGCCAGCGGCCGGGCACGAGCTCGCGCTTCATGCCGCCAAGCACGAAGAGGAACAGCACCACGGTGGTGATGAGCATCCACAACGCACTGTTGGTGAAGGCGATATTGTAGCCCATGAGCTCCCAGTTGGCCGAACCGGCAAGCGGTTCGATCGTGAACTGGTGCATCGGGTCGACTTTGGCTTCGGCTGCCACGTCTAACTAACCCCTAAATCCTGTAAACAGCGCCCCGAAAGCCCGGTCAGGGCTGATCGTCGGGGCGCACATTAGCCGCACGGATGATGTTCCTGAAGGCGACCACGATTCCGAGGAACAGGCCGACCAACAGACCCCAGGGATTGGTGCCGGTAAAATAGCCAATGGCATAACCGATCACCGTTCCGCCGATGAGCCCGCCAAGCAGATCCGCCAGCACCCGATTGCCGCTGCGATAGTTCGCGTCGGCGCCCGATACCTGCGGACGATTGCGCTCCTCTTCGCGTTGCTGGGCGGCAGCTAACCGCCTCTCCAACGCATCGATCCGCGCATCCTCCTGGATGGGCTCCCGTGCAGGCTCGTCGTTGCTCATGCCTTGCTCCTTTTAAGGGGGTTGCGCGGCACGGGCACGGACTTGCCCGCCGAGGGCGCCGCCCCCTTAGAAGGGGGGCATTGGCGAGTCAACACGCCAGACCCCTGTTTTGGCCCTCGGTGGCCCAAAGTCCTACCCCGCCGCCAATCGGGCGACGGGGTGAGGTGAATTCCGACGCTATCAGTGGTGTCAGGGACAGCGCGAATCGCGCATCGGAGCGCCAGCACCTCGGGTCGCCCAGCTACCGTCCGGCGCCTGGTACTTTTCGCCCGGTGTGGTTGCGGCGATTGCCTGGCAACCTGCAGTCAGCGCATATTCCTCGAGCGTGGCGTTGTTGGCCTTGGCACGCTCCGAATAGACCGCGCGGCGCTTGATATTGATGTCGTTGACAATGCGCTGGAGGTCAGGGGTCGAGGCACCGACGATGCCCAGATAGCCGTCCATCTTCTCGCCGACCTGCCCCGATGAGCGCGCAGCAGCATAGGCCGGATCGCGCTGGGCGAAGGCCGGCGTGGCCATGCCGCCCAGAGCCGTCGCCATTGCGGCGCCGGTCAGGACTGCCCTGGAAATTCGCTTGGTCATAATGTTACCCATCAGAAAATATCCGCATTCTCTTCGATCGTGTTCCCCGCGTCTTCGGCGAGGCGGTAGATCACTTCCTGGCGGATGTTGACGTTGAGCTCGATCACGATCGGCTCTTCGGGGGCATTCACCGTGATGCACCCGGCGAGCGCGAGCGGGACCAGCGCAACTTTCGCCATCCGTTTCGCACCGCGCATCGCCTTGCCCCCCTGCATGACCGGGTTTGTCGCAGCGCTTGCGCGGTCCGTCAATTCAACGGTTTTCATAGCCCCTACTCGCTTTCCTGCTCCTGAATGGTGGGTTCATCCGGAATTACGTCTTCCGGGTCGATATCGGGTTCCGCTTCCTCGCCTGTGATCGAACGGCGCAACAGGCGCGTGCCATCGTCCGAGAGCAAGCCCAGCTCGCGCGGGTCGCGTACGGCAGCAGGATCGTAGAGCGCCTTCATGCTGGTCAGAAGCTGGTAAAATTGCGCGCGGATATTGACGCGAAACTGAAGCGGCAGCTTGGCGAGTTGCTTGGTAACGAAATTGCTCTTCGCCCCTTCACCCTGGCTGACCCCGTCGAAGCGCACTCGCGTAACGATTTCGCCGGTCAACGGACCTTCCATTATGACTCGCATCTGGTCGTAACTGAGGCTCTTGAGCGCATCGAAGGCGAAATTGGCGATCGGCGACAGATCCTCGTAGGTCAGCTCACCGACATAGGAGACGTTGCCCCCAGGAGGTCGCGAGATCAGGACTCCCGTGTCGATCCTGCCATTGCCATTGGCGTCGAATACGATCGGGATCGTACCATCGAATGTCCCGGTGGCGGAGATGTTTTCCAGTTCCATCTGGGCGATGAATTGCGCTGCTTCGAGGCCGACGATCTCGAAGATATAACGCCGCTCCTCGCTCACACCGAAATTGAAGTCTACGTCCCGCAGCATGAGACGTCCGCCCATGAACGGCCAGCTACCCCCGGCAACGGCAAGCAGCGTCCCGTCGCGCAGTTCGAACTCGATCTCGCCGTCGAGGACTTCAATGCCCGGATTGACCGATGCCACGCGCAATTTCTGGTTGGGCGCGGTTGTGAGACTGAGCAGGTCGGTGAACTCGATTGTGCCGCTCGCACCCTTCACGGGACCGAAGGCCGCGGCGAAGTCCAGGCCTTCGGTCGCGAAGGTGCCGGAACTCGTCACATCTCCGCTGGCGGACCAGTCGACGCGACCCTTCCCGGTGACCGTTCCGTCGGCATTCGCGATGACGCCGAGCGCAAGTGGAGTGAGCTGATCGGGCTGCAGGCTGCTGTCGAAGACCAATCCGGGAACGTCGAGATCGGCGCGCCCTGCCCCGGTGCCAAGGTTGTGACGAATGTCCGCGGTCGTGACGAGGCGATCGGTCGCCGGATGCCGCAGCTCAGCCCGGGCCCGGACGATATTGTCCGCCAGAGTAAGTCGGGCATCACGTGCGGCGAGCGGTTCGAAACGGTCAGGTTCGCCGCGATCGAGCAGTTGGAAGGTTGCATCAGCGATTGTAACCTTGCCCTGTGTGTAGTCCCACAAGCCGGCTGCGTCACGAACATCAAGCGGCACCGAAGCGAGCATGACCTCCGCGTCCGAGAAGGAACCGGCGATATTGTTGCCGAGACGTGCATCGAGATCCGAGATTCGGAATCTGCTCGCCGTGTCTGGAGGACCAAGCGCCACGTCCAGTGCCTTCGCTTTCATGACTCCGGGATAGGCAAAGCTGACTGGACCCGACCTGAGACTAATCGGAGTTTCACCGAGGGAACCTGTCAGTGCAAGCGATGGCGCACCTGCGGCGATTTGCAACCCGCCCGGACTATTCGTGAGGATGGACCGTCCGTTCGGCGGGCAAAGCGTGAGATCATGCTTGTCGAAACTGAGATTGGCGATGGTCAGCTTGTCGAACGCGAATTGCGAACAACGGCTCCACAGGCTCAACTCGCCCCCCTGGGTCCAACGTCCGTCAATTGGCACCCGGAGGTCCCGCGCGAACCCGCCGGGAAGCGGCCCGCTCGCCTCGGCTCGTCCCGCAAAACGCAAGTCGCCCGAAGCAGATTGGTCGACGAGCATCTGCGGCACTGCGAGTACCGAGCCCTCGGCCTCGTACGGCTCCATCGTCAGGCGGAAAAGCGAGCTGCCGTTGCTCGCCCGTTCCATCCTGCCCGCAATTCGCGGTATGTTTGTACCACCGGTCGCGATATTGCCCGAAAAGCTCGCAGGTGCATCTCCACCGCTGGCAAGTTCGATGCGTGAGAGCGAGAGAATCCTCGCTCCACTGCCACCGCGCAGCTCGGCCTGGGGTGCGAGCAAGGACACTCGTTCACCGTCCTTGCGCAGGCGGATGTCGGCCTTGAGGTTACTTCCCCGCGCCTCGGCAGTCAGCGCATTGGCAATCTTGCGCGTAATCGGAGCCAGCAGCGTGTCGCTGCCGCTTTCGGCGAGTCCCTGCAAGGCTCGAACGGACTGCACGCCAAGGCGCAGGCCATTGCCTTCGATCGAACCGTCCAGCTCGACCCGACCCATGTCGTTCGAGACGCGCATCTGCCCCTCGGCTGTAAGGATCGCAGCGAGCGCCTGCGGTGTTTCGGCGCCTCTAGCGGCGAACGAATAACGCGTGGTCGTAACCACATCATTCATCTGCGCCCGCAAGGTACCGGAGAGCGAAGCCGCCGCCATGTCTCCGTAACGCGTCGTCCCGCCATCCAAGCCCGCCTGCAAAGACGGGTTGGCCAGTTCGTCGTCGAGCGACGCTTGGAACTGCACATCGTAGTCCGCAAGCGAGAGACCGGCTTGCGGACATTCGAGATTGCCGAGGCGAAGCGGACCGTCGAACTTGGGACTTCCCGACGAAACGGTAACTTCCCCGAATGCGGTGAGTCCTTGTGCGCGGCAGTCGGGCAAGGCGAGCTCGGGTGCCGTTGCTGCCAATATCCCGGAGAAACCGCCGCTTAGCCGCCCTGCCCCTTCGAGCTTGAACCCCACCGGACCGTAATCGCTCTCGAGGAGCCCGCGTCCGTCGATGATGACGAGATTTTGGTCGGGCAGACCGGGTGGTCCGTCGCTCTCTTCAAAGATCACCTTGTCCAGCGATCCGAAACTCAGCTGGCCCTTGCGATAGCTTCCGTAGAGTCGCGGCTCGACCAGCAGGACAGTTCCCACCTCGGGCAGGCCGAGCTGGTATCTCAGTTTCACAACGACCTTTTCTGCCGTAAAATCGGGGGCGTCAGGATCGCCGATGACAAGGTTGGAGAGAACCTGGGTGGTCCCGCCTATGCGATCGATCTCATAGGTTGCGGGCAAGTCATATGCCTTGAGCTGGTCGGCGATGATGTTGTTGGCGATCGTCTCGCGCGAGAACCAGGCGACAATCAGACCAGCGAACAGGACAGCGAGCAACGCGCTGGGCACCGCGTAGCGCTTCCTGCGCCAGCGGGAACGGGGGTCATCGCCACCATCATCGAAGAATTGATTGTCGTCCGCGTCCCTATCCATCGATCCCACACTTGCGCGCGACGCGCACGAAAGGCAATCAAGTGTCTGAAACGTCTCGGATGGGGGTTTGGTTGCCGGACAATGCGAATATTTCGCCAGCTCATGCCGGAGCGGGTCATCGCGAGCGCCTGAGGCAGAGGCTTATCAAGGGTGGAAGCGAGGCGCTGGCCGACTATGAACTGCTCGAATTCCTCCTCTTCGCCGCGATCCGCCAAGGAGACACGAAGCCGCTCGCCAAGGCGCTGATCGCGCATTTCGGATCGTTCGCGGCTGTTCTCACTGCCGAGCCTGAAGCCCTGCGCCAGGTCAAAGGCATGGGTGAAGCGAGCGCCGCAGCCCTGCATGCCGTCGCTCTATCCGCGCGCCGGTTGACGCGCGGCTTGGTCGAACAAAAACCGGTGCTGGGAAGCTGGCAGGCACTGCTTGACTATCTCGCGGTCGACATGGCGCACCTCACGGTCGAGAGGGTGCGTGTGCTTTACCTCAACACGCAAAACCGGCTGATCCTCGACCACCATGTCGGCGACGGCACGATAGACGAGGCCGCAATCCATCCGCGCGAGGTCATCCGCAAGGCGCTGGATATCGGCGCAACCGCACTGATCCTCGTGCACAATCATCCAAGCGGGAATCCGGAACCGAGCCGAGCCGATATCCAGATCACCCAGCGCATTGCCGAGGCTGGCCGACTGCTGGGTGTGACGGTTCACGACCACGTGATCGTCGGGCGCGAAGGCCATGTCTCGCTTCGCGCGAAGGGTGTGATCTAGCTCTTCGGCGAGATTCCGTAGCGCTTGTATCGGGCCGCCAGATCGGGCGCGAGACGAAGAGCGTGTTCGATATCCTGCTTCCCTTCTTCCTGGCCGCGTCCAACGCGGATGATCCCGCGCAAATAGAGGCTGGCAGCCTGCTCCGGTTGCTTCTTCAGGGCTGCTTCGAGGTCCTCGAGCGCTTCGTCCTCACGGCCAAGCCGATGGAAGACAAGCGCCCTGCTATCGAGTGCCGCAGCACTGTATCCACCGGCCTTCACTGCGCGATTGCACAACTGCTCGCTGTCATCGATGCGATAGTTCCATGTGCCCATGAACCAGCATTGCGAGTTGAGCAGCAGTTCGTCGCCTGGGCGCTCCGACAGGGCTTCCTCCAGCCTTGCCCAGCCCTCTTCGCCACGTGATGTCGGGCCTGCGATTTCGGCGAACACCTGCGCCAATGCGGAACGGTCGTCCCCGCTGACGTCGATTGCGTCGAGGACTGCCAGACCTTGCTCGGCATACCCCGCCATCGAAAGCGCGCTGGCGTAAGCGGTTCCGTGGGCGAGGTCTCCCGTGAGGTCATAGGCGGTGCGTGCTGCCTTTGCCGCCTCGTTAAAGCGGCCCGCGTGGGTGAGGATATCCGCCCGTGTGGAATAGGCACTGGCGGCACCGTCGATCTCGATGGCCTGATCGATGTCCGAGATCGCACCATCGTAATCGCGACCCACTGTCTTCAACGCGCTGCGAAGCACATAATAGGACGACTCTTCGGGCATGATCGCGACCAGTGCGTTTATGCCCTGGACAAGCCCACCGATACTACGGGCCAGCTCCTTGTCATCCCGCTCCCAATAGCGACGCGGCGATACGATCTTCACTTCGGGATCGGCACCGGACATCGCGCGCATTGCCGCTTTCTCTGCTGGGATCTGCTCTGCCGTGATTTCGACGGGAACATAGCTGGCGGAGTCGCGGACAATGACGACACCCTTATCGAAAGCAAGACTCCGCTCAAAAAGCGTGCCCGCGACCATCTTGGGAGCCAGGTTGGCGGTACCCGTCACGCTGGCTCCCTGACCATCGTCGGGCAGGATGATCACTGCTTCTTCGGCCGAGGTCATCGGGCCACCGACTTTGTAGGGAATGTCGCGCCAGGCCGACCTCGCCCGGTCCGGATCGAAGGCCCAGTTGGTCGTCGCCGTATATATCTTCATCGTCGCGACATCGCGTTCGATACCGAAGCTGTCGTTGACCATCCCCTTGGCCTTGAGCCGTCCCGTGCCACTCTCCGGATCATAGGCGAAGGAAGCGTCGTAAACGACGCTGTCGATCAGTTCGCCGACATAGTCCTGCGCGTAAGCGATAACGATCTTCGGATCGGTCTCGCTGGCCCGGGCCCGCATTTGCGCGCCGAGTACGCCATGTGTCTCGACATCGATCTCGTAGAGGCCCGGCAAGTCAACGCCGCGCGAAAAATCATAGGTGATGCGCACGATGCGATCGGGGACCTTCGGCCAGCGCTGTTCGAGCCTGACCAGTTCGGCCCCTTTCTCCCTTACCGGGAGCGCGTAGACGAAGTTCGGCACCTCATCGATCGTGTCGAGCCGCGCACCGGCGCTCGTCCCGTCGAGCCAGTAGTCCTGACCCTCGATCATCGCGCGTACAATCACATGGTCGAACGCGCCGGGAAGCGGCTGCCACACCGAGACCGCGTCGCCATTCGACGAATTGACCATTACGGCTTCGGCATCGATTTCCAGTGCACGCAAGATGGCGAGAAGCAGCAGGGTCTTTGCCTTGCAATCGCCATAGCGCAGCGCCCAGGTCTCTTCCGGCATCTGCGGAAGGTAATTGCCACCATCCATGCCGTTCATGAGGTAGTTCACCTCGTCCTGCACGCTGCGCAAGGCCAGGGCTGCACGTTCGAGCGGCAAATCGGTCGTCTCGCGAATGCGCTGTACTTCTGCGGCAAGCGGCGAGCCTTGTGGGATCGTGCCCTCGGTCCGATAATGCGGGGCCATTACCGCTGCGACATCGGACCATTCGTCGAAACTGCCCGACATGATGGCGGGGATGACCCGGAACCGACCGGGCGCGTCGTTCGGCATCTCGGTCGGCTTGGCGATCGGGAGCATTATCTCGACCGTTTCGAAGCCGCCCGAGCGCGTGACCTTCGGTTGCGGCGATTCACCCAGAAGCGAATAGGAGACCCCTGCTTTCTCGGGCCAGGACATTCGCAGGCGACCGAAACCCAGCCTAGTCGGCTCGGGCGTGAGCGCTTCGGTTGCCTGAACCTGCCCCGACAGGGCCTGGTCGCGGCTGGACGTTGTGCTGGAGAAGCGCAGGATATCGCCGACCTTCAGGCCCGGAATCTTGAACAACGCGGTCAACGCGCCATTGACCGTCCGCCGCTCGAGCTCGGTCTCGCGGCGAATGATTTCCGGCTTCACGCCATCTGCGACGAGATCGATGATCCGTCCATTACGGATTATTTCGAGCCGGTGGATGACCAGATCGCCCTTGTCCGGCAGCCAGCCGAACTGAACGGTCCCGAGGCGTGAAAGCACATCATTGTTGCGGACGTCGTATGCGATGTCGGTGTATCGACTGACTACACCCTTCTCGAGCCGTAGTTGTCGGTCGAAGGCGACCACCTCCAGACCTTTGTCCGCTGCCGCATCGAAATCGAAGCCCTCAACCCATTGCGGCACGGGTTCGAAGCGAACTTCCTCGCCCGCATAGGCAGGCATGGAAATTACGGCGAGCGGCGCGGCTGCAAAGAAAAATCCGGCTCTCACAAACACTTCCCCCGAGACAAGAGTCGGGAGGTTATACCCAAGCATAGAGATTGCAACGCCTTGCCGCCGCTCCGGAGCGTTTCGTCGCGGACAGTCCGACATTCGACCGGTTGCGAAGTCGAGCTTGCGGGTTGCGATTTGGCGGCGCCACGCCTAGCGGCAGCGCCAGCTTCCCTCATCCGATCCGGAGTCCCGCAACCCATGGTACCTCGCTACGCCCGCCCCGACATGACCGCCATCTGGGAGCCGGAAGCGAAGTATCGCATCTGGTTTGAGATCGAGGCCCATGCGACCGAGAAGTTGGGCGAGCTCGGCGTTGTCCCGCCGAGCGCGGGCAAGGCGCTGTGGGACTGGTGGGCGACCAACCCCAGGATCGATGTCGAAGCGATCGACGAGAAGGAGCGCGTGCTCAAGCACGACGTGATTGCGTTTCTCGACTGGGTGGCCGAGCAGGTCGGTCCCGAAGCGCGCTTCATGCACCAGGGGATGACCAGTTCGGACGTGCTCGACACGACGTTGGCTGTGCAGCTCGCGCAGGCGAGCGATCTCCTGCTGGCCGATCTCGAGGACCTGCTCGCCGCGATCAAGCGCCGGGCGGAAGAGCACAAATACACCGCCACCATCGGCCGCAGCCACGGCATCCATGCCGAACCGGTGACTTTCGGCCTCAAGCTGGCGCAGGCCTATGCCGAATTCGACCGCTGCAAGGCGCGGCTCGAAGCCGCCCGTGCCGAGATCGCCACCTGCGCAATCTCGGGTGCGGTCGGCACCTTCGCCAATATCGATCCCTCGGTCGAAGAATATGTCGCCGAGAAGATGGGCCTGACGGTCGAGCCGGTATCGACGCAGGTTATCCCGCGCGACCGCCACGCCATGTATTTCTCGACGCTGGCGGTGATCGCCGGGTCGATCGAGCGCCTTGCCGTGGAAATTCGCCACCTGCAGCGCACCGAAGTGCTTGAGGCCGAGGAATACTTCGCTCCCGGGCAGAAGGGCTCGTCGGCCATGCCGCACAAGCGCAATCCGATCCTGACCGAGAACCTCACAGGCCAGGCGCGCATGATCCGCGCTTATGCCCTTCCCGCGCTGGAGAATGTCGCCCTGTGGCACGAGCGGGACATCAGCCACTCGTCAGTCGAGCGCTTCATCGGGCCCGATGCCACGATCACGCTCGATTTCGCCCTCGCCCGCCTCACCGGCGTGGTCGACAAGCTGCTCGTCTATCCCGAACGGATGCAGACGAACATGGATCGCATGGGCGGCCTCATCCATTCGCAGCGCGTACTGCTGGCACTAACGCAAGCCGGCAAGACCCGCGATGACGCTTATCGCCTGGTGCAGCGCAACGCGATGAAGGTGTGGGAATCGGACGGCCGCCTGATGCTGCTCGACCTGCTCAAGCAGGACGAGGAAGTGACGGCGGCGCTGACCGAAGCGGAACTCGAGGAGAAGTTCGACCTCGAATACCACTTCAAGCACGTCGACACGATCTTCGCGCGGGTCTTCGGCTAGACGCGGGCGCTTCCCCGGCCTAGCAAGGCTGAAAAGGGCAAATGGGGAGCTCGAACAAAGATGCAGATCGTCCGCACCATCGTCTGGGTATTGTTGCTGTTCGCGCTCCTGGCGTTCAGCTTCTTCAACTGGAAGCCCGTCGAGGTGCATCTCTGGTCGAACCTCGTGCTTGAGACCAAGCTCCCTGCGCTGGTAGTGATCTCCTTCCTGCTCGGCCTGCTGCCGATGTGGCTTGTCCACCGCGCGAACAAGTGGCGGATGACACGCCGGGTCAATGCGCTCGAAGCCGCGACGACCCGCCTTGCCACGCCGAAGGAGCCCGAAGCTGCTCCCGCTGCAGCAACTCCGGCGGAACCTGCCAATCCTGTTAAACCGGAAACCGACCAGCCCTCATGAGCAACCCGATCTATCTCGCCCTCGACGTTCCCCGCCTGCGCGACGGCATCGACCTTGCGAAGAAGGTCAAGGGCCATGTTGGTGGCATCAAGCTGGGTCTCGAATTCTTCTGCGCTCACGGCGCGCACGGTGTCCACATGATCGGCCAGATCGGCCTACCGATCTTCCTCGACCTCAAGCTCTACGACATCCCCAATACCGTCGCGGGCGCGATGTATGCCATCCACCAGCTCGAACCGTCGATCGTCACGGTCCATGCGAGCGGCGGAAGGGCCATGCTTGAGGATGCGAAAGCAGCTGCCGGAGAAAATACGAAGGTCGTCGGCGTGACCATGCTTACAAGCATGGACCAGCGTGATCTCGAACGCACCGGCGTTTCGGGCTCAGCGCACGATCATGTCCTTCGCCTTGCAGAGCTAGCCCATGACGCAGGCCTCGACGGCATCGTCTGCTCGGGTCAAGAAGTGAAGGCAGTTCACGACCAGTGGAAGGACGGCTATTTCGTCGTCCCCGGTCTGCGCCAGGCAGGCGGCGCAGTGGGTGACCAGAAGCGCGTCGTCACACCGCGCCAGGCGCGCGACGACGGCGCCAGCGTGCTTGTGATCGGCCGCCCTATCAGCCGCGCCGACGATCCCGCAAAGGCTGCTCGCGAGATCGAGGGCACGCTCTAGGGCCCACTCCTATGGCCAGGATCAAGATCTGCGGCATTTCCACGCTCACGACGCTTGAAGCGGTTCTTGCGGCGCGCGCTGATTTTGTCGGCTTCAACTTCTTCCCACCCAGCCCGCGTCACGTCGGGCTCAGCGAGCTTGCGATACTTGCGGCACGCGCTGGTGAAGCGCTGAAGAAGGTCGGCGTCTATGTCGATCCGGACGACGACCTTCTTTCTACCACCATCGCCGTCGGCCAGCTCGAGGCAATTCAGCTCCACGGATCGGAGACGCCCCAACGCGCAGCTGAGGTCAGGGCCCGCTTCGGCAAACCGGTCTGGAAGGTGTTGTCGATTGCGAGTGCCGAAGATGTCGCGAGAGCCAGCAACTATCGCGATGCTGCGGATTTCATTCTCTTCGATGCAAAGACGCCGAAGAATGCCAGCCTGCCCGGAGGCATGGGACTGCGCTTCGACTGGTCGCTCCTGTCGAGATATCAGGGCGGCTTGCCCTGGGGATTGGCGGGAGGACTAACTCCAGAGAATGTGCGCGAGGCCGTCGAGCGAACCGGTGCGAAATTGATAGACACATCGAGCGGCGTCGAAAGCGCACCGGGCGAGAAGGATCCGGCCAGGATAGCCGCCTTTTGTGCCGCTGCACGCTCCACATAGCGCATAGAAAAAGGGGCGGCCCCGCAGGACCGCCCCCAGATTTCGTCCAATCGTTACCGATTAGAAGGTCATGCCGACGCCGACGGCGGCGGTGTTCACGTCCGTGCCTTCGTTGAAGAAGTGACGGTATTCAACCTTCACATAGGCAGCCGAGCCCAGCTTGTGCTGGTAACCTGCACCTGCGTGGAATGCGTCGTCTTCAGCAAAGCTGTAGCCAGCAGTCCCGTAGAGCTTGCCGGCGTCGCCGACCTTGGCGCCGAGACGTGTCGTCAGGCCCCACACGACGTCTGCGCCGTCGACGAGCAGCTTGTCGGCCGAACCTTCGACACCAACGAATGCGGTGTCACCGAGATCGAAATCATAGCCAGCTGCGATGCCAGCAACTGCTTCTTCCTCTCCACCGGCCCAGGCGATACCGCCACGGGCTTCGACACGGCCTTCATTGGCCTGTGCAGGGACGGCGATGGCGGCAACAGCGGCCGCACCAAGCAGAGCGATCTTACGCATAGTATTCAAATCCTTTTTTCATTGCGAACCGGGGGTACCGGCTCGTGAGCGGGATTTGGTGGGACTGCGTTAGTTCGACAAGACACAAAAGTAATCCTCGAACAAACTTTGGGAAATTTGTTGCTTACGTGTGACAGTTTCTGAACTTCAGCTTTCGAAATAGGCAATCAGCCAGAAAGGTTTCCGTGCGCGAAATCGCGCTTTGCGCCCGGAGACGACTGCTTTCTGGACAAGCCATCACGCTTTTGCGAAGCGCCTCAGCCGATGGAAACCAAACCCAACACATTCCGCAACATGCCGGACGAGCGTGGCCACTTTGGCGACTATGGCGGTCGCTATGTCGCCGAAACGCTGATGCCGCTGATCCTCGACCTCGAGCGCGAATATCGCACGGCGCAGGCCGATCCGGCGTTCCAGGCGCAATTCGACGATTTGCTCGAGCATTATGTCGGGCGCCCTTCCCCGCTCTATTTCGCGGAACGGCTGACCGAGGCGCTGGGCGGCGCGCAGGTCTGGTTCAAGCGCGACGAGCTCAACCACACCGGCGCGCACAAGATCAACAATTGCATCGGGCAGATCCTGCTCGCCATGCGCATGGGCAAGACGCGCATCATCGCAGAAACCGGCGCGGGCCAGCACGGCGTCGCCACCGCCACCGTCTGCGCGCGCTTCGGCCTGCCCTGCGTGATCTACATGGGTGCGACCGACGTTGCCCGGCAGCAGCCAAACGTGTTCCGCATGAAGCTGCTCGGCGCCGAAGTGGTGCCCGTCACCAGCGGCGCGGCGACGCTCAAGGACGCGATGAACGAGGGGCTGCGCGACTGGGTCGCGAATGTCCACGACACTTTCTACATCATCGGCACGGCGGCAGGCCCGCACCCCTATCCCGAGCTTGTCCGAGATTTCCAGAGCGTGATCGGCCGCGAAGCACGCCAGCAGATGCAGGACCGCATCGGCCGCCTGCCCGACCTGCTGGTGGCGGCGATCGGAGGCGGTTCGAATGCGCTCGGCCTGTTCCACCCCTTCCTCGACGATCCCGACGTGAAGATGCTCGGCGTCGAGGCGGCGGGCTACGGCCTTGATGGCGACCAGCATGCCGCCAGCCTGCTCGGCGGCTTCCCCGGCGTGCTCCACGGCAACAAGACCTACCTGCTGCAGGACGAGGACGGCCAGATCACCGAAGGCCACTCGATAAGTGCAGGCCTCGACTATCCCGGGATCGGCCCCGAACACGCCTGGCTCAAGGACATGGAACGCGTGGAATACACCGCCGTCACCGACGACGAGGCGCTCGAGGCCTTCCAGCTGCTCTGCCGCACCGAGGGCATTATCCCAGCCCTCGAACCCAGCCACGCCATCGCGGCCGTCGCGAAGCGCGCGAAGGAAATGCCGAAGGACAGCGTGATCCTCGCCAATTTATGCGGACGCGGCGACAAGGACATCTTCACCGTGGCCGAGAAGCTGGGAGTGGAGATGTCATGACGTCGCGATCCGCAAGAGTTGCAATGTTCGTAATTGCTATTCTGGTCGCTTTCTTTGGAGCTGCGTACCTCATAGCGGCAACATTTGACGTTGTGTGGCTCAAGGAGCTTCTTACCCCCCAGTTTGGACGGCGCGGCCTGACTTTCCCGTGGAATCTTTTCGCCTTGTTGGCCCTCGTTGCAATTGGCCTTGCGTTGAAAAGGACTCGCAGAAATGGCGACTAGGTTCTCCTCCGCCTTCGGCAAGCCCCACCCCGCCCTCGTCTGCTTCCTTACAGCAGGCGATGGCGACACTGCGGCCAATCTCGATGCGCTGGTCGAGGGCGGCGCGGATGTTATCGAGTTGGGCATGCCCTTCACCGATCCCATGGCCGACGGCCCGGCGATCCAGGCGGCGAACATCCGCTCGCTCGGCGCGGGGACGACCACCGCCGACGTGATGCGCATCGCGACCGAGTTCCGCCAGCGTCACCCCGACGTGCCGCTGGTACTGATGGGCTATGCCAACCCGATGGTGCGGCGCGGGCCCGAGTGGTTCGCTTCCGCCGCCAAGGAAGCGGGAGTCGATGGCGTGATCTGCGTCGATATTCCGCCCGAGGAAGACGATGCGCTGGGCCCCGCACTCCGAGACGCCGGGATCGCCCCCATCCGCCTCGCGACGCCGACCACCGACGACAAGCGCCTGCCCGCCGTGGTCGATGGCTCGCAAGGCTTCCTCTATTATGTCGCGGTTGCGGGCATTACCGGAATGCAGCAGGCCGCCATCAAGTCGATCGAGGAGAACGTGAGCCGGATCAAGCGCGCGACCGACATTCCGGTCGCAGTCGGCTTCGGTGTCCGCACCCCCGAACAGGCTGGCGAGATCGCGCGCGTGGCCGATGGCGTTGTGGTCGGCTCGGCACTGGTTGAACTCGTGGCAGAACACGGCGCCGATGCACCCGCCAAGCTGCGCGAACTAACGGCAGGTCTTGCCAAGACGGTGCATTCGGCGGCAAGGGGCTGAGCCATGAACTGGTTCACCCGCGTACGCAATTCGATCACCTCGCTGTCCAAGCGCAGCACCGACAAGGATCTGTGGGTCAAGTGCCCCGGCTGCCAGCAGATGGTGTTCGCGCAGGAATACGAGGAAAACGCCTTCGTTTGCCCGCGCTGCGAGCATCACGGGCGCATCGGCGCCGACGAGCGCCTGAGGCAGCTGCTCGATGAAGGATTCGAGGTTCTTCCCATCCCCGATGTGAAGGAAGACCCGCTCAAGTTCCGCGATACGTCCAAATACACCGACCGCCTCAAAAAGGCCCGCGCCAAGAGCCCGCACAAGGATGCATTCCTCGTCGGTTCGGGCGCGATCGAGGGCAAGCCGGCGGTGGTCGGGGTTCAGGATTTCGGCTTCATGGGCGGATCGATGGGCATGGCTGTCGGCACTGCCTTCTGTCAGGGCGCAGAGCGCGCGCTGACCCGCCATTGCCCCTATGTCGTCGTCACCGCTGCTGGTGGTGCGCGAATGCAGGAAGGCATCCTCAGCCTCATGCAGATGCCCAAGGCGACCGTGATGACGCGCCGCCTCAGGGAAGCGGGTCTGCCCTACATCGTGGTATTGACCGATCCGACCACCGGCGGCGTAACGGCCAGCTACGCCATGCTGGGCGACATCCATATCGCCGAGCCCGGTGCGCTCATCGGCTTCGCCGGTCAGCGCGTGATCCAGGACACAATCCGCGAGCAGCTGCCCGACGGTTTCCAGCGTGCCGAGTATTTGCACAAGCATGGCATGGTCGACATGGTCGTCCACCGGCACGACCTCAAGGACATGCTGGCGACGCTCATCGACTATCTGGCGCCCGCCAAGGCCGCCTGAGAAGCGCGATGCGGGACTTCGCCCGCTCCGACAGCCCCGAGGTCCAGACCCAGCTCGACCGGCTGGGCCGCCTATCGGTACCGCAAGGCCGCCTCGGCCTGGATACGATCCGCGAGCTGCTCGCCCGGCTTGGCGACCCTCACAAGCGCTTGCCACCTGTTTTTCATGTCGCGGGCACGAACGGCAAGGGTTCGACCTGTGCCTTCCTGCGCGCGATCCTCGAGGCGGACGGCTACAAAATCCATGCAACCACCAGTCCGCATTTGGTCCGCTACAACGAGCGCATCCGGTTGGCGGGAGAGCTGATTTCGGACGAACGCCTCGCCGAAGTGCTGGCCGAGGTGCTCGACCTTGGCGAGGACCTCGGCGCAAGCTTCTTCGAGGTCACTATCGCCGCCGCCTTCAGCGAGTTCGCTCGCGTGCCAGCCGATTGTTGCGTGGTGGAGGTGGGTCTGGGCGGCCGGTTCGATGCTACCAATGTTCTCGAACCCCAAGTTCTCGCGGCCTGCGGTATCGCGGCACTTGGTATCGACCACGAACAATTCCTGCTGTCACCTGAGGATGGTGTCCCGAGCGAGCCCATCGCCCGAATCGCCTTCGAGAAGGCGGGAATCGCGAAACCGGGGGTTCCACTGGTCACTCTGGGCACGTGCTACCCTCCGGTCGCGAGGGCTGCCATCGCCACGGTGGCGGACAAGGTCGGAGCGCCCCTGTTCGAATACGACCCTCCATACGGCTGGGGCTCGAAGCCTGTCGGCGGGCATATGGTCTATGGCGAGAGAGACGAGGTCTACTTTGCGACGCGCCCTCTCGGATTGCCGGGACATCACCAGACCCTCAATGCAGGCCTCGCCATCGCCATGCTGCGACGTCAGAACGTGCTGGCAATCTCCCAAGATGCAATAAAGAACGGCGTCGCCGATGCCTTTTGGCCCGCTCGCCTGCAGCGCCTCTCAACCGGTCCGCTCGTCGGCTCGCGCGAGGTTTGGCTGGACGGCGGCCATAATCGCGATGCAGGCGAGGCGCTCAAGCGACACTTCACGGAAAGACGATTTCACCTCGTCATCGGGATGCTTGCAAACAAGGATCCCGGCGCGCTGGTCGAACCCCTTGCCCGCAACATCGCCAGCCTGATCTCTGTTCCGGTCCCGGGACACGACTGGCATTCTCCGGATGCATTCGGCAACGGCGCAGTCAGTGCAACGGGCGTAGCAGAAGCGCTCGAAAACGTACCGGATGACGGACTGCCGATCCTGATCGCAGGCTCGCTCTACCTTGCCGGGGAAGTCCTGCGTCTCAATGGCGAGACGGTCGACTAGTCGAGCCTAGTAGGTCGGGTAGATGCCCTTGGCCCACAGTTTTGCGGCGACCTTCAATTCGTCGAAATCGCGGCGGACCATCATCGGCGCCTTGATCTTAGTTTCCTTGATCACCGTCGGGCGCAGCGGTTCTTCGAAGGCGATTCCGAAGTGCTGGCCCTTGCGCCAGGTAACTTTGCCGAAGCCCTCGAAATCGAGCCATGTCAGGAAACAGTCCTCGATATCAATGGTCTGTTTCTCGTCGACCTCGAGCAGGACGATATGCGCCCCGCCCTGCGACAGATCGACGACTTCGACCCGCTTGCGGCCTTCTAGCGTCTCGAGGTAGCCCAGCACGCCAAGCGGCAGGCGCAGGAAATCGCGCTCCTCAGGGTTGCTGTCTTCGTTGCGAAGGGCCGACATACGGGTGGCTTTTACCAATCATCCGTTAGCGATGATTTAACAATGTCGGACCCCGGCCGACCTCGACTATTCGGCGGGAGTGGCCACGCCTGCTTCTGGTGCAACTACGCCCGACGCTTCCTCGACCGGCTCTCGCGCCACCACTCGATGCAGACCAACACTGCTGCTGCAAGGCCGATCCAGGTCGTGAGGATGAACACGTCGTAGTAGCCCTGCTTCTCGATCATCTCGCCCAGCGCCCCACGGCCAAGCGTTCCGACCAAAAGGGTCAACGAGGAGAGCAGCGCATATTGCACTGCGCTGAACTTCTTTGAGACGATAGATGAAAGCCAGGCGATATAGGCCGCGCCGGCGATGCCGATGGCGAGGTTTTCGAAGCCGATGGTGATCATCAGGCGTGCGAGCTTCTCGGATCCGCCGGGGAAGCTCTCGACGAGTGCAGTAAATCCGATGGCATTGCTGAGCGCGCTCATATTCGCACCGCCAATCGCGAGGTCGGCGTAGAGCAGGTTCGTCAGCGCGGCTAGGATGCCGCCCAGCAGCAGGGTGAACATCCGGCCGAGCACGGTCAGCATCCAGCCGCCAAGCGCAAGTCCGAGTATGATTGCGCCGACACCGAAGAATTTGGAGGCCACGGCGACCTCGTCGTTCGTGTATTCCAGCTCTCCGAGATAGAAGGGATAGGCGAAGGTTCCCCAGATCGCGTCGCAGATGCGGTAGGTCAGCACGACCGCGAGGATCAGAACCAGCGACCAGCCCATCCGTCCGACGAACTCGACCAGCGGCAGCACGAGCGCGCGATATAGGTGGTCGAGAGCATAGGCACCGCCCGTCGCGTGTGCGGCATCTTCGGCCAGCAGGTGCAGGCCCTTTTTCTTTTGCGAAGCCAGCCAGCCTGCGATCAGTGCAGGCAAAACTATTGTCGCGACGATAATCCAAGGCCCGACATTGAGCGTGAACTCGGTCGGATTGGGCCGGTCCTCGGGCGCATAGGTCATCGACATTATCATGAAGGCGAGCACCGTGCCGATCGCACCCGCCCAAAGCAGGCCGACCAGCGCCAGCGCGCGGTTTCGGATCGAGGGGGCTAGCTCGCCTGCCTGACGCAAGGCTCGTACCTGTTCGTCGCCTGCGGCACTCGTTTGCCCCGCATCGCCGTCGGCATTGGGCGCCAGCAGGCCGATTGCTCCCGCCAGCAGTAAGATCGCGCCCATCATCATGTATGTCTGTGGCCAGCCGATGCGCGCCGCGATGATCAGGCCCAGCGCGCCACCGACGAGCGAGGAGAGCCTGTATCCCATCTGGTAGACGGTCGAGAGGATATCGATCGTCGCCTTCTCGTCCGCGACGTCGATACGCCAGGCGTTAATGGCGATGTCCTGCGTCGCGCTTGCGAAGGCTCCAATCCCTGCCAGAAGCGAGAACATCCCCAACTGGCTTCGCGGTTCGAGCAGGCTCATGGTCACAAGGATCGCGCCAAGCAGCAACTGCATCGGGACGATCCACTGCTTGCGTTTGCCAAGCTTGCGCAGGAGCGGAAGGTCGACCTTGTCGATCGCCGGGGACCACAGGAACTGGAAAGCATAGGCAAGTCCGATGAGCGAGAAGATTCCCATCGTCTCCAGCTCGACCTCGGCCTCTGTCAGCCAGGCAAAGAGGGTGCCGAGGAAAAGTGCGAACGGCAATCCGCTCGAGAAGCCGAACAGCAACATGAAGCCGGTTTTGCGGTTGCCCAGCGCCATACCCAGCGCGCGCATGCCGGAAATCTTCTTCGTCTCTGCGACCTCAGCCATTCCCTAGCGTCCTTCCGTTTGCGCCGGTTTTTTGCGACAATAGCCGCGAGAGAGTTCGAGAGGAACAGCCACATGAGCGCTGTCGACACCAAACATCCCGCACGCCGACCGACCGACGGCATGCTCGCATTGGCGCAGGACATTGCCGAGGGCCGGAAGCGCGATGCCGCCGAAGCCAGCACCGTGCCGGCGCAGGTCTATACCGATCCTGAATATTGGCAGCGCGAGAAAGCGGCGATCTACGATCGCCTGCCGCAGATTCTTTGCCCTTCCGCGCTGCTACCCGATGCCGGCATGGCGGTGCCGCATGACGCAACTGGTCGCCCCTTGCTGATCACGCGCGACGCGGAGGGCAAGGCGCATGTCTTCCTCAATGTCTGCCGTCACCGTGGAACCCGGCTGGTCGAAGGCGGTGAGGTGCAATGCGCCAAGAAGCTCGTCTGCCCTTACCACGCCTGGACCTATTCGGTGGACGGACGCCTCTTGGCCCTGCCCCGCCCCGACACCTTCCCCGGCCTCGACAAGGGAAACTATGGGCTCGTCGAACTGCCTTCGAAGGAGACAGGCGGGCTGATCTGGTTCTCCCCGCGCGAAGACACAGCCAATTTTACCCTCGCCGAACAGCTGGGCGAGGATTTCGATGCATTGGGCATGGGTGAGCAGGTATTGTTCCGCCGCAAGACTCATTCGGTTGCGGGCAATTGGAAGCTGATCATGGATGCCTTCCTCGAGAGCTACCATGTCACCCGCCTTCATGCGAAAACCATCGGCCCGTTCTTCAAAGACGGTGCGACCAGCGGCGACATGATCGGGCCACACTCGCGCAGCGCGGTCGGACGGCTGGAGGAGATGGAGGGTGTGGATCTGACCGACATGGCGGCCCTGCGCCGCGTCGTGACCTTCGCCTATCAGCTGATGCCGGGTGCTCTTATCATCCCCAGCCCGGACTACATCAATCTGATGGTGATGATGCCGCAGGCGCACAACCATACGCTGGTCGAGGATTTCATGCTGATCCCCGAGCATCCCGTCACCGACAAGGCACGCGACCATTGGGAGCGTAGCTGGGCCCTGCTCGACGGAGGTGTATTCGCCTCGGAGGATTTCCGGGCCGCCGAGCTTGGCCAGCAAGGGCTCGCGACGGGCGCAGTGCCTCATCTGACCCTTGGGACGATGGAAGGCGGCATAAGGCGTTATCACGAGACGGTCGAGGAAGCCTTGCGCGCGGCCAACTGAAAGCCTAACCGCGCGGCCATGTCCGACAACCGACTTCCCGAAGATGGCGACCGTATCGCCAAACTGCTCGCACGCGCGGGTATCGCCAGCCGCCGCGAAATCGAGCGCATGATCGCCGAGGGGCGCGTGGCGATCGACGGCAAGGTTCTCGATACGCCCGCAGTGAAACTGACCAGCCTCAAGGGCGTGACGGTCGACGGGAAATCGGTCGGCAAGGCAGAGGCAACCCGCCTCTTTGCCTTCCACAAGCCAGCCGGAATGCTGACGACAGAGCACGATCCTAAGGGCCGCGCGACGATCTACAGCGCGCTTCGCAATGCCTTGCCCAAGGACGCAGGCCGTGTGATGCCGGTGGGACGCCTGGACTACAATACCGAGGGCCTGCTGCTCCTCACCAACGATGGCGAGATGAAACGAGCGATGGAACTTCCCTCCACCGGCGTTCCGCGTACGTATCGCGCCCGCGCATTTGGCGATGTCACGCAGGAACAGCTCGATGGTCTGATCGAAGGGATCGAGGTCGACGGCGTGCGCTATGGCCAGATCGAGGCCAACCTCGAGCGCGGCTCGGGCCGCAACCGCTGGATCGAGATGACCCTGCGAGAAGGCAAGAACCGCGAGGTTCGCCGCGTGCTCGAGCACCTCGGCCTCGAAGTGAACCGCCTGCTGCGCATTGGCTATGGCCCCTTCCACATCGGCGATTTGCCGCGCGGCCAGGTGCTCGAAATCAAACGCGGGGACGTGGAGGCCTTCAAGCGCGAACTCTCACGCGGTGGACGCAAATGAGGATCGTCGCGGGTGAGTGGCGTGGTCGGAAGCTCGTTGCGCCTCCCGGCGACCTGACACGCCCGACGGCCGATCGGACGCGCGAAACGCTCTTCAGCATGCTCACCAGCCGCCTCGGCAGCTTCGACGACCTGCACGTCCTGGACCTGTTTGCCGGTTCTGGCGCACTCGGTCTCGAAGCCTTGTCACGCGGCGCCGCCACCTGCCTGTTCGTCGAGCAGGAGGCGTCGGCCATCAAGGCGATCCGCGCAAATATCGACACGCTTGACGCGCGCAAGCGCACAACGGTCCAGCAAGGCTCGGTGATGACGCTGGGACCTGCCAAGACAGCGCACCAGCTTATTCTGCTCGACCCACCCTATGGCACGGGCGCAGGCGAGGTCGCGCTCGACCGGATGTTGAGATTGGGCTGGATCGATGCTTCGACCTGGATCGCGCTGGAGACCGGTGCGAGGGAAAGTGTCGCCGTAAAGTCGCTCGAGTGTGTAGCAGATCGCCGCGTCGGGAAAGCGCATCTATGGCTATTGAGGCTGGCTCCCGACGCGGCGTGAGGCACCGTCAGCTGCGACCCATGGGCTCGGGGGCTTCCGGCGCTTCTTCCTCGGCTTCGCCTGCTTCTCCCGCTGGTGCGCGAGCGTTATGGTCGCCCGACATGGCCTCTATCCTGGCCCAGGCGGCTGTGCGGCCTGCTTGATCCATCGTTGCGATCGCCAGCTTGTCACTGTCGTTAAGCCGCCAGAAAACATCCTGCCGTTCGGCGGGCAATTCCCAGAAGTATGCGCGGACTTCCTCCGGCCATTGTCGGAACGTGGCCTGCTTCTCTGCAGGCCAGCTGTCTACAATCGCCATCTGCTCGGGCGTCATGACCGGCCCGGCGGACTGTCCGGTGGACGGTTGTGCGGCATCGACCGCCGTGTCCTGTGCAAGTGCAGGGATGGAAATGGCAGCCAGCTGGCCGCCCACGATATACCAGATTGTCTTTCGCATGTGTCCTTCCTCGGAAGTAAAACATGCGCGACGAACGCGACCCTTGATCCCCTGCCGGAGCCTGTTCATGCGTCAGCTGGCCGGGATTGGGAAGGCATCTGTGAAGCGGCTGTCGCCTTCGCGCCACCGCCTGGCGGGGCTTGTGGCAAAATCACGCCGGACGGAATCCGGACAAAAGAAAGGGCGGAGCCACCATGGCGGCCCCACCCCCTCCAAGCGCAGCGCACACTACCCCAAAGGGCTCAAGCACGCCTTACGCAACTGGTGATCAGTCTTCCGAACTGTCCGCAGGCTTGTCGACCGGAAGAGTTCCGCGCTCTTCGCTGATCTCGCTTGCGGGACGGCCCGGCCAATAGTTGAGCGGACGATTGCCCGTTCCGTTCTTTTCCCAGGAGTTAATGCAGCCATCCTGTTGATCGGGCGTACAGACCGGCAAGTCGTCACCGCTCGCATTCACGTAATTTGCGGGGGTCGCCTGCGACACTTCCCGGCTGACAAAGCGCGGCTCAGAGGAGCTTGCCGACGCTGCCGCTTCGGTTGCCGCAACTGCAGTGTCGCTGGCGTTCATCTGCGCGGCAATCTGCGTCCATGCGACCGCACGTTGTTCCGGAGTCATTTCGTAGATTCGGACGCGCTGGTCGTCGGTGAGTACCCACCAACCGGTGGTCTCGACCGGGGTAAGCGTCCAATAATACTCCTGAATGCCGTAGGGCCAGCCCGTATAGAGGGTCTGACGCTCGACCGGCCAGCCGTCGTAGTCCGCCTGCTGGACCTCGGTCAGGACGTAGACATTGCCCTCGGCGTCCACAGCAACATCCTGCGCGCTGACAGGCATTGCAGTCAGAGCGAGTGCTGCGGCACCTGCGAAAAACAGCTTCTTCATTGTAAGCTCTCCATAAATTCGGTTGCACCATCTACGCAGGACCACCCGCCACGGTTCCGATAGGCTTCGCGCGGCAGGCTTGCCTTGTGACCCCGCGTTCCCTAGCTGTTCCCGAGCCCATGACCGACTTGCCTGCCCTTCCTCCGACCCACGAAGACGAGCGGATTCCCGCCTATGCTGAGCGTCTGAATACACCCCAGCGCGAGGCGGTTCTGACCACCGAAGGTCCCGTGTTGATGTTGGCCGGAGCGGGAACTGGCAAGACGGCTGCACTCACCGCAAGGCTGGCACATCTTGTCGCAATGCGCAGGGCGTGGCCGAGCGAGATCCTTTGCGTCACCTTCACCAACAAGGCCGCACGCGAAATGCGCGAGCGCGTTGCGCGCCATATCGGCGAGGCGGTCGAGGGGATGCCATGGCTGGGCACGTTTCATTCCATCGGTGCCCGCATGTTGCGCCGCCATGCCGAACTGGTCGGACTGCAAAGCAATTACACTATCATCGATACCGACGATCAACTGCGCCTGCTCAAGCAGCTAATCCAGCAGAACGAGCTGGACGAAAAGCGCTGGCCTGCACGACAACTGGCCGGACTGATCGACCGCTGGAAGAACCGCGGCCTCAATCCGGGCGACCTCGATGCGGCCGAGAACGAGGCTTATGCCAATGGTCGCGGTGCACAGTTCTACAAGCTCTACCAGGACCGGCTGAAAGAGCTGAATGCCTGCGATTTCGGCGATCTGCTACTGCATATGCTAAAC
Source organism: Erythrobacter sp. (assembly GCA_041396805.1). GTDB lineage: Bacteria > Pseudomonadota > Alphaproteobacteria > Sphingomonadales > Sphingomonadaceae > Qipengyuania. The sequence continues at coordinate 920,260 of JAWKXV010000002.1, read as the reverse complement.
ATCTTCCGCAGGCACCACGACGTGCTCGAGCAGTACCAGCAGCGCTTCAAATACATCTTGGTGGACGAGTACCAAGACACCAACCAGGTACAGTATCTGTGGCTCCGCCTCCTTGCGCAAAGTCGCAAGAATATCTGCGTGGTGGGTGACGACGACCAGTCGATCTATTCATGGCGCGGCGCAGAAGTTGCCAATATCCTGCGGTTCGAAAAGGATTTTCCCGGCGCGGCTGTGATCAAGCTGGAACAGAACTATCGTTCGACCCCACAAATCCTTGCTGCCGCTTCGGGCCTCATCAACGCCAATAGTGAGAGGCTCGGCAAGACGCTTTGGACCGAGCTTCCAGCGGGCGAGAAGGTTCGCGTGGTCGGCATCTGGGACGGCCCCGAGGAAGCGCGCCGTGTGGGCGAGGAGATAGAGCGCCTCGAGGCCGAAGGCGCCCCGCTCGACCAGGTGGCGATCCTTGTCCGGGCCCAGTACCAGACGCGCGAATTCGAGGACCGCTTCATCCAGATCGGCCTCAACTACCGCATCGTCGGCGGCTTCCGCTTCTACGAACGCGCCGAAATTCGCGACGCGCTCGCCTATCTCCGTGTGATCGAGCAACCGGCAGACGACCTTGCCTTCGAGCGAATCTACAACCAACCCAAGCGCGGACTCGGTGCGAAGACTCTGGAGACGATGCGCCGTCATGCGCGTCTAATCCAGGCTCCGCTCGCAGCTGCCTCGCTCGATCTCGCCGACAGCGACGAGCTGCCTGCACGTGCGTGCAATTCGTTGGTCGGCCTGCTCGGCCAGTTCGTTCACTGGCGCGAGCAATCGGGCAAGGTCACGCCGTCCGAGCTCCTGCGCATGGTCATCGCCGAAAGCGGCTATCAGGAAATGCTGCAGAAGGATCGCAGCGCCGAGAGTGCCGGTCGGCTGGAAAACCTGTCCGAACTCGCCCGCGCGATGGAGGATTACGAGAACCTCACCGACTTCCTCGAACATGTCAGCCTGGTGATGGACAATGACGCTCGCGATGATGGCGAGAAGGTCACCATCATGACCATGCATGCGGCCAAGGGGCTGGAGTTCGACCATGTCTTCCTGCCCGGCTGGGAGGAAGGCGTATTCCCCAGCCAGCGCTCACTCGACGAAGGCGGGATCGCTAGCCTCGAGGAGGAACGCCGCCTCGCCTATGTCGCCATCACGCGGGCGAAACGCCGCTGCACGATCCTTCATGCGGCGAACCGGCGGATCTATGGCCAGTGGACCAGCTCAATCCCCAGCCGCTTCATCGACGAATTGCCGGAAGACACGATAAACCGCGAAACCACGATGAGCGGTGGCGCTTCGCTATGGCGGGCGAACTGGACCGAAACCGAGGATCCCTTCGCCCACGTGTCGACCAGCCGTCCAGACCGTTCGTCCGCGCGGGGGCCGGGTTGGCAACGCGCTTTGTCTACGAGCTATGACACCACCCCCAAGCGCCTCGCCGAACCGGGTAGGAGCGCCGCTAGCTTCGCCGCCAAGCCACGTACCGACATCGCCATCGGCGCACGCGTCTTTCACGACAAGTTCGGCTATGGCGTCGTCACCGACCAGGAAGGCAACAAGCTTACCATCGAGTTCGACAAAGCGGGCGAGAAGCGGGTGCTCGACAGTTTCATCAAGCCGGCGGATTAGGGCCCACCCACAGGCCGCGCTCGACGAAGAACTGGGTCGGTGCGATGTCGGTAATTTCGCTCCACGGTAGCTTCTCCCGTTCGGCGAACTCGATCAGGATTCGGCGTGCTTTGCCGAGATCTCCTGAAATCCCACCCTGCTTATCCGAATTGTCGAGATAGATCACACCTCCCGGAGCAAGATGGGTGAGAACTGCGCTAGCGCAGTCGCAGCGCCATGCTCCATCAATCATGATGAGGTCGAATGTCTCGCCTTCGGGGATAGCGACATAGTTCTCCTTATCTGGCGCGAGGCGTACAGTCGCATGGTGCGTTCCGGCAAGCTGGCGCGAAACCTCGGCATACCATGCCGGGTCGTGCTCAATCGATATTACCCCTGCCGCACGCGCTGCGTACCAGGCCGTCGACATGCCCGAGCCGAATTCGAGCACGCGTGAGTGCAAAGGGTCGAGGAGTCTTTCAAGGGCCCGTGCGGCGTCATAGGAAATCCACGGCTGCGCAGGACTGGCGCCAAACAGCTTGCGCCCCGTTCCGGACAGGAATGCCCGCGGGCCGTTGCGTAGCAGGCGTGCCAAAGTAATCCTTCTGCCAAACTCGTCGCAAAAGCGGGGGTTTCGTCGCCCGCCACCACGCCAGAGTTTCCCGAGAGCGCCCATCTCCGCGCCCTAGCAGCGCGCAAAGCTCAAGGCGAGAAACCCCGTCGCCTAGGTCGCTAGTCCATCCACATCGGATGCCACTTCTTCGCCGCGATATCGTGCCTCCCACGGCCGCGCCAGCTCGCCCCAGAATCCGCGAGTTCCTTCAGCTATCCCCGTCTCGCAATCGACATGCGGGGTAGGATCGACATAGGTTCCGAATACCACATCGATGAAGGCGAAAGTGTTGGCGTAATTGCTGCCCATCAGCTCTTCATCACGGATGTGGTGAAGGCGGTGTGCCGCAGGCGAAATCATCAGCTTGCCGAATGCCCCGAAAGTCCAGGGTACGTCGGCGTGGGCGAGATAGCCCCAGAAAGTCCGGACCAGCTGCGCAGCCGCTATCGACCACAGCGGAAACCCAAGTGCGACCACGGGGAGTAGGTCAATCAAGACGCTCAGCAGCTTGCCGACCGGATGCTTGCGATGAACCGTCATCCAGTGGATTGCAGTGTCCGCATGATGCGTGGCGTGGAAACGCCAGACGCCCGGCAGATGCTCAAGCCGATGGCGCCAATAGGCGGCGAGATCGATCAGGATGGCTGCGACCAAGAGGACCAATACCTCGTTCATCCCGTCCCAGATGCCGGTGAGCGCTGGGCTTGTGCCAATCGATGCGTGCAGCGCCCCGCTCGGCGGTTCGAAGAACGGTGCGAGCAAGACCGAATTGACCAGAGCCAGCCCGAAGTTCGTCCCGAACTCCTTGCGCGTAGTCTTCACGGCGGCGACGATACGCCCGCGCTTCGTCGCCAGTGCGAGCAACGCGAAGACCACGCCATGCGCGGCGAGGATCAGCAATACATTGCGTAGCAGTTCAAGGTAGATGCCCATCGCATCACCCTGCACCCGCCGTGGTTAACAAAGCTTCAAATAGGGCAACAATGGCCGCCCCGATGATGCAGGATCAGGAGAGCGCGGAAACGTCGAGGAAACCCGGCATTGGGCCGTTCCATTCGCCCGGAGCGGTAGGCACATCGGCCTCCTCCCGCTCGCGACGGCGCGGCTTCGCAGACTTTTCCTCGCGCGGCTTCTTTTCGCGCCTGGTTTCGCCCCTGGTTTCGCGGGCCCCGCGCTTGCCGCCTTCGTCGCGGGGGGCGCGCATCCTGGGTTCGGAGCTTTCCCTGCGGTCGGGCGAATCATCGGTGGCAACCGCTTCCTTCAACTCGACCCGAACGTCCTTCTTGCCGAACACGGGGACCACGCTCCCGGTCAACTTCTCGACATTCTCGATAGCTTCCGCGTCACCTTCGGCCACGAAAGTGAACGCCCGACCCTTTGCGCCCGCGCGACCCGTGCGGCCGATGCGGTGGACATAGTCGTCGGGGTGCCACGGCGTGTCGAAGTTGAACACGTGGCTGACGCCCTTGATATCGAGGCCTCGTGCAGCGACGTCCGAAGCGACGAGGATGTTGACCTCGCCCTTCTTGAAACGATCGAGTTCCTTGAGACGGCTCGCCTGATCCATGTCGCCGTGGATTTCGCTCGATGCGAACCCGTGGCTCTGAAGGCTCTTGTTCACTTCGCGCACGGTGGTCTTGCGATTGGCAAAGATGATTGCGGTTTCGACCAGGTCGTTGCGCAGCAGCCAGCGCAGTGTTTCACGCTTTTGACGGTTCTTCACCGGAACCTTGAATGCCGTGATGTCCTTGTTCGTCGATGCGGCGCGGCTCACCTCGATCCGCTTGGGATTGCTGAGGAACTTCTTGGCCAGCTTTTCGATCGGCGGCGGCATGGTCGCCGAGAACAGCATGGTCTGGCGAGTTTCGGGCAGTTTCGAGCAGATGAACTCGATATCGGGGATAAAGCCCATGTCGAGCATGCGGTCGGCCTCGTCGATGACAAGCAGTTCGCAGCCATTGAGCAGGATCTTGCCACGCTCGAAAAGATCCATGAGGCGGCCGGGAGTGGCGATCAGCACGTCCACGCCCTCGTTCAACGCCTTGACCTGATCCCCCATCTGCACGCCGCCAATAAGCAATGCCATCTTGAGATCGTGGTTCTTGCCGTATTTCTCGAAATTCTCGGCCACCTGTGCCGCGAGTTCGCGCGTCGGTTCGAGGATCAGCGAACGCGGCATGAGCGCGCGGCGACGGCCATGATGTAGCACATCAATCATCGGCAGCACGAAGCTCGCGGTCTTGCCGGTGCCGGTCTGGGCGATGCCGATGATGTCCTTCATCATTAGCACAGGCGGGATGGCCTCGCGCTGGATGTCTGTCGGCTGTGTGTAGCCGGCTTCTTCGACAGCCTTGAGCAAGTCTGGTGAAAGGCCGAGATCGGCGAAAGTCATGTGCGTCAGATTTATCCCTGGATTGTGTGCCGAAGATTCTCCGCGCAGGCGCAGGATCGGCTGGGCGCGCCCTTTGCCCGTTTGGGCCGGAAAGTCAAGGATTCCCCTCTTTGCGAAGGGCTCGGAAGCCTACTGGCGGGGCTGCACCAGCATAAGGCGGTTGAATTCCGCCACCTGGCAACGCGCCCCTGCCCGGCTCATCAGCCGATCACGGTCCACGCACAAGCGCCCATCATCGTTCCGCTCGGTATAGAAACCGAGGTAGAAGTCACGCGGGCTGCAGGACTTTTCCAGCCGGGCAGAGACCATGGTGCGATCGCGCATGTAGAATACCAGTCGGCTGCCGCGATCGGCGACGCCAACGATATTGCGGGCCGTAATGCATTCGCCGAGCGGCCGCTCCACCAGTCGAGGTGGACTGGACGACTGGCGTGGCTGGAGATCGGCCAGCATATCCTGCCTTACCGGACCCGGCTGCGGGCTGATGCGCAAAATCATGCGACCCTCGATCCGTACCTGGCGGGCCACGGGTTCCGGGATACCGCCGGAAAAGCTGGTCCAGTTCGGCGCACGCCGGGACATTGGAGCAGGTAATACCGGCCCCTCCGGCTCTGCGACCTGTCGCGAAATCACGACCTCGTCGTCCCCTATGGTGGGCACGCCGAAAGGCAGCAGCACGGTAAGGAGAACGGACATCAGCGGCATTGGCGGTCTGGACTACTCCTCGGCCGCGCAGGATGCGGCCTGGTTGCCGCCTCAATAACCCCGACGCTTGAATATCGGCTTAATTGAAACCGCATTATTGGCAAGTGCTGGCAGTATGTGCCCCACATGTGGCAAGGGAACCGCAATGTCCGACATCGAGCCATTCATCTCCGCCGCTACCGAATTGCTGGGCCAGCGCGGTTTCACCACCGATCCCGATCTGCTCGCTCCTTGGTTGACCGATTGGCGGGGTCGCTACACCGGCCGCGCACTCGGCCTGGCATCGCCCGCTTCAACTCGCGAGGTATCCGCCTTCGTCCGCCTCTGTGGTGAGCATGGCGTGCCCATCGTTCCGCAAGGCGGGAATAGCGGTATGTCCGGCGGCGCCACTCCTGATGAGAGTGGAGCCTCTGTCGTGCTTTCACTTCGCCGGATGAACAACATCCGGGAATTCGACCAGGTCGCACGGCAGGCGACCTGCGACGCAGGAGTCATCCTGCAGAACCTCCATGAGGAGGCAGAACGTCACCGTCTACGCTTCCCGCTTACGCTGGGCGGCAAGGGATCGGCGACGATCGGTGGCCTGATTTCTACCAATGCCGGCGGGACACAGGTGCTGCGTCATGGAACGATGCGTGCGCAGGTTCTCGGCATCGAGGCCGTCCTTGCAGATGGCTCGGTATTTGACGGGCTGACGCCGCTTAAGAAGGATAATCGCGGTTTCGACCTCAAGCAGATGCTGATCGGATCCGAAGGGACACTGGGCATCGTGACTGCGGCGACGCTGCGCCTTCTGCCCGAGACTGGTCAACGTGTCGTGCTTTGGGCCGGTCTGGAAAGCATCGCCAAAGCGAGAGATCTTCTCGTGTATTCAGAAGAGGTTGTGGCGGACATTATCGAAGGATTCGAAGTCCTTCCCGCCCATTGCCTGACGTCCGTCCTTGCGCATGTGCCTGCCGCTCGTGCGCCGCTGGAAGGCGATCATGCCTGGCATGCGCTCATTGAACTGGCGACTCCTGCCGACAAGGGCGAGGAGCTCCACCAGCGCGCCGAGGCCCTGCTCGAGGCCGCCTACGAACGCGGGCTGGTCGAAGACGCGACGATCTCAACCAACGAGACGCAGGCCGAGGCATTCTGGCTCCTTCGCGACGAGATTGCCCCGGCAGAGCGGGCGATAGGGCCCGCGATGCAGCACGATATTTCCGTCCCGGTCGCGAGCATGGCGCGCTTCGTCGAGGAGGTCGCGCCCGAGGTCGAAGCGAGATTCCTCGGCACGACGGCTGTGGGTTTCGGCCATCTCGGCGATGGCAACATTCACTTTCACGTCCTTGCCCCGCCGGGAGCCGTTCGCGGCGAGTGGGAGATCTCGCAAGGCAAACTGATCAGTGCCTTCGTCCACGACAAGGTAACAGAGTGGGGCGGCTCAATCAGTGCGGAACACGGGATCGGCCAGATGAAACGCGACGAGCTGGGCCGCCTTGGCGACCCGGTTGCTCTCGCCATTATGAGGTCGGTCAAAGAGGCGCTTGATCCCCGTGGATTGCTCAATCCCGGCAAGCTTGTCCCGCTTGCGCATGGGAGCGCAAACCCCTAAGGCGCCGAGCCTCACGCGCGCGCGTCTCGGGCGCGACGTTCAATTCGAATATTTTGGAGAGTTCCCATGGCCAGCGCGCCGCAGCCGAACCTGCCCCTTTTCTACAACGACCTCATGCCGCTCAACAGCAACGATCACAGCTCCTTCCGCACACGGGCGGTCGAGCTGGCACCCTGGCTTGCCAAGCAGCACGCCATCCCGCTGACGGTCGACGAATTCATCCAGGCTCAGCGCCATTTCCCGATCGTTTTCTCGTCGGGCGACAACCCCCTGCCGCTGGCTCTCATGGGCCTCAACGAAGGCGTGAACACCTTCGTGGATGCAACCGGCAAGGTTACCGACCCGACATACATCCCGGCTTATGTCCGTCGCTATCCCTTCATGCTGGCGCGTCTGCGTCCAGACGCTGACGAACTCTCGCTCTGCTTCGATCCAACCGCAGACTCGATCGGCGAATTCTCGGAAGGCGAAGCCCTGTTCGAAGGCAAGGACCCGACCGCAGCGACCAAGTCGATCCTCGAGTTCTGCGAGAACTTCGAGCAGGCCGGTCAGCGCACGCAGAACTTCATGAACGAGCTCAAGGAGCACGAGCTGCTTATGGACGGCGAAGTCGCCATCCAGCAGGGCGACAATCCGCAGCCCTTCGTTTATCGTGGCTTCCAGATGGTCGACCAAGAAAAGCTTCGCAATATGCGCGGCGACCAGCTTCGCAAGTGGAACGAGAACGGCTTTCTGCCGCTGCTCTTCGCTCACCTCTTCTCGCTTGACCAGATGCGCATCATCTTCGGGCGTCAGGTGCAGCAGGGTTCTGCCCCGCAGGCGAACGCCGCAACCGATGCGGTTCCTGCTGCCTGATTTCGGTAAATCGAACGGGGCGCTCCGGCATTTGCGGAGCGCCCTTTTCGCATTCTTGCTAGCGGGCTGTGCGACTGCATCACCCGCTTCCGGACCGGCGATGTCACCCCAGGCCGAAGCGTCGGGGTTGCGCCTCTTCCAGCAACGCGAAGATTTGCTGTTCCGAACCGGTTACCTGTTGGTCACATCCAATGCGCCCTTCTGCACGGAGCAGATGCAGACAATTGGGCTGCTGTTGCATGATGCGGCGAGCTATGGCGATGTCGATGCAGCACGCAACGAATTCGGACTGAGCGGCGACATCGGGGTCCAGTCCTTGGCCCGTGGCTCACCCGCCGACCTTGCGGGCTTGCGGGTGAACGACACGATCATCGCTATCGCCGGATCACCGATTACCCAGGCTTTCCCTCCGTCACGTCCTCGCTGGAAACGGGTGTCGGATATTCGCGACTATATCGACAAGGCTCTCCTTGGCGGTCCCGTCAGCATCGCATGGAGGACTCCCCAGGGGCAAGTCCGACAGGCTGAAATCGCAGGCGTCAGCGCGTGCAGATCCCACTTCGAGCTCGTCGATGAAGCGCGCACCGCGCAGGCTGACGGGGATCGGGTGATGTTCGGACAGAATTTCCCGGCCTTTGGTTATGGCGAGGATGAATTCGCCGCAGCAATTGCACACGAGCTCGCGCATAATCTTCTCGCCCATCTCGAGGTTCTCGAAGAGCTGGGTCGGAAGCAATCGAATATACGCCTCTCCGAACGGGACGCCGACAGGTTGATGCCGTGGCTGCTCGCCAACGCCAGCTACGATCCGGAGGCTGCGGTACGCTTCATGGCTACCTGGGGGCCAAGGTATGGCGGTGGACTCCTGCGAAAGCGTACGCATGACGGTTGGGACGAACGCGTCGAGTACATCCAGCAGGAAATCGCCATACTTGAGCAAAGCAGTACGGCAGAGGGGAAGGCAGACTGGAAGACGCACTTCCGGTCAATGCTGGGCGCACGCGACGCGGACTGAGTGTGCGTCAGCAGAGCTATTCACGAAGACCAGTCCCCGCATAATAGGCAAGCAGGGATTCACACAATTACTTCCCCGCGCTAGGAGCAAGCGACAGGGAAATGCGGAGCCAGTTGTAAGATGCGAAAGATGGTGCCGGTCGTGTTGTGCGGAGGAAGCGGGACCCGTTTGTGGCCGCGCAGCCGCAACGACAGACCGAAGCCGTTCATCCCCCTCCTCGGAGACACCACCCTCTTCCAGCAAGCGCTCGCACGCTGCGCCAACCGTGAGATCTTTGCGAGCCCCGTAATCGTCGTCGGCGAACGCCATATGGCCTACGCCGAACCGCAGGCCGCCGATATCGCACCCGATGCCCGCTTCATGATCGAGCCTGTCGGACGCAACACCGCGCCCGCCATCGCGCTGGCCGCGCACACATTGGATCCCGACGACGTAATACTCGTCTGTCCAAGCGACCATCACATCGCCGATGATGCAGCATTCACCCGTGCAGCAATCGCCGCAGCAAGACTGGCTGCGGACGACTGGCTGGTTTCCTTCGGTATCGCCGCAACTTCACCGGAAACGGGCTATGGCTATATCCGTCGTGGCGAGGCGCTGGGCGAAGGCAATCGAGTCCACAGCTTCGTCGAGAAGCCCGATCTTGAGACTGCACTCTCGTTCCTGGCGGATGGCGGCTATGCCTGGAACGGCGGCATTTTCGCCTTTCGCGCCGGGCACTTCCTCGACGAGCTCACGAAGCATCGACCTACCCTCGCAAACGGTGTCGCTGCTGCATTCGCGAAGGCGCAGGTCGAGGGCGCCCATATCCGCCCGGACGCAGCCATATTCGCGGGCATCGAGGGGGATTCGGTCGACTACGCCGTCATGGAGAATACCGATCGTGCCGCAATGGTCGATGCTGCCATGGGCTGGTCGGACATCGGCAATTGGGACGCTTTGCTTACACGCCGCGAGGCGGATAGCGATGGCAATGTCATCGTCGGCAATGGCGAGGTGCTGGGCGCGTCGGGCTCGATGGTCGACACCGACGGCCCCTTTGTCTCGGTGATCGGCGTGGACGACATCATCGTCGTGGTGGATGGCGACAGCGTCCTGGTTACCGCGCGTGACCATGTTCAGCGCGTTGGCGAGGTCGGCAAGAGGCGCGCAGACTGATGCGCAAGCTCGAACGTCAGTTTGTCGACAAAGTATGGGGTGTGGATCACCTTCCGGAGGTCTTTGGCTATCAGGGCGGTGAACGCATCGGCGAGGTCTGGTTCGCCCCACCTCCCGAAATGGGCAGCGTCCTGGTCAAGTGGCTGTTTGCTTCCGAACGTCTCTCTGTGCAGGCACACCCCTCGGACGAGCAGGCCCAGCAGATGGGTCTCGGCATGGCGGGAAAAAGCGAGTGCTGGATCATTACAGACGCCGAGCCAGGGGCGACCATCGCCGTCGGTTTTCGCGAGCCACAAGAGATTGGCGATGTCCGCGCGGCTGCGCTCGACGGCTCGATCGTCGATATGCTCGAATGGCATGAGGTGAAATCGCGGGATGCATTTTGCATTCCGGCTGGCACAGTCCACGCGATTGGCGGCGGAGTGAGCCTCATCGAGGTGCAGCAGAATACCGATATTACCTTTCGCCTTTACGACTATGGCCGTCCGCGCGAACTGCATCTCAACCAGGGCCTAGGGATTGCCTCATTGTTACCCTACCCGGCCTCGTTGCGAAGGCGGCTGGATGACGGGGAACTTCTCGTCGACGGTCCGCATTTCAAACTTGGCGCGATCGAATGGACCAATGGTCGCGGCGTATTCGGTTTCGTGGGTCCGGCGATCCTTGCACCTTTCTCCGGTGAGACGAAGATCGCAAGTCAGACCTTGCTTCCGGGCGAGTGCGCTTTCGTCGCCGATGTTCAACATGTTGACGCGACTGGCCAAGGCATTTGCTTGGTCGCCCAGCCCACCGCCGGATAGGCACGACCAACGGTGTCGGACTTGCGCCGACCAGCCTGTTGCCCTGCTTCTCACGCAGCTTGAAAGCATCCGCCCGATCACTACATTCGGACTGCCGGGTGACGCTTCCCCTCATGGCTCGCCCGGTTGATGCACGAAAGTGCATTTCCTCCCTGAACCTTGGCCACCTCGTGCATTTGCACGAGGTGGTTTTTTCACAGAGATCCTTACTCCGCAGCCAGCGGCGTGCGCGCCGCACCGCCCATCGCCGCCACTTCACGTGCAAGGGCGCGGACCATTCCTGCAAGCATCCTTGCGATGACGGGCAGCCTGACGCTGGGCCCATCGAGGCGCGTGCACAGATAGCTCGAGCGGCAGACCTCCAGTTGCAGTGCATGGACACCACGCTGCGGAGCGCCATGCCGGTCAAGAACGTAACCGCCGGAATATGGTCGATTGCGTGCTGCGATCCGTCCCTGTTCTTCCAGATACTGAAGGCTGATGCCGGTCAGCCGTTCGTGGCAGGACGCTCCGAAGCGATCGCCAACGACGAAATCCGGTGCACGCTCCTCGCTGAATCGCGGCCGTAACGGAGGCATGGAATGAAGGTCGAGCAGCAAGGCCGCGCCCCATTGGTCGCGAATGAGCTCAAGCGACTTGCCAAGACTTGCATGGTAAGGCTGGTGGATCGTCGCAATCCGCTGCTGCAACTGGTCATTTTCGAGCGGCGAACGCCACAGCTCTCCTGACCCCGGAAGGCGTCGCGGTACAAGTCCGAGGCCGCTGCGCGCCCGGCGGTTCGCCAGCGAGTTGCGCGGCCTGGTCGAAGGCCTGCCACTGACCATGCCCCAGTCTATATCGTCAGGCGCACGGTTCAAATCGATCACCGCGCGCGGCGCCTCTGCGAGCAGCAGCGATGCTCCCGTCTGCCGGGCAACTTCCAGCGCCAGCAGGTCGACGAAGCGATCCTCAAGCCGGATGCGAAGCGTCTCGTCGCGCATATTGCCGAGCAATTCGGGTGAGTAGGCTCGACCGCCGTGTGGAGCTGCGATCAGGATCGGCAGGCTTCCCTTGCCCACGTCGCTCACCCGGAATGCCGGAGCATCGGTGCCAGGCACTGCACCGCCTTCGTTCAGGTCAGCGAAGAATTCGTCCTCGGTACGCTCCATTACGGGAGCGTCGCCGATTTGCACGAGAGTGTCAAAGCCCAACCTTCGCGAATGGCAACAGACCGGTCCGCCTGTATGCCATCACGGCGAGGATCGCCTTTCGCAACAACTCTACACCCGCGATTGCGAAGGCAATGCTGGTCAGGCTGCCATATGAGGCCACGAGTGCAAGGATCAGTGCGGCAAGGCATGCACAGACGAAATTGACGCGCGCGAATGGTGCCTGGTGGCCCGACATGAGGAGGATCGAACCCGCCATGCCGAACAGGCTGCCGAGTACTGTCCCCGCGACCAGCACAACCAGCACCTGGAAGCTTGTAGCCGTCGCCGTGGGAAACAACCCGGCATAGAACGGGAAGCCGATAACGGTCGCGGCCCCCAGCGGTGCGCAGAGCACGAATTGCAGTGCGGTCGCGGCATTGGCGCTACGCTGTCCCCCAGCCCGGTCATCCACAGCCAGACTGGCCGCAAACCGCTGTTCCACGACCATCTGTATCGGGAGCGTGGCGAAAGCAGCCAGCAGAGCAAGGCGGTTCGCGGGGAAATAGGCGGCTGCGGCATCGGGGGACACCCATGCGCCCACAACGATGACATCCAGGGTCCCCAGCGCCACCACGGCCAACATCGACACCGCGATGGTGGCGCTACCGGACAAATATGCGTGGTCCAGGGACGCCCGTGATGGTTGGGCAAGCGAGGTGCCCCGGACCCGCAATCTCACGACTTGCCACACCGCGCAGGCGACCGCCGCAGTGGCAATGATCGGCAATACGGCCCCGATTCCCGCGCTTTGCCCCATACCGACCAGAATGCCGAATGCAGCCACCGTAACGAGGCGCCAGGCAATATCCTTCGAAAATAGCGCCAGGACATAGCGATTGACCGCCCTCGCCCCGCCCGCCAACGCGATCATCACGCTAAACGCAAGGGTAAGTGCAATGGTGGAGAGCCAGACCGAGACCTAGTATACCTGAAGCGCCAGATAAGCGGCCACTATGGTCCCGATCGCCCCGCCAGTCCAGACGACCAGCCCCGCCCCCTCATTGAGCACGTCCTCCCATGCCCTTTATCCCCGGCCGCACGGCGGGTAGCAGCAGTGCGGATGGTCATTTCAGCCTGCCCAAAGCTACCCAACCCGGCCGCAAGCGTGGCCATCGAGATGATGAAGGCTAGCACACCGAAATACTTCTGGGCCATCCAGCTCGACATGAGCGACACAAATATGAGCATGGACAGCATCGCCGCAGCACGCAGAACGCCGACCAGGGCACCAGCCTTGATCATGCGCAACACCTGCAATCCTGCCTCGCCTGCCGTGGGACCGTCAGGCACACACCGTGGGGTAAAGGTCAATTGCAACGCAAGATTTGCTCACCGACTGGCCCCTTAAAGGGACAGTTTGCGATTTCCGCTTGAGCCTTCGCTCTCATGGCGCGAGTATATGTTTTCTTAAACGAACCAGGTTAAGGGAGGAGGCATGAACGGAAACGCTGTACCGAAGATCCTTCTCGCCGAGGATGATGACGCCATGCGCGTCTATCTTGAACGTGCCCTGGTCAACGCAGGATACGAAGTCGATTCGGTCGATCGCGGGACTGCCGCGATTCCCCTGCTTGAGGATGGCAACTACAGCCTCCTGCTCTCGGATATTGTGATGCCCGAAATGGACGGCATCGAACTGGCGCAGAAATGCAACGAGATCAGCCCCGAAACCAAGGTGATGTTCATCACCGGCTTCGCGGCCGTCACGCTCAAGGCCAGCCGCGAGCAACCCCATGCGAAGGTGCTCTCGAAGCCCTTCCACCTGCGCGACCTCGTGCTCGAGGTGGAACGCGTTCTCGAAGAAAAGATCAGCGCCCGGATTTAAGCCTGCATTTGGCCTTGCGCGGTCAGATCAGGCTCGCTAAAGGGCCGCCCTGCCCCGCAGAAGGGGCACCCGATGGTGTGGGCGTATAGCTCAGTGGTAGAGCACTATGTTGACATCGTAGGGGTCCCAAGTTCGAACCTTGGTACGCCCACCATCGCAGCCCATGTGGCTCTCGAAGTTTCCCGAAGACCATTTCGACATCCGGGTAGCGGACGGCCGTTGGGCGATGCGGCACGCTCGAAATCGGAATCTGCGCCAACGCAGGTGCCGGGTTTCTCCAGCCGTAATCCCATTGGCCCGGAGCATTTCCGGAACGGGATCGATCCAATTATTCAGGACCCTTGTACCCCGCCGTAATCGCACGCAGCTTCAGCAGGTTGAACAGCACGGCAACAACCAGCATCGCAATCGCCGCCCCCAATATTCCACACCAGATCGAGGCCGGGACCATCGCTGCCATCAGGGTGAGCGCAAATCCCACATTGAGTACAGAATAGGCGTTGGCATCCCCTGCACTGTTAAGGGCGGTCGATAGAAAGTCCCCCACAAATCTCACGATAGTGGCAAGAATCAGGACCGCGCCGAACACGGGAGACCAGGGGAAATTGGCCTGCGGGACGAAGACGCTGACGAGCCAGACAAAGCAGTAAATGCCTGCGCCCAGAAGACAACCGAAGCCTATGACAATCGACGCCAGACGCCGGATGTCTGCTATCCAAGCGGTGGTGTTCTCTCGATGCAACTGGATCAGTCTAGGCAGCGATGGCGTGATGATTGATGCCTGGATGAGCGTTTGTGCGACATTCGCAAAGCTCCAGAAGAACACGAAAATTCCCAGCTCGATTTCGTTCACCGTAGCGGACAGGATGAACCGGTCGCCAAAGGCGATGAGAACGAGCGCAAGGTCGCTCGGCCAGATACGCAGCCCGTCTTTTAGGGTCGACCTGGCCCAATTCTCGCCCCCGGCCCTCGCCCGAGGTGCGCCCATGCGCCGATCGACCACAATACCTACCACGATGAGATTGGCGATCTGGCCCAGTAGCCAGCAAGCCAGAATCGTGTTGAGCGTCCGATAGTCCTCGGAGAATGAGGAGATACCGATAGCAAGCGGAATCCAGAATGCCGTCCGCAAAGCCAAGCTGAAATTCGCCAACACGTTGAACCGCAGCGCGTTCAGCGCGATGTATATGTCCATGCCGAGTGCTTCGCCCCAGAGAATTGCCGCAATCAGAAGGATCGCTAGCCACGGGAGTTCTACCTCTGCAATTGCAGTCGGCAGCGCCACCACGCTCGCGACCACCAGGACGATCAGCGTGAACCCGATACGGCTGCGCATGATCTGCAACCGATGATGCTCCTCGGCACCAACGAGGGCGCGCGCCATGTGGAAGTTCAACCCGAAGCCGAACAGGGCCGGCGATAAGGCTCCCAGCCCGAGGATCAGCCCGTATTGGCCCATTGCGACCAGACCGAGCTCGGCAGTGATATAGATCGTCAGTCCAAAGCGAAGAGCGATCGCCGCCAGACGAATTCCCGCAATACTGCCGCCAACTCGCCACATCTGAACCAGATTCCTTGAATGAACAGCCTCGCCCGCCTAGAGGTCCGCCACGATTTCGCAAGCATCCACCAAGAGTTTTCCAAGTGATCTATCTCAACGCCCGCTTTACCGGGCAAAGCATGACCGGTGTGCAGCGTGTCGGATATGAGCTCGGCAGGCGCTTGGTTGCGCGACGCCCGGACGTTACGGCGATCGCCCCGGTAGAGCCGCTGCCGGATTATTCGATGCCGGTCGAAGTAGTGCCCTCGGCCTTTCCGGCTGCCGGCGGACATTTCTGGGAACAGGTGACGGTCCGCCGGAAGCTGGGCGATGGCGACCTGCTTGTGGGCCTCGGCGGCACCGGCCCCTTGGCGGTGGAACGCCAAATCGTGATGATCCACGACGTCAATTACCTGCTTGGCCCCGACGGGTATTCGCGCAAGTTCCGCTATTGGTATACCGCGCTGGAGGAGCACCTTGCTCGCAGGGCCACGATTTGCACCGTATCCCACTGGTCTGCGACGGAAATCTCCAAGGCATTCGGCATTGCTCTCGACAGTATCACGGTCATCCCTAATGCTGCCGACCACCTCGACGATGTTTCTGCAGATGCGTGTGCAATCGGTCGCTATGGCCTCGATCGCAAGCCCTATGTCCTGTGCGTCGGAAGCGCCAATCCGAACAAGAACTTCGCGACCGCATTGGCCGCCTATGCCTCGCTCGATGACCCATCGTTCGACCTGGTCATCGTCGGGGGAAGCAATCCCAAGATCTTTCAGGACGAGGAAGGAATGGCCCTGCACCCGCGGGTGCACCGCCTGCCGCGGGTTACGGACAGCGAACTGAAGGCGATTTTCGAAAAGGCGCAGGCCTTCGTAATGCCGTCCCTGCTCGAGGGTTTCGGCATACCCGCGATCGAAGCCATGAAGGTCAATACGCCGGTAATCGCTGCCAAGGCTGCAGCGTTGCCGGAAGTTTGCGGAGATGCCGCTCTATATTTCGAACCCCTGGATGCGAGCTCTCTTGCGAAGGCTATGACAGAGGTTGTGTCCAATCACGACTTGACGACTTCCTTGAGAGAAAACGGAGGTCGCTGTGTGGCGCGGTATTCCTGGGACCGCTCGGTCGATATTCTCGAACGCCTGATCGACAAGAAGATCTCGCCCAGGCGCTAGTGCTTTCGCTGATCGACAAGCTTCCGATACAATTTCAAGATATTTTCCGCCATTGCCACTGCCTGATGCCGTTCCATGAACCGGGCCCTGGCTTGTTTGCCGATTTCGGCAAGGTCAGCCCTAGTCAGGCCCCGCAGGGCGCGCTCAAGAAATCGCGGTGCGCCAATGTCCATCAGTATCCCGTCGACACCATCACGAAGCATCTTGGGGAATGGTCCGCGGTTGCTGGCAAGAACCGGCTTTCCTGCTCGCATTGCCTCCAAGGCAGCGATTGGAAGGCCTTCCCACCGCGACGGCATGATCAGGGCATCGCACTGCTCAAGCTCATCGATAACATCATCACGGCTCAGCCAGCCAAGCATGATGACGTTTTCCGTTCCGGAGTACTGCGCCTGCCCGCCCACCACGGATGCTCCCGCGACCCGGCAAACCGCGATGCCGGGCGGTAAGTTGTTCAGCTCCGGATACAGCAGGTCGAAGCCCTTCTGGTAGTCAAGCCGACCTGCGTAGAACAGCCGGATCGGCCCGTCCTCTTCCGCCCGTACCGCACTCGAATCGCCAGAGACGTCGCCCGGGCCCAGCCCCGTGAGAACAAGCTTCAGCTTCTCGGCCGGAAAACCGAGATCCAAGAGGAAATCAATCTCGTGCTGAGAAATGTTCATGATGGCATCTGCACGGCGCGCGAGCGCTTTCTCGACGGCTGCGATAGCGCTCCGATGCCTGGTCACGCGCGCGGGATCCATCGCCCAGCCATGCGCGGTATAGATGATGATCGGCTTGGTCTGCCCCGGGTAAACCCCTGGCAGCCTGCCTATGAGCCCCGCGATACTGCTGTGAAGGTGCACAATGTCCGGCTGGAGCCGAGACACCACCCTGCGAAGCTCCGCAAACATCGAAAGCGCAGCCTTGATCGAGCGTCCCTCGCGTGTATAGCCGTACTTACCGACACCCTCTCGGGAAACCACCAAGTCCAGCTGATCTTCGGGTGCAAAAAGAGCGGCGCATTCTACGCCGTCGTCTTCTGCTTGGAGTGGAAGCAGTTCGGACAGATAGCTCGCGACACCGCCCGGAAGGGTCTCTGCAACATGCAGGATGCGCATCTTCGGATCCGGTCTCAAAATGACATGGTAAACACTGTTGAGCGCACTTCGCAGCATTTCCTCTCCTGCGCAAGGCGGGCACAAATTTTGTATTTCCCTACAACCCGTTTGTCTGTTTATTGGCGCAGCTCCCTGACCAAGGAGCAGTAAAAATGGACAGATTCGAAGATTTTCGCGATAGCGCCGGGCAACCCTCCCGGTCGCCCTTCCCGATCGCGCCAAGCGATGACGACGCGCTGGCTATCGTCCCGAAGGGCATCTTTGTCGGGACCGGCGGGGACGTCACCCTGCGCGGGATAGACGGTGACGGAGATGTCACCTACCGCAACCTGCCCGACGCCAGCTATATTGCTGTCAGGGCATCCTTCGTCAGAGCGACGGGGACCACCGCAAGCGACCTGATTGCGGAGGCTTGAGCATGAGAACCAGTGGCGCAATCGGCGGTGCTAATCCCGCCTCTCTCTCCCGACTTGGCACGCCCACCGGCCTGCACCCCGAACCCCTCAGCCTCCCCGCCGAGTGGTTAGCGCGTTGGCAGGTTCCCCAATGGCAACCCGAGGGCACGATCGCCTTCGGTGGCGCGCATAACGTCGCGACTTTGGACCACAGCGGCGCCGAGATATTCGATCGTTTCAGCGAAGCACGCGCTTCACCCGGAACGGTTCTCTATGTATCGCAGAACGGTAGCGACAGTTCGGGGAACGGGCAGGAAGCAGCACCATTCCGATCGATCAACAAGGCAATCCGGACAGCCAACGATAACGGATTGCCTGCCAAGATCATGATCGAGGCAGGATCATATCCACGAGGGTCTTGCCCGGGCTTTGCCAGCACTATACCCGCTGTGGACATCGCATTCATCGCCCACGGCGGACGGGTTCTGACTGGCAGCTGGGATGAGACCGGAAACGCGCCTCTCGACCCGCTATACCCCAACACCCATGTGGTCACGACAAGCAGCGTCGACCGCGTGCTCGACCGTCTGCGTCTGGACCGGGACGGCTTTTATCCCGAGTACATCCGGGTCACGAATGCAGAGATCTGCAATCGCATCCCCGGTAGCTGGGCCTATCAGGACGGCAAGGCACACATCCATCGTCACGATGGCGCGCCGGTCACGACCGATAACACCTACTTCCTGCGCCCAAGCACGGCGGTCTGGTCTTTCGCTTTGCCCGTCAGCATATATCTTGGCGGAAATGACGCCTCCTCCGGCTTCGATACAATCGGAGGCAATACGGGCGCCGCCCTCGCCTACGAGACGACCGAACTGCCTTCGCATATGAAGGCGCTGGTCGTCGAAGGGTGCACCTTCCGCTACAATGGGGGTGCATGGTCTGTTCCATCGGGCGGCAATGGGATTCGCGTCAAGAACCTGCACGGGCTGGCCCTGTTTTCGGATTGCGACTCCAGCAACAACACGCGCGACGGCTTTTCCGCAGGCAACGCCATTGCCGGCACGGCAACGCACATGGTGACGGTGAACTGCCGTGCAATCCGAAACGGCGATCGCTTGTCGGGTTACAACACGTCACAATCGGACAACGCCTATACGCTCCACAACGACACCATAGGCCTGGATCTTGCGGGCCAATTCCGGGAAACCGGCGGAGGCGGCGTGAGGAACGTCGGAACATCCGCGGGTCTGATGATCGGAACGCAGATTTCGGACGACCGCGGAGATCGGATGGTCGGTGGTATCGTCGACCCCGGTGCTGTTGTCGCTGACGAACAGTCCGAGATTTGGCTCGACCGGGTTTCGCTAGCCATGCCGCCTGCTTCCACTCCGGTCAGGGTCGCCAGCGGTGCGAAAATCAGGTGCTACCGGACAGCGGCTTTCCGAAGCCAGCCCGAGGTGCTGGGTACGCTTGGTGTCTACGACTCATGATACCGTTTGGCGTGGCCGCATTGCCAAGACCTGGCAAAGAACGCGGCTGCGCCCTTTTTCTCTCCACAATGGTGTTCATCGCCAGGGGAATTCCTGCCAGCAACCACAAGACTGGCATGGTCGTGCCGCCGAGAGAGTCGCTCGACATGTTGGCTGTGATGAACAGGACCATGGCTACCAGCACGAGTCCGGCCGAGCGGAAGAGCTGTCTATTATATGCGCTTGCGTGAATGCCGTATGCCAGCTTCTTCGAGATCCCGACGGCCGGAGATATCACGAGAAGGAGAAATGCAACAAACGTCAGGAAGCCCACCACTCCGGTTTCCAGCAAATAGTTGATAAAGACATTGTGAGCGTGAGTGTAGTCGATGCATGCATTGGCATTGCCGCCGCCGATTCCGAACACCGGCTTTTCCAGCATGCAATCGATCGATTCCTGCCACATGCCACCACGCGACTGAGTGCTGTCCGCGCGGTCCGGGTTAGTGATGAATTGCTCGAGCTTGCGGTAATAATAATTGTTGTAGGTCTTCAGCCCGTAAATGATGCCCGCTAGCGTGGCGAGGGCGGCGATCAGGCCAGCCAAAGCACCACCAACTGCCTCGACCGCCCGGCCTTCTCGCGCGGGCAACCAGAAGAAAATCACGGGAATAATCAGGATCGCCAAGGCGATATTGATCTTCGAGCCCGCGGTTACGAGAACAAACAGCAGGGCAGCCACTACCACCAGCCAAAGCCTGCGGGTCAGCAATCCGGGTAGCTGCGCCAATACCAGGCCGACAAGTGTCACCATCGCCAGCTGGTTAGGGTGCTCGAGAAAGCCGTTGCTTCGATATGACCAGAGATCCCAGAACACCAATTCGCCAAGCGGGCGGTAGAAATACCCTGCCACCAGGGCCGGTACCGTGGCCACTCCGCCGTAGAGAAATGCCCTAATAACCATTTTGAGTCGCTGGGCATCCAATGTGATCAATTGCACGATGGCAATCAGATAGAGGATGCCAAATACCCACCTGCTGATGAAACGCACCGTCAGTATGGGGTCAGGTGCGCTCACCATTGAACCGAAACCGACGAGGATCATAGCTACGCTCACCCATATGAAGGGATGCAATAACGCCCGGGTGGATAGCGGGATTGTAATACCGAAGACCATCCACTGAAAAACACACGTACAGAAAGCGATGATGGTGAAAATCTGGGTCACCGAAATCGTGAACGCCCCAGGTCCTATGCCCCACGCGAACCAAAAACCGAACGTGGCCACAAGAAGGCTGTAGACTCCGATGCGGGCTGACATCGACCGATCCAAACGATCGAGCGGGAACGATGAGGCCTGCTGCGGGTGATTGGCGTATGGGTTCACATCGTCCCTCAATTTATCGGAAGGACGCGGGGATTGGCGATCCAGCGGTCAGCAGTTCCACCCGTCGGAGCGAAAACGCGAACCTGCGTGAGATCGCACCCTCGCGCCACAACAAGGAGGCGATAGAACGATCCCTGTTCCCGGATAGCCGGGCCAAGCTCCATGGTTCGGGCAGGCTGTGCGCAATCAGCAGACAGCAAAAGATCGGGGCGGTCGGATGAGGCTGCACTTGCAGCCCAGCCAAGCAAGTAACGTCCAGGCGCCAACCGAACGTGCTGGTTGACAATGTTTTCGGCGGAGAAGTTTCTTCCGCGAACCGTGAGCAGGACCTGCCCCTCATCCTCTTTGACACTCAGAGTCTGAGTTGTACGCTTCTCCCTGCGCCATTCGAACGGCGCACGCCCGGCAAAGGCACTTTCCTCAATGGTTGTGAAATCTGCGTCCCAAAGACCGGCGGTTTCGATGCCTCCCGGCCCCGAAAGCGCCGTCCACACGTCCCAGCCCAGCGCCGGATTGGTGGTATAGATACGGTCGGTCTCACGCCGGGCAAGCAACTCAGTCGCGCGAAAGCCACTCGCATAGGCATCCCGCAGGATTGGAATTCTGGCCGCG
The DNA here is from genome assembly GCA_041396805.1 of Erythrobacter sp. Lineage (GTDB taxonomy): Bacteria > Pseudomonadota > Alphaproteobacteria > Sphingomonadales > Sphingomonadaceae > Qipengyuania. The sequence continues at coordinate 898,785 of JAWKXV010000002.1, read as the reverse complement.
ATCTCCTCGACGGGCAATTCGTGCAATCCCGATACGAGATTGTCTCCCCACCCTGCACCGGCAGCCATCGCCGCACCGAGCGCAGCCCGCGAAGCAGGGACCTCCGAGATGACGATGAGGAGTTGTCGCGCTACCTGGCTTTGAGGCTCGGCCCTTACTAAGGCCTCCATGCGACTAGCCGCGATCGCGTATTCACCATTGGAAAGTGCCAGGCTGACAGCATTCCCCTGCGCCAGCTCGTCGCGCCAACCCAGCGAACTTGCGACGCGGAAGGTGTCTGCCGAAGTCTGCGCATTGCCCGCCAGTAGGTAGGCTGTGGCGAGCAGGGACAGGTTGGAGCGCCGAAGTGGTGCTTGCGAAACCAGCCTTTTCCCGGCGTCCAGTGCCTTGGCGCCGTCACTATCTTCAATAGCAGCTGCCACATCTGATCGGGCTTTCCCGATGCCGAAAGGCCACTGGCGGACCACCGAAACTCCCCCGCGATCGGCCGCAGCAACCCCGGTCAGGGCAGCAGCAGAGGCAAGGCCCGCCAAAATGGCGGACTTGCCGACTAGCCTGAGAGACAAATTAGCTGCCATACTCATAGTAGCTGTACGAGTAATCGGTGCCGCCGCCGAGGCCGAGGCGCTTGGCCTTCGCAAAGTCGAACTGCGAGAATACACCGCCAACGACTCTTGCGCCGGCGCTGCCCAAACGACGCAGAGCGTTACGTGCAGCGCCGCGGTGGCTGTCTTCCGCCTCGACCACGAAGACTGTCGCTGTGTTGGGAATGGCGGACAGAATCGGCGCATCTGCCAGACCCATCACCGGAGGTGCGTCAAGCACAACCAGGTCAAACTGATCCTCGATAGACGCGAGCAGATTGACGAAAGCATGCGACGCAAGAAGGTCGCTGGGGTTGATAGGCAATGGGCCGCTAGTCACGGCCCCGAAACTCTCGACACCGGTATTTCGAACGACACTTGCAAGCGGCACATCACTGGTGAGAACCGTTACGAGGCCTGCCTCGTTGTCCTGGTTGATCGCGCGATGAACCGAAGGGCGACGAAGGTCGCAATCGATAAGCAGGACACGCTTGCCACTGTCGGCCATCGTGCGCGCAATGCCGTAGGCGGTGGAAGACTTGCCCTCGCCCTGTCTTGTGGAAGTCACAAGCAAACGAGGGGGCAGGCCCGAAGGAACGGCAAACTGCAGCGCGGTGCGCAGGGAGTAGAAGCTTTCGGTGAGTGGAGCCTTGCGGTCTTCCAGCACCTCGATCGGCGACTCCCCATCCTTCAGTGCCGGAGTGATGCCAAGCAGCTTCAGGCCCAGCTTGCCCTCGAGCTCGTCCGCCGTACGCAGGCGGTCGTCCATCTGCTCGCGCAGGAAGATAACAAATCCCGAGACGCCCACACCGGCAATCAGTGCAAGCAGCATGTTGAGCGGTAGATTGGGAGAAGACGGCTCGATCGGCTGTTTCGCGATGTCAATTTGCTGCACATTGTTGCTGGTGATGTTCGCTTCGGCGCTTAACGTGCGGAAACGTTGCAGGAAACCGTCATAGAGCTGGCGGCTGGTTTCGACTTCTCGCGTCAGCGTGTTGAGCTGAACGCTGCGGTCTCGCTCCGCTTGGGTCGCGCCCTTGAGCGTATTCACACGTCCATTGAGTTCCGCTTCCCGCTTTGCGGCCATGCGATAAGCATCGCGGATGGACGCGCGTACGCCTGCTGCAAGACGGGAAATCTGCGCATCGTATTCATCAAGTTGCTTCTGCAACGGGATAACCGTGGGATGGTTAGGTTGCTTGACAGCGAGCTCCGCTTCGAGACGCGACTGGACTCGCGCACGTTCAGCTATCAAGTCCTGCATGGCCTTGTTCTGAAGCGCTTCTGCAATGGCATAGTCGGGGGCCGATGCCACGCTGTTCCAGCGGCTCTCCGCCTCGATGCGGTCGGTGCGTGCCTCCGCGAGCGCGTTGTTGTACCGACCGAGGTCGATCGTGGTGATCGTGGTGTCGGCACCACCCGGAGTGGTCGAGGGCAAACGCACCAGGCCGGTGTTGCGTGCGTAGTCATTTGCCTCTCGCTCTGCATTCTGCAGGCGCTCGCGCGCTTCCTCGAGTTGACGCGAAAGGAAGTCGCGGGCGTAGGCAGTCTTATCCAGTCGGCGCTCGATGTTGTAGCGCAGGTAGCTGGCGACGAATGTGTTTGCGAACTGCGCGGAAAAGGCCGGGTCGGGGCTTGTGAAATTGACACGCACCACCCGAGAGTCCTGTGGCAGATTAATGCCGAGATTGTCCTCGATCGCCTCAAGCACCTCATCACGACGCGCAAGTTCGAGGTTGGGCTCGTCTTCCGACGGCGGATTAACATTCATCAGGTCGAGGAAGTCGTCGTTGTTGAACAGGCCCATTTCATCGGCGACCCGTTCAGCCATCCTGCGACTGCGAAGGACATCGACATTGGTCTGCAAGAACCTGTCTGCATCCTGGTAGGCGGCACTCGCAGCCTTATCCTCGGCATCGAGAATCCGCTGCTCTTCCTGGTCGATCTGCAGTGTGGCAGTAGCGGTGAACTTCGGCGTCATGAGGAAGCTCACGGCGATCCCCAAGATGAGGAAAGCAGCGACGATGCCGGCAATCAGAAGGCGATATTGCCACAGGCTACCGACGAGGCGCCGAAAATCCAGTGTGCTGGCCGGCGGTTCGCCATAGGGATGATCAGCAGGAGGAAGGATAACCACCTCCTGGCTTGCATCAGCGGCGGGATTAGAAGCGGGTGAATACATTGAAGAACGGTGCCGTAGTGAGGAAGTCGCGGAACGCGCCTTTGAGGAAAGAGAAATTGACGACGACCACGTCGCCACCACGCAAGATCGGATCGTCGGCCTTGCCATTCCGGATGTCGGCGAGGTTGAAGACGGCGCCGTAGCGTTCACCATTCTCCATGCGGAAGACCATCACCTGGTCCAGCTTGGCCGTTCGTGTAGGGCTCTTGGCGAGCGCGATTACTTCAACAAGCGAGGCACGGCCGTTTGTGAGCTCGTAGCGACCCGGCTCTTCGACGCTGCCTTCGACCACCACGTACCGGCTGGCTGAATTGGTCACGAAAACGGTAACCCGCGCATCGCGATAATAGGTCGAGTCAAGACGTCCCTTGATTTCCGCAGTAAGCTGCTCGGTCGTGAGCCCCGCAGCATCGACCGATCCGATCAGCGGATAGTCGAAGCGCCCTTCGGCATCGACCGGGATGTCCGCAAACGACAGGGAAGGCTCGTCGAAGACCGTGATCGTGAGACGATCGAAGGGACCTACCCGGTAGGTCGAAATATCGTCGTTCTGCGAAATGAGGTCGTAGGCAGCATCATCGCGGGCGAGATCCTGCGCAGGCACCGTTTGGCAGCCGGCGAGCGCGGAGCTCGCGAAACACAGGAAGAGGCCAACCCGACCCAGGGCGTTTCTATTTCCGTTTTTCAAGGTGCGTCCCGTCAGAAAGTATCAAGGCCATAGCAATCGAGGCCAGCACAGCAAGACTTATAGCGCGGAGCGGATAATCGACAGATGAATGAAGGGCAATGACCAAAAGCACACCCATGCCGAATGCCCCGTTAAGGCCAATCCGCTTCCGCTTGGACCAGAGTGACCATGCAATCGCCAATAGCGCGGCGATCATGAGCAAAACTCCAGGCAACCCTGCCTCGATCACGAACTCAAGCCAGTCGACGTGCGCCCGGTTGGCTGTCGATTGGTCGACGACTTCGAGCCGTTCTACGAGCTCGAAAGAATGGCGGAAGGTGCCGACGCCCATTCCCCATGGCCAGGCTTCCTGCGCAAGATAGAGTGCGTCTGGCCAGATTTCCTCCGCACGACCGCTGCTGAGGTCTGAAAACCGCTCGGCCAGTTTGTTTATCCGCTCGATCTGGAGGGCTCCAATTATCAATATGGGCAAAGCTACGGCGGTCAGGGCTGAACCTATCAGCCAGTTTCGCTTCCTCGGCGTCCGGGCGAATGCAACAGCAGCGACGTAGAATATCGGCACAAGCAATAGGACCGTTCCTGCTCGCGAGCGTGTCATCACCACACAAAGGGCAAGAAAGACTGCCGCCGCAACCAGCAAGGGGCGGTACCGGTGGAGCTTCTTGTCGAACAGAGCAAGTGTCGCGAGCGCGAGAATGCCGATCACGAGGAAGGTCGCTTGCGAGTTCTGGTTGGCGAACAAGCCGCTGGGCCCAGCCTCGATCGAACGCGGGTGGATGTAAAAGAAGTCACCCAGTAAGGCTTGCGCAGCTTCGAGCAGGCCGGAAAAGACCGCCAGACCTGCGATTGCCAGTAGGAGAGCGGGCACCTTCTCCCGACCGATGGTGAAGGCCATGATGAAGGCAGCCACCGGGGGCGCAAGGCTTAGCAGGCTCCACCAGGTCGAAGCTGGATCGATTGACAGCGGCCAGGAGGGCAATGGCTCGTCCACTGCGTGCAGCGCGTTAGCGAGGAGCCCACGCAGTGGCAGGCCGGACCACACACTGCTCGGCAAGGGCACCAGCTGCAGCGCAACGAGTAGCGGCAAGACGAGAACGAACACCCATGCACCTGTTGGCATGGCGCGATCAAGCGCATCAGATCGCACAACCAGGAAAGCTAGAACTCCAAACGATCCGAGGATTACGAGAGCCTCGCTAGCAATCGAGGGCACTCCACCGCCGCCAACAAGGAGCGAAATGCACACAAAACCGATGAAGAGGGAGCCGCTCAACCCCAGATGCAGTGATTGCACCCTGGCTCTGCGGGATTGTTTTCTTGGCATACTAGTGAAGGTCCCCTCGAACTAGGGACGCCTATATTGCATTGGTACCATTATCTGAAGAGTGGCCAATGTGCCACAGCGGGGTCACTAAATTCGCAGTTGCGGTAAAGCGTTTGTATGCAGCGATGGAATGCGCGGTCCTTCACGCAAAATCGCACGCCTTCTGCGCCTGTTGCAGAGCACATGCACATCTCGTCATAGTATTCCGGCGTGATTCTCGGGTGAATTCGACGCCCTACAATCGCCCCCTCCAGCCAGATCTAAGAATCAAAAAGGAGCCACTGCCAGATCTCTGGCAGTGGCTCCCATAGTTCGATCAGCAGCGCCCGCTTGGGCGCCTCTTGATGGACTATTTAGCCGTTGCTGTCGTTGCCATCGTCAGCAGCGATGATGACGCCAGCGATCACTGCAGCAGCAGCGAGAACAGCGATAATCAGACCCGGACCGCCGAGTTCCGACTTCTTGTCAGCGCGCTTGGAAGCACGCACGACCGAAGCTTCAGACGAAACCTTGGCTGCAGCCGGAACAGCCTGCGATGCACGCAGCGGCTCAGCGGCAGAAGCTGCCCCGCCAAACGCCATCGAAGCTGCCGCAACAGCCAGAACGATCTTCTTCATTTATTTTCTCCTGTCTTCACGACACAGTCCGCGCCGCATTCATCAAAGCATCTACAAATAGGCACATTTTGTCAACTACACCGGGTGTTGACCAAACCGCCTTTGGAGGCAAAACGTTCCGGAAATCTTCGCCCCTCCAAAGGGGGACTCGGACTCCCGTAGCATCGATCACGACGCAGGTCGCATCTAATAATGAAAATTCTATTACTCAACACTCTCTATCCACCGTCTCAAGTCGGAGGCGCAGAAAGAAGTCTAGAAGTTCTGTCCCGTGGGCTTTCCAATTCTGCATGTAACATTACTGTAATTTGCCTGACCGATGGAGCGGACGTCACCGAGTGTCGCGATGGAGTGACCGTGCATCGCCTGGCGCACGGCAATCTCTACTGGCCATATGACGGGGTCCGTCACACGATGCTCTCTCGCATCGGGTGGCATGCGCAGGACGCAGGTGCGTTCAAGAGACAGGCGAAGGTTGCACAGATACTCGACGAAACAGCGCCGGACATCGTCCATACAAACAATCTGACGGGCTTTGGGTCGCAGATAATCCCCTTGGTAAAATCCCGCGGCATGCCGGTGCTCCACACGCTCAGGGACTTCGGCTTGCTTTGTTCGCGATCCAGCCTTTTCAAGAATTTACACGATTGCGATTCGCACTGTCTTTCTTGTCGCATGCTCACAGCAAGAAAGAGGTCCGCCGCATCGGCGATCGACCTTGTGGTAGGCAACAGCGAATACATGATCGACCGACATCGAGAGATGGGATTATTTCACGATGTGCCTTCAAGGGTGATCTATAATGCGGTTCCTGGGATCCTCGACAGGCGTCCTGATGTCACCTCGCAGTCGGTTGGAGCGACGCTACACCTTGGGTATGCCGGCGCGATCAAGCCGGAGAAGGGCGTTGAAGTCCTGCTCGAAGCAATGCGACGCATCGGCCTTGGTAATTGGAGACTTTCAATTGCGGGGACCGGCGATGAGGAATACGTATCCAGCCTCAAAAGAGATCATGCCGATCTCCCAATTGATTGGCTTGGCTTCGTGCCCGTTGAACCATTTCTCGACCAGATAGACCTGATGGTGATCCCATCCATCTGGCCCGAACCCATGCCGCGCACCCTGATTGAGGCCATGTCCCACTGGCTTCCCACAATCGTAAGCGATGCCGGCGGTTCGCCGGAAGTGGCAGCGATGTACCCCAATGCGAAGGTCTATCATCGGCGGGACGTGCAGGCTTTGGCAGACATGCTCGCAAGCGCGATTGCCGCTCCTTCAGCTCGACGGGCCGTGGACAAATCGACCCTGCAGACGTTCAGCGTGGAGCGACTGGTCGAGAACTATCTCGCCGCCTATCGGGAAACTATCGCAATCTATCGCAGAGGCGGGGATCACCATGGCTGAAACAGATGCCCATGAACCGCAACAGGGTTTTCGCGAGGCCGTTAGGGCTGATATCGCATTTTGGGCCGGGCGCTGCCGGGCGAAGGGCGGCGCTGGCTTCATACTGCGTCAGCTACTGCTGCGCCCAGGCTTCCATTTCGTGTTCTGGCATCGCTTCGCACGGGTCCTGCGCCGCATCCCCCTAATCGGCAAATCGCTCGCAAGGGCCCTGATCTTCTTCCTTGAGATCGCCTTCTCATCGGAAATAGCGATCAGCGCCTCGTTCGGCGGCGGCTTCTACGTGCCGCATCCCTTCGGAATTGTCATCGGCACCAACTGCAGGATCGGGCGCAATGTAACGATGCTCCAGAACGTTACATTGGGAAATCGATCGCTCGCTGATCCGGCAACGCCGGTAATCGAGGACAATGCCTATGTTGGGGCAGGCGCCGTTCTGCTCGGTGCGATCACGATTGCACAGTACGCCACGGTCGGCGCCAATGCGGTGGTCCTGGTCAACGTTCCGGCAGGGCAGATTGCAGTTGGAAACCCGGCAAGAGTGCTAGCGCGCAGCGCTAGCCGGGAAATCGATCACCGGACCTAGTAGGCGGATTCGTGAACTACCACGCGCAAGGTCGCGAACAGAATTCTAACCTCTCTTATTCACGGCGATGCGGTTGGGCGCCTCTCGGCGCGAGCTTGACGCCACTGCTGCGTGCGGCGGCGTAGAGCGGGCGTGCGGCACCGCTGGCGTCTGTTTCACCGCGCTGTGATCGATGGGCTTTTCTGGTTGAAGGAGTGGGCTCGGGGTTTCTGCGGCACTGCCGCGCCCGCTACGTCGGCGCAGGCTTGAGCGCGAGAACGATGGCACGCAGCAGATCGGCATCCGGACAGGCCGATGCGAGCGCAACGCGGATGCGGGTGGCGCTTTCCATGACGCGGGCAGCAACCTTGAGCAGCCGCAGGCGCAGGGTCGTAAACTCGGCTTTTGCCAGAGCGGCGGTCTTCGGCATCGCCTGCTGAACGCGCCACAACAGCCAGTAGGCAGCAGTGTGCAGGATCAGGCGCATCTGATTGGCATTGGCCGAGCGGCACGATGTGCGATCGCTGGCCAGCTGCGTCTTGTGCAGCTTGATCAGGTTTTCGGCCTGCCCGCGCGCGCAGTAGAGCGTGTCATAGATGTATTCAGCCGATCCCTTGGTCAGGGAAGTGACCACATAACGGATGTCCATGCCCAGCGTGCTGGCCTCGATCCGGGCGACGACACGGCGCTGGCAGCTCCAGCTCTTCGCGCCGTAGCGGGTCTCGGCATAGCTGCGCAGGACCACCCGACCTTCCTCCGCGCGGCGGACCGCGCAGGCATCGGCAGCCGTGACGATGACGGGATCGGCGCGCAGCGCGGCGTTGGTCGGCAGACCGAGCACGTAATCGACACCGGCAGCCTCGCAGAAGGCCATGACCTCGGGCCGCCCATAGTGCCCGTCGCCGCGGATGGTGATGCGGGTATCGGGCCAGTGGCGGCGGATATGGCGCACCAGACGCCGGATATGGCCCGCAGCCTCCTTGCCCGAGGGTGTCTTGCCGGTACGCAGTAGCATCGCCACCGGTCGGCCCGTGGCCGTATCGTAGACATGGATCGGCAGGAAGCAGCGCTCCCCATGATGGCCGTTCCAGAAGGAGAGCTGCTGATAGCCATGCACGACGTCGCAGGTATCATCGATGTCCAGCGTCACGGCTGCCGGAGCAGCGGGATAGCTGGCACAGTAGATGTCGATCATGGCCGCCAGCATCTTGGCCAGCTCGCGCGTGCTCGGCGCATTCTCCCAGCGGCTCATCGTCGGTTGGCTGGCAAGTCCCGCGCCCGATCCCGGCAGCTTGCCCAGCGCCAGGCGGAAGCCCGGATCATCGCGCAGAGCGTCGAGATCATCGGCATCCTCATAGCCGCACGCGATCGCCAGCACACGGGCAAGGAAGATATCCTCAAGTCGATGGACCACCCGCGCAGGATCGCGCGGGTCCGCAATACATGCCGCAAGCTGCTGGCAGATGCCCATCATGCGCTCGGCCTGAGCCAGCAGCAGCACACCGCCATCCGAGGTCAGCCTGCCGCCGTCAAACGCAGCTGTGACCTTCTTGCCGCCAACCGCTGGATACGAAAATACAGCCGCGCTATCATCGCATCCGGCGGGTGTGGTCTGTGGCATTTTCTGTCCCTGAAGTCGGTTAGGATTAGACACCCAGTTCCTAATTCAGATCAGAGCCTTACACCACTCCCGCCAACCCTTCAGACCAACGCTGGTGAATAATCCGGGCTAATGTCCTTGATGATCGACCAGTCTGCTAGATATTCGAGGTCTGAAGCCACCCGATCGGTAAGGTGATGTTCTTCGTGCGTCGCGCCACGAAAACCTCGGACCTGAGCAAGACCCGTGAGCCCAGGCTTGATCTTGTGCCGCTCCCAATACCGCGGATCGATATCCCAGTAGAGGCGGTCCTGGACCCGCCCCATTGTGGCATGCGGACGCGGCCCGACCATGCTCATGTCCCCCATAAGGACGTTCAAGAGCTGTGGCAGTTCGTCGATCGATGACCTGCGGATGAAATAGCCTACACGAGTGACGCGCGGATCGTTCCGGCTTGTTACCTTCGCGGCGGCGTCATCTCGCAGCGCGTCAGACATTGAGCGGAACTTGAAGATACTGAAGGAACGGTTGCCCTGACCCGTCCGCTTCTGTCGAAAGAAGACGGGCCGACCATCTTCTATTAGTATCGCAACCGTGGTCACGATGAGTATCGGCGAAAGTGCCACCAGCGCTACGCTCGCAACCACAATGTCAAAGAGCCGCTTCAGAATTTGCTGTCGCAAATTCAAGGGATTGGGTGTGACGACGAAAGTGCGTCTTCCTTCGAGATCCGCGGTCCCCACGATGCCGATTTCATTGAGGTTACGATCGAATATCTCGCCCTGCACGTCGAGCCCTCTGAGAACCCGGGTCCAGTCGCTCCTCCGCTCGCGAGAACAGGCAATGATCGCCCGGTCCATACCGACCACCATCTGGCTGATAGCCTCCAGCGCTGCCGGATGGTTCAGTGACTCTTTGATATCGATATGAGCAACCGGCACTTGGCTAAAATTGGCAGACGGAGCGATGGTGACATCATCTTCAAAGACGATCACCCGATCCACGAACATACCCGTTCTGCGTCGATTGCGATTGACGAGATAGAAGCGGAAGGAAGTCGCAATGGCCGCGCCGCCAACCAGGCCGAACGATAGACTGAGGCGGGATATCTGGTTGGTCGCCTTTACGGCGAACAGGAGCAGCAGACAGATGCTGATTGCCGCGACCAGGCCCTGCAGAAACGCCGACATAGAGCGTGAATAACTGACCAACGCACTGTTACTGTATGCACCGAAATAGGCGGCACAAAGCCACAGAATTGGTATCGACCCGGCTGCGACGTTGAAAGTCACATTCTCGATATCCAGCCCATTGAGCCACAACCCCCCAAGAGTTGCCGCCAGCATTGCGCTGAAATCGACGAGAATGAGCTGGTTCTTCTGCCAGATGCGTGCTCGCGGGTGAATACCTGGTAGACAGTCTGCGTCTAATGAAGGATCGGAATCTACGTGCGGGAAGATCGTGTTCTTGTTCATGTTTTGCATTCACGTAAGCAGCAGCCAACACCGTGCATGTCTCGCCAAGCACGGTAGCAAGTACTTTCGGGATACCATGTCAGGCAGAGCCTCCGTAACAACGTGGGCACATTTGCGCAACAACAAGCAGTTAGCGTCGGTTCCAGTTGGTCCTGATCTGAACACAGTTAAAACGAGTCGTATTTCCTGCCACTTCGCAAGCCGATTAGGCCTACTGGCCATGGCCACCTTGCCCTTGGTCTCACCTCTGCTATGGCGCGCGCAACTCATCTCGCAAAAGACAGGAAACCCATGGCGAAGATCAAGGTGGCAAACCCGGTCGTCGAACTCGACGGCGACGAAATGACCCGCATCATCTGGCAATGGATCCGCGAACGGCTGATCCTTCCCTATCTCGATGTCGACCTCAAATACTACGACCTCTCGGTCGAGAAGCGCGACGAGACCGACGACCAGATCACCATCGATGCGGCCAATGCCATCAAGCAGTATGGCGTCGGCGTGAAGTGCGCCACGATCACGCCGGACGAAGCCCGCGTCGAGGAATTCGACCTCAAGAAGATGTGGAAGTCTCCCAACGGCACCATCCGCAACATCCTCGGCGGCGTTGTCTTCCGCGAGCCGATCGTGATCGACAACGTTCCGCGCCTCGTGCCGGGCTGGACCGACCCGATCGTGGTTGGCCGTCACGCTTTCGGTGACCAGTATCGCGCTACCGACACGCTGATCCCGGGACCGGGCAAGCTGCGCCTCGTCTATGAAGGCGACAATGGCGAGAAGCTCGATCTCGAGGTCTTCGACTTCCCCAGCGCCGGTGTGGCGATGGCGATGTACAACCTCGACGACTCGATCCGAGACTTCGCCCGCGCCAGCTTCAACTACGGCCTCAACCTTGGCTGGCCGGTCTATTTGTCGACCAAGAACACGATCATGAAAGCCTATGACGGCCGCTTCAAGGACCTGTTCCAGGAGGTGTTCGACACCGAAGGCTTCGCAGAGAAGTTCAAGGAAAAGGGCATCGTCTACGAACACCGCCTGATCGACGACATGGTCGCATCGGCACTCAAGTGGAACGGCAAGTTCGTCTGGGCCTGCAAAAACTACGACGGCGACGTGCAGTCCGACACGGTTGCGCAGGGTTTCGGCTCGCTCGGCCTGATGACCTCGGTCCTGATGACTCCGGACGGCAAGACCGTGGAGGCAGAAGCCGCTCACGGCACCGTCACCCGCCACTATCGCCAGCACCAGCAGGGCAAGGCGACCTCGACCAACCCGATCGCCTCGATCTTCGCCTGGACCCGCGGCCTCATGTATCGCGGCAAGTTCGACAACACGCCCGACGTGGTTCGCTTTGCCGAAACGCTCGAGAAGGTGTGCATCAAGACTGTCGAGAGCGGCAAGATGACCAAGGACCTCGCGCTGCTCATCGGCCCGGAACAGAGCTGGATGACCACCGAGCAGTTCTTCGAGGCCATCGTCCAGAACCTCGAAACCGAAATGGCCAGCTGGAGCTGAGGAACACCCTCGCCGCTCCGGCATTGCCAGAGCAAGGCTGACACAATCCGGGATCGGCCCCGCGCCGGTCCCGGATTTTTCATATCTGGACGACACGAAAGAGGGACGGTTTGGCCAAGGCACCTGCAAAGAAAAAATCGCCGCGACGCAAGGGCAGCGAGAAGTTCGGCCAGCGCCGGCTCGAGATCCGCAATGCGATGATCAAGGACATCCCCGGCATCGCGAACCTGGTGCGCCGGGTATACGAGGACATGCCTGCCTATACGCACGGTGAAATCCGCGGCCAGATCAACAATTTCAGGGATGGCTGCTTCATCGCCCTGCTGGACGAGGAGGTGGTCGGTTATTGCGCGACCATGCAGGTGGCAGAAGCCCTCGCCTTCCAGGACCACGACTGGGACGAGATCACCGGCAACGGCTTCGGCAGCCGCCACGATCCGACCGGAGACTGGCTCTATGGCTACGAAATGTGCGTCGATCCCAAGGTCCGAGGCGTGCGCATCGGACGCAGGCTCTACGAAGAGAGGCGCGCGCTTGCTGAAGAGCGCGACCTGACCGGGATCATCTTTGCTGGTCGGATGCCCAACTACCGGCGCCACAAGCGCAAGGTCGACGGGCCGCAAGACTATCTCGACCAAGTGGTTGCAGGGAAGATCCACGATCCCGTGCTGCGATTCCAGTTGGCCAATGGCTTCGAGCCCGAACGCGTGATGGAAGGCTACCTGCCCGAGGACAAGGCGAGCGAAGCCAACGCTATCATGATGGTCTGGCGCAACCCCTATGTGGAAAGCGACCAGCCGGTAAAGAAGCGCCTCCCGCGCGGGGTGGAGGCAGTCCGCGTCGCCACCTGCCAGCTGCAGGCGCGCGCGGTGAAGGACTATGGCGAGTTCCTCTCCACCGTCGAATATTTCGTTGACGTCGCAAGCGATTACGAGAGTGACTTCATCCTGTTTCCCGAACTCTTCACCCTGATGCTGCTTAGCTACGAGGAGAAGGAACTTTCACCGGTCGAGGCGATCGAGCGCCTCTCAGAATACACCCCGCGCCTGAAGCAGGACATCTCCGACATGGCGATGCGCTTCAACATCAACATCATCGCCGGCAGCCACCCTACCCGCATGGACGACGGCGACATCCACAATGTCGCTTATGTCTGCCTGCGCGACGGCTCGGTGCACGAGCAGGAGAAGATCCACCCAACACCGAACGAGCGGTACTGGTGGAACATCAAGGGTGGCGACAAGATCGACGTCATCCAGACCGACTGCGGTCCGATCGGCGTGCAGATCTGCTACGACAGCGAGTTCCCCGAACTCTCCCGCCGCCTCGCCGACGAGGGCGCGCGGATCATCTTCGTGCCCTTCTGCACCGACAGCCGACAGGGCTATCTGCGCGTGCGCTATTGCGGACAGGCGCGCGCGATCGAGAACCAGTGTTTCGTGGTGCTCAGCGGCAATGTCGGCAACCTTCCCAATGTGGGCAACATGGACATCCAGTACGCGCAGAGCTGCATCCTGACGCCATGCGACTTCCCCTTCGCGCGCGACGGAATCGCTGCCGAAGCAACCGAGAACGTCGAGACTCTGACGATCAGCGACATCAATCTCGCCGATTTGAGCTGGGCGCGCGCGGAAGGCACCGTCCGCAATCTCGCCGACCGCCGCTTCGACCTCTACCGGATCGAGTGGGACGAGGAAGGCAAGCACCCCGGCAAACCGCGCCCCCGCCGCGAACCTCTCGGCGGGCACAAGGGCCCGGGCGGCGGATGATCAGAGGCCGTTGCCGATAGCGATGGCGGACAGGGCTGCGTTGGAAAGCGTTGCGAGGAATTTTTGAAGGTCTGCGCCCGGCGCGTTCGACACATAGATGATGTCGTCGTCCATGATCGCGAATTCCTGCGCGACGAAGAAGCTGGATGCATCCGACAGGTCGAGGCGGTAAACCACCGGCACCTTGCCCGCGAGCGTCTTGCGCGCATTCGCCTCGACTTCGGGTGACAGGGCTTGCGGCTCTTCAAAGCGGAAAATGAAGACTCCTCGAATGTCCGCGCGATCTTCCCGCAGTCCCCCGATCCTTCCGAGTGCCTGAGCCAGCGTTAGACCCGACCCTTCGAACGGCACCTCCGCATTGCGCTGGACCGCGCCCAAGGCGATAAAGCTGTAGGGCTGATGGATCACGGTCAGGACATCGTTCGCTTGCAGCCTGACGTTTTGTGCCGGATCAAGGATCACAGCGTCGAGCGGCATGGTCGCGGCCCGGTTTCCGCGAGTCAGGCGAAGAGTGGTCTTGTCGACGTCCTCCCTGGGGCCACCGGCAGCAGCCAGCGCATCGAGCAGGCGCTCTCCCGTATTGGTCAACGGCACGCGGCGGCTGCTGGCCACTTCGCCAAGCACGGTCACATTGCTCGCTTGATTGCCAAGCAGCCGGACGAGCACCTGCGGATCATGCGCCCGTCCGCGTAGGCGCTGCGCAATCTCCCCTTCGACCTCGGCAGGCGTGCGTCCAGCGACGCGGACCTTGCCGACAAAGGGTACTGCGATTGTCCCGTTCTCATCGACCTGCTGTTCGGGAATCGTGGAACTCTGCGAGACCATCGCCCCGCCTGCCGCGACAGGTGCGACACTTCCGAAGAGGACCGCTGGCGGAGCTTCCCAGATCGTCACACCTACACTGTCGCCCCGCTCGATGAGGGGAGACTGGACAGTCTCCTCACCGAATACCTGCGCGAAGCTCGATGATTGCGAATACGCTGCCATTCTCCGGGTGGCGCTATCATCAAGCTCGACCACCGAGATGTCTGCGGCCGCATGGCTTTCGCCATCCACGCTGCGCACGGACTTGGTGCCGGGTCCGGCCGCGCCGAAGCTCGAACAGCCGCCAACGCCGGTTGCAAGTGCAGCGGCAACAAAGACACCGGCAACGGGAAAGTTCGGACGTCGGTTCATCACAGAAACCTCGAATACACGTTTTGCAGCCGCTTGCGGTAGATCTCGGGGCTGTAAAGGGCTGCCTGCGCTACACCGCGCTCGGCCAGTTCGGAGCGCAGGCCTTCGTCCGCGTCGATCGCTCGTATCGCTTTGGTGATCGCAGAAGGATCATAAGGATCAACCATCAAGGCCGCATCGCCGACCACCTCGGGCAGTGACGACGTATCCGAGCAGATAACCGGAGTTCGCAGCAGCATGGCTTCGAGGGCTGGCAAGCCGAAGCCCTCATAAAGAGACGGGAACAGCGCGGCCTTGGCGCCGCGGATCAGGCTCACCAGAAGACTGAATGGCACATAGTCCAGTCGGATAATGCGCTTTCTCGCGCCGCGCCGACGTTCAGGGCCCACGAGGCCACGAACTTCGGAGACATTGCCGCCTCCGGCAATCTCGACGCGGCCTTCGTTGAGGAGTGCCAGCTCCTTCTCCGCCTTCCACGCCTGCGCGCCGATGATAACGAGCGGCGTATCGACCTGGCTGGCGAGATAGGCCTCGATCAGGCGGCCAATGTTCTTCTTCGGCTCCAGCGACCCCCAGAACAGGAAATAACCCTTGAAAGGAAAGCCCGTCACACCCTCCACCTCGCGAGCAACCTGGTCTTCGGGCTTGTCGCGATATTTGGTCGGAATCTGCACCGACTGGTAGGTGTTGGTGATTCGCTCCTCGGGAATCCCGACCAGCTCGATCAGGTCCCGTTTCGAGTTTTCCGAGACGGTTACGATGTGGTCGGCCTGATCGCCAAGCAGGCGCATAAGCTTGAGGTAGCGGCGCTTGTTGTCGAGCGTCGTGTAGGGCAGCTTGAGTGGAACGAGATCGTGCATCGTATAGATGTTAGGCCGCCCCTTGAGCACAATCGGTAGCGGATAGGTCCAATGGGCTAGGTCCGGTTGTTCAGGTAGTCGAACACTGACCGGCTTCTGCCACATCCAGAACGCGCCATGCGCATTCTTGAACAGCTCGTTCGAATTATAGATCGTGTCGAAATGGGGAAGCCGCGATAAAAAGCTGCGCGAGACCACACGGCCGGTGATCGGGACCTGCTTGGCAGAGAAGCTGAGCGGACCGCGGATCGCCTGACGCGCACGCTCGATCAGTTCGAGCAGGCGCGGTTGTTCGACCGGTCCGTCGAAAAAGGCGATCTCGTGCAGCAGGGTGTCGCGATTGAACGATCCGCGATTGCCGTAAAGCACCGAAACCTTGTGACCCAGTTCGCCAAGTTCGTAGCTCAGGTTGCGTGCGTAGGTGGCGACACCGGTGCCTTTCTCGAGCCCGAGGTTATAGCCGTCGATCAGGATGTTCTTTTGTGTTGTGTTCATGTTCGATCAGGCCCGCACCTTGCGGGTCGTGGGGTTGATGCGGTTTAGATGTTGCGACTGGCGCGCATCGATTGCAGCGCGGGTTCGAGGCCACTTGCCCAACGCCGCGTGATCGCGCAATTGCTCGGCGAAGTTCGCCCCTGCCGCGATCAGGCGGCGGATGTCCGCGCGCCGACCTTCATTGAGCTTATCGCCGAAGAGGCAAAGGATACGATCAAGTTCCGGCCCTTCCATTGAGGCGGAGGTCCTCGCATTCCGCAACGCCAGATCGGCGCCCAGTTCGTCCAGAGTGGCGTGCTCGCGAATGGCCGCAAGCAGGTGAGGCTCTTCGAGTGCGGAAGACGCGCCGACCATCAGCGCGAGCAATTCCACATCGGGCATCGCAGGAGGCTGTTCGGCAGCATGGCGTTGGCCGGGCACTCTCATCACGAATTGCGCACCGTCGCCCTCCTGCCGCTCGAACACAAAGCGCGCATGCTCCTCCACATCGGCCAGGGGCTCGCCAAGGGCTACGGCCGTGCGATAGGCGATTTCAGCCTTGGCAAAGCGGCCCTGCTCCTTTTCCATATGGCCCAGCTGCGTCCAGTAGCTGCGCTGGTAGGGGTAAAGCGCGAGCGCCTTCGAATATTGCTCGGCAGCGCGCGACCAGTCGCGTTCGTCGCGCGCCCAGTCGCCTTGCTGGACAAGCGCCCGGAACCGCTCGTCGCTAAGCGCGGCGTGCTGCGACGAGGCGATCATCAGCGCGCGGTTGGTGAAGTCGACCGCAACCGGATCGCTCGCCACCTCGGCGCCGATCAGTTCCTTGTAGGTTTCATAGGCCAACTCGAAATCGTCGAACAGCGTCAGCCTGGCATCGTGCAGGATGGCCCAGCGATTGCAGTGTTCGCGTACATATCCGGCATCGTGCGAGATAATGATCATCGCGCGATCGCCGCGCTTCTCGAACAGCTCACGATTGCAGCGATCGTGGAAGCGGGCATCACCCACCGCGCCGATTTCGTCGATCAGGAAGCAGTCGAACTCGATAATCATCGAGATTGCGAAAGCCAGCCTCGCACGCATGCCGGAGGAGTAGCTGCGAACCGGTTCGCGCAAGTAAGGCCCAAGCTCGGCGAACTCCTCGACAAAGGCGAGATTGCGCTCGAAATCCTGGTCGTAGATCGAGGTGATGAAACGGATATTGTCGATGCCGGTCAACTGCGGCTGGAAAGCGCCTCCGAATGCAAGGGGCCATGACACCGACATCGAGCGTTCAATGGTGCCGGAGGTCGGTTTCTCGGCCCCGCTCACGAGCCGGATCAGGGTCGATTTACCCGCACCATTGCGCCCCAGGATGCCAAGGCGCTCACCCTTCGCCAGTTCGAAGTCCACGCCATCCAGCACGACCTTGTTGCCGAAGCGCGTCGGGTAGGACTTGTGGAGATCGCGGACCCGGATCATTCCGGCACCACGCGGCGCGCCAGCCAGCGCACGGCAATCAACGCCGCAACCGACAGGGCGAGGTTGAAGCTGATGAGGTAGGCGAGATCGTAGTGCGCCCTCGCCTGCGACCCGAACCAGCCTTCACGCACCAGCTCGACGCCGTGGACGGTAGGTATCCAGAGCACCACATCTTGCGCGACACGCGGCAGAGCGTCGACGAGGAATGCTGCGCCCGAGAGCGGGAACAGCAGGTAGGATGACGGGTGCCACAGCTTGTCGACCAGCTCGCTGCGATGCGACAAGGCACCCAGGAGCACCGCCAGCGCACAACCGAACCAGGCGAGCAGCAGCCAGCCGGAGACCACGGCAAGGAAATCCTCCGGCGGGGCAAGGATGCCGAAGGCGATGAACACGATGGCCAGCACTGCAAACGAAATCGTCGCGCCCCCAAATTCGAGCAGCAGGCGCGCAGCATAGATATCCAGCACCTTGATGTTGCGGTGGTACATCAACGAGAGATTGGCCCACAGCGCGCCGATGCAGCGGCCCGGCATGTTACGCCAGAGCAGGACGCTGGAATATCCAGTCAGGGCGAAGGCGACGATCGGCAGATCGCTGCCGTGAACCGATTTGGTCGCCGTCCACAACGCGGTAACCCCCAGCGTGAAGAGCATCGGCTCGACGAACAGCCACAGGAAACCGATGTTGTGCCGTCCATAGCGGGTCAGCATTTCGCGGACCAGCAGCGCGCCGATCACCCGCCCGTTCACCCTTAGGCTTTCGCGCAAGGGCGCAGTGTGGGTGAGGCTCGTCGCCATCAGTCGCGGTGCTCGCGAATGCCGACTATCAGCATCGAGAGGACACCCCACGCCAGCAGGCCAAAGATGAAGGTGGCGAAAATGTTGCGGATGCGTCGCGGATAGAGAGCGTAGTCGGGCAGCGACGGCTCGGAAATCCGCTCGACATAGGCCTGTTTGCGCCGGGCATCGGCCTGCGCTTCCTGGAGCGAGGCAAGCGCCACAGCGAGTTGCTGTTCGGCAAATTTCGAAGCCAGCGTCAGCTCCTGGAAGCGGACCGCATTGACCGACAGCGAACGCGAGCCGCCGGCGATCTTCGCTGTCTGGTCGGCGATCTCGCGTTCGAGCTCGCCGACCTGAGTCTTGAGGAACGGAATCTGCGAAGCCTGAGGCGTGTGTGTGCGCATCTGCTGTAGCTGCGTGCGCGTGGCGATCAGCTCTTCCTGCAGTTGCGAGATTGTCTGGAGACCGACCTTGGCCTGGAGCTCGGGATCGATGATACCCTGCCGATCGCGAAACTTTGCCAGTGCGAGCGAAGCACTGCGGGCCTTGTCGCGTGCGGCACTCACTTCGTCGGTTGAAAAGCTGATCGCGTCGCCGCGAGCGCGTTCGGACAACTCGTTGACCAGCTCTTCCGAACCCAGAAGCAGCCGCTCGTTGATCTGCTGTGCCTGGACGGGATCGAAGGCCTCTACCGACAGCCTGAGGACGGGCACGCTCTCGCCCTCCTCTATCGCCATCTTGTCGCCGAAATATTCGTAGAGCTGCTCGAAAGTGTCGCCGGTCAGTCCTCCGAAACGGTCCAGCCAGAAGATGGTCGTGTTGCCGTACGCTTCGCTGACAAGGCCGTCCTCATTGATCTTCTCCAGCGCCGCGCGCGATCCGAGATATTCGCGCACTGCATTGGTTTCTTCGGTTGCGCCGGAAATTGCCCCCGCACTCAGGATGGCGCCGAGCGGCGAGATGTCGGGCTTGTCCGGGCTGCGCACAAGGAAGCGCGCCTCGGACACGTAAACGTCCTCGGCGAGGAAGGTGTAGTAGACGGCCGAAAGCAGCGTCGGCACGGCGACGACAGCCAGGAACAGCGGGCTGATGGATTTCAAACGATCCGGTATCAATTCTCGAGACCCTGTCGCCTTCTCTTCGGGAAGGAGGTGTAAATGCCATTCTCGCGCGGGGCGCAAGTTTCCGGCCCCGTTTCGCCCGCCAGCCAGGCGTCGACCAGCGCGAAATGGTCACTCCAGTTCGGAGCGTGGAATTGCGGGATCATGTCAAGCTGGCGCTGGTGATCGCCATCGCCGCGCATCATCGCGATGATCGCGTTTTCCCAGCCCGCGACATCGTACGGATTGAGCAGGGTTGGAATGCCGCGACCGATCTCGCGAAAACTCCCAAGATCGCTTGCGATTACCGGTACCTTCAGGCGCAGCGCCTCGATCAGCGGCAGACCAAAGCCTTCGGCGAAGGTCGGGAGCAGCACCGCCCGCGCGCCGGATATGAGTTGCGCGATCTGTCCATCGTCGAGCCCCGAGCGAATCTCGACGACATGCTCAAGCTGCGATCGACGCGCCAACTCGTCCAAGACCACCCGCCCGCCAAGGCCGGGACTTCCGGCGATTATCAACCTTGGCGCCTCTCCACCCAACCTTTCGACCAGTCGCGACCAGACATTCAGCAGCAGCAAATGGTTCTTGCGCCGCTCGATCGTCCCGACCGAAACGAAAAGCCGGTCACCAGGCGTTCCGGTAAGAAGCGGCAGGGGCAGGCTGGATCCCGATAGCGGCGCGACCAAGAGTCGTGGCGCATCATAGTCGTGGCTGCGGGCGAAGCGGCGCAATGCGTCCGCCGTATCATGGGAATTCACCAGGATATTACCCGCCCCCGCCAGTACGCGCTCAACCCGTGCGCGATGGCGCCGGGTCTTGCGCCCCGTGGTCACCTGCGGGTGCGTGATAGGGATCAGGTCGTGGATGAAATAGGTGGTCTCAAACCCAAACCGCTCCACCCAGCGCCAGTGCCGCCCTCGGTCGAAATCACTGTGACCGACATTGATGTATCGACCACCGCTGATCGCTTCGCGTCCGGCAAGCGAGTGGGGAAGGCACAGCACTATCGGAAGGGCCTTGCGCCGAAATGCGGAGCCCATCAGGTCGAAGGCCGCGAACAGCTTCTTCGAGCTTTGCCGGTCAAACACCAGCGGTTGCCCCGCAACCTGGACGACAGCCAGCGCGTCATGGGCGAAATGGGCCACATAGGCATCGCACACGCGGTCGATACCGCTTGGAGTCAGTCCCCTCCACCGGCGAAAAAAGGAGCGCGTAACATCGAGGAGGATTTGCTCGCTCACAATGCTTCGCTCATCCCCGCGAAGAGGTCTGCAAGATGCTGCGGTACCTGCGCTCTGGCCAATTCGAGTGCGCGGGCGTCATCGACGTCGATCCACCAGCTATCGCCGATATCGACCGTCGCCGCCCGCCTCTCGTCCGCGAGACGCTGCATCCCGTCGGAAAGCGAGCCTTGCCGCCCATCCGCGATGGCCTCGCGAATGGCAGCTGGCAGCGCGAGCGTCGTGCGGAAGGCGCCGCAATCAACCGCATCATAGGCGGTGAGGCTCTTGCCAATCTGCGTGATGAGTCCGGCATCATTGATCGCCACCCACGTCGCGTCGTCGGGATCGACCAGCGGAGATCCCACCCTGCGATCGATCGCCAGTAACACGCCGTCCTTGGGCGCAGGTCTTTCGACAAGGCAACGCAGGACGTCGGTCGAAAATACGTGATCGGCCATGACGAGGAGGAACTCGCCCTCGAAACCGGCAGAGCCCGTCACCACCGAATAGCCGTTGGGTTGGCGATAATCCGCCACGCGGCGAGCTTCGACGGAGATGCCAGTGCTCGCCGCAATTTGCGGCAGCTCAACTTCGATCTCCTCGGCGCGATATCCTGTCGCCACGACGACCCGTGTCGATCCGACAGCGACAAGCTGTCGAATTGCGATCTCGAGCAGCGACAGACCATTCAGCCGGGTAAGCGGCTTGCACGGCTCGACTTCGCGAAGCCGACTGCCGAGACCGGCGGCAAGAATAAGCGCGTCCATCGAAAACCAGCTGCAATCCGTCCGTTCCTGCGCGACTATTCCGCGGCCTGGGCAAAGCGGGAAACATAGTCATCCAGCATACGCCCGGCCGTGTCCTCGTCGATCTGCTGCGGGGGATGCTTGCAATAATAGGCGCTGGGAGCGATCAGGGCGCCGCTATCACCATTGTCGAGGGCGTATTTGCAAAAACGGATAGCGTCCATAACGCAGGCCGCCGCATTGGGGCTATCCTCGACCGAGAGGCGCAGTTCGAGGTCCATCGGGACATCGCCCCACTGGGTCGCCTCGAGGCGCAGGAAGCACAACTTGTTGTCCTTCTGCCAGGGCACATACTCCGACGGACCTATCTGTATATTCTCGTCTGCGAGCCGTTCGGCGAGCGCCGCCTGGACAGCCTCGGTCTTCGAAGCCTTCTTGCTCGTCAGCCGCTGGCGGTCGAGCATGTTCATGAAGTCGGTATTGCCGCCGGTGTTGAGCTGATAGGTACGCTCGATCGTCGCGCCGCGCGTGGTGAACAGGTTGGACAGGGTGCGGTGGACGATGGTGGCACCGATCTGCGCCTTGATGTCGTCGCCCACAATCGGAAGCCCTGCATCGCGGAAACGTGCTTCCCACTCTGGATCGCTGGCGATGAAGACCGGGATGCAGTTGACGACGGCAACCCCCGCCTCGAGAGCGCATTCCATGTAGAACTCGCTCGCGCGTTGCGAACCGACAGGCAGGAAATTGAGGAGAATCTGGGCGCGTGTCTCCTTGAGTGCTGCGACAATCTCCTCACGGGTCGCGTCGGGTCCATCGGCGAGGATGAAGCCCCGTTCGCCCGCGCTGACCATGTGTTCGGCCACTCCATCCAGCACGCAACCGCGCATGACCTTCGCGCCATTCGAAGCGACCGCGTCGTAGAAGACCTTGGTGTTGTTGGGTGCGGCGAAGATGGCTTCGGAAAGATCCTTTCCGACCTTGCGCCGGTCCACATCGATTCCGAGCACGAACTCGACATCCGAGGCTCCGTAGCCGCCCACGAATTCATGGATCAGGCCGCGTGAAGATTCCTTGCGCGAGTAATAGGCTGCTCCCTGCACCAGAGAACTCGCACAGTTACCGATGCCGACAATCGCCACCCTAATCGCTGACATTTATCTCAATCCTACACCGTTACTCAGGATAGATCGGCGCTGCGCAAAATATGCGGACAGGACGCGCTAGTTATCTCGCCTGTCGCAACAACAACTGCCACCGAACTCAACTATGTTCCGACACTACGAATCATCGAAACTGCTTCGGAGAAGCGCCGCCCGCTCTTAGGCTCGCCAACCCGAAACTCCAATAGGTCGAGGAGAAGGGCACGGCGAACTGTTCGCCAATGCGGCCCAAAAAATGTCCAGATGCTGAATCGCGACTTGCAGCCGGCTCCAGAATGGCCACAGGCGTGAACCCGCCATGCCCACAATCTGCCTCGACTGCCGATACATCAAGGATCGCCCAAGTGGGATCGGGCGCATCGCCCAGGCCTTGGTCGATCACTTGCCCGAACTCGCACCCGACTGGCAGTTCCGCCTCCTGCGGCATCCAGAACGCAAGGTGCGGCTATCGACCGCGCCGAATGTCAGCGAGACCGTGGTTTCGGCCGAGGCCAACGGCCCTGCCACCATGTGGTGGCTGCCCAGGATAGTGGACCTGCGCGGCATCGATTTGTTCCACGCCCCTTCCAATATCCTCCCGCGCGGGCTTTCCATGCCCTGCGTCACCACCGTCCATGACATCATGTGGCTGACCTCGCCGCAGCTGTGCAACCCGGCAGCCTGGGGCCATGTCGAACGGCGGTTCTACCGTCACGGCATGAGGCGGGCATTGGACAGATCTGCAGCAATCCTGACGGTCAGCGAGGCCACCCGCACCGCGCTTGTCGATTTCGAGCCCGGCATTGCTGATCACACGTGGGCTTGCCTCCCCGGCGTGTCAGCCGATCCCGTCCCGCACGAGCCGGACGGGGAGTTTCTCGCGGAAATAGGCCTGACCAAAAGGAGCTACATCCTGACGGTGGGGCAGAACGCTCCCTACAAGAACCACGAAGGCGCCATCCGGGGTTTTGCGGCGGCCTTTGCGGGCGACAAGCGAATGATGCTGGTTCTCGTCCAGCGCAGAGCGGCGGGCTCGGAAAGGTTGCAGCACCTCGCCGAAAGCCTTGGCATTGCCGGTCAACTTCGCTTCGTCCCCACGATTGGCGACGGAGACCTCGCGACACTTTATCGCGGTGCGGCGGCCCTCCTCCACCCCTCTTTCGTCGAGGGTTTCGGCATGCCCCTCGCCGAAGCAATGGCCAGCGGTTGCCCCGTCGTCACGAGCAATCGTTCGGCCATGCCTGAAGTAACAGGCGGCGCCGCATTGCTGGTCGATCCTGCCGACCCTGCTTCGATCGCCGAGGCGCTTGGGAAAATTGCAGGAGACCCGCAACTGGCGGAGGCGCTTTCACGCAGGGGAATCGACCGCGCCGGGCAGTTGAGCTGGCGCGCCTTTGCCCAGGGCAATCTCGATACCTATCGTCGCGTGCTCGGGTTGAGCTGAAGCGCCTCGCGCAGCCCGGCAATTGTAAGCCGCGAACGCGAAACGCTCGCGAAGAGCACAAGGTTCAGGAACACTGCTTCGTAGATGAAGTACCACAGGGGCGTTCCGGCGATCATCGATGCTCCAAGCGCGAGGGTACGATAGTTCGCACCTAGCAAGGCACTGCCGGACAGCGCCGAAGGTCCCAGCTCACGCATTCTTGCCGCGACCTGTTCCGAGCGGGCAGGATCGGAGGCGACTTCGCCGATGTCCGGGTATTCCGGGGCAAGCAGCGTGGCGATGTGCAGATAGGTTCGACCTGCCAAAGCGAGGATACCGTGCGCATCCCTGCTCCCACCTGATCCCAACCACGCGACACCGTATGTCCAGTTGAGATAGTGACGACGCTGCACTTCGTGGAAATTCGCCTGGAGCACACGGCTGAGGCCCGCAGCCACTGCCAATGCCCAGACCAACCAACCCTCCGACACAAAAGCTGCGCCGGCGAGCATGAGATAAAGGACAATGTGACCCGCATAGTCGCAGATCCCGTCGATGATCTCACCCGAGGGACTTGCCCGGCCGGTCATTCGAGCAAGTGTGCCGTCTGCGCCGTCGAAAACATGCCAGCCCATATGGACCAGGAGACCAAGCAATGCGGGCAGCGGCCAGCCTGGCTGGATGTAGATCAGGCCAGCCGCGACAATCGCCAGCCCTCCAGCGACCGACACCATGTTCGGAGTGACGAATGTTCCGGCGAGCGCCCGCGCCAGTCGCGCAGCGAGAGGATGGTAGAGGACCCGATCCAGCGGGTTCTGCAGCTCGACCACCCGGTCCGTCACCCCGGCGCCTGGCGCCCTCCCTGCATCGTTGGACTTGGTCGAGGTCACTTGGGCGATCACCTGATTTGCGGAAAGCAAGCCGACCTTGCCTTCAACGGGCTTGCCTGTAGACGCCGATGCAATTCCACAAGGTCAATTGCAAGCAGCACCGGGACTTATGTCTGCCGAGAATGCCCCCACCATTACTTTCGGTAGCGCGGATGCCGCGAACTTGCTTGTAGCGGGAATTCCGGCCGCCGCACGCGCCCTGGCGACGGCTGCGACCGACGAGCGGTTCAGGAACCGGCCCCTCCTTATTGCCGTAGCGGGCGGATGGGTGCCCTCGCCTTTGACGAAACACGAGGCTGCACGGCTGGCGCCTGATGTGGATTGGAAGGCGGTCGATCTGGTCGACCCTAGCAGCCTCGGACACATTGCCGGTGAGAGCCTGCAATCAACGGCGGGCAGCAGGGTTGAGGCAGCGGGTATCTCGGCATTGCACGAGCAGGCTCGTTTGATCGTTGCGAACACCGGAAAGCAAGCCGACGGCATCGTTTCGCGAACGATCAATCGCCCGATCTCCCGCGCGATAACACGCGTGGTTCTCAGGCACCCTGTCGCACGCCCCTGGCACGCGACGCTCGCCGCAGGTTTGCTCGGTGTGGCGATGTTCCTGGCACTTGTCTTCGGTGGCAGTGCCGGGCTGATAGCAGGCGCAGTATTGTTCCAGCTGGCCTCGATCGTCGACGGTGTGGACGGGGAGATGGCACGCGCCACTTTCAGGAGCTCCGCCCGTGGCGCGATGATGGACAGCCTGACCGATGCAGCGACGAACCTCGGTTTCATCGGCGGGGTCAGCTACAATCTGTTCACCGCCGGTCACCGTGAGGCAGCGCTGGCCGGGGCCGCCGGTTGCGCCCTGCTGGCGATGGGCAATGTGATCCTCGCATGGCAGTCGAGGCGTGATGGCGGGGCCTTCACATTCGATGCGCTGAAGACCCGTTTCCGCGAGCGACCCTCACGTATCAAGCAATGGCTCACCTACATAACGATGCGTGATTTCTACGCCCTCGCAGCTTGCCTCGCCATCCTGTCCGGTCTCGCACAAACGCTGCTCTTCACATTCGCGGGAGTGGCC
This sequence comes from Erythrobacter sp., assembly GCA_041396805.1. Taxonomy (GTDB): domain Bacteria; phylum Pseudomonadota; class Alphaproteobacteria; order Sphingomonadales; family Sphingomonadaceae; genus Qipengyuania. The sequence continues at coordinate 872,716 of JAWKXV010000002.1, read as the reverse complement.
GCTGGGTGGCTGTGCGTCTTGTGCTGGACTCTTTTCTTCGGACGGCAGGCCCACACCGTTGCCTAGTCGTCGCTCCTTCCCGAATTCGGACATATCCGGAAGAACAGTTCGAGCATCGTTTGTTCCGATTGACCTATTCAATACATGAAGTAGTTAGACCTCATGGGGGCTGCAGGTGGTCGCATCCCGCCAGATTGACTGAGATTCTGGATCCGCCCGTATTCGGCGCGGCAATTGTGGGGTGCATCAATGAGTGTCGTGCTGATTCCGACTCAGGGGGACGAAAACTGGGTATTTAGCCAGGACGGTGCCTTTATCTATGTTGCTGGAAACGATGGATATTTGCGAGTTTACGATTCGCAGACCGGCGAGCTCCTGTACGATGTCCTGTTGGGTTCCGATCTCGGGGCAATCTCGCTCTCGCCCGACGGGACGCAGTTGGCGATCATCGAAGAAGTCGCGGAAAATGTGCAGCAGTTCCAGAACTGGACCGAAAACAGCGCCGATGTCAGCTTTTACATAATCGACCTCAATACATTTGCCGCCACCGAATACACATACACCGTGGGGGGCAGCGACTACACCTTCGCGGACATCACCTGGTCCGACAACGACACGCTCCAGGTCTCCCAGAACATCCTTCCGGGCTGGAGCGGTTGGGCGCCTCTGGCGACGGTGGAACTGCCAAGCGGCTCGTTGTCCCAGCATGGCAGCTTCTATGCCGGACTTGGGTCCGCAGCATCGCTATCGACGATCCCTGGTTCCGATACGGTCTTGCTTGGCCAGCTCGGGCTTTCGTCGGCGGAGTATTTCCTGATCAGTCCAGGCGGGACTGTGATCGACAGCAACGGGGTCTACCAGAACAATGTCTACGGCTACGCCGGCGGCATTGAGGCGGCTTCGGGCACCACTTCTGCCGACCGCATCGTGATTGTCACGGGCGGTGGAGCCCATGTCTACACCGGCACGATGGACTACATCGTCGACCTGACGAACTATTACCCTTCGCTCGGTTCCTCACAGGGTGTGGCATTCAGCCCGGACGGGCAGCGGATCTTCTTCCTCGACGCACAAAGCCAGGCCGTCGTTGTGATCGACGCATACAATTATACCGTTGCAGGCACCCTTCCGGTGTCAGGGGTCAACTTCAACACCCTGCAGTGGGGCGAGGAGATCGTCGTCGCCGCCGATGGCGAAGGCATCTACTATAACACCAGCCAAGGCATCGTGTATGCCTCGATCGATCTCCCCGATATTGGCACCGACGGCTCCGATACGCTGTACGGCACCGCAGGCAACGACATCATGGATGCATTTGCGGGCGCGGATTTCCTCTATGGTCTTGAAGGGGACGACTGGCTCATTGGCGGGGCAGGCAATGACCTCGTCGACGGCGGCGCCGGGCTCGACGTTGCGTCCTATGAAACTGCAGCATCCGGGGTCACAGTTGATCTTGCAATCGGCACTGCTCAATCGACGGGTGGAGCGGGTGAAGATACGCTTGTCGGGATCGAAGGACTTGGCGGTTCGCTCTATAACGACACCCTCTTCGGCGACGCTGCGAGTAACCTGCTGCTTGGCTATGACGGCGACGACGCGCTCTACGGCCGCGGCGGCGACGACGACATCTACGGCGAAAACGGGAACGACTCGCTCTATGGCGGAGAGGGTATCGACTATCTTTTCGGTGGCGCCGGCAACGATTTGCTCGACGGCGGGATCGGTGCCGACCGGCTGGAAGGAGGGGACGGCGACGATATCTACATCATTGACGATATTGGTGACCAGATCATCGAGACCGCGACCGGTGGCAATGACACCATGCGCGTCTCCGGCTTCAATGCCACGATTGCCTCCTCCATCGAAACTCTCGTCATCATGGAAGGCGCTTACAGCGCGACCGGCAACTTCATCGCCAACACACTCATCGGGTCGAGCGAAGCCAATGTCCTGACCGGCCTTGGCGGCAATGACACAATCGACGGCGGCGGCAATGTCGACACGGCGGTGGTTCGCGGACTGCGATCGGCCTATACGGTGACCCAGACCTCGGCCGGAGTGTTCGAGGTGGCTGGGCCCGACGGCACCGATACGCTGACCAATGTCGAGTATCTCCAGTTCGACGACCAGACCATGCGCCTGCTGCCGGGCAGCGGTGTCTCGGTGAACTTCGAGACTGCCGATCCCACGGTCTACCAGGCCGCGATGGACAATATCCGCGATTTCGACGGCAATGCGCTGGGCGGCAATGGTTCGTGGCTGCGGATCGGCAGTGCCGACATCGACGGCGATGGCGATATCGACCAGATCCTCGTCAACCGCGAGATCGGCCGCTTCGCTACGGTAGGCGGGACCGAGGACGGCCTGTCCTACTTCTCCGACCATGGCTGGGCGGGCGAGACCCGCGTGGTGGGCATCTATATCGATCCGCTGGTGGCTTCGGGCGATGTCGTTGCCGGTGGTCCGAATGACAGCCAGCGCCGCTTCCAGAACGATCTCTTCATCGAGAACATCAACCGCGTGCTGGGAGCCGACGACTATGACGGCGACGGGCTGCAGGAGGTCTATTTCGCGCTCACCGACGGCACCGCTTATCTCCACGCCTACATGCATGCGGACGGCAACATCCGCTATGCCAACTACCAGAGCGAGCAGCAGGTCATCGATTACCTCACCGCCAATGGCTTCGATTCCTCGACCTGGGCGGACTGGTTCCCGACCACGGCCGAGCCGGAAGACGTTTCCAAGGCCTTCGTCCTCGACGACCTCGCCGCCAGCGACTTCGGCAACGCGCCCGAAGGTCTCATGATGCCGCTGCTCGGCAACGACCCGCTGGTGCCGCTGGGAGATGTGTTCGTTTAGGGCAGGATACTGCAGTGACGGGGCCGCAATGCGCGCCCCGTCTCGACCTCTGACGACACGATTCTACCGTTCGCCGACAAGCATTTCCGTCGACGCAGGCCAGGCGCTAGCTAGCGGTCCATTCAAATCTCAGGGGATTTTTCAATGGTTCGCAATCGCATTCTCGCCCGTGCAAAGGCCAGTTCCGCCCTCGCGCTCGGCCTCGCCATCGCCCTTCCCGCCCTGCCTGCCCATGCCGATAGCGACGCCGCGGCTGATAGCACCACGACCGACGTCATCGTCGTCACCGGCAAGGCCCAGATCGGCGACTACGGCCTCGACCTGACCACGCGCGACCTCACCGCAGACCCGGGCGACGATTTCGAACGCTATGCCAGCGGCGCCTGGATGGATCGCACCGAAATCCCCGGTGACCGTCCTTCGGTCGGCTCGTTCTACAATCTGCGCGAGGATGTAACCGAACAGGTCAACGGCCTCATCACCGGAGCGCCCGCAGGCACCCAGCACGGCGCGCTTTACAAGACTTTCATGGACGAAAAGGCCATCGAGCGCGCCGGGATCGCCCCGCTCAAGCGCGATCTCGCCAAGGTCGATGCAATCACCGACAAGGTCGAATTCGCGCGCTTCATGGGCTCCACCTACAACAAGTTCGGCGGCACGCTGTTCGGCGGCGGCCCCTATGCCGATCCCGACGATCCGACGATGAACTCGCTGTGGATCGGCTCGGGCGGCCTCGGCCTTCCCGAGAAGGACTATTACTTCAACGACAAGTTCGCCGACCAGCGCGGCGCCTACTACGCCTATCTCGAGCGCACCTTCCGCAACATCGGCGTGAAGAACCCGCGCGAGGCGGCAAGCCGTGTGATGACCTTCGAGACCTATCTCGCAGAGCTCAACTGGGACAACGAACTCACCCGCGACATCGACAAGATCAACAACCCGATGTCGAGCGCGCAGCTGGCCGCCTACGCGCCGGGCGTTGACTGGGATGCTTTCTTCGATGGCTACAATATCCCGCCGCAGGATCGCATCATCGTTACCGACAATACCGCGATCCAGGCCATCGCCGCGCTCTATGCAACGACCGATCTCGATACGCTCAAGCTTTGGCAGAAGGCGCGGATCACCGATCAGGCTTCGCCCTATCTCAACAAGAAGATGGTCGACAGCCGCTTTGAATTCACCAGCAAGCTTTCGGGTGTCAGCGAACAGCGCGCCCGCTGGAAGCGCGCGGTCGACCTGATCGACGGGCAGCTGGGCGAGCTGGTGGGCGAGGCATATGTCGAGGAATACTTCCCCAAGATCGCCAAGACCCGCATGGACGAGCTGGTCACCAACCTGAAGCTCGCCATGGCCGACCGCATTCGCGGCAATGAGTGGATGAGCAGCGACACCAAGACCGCCGCGCTCGAGAAGCTCGAGAAGATGGACGTCATGGTCGGTTATCCCAAGGAGTTCCGCGACTATTCACAGCTCCCGGTCAGCGAAACGAGCCTCTACGACAACATGGTCGCCGCAACCGCGTTCAATGCGGATTACGCGATGAGCGATCTCGGCAAGCCGGTCGACCGCAGCAAGTGGGGCATGAACCCGCAGACAGTGAACGCCTATAACGGAGGGCTGGAAAACAAGATGGTCTTCCCGGCCGGCATCCTCCAGCCGCCGTTCTTCGACGCCTGGGCCGATCCGGCGGTGAACTATGGCGCGATCGGCGTGGTCATCGGCCACGAGATCAGCCACGGCTTCGATGACCAGGGCCGCAAGATCGACGCCAGCGGCGCGATCCGCGACTGGTGGACCGCGCAGGACAACGAACGCTTCAAGGTCGAAGCCAAGAAGTTCGGCGACCAGTATGCCAAGTTCGAAGTCGTGCCCGGTGCCTTCATCAATCCCGACCTGACGATGGGCGAGAACATCGCCGACCTCGCCGGTGTGCTGGTGGCACTCGACGCTTACCACAAGTCGCTCAATGGCGAGGAAGCTCCGGTGATCGACGGACTGACCGGCGACCAGCGCTTCTTCCTGGCATATGCGCAGGTATGGCGGGCCAAGGCGCGCGAGGATGCGCTGCGCAACCAGGTCACCACCGACCCGCACAGCCCGGCGCGCTATCGCACCATCGCTCCGCTGCGGAATGTCGATGCGTGGTACGAAGCCTTCGGCATCACCCCCGATGACGAAATGTACATTGCTCCGGAGGATCGTGCGCGCATCTGGTAAGTCGCGGAGGTTCCAGCAAAAGGTCCGCGCGGTAAGCATGGCAGGCGGCCAGAACCGCCTGCTGCGCCTGCCCGCGGCCCCTTTTGCAGTGCACAAATATTAAGATTTGCCCGGTAGGACCCAAGCTCGAGGAATTGCACCATCGAGACGGGACTTGCTGGAATCCGACGCGCAATTTGAAGAGCAGGACAGCGCCATCGACGCATACGAAGTGCGGCGCGAGGCGGTGCTCGACATGCTTGCGCGCGAGAGGCACGCGCTGACAGCCAGCCTGCTCGGCGTGACGATGCTGCTGGTCACCGTATCCACGATGCCAGGTTCGGCCCTGCTCTCGCTGTTCATGCTCGCCCGTATCGGCTCGTTCCTGTTCACGCGCTGGGCCGCGACCCGGCTCGAGGATCGTATTGAGCGGCGCGAGCCTCTCGGCTGGACCGAAGGCATGCTCTTCGCCGCCATGTCCACGACCGGGGCCACCCTGGCCCTGATGCTGTGGCCAGCCCCCATCGGCAGCACCATGGCATCGGCGGTGACGCTTCAGGTCGTCGTGCTGGTGGTTGTGACGCTTATCGCGGTGACCATGGCCGCATTTCCCGCACCGCGTGATGGCATGCTGGGCGCATTCTGGCTGGTGTCGGTTGGCATCATCCTCACCCATCCCGATCGGTACGACCAGCTGTTCGTATTCGTTTCCACTACCTTCGTGCTTGGTGTGCGGGTCTATGCGACCAATGCGGGTCGTCACATTGAACTGGCCGCCCGCACGACGGTGGAAAACCGCAAGCTGACCGAGGAACTCGAGGAAGCCCTTGCCCATGCGGAATTCCTCAGCTGGCGCGATCCGCTGACTGGACTCTTCAATCGCCGACGCCTGTTCGAGGAACGCGAGCCCAAGCGCAGCGGGATCCAGCGCCATCTGCTCACCATCGACCTCGACCGTTTCAAGGGCATCAACGACAAGTTCGGCCATGCCGCCGGAGACCACGTGCTGATTGCGGCTTCGGATGCGATCCGCAGCTCCCTGTCTGCCTATTCGACCCTTGGCGAGCAGCAGGCATTTCGCCTGGGCGGCGAGGAATTCCTCGTGGTCCTCGAAGGGGTCGACGCCAAGACGGCACATGACTTCGCCGAAACACTGCGTGCCGACATCGCTTCGGTGGGTTCGGCCCTGCCCGAGTACCACGGGCTCCAGGTAACGGCCTCTATCGGCATTACCGAGTGGCGTTCGGACGAAGGTATCGACGATGCGCTGCTGCGCTCGGATTTCGCCTGCTACGAGGCGAAGGGACAGGGCCGCAACCGCGTCCGTCGCGCTGCCTGAGAAGGCGGAGAAGCCCCTGGACCGTGGCAACGGGGCGATGAAGCGAGGACCGAAACGGCCCTCCCGAGCGTTCTAAAGACGAGACCTGCACCAGTGACGCGCCCGGGAACCGCCCGTGAAGCTGCGTCGGTGCTACACGCCAATTGCAGAAAGTAGACCTCGCCCCATGGACGAGAAGGAAACCGTTCGACCGGAACACACCGCAACACGCCCGCAATCCCCGACCCAAGCCACCAGCACCAAGCTGAAATTGCTCCTCGACGAGCTTAACCGTCCGCTGGACGGAGGAGAGCGGGATGGCCAAGCGCCCAAAGACCTGCTGGCGACCATCCGCCGGGAGCGACAGCAGGGACGCGACCTGCGCCGGGCTCGCAAGGCTGCGCAGGAGGCATTGGGAGTCAAGCCGCGCCGCTCCGCGCGCAAACGCGCCGCAGCGATGCTGTCGGTGGGGGCCGTGGGGCTGGCCGCGCTTAGCGGGCCGGCAACCGGTCAGGGTGCGTTGCATGGCGACCATCGGATCGGCGCGGCGGGCTCGCGGGCTGCCAACGTCCGGCTGCCTGCTGCGCTCCTGGAAGCGAGCGATCGGCTCAAGGAAGCCCTCAGCGGCGAGGAAGGTGTGCGCTTCACCGTCTATCGCGATGTCGCGGGATACCCGACCGTGGGCATCGGCCACCTTGTGAAACCCGGTGACGATCTTCGTGTCGGCGATGTCATCGACGAGAAGCGGGCGCTGCAACTCCTCGAGAGCGATTTGAAGGAAGCCGAGCGCGGCGTGAGGAAGCTGGTGGGTGACCTGCCGCTTGCCCAGCACGAGTTCGATGCACTGCTCGACCTGCTCTATAACGTCGGGTTCGGCAATGTCACCGAAGACCGGAGCCCCGCATTGAACGCGGCAATATCGAGCCGCGACTACGGAGCAATGGGCGACGAACTGGATCATACCTTCGCCGGAGGAGCCACCGCCCGCGGTCTGGAGTATCGCTCACGGCGGCGTGCCGCTATTTTTAGATCGGGACAGTATTCCGATCCCAGACTTACCTGAACGTGTTGATATAGCGGGATAATCTAAATGTCCCTTTAGATAGTTCTAGTATTATTCTATGCGCACCCCATAACAAAGAAACATAAAGACGGGGCGCAAATGGCCAGCCAGGAATTCGGGATCCAGCCCGAACGCGACGCCGAATGGGAGCGCGAGTGCTGGCGTGAGACGGTCAAGTCGGTCCTGCATGTCGAAAAGCACGCATTTCCAACCAATTTGCTGGCGATCATTGCTATCGCAGTCGCGGCCTCGTTCCTGCCTAATGCGCGGGCATTTGTTTTGCCTGTCGCCATGCGCCTGCTCGCCGCCGTAGGTACCCATCTGACGTACTCCAATCTCAGAAGTGCGATGGATCTTGGAAAGTCGTTGAAGCCGCGACTTAGGATTCTCGGCATTATGCTCTTCTTCGGCGGGATGAGCTGGGGTTATCTGCTGGTGCCCCTGATTGTCGAACCCTACCTCCATCCGCTGCGCCTGGTGATCGATGGGGGCGTACTTGTCGGTACTGCTCTCGTCATCTCGATGACGGCCCCGCTAAGGCTGCAAACCCTGGCTTTTGCTGTCGGCTTCCTGACCACCATGGCGCTAGGGTTATCACTCGCACCACCTGGCGATTTCGTTCTGCTGTTTGTTGGCTTTTCGGTGCTGCTGGCCGGAGTAGCCACATATTCATTCGCCACCATGAAGCAGCGTCAGCTCTCGGCCGAGATGCTGGTCGAGAACCGTCGCCTCAACGAGGAGCTTGCCGAGGCACTGGCGCAGGCGGAATTCCTCGCCAGGCATGATCCGCTGACCGGGCTCTACAACCGCCGGGCGCTGTTCGAGAGCGACCTGGCGCACCATGGCAAAAGCCGCAAATTCCAGCTCCTCCTGATCGACCTCGACAATTTCAAGCAACTCAACGACAGCTATGGCCATGATGCCGGCGACCGGATGCTTATCGCTGCGAGCGGCCTGATGCGTGATGCGATGCGCGGCTACAGCGATGCCAACCATTTCGCGGTACGTCTGGGGGGCGAAGAGTTCGCGCTTTTCCTTGACGAAGCTGACGACGAACAGACCCACATTTTCGCAGAGGACTTGCGCGAGGCCATTTCGTGCCTGCATGACGAGCTCGGACTTCCCGCGGGTGCCACCAGCGCCTCGATTGGCATTTCCCACCACATCTGCGGCGAGCCCATAGAGCAGGCTGTTGGACGGGCGGACAAGGCCATGTATGACGCCAAGAGCGATGGCCGCAACCGGGTGCGTCGCAATACGCGCTGACCGCCCGATCGGGCATTGCTCATGACCCATCGCCTTTTCGTTGCCATCCGTCCGCCAGCATCGGTGCGTGCGCTGCTGCTCGACGAAATGCACGGGGTGGAGCATGTGCGCTGGCAGGACGATGACCAGCTGCACCTGACCCTGCGCTATGCCGGCGAGGTCGATCGTCACCAGGCCGAGGATCTGGCCGTGGCACTGGGCAGCATATCCTTCGACAGTTTCGAAATCGCGCTGCGCGGAACAGGGACATTCGAGAGCAGGGGAAGCGTCCACACGCTATGGGCCGGGGTCGAGCGCAACGAGCCGCTGACCCGCCTCCAGGCGCGGATCGAGCGCGTCTGCCAGTCGGTTGGCCTGCCGCCTGAAACCCGCAAGTTCACGCCACACGTCACATTGGCCCGGCTCAACAAGGCCAGCGGCCCCGTCGCATCCTTCCTCGCGCGGACCGGTGACGAGCAGTTTGGACAGTGGCAGGTCGGTTCCTATCGCCTTTGCGAGAGCCATTTGCGGCCCGAAGGATCGCTCTACCGGGAAATCACGCGATATCCGCTGGTGCGGACGGGTTGACGCCTTGGCGCGCGGCGGAACCACGGCCCGACTGCTCCGTTCGACAAACAGTAGAATCGCGCCGACCGGCGACGTCGGACCGCTTGCGCGGATGCCCGCGATCCGGTCCAAGCGCCTCGGACAAGTTTGTATCTCGCGTCCGACTATTTCCCGGGCGCCCGAATTTTCAGGGAGAAACCATGAAGGCCCATATCCTGGCCACCGCGGCCGTCGCTGCATTGCTTGCCGGTTGCACCACCACACCCGGCGGAGAAGTCGAAACAATGGCTGAAGCATCGATCCCGCAAGGCAGCGGCTATTTCGCATCCGACAGCACGCTGCCGTTCCAGGCGCCCGACTTCACTAAGATTTCCGAGGACGATTACGTTCCGGCCTTCGAACAAGGGATGGCGATCCAATCGGCCGAGATTCAGGCGATCATCGACAATCCCGAGGCCCCGACTTTCGACAATACGATCGTCGCACTGGAAAAATCGGGTCGCATGCTCAATCGTGTGGCCATCGTCTTCTTCGCGCTGACCGGCTCGAACACCACCGACCGGCTCGACGAAATCAACACCGAGATCAGCCCCAAGCTCACCGCGCATGGCGACTCGATCACGCTCAATCCGGCGCTCTTCGCCCGCGTGAAGGCGGTTTATGACAACCGCGCTGCGATGACGATGACGCCGGAAGACGCCAAGCTGCTCGAAGACACCTACGAGGGCATGGTCCACGCAGGTGCGCTGCTGACCGACACTCAGCGGGAGCAGGTCAAGGCGATCAACACCCAACTTTCCGAGATCACCACCGAATTCGGCCTCGCCGCGCGTTCGGCCATGTCCGACCAGCCGCTGATCGTCGACACGCGCGAGGAACTGGCCGGTCTGTCCGATGGCGATATCAAGGCCGCTGCCGACCTGGCGGTGGAGAAGGGCCACCCGGGCAAATTCGCGATCGCGCTGCAGAACACGACGCAGCAACCGCTCCTGCCCACGCTGACCAACCGCGCCACGCGCGAGAAGCTGTTCCAGCTCTCCTACCACCGTGCCGACGGCCAACGTGGCAAGGACACGCGCGACCTCGTCCGCAAGATCGCCAAGCTGCGCGCCGACAAGGCCGCCCTGTTCGGCGCTCCCGATTGGGCGACCTACGCGATGTGGGATCGCATGGCAGAAAAGCCAAAGACCGCGCTCGATTTCATGGAGCAGATGGTCCCCGCTCTCGCCGCCACGCAGCGCCGCGAGGCAGCCATGCTCAACGAAGCGATCAAGGCCGATGGCGGCGACTACGAGGTCAAGCCGTGGGACTGGTATCGCTATGCCAACCGCGTGAAGGCGGAACGCTACGACCTCAATGAAGATGCGATGTCGGAATATTTCCAGCTCGACAAGGTGCTGGAAGACGGCGTGTTCTACGCCGCGGGCAAGCTCTACGGCCTCAAGTTCCAGCGCCGCACCGACCTGCCGGTCTATCATCCTGACGTGTGGACCTACACTGTGTTTGATCGCGACGGTTCGGAGCTCGGCATCTTCTACTTCGATCCGTTCCAGCGCCCGTCAAAGCGCGGCGGCGCGTGGATGAGCAATTTCGTCGAGCAGAGCAGGATGTGGAACACCAAGCCGGTGATCTACAATGTGCTCAACATCCCGAAGGCTGCCGATGGCGAAGTCCAGCTGGTCAGCTTCGACAATGTGAACACCATGTTCCACGAATTCGGCCATGCGCTGCACGGCTTCTTCGGCGACCAGTATTACGAGAGCCTCTCGGGTACGGCGGTCGCGCGCGATTTCGTGGAGTATCCGAGCCAGGTGAACGAGATCTGGGCGACCTATCCTGAAGTGCTCGCCAACTATGCGAAGCACTACAAGACCGGTGAGCCGATCCCCCAGGCGATGATCGAGAAGATCGACGCCGCTTCGAAGTTCAACCAGGGTTACGATTTCGGCGAAGTCGTCGAAGCCGCCCTGCTCGACATGAAGTGGGCCGCGCTTTCGCCCGAGGAGGCAGCCGCGATCGACACGCCTGCCAAGGTCGACGAGTTCGAGCGCAAGTCGCTTGAGGAGCTGGGCCTCGAGATCGGTCTGGTGCCGCCGCGCTATCGCAGCACCTATTTCAACCACATCTTCTCGAGCCCCTCGGGCTATTCGGCGGGCTATTACAGCTATCTGTGGACCGAGATGCTCGACCGCGACAGCCGCAAGTGGTTCATGGACAATGGCGGCCTTACCCGCGCGAACGGCGACCATTACCGCGCAACCGTGCTGAGCCGCGGCGGGACGATGGACTATTTCGAGATGTTCCGGAACTTTGCCGGTCGCAATCCGGATGTTGCACCGATGCTCGAAGCCCGCGGCCTCGTCGAAGGGGGCAAGTAACGCAGAGTTCTCCGGAGAGGAGAGCACCGAGGGGGGCGGACTTGATGTCCGGCCCCTTTTTCGTTCAGCGTGTGACCAGCGCCTGGCGTCCGGCGTCCTCGATCCATCGGCAATCGACGCCCCAGACCTCTGCGATCTTTGAAGGTTTCAGGGCTTCTTCCGGCAGCCCGTCGGCAACGGCGTATCCTTCGTCCAGCACGACCACGCGATTGGCATGGTTCATCGCATGGGCGAGATCGTGAAGCACGAGAACGACCCCTGCGCCCTCGTCTGCAGCCGCACGAAGGTGGCGCAGCAGGGCAAGCTGGTGAGCTATATCGAGCGCGGCGAGCGGCTCGTCAGCGAGGATCCAGCGCGGCTCGCCCGCCAGGACGCGGGCGAGCAGGACGCGTGCGGTCTCCCCGCCCGAGAGCGATTGCGCGCGGCGGGTTGCCAGATGCCCGATATCGAGCGCAGCCAGCGCCGCATCGACCGGCTCTGAAAGCCCGTCGCCATGCGGCATCCTGCCGAGTTCGACAAGACTGCGCACCGGCACGTCCCAGGCAATTTCGTGCGCCTGCGGAAGGTAGCCGATTTGCTGCGATCGCTCACGCGGGTGGAGCGTGGCCAGATCGTCCTCACCCAGCAGGACTGCCCCTTGCCCGGGTTCCAGTAGGCCTGCCAGCGCCTCCAGAAGCGTAGACTTGCCCGCTCCGTTCGGTCCGCAAATCGCGGTGATCGTGCCCGGCTCCAGCGACAGCGAGACGTCATGAAGCCGCGCTTCGACAGACAGATTCTTCGCCGAAAGCGTCATGCCAGCCCCCTCCTCATCCGCAGCAAGAGCAACAGGAAGAAGGGCGCGCCGAGCAGGCTCAGCGCGATGCCGAGGCGCAGCTCGGTGACGAAGGGCAGGATTCGCACGAGGCTGTCGGCCACCAGCACCAGCAAAGCTCCCGCAAGCGCGCTCGGCACGATCAGCTGCGACGGTCTGCGATCGGTCAGCGGGCGAACGAGGTGAGGCACGATCAGGCCGACGAAGCCAATGATGCCCGCCACGGCTACACTGGCGCCGACCGTAAGGCCGATACCCAGGATCAACAGCCAGAGAAGCCCGCGCGTATCCACGCCGAGCGATCGCGCCACGGGCTCGCCCAGGGTCAGCGCGTCGAGCGATTTTCCGCTGTGCCAGAGCAGAAGCACGCCTAGCGCGACAAGCGGCGCGGCAAGCCAGACTTCGCGCCAGCTGCGGTCGGTCAGCGCGCCGTTCAGCCACATCACGATCTCGCTCATGGCAAAGGCATTGGGGGCCATGCTGATCGCCAGCGCAGTGAGCGCACCGGTGAGGCTTGCCACCATGAGGCCCGCCAGCGTGAACAGGGCAATGCCGCCCGTCCTTCCGGCGATTGCCGCGAGCATTGCCATCGCTCCGCCCGCTCCGACCAGCGCGAACAGCGGCAACAGATATGGCGAGGCGGCATAGCCGAACCAGAGCGCCGCAACCGCTCCCAACGCAGCACCCGGCGCAATGCCGAAGAGACCTGGATCGGCGAGCGGGTTGCGCAAGTATCCCTGCATCGCCGCCCCGCTCGCACCAAGACCCGCGCCGACCACCAGCGCCAGCATGGCGCGCGGCAGGCGCAATTCGGCGAGGATGAGCGAGGCATTGGGTGTCGTAGCGGGGTCGATCCACACACGCCCCGCCAGCAGCGAAAGCGGGATGGCAAGCGCGAGCAGGCCGAGAAAGACGAGAGAGGCGCGGCTCATGACAGACTGCGCCTGATCTGTGCCAGCCGCTCAATCGCGCGGATGATCGTCGGACCTCCGCAGTAGATCAGGCTCGTGTCGAAAGCCTCGCGGCGCATGTTCGGGAGTTTGTCGAGCACCGGGTGTCCCTGCCCCGCCTCGCCGCCAGCGACCAGCAGCACGTCGGGTGGATCGGCCAGCACTTCCTCGAGCGCGAGGTAGTCCGCCTGCCCCAGTCCGCGAAACACGGTGTGGCTGGCGAAGCCCGCGCGCTCCATCAGCTCACTGACCAGCGCATTCTCACCCGGCACGATGCCGCCCGGCTGCCAGAGCACTGCGGTACGCACCTGTGCATCACCGGGAGCCGCCTTGCCGAGCGCCTCCTCGACCCGGCCGACCAGCTCCTCGCCCGCCGCTTTGTCGCCCGCCAGTTCGGCCAGTTCGCGGATCTGTGCCTCGCTCGTCGCGACGCTGTCCGCGATGCCGAAAGTCACGACGCGTATCCCTGCGTCGGCGAAGCCTGCGCGTGTGACAGGGGCCAGGAAACTGCCCGCCACCACCACATCGGGGTCGAGCGCCAGTACCTCTTCCACCGTACCGCCGGTCGATTGGAATTTGGCGGCGATCGCAGCGTCCATCGAACTGGCTTGGGGGTCGTTGCTGTAATGCGAGATCGCCAGCAACTGGCCGGGTGCAGTTACTTCGGCGAGTATCGCATCGGTGCAGGGGTTGAGGCTGACGATAGTGGGGCGTTCAACCGCTACCACCGCCTCATCCTGCGACGCCTGCGCAGTCTCGTCGCCGCCCGCGCAGCCTACGAGCAGCAGGGCCAGCGCGGGCAGCGAACGGATCACAGCTTGGCCCTCACCCCGGCGAACACCCCGCGCGGCGGCGAGGCGAATCCGGCGGCCGACTGGTAATCGGCATCGAAGACATTTTCGACGCGGCCATAGACTTCGAACCCGTCGGAAACCGGCATGGCGGCACGCAGGTCGAGCACTTCATATCCCTGCAGCCGGACCGTGTTGGTCGCGTTGTCGAAGCTCTTGCCGACGAGGCGCAGGTCCGCGCCCAGCTTGAGTCCGAAGGGTGCCTCGTAATCGGCATAGATCGTGCCGAAGTGCCGCGGCCTGCGGGCAAGATCGAGCCCACTGGTGCGGTCCTCGGTATCGACATAGCTATATACGCCGGTAAGGCGCAGCCCGTCCGTGATTTCGAACCCGGCCTCGGCCTCGATTCCCTGTGCACGGGCACGCGCGGTGTTGTCGTAGAAGCCGAAGGGTCTGGCTGCACTGAAAGCGAAGCCGATCAAATCCTTGCTGTCGCGCCGGAATGCGGTGAGCGCGAGATGCGTACCGCGCCCGCGCACCCCCTTTTCCACGCCAAGGTCGAGGCTGGTGCTTTCTTCGGGCTGGAGGTCGAGATTGCCATAGTCGGACAGCAACTGGAAAAGTGTCGGCGCCTTGAAGCCTTCGCCAAGGCTTGCCTTGACGCGCCAGTCCTCGCCGAAGCCGTAGGAGACGTCAGCCCCGTAGCTGCCATTGGTGCCAAATAGCTCGTGATCGTCGATGCGCGAGCCGATGTGCGCTGCAAGACGGCCGATTTCGACACCGAGCTGGACGTAGGCCCCGAAGATCTTCGTCTCGGCTGCCGTGTCATAAGTGGTGCGAAAATCGGTCCACTCCTGCTCCGCGCCAAAGGACACGGTGACAGGGCCGATGGCCCGGTATTCGCCGCGCAGCTGGAGGCGTTCGGAATGGCCGTCGCTAGAGAAGCTGGTCGCACCGGTCCCGTCTAGATTGTCGCGCTCGGTGTCGGCGAGGCTGTAGGCCGCGCGCACCGTCAGGTCATTGGTGCTCCAGGTGAAACCCAGATCGCCCCAGTGGCGGCGTGTTTCCTGCGTTTCCAGCGTGTCTGCCAGCGCGTAGTCGGGCGGCGGGAATCCGTCGATGTCGAGCTCGCCCTCGCTCCAGTTCGCGTGGGCGAAGAGTTCGAGGCTGTCGGTAACGTCGACGAAGGCCGATCCGCCCAGCGCGATTTGCTCGAAGCCGTCGGTCTCGGTTCCCGATGCGGCGGCCGAGAAGCCGTCGGTGCGGAACCACGAACCTGTGAGGCCGACAAAGTAGGCATCCTCGCTGACCCCACCAGCTGCGCTGGCGAACAGCGTATCGCGCGAACCATACTCGAAATTGCCCGAGAACCCGCTGGCCCCGCGCGTGGTCACATCGACCAAGCCGCCGATCGCGTCCGATCCCCAGATCGTGCTGTTCGATCCGCGCTGGATGTCGAACTTGCCAGCCGTGCCGAGCAGGAGGTTGCCGAAGTCGAACCCGCCAGAGGGCGACGCCGGGTCGGCAACGCGCACGCCATCGACGAGGACGAGTAGCTGTTCCGAATTTGCCCCGCGCAGGCTGACGCCCGAGAAGCCGCCAACACCGCCATTGCGGGTGAGCGTGAGACCGGGCGTGCGCTGAAGCACACGAGCCGAGTCGGCGCCCTGGACGGCATCGATTTCATCGCGGTCGATCACGGTGACGGACTGGCCGGTGTTGTTTACATTCGTGCCGATACCGTTCGGGGTCACGGTGATTACCGGCGTCCGCAGGTCGGCGAAAACGATCTCGTTGTCGTCCTGCGCAGAAAGCGGTGCGGAAACAAGAAAACTACTAAGCAAAAACAGATATTTGGACACAAAACCTCCTGTCAAAAGCGAACGTCGCTCATGACGGGAAGGAGCAGGATTGCTCGCATCCACGTTTGCCATCGGTACACCCCGCCCGCGGCCGAACGACACGCACGGGCAGGTCTCCTGGCTCCCGGATCATCGCTCTCCCGCCGCCTTCCCGGACGCGAAGTCCAGTGGCATTCGGCGGGATCGCTCCCCGGTCACAGTTGCGGGGGCAGCGAGGGTTTCGAACCCTCTTCCCTCTTCGGGCCTGCGCAAACAGGCCAACCCATGACGCGCGGCCGCCTCTACACCGCGTTGTTGCGGCGCACAAGACGCGGGCTTCGTTAAGCATTCTGCGCTAGGAAGGGACACTTGCCACGGGGCGATTCCCGGGGCGCTTGCTCATGCGCTATGGCGGTGATGCGAAAGGCATAGGCTTGGACGACGACGCGCAGATCGAGGCACGGCCGGGTGTGGGCATGAACCGCCCTGCCAGGCCGCGCGCGCGCCGTCGGGAAGAGCGCAGGCGCAGGCAGCGCCAGATGGCCGTGCGCGGCGGCATCCTGGCGGCGGCAATCGCCCTGCCAACCGTCGCGGCGCAGGGCGAGTGGTCGAATATCGGCGCAGCCATCGGCCTCGTCGAGGAACGCGTGCCGCTCACTCCCATGCCCTTCGAGACGGCGGGCGAGAGCTTCCCCGGTTCGGCCTTCTACTATCTCGAGGATGCTCCCCGCCTTGCCAATGACCTTTCCGAATTGCGGGAGGAGGAAGGTACGCTCGAAACCGTGAAGTTCGCCGAGAGTCACGGCGCGGGTGCAGCGGCACAGGCCTTCCGCCAGTCGGGCAGCGGGCTCGACAAGGCGCGCGCACTCCAGTGCCTTTCCATGGCGGTCTATTACGAGGCGGCGAGCGAAAGCTACGAGGGACAGGAAGCGGTCGCACAGGTCGTGCTCAACCGCGTGGCGCACCCGGCCTATCCGGCCAGCGTCTGCGGCGTGGTGTTCCAGGGATCGGAGCGCAAGACCGGTTGCCAGTTCACCTTCACCTGCGACGGCTCGCTCGCGCGGCGCCCCTCGCGCCAGGGCTGGGCCCGTGCCCAATCGATCGCGCTGGCGGCACTGGCGGGGAATGTGTTCAAGCCGGTCGGGCTCGCGACTCATTATCACACCAATTACGTGAACCCCTATTGGGCGGCGAGCCTCGACTATGTCGGAAGTATTGGCGCGCATCGTTTCTATCGATGGAAGGGCGGCGCTGGCCGGGCGGGCGCCTTCACCAATGCCTATGCCGGTTCGGAACCGCTTGCTGCGCCCAGCACGAGCCGTGATGAGACGATTGCCCCGGGCCCCGCGCGCGCTGCGACACCTCCGCCCAATTCTGCGCTCGGCATGGATGGCAAGGCAGACGCGCCCGTCGGCGCCCCCGGCCCGGCCACTCCCACCGCAACGACAGCGCCCGTCGACAAGCTCCCGCAATCGGGTCGGGTGAAGGCCGAATATGCCAATAGCGGCCGTTGGCTGAAGGAGCCGGGGAAGACCGGGAAGCCCGACTGATCAGCGCAAGCTCTCCAATTTTACCTTTTCAAAACCATGCTACGGAACAGATGTTTAGCTGCCAGGCGGCTAGGGGTCAGGCGCGTCGTCGGACGCAGATGGAAACACCCAGGAGCCCATACATGCCCGTCCACTTCGCCGCCGCCCGGTCGACCGCCCATTCGCCGATCGCCCGCGCTCTGGCCCGAAAGGCCCTGGCCCGTGCTGCGAACGACAATGGCGATGCCGACCAGTTGGCGGCCGAAGCATCCTCTTTCGACAATGTCATGCGGGCTGCGCTCAAGCATTTCGCCGAACATGGCATGGGTGCAGCCGACGCCGCGCAGTTCCAGGCCGAAGAGGCCCACCGCGAGGGCGACATGGATGCCTATGCCTGGTGGCTCGGCGTGTGCCGCGCGCTCGATCGCAGCCTTGCCGCCCGCATTGAAAAACGCGTCGCCGGCGCGAGCGCTCTGATCTATTGACTGGTCGTTCGGCAAGTCATGCAAAGTGTAGACGACACTGCATCCATTTTCGTCTTCGGCGTTAACTAAAAACTGACATTTCCTTCGTAGTTCCACCTAGTTATGGGGGAACATTCGAATTCTTCCGGGTTGCGCGCTTTCCTTCCGTTGGGGACGAAGGGAGGCAGATTGTCGGAACGGACGCGAAGCGTTCTCGTCGACTCGCTCTATGCCCGGCCGACCGGATTGGTGTTCGGGGCGCTCAACGGCGTTCTCGCCAGCGCAGCGGTCGCATTCTACACCGACCGTGTAGCCTTCCATTCGCTCGCATTCCTGCTCAGTTCGATCGCGATCCTGCGCGTCGTCAACGCCAACCATCTTCGGCAACGCCCTGACGATATCGCGATAGGAAGGGTCGAGGCGGCATTCACGCTGGGCGCGTTCGCCTATGCACTTGTGCTCGGCTCGATCGCCGGACTCAGCGTGCATTTCGGCCTGCCTCCGCTGGCCCAGGTCCTGATGATTGCCAATGCCATCGGCTACGGCATCGGCGTGTGCGCACATAACGGCGCCAAGCCTCGTCTCGCGCTTGGCCAGCTGACCCTGGTTGCCATCCCAGTTTTCTGCGCGATGGTGGCCACCCACAGCCGGATGGGCACCTTCATGGCGATCAATCTGCTGCTGCTGTTCCCGGCAATGTTCGGGGTAACAAATTCCGTGTTCCGCACCCTGCGCCAGTCGATCGATGCGGCTGAGCGCAGCGCGGAACTGGCCAGTGAGATGGAGAAGCTCGCGCTCACCGACCACGTCACCGGCCTATACAACCGGGCCGGCCTGGACCGACGGCTGGGGCAGATTCTGGAGATTGCCGACGAGCGCGCGCAGGCTGCCGTGTTCTGGGTCGACCTGGACCGTTTCAAGGACGTCAACGACCTCAAAGGCCACCAGGCTGGCGACAAGGTGCTGCGTGAAACCGGCAAGCGATTGTCCGCGCTGGTCGACACACGGGGGATCACGGCGCGTTTCGCAAGCGATGAGTTCGTGGTGGTTACGCCAATCGCAAGCCGCCGCAGCGCCGAAAAGCTGTCCGAGCAGATGCTGACCGAAATCGTTCGCCCGATGCGGATAGGCGGCGATCGGATCGAGATGGGAGGTTCGATCGGCATTGCGATCCTTCCCGACGACGGCATCACGGCGGAAGCCCTGCTCAAGCGCGCCGATCTCGCAAGGTTCGAGGCCAAGGCCGATGGCTGCAACCAGATCCGCTTCTTCGACCATTCGATGACCCGGGACCTCGCCCGCAAACGCGAGATCGAGACCGAGCTTCGCCGCGCCCTGCGCGAGAACGAGCTGGCAGTCTATTTCCAGCCGATCGTCGAACTGGAAACCGGACGCATTCGCTGTTTCGAGGCACTGGTTCGCTGGTTCCATCCGGAACGCGGCGAAATCTCGCCCGAGGAATTCATACCGATCGCGGAAGAGACTGGCGCGATCGTCACGTTGGGCAACTGGCTCACCGCGCAGGCGGCCAGCGTTGCGACCACATGGCCCGAGCACGTGCGGGTGGCGGTCAATCTCTCGCCTCTGCAATTGAAAGTGCCCGGCGCCGCGTTGGGGATCATCAGCGCAATCCGCGAAGCCGGCCTCGATCCGGAGCGGCTCGAGCTGGAAGTGACCGAGGGTTTGTTCCTCGAAGCGAGTCCTAATATTGCCCTCTTCATCGAAGAGCTTTCGATGGCCGGCGTCCGCTTCGCGCTGGACGATTTCGGGACCGGCTATTCGTCACTCGGCTACATCAACCAGTGGCCGTTCTCGAAGATCAAGGTCGATCGCAGTTTCGTTTCCGGCGTGCAGGCCGGACGGAAGAGCGATGCAATCATCCGCGCGGTCTCGCAAATGGGCCAATCGCTGGGCATGGAGATCGTCGCCGAGGGGCTCGAAAATATCGACCAAGTTCGCGCGGTGCGCGCAGCGGGATGTACACACGGGCAGGGCTACCATTTCAGCCGCGCGGTCCCAGCCTACCAGGCAGCGCTCCTGCTCGCCGAAGAGCGCGAAACCGCGCCTGAGGAACTCTTCCGCCTGCGCGCGGGTTAAGTCTTCATCAATCGAAAATCCTACGTGCCCGCATAACCTGCGCGCATGGCATGGTACCACGTTATTGCTATTGCAAACCATTTGCAAAGATAGTTTCGAAAGGGCTCCAATCTAAGGTTGCAATGCCCTGCGGAGGGGCCTAGGCCGCACTCGCAATCGACCGGGTGCCGTACCGCCTACGCGGGACATATCGGTGCGGCCCATTATTCGGTCCGGGTTTCACGACTGGTCCCGCGGCAGGATGAAGGACCTTTCCCACGATGGCTCGCAAGAAGATCGCCCTCATTGGCGCCGGCATGATCGGCGGTACCCTCGCCCACCTCGCAGCGAAGAAGGAAATGGGCGACATCGTCCTCTTCGACATTGCCGAAGGTATGCCACAGGGCAAGGCGCTCGACTTGTCGCAGTGCGGCCCGATCGAAGGCTTCGATGCCTCGATCAAGGGGACCAATGACTACGCCGACATCGCCGGTGCGGACGTGGTGATCGTCACCGCCGGCGTTCCGCGCAAGCCCGGCATGAGCCGAGACGACCTGCTCGGCATCAACCTCAAGGTGATGAAGTCGGTCGGCGAAGGCATCAAGAACAACTGCCCCGACGCATTCGTGATCTGCATCACCAACCCGCTCGACGCGATGGTCTGGGCGCTGCGCGAATTTTCCGGCCTGCCGCACAACAAGGTCGTCGGCATGGCCGGTGTGCTCGACAGCGCGCGCTTCGCGACCTTCCTCGCCTGGGAATTCGGCGTCTCGGTCAAGGATGTGAACGCCTTCGTCCTTGGCGGCCACGGCGACACCATGGTCCCCGTCACCAGCTACACCACGATCAGCGGCATCCCGGTCAACGACCTCGCCAAGATCAAGGGCATCGACGCTTCGCGCATTGACGAGATCGTCCAGCGCACCCGTTCGGGCGGCGGCGAGATCGTCGGCCTGCTCAAGACCGGCTCGGCCTATTACGCCCCGGCCACCAGCGCCATCGCCATGGCCGAAGCCTATCTCGGCGATCAGAAGCGCATCCTGCCCTGCGCCGCCTATGTCGAAGGCAAGTACGGCCTCGACGGCCTCTATGTCGGCGTCCCTGCAGTGATCGGCGCCAACGGCATCGAGGACGTGGTCGAGATCGAACTTTCGGACGAGGAAGCCAACAACCTCAAGGTCTCGACCGACGCGGTCGAAGAACTGCTCGAAGCCTGCAAGGGTCTCGACGGCTCGCTGGCCTGAGGAAAGCTACGATGCGCAAGATTCTGGCCCTTGCAGTGTGCCTGGCTGCCCCAGTTGCAGCGCAGGACAAGCCCGCCGACGCTGCTCAGGTTGTCGAAGCGATCGAGGCCTGCAAGACCATCACTTCGCCCACGTGGATCGAGCTCAAGCAATTGCCTAGCCTTGGCTGGCATCCGCTCGAGAAACGCGGCGGTGGGCGGAGCACTATGAAGGTGCGAGGCATTTACGAGAAGCCTCACAATGAAGCCCTGATCATCCTCGGCAAGGATGAACTCAAGGCCAAGTCCTGCGCGATCTTCGCCCGCCTTGACAAGACCTCTGACTATGGCCCGCTCGCCCAGTCGGTGTCGCAGATCATTGGTATGCCCAATCGTGCCGAAGGTCCGACTTATTTCTGGACGCTGGGCGACAAGGCCCTGCGTCTCGACCCGACCGGCGATCGCAAGAAGCCCATCGCCCGTTTCGAAATCACCGCAATTCCCCAGGAGAGCGCCGAATGAGCATCCTCGTAGACAAGAACACCAAGGTCATTACGCAAGGGATGACCGGCGACACCGGCACCTTCCACACGCAGCAGGCCCTCGCCTACGGCACGCAGATGGTTGCCGGTGTGACACCGGGTAAGGGTGGCTCGACGCATATCGACCTGCCGGTCTTCGACACGGTTGCCGAGGCCAAGCACGCGACTGGCGCGACCGCATCATGCATCTACGTTCCGCCGCCGTTCGCTGCGGACTCGATCCTGGAAGCCATCGATGCCGAGGTCGAGCTGATCGTTGCGATTACCGAAGGCATCCCCGTGCTCGACATGGTCCGCGTGAAGCGCGCGCTGCAGGGTTCGAAGTCGCGCCTCATCGGCCCGAACTGCCCCGGCGTCCTGACCCCGGGCGAGTGCAAGATCGGCATCATGCCCGGCAGCATCTTCCAGAAGGGCTCGGTCGGCGTCGTTAGCCGCTCGGGCACCCTGACCTATGAAGCCGTCCACCAGACCACCATGGTCGGCCTCGGCCAGACCACCGCAGTGGGCATCGGCGGCGACCCGGTCAACGGCACCAACTTCATCGACGTGCTCGACCTCTTCCTCAAGGATGACGAGACCAAATCCATCATCATGATCGGTGAAATCGGCGGCAGCGCGGAAGAAGAAGCGGCCGAGTTCATCGCCCACAAGGCCAAGCAAGGCGTCAAGAAGCCGATGGTTGGCTTCATCGCCGGCCGCACGGCGCCTCCGGGCCGCCGCATGGGCCACGCCGGTGCTATCGTTTCGGGCGGCCAGGGCGGCGCGGAAGACAAGATCGCGGCGATGGAGAAGGCGGGCATCCGCGTGTCGCCCTCGCCCAGCGAACTCGGCACCACGCTCGACGCGCTGCTGAAGGAACTCGCCTGACCGACAATCGCGGACAGGCTGTCTCCTCCCCGGGAGCCTTCCGCACCGTCGGGGCATTGCCATTAGGAGCCGACAATCCAGTCGGCGCGAAAGGTGACCCTCATGGGTAACGAGAACCACGATTTTCTGCCCGAGCTGGGCAATCAGGAAGGTCCGCAACCGGGCCCCAGTTGGGGCAACCCGCGCTGGCTGGCCGATGTGGTCGACAGCACGGCGGACCTGACCGCCGCGCTTGACCCCACGCAGATGCGGCTTGCCGTCGCGCAGGCGGCTGAGAAGGCGGGCAAGGCTCTCGATCCCAAGGCGCTGGAACAGGCTGCGGATGATTCCATTCGCGCCATGCTGCTCGTGCGGCTTTACCGTGTGCGCGGCCACCTTGCGGCCAATCTCGACCCGCTCGGCCTGTCGCATCGCGATGTGCCGGAAGACCTGACCCTCGAATGGCACGGTTTCGAGAACCAGCTCGATCGCGAAGTCTATGTCGGCGGCGTGTTCGGCTACGAGTGGGTCACGGTGCGCGAACTCTATGATGCGCTGCGCAGCACCTATTGCGGCAATGTCGGCCTTGAATACATGCACATCTCGGACACGGAGGAACGTCGTTTCCTCCAGGACAAGTTCGAGACGCCCGAAGACACGATCCAGTTCACCGAGGAAGGCAAGCGCGCCATCCTCGCGGCGGTGATCCGCGGTGAGCAGTACGAGGCTTTCCTCGGCAAGAAATACGTCGGCACCAAGCGCTTCGGCCTCGATGGCGGCGAGTCCATGATCCCTGCGCTGGAAGCGGTGATCAAATACGGCAGCCAGCTGGGCGTGCGCGAGATTATCTACGGCATGGCCCACCGCGGTCGCCTCAATGTCCTCGCAAACGTGATGGGCAAGCCTTACAAGGTCATCTTCCACGAATTCTCGGGTGGCTCGGCCAATCCTGACGATGTCGGCGGTTCGGGGGATGTGAAGTACCACCTCGGCACCAGCACCGACCGTTCGTTCGACGGCGTCGATGTGCACATGAGCCTCGTCCCCAATCCCTCGCACCTCGAGGCGGTGAACCCGGTCGTGCTCGGCAAGACCCGGGCGCAGCAAGCCATTCGCGACGACCTCAAGAAGCACGAGCAGGTCCTGCCCGTCCTCCTCCACGGCGACGCGGCCTTCGCAGGACAGGGCATCGTGTGGGAGTGCCTCGGCTTCTCGGGCGTGCGCGGCTACAACACGGGCGGCTGCCTGCACTTTGTCATCAACAACCAGATCGGCTTTACGACGAGCCCGCAGTTCGCGCGCTCTTCGCCCTACCCCAGCGACGTTGCCAAGGGCGTCCAGGCACCGATCCTGCACGTCAATGGTGACGATCCAGAAGCCGTGACCTTCGCCTGCAAGCTGGCCATCGAATATCGCCAGCTGTTCGGTCGCGACATTGTGATCGACATGTGGTGCTATCGCCGTTTCGGCCACAACGAGGGCGACGAGCCCAAGTTCACCCAGCCGCTGATGTATGACCGCATTCGCGCCCACCCCAAGGTCAGCGAAATCTACTCCGCCCGCCTCGAAGAGGAAGGCGTGATCGCCAAGGGTGACGCGGATAGGCTGTGCGCCGAATTCACCGAGCATCTCGAGCAGGAATTCGCCGCTGCGAAGGACTACAAGCCCGACGTCGCCGACTGGTTCGGTGGCCGCTGGGCGGGCATGAACAAGCCTGCCGATCCCGAGCATGCACGCCGCAATGTTGACTCTGCGATCCCGAAGAAGCTGTTCGACAGCCTTGGTCGCACGCTCACCACGGTCCCGGAAGATCTGACGATCCACAAGACGTTGGGCCGCGTGCTCAAGGCCAAGGAAGAGATGTTCGCCAAGGGCGAAGGTTTCGACTGGGCGACGGCGGAAGCGCTCGCTTTCGGCAGCCTCGTCACCGAAGGTTTCGGTGTGCGCCTATCGGGCCAGGATTCGGGTCGCGGCACTTTCAGCCAGCGTCATGCGGTCTGGGTCGACCAAAATTCCGAGCGCAAATATATCCCGCTGACCCAGCTGCCGCATGGCAAGTTCGAGGTCTACGACAGCCCGCTGTCCGAATACGGCGTGCTCGGCTTCGAATACGGTTTCGCCATGGCGGACCCGAAGAGCCTGGTCATGTGGGAAGCGCAGTTCGGCGATTTCGCCAATGGCGCGCAGATCATGATCGACCAGTTCATCGCTGCTGGCGAAGCCAAGTGGCTGCGAGCCAATGGCCTCGTCCTGCTGCTGCCGCATGGCTACGAGGGACAGGGTCCGGAACACAGCTCGGCGCGTCTCGAACGCTTCCTGCAGCTGTGCGCCAACGACAACATCCAGGTCTGCAACATCACCACACCGGCGAACTACTTCCACGTTCTACGCCGCCAGATGTTGCGCAACTTCCGCAAGCCGATGGTCATCATGACCCCCAAGAGCCTGCTCCGCCACCCGCTTGCGAAGTCGGAAGCAGCCGAATTCATGGGCGACACGCACTTCATGCGGATCAAGTCCGACATGAAAGAGATCGACGACAAGAATGTAAAGCGCCTCGTCCTGTGCAGCGGCAAGGTCGCCTACGACCTCATGCAGCGCCGCGACGAAGCGGGTCTGGAAGATGTCTCGGTTGTCCGTATCGAGCAACTCTATCCCTTCCCCGGTGAGCCGCTGGCCGTGCGTCTGAAGCGGATGAAGAATCTCGAGAAGATCGTCTGGTGCCAGGAAGAGCCGAAGAACAACGGTTCGTGGTTCTTCGTCGATCGCCTGATCGAAGAAGCTGCCGAAGCGGCCGGGCACAAGGGGATGCGCCCCTGTTACGCCGGTCGCGAAGTCTCGGCATCGCCCGCCACGGGCTATGCCAGCCGCCACCAGGTCCAGCAGGAAGCGCTGGTCAACATCGCCCTCGGCTTGAACGACGGCGACAATTCCGCCGCCAGCACCAACTGCAACTGATCTAGGGCCAGAGAAGGAACCCGAACGACATGGCCACCGAAGTCAAAGTCCCTACACTGGGTGAATCGGTCACCGAAGCGACCATCGGCGAGCTGCTCAAGCAGGTCGGCGATGCAGTTGCCGTGGACGAACCCATTGTCAGCCTCGAAACCGACAAGGTCGCGGTGGAAGCTCCCTCGCCCGTTGCGGGCGTGATCAAGGAATTCAAAGTCGCGGTCGGTGACACGGTCGAAGTCGACGCCGTGATCGCGATCATTGAGGAAGGCGCCAGCGGTGCCAAGCCGGCAGCCGAGACCGCAGCTCCCGCCCCTGTTCCTGCGTCCGCGCAGGCCAAGGAAGCTCCGGCAGACAGCGCGCAGACGCTGAGCCCGGCGGTCCGCCGCGCGGTCCTGGAGCACGGTGTCGATCCCTCGACCATAAAGGGCACCGGCAAGGATGGCCGCCTGACCAAGGAAGATGTGCTTGCCGCTGCGAAGTCGAAGGACAGCGCGCCTGCATCGGCTCCCGCAGCTGCACCGGCCACCGCCTCCACAGGCGAACGCCGCGAGGAACGCGTCAAGATGACGCGCATGCGCCAGACCATCGCCAAGCGCCTCAAGGGTGCGCAGGACAATGCCGCGCTGCTAACCACTTTCAACGACGTCGACATGTCGGCGGTCATGAAGGCGCGTGCGAAGTACAAGGACCTCTTCGCCAAGAAGCACGACATTCGCCTCGGCTTCATGGGCTTCTTCGCCAAGGCCGCCTGCCTTGCGCTGAAGGATGTTCCGGCGGTCAACGCCTATATCGAGGGCGATGAGATCGTCTATCACGACTATGTCGACATCTCGGTGGCCGTTTCGGCTCCCAATGGCCTGGTCGTTCCCGTGATCCGCGACGCGCAAGACAAGGGCTTCGCGCGCATCGAGAAGGACATCGCCGACTTCGGCAAGCGCGCCAAGGAAGGCACGCTGACGATGGAAGACATGAAGGGCGGCACCTTCACCATCTCCAACGGCGGCGTGTTCGGATCGCTGATGTCCACCCCGATCATCAACCCGCCGCAGAGCGCCGTCC
Source organism: Erythrobacter sp. (assembly GCA_041396805.1). Lineage (GTDB taxonomy): Bacteria > Pseudomonadota > Alphaproteobacteria > Sphingomonadales > Sphingomonadaceae > Qipengyuania. Next base: position 845,998 of record JAWKXV010000002.1, on the reverse strand, counting down.
TCGGTCTCCACCGCATCGAGGACCGCCCGGTCGTCGTGGACGGCGAAATCGTCATCCGCCCGATGATGTATATCGCGCTCAGCTACGACCACCGCCTGATCGACGGGCGCGAGGCGGTCACCGCACTCAAGATAATCAAAGAAGCGATCGAAGATCCGACGCGGATGCTGATCGACCTCTGAGGAAGAAATCATGGCTGAATACGACTACGACGTCCTTGTCATCGGCGCTGGCCCCGGTGGTTATGTTGCCGCGATCCGTGCGGCACAGCTGGGGCTGAAGACCGCCTGCGCGGAAAGCCGCGCGACGCTGGGCGGCACCTGTCTCAACGTCGGATGTATACCGTCGAAGGCCATGCTGCACGCGTCGGAATATTTCGACGCCGCCAGCAACGGGACGATGGAGCACATGGGCATCGAGGTGAAGCCGAAGCTCAACCTCGACAAGATGCACGCACAGCGGATCGATGCGGTCGACGGGCTGACCAAGGGCATCGAGTTCCTGTTCAAGAAGAACAAGGTCGACTGGAAGAAGGGCCGTGCGACCTTCCAGGACGCGCATACGGTCAAGGTCGGCGACGAAACGGTCACCGCCAAGAACGTGATTATCGCGACCGGCTCTTCCGTGACTCCGCTCCCGGGCGTCGAGGTCGAAAATGACAAGCAGGTGGTCGTGGACTCCACCGGCGCGCTTGAACTGAAGGCAGTCCCGAAGAAGATGGTCGTCATCGGCGGCGGCGTGATCGGGTTGGAACTCGGTTCGGTCTGGCGTCGTCTCGGCGCCGAAGTGATCGTGGTCGAATATCTCGACCAGCTGCTGCCCGGCATGGACGGGGAGGTCCGCAAGGAAGCGGGCAAGATCTTCAAGAAGCAGGGCATGGAACTGCGCCTGTCGACCAAGGTCACCGGCTGCACCGTCAAGGGCAAGAAAGCCACTCTGACGCTGGAGCCTGCTGCTGGCGGCGAAGCCACGACATTGGAGGCCGATTGCGTCCTCGTGTCGATCGGTCGTCGCCCGAACACCGACGGCCTTGGCCTCGAAAACATCGGGCTCGAGCTCAATAAGCGTGGCCAGATCGAAACCGATCACGACTTCCGCACCAAGGTCGACGGCGTCTGGGCTATTGGCGACGTCGTGCCCGGCCCTATGCTTGCGCACAAGGCCGAGGATGAAGGGATTGCCTGCGCCGAGAACATCGCCGGACAGACCGGCATCGTGAACCACGATGTCATTCCGGGCGTCGTCTACACCTGGCCCGAGTTCGCCGGTGTCGGCCTGACTCAGGAAGAGGCGATCGAGAAGCTGGGCGACAAGGCCAAGGTCAAGGTCGGCAAGTTCCCGATGATGGCCAACAGCCGCGCCAAGACCAATCACGAGCCCGACGGTTTCGTAAAGGTCGTCGCCGATGCCGAGTCCGACCGCGTGCTTGGCGTCTGGGCCATTGCGAGTGTTGCCGGCACGATGATCGCGCAGGCTGCACAGGCCATGGAATTCGGCGCGACGTCCGAAGACATCGCCTACACCTGCCACGCCCACCCCACCCATTCCGAAGCGATCAAGGAAGCGGCGATGGCGGTCCAGGGCAAGCCGATCCACATGTGATCATGGCACTCGCGCCGATGCACTCCAACGGAACTGCATCGGCGCTGGTCATTGATCGCCAGGCGCAACCTGCATGAGCGGACGCCTGGCAGCTGCGATTGCGCTCGGCCTGCCGGTCCTTGCCGGCATCGCCTATCTTTGGTTCGGCGGAGCGCCTCCTGCCTATCCGGTCATTAACGCGGCGGCGCTTGCTCTCGGTCTCGGGGTGCTGCTGCTGCCGCCAATCGATCCCGGGGTCAGGACCCGCCGGGTGGCCATCTTTCTGATGCTCGCGCTGCTTTTCGTGCCGCTAGCCACCGGGCCTCACATTAGTGGCATTGCCCGCTGGCTGCCACTTGGACCCTTCCAGCTCCACGCAGGTTCGCTGCTATTGCCCTCGCTGACCGTTCTCGCGGCACGTGAGCGGGAGTATGCCCCGCCAATTCTTCTGACTGCGCTCCTGGCGGCATTTGTCCAGCCCGACGCAGCCACTGGCTATGCGGTGATGTTTTCCGCTGTCGGACTCTACATTGCCACGAGCGACTGGCGCTTGGTTCCCGTCGTCGCGATCGCTTTCCTCGCCAGCCTCATTGCAGGGTTCAGGGGCGAACTACCGGCCCAGGCTTTTGTCGAGCGCGTCCTCATCCAGCTGGCCTTCGACGCACCGCTCGTAGGACTTGCTCTCTTGCTCGCTCTGCTAGGCGGGTTCTTCACCATGGTGCACGCGCTGCACACGCCAAGGCCGGAGCGCCACGCACTGGCGGGCGCGCTTTTTGGCTTCTCTCTGGCGGCGCTGGTGTCGAACTACCCCAGCGTGCTGATCGGATACGGAGCAGCACCGATCATCGGCTTCGGCGCGGCCCTGTCGCTCGCCCGTCACACACCGTCGGGGTAGATTGGTCGGATGTCGACAGGGATGTCGGTCATCGCCGCAAAGCGGGCTTCGGCTGCCGCGTCGAGCTTGGCGTAGCGAGCGAAGAAGGCCTTCGTTCCCTCGTAGTCGCCATGCGCCTGCAGCATCAGCTGGTCGTGCAGCAGATCGCGCAATGAGCCCTCCATCTTCGCATAGTCGACGACATATCGATTGCTGTCGCCGTCCCATGCGAATGCGCCCTTCTCCTTGAGATAGCCATATTGCAGCGCCGCACCCTTTCCGTGCGCTTCGTCGATCCCGAAACGCATGGCGCGGAAAATCCCCGCGAAATAGGTCGCCAGCAGCTGCTGCTTCTCGGCCTTGGGAAGTTCATCCTTCTCCATCATGAAGAGGATGTTCCACACGCCCATGACGTCGGCCTTGCTCTCCTCGAGCGCCGAGTATTGTTCCTTGAGTTCCTCGTTCACCGTGGTCTGGCGACCGTCCTTGGTGATCGTGCCCGGTCCGAGGCTGTGCGACAGTTCGTGGAACAGCGTTTCGAGCTCCATGTATTTCTTCGCCACCAGCTTTGACTGTGCTGGCTGGAGGACAACGTCGCCAATGGGATCGAGAATGCGCTCGTATTTTGCGCCGAGCACATTGGCGAGAATCACCTTCTTGGCGCCCTTTGCCTCGCGCACGCGCTCGTCATTGGGCAGGTTGAAGGCGATGGTCTGCACGCCGGGGACATTGTCGCCACCGCCGTGGATCTGGTCGGCCACGGCAATGGGGCTCTCGAAGCCGCGTTGGAAGTTCTTGTGCTCGTCCGCGATGGGTAGATTGCCCTCCATCGCCCGCAAATAGTTCTTGTACTTGGCCAGCGCCGCGCTCTCTTCCGGATTGCGCAGGGTCACGAAGCTCTCGAAGGCGGTCTTGGTACCGTAAAGACGGTCGGTATAGACCTCGTAGGGGCCGATCGCGACTTCGATGGGCGTGTCGGTCAGGTCCATCCACGCCATTTCGCTTTCGAAGTAGTCGTCGGTCAGGAAGCTCGCCGCGCGCAGGCTGAGGAACTTCTTGAGGCTGGGATTGCTGGTGCGTTGCGAGGCCTGTTCGAGCAGCCGGGCGGCGGGTACAAGGAACTCGCGATACTCGACCGAATACGGAACCGCGACCAGCCGGCCTCCCTGCCGCTTCACCACCGTATAGGGGTCGAGCAATGCCGCCTTCTCGTCCGGATGCGCGGCGATATAGGCGTCGAACTCTTCGCGCGTCAGATCGGCGGGATAGAAGCCGGAACCCTCGGGTAGCTCCGCGCTACCCCAGAAGGGGTGGAACTCGGCCAGGTCGTCCCACGCACCGAAATAGCGATCGAACATGGCGAGCATCAGATCGCGGTCGGCGCGCTTGCTGCGCGAGATCGCCTGGCGGATCTGTGGATTGTCGGCAAACCGCTGGCGCAGGTAAATCTCGTCCATGTAGCCGCTGGCCTGGATCAGCAGGTTCACCACGTCGCGCTCTTCTGCCGTGAGGTAGCTCGTGTCCGGAGTCATGCGTATCTCGGCCAGCTTGGCGTATTGGGCTGCCATATCGTACCCGCCGTGTGCAGGTGGCGCTTCGGTGCTGGCCACCTTGGTCTCGGTCGCGACGGGGGCGCAGGCTGCACTGGCGAGCAGCAGGGGCAGGATGGCGCGGCGCATGGGTGTTCTCCTTTGGGGAATCTGTCTCTGGTTACCCAACGCCATGCGATGCCGAAGTGTCCCATGCAAGCAGCCGATTGACCGGGAGCCCACCTTGTCCGACATAGCGGCCAAGAGGGAGACGACATGGCCTATCCGAAACTGACCGATCAGCCGGGCGCACTCGAGACTGCGGCTGCCATTCGCAGCGGTTCGATGTCACCGCTCGATGCCGTCGACGCGGCGATCGCGCGGATCGAACATCACGACGCACATATCAACGCCGTGGTGGTGACCGACTTCGACCGGGCGCGCACGATTGCCAAGGCAATGAGCAGCCAGAAGCCCCGCGAGGACCAGCCCCTGTTCGGCGTCCCGATGACGGTGAAGGAGAGCTTCAATGTTGCGGGGCTACCGACGACCTTCGGGCACGCGCGGTTCGAGGACAATATCGTCGATCATGACGCGGTGGTGGTGCAGCGGCTGAAGGATGCAGGCGCGATCATCCTGGGCAAGACCAATGTCCCGCCCGACCTTGCCGACCTGCAAAGCAACAACCCGCTCTACGGCCGCACCAACAACCCACACGACCACGACCGCGTCGCGGGCGGTTCGAGCGGAGGTTCGGCAGCAGCCGTCGCGAGCGGCATGGTACCTTGCGAATACGGCAGCGATATCGGCAGCTCGATCCGCAATCCGGCGCATTTCAACGGGATCTATGGTCACAAGACCAGCTTCGGCCTGGTCAGTCGGCGCGGCCACACCCACCCGATGGCGGGCGTGCGCGACGTTCACGATGGACCGCTATCGGTCGTGGGTCCCCTCGCCCGCTCTGCCGAAGACCTGGCTGCCTTGCTGGAGATCACTGCCGATCTCCCGATGGTTCGCCGGGAAAAGCCGCTCAACGAGATGCGCTTCCTTGCCGTCCTCGACCATCCCGTGAGCGAAGTCGACGCGGCAGTGAACGGCCCGATCGAAGCTGCCCTGGCAGAGTTGGAATCCGCCGGAGCCACGGTCGATCGGTCGAGCGACCTGCTTCCCGATCTCGCCGAGATGCACGAGGATTACCTGCGGCTGCTCAATGTGGCCATGGCGCGGGGACGGCCGACGCCCGACGGCAAGGCGATGACCCTGGCCGACTACTACCTCCTGCTCGACCGGCAGGCGCGGTGCGAATACGAGTGGGAGGATCTCTTCGTCGAATACGATTTCGTCCTTGCGCCCCCTCTTCCTTTCCTTGCGTACAAGCACGATGCCACGCCGATCGGGGAGCGTCGCATCATGATCAATGGCAAGGATTCCGCCTTTGCCGATGGCCTCGCCTGGGCGGGACTGGCGACCTATCCCAACCTGCCCTCGACCATCGTGCCCGTGGGTGGGACCGATGGCCTGCCCTGCGGAATGCAGGTCATGGGGCCGCTCTGGAGCGATCTCGACTGCATCGGCGCTGCGGGTGCAATAGGCAAGCTGTTGCACGACTGAACACGCTACGCCATTGCAGCACCCTTCGGGGGAACGAGAACAGGACGGAGACCGGCATGGCGCAGCAGCGCATGGTGCTCAAATTCGCGAAATGGCATATCTGGTTGGGTTGGCTGGTCGGCTTCCCGGTACTCATGTGGACCGTAACCGGCCTCGTCATGGTGGCCAAGCCGATCGAGGAAGTTCGCGGCAACCATCTGCGCAAGGATATCGCGCCCTCCGCGCTCCCCGCCGATACGCGCATCGATGTTGCGCTTCCGTCGGGCAGCACCAAGCCGGTTCGTTCGGTCACCACTCAGGTCGAGCGCGGCGAGACGATCACCCGTATCGCCTATATGGACGGCACCAGCGACCGCTTCACTGCCGAAGGGCGCAAAATGAGCCCGTTGTCCGATGTCGAGGCGAGGCTGGTCGTGGCCGAAGCCATCATTGGTGGTGACAAGGTTTCGGGAACAAGCAGATTCGATGCGGACAATGTCCCCTTCGATTTCCGACGCCCCATGCCTGTCTGGCAGGTTCGCCTCGCCGACGGAACCAATGTCTATGTTGGAACCGAAACCGGCGCGATCGAGGCGGTGCGCACCCGCTGGTGGCGAACCTTCGATTTCATGTGGGGCCTGCACATCATGGACCTGCAGACGCGCGAGGATACGCATCATCCGATATTGATCCTGTTCGCGATCCTGTCGGTCATCGGGGCACTGCTCGGCTGCGTCCTGATGTTCCGCCGCCGCAAGGCACGCGTGCAGCCGTGAACAGCGAAGTCCTCACTCCGGTTCTCGACTGGCTCGATCTTGCCGGCGTGGCAATCTTTGCATTGACCGGCGCGCTGGTGGCTGCGCGGGAAAAGCAGACCTTCGTCACCATGTCCTTCTTCGCCCTCATCACCGGCGTAGGGGGCGGCACGGTGCGCGACCTTCTGATCGGTGCGCCAGTGTTCTGGATTCACGACACCTGGGTGGCTGCCATCTGCCTGGGTGTCGCGCTGTTCGCCTGGTTCACGCCTACACGCTGGTGGGCGGGAACCTTCCTCTCGGTCGCCGACGGGCTGGGCCTCGCGGCCTATGCCGTCCTCGGCACGGCGAAAGCGCTGGAGTATGGATTGCCCCCTATCACTGCGGCGATGATGGGTGTGATTACCGGCTGTGTCGGTGGGATCATCCGTGACGTCCTCGCCGGTCGCCCGTCGATCCTGATGCGGCCCGAACTCTACGTCACCGCAGCAGCGCTAACCGCAAGCCTCGTCGTGCTTGGCGATCTAGCCGGCCTGAAACGCGAGCTTGTCTGGATTGTCGCGACGGGCGCAGGATTCGGCCTGCGCCTCGCCGCGATCAAGTGGAAGCTGGCAATACCAGCCTACGGGCGGGACTAGGCGCCCTTGCCCTTGTAGCCGGTGCCGAATTCGATGTCGGCATCGACCGCGTCGCCATCGACGGGGCCGCCGGGATAGCTCGATTGTGCAACTGGAGCAGCATCGCTGCGTGCGCGGGCGGCGGCATAGTAGTCGTCGCCATACTGCTTGTCGTTTGATGCCGAATAATCACGATCGCCATCGTCGCGATCTTCGTAGCCCTGGTCGTTCCGGTCATCCGAGTAGCTACCCTGGTAGCGACGGTCGTCGCTGCCACGACCATAGTCGATCGCGTCGATCCGGCCATCCTGCCCGATCGAGCAGGTCCAGCCATCGCCATTGTAGATCGTGCCGGTAACTTCCCACCCACGGGCGTTGCGGTTGACCGTGTCGACCGTTTCGATCCGGGCATTGCGCTCGACTTCGTTCACGCAGGTGTCGATCGCGCGATCAATCCCACGTGCATCATTGTTCTGGTAGCCCCAGTCGCCGCGCGGCTGCTCCGGGTAAGGACGGCGATAGTCGCGGTCACGATAGCGGCGGTCCTGCGAATTCTTGGCCGCGCTGGCGATGGCGGCAATCCCGCCAAGGATCAACACGCCCGCAAGAATATCGCCCCCGTCGACGCGGTGACGGCGATAGCGGTGCCAGCGGTGATTGTTGGCTACATCGTCGCCCGGTGCCCAGGCAGACACGACATCGACGGCTGAAACAGCGGCGGGCGCTGGCAGGTCGGCTGCGAGTACCGGTGTTGCGGTGAGGGAGGTTGCGGCAAGAATTGCCGGAATGGCGGAAAGCTTGAAGACCTTGGTCATAGCCCATTTACCCCTGAGTGCCCGCCCCCACCAAGGCGCGCGGATGATACGATGACGAAAAAATAGGCGGTCCAGGCTGCATGGAGCCTGAACCGCCCGTGGTGCGTCCTGCACGGTTCGCCGCTTACCCGAGGCCGCGAATGCCGCGGAAGTCGACGTCGGTTACCCGACCGCGCTCGATGTAGCAGGTGAACTTGCCGCTATCGCGGTCGCTCCAGCGATTGTAGCGGTTGTTGTTGTCGCGATAGCCGTAGCGGTCGTAGCGGCCGCCGCGATAGCTGCTGTCGACCATGATCCGGCCTTTGACGCGCCAGCCATAGCGAGTGTCCTTGACGTCGCTGATGTCGGTCACCTGCGCATAGCGATAACCGGACCGGCGGGCATCCTGGCGGGCTGCATTGACGCAACGCTCAACAGCAGAACGTGGATTGCCGCGACCATAGTAGCGATCGCCACGACGATTGCGGTTATTGTAGCGGCGATCGTCATAGCGATAGTCGTCATAGCCGCGGTTCTTGCTGGCAGCGCTGGCAACGGCGGCGATACCGCCGATGATCACTGCGCCGGCGATCACGTCGCCGACGGAAATACCGTCATTGTCGCGGTGGGCTGCATAGGCAGGCGTTGCTCCAGCGAGGGCCATTGCGCCCGCTGCAGCCATTGCGATCCCACCCTTCGCATAGGTCTTGGTGTTCTTGTTCATTGAGGCTCTCCTCGAAAGCACCGTGGCGGGATTGCCTCGGTTGAGCCTCTTCTAGGTGATTCGCACTGAGGTGACGCTGAACTCGCGCGACATGCGATGTTCAGAAAACGATGCAGTTTTATGAATACCTAAGGTTGTTACTAATCCATAACTTACGGCGGTTCCGGGCAGAGGGTGTATCAGGTTTCAAGGCTACAATCGGTCAAACCCGGGCATCATCCATTCATTTTCAGGATGAATTACCTGAACATCAAATTGGCTTCGGGCAAACAAAAGGGCCGGAGGGTTTCCCCTCCGGCCCCGCTTGTCTCGTTTCGAGAGCGCCTCAGGCGTCTTCGAACTCTTCCTCGTTCATGACGGGGCCCGAGTCCTGGCCCTTGGCATCGACGTCGCGGTCGACCAGCTCGATGATGGCCATCGGAGCCGCGTCACCGGCGCGGATGCCGGCCTTGATCACGCGGGTGTAGCCACCTTCACGGTCGGCGTAACGCTCGGCCAGGATTTCGAACAGCTTCTTGAGCTGCGTATCGTCCTGCAGTCGGCTCTGCGCGAGGCGACGGTTCGACAGGCCGCCACGCTTTGCCAGCGTGATCAGCTTCTCGACATAGGGACGCAGTTCCTTGGCCTTGGGAACTGTGGTGAGGATCTGCTCGTGCTTGATCAACGCGGCAGCCATGTTGCGGAACATGGCATTGCGGTGGCCGGTCTTGCGCTGCAGCTTACGGCCGGAAATCTTGTGACGCATTGTACTTCCTTCTTCGTTCGTAAGGGGCCCGTTCGAGGTAGCCCGGTACGGGCCGGATTAGCGGGTCCGGCCCATTCCCGTTGCGAGGTCTTAGCCCAGCAGCTCCTGTTCGAGCTTCTTGGCCATTTCCTCGATGTTCTCAGGCGGCCAGCCGGGGATGTCCATGCCGAGGCGCAGGCCCATCGAGCTCAGGACTTCCTTGATCTCGTTAAGCGACTTGCGGCCGAAGTTCGGCGTGCGGAGCATCTCGGCCTCGGTCTTCTGGACCAGGTCGCCGATATAGATGATGTTGTCGTTCTTGAGGCAGTTGGCCGAACGCACCGACAGCTCGAGCTCGTCGACCTTCTTGAGAAGGTAGCGGTTGAGCTGGTTGGTGTCGCTTTCCTGCGGCTCCGCTGCCTGGCCGATCATGGCCGAGCTCGGCTGCGGGATACCATCCTCGAAGTGGACGAACAGGGTCAGCTGGTCCTGCAGGATGCGCGCGGCATAGGCCACGGCGTCTTCAGGAGCCACGGTGCCGTCGGTTTCGACGGTCAGCGAGAGCTTGTCGTAGTCCAGTTCCTGGCCAACGCGGGCGTTCTCGACCTTGTAGCTCACCTGGCGAACCGGCGAGTAGAGCGAGTCTACCGGGATCAGGCCGATCGGCGCATCCACCGGACGGTTCATCACGGCAGGGCGATAGCCCTTACCGGTGTCGGCGGTCAGCTCCATGTTGAGCGTCGCGCCTTCGTCGAGGTGGCAGATCACGAGGTCCTTGTTCATCACCTCGATGTCGCCCGAAACGGCGATATCGCCCGCCTTCACTTCGGCAGGGCCAGTGGCGGAAAGCTGCAGGCGCTTCATGCCTTCGCCTTCCATCTTCAGCGCGATCTGCTTCACGTTGAGGACGATGTCGGTGACGTCTTCGCGGACACCGGCGAGCGACGAGAACTCGTGCAGCACGCCTTCGATCTTGATCGAGGTGATCGCAGCACCCTGGAGCGAGCTCAGAAGCACGCGGCGCAGGGCGTTGCCGAGCGTCAGGCCGAAGCCACGCTCGAGCGGTTCGGCAACGAAGGTGGCCTTGCGGGCCTTGTCGCCGGATTCCTTGATATCAAGGCTATTGGGTTTCTTGAGTTCCTGCCAGTTCTTGATGTTGACGGACATGAAAATCCCCTGGTTAGGATGCGGGCAGGACCGGAGCTCTTTCTCAAGAGCGCCCGGTCCGTGAGGAGTGTCGGTGGCCCGCTAGCGAGCCACCAGGCAGGTACGGATCAGACGCGGCGACGCTTGGAAGGACGGACCCCGTTGTGCGGGATCGGCGTCACGTCGCGGATCGAGGTGATGGTGAAGCCCACCGCCGCGAGACCGCGCAGCGCGCTCTCACGACCCGAGCCCGGGCCCTTCACTTCGACCTCGAGGGTGCGAACGCCGTGTTCGGCGGCCTTGCGGCCAGCGTCGTCGGCAGCAACCTGCGCGGCATAGGGAGTCGACTTGCGGCTGCCCTTGAAGCCCATCATGCCGGCGCTGGACCAGCTGATCGCATTGCCCTGAGCGTCGGTGATGGTGATCATGGTGTTGTTGAAGCTGGCGTTGATGTGCGCAACGCCCGAAGAAATGTTCTTCTTGTCGCGGCGCCTGATACGGCCGGGTTCGCGTGCCATGGTGTTCTTTCCTTACATTCTTTCAAGAAGGGAAAAGCGTTCGGGACAAAGCCCCGAAGCTTACTTCTTCTTGCCGGCGATCGGCTTGGCCTTGCCCTTGCGGGTGCGGGCGTTGGTGTGGGTGCGCTGGCCGCGAACGGGCAGACCGGCACGATGACGAAGGCCACGGAAAGACTTGAGGTCCATCAGGCGCTTGATGTTCATCGCGGTTTCGCGACGAAGGTCACCCTCAACGCTGTGATCGGCGTCGATCGTCTCGCGGATACGCAGTACTTCCTCGTCGGACAGGTCCTGGACGCGACGCGAATGGTCGATTCCAAGCTTGTCGGCGATCTGGACGGCCGTGGTGCGGCCGATACCGTGAATATAGGTGAGCGCGATGATAACGCGCTTGTTGGTGGGGATGTTTACCCCGGCAATACGAGCCACTTACTTCTCCATGCTCCACAGGGACGTGCCGGATTGGCCGACACCCCTATCTCATCGCTACAACTCACTCGGCCAGCCTGCGGGTAGCTAACGCAAAAAGCCCGGTTGGCGCGCACATAGGCTGTCGCCTGCCGGACTCACCGCAAGTGTCGAATGAAAGGCGCGCTTAGGAGGATTCGCCCGAGGCGTCAACCGCCTTGCGCACGCAACACGACGAACCGCCGATATGGGCAGCTCGCCTCGTGTTTCAACCCTCTTACACCAGCGCTGCGGCGAGGTCAAAATCCGTCGCGCTGCCTCCCAGGCGAGCTTGGTCGCAGGACCTTACTGAAACCAGAATATTGGTACGCTTGGCGGAGCGTGCGCAATCACGGCGCGCGACACTACTCCTGTCCGAGTGCGTCGATCTCGTCTTCGAGCGTTTTCGGCTCCGGAGGCGTCTCTTCAGGCACTTCCAGCGCGCCAAGGTGATCGCGCAGGCCGTGAAGCTGCTGGGTCATGACCTCATCAACCGCCCTAGAAATCTGGTCGATCGTGAAGCGCATCGGTCCGCCCACATTATATTCCCACAGGATGCGGGTCCCGCCATCGACCTCCTTGAGCGTAATCGTGAGGATGCCGGTCGCCGGTTCGCCCTGGAGCGGACCGAGCCCTCCGCGCATGCGCAGGACACGCAAGGGGTAGGACTGGATAACGGTCATGTGCTGGACACTTCCGTCGAGCGAGAAGCCATCCGCGCGATCCTCGCCCGGGACCTTTTCGCAGAAACAGCCCCCCGCCTGGGGAACCAGGGTCATGTTCGAGGCGTCGGCCGACCAGGTGTGTGCGTTATTCCACCAATCGCCAGGCTTGGTCAGCGCCAGCCATGCCTTCACCGGACTGGCGGCCACGGTGGCCGTATCCCGCGTGACGAAGCCGTCCTCACGGGTCTCGATCACCTCTGCGGCGGCAGGCGCGGCGCAGAATACAGCTAGTGCGGCGGCGAAACGGTACATCCCTCACTCCCTCTCGGAAGCGGTCCTAGGACAAGCGCGGATGATTGGAAAGACTGCGGGATCAACGCGAGAGTATGGCGTCGATCGCGTGGGTCACCTCGCCGATCGCGGCCATACCGTCGACACGGCTGACAATCCCCCGAGCTTCATAGCCCGGCAGGATAGGCGCGGTATCCTTGCGATAGACGCCCATGCGATTGCGCACGGTTTCCTCATTGTCGTCGGGGCGACGCTTGAACTCGGTCGATCCACACTTGTCGCAGACGCCTTCGATTACGGGCTGCTTGAAGGTGTCATGATAGCCTTCGCCGCAATTGGCGCAGGTGTACCGGCCGGTGATGCGCTCGACCAGTGCATCCTCGTCCACTTCCAGCTCGATGACATGATCGAGCTTGCGGCCGTGGCGAGCCAGGATCCCGTCGAGCATCTCGGCCTGGGCTTCAGTGCGCGGATAGCCATCGAAGATTGCGCCGGTTTCAGGACCCATTGCGGTCAGTTCGGCATCGATCAGTTCGCTGACGATATCGTCCGAGACAAGGTCGCCGCGATCCATGATCGCCTTCGCCTTGATGCCCACCGGCGTGCCCGCCTTGACCGCAGCGCGGAGCATGTTGCCGGTCGAGAGCTGGCGCATGCCGTGATGCTCTTCGATGCGCTGGGCCTGCGTGCCCTTGCCAGCACCCGGAGGTCCGAGAAGAATGATATCCATCGCTTGAAAGTCCCCTTCGCCCGCTTATGCCTTAACGCAGGCGGCCCTTCAACTTGGCCTTTTTGATGAGATCGCCGTACTGGTGGGCCAGCAGGTGAGACTGGATCTGACTGATCGTGTCGACCGTCACGTTCACGACGATCAGCAGGCTGGTACCGCCGAGGAACAGCGGAACGCCGGTCTGCGCGATGCCCCACTCGGGAACAACACAGACCACCGTCAGGTAGATCGCACCGATCACGGTAATGCGGGTCAGCACATAGTCGAGATATTCCTCGGTCCGCTTGCCCGGACGAATGCCGGGGATGAAGCCACCGTTCTTCTTCAGGTTCTCGGCAGTCTCTTCCGGATTGAAGACGATCGCGGTGTAGAAGAAGCAGAAGAAGATGATGCCGATGGCATAGAGCGCCATGTAGAGCGGCTGGCCATGCTGGAGATATTGCAGCACGGTCTGCAGGCCCGCACCGAAAGTGGTGTCGGTATCAACCGAACTACCGGCAAACTGGGTGATCGTCAGCGGCAGCAACAGCAGCGAGCTGGCGAAGATCGGCGGGATCACGCCTGCGGTATTGAGCTTGAGCGGCAGGTGCGAACGATCGGCCTGCATCATGCCGCGCTGGGTCGCGCGCTTGGGATACTGGATCAGCAAGCGGCGCTGCGCGCGCTCAAAGAAGCAGATGCCGAGGATAAGGATGATCACCATCAGGATGAAGCCGACCACCGTCCCAGTCGAGATCGAGCCTTCCGAATAACCGCTACCCATGTTCGTGACGAAGGTCGGGAACTGGGCGACAATGCCCGCCATGATGATCAGCGAGACGCCATTGCCGATGCCGCGACTGGTGATTTGCTCGCCAAGCCACAGAAGGAACATGGTGCCGCCAACGAGGCTTATGACAGCGCCGACGCGGAACATGAGGCCGGGATCCACCACCGCCTGCAGACCGCTCTGCGCACCGTAACTTTCGAGACCCGAAGCGAGGAACCAGCCTTGGATCGCGCACAGGAAAACCGTGCCATACCGGGTGTACTGGTTGAGCTTCTGGCGTCCTGCCCCGCCCTCCTTCTTCAGAGCGGCAAGAGTCGGGTGGAGCGCAGCTGCGAGCTGCACAACGATGGAGGCAGTGATGTAAGGCATCACGCCGAGCGCGATAAGGCTCATGCGCTCGAGGCTGCCGCCCGAGAAGGTGTTGAAGAGATCGAGGATGCCGCCGCGGGTCTGGTCGTACAGATCGCTTAGGATGAGCGGATTGACGCCCGGAAGCGGCACGAAGCTCAGAAAGCGGAAGACGATCAGCGCGCCGATGGTGAACCAGATACGGTTCTTGAGCTCGGTGGCTTTCGAGAAATTGGCGAGGCTGAGATTGCTCGCGAGATTATCGGCGCGTGATGCCATTGGTCGTATTCGATCCTAGCTTGTCGCCGGCCCGTCCCGGCGCTGACCGGACAGATAGGGAGCGGGGGGCGGAATGTCGAACCCCGCCCCCCGCTTTTTTGTCGGTTACTTGGCCTTCTTGGCCTTGTTGGCCTCGGTGCGAGCAGCCTTCTTTTCGTGCTCGGGCTGGGCCTTTTCGATGATTTCGACCTTGCCGCCAGCCTTTTCGACCGCCTCGATAGCGCCCTTCGACGCGCCGGCAACCTTGAAGCTGACCTTGGTCTTCAGTTCACCCTTGCCGAGCAGACGGACACCGTCCTTGCCACCACGAGCGACGCCGGCAGCCTGCAGCGCTTCGTGGTCGAGGACCTTCTTGGTGTCGATCTTCTTGGCGTCGATGAACTTCTGGACCATGCCCAGGTTCACTTCGGCGAAATCCTTGCCGAACGGATTGTTGAAGCCGCGCTTCGGCAGGCGCATGTGAAGCGGCATCTGGCCGCCTTCGAAGCCCTTGATGGCAACGCCCGAACGGCTCTTCTGGCCCTTCTGGCCGCGGCCGCCGGTCTTGCCCTTGCCCGAACCGATGCCACGGCCCACGCGGATGCGGGTCTTACGGGCGCCGGGATTGTCGCGGATGTCGTTCAGTTTCATAGTGTGCACTCGCTTTCGCTTTAGTTCGCGCTGAAAAATGGAAGCGGCCCGCTATCGCAGCAGGCCGCCCCCGTCAATTGTGGTGTCGCAGATCAGTCGACGATCTGGACGAGATGCGGGATCTTCGAGATCGCGCCACGCACCTCGGGGGTGTCCTGGCGCTCGACGACCTTGTGCATCTTGTTCAGCCCAAGACCGATGAGGATCTTGCGCTGGCTTTCCGGACGGCGGATCGGCGAGCCGACCTGCTTGATCTTGATCGTTGCGTTCTTGGCCATCGATCTTACTCCGCGATAGCGGCGGCGTCGGCTTCAGCCTCGGCCTCCGATGCCCCGCCGCGACCCAGGAGGTCGGCAACCTTCTTGCCGCGACGCTGGGCCACCGACTTCGGCGAAGTCTGGTCCTGCAGCGCGTCGAAGGTGGCGCGGATCATGTTGTAGGGGTTCGAGGTGCCGACCGACTTGGTCACCACGTCGGCGACGCCGAGGCTCTCGAACACGGCGCGCATGGGACCACCGGCGATGATGCCGGTACCCGGAGGCGCCGTGCGGACGGTGACCTTGCCGGCACCGAAGCGACCGTTGCCGTCGTGATGGAGGGTACGGCCCTCCTTCAGCGGGACGCGGATCATCTTCTTGCGAGCCGAAGCGGTTGCCTTCGAGATGGCTTCCGGCACTTCGCGGGCCTTGCCGTGGCCGAAGCCGACGCGACCCGAACCGTCACCCACAACGACCAGCGCAGCGAAACCGAAGCGCTTGCCGCCCTTCACCGTCTTGCTGACGCGGTTGATGTGGACGAGCTTCTCGATGATGCCGTCGTCTTCTTCCTCGCGGCGGTTGCCACGACGATCGTCACGACCACGGCCACGACCGCGGCCTTCACCGCGCTCGCCACCGCGACCACGGCCACGGCCCTGGCGTTCCTGCGGCTGGCCTTCGGCACCCTGGGCGGCCGACTGGTTGTCAGCTGCTTCGGACGGCGTGTCGGCGACTGCCGGCTGCTCGTTGGTCACCGCGGTTTCCGTTTCGGCGGCCACGGTTTCTTCGTTCTTAGTTTCGTCAGCCATCATCAGAACTCCAGCCCGCCTTCGCGAGCGGCGTCGGCCAGCGCCTTGACGCGGCCATGGAACAGGAAGCCGCCGCGATCGAACACGACGGTCGTCACGCCTGCCTTCTTGGCAGCAGCGGCGATGTCGCTACCGACCTGCTTGGCGGCGTCGACATTGGCACCCGAGCTCTTCGCACCGAGCGTCGAAGCGGCGGCGAGGGTCTTGCCCGCGGCGTCGTCGATGATCTGCGCGTAGATGTGCTTGCCGGTGCGGTGAACCGAAAGGCGCGGCTTGCCGCCCGAAACGCTCTTGAGAGCGGTACGGACACGGCGGCGGCGGCGTTCGAAGAGGGAAAGCTTTGCCATCTTACTTCTTCTTCCCTTCCTTGCGGAAGATGTATTCGCCGCGGTACTTGATGCCCTTGCCCTTGTAAGGTTCGGGCTTGCGCCAGCGGCGGATCTCGGCGGCAAACTGGCCAACGGCCTGCTTGTCGATGCCGGAAATCTCCACGGTGGTCTGGTCCGGGGTCTTCACTTCGAGGCCTTCCGGCACCGAGAGATCGACGTCGTGCGAGTAGCCGAGCTGCAGCTTCAGGGTCTTGCCCTGAGCGTTGGCACGATAACCGACACCAGTGATCTCGAGGACCTTGGTGAAACCTTCGGTCACGCCTTCAACGAGGTTCGACACGAGCGTGCGCTGCATGCCCCAATGGCTGCGGGCAGCCTTGGTGTCGTTGGCCGGCTTGACGGCGATTTCCTCGCCCTCGACCTTGTATTCGACCAGGTCCGACAGACCCATCGAGAGAGTGCCCTTGGGACCCTTCACGCTGAGCATGCCGTTGTCGATATTGGCGGTGACGCCGCTAGGGATCGCCACCGGCTTCTTGCCGATGCGGCTCATCAGAACACCTCCGCCAGCACTTCGCCGCCGACGTTCTGGGTGCGAGCTTCCGCGTCGGAAAGCACACCCTTCGGCGTCGAGACGATGGTGATGCCAAGGCCATTGCGGACAACCGGGAGTTCCTTCGAACCCGAGTAGACGCGGCGGCCAGGCTTGGAGACGCGAGCGACGTGCTTGATCGCAGGTTCGCCCTCGAAATACTTCAGTTCGATCCGCAGCTGCGGGTGCTTGCCCGAAGAGTCGTCGCTGAAGCCACGGATGTAGCCTTCGCGCTGGAGCACTTCGAGGACGTTCGCACGCAGCTTGCTGGCGGGCGAAAGGACGCTGTCCTTCTTCGCGCGCTGGCCGTTGCGGATGCGGGTGAGCATATCACCCAGGGGATCGGTCATAGCCATCTGTCTTTACCTCACCAGCTCGACTTGGTCAGGCCTGGGATCAGGCCCTTGTTGCCGAGGTCGCGCAGTTCGACGCGGCAAAGCCCGAACTTGCGGTAGTAGCCGCGCGGGCGGCCGGTGGTGGAGCAGCGGTTGCGAACACGCGTCGGGTTCGCATTGCGCGGCAGTTCAGCCATCTTGAGGCGGGCCATAAGGCGGTCCGTCTCATCGGCATTCTTGTCGTCAGCGATAGCTTTCAGCTTCGCGTACTTGTCCGCATACTGCTTGACGAGCTTCTTGCGACGCTCGTTCTTGTTGATCGAACTCAGTTTCGCCATTGGACTTAAGTTCCTCTATTAGCGGCTCACGCCGCTTCCTTCTCTTCCGACGCTTCGGCCGGGAACGGGAAACCGAACAGACGGAGCAGCTCGCGCGCTTCTTCGTCGGTCTTCGCCGTGGTGGTTACGATGATATCCATGCCCCGGACCTTCTCGATCTTGTCGTAGGAGATTTCGGGGAAGACGATCTGTTCTTTCAGGCCCATGGCATAGTTGCCACGACCGTCGAACGACTTGGGGTTCAGGCCACGGAAGTCGCGGATGCGGGGCATTGCGACGGTGACGAGACGGTCCATGAATTCGTACATGCGTTCACGGCGCAGGGTGACCTTGCAACCGATCGGCATGCCTTCACGCAGCTTGAACTGCGCGATCGACTTCTTGGCCTTGGTGATGACCGGCTTCTGACCAGCGATCAGAGCCATTTCCTCGGCGGCCGTCTGGACCTTCTTCTTGTCCTGGCTGGCTTCGCCGACGCCCATGTTGAGCGTGACCTTCTCCAGCTTCGGAACTTCCATGGCATTCTTGTAACCGAACTTCTCGGTCATCGCCTTGACGATCACGTCGTCGTAGCGCTTGCGCATGCGGGGGGTATAATCAGCCATCGATGGTCTCCCCGGACTTGACGGCAACGCGCACCTTCTTGCCGTCCTTCGAGGTTTCGAAGCGGACGCGGGTGGGCTTGCCGGACTTGGGATCGGCCAGCGCGACCTTCGAGATGTGCATCGGCGCTTCGAAGCGATCGATGCCACCCTGCGGGTTCTGCTGGGTCGGCTTGCGGTGACGGGCAGCGACGTTCACGCCTTCGACGACGACCTTGCCGTCCTTCGGCATGACCTTCGCGACGGTGCCGGTCTTGCCCTTGTCCTTGCCGGACAGGACGACGACGCTGTCACCCTTCTTGATCTTTGCGGCGGCCATTACAGCACCTCCGGAGCAAGCGAGATGATCTTCATGAAGCCGCGGCCGCGCAGTTCGCGCACGACGGGTCCGAAGATACGGGTACCGATCGGTTCCTCGTTCTTGTTGACGAGAACCGCGGCGTTGCTGTCGAAGCGGATAACGCTGCCGTCAGGGCGACGGACGTCCTTCTTCGTGCGCACGATGACGGCGCGATGGACATCGCCCTTCTTCACCTTGGTGCGCGGCTGGGCTTCCTTGACGGAAACCACGATCACGTCGCCCACGGAAGCAGTCCGGCGCTTCGACCCGCCCAGCACCTTGATGCACTGGACGCGCTTTGCGCCGCTGTTGTCCGCGACGTCGAGATTGGATTGCATCTGGATCATCGATCCGGTTCCTTCTCACTGGCTTGCCGGAACAAGTCCGGCAGTTCCTAACGTCTAACTGCTCAGTTACCTGCGGCTTCGACTTCGAGGTCAGCCTCGACAGCCTGCGTGCCACCTGCGGTAACGCGATCGATCACCTGCCAGGTCTTGGTCTTGGAGATCGGCTTGGTTTCTTCGATGCGCACGACGTCGCCGAGCTGGTACTCGTTGTTCTCGTCGTGGGCATGGTACTTCTTCGAGCGACGGATGATCTTCCCGTAGAGCGGGTGCTTCACCTTGCGCTCGACGAGCACGGTAACGGTCTTGTCGGTCTTGTCGGAGGTGACGGTCCCGATCAGAATACGCTTGGGCATGGTCTACTCCTTAAGCCTTGGCTTCGACGCTGGCGGCGCGTTCGGTCTGGAGCGTCTTGATCTTGGCGATCGTGCGACGCACTTCGCGAATGCGGGCCGGAGCCTCGAGCTGGTTCGTGGCCGCCTGGAAGCGGAGGTTGAACTGCTCGCGCTTCAGCGTGGTCAGCTCTTCGGCCAGCTGGTCGTCCGACTTCTGGCGCAGGTCTTCAATCTTGGCCATCATTCGCCTCCCAGGTGCGAGGTGTCGCCGAGACGGGCAACGACCTTGGTCTTGATCGGCAGCTTCATCGCTGCGCGCTCGAAGGCTTCGGCGGCCAGCGGGCCGGCAACGCCATCGAGTTCGAACAGGATGCGGCCCGGCTTCACGCGAGCTGCCCAGTATTCGATCGAGCCCTTGCCCTTACCCTGACGGACTTCGGCAGGCTTCTTCGACACGGGCACATCGGGGAACACGCGGATCCACAGGCGTCCCTGACGCTTGATGTGGCGCGTGATCGCACGACGAGCAGCCTCGATCTGGCGAGCGGTGATACGCTCGGGCTCCAGCGCCTTCAGGCCATAGGACCCGAAGTTGAGCGTGGTGCCGCCCTTGGCGTTGCCATGGATCTTGCCCTTGAACGCCTTGCGGTACTTGGTTTTCTTCGGTTGCAGCATGGTTCTTTCCTAATCCTGCAATCAGCGAGCCGGGCGGACGCCGGAAGTCTGAGCTTCCATCATCAGGCGGTCCTGTGCGGTCGGATCGTGGGCGAGAATCTCGCCCTTGAAGATCCAGCACTTGATGCCGATGATGCCATAAGCGGTCAGAGCTTCAGCTTCAGCGTAGTCGACGTTGGCACGCAGCGTGTGCAGCGGAACGCGACCTTCGCGATACCATTCCACACGGGCGATTTCCGCGCCGCCGAGACGGCCGCCGCAAGTGATCTTGATGCCTTCCGCACCGAGGCGGAGAGCCGACTGCACGGCGCGCTTCATGGCGCGACGGAAGGCGACGCGGCGGACCAGCTGGTCGGCGATGCCCTGGGCGACGAGCTTCGCATCGATTTCCGGCTTGCGAATTTCGACGATGTTCAGCTTCACTTCGCTGTCGGTCATCTTCGACAGCTGCGAACGCAGCTTCTCGATGTCCGCACCCTTCTTGCCGATGATGACACCGGGGCGGGCAGCGTAGATCGACACGCGGCACAGCTTGGCCGGACGCTCGATCACCACCTTCGAAATCGCCGCCTGGGTCAGGTTCTCGACGATGTACTTGCGGATCTCGATGTCTTCCTTGAGCAGCTTGGCATAGTCGCGCCCTTCGGCGTACCAGCGGCTGTCCCAGGTGCGGTTGATCTGCAGGCGCAGACCGATCGGATTGCTCTTATGGCCCATCTTACGCCTCTTCCTGCTCGCGAACCACGATACGCAGCCGGCTGAACGGCTTGAGGATGCGTGTGGACTTGCCACGGCCGCGCGTGTGGAAGCGCTTCATGGTGATCGACTTGCCGACCGACGCTTCCGCAACGACGAGTGCATCGACGTCGAGGTTGTGGTTGTTTTCCGCATTGGCGATCGCCGAAGCGAGCACCTTGCTGGCGTCACGCGCCATCGCCCGCTTCGAGAAGGCGAGGATGTTCATGGCCTCTTCGGCCTTCTTGCCACGGATCAGGGCAGCAACGAGGTTGAGCTTCTGCGCGGAACCACGGATCGTGGTGCCGACGGCCAGCGCCTCATTGTCCGCAACGCGGCGGGGTGCTTTCTGCTTGCTCATCAGCGCTTACCCTTCTTGTCGGCAGCGTGACCCGGGAAAGTGCGCGTAGGAGCGAACTCGCCGAGCTTGTGGCCGACCATTTCTTCCGAAACGGACACGGGGATGAACTTGTGGCCGTTGTAGACGTTGAACGTCAGACCAACGAACTGCGGCAGGATCGTCGAACGACGCGACCAGGTCTTGATCGGCGCACGACCACCATTGTCCTGTGCGTCCTCCGCCTTCTTGAGAAGGCTGAGCTCGACGAACGGACCTTTCCAAACGGAACGAGCCATGTCGGATTACCTCTTCTTCTTGGCGTGGCGCGAACGGATGATCATCTTGTCCGTCTGCTTGTTGTTGCGGGTACGGGCACCCTTGGTCGGCTTGCCCCACGGGGTAACCGGGTGACGGCCACCGCTGGTGCGGCCTTCACCACCACCGTGCGGGTGGTCGACCGGGTTCTTGGCGACACCGCGGGTAAGCGGCTTCTTGCCCATCCAGCGACGACGACCGGCCTTGCCCATGTTCTGGTTCTGGTTGTCGGGGTTCGACACGGCGCCAACGGTGCCCATGCAGTCGGCGCGCAGGTAACGCTGCTCGCCGCTGTTGAGACGCACGATGACCATGCCGCGGTCACGACCGACCAGCTGCACATAGGAACCTGCAGCGCGGGCGATCTGGCCGCCCTTGCCCGGCTTCATCTCCACATTGTGGCAGATGGTGCCGACCGGCATCTGGCCGAGCAGCATGGCGTTGCCGGGCTTGGTGTCGGCCTTTTCGGCCGCGATCACCTTGTCACCGACGGCCAGGCGCTGCGGCGCCAGGATGTAGGCCAGTTCGCCGTCCTCGTACTTCACCAGGGCGATAAAGGCGGTGCGGTTCGGATCGTATTCGAGCCGTTCGACAGTGCCTTCGACGTCCCACTTGCGACGCTTGAAGTCGACGTAGCGGTACTTCTGCTTGTGGCCGCCAGCCATGCCGCGCGAGGTGACATGACCCTTGTTGTTGCGACCACCGGTCTTGCGCTTGCCTTCGACGAGCGACTTGACCGGCTTGCCCTTGTAGAGGCCCGACTTGTCGACGAGGATCAGGCCGCGACGGCCCGGGCTCGTAGGTTTGTAGTTCTTGAGTGCCATTTCTCTCTAGCCCCTCAGATACCGCTGGTGACGTCGATGGAATCGCCGTCCTTCAGGGTGACGATGGCCTTTTTCATGTCCGTGCGCTTGTAGGCCTTGCCCTTCCAGCGCTTGGTCTTGCCCTTCGTCACGATCGTGTTCACGCCGGTCACACCGACACCGAAGATCGCCTCGATGGCTTCCTTGATCTGCGGCTTGGTGGCGTCGTTGGCGACCTTGAAAACAACCGCATTGTTCTCCGAAGCCAGCGTAGCCTTCTCGGTGATGTGCGGCGCAAGGATCACGTCGTAGTGACGCGCGTCGATTTCCTGCTTCTTAGCCATTGAAACGGGCCTCCAGCTTGGCGACCGCGTCCTTGGTAAGGACGAGCGTGTCATGCTTCAGGATGTCATAGACGTTGGCACCAACCGCCGGCATCACGTTGACGCCAGGGATGTTGCCGGCTGCCTTGCGGAAGCCGTCATTGACGTTCTCACCGTCGATCACGAGGACCTTGCCGTTCCAACCGTTCTTGCCGAACGTGGCGACCAGCGCCTTGGTCTTGGCGTCCTTGAGCTCGAGGCTGTCGACGATCACGAGACCGTCCTTCGCCTTGCTCGACAGGGCCATCTTGAGACCCAGGGCGCGGACCTTCTTGTTCAGCGACTGGTTGAAGTCGCGCTTGCGGGCACCGTGGGCCTTGCCGCCGCCGATGAAGATCGGGGCTGCGCGATCACCATGGCGAGCCGTGCCGCCGCCCTTCTGGCGACCCCACTTCTTGCCGGTGCGGGCAACGTCCGAACGCTCACGCGTCGGGCGGGCGGTTCCGCGGCGGTTTTCAAGCTGCCACGTCACGACGCGGTGCAGGATGTCGGCACGCGGCTCAACGCCGAACACGGCGTCGTTAAGCTCGATGTCGCCCGACGCCTTGCCGTCGATTTTCTGGACCTTCACCTTCACGGATCAGCCCTCCTTGTTCTCGTCCGAGCCGGTGTCGGCTGCGGGCGTATCGGTGGTGGTTTCGGTGTCCGCACCAGCTTCCTGCGACTTCAGCAGGGCTTCCTGCTGCTCGGCGGAAACTTCGGTGCCGACTTCGTGCTCTGCTGCGCTCTCGACCAGGCCCGGTGCCGCATCTTCCGAAGCGAACTCGTCCTGGTTGCGGTACATCACGCCGGGGAACGGCAGGTCCGCATGGTCGATCTTGACCGCGTCCTTGACCAGCAGCCAGCCGTTCTTCGCACCCGGGACCGAACCCTTGACGAAGAGGAGGCCACGGTCGGCGTCGGTGCGCACGATCTCGAGGTTCTGCTGGGTGCGCTGACGGTCGCCCATGTGGCCGGCCATCTTCTTGCCCTTGAACACGCGGCCCGGATCCTGACGGTTACCCGTCGAACCGTGCGAACGGTGCGAGAGCGAGACGCCGTGCGTCGCGCGAAGACCACCGAAGCCCCAACGCTTCATGGCGCCGGCGAAGCCCTTGCCCTGCGTGTGACCGGTGATGTCAACCTTCTGGCCGGCGACGAAGTGCTCTGCCGAAATGCGCGCGCCGACGGGAAGGAGACCTTCCTCGTTCTCGACGCGGAATTCCGCGACCTTCATCTTCAGCGGAACGCCAGCCTTCGCGAAAGCTTCGCGCTGGGGCTTGTTGACGTTCTTCTGCTTGGCTTCGCCTGCACCAACCTGGACCGCGAAGTAACCATCGCGATCGCCGGTACGGTGAGCGGTAACCTGGCAATTCTCCAACGCGAGAACGGTGACCGGCACGTGCCGACCGTCCTCCTGGAAGAGGCGGGTCATCCCGACTTTCTTTGCGATAACGCCTGTGCGCATCGTCAAACTCCTAAACAGAGGCACACGGGCCCATCCCGCGTGCTTGCCAGCCCAATTTGTGATGCGTCGCCCCGTCCGGGCTGAATGCCCCCTCGCCAGTAAAGGCTGCGGGAGCGAGACGGGGGACGCAGACCCGGATCAGATCCGGCGGTATCCCGATGTCTTGCCGGTCCGGTGGACCAGCGGGGCAATCGAGGGCCCCTAAACTTCCGGCTGCTTTTAGGTCCTGCCGGGGACCGGATCAGCGGCTTAGGCCAACTTGATCTCGACGTTCACGCCAGCTGCGAGGTCGAGCTTCATCAGCGCGTCGACGGTCTGGGCGTTCGGCTGCACGATATCGAGCAGACGCTTGTAGGTGCGCACCTCGAACTGCTCGCGCGACTTCTTGTCGATGTGCGGGCCGCGGTTCACGGTGAACTTCTCGATACGCGTCGGCATGGGAATGGGGCCACGAATAAGAGCACCCGTACGACGTGCGGTTTCTGCGATTTCGCCAGTTGCCTGGTCGAGAACGCGGTGATCGAACGCCTTCAGGCGAATGCGGATATTCTGAGCTTCCATTACCTATACCGATGCGAAAGAGCCAAACGGGCCGTTACCAACCCGCAAAAAAAGAAAGGCCCGCCCTGCTTCACCCGGTTTCCCGGCCTGGGCGACCTTCCCTTGAATTCTTGCGACAGGGACGAATCCCCGTCTGTGGGCGCGCATATACGGAGGACACCTCCATCTGGCAACCCCCAATTCCAACAGCTTTTCAGCCAGCGGATCTGGGTCGGACGAACCGTGCGCTCGGGCCGTCGGATGCCTTCAATAAAAGCGAAGGCCCGCCCCTCTCGAAGAGGAGCGGGCCAACGTTTTTCAGTCGCTTGCGCGAGCTTACTTCGTGATCGTAGCCACGACGCCCGAGCCGACGGTGCGGCCGCCTTCGCGGATTGCGAAGCGCAGACCTTCGTCCATGGCGATCGGTGCGATCAGCTTGACGTTGATCGTCACGTTGTCGCCCGGCATCACCATTTCGGTGCCTTCGGGAAGGATTACTTCGCCGGTGACGTCGGTGGTGCGGAAGTAGAACTGCGGACGGTAGTTCGCAAAGAACGGCGTGTGACGGCCGCCTTCGTCCTTCGAAAGGACGTAGACTTCTGCGCTGAACTCGGTGTGCGGGGTAACCGAACCGGGCTTCGCGAGGACCTGGCCACGCTCGACTTCTTCACGGCCGACGCCGCGGATCAGGGCGCCGATGTTGTCGCCTGCTTCACCGCGATCGAGCAGCTTGCGGAACATTTCCACGCCGGTGACAGTGGTCTTGGCAGTGTCCTTGATGCCGACGATTTCGACTTCGTCGCCAACGTTGACGACACCGGTTTCGACACGGCCGGTGACGACGGTGCCGCGACCCGAGATCGAGAACACGTCTTCGATCGGCATCAGGAAGGGCTTGTCGACCGGACGTTCCGGCTGCGGGATGTGCTCGTCAACAGCGTTCATGAGCTCGATGATCGAGTTCTTGCCGATGTTGTCGTCACGACCTTCGAGAGCGGCGAGAGCCGAACCCTTGACGATGGCGATGTTGTCGCCGTCGAAGTCGTAGCTCGAGAGCAGTTCGCGGACTTCCAGTTCGACGAGCTCGAGGATTTCCTCGTCGTCGACCTGGTCGACCTTGTTCATGTACACGACGAGAGCCGGAACGCCGACCTGACGGGCAAGCAGGATGTGCTCGCGGGTCTGGGGCATCGGGCCGTCGGCTGCGTTCACGACCAGGATAGCGCCGTCCATCTGGGCAGCACCGGTGATCATGTTCTTCACGTAGTCGGCGTGACCCGGGCAGTCGACGTGCGCGTAGTGACGGGCAGCAGTTTCATACTCGACGTGTGCAGTCGAGATGGTGATGCCGCGCTCACGCTCTTCCGGAGCCTTGTCGATGTTTGCGAAATCGACTGCAGCACCGCCGTTTTCTTCAGCCATCACCTTCGTGATAGCCGCGGTCAGCGTGGTCTTGCCGTGGTCGACGTGACCGATGGTGCCGATGTTGCAGTGCGGCTTGTTCCGCTCGAATTTTTCCTTCGCCATTTCTCAATTTACCTCTGTCTGAAGAGTTGAATTTCCGTGGAGCGGGCGGTGCCTGACGGAATCAGGCGCCGCCCCTAGACCTTGAAGTTGCCTTAGGCAAGCTTCTCCTTGACTTCGGCCGCGACGTTCGCCGGGACCTCGTCGTAGTGGCTGAACTGCATCGTGTACTGAGCACGCCCCTGGGTGAAGGAACGCAGCTCGTTCACATAGCCGAACATGTTGGCAAGCGGCACGTTGGCTTCGACCGCCTGGGCATTGCCGCGGCTGTCGGTGCCCTGGATCTGACCACGGCGGCTGTTGAGGTCGCCGATGACGTCGCCGAGGTAATCCTCGGGAGTCACGACCTCGACCTTCATGATCGGCTCGAGCAGCTTGATGCCAGCCTTTTCGGCCACTTCGCGCATTGCACCGCGGCCGGCGATTTCGAACGCGATCGCGCTCGAGTCGACGTCGTGGTACGCACCGTCGTAGAGGGTGACGGTGAAGTCGATGATCGGGAAGCCGACGAGGTAGCCGCTTTCGGCCTGCTCGCGGAAACCCTTTTCGATCGCCGGGATGTATTCCTTCGGAATGTTGCCGCCCTTGATCTCGTCTTCGAAGACGAAACCCTGGCCGCGCTCACCCGGGGTGACCTTGACCTTCACGCGACCGAACTGGCCCGAACCACCCGACTGCTTCTTGTGGGTGTAGTCCACGTCGACCGGCTTCGCGAGATATTCGCGATAGGCCACCTGCGGCGCACCGACATTGGCTTCGACCTTGAACTCGCGTTTCATGCGATCGACGAGGATGTCGAGGTGAAGCTCGCCCATGCCCTTGATGATCGTCTGGCCACTTTCGTGGTCGGTCGAAACGCGGAAGCTCGGATCCTCGGCAGCCAGGCGGTTGAGGGCAACACCCATCTTTTCCTGGTCGGCCTTGGTCTTCGGTTCCACCGACAGTTCGATAACCGGCTCGGGGAACTCCATGCGCTCGAGGATGATCGGCTTGGCCGGATCACACAGCGTGTCGCCGGTGGTCGTGTCCTTCATGCCCGCCAGAGCGACGATGTCGCCGGCGAATGCTTCTTCGATGTCCTCGCGGTTGTTCGAGTGCATCAGCAGCATGCGGCCGATCTTTTCCTTCTTGTCCTTCACCGAGTTCAGGACCGAGCCCTTGGAGAGCTTGCCCGAATAGATGCGGGTGAAGGTCAGCGAGCCGACGAACGGGTCGTTCATGATCTTGAACGCCAGCGCAGCGAAGGGCTCGTCGTCCGAAGACGGACGGGTCTCTTCGGTGTCGGTGTCGGGCAGGACGCCCTTGATGGCCGGAACGTCGAGCGGGCTCGGCATGTAGTCGACCACGGCGTCGAGCAGGGGCTGAACGCCCTTGTTCTTGAACGCCGAGCCACACAGCACGGGCACGAAAGCGCGGTCCATGGTGCCCTTGCGGATCAGCTTCTTGAGCGTTGCTGCATCGGGCTCGTTGCCTTCGAGATAGGCTTCCATGACGTCGTCATCGAGCTCGACAGCGGTCTCGACCAGCTGCTCGCGATACTCGGCAGCCTTGTCGGCAAGGTCGGCCGGGATGTCGACGAACTCGTACTTCGCGCCGAGGTCTTCGGCCTGCCATACGATGCCGCGCATGTTGACGAGGTCGACTACGCCCTTGAGGTCGCTTTCAGCGCCAATCGGGAGATAGAGGACCAGCGGCTTGGCGCCGAGGCGGTCGATGATCGACTGGACGCAGTAGTAGAAATCTGCGCCGGTGCGGTCGAGTTTGTTGATGAAGCACATCCGCGGAACGCCGTACTTGTCGGCCTGGCGCCAGACGGTCTCGGATTGGGGTTCGACCCCGGCAACTCCATCAAAAACCGCCACCGCGCCGTCGAGCACGCGAAGCGAGCGTTCGACTTCGATGGTGAAGTCGACGTGCCCGGGGGTGTCGATGATGTTGATGCGGTGCTTCGGCTGGTTCTCGCGCAGCGCTTCAGGCGCCGAGCGCGGATCCATGGTGGCATCCTCGCCAGTCCAGAAGGTGGTCGTCGCGGCCGACGTGATGGTGATGCCGCGCTCCTGCTCCTGCTCCATCCAGTCCATGGTCGCGGCGCCGTCGTGGACTTCGCCGATCTTGTAGGACTTGCCGGTGTAGTAGAGGATACGTTCGGTCGTGGTGGTCTTGCCGGCATCGATGTGGGCCATGATGCCGATATTGCGGTACCGCTCCAGCGGATATTCGCGGGCCATGTGGAATTCCTCGGGTTCGGGGGTGAGCCAGTAACTCGGCCCCCATGTAGGGATTAATGCGACAGTTTCGAGACCGGGGAGCGAGCCACGCCCTCCCCCGGTCCCAAATCAGCCTCGCCTTACCAGCGGTAGTGCGAGAAGGCGCGGTTCGCGTCCGCCATGCGGTGCGTGTCTTCGCGCTTCTTGACGGCATTGCCGCGGTTGTTGGCCGCATCCATCAGCTCGCCCGAGAGACGGGCAGCCATGGTGGTCTCCGGACGACCGCGCGCGGCCGAGATCAGCCAGCGGATGGCCAGCGCCTGGGCACGCTCGGGGCGAACCTCGACCGGCACCTGGTAGGTCGCACCACCGACGCGGCGGCTGCGCACTTCGACCTGCGGCTTGATGTTGTCGAGAGCCGTGTGGAACAGCTCGACCGGGTTCGACTTCGCCTTGGCCTCAACCACGTCGAGCGCGGTGTAGACGATACCTTCGGCGACGGCCTTCTTCCCGTCATACATCAGGTTGTTCATGAACTTCGAAAGGACCTGATCACCGAACTTCGGGTCAGGCAGGATTTCCCGCTTCTCGGGACGACGACGACGTGACATCTTCTATATCTCCTGAGATGCGATCTTACTTCGGACGCTTCGCGCCGTACTTTGAACGGCTCTGCTTGCGGTCCTTGACACCCTGCGTATCGAGCACGCCGCGAAGGACGTGGTAGCGCACACCGGGAAGGTCGCGCACACGGCCGCCGCGGATCAGCACGACGCTGTGTTCCTGCAGGTTGTGGCCTTCGCCCGGGATGTAGGAGATGACTTCGCGCTGGTTGGTCAGGCGAACCTTGGCCACCTTGCGCAGAGCCGAGTTCGGCTTCTTCGGGGTCGTCGTATAGACGCGGGTGCAAACGCCGCGCTTCTGCGGGTTCTGCTCCATCGCAGGGACCTTGCTCTTGGCCTTCTGCGGGGTGCGGCCCTTGCGGACCAGCTGGTTGATCGTCGGCATGATTACTCACTTCACCGGTTAAAGGCGGCGACTTGAGAGATGCGGGCGATGCGTCTGTAGGATCGGCGGCCTTGCAAATTCCCCGCTCGTCCTGAGCCTGTCGAAGGACAGGCACCACGAGAGGCGCAAACCGCACGAGCCTGAAACGCTCCACCTGACAGCCCTCACGGCCACCGGGTTACTTTGACGGCTGCCCCGAGCGCCCCTTCCCGTCACCCCGCGAAGGCGGGGGTCCAGCATAGGGAGCTTCAATAGAAAAGAGCCTCATCGCATCAGCGACAGGCCCCCGGGACGTTACCGGCAATGTTCAGCTCTATCTGACCGGTGTTGGACGAATCCTACGCCGGATGGGCGCGCACATAGTGGGGTGATGGGGGGAGGTCAAGGGTGGTGGGCAAGAGGAACTACGCCGCCAGCGCATCAAGCCGCAATGGACCGGAACCAAGCAATTCGACGTTCCACTCGTGACTTTTCTGTGAATGCGTGCGCCTGAAGCGCAGCTGGCCCAGATCGGTCTTGTCTGATGAAACCGCCACGCCCTTTTGTCTCATGATGCTTTCTACAATTCCCATTCGCTTTATCGTCTTTCGATCACTCGGTGGAGAAGTAGCATAGGCATTTGAAGTCAAAGAGATGGGTAGTGTCCTCATGAGTGGTGTAAATCTTCACGGTGGGGTGGCGGCCACCGTGGGTCTCCGTAAACTGGAGGTTACGACACCTTCACCAATCACGGAGAGACACCACGATGACCGAGGACAGGATGGCATTGATTGAGCTGGCTGAAAAGCATGCGGACGGTGATTTACTGAGGGAGCTGGGCGAACTGGTCCTGCAGCGACTGATGGATGCAGAGGCGGAGCAGCGTTGCGGCGCCGGCCGACATGAACGCAGTGAGGGCCGGGTCAACCAGCGCAACGGCTATCGCGAGCGCACACTGGAGACACGATTGGGAACGATGGACCTGCGAATTCCGAAGCTGCGCACGGGCAGTTACCTGCCGAGCTTCCTGGAGCCCCGGAAGGCCTCGGAGCAGGCGTTGGTGGCTGTTGTGCAGGAGGCGTATGTGAAGGGGATATCGACCCGCAAGGTCGATGATCTGGTGCAGGCGATGGGTATGAGCGGCATCTCCAAGAGCCAGGTATCGCGACTGTGCGAGGAACTGGACGAGCGCGTCGAGGCTTTCCTGAATCGCCCGCTGGAGGGCCCATGGGCCTACGTCTGGCTGGATGCGACCTATCTAAAATCGCGCGAGCGTGGCGCTGTCAGCAGCCAAGCGGTGGTTGTTGCCGTTGGCGTCAGCAGCGAAGGTCGCCGGGAAACCTTGGGCATGGCTGTGGGTCCGGCCGAGACTGAAGCCTTCTGGACCGAGTTCCTACGCAGCCTGGTGCGCCGTGGCCTGTCAGGCGTGCGACTGGTGGTCTCGGATGCCCACGAGGGCCTGAAGCAGGCGATTGCCAAGGTCATAGGAGCTACCTGGCAACGCTGCCGGGTGCACTTCATGCGCAATGCGCTGGCCCATGTCCCGCGCAAGCAGCACTCCATGGTGGCCGCCGTGATCCGCACGGCCTTCGTGCAGGAGAACCAGCAGGAGGCACGCCAGCAGTGGCGAGAAACCGCTGACAAGCTGCGAGAGCGCTTCGCCAAGGTAGCGGAGCTCATGGACAGCGCCGAGGACGACGTGCTTGCCTTCATGAGCTTCCCGAAAGAGCACTGGCCTCAGCTGGCATCGACGAATTCCCTGGAGCGATTGAACAAGGAAATCAAACGCCGCTCGCGGGTGGTGGGTATCTTCCCGAACAACGCTGCCATCATGCGGCTCGTGGGAACGCTACTCGCTGAGCAAACAGATGAATGGCAGGTGACACGCCGCTACATGAGCCAAGAGACGTTGGCGCGCGTGCTGAGCAAGGAAGACCAGGCCAACCTACTGCCACAGTCTGAGGCCGCCTGAAGCAATGAAACTGGAGACCGGAATTACACCACTTGACGGGACACTACCAAGAGATGATGCGAGCAACGTCTGACCCACTCGGCAGTTTTTTACCCCTATTGTACGGCGCGAGTGCTGAGAAAACATTTCCTACCAACATGTCCGTCCAGACAGGAGCGAAGTGACCAGACGCTCCTCCATGATGAGGAAGCTTGAAGAAGGATGCCTGACCTCGCGCCTTCCATGCTCCGGTATGGACTGCGGCCCATCCATGCGTGGTTCCCGAATTCTCAAGGTCAGCCCCTAGCAAAATCAAGAGGTCGCCAATTGTTATTACCGAAGCAACCGAGGTATCATTCCGCTTCGGATTGGCTAGACGCCCTCCACTCGCTTGCTTCTCAAGCCAACCTGGAATTGCTTTTAGGAATAAATCTATCTGGGAATCTGACGGCGATAAGGCCTCGAATTCATAGCCGTCCATAGGGCCACCAGAAATCCGTCTTTCAGCACAGCACCACCTCGGCACTTGCCCACGTCCTTGCAGTTCCGAGAGTACATCTCGAAGTTCCGAAACCCCGGAATTGAACGACTCCCCCTCAACCGGATGCGAGAGGTTCAAGTATCCGAGAAATTCGTCATTCTGAAACGCCTGCGGAATTGCTATTTCAGCCGCTGTAGCACTCTTCACTAGGGCCGCCGCGCCGCCAATATGATCGTCATGCCAGTGAGTTAATAGGATGGCCTCAATATTTTGAGCCGGAACTCCTATTCCCCGCAGATAGTCTAGTGGTACTGGGGTTTTCTCTTCCGAAAGTAGGCAATCAATAACGATCCAGCGACCACCCCCAACGTGGATGACGCAGGCCTCCCCAATACCTCTTCCAAAAATCGAGATTTCAATCTCGTCAACCGCAGGCGCCGTCACCTAGTCCTCAGGAAAACTTCGAATCATTTTTGCTACTTCAGCACCTACATTAGCGCCCCGCAACTTTCGAAAATAGACTACTGCATCATTTATACGGTTGCCTTTATCAGTCACGGCAACACCTACGATCAAACGAAATATAGCGCCCTCTTTGAGATCACTCCTATCGACCCTGTTCACAAGCGAAATCGGAATATCCGCAAATTCGCGATTGCGACGATCCACAGTCAGGTCCCACAACTGCGCGCTAAATTTATCCCTATCAACTCTTTCAACCACACCCTCCCACTCCTGAAGGGTATGAATACTTCTCTTACCAACAACTCTCCCAAGGAAAGCGCGACCTGCATCAATGACGAGACCGGATTGATATTTCTCATCAACACTTTTGTTAGTGGGCGTCAGGCGCCTACAGCTGATGTCAGCTTGAATTTCCGGAACCTCACAAATCCCACTTGCTTGATCCGAGGCGCCTCCAACAAACTCAGCAATCAGAACCCCGCCATTGGCGCGCCCCACTTTCTCATGAGTTGACTGCCCGTCACTGACGTTACCCGCATCAATAAATGCCAATGTAGCCGCGTTCATGATTTCAATCCGATATCTAAAAGATTAAGGGTTATTCTTTTTGCCTCATTCAAACAATCATCGAAATGTTCGGCTAAAAGTGATGGATAATATCCATCCTGCCTACCAACGTCTTCGATAACGTCTTCGCTACCCCTTTTTTTCTTCTTCGACTTCCTCTTAGCGTCTGCAAGCTGGTCAATGGTTTTGAGCTTTTCAAACGAGTGAGTTACTTGAACAAATATACCTGAAGGCTCGGGGATTCGGTTCGATGGCTGGAGGATCACGCGCATGAGGCCCTCGACTTCATCCCGCCGCCGGAACTGCATGGTCAGATCAACCAAACCACCAAGCTCCTCCGGCCGCCCACCTTCGAATAGCGGCGCCAAATCACCCCATGGCTCTATTGGGGCGAATTTTCGCCCGAATCGCATGCGTTGATCAAAATCAGCAAGACGCGCATGTATATAGTAATTCAATAAGGCGGCCTTGATTGGGGTGTGCGGCAACGAATGCGTGAACAATATCTTGATTGTATCACTAAGCCTTATGAACGGCTCAGCCTCGGCAAAAATGTGAAATCTTTCAGGGGTGACCTCGAATTTCAGCCCAGAGACAGCAAACCGCGATAATTCTTTATGAATTACCTCGACATCGGCACGTTCAGCCTCACTCTTAGAGAGGATGTCCTGTGAAAGCAGCCAATGCGGGGTAACAATTGCCGGATTGAAACTGCCGATGAAATACGCAGCAACTCCCTGCTCTGCGATCTCCTCCACACTCATCACCCTATCCAATCAAGTTCCGCGCGCATTCGATGTATTCACGCAGAATGTCAATGTTGCGCGACAAATTCCGCACCGAAAGAAAGGTTTCCTACTCTCGAAATCTTTGCAACCGCAAAGGTCATGGCCAATCCCGACCACCCCGCCCCCACCCGCAAGATCGCCCGCCAGGCCACCTCCGCTGTCGCCTTCACCGCAGAGCCGCCTGACGAGGACGATCCGCTCCTCGCTTTCGCGCCCTATCTCCACGCCGCTCCCCGGCGCAATTCGATCACGCCCGAGTGCCAGCGGCGCTTCGTGGCGAGCCTTGCCGCATGCGGGGTCGTCGCGCAGGCGGCGCGCTCGGTCGGCAAGAGCATGGAGGCGCTCTACAAGCTGCGCGCGCGGCCCGGGGCGGAAGGCTTCGCCGTCGCCTGGGACGCGGCGCTCGAACGCGGGGTGCAGCGGCTGGAGGATATCGCGATGGAGCGCGCCACGCTGGGCACGCCGACGCCGATCGTCTCGGGCGGCCAGCTGCTCGGCATGTGGCACAAGCCCGACAACAACCTCCTGCGCTTCATGCTCCAGAACCGGATGCCGGGGACCTATGGCAAGGACAAGATCGTCGCCGGGCACCCGCTCTACGAGGCGATTCGCGCCGAGGTGGAGGCCGAGTGTGCCGAGCGCGAGGCGGCGCGCGAGCGCGAGCGGCAGGAGCGCCTGCGCCAACTCGAACTCGAGGAAATCGAGTGGGAGGAAGAGCAGGACCGCCTCGCCGAAGAGGCCGAGGCCGCCAAGACCCCCGAGGAACGCCAGCGCGAAGGCCTGCTCTACGCGCTCA
Organism: Erythrobacter sp.; assembly: GCA_041396805.1. Lineage (GTDB taxonomy): Bacteria > Pseudomonadota > Alphaproteobacteria > Sphingomonadales > Sphingomonadaceae > Qipengyuania. The sequence goes on along the minus strand of JAWKXV010000002.1, from coordinate 811,702 downwards.
ACCGCTGGAGCCTCGAGGAGCTGCTCGAGAAGGTTAAGTGGTGAGGAAAGCTACGAGAGCTTTCACTTTCTTCGTGCGCCATTGCGGCGTGGGGGCGACAAGCCAGTAGGCGCGCGTGCCCGTGGTGGGGCCGTCGAGCACTTCGAGCTTGCCCGCCTCGACCGCGTCCTTGGCCAGCAGTTCGGGCAGGATCGCCTTGCCCAGCCCCGCCATCGCGCTGGAGAGCGCCTGGCCCGCGTTCGACACGGTGATATGCGCGGCCGTGTCCTGCTGGAGCGGGAGGCCCCAGTCGATCCACTTGTCGGGCGCTCCGGGAGCGGCGACGGTCACGCGGCGCGCGGCGTCGAGTTCCACCCCCTGCAAATCGCCCGGCCCGTCGACCAACCGGATAGCACAATCGAGATTCGCTTCGGTGAAGTCGGCGTTCTCGTCGGCCACGAAGGTGAACTTGATCTCGGGATTGGCCTTGCCGAATTCGGCGAGACGCGGTGCGAGCCATTGCGCGTAGAATTCGCGCGGGCAGGCGATGGTGTAGCTGTCCGAGGCCTGGCCCGCCTGCATGGCGGAAACGCTCTCCTCGAACTTGAGGAAGCCTTCGCGCAGCGCGTCGAGCCCGGCCGAGCCTTCCTGCGTCAGTTCCAGCCCCTTGCTGGTGCGTCGGAACAGCACGGTGCCGAGGTGATCCTCCAGCGCGCGGATCTGCTGGCCCACGGCGGCGGGCGTCACCGCCAGCTCGTCCGCAGCGCGGGTGAACGAGAGGTGCCGCGCGGCGGCGTCGTAAACGCGCAAGGCGTTGAGGGGCAGGTGCGTGCGCTTCATCGGACGGCGGACTTAGGCAATGCTGCGCTGCGGCACAAGATGCTTGCCGCGTGAAGGTGGTTGTCACATCCCCGTAACATACGGCAAACAGTGGGCATGGTACGGATTCCAAAGGCGATGAACGACCAGCAACCCCTCGACGAGGCCGCGCGCCTCGACACGCCCGAGGGGCGCTATGTCAATCGCGAGCTGAGCTGGCTCTCGTTCAACCGCCGCGTGCTGGCGGAGGCGGAGAATGCCGCCTACCCGCTGCTCGAACGGCTGCGCTTCCTGTCGATCTCGGCCAGCAATCTCGACGAGTTCACGATGATCCGCATCGCAGGCCTCGAGGGCCAGGCGAGCCGCGGGCTGGAGACGCTGGGCATCGACGGCCGCGATCCGCGCCAGCAGCTCGAGGCGATCCGCGCGGAGGTACTCGCGCTGGTCCGGCGCCAGCAGACCGTGCTCGACGACCTACGCGAACTGCTCGCCCACGAAGACCTGTGGATCGCCACGATCGAGGATCTCGACGAGACCCAGCTCAAATGGCTGGAGGAGTATTTCGAGAACGACATCCTGCCGATCATCACCCCGCAGGCGATCGATCCGAGCCACCCCTTCCCCTTCGTCTCTAACATGGGAATGGGCGTCATCTTTCGGCTGAAGCGCGGCAAGCGCAAGGCGGACCTGGTCGAGATGGTGCTGATCCCCAGCGGCGCTCCGCGCTTCGTCCGCGTGCCGAGCGACGGGTCGGGCGCGCGCGCGATCTATATCTCGATCGAGCAGCTGATCGTCCGCTTCGCATCGCTGCTGTTCCCCGGCTTCAAGATCCTCGGCGACGGCCTGTTCCGCGTGTTGCGCGACAGCGACATCGAAGTGGAGGAAGAGGCCGAGGACCTCGTCCGCTACTTCCGCACCGCGATCCAGCGCCGCCGACGCGGCCGCGCGGTCCTGCTCGAACTCGACGATGAATGCGACGAGGCGGCCGAGGCGTTGCTGCGCGAGCAATTCGATGTCGACGCCGCGATGATCGTCAAGACGCCGGGCATGCTCGGCCTGTCGGACCTTGCCGCCGTCACTGCCGAGCCCCGCCCCGATCTCAAGTTCGAACCCTTCGACCCGCGCTATCCGGAACGCGTTCTGGCGCATGACGGCGACTGCTTCTCGTCGATCCGCGAGAAGGACATCGTCATCCACCATCCCTACGAAAGTTTCGAAGTGGTGGTCGATTTCCTGCGCCAGGCGGCGCTCGATCCGGCGGTAGTCTCGATCAAGCAGACGCTCTACCGCGCAGGGGACCAGTCTCCGGTCATCGCCGCACTGATCGCCGCGGCAGAGAACGGCAAGGCCGTCACCGCCGTGGTCGAACTCAAGGCCCGTTTCGACGAAGAGCGCAACATCCACTGGGCCAACGAGCTCGAACGCGCGGGCGTGCAGGTGATCTACGGCTTCACCGAGTGGAAGACCCACGCCAAGGTCAGCCTCGTCGTCCGCCGCGAAGAGGACGGATACCGCACCTATTGCCACTTCGGCACGGGCAATTACCACCCGGTCAACGCGCGCATCTACACCGATTTCAGCTTCTTCACTGCGGATCCGGCACTGGGGCGCGACGCGGCCAAGCTATTCAATTTCGTCACCGGCTATATCGAGCCGACCGATCTCGAAAAGCTGGCGATCTCCCCCATCGGCCTCCAGGAAAAGCTCTACCAGCTGATCGAGCGCGAGATCGCCAATGCGACGGCAGGCAAGCCGTCGGGCATCTGGGCCAAGATGAATTCGATCACCAACAAGGGGATGATCGACAAGCTCTACGAAGCGAGCGCGGCGGGCGTTCCGATCACATTGGTGATACGCGGTATCTGCTCGCTGCGTGCGGGTGTCCCGGGACTGTCGGAAAACATCAGCGTCAAGTCGATCATCGGTCGCTTCCTCGAACACAGTCGCCTGTGGGCCTTCGCCAATGGCAGCGACCTGCCGAGCAAGAAGGCCGAGGTCTATATCACCAGCGCCGACGCGATGAGCCGGAACCTCGAACACCGCGTCGAGGTTCTGGTCCCCGTGACCAACAAGACCGTCCACGACCAGCTGCTCGACCAGGTGATGCTGGCCAATATCCTCGATACCGAGCGCAGCTGGCGGCTGGGTCCTGACGGGCAGTACCAGAGGATGCGGGTCGACGTGGGCGGGTTCAACTGCCACGATTACTTCATGGCGAACCCATCGCTTTCAGGGCGCGGCAAGGCGCTGGCTGCACATGACGTTCCGCGACTTTCGCTGACGGACAGGCGCAAGTGAACCTGCGCCGCGGCGCCCGCCGCAGACCGCCGACCCCGCCTCGCGCTGTCATAGACATCGGCTCCAACACCGTCCGCCTTGTCATCTACGAAGGCACCGCACGCGCGCCCGAGACCGTGTGGAACGAGAAGGTCGCCGCGCGGCTGGGACGCGACCTGTCCGAGACAGGACGTATCCCCGAAGAGGCGGCAAAGGAGGCGCTCGACGCCCTCGCCCGCTATTCGCTGATCATATCCGATCTAGGGATCGAAGACGTACAGACCGTTGCTACTGCTGCGGCACGCGATGCGGAGAACGGGCGCGAATTCCTCGAAGATGTTGCAGCACTCGGCCTGCGCCCTCGCCTGCTAACGGGGGAGGAGGAGGCCTGCGCTTCGGCAATGGGCGCGCTCGGGGCCTTTCCGGGAGCGCATGGTGTAGTCGCCGATCTTGGCGGCGGCAGTCTCGAGCTGGTCTCTATCCACGGTAATGAGTGCCACCGCGCCTCGTCGCTTCCTTTCGGCACGCTGCGCCTGCCTGCCATGCGCGCGGCGGGGCATTTCGAGACCACGCTGCACGAGCGGCTGGGAGAAGTCGGCTGGGCGGCGACCCACGAGGGGCCGCTCTACATGATCGGCGGCACATGGCGCGCGCTTGCGGCCTATGCGATGCGCGAGATCGACTATCCGCTGACCGATCCCCATGGCTTCGTCCTGTCGGTCGGTGAGGCCGACCGCATGGCGACGGAGCTGGTCGGGGCCAATCCGGCGGACCTCATGCAGATCGGCGGGTTTTCCGAGATGCGCGCGGGCTATTTGCCCGATGCTGCCGCGCTGCTGCGCCCTCTGCTGGCCGAATTCGAGCCGGATTCGCTGGTCTTCTCCAGCTGGGGCATCCGTGAGGGCCTGCTCTATTCACGGCTCGAGCCGATGCAGCAGGCGCGCGACCCGTTATTGGCGGGCATTTCCGCCTTTGCCAGCGCGCGCGATGCGCATGTTACCGACGCCACACTCGTGTCGGCATGGACCGCCGATCTGGTCGAAAACGCCAGACCCGGCGACGAGCGCAAGCGTATCGCCGCTGCCCAGCTGGCCGCCTCGCTGCGCCGGGTTGAGCCGAACCTCAGGCTCAATTGCGCGGTCGAATGGTCGCTCGACAAGCGCTGGATCGATTTGAGCCCGCGCGGCAGAGCGATGATCTGCGCCGCACTGGTCGGTGCGCTGGGCCGCACCGAACTGCCCGACCGCCTGCGCGTCCTCGCCAGTGACGACGATTTGCGCGAGGGCATGACCTGGGGTCTCGGCCTGCGGTTGGCGCAAAGGCTGGGCGGCGGCACGCGGGAGTCGCTGTCGAACAGCGCGCTGAGGCGCAAGAAGAGCAAGCTCGTCCTCGAACTCCAGCCCAGCCACGCTGCGCTCGCTGCGGGTCCTGTCGAGCAGGAGCTGACGATGCTGGCCGAATGGTTGGGGCTCGAACCGAAGGTGAAGGTGGTGGAAGGGGATTGCGCGGACGGTTAGCAAGCGACCCGATGTTGGACCCCACAACAGCCGTTCAGCCTGAGCTTGTCGAAGGCCACGCGCCTACAGTAGCTGAAATCTAATGGCATTCTTCGCCTACCTTCTGCGGTGTAACGACGGCAGCAATTATGCAGGCCACACAGACGATCTCGACCACCGCGTAGGACAGCACATGAAGGGTGAGTGGGGAGGCTGTGTCGGCGCATGGCCTTCGACAAGCTCAGGCTGAACGGAGGTAGTATTCGATCGAAACGAAGCCGGTCCTCAACCAAACTCAGACCTAGGCGACCATCCTCAATCCGCCGTTGCAGGTGCCGCGAGGGGGAAGAAGGGGATGCGGACCTCCAGTGGCGAGCCGTCTTCCGCGTGGAAGGTGTAGAACCCCTCCATCGAGCCATGCGGCGTGTCGAGCGGACAGCCGCTGACATAGTCGTGGCTCTGCCCTGGTCGCAGGATCGGCTGCTCGCCCACCACACCCTCGCCATCGACGTGGCTGACAACGCCGCGCGCGTCGGTGATGCGCCAGTGGCGTGTCATCAGCTGTACGCGCTCGTGCGATCCGTTCTCGATGCGGATGTGATAGACCCAGAACCACTTGCCCGCCTTGGGCTGCGATTGCTCGGGCAGGAAGTTCACCGCAACCCGGACGGTAATCCCGTCGGTGGTGGCGGCATGCTGGAATAGCTCCTTGATCACATCTCTAAATTAGTAGCGCGCATCTCTGGTGCAAGGCGCAGGGGGCGGATTTCCCCCGCGTTGTTTACCGCGAACTGACCGACATGGTTAATTTCGGTTTACCGCAAGGGCAGACGAACCGCTAACCGCGCGCGCCATAGTTTCTCCGGCATGTTGGGCATGGATATGCAAACGGGGAACAGGGCATGATCGCAGGTATTGCACGGATGCTGCGCCGCCTCAGGGGCGACGAGCGGGGCAATCTGTTGCTGATGGCGGGCGCAGCGCTGACCGGTCTGGTCGGTGCGGCAGGCATCGGCGTCGACACCGTGCAGTGGTACCTGTGGAAGCGCCAGATGCAGCAGACCGTCGACACGGGCGCCACCGCCGGCGCGATTGCGATGAGCTTCGGCCGCGATTACGACGCCACCGCCCGCAGCGAACTGAAGCGCACCGCGAACACGGCCTACAATGTCGAGGCGATCCGCACCCCGCCCTCTTCCGGCGCCTATGCCGGCGATACGGGCGCCATCGAGGTGATCGCCACGACCAGCCGCAAGCTGCCCTTCTCCAGCGTCTTCCTGGCCAATGCCCCTACCATCCGCACCCGCGCGGTCGCGACAGCGGTCGCGGTGGGTGCACCCTGTGTGCTCGCTCTTGCCGAGGACGGCACTGGAGTCGAAGTATTCGGTGGTGCCGACGTGGGCCTCGATTGCCCGGTCGCGTCGAACTCTCCTGGCGGCGTGTCGGTCGACGTCGGCGGCTCGAGCTATCTCGATTCCGACCTCATCATGAGCGTGGGCGGGATCGACTATTCCTCGGGCAACCTTCCTGCCGATGCCTCCATCGTTCCCTATGGCCTGCCCGTCGAGGATCCGCTCGCGGGCCGCAACCTGACCTATTCGAGCGCGAGTTGCGACTACACTAATTTCGGTGTCAGCCCGAGCAGCACGGTCACTACCGAACCCGGGGTCTATTGCGGCGGCATGAAGCTGCAAGGCACGGTCAAGATGAAGGCCGGACTCTACATCATCAAGAGCGGTACCTTCCAGGTGAACTCGAACGCCGATGTCTCGCTCTACGGCAATGGCGGGGTGACGATCATCCTCACCGGCAAGAACGCCAACACCGTGGCAACGGTCTCGATCAACGGCGATGCCAAGCTCGACCTCACGGCGCCGACATCGGCAGAGAACGCCACCTGGGCCGGCATCCTGTTCTATCAGGACCGCATGGGTGATGCGAACCACACCGTGAACGGCGGGGCGGATATCAACCTCGAAGGCATCATCTACATGCCGACGGGCGACCTCACCTATAATGGCGGTGCCACGCAGAGCGCGCAGTGCCTGCTCATCGTCACCGAACGGGTCCGTTTCGGCGGGACCAACAATATCGAGAACAATTGCAATGCGGATGTCGATCCCTGGGCCGGCAGGGCCAAGGTTATCCGCGTGGTGGAGTAGGACCGATGATCTACGCCTTCATTCAACGCCTTTTCCGCGACCAGAGCGGTGTCGGTTTCATCGAACTGGCGCTTGCCGCTCCGCTGCTCGCGCTGATGTTCCTCGGCATGATCGACATGAGCAAGGTGGTCGCCACCCGTGTCGATCTCGAGCAGGCGGCGCAGCGGACCACCGACCTCGCACTCGCCAAACGTCCGCCCAATGGCAACACGGGCTACCTGGTTTCCGAAGCGGTGGCCGCCTCGGGTCTGTCGTCCAGCAACGTCACCGTGAAGCTGACCTGCGAATGCGACGGGGTCGTGCAGAACAAATACACCGACAGCTGCGCCTCGGGCGAGGTTACCAAGCGCTTCGCGAGCGTTTCGATCCAGACCCAGGTCGCGACCGGTTTCAACTGGCGCATCGTCGGCGCCATGTTCTCGGGCGGCAATGCATCCTACACGCCGATCACTGTGGTCGGCGACAGCGTGGTGAGGCTCCAGTGATGAAGCATATCCTTTCCGACAAGCGCGGTGCGATGGGGCTCGAATTCGGCCTCGCCCTGCCAATCCTCGTCGCAATGATCATCGGCGTGCTCCAGTTCGGACTGGTCCTCAATGCCAATGGCGCGATGCGCAACGCGATGGGCGAGGGCCTGCGTCTCGCCAAGGTCAATCCCTCGGCCTCGACCGACGCCGTCAAGAAGCGCACCCGCGACACGCTGATCGGCGTCGACCACAAGGGTATCACGGCCCTCACCTTCTCGCGCGCGACGGTGAACAATATCTCGACCGGCACTATGACCATGACGATCAAGCTGACCCCGGTAATTCCCTTCGCCCCGATCCCGCCGATTGAACTGACGCAGACCAAGAAGGTCTACCTCCAGAGCTGACCGCTCTTCGGACCGCAGGCCGCTAAGGCGGCACGAAAATCAGGGTTTTCCGCCGCCGAGATACTCCTCGAGCTGGCCGAGCCGCTCCTTGCCGAACCACATCTCGTCTCCGACGAAGAATGTCGGGATGCCGAAGGCCCCGCGCTCGACCGCGCGCCCGGTATTGTCGATCAGCGCCTGCTTGATTCCGGGATCCTGTGTCGCGGCGAGCAGGCGCGGTGCATCGAAGCCGGCAGCACCCAGCTCCGCCGCAATCGCCCCGACATCAGAGCAATCGAGCCCGCGTTCCCACACCGCAGGCAGCAGCGCATCGATCAGCGCGTGGCGCTCGCCTTCGTCCTGCGCCGCCACCAGCATGCGCTGGAGGACGATCGAGTTGAAGGGAAAGACCTTCGGGAAAGTGAAACGGGTCATGCCGTGCCGGTCGAGAAACCGCTGGAATTCGCGCGATGCGTAGGCGACTTTGCCCTTCACATCGGCATCGCGCATCATCGGCGGGGAATTGCCTGTCAGCTTGTGCATGCCGCCAAGGAACACTGGGGTAACGACCAACTGCGCACCCGTGCGCGCCACCACCTCCTTGAGGGGATACCAGGCGAGGTAGCCATTTGGGCCAGCGAAATCGAAGATATATTCGAGGGTCTTGCGCATTGGCGTTCGAATCCTGACGCCCCCTGTTGGGGCTAGAGCCAATCTTGCACCTTACCAGGTCTTCTTCAAACTAATGCTTGGGTTGAATTGGACATCCGCCTTGTCACGCAGGATATTCGTATCCTCGATGTCCGTTACCTTCACGGCAAACGCGGCAGCTGCTTCCAGAGAGAAGCCTCTCGCGAACTCTCGCGTGTACTCGAGACCAGATTTTCCGATGAAGAGATGACGTCGGCGAGAACCGGACTCGGCAATGTCGAATATTCGATATTGATAAGTGAAGCTCGATTTGAATTTCAGCCTGTCTGCGAATTTGAACGAACCTGCTGCGACGATTTTCGGTCCCCAGCGATCGTTATACGGGTTGTCGGACTGTACCCGCTCAATACTCGGATCTACGGCAAACTTGATTCTTCCAATGGGTTTCACGAAACTCAGTCCCGCCGCATAGGTAATCGTGTTGCCAAGTTCCCGTTCGAAGAAATTGTCCCTCTCATTCTCGAAACCCACCGAGGAAAAGCCACTGGTTTCCCAGCCACCTCGATCTGCGAACTCGCGATCAAGCCTGACCTTGGCCGAAAATGCCGATGTGGACGGATCGTCGTCATCGGGTTCCCAATCGCTATCGGTCGTTGCTCCGAGGTCGGCTGTCAGTTTCAGGACGTCCGAAAGCTCTGTCTCGTAGCTGAGTTTCAACCCACTTTCTGCAGTTGCGTCTTGCAGCCTGTCACCGCGACCATCACGCAAACTGTCCTGCCTGGCATCCAACGTGAAAGTTGGTGACAGACTTGCCTCGAGAACAATCTTCTCCTTCTTGCTATTCTGTTCATCCGTGTTGGAAACAATGGCTTCAGGGCTTTGCGCTGCAGTCTCACTCGACATTCCGATGGCAAGTGCGAGAATACAAAACGATCCAAATTCGCGTCGCATGATCATCCCCCGGAGCCTGTCAGGAGGTGTGAACTGCCTTACAGCTCGAGTATTGTAAGAATACGAAGCCTAAAGGCCCGCCACCCGTAATGCCCGGTCGAGGTCTTCCTTCAGATCCTCGACGTCCTCCAGCCCGACGTTGATGCGCAACAGGCCCTCGGTCACGCCCATTTCGTCGCGGGCCTCCTGCGTCATGCCTGCATGCGTGGTGCTGGCGGGGTGGCACATCAGGCTGCGCGCATCGCCGATATTGTTCGAGATATCGACCAGTTCGAGCGCATCGAGGATGGCAAAGGCGGTTGCGCGATCGCCGACGTCGAAGGCGAAGATCGGACCGGTCGCGACCATCTGACTTGTAGCAAGTGCGTGCCGCGGATGGCTGGGAAGCCCGGGGTGCAGCATCTTTGGTACACGCCCCTCGATGGCCTTGCCCAATTCGAGCGCATTCTCGCTCTGGCGGCGCGCGCGCAGGTCGAGCGTTTCGAGACCTTTCAGGACCACCCAGGCATTGAACGGAGAAATATTCGGGCCCGTGTTGCGCTGGAAGGGGAGCAAGACCTCGTCGATCCATTGCTGCGAGCCGCAGACCGCACCGGCAAGCACCCTGCCCTGCCCGTCCATCAGCTTGGTCGCGCTATAGGCGACCACGTCCGCGCCAAACTCCATCGGCTTTTGCAACGCGCTGGTGGCAAAGGCGTTGTCGACCACCGTGGTGATCCCGTGCGCTTTTGCGACCGAACAGACATGGGCGAGATCGACCACGTCGAGGGTCGGGTTGGCCGGGGTCTCGAAGAAGAAAACCTTGGTGTTCGGGCGGATAGCCGATTCCCACGCATCGTTGTCGGCGCTGTCGATCACGCTGCACTCGATCCCGAAGCGCGGGAGCAGGCTGTCGAGCAGCCAGCGGCACGAACCGAAGGCCGCGCGCGCGCCGACAATGTGATCGCCGACCGAAAGCTGGCAAAGAAGGGCGGCGGTCATCGCCGCCATGCCGCTCGCCTGCGCGCGGCAGGCCTCGGCGCCTTCCATCAGCGCGATGCGTTCTTCGAGCATGGCTACGGTCGGATTCTGGAGGCGCGAGTAGGTCATGCCCTCGGCCTCGCCAGCAAAGCGATCGGCCACGATTTGCGCGCTGTCGTAGGTAAAGCCGGAGCTGAGGAACAGCGCCTCGCTGGTCTCGCCATGCTCGCTGCGCCAGGTGCCGCCGCGCACGGCCTGCGTAGCGGGGCGCCATTTCGAGGTGGTCGAGCGGTCCATGCCGGTGGTCTTCTTCATGGCATGCGGGATAGCACGGAGGCGGTGGGCAGCAAGCCAAAGCCTGTTGTCACACGGCAAAGCCTCCCTTAACCCGCACCTTGATGAGCCGCGCGCCCCAGCAACCCCGCGACCCCCTTGGCTGGAGCGCCGCGATCACGCTGGGCTTCTGGCTGCTCTGCCTCCCCTACCTGACCGTCGTCGCCAAGCCCTATTTCGACGAGGTCCACTACCTTCCGGCCGCGCGCGAATTGCTGGCGCTGGGCGAGTTCACCAATCGCGAACACCCGCTGGTGGGCAAGGAGCTGATGGCGTTCGGCATCTGGCTGTTCGGGGACAATCCCGGGGGCTGGCGCCTGTTGCCGAGCCTGTTCGGCGCCATTACACTGTTCGCGAGCATGAGGGCGTTGTGGTTCGCCTCGTGCAGCCGCTTCGCGACGCTGGCCTATGGCGTGCTGCTGGCTACCGGCTTCCACCTGTTCGTCCATTCGCGGATCGCGATGCTGGACATCTACTACCTCGGATTCCTTAGCGTGGCTGCGTGGCAATTTGCCGCTGCCATGCGCCAGCCCGAACAGGGTCGCTGGCGGCTGGCGCTGACAGGCATTGCTCTGGGTCTTGCTATGGGCGCGAAGTGGAATGCGCTGATCGTAGCGATGCTTCCCGGCCTCACCTTCCTCGTCGCCCGCTTCATGGCCGGGCGCAGGCGCCTGTTCCTGAGCCGCCGTGGCGCGCCGGTGCCGGGGATCACGCTGGTCGAGGCGACCTTATGGCTCGGCGTGGTCCCGCTCGCAGTCTATGCCGCCAGCTTCGCACCGGCCTACTGGTTCCGCGTCCACCCGATTACCGAGGGGCTGATCTTCCACCACCAGTTCATGCTCGACCTGCAGGAACAGGTCCTCAGCCCCCATCCCTACCAGTCGACATGGTCCGACTGGGTGATGAATTTACGGGCGATCTGGTATCTGTATGAGCCGGTGAACGGCGTGCAGCGCGGGATCATGCTGATCGGCAACCCGCTGACCATGCTGATCGGCCTGCCCGCACTCGGCTGGTGCCTATGGGCAGGGATGGTCCAGCGCAACCGTGCTGCATTGGGCGTAGTGTTACTCTATGTGGTCAGCCTCGGCTTCTGGATCTTCGCGGCGAAGGCGGTGCAGTTTTACTACCACTACTCGCTGCCGAGCATGGCGCTGCTCGCCGCACTGGCACTGGCCTGCGACGCATTGTGGCAAAGCGAGAGACTCAAGCTCGCTCTCGCCCCGATCATCGGCAGCGTGATCGTGTTCGCGTGGTTTTACCCGATCCTCAGCGCCGCGCCGCTCGAAGGTCCGGACAGCTTCGCTGTCTGGACCTGGATGGCCAGCTGGCGCTAGCGTTCAGTATCGGCCCCAGACGAACCGGCTCGACAGGGCGTAATTCCAAACCGAACCGATTCCGATGCCGACGAGTGCCGCGAGAACCTCGTGCAGGCCACGGTCATGCAGGGTCGTCGCGACAGCCACATTGGCGAAGGCACCGATCGAGCAGGCGGCAATAAAGCTGACCCAGCCCCAGAACACCTTGCTCGGTTCTTTCAACCGCTTGTCACGATAGGTCAGGAAGTTGTTGAGCCAGAAGTTGAAACTCATCGCACCGAAAGTCGCGACCGCCTGGCTCCAGCTGAAATTCGTGCCCGCTACCAGCAGGAAGGCGTAGAGGATTGCCATGTGCACGCCGACGCCAATGACGCCGACCGTGCCGAACAGCGCAAAGCGGGTCGGGATCACGCGGCCGAAGCTCTTGTCGTAAAGTCCGGCAAGGAAATCGAGAGCGATAGCCCGGTCGAGCTTGGATTCGCCGGAGCGTCGGGCGGAGAAATTCATCGGGAAGTCCTTCACCTTGAGCGGTGTTTCGGATGTTGCGAGCAGGTCGAGCAGGATCTTGAAGCCGATACCGGAAAGGCCCGGAACCAGCTTGCGCGCCGTAGCGGACGGCAGGAGGAAGAACCCGCTCATCGGATCGGACAGATCGACCCCGGTAAGCTTGCGGGCGAGCGTATTGGCGACGGAGGACAGCTTTTCGCGGTCCGGGCGGCCCCATTCCTCCATGCTCGCGCCATCGGCGAAGCGGCTGGCGACGGCGACTTCGGCATCGCCCGACTTCACACAGGCGAGCATGTCGACGAGCAGCTTGGGATCGTGCTGGTGGTCGGCATCCATCACCGCGACATAGGGCGCGGCGGTGGCGCAGAAGCCCTCGATAGCCGCGCTCGACAGCCCGCGGCGGCCGATGCGCTGGATCACGCGAACTCGCGGGTCGGACAGTGAGAGGCGGCGGGCTTCGTCGCTCGTCCCATCGGCCGAATTGTCATCGACGATCAGGACTTCCCAGCCATGCTTGCCCAGCGCGCCCTCGATCCGCTCCACAAGCGGCTCGAGATTGTCGCGCTCGTTGAGCGTCGGCAGGATGATGGCGAGGTCGAGCGGCGTTGCGCCCTGGCGGCGTTCGCTGACGACGGACGGCTGGCTTTCGGGTGTCATATCCATTGCTTGCCCCGATTAGGGGGCAATTCTCAAGATATGGTTAGCAGGGTCCTAACAATTGCATCGCCGATCTCGCTGGTGGACGAGCTCCCGCCAAGGTCCCCGCCGCGCACGTCACTGGACAGGACCTGAGCCACGGCGCGCTCGACTTGGTTCGCCTCTTCCTCGCGCCCGAGCGAGTGGCGCAGCAGCATGGCGAGGCTGAGGACGGCGGCAACCGGGTTGGCCTTGCCCTGCCCGGCGATATCGGGCGCGCTGCCGTGGATCGGTTCGTAGAGGCCGAAAGTGCCATACTCGGTCTGGCGCTCGCCAAGGCTGGCGCTGGCCAGCAGGCCGATCGAACCGACCACCGCGCTCGCCTGGTCGGAAAGGATATCGCCAAAGAGATTGCCGGTGACGATGGTGTCGAACTGGCCCGGGCTTCGGCACATCTGCATCGCGGCATTGTCGACATACATGTGGTCGAGCTCGACATCGGGATAGTCGGCGGAGACCTCGATCACCGCCTCGCGCCAGATGCGGCTGGTTTCGAGGACATTGGCCTTGTCGACGCTGGTCAACTTCTTGCGGCGCTTCTGCGCGGCGCGGAAGGCGGTGTGGGCGATGCGGCGCACTTCGGCCTCGTTGTAGGACATTGCGTCCCACCCTTCGCGCCCGCCAGTGCTGTCGCGCTCACCCTTGTCGCCGAAATAGACGTCGCCATTGAGCTCGCGCACGACGAGGAGGTCGATCCCGCGGGCGAGCTCGGGCTTGAGCGGAGACAGCTCCTCCAGTCCCGGAAAGCCCGCCGCCGGGCGAAGGTTGGCAAACAGGGTCAGCTCGCTGCGCAGGCCGAGGATTGCCTGCTCGGGCCGCAGGTGCCGCGGCAAATCGTCGCAGGAGAAATCGCCCACCGCGCCGAACAGCACGGCATCCGCCGCGCGCGCCATCTCCAGCGTTTCGGCGGGAAGCGGGCGGCCGTGGCGACGATAGGCCACGGCGCCCACATCGCCCTCGAACAGCACGAGCCCGGGGAGGGAAAGCGCTTCCAGCACGCGCAGCGCCTGTTTGGTGACTTCGGGTCCGATCCCGTCGCCGGGTAATACTGCAATCTTCATTCAACCATCCGTGCCAGCCGCTGCCTCAACAGCTGTCTAGCGGCTAGAACGTCGGTGCGTGTGTCGGCAAGCAGGTATCGGGCGATCAGCCCCTCCTGCCGGTCGAGAATTTCCAAGGCCTGCCCAAGGTCCGCTATCGCGGGGCGCTCGCCGCCATAGCCAAGTTCGCGCAGGAGCAGCGCTTCGTAGGCGACCAGCGCCTCGACCCACTGGCGCGCCGCATCCGAGGAGCAGATGGCATCGAGCAGGCCGCCGAGCGCGGAATAGAGCGTTGGATAGGGATTGCGCTCGGGCAGCGCGGAGGCGGTGAGCGCGGTCGCCCAGGCGATCGCGGCAGCGGGCAAGGGTTCGGACAGCCAGGGTCCGCGGCTCTTCACCAATTCGAGCCGGGCAAAGGGCAGCTGGCTTTCGGACCTGGAGCGAATATCGGCCGCCACGACATTGCCGGGGATGACCACCGGCCGCAGCACCCTGCCCCGCCCGCCCGCGACATAGGCGGCGACCAAGCCGGCCTCCTCCGTCAGCATACGCGCGATGACCGCCGTCTCGCCATTAGGACGCGCGGCGACAAGAATGGCGGGTGCAGTGAGTTGCATGGAAACTAAGGTTTCCAGATGATCGGCTGTCCCTTGTCATCCCTCGAGTAGAGACAGCCGCAGTAGGTGCAGCAATCAACATTTCTTTTTGCTGCACTCGCGGGTAGAGACCCCATCTCTTCCAATGTTGCCGACCGCTGAGGTGGATTAGCCGCCCTGCAAATTTTGGACGGGCAAGCCACCTACTTGTTGATCTTGGCTTCGAGCGCCGCGACGCGTTCGGCGAGCTTGTCAGCTTCCTCGCGGGCCTTGCCGGCCATCATTTTGACCGCGTCGAATTCCTCGCGAGAGACGAAATCCATCCCGCCGAAGGTTTCCTTGGCGCGTTCGCGCGCGGCATCGCGTGCCTCGCGGCCCATGCCGGCAAGCGTGCCAGCTGCCGAATTGGCGAGTTTGACGAAATCGGCGATCAGGGGATTCTGGCTCTGCATGGCGGCTATCTAGGCGCGGGCACGCCCGACATCAATTCCCGATACGCACCCGTTCGATCTGGCTTTCCCCGCTTGCGCCATCGGCGTCGGGATTCAGCTTGAGGAACTCGTAATTGAGCACCGTCGCAAAGCAGACCCATGCGAGGTAGGGGACCAGGAGCAGGGCGGCCACGCGGCGTACCTTCCAGAACAGCGCCATCACCACCAGCAGCGTCACCACGATCGCGACGAGGAGGCCCAGCGCCAGCGTAATCTGGTGCGCGCCGAAGAAGGTCGGCGACCATGCAAGGTTGAGCAGGAAATGCACCGCAAACGCGACCAATGCGGCAGTGCGGCCACGCGCTCCCCAGGCCGAGGCGATGAAGGCCACCGCAAGGCCGATCATGATGTAGAGGACGGTCCAGACGATGCCGAACCACTTGGGCTCGGGGAAGATGTCGGGCTTCACCAGCGACTGGAACCATTCCGACGCTGGGCTGCCGACCATTCCGGCGAGGAAGCCGAGCAGCACGATCAGGGGCACCGTGAACAGGGCCCAGCGGATGAAACTAGCGCGCAGTTGCCCGCGCGAAGCCAGCATATTCATGCAATCTCCCCAGATCGGCGAATCGTTAACCGCGTTTTGGCGAGGGTAACCGCGTCGTGCAATGCAGGCTGGGGATTAGTCCCGAAAGGAAGCATTTCAGAAGCGCAGCATGACCTTTCGCGCCAGCGCTGGCGAGGCCGAGTGGACGGCCTTGAGGATCTTCACCATGCCCACATTGGCTTCCTCGCGGTCTTTCTCGATCGCCACGCGGATGGCGCTGGCGCAGTCTGCGGCCGACATCTTGTTACCTCCGCGACCTGCAGTCATCTGCGTGTCGACCACGGGAGGCAATGCCTCGATCACCGTCACATTGCTGTCTGCCAGCTGCGCGCGGATGGCCTGCGTGTAGCTGCGCAATCCGGCCTTGGTCGCGCAATAGACCGGCCCGCCCGCGCGCGGTGCGATGGCCAGCCCGCTGGTGACATTGACGATCGCAGCCTGCGGCCGCTCGCGCAGGCGCGGAACGAGCGCCACGATCAGCCGGATCGGGGTGTTGAGGTTCGCATAGATGCAATCGTCCGCGTCCTCGATATCGGGTTGTGCCTCGCGGAAATCATGGTCGACACCCTGCCCCGCATTGTTGACCAGCACATCCAGCTGGCGGTCACCGAGGGCCTGGAGAATGCGTTCGGCGCCGAGCGGACTGGAAAGATCGGCCTCGATGGCTTCGAACCCGGCAGCGCGCATGGCCTCCAATCGTTTCAACGAACGACCGGTGACGATGACTTCGGCCCCGCGGTCCTTGAGCTGCTGCGCCAGCTGCTCGCCGATCCCCGCCGTGCCCCCGGTGACGAGGATCCGCTTTCCCTTGACGTCCATCAGACCTTCACCACCCCGTGTTCGATAAGACTGCGCGCACAGTCGAGGATACTCTCCTCCTCGCTTCGCGTTTCCCAGCCAAGCTTCTGTTTTGCGTGGGTTGCGTCCACATGCCGACTCTTGCCGATCTCGCTCTTGATCGAGCGCACGCCGGCGTTGAACAGGCTGAGGACCGAGACCATCCAGTTGGGCATGATCTTCGTTGGCACCTTGCGCGTCTGCGATGCCGGAAGTCCCTCCCGCAACACGCGTGCAACCTCGATGATCTTGTAGAACCTACCCGCCGCAAGGAAGCGCTCGTTCGCCAGGCCAGGTTCCTCCAGGCAGCGAACGTGGAGATCCGCCACGTCGCGTGTGTCGACGATCGCAAAGCCGAGATCGGGTGCCATCGGCATGGAGCCGTTGAGCAGTTGCTTCACCACTTCGACCGAGGGGCTGAAATCGGGATCATCGACCGGACCCAGCACCATCGAAGGATTGACCGAGACAAACTCCATCCCCTCCCCGCGCTCGGCCATCCACTCGCGCGCGGCGCTTTCGGAGATCGTTTTCGACTTCACATAGGGGTAGACGTCGGGGTGGTTGATGTCGGTCCAGTCGCTCTCGTCGACGGTATATTCCTTTGCACTACGGCCATAGGCTACCGCCGCCATCGAGCTGGTCTGGACGAAGCGCGTCACGCCCGCAGCCTTGGCAAAGCGGAGCGCGCGCAAAGTACCCTCGCGTGCCGGGATAATCATGTCGTTCTCGTCCTTCGGCGTGGAGGCCGCGATCGGCGAGGCGACATGGGCGACATGGGTGCAACCAATGACCGCCTCGGGCCAGCCATCGTCGCTCATCAGTTCGGCTTCGAATATCCTGAGCCGATCCTCGCCCGGATTGCCCAGCCGCGCGCGCAGCTTCGCCTCGCTCTTCGCCTTGCTGCGAACGGTTGCATGGACCGTCCAGCCCTTCGCAAGGAGCTGGCGGATCAGTTCACCAGCGATATAGCCCGTGCCCCCGGTTACGAGTACTGTGCTGGCCATCATGTCTCCCCTTCACCCGCAGGTTAGGTCGGAGGGTTGCAACGGGCAACGGAGTTTCGATGGATCAGGTCGATTTCCTCGTCATCGGCGCCGGGATAGCCGGTCTCTCGGCTGCTGCTCGGCTTGCCCGTCACGGCACGGTCGTTGTCTGCGAAGCGGAAGACGCGCCGGGCTTCCATTCTTCCGGACGCAGCGCCGCCTTTGCGCATTTCGACATGGATTCGCCCGTGGTCCGCTCGCTGACTGCAGCGAGTATGCCGCTGCTTGAGGAGCCTGCCGCCCATACCCACCCGGCACTGTTCATCGCGATGGCCGGACAGGAAGAGGCGCTGGTCCGGGTCGAGGCAAACTATCGCGAATGGAACAATGCGGTCGAGCGGATCGATGCCGAACATGCATGCGCGATCGTACCCGTGCTGTGGGAAAGCGCGATCATCGGGGCGGTGCTCGATCCCGAAGCGAAGAAACTCGACGCGCATGCCATGCTCGAGGGACATCGCAAGGCGCTGACTGCAAACGGCGGCAAGCTCGTGACCGGCGCCGCCGTGGCGTCGCTGCGGCATGAGGCCGGGCGCTGGCTTGTCGGGACTTCGTGTGGCGCGTGGTCGGCCCGCGTGGTGGTCAATGCGGCGGGTGCCTGGGTCGACCAGATCGCCGCGATGGCCGGTGTGTCCCCGCTCGGCATCCGGCCCCTGCGCCGCACGGTCATCACTTTCGAGGCACCTCAAGGCATGGACGTGTCGTCCTGGCCCTTCACCAAGACCGTCGGTCCGGGGTTCTATATGGAGCCCGAGGGGCGCGGCCGCATTCTCGCCTGCCCGATGGACGAGCACGAAAGTGAGCCTTGCGATGCCCAGCCCGAGGAGGAAGATGTCGCCCTCACCGCCTGGCGCGTGGAACAGGCGACCATACTCGACATCCGCCGGATCGCGAGCAAATGGGCGGGCCTTAGGAGCTTCGCCCCCGACCGCCAGCCTGTCGGCGGGTTCGATCCCGATGCGCCCGGCTTCTTCTGGCTCGCCGGACAGGGCGGTTTCGGCCTTCAGACATCTCCCGCCGTGGCGCTGGCTGTCGAAGCGCTCGCCACCGGATCGACTTGGCCGGACGAGCTGGCGTCGGTCGGAGTGACGGCGGAGACCCTGTCGCCACGACGATTTACGTCAGCAATATGACAGGCGTTCGCGAGTCATTGCGGGTGCGAATTTTCGCGGCACTATTTCGCTCATGCTCGTTACCGCCGATTCTCGTGCCATCCTGACGGATGCCCTTGAGCGCCGCCTGAGCGGGCAGGCAAGCGGCAAGATTGCCGATGCTATCCCCTGTCCGGCCAGCCTGAGCCAGCTGGAAAAGAGTGCCTGGCTTGCGCTCCAGAACTGGTCCTCGGACGAGGTCCTGCGTGAAAGCTTCGCCTCGCATGCCGAATACAGCCGCAACCGTTTGAAGCATCTTCTGCAGGTCCTGCAGTAGCAACCAGCGTTACCGCATCAGCACGAGTTCCTCGGCCATGGTCGGGTGGATCGCAGTCGTCGCATCGAAATCGGCCTTGGTCAGCCCGGCCTTCACCGCGATCGCTGCTGCCTGCATCATCTCGGCGGCCTCTGGTGCGATCATGTGGATTCCGACGATCTTTCCTGTCTCGTCGTCACATACCATCTTGAACAGGCTGCGCTCGTTACGGCCTGCAAGCACGTTCTTCATCGGGCGGAAATCGGACTGATAGACCTTCACACTGCCGAGCTTGTTCCTGGCCTCGCCCTCGGTCATGCCGACCGCGGCGATGGGCGGGTGACTGAACACCGCGCTGGGGATGCACGAGTGGTCGACCGCGACCGGATCGTGCCCGCCGAACACGGCATCGGCAAAAGCCTGCCCCTCGCGGATCGCGACCGGGGTCAGCTGGACGCGGTCGGTCACGTCGCCCACGGCATAGATGTGGTCGACATTGGTCTTGCTATAGGCATCGACCTTGATCTCGCCCTTCTCGCCAAGTTCGACCCCGGCCTTGTCGAGGCCCAGCCCTTCGGTATTCGGCACGCGTCCGGTGGCAAACATGACCTGGTCGACATGTTCCTCGTCGCAATCGGTCAGCTTCACGAAGAAACCACCGTCCTCGCAAGGTTTGATGTATTCGAACTTCGTGTTGAACCTGAACTCGATGCCTTTCATGAGCGAGATCTGCAGCAGCCGGTCGATGAGCGCCTGGTCGTAACCGCGCAGCAGCTTGTCGCTGCGATTGACCAGCGTGACCTTGCTGCCGAACTCATTGAAGATGCCGGCAAATTCATTGGCAATGTAGCCGCCACCGGCGATGAGGATACGCTCGGGCAGCTTGTCGAGATGGAAAGCCTCGTTGGAGGTAATGGCGTGCTCGGCGCCCTCCACATCGGGGATTTGCGGGCGCGCACCGGTGGCGATGAGGATATATTTCGCAGTGACCTTCTGACCGCTCGCCAGCGTGACCTCATGCGCGCCGGTGATCTCCGCACGCTCGTGGAAGATCGTCACCTCGTGGTTGTTGAGCGTGTCGGTATAGGCGCCCTCCAGCCGGTCGACGTCCTTTAGCACATTGTCGCGCAGCACGTTCCAGTCGAATTCGCACTTCTCGGTCTTCCAGCCGAAGTTCTGCGCGTCCTTGAGATCCTCGGCGAAATGGGCGCCGTAGACGAGCATCTTCTTGGGCACGCAGCCGCGAATGACGCAGGTGCCGCCGACGCGGAATTCCTCGGCAATAGCGACCTTCGCTCCATGCGCCGCGGCAACGCGGCTGGCCCGCACCCCGCCCGACCCCGCGCCGATGGTGAAGAGGTCGAAATCGTAGGTGTCGGACATGTGCGGCTCCCTGTTGCGCGGTTCGCGATATCGCGATGCCATACGCATTTGCCAAGGCGCGAGTTACATTCAACCGTCGCCTTGGCTCAGTCATCAAGGTCCAGTTCGGCTGCATAGGCCGGGGTCAGCCATCCCGCAGCGAAGGTGCATGAAGTAAGCCACAGCACCACGATGAGAAACGCAATTGCGGCCCAGTCGCTTCGTACAGTCGGTACCCACCAGCCGTCCCTGCCAGTCACCAAAGCCAGGTAGAATGAGAAAATGATCGCTGCGACGATGGCAATGTTCGCGCCCCACAGAAATGCACATGCGCGGAGGGTTTTCTGCCACTCATCGAGCGGAGGTGCCTCCGGCCCGGCCCTGCCGAGCACGCCCTTGGCAATGAGAAAAGCAAACATCATGAAGGCGTTGAGACCGGTGAGCGGAATAGAGGTCCTTGTCGCAATCGCCGTGACGCCCACGACCGCACCGACAAAGAAGAAAAAGACCGCGTAGAACATGATCATCCGTGGACTGGTCCTCCGGGACCAGTTCCAGCTGGCAACGCGCTCTATTGTGCGGCTTGCATGGTCACCCTGATACGTCATCTTCAATCTCCGCTTCAGTCGTTCTCGTCGAGATCGGCCGCATAGGCCGGAGTGAGAATGCCGGTGACGATGATCACGATTTGCATCATCAGCCCGAGCAGGACGAAGGTGAGCGCACTCCACTGGAAGTCCTCGTGCGGCCGCCAGATGTCCCAGCGATGGATCTGTCCGATGCTGAGCGACCAGATGGACACTGCGAAGAGGGGAAGCATCGCGCCGATCGCGAGCGCCTTCCAGTAGATCGCCTGTTCACGCTCATCTAGCGGGCCATTCCCGCGTGCCTTGTAGTCGCTCGAAAGCTTGACCGCGAGCGATGCCATCATCGACGCGAAGGCAATGCCCTCCCCACCTTCCTGGCCCATGATGGTCAGGCAAAATCCCATGATGGCGATCGCCATGAACATCAGCGCGGCGAAGATCTTCATCCTCGGCCCCATCAAGCCCGTATACCCCTGCCTGCCGGTCAGGTGCATTGCGATCCTGTCCAGTCGTTCGGCATTCCTGTCACCATCGTAACTCATCAGTCGCGTCCCTTGCCCAATTGTTCGGACAACGAGGGAAACGGTTCGAACGAGAACACCAGTTCCACGGAGACGCCGAACACCTCGGCGATCGAAAGCGCTAATTCGAGGCTGGGCTTGTAGTCGCCACGCTCGAGGAAGCCGATGGTCTGCGGGTTGACCCCCACTGCATCGGCCAGCTCGCGCCGGCTCAGCCCTGCATCGGCGCGGAACATGGCGATTCTGTTGTGTATCACCCTCGTCATGAGGGCTTGGTAAGCGATTCGTTATGTTAACGCAACACTTATATGCGATGAAGCATCATTTTGCAGCACGATCCCACGCGCCTCGCTTATCCAAGTGGCAAGCCGATAGGCGCTCAACCCGATCGCTGACCCGACGATCACGTCGATGAAGTAATGCCCCCCGATCGGAACGGCCGCCAATGCCATCATCACGTTCAAACCCAGCATGGGCCACGCCAGCCAGCGGAAGCGCCAGAAGGCAGAAGCCAGCACCATTGCAGATGCCGCGTGGAGGCTGGGAAAAGTCACCAGACCCGAGATGCAATCGTCCGACAGGCTCGTCATGCTGCCATTGCGGATTGCCGCGAGAATGGGCGGATAGTGCCAGGGCAGGACGACCGAGCTGTTGGCCAGATCGGACTGGCTGATGCCGAAATAGGTGTAAGGCCCCTGCGCCGCGAAGAAGGCGAATGGCAGGACGCAGGCGAGCATGGTCAGTGTCCAGGCCCCGACGAACCTGTCGAAATCGCGCACCTTCCCCCAGATCGCTATGACTAGCAGCAAGGCAAAGGGTTGCCAGTTGAGCGAGACGTAAATCTCGCCAAGCAAGCGGTAGGAGAATGGGTTTTCGGGCAATGCAAAGGCCACTGCCCGCCAATCGAGGAAGGGCAGGATCCAGCCATCCACTGCCGCCAGTTGCGGATCGACATAGTCCCCACCCAGCCGCGCGAGACCCGCCGACGCCACAGCTCCGGTCAGGGAAATCAGAACTGCGAAGAACAGTGTCTCGAAAAGCGCGACGAGCTTCGAATCCGGCTGCGCGGCGCGAGCAACGAGCGCAATTGCGGTGAGCACGCCGAACAGGGTGAAGGCGATATTCAGCCCCCCTTCGCCCCCGTATCCATCCGGAAAGCGGAGCGAGGTTGCAGCAATGACCACCGCCAGGATGGCAGCGCCGATGAAAGGCACGCTGCACAGGCGCGCGAGGAGCCTGCGAGCGAATGCGCTCGGGAAAATGGTGCGACCCATGGCGCATCACTAGTTCGCCAGCACTTCGGCGAATAGTATTTTTACGCCAATATATCCATTTTTTATGTATTTCTCCGTAGCCGGAAAGTATCAAATGATAACTTGACTACCAAAACACATCAGCGAGCGGCGCGACGGCGGTTGCGGTTGCGACCTCCGCCACCTGGGCGCTTGCCCTGCGGACGGTCGCCGGTTGCCCCTTCGCGCTTGGGCGCACCGGCGCGGTTGGGGTGCTTGTTCTTCGGCTTGGGCTTGCGGTTGGCCGCATCTCCGGTCGGGCGAACCTTGGGGCGGGCCAGCTTGGGCTTCTGTTCGCGCTTGGTCGGCCCGACGCCTTCGACCACGGCGCGGAAATTGTCCGGCAGCGGCAGGCGCTCGAACTCGGCATCGGTCTTCTTGCGAATGTCCTTGAGATAGTCGCGCTCGTCCTCGGCACAGAAGGCGATGGCGATACCGTCCCGCCCGGCGCGCGCGGTACGGCCGATGCGGTGGACATACTGCTCGGGAACGTTGGGCAGTTCGTAATTGATCACGTGGCTGACGCCCGGGATGTCGATCCCGCGCGCGGCGACGTCGGTCGCCACCAGCACCGGCGTGGTGCCGCTGCGGAATTCGCCCAGCGCACGCTCGCGCTGCGGCTGACTCTTGTTGCCGTGGATGGCATTGGCGCGCACGCCGACCTGGCCGAGCTTCTTCACCACGCGGTCCGCACCGTGCTTGGTGCGGGTGAAGACGAGCACGCGCTCAAACTCACCCGGAACCTGGTGGCGGCCCTTGAGGATCATCTCGATCAGCGTCTGCTTCTCGTCCTGCTGGACCATGAACAGGTACTGTTCGATGCGTTCCGCCGTGGTGCTTTCCGGCGTCACCGAAACATGGACCGGCGCCTGGCAGTATTGCGCGGCGAGGTCCTTGATGGACTTGGGCATGGTGGCGCTGAAGAACAGCGTCTGGCGCTCCTTGGGCACCAACTGGCTGATGCGCTTCAGCGCATGGATGAAGCCGAGGTCGAGCATCTGGTCGGCCTCGTCGAGGACGAGGATTTCGACGCCGTTCAGCGCGAAGGCCTTCTGGTCGATCAGGTCGAGCAGGCGGCCGGGCGTCGCAACGAGGATGTCGGTCCCGCGGTGGAGCTTGTTGCGGTCCTTGTTGACCGAGGTGCCGCCGACGATCGACTGGACCTTGAGGCCAGCCAACGCGCCGTAATCCTTGGCGCTCTGGGCGATCTGCCCGGCCAGTTCGCGGGTCGGCGCAAGCACCAGCATGCGGCAGGACTTGAACGGCGTCTGCCGTTCCGCATCGCGCAGGCGGTCGATCGAGGGCAGCATGAAGGCTGCGGTCTTGCCGGTGCCGGTCTGGGCAATCCCCATGAGGTCGCGGCCTTCGAGGACCGGCGGAATGGCCTGCTCCTGGATCGGAGTCGGCGTGTCATAGCCTTTGAGATCGAGGGCCTGGAGGACAGGCTGCGAAAGCCCGAGGTCTGAAAATTGTGTCATGTGAACTCGCATTCGATATGCGGCGCGCAGACGGATTCCGGGCGGAATCGTCGCGCGGCGCGGGTGTCAAACAACCCGCGTGAAAAGGGAAGTCATTGAAAACTGGACCGAGGCGCGGCCGGGGCGATGGATGTATCCTCATCGCCGCTTCACGCTGGCTAGCGCGCTTCGATGGCGGCCATGTGGATGCTGCAATGCAAAAAGTCAATCGCAGAGGTAGTCGGGCACGCGCAAAGAGGCCGCCCTTGGGGGGGCGGCCTCTCGCTTGGGACGGGTCTGCAGGTGCGCGCGGTCAGGCGGCCTTCTTGCCCGCCAGTGCATGGACATCCGCCGCACCGAGCAGCTGGCCGCCGATGCCCCAGTCGCCCTGTTCGACTTCCATGATGCGAACCCAAGTCACGGGGCGCATGGCTTCGCCTTCGACTTCGACCATGGCTTCGGTGACCTTGCCGATGAGGTCCTTCTTCTGGTCGTCGGTGAAAACGTTCTTGATCACGTCGATAGTAACGAGCGGCATTGGTATTCTCCTTGATAGGTTTCAGTAGGTTGCTGTCGGATCGCTGTGTTCCGATGACCAGTCTTCTACCCTCCGCCTCACCCCCATGCTTGACCTCGGCGTGAAGATGCATGACGTTTTCATGAAGATTTGCAGGCGAAAGGGGACTGCGCTTGGCTGGAGCCGATTCCCGGGTCTTCCGGTTCGATGGATTCGAACTGGATACGGGCCGTTTCGAGCTCCGCTCGGGCGGGGAGCGCATTCCTGTCGAGCCACAGGTTCTCTCGCTGCTGATCCTCCTCGCGGAGAAGCGCGAGCGCATGGTCTCCAAGGACGAGATCATCGACGAAATCTGGGATGGGCGCATCGTGTCGGAGAGCGCGGTCGCTGCGCGCATAAAGGCGGCCCGCCGCGCCGTGGGCGACGATGGCAAGACACAAAGGGTCATCCGCACAATCCACGGGCGCGGTTTCCGCTTCGTCGCCGAGGTCGAGGAAGCCGGTGCGACACCGCCTGCCACACCCACTCCGATCGACATGGACGAGATCGACCTCGCCTCGCGTCGCCTCACCGGGCGGGACGGACGGCCGTCCATCGCGGTCCTTCCCTTTGCGCTCTCGGGCGAAAGCGGGCCGCACGACATCATTGCCGATGCCCTACCAGCCGACATCATCATGGACCTGTCGCGCCTTGGCTGGCTGTTCGTCATCGCCCGTGGATCGAGCTTCCGTTTCCGCGGACCCGACAACGATCCGCAATCGGTCGGCAAGGCTCTGAGCGTCCGCTACTGCCTGAGTGGTACGGTCGAGCGCAGCGGGCGCGAGGTGAGTATCGGCGTGGCACTCGTCGACACAGGCGATGGCGGTACGATCTGGGCGGAGCGCTATTCGGGCGGCATCGACGAGTTGCAGGCCCTGCGCCCTGAAATCGAGGGCAAGGTCGTCGAGGCCCTGGCGCTCCACATCCCGCAGAACGAGGTCAGGTTGGCGCGCGGACGTCCGGCCTCCGAGCTCGACGCCTGGGCGAGCTTCCATCTCGGGCTCGATCACATGTATCGCTTCAACCGGCTCGACAACCTGCGCGCGGTCGAGCTGTTCAAGCACTCGCTGGCACGCGATCCCCACTTCTCGCGGGCGATGGCCGGGCTGTCATTCACCCACTTCCAGAACGCTTTCATGAGCTACGGCGGCGACCCGGATCGCGAGATCGAACAGGCACGGCTCCTCGCCAATCGCGCCGTGGAGACCGACCGGCTCGACCCGATGGGCCATTTCAGTCTCGGGCGCTGTTCCTGGCTGGAGGGCCGGCTCGACGACAGCATCCACTGGTTCGACCGGGCGACCAGCCTCAGTCCGAGCTTCGCGCAGGGCATTTACAATCGCGGCCTGGTCGCGACGATGAAGGGCGATGCCAAAGCAGCCGACCGCGATCTTGCCCTCGCACTGGACCTCAGTCCGATCGACCCGATGGCCTATGCGATGATCTCCAGCCGCGCGCTCACCCATCTCCAGTTCGGCGATCTCGAGGCTGCCGCCGATTTCGGCGAGCGGGCAGCACTGACCCCGGGCGCGCACAAGCATATCAAGCTCATCGCAGCGGCAACCGCCAGCATCGCCGGGCGCAAGGACAAGGCGGCAGAGTGCCTGGTCCGCACCATGGACGACGATCCCGCCCTTACGACAGAGGCCTTCTTCCGCGCCTTTCCCTTCGCACAGGGGAGCGCCCGCGAAATCCTGGAGCGCAGTATGCGTGACCTCGGTGTCTAGGGAACCCACCATCACATGAAGAACGACATCCTGCGCCGCCTTGCGGGCCCCGGCCTGATCTTCACCGGCGCGGCTATCGGCACCTCGCACCTGGTCCAGTCGACCCGCGCTGGCGCGATGTTCGGTCTCGCACTGGTCGTTGTGATCGTGCTCGCGAATGTCCTCAAATACCCAGCTTATCGCTTCGGCGTCGACTTCGCGCATACGCGCGGGCGCTCGTTGCTCACTGGCTATCGCGAGCTGGGAACATGGGCGTTGCTGCTGTTCCTCTTGCTGGTGACGCCGCTGGTGCCGATCATCTGGGCGGCACTGGGCGCGGCGACGGCGGGTATCCTTACCGTGATCGTTGGCAAGGTTGCACCGGTTTCGGTGCTGGCGGCAGGTGTCATCCTCGCTGCGACCGCACTGCTGCTCATTGGCGGCTATCGGCTGCTCGACACGGTCAATGCGTGGCTGCTGTCTTTCCTTTGCATTGCGACCCTCATCACAACCGCAACCGTCCTGCCGCGTGTCGACTGGGTGACGCTGGCTGATTTCAGCTGGATCCGGCAGAGCGCCGCCTTGCTGTTCATCGTCGCGCTGGCAGGTTTCATGCCCAACCCCATGGATGTCTCGGTCGCATTGTCGCTGTGGAAGGTAGAGGGAGACCGAGACCTGCCCGAAGGCGCCCACCCGCCCCTGGCCGCAGCGCGCAGTGGATTCCTGTGGCCCTATGTGCTGACCGCTTTCATGGCCGTGTGCTTCTGCATCATGGGCGCGGGCGTGATGCACCCCGATGGCGTCGCTCCCCTCCCCGACGCGCCGGGTTTCGCGGGGCAACTGGTCGGACTCTATCGCGCGGCGCTGGGCGACGGGGTTGCGATGCTTGCAGCGCTTGCCGCACTGTCGGTCATGCTGACCACGGTTATCGCAGGGATCGACGCCTATGCACGTATTGCAGCCGCTTCGCTCGCGATCTTCCAGGGGCGGGAGGACACGACCTATACCCGCCACGACTACGCCGCGTTCTGCCTCATCTTCGTCGTCATCGCCCTGGTGACGATCTTCACCCTGCTGAAGGACCTGACGACCTTCCTCGACTTCGTCACCTCGGCAAGCTTCGTGATCGCACCGGTCGTTGCGCTGCTCAACCACATGGTCGTGACCCGCTGCGACATGCCCGAGGAGGCCCGCCCCGACACGCTGGTCAGGGCGTGGAACTGGGTGGCGATAGCGGTGATGACGGGGCTGGCGGGAATGTATTTCGTTTTGGCGTGAGCCAGCTCAGACCTGCCGGAAGTTCACTGTCGCATTGAGCGCGAACACGGCAAGGCCCGCGAACACCGAAACGATCACGCGCGCCACGAGATAGTTCATCGGCGTGAACTCGGTCAGCACCCAGAACAGCCCGACGGTCACGGCCAGTCCGACCAGCGCATTCATGAGGAACAGCGCATAACCGGTTGTCAGCTTGCGCTCCGATCCGGCGAATATCCACGCTCGCCCGAACACGTAATGGATGCTGTTTGCGATCAGGAAGCTCAGCCCGGTTGCCAGCACCGGGTCCACATGCGCGTGCTCGACCAGGAGCCAGAGCACACCAAGCCCGACAAGGAATACGCCGGTGCTTACGATCGTGTTGCGTACGAGCATTCCGCCGACGCGGCGCTTGAAGAAGCGTGAGAGCATGGGGCGCGGTAACAACCTAGGCGGCGGCAGGGCTCGCTGGCACAGGCCGCGGATTGATCTCCCCAGCATCGCGCCATTCGGTCAATCGCGGTGCCCCGAACCAGAGGAACAGCAAGGGCAGCTTGATGAACAGCAGTTCCGAATGGATCAGCCGGTCGATCCACCGCTCCCAGGCATTGGGCTTCCGCCGCGCGTTTTCCGCAAGCCATTTGTCGTACGGAAGGAAGTGGTCCGGCTCGTCGACATGAACCACCTCGAAAATGCGGTGGAGCGCCTTGTCCTGCTTGACGATCGGATGCTCGAGAAGGATCTCGACCTGCTTCAACCCGCGCTTCTCGGTGAGGGAGATGACGCGGCATAGCCGCTCGAACAGATCGTCGCTGGCGATGATCGCATCGGTGTCGAGACTATCGATGGTGCAGCCGAAGGTGATTTCGATGAAGCGGTCAATGTGGCCGAACATCCTGTCCAGCGCGATGGGCATTTGCCCCCGCAGCTGGAACCAGCGCTTGAACATAGTGTAGTGCTTGCGCTCGTCGGCGCGGTGTTTCTCGACTGCCGCGATCAGCTCGGTGGCCTCGGGATGTTTCGCGCGCACGGCCTCCAGCACCCGATCGAGAGCGGTATAGCCGCGATGCTCGTTATAGATGTAAATCGACCCGAGCAGGTCGAGATAACGGCGCGCGAACCACTGTTTCATTTCGATGGCTTAGCACGATGCCGGAAGCCGGTCACGACAATCCACTGACCTTGAGTAGCGCCTCCGTACTCGCGTCGAACTTCTCGCCCCCCTTTTCGATCGCTTTCGCCATCTGCTTGCCCAGCTCGACGCCGAACTGGTCGAAGGGGTTGATGCCCATCAGCACGGCGTTGGCGAAAGTGCGGTGTTCGTGGAAGGCGATCAGCGCGCCCAGCGTGGCCGCGTCGAGATCGTCGCACAGGATCGTGGCCGAAGGGCGGTCGCCGGGATAGTTGCGCGCCGGGTCCTCGCCCTTCTTGCCCGCCATCAGCGCGGCGCCTTGCGCAAAGCAGTTCATCAGCAGGATGCGATGGTGTGCCGGGTCGAGCTCGTCGCCGGGCGCGATGCTGGCGATGAAATCGACCGGGATCAGATGCGTGCCCTGGTGGAGCAGCTGGAACACCGCGTGCTGCGCATCGGTGCCCACCCCGCCCCAGGTGATCGGCGCGGTCGGGCCGTCGACGGGGCGCATATCGGCGGTCACGCGCTTGCCGTTCGATTCCATCTCCAGCTGCTGGAGATAGTCGGGGAACAGCCCCAGCCTCTCGTCATATGCGAAGACGGCGCGCGTCTGGCAGTCGCGGACACGGGTATAGTAGAGATCGGCAAAGGCAGCGCGCAGGACGAGGTTCGCCGCGCCGTCGGTGTCGCGGAAATGCTCGTCCACGGCCTTCGCGCCCGAGAGCATTGCGCGGAAATCGTCCATGCCGACCGCCATTGCGATAGGAAAACCGATGCTCGACCAGATCGAATAACGCCCGCCGACGCTTTCCTGGAACGGAAGGATGCGAGTCTCGTCGACGCCCCACTCCACCGCGCCCTCTGGATTGGCGGTCAGCGCGACGACGCGCCCGCTGGGATCGGAGACGCCATTGTCGGCAAGCCATTTGAGCGCCGACTGCGCGTTGGTCATGGTCTCGATGGTGGTGAAGGTCTTGCTCGCAACCGCGACCAGCGTCTTGGCCGGATCGCAGGCAGCAAAGGCCTGCTCCAGCGCGACGCCGTCAATGTTCGATACGACATGGACGTCGCAATTGGAAAGATCGCGGCTTAGCGCGTCGACCCCCAGCGCCGGGCCCAGCGCGCTGCCGCCGATGCCGATATGGATCAGGTGCTCGATTTCGCCCAATGCACCCTGGTGGATCGCCTCGACCAGCATGCCCATGCGGTCGATCAGCGCCATGGCTTCCTCGACCTTGGCCTCGTCACCCGTGCCGCGCAGGGTCGCGTGATCGGCCGCGCGCCCCTCGGTCGGGTTGACCACCTCGCCGCCGAACAGCTTGGTGCGCATTCCAGCGAAATCCATCGCCGCCGCCAGTTCCTCGAATGCGGTAATGACGTCATTGTCGAGGTGCGTCTTAGACCAATCGAACAGGATACCGCCTGCTTCACCGCCAAGTTCAAGCCGGCCGGAAAGCTGGCTTACACGACCTTCGCCCCCGTCGGCGAATAGCTCGCCCAGCGTCGGTTTCGGCAGAGCCTCGAGACGGCTCCAGAGTTCGGCGGGCGTGGTCATCGCGCAAAAATCCTTTCGTGTACCGACTGCCGCGACTAGGGAACTCGGCGATGATTGAGAACCCCGCATGACAGAACAAGCTCTGGATACGAATGCAATCGAGACCGGCGAAGGCAAGGAAGAGGAAAGCTGGGGCAGCTTCCTGTGGTTTTGCGTAAAGCTGGTCATCGCGGTCCTGCTGTTCCGCACTTTCCTATTCAGCTTCTTCACCATTCCGAGCGAAAGCATGCTGCCGGGCTTGCAAACCGGCGACTACCTGATCGCGGCGAAGTGGCCCTATGGCTACAACGAGAACTCGCTGCCGCTCGGCATTCCCGGACCGACGGATCGCGTCCTTGGCAGCGCGCCGGAACGCGGCGATGTGGTGGTGTTCAAGCACCCGGTCGACGGAACTGAATATGTGAAGCGCGCGATCGGCCTGCCGGGTGACACGGTGGCGATGCGCGACGGTGTGCTGTTTCTCAATGGCGAGATGGTCGAGAAGAAACAGGCCGCGCCCTTCCTCATTCCGGTGAGCGCCAACACGCCATGCCACCGCAGGGCGGTCCAGGTGAAGACTGCAGACGGCATGGCTTGCCGGTACAAGCAGTTCACCGAGACGCTGCCGGGCGGTCGCAGCTATCAGGTGCTCGACTTCGGAGCCACGGTGCAGGACAATTTCGGTCCGGTCGTGGTACCCGCGGGCACTTTTTTTGCCATGGGCGATAATCGCGACAACTCCATGGACAGCCGCTTTCCCGCGGTCCCGGGCGGGGGCGTTGGGCTGGTTGACCAGAAAGCACTTGTTGCGCGCGCCAGCGTGGTGCTGTGGTCCACCGACGGCAGCGCCGAATGGCTGCTCCCCTGGACATGGTTCACGGCGGCGCGCTGGAACCGCATCGGGCACGGCATATGAGCAAGGGCCTGTCTGCCGAAACGCGCCAATGGCTTGAAGCGACTGGCTTTACGGTTTCCAACGAGGAGTTGTGGATCGCCGCGCTGACGCATGGCAGCATGGGCGAGAAGCGCGACTACGAGCGCCTCGAATTCCTCGGCGACCGCGTGCTCGGCCTGTCGATCGCCAACTGGCTGTTCCGCCAGAGCACTGCGCCCGAGGGCAAGCTCGCCCAGCGCCTCAACGCCATCGTCAGCCGCGACATGTGCGCAGAAGTTGCCCGCGGGATCGGCCTGCCGCCGCATATCCGCATTTCGAAACAGGCCCATGCCGATGGAGGGCGCAACAGCGACAATATTCTCGGCGATGTAGTCGAAAGCCTGCTCGGCGCACAGTATCTCGACAACGGGTTCGAGGCATCGAGCGAACTGGTCGAACAGCTGTTCCGCCCGGCGCTGGAAAGCGGCGCGGGCAAGGCCAAGCATCCCAAGAGCGCGCTGCAGGAATGGGCTGCTGGCAACCAGCGACGCCCTCCCGAATACGAGGTGATCGACCGTTCGGGCCCCGATCACGCCATGACCTTCACCGTGCGCGTGCGCGTCCACAAGGTCGGCGAGGCGGAAGGCACCGCAAGCAGCAAGGGCGAGGCCGAGAAAGCCGCCGCCAAGGAATTCATGGAGAAATACGGGTGAGTCCGGTGACTATCCGTCGACAAGCTCAGGATGAGCGGAGCTTATCACGATCCCGATCTCCGTTCGGCCTGAGCCTGTCGAAGGCCACGCACAAGCAGGTGAAGCAATGACCAATACGAAATGCGGCGTCGTAGCCGTGCTGGGTGCTCCCAATGCGGGCAAGTCGACATTGGTGAACCAGCTGGTCGGCCAGAAGGTCGCCATTACCAGCGCCAAGGCCCAGACCACGCGCGCCCGCATGATGGGCATCGCGCTGCATGACAACACGCAGATGATACTCGTCGACACACCGGGTATCTTCGCGCCGAAGAGGCGGCTCGACCGGGCGATGGTGAGTGCCGCGTGGGAAGGCGCAGAGGCCGCAGATGCGGTGCTCCTGCTGGTCGATCCGGTGAAGCAGCGCCGCCATGAACTCGAACCGCTGATCGAGCAGATCGCGGGCCGTCCCGAACGCAAGATCCTCGTCCTCAACAAGGTCGATGCCGCGAAGAAAGAGCCGCTGCTCGCGCTGGCGCAGGAGCTGACCGACAAGGTCGAATTCAGCGAGGTTTATTTCGTCTCCGCCCTCACCGGGGACGGCGTGCCGGAGTTGAAATCCGCCCTCTCCGCGATGATGCCCGAGGGACCGTGGCACTATCCCGAGGATCAGGTGTCCGACGCATCCGAACGCCTGCTCGCCACCGAGATAACGCGCGAACAGCTCTACAAGCAGCTCCACAAGGAATTGCCCTACGACAGCGCCGTGCGGCCCGAAAAATACATCCAGCGCAAGGACGGCAGCGTCGAAATCCACCAGCAGATCGTGGTCATGCGCGACAACCAGCGCGCCATCGTGCTCGGCAAGGGCGGCAGCAAGATCAAGGCCATCGGCGAGGCGGCACGCAAGGAACTGACCGAAGTGCTCGGCCAGAAGGTCCACCTCTTCCTCCACGTCAAGACCGACGAACGCTGGAGCGAGGACAAGGAAATGTTCGAGGAAATGGGGCTGGATTGGGTGCGATGACCCATCCCTCCGTAGCGGCTCTGTGGCAGCGTTTTCGCGCCTTGAGGCCGGACGCACCGGAGGAAACACCGCTCAGCTTCCATTTCTGCGACAACCAAGGGGACGCCGATTTATGCGCCGACCTGGTCGTTGCGGGCAGGAAGCGAGCAACGGCGGCCTCGCGCCTCGAACTGGAGCGCGGCGGTATTCCCTTGCCGAAACCAGGCGATCTGGCCGTTGTGACCGACTTCGACGGAAAGGCTCGTGCCGTCATTGAAACGACGAAGGTCGACGAGGTTCGCTTTGGAGACGTGACTGCGGATTTTGCCCGCGCAGAGGGAGAAGGCGACCTCACCCTTGCGTGGTGGAGAAACGCGCATGACGCCTATTACCGGCGCGTGCTCGTCCCGCACGGAATCGAGGTGAATGACGATCTGTCGATCTTCTGCGAGCATTTTGAAGTGGTCATGCTCGCAGAATCCGACTGATCGCTACTTCTTCGCCGCTGCCTTCTTCTTTGGGGTGGCCTTCTTCTTGGCCGGAGCCTTGCGCTTCTTCTTTGCCGGTCCCTTCGCCGCGCGGGCGTCGATCAGTTCGATCGCCTGGGCTTCGGTTACGTCCTCGGGCTTCATGTCCTTGGGGATGGTGGCGTTGGTGGTGCCGTCGGTAACATAGGGGCCATAGCGGCCCGGCATCACCTTGATCTCGCCGCCACTGGTCGGGTGCTCGCCCAAAGTCTTGATCGGCTCCGCCTTCCCGCGGGTGCCGCCTTTGCGATTGGCCGCTTCGGCGAGGATGGTGACGGCGGCGTTCATGCCAACCTCGAATACGTCGCGGGTCGATGACAGTTTGCCGTACTTGCCGTCATGGCGAAGGTAAGGGCCATAACGCCCTATATTCGCTTCGATATCCTTGCCCGTTTCCGGATGAGCCCCGACGATACGTGGCAGGCTGAGCAGCTTCAGCGCCCATTCGAGGTCGAAATCGTCGAGATCCTTGGGAATGCTCGCACGCTTGGCTTCCTTGCCCTCGCCCAGCTGGACGTATGGCCCGAAGCGTCCGCTCTTGCGCTCGACCGGTAGGCCGGTTTCGGGGTCGTTGCCCATCACCGCGTCCTCGCCGCCATCCTCGCCCTCACTGCCGGGCTTGGCGAACTGGCGGGTGAACTTGCACTCGGGATAATTGGCGCAGGCGACGAAAGCACCGTAGCGACCGCCGCGCAGCGCCAGCCTGCCACCGCCGCGCCCCTCGGCCTCGCATAGCGGGCAATGGCGCGGGTCCTTGCCGTCGGCGCGTTCGGGGAAGAGGTAATCGGCGAGAAAATCGTCGAGCACCTCGGTCACTTCCGAGGGCTTCTTGTCCATCACCTCTTCGGTCTTGGGCTTGAAGTCCTTCCAGAAGTCGGCGAGCAGCGCCTTCCAGTCCTCGCGCCCGTCGGACACGGTGTCGAGCTCTTCTTCCAGCCCCGCAGTGTAGTCGAATGCGACATATTGCGGGAAGAAACGTTCGAGAAACGCAGTCAGCAACCGCCCCGATTCCTCTGCAAAGAAACGGTTTTTCTCCATCCGCACATAAGCACGGTCGCGCAGCGTCTGGATGGTACTGGCATATGTCGAGGGACGGCCGATGCCGAGCTCCTCGAGACGCTTCACCAGGCTGGCCTCGGAGAAACGCGGCGGCGGCTGGGTGAAGTGCTGGTTGGCCTCGACACCCTTCTTCAGCGGGCTGTCACCCCGGGCGATTGCGGGAAGCAGGCCTTCCTCGTCATCCTCGGCATCGTCGCGCCCTTCCTGATAGACGGCGAGGAAGCCGGGGTATTTCACCACCTGACCGGTGGCACGCAGTTCGTGCTGGCCGGTCGGATCGCGCAGCGTGACGGTCGTCCGCTCGAGGCTGGCGGCCGCCATCTGGCTCGCCATCGCGCGCTTGAAGATCAGATCGTAGAGCCTGCCCTCGTCTCCGCTGCCCGCGCGGTCGCGGTTGAAATCGGTGGGCCGGATGGCCTCGTGCGCTTCCTGCGCATTCTTGGCCTTGCTTTGGTAGATGCGCGGCTTGTCGGGCAGCGCGTGACCGCCGTAGCGATCGGCCACGGCCTTGCGGCAGGCGGAGATCGCGCTGCCGTCCATCTGCACGCCATCGGTACGCATATAGGTGATCGCGCCTGCCTCGTAGAGCGACTGGGCGCAGCGCATGGTGTGGCTGGCCGAGAAACCCAGCTTGCGCGCGGCTTCCTGCTGCAGGGTGGAGGTCGTGAACGGCGGGGCGGGATTGCGCTTGAGCGGCTTGGTCTCGATTTCCTCGACCGTGAAGTTTGCCGCCTCGACAGCGGATTTTGCCGCCATCGCACTGCCTTCATTGCCCAGCGTCAGCTTGTCGAGCTTCTTGCCTTCAAACTTGACCAGACGCGCGTCGAACTCGGCCCCGTCATGCTGCAGCTTGGCGATAACCGACCAGTATTCGTCCGCCTTGAAGTGCTCGATTTCGATTTCGCGGTCGACGATCAGCCGCAAAGCGACCGACTGGACGCGGCCCGCGCTCTTGGCACCGGGAAGGCGGCGCCACAGCACCGGGCTGAGCGTGAAGCCGTAAAGATAGTCCAGCGCGCGGCGGGCGAGATAGGCGTCGATCAGCGGCTGGTCGAGCTCGCGCGGCGCCTTCATTGCGTCGGTCACCGCTTGCTTGGTGATGGCATTGAAGGTTACGCGGTCCACGCTTTGGGGCAGCGCCTTCCTCTTCTGCAACAACTCGCGCACGTGCCACGAGATCGCCTCCCCCTCGCGATCGGGGTCGGTCGCGAGGATCAGGCGGTCGGCCTTCTTCGCATTGTCGGCGATTTCCTTGAAGCGGCTCTGCTTGTCGCGATAGAGCTCCCAGTCCATCGCGAAATCCTCGTCCGGCCGCACGCTGCCATCCTTGGGCGGCAGGTCGCGGACGTGACCGTAGGAGGCGAGAACCTTGAAGTCCTTGCCGAGGTATTTCTCAATAGTTTTCGCCTTCGCGGGCGACTCAACGATGACCAGTTGCATGGGGTGAAATGCAGTCCCTTACGTGTGTACGTGTACGTACGCGCGAAAATGGGGCCGGAGATTCGGGTGCGTCAAGCGCTTGACCGCATCAACCTGCGCCAGGCGATGACGAACAATATTGCAAGCAGCAGGTCGATCGCCCCAAACACTCCGCTGAGCGCCTCGTTCTGGCCAGTCAGGGCGAAAGCGACCGCAGGAATACCGAAGCACAGCTTCTCGAAGAAGGTCACCGGCATCAGCGGCATGTACCGGCGCGGGTCTCGGGCGATGACGAGGAACACGCCCTGGAAGACCAGCGCAGTGCCGACGAAGCCGAGGTGGGTCAGGTGCCAGGGATCGGGCACCGGCTGAAAATATGCGAGCCCAAGGACGACAATCCCGTAGATCGCAGCCCAGCGATAGACCCGGCTCGCGAATATCTCCTCCGGCGACATGTCGGCCTCCCTCTTGCCTGCATCTGTCTTGGAATCGCCGGGCCGGTCAAGCTGCCCAATGGGAACGGGCCGCCCGTACAGGAGGTACTGCGGCGGCCCGTCGCGAGAGCGCCGGGGGGCGCGCCCGCTTGAGGAAACTGGCTATGTGAGCGACCTGGGGGCTTCAGGCGACCAGCCAGGAGGAAAGGTTAATGCGCCCACCAATGCGATTCGCATTGCACGCAAGCGTCACTTCCCCGCCCTATATGTCGATTTTTTACAATGTCCCAAATCGGGACGATTGCAGCGATTACCCTGCCAGGGAAACGCGTGCCCCCGCATGACGCTCCAGCCGGCCAGCGATCTCCAGCTCGAGCAGGGCGAGCTGCACCGATGCTGCGTCGCTGCCCGACTGGCGGATCAGTTCGTCGACGGCGACCGGGGCAGTGGTGAGGAGGTCGGCGATTTCGGCGGGTTCCGCGCTGGCAAGTTCTTCCGCCGCGAAGTCGTAGGCAGGGACCGGCTCACGAAAGCGTGAGCGCGGATTGCCGTCGAAACCCGACAACAGCTCGACCACATCCTCCGGCGAATTGACCAGCACTGCGCCTTCGCGGATCAGGTGGTTGCAGCCGTGGCTGCGCGGTTCGAGCGGGCTTCCGGGAATCGCCATGACCTCGCGCCCTGCCTCACCCGCAAGCCGCGCGGTGATGAGGCTGCCCGACTTTACCGCCGCCTCGACCACCAGCGTGCCCAACGAAAGCCCGGCGATGATGCGGTTTCGGCTGGGGAAGTGACTGCCGCGCGGTTCGGTGCCCGGGGGCTGTTCGGCAAGGAGCAGGCCTTCGGTTGCGATCCTTTCCTGCAAGTCCACGTGTTGTGGCGGATAGGCGATGTCGATCCCGCTAGCGATCACGCCCACGGTAGCAGGCAAGGCGCCCTCATGCGCTGCGCCGTCGATCCCGCGCGCAAGGCCGGAGACCACGGTGAATCCCGCCTCTGCCAGCGCGGCACCGAAATCGCGCGCCAGCTTGACCGCCGCGGCGCTTGAATTGCGCGCCCCGACCATGGCGACGCATGGCTGATCCAGCAGCGACAAGTCCCCGCGCCAGGTGAGGATCGGTGGCGCTCCGTCGATTTCGCCCAGCAATGCCGGATAGGCGGGCTGGTCATGGAAGAGATACTTCGCACCTGCCTTGCGAACCGCATCGACCTCGCGCTCGATCTTCTCGAGCTTGGCGGGGCGATATTGCCGCCCTCCCCGCGCCGAGATCTCAGGCAAGGCATCAATCGCCGCGCCCGCATTGCCGAAGCGCTGCAAAAGCATCGCGTAGCTGACCGGCCCGACATTGGGCGAGCGCAGCAGGCGGATGCGCGCGAAGGCTTCGTCCTGCGACAACACCGGATGCGCCGGAGCGTTCACCCTTCGGCCTTGTCCTTCGATCCACCGACGCGGGGTTCAGTCCCCTCCATAAGCCGCTTGATGTTCGCCCGGTGGAGCCAGATCACGATCACCGCGATGATTGCCAGCACGATGACGAAGGTCGGCTGACCGAGGAACCAGGCAGCGATCGCAGCGGCGACCACCGCGCTGATGCCGGCGACAGAACTGATCCGCGTGATCGCCAGCACGCCGATCCAAACGAGCGCGTACGCCAACCCGATCTGCCAGGCGAGGCCGAAGGCGACACCGGCATTGGTCGCCACGCCCTTGCCACCCCTGAAGCCCAGCCAGACTGGGAAGCAATGGCCGAGCACGGCGAACAGCGCGGTCCAGCCCATGTCCTCCCAAAACAGTTGTTTCGCGATCAGCACCGGCACCAGCCCCTTCGCCAGGTCGAGCAGCAGCGTTGCCGCCGCCAGGCCTTTGCTGCCGGTGCGCAGCACATTGGTCGCGCCGATATTGCCACTGCCGATCGCGCGGATATCACCCTTCCCGCCCAGTTTCGCGATGATCAGGCCGAAGGGGATCGAACCGAAGGCATAGCCGAGCAGCGCCGCCCAGAGCACGTCGATGGTAAGGTCTGTCGGCACAATTTACCCCGCGATCTGCGCACAAGCTTGCTGATTGCCTGCACTTTCTTCTAGCGATGCATGTAATGTGAACCGGGCCGCTTCGACAAGCGCCGGTGGAGTGGAAAAGGACCGTAGTGAACGCAAATTCTCCGATCCTGCTGTTCGATTCCGGCGTGGGCGGGCTGACCGTTCTGGCCGAGGTCCGCAAGCAGCTGCCCGACGCGCCGGTGATCTATGCTGCCGACATGGCGGGCCTGCCCTACGGCACGAAGAGCGAGGCCGAGATTGCGGCGCGGGTGGCCGGATTGCTAGGCCGCATGGCGGAACGTTGGCAACCGCGACTGATCTGCATTGCCTGCAACACCGCCAGCACCATCGCGCTGGGTATGGTGCGCGACGTGCTCGAAACGCCGATCGTCGGCACGGTCCCTGCGGTGAAGCCCGCTGCCGAACAGACGAAGACAGGGGTTTTCGGCTTGCTGGGTACCGAGGCGACCATGCGGCAGGCCTACGTCGACAAACTCGAACACGAATTCGCCAGCGGCAAACGGCTGCTGCGCCACGGAGCAAACGGACTCGTCCCGCTCGCCGAAGCCAAGCTACGCGGCGAGAAGATCAGCGTGGACGCGGTCGCCAAGGCAGCGATGGGACTGGTGCTGCAGGCTCACGGGCGGGAGATCGACACAGTGGTGCTCGCCTGCACCCATTTCCCGCTGCTCGAGGAGGAGCTGCGCGAGGCTTTCGGAAAGGACGTCACCTTCCTGCATGGCGCGGAAGGAATTGCCCGACGCATAGCCCATCTCACGCAGGGGCAGGCCCTCGAAAGGACCGAACCCGATCGCGCGGTGACCACCGGCGACCTCGCCGATTTCGAGCGCCTCGGCTCCGCGTTTGCCAGTTACGGCATCGAGCGGCTGGAGAAGTTCTAGCCGTCATGGCCGATGCCCGCCTCGCCCTCGCTGAACGTAGCCTCCAACGGCTGGCGGACGAGCGAGGCGATGTCACCGACGAGGTGCTTGCGGCCTATTACGCTCGCCATCCCGATGCCCGCGCTTCCTTCCAGCATCACGGGCTGGGCGAGACGAAGGCACTCGAGGCGCGGATGGTCTCCGAAAGCCTGTTCCTGCTGCTGCAATGGATTGAATCGCCTTCGACCGCGCGGATCGACCATGGAACCGCGATCACCCATCACAACGACACGATGCAGATCCCGCCGCACTGGTATCTCGGGCTGGTGGATGCCGCTCTCGAGATCCTGCTCGGCTCGATCCCTGCGAACTGTGCCGAGGAGCGCGCCATGTGGCTGGACCTGCGCGGGGAGTTCGCCGGATTTGTCGAGAGCCTGC
The DNA here is from genome assembly GCA_041396805.1 of Erythrobacter sp. Classification (GTDB taxonomy): domain Bacteria; phylum Pseudomonadota; class Alphaproteobacteria; order Sphingomonadales; family Sphingomonadaceae; genus Qipengyuania. The sequence goes on along the minus strand of JAWKXV010000002.1, from coordinate 771,964 downwards.
GCAAGGACTTCGTCTACAGCGACGGCGGCAAGCCCCTGCCCGCCTTTACCCCGCCTGATACTTAAGAACGACTCGCAAAGATCGCGGTGGAATTCGGCGATCATCCCTCTTATGTGCGGTGCCATTCTTGGCCGCGGACGGGCGGCGCAGTGACGGGCGGACCCCGCGTGAACTACGACCAGATTTTCGACCAGGCGATCGACCGCCTCCACGAGGAAGGCCGCTATCGCGTCTTCATCGATATCCTGCGCAACAAGGGCGCCTTTCCGAACGCGCGCTGCTTTGCCGGGCACAACGGGCCGAAGCCGGTCACCGTCTGGTGTTCGAACGATTACCTTGCCATGGGCCAGCACCCCAAGGTCATCGCCGCAATGGAAGAGGCGCTGCACGATGTCGGCGCCGGTTCGGGCGGCACGCGCAATATCGGCGGCAACACGCACTACCACATCCAGCTGGAACATGAGCTTGCCGACCTCCACGGCAAGGAGGGCGCGCTGCTGTTCACCAGCGGCTATGTCTCGAACGACGCGACGCTCTCGACCATTGCCAAGCTGCTTCCCGGCTGCGTGATCTTCTCCGACGAGCTAAACCACGCCAGCATGATCGCCGGCATTCGCAATTCGGGTGCCGAAAAACGCGTCTTCCGCCACAACGACCTCGCCCATCTCGAGGAACTGCTGGCGGCTGAAGATGCAGACACGCCCAAGCTGATCGCTTTCGAAAGCGTCTATTCGATGGATGGCGATGTCGCCCCGATCCACGCGATCTGCGACCTTGCCGAGAAATACAACGCACTGACCTATATCGACGAGGTCCATGCGGTTGGCATGTACGGCAAGCGCGGCGGTGGCATCTCCGAGCGCGACAAGGCCGCGCACCGCATCGACATTATCGAAGGCACGCTGGGCAAGGCGTTCGGCGTGATGGGCGGCTATATCGCGGCCGACACGCGCATCATCGACTGCATCCGCAGCTATGCCCCGGGCTTCATCTTCACCACCTCATTGTCGCCGGTGCTGGTTGCGGGCGTGCTCGCCGCGGTTCGCCACCTCAAGGAAAGCAGCGAGGAGCGCGATGGCCAGCAGGCCGCTGCCGCCACGCTCAAGCAGAAGATGCGCGATGCGGGCCTGCCGGTGATGGACAGCGTCACCCACATCGTCCCGGTCATGGTTGGCGATCCGGTGCGCGCCAAGAAGATCAGCGACATCCTGCTCGCGGAATACGGCGTCTATGTGCAGCCGATCAATTTCCCAACCGTCCCCCGCGGGACCGAGCGACTGCGCTTTACCCCCGGACCGGCCCACACGCCCGAGATGATGGACGAGCTTGTCAAGGCACTGGTCGAGATCTGGGGCCGCGTCGAACTGCAGTTGCAGAAGGCCGCCTGAGTGTGGCGGCGGCGAACCCCGAATTTCGCCACCGCACGCCGTCCGAACTGAAGAGCATCCTCGACGAGAATCCCGCATTGGCGGAGAAGTGGGATGCGCTCACGCCGCTCGCTCGCAACGAGTGGATTTGCTGGACCATTTCGGCCAAGCAGGAAGCCACGCGCGACAAAAGGCGCGCGCGATTGCAGGAAGAAGTGCTTGAGGGCAAGAAGCGCCCCTGCTGCTGGCCCGGCTGCCCGCATCGTCGCGAATCCGCACGAAAGTGGGTCGACGCCTGATCTGCCCGCATGCATATCGCACCGCTGAAAAGCAGAGCGATCCTCACTACATTGTCGTCATGCCAAACGAGCAGTCCAACCGATTCCGCGACAACGCGCCGCTATTTGTCATAGCTGCAATCCTGCTGGGAGTGTTCGCAGTGCTTGCCGTCAACGGCAAGGTCTCGTCCCCGGCACTACCGGACAGCGGCCCGGAGCTTGTCGTCGGCGTTGAGGCCCTCCCCGCATCGGGCGATGACGAAGGCGCGATCCTCTCGGCGCTCGATCCCAACAACGCCAAGGCCCGCAACGCCATGGTGCCCATTGTCGAGGGCGCGCCGGACCCCGCGGCACCCTTCGATTTTCGTGGCAATGGAATCGACCGGCAGCGCGCACGCGACTGCCTCGCTCTTGCCGCCATGGCCGAGGCCGGCTCGGGCGATGCGGACCAGCGCGCGGTAATGCAGGTGGTACTCAACCGCGTCCGCCATCCTGCCTTCGCCAAGACCGTCTGCGGCGTGGTCTACGAAGGGTCGCAACGTCCGACCGGGTGCCAGTTCACCTTCACCTGCGACGGCTCGCTAGCCCGCACTTATCCCGATAGCCTGTGGCGCGCAGCACGCGAGCGGGCGCAGGAAGCGCTGGGAGGCTATGTCCACGAGGAGGTAGGATCGGCGACGCACTACCACGCCGACTATGTCTATCCGACCTGGAGCGACCAGCTCGACAAGATCGCGGCGGTCGGTCCGCATCTCTTCTTCCGCTGGCGGGGCGCATGGGGCACGCCGAAGGCGCTTACGGCACGCTATCGCGGTGGCGAACCCGATCCGGCGGCCCTGAGCAATGCTGCACAGGAAGTCGACCGGCCCGACATCCTCCTGCCCCACCTGACCGAACAGGGAGTGGCCGTAAGGACGATCACCGCCGAGGACACAGGGCGCATGCCTGCCGTGACACGCGAGGAGCCAGCAGCGCCCGGATCGCCCGCCCCCGGCGTGCATTTCGTCCTCCTTTCCTCGACCGATGCGCCCGCCGCCCTTGTGGACCGCGCTCGCAGCCTGTGCCCGGGCGACCGCTATTGCCAGGTCTATGGCTGGGACGATCCTGCGGCCATTCCGGTGAGCTTGCCGCTGACCGACGAGGCTCGCAGGACCTTGCGCTTCAGCTATCTGCCAGCACGACCGGGCAACGCCGAGGTAGCCTATTTCGATTGCCGCTTCTTTCCCGCACCGACGACGGGCAGCTGCCTCCCGCGAGCGCGCCAGTAACCCCGCTGGTCCGCTTCCCGATTGCATGTTAGCCTCCTCCGGGAGGGAGAGGCACATGGCGACACAGCTCGACAAGACCGCGCTCGATACGGGCCGGCTCGACATCCATCCGATGACACCTGCAATCGGCGCAGAGATCCTCGATATCGATCTGGGCGCTCCGGACATCGCGGATCGTGTCCCCGAGATCCGCGCCGCCTTGCTCAAGTTCGGGGTCATCTTCTTCCGCGACCAGCAACTGACGCAGGAACAGCATATCGCTTTCGCCCGCCACTTCGGCGAGCTCGAGATCCATCCCGCCACGCCCAGGGACCAGCCCAACCCGGAGGTCTTGCGCATCGCCCATGGCCCCAATAGCCGCGGGCAGGAGAACAACTGGCATTCGGACGTCACATGGCGCGAACGTCCTTCGCTCGGCTCGATCTTGCTGGCGCGCGAAGTGCCAGAAGTCGGCGGCGATACCCTGTTTGCCAATATGCACCTCGCCTATGAGCGATTGTCCGAGCAGATGAAGCGATTTTGCGAAGGGCTGACCGCCGTGCACGATATCGCCCGCGTCTTCGCCCGCCGCCTCGGCAAGACGCCCGAGGAGCTTCACGAACAGTACCCGCCCATGCGCCACCCCGTGATCCGCACCCATCCCGAAACCGGAGAGCGCGCCGTCTATGTCAACAATGGCTTCACCAGCCACATCGAAGGACTGTCCAGGGACGAGAGTGCCTGGTTGCTCGACCACCTCTACAAGACCGCCTGGGACGTCGAGATCCAGTGCCGCTTCCGCTGGCGCGAGGGCTCGATCGCATTCTGGGACAACCGCGTGTGCCAGCACCTCGCGGTGAGTGACTATTTCCCGGCGCGTCGCGTGATGGAGCGCGTCACCGTGGCCGGGGACAGACCATACTTCACCCCCTGACCCGCGCGTGACGTAGCGGATTTTGCGACGGCGATGCGCTGCGCTAACCAGCCCTGAACTGACACGGGGAATTCGGATGGGCGGGAACGAGGGCCAAACCTACGAAGAAGTGGTACGCGGACGCAGGTCGATCCGCGGCTATCTTGACAAACCGGTGCCGCGCGAGCTGATCGAGGAAGTCATCTCGCTGGCGATCCGCTCGCCCTCCTCGATGAACACCCAGCCGTGGCATTTCCACGTCATCACCGGCGAACCGCTCGACCGGATCCGCAAGGGCAATACGGAGAATATCCTCGCCGGTGTCCCCGACAGCCGCGAATTCCGTCGCGGCCACGCCTTCGAAGGCGTCCACCGCGACCGGCAGGTTGGCTGCGCCATCCAGCTGTTCGAAGCAATGGACATCAAGCGTGACGACAAGGAAAAGCGCCAGGACTGGGTGCTGCGCGGCTTTCGCCAGTTCGATGCGCCGGTCTGTGTAATCATCACCTATGACAAGGAATTGTCCGACAGCGACGACACAGCCTTCGATTGCGGCGCGGCGACAACTTCTCTGGTCAATGCGGCGTGGTCGCGCGGGCTCGGCTGCGTGATCAATTCGCAGGGGATCATGCAATCGCCCGTAGTGCGCGAACATGCCGGAATTCCCGACGACCAGGTCATCATGAAGGCTGTCGCGATGGGCTGGCCCGACCCCGATTTCCCTGCGAACGGCGTTTACATTACCCGCAAGAGCATGGACGAAGCAGCGCGGTTCGTGGGGTTTCCCGACTAGGCGAGTTGCGCAACCTTCTGCCGCACCAAGGGCAACTGGTCATTACCGAAATACATGTGCTCGCCGGCGACGAAGATTGTCGGCGAACCGAAGGCACCGCGTGTGATCGCCTCCTCGGTATTGGCGCGCAAGCGGTCCTTGATCGGCTGGCTTGCCGCCTGTTCGCCCAATGCTGCGCCGTCGAAGCCCGCTTCGTTCGCGACTGCGACAAGTTCGGCGGGATCGTCGAGGTTGCGGGCGTGGGCGAAATAGGCCTCGAACGCCGCAGCGGCGAAACGTTCGAGTGCCTCCTGGTCGCCCTCCAGCGCGCAACAAAAGCGCATGGCATGGACCGATTTCAGCGGATGGAACTGGGAGGGAAAGTTCATCCCCACGCCCGCCAGCTCGGCCCATTGCTTGAGCCAGCCGAAACTCCGCGCAAGTCTCGCCGCGTTCTCCGGCTTGCGGCTCTCGTACACCGCCGGGTTCACCGCATTGAACACGCCACCGACGAGCAAGGGGCGCCAGTTGATCCGGTAGTCGAGGCCGTCGAGGACCGGCCGGATATTGGCGAAGGCCAGTCGGGTCCACGGGCTCGAAAGGTCGAAGAAGAACTCGACGGAAACGCTCATTGCACCCTCGCCTTGTCGGTTCCGAAGAGGTTTCTGCGTTCCTCCTCGCTCATCTCGCCGCGCCGCGCCATATCGCTTCCGAGGGCTACACCGCGACGCAGCCCCTCGCGCTGCTTGAGCGCGTCGTACCAGCGCCTCACATGCGGGAATTCCGCCAGGGGAATGCCTTGCGCCTTCCATGTCCGCACCCAGGGGAAACAGGCCATGTCGGCGATGGTGTAGTCCGCCCCGGCGAGATACTCGTCCTGCCCCAGCTGGCGGTCCAGCACCCCGTAAACACGCAGCGCCTCGCGATGGAAACGCTCAATCGCATAGGGCAGCTTTTCCTCTGCATATAGGCGGAAATGGCCGTGCTGCCCAAGCGTCGGACCGAGGTGCCCCACCTGCCAGAACAGCCACTGGCGAACCCGCGAAATGCCGCGCAGGTCGGCGGGCAGGAACTGGCCAGATTTCTCGGCGAGATAGAGCAGCACGGCACCGGATTCGAACACCGTCACCGGCTCGCCCCTGTCAGCGGGCGCATGGTCGATTATCGCCGGAATCCTTCCGTTCGGATTGATCGCGAGATACTCCTCGCTGTGCTGATCCCCCGCGGCAAGGTTCACCCAGCGCGGCTCGTACTGGAGGCCGCACTCCTCCAGCATGATCGCGACCTTCCACCCGTTGGGCGCTGGTGCGGTGAACAATTCGATCATGGTTGCCTGCTCTCCTGTTGCCTTCAACAGCAGCACGGGAGCGGCAGTGGAGGCAACAGGAAATGCAGGAATGTCGGGCTGGAGCTATTTCGTCTCTTGCGTATCTCCGAGCCGCCGCAGTTCCATCTCAATGAACTTGCGCGGTTGCTGGCCGGGTACCGACATGGTGCCGGACTCCCGCCAAACGCCGTCGGCGTAGCGCGCCCTGTATTCGATAACTACGGGCCCCTGGCGGATCGTCCAGTCGAAACCATCGTCCAGAACCGAAATCTCGGGCCTCGTGGCACGGCCTGCTGACATGGCGTTCATGGTGTAGGCGTCTGCTTCGGGGTCGTAACTGATGGTCGCAACCGCGTTGAATTCGAGAACGCCCTGATCGTCGAAACCGCGCCCCTCGACGAGCAACACGGCGCCGCCGAGCATCGGCTTGATGACCTCGGTCTGGATAAGTTTCCGTTCCCCGCCGCGCCCGAGCACCTTGGCGGTTCCGCTCCACTCTCCTTCCATCCAGGCAAGGCGGCTCATTGCTTCCTTCTGGTCCGCAACAAGCGGCGCGGGATCATGGGTCTGGGCGGACAAGGAAGCAGTCGAGATCGAGCTGAAGGCAAGAGCGGCAAAAAGTGATTTTCTCACTCGGATTTCCTTGAATAATGATCTGATAATCTGACAAAACGGGGCATGGATAAGTCCGCCGACACTGCCGCAGCGGTCCCAATTTTCGAGCGCGTTTTCGTGAGACGCGCACTCGCTTTCGCGAAACGCGCATGTGGCTTGGGACTGTGGCCAGGCATCTGGCTGGTCTCACTCGCAGTGGCGATCGTCGCCATCGTCTCGGGAGCGTTCCAGACCCGCTTCATGCCATGGCCGCAGCGCAGCCTCTTCTGGCTGGTCCTGATGATGTGGCAGGCCTTCAAGTGGAGCGCATGGTTCGTCTGGCGCGTGCGCAGCAAAAAGGATTGGTGGCCGGCAGCGCTAATTGGCAGCTTGCCGCTGAACCTGATGCTGCCGCTCGAGATCTGGGCGTGTTACGCAGTCGTCGGCTTCCGGGCAGACTTCAGCCCAGCCGCGATCTGGGTCCAGGCTACGGCCATTTTCGGCGCGCTGATGCTCGTGCTGCTTTGGAGATATCCGGTGAAATTCGGGAAAGTGGCGCCGCCAACGATCCTCGAATCAAACCGCATCTCAATCGAGGACGTTCAGGCAGTTACAGCGGAGGATCACTACTGCCGCATCCATCTTCGGGGCGGGATGCAGTCACTCGTCCATGCACGCTTCGCCGACCTTGTCGGCGAACTCGGTGTCGATCGCGGCACGCAAATCCATCGTGGATCATGGGTAGCCGACGCGGCAGTAGCCCAAGTGCGCCGGAATGGTCGCGCCTGGGAGGTACAGATCCAAGATGGAACCACGCTGCGGGTCAGCGAGACCTTCAGAAAAATAGCACGCGACCGGGGAATGCTCGGCCGCTGAGCACCCTTCAGCGAAGGCTCACCACATTGTCCGCTTCCGGACGCGTGCGGCTGCCGTCGTAAAGGCTGGCCATCGGCTCATCGGTGACGATGATGCGCTCGGCCGCGCCGAAGCCGTTGAAGTCGGTCTTCATCGCCGCGCCATAGGCACCGAGCATGCCGATCTCGAAATAGTCGCCGGCCTGAATATCCTCGGGCAGCGGGAACGGACCAGCCATGTAATCCGCATCGTCGCAGGTCGGGCCGTAGAAGGCAAAATCCATCTCCGGCTTGATAAGATCGTCCTCGAGCGCGCGGACCGGGAATTTCCAGTCCACGTGTGCCGCATCGAACAGCGCGCCATAGGCGCCGTCGTTGATGTAGAGCTCATCTCCGCGGCGCTTCTCGACCTTGACGATCAGCGAGGAATATTCGGCACACAGCGCACGACCCGGTTCGCACCAGAGTTCGGCGTTGTAGGCGATCGGCAGATTGTAGAAGTGCTGGTGGATGACCTGGAAATAGTCCTCCAGCGGGGGAGGCTCCATGCCCGGATAGACGCTCGGGAAGCCGCCGCCGACGTCGACCATGTCGATCACCACCGAAGCCTCGGCAATCGCGGCGCGCACGCGCTCCAATGCCTGGACATAGGCGAAGGGAGTCATCGCCTGGCTTCCGACGTGGAAGCAGACGCCCAGCCAGTCGGCATGCTGACGGGTTTCCTGCAGCAGCGCGGGCGCTTCGGTAAGGTCGCAACCGAACTTGGACGCGAGGCTGAGTTCCGAATATTCGCTCGACACGCGCAGGCGGATGCACAGACGCAGGTCCTTCGCCGGCTCGCCAGCCTCGTTGCGGCAGGCGTCGACGATCTTCTCCAGCTCTTCGACCGAATCGAGGCTGAAGGTCTTCACGCCATGCTGGTGATAGGCCTCACGGATGGCGCTGGGCGCCTTGACCGGGTGCATAAAGCACAGGACAGCTTCGGGCAGCGTGGCGCGCACCAGGCGCACCTCGGCGATCGAGGCCACGTCGTAATGCGTGACGCCGTTGTTCCACAGGATCTGCAGGAGATCGGGCGAGGGATTCGCCTTGACCGCATAGAGCGACTTGCCCGGGAACTTCTCGACAAAGAAGCGGGCGGCGCGCGCGGCGGCGTGCGGGCGGTTGAGAATAACGGGTTCGTCGGGCGCGAGAGCGCGAACTACGGACCGGGCGTCAGGGAAATGCTGCAACTCAAGGGACCCCCTAAACAGTCCTTGCGGACCATGAAACGACAAGCTGCCTTGCGGTTAGGAAGTCCCCTTGGGGCAGCGGGAGCGCGGCATATAAATCGTGGGTCATGAAACGCAAGTGAATACGCACGAAAAATGCGCAACCCCGCCCCGGGGTGCGGCGGGCCTCTTGTGCGGCGGGTCGAGCCGTCAGCTCAGCCGGTCGCGGAAGGTGTCGTAGCCGAATTCCTTCACCAGCTCGAGCTGGTCGGTTTCGCTGTCCCAGAGGTAGATCGAGGGCAGCTGGACGCCGTTGAAAGTGTTGGTCTTGACCATCGAATAATGCGCCTGGTCGAGGAAGGCGAAGCGATTGCCGACCTTGGCCCCGCCAGGGATATGGTAGTCTCCGATCACGTCGCCCGCGAGGCAGGATGGACCGCCGATTCGAGTCGCGGGCTCGCTCTCGTCTTCCAACTCGCCGAGCATCGCCGGGCGATAGGGTGCCTCGATCACATCGGGCATGTGGCAGGTCGCCGAAATGTCGGCCACCGCTACGGGCAGGCCGTTCCAGCCGTTATCGAGCACGGTGCCGACAAGGATGCCCGCATCGAGGGCAACCGCCTCGCCCGGTTCGAGATAGATTTCCGCTCCGGTGTCGTCCTTGGCATCCTTGAGGAATTCGACCAGCTCCTCACGCTGGTAGTCGGCGCGGGTGATGTGGTGCCCACCGCCCATGTTGATCCACTTGAGCTGGCCGAACCACGGCTCGAGCGCGTCGAACACCACGTCCCAGGTGGCGTGAAGCGGCTCGAAATCCTGCTCGCAGAGGTTGTGGAAATGAATGCCGTCGACTTGGGCCATGATTTCGGGCGTCAGCTGGTCGATCGGGAAGCCCAGGCGACTGCCGGGGCTGGAGGGGTCGTACCGCGGCACCTCGCCCTGCGGTGCTAGGGGATTGACGCGCAGGCCGATGTCGAAATCCTGCCCACTCGCGCGTGCATTCTCCAGGATGAGCGCCGCACGTTCGAGCTGCCCGGGCGAATTGAAGATGACATGGTCGGAGAGGCGACAGACCTCGTCCAGTTCCTCCGGCTTGTAGGCGGCCGAATAGGTCGCGATCTCGCCATCGTAGAACTCGCTCGCCAGCCGGGCCTCCCACAGCCCCGAAGTGCACACCCCGTCGAGATATTCGCCGATGATCGGCGCGGTCGACCACATCGAAAAGGCTTTCAGCGCAGCGAGTACCTTGATCTCCGCTGCATCGCGTATTTCGGCCAGCACCTGACAGTTCGCGCGCAGCTTCGCCGCATCCACCACGAAAGCGGGGCTGCTGACGCGGCCAAAGTCGAAATGAGCGAAAGCGCCCGGGTCGCCGGCACGTGTTTCCATTACTGTTCGTCTTCCTTCGGCGTCAGTTCGAACCTGACCACACGGTCCCCATAGACGTCGGTGACATAGGCCAGGCCGTCGGGACCGATCGCGATGTCATGGCCCAGGCTGGCATCTTCGCCATCCAGCCCGACGTCGAGCGAACGGTCGATGGACCCGTCGGGGCGATAGACGCGGACGATGGCGCCGGAACGGTCCGCCCCGTCCCGGCCCTCGACCGCGACCAGCCAGCCGCCGCCGAGCGGTTTGAGTGAATAAGTGTGGCTGCCGTTGGGCGACTTGCGCGTCTCCAGCAACTTGCCGTCATGCGAAAACAGCTGGATCCGCGCATTCTCGCGGTCGGCGACGTAGATACGATCGTCGTCGACGGCTACAGCGTGCGCAATCCGGAAATCGCCGAACTCGCCGAGGTAGTTCCCGCCTCGGTCGAACTCGGCGACACGCTTGTTCACGTAGCCGTCCGCTACCAGTACCCTGTCGCCAAGGAAGGCAATGTCGGCAGGTCGGCCGAAATGTGTAGCGTCCTGTGCTGTCACGCCGCGTTCGCCCATCACCAGCTGCTCATCGCCGTCATGCGAGAATCGGAACACCTGCTCGCGCCCGACATCGGTCAGCCAGATATTGTCGTCACCATCGACCGAGAGTCCGTGCGGCATGATGAACTCGCCCGCGCCCCATTTGGCGAGCAGCGTGCCATCGGAGGCTAACATGAAGACTGTCGGATCGGCGATGGGATCTGCCGGAAACGGTTCTTCCCAGGCCCTGCCCGCGCGGTGGAACACGAAAATATGCCCGTGACTGTCGACATCGACTGCGCTGACCTGGCCGAAGACTGCGTCTCCGGGGATGGATGGCCAGTCGGTATCGACCGCGCCCATGGGCACCTCTTCACGCGGAGCGGGCTGGCTGCAAGCAGCCAGCGTCATCGCACCGAAGAGGACCCATCCCCGGCGTAGCATCAGAAGTCGACCGGTCCGTCGAGTTCCTTCACCTGCCACGGCAAGCCATGATCGTTGAGCATTTCCATGAAGGGATCGGGGTCCATCTCTTCCATGTTGAAGACACCGTCTCCCGACCATTTGCCGGTGACCATCATGGCCGAACCGATCATCGCGGGCACGCCGGTGGTGTAGGAAACGGCCTGGTTGCCGGTTTCCTCGAAAGCCGCTTCGTGGCTGCAGATGTTGTTGATGTAGAAGGTCTTCTCGCCAGAACCATCAAGCGCCTCGCCGGTCGCGATTACGCCGATGTTGGTGTTGCCCTTGGTCGTCTCGCCCAGCGTTTCGGGCTTGGGCAGCACGGCGGCGAGGAACTGGAGCGGGATGATTTCCTTGCCCTTGTACTTGATCGGATCGATCCGGGTCATGCCGACGTTCTGCAGCACGGTGAGGTGCTTGATGTATTCGTCGCCGAAGGTCATCCAGAAACGCGCACGCTCCATCTCCGGGTTGAACCTGGCGAGGCTTTCCAGCTCCTCGTGGTACATCATGTACATGTTCTTGGGGCCTACGCCCTCGAAATCGAATTCGACCTTCTTGCCCATCGCCGGGGTCTCGACGAACTCGCCATTCTCCCAGTGGCGCGCAGGCGCAGTCACTTCGCGAATATTGATTTCGGGATTGAAATTGGTCGCGAAGGCCTGGCCGTGGTCGCCGCCATTGCAGTCGAGGATATCGAGCTGGCGAATGGTCTTCAGCTTGTGCTTCTTGAGCCACATGGTGAAGACGCTGGTCACGCCCGGGTCGAAGCCCGACCCCAGCAACGCCATGAGCCCTGCGTCCTTGAAGCGGTCGTGATAGGCCCACTGCCAGTGATACTCGAACTTGGCCTCGTCCTTGGGCTCGTAATTCGCCGTATCGAGATAGCTCACCCCCGCCTCGAGGCAGGCGTCCATGATCGGCAGGTCCTGGTATGGCAGTGCGAGGTTGACCACGAGGCTCGGCTGCACCTTGCGGATGAGGTTGACCATGGCCGGGACTTCCTCGGCGTCGATCTCGTAAGTCGAGACCTCCACGCCGGCACGTTCCTTCACCGAAGCGGCGATGGCGTCGCACTTGGTCTTTGTCCGGCTGGCGAGATGGATGCTCGTAAAAATGTCCTTGTTGAAGGCCATCTTGTGGACGCAGACCGAGCTGACGCCGCCGGCACCGATTACGAGGACTGTCGACATTTTTGAGGTTCTCCGAATTCGAATCTTGGCGGTCCCCTAGCGAAATGCGCAACCGACGCCAATCGATCCGAGAAACGCGTTTCCTACCACGGCGGCTTTTGGGCATATGCGGCGCCATGAAACCGCGCGCCACAATGCTCCATCGCACTTGCCCAAGGAGGTCCGCTCACGAACGGACTTTTCTTCTTCAGGACCGTGCTCCATGTGCTCCATCCTGTAGCCCCTGCCCTGCGAGGACCCAACATTGAGCGAACTGCGCACCCCGACCCGTGAAGGTGTATTGGAAGCAGCCGGCAAGATCGCGTCGATCCTGCCACCGACACCGTTGCTGCCGGTCGAAGTCGCTGGAGTGCGATGCTGGGTCAAAGCCGAGGTGCTCCAGCCCGTCGGCGCCTTCAAGATCAGGGGTGCGTGGCATCGCTTGTCCGCCTTGTCGGAAGATGAGCGCGCTCGCGGCGTGGTCGCGGTGTCGTCAGGCAACCACGCACAAGGCGTTGCCTGGGCCGCACAGAGACTGGGTATCCAGGCGACGATCGTGATGCCGCGCAATGCGCCGCAGGTGAAGCTGGATGCGACCCGTGCACTGGGCGCCGAGATCGTGCTCTACGAACGTCCGGGCGAGGATCGGGACGAGGTCGCGGCACGGCTCATCGAAACGAGCGGCGCGACGTTGGTGCACGCCTTTGGCGATCCCTGGGTGATCGAGGGCCAGGGCAGCGCGGGTATCGAGGCGGAGCAGCAGCTCGGTCACTCGCCCTCGCGCGTCATCGCGTGCTGCGGTGGAGGCGGACTGGCAGCGGGCCTTGCCCTCGCCTGCCCGGACGCTGCGGTGCACGTCGTCGAACCCTTCGGCTGGGACATGGTCGGCCAATCGCTGGCTGCGGGGAAAATCGTCCGCGTGTCGGCCAATCCACCTAAGACCATATGCGATGCTTTGCAGCCCGAGGCGACCAAGCAGATCAACATGGACGTTCTGGTAGGTCGAGCCGAGCCGGGCGTCTCGGTGACCGACGACGAGGTCCGCGCGGCTCAGCGCTTCGCCTTTGCGAAACTGCGGCTGGTGGTCGAGCCCGGTGGCGCGGCAGCGCTGGCCGCGGCACTGGCGGGCAAGGTGCCTGTCGACGGCGACACGGTCATCATGCTCACCGGAGGGAATACCGACATGGCCAGCTACGCGGAGACGCTGCGCGGCGGATAGGTTGCGTTTGACAATCTTCCCCTACCAACGCAGATTCGCGTCAAGGGTCAGATTGGAGGGGAGTTTTCATGCAAGCACAGATGCTCGCACCGGCTGCGGTGCTCGTCGCATGGTCGCTGATCATGCTGTTGTTGATTCCGGTCACGCGCTTTCCTGCGTTGGCGAAACTCGGGATCAATGTCTCCAACGCTCCCCGGGGCGCACGCGGTCAGGATAGCGAAGCCCAGCTGCCGCCCAAGGTGCAGTGGATCTCGCACAACTACTCGCACCTCATGGAACAGCCGACGATCTTCTACCCGACGGTGATCATCATCGCGATGATGGGGGCCGCCTCGGGCGACGTTCTCGCCGCGTGGATCTATGTCGGGCTGCGGATCGTACACTCGCTGTGGCAGGCATTCGTCAATGTGGTCGCGATCAGGTTCTTCCTGTTTCTCGCGATGACCGTCGCCCTCCTCTACCTTGCACACCGTGCAGTTGCGCTGACCCTCTTCGCTGATCCGGGAGCCATGTGATGATCCAGTCCGCAATCCTGCAACCAGTCGTAGCGCTTGCCGGCTGGACGATGATCATGTGGTGGTGGATGTACCTCACCCGTATTCCGGCGATGAACAAGGCGGGGATCGACGGAGCGAAGATGGTCGGATCGACCGGTGCAAGCCTGCGCGCGGAACTGCCCGACAGTGTCAGCTGGAAGGCCGACAACTACAATCACCTGCACGAAGCGCCGACGGTGTTCTATGCCGTGGCGATCGTGCTGGCGATCATCGGCCAGGGCGATGGCCTCAATGCGCTGCTGGCGTGGATCTATGTCGGCCTGCGCATGGCACACTCGCTGGTGCAGGCGACCGCCAACCGCGTGCTGGTGCGCTTCGTGTTGTTCGCGCTGTCGAGCCTCGTCCTGATGGCGCTCGTGTTGCACGCCGCCATCACGGTGTTCGACATTCACATGTAGTGGATTACTCGGCGGCCACGCTCTCAGCCTTGTGGGCGTGGCCGTCGGCATCCAGTTCCAGACCGGCAATAAAGCGTTCGGCGTCGAGCGCGGCCATGCAGCCCATGCCCGCAGCAGTAACCGCCTGGCGATAGACATGATCGGTGACATCGCCCGCCGCGAATACGCCCGGGATTTCTGTTTTCGGTGAGCCCGCTTCGGTGAGCAGGTAGCCACCATCATCCATCGGCAGCTTGCCCTTGAACAACTCGGTCGACGGCGCATGGCCGATGGCGACGAAAGCACCTTCGGTTGCGAACTCGCTGGTCTCACCCGTGACCGTATCCTTGAGGTTGAGATGGCCCAGGGCGCCGGTCGGCCCAGCCTCGAAGCTCTCGACCGTCTTGTTCCACAGGACCGAAATCTTCGGATGGTTGAGCAGGCGCTCCTGCAGGATCTTCTCGGCGCGTAGTTCGTCGCGGCGGTGGATCAGCGTCACATCGTCGGAATGGTTCGTGAGGTAGAGCGCTTCTTCGACTGCGGTATTGCCGCCGCCGATCACCGCCACCTTCTTGCCGCGATAGAAGAAGCCGTCGCAGGTGGCGCAGGCCGACACGCCCTTGCCGCCCAGCTCCATCTCGCCCGGGACGCCGAGCCACTTAGCCTGCGCGCCGGTCGCGATCACGAGGACGTCGGCAATATACTCGTCGCCGCTGTCGCCAATCGCCTTGAACGGCGTGCCATTCGACAGGTCGACATCGACGATCGTATCCCACATCATCCGCGTGCCGACGTGTTCGGCCTGCTTCTGCATCTGCTCCATCAGCCAGGGGCCCTGGATGACGTCGGCGAAACCGGGGTAGTTTTCGACATCGGTAGTGATGGTCAACTGGCCACCGGGCTGGAGGCCTTGCACGACAATCGGCTCCATCATCGCACGCGCGCCATAGATGGCGGCGGAATAGCCTGCGGGGCCGGAACCGATGATAAGCATCTTGGTGCGATGGGTAGCCATATTGTGTCTCGTACAGTCTGAATTTCGGTGCGACGGGCTATATGGGAAGCCGCGCCGCCAGAGTCACGCCAGGAAGCGTGCAATCAGCGCATCGCGCAGTGCATCATCCACACCTATCGCCTTTTCGAGGTAGCCATCGAAGCTGCCATGACGCTCGCGGGCGATGTCGAGGTAACGATCGAGATATTCCTCGCGCACGCCAAGCAGGTCCCTCGCCGCACCATCGTCGAGCTTGCGACCCAGCCGCGCCTCGATCCCAGGCAGCGATTGCCGGGCGAGAATCTCGAAGGTGGGGCTTTCGTTAGTGCGCAGAAATTCGCGCCGCTGGTCATCTTCCGACACGCCAAGGATGTGCAGCAGCATAGTTGCAGCAACGCCTGTACGATCCTTGCCGGCGTAGCAATGGACGAGGCTCGCGCCATCGCGCTCCGCCAGGATCTTGAGATAGCGACCGAACATGTCGATCATCGCCGGGTTGTCGGGCATCCTGGTATAGACTGCCAGCATCCTATCCCGTGCAAAATCGGACGCGGTCATGCCGGGATCGATATCCATGTGCGGCGGGCTGCTGGTCGTCTCCCCGTCGTAGAACACGACCTCCCCGTCGAAACCCTCGACCCTGCGGCAGGGATTGGCCACTCGCTCGCTCTCGCCGCGCAGGTCGATCACCGTGTGGATCCCGAGCGGCGCGATCGCGGCGAGGTCCGCGTCCGTCGCCTCGACATGGTGGCCCGAGCGATAGAGCAGCCCTTTGCGCACCATGCGTCCGTCGCGCGTCGACCAGCCGCCGTAGTCGCGGAAATTGTGGATGCCGTCTGTCTCGATGAAAGGATCGCGAATCATGGAAGCGACGGTGGCACCGGCGATGCCGTGCCGCAACGGCCTCGCGACCAGGACAGGGCAATTCTACGTAGCCACCCTGATAGTCCTTTCGAACCCTGCTCGACTAAGTTGCTGGAATATCGACAACAGCGGACGGGGACATCCGAGATGGCGCATATCCTGATCGTCGACGACGATGAAATCGTGGCCGAGCTTGCCGCGAATATCCTGATCGAGGCTGGTCACGCCTGCGGCTGGGTGACCGACGGCGACAAGGCGTTGCAACTGCTCAAATGGCGCCGCCCCGACCTTCTGCTGCTCGACCAGGACATGCCGGGGATGAGCGGCCGACAGGTCCTTCGCGAAGTGCGCCAGTCGGCCAACAATTACGACCTGCCGGTGATCATGTTCACCGCGATCCAGGGGGCAGAGGACGAGGCGGCGGCCCTTTACGGCGGCGCGCAGGCCTATGTCCGCAAGCCATTCGACCGGCGCTTCCTGCTCCACACCGTGAAGCTGGTCCTGCACTCGCGCGAGGGTCGCCCCTCGCATCGCGACTTGCGCGAGGTGATGGAATACAATGCCGGCCTGAGGACTGACGACGGCTTCATCAAACGCGCGGTCTAGAGATCAGTCGATCCGGTCGGCGGGCTTCGGGACGAGGATTAGCGTCCCCTCTTCAACCCGCCACGATCCTAGTCGCGCCAGCACATTCATGCCGATCACGTTGAAATCGCCGAAATTCTCGGCAACCGCGGCATCGGTTCCGCTTGCGCTGACATTGCCGAAAGTGAGCTGGTCGACAGTCGAGACATAGGCCTGCACCGTGCCATTGGCGGTACCGATCATGATTGGAATACCGCCACGACGCGGCTCGAGCCCCGCGCGTTCGGCCAGGGGGGCGGAAATCGCCGTCAGTGTTGCGCCGGTATCGATCATGAAATTTCCCGGCACGCCATTCACCTCGGCGCGGACCCAGTAATGGCCATCGGGGGATAGCGGGATCCGCGTCTCGCCACCCGCCACAACCTGCTCCGGCAGTCCGATCTGCGGAACAGCTACATCGAACCGCGGGTCGAAGCGCGAAAGCTGGAGCACGACGGTCAGCAGGATTACGCCGAGTGCAACCGAGCTCGCGGTCTTCATGATCCCGCCCAAGGTACTACGCCTGGCGATGATCGCCCCGATCCACCCGACCACCATCGCCGCCAGAGCCGCCATGAGCAGCTCCGATCGTGGAATGGCACGCAGCGTATCCGCTGCGGCGGAGAATGCAGGTCCGATGTCCATGCAAGAGATATAGGGCTCACAGCGTGGCAGGTCCATGAACACAGGTTGATTTTGCAGGACGAGAGCGACAGGCTTCGAGTATGAGTGGCAATCACATCGTCATGGCCGTGTTCGTTGCAGGGTGTGCACCGCTGCTGGCGGCCTGCGCAGAGCAGGCACCAGTTAAGGAAGTCACAGCACCGCGCCCCCTGGCAATCGAAGTCCATACCAATTAGCGGCTGGCAATGTTTCTGTTTGCCTATCACGCCGCACGCAGCCTCACTTCGGAGCGGCTGCGCTCACGCCTTCCCCTAACCCCGGGAGACGCGAAGCTGCTGGCCGAAAACGCCGACGCATTCGCTCCGCTTGCCGCCGCCTTTGCGCCTTATCTCGAAGCGCATCCGCTATTCGACGACCGCATGCAGGCGATGCAGCAAGCGCTGATCGATCCCTCACGGGCTTTCCCCGATCCTGCGATGCTAAACGCTCTGGAGGGTTTCGAACCGACCTACCAGCGTGTCTTCGCCCCCGCGCATCGCACGCAGACGGCGCGCTTCAGGGAGCGGGTCGAGAACCAGATTGCCCTGCACGGGCCAGCCATGTCCTCTGCGCTTGGAAAACGGCTCGAACGGAACTGGCGCAGCGAACCCATGCGGCTCTTCATCGTTCCCTACGCCACCTGGATCGGTGCCTACACCAGCCAGGAGAGCACGGTCATGGGCGCGAATGTGGAGGATTTCTGGAACCACACTCTCGAAATGGTTTATCATGAGGCGGCGCATACCGACCCGATGACCGAAGGGCTGAAACACGCCGCCAATGCCGCGCAGGCGCCGCATGGCGAATCCGGCGGACGTTTCTGGCACTACCTCCAGTTCTACGCAGTGGGGCGCGCGGCGCAGGAAGTGCTTGGCGCAGAGTACGTCCCCTATCACCGGGCCATCGGTCTCTCCACGCGCGAGGATACGCGGCCATTCTACGACGCGATCGATGCAGTTTGGGACCAATACGAGAGACTCGATTCGCGCGCGGCCGCAGCGGTCGAGATCATCATCGCTAGGATGGGACGACCTTCCGAAGGCTAGGGCGCGTCGCGGTGCTCGGTTGCCCGGGCGAGGATGAGCGAGAAATTCCCGCCCGAGTCCGTCCAGCGTTCCAACGGGGTCCAACCACCGGCAAGCAGCAGCATTGTGGCGCTGCGGCGGGTAAACTTGTGACTGTTCTCTGTATGGATCGTCTCGCCCTTCTTCATGAAGAAGCGCCTGCCGGAAACCTGGAATGCCAGGTCCCGGCGGGCCTTGAGGTGCATTTCGATCCGCGCGAAATCGTCGTTCCAGAGTGCGACGTGCTCCATCGCATCGACGGGTATGTTCCCTTCGAGTTCGCGGTTGATCCTGTCGACGAGGTTGAGATTGAACGCCGCCGTTACACCGCTGGCATCGTCATAGGCTGCTTCGAGGACCTCGCGATCCTTCACCAGATCCATGCCGATCAACAGCATCGGCGCCTCGCCCTCGTCCGCGCCCATGGTGGCGCGCATCGAGCGCAGCAGGTCAACCGCCGTGCGCGGAACCATGTTGCCAATCGTCGATCCAGGGAAGAAGCCAAGCTTCTTCAGCGGGAGAACATCCTCGGGCAATGCCACCCGGCGCATGAAATCGGCCTCGACCGGATGGACCGGCAGGCCGGGGAACTTGGCCGCCAGCGCCGCCGAGCTCGCACGCAGGAAATCGCCCGAGATATCGAGCGGAACATAGGCGGCAGGCGCGATGCATTCGAGCAGCAACGGCGTCTTGACCGAGCTTCCGGAACCGAATTCCACCACCGCGCGATCCGGCCCGATCAGTTCGGCGAAATCCCTGCCGTGCGCGCGCAGGATCTCGGTCTCGGAGCGGGTCGGGTAGTATTCGTCGAGGCCGGTGATTTCCTCGAACAGCTTCGATCCCGCCTCGTCATAGAACCAGCGCGCGGGAATGGCCTTCTGCTGCTGGCGCAGGCCCGCGAGCACGTCCGCACGGAAGGCGCGATCGACGCCGTCTTCGTCGCGATCGACAATGGCGATGCCCTGATCGCTTTTCATCAGATATCCCTCGCCAACCTGAGACCGGTGAATTGCCAGCGTTGGTGCGGGTAGAAGAAGTTGCGATAGCTGGCCCGGGAGTGGCCGCGCGCGGTGGCGCAGCTGGCGCCTTTCAGGACGAACTGCCCGCTCATGAATTTGCCATTGTATTCGCCGACCGCGCCCGCTGCGGGCTGGAACCGCGGATAGGGCAAATAGGCCGAGCGGGTGAATTGCCAGCAGTCGCCGAACAGGCCCGCGCTCCCGCAAGGTAGCGGTGGCGCAGCATTGTCGAGCTGGTTCCCTCCTGCCGGATCATGTGCCGGCTGCTCCCCTTCCTGGCCGCGAGCTATGGCCTCCCATTCGAACTCGGTCGGCAAGCGGTTACCCGCCCACGTCGCGAAGGCATCGGCTTCGAAATAGGAGATATGCGAGACGGGCGCATCCGGGTCCCTCTCCTGCCAGCCCGCGTGGGTGAAATGCTCGCCATCGCGCCAGTAGAGCGGCGCGCATATCCCCTCCCCACGCACCCAGGCCCAGCCGTCCGAGAGCCACAGCGATGCGGTGTCGTAACCGCCGTCGGCGATGAATTCCGCCCACCCACGATTGGTGACAAGCCGCGAGGACAGCGCGAAGGGTTCGAGAAGCACGCGATGAGCAGGACTTTCGTTGTCGAAGGCGAAACTCTCATCCTGATGTCCCACACGCGCCACACCGCCGGGATGGCCGAACCATCCCTCGATCTGCGCCCCGGTCGACTGCGCAGTATCCTCCCACATCGCAACACCGAGCGGGTTCTGGAACAGCGCGTGTTTGATGTCGGTCAGCAGCAATTCCTGGTGCTGCTGCTCATGCGCGATTCCCAGCTCGATCAGCGGGTGCAGTTCCTCGCGCGCGAGAAGCTGCTCCATCGCGGCATCGACATGGGCGCGCCATTCGAGGATCTGCGCCAAGGTGGGGCGCGAAAGCATTCCGCGAGAGAAGCGCGCAATCCGCTCGCCCTCGGCCTCGTAGTAGGAATTGAAAACGAAGGGCCAGCTGTCGTCGAAAAGCGAATAATTCGCGAGGTGGTCGCGTAGGAGGAACGTTTCCCAGAACCACGTAACATGCGCCAGATGCCACTTGGCAGGACTGGCATCTTCCATCGACTGGATCGTCGCATCGGCTTCGGAAAGCGGCGCTGCGAGCGACTCGCTGAGCGCCCGGGTCGCGCGAAACCGCTCGACCAGCGTAAGGTCGTTCGAAACAGGAACTTGCTGTGTCTGGGGCAAGTGACCCCCCTCGAGCACCGCGACTGCCAGAATGCGGCAACCACGTCCCATGATGGCGCAATTGGGTGACGGATTAAAGGCTGGGAACGAAAAAACTTGGATGAACAATCATTTGACATTTCTCCGCGGCATATCATGCGGCCAGCGCGACGCGATTCCTTCCACCTTTCTTGGCCGCATAGAGCGCCTCGTCGGCACGGGCGAACAGCGTCAGGCTCGTGTCGCCGGGACCTAGCATCGCCCTCCCGAGACTGACTGTCACGCCCGGCAGGGGCGCCAATGCGGTTCCGGCTTCGATGGCAAGTCGAAGCCGCTCGGCTGCCCCGGATACGGCAGGTTCGGAGGCATCGGACAGGATCATCAGGAATTCCTCCCCTCCGACCCTCGCGGCCAGCTGCCCTTCGCGACAATTGCGCGCCGCAATCCGGCCCACCTCCGCAAGGACGCGGTCGCCAACCGCATGCCCGTGCGTATCGTTGACACGCTTGAAATGGTCGATATCGAACACGATCAGGCCAAGACCGCTCCTGCCAGCCCGCGCCGCGATGATAGCCCTATCGAGAGCCGCCATGGCGGCACGGCGATTGGGGAGGCCCGTGAGCGCATCGGTGTTTGCAAGCCGCCTTGCCTCTTCCTCGCGCGCGAGAGCCTCGGCGCGGTCGCGTTCAGCGGTGGCGACGCGGGTATATTCCTCGGTCACGTCGCGAACGACCATGAAGACCTGTTCGCGCGCGCCCTCGGGAGAATGGGAATTGCGGGCCTTGGCGCGCAGGACCCGAGTCCCGCTGTGCGGGTTCTCGATTTCGAATTCGACGACGAACGGTTCGCGGTCGTTGCGGTGCGAGTAGAACGTCGTCTCCATCTGGCGAAGGCCGTCGGGCATGAGCTTGCCGAGCAGATCGGCGCCAGGCGGAGTGCCGATGGGGACTCCCACGATGGCACAGACCTCTTCGGACCAGCGATGTTGCCGCGTGGGAATGTCCACGCTCCACCTTCCGACGCCCGCGAGTTGCTCGGCCAGCTGGAGCTGGGTCAGGTTTTCAGAGAGTTCGCGATTTTTCTGATCGAGGCGGAAGGAAAGCATCAGATGACGCACGATGATCGCCATCATCGGGACGATCGTTGCAATGCCGAGCCACAGACTCGGATGCGCACCGCCGTCCGCAAGCAATAGCCCTGCAGGCAGCGCGAGCAGCGCCCAGATCGCGATGATAACGGACACAAAAAGCCAGCGCCTGTGCAAGGATCCCTCCGTCAACTGGACGGTCCTATGCCCGCTGAGGCTTCAACAGCAGCCGCAACTGCTCCTACGTGATCCTACCTAGTTACGCTGCATCCGCACGACGGACCGACTGCTCTTCATTGAGCATTTCGGCGATGAGGAAGGCCAGCTCCAGCGACTGCGCCGCGTTGAGGCGCGGGTCGCAATGCGTGTGGTAGCGGTCGGCCAGCGCCTCGTCGGTGATCGCGACGGCACCGCCAACGCATTCGGTCACGTCCTGGCCGGTCATCTCGACATGGACGCCGCCCGGATGCGTACCTTCCGCACGGTGGACGGCGAAGAAGCCCTTCACCTCGGTCAGGATGCGATCAAAGGGGCGGGTCTTGTAGCCGCTATCCGACTTGACGACATTGCCATGCATCGGGTCGCAGCTCCACACGACGGGATGGCCCTCGCGCTTAACCGCGCGCACCAGGCGCGGCAAGCCGTCCTCTACCTTGTCGTGACCGAAGCGGCTGATCAGCGTGATACGCCCCGGCTCGCGCGCGGGATTGAGCGTGTCGAGCAGGCGGAGCATGTCGTCGGTTTCGAGGCTTGGTCCGCATTTCATACCCAACGGATTGCCGATACCGCGACAATACTCCACGTGCGCGCTGCCCGGGAAACGGGTGCGGTCGCCGATCCAGACCATGTGCGCGCTGGTGTCGTACCAATCGCCGGTCAGGCTGTCGCGGCGGGTCAGTGCCTGCTCGTAAGGGAGCAGCAGCGCCTCGTGGCTGGTGTAGAAGCTCGTCCCGCGCAATTGCGGCAGAGTCTCGGGACTGATCCCGCATGCTTCCATGAAGTCGAGCGCTTCGCCGATGCGGTCGGCGACGTCCTTGAACTTCTCGGCCCAGGGGCTGCGGCCCATGAATTCCAGCGTCCACTGGTGGACCTGGCGCAAATTCGCATAGCCACCATTCGCAAATGCGCGGAGCAGGTTGAGCGTGGCGGCGGCCTGTGAGTAAGCACGGACCATGCGCTGCGGATCATTGGTGCGGCTGGCTTCGTCGAAATCGATGCCGTTGATGTTGTCGCCGAAATAGCTTGGCAGCGTCACATCGCCCTGCGTTTCGGTGTTCGAGCTGCGCGGTTTGGCGAACTGGCCCGCCATCCGGCCGACCTTCACCACGGGCTTCTTGCTGGCGAAGGTCATCACGACCGCCATCTGTAGCAAGACCCGGAAGGTATCGCGGATATTGTTCGGATGGAATTCGGCGAAGCTCTCGGCACAATCGCCGCCTTGCAGCAGGAAGGCCTTACCCTCCGCCACCTCGGCGAGATCCGCCTTGAGCGCTCGCGCTTCTCCCGCAAACACCAGCGGCGGATGCGTTTCGAGCGTCTGTGTGGCAGCATCGAGCGCGGCCATATCGGGATATTCGGGCAAATGCCTCGCCTCGAATTCCTTCCAGCTCTCGGGTGCCCAGTTACTCGCCATTGTCACTTCCAGTTGCGGCGCGGATAGTCGCGCCAGATTGCCCGTTCACAGCAGACGAGCGGGCATGATGGAGCAAGCAGCTTTTGCTTGGCCAGCGCAAAAAGCCGATTGCAGTCTTCGCCTCAGCGCCCCGCTTCGGCAGGAGCGGTAGTGATCCGCGTCGCCAGTTCCTGTCCCTCGGGGATCACCGCAAGCCGCCAACCGGGCGTGCCGCCGAAGTACTTCTGGGCCAAGGCCTGCATCCGTTCGGGCGAGGTTTCGGTGAAATCGACCAGCAGAGAGCGGAGCAACGCAATCCTCATCGGCTCCTCGGTCGAACCCTCAAGCTGGTAGAGCCAGAACAGGTTACCGGTCGAAACGCGGTTGAGATATTGCAGCAGTGGCTCGGTCACGCGCTGAAGCTCGTCGGTCTCCGGCGGAGTGGTCGCAAGGTCACGTGCGATCTTGTCCGCCGCTTGGAAGAAGGCCGGAACATCCTCGGGCCGCAGCTGGGCAAAAGCGGCGATACGACCGCCACTGTCGACATCGGTGGGCCACTGGTTGCTGACCACCGGCGCATAGCTTGCCCCGGCGCGTTCGCGCAGGGCGTCCATGAGGCGGTTGTTGAACAGCTGGGTGAGGATCTCGAGCTGGCGCGATTCGCGCAGCCCTTCGACACCCGCGCCGCCCGGCCAGGCAATGGCTGCCGCAGCCTGATTGGCCTCGCCGCGATGGTGCAGCACCACGGTCTCGCCCGCCTCGGGAAAGCCGACCGAGCTTGCCAGCGCGCTTGCGGGGAGCTCCTTGCGCGGCGGCAGCGCACCGAAGGTATTGGTCAGCGCGGTGATCGCTTCATCGCGATCAAAGTCGCCGAATACCAGCACCTCGACCGGGCCCTGCTGCAAGAGCGGTTCCCAGACCTTGCGGAAGCCCTCGGGAGTCGCCTTTTCGAGCGCGGCGGGATCGGGAACCTTGAAACGCGGATCGCTGTTGCGCAGCAAATATTCGAGATCGCGATTGATCACCCCGGCGGGCGTGCTTCCATAGCTCTCATAGGACAGTCGTGCCGCGGCCTGTGCGCGCAGGATCGGGTTCTCGTCCCAACGCGGCATCGCAAGCTTGGCTGCGAAGAGGTAAAGCTGGTCGGCAAGATCCTGGCCGCGAGTCTGGCCGAAGAAGGTGAACACCCCGTCGCCAATGTCGAAGTCGAAGCCCATCCGGCGGCCGGTGGTGATGCGGTCGAGCTCTTCCTGGCCCAGCTCACCAACGCCTGCCTCGACCAGTGCCATCTGGCCCAGTGTCGCATAGGCGGCTTCGTCCGGTTTGATTGCACGCCAGCCGCCGCCGAAGCGGACCTTTACCGAAACGCGTCCCGGCTCGGCATCATTGGCCCACAGGATCGTCTTCACGCCATTGGCGAAGTCGAGCCGCTCTATGTCGATGACCCCGATCGGCCCTTGCTGCACGATCGTGCCGGGCGTGCCGATGGCAGGAAGGTCGGCGAAGGATATCTGCTGCGCAGCGATGCGCGCATCTTCGGCCGCCTCGACCGGAGCCTTCAGCGCGGCGCGAATTGCATCGCTGCTCGCTTCGCCGGTCTGCGGCGTGAGATAGGCGGCGCGGATGACACTGCCTTCGAACAGCTTGCGGGTATGTTCGAGCACGAGTTCGGGCGTCACTGTCTTCTTCATCGAATCGAAGACCGTCAGCACGGTTTCGGGTGCTGCCACGGCTTCACGGATGTCGACTGCATTGACTATGTCGTCGGCCAGCCGCGCGCCTGCCATGACGCGGCGCTGCTCCACCGAGCTGGCGAAAACCGACTGGAATTCCGCCAGCTCGCGATCGATTTCCTCCTGCGTCGGCGGCTTGGCGAGCGCATCGGCGATCACCGCGCGCACATCGGCCAGCGCCGACTGCCAATCCTCGGTTAGCGGAGCAAAGGCTACGAAGGTTGCATCGGTCGAGCGGCTGACATCGTCCTGCTGGACCTGCGCATAGAGATAGTCGCCGCCCGAACGCGCGCGCGCCTCCAGGCGGCGGTTGATCAGCGCCTGGGCCAGGCTGTCGCGCAGCAAGCCTTCATTGTAGACGATGGTGTCCTGCACGGGACGCCACGGCCGCATGATCGCATAGGTGAAATTGCGCTGCAGGCCCGGCTCGACAATGGCCGCTACCTCGCCGACAGGATTTGCAGGATCGGACCCGGCAGGAGCCGCGGGATCGCCGAAATTCGGCGCTGCGGTGACGGCGCCCTTGCCCTTCCAGTCGCCGAAATATCTCTCGACCTCGGCAGCGAGCTGCATCGGGTCGATGTCGCCGACGGCGACGATCACCGTGTTTTCCGGGCGGTACCAGCGGTTGTAGAAACCGCTCACCGAAGTTCCGCTCGCACTGTTGAGTGTCTCGTCAGTCCCGATGGGCAGGCGCACTGCCAGCCTTTGCCCAGCGAAGAGTGTCTCGCGAGTCTTCTCGGCTGCGCGCTGCTGGGGTCCACCGCGCTCGCGCTTTTCGGCAAGAACGATCGGCACCTCTGCCTTTACATTGGCATCGCTGAGCACCGGTGCGCGGACCATGCCCGAAAGGATCTTCATACTCTCAGCCAGCTTGTTCGCGTCGATGTTGGGCAGGTCGAGCTTGTAGACGGTGTGCGTGGGGGTAGTCTCGGCATTGGTGTCGCTGCCGAACGTCGCGCCCAGCCGCTGCCAGGTGGGGATCGCCATCGCCGGGCCGAGGTACTGGCTTTCGCGGAACAGCAGGTGCTCGAGAAGGTGAGCATAGCCGCGTTCGCTATCCTCCTCATGAAGCGACCCTGCATCGATGCGCACACGGATCGAGACCTGGTCGGGCGGCACGCCATTCTTGCGCACGGCATAGCGCAACCCGTTGGGCAGCTTTCCGAAAATCCATTCCTCGTCGCGCGGGACGTCGCTGCCCTCGTATATCCACGGAGTCGCACCCTCCTTCGTCAGGTGAGCTGGCGTCGGCGGCGCGGGGTCCTGCGCATGGCCAACCTGCGGAGCAAGCAGCGCGAGGGGAAGGACGAGCGCGAGACGCCGGACGGCGCGCGGGAGAATAGTCATGGCGAGGGATATAGGAGCCGTAGAAGTGAAGGGACAGTGAACATTGAACAAATGCTTCTTTGCTTGTTCCGTGCCCGACCCGTCCCTACATCGCGGCCCATGTTCATCGAGACCGAAACGACGCCGAACCCGGCGAGCCTGAAGTTCCTTCCCGGCCAGCAGGTCATGGGCAGTGGAACCCGTGAGTTCGCCACGCCCGAAGCTGCCGAAGCGAGCCCACTGGCACAGGCGATCTTCGATACCGGCGAAGTCACCAATGTCTTCTTCGGCGGCGACTTCATCTCGGTCACCATCGCACCCGGCGCCAGCTGGACCGAGATGAAGCCGCAGGTCCTCGCGATCCTGCTCGATCACTTCGTTTCCGAAGCGCCGCTTTTCGCGCCCGGCAGTGCCGGCGGCATTTCCGTTCCGCCCGAAGCCGACATGCTGGTGGAAGAGCGCGAGGAGGACGCGGATATCGTCGCGCAGATCAACGAACTGCTCGAAACCCGCGTTCGCCCGGCGGTGGCCGGTGACGGCGGCGACATCCAGTATCGCGGTTATCGCGACGGGATCGTCTATCTCCAGATGCAGGGCGCCTGTTCGGGCTGCCCCTCCTCCACCGCGACGCTCAAGCACGGGATCGAGGGGCTGCTGAAGCACTACGTCCCCGAAGTGACCGAAGTCCGCGCCGCCTGATCCACCGAATTTCCGAGAGAGACCTTCATGACCAAGCAGTTCCACGACACCCCGCTCGAAGCCAATGCTCTCGACCAGCTCTTTCGCGAAGCGCGCACCTATAATGGCTGGCTCGAAAAGCCCGTAAGCGACGAGCAGATCCACGCGATCTACGAACTGACCAAGATGGGCGCGACCTCGGCGAATATGCAGCCCATGCGGATCGTCTGGGTGAAATCGGACGAGGCGAAGCAGAGGCTCGCAGACCTGTCGTCAGAAGGAAACAAGGCCAAGATCCTCTCTGCTCCCGTCACCGCGATCATCGGCTACGACATCGATTTTCACGAAGAGCTGCCCTGGCTGTTCCCCCACACCGACGCGAAGAGCTGGTTCGAAGGCAATGAGGAACTGCGCAAGGAAGGTGCTTTCCGCAATTCCTCGCTGCAGGGTGCCTACCTCATGCTCGCCGCCCGCGCGCTAGGCCTCGATTGCGGCCCCATGTCGGGCTTCGACAATGCCGCAGTCGACAAGGCATTCTTCGCCGACGAGCCGCGCCATCGCAGCAATTTCATCTGTTCCATCGGCTATGGCGACCCGACCAGCATCTTCGATCGCAGCCCGCGCCCCGATTTCGACACGTTCAACCGCATCGACTGACTTGAAGCCCGCGCCCCTCTGGGGCAGGGCCACCCAATGCGTATTCTCGCCATAGAGACGGCTACGGAGGCATGTTCGGTCGCGCTGTTCGAGGACGGCCGACTGCTCGACGCGCGGCACGAGGTGCTCGGGCGCGGTCATGCCGAGCGGCTGGTGCCGATGATCGCCGAACTGCCCGGCAAGGGCCGCGCCGACGCTATCCGCGTCTCGCTCGGCCCGGGCAGCTTCACCGGTGTGCGCATCGGCCTCGCGACTGCACGTGCGCTGGCGATCGCCTGGAGCGCCGAGGTACTCGGCTATCCGACGCTGGCGCTGGTCGCCGCGATCGCACAACTTGAAAGGAAAGAACCTGTCGTCGTTTGCATGAATGGCGGACACGGCCAGTGGTTCATTCAGGACTTCGACTCATCGGGGCTTCCCGAAGTCGAGGTCCGCTCCCAAACGCCTGACGAAGCGCATGGCGACATCCACTATTCTTTTGCCGCAGGAAATCGTGCCGAAGAATTGCTGGCATTCGATGGGGTCGGCATGACGACGCTCGACATTCTTCCGGATGCCAGCTTTGCGCTCGAACTTCCCGAGGCCTTGCTCACCTCCCATCTCAGCCCGCTTTACGGTCGCGGGCCGGACGCCAAGCTGCCGGGATCATGACCCGGATCGACCAGTTGATGGCTGTAATGGAGGCCGCCTTCGACCCACACTGGCGCGAAGCATGGACCCGCAGCCAGGTCGAAGGATCGCTCGCCCTCCCCCACACCTACGCTCTGCTCGCCGGGGGAGACGGGCAGCCGCTGGAAGACGGGGAACAGGCCGCAGGTTTCATCATGGCGCGCAGGGCGCCGGGCGAGGAGGAACTGCTGCTTGTCGCCGTGCGCCCAGAAATGCGCGGTCGCGGCATCGGCAAGTCGTTAATCGAATGGTTTTTCCGTACGGCACAAGCGAACGGCGCCGAAAGCGTATTCCTCGAAATGCGCGACAATAATCCGGCCGCAAATCTCTATGCCGCCTGCGGCTTCGAGCCAATCGGCCGACGCAGTGCCTACTACCGCACTTCCACCGGAGAGACCCTCGACGCGATCACTTTCGGGCGAAAGTTGTAACCACGCGACACGAAAGTTGTAGGTTTGCGACACATTAGATTCTTCTTGATTGCGGTTTACTAAGTCTTGTCGATTTTATACAATGCCTCTCACGATTGTGGGTCGCGCCAATAATTGTGTGAGAAGTGGATCAAAACTCGATGGACAATTTCGAGACCGATATGGCGGAAACGCTGATTACCCTTACGTCGGATATCGTCGCGGCCCATGTCAGCAACAACAGTGTCGCAGTGGACGAGGTCCCGGCGCTGATTTCGAACGTCTATTCGGCCCTTTCCGGCCTTGGTACTGGAACTGCCAGTGCCCAGGAAGCGCTCGATCCTGCTGTTTCCATCCGTTCGTCGGTCAAGAAAGACCACATCGTCTGCCTCGACTGCGGCAAGAAGATGAAGATGCTCAAGCGTCACCTTTCTACTGAACATGGCATGACGCCCGAAGAGTATCGGGCACGCTGGAGTCTCGCCTCCGATTATCCGATGGTCGCACCCGATTATGCGGCAACACGCCGCGACTTGGCAGTGAAGATCGGACTTGGCCGCAAACCCGGCCAGAAACGTGGTCGCAAGAAGAAGGCCGCTTAAGACCCGTCGGTTCGCCTTGAGGAAGACGCCCCGGCCCGATAAGGGTACGGGGCGTCTTTATTCGGGAAGCAAAATTGCACCAGAAAATCGATCTCGAACAACTCTGCGCCGACAAAGGCCTGCGTATCACCGAACAGCGCCGGGTGATCGCCCGCGTTCTGTCGGAAAGCGAAGATCACCCCGACGTGGAATTGCTGCACGAACGTGCGAACAAGATCGATTCCGGGATCTCGATTGCGACTGTTTACCGCACGGTCCGCTTGTTCGAGGAAGCCGGAATTCTCGACCGCCACGACTTTGGCGACGGGCGCGCCCGCTACGAGGCCGCACCGGAAGCGCATCACGATCATCTGATCGATGTCGAGACAGGCAAGGTCATCGAGTTCGTCGATCCCGAGATCGAGGCCCTGCAAAAGCAGATTGCCGAGAAGCTCGGCTATCGTCTCGTCGACCACCGGCTCGAGCTCTATGGCGTCCGCCTCGACCGCGAAGGCTGAACGGCGCCTGGCGCGCTATACCGAACAGCGTCTGGCCGCGGCGCGGGGTGAGCCGACCACGCTTTCTGCGATGGGCTGGGTACGGTTCATCCTGCGAATGCTCTGCATCATCGGCCTGCTGCTGGTATTCGTGCCGCTGCATTATCTCTATCGCGTCTTCGCTTATGGCTCGCCCTTCCCCATGTGGTTCCTGCGCTTCACGGCCCGAATTGTCGGAGCTCGAGTAAGCATTGTCGGAACACCGTTGCGCCGTGACGTGTTTTTCATCTCGAACCACATCTCGTGGATCGACATCCTCGCACTGGCCGGAGCCAGCGGCACTGCCTTCGTCGCCAAACAGGAACTGGCCGAGGTCCCGGTGATCGGCTGGCTGTGCCGGCTCAACCGCACGGTCTTCGTCAAACGCGAAAACCGCATGGGCGTGGCCGAACAGATCAATGCGCTCAAAGAGGCGCTGCAGGACAATTGGTCGGTTACCGTCTTCCCAGAGGGAACGGTGACTGACGGCCATTCGCTCCTTCCGTTCAAGTCCTCCATGCTTTCGGTCCTCGAACCGCCGCCGCCCGGGGTCCTGGTGCAGCCGGTGATGCTCGACTACGGTCCGGTGTCGGAAGAGATCGGCTGGGTGGGCGAGGAAAGCGGCGTCAACAACGCCAAGCGGATCATGGCGCGCAAGGGAACCTTCCGCCTGACGATTTCCTTCCTCGAACCCTTCAGTCCCGAAGACCATCGCGGACGCAAGGCGATCGCGGCCAAGGCCCGGCAGGAAATCGAGGAATCTCTCGTTAGCTCACTCGGGAAGCCACTTCGCGATTTCCAGCATGTGGTGGACGCGGTGCGCTATCGACCGAAGACCGAGGCGACCGGCGAAGGCTAGAGACCGGCGCCGACCAGCCAATCGTGAAACAGCCGCACGGGCCGTTCTTCCAGCGCGGTCGGCTTGCACACGAACCAGTAGCTGTAGGGGCTTTCGACCTCGATTTCGAAGACCCGCGCCAGTCGGCTGTCATGCGCACGGCGGAGGTGGTCGTCATGCATGATCGCGATCCCCAATCCCTGTGCTGCAGCCTCGAGCATGATCTGGCCGGAGTCGAAGTGATCGATAGCCGCCGGTTCGAGGTCAGGCATGTCGAGTTCGGCTTTCCAGGCTGAGAAGCTCTCGGGCAACTCGTTGTGAACGAGGAAGGTCTGCTTCGCGAGGGTCTCGGCCGACGGGGTCTCCCCCAGCTTTTCGCGAAGGCTCTTGCTGCAGATCGCATGGACCTTGTTGTAGTCTAGTCGGACCGCATGGAGGCCCTTCTCCGGACCCCGCGAAAGGATAATCGCCGCGTCGAGCACATCGCCCACACGGTCTTCAAGATGCGGCCCTGTATCGATGTCGATGTGCAACAGCGGATGCCGTGTGCGCAACTCGCCGAGGCGTGGGAACAAACGCTGCGTGCCGAACAACGGCAGCACACCCAGATGCAGGCGCAGGAGTGAAAGGTTCTCGGACTGGCTTTCCACCGCCCTCGCCAGTGCCTCCAGCTGCGGGTTCACCGCCTCGTAAAAGGCGTGACCGTCATCGGTCAGCTGCATCGACTGGCGCGCACGGGTGAACAGCTTTTTCCCGACGAAGTCCTCGAGATTGCCGATCCTGCGCGAAAGTGCCGAGGGGCTGAGGTTCAATTCGTCCGCTGCGGCACGCGCCGAGCCGAGGCGAACGGTGCGGACAAAGGCTTCGAGTGCGCGGAGGGGAGGAAGTCGACGGGTAGCCATGACGATTGCGGACTATTGCTCACGGCACCCGCTGTCGAGCCACAATGTGCAATTTTCTGCAACCGTTGGACTAGTTTTCGACCGCATTTTCCTCGGGTTGGTGCAGGCGCAGGCGGGTGACATGGGTTTCGTCGCCATCGATCACTTCGATCCGCCAGCCGCTCTTATGCTCGAGCACCGCGCCCACCTCGGGCACTTGCTCAGCAAGCACGAAGGCGAGGCCGCCGAGCGTGTCGACAGCTTCCTCGACTTCGGCGAGCGCGGGATCGACCTGTTCGGCCACGTCGTCGAGCTCGGCACGCGCATCGCAGTCCCACATTCCCGCCCCGATCGGCACTATCCATTCCTCGGGCGCATCGTCGTGCTCGTCCTCGATCTCGCCGACGATCTCCTCGACCAGGTCCTCGATGGTGATCAGCCCGTCGGTGCCCGAAAACTCGTCGACCACGATGGCGAGGTGCATCCGTTGCTGGCGCATGTCGGCCAGCACGTCGAGCGCGTTGCGCGTCTGCGGCACGTAGAGTGGCTGGCGCATCAACACGGTCCAGTCCGTTGGCGGCGTGTCACCCGTAGCCAGGAAGGGGAAGACATCCTTGATGTGTATCATGCCGATGACCGAGTCGAGTTGGTCGCGATAGACCGGCATGCGCGAATGGCCATGCTCGGCGAATGTGGCGACAAGCTCATCCCAGCTGGCATCGGCATTCATCGCGACGATTTCGCCGCGCGGAACCGCGACGTCGTCCGCATCGTGTTCGGAGAAGTGGAGCAAATTGCGCAGCATCTGCCGCTCGACCTGCGAGAGGTCGCCCGTGCCGCTGTTCTGGGGAGCGGCAATTCCATTCTCGCCCTCGTGCTCGTCGATCGCCTCCTCCAGCTGGGCGCGCAAGCTGCGCTCGCCGTGGTCGGGATCGAAGAATTTCCGGATTGCGAGCCACAGCCCGCTTCTACTGTCCGCGTCTCCCGCGGGTGATGGCGAATCGGGCATGGCCCTAACAATGCGCTCCAATCAGTTGCGATCCCCATATGGGTCGGCGATGCCCAGTTTTGCAAGCGCCGCGATTTCCAATGCTTCCATCGCCTCGGCCTGCTCATCGCTGTCGACGTGATCGTGGCCTGCGAGATGCAGCAAACCATGGACGATCAGATGCGCTGCGTGTTCGGCCAGCGGAACACCCTTATCAAGCGCTTCATTCGCACATGTTTCGTACGCCAGGGCGAGGTCGCCGAGCATTTCGGGCGGGCCTTCGGGCGCCAGCTCGAGCAGTTCCTCGCGCTCCAGCATGGGGAAGGAAAGCACGTTCGTCGGCTTGTCCTTCCCGCGCCATTCACTGTTCAGCTCGTGGACTTCGGCGTCTGTCGTGAAGAGCAGGCTGGCGGTCAGGCGAGGATTCCCCAAGGCGGACTCCACCTCGGCTGCTGCAAGTGCAACCCGCTCTGCCAGCACGGACCAATCGGTTCCGTCCGGCCAGCCATCGATCTCGATATCGAGTTGCAATCGGTACTCCGTTCGCCCTGAGCTTGTCGAAGGGCAGGCGCGCGGACTTCGACAGGCTCAGTCCGAACGGCGTTGGTTTCTAGCTCGAAGGCCCCTCATACGCCTCGACGATCCGGCCCACGATCGGGTGGCGGACGACGTCGGCCGCGGTGAAGCGGATCGTGCCGAAACCCTCGACGCCTTCCAGCTTCTCGACCGCGTCGGCGAGGCCGCTCATGCGGTCGCCTCCGGGGATGTCGACCTGGCGCGGGTCGCCGCAGACCACCATGCGGCTGTTCTGGCCGAAGCGGGTGAGGAACATCTTCATCTGCTCGCGCGTGGTGTTCTGCGCCTCGTCGAGGATGACAAAGGCATCGGCCAGCGTGCGGCCGCGCATGAAGGCGATTGGCGCGATCTCGATCTCGCCGGAGGCCAGCCGCCGCTCGACCTGCTCGGGGGGCATGCAGTCGTAGAGCGCGTCGTAGAGCGGGCGCAGGTAGGGATCGACCTTGTCCTTCATGTCGCCGGGGAGGAAGCCGAGCTTCTCGCCTGCTTCCACCGCCGGACGCGAGAGGATCAGCCGCTGGACGCTGCCGGTGATCAGCTGCGCCACCGCCTGCGCCACGGCGAGATAGGTCTTGCCGGTCCCCGCCGGACCGAGCGCGAAGATGATGTCGTCGCGCACCAGGCTGCGCATGTAGGTCGCCTGCATGGCGCTGCGCGGCACAATGGTCTTGCGCCGCGTGCGGATCATGATCGGCGGGCCCTTGGGCTCCGCATCGACGATCCCGTCCAGCGTTGGCTCGTCCGACATGGAGATCAGCGCCTCGATCGCGCCCGCGTCGAGATCCTGTCCAATGGCGAGGCGGTCATACATGGCCTTCAGCACATCGCGCGCGCGGGCAACGCTGTCCTCGGGCCCCTCTATATGTAGCTGGTTGCCGCGGGCCGAGATGAAAACGCCGAGCCGGTTTTCCACCTGCACCAGATTGGCATCGAACTGGCCGAAGAGCGCGCCTAGCAGGCTCTGGTTGTCGAAGCTTATGTCGACTTGTGCCCGGCGAATTTCACGTTGCGGGCTTGGCGAAGGTGCGAAGGCAGGTTGTGCCTCCCGGGCAGGTTTGCGGGCCATGGGCTCCTTTCGTTTGCGAGTCGGAGTCTAGGCTTCAACGCACCAGAGGCAAGTTGGGTGCCATCACGTGGCAGTGGAAAGTCACCGAGTTGCAACCTTGGATGCGTCGGAGCATGATTGGCCTGCAAGTCCAAAGGAGCAAACAGATGCGCTCAATCCTCCTGCCGCTCGCCGTCACTGCTCTTGCCGCCTGCAGTGGCTCTCCTTCACCTGCGCCTGACGAGAGTGCAACAGAATCGAGCGCGGCCGTATCACCCGCCCCGGCCAATGCCGACGAGGACATCAAGCACTTCCTGTTGCAGGAATATCCCGATGCGTCACCGATGCAGTACGCGCTCGCCCGGAGCGACCTGAATGGTGACGGAGCGGACGAGGCGATCGTCTATCTGGTATCGCCCTATTTCTGCGGCACGGGCGGTTGCAATACGCTCATCCTGACCCCGGCAGGTCCGATGTGGGACAAGGTCGGCGAAATCAGCGTTTCGCGCACGCCCATCACGGTGATGGATACGAGCAGCAATGGCTGGAAGGACATTACTGTCGCGATTGCAGGTGGAGGCGGCGCTTCCGGCAATGCCCTTCTGAAGTTCGACGGCAAGGCCTACCCGTCCAACCCGACGGTCGCGCCGGCGGAGATGACGGACAAGACCGGCGCCGAGCTCATTGCCGAAGAACCGGTGATGACCAAGCTGGAAGGCGAGAAGCCTTCAGGCGAGTAGCGCGGCTTTCTCGCGCAGGGCTCCGGCAAGCGAGTTGGGGCCCGCCTCGACCAGCCCCACCTCGACCAGATCGCCGATCGCCACGTCGCCCTCGAACCACACGCTCTGGAGCCAGGGAGACTTGCCCAGCCACTGGCCCGGATGCTTGCCCTTGCGCTCGACGAGCACCTGGCACGTCTTGCCCACGCTCGCAGCGTTGAAGGCGTGCTGGTCGCGATTGAGTGCGGCCTGGAGGCGCTGGAGGCGCTCGTCCATCACCTCCTTGGCGATCTGGCCGTCCATCGTCGCGGCGGGAGTGCCGGGGCGCGGGCTATACTTGAAGCTGAAGGCCTGCGCGTAGCCGACCGCGTCGACAAGCTTCAACGTCTCTTCGAACTCGGCATCGGTCTCGCCGGGAAAGCCGACGATGAAGTCACCGGACAGCGCGATATCGGGCCGCGCGTCGCGGAAGCGTTCGAGCAGCTTGAGGTAGCTCTCGACCGTGTGGCTGCGGTTCATCGCCTTGAGCACGCGGTCGCTGCCCGCCTGCACCGGCAGGTGGAGGAAGGGCATGAGCTTGTCGATCTCGCCATGCGCGGCGATCAGCGCGTCGTCCATGTCCGCCGGGTGGCTGGTGGTGTAGCGGATGCGCGCGAGGCCATCGACCTCGGCAAGGTCGCGGATCAGGCCCGCGAGGCCGACCCTGTGGCCCTTCTCGTCCTCGCCGCCCCAAGCGCTGACGTTCTGGCCGAGAAGCGTGATCTCCTTCGCGCCCGCATCGACCAGTTTCTTCGCTTCGGTCACCAGGTCGCTGTAAGGACGGCTGATTTCCGCGCCGCGGGTATAGGGCACCACGCAATAAGTGCAGAACTTGTCGCACCCTTCCTGCACGGTGAGGAAGGCTGTCGGGCCGATCTTCTTGCGCTCGGGCAGCGCTGCGAACTTGGCGATTGCCGGCATGTCGGTGTCGGTCGCCCGCTCGCCCTGCACCGCCTTGTCGAGCATTTCGGGCAGGCGATGATAGGCCTGCGGGCCGACGACCATGCTGACCGCAGGCGCCCGGGCCATGATCTCCTCGCCCTCGGCCTGCGCGACGCAGCCCGCGACCGCGATCAGCGGCTTGGTCCCGTCGGCCTTCTGCAGCCGCCCGATGTCCGAATAGACCTTCTCCGCCGCCTTCTCGCGAATGTGGCAGGTGTTGAGCACGACGAGGTCGGCTTCTTCGCCCTCGGGCGCAGGCGCAATGCCGCGTGTCGCAAGCATTTCGGCCATGCGCTCGCCGTCATAGACATTCATCTGGCAGCCGAAGCTCTTGACCCTGTAGGTCCTGGGGGCGGTGGTCGGTTTCATAATTGGCGGGCGCACATAGCGAAATTGGTGAGGTCCTACAATGCGAAGGGCGGCACGAGGCCGCCCTTCCAATTGGAGCTGTTCGGTCGATTTACGAAACAGTCGCCTTCACGATCTTGCCCGGCTCGCGCGGCGGCTCGCCCTTGGGCAGCGCGTCGATGTGTTCCATGCCGCTCTCGACCTGGCCCCAGACGGTGTACTGGCCGTCGAGGAATTCGGCATCGTCGAAGCAGATGAAGAACTGGCTGTTGGCGCTGTCGGGCACCTGGGTGCGGGCCATCGAGCAGGTGCCGCGGGTGTGCGGTTCGCTGTTGAATTCGGCCTTGAGGTCGGGCTTGTCGCTGCCGCCCATGCCGGTGCCGGTCGGATCGCCGCCCTGCGCCATGAAGCCCGGGATCACGCGGTGGAAGACCACGCCGTCGTAGAAGCCTTCGCTGGCGAGCGTGGTAATACGCTCGACATGGCCGGGGGCAAGGTCGGGGCGCAGCTTGATGACGACATCGCCGCAATTGCCGTTGCCGGTGTCGAGGGTGAAGGTCAGCTTGTCGGCCATGTCTGGAATCTCCTGTGAGTTGTTGCGCGCCTACATAGGGATTGTGGGCTGCGTGTCACCCTCTGCTTGCAATCCCTCCCCTTCTGCCTAGACCGCATCGCATGTCCGACGAGACCCGCCTCGAAGACGAAGACGTGATGCTGGCTGACGCGCCGGCCGAAGAGGCGCGCCCGGACGACCGCATCGACGACGAGCGGATGGACGAGGAGAACACGCTCAAGCCCGAGTTCGTCCGTGCGGTCGAGGATGCGCTCGAGGAAGGCGACGAGCAGGCAGTCTACGACCTCGTCGAGCCGCTCCATCCCGCCGATATCGCCGACCTTCTCGAGCTGCTGCAGCGCGACGAGCGCCGCGAACTCGCCGCTGCGATAACCGACCTCATGAGCGGCGACGTGATCGCCGAACTCAACGACTACGTCCGCGAGGACATGATGGAGGCGCTGCCCGCCGAGGCGGTGGCGCAGATCGCCGAGCAGCTCGACACCGACGACGCGGTCCAGCTGATCGAGGATCTCGACGAGGAGGACCAGCAGGCGGTCCTCGCCGAGCTCGATGCGGAAGACCGCATCGCCATCCAGTCGGCCCTCGCCTATCCGGAAGAGACCGCAGGCCGCCTGATGAGCCGCGAGTTCGTCGCCGTGCCCGAGGCGATGACGGTGGGCGACCTCATCGACTTCCTGCGCGACGGGCGCGACCTGCCGAGCGAGTTCCTCGAAGTCTTCGTGGTCGACGAGCGCCACC
The DNA here is from genome assembly GCA_041396805.1 of Erythrobacter sp. Taxonomy (GTDB): domain Bacteria; phylum Pseudomonadota; class Alphaproteobacteria; order Sphingomonadales; family Sphingomonadaceae; genus Qipengyuania. Next base: position 734,312 of record JAWKXV010000002.1, on the reverse strand, counting down.
ATCCGGTCGGCACCTGCCAGCTTTCGTGGATCCTGCGCACCCCTCGCGCGATCGCGCTGGGCGACGTGATGAAGCGCGACCAGACTCTTATCCCCGCCCTGCTCGACCAGGAAGAGGTCGCGCTGATGTTCCAGAAGTACGCGCTGATCAGTGCGGCCGTCGTGGACGAGAGCGGGCGGCTGGTCGGCCAGATGACCGTCGACGACGTCGTGCACATCATCTCCGAAGAGGCGGGCGAGGACGCCCTGCTCATGTCGGGTGCGGGCGAAGGCGACATCAACGAACCGATCCGCGAGGCATACTCCAGCCGCGTGCGCTGGCTGGTCGCCAATCTCGGCACGGCGCTGGTCGCCTCGCTCATCATCGCCGCCTTCGGTGCCGCGATCGAGAAGCTTGTCGCGCTCGCAGTGCTGATGCCGATCGTCGCCAGCATCGGCGGCAATGCGGGGACCCAGACCATGGCCGTGACCGTGCGCGCCATTGCGACCAACCAGCTCACGCGTTCGAACACCCGCCGCATCCTGTGGCGCGAGATGCGCGTGGCCCTGCTCAACGGTGCGACCGTCGCATTGCTGGTCGGCATCGCGACGGCACTCATCTTCACGCCCCAGCTCGGTGCCGTGATCGCACTCGCCATGGTCATCAATGTGGTGATCGCCGGCTCGGCTGGCGTGCTGGTGCCGGTGGCCTTCGAGCGGCTCGATCAGGACCCGGCGGTGGCCAGCAGCGTCTTCGTGACGATGATCACCGATTCGATGGGCTTCTTCGCCTTCCTCGGCCTCGCCGTGGCCAGCGGAATCGTCGCCTAGATTCCTACAGGATGGAGCACATGGAGCACGGTCCTGGAGAAACTTTCGCCAGGACCGCGAGCGCCGCTCGAAACGGCGGAATTGCAGGCATTTCGGGGCACAGGAAGCGGTCATGGCGAAAGCCTGCGCCTGTGGGACGAATGTAGGAAAGCCCTTTCAACTCACGCCCGATCGCCTATCTCCCGAACCATGCCGCTCCACATGACCAAGATCGCCTACCGCTCGGGTTCGCTCGAGAACCTGCGCAAATGGGTCGAGCGCGGACCGCGTGCGGAGATGACCACGCGCTACCTCCCCAAGCGGCACGAGGAGATGATCGGCGGCTCGCTGTTCTGGATCATCGACCACACCATCGTCGCGCGCAGTCCGATCATGGAATTCGAGCAGCGACCCGACGGGCGCTGGACCATCTGGCTCGAGCCAAAGCTGGTGCAGGTCTACCCCCGCCCCAAGCGCGCCCACCAGGGCTGGCGCTATCTCGCCGACGAGGACGCCCCGCGCGATCTCTCCGATGGAGAGGATACCGGCGGGATCCTGCCGGGCCGCCTGGCCGGAAAGCTGGAGAAGCTGGGGCTGATCTGACAAGGGGTGGCGCAAATGTAGCCTATAGTGTTGGGTAGTCTCTGCCCAAAATCCGGAATGCACGCGCACCCAATTCGATGCATTCCTGCCACCCAGGAGTGAAGTCGGTCGGGGTCATACAAATGGTAATCACACGGACACCCCCGCTCTCTTGAACGTTTCTTATCTGGTCAAAGAGGGCATCGACATATTCGTTGGAATAGAGCGACTGCCAGATCTCGTTGCCCAAGCGATCTTCGGTTCTAAAAAAGAAGAAATCCAGATCGACATTCACGATCCATTGCGTTGGGGTCTCCGACAACCAATACGAAATATTCTCTGGAGCGAGGTCAGGACGCGGTCGATGAACTCTTGGGTGATCTGGCGCATCGCCGTCACTGTGATCAATGGACAACACACTCTCGACACTTTCTCGGAAAACCTTGAGGTAAATTGAGAGATAGTTGTCCCAGCGAAAAAGGGCGTGACTTTCTCCACCCAGCATAACCGTTGCGCCCAAGTATTCCCCAATCGATGTAGTCGAGATGTCCGGCATAGCGACGACATGGCTCTGCAAATTCGCCGCCAAACAGTCAGTATGGCGATCAATGTGCAGGAGCGAGTGTGAGGCACTGCGCAAGTCGAGTTGTTGTTGCCAACACCAAAGCGCCGCTCGATGGTTGTCCATCAAATAGGCGTTACCATGCTGCCAAAGCAGGTTCTGATTGACCGAGCCGGAATACCCCCTTCCCTTGTAAGGGATAAGATGGCGCCCCCCAATGGCACTCATAAGAGCGTCCGCTCGGCCACCCTGCGCAGGGCATTGGCATAGGCCTCGGCCGGTTGCGCGCCGGGGATCATGTACTTGTTCTCGACGATCATGGCGGGGACGCCGGTGATGTTGAGGTCCCAGGCGGCGCGTTCCTCGGCGCGGACCTTGTGGGCCAGTTCGTCGCTGTCCAGCGCGGCTTCGGCGGCATTGCGGTCGATGCCGACGCTTTTGACCACCTCGAGCAACACCTCGCGCTCGCCGATCCTGCGACGCTGGTTGAAATGCGCCCTGAACAGCGCGAGCTTGAGTTCGGTCTGCTTCTCCGGCCCGAATTCCTCGCCTGCCCAGGTCAGCAGCTTGTGCGCGAGGAAGGTGTTCCACATCCACCGCTGCGGCTCGGGTTGCTCGCCTTCATAGTCGAGCGACACGCCCGCCGACTGCGCCGCTTCGCGCATCCGGCCCTGCACCGCCCGGGACTGTTCGGGAGTGGAGCCGTATTTGCGCGCGATATGCGCGGTGCTTTCCTCGCCTTCGGGCGGCATGTCGGGATTGAGCTCGAAGGCGTGCCAGTGGACGTCGGCCTCGATCTCGCCGTCGAGTTGTTCGAGAGCCCTCTGCAATCCGCCCCAGCCGACCAGGCACCAGGGGCACATGACGTCGGACCAGATATCGATCCGGAGGGTTCTCGGCTCGCTCATCTCTTCACCCACCACTGCATCAGGTGATGCGCGATAGCATGTGGGGGCGGTGCGACGAAGGGGCCGTTGCCAGCGAGTGCCGCCTCGACCTCTTCGCGCGTGTAGAAATTGACCTCGGCCATCTCGGTCGTGTCGATGGTGAGTTCATCGCTGTCGGCGTGCGAATGGCAACCGATCATGAGCTGGCTCGGGAAAGGCCAGGGCTGGCTGGCGACGTAGGTTACATCGCGCACCCTCACGCCCGCCTCTTCCAGCACTTCGCGCGCGACCGCTTCTTCGATGCTCTCGCCCGGCTCGACAAAGCCCGCGAGCGCGGAGAAGCGACCCTCGGGCCAGCCGAGGCCGCGACCGAGCATCAGCCGCCCCTCGTGCTCGACCAGCATGATCGTGACAGGATCGGTGCGCGGAAAGTGGTTTGCCCCGCAGGCGCTGCAATCGCGCTGCCAGCCGCCCTTGGCGAGCTTGGTATCGCCGCCGCATTGGGCGCAGAAACGATGGCGAGCATGCCAGTCGATCAGGCTGCGCGCGCCGCCGTAGAGCGCAAGGTCGTCAGGCCGCAACGTCGCCATCAGCGACCATAGCGCCGGGTTCGCCATGCGCGGGCTGGCATCGCCCCGTGGCGGAACGGCAGCGAAGCAGGCTTTCCCCTCGTCGAGACCGAGGAAGCACAATTCGGCATCCTCGGGCACGTCGGCCAGCGAGCCCCATGCAAGCCCGCCGCTATCGTCGAGCGCGGGCATCAGCCCATCGAGCGCGAGCACCCGCGCCTTCCAGTTCATGTAGCCCGCCAACCTCTCCGGGTCAGCCCGGACATGGTCGGCGCGGTCGAGACGCGATCCGGTAAAGCTCAGCACAGCCCCGCTCACGCGCCCTTCATGGCGGTGAGATCGGCGAGAACTGCCTTGGGGAATTCCGTGTGGATCGGATAGGCTTCGGACGGCATGTACTGCGTCATCAAATTGGCGCGAAGGCCTGCGGTGTAATTCACGAAGGCCACCGTACCAGCCGCCCCGCCCCAGCCATAGGAACCGTCGGACACGCGACCCCCGGCGCCAAAGCCCTGGCCTTGCACCCATGTGCCTTCGGTCGTGGCGGTTTCGGGAAGCAGGTTCGACGTGCCGACGCGCACGGCCCTTTCGCTCATCACGCGCTTGCCGTCGATCTCGCCATAACCGAGCAGCATCTGGAGGAAGCGATCGTAGTCGCGCGGGCTGGAAACCAGCCCTGCCCCGCCCATCGGGAAAGGCGGCGTGTCGAGATAGATCGAAGCCGCCGCCGGATCGAGCGGCAGCGGCGTGCCGTTGAGGATGCCGTAATTGGTGGTGAAGCGCTCAACCTCGCTCTCGGGCACGGTGAACCATGTGCTGTCCATGCCGGTCGGCTCGAAGATGCGTTCGTGCAGGAAAGCGCCGAACTCCTGGCCCGATGCCACCTCGATCACGCGGCCGAGCAGGTCGAGACCGACCGAATAGCTCCACTTGGTGCCGGGCTGGAGGACCAGCGGTGCCTCGGCCAGCTTCTCGGCGAAGACGTCGAGGCCCGCGACCGCCTTGGCCCGGCCGAGACCCGGGATGGGCAAGCGGCTGACCTGTCCGGGGATGAGTCCGTGGTCTTCGTAATAGGTCTTGATCGCGCCCTTCTGGACGATGCCGTATCCAAGTCCCGCCGTATGCGTCATCAGCATGCGCACGGTGATCGGACGCTCTGCCGGGACGAGATCGGTGATCGACCCGTCATAGGTCTTCTGCACCATCATGTTGGCATAGGCCGGGATCAGATCGGCAATCGGCTGGTCGAGGCCGAGCTTGCCCTCATCCACGAGAATCATCGCCGCCATGCCGGTGATCGGCTTGGTCATGGAATAGATGCGATAGAGGCTGTCCGGCCCTGCCTTGGCGGCCCCGCCGATGGCGAGCGTGCCCTGCGCGATGGTCTGTGCCTGACGCTGACCCCAGCCGAGCGTCGCGACCATGTTGGCGACTTTGCGGCCACCAGCATACTGGGAAACGAGGCCCGATACCGCAGGCCACGCAGTCGTGGTCTCCCGGGCGAGCGCGAGGCGGCCGAACGGCGCTCCTGCCAGCGCCGAACCGGCGGCAAGGTATGCACCACCACGCAGCAGTGAACGACGGGAAATTTCGGGTGTCTCGAACTCGCGGTATGCCATGATTATCCTCTCGAACCGGGTGTCGCGCTATGTGCGGGAGCGATCCTGAACGGTCAATTGCGAATTAAAACCCTTGCGTGGCGGTCTTGCAAAGCGAGCGTGTCCTATCCATATAAGACACATGCTCAACTTTCTCTCCATCCTGTTCGGGATCATCTCCCTCGTCATCGTCATTCCGGCGACCATTCCGCTGCTCGGCTGGGCCAACTGGTTCGCCTTGCCGCTGGTGGTTATCGGCACGGTACTGGGCCAGCTTTCATCGAAGGACTCGGGCCGCAATTTCTGCCTTATCGTCCTCCTGATCGCAGTCCTCCGCCTGAGCATCGGCGGCGGCATCATCTAGGCCCGCGCCAGCCGCGCTGCCTTGGCGAACAGGGTCGGCAGACCCGCCTCGTCGAGCCGGTCGAGCGGCCACCACTCTCCATCGCCCACCGGATCATCCAGCCGGTGGAGCGACAGCTCGATCTCGAAATGGGTGAAGCCGTGACGCACCACGCCGAGCGGCTCGCCCGAGAGCGCCGCATCACCGTCACCTCGCGCACTCCAGCCGTCATCGGGTAGCGCGCGCATTCCGCCGAGCATTCCCGCGCCCTCGCGCCGCGCCAGCCAAACCGCGCCATCGCGCACGGTCCAGTAGGCACGGCCCTGCCGCACGGGTCGCGCCCTTCTGGGGGCCTTGACTGGCAGTCGCGCCGGATCGCCCGACGCCCTTCCTTCGCAGTCATTCGCCAGCGGGCAAAGCAGGCACCTGGGATCGCGCGGGGTGCAGATCGTTGCGCCCAGATCCATCATTGCCTGTGCGAAGTCGCCTGAGCGCTCGTCGGGCGTGATCCTGTCTGCAAGCTTGCGGATCGTCTTGCGCGCACCGGGTAGCGGTTCCTCCACCGCAAAAATTCTCGCCACGACACGCTCGACGTTGGCGTCCACGACCACTGCCCGGCGGCCGAAGGCGATCGCGGCAACTGCAGCGGCGGTGTAGTCCCCCAGCCCCGGCAGTTTGCGCAATTCCGCTTCTTTATCGGGAAAACACCCCAGAGCGTTCACCTCACGCGCGCATTTTACGAGGTTGCGTGCGCGCGAGTAGTATCCCAGCCCTGCCCACGCCGCCATGACGTCCTCTTCGGGCGCGGCGGCCAGCGCCTCGACCGTGGGCCAGCGCGCCGTGAAGGCGTCGAAATAGGGCCCCACCGCCGCGACGGTGGTCTGTTGCAGCATCACTTCGGACAGCCAGACCCGATATGGCTCGGGCGCAGGCTCACCCGGCCCCGCGCGCCAGGGAAGCTCGCGGGCATGCTGGTCGTACCAGTCGAGCAAATGTTCGGAGACGGTGGCGGCCACGGCGCGCCTATGGCATGGCGCTGCACATCATGGGAAGCGACAAGAGCAAACCACCTGCGGGGCGGGACGGCAAGGCCTCTGCTAGCGGAGCGGCAGGCCGCGAATGGAAACGCCAGAGAGGCGGTGCGGCCAAGCCGATCTCGGACCTCATGCCGCAAATCGGACGCAGTGCCTTTCGCCGCTTCGGCTTCGTGCAGAGCTCTGTCGTCAGCCGCTGGCCCGAGATCGTCGGCGAAACCCACGCCAGGGTCTGCTCGCCGGAGATGATCCGCTTCCCTCCCGGGGAGAAGTCGGAAGGCATCATGCACCTCGTGGTCCTGCCCGCGCATGCCCCTCTGGTGCAGCAGATCCTCCCCGATATCATCGAGCGGGTGAACCGCTTCTTCGGCTATAATGCCGTGGCGCGGATCAAGCTGCGGCAAGGCGAGGTTAAGCCGCCGCCGTCCAAGGACAAGCCCAAGGCGCCGCCGTCGCTCAAGCCGATTCCGATGGAATTGGGCGACAGTCTGCGCGATATCGGCGATCCCGAACTGCGCACGGTGCTCGAATCGCTGGCGCGCAGCCTTGGCTCGCAGGACGAGGGACAGGACGAGACGTGAAGACCAGGAACGGATTTCTGAAGGCGATCGCGCTGGCGACTCTGGGTTCGCTGGCGCTGGGTGCCAGCGCACAGGACAAGCCCGCCGCGGTGCCCAAGGGCAACTGGATGTCGATGGTGACCGCGACCAAGGGCGGCCACCTGCTGGGCAATCCCGAGGCCAAGACCAAGTTGGTCGAGTTCATGAGCTACACCTGCTCGCACTGCGCCCATTTCGCGCAGGAAGGCGATGGGGCCATCAAGCTGGTCTATGTTCCGACGGGACGCATCAGCTATGAAATCCGTCATTTGGTGCGCGATCCGGTCGACCTGACAGCGGCCATGCTCGCCCATTGCGGCGATACGAAGAAATTCCCGCTCAACCATCAGGCCTTCATGTCGAAACATCCCGAGTGGATGGAGAAGGCCCGCAACACCACGCAGGCGCAGCGTTCGCGCTGGCAGTTCGGGACGCTCGGCGCACGCCTGCAGGCCATCGCCAGCGACCTCGATTTCTACGAGATCATGGAGGGTCGCGGCTATGGCCGCACCGAGATCGACAAGTGCCTCACCGACGAGGCCAAGGCCAACGAGATCGCCGACGCATCGCGCTCGGACGTGATGACCTACCAGCTTCGAGGCACGCCCAGCTTCCTGCTCGACGGGCAGCTGCTGGAAGGCACGCACTCATGGGCGGACCTGCGGCCCAAGCTCGACGAGGCGCTCTGACGGGCGATTCACCGACATGGGGCCGGTTTTCGGGGGAAAGCCCTGTGGATACCCCCGCCTACTCCTTCCCTTCGTCCTTGGGGCTGCATTAGCCTCTCCCACCCAGATACGAGGATTCCGATGACCAAGACGCTTCGCTTCACCCTTGCCGCTCCACTTGCGCTCGCGCTGGCCGCTTGTGGTGGCGCTGCCGACGACACTGCGGAACTGAAGGGCGAACCGATCGCCGCGATCCCCGCGCCTGAAGGCACGCAGTGGATCGAGCAGGCCGTCGCTACTCCCGAAGGCGGCACACTGGTCGGCAATCCCGAGGCGCCGCTCAAGCTGGTCGAATATGGCTCGGTTACCTGCCCGACCTGCGCACGCTTCTCGGTCGAGGGGTCGGAATCGCTGATGCGCGACTACGTCAACAAGGGCACGGTCAGCTTCGAGCTGCGCCAGTTCGCCATCCACGGCCCGATCGACCTGCTGCTCGGCAGCCTGACCAAGTGCGGCCCCGTGACCGCCGTGATCCCGCTGGCTGACCAGGTCTGGGCCAGCCACGAGGAAATCATGGCGCCGGTGCAGGCCAACGCGCAGGCATTCGAAGCGGCGATGAGCCTGCCGATCGAACAGCGTTTCGTCCGTGCTGCCGAAGTGCTCGGCTATCTCGACTTTTTCGCCGCGCGCGGCATTAGCGAAGACCAGGCGCGCCAGTGCCTTTCCGATGGCGCGGCCATCGAGAACGCGGCCAACGAGACCCAGCGCTACTCGCAGGAATTCAATGTTGGCGGCACGCCGACCTTCGAATTGAACGGCACCAGGATCGAAGCCAACACCTGGGGTGCCCTCGAACCCATCCTCCAGCGCGCCGGCGCGAGGTAAGGCCGGCGAAAGGGGGGCACGGCAGGCATGAAGATCTCGAAGCTCAAATTGAGTGGCTTCAAGAGCTTCGTAGAGCCTGCCACCCTGTTCATCGAGCCTGGGCTGACCGGCGTGGTCGGCCCCAACGGCTGCGGCAAGTCCAACCTCCTCGAAGCGATCCGTTGGGTCATGGGCGAGAACTCGCCCAAGTCCATGCGCTCGGGCGGGATGGAGGACGTCATCTTCGCGGGCACGCAAAGCCGCCCACCGCGCGATTTCGCCGAGGTGGTGCTACAGGGTGCGACAGATGACGATGACGAACTCGAAGTCGTCCGTCGGATCGAGCGTGGGGCAGGCTCGGCCTACCGCCTGAACGGGCGCGACGTGCGCGCCAAGGATATTGCCCTCACCTTCGCCGATGCCGCCACCGGCGCGCACAGCCCTGCGCTGGTGAGCCAGGGCAAGATCGCGCAAGTCATTGCGGCCAAGCCGACCGAGCGGCGCATGATGCTCGAAGAGGCTGCGGGTATTGCGGGTCTGCACGTCCGCCGCCGCGATGCGGAGAGCAAGCTCAGGCAGACCGAGACCAATCTCGAGCGGCTCGAAGACATCATGGCCGGACTCGACAGCCAGATCGCCTCGCTGCGGCGGCAGGCCAAGCAGGCCGAGCGCTACAAGAAGCTGTCCGACGAGATCAAATCGGCCGAGGCGCGGCTGGTCTTCGCCCGCTGGCGCGATGCCGCCAAGGCCGCCGAGGAGGCCAAGCAGGCGGCACAGGATGCCAATGCGAAAGTCGACACCGCGCAAAAGGCTGCCGACGAAGCGCAGAAGGCACAGCGCGCGGCTGCCGAGGCCCTCGCCGAAGCGCGCGAAGAACAGGCCGACCGCCGTGACGATGCCAGCGCGCATGGCCACCGCATGGCGGCGCTCACCACCCAGCTCGAGGCGGCGGAACAGCGCCTCTCCGATCTCGACCGCCAGAAGGCCCGGCTCGAGGCCGATCGTGGCGATGCCGACCGGCTGACCAAGGATGCTGCCGAGGCGCTCTCGCGCCTCGAACGCGAGCTCGCGGCGAGCGAGAAAGCGCTGGCCGAGGACGAGCAGAAGCGCCCTGCGCTCGAACGCGCCTCAGCCGATGCGGAAAGCGCCAGCCGGGGTGCCGAACTGGCGCTGGCCAAGGCCACAGCGGACAATGCCGGGGTCGAAGCCGAATGGCGTGTCGCCGAGGCCGAGATCGCGCAGGCACAGACCCGGCTCGACCGCGCCGAAGCCGAAGGTCGCCGCATGGCCGAACAGCGCGCGGCGCTCGCGGGCGAAAATCCGGAGGCCGATGTCGAGGCAGCGCGCAAGGCGGCATCCGAAGCCGCATCCCTGCTCGCCGGACAACGCGAAGCGCTGGAAACCATGCAGGCACGCAAGGCGCAGCTCCAGCAGGCGTGCGACGAGGCCTCGTCCGCCCTCGCCGAGGCGAAGGCCGAGCTTTCGGGCGTGCAGCGCGAGTGGGATGCGCTCAAACGCGACCGCGACGCACGCGAACGCGCCGCTGAGAAACGCAACGGCCGCAAGCAGGCAATCGACGGCGTTCGTGCCGCCAAGGGCTATGAACGCGCCGTCGCCGCCGCGCTGGGCCGCGATGGCAAGGCGCTGCTCGGATCTCCCGATGGCGATGCGGACGGGCGGTACTGGACCGGGGCGGAATCACCCTCACCCGTTTCCGACAGCCTTGCCGCCCATGTGGAGACCTGCCCCGATGAATTGCGGGCGCGGCTCGCTCTGGTCCATGTCGCTGAAAAGGATGACGGGCGACATCTCGAACCGGGGCATGCATTGGTGACGCTTGCCGGTGCGCTGCGCCGGTGGGACGGGCTGGTGGTGCGCGGAGAGGGTTCGGCGGAAGCTGCTCGGCTTGAATCGGACAATCGCTTCGCCGAACTCGATGCGCAGGTTCCGGCTCTGCGCAGCGCGGTCGAACATGCAAATGAAGCGCTCGATTCGGCCAGTGAACAGCTCGGACACTTGCAACGCGACCTCGTCGCCGCAGAACGCGAGCTGGCCGGGGCCGCCGATGCCGAGCGACAGGCCCTGCGCGCGCTCGACCAGGCCGAGGCGGCGCGCGAGCGGCTCGCGGCGCGGCTGGAGGAACTGGCGCGCAGCGAGGCCGAGCACGGCGAGACCATCGCAATGGCCCGCTCGGATGTCACCGCTGCAACCGCCAAGCGCGATGCTCTGCCCGATCCCGCGGCCGGTCGCGCCGCACTGGAGGCAGCGCGCGACAAGAACGAGGCCGCGCGCAGCACGCTGCAGGCCCGCGCCGCCGAGCTCGCCGCGCATGACCAGTCACTCGCCGTCGCGCGCGAACGCGCCTCGGCGCAGCGCAGCGACATGGCCAACTGGCAGGCACGCAGCGGCGATGCCGCGCGGCGGCTATCCGAAATGGAAATCCGCGCCGAGGAGATCGAGCAGGAGCGCGCCGTCACTGCCGCCAAGCCCGAAGGGCTGATGCGCGAGATCGAACAGGGCGATCAGGTGCGCGAACGCCTCGGTCGCGAACTCGCCGAGGCCGAGCAGGCCGTCGCCGCCGCAACCGAAGTCGCCCAGACCGCCGACCGGGAATTCGCTGCCGCCAATGAAGCCCTCGCCGAAGCGCGTGAAAGCCGCGCCGGTCTCGCCGCCCGGGCCGAGAACCAGGATGGTCGCCGGATCGAGATGGCGCGCATCTCGGGCGAGCGCTTCCAGTGCCCTCCCCCGCTTCTCGCCGAACGTTTCGGTTTCGAGGAATCGAAGATCGCCAATGCCGAGGCCGAGAGCGAGGAAATGGACCGCCTCACCGCCAGCCGCGAGCGGATCGGCCCGGTCAACCTCGTCGCCGCCGAGGAACTCGAGCGGATCGAGGGCGAACATGGCGCCAATGCCGAAGAGCAGGCCGAATTGCGTGAGGCGGTCAGCCGCTTGCGTGGGTCGATTGGCAATCTCAACCGCGAAGGTCGCGAGCGCCTCCGCGCGGCCTTCGAGCAGGTCAACGACCACTTCAAGCGCCTCTTCACCCGCCTGTTCGAAGGCGGCGAGGCGCACCTCGCACTGATCGACAGCGACGATCCGCTGGAAGCAGGTCTCGAAATCTTCGCCCAGCCGCCGGGCAAGCGGCTCCAGTCGCTCACCCTGCTTTCGGGCGGCGAGCAGGCGCTGACGGCGACCGCGCTGATCTTCGCCCTGTTCCTGACCAACCCCGCGCCGATCTGCGTCCTCGACGAAGTCGATGCCCCGCTCGATGATGCGAATATCGACCGCTTCTGCGACCTGCTCGACGCGATGGTGAAGGAAACCGACACCCGCTACCTCATCGTCACCCACAATGCCGTGACCATGAGCCGCATGCACCGCCTGTTCGGCGTCACGATGATCGAAAAGGGCGTCAGCCGCCTGGTAAGCGTCGATCTGGGCGCGGCGGAGGAATTGCTGGCGGCGGAGTAACCTCCCGACCAGACCGCCTATTCCAGAAGCGGATCGATCAAATCGTCGACAAAAATAGCGATCAGAGCCGACTGGTTCTTCACCCCGGCTTTTGCAAAGACTTGGCTAAGTTGCGAACGGACTGTGCCCTCCGCCGAATTTCTCATGGCGGCAATTTCGGTGATCGAACTCCCCTTGAGCGCGAAGAGAGCCACTTCCGACTCCGACTTCGACAATTCCCATTCGCCAAAGCGTGCCGCAATCAGCGCGCTCATTTCGCCGCGCGCCGCGTCTAGCAAATTCTTGTGGTGTCGCGCCTCGAGCAGCAGGTGGCGCGCATAGGCACCGCCCAGCGTCACCCCCAGTACCAAAGCCAACGCCACAAGGCATTCCAATAGGACCTGTGCACTCACGCCGGTTCGCAACTCGGACAGGATGTCCTCGATCCCGTCGACAAGGAAATAGATCGCGGCCACCGCCTGCAACGCGACGATGGCATAGGCAAAGATTGCGCGCCTCTGCAGCTGTCGGTGCCCAGACCCCTCCGTCATTCGGATACGCAATAGTTCAAGACGGTCCGCATCTGCTCGTGCTTATAGAAAGGCTCGGCTTTTGCGCCAATCCGTTGATCACGCGGAATGCACCGCGCTGCGGAGAAACGGAATGGAAACGGCGAACAAGGAGCTGCTCGCGAAGGTCCCGGCGGTCACGCTGGGATTCTGGGTCGTAAAAATTCTTGCAACCACCTTCGGCGAGACCATGGGTGACACAGTCAGCATGAGCTGGCTGGGGGAAACGACCACGACTGCCGGACAAGCAGGCTACAACGGATATGTGGTCGGGACGGCGATCTTCGGCGCGTTGCTCGCGATACTCGCATTCTTCCAAATTCGCGCGCGCCAGTTCCATCCCTATCTCTATTGGGCGACGATAATCGCTTCCACCACGGTAGGCACAACTCTCGCCGACTTTGCTACCCGTTCGCTCGGCATCGGCTATCCGGGCGGTGCGTTGCTGCTGCTGTCACTCGTGATCGCATCGCTACTGGCCTGGCATCGAACGCTCGGCACGATTTCGGTAGCATCGGTCCACAAACGCGATGCGGAATTGTTCTACTGGATAACGATTACATTCTCGCAGACACTTGGAACGGCACTGGGTGATTGGGTCGCCGACGGGCCGCTCGGCTATATGGGCGCAGCCGGAATATTCGGCGGGCTGCTCGCGATGATCGGCGCTGGATACTTCTTCACGAAGGCAAACCGGGTCATCCTCTTTTGGGCCGCATTCATCCTGACACGACCCTTGGGTGCCGTGGTTGGAGATTTCCTAGACAAACCATTGGCTCACGGAGGACTTGAGCTGAGTCGAGTGGCGGCGTCGATCGTAATCGGGACCGCTATTGTGATGCTTGTCTACCTGATCCCCCAGCGCGCGGAGACCGTACTGGAACAGGAACAACAGCAATAGCGTCGGTGCGGGTGCGCCCACCCCCTGAGTGCACCCGCATTCGCACACTGCCACTTCGCCAGCGTTGCGAAAGCGTGCGAGCTATGCCGCCAGCGCCGCCCGCAAATCCTCGCGAATGGACTTGAGCCGTGCAATCACATCACCATCGACCGATGATGTTAAAGGCGCTGCAACACCCTGCGCCGCAGCCTGCTGGTCCGGCACGCCTCTCAGCGCCGCCTTGGCGCCTTTCAGCGTGTAGCCCTCACGGTTGACCAACTGGTCGATCCGCTCGACCAGTTCGACATCCTCGGGACGGTAGTAACGGCGCCCGCCGCTGCGGGTGAGCGGCTTGAGCATGGGGAACTGCTGTTCCCAGTAACGCAGGACATGGGGCTTGATGCCGGTCGCCTTGGCGACTTCGCCGATGGTGCGCAGTGCGCCCGTTTCCTTGCCGTCGTCGAAATTCGCCATGCGCCCCTACCCTCTTGCGGCCTCAGCCGTTGGCTATGCGTTCCTTGAGCAGCTGGCTGGCGCGGAAGGTCATCACGCGGCGTGGCGTGATCGGCACCTCTACCCCGGTCTTGGGATTGCGGCCGATGCGTTCCTTCTTGTCGCGCAGCACGAAGCTGCCGAAACCGGAAATCTTCACGTTCTCGCCATTTGCCAGCGCATCGCACATCTTGCCGAGAATGGCCTCAACCATGTCGAGCGATTCCGCGCGGCTCAGGCCCATCTTGCGGTTGATCGTTTCTGCCAGGTCCGCCCTGGTCAGCGTGCCCACCGAACGCATCATGTCCATAATTCCCTTCCCCTCAGTCGCGACCCTGAGTGAAGAAGCGGCCCATTGGTAAACTTCGCCAAGCAATATAGAGGCTTGGGACCATTCTGGCAAACCGCCGCAGCCGTTTTTCGACCAAATGTTACATTCGGGCGAGCGAGGCACCCCATGTGAAGCCGCCGCCCATGGCTTCGAACATCACCAGATCGCCCTTCTTGATGCGGCCATCGCGCACCGCCAAATCGAGTGCGAGCGGCACCGATGCAGCCGAAGTATTGGCATGCCGGTCGACCGTGACGACGACTTTTTCCGCCGGCAGGTCGAGCTTGCGCGCAGTCGCATCGAGGATGCGGGCATTGGCCTGGTGCGGAACGACCCAATCGATGTCGGCGGCAGTAAAGCCTGCATCTTCAAGCACTTCCTCGAGAACCTCGGCGAGGTTGACGACCGCATGGCGGAAAACTTCGCGCCCGCGCATCCGCAGATGGCCGACGGTCTGCGTGGTCGAAGGACCGCCATCGACATAGAGCATGTCCTTGTGCGCGCCTTCGGCATGAAGGCGGCTGGCGATGATCCCGGGACCATCCTCGGCCACGTCCTGCGCCTCGAGCACGACTGCGCCTGCACCGTCGCCGAAGAGGACGCAGGTGGTGCGATCCTCCCAGTCGAGAATGCGGCTGAAGGTCTCCGCGCCGATCACCAGCGCCTTCTTTGCCATGCCGGTGCGCAGCATCGCGTCGGCAGTGGTCAGGGCATAGAGGAAGCCCGAGCAGACCGCCTGGACATCGAAAGCGATACCGCCGCCGCATCCGAGTGCGGCCTGCACCTGCGTGGCGGTGGCGGGGAATGTGTGGTCAGGGGTGGCCGTCGCCAGGACGATCAGACCGATCTCCTTGGCGTCAATGCCGGCCGCCTCGAGCGCAGCACGCGCAGCGTCGGTCGCGAGGCTCGAAGTGGTCTCGCTGTCGTCGGCGATATAGCGCTGGCGAATGCCGGTGCGCTCGACGATCCATTCGTCCGAAGTATCGACGCGGGCGGCGAGTTCGGCATTGGTGACGCATTGCGCCGGGAGGGCAGAGCCGGTGCCCCGGATGACCGATCGGATCATTTCGCGGCCAGCCCGTCGCTGACTTCACCAAGGTCGTGACGGATGCGGTTCAGGATGTCGTCCTCCAGCAGGCGCGCGGCGACCTCCACCGCATTGGCCACGCCCAGCGCGTTGGCGCTGCCGTGGCTCTTCACGACCACGCCGTTGAGGCCAAGGAAGACCGCGCCATTGTGGTTGTTGGGGTCGAGATGGTGCCGGAGCAGCTCGGTCGCGGGACGCGAGACGAGGAAGCCGACCTTCGAACGGATCGAGCTGGTGAAAGCGCGGCGCAGCAGGTCGGTGACGAAGCGTGCGGTGCCCTCGATCGCCTTCAGCGCGATATTGCCGGAGAAACCGTCGCACACGACCACGTCGCAGTCGCCGCGATTGATCTTGTCGGCTTCGACATAGCCTTCGAACTCCATGTCGAGGCTGGTCGCGGCGCGCAGGATTTCTGCGGCCTGCTGGATATCCTCGGTGCCCTTGGTTTCCTCGGTCCCGATATTGAGCAGGCGGGTGCGCGGCCGCTCGTTGCCGGTCACGATGCGCGAATATGCGGCACCCATGATGGCGAACTGGACGAGGTTGCGCGCGTCGCACTCGCGGTTCGCGCCAAGGTCGAGCATGATGACGTCGTTGTCGCCCAGCGTCGGCAACAGAGCGGCTAGCGCTGGCCGATCGAGCCCTGGCATGGTGCGCAGGGCGAGCTTCGAGATCGCCATCAGCGCGCCGGTATTGCCGGCGGAAACCGCGGCTCCGGCGAGTCCCTGCTTCACCGCGTCGACGGCGAGGCCCATGCTGGTGGTCTTGGCACGGCGCAGTGCGCGGCTGGGCTTCTCGTCCCCCGCGATCACATCCTCGCAATGGAGGATTTCGGAAGCGCCGGACATTCCCGGGTGCGTTTCGAGCGCGGCCTTGATGCGCGTCTCGTCGCCGACCAGCAGGAACTTGAATTTGTCGTGGCGGCGACGGGCAAGCGCCGCGCCCTCGACCATCACGCGCACGCCTTCATCGCCGCCCATCGCATCAACGGCGATACGCGGCAGGCTCATGCGCTAACTCCGGTTCTTGTCGCGGTCTTAGAGACCGACGGCGATGATTTCGCGACCGTTGTAGTGGCCGCAGTGCGGGCACAGGTTATGCGGACGCTTGAGTTCGCCGCAGTTCGAGCACTCGTGATGAGCTTCGACCTTCAGCGAATCATGCGCACGGCGGTTGCCGCGACGGTGGGGCGATACTTTCCTCTTGGGGACGGCCATGGCGGCACCTTTTCCTCAAACAAATTCAGTCAATTTCGGTGGCCGCCCTAGGGGAAGGTCAAGCAACGCACAAGAGCGCGTGAACCCGAATATTCCCGACCGTGGCGGTGAAGGCGCGCGCTATACCGATTTTTGCGGGGGATGCAAGCGGTGGAGAAGCCCTGCAACAATTGCGTGTTTTCCGTGGGGTGGTTAGCACCTCGCCGGGTCAAGAGAAACACGAGGAGGGAAGGATCGCATGAATATCGTCCTGCCAGTAACGCTTACCGCTGCCGCCGCTGCGGCGATCATCAATTTGTGGCTCGCCATCCGTGTCGGCCAGATGCGCGGCGCGACCAAGACCATTCACGGCGACGATGGCGGAGGTCCGTTGACCCGCCGGATGCGGGCGCAGCTCAATTTCGTCGAGAACACGCCTTTCCTGCTGGTGCTGGTTGCGGCGATCGAAATTTCGGGCCGCGGCAATCCCTGGCTCGCCTGGGTGGTCGGGATCTACATGCTCGGCCGCGTGGCACATGGCATCGGGATGGACCCGGAAGGCTTCCACAAGGCGCGCGGTGTCGGCGTGACCATCACCATGCTCACCCTGCTCGGCCTGGCCGTAGTCGCCACGCTGATCGCCATGGGCGTGATGTAAGGTATCCGGGGGTCGGGGCGCATGCTCCGACCCGCCCCTATCCAAGCGCGTAATCGCTCACGAAGGCGTTGGTCTTGCGCTCCTGGCCGAAGGTGCTCGTGGGGCCGTGGCCGGGGATGAAGGTCACGTCATTGCCCAGCGGCCAGAGCTTCTGGGTGATCGCATCGATCAGGTCCTGGTGATTGCCCATCGGGAAGTCGGTGCGCCCGATGCTGCCCTGGAACAATACGTCGCCGACGATCGCGAATTTGCTAGGCCGGTGGAAGAAGACGACATGGCCCGGCGTGTGACCGGGGCAATGGATGACCTCGAGCTCGAGCTCGCCGACCGTGACCGTGTCGCCATCCTCGAGCCAGCGGTCGGGTTCGAACACCTGCCCGTTGACGCCATATTTCGCACCATCCTCGTCGAGGCGACTGATCCAGAAGCGGTCGCCCTCGTGCGGGCCTTCGATGGGCAGACCGAGTTCCTTGGCAAGGATGCCCGCCTCGCCGCAATGATCGATATGGCCGTGGGTGATGAGGATCTTTTCCAGCTCCACCCCGGTCTGCTTAACCGCAGCCTTGAGCTTGTCGAGATCGCCGCCCGGATCGATCAGCGCGCCCTTGTTGGTGGCAGTGCACCAGATCAGCGAGCAATTCTGCTGCAAGGGCGTCACGGGAACGATGCCGGCCTTCATCGGCGGCTGCTTGGGCGTGTCGGTCATGGCACCCGAATGGCGAAAAGGCGCGCGCGATACAAGCACCGCACGCCCTTGCGCCCCTAGTCACCGAACGAAAGAGTTTGCAGGTCGGGTTCGACCCAGTCTCGCCGCGCCGCCACGCTGAACAGTCGATCGCGCGACCAGTAGGCCAGTATCCAGCCTGATCTTCCGCAGGGCCCATCGACCAGGCTTTTCAGCACGTGAGCGAGCGGCTCATTCCCATCATGACGAGAGAGGCAGCTGCGTGCCGCCTCAATCGACGCAATGGTGATCGTGTGATGGTAGCCCGAGTTGTCGGTGTTGGGCGTCCCGTGCGCATCGTTGAGCCGCATGATGATGCGCCGGAAATCCTGCGGGGATGCCCCCTCGGGACGATGGCGAAGCATCCAGAGGGCCAGCGCGAAATGCGCCTCGTGCGTCCATTCGCCATGCGGAAGACTGGCATCGAGCACGCTCGTGGCCAGCCGCGCGAAATCGTCATCGGTCTCGAAGTTTGTCATCGTGCTCCGCCCTACTGCCGTGCAGCAAGCCGGCGAAGCTGAATCGACAGCGCACTAGATCCGCCCACCCTTCCACACCACCCGACCGATCACCTCGACCTCTTCGCGGCCCAGTTCGATCGGGGCGTAGGCTTCGTTGGCGCTGATCAATGCGATCCGGCCGGGCGCGGTGACCTGGACCTGCTTCACGTGCAGCGCGTCGCCGATGCGGACGACGTGGACGCCCTCGCCCGCGCGCTTGTTGCGGTCGACGAAAATCTCGTCACCGCTGCGCAGAAGCGGCTCCATGCTGTCTCCCTCGACTCTGATCGCGGAAAGGTCGGCGCCATCGAGGCCCATTTCGCGCAGCCAGCGGCGTGAGAAGCGGTAGTTGTCGAAGGATATTTCCTCTGCTGAGTAGGAACCCGGACCCGCCGAAGCGTCGAGCGGAAGACGCGGGACGCTCACGAAATCGTCCGATTCGCTGAAAGCGCGGGCGACGACCGCGTCCATATTCGCACCCAGCACGACCTCGCTTACCCCGAAGAATTCCGCGAGCTTGCGGCGGTCCTGCTCCTCCAGCTTGCGGGGGCTGCCCTTGCGCACATATTGCTGCAAATAGCTGGGGTTACGACCCAGCATGCCCGACAGCGCGGCGAGGCTGACGCGCTGTTCCTCGGCCAACCTCAGAAGTCTTTCGCGCACATCCTTGCCGTCTTCCATCACCACAACTCCAGCATTTCCGCGCCTCCCCGAAAGGTCGATGCGAGAAAATTCCTATAGCATAGGAATTTTCCTAGACAAGTAGGATTTGGACTGGAACAAATATGGAACGAAAGGCGCGATTCGCCAATCAGTTCAGCCAATTGGGGAGCACGACATGCTGATCCGTTCCGTCGAGAAATTCCTCCGCCAGCACGAAATGGCGGCCACCAAGTTCGGCCGCCTCGCCGCGCATGATCCGCGGTTCGTCCTCGACCTGCGCATGGGCCGCGAGCCGCGCGACCGTACCGAGCAGCGCATCATCGGCTTCATGGCCGGTTTCGACGCCGCCGCCGAAGCTGCCGGCAAGGAGGTCGCCCATGTCGGTTGAGGCCCCGATCCGCCGCAAGGCTCCCGTCCGCCCTCGCCGCTCGACCACCGACCGCCTGCGCACTGCGCTTGCCGTGCTTGGCGAGCACCAGGGTCAGGTGCTGACCCACACCGAGCGTCCCTGGGCCAGCATCACCTTCGCCGGCGCGCGGCACAGCTTCGCGATCCTGTTCGCGGGCGATGACGCCGTGGCGTCAGGCGAACGCTTCGTCACCGCCCTCCCCGATCACGAATTCGCCATTCCCGGCCAGCTGGTGGCGGACGCGAACATCATCGAGGTGGAGCAGCGGATGCTGCCCTCGCCGAGGCTGGTGGTGCAGTGCGAGTTGCTGCTGCTGGAGGATGGGTGAGGAGAATGGGCTGATCGTCCGCAAATGGCGGTCACGGTATCGCGCGCGAAATTCCGATTGTGGGGGGTTAGCGGACCTTGGAAATTCAAGTCGGTCGAGATACCTCAAGGCATGGAAACAACTTACCTCGCTGAGATTCAAGGCGTGTATCTTGAAGATAGTTACCTCTTAGGCTTCATTGCGGAAGAAGCGAACCTTCGACTGAAAGCTTTGTTCGCGCTCACGATCGATCACCCTGCTTATGACATTCCTAAGGATGGCGATGCCCACTGCTATCGTGTTGGCTATATAGTCATTGAACGCCCAACTCAGATAGAAACTAAGCCTGGTCGAACTTCCCTCCTTGCTGATGCTGATGGGTCATTCGACTTGGGCAGCATCGAGCTACACAAGCGACCATTCGGCGGCTACCTCTTGGTCACCGAATGGTTTGAGCTAAGTTTCACTACGGACAAACTGACCGTCCAAGTCCTGTGAGCCTTATGTCCGCTAACGGGTCGTTAGTGGACGGCCGGGTTTTACATTCTTAGAATGAAAAGCCGACCCTCAGTCACCCGCGCCGGATCACCAGGTTCCGGATTTCGGTCATGTCCTCCATCGCGAATTTGATGCCTTCGCGGCCCAGGCCGGAGTCCTTGACCCCGCCATAGGGCATGTTGTCGACGCGGTAGCTGGGGACGTCGTTGATCACGACGCCGCCGACTTCGAGGTGGTCCCATGCGTCGAACATCTTGAACAGGTCGCGGGTGAAGATGCCCGCCTGGAGGCCGAAGGTGGAGCGGTTCACCTCCGCCAGCGCCTCGTCGAAGTCGGAGAACTTCTGCAGGATCGCGAGAGGGCCGAAGGCTTCCTCGTTCAATGCCTTGGCGTCTCGGTGAACGCTTTCGAGCAGCGTCGCCTCGAGCATGTTGCCCTCGCGCTTGCCGCCGCACAGCAGGGTTGCACCGCCTTCCACCGCTTCGTCGATCCAGCCCTTGAGGCGCCTGGCCTCGCCCTCGGAGATCATCGGGCCGATGAAGGTGTCGCGATCCTTGGGATCGCCCGCGACCAGCGTCTTCGTCTTCGCGACCAGCATGTCCTTGAAGCGGTCGTAAACGCTCTCGTGAATGATTATCCGCTGCACACCGATGCAGCTCTGCCCGCTCTGGTAGAAGGCGCCGAAAATCACTCGCTCCAGCGCATCGTCGAGATCGGCATCGTGGTCGACGATCACCGCCGCATTGCCGCCGAGTTCGAGGACGACCTTCTTCTTGCCGCTCTTGGCCTTGAGGTCCCAGCCGACCACCGGCGAGCCGGTGAAGCTCAGCAGCTTGAGCCGCTCGTCCTCGGTGAACAGGTCCGCCCCGTCGCGGCTGGCAGGCAGGATCGAGAACGCGCCTGCGGGGAGGTCGGTCTCTGCCAGCATCTCGCCCATGATGATCGCACCGAGCGGCGTCTTGCTTGCGGGCTTCATCACGAAGGGGCAGCCGACCGCGATCGCGGGCGCGATCTTGTGCGCGGCGAGGTTGAGCGGGAAGTTGAACGGTGAGATGAAGCTGCACGGCCCGATCGGATAGCGCTTCCAGATCGACTGGTAGCCCTTGGCGCGCTCCGAAATGTCGAGCGGCATGACCTCGCCATACATGCGCACCGATTCCTCGGCGGCGATGCGGAAAGTGTCGATCAGGCGGGTGACCTCGCCCTCGCTGTCCTTGATCGGCTTTCCGGCCTCGACGCACAGCGCATAGGCGAGCTCGTCGAAACGTTGCTTGAAACGGTCGACGCAATGCTGGAGCACCGCCTGCCGTTCGTAGCTGGCCATGCGCGCCATCGGCTCGGTCGCATGGACCGCCCCGGCAATCGCATTGTCGATGATCTCCGGCGTGGCGAGCGCTGTGCGGAACGCGACTTCACCGGTGAACTTGTCGGTCACCACCAGGTCGGTGTTCGGCTGCTCCGCCTTGTTGTTGAGGTAGAGCGGGTAGGTATCCTTGAGCTTGGGCATCGCGACCTCCATTCCTCGTCACCCGGCCACTGGTCCGGCAGTCAATATCCGAGTTCGAGATCGAGCCGTGGCTCGACTGGCTCGCCCTTGCGCCAGCGGGTGAGGTTCTCGATGAAGCGGTCGGCGCTGCGCTGGAACATCCTGGTCTGCGCCCTGCCCGACAGGTGCATAGTGACCTGTGCATTCTCGAGCTCCCACAGCGGGTGGTCCTCGGGTAGCGGTTCGGGATCGGTAACGTCGAGCAGCGCTGCCTCGATCGACTTCTTTTCGAGCGCCGAGATCAGCGCATCCTGGTCGACCACGTCGCCGCGGGCGATGTTCACCAGCACGGCATTCGGGCGCATGGCGGCAAGTTCAATCTCGCCAATCATGTGGCGGGTTTCCGGCGTCGACGGGACCGCGAGCACGACCCAGTCGAACTCGCCCAGCTTCTCACGCCATTCACCGGGCCGCAGCGCGCCATCGGCACCCGAGCGGCGGACGGGAATGACCTTCATGTCGAAGGCCTCGAGCCGTGTCTTGATGAGCGACCCGATGGCTCCCATGCCCAGCAGCAGGACACGCTCACCCGCAAGCTCGCGCTTGCCCGGGCTGTCGAGCAGCCACTCGTGACGCTCCTGCGCGCGGACCACTTCGCGATAGCCCTTGGCATGGGCCAGCATCAGCATGACGACATATTCGGCAATGGTGATGGCGTTGATGCCGACGCCGTTGGTCACCACCACGCCGCGCTCCTTGAGAAGGTCGAGCGGCATGAAATCGAGCCCGGCGTAGATCGAGTTCATCCATTTCAGACTGGTCGCCGCCTTCGCGATCTCGACCATCGGTTCCTTCTCGTTCAAGTCGAACCAGCCGATTTCCGCCTCGGGCGCGAATTCCAGCGCCTGTTCCTTGCTCATGAACCACATGGGTTCGATCCAATCCGGAAGGCGAGGTTCGACCAGCGGGCGGATCAGGGCGGACATCACGGCTTTGGTCATGAGAGGCTCCGATAGGTGTCGAGCATGGGTGGACGGTGGAGGCAGGCGTCGAAATCGAACGGGCGTGTCGTCAGCGGCGCAATGGCACCAGCATCGGGATGGCGCGGGTTCATCATCACGATATCGCCTTCGGGCAGTACGCGCGAGGGGATGGCGGCGAGGAGCGAACTTCCGGTGTCGAGCCAGTCGTCGACCCAGGCGCGGATCGCTTCTTCACCGTCCCGGTCGGGAACGCGCAAGGGTTCGGCATCGACATCCGTCCAGCCCAGAAGAAAGTCGATCGCCCGTTCTGCCTTGTCTTCGGGAAGGTATCGCAGCGCCACCAGCACGGCGAGTCCTGCCTCCGATGCGAAGTTCACCACCGGCCTGCCCGGCGAGGAATATCGCGCTCCGTGCCGCTGCGGCCCCGCCCCGTCGAGCGCCACGAAGGGTGCGCGGGTGAGCCGCCAGAGCCTCACCCGCCCGATGCCTCGAAGCGCACCTTGCGCGGAACGGCAATGTCGAGGATCGCCTCCGCCACTTCCGTAGCGTTGCGCAGGACATGCGATGGCGGGACCTGCATCACGTCGACGCGGTGCTGCTCTTGCCAGGCGTCACGTCCGTCCTGAGCAGGCTTCTTGAACGGGTCATCTTCGATCTCGATCGCCAGATGCGCCGCCTCGCAATAGAAATGCAGCGTAAAGTCCGGCCCCTCGAAGTCGCGGACGAATGCCAGACCCCGCGGAGCGTCCTTGAGGTGCTGCCAGAGGAGGGTCTGGGGATCGGCCATGGTTAGAGCTTCCACTCCCAGCCGAGCGGATCGCCGTCCATCACCTCGACGCCCTTGATCGCGAGGCTCTCGCGGATGGCATCGCTTGTGGCGAAATCCTTGGCCGCGCGCGCTTCCTTACGGCGGATAAGTTCGGCTTCGATTTCGGCCTCGGTGATTTGCGCATCGGCCGGTCTGATCCGTAAATCCTCGCGAGCCAGCGTGAACAGGTCAAGGCCGAGGACACGGTCCATATCCTCGATCACAGCGCGCTTGACGCCGGCATCGACCTTTTTAACCCCCAGTGCTTCCTCGAGAGCGACTAGCGCGATGGCAGTGTTCAGGTCCTCCGAGACCGCAGCGTCGAATTTCTCGCGCAAGGGCGCGAACTTGGGATGCGATGGGTCGCCTGGAGTCTCGTCCCTCAGTCGCTCGACCGCCATGACCATGCGCTTCAGCCTCGTCAGCGCCGCGCCCAGTCCGTCCCAGCTGAATTCCAGTTCGCTGCGGTAGTGCGCCTGCAGGCACATCAGGCGGTAGGCGAGCGGGTGGTAGCCCTTGTCGACCAGCAGTTGCAGGCGCAGGAATTCGCCCGCGCTCTTGCTCATCTTGCCGCTGCGCTCGACGAGGAAGTTGTTGTGCATCCAGATGCGCGCGCCGCTGTTCTCGGCATTTTCGAGACCATTGGTGCAGCAATAGGCCTGGTTCTGCGCGATCTCGTTCGGGTGGTGGATTTCGCGGTGGTCGATGCCGCCGGTGTGGATGTCGAAGGGGAAGCCGAGCAGCGCCTCGCCCATGACAGAGCATTCGAGATGCCAGCCCGGTGCGCCGCGGCCCCAGGGAGAATCCCATTCTATTTGCCGCGTCTCACCCTCGGGCGTCTTGCGCCAGATGGCGAAGTCGGCGGCATTGCGCTTGCCCTCGACGGTTTCGATGCGGCCCTCGCCTTCGTCGGTGACGGCGCGCGCAAGGCGGCCGTAGTCGGCCACCGTCGAGACATCGAAATAGAGCCCGCTATCGAGCTCGTAGCAATGCTTGTCGGCGATGCGATTGCCCCACTCGATCATCGCCTCGACATATTCGGTCGCGCGCGGGTGCTGCTTGCCCGTGATGTTGAGGCGCGCGAGGTCGTTTTCGAAATCTTCCTGGTAGAACTTGGCGATATCCCAGGCGGACTTGCCCGCCTTGGCCGCCATCTTCTCCATCTTGTCCTCGCCCTCGTCCGCGTCGGAGGTGAGGTGGCCGACATCCGTGATGTTGATGACGTGAGTGAGGTCGTAGCCTTTCCAGCGCAGCACACGTCCCAGCGTGTCCGAGAACACATAGGCGCGCATGTTGCCGATGTGCTGGTAATTGTAGACCGTCGGCCCGCAGGAATAGACGCGCGCCTCGCCCGGGTGGACGGGCTGGAATTCCTCAAGCTGGCGGGTCAACGAGTTGAACAACCGCAAAGGCCGATCTTCCTGAGCTTGTCGAAGGGTCATGGGTGGCGCATAGGTTGGTGGCTGCGCTTCGACAAGCTCAGCGCGAACGGATGTTGTGATTGCCGCCTTGGCGCCAAACCCGTTCGGCCTGAGCCTGTCGAAGGCCCTTCACAGGTCTTGCCAACCCTCCCAGCGCACACTCTCGTCAATCGGCGCGCGCGCGACCGTGAAATTGTTCACCGGCGCATCCTCGTCGCGGTAGCCGATCGCGACACCGCAAAAGAAGATGTGGTCGTCGGGAATGTCGACCACTTCGCGGATTTGCGGTGAATATACCGCCCAGGCCTCCTGGAAGCAGGTGTCGAGCCCCTCCTCGCGGCACAGGAGCCCGATGGTCTGGAGCCACATGCCAATGTCCGACCACTGCGGCGGCCCCATATATTTCGGCGTGTGGACCAGCATCAGCACCGGCGCCCCGAAGGCGCGGAAGTTGTTGGCGAACCACATCAGCCGCTTGCCCTTCTCCTCACGCGAGATCTCGAGCGCGCCATACATATCCTCGCCCACGCCGCGGCGGCGCTGTTCGTAGGCCCCATCGAGTTCGGGCGGATAGACATGGTACTCGGGCGCAAACGCCTCGCGCCCCCTGGGCAAGTCCCGCGCCACGCGGGCGAAGAGCTTCTGCATCGGCTCGCCTGTGAGGACGATGCCGTGCCACGGCTGGGTGTTACCGCCGGAAGGCGAACGCTGCGCCTTTTCGAGAATGCGTGTAAGGGTCTCGCGGTCGACGGGCTTGTCGAGAAAGGCGCGAACGGAACGACGGGACTGGACGGCTTCGGTGACGTTCATCCCGGGAAGCTCCTGACAACCTTAATCTTGCCGACAATGGCATCATTGAGAGCAGCGAGTTCTTCGGCGGGTATCCAGTACTCCTGGTGCTCTCGACCACCTGCGTCCTGCACTTCGTACTGGTCGAGGAAGCTCTTCAGCACCTCGAACCTTGTCACAAAGCCTGACCCGCTCGCGGGTACATTCCAGTCTCGCGCGATCTTGACTGCATATGCCTCGGTAGTGACCGGATAGAAAATTGGTTGCTCCGGAAGTCGAGGCGGCCACGCCTTCCAGTCCGCATCCTCGACAAGCTTGAGCTCTTCCGGGCCTGTTGGGCGCCAAAGGGTAACCGTTTGTTCGCTCACTTCTCGATCTCGAACAGATCGGCCAGCTGCTCGATGATCGTCCCGCCCAACTGCTCGACGTCCATGATCGTCACCGAGCGCTTGTAATAGCGGGTCACATCGTGGCCGATACCGATGGCGGCCAGTTGCACGGGCGACTGCTTCTCGATCCAGTCGATCACCTTGCGCAAATGGCTTTCGAGATAGCCGGCCTGGTTGACGCTCAGCGTGCTGTCATCGACCGGCGCACCGTCCGAGATAACCATCAGTATGCGGCGATCTTCGGCGCGGGCGAGCAGGCGATTGTGCGCCCACAGCAGCGCCTCGCCGTCGATGTTTTCCTTGAGCAGCCCCTCGCGCATCATCAGGCCGAGATTCCGGCGCGCGCGGCGCCAGGGTTCGTCGGCCTTCTTGTAGAGGATGTGGCGCAGATCGTTGAGGCGACCCGGTTGTGCAGGTCGCCCGTCTGCGAGCCACGCCTCGCGGCTCTGCCCGCCCTTCCAGGCGCGGGTGGTGAAGCCGAGGATTTCGGTCTTCACGCCGCAGCGTTCAAGCGTGCGGGCCAAGATATCGGCGCTGATCGCGGCGATACTGATCGGGCGTCCGCGCATCGAGCCGGAGTTGTCGATCAGCAGGGTGACGACCGTGTCCTTGAACTCGGTATCGCGCTCGATCTTGTAGCTCAGCGAGTGCCCCGGGCTGATCACCACGCGCGCAAGCCGCGCGGCATCGAGCATGCCCTCTTCCTGGTCGAAGTCCCAGCTGCGGTTCTGCTGCGCCATGAGGCGACGCTGGAGGCGGTTGGCGAGCCGCGTGACCACGCCCTGAAGGCCCGCCAGCTGGCTGTCGAGATAGGCGCGCAGCCGGTCGAGTTCCTCGGCATCGCACAATTCGCCCGCCTCGATCACTTCGTCGAACTTCTCGGTGAAGGCCTTGTAGTCGAAGTTCTCGGGAAACTCGGTCCAGGGGCGGTTCGGGCGGACAGGTTGCATCCCTTCCTCGCCCTCGTCGTCGGGGTCGCCCTCGCCCATTTCCTGCTCGCCCTCGACCTCGCGGTCGGCATCGCCATCGGCCTCGCCATCGGTGACTTCGGCGCGAGCATCGCTGGCCTGCGGTTCGGAAGCGCCTTCTTCCTCGTCCTCGGCGTTGTCCTGGTCCTCGGGCGTCTCGCCGTCCTCGTCTTCGCTGTCGTCGGCATCGGTGGGGTCGAGATTGTCGGGCAGAGTCAGCTCGAGATGCCGCAGCATGTCGAGCGTCAGGTCCTGGAAGGCGCGCTGGTCGTCGAGCTTGTCGACGAAACCCTCCAGATCGTCGCCGATCTTGGCGAGGATATCCTTGCGCACGAGATCGACCCCGCTGCGCGCGCGCTCGGGGATCGGCTCGCCGGTCAGCGCCTCACGCAGCATGAGCGACAGCGCAGTCGGCAGCGGGACCTCCGATGGCTCGCCCGCGCGGACGATGGGATCGGAATTCGTCCGCATCTCGACCGCCGAGCCGAGATTGTCGCGAATGCCAGAGTAACGCGTGGCACCGATGGCCTCGTAACGGACCTGCTCGATCGCGTCGTAACAAGCCCTCGCAATCGGTTCTGGAGGTGCGGAACTGTTGTGCAGCTTCTCGTTATGGTGACGCAGCTTGAGTGCGAAGCTGTCGGCAAAGCCGCGCGCCTCGGTCGCCTGCTCCTTTGGCAGATTGCGGCCCGGTAGCGGGACACGGAAGTTCTTCCCCGCCTGGGACGGCGCGTCGGCGCTCCACGCCACCTCGACCTCGGGCTCGTGCGCAAGCGCGCGCGACGCACCGGTCAGCGCCTGCTTGAAGCGGTCGAGAGGCGTCTGCTCGGTCACTTAGCTGGTCGGGATGGTCTGGCCGGTCTTGGCCCAGTCGGCGAGGAAGCCTTCGATGCCCTTGTCGGTCAGGATGTGCTTGAACAGACCCTTGATCACAGCAGGCGGCATGGTCGCGACATCGGCGCCGATCAGCGCGCTCTGGAGCACGTGGACGGGATTGCGGATCGATGCGACCAGCACCTCGGTCTCGAAGCCGTAATTGCTGTAGATCGTGACGATATCCTCGATCAGCGCCATGCCGTCGAAACCGTTGTCGTCATGACGGCCCACGAAGGGCGAGATGAAGGTCGCGCCCGCCTTTGCCGCCAGCAGCGCCTGGTTGGCGCTGAAGCACAGCGTGACATTGACCATTGTCCCGTCATTGGTGAGCTTCTTGCAGGTCTTGAGCCCGTCGATCGTCAGCGGAACCTTGATGCAGACATTGTCGGCGATCTTCCGCAGCGTCTCGGCTTCCTTCATCATGGTCTCATGATCGAGCGCGACGACTTCGGCGCTCACCGGACCGTCCACGATGCCGCAGATTTCCTTCGTCACTTCCATGAAGTCCCGGCCCGACTTGGCGATCAGGCTGGGATTGGTGGTGACGCCGTCGAGCAGGCCGGTCTCGGCCAGCTCCTTGATGTCGGCGATGTCAGCGGTGTCGACGAAGAATTTCATGCGTAAAGGCTCCGGGAAATGCGATTCCCCGAAGCCTTAGCGGGCGCGGTGCGGCGCGGCTAGTACCCGCCACCCACTCCGAAGACGCCGATGATGAGCGGGTCGTTGGTTTCACGCGGATTGGCGCGGATCGCGGCTTCCTCAACCCCGATTTCCCGCCATATCGTGTTGTCCACATTGGTGGCGAAGCGCGTGGTAGCTCCTGCCAGATCGACGCCGGTGAGGCCTTGCAGCAGCTCGCCGACCAGGGGATCGCTCGCGACGCGCATGGCATCGCCAAGTTCGGGCACCATGGCCTCGACCAGCGAAGTGCCCATCGATCCGCGCAGGAACGTCGTCGCTGCCGTCGGGCCACCACGTACGAGATCGATGGCGTTCTGGATGCCGATCGTCCGCACGGCCTCGGTGACCAGCGGAGCGGCACGTTCTGCGCCTTCATAGGCGATGTCGCCGAACGCATCCTCGAGCCGGTTCTTGAACAGGGTGGAGGTGAGGATATTGCCGAGCACATTGCCACGGGTACCGAGCAGATTGCCGAGGCCCAGCTGCGCCACCTGATCGTCCCAGAAGCCGCCGCCTTCGAGCATGCGACCGAACGCCCGCTCGCTCGACAGGAAGAGGATGCGCTGCACGGCATCGACCATGCTGAAGCCCGGCAGGCCGGCGCATGACGGCAGCGCAAGCGCCGCACCGCCCAGCGTCAGTCCCCCAAGAAAGGCCCTGCGGCCGGTGGCTTGTTCGAGAAATTGGGTCATATCGTCAGTCCTCTTGCGTCCCACCCTTGTCTGTCCATCGTGCCGCCGCCCATATGGCGATACCATGAACCGCGTTCGCTGCCTCGTCCTCAATGCCGCGCTCGGGCCGCTGGATTACCGCGTGCCCGAGGGGCTTGAGGTCGAGCCCGGTTCGGTGGTCGAATGCCCGCTGGGCCCGCGCACCGTTATCGGGATCGTCTGGGAGGCTGAACGGCTGCCGGGGACCGAGGTTCCGGCAGAGAAGCTACGCCCACTCAGGGGTTTGCTGCCCGTCCCGCCGCTTTCGACTCCGCTCAGACGGCTGATCGAATGGACTGCGGACTATTACGTCGCCTCGATGGCGAGCGTGGCGCGCATGGCACTGTCCTCGGGCGGCGCGCTCAAGGGGCCGGCCACAATGACCGAATATCGCCTCACCGGCGGCATGCCCGAGCGGCTTACTCCGCAACGGTTGGCCGCAATGGAAGCGCTGGAGGGCGAGCAGGCCAACATCCGCGAACTGGCGGGTCTTGCTGGCGTTTCCGAAGGCGTGCTGCGCGGGCTGGTGAACCAGGGCGTGCTCGAACCGGTCGAGGTCGATTGCGACCGGCCCTATGACGAAGCGCGGCCCGATTTCTCCCATGTCGAACTGAGTGCCGAACAGGCAGAAGCGTCCGCCACCTTTGCGCAGGCTGTGGCGGGTGCAGAATTTGCGCCTTTCCTGCTCGATGGTGTCACGGGATCGGGCAAGACCGAGACCTATTTCGAACCCGTGGCCGAAGCGCTGCGGATGAGGCGGCAGGTGCTCGTCCTGCTTCCCGAAATCGCGCTGACGGAAAATTTCCTCCACCGTTTCGAGGAGCGCTTCGGCGCAGCGCCTGTGCTATGGCACTCCTCGCTCAAATCGACCGAGCGGCGGCGTGCCTATCGTGCGGTCGCGCAAGGGACGGCGCAGGTCGTTGTTGGTGCGCGCTCGGCGCTGTTCCTCCCTTTCCGCAAGCTCGGCCTGATCGTCGTCGACGAGGCGCACGAAGTCAGTTTCAAACAAGAAGACGGCGTGCGCTATAATGCGCGCGACGTCGCGGTCATGCGCGCCCACTTCGAGAAGGTGCCGGTTATCCTGGCCAGCGCCACGCCTGCGCTCGAGAGCCTGCAGATGGCCGAGAGCGGGATCTACCGGAAGATCGACTTGCCGAGCCGTTTCGGCGGGGCCCAGCTCCCGAGCATCGACACGATCGACCTGACCGAGGAGAAGCCGCCGCACGGCATGTGGCTGGCCCAGCGGCTGGTCGACGGGATCGAGGAAAGGCTCGCGCGCGACGAACAGTCGCTGCTGTTCCTCAACCGCCGCGGATATGCGCCGCTGACGCTGTGCCGCAATTGCGGCTTCCGCTTCCAGTGCCCCAATTGCAGCGCCTGGCTGGTCGAGCACCGCTTCTCGCGCCGTCTTGCCTGCCATCATTGCGGGCACGAAACGCCCAGTCCCAACGCCTGTCCCGAATGCGGCGAACCCGATTGCCTCGTCGCGTGCGGGCCGGGGGTCGAGCGGATCGCCGACGAGGTTGCCGAGCGCCTGCCCGACGCGCGGGTCTTCGTCGCCACCTCGGACACACTGAACTCACCCGGCAAGGCCGCGGAGTTCATTGCGCTGGTCGAGGCAGGCGAGATCGACGTCATCGTCGGCACGCAATTGGTCACCAAGGGCTTCCATTTCCCCGAACTGACGCTGGTTGGCGTGGTCGACGCCGATCTCGGCCTCGAAGGCGGGGACCTTCGCGCGGGCGAGCGGACTTACCAGCAGGTCGCACAGGTTGCCGGGCGCGCGGGCCGTGGCTCAAAGCCGGGTGAAGTGCTGATCCAGACGCGCCACCCCGAGGCCAGCGTTATTGCCGCGCTCGCCGCTGGTGACCGCGACGCCTTCTATTCCGCCGAGACCGAGGGCCGCCGCCATGCCGGCGCTCCGCCCTTCGGCCGCTGGGCCGCAATCATCATCTCCTCCGAAAACGACGCCGAGGCACGCGAGGCCGCCAACCGTCTCGGGGCCTTCCGTCCGCAGGTGGAGGATTGCCAGATTCTCGGTCCCGCCCCTGCCCCGATGGCGCTGCTGCGCGGACGCTATCGCTATCGTTTCCTCATCAATGCGCGGCGGTCTGTGCAGCTGCAGGACGTCATTCGCGGCTGGCTGCGGCAGGTCGATCACCCGCCCGGAGTGCGGATCGCTGTGGATGTCGATCCGTACAGCTTCGTGTAAGCTGTAACTTACTATCCAGTTGGCCTTGCAATCGCAGGCTCGTTTTGTAGTCTCGACTGCATCGGGGTTCACGACAGTTCTCTGCGCGAAGGGGTTTTCGCGGAGACATCCGGATCGAAGGGGTTCCTTTCGGATGCTGTTGTCGGAGTGCCCCTGGGGACTGACTGACACGTAAAGGGTCTGCTAAATGATCAAGAAATTGCTGATGGTCGGGGTTGCCCTGACCGCTACGCCCGCGCTTGCGGGTGGAGACTGGTGGGTTGCCGAGAGCGATCACTTCCGCGTCTTTTCCGAAGGCGGCAGCGAGATGGCTCGCGATGTTGCCGAAAGCCTGGAGAAACTGGATCAATCCTTGCGCCTGTTCCGCGGCCTGCCTCTGGATGAAGGAGAAGTTGAGGACGGCGCCAAAGTCACCATTTACCAGACAGGGACGACCAGCGACATCGGAAAGCTCGCCGGATCGAGCGACGTGGCCGGCTTCTTCAGTCCGCGCGCCGGCAATTCGGTTGCTTTCGTTCCGGCAGAGGAACGTCGTTCACGTGGCAGCCTGGGTACACGGGTAAGCTCCGGCGGCGAACTCCTGCCCGGACAGGTGCTGTTCCACGAATATACGCACTACTTTTCGCGCCAGCACGCACCAGCGGCGTACCCATTCTGGTATAGCGAGGGCTTTGCCGAACTGTTCGCAACCATCCAGTTTCGCGATGGCGGCTTCAATCTTGGTGAGCCGCCGCGCTATCGCAATCTCATTCTGCGCGAACTCAGCTTCGACGTCGAAGACGTGCTCGACCTCAACACCGAAAATGGAAAGGTCCGTGGCATCGATGTCGCGCGTCAGTATGCCTACGGCTGGATGTTCTCAAGCTACCTCACGTTCGAGCCCTCGCGCCAGGGTCAGCTTGCGCAATATCTGCGGTTGGTGAACGCCGGCACCCCCAATCTGGATGCCGCTCGTCAGGCATTCGGCGATCTCAAGGTACTCCAGCGCGACCTTGAGAAATACCATCGCGGCCGCGCACGGGCCATCTCGGTAAATTTCCCCGAAGGATCGTCTCCCGAGATAGAATTGCGCAAACTTGGTACGGCAGAGGCTGCTGCAATGCCGGTCCATGTCCGTTCGACGGCAGGCGTGAACAAGCGCACTGCGAATGAGGTAGTCGAACAGGCAAGGCTTGTTTTGGCCCAGTATCCCGACTCGCCGGCCGTTATCGACGCTGCGATGGAAGCGGAGTTCGATACGAAGAACTACGGCGCTGCAACATCGCTTGCGAAGAAGCTGATGGCAGCCGACCCGCAATCGATCCGCGCCCACCTCTATCTTGCCAAGATCGCACTCGAGGAAGCAAAGGAAGATCCGGCCAAAGTTCTGGAAGCCCGCACACATTGGGTGCATGCCAACCAGATCGATCCGGAGCGTCCCGACATCCTGCTCGGCTATTTCGACAGCTTCGTTCTGGCAAATGAAGCGATTCCGGAAGCCGCCAAGGTCGGCCTGGAGAAAGCTTTCCGCATCTCGCCGTTCGCGATCGATATCCGTCGTTCGCTTGCATATCTGCTGATGCTGGAGAATCGCGATCGGGAGGCGATGATCATCCTCGGACCCGTCATTAACCTTCCTCACGCCTCGGGCGACGAAATCGAGGAGTTTCGCGAGAAGGTGAAGAAGGCTGAGAATGGAGATCGCCAGCCTCTGATCGACGAACTGCGCCCCTCGCTGGACGATGACGAGGACGAAGACGACGAATAGTAATCTCCGACGATCACGGATTTTCCGAATGACATTGGTGCCGGGCATTCTCTTCGAGATGCCCGGCCCCACCTTTTCTGGAGGACTGTGAAAGCTCCTATGCGTATAATTGGGCAGCGGCGGCCCGCAGCTGGTCCATCGCCGCAGCCCAGGGACCATGTCCATAACTTATCCGCGCCACTCCCAGTTCGGCCAGTTCGGCCACGGTTCCACGCCCCGGCGCCCAGAGGATGTTGACTGGCAGCGGCGAAGCCTCGCAAATCGCGCTGATCGTTTCGTGGTCACCCAGGAAGGGGACGAACAGACTCTTCGTTCCCGCCGCTGCATAGGCGCTGGCGCGCTCGAGCGTATCGTCGATCAGCGCTTGCGAATAGTCCGCCGGGTCCTTGCCGCGATAGACGTCGGTCCGGGCATTGACGTGGATTCCTGTCGATGCCGCAGCGGCATATCTCTGAGCTGCTACACTGATGGGCAGCAACTCCGTCTCGCCCGGCATCCGGTCTTCCATGTTGATCCCGACCGCACCGAGAGCGAATGCCTTGCCGACCGAAACGCCAACTTCCTCCGGCGTATCGCCATAACCTGCCTCCATGTCGATCGTGACCGGCAGGTCGGTGACCGAGAGGATGCGCCTGAGGTTCTCGAGCACGATCTCGATCGGCAGAGTTTCCCCGTCGTGGAAGCCTTGCGCTTCGGCCACGCCGTAGCTGCCCGTCGCAATTGCTTTCGCTCCCGCCTCGGCGACAGCGCGAGCAGAGCCTGCGTCCCAGATATTGTAAAGAACCAGCGGGTTGCCCGGAACATGGAGCGCCGTGAAGGCAGCGGTCTTGTCACTCATCTCATTTGCTCTCCCGCGCGAGGAGTTCGCGCTTGATATCGAGGCCATAAGCGTAGCCGCCCAGGTTTCCGCCGGTGCGGATGACGCGGTGGCACGGGATCAACACAGCGACATTGTTGCGCGCATTTGCGCTCCCCGCTGCCCGGACTGCCTTCGGGTTTCCAGCCGAGGCCGCAATATCGGCGTAGGTCCGCGTCTCGCCGGGCGGAATTTCGCGCAGGGCCTTCCAGCAGGCTTCCTGGAAAGCCGTGCCCTTCACGTCGAGCGGGATATGCGCAAAGTCGCCGGGTGCCTCGACGCTGGCAACTACATCCGCCAGCAGGCGCTCAAAGTCCGCGCCGCCCTCAACCAGCTCGGCCTTTGGGAAGCGGCGGCGCAGTTCGCTCTCGTCCTCGTTGAAGGACAGGCGGCAGACGCCCTTGTCGGTCGCACCGACCAGCATCGGCCCCAATGTTGTCGGAACAACCGCCCAGTGGATCGTCACCCCTGCACCGCCATTCGCCCACGCACTTGCCTTCATGCCCAAACGTCCCTTCGTATTTTCGTAGAAGCGCGATGCCGAGCCATAGCCAGCCTCGTAAATAGCGCCCGTCACGCCCTCGCCAGCGCTTAGTGCATCGCGTGCCCGCTCCTCACGCAACGCGCGGGCATAGGCAGCAGGCGAAAGCCCGGTGGCCCGCTTGAACACACGCTGGAAGTGCGTCGGCGAATAGCCTGCGATCTCAGCCAGCGCCGCCAGCGAAGGCGCGTCTTCGGCCTGCTTGATCTCATCGATTGCAGCCAGAACCGCAGCCTCGTCGCGCGAGACGTCGTCGGGCAGGCACCGCTTGCACGCGCGCAGTCCGGCCGCACGCGCCTCGACCCCGCTGGCGAAGAAGCGGACATTCTGGCGCGAGGGATGACGGGCCGCGCAGGACGGGCGGCAATATATGCCGGTGGTGAGCACTCCCGTCACAAAGCGCCCGTCGAATTCGCGGTCACGCCGCAACACGGCGGCCCATGCGGCATCACTGGAAATTGCGTCGCTCATGACTCGCCACCATCATAGCGTTCGATCCGCGCGGCGAAACAGCCATGCATCGCGTTATGGGCGTCGATATAGGAAACTTCCGGGTCCTGCAGCAATTCGCGAACTATCGGGTCCACATCGTCCTGCAGCGCAATGGCTGCACGATGAAGTGTCCCGTCGATTGCGTAGCAGCGCAGTGCAATCGGGCGATGGCGAAGTACCGGCGGCACCGCATCGACGTATTCGGCGGCGCTATCGGCATCCTTGCGCACGTAGATGGCAAAGCTGTTGCGATAGGGCGTATCGACAGCGTGGTTGGTGTAGTTGACGAGCACCAGCTCTTCTCCCGGCACTGCGTCCCGGAGGCTAACCCGGCAAGGATAGCGCCCTTCGAGCCCGGCGACCGAGCGTGTCGCCAATGATTCGTGAAGCGTAGCGTCGTCCATGGCGAAGTAGCGGGCAAACAGTCCGGGTTCGAGCCCGCGGATGCGAAAGGTCATGTGGGTACTCCCGTTGTGCGTACCGCCACATTGAAGCACGCAAGGGAACTTCGCATCCCGTGCCTTGCGATCAAAGCGAATGACCGCCACAAGCCTGAGCGGATGGGACGCTTTTTCACTCTCTTCGCTGCGCTTCTTGCCCTGCTGGTGCCTTGCATGGCGCAGGCCGACCCCGCCGATATCGATGCGGCTGCCCGCGGCGTGGTGCGTGTGGTCATCATCGGACAGGATGGCGACGAGCTCTATCCGGTCAGCCACGGCACCGGCTTTGCCGTCGCTCCCGACAAGGTCGTGACCAATGCCCATGTGGTGCGCGATGCCATGCGCGACGAGGACCTGCGCATCGGCATCATTCCCAGCGGTGGTGGCGAGGCGGTCTATGGTCAGCTCATCACCGTTTCGTCCAAGAACGACCTCGCACTGGTGCGGATCACCGGATCGCTGCGCCTGCCACAACTCGCGCTTGCTGGCGGACCGCCGCCTGACAGCGGAGATGCCACCAGTGTCGGCTATCCGATGAACGTCGACCGTGCGCAGGGCCTTTCACTCGCCGACCTTTTCCGCAGCCAGCCACCGGTGAAAAGTCGCGGCTTTGTTTCGGGCACGCGCCCAAGTCGCCAGTTCGACACCATCCTCCACACCGCGCCGATCGCGCGCGGCAATTCGGGCGGGCCGCTGCTCGACAATTGCGGGCGCGTTCTGGGAGTCAATAGCTTCGGCGCGGACAATGATGGTGGCGATGCAGAGTTCTTCTTTGCCGTCTCCAACCGCGAGCTTATTCCCTTCCTCAAGGACAATGGCGTGACGCCGCGCGTCAACGACCTGCCCTGCCGCTCGATGGCCGATCTCGACGAGGCCGAGAGCAAGCGACTGGAGCGTGAACAGATGGTCGCGCGCCAGGACCTTGCGCAGAGAACCGAAGAGTTGCGCGCGAAGCGCGACCGGGCGCAGCTGGAGGCCGAACAGGGCGTCATCACCGATCGCGAAGACCGGGTGTTCCTCGCATTCGTCCTCCTGCTGGTGGCATTCGGCCTCGGTCAATGGGCGCTGACGCTGTGGAATCGGGACCCGCGCGACGAGAAGCGTCTGCGCATCGTTGGCGGGGCGACCGCCTTTGTAGCTCTTGCTGCGCTCGCCGCTTACCTCACTCGCCCGGGTCTCGACGAAATCGACCGCCGCGTCGCCGCCGCGATGCAGGAGGACCTTCCCGACACGGCGTCCGACGAGCCGCAGACCGGCGACCTAGCGCTCAAATGCACCGTCATCCCCGAGCGCAGCCGGATCACCAGTTCGGACACCGAGGACGTCGACTTCGACTGGGCGGAAGGTGGCTGCGTCAATGGCCGCACCCAGTACGGCTTCTCCGGCGGGACCTGGTCGCGCCTGTTCGTCCCGAACTCCGAAGATGCTGTCTCGGTCAACAGCTTCGATCCCGACCGCCGCATCTATCGCGTCGAGCGCTACCTGCTCTCGCGCGGAGCAATGGAAGCGGCTCGCGCGGCCCGTGCCAAGTACGAAGCACCCAAGTGCGGTGTCGAAGGAGCGGCGGGCAGCCTCGGCGATCTGCAGGGCGAAGTGCTCGGGCAATTGCCACAGCAGCCCAACGAGCGGCTGGTCTATGAATGCAGTGCTCGGGCGCCCGGCGCGGATTAGGCCTCAAGTAGCGGAGCGATAGGCCCGAAATCCTAGGCCGCCAGCGCTTCCCCGCTCAGCGTAATGCGGTGCATTTCGCGTGAGTATCCCTGGTAGTCATTGAGCGCATAGTGCCAGGTCGTCCGGTTGTCCCAGATCGCGACCGTGCCCGGTTTCCATTCGAGGCGGCAAGTATTGTCCGCCGCCGTTGCCGCAGCGTAGAGGCGCTGGAGAAGCGGCATGCTTTCCTCACGCGTCTTGCCGACGATGTTCCAGGTGAAGGCGCTGTTGACATAGAGCAGCCTGCGCCCGGTCTGGGGGTGGCGGATCACGATCGGGTGGGTTGCGCCGGTCTTCAATGACTGGCCGCGCAGTTCACTGCCCATGTCGGTCTTCGCGTAGAGGCCGCCCTCCTCATATATATGGTCCGCGGTATGGTAGGCCTCGAGCCCCTCGATCTCGGCCTTGAGGTCGTCCGGAAGCGCGTCATAGGCCTCACCCATGTGTGCCCACATGGTATCGCCGCCGCTGGGCGGGAGATGCCGCGCGACGAGGACCGAGCCCATCGCGGGCACCTGGTCGTAGGAGTGGTCGGTGTGCCAGCCACCTCCGATATTGGTGGTCTGGTCCTCACGCTTCCTGACAATGGCGATCTCGGGATGCTCTTCGGTCAGCGGGAAGTAATTGTTGATGTCGATCCCGCCCCAGCGCTGGGCAAACAGAATATGGGCCTCAGGCGTGAAATCGTGCTGGTCACGGAACACAGCCACCCCGTGGGTGTAGATCGCGCGCTTGATATCATCGAGTGTTGAACCGTCGGCCTCGGCAAGCCGGACGCCCGTGACTTCTACCCCGCATTTGGGGGACAGCGGCACCATTTCCATCGCATCTCTCCCTTGCGACGAGTTTCGATCCGCCACCAGTTTATGCACCATTGGCCAAGAGTCCAATCTTTCCGCCGCGGAGTCGGGTTGCAAGTGCGAAGGGGCTTTGCTAGGCGCGCGCCGACCCTGCCGGGGCGACTCTGTTTCGCCATCCAATCGGTGCGGTCGATACGACTTTCTTTCCGGACCCAAGAGGACCTCAAGCGCGTGGATAATTCCGCCGGTATTCAGGCTAGCCTGGCAGGGCGTTACGCATCGGCCCTGTTCGATCTCGCCAGCGACAACGGGACCGTGACCGCGGTCGAATCGGACCTCGAGAAACTCGAGGCCGGTCTCGCCGAATCGGACGAGCTCAAGCTGCTCACCACCAACCCCAAGGTTTCGCGCGCTGCTGCGGAACAGGCGCTGGCAGGTGTGGCCAAGGTTCTCGGCCTTTCCGACCTGTCGCAGAACTTCCTCGGTGTATTGGCGCAGAACCGCCGCCTTGCCGAATTGCCGGCGGTGATCCGTGCCTTCCGCGCCATCGCTGCTGCCCAGCGCGGCGAAGTGACCGCCGAAGTGACCAGCGCCCACGCGCTGACCGACGCGCAGCTCGACCAGCTCAAGACCAAGCTGACCGCGCGCGAAGGCCGCACCGTCAAACTTTCCACCAAGGTCGATCCCGATCTCCTCGGAGGCCTTGTCGTCACCATCGGTTCGAAGCGTATCGACGCCTCGATCCGCACCCGTCTCAATTCGCTTTCCCAGGCCATGAAGGCTTAAAGGACACACATCATGGATATCCGCGCCGCAGAAATCTCCAAGGTCATCAAGGACCAGATCGCCAATTTCGGCAGTGAAGCCGAAGTGAGCGAAGTCGGTTCCGTGCTGTCGGTGGGTGACGGTATTGCCCGCATCCACGGCCTCGACAACGTCCAGGCCGGTGAAATGATCGAATTCGCCAACGGCGTTCAGGGCATGGCGCTGAACCTCGAAGCCGACAATGTCGGTGCGGTGATCTTCGGTGCCGACACGGAAATCGCCGAAGGCGACAGCGTGAAGCGCACCGGTACCATCGTGGACGTTCCCGTCGGCAAGGGCCTGCTCGGCCGTGTCGTCGACGCTCTCGGCAACCCGATCGACGGCAAGGGCCCGATCGCTTCGACCGAGCGTCGCCGTGTCGAAGTCAAGGCGCCGGGCATCATCCCGCGTGAATCGGTTTCGGAACCCGTGCAGTCGGGCCTCAAGGCCATCGACGCCCTCGTTCCCGTGGGCCGTGGCCAGCGCGAGCTGATCATCGGCGACCGTCAGACCGGTAAGTCCGCCGTCGCGATCGACACCTTCATCAACCAGAAGGAACTGAACGCGGGCGATGACGAGGGCAAGAAGCTCTACTGCGTCTATGTCGCCGTCGGTCAAAAGCGCTCGACCGTCGCGCAGATCGTCAAGCAGCTCGAAGAAAACGGCGCGATGGAATATTCGATCGTCGTCGCCGCGACCGCTTCAGAGCCCGCTCCGCTGCAGTACCTCGCACCCTACACCGGTTGTGCGATGGGCGAATTCTTCCGCGACAACGGCATGCACGCCGTGATCGTGTACGACGACCTTTCCAAGCAGGCCGTCGCCTACCGCCAGATGTCGCTTCTGCTGCGTCGTCCTCCGGGCCGCGAAGCCTATCCGGGTGACGTGTTCTATCTCCACAGCCGCCTGCTCGAGCGTGCGGCCAAGATGAATGGCGACAATGGTTCGGGCTCGCTCACCGCGCTGCCGATCATCGAAACCCAGGCGGGCGACGTGTCGGCCTACATCCCGACCAACGTGATCTCGATCACCGACGGCCAGATCTTCCTCGAAACCGACCTGTTCTACCAGGGCATCCGTCCGGCGATTAACGTCGGCTTGTCGGTCAGCCGTGTGGGCGGTGCCGCCCAGACCAAGGCGATGAAGAAGGTCGCCGGCTCGATGAAGCTCGACCTCGCTCAGTATCGCGAAATGGCTGCTTTCGCGCAGTTCGGCTCGGACCTCGACGCTGCAACGCAGAAGCTGCTCAACCGCGGTGCACGCCTGACCGAGCTGCTCAAGCAGGCCCAGTTCTCGCCGATGCCGGTGGAAGAGCAGGTCGTGTCGATCTTCGCAGGCACCAACGGCTATCTCGACGATGTCGCCGTGGACCGCGTGACCGACTACGAAGCGCAGATGCTGAGCTATATGCGTGCCGAACACGCCGCCGTGCTCGCGGAAATCCGCGACACCGGCAAGTTCGAAGACGACACCAAGAACAAGGTCGTCGACGCGCTCAAGACCTTCGCCAAGCAGTTCGCCTAAGCCCAGCCCGAGAACACGAGATAGGGAGCCGAAATGGCTAGCCTCAAGGAACTCAAGGGCCGGATCAACTCGGTCAAGTCGACCCAGAAGATCACCAAGGCCAAGCAGATGGTCGCAGCCGCCAAGCTGCGCCGTGCGCAGGCTGCTGCCGAAGCAGCACGCCCCTATGCCGAAAGGCTGTCGGGCGTGATGGCATCGCTCGCCTCCAAGGTGAGCGGCGACAGCGCACCCAAGCTGCTCAAGGGCACCGGTTCGGACAAGCGCCACCTGCTGGTGGTCGTGAACACCGACAAGGGCCTGTGCGGCGGTCTCAACTCGAACATCGTCAAGGCTGCCAAGCAGAAGGCCGCCAAGCTGATTGCCGAGGGCAAGGACGTCCACTTCTACCTCGTTGGCAAGAAGGGCCGCGCGCCGATCAAGCGCGACTATGCCGAGCGCATCAGCAAGCACTTCGATACTTCGGAAGTCCGCAACCCGGGCTTCGAGGAAGCGGAAGCGATTGCTGCCGACCTGATCGAGCGTTTCGAGAATGGCGATTTCGACGTTGCGCATCTCGTCTATCCGATCTTCCAGTCGGCTCTGGCGCAGGACCCGACCGTCGACCAACTGATCCCAGTCCCCTCACCCGCGAGCGAAGGGACTGGTGGTGACGCCGTGGTCGAATACGAGCCGGGCGAAGAGGAAATCCTCGAGGAACTGCTCCCGCGTTACGTCAAGACGCAGATCTTCGGTGCATTGCTGGAACGCGAGGCTTCCGAACAGGGTGCCTCGATGACCGCGATGGACAACGCCACGCGCAATGCCGGCGACCTCATCAACAAGCTGACGATCCAGTACAACCGCAGCCGCCAGGCCGCGATCACCACCGAACTGATCGAAATCATCGCCGGCGCCGAAGCGCTCTAAGGAAACGAACGTGAAGAAAATTGCCCTCATCCTCCCCGTTCTGACGCTTGCCGCTTGCGGCCAGGAGCCGGCCTCGGAGCCTGCGGCTGCCGAGACCGTTGCTGCAGCACCCGAACCGGTGAACACGCTCCCCGCACCCGACCAGGAAACCTTCACGACGGTTTTCGCCGAAGCGTGCGAAGGCGCCGAGCCGGTGAACACCGCCGTGTGCAAGCGCGCCGGCATGGGTTCGAAGGACGTCATCTGCGAATACGGCCTCGGTGAAGACACCTATCTTCGCCACAAGGCCACCATCACTGCGAACGAAGACAGCACCGCATGGGTGTTTGCCGACGCCGCAACCGTTTGCGCCGAACACGGCGCCCACCACAAAGCCTCCTGAGCCAGTAGGACACACACATCATGGCCACCGCACCCAAGCTTAACCAGAGCCCCAACGGCACCATCAGCCAGGTCATCGGCGCCGTCGTCGACGTGCAGTTCCCCGGCGACCTGCCCGCCATCCTGACCGCACTCGAAACGAAGAACGGCGACAACACGCTGGTCCTCGAAGTCGCGCAGCACCTTGGCGAGAACACGGTTCGCACCATCGCCATGGACGCGACCGAAGGTCTCGTCCGTGGCCAGGAAGTGGTCAACACCGGCGCGCAGATCTCGGTCCCGGTGGGCCCGAAGACGCTCGGCCGTATCATGAACGTCGTCGGGGCTCCGATCGACGAACGCGGTCCGATCGGTGCCGAAAGCACCAGCCCGATCCACGCCGAGGCTCCGCTCTTCATCGACCAGTCGACCGAAGCGGCAATTCTCGTCACCGGCATCAAGGTCATCGACCTTCTCGCCCCTTACGCAAAGGGCGGCAAGATCGGCCTGTTCGGCGGCGCCGGCGTGGGCAAGACCGTGCTCATCCAGGAACTCATCAACAACATCGCGAAGGGCCACGGTGGTGTGTCCGTCTTCGCCGGTGTGGGTGAGCGTACCCGCGAAGGTAACGACCTCTATCACGAGTTCCTCGACGCAGGCGTTATCGCCAAGAACGAAGCTGGCGAAGCGATCAGCGAGGGATCGAAGGTTGCCCTCGTCTTCGGCCAGATGAACGAACCTCCGGGCGCCCGCGCTCGCGTCGCTCTCTCGGGCCTGACGATGGCCGAATACTTCCGCGACGTCGAAGGCCAGGACGTGCTGTTCTTCGTCGACAACATCTTCCGCTTCACCCAGGCGGGTTCGGAAGTGTCGGCGCTGCTCGGCCGTATTCCTTCGGCCGTGGGCTACCAGCCGACCCTGTCGACCGACATGGGCAATTTGCAGGAACGCATCACCTCGACCACCAAGGGTTCGATTACCTCGGTCCAGGCCATCTACGTTCCCGCCGACGACCTTACCGACCCGGCACCGGCAACTTCGTTCGCCCACTTGGACGCAACGACCACGCTGTCGCGCGCCATCTCCGAGCTCGGAATCTACCCGGCCGTGGACCCGCTCGACTCCTCGTCGCGCGTGCTCGAACCGCGCATCGTGGGCCAGGAGCACTACGAGACCGCCCGCCGCGTCCAGGAGACGCTGCAGAAGTACAAGAGCCTGCAGGACATCATCGCCATCCTCGGCATGGACGAACTGTCGGAAGAAGATAAGCTGACCGTCGCCCGCGCGCGCAAGATCCAGCGCTTCCTCTCGCAGCCGTTCCACGTCGCCGAGGTCTTCACCAACATCCCGGGCGTGTTCGTCCAGCTGGAAGACACAGTGAAGTCGTTCAAGGCTGTCGTCGACGGCGAATATGACCACCTGCCGGAAGCCGCCTTCTACATGGTCGGCGGCATCGACCAGGCGGTGGCCAAGGCCAAGAAGCTGGCCGAGGACGCGTAAGAACATGGCCCTTCACTTCGAACTCGTCACGCCGGCGAAGCTGGTCCGTTCGGAAGACGTCCACATGGTGGTCGTCCCCGGCACGGAAGGCGAATTCGGCGTGCTCGAGGGCCATGCGCCCTTCATGTCGACGATCCGCGACGGTGCTGTGCAGGTCTACAAGACCGAAGGCGCCGCGCCTGAGATCATCGAAGTCCGCGGCGGTTTCGCCGAGGTCGGCGAAAACGGGCTGACGGTCCTCGCGGAGCACGTTGAAGGCTAGTCCACGACAGGCACAGACAATCGAGAGGGCGGTCCTGCGGGGCCGCCCTTTTCGTTTCAGGCGACCGCGGTCTGCGTCTGGGTCGCCGCGAAACGTCTTGTGAGCCAGGCGCGGATGCCGCGGCTGCGGTATTCGGTGAAGTGCGCGGTGAAGGCGCAGAAGCCGAGGATGCCTGCAACCAGTCCCGCAAAGATTAGCGGACTGTCTCCCGCCTTCACTCCCAGTGCCGAGAACGCCGAGAGGATCGGCCAGTGCAGCAGGTAAAGCGAGAAACTGAAACCCGCGAGCCATTCGATCGGTTTGCGAGCGCGCTCGAGACCGCCGGCCGCCCAATCGGCAAAGGGACGCGCGGCGATGAACATCAGGCTGATCCCGATGCCGAGGAGGTAGTCTGACAGAAAATACTCGCTGAAGTCTGCGGAAAAGCCCAGCCCCACATTGAGCAAATAACTCGCATAGAGCGCAAGGACGGTGATTTGGTCCGATGCGACCATCGATGCCAGCGCTACTGCGGCAAGAAGAGCTGCCTGACCGCCCCTTGGCAGCCAGCGAGTGCCATAGTGAACCAAAGCGACGCCCATGAGCCAGACCGGAAGCAGTAGCAGAATACGCATGCCCGCCGACAATGCGACGATGGCGACCCAGATCATGCGGGGGGATCCCTTCATGAAATGGGCTGCAGCGAATATCGCATAGAACCAGACTTCATAGGTCAGCGACCAATAGGGC
Organism: Erythrobacter sp.; assembly: GCA_041396805.1. Lineage (GTDB taxonomy): Bacteria > Pseudomonadota > Alphaproteobacteria > Sphingomonadales > Sphingomonadaceae > Qipengyuania. The sequence continues at coordinate 690,060 of JAWKXV010000002.1, read as the reverse complement.
GGATTGAGCAAGGGCTCGGCATCCGACCAACTCTCGCTAAGGAACAGTGCCGGCAAGAGGATGGAGGAAACGAGGAGGTCCCTTGCTCCGTGCACTTGAATACCTGGCAGCAACCCCGCCCACGAGAGCGCGAGAAATATCGAGGTCCCTAGCGCCAGCCCGAACAGCGAAACCGGCAGGATGCGGGCTGAGCGCGCAATGGCATATTCGCCCAGCGTATAGTTTCGTTGCTGCACCGAATGCGCGATTACCAGCCCCGAGAGCACAAAGAACACGACTACGGCATTGTGCTGCATATGGGCATTGAAGGGATAGGGCCCGGTATAGATTCCAAGCTGCACCGCATGCCCGCCCAGGACCAGCAGCGCCGCACCTGCCCGGACTGCGTCGAGCAGGATCGACATGGACGGCGTGACGAACAACGGCTTTTCCATGGGTCCGGTCTGGCCGATCGTGCTTGATATCGCGTTAACCTCCACCCTTCTCCACCTCGGGAAATGCAAGTTCGCGGGCATATTCACGCGACACGCTGTCGATGAAATGCACTCCGTCATAGGTATAGCCCGGCTGGAGCGGTGGCACTTCAATCAACCCAAGCCCCTTCCGCCGGGCAAGTTCGCCGATATAGGCATCGAGCGCGGCGGTCATTCCCGGGTCGTAGTCGTCGCCTGCAGGTTCGACACCGGCCTCCGCCGGCCAGATCGCCGAGATCCAGAGATCTTCCCGGTCGCACGCGTCCACAATGCCCTCAAGCGCAGCTTGTGAAACTGGCATGTTTCGCTCTGTTGGCTTCGTATCGTTGATGCCCAGGGCGATGGTCACCTTCGCGTTGCCCAACGCGCACAACACGCCCGACACTCGCTCCAGCTGGCGGGACGACCCACCGCCATATCCAACGAAGAACACGCCCCTAGGCGGAGTTGCGAATTCGACCCTGCTGTCTCCGATGACCATCCGCTCGGCCTTGGGAGCCTGCAAAATGAAGATGGCAGTTTTCAGTATGTTGTAGGTCGATGTTGAAAACGGAGCGATCGACCAGGCCGAGAACGCAAGCAGTGCAGCTGGCGCGGCGAGCAATGCCAGCGCTACCGTAGCGAACAACTTCCTTCCATCCTTGTCCATGTCCTGAAGTCTTGCAGCATACTGTCAAGAATTCGAGAACCGCCCTTGCCCTAATGCACAGGCTCGGGAACAGTCGGGAAGGAGACCGACTGGCGTTTCACGGGGTTTGGCAGGAAATTCGATGGTCGAGGCGATGTCGCGTGAAATGGCGGACGGAAAAGTCCGGCAAGTTCCTGGCTGGAACCGCAGTGACCTTGTCTCGCTGCTTGTCCTCGCGGTTGTGATCCTGGTCGTGCGCGGTGCCTATTTTGGCGATCCCAATGCCGACATTGACGAGCAGCTCTATTCGCTGATTGGGCTCGAGATGACCCGCGGCGCATTGCCATTCGTCGATCTGTGGGACCGCAAGCCTATCGGCCTTTTCGCGATCTTCGCCCTTGCCCATGCAGTGGGCGGCCCCGGTCCGTTGGCCTACCAGCTTCTCGCGGCGCTTTTTACGCTTGCTGGCGCGTATATGACCTATCGGCTCGCACTGCGACTTGTCGATCGCGTGACCGGGCTTGGCGCAGGCGTACTCTATGTCTTCCTGATCTCGATCTACGGAAGCCATTCGGCCAATTCGGAGGCATTCTTCGTTCCGATGATGCTGGGCATGGCCCTGCTGGTTTGCGATCCCGACCATCCACGAGCCTTGCGCCGTGCATTCCTCGCCATGCTGATCGGCGGCATGGCGCTGCAGGTGAAATACACAGTCCTGCCGCAGTGCGTGTTCTTCGGCCTGTGGGTCCTTTGGCACCGTTATCGCAGAGGCAGCGGTGTGCCGGACCTATTCAAGACGGCTGCAACCTTCGCCTTTCTCGGCCTTCTGCCGACATTGCTGGTTGCGATCGGCTATGCGGTTGCCGGTTATTGGGATGACTTTCTCTTTGCCAATTTCATCTCCTTCTTCGATCGCCTGCCTTCCTCGACAGGCCGTTTCAGCCGGGAGAATCTCCTGTTCCAGCTGCCGGTCATCGGCCTGCTGGTCGCGGCGATCTATGCTGCCATCCGCCTGACGCCGCCGCGCGATTGGCAGACCTATTGCTTCTTCCTGCTGTGGCTGGGCGCAACCATCGGGACGATTCACCTGCCTGCCACAGTCTATCTCTACTACTTCGCTTCCTTCGCCGCCGCAGTGCCGCTGTGCGCGCTGCCGATCCTCGACCGACGCGGAGTCGGCGGCTCGATACCGATGCTGCTCGTTCTTGCAGGCTTCGCCTACCTCCTCTTCCTTCCCGAACGCTATGCCCAGGCCAACCGGCACATCGAGCGGATGGAACGACTGGCGAAGGTGATCGAGCCACGGGTAAACAGGACCTCGGACTGCCTTTACATTTTCGACGGCCCCACCTCGCTTTACCGGATGAGCGGCTCCTGCCTGCCGACGCGGTTCATCTACCCCGACCATCTCAACAACGCCTTCGAGAGAAATTCGCTTGGCGTTCCCCAGATCGTCGAGGTTGCCCGTATCCTTGCCAGGGACCCGCCGGTCATCGTGACTGCAGAAACGGCCCTGACCCCGCAGAACAAGGAAACCAAGGCACTCGTGGATGCGACGGTGAGGCGAGACTACGAAGAGATCGCCCATGAAAAGCTGCACGAGAGGACGATCCGCGTCTGGGCCCGTCGCGAAAGCCCGCCCGATCAGTTGCTCGTCCCGCCTGCTGATTAGTCGGTCTAAGGCATCGCCATTTCTGCCCGGGGCATGTTAGGCAGATCGCATTCTACGCGTTGGGAGACTGCACTTGAAACTCGTATCCATGCTGGCCATGGCCGCCGCCATGACGCTTGCACACACCTCACCCGCCTCCGCACAGGACGACGGCATTCCCGGACCTGACCAGGATCCCTTCATCTGGCTCGAAGAGGCACGTAGCGACGAAGCGCTGACCTGGGTAAAGGCAGAGAACGAACGCACCCTCGGCATGCTGACCAAGGACCCGCGTTTCGCCCAGCTCAAGGCCGATGCGCTGGCGATCTACGACAGCGAGGACAAGATCCCCTTCGTTTCGATCCGCCCGGACGGACTCTACAATTTCTGGCAGGACAAGCAGAACCCGCGCGGCCTCGTCCGCCGGACCACGCTCGACAGCTACCGCAGCGACGCGCCGGTCTGGGAAACCGTGCTCGACGTGGACGCGCTGGCCAAGGCCGAAGGTCGCGAATGGGTCTACAAGGGCTCGACCTGCTTCCCGCCTGCGCAGCGCATGTGCATGATCGCGCTGAGCGACGGTGGCAAAGACGCCACCATACTGCGCGAATTCGACATTGAGACAAAGAGCTTCATCGACGGCGGCTTCGCGCTCGAGAACGAGAGCCAGGGCAGCGTGCAGTGGCTCGATGCTGACACACTGCTGGTCAGCCGCGATTTCGGCGAAGGCACTCTCACCGACAGCGAATATCCGCTCAGCACCCGCCTGTGGAAGCGCGGTACGGACATAGCCGATGCGGCCGAGCTGTTCCGCGGCGAAAAAAGCGACGTGTGGTCGTCCGCCAGCCTGCTGCGCGACGGTGCCGGCACAGTGCACGGCATGACTGCATTCCGTGGCGTCAGCTTCCACGAGACCGAATATTACTTCCAGAAGGATGGCGAGTGGCTGCGTCTCGACATCCCGCTCAAAGCCTCGCCCTATGGCATCGTCGACGGGCACTTGCTGATCTCGACCGATGTCGACTGGGAAACACAGGGCCAGACCTTCCCGGCGGACTCGCTGGTCGCGGTGGAGCTGGAAGCCTTCAAGGCCGACCCCAATGGGGCGACGAAAACGCTGGTCTGGGCGCCGGGTGATCGCCAGACCAAGCAGGGCGCCACGATCACTTCCGACAGCCTCTATGTCGCGCTGCTCGACAATGTGCGCGGCAAGGTGGTGAAGTTCGATTTCGCCGGCGGCAAGTGGACCGAACACTCTGTCGAGCTGCCCGAAAATGCGACAATCGGCATTGCCGCATCTTCGGATGAACGCGACGAGGTGATGTTCACCGTCACCGACTTCCTCAACCCGACACGGCTGTTCTATCTCGACGGCAGCACGGGCTCGATGGAAGTGCTTAAGACTTCGCCGAGCTATTTCGATGCGACGGGCATGGAAGTCGAGCAGTTCGAGGCGACGAGCAAGGACGGGACAAAAATCCCTTATTTCGTGGTCAAGCCGCAGGGCATGGAGCTCGATGGCACCAATCCGACTCTGCTGACCGGCTACGGGGGCTTTCAGGTCCCGCGCCTGCCCGGCTACCTCGGCAGCACGGGCAAGCTGTGGCTGGAGCGCGGCGGCGTTTACATCCTCGGCAATATGCGCGGCGGTGGCGAATTCGGACCCATGTGGCATCAGACCGCAATCCGCGAGAACAAGCAGCGCACCTGGGACGATTTTATCGCCATCGCCGAAGACGCAATCGCGCGGAACATCACCAGCGCGGACCATCTGGGCATCCAGGGCGGTTCGCAGGGTGGCCTGCTGGTCGGCACGGCCTTCACCCAGCGTCCCGATCTGTTCGACGCGGCGATCGTCCAGATCCCGCTGTTCGACATGCTGCGTTATCACCTGATCGGCCGCGGTGCTTCGTGGATCGGCGAATATGGCGATCCGCGCATCCCCGAACAGCGTGGCTGGATCGAAGGCTACTCGCCTTACCAGAAGATCGTCGCAGGCGTTGACTACCCCACCCCCTTCCTCTGGGCCTCGACCGCCGACGACCGCACCCACCCCGCCCACGCCCGCAAGGGCGCGGCCAAACTCAAGGCACTCGGCCAGCCCTATTACTACTACGAGGAGACGACCGGCGGCCATTCTGGCGGCGTGGACAATGAACAGCGCGCGCAATTGCAGGCGCTGCAGTATGTCTACCTGCTCCAGCAGTTGGAAGATTGATCCGGTCCTGGTGCGGCCAGCGGCGCTTGCCCATCGCAAACCCGTGACCTACGGTTGAACCATGCCCCCTGACGATGTTGAAAATCGTCGGGGGGCAAAGGGGGAAGCAGACGCATGGCCACCGGTGGCGCCGATAGCGGCACTCTAGATCCACTGGATATTCGCGGAGAGATCGCGCACCGCGCCAGTCGATCCTTGATCATTGCGGCGGTCCTCCTGGCGGCTGGCCCCGTTATCTTTGCGCTAACAAGCTTCGAGAGCCACTACGTTTTTCGGTGGTACAGATATTTCTCCATTCCCATCGTCGCGATGGAGATAGGGATATTGATCGCAGCAGCAGCCTCCGGTTTTCGGCCTCTGCAGGCGTTCTCGAAAATTTCACCTCCAGCGCAGATCACGGCACTTGTTTTTCTCGCAGGCATAGCAGTATCGACAACCAGGGCAGTGGTGCCGAACATTGCTGCAGGCCACCTCGCGCTCACTTCGATCCATGCCGCTGTTGCATTGACCCTGTGGGACAGACTGACGAGCAGCTGGCTGAAAGGAGAGCGCCTCCTCCTGATCGCAACGGGACTGGGAGCGGCGCTGTTTGCGATCGCTGCCTACTTGCTTCTGTTTTCAGTCCGCGACCAGGCCGATTTCAATTGGATCAACCAAGGCGTGGGCGGATCCTACATGCGGCATCTATCATTCTACGGTGTCGTTGCCGGAGGATTGGGTTCGGGTTTGCTTGTGACCGCTAAGAACCGCTCAGTGCTCTGGATGTCCTTCGCCATGCTGTTACTGGGCACAGCGCTAACCGCGTGGAGCGGTGGCAGAGGAGGCTTCGGTGCAATCCTGCTGGCGCTTGTGGCAGCTGCGATCCTGGCACCTTTCGAGGATCGCTGGCCCAAGATCACAATTGCGTGCGTGGCAATTCTGGGCGGATGTGCAGTTTCGATGCTCTGGGTTCCGCCCAGTCACCATTGGGGACTTGCCCGGATCCTCGGGAGCAGCTTGACCGAATATGATTCGCTGGACGATTTCACGACCGGGAGATGGGCGCAATGGCGAGAATCCTGGCGCCTGTTTCTCGAGCAACCCCTGTTTGGTAACGGCGAAGGCCAGAACGCCTATATCTCGCGGGTTACCAGCAATTGGACCCAACCGCACAATTTCATCCTGCAATTTCTCGTTCAGTGGGGTTTGGTCGGCAATTGTGCATTGGCATTCCTCGTCGGCAAGAGCCTGCTCAGCGCTATGGCAAATCTCCGTTCTTCCTGCTCGACTGTCGTACCGGCCATTTGCTGCGCAGTGGCGATCTGCGGCGTAGCGCTCCTGGATGCCGCCCTCTTCTACGCCTACGGCATGATCACACTGACGATCTGCCTTGTTTGCATGTCAGTCCCAGCGTCGATCGAACTGCGGGAGGCGTGAGCGCAGGAACAGGCTGCGTGGCGTACGATCTTCACCTGGTCGGCGCATGAAAATCGGGCGGCTTGCCGGCAATCCAGGCAACAAACTTCGCAACAGCAGGATTGGCCAGCACGATCTCGCGCTCGGCTCCCATCCGTGCGAGCTCGGCATTGGTGAAGCTCGCGTGGATGGCGCGGTGGCAGATCGGGTGGACCGGCACGGTCACGCGGCCCTTCTTGGCCTCGGGCACCGGATGGTGCTGCTGGACCTTACGTCCTAGCGGCCGCTCGCACAGCCAGCAGGTGGGCTCTACTCGTTCGCCCAATCGGGATCCGCCCGGATGGTTTCCTCGGTGAACAAATCGTCCTCCTGCGCGAAGGCGCGCTCGGCGGCATCGTATTGCACTGGTATTTCCGCCTGCCCGCCGGCACACAGCCGCAGCGCGATGAATTCACCCTCGCGGCTGATCAGCACGCCGTCGGTGATCGCCGGATTGTTCGGTTCGCCCGCCGTGAAATTGGTTCGGACCATCCGACTGAAAACGATGTACCGTGTATCGCCATTGGCGAACTCGATCTGCGCCTCACCCCCGCCCGAATACATGGCGTTCGCCCATTTCCCCCCGCGCAGAACCAGTTCGGGGGATTTGCCGCCGAAGCGGTATTCGGCCTCGCCCTGCTGCGCTGCGCAGACTGCCAGGCGCTTGCCGCCGGGAACGGCGCAGGAAAAGATCGGCTCTTCCTCCGCGGTGCAGCCGACCGGCCCGGGCGCGGGATCGGCCGGAGTTGCAGGCGCCTCGACCACCTGCGCCTGCGCCTGCTCGACGATGCTGCTGCCCTGCGATCCGCCCTCCTCGCCGCCTGCGCCGGTGCAGCCGGCGAGCAGCATTAGCAAGGCAGCCAGAATTCTCACTTCCTCTCCGCCGACTTCTTCTTTTTCATCGTGTCGTGGAAGCGATCGGCCCAGCCGGGCTTCACCGCCTGTTCGGCGCGAACCATGCGCAGATCGCCCGGTGCGACATCGCGGCTGACGGCACTCCCTGCAGCGACGATGGCGTCTGCGCCGATGGTGACGGGCGCGATCAAGGCGCTGTTGGAGCCGATGAAGGCGCGTTCGCCGATCACGGTCTTGTACTTGAAATAGCCGTCGTAATTGCAGGTGATCGTGCCCGCGCCGATATTCGCGCCGGCGCCGATTTCCGCATCACCGAGATAGGTCAGGTGGTTCGCCTTGGCACCCTCGCCCAGGACGGCCTTTTTCATCTCGACGAAATTGCCGACCTTGCTGCCCTTCTCCAGCACCGCTCCCGGGCGCAGGCGGGCATAGGGGCCGACCTCGCAGCCTTCACCCACGCTCGCGCCCTCCAGATGGCTGAAGGCGCGAATGGTTGCACCGGACGCAACGCTGACGCCCGGACCGAAGACGACGTTCGGCTCCACCGTCACATCATTGGCGAGATCGGTATCGTAACTGAAGAAAACGGTCTCGGGCGCGCGCAGGGTGACACCCTTCGCCATCGCCTCCTCACGCTTCAGTTGCTGCCACTCCGCCTCGGCCTGGGCGAGCTCGGCGCGGCTGTTGATGCCTGCTACTTCATCAGGGTGGTCAGTCTTGACCGCTGCGCAAGTGCGCCCATCCCCGACCGCCACATTGACGATATCGGGCAGGTAGAATTCGCCCTGTGCATTGTCGTTGTCGAGCCGGTCGAGCAGGTCGAACAGGTCCTCCGCCCGGGCCGCCATCAGGCCCGAATTGCACAGGCGACATGCGCGCTCCGCCTCGTTGGCGTCCTTGAACTCGACCATCTTTTCGATCGTGTTGTCCGCATGGGTGATCACGCGGCCATATTGTAGCGGGTCGGTCGGTTCAAAGCCGAGAACAACGACAGCCGGGGCGTCGGGCGCACGCAGGCGGGCAAGCATATCGCCCATCGTCTCGCTCTTGATGAAAGGCGCATCGCCGAGCAGCATCAGCACATCGCCCTCGAAACCCGACAGCGCTTCCTTCGCCTGTGCGACCGCATGACCGGTGCCCAGCTGCGGTTCCTGCACCACGCATTCGGCGCGGCTACCCACCCGGTCGATGACCTGCTGGCGCTCATCGCCCACGATCACGATGGTTCGCGCAGGGCCGAGCGCCTCGACCGAGGCCATCAGGTGCTCGATGATCGCGCGACCGGCAACGGGGTGGAGGACCTTGTGCAGCCCGCTCTTGAGGCGGCTGCCCTTGCCTGCAGCAAGGATGACGGCGGCGAAGTCTCGGTTCTGGCTCATGTTCGAGGCCATGCCACCAAAGTCTTGCGGATTGAAGAACCATCCTCCACCCAAGCGAGCAATGGGTACATTTCCTTTCGACATTGTCGGCTTCGACCTCGACGGCACCCTGCTGGAGACGCACCGCGATCTCGGCGCGGCGGTCAATCACGCGCTTGGACTTGGCGGCTTCGATGCCGTCCCGGCCGACCACGCCAGCGATCTGATCGGCGGCGGGGCCAAGATCATGCTCAAGAAGGCCGTCGACGAGCAGGGCGGCCTGCCCGACGAGGAGTTTCGCAGGCTCTACAAGGAAATGCTCGCCTACTACGCAGAGCACAATGCCGTGCACACGAGGCCCTATCCCCATGCCGAGGAAATGCTTGGCGATCTTGCGCGACGGGGTGTCGCGATAGCGGTCGTGACCAACAAGTTCGAAAGCTTCGCGCGGCAGATCCTGACCACGCTCGACCTTGCCGACCATTTCGTCGCCATCATCGGCGGCGATACCATGGGCAAAGGTCGCGCCAAGCCTGCGCCGGACCCGATCTTCGAAGCGCAGAAGCGCGGCGGCGGCGGCAGCATCGCATTCGTGGGCGATTCCTCCTATGATGTCATGGCGGCACGCGCGGCCGGAGTCCCGGTCGTCGCAGCGGCTTATGGCTATTGCGACAAGCCGGGGCCCGAACTGGGCGCGGATGCGCATATCGATTCGCTGGCAGAGCTGATTCCGGCACTCGAACGCCTGTAATCCGCACCGCCAATCGCCCTGCCCCTACGGCATGGCGGAGCGCCGCGCGCGGTGTTGCATGTGCGAAGGGAACGTGCCAACCCACGCGCCGAATTGACCCTTACGTAAACGATAAAGCAGGAGCAGCCCCATGAGCATCGATTTCAAGGACAAGGTAGCCATCGTCACCGGTGCCGGCGGGGGCCTGGGCCGCGAATATGCACTCGAACTCGCCCGCCGCGGCGCGAAGGTCGTGGTCAACGACCTCGGCGGTTCGCGCGACGGTACCGGCCATTCGGATATGGCGTTGCAGGTTGTCGAGGAAATCGAGAAGGCCGGCGGTGAAGCCGTGTCGAACGGCGGCTCGGTCACCGAGTATGAGCAGATGGAGAAGATGGTCGCCGACGCCAAGCAGAAGTGGGGCGGCGTGCACATCCTCATCAACAATGCAGGTGTCCTGCGCGACAAGACCTTCGCCAAGATGACGCCGGAGGACTTCGAATTCGTCCTCAAGGTCCACCTCACCGGTTCGGCATTCGTCACCAAGGCTTGCTGGGAAACCTTCCGCGAGCAGGCTTATGGCCGCATTCTGATGACCGCCTCCTCGACCGGCCTGTTCGGCAATTTCGGTCAGGCGAACTACGGCGCGGCCAAGCTCGGCCTTGCCGGCCTCACCAAGACGCTCCAGCTCGAAGGCGCGAAATACAACATCAAGGTCAACACGCTGTCGCCGGTCGCTGGCACGCGCATGACCGAAGACCTGTTCCCGGAACAGGCCTTCAAGTTGTTCGATCCGGTCAACGTGGTTCCGGCCGCGCTCTTCCTCGTCAGCGAGGATGCGCCGACCAATGCCATCGTCGGCGCCGGTGCGGGCGGCTATCACTCTGCCTGGACCGTCATGAACGACGCCGTCTGGCTGCCCGAAGGCGAGCGCACGGTGGAAGGCTTTGCCGCCAATTGGGACAAGATCAGCGACTTCTCCAACCTCAAGGCCCCGATGTCGGGCAGCGAGCAGTCGGGCGCGATCCTGACGGCCATGCAGAAGGTGCTCGGCGCCGACGCTGCTCCGTCGAGCGCGCGCGGTTGATCGGGGACAACTCGCTTACCGTATTGACTGACTAATACACTTCGGCCTATCTCTCCCGCTTCAACAGTGGGAGGATAGGCTGATGTTCAGCCAGGAAGACCTCAATTCCGCGGTCAGTGCAGGTGCGATAAGCGCCGAAGCCGCTGATGCCCTGCGCGCCCATGTCGCGGCCCAGCGCGATGCCGTTCCGGCCGATGCCGAGCATTTCCGCCTGATTACCGGCTTCAACGACATCTTCGTCTCGATCGGCGTCGTGATCATGCTCATCGCCATGGGTGCGATCGGCCAAGCCATTGCCGGTGCGATCTACCCGAAGCCGGTATTCACCGGCACCGAATGGGACCCGGAGTGGTGGAGCCAGACCAGCGCCCAGCGCCAGCTTGCCGAAGGGATCGGCATGGCACTTGCCGCCGCCTTCGTAGCCGCGACTTCATGGCTGCTTGCCGAATTCTTCACGCTGAAACGGCGCATGGCGCTACCCAGCATTATCCTGCTGCTCGCCTTCGTGGGCGGGGTAATGCTGACGCAGGCAGGGGTGATTACCGGCGTGATCAGCAACGCTGATTCGACCAGCGAAACCATCGGCGTCGTCCTGCTCGCAGCGGCGGCCTTCGTCACCGCCGGCGCGGCTTGGCTGCACTGGAAACGCTTCATGGTACCGATCACGATCGCGGCCGGAACGGCGGCTCTTGCCGGAACCGCAATCCTGCTGCTCGTGGCCGCCATCGGTCCGAAGAACGACAATCTCGAAACCATCGTGCTGAGCCTGGTGTTCGGGGCCGGATTGATCATCTTCGGTTTCGCGATGCGCTGGGACATGAGCGACACCACTCGTGCCACGCGGCGGAGCGACGTGGCCTTCTGGCTGCACCTGCTCGCGGCACCGATGATTGCGCATCCCGTCTTCGCTCTCATCGGTGTGACCGATGGCGACAATATCGGCGTGGCCGCTGCGGTCGCGGTGCTGGCCGTCTATGTCGCCTTCGCCGTGGTGGCACTTGCGGTCGATCGCCGCGCGCTGCTCGTCTCGGCCCTCGCCTATGTGCTGATCGCGTTGACCTTCCTGTTCCGGGAATTCGGAGCGGTGGAGCTCAATTTCGCGCTCACAGCACTGGTTATCGGATCCGCTCTGCTGACGCTAAGCGCGCTGTGGACGCCCATCCGCCGTGCCGTGGTGGCATCGCTCCCGGGTGACGTGCGCGGACGGCTTCCGGCGACCGCCTGATCGAAATGTGACGGGAGGGAGGGCTCGCGTATCGGCGCGGGCCCTTTTCCGGGGAGGTGGCGATGAAACTGCACGATGCTGGACGGCGCGCTTGGCTACCATTGGCCTTGCAGATCGTCATCTTGATCCCGGCCGGCTTGCTGGTCTTCTATCACGCGACCATGCTTTTCGACCTCTATAACGGTCGCGGCCTCAGCGTCGAGGGCAACTACAATGCCATTCAGGGAGGCCTGCGTTTTCTGATCGCGGCTAGCCTGATTGCCGTTGTGCTTGGTGTTCGAGTGGCTTTGTGGACGATGTGGTTCAGCATCGCCAGTCTGGTCGCGACACAATATTGGGCGCATTTCGGCGGCGTCCAGGCGGACTTCACTGCGGGAAGGCACCCGCTATCCTATCTCAAGGGCTTCATTTTCCCTTCGATCATCACGGCGGCATTTCTCCTCCGCGCACGAATAGAGGCCTAGTCGTCCACTGCCTTCATCAGGCGACGCTCGACGGGGGCCATGACACCGAAAAGCTCGTGCCCGCGCTTGAGGATTTGCCCGTGTTCACCGAACAATGTCCACATCCCCTGCTTGCCACGCAGGGCCGGGCGTTTCTCGATCCGCGTCTCCGGACGTTCGGCAGTCCGGCGGAAGGCAGCGAAGCTGGCGGCATCCTTTGCGAAGTCCATGGCATAGTCGCGCCACTGGCCCGCCGCCACCATGCGTCCATAGAGATCGAGGATCCGGGTCAGTTCCTCGCGAGTGAAACCGACCTGGAGAGGTTGCCGGGCCGGGAAGGCGATGACTTTGTCACCGAGGTAGTTCATCAATCGTCGGTTCCGCTCCGCATCGCAGGTTCACGTTCTGCCCTGAGTTCGGCGATCTCGGCGCGCAGTGCCTTGAGTTCGCTCTCGAGCTTCTCGACGCAGTCGCGGCCCATTTCCTTCGCGCCTTCGCAAGGATCTTCGCAGGGCGTGCCATAGGGGAGGAATTCCTTCACCCATTCCTCGGCGGGGACCAGGGTGCTGCGCGCCTTTAGGCTGATCATGGTCGCACCTTCGGGCACTTCGTCGAGCACGACTGCGTTCGCCCCGATGCGTGCGCGGCGATGGACCGTGATCGGACCGATGACCTGTGCGCCCGAACCGATGATCACTTCGTCCTCAATGGTCGGATGGCGTTTGCCGGCCTTGCCGTTTGTGGGATTGGTGCCGCCCAGCGTCACGCACTGGTAGATCGTGACATTGTCGCCGATCTCCGCCGTTTCACCGATCACCGAGAAGCCGTGGTCGATGAAGAAGTTTTTCCCGATCTTCGCGCCGGGATGAATGTCGATCGCGGTCAGCATCCGGCTCCAGTGGTTTACCAGTCGCGCGAGGAAGAACAGCTCCGCCTCGAACAGCCAGTGCGCGATGCGGTGGTAGAAGAGCGCCCAGACGCCCGGATAGGTAAGGATTTCCCAGCGCGAACGCGGCGCGGGATCGCGTGCCTTGACGCTGTCGAGATAGGCGACAAGCCGTTCCAACATCGCAGTTATTCTCCCACCAAGCGGCGTTTAAAGCAAGCGGCCCTGCTCCGGGCCCTGCACCGCTTCGAGTGCGTCCCGCCAGATAGATAGGGTGGCGGGAGCCATGCGTTCAAGGCTGAGACGGTCGATTTCGGCGACAACCTTTTCTATCGCGGCATAGCTGCGTTCCATCCGCGGAACGAGGTAGGCGGGCGCGCCATCGCCAAGTGCAAGGCCGCGTTGCGCAGCCATCGCAAGCATGAGATCGGCTGCCATTTCGTCGTCGGGCTCGGTAATCTCGAGTTGCAGCGCCGCGCCCATCCTGCTGCGAAGATCGGGCAGGGTAATGCCCCAGATGTCCCCGTCGACAACCAGCAAGAGCGGTGTCCCGCTTTCCTGCGCGCGGTTCCAGCAGTGGAATATCTCGTCCTCGGGCAGCGCGTCTGCTCCATCGATGACATCGCCCTGCCCTGATCGTTCGAACCAGCAAGCCAGCAGAGACTTTCCCGAGCGGCCGGGCCCCATCAGCACTGCGGTGCGAAAGGGCCAGGTTTCGGGAGCGGCGAGCGCATCGGCAACCGCCTGGTTGCCCGATCCGATGACAATGACGGATGGCTCGCCAGTGCTGGCCGGCGAAAGCGGAAGTGCAATCTGCGACATGCGCCGCGCCTCAGCGGCTGATGGCGAGCGCGGCGCTGCCCTGGCGAACCGTGAACCCACGTGCCCTCAGCGCATCGGCCAGCTGGCCGATCGAGCCCGAGAAACTGACGGTCACCACCGACGTCCCGCCGATGGCGGTGCTGCGGACACCGGTCGAGCGAACGCCGGGCGTTCCACGGACCGAAGCAATAGCGCTGTCGAAAGCAGCGGCATCCGGCGTGTCGACCTGCACCGTATAGAGAGCAACCGAACCCTCGGGCGGCGGCGTGCGGATCGGGGCGGCGGTAATCGCATCGCCGCTCTCGCTCGTCGCCAGGTCGGTGGTACGCTGCGCAGCCGCGCGGTCCTGAGCCAGCAGGGCGCGGCCAAGCTCCACGAGACGCTGGATCGCCGGATCAAGATCGGGCGAACCCAAGTTGAGTGTCGGATCGGGCCGGAGCTTTCCGTCCGAAAGCGCCTTCTCGAAGATCTTGTCGAAGCGAACAACCGCTTGCGCGAGCATCTCCGGCAGCTTGTCCGGATTGTCGGCCTCCAGCGTGAAACTGTCGAGGAACTGGTTATCCGGACCCATGCGTGCCGTGAAGGTGCCCTCGACCGGACCACCGGGATAGGTGTAGCGCAAGCGCGCAATCGGGACGAGGACATCGGCGGCACCGAACTGGTCGAGTACTCCGCGCCACCAGATACGGCTGCGTCGGCCGGTCTGGCCATAGGTCAGAAGCAGCGAATCCCCGCCCGCTCCCGTGGGACGGACATAGTCGATGCGGCTCGAACCGGACTGGTATTCGGCCCAGGCGCGTTGCCAGGGCGTGCGCTGTTCGAAAACGGTCTGCGTCCCCGCAGAGACGGTGACCGGCAGGAGCAGCATTGGCGCCGAGCGGACGGCCTCTCCTTCCGAGCCGAGATAACGGCTGGCGCGAACACGGTCGAAGACAACGCCCAGCGTGGCGATATAGCGCCTCGGCCCCAGTCGCTCCCGCTCGATCACGATCGAGGAGACGAGGCCGGAAACCTGCGAATCGGGCAATTTCGGCCCCTTGATCTTGGCCCAGGCGAGTTGCGCCGCGTCAGACCAGGCCTTTTCGCGCGCTTCCTCGCCCGACTTGGCGGAGACATCGACCTCGATCCCCGAGACAAGGATGTCGCGTGAGGCGGCAACCGGCGCGATTCCGCGCTCGCCCCCGACCTGCGCCAAGAGCGCAAAGCCGAACGCACACAATAACGCCATCCCGAGAACGGCGAGAATCGGGCGCTTCAAGGCGGGTTGGGAAGAAATCGCGTGGACCATCGGGGAAACAGCGGGCCTTTTGCCGAAAGGAAACTGGAAATCCAAGCGCGAATGCGTAAGGCGGAGCGCATGAGCGACGAACCCCGCAACAATACCCCCTCTTACACCTACGAACAGGCAGGCGTTTCGATCGAGGCGGGCAATGCCCTGGTCAAGGCGATCGGCCCGCTGGTCAAGGCAACCATGCGTCCCGGCGCTGATGGAGAGATCGGGGGATTCGGCGGGTTCTTCGATCCTAAGGCGGCGGGCTACAAGGACCCCTTGCTGGTCGCGGGCAATGACGGTGTCGGCACCAAGCTCAAGCTCGCCATCGACACCGGGCGGCATGACACGGTCGGGATCGACCTCGTCGCCATGTGCGTCAACGACCTGATCGTGCAGGGCGCGGAGCCGCTGTTCTTCCTCGACTATTTCGCCACAGGCAAGCTCGAGAACGGCATTGCCGAACGTGTGATTGCGGGCATTGCGGAGGGCTGCAAGCAGGCCGGTTGCGCGCTGATCGGCGGCGAGACGGCGGAAATGCCGGGCATGTATGCCGAGGGTGATTATGACCTTGCGGGCTTCTGCGTCGGCGCGGTCGAGCGTGGCGAACAGCTGACGGGCGAGCGCGTGGCACCGGGCCATGTCCTCCTCGGCCTCGCCAGCTCGGGCGTGCATTCGAACGGCTATTCGCTGGTGCGCAGACTGGCGGAGGACAAGCTCTGGAAGCTCGACCGCCCTGCCCTGTTCGACCAGGATCGCCTGCTGATCGACGCACTGATCGAGCCGACGAAAATCTACGTCAGGAACCTGCTGCCCGTGGTGCGTGACGGACTGATCGACGCGCTCGCCCACATCACCGGCGGCGGCCTGCTCGAGAATATCCCGCGCGTTCTGCCGCAGGGTGCTCACGCGGAAGTGGATGCCGATGGCTGGGAGCAGCCGGGGCTGATGGCTTTCCTCCAGGCACAGGGCAACATCGAACCTGCCGAGATGGCGCGCACCTTCAATTGCGGCGTGGGCATGGTGCTGGCGGTGGAGCCTGCCAATGCCGAAGTGGTTCGCTCGCGGCTCGAGGACGCGGGCGAAACCGTGCTGGCCGTGGGCCGCATCGTCGAGGGCGAGAAAGGCTGCACCGTGCGAGGTTCCGCCGGGACATGGTCCTCTCGCAACGACTGGTCGGCGACGCATAATGCCTGAACGGGCCAAGGTTGCTGTCTTCATTTCGGGCACGGGCACAAATATGGCCGCCCTGCTCTACGCCAGCCGCCTGCCTGACTGCCCGTATGAAATCACCCTCGTCGCATCCAACAATCCGGACGCTGCCGGGCTGACACTTGCGCGCGCAGAGCGAATCGAGACCTTCGCCCTCGCGCACAAGGGAATGGCCCGCGAAGATCACGATGCGGCGATGGAAGACGCGGCGAAGAAGGCCGGGGCCGACTATATCGTGCTTGCCGGGTATATGCGGATCCTGACACCGGAATTCGTCCGCCGCTGGGCAGGCCGGATGCTCAATATCCACCCCTCGCTGCTACCTAAATATCCAGGTCTCGACACCCATGCGCGGGCGATCGCGGCGGGTGACAGCCATGCCGGGGCGACCGTTCACCTCGTCACGGAAGAGCTCGATATGGGCGAAACTCTGGGCCAGATCGCGGTCGCAATACATGCGAATGAAGCGCTTGATTCACTCGCCGAACGCGTGCTGATCGCCGAACATCAGCTGTATCCCCGCGTGCTGGCCGATTTCGTCTCGCGCGAGAGCGATCCGCAGTGGCTGCTCGATCGCGTCACCGCCCTCGCCCTCGCCTTGCCCGAAACGCATGAGCGCTCCAGCCACGGCTCCCCCGGCTTCCGCGTTGGCAGCGAAAAGACAGGCAAGTTCTTCGCCTATTTCTCCGACCAGCACCACGGCACACCGCATATCTCGCTGCTGGTGAAATGCGACAGCATGGATGAGCTTGAAGGCCTCGTCGAAGCGCAGCCCCATGCCTATCACAAACCCGCCTATTACGGCGCGAGCGGGTGGATCGGCGTGATCCTCAATCGCAAGGGGGTCGATTGGGACAATGTCGCCGACTGGCTGCAACGCAGCTGGCGACAAGTTGCCCCTTCTCGCCTCACAAGGCTTCTCGACGCAGCCGATGCGTTCTAGAAGCCCGGGGATGGGTCGCACCTTCATTTTCTACGTCATCGCCGCCATCGGGCTCCTCGTCATCGCCTTGAACGCGGACGATATCGAGGGCCGGCAATCCGGCGCCAGCATGGGCGAGACCTTGATGGTCGTGGGCGGCGTGCTTGGCCTGCTCCTATTCATGCGACTGGCGCTCGCCAGGTTCAACGCGCGCAGGGACCGGGCCGAGTGAACGCACCTCCGCGCCCGCACCCTTTCGCCCGCTCGAAAGCGGCGGAATGGGCGGGGCGCGCGGTCGAGGCGCTGTGGGATCGCGGGCTGACTGAGAAGCCGCCGCTCGATCCCGATTATCTCTGGGCCATCGGCGCAAAGGGTTTCACGAGCGAGGATGAAATCTCGATCCGCTCGCCGGACGAAGTCGCCGACTTCCGCGAGCGGCTCGATCAATTGTGCCGTTCCTTGCGCGAAGAGGCCCGGCTCAATTCGCTCGGCCACACCATGGCCTATGGCCAGCTGACCTCGGCCATCCGCAAGCGCCACGCGCTCGGTCGGTTCTGGAACGATGCGCCCGAACTTGCGGAGGCAACCATCGCGCCGCCGATCATCGTCGTCGGCCAGATGCGCGCGGGCACCACGCGGGTCCACCGCCTGCTCGCCGCCGATCCGAGGAATTGTGGGACTTTGTTCTGCAACAGCCACGATCCCGTCCCGCGCCGCCCCGACCTGCGACCACTCAAGAGCGCGATGGGTCTCGCCATAGCGCGCCGGATCAATCCCTGGCTCGACACACTCCACCCTTTCGGCGCGACACGGGTGGACGAGGAAATCGGCTGGCTGTCAGGCGCGCTCGACGCCTGCGCTTTCGAGGCGCAATGGCGCATTCCCTCCTTCGTGGCATTCAGCGAGGCACGCGATGCGAGCGCGGTCTATGCCGAGTTCGCCCGCATATTGCGCACCGATGCAGCCGTGATGGGTGATGGCGAACGGGCGCGCGTGCTCAAGTGCCCGCAATTTGCCGAGGACTTGACTGCCCTGCTCTCCCGCTTCCCCGATGCTCGCGTGGTCGTGACCCGGCGTGACGATGAGGAAGTCCTGCAAAGCACGCTATCGATGGTCGCGAGTCAGATGGCATTTCAGACCGACCATGCAGATCTTGGGGCGCTGGAATCCGAATGGCGCCGCAAGCTGGCCCTGCGCGAAGAACGGATGGAAGCAGCCCTTGCAAAGTTCAGCGGCGCAGTCGCCCATGTCGATTTCGACGAACTGACCTTGGACTGGAGCGGCGCAATGCAGCGGCTCCATAACGATCTCGGTCTCGACCTGCCGTCCGCCTCACTGGAAGCGATGTCCGCAGAGCACAACAAATCCGCGAGCGATCCGCACCATGCGCACCGCTCGCAGATCGAGAGTTTCGCCTGACAATCAGGCTTTCTTGCCGATCCCCGGGATGAAGGCGCCTACGGTCTTGCGGTAGGCAAGGTATTCGTCGCCGAAAACATCGACCAGGTCACGCTCTTCATGGGCAATGCCGATCAGGATGTAGATCGTCATGCCTATTGCGAAGAGCAGGTGACCCACCGTCATCACAGGTGTTGCCCAGAAGGCGATGAAGAAACCCGTGTAGATCGGGTGGCGCACCATCTTGTAGAACAGCGGCGTGCGCATCTTCGGCGGCGCGGCCTCGCCCCCGCGCATATTGTGCCAGGCCTGCTGCAGGCCGAACAATTCGAAGTGATTGAGCAGCCAGGTGGCGATGAACAAGATGGCCCAGCCAAGGAAGAACAGGGCGATCATGATCATCCGGCCCGTCTCGTTTTCGATTGCCCAGACAGTCCCCGCGATCGGGTGCCAGAAGGCGAACATCAGGAGGAGCATGATGACCGTGGCCAGGCAGTAGAAGCTGCGCTCCAGCGCCGGCGGAATGATGCGCGTCCAGGCCGCCTTGAAGCCGGGTCGCGCCATGACCGAATGCTGGACGCCGAAGGCGGCGATCAGGGCGAGGTCGGCAGCTGCTGCCACTGCCGCACTTGCCGCCAGCCCCTTGTCCACATGCGTCGGCATGAAATCGAACCCGCCGACGAAGCCGACGAGATAAAGGAATGCGCCGAAGAAAGCGAAATAGATGGCGATGGCGATCGCCATGATCAGGATACGTCCCATGGTCTTCTCCCCCAACGAAGGCGCGACCCGAGTCTGTTCTCCTGTTTCTGGCGCTTGATTTACCTCAAATCCGTCAGGACGACAAACCGGCAGCGTTCAGGCAAACGAAAACGGGCGCGCCCCCGCATGGGAAGCGCGCCCGCCTGCGAACCGATGAGACTCGGGTTTAGCCGACGATCTCGTCTTCGTTGAAGAAGAAGTCGATCTCGATCTTGGCGTTCTCTTCGCTGTCCGAACCGTGGACCGAATTGGCTTCGATCGATTCGGCATAGGTCTTGCGGATGGTGCCCTCGGCAGCGTCTGCCGGGTTGGTGGCGCCCATCACGTCGCGGTTGGCCTTCACGGCGTCTTCGCCTTCGAGAACCTGGACGACGACCGGGCCACTGATCATGAAATCGACCAGTTCACCGAAGAAGGGGCGTTCCTTGTGGACCGCGTAGAAGCCTTCGGCCTGTTCGCGGGTCATGTGGATACGCTTCGAAGCGACGACGCGCAGGCCGGCGTCTTCCAGCATCTTGGTGACTGCGCCGGTCAGGTTGCGACGGGTGGCGTCGGGCTTGATGATCGAAAAGGTGCGGGTAACCGCCATGGTGAATTCCTTGCGAGATTGGGGGGAATTGGATTGCGCGCGCCCCTAGCGCCGCGCAGGCGTGCGGGCAAGAGGCTAAGAAGCCGAACTGCGTCCTAGTCGAGACCCTGGTTAAGCGTCAGCTGGACGGCGGTCTTGTCCCCGCTGCGGCTGGCCATCAGCGAAAAGCCCAGTCCGCCTTCACCCTCTCCCGCAATTGTCGCGCTATCGCCCGTGGTCACCTCGACATTGACGTCCACACCCGCAGCTTCGGCCTGCTTGCGATAGAAGGCGACGACATCGGCCACCGGCGCCTCACCTTCCAGGGTCAGCATGACGTAGCGGCCCTCGCCGCGCTCCACATTGGTGTTGTTGAGCACAATGAGCCCGGGCGCGACAGTGAAACCCGAAGGCAGGTCGACCGGGACCTGCGCGCCCGAACGCATGGCAGTGACGGTCCCATCCTCGCTCCTGATGCGGGCGGTCGTCTCGCCGTTTGCCATGGCGTAGGTGCCGACCTCGTCGCCATCCTTGTCGGTGATCGCGACTTCGTCGCTCGAACCACAGGCGGACAGCGCGAGCGCGCTCGCGAGAATCATTATACGCATCTGGTGGGCTCCCTGTTGGTGGAGGGAATTACCGCCTATGCGCCCTCGCGCCAAGAACCGTTGGCGTCCTGTTTGAAGATGCGATTGTCGACGCTCTCATCGGCGGCAAAGCGACGCCAGAGCTGGACCGCGGCATCGCGGCCCGCCGGATCGAACAGCAGCATGACCCGCGCAAAGTTCGAGGCCTCATCACGCCAGACGCCATCCGCGATGACAGCCATGCGCGCTTCATTGGGGGCAGTGCAGGTTTCCGACAGCAGGATCGGCTGGCGTGCCTCATGCGGTTCGCCAGCCGAGCCGTGAGCGAGGAAAGCGCCCCCGCCCTGCTCCCAGAGTGCCTTGGAGACGGTCTCACGCTGGCCGGGGTCGCCACTGACCACCACCAGCCGCTCGCCCACCTGCATGACCTTGCGCGCGAGTTTGGCCACGGTCAGCTCGACGGGATCGCGGCTGAGCTGATAAAAATCTACTCGCACGACCCCGTACCTATCCGCTTACTTCTCGACCGTGTCGGCGATCAGGCGGTCCATCAGGCGGACGCCGAAACCGGTCGCACCCTTGCCCCAGGTCTGGCCAGGCTTGTCGGCCCACACGGTGCCCGCGATGTCGCAATGCGCCCAGGGGGTGCCGTCGGCGATGAAGCGCTGGAGGAACTGCGCGGCCGTGATCGAACCTGCGCCCTTGTCGCCGATGTTCTTCATGTCGGCGATCGGGCTGTCGATCATCTTGTCATAGGCCGCGCCAAGCGGCAGGCGCCACATCTTGTCCCCGGTGGCAAGGCCTGCATCGGTCAGGTCCTTGGCAAGCTGGTCGTCGTTCGAGAACAGGCCAGCGTGCTCATTGCCCAGCGAGATGATGATCGCGCCGGTCAGCGTGGCGAAATCGATCACGCGCGAGGGCTGGAATTCCTCCTGCGCCCAGTGCAGTGCGTCGGCGAGAACGAGACGGCCTTCGGCGTCGGTGTTGAGCACTTCGATCGTCTGGCCCGACATGGAGGTCACAACGTCGCCCGGACGCTGGGCCTTGCCGTCGGGCATGTTCTCGACCAGGCCGACCACGCCGACGACATTGGCCTTGGCCTTGCGTCCGACGAGCGCGAGCATGGCACCGGCAACTGCGCCTGCGCCGCCCATGTCCCACTTCATGTCCCACATGCCTGCGCCCGGCTTCAGGCTGATTCCGCCGGTGTCGAAGGTCACGCCCTTGCCGACGAAAGCAGTCGGCGCGTCACCCGGATTGCCGCCGTTCCAGCGAATGGCGAGGATGCGCGATTCCTTCTCCGAACCCAGCCCGACGCCGAGCAGCGAGCCCATGCCCATCTTCTCCATCTGCGCTTCATCGAGCACGATCAGCTCTGCGTCCGTGCCTTCGAAACGCTCCTGGCAGCGCGCCACGAAGCTCTCGGGATAGATGACATTGGCAGGTTCGGTAACCAGTTCGCGGGTGAACTCGATGCCGGTGGCGAGGTGCTGCTTCTCGCTCCACGCAGCTTCGGCGCCCTCGGGCGCATTGACCACGGTCACCTTCTCGAGCGTGACCTTCTGCTCGTCCTTCATCTTGGTGCGGTAGATGTCGTAGCGCCAATTGCGCAGGCGCAGGCCGAGGAGGACCGAGGCGGTCTCGCCGGCCGACAGGCTACTGTCGCCAAGGTCGAGCACGATCTCGTCGATACCGCTCGCCTGGTACTTGGCCGCGAGACCCGCGCCTGCCTTCTCCAGATTCGCCTCGCGACCCTCGTCATTCTTGTCGCCCGCACCTGCGAGCGCGAGGCGTTGCACGGCTCCGTCGCGCTCGACAAAGGCCTCGAAGACCTGCCCGGCGTTCCCTTTGAAACGCGCTGCCTCGGCCCCTTCGCCGACCGATTTCTCCATATCCGATGGCAGCTTGCCCTTGTCGACGACATGCGCAAGAAGGCGCGCCGATTGCGGACGGGTGTTGCTGAACTGGATGTGCATGGGTTCTCCCAAAGATATTGCTGGTGGCGACGGACCGGCCTGCGGAACGCCCCGTAGGATGGCGATTGCGATTAGGCGTGGCCGATGCGATAGGCAAGGCATGGTCCCGCCCGCCGAGACAGCTTTTGAGGCCAGCCGGCTGGCGGCGCGATTGTTCGCGCTGGCGTCGGTGCTTGCCTTGTCCACGCCTGCTCTGGCGCAGGATCCCGCCGACGATGTCGGAACCGTGGTCGATCCGACAGGGCAGCCCGAAAACGATGCGGCACTCATTCCCGACAGCAGCGAAACCGCTACCGGTCGCGAAATCGCCTTCGAGGCGGACATCCTCGCCTATGATTCGGATGCGGACATCGTCACCGCCAGCGGTAATGTGGTGCTGCGCAACGAGGACCGTTCGCTTCGCGCGGATTCGGTCAGCTGGAGCCGCCGGACCGGCGTCATCCTGGCCGAAGGGCGCGTTCGCTTCGTCGACGAGAACGGCAACCAGCTGTTCAGTGACCGGATCGAGCTGACCGACGAATTCGAGGCAGGTGCGATGGACAACCTCCTCCTCGCGCTACGCCAGGGAGGGCGGCTCGCCGCGAACCAGGGAATGCGTGAGAGCGACGGGCGGGTCGCGCTGTCGCAAGCGGTCTATTCGGGCTGCGCCGTTGTAACCCCCGACGGTTGTCCCAAGGAGCCCAGCTGGAGGATCACCTCCGAGCGGGTGATCTACGACCCGAATTCGGAGAAGATCTCCTTCCGCGGTGCCTTTCTCGAGCTCTTCGGGCAACGCATCCTGCCCCTGCCCGGACTTTCCATTCGCACCGACGGCGGCGCAGTGTCCGGCTTCCTCGTCCCCGACCTGCGCTTTTCGGAAAGCAACGGCGTGGAGGTCAGCGGAAGCTATTACATCCGCCTTGCCAACAACAAGGACCTGACGCTCAACGCCCATGTCTATAGCGAGGCGCCGCCGCTGCTCGCGGCGCAATGGCGCCACCTGACCGACAAGGGTGCCTACCAGATCACCGGCTACGGTACTTACAGCAAACGCATCGGTATCAATGGTGCGACACCGACCGAAAGCAACGACTTCCGCGGCTACCTTTTCGCCAATGGCAAGTTCCAGCTGTCGCCCTCCTGGAGCCTGACCAGCTCGGTCCGTGTGGCGAGCGACCGCACCTTCCTGCGCCGCTACGACATCAGCCGCGACGATCGCCTGCGCTCGACCTTCAACCTCGAGCGGATCGTCGACAACAGCTACATGTCGCTGGCCGGCTGGGCCACGCAGACGCTGCGCCTCAACCAGCCGCAGGGCGAGGTGCCGATTGCCTTGCCCGTGTTCGATTTCCGCTATCGCCTCGACGAACCGGTGGTGGGCGGCACGCTCGAACTGCAGGCCAACACGCTCGCAATCGGACGCGACGAAGGGCAGGACACCCAGCGCGCCTTCGCCCGCGCGCAATGGGATCTCAGCCGCGTCACCAACATGGGTCAAGTGGTGACCGTGACCGGCCTGGTCCGCGGCGACGTCTATCATTCGGACGAGAACTACCTCACCTCCACCGCCTCCTATCGCGGCAATCCCGGCTGGCAGACGCGCGGGGTCGCGCTCGGCGCAGTCGATGTGCACTGGCCCTTCGTCGGCGAGGCCTTCGGCGGCGAGCAGGTGCTCACCCCGCGCGTGCAACTGGTCGCCACTCCCCCGATCAAGAATCTCGCGATCCCCAACGAGGATGCCCGCGCGATCGACCTCGAGGATTCCAACCTGTTCGCGCTGAACCGATTCCCTGGCTACGACCGGGTCGAGGACGGCGCGCGTGTCACCTATGGTTTCGACTGGCAGCTGCGCGTACCCGACTGGGAGTTCAACACGACCTTCGGCCAGTCCTATCGCCTTGATTCGAGCCGCGACATCCTGCCCGACGGGACGGGCCTGTCCGAGCAATTTTCCGATTTCGTTGGCCGCACGCAGCTACGCTATCGCGATTTCGTGAAACTCACGCACCGCTTCCGGCTCGACAAGGACAATCTTGCCGTGCGCCGCAACGAAGTCGATGCAACCGTCGGTTCGAGCCGAACTTATGTCGAGCTCGGCTATTTGCGCCTCAACCGTGACATCACTCAGGTCGAGGATCTGCAGGACCGCGAGGAATTGCGCGGCGCAGTGCGCGTAGCCTTTGCCAACTATTGGTCGCTGTTCGGTTCGGGCGTGTTCAACCTGACCGACCGCGAAGAGGACCCGATATTCGAGTCCGACGGGTTCGAACCGATCCGCACCCGCCTTGGCATTGCCTATGCGGACGATTGCCTCGAAATGGGCCTGACCTGGCGCCGCGACTATGTGAACTCGGGCGATGCCCAGCGCGGCGACACCTTCCAGCTCTATTTCAGTTTGCGAAATCTGGGATTTCGCTGAGTCGCAACCGTTGGCAGTGCGGCGCAAACGCGCTATCCGCCGCGGCGCCCTGAAAAGGGCAATCAGCTTTGGTTAAGCCGCAGCGCGGCAATAGCCGGGGTCAATCCGGATACGCTGGCCGTATCGCAACTGGGTACCACACGTGAGCGCACACTCGTTTTCCAAGTTTCTCTCACTGGCCGCTGCGGCGGGCCTGACACTGTCGCCGGCGGGCGGTTTCGCGCAGGATGCAACCGGCGTCGACAACCCGTTGAACATTCCGGCGAACGTCAGTGTCCTGGGCGATGCCAACCCCAATGTCCGCAAGGCGACTGCCGTGGTGAACGGCTTCGTCATCACCGGTACCGACGTCGACCAGCGCACCGCGCTTCTCGTTGCCGCGAACCAGCAGGACATACCGGCCGAGGAACTCGAACGGGTGAAGATGCAGGTGCTGCGCAACCTCATCGACGAAACGCTCCAGATCCAGGCGGCCGAGGCACAGGAAATGGAGATTCCGCAGGCGGAGATCGACCAGACCTATGCCCGCGTCGCTGCACAGAATTTCGAACAGCGCCCGCAGGCGATGGACGAGTACCTCACCTCGATCGGCTCCTCGCCGACCTCGCTCAAGCGCCAGATCCACGGCGAGATCGCCTGGCAGCGCCTGCTGCGCCGCAATGTCGCTCCTTTCGTGAATGTCTCGACCGATGAAGTGAACGAATTGATCCAGCGGCTCGAAGCCAGTCGCGGCACCGACGAATACCGTCTCGGTGAGATTTACTTGTCCGCGACGCCGGAAAGCGCGGCGCAGGTTCGCAGCAATGCCGAACAGATCGTGGCGCAGCTGCGCCAGGGCGGCAGCTTCGTCGCCTATGCCCGCCAGTTCTCCGAAGCGTCGACCGCCGCAGTCGGCGGCGATCTCGGCTGGATTCAGCTGGGCCAGCTCAAGAACACCACGCTCGAAGCCGTGACGCGCGAAATGAGCCCCGGCCAGCTGGTCGGACCGATCGAGATCCCGGGCGGCTACTGGATCGGCTTGCTGATCGACAAGCGCCAGGTGCTGATGGCCGATCCGCGCGACGCAATGCTGTCGCTCAAGCAGATCCAGCTCGACTTCAACCCTTCGATGGCAACCGAGGCACGCAACGCGCGCTTGCAGCAATTCCTCGATGGTGTCGGCCAGCTGCGCGGCTGCGGCGATGCCGAAGCAGGTGCCGCCGCCCTTGGCGCGACGGTTGTGACCAATGACCAGATCGCCGTGCGCGCCTTGCCCGAACAGCTACAACAGATCATGCTCCAGATGCAGATCGGCCAGCTTTCGCCGCCCTTCGGTTCGATCGACGACAGCGTTCGTGTTCTGATGCTGTGCGGTCGCGACGACCCCAAGGTCGCCGGTGGCCCCGATTTCGACACGCTGATGGGCCAGCTCGAGGACGAGCGCATCCAGAAGCGCGCCCAGCGTTACCTGCGCGACCTGCGCAACGACGCTTACATCGAGTATAACTGACGTCGATCATGGCTCCCCTCGCCGTATCCATCGGTGATCCGGCGGGAATCGGGCCGGAGATCATCGTAGAAAGCTGGGCGCGGCGCTCGCAAGCGGGCCTCGCGCCCTTCTTCGTGGTCGGCGGGGCTGGCGTGCTGGAAGCGGCGGCCAGGTCGCGCGGATTGTCCGTGCCGATTGCCGCGATTGGTGATGCGTCGGAGGCCATTCCCCGGTTTGACAACGCCTTGCCTGTGCTGGGTGCCGAGGATGCCGCCGCAACGCCGGGAGCGCCGGACGAAGCAGGTGCAGCGCTTGCACTTCATTCGCTCGCCGAAGCGACGCGGGCGGCACTGCTCGGCAATGCCTCCGCTGTTGTCACGGCGCCGATTGCCAAGGCGCAACTGGCGATGGTCGGTTTCGAATATCCCGGGCAAACCGAGTTCCTTGCCGACGTCTGCGGGCTGGAGCGCGAGGATGCGGTGATGATGCTCGCCGGGCCGAGCCTGCGAGCGGTCCCATTGACGGTGCATTGCGCCCTTGCCGAAGTCCCCACGCGGCTGTCGCAAGACCTGATCGAGCATCGTTCCCGCATCGTCGCAGCAGCGCTCGCGCGCGATTTCGGCATCGCCAGTCCGCGCCTCGCGGTCTGCGGCCTCAATCCTCATGCAGGCGAAGGCGGCAAGTTCGGCGACGAGGAAGCCCGGATCATAGCGCCCGCCATCGAGGCGCTGCGCGCCGAGGGGCTCGACGTCACCGGCCCGCACCCCGCCGACGCGCTGTTCACCCCGCGCGCCCGTGCCACCTATGATGCGGCGCTCGCCATGTATCACGACCAGGCGCTCGTTCCGCTGAAGGCGCTGGATTTCGACGAGGGCGTTAACGTCACACTTGGCCTCCCCATCGTACGTACCAGTCCGGACCATGGCACCGCTTTCGACATTGCGGGCAAGAACATCGCAAATCCCGGCGCAATGATCGCCGCGCTCAGGATGGCGGGCGCGATTGCGGCGCGCAGGGCTGCGCATGGCTGACCTCCCCCCCTTGCGCGAAGTCATCGCGCGCCACGGCCTCTCGGCTTCAAAGGCGCTGGGCCAGAACTTCCTCTTCGACGAGCAATTGCTCGGCCGGATCGCGGCAATCCCCGGCGATCTGGCGGGGAAGCAGGTGCTGGAAGTCGGCCCCGGCCCGGGCGGCCTGACGCGCGCCCTGCTGCGGGCCGGAGCGCGCGTCACCGCTATCGAAATGGACAAGCGCTGCCTCCCGGCCCTCGCGGAACTGGGCGAGGCATTTCCCGGCCAGCTGCGCGTGATCGAGGGCGATGCGCTCAAGCTAGACCATGCCGAGCTGTTGGGCGGCGAGCCTTTCGCCGTGCTCTCCAACCTGCCCTACAATGTCGGGACTGCACTGTTCGTGCGCTGGCTTGGCGGCGAGCAATGGCCGCCGCTGTGGACCAGCCTGACGCTGATGTTCCAGCAGGAGGTCGCCCAGCGCATCGTCGCCGCACCGGGCGGTTCTGCCTATGGCCGCCTCGCCGTGCTCGCCCAGTGGCGCGCGAAGGCGAAAATGGCGATGAAGGTTCACCGCAGCGCCTTCACTCCCCCGCCCAAGGTGATGAGCGCCATCGTCCATGTCGAACCCGGCGAAATGCCAGAGGGGGTGTCCGCACGCCTGCTGGAACGACTCACCGAAGCCGCCTTCGGCCAGCGCCGCAAGATGCTGCGCCAGAGCCTCAAGGGCATTCCGGGCGCAGTGGAATCCGCCGAAGCGAACGGGATCGATCCGCAGCGCCGCGCAGAGACCGTCACTGTCGAGGAATTCGTCGCGCTTGCCCGCGCGCTCGATCGACCAACGGCTTAGGCTTCCTGTCGGAATCGGATTGCCGAGTGACCCGTCCGGTGCCAGTTTCGCGCCGCATCCGATGGGAGAGACGGCCATGCGCAATCGATTCACCGCCACCCTGCTTGCCCTTGCCGCGACGACGGCACTTTCGACTGCCGCACTTGCCGAGCCCGTGAAGAAGGAAGACCTGATGGTCGCGCCCGACGATGCGCGACACTACGTCATATTCTCGCAATCGGGCCATCACGGCGACATCTGGGCCTGGGAAACCTCCGAGGGAGCGGCCGCCTATCGCATGTCGATGAACCTGCGCGGCTGGATCACCGAGACCGACCAGACCATCGTTCGCGGCTCGGACGGCACGCCGGTGAAGATCGAAATCCGCGGCTTCACAGATACGGGCGACGCGAGCGAGACCTTCTTTGTCGATGGCGATGGCACGGCGCATTGGAAGACCTCGATCGACGAAGGTTCGGCACCATTCGGCGGCAAGCGCTACTCGACCTATGGCGGCCCCTGGCTGGCTGGCGAAGGCGACATTGCGGCGCTGGTCGCGGCGGGTGAGAAGGGGCTCGACCTCCTGCCCTCCGGTCACGCAACCGCCTCAATCGTCGAGGAAACCGAAGTCGACGGCCCCAATGGCAAGGAGAAGGTCAAGCTCGCCTTCATCACGGGTCTTGGCTTTGCACCTTCACCCTATTGGCTCACCGAAGGCAACCAATTCTTCGATGTGGCAGGCGGCATGTCCCTGCTGCCCGCCGGATACGAGGCCAGTGCGCTCAAGCTGAAGGAAATCTCGGACCGGGCGACCGCCGAGATGGTCAAGGAGGTGGCGCATGAATTCCTGACCGAAGCGAATGCAACGCCGACCCTGATCGACAATGTGATGACCTTCGACTCGCTCGCCGGGACGTATCTCACGGGCCAGTCTGTGCTGGTTGCCGATGGCAAGATCGCCGCGGTCGGCGCAGCGGGCACGATCAAGGCCCCTGCAGGCGCAACCGTGATCGACGGCGCGGGCAAGACACTCGTGCCCGGCCTTTGGGATGCCCATGCCCATGTCGGCGGGGACGACTGGAACCTGCTCCAGAATGTCGCGACCGGGATGACCAATTACCGCAGCCCGGGTTCCGAGATCGAGGAGGCGCAGAGCATCACCACGCGCCGCGCGGCGGGCGACCTGCTCGCTCCCGAGGGCAAGGTTTCGGTCATCGTCGACCGCAAGGATCCACTGGCAGCACAGGGCTCGATCACCGTATCGTCGCTCGAGGAAGCCATCGCGACGGTCCACGAGATCAAGGACGCGGGCATGTGGGGGGTCAAGTTCTATACCTCCATGACTCCCGCATGGATCGAACCTGCGGCCGCAGAGGCACACAAGCTCGGCTTGCACGTCCATGGCCATATCCCGGCAGGAATGTATCCGCTGGAGGCAGTGCGCGCGGGCTATGACGAAGTCACCCACATCAACTTCATCATCATGCAGGCCATGCCGCGCGAAGTGGTCGACAAGTCGAACACTGCCATGCGCCTCGAGGGACCGGCAAAATACGGCAAGGATGTCGATCTCGACTCCCCCGAGATGACGGCCTTCTACAAGGAGCTTGGCGAGCGCGGGACCTATGTCGATCCCACGCTTGCCGTGTGGGAACCGCTTCTCACCTCCGACGGGTCCGAACTGGCGCCCGAATATTCGCCCTTCGCCAAGGTCGCGCCTCCGGGCGTTGTGCGCGGATGGAAAATCTCCGGCTATCCGCTGTTCGACGGACTGACGCGCGACGATTTCCGCAAGAGCTTCGACAAGATGGTCGGCCTCATCGGACGCCTCCACAAGGCGGGAGCGCCGATCGTCGCGGGCACCGATGGCTGGGGTCTCGAACTGGTGCGTGAGCTCGAACTCTACGAGGAAGCCGGCCTCACCAATGCCGAGGCTCTCCAGACCGCAACCATCGTCCCGGCGAGACTTGTCGGCATGGATGACGAGTTCGGCTCGATCACCCCGGGCAAGACCGCCAATCTCGTGCTGGTCGATGGCGATGTCTCGCAGGACATTACCCGATTGCGCCGCGTCGAGACCGTCTTCCTCGACGGCTTCCGCCTGGACGGCGACGCACTGCGCAAGGCGAGTGGGCTATCCGGGATGCCGGATTAGCAAACGATCAAGTCTAGGAAAATTTTCCTCGTGATTTATTCGATGGAGCAATATTGCTCTCAGTTGTCGAATACGGGGAGGGACTGGTGAAGATCGCAAAAAGAACTCAGGATCGTCTCACTGCTGGACTTAGAAAATATCAGAGAATTGTCCGCAAACTCGCTGAGAGAGATATATCCGAAGCCGACACAGTAACCGTCGTAAAGGACATTCTCACCGATGTGTTCGGCTACGACAAATACCTTGAGCTAACGAGTGAGCAGCAAATCCGGGGGACGTTCTGTGACTTGGCCATCAAGGTCGATGGCAAGGTGCACTATCTGGCCGAGGTTAAGTCGGCCGGTACCAATCTCGCGGAGAACCACCTTCGACAGGCTGTGAACTACGGTGCCCATGAGGGCATCGAATGGGTCATCCTGACCAACGCGATAGATTGGCGCATCTTTCGAATTAAGTTCGGCAAACCGATTGACTGGGAAGAAGTCTGTTCATTCGATTTTGGACAACTTTCCGCTCGATCGAAAGACGACATGGAAAAACTCGCCATGCTCTGCCGCGAGAATATCACGACAGATGCATTGGACAGCTTTCACAAGCAGGCACAGATATTGAACCGATTTGTGATTGCGGAACTTGTCCAGAGCGAGCCGGTGCTAGGCATCATCCGTCGCGAGATCCGGAAGCTCTTCGACGGCACGAAATCGACCGAGGATCAAATAAGGTCCATACTTATCAACGACGTCATTAAGCGAGATGCCCTTGATGGCGATGGAGCGAAGGTCGCGAAATCAATGGTCAAGAAGGCGGTCAATGCGATGGCTCGCAAAGCCGCGAAGCCAGATTGATCGCAAAGGCCACTAACCCGCCTTCTTACGCCTCCGCCAGGCGTGGAGCAGCGGTTCGGTGTAGCCGCTGGGCTGCTCGACGCCCTTGAAGATCAGGTCCTTCGCCGCGCTGAAAGCGGCGCCGTCCTCGTTCGCCAGCAGTGGTTCGTAGAACGGGTCGCCAGCGTTCTGCTCATCGACCTTTGCGGCCATGCGGCGCAGGCTCTCCATCACCTGCTCCTCGGAGATCACCCCGTGGAGCAGCCAGTTGGCGATGTGCTGGCTGGAAATGCGCAGCGTCGCGCGGTCTTCCATCAGGCCGACGTCGTTGATGTCGGGCACCTTGGAGCAGCCGACGCCCTGATCGATCCAGCGCACGACATAGCCGAGCAGGCCCTGGCAATTGTTGTCGAGTTCCTCGCGGATTTCCTCGTCGGACCAGTTCACGCCATCGGCCAGCGGGATCGACAGCAGTTCGTCGAGCGGCGGGATATCGCCCAGCCCCTTCTGAATCTCGAACACGTCTTCGCGGTGATAATGGATCGCGTGGAGCGTCGCTGCAGTGGGTGACGGCACCCAGGCGGTGTTGGCGCCTGCACGCAAATGGCCGATCTTCTCGACCATCATCTGGCCCATCAGGTCGGGCGCGGCCCACATGCCCTTGCCGATCTGCGCCTTGCCCGAGAGGCCGTGCTTGAGGCCGATGCCCACATTGCGCTTTTCGTAGGCGGTGAGCCAGGTGCTGGTCTTCATCGCGCCTTTGCGCTGCATCGGGCCGGCCCGCATCGAGGTGTGCATCTCGTCGCCCGTGCGGTCGAGGAAGCCGGTGTTGATGAAGACGATGCGGTCCTTCACCGCATGGATGCAGGCGGCAAGGTTGGCCGAAGTGCGGCGCTCCTCGTCCATCACGCCGACCTTGATCGTGTGGCGCGGCAGGCCGAGCAGGTCCTCCACCGCGTCGAACAGGTCGTTGGTGAAACCGCACTCTTCCGGCCCGTGCATCTTGGGCTTCACGATGTAGATCGAACCACGGCACGAATTGCCGAACTTGCCGAGGCCCGCAACGTCGTGCGCGCCGATGGCGCTGGTGACGACCGCGTCGAGGATGCCTTCGGGGATTTCCCTGCCATCCCAGCGCATCGCCGGATTGGTCATCAGGTGACCGACATTGCGGACGAACATCAGGCTGCGACCCGGCAGGCTGTGCGCGCTGCCGTCGGGCGCGGTGTAGTCCTTGTCGCCCGCCAGCGTGCGGGTCAGCGTCCTGCCGCCCTTCTCGAAACTTTCGGAGAGGTCACCACTCATGATTCCGAGCCAGTTGCGATAAGCGACGAGCTTGTCCTCGGCATCGACCGCCGCAACCGAATCCTCGCAGTCCGCGATGGTCGTCAGCGCGGCTTCGAGAATGATGTCAGATATGCCCGCCCTGTCGGTCTTGCCGATCGGGCTCTCGCGGTCGAACTGGACCTCGATGTGGAGGCCGTTCTGGCGGAAGAGCAGGCCCTTGGCGGTCTTGCCGACATACTGGCTCTCGTCCTGGAGCTTGCCGTCGTGCTCGTCGGCGATGTCGGCCCAGCTCTGGCCGACCAGCGGCAGCGCCTCGTCGAGGAACTTGCGGCCCGCAGCGATCACCGCCGCGCCGCGCTCCTCGTCATAGCCGCCGGGCCGCGCGGGCGGCGCATCGAGCGCATCGGTGCCATAGAAGGCATCGTAGAGGCTGCCCCACCGCGCATTGGCCGCATTCAGCAAGAAGCGCGCGTTGAGGATCGGCACCACCAGCTGCGGCCCGGCCATGGTCGCGATTTCAGGATCGACGTTCTGCGTGCCGATGGTGAACTCGCCCGGCTCGGGCACGAGATAGCCAATTTCGCGCAGGAAGGCCTGGTATTCGCTCTGGTCGATTGGCTGGCCCTTGCGCGCGACGTGCCATGCGTCGATCTGCGCCTGGAGGTCATCGCGCTTGGCCAGCAGCGCGGCATTGCGCGGGGCAAACTCGCCCAGCAGGGCGGCGAAACCCTGCCAGAAGGCATCGACATCGCGCCCCAGCGGCCCAAGCACTTCGGTTTCGATGAAGGCAGCAAGCTGCGGATCGGTCTCGATACCGGCGCGCGTCACATATTCGGTCATGGAACTCCTCGTTGGGTAAGCGAATGGCAATGTCGGTCCCGGGGAGGAGGCATCCCCATACCAAGCATCCACCGCTTTGCAACCTCGCCAAACGGTGCGGGGGTGGACTCGGGCGATACGAAGTCTAGAGACCGTTGCCGATGAAACCGGATAGCGCCCCGCAAGCCCTGCTCGACGCCGTGGACGGCGACACCATGCTGCGCGAAGTGCAGGACTGGGCGGCAATCAACACCGGCACCGCCAACATCGCCGGGCTCGACACGATGGCCGGCGTTCTGGCCGATGCCTTCTCCGCCCTGCCTGGAGAGGTCGAGCTCGTTGAACCGGCCCCGGTCACCGCGATTTCCTCCGAAGGTCACGAGTTCGAGAAACCGCACGGCAAGCACATGGTGCTCCGCGTGAGGCCTGAGGCCGAGCGCCGCTTCGTGCTGACCGGCCACATGGACACCGTTTTCCCGGCCGAGCACCCGTTCCAGCAGGTCGGCTGGCTCGACGACAATACGCTCAACGGCCCCGGCACTGCCGACATGAAGGGCGGGCTCGACGTCATCCTCCACGCATTGAAGCTGTTCGAAACGATCGAAGGCTCGGACCGCGTCGGCTATGACGTGATGATCAATTCCGACGAGGAAACCGGCAGCCTCGCCAGCCGCGGCCTGATCGAGGAATTGGCGCAGGGCAAATATGCCGCGCTGACTTATGAACCCAGCGCCCTGCCCGACGGCACGCTGGCGCACGCACGCGGCGGCACGGGCAATTACTCGATCACCATCCACGGTCGTTCGGCGCACGCGGGACGCAATCCGCACGAGGGGCGCAATGCAGTGGTCGCGGCCTCCGATCTCGTCCTGCGGATCGCCGCGCTGGCGGCGGACGACATCACCGTGAACCCCGCCAAGATCGAAGGCGGTTCGGCAAACAACGTCGTCCCCGACCTTGCCGTGCTGCGCTTCAACATCCGTCCCAAGTCGACCGAGGCGATGAAACGCTTCGACGCTCAACTCGACGCTTTGCTGGCCGCGATCAAGGCCGAGCACGAGGTCGGCATTCACCGCCACGGCGGCGTCACCCGCCCGCCCAAGCCGGTCGATGAAAAGGCGCAGCGCCTGTTCGACCTCGTCCGCGATTGCGGCGCGGCGCTCGGCCAGACCATCGGCTGGATCCCCAGCGGCGGTGTCTGCGACGGCAACAATATCGCCGCCTGCGGCGTGCCCGTGGTCGACACCATGGGCGTGCGCGGCGGGGCCATCCATTCACCGCAAGAATTCATGATCGTACCTTCGCTGAAGGAACGTGCGGCCCTGTCCGCGCTGGTCCTCGCGAAGCTATCTACCGGAGACCATTTGTGACCTTCCGCCTTCGCGCCGCCAACACCGGCGACCTCGAGCACCTTTACGAAATGGCCAAGCTGACCGGTGGCGGCTTCACCAACCTGCCCGCCGACCGCGCCGCGCTGTCCCGCAAGCTGGAGCGCGCGGCGCAGGCTTTCGGCCGGACCGAAGACACCATCGGCGACGACCAGTTCGTCCTGATCCTCGAGGACAGCGAAACCGGTGAAGTACGCGGCACCTGCCAGCTGATGAGCCTCGTCGGGCAGCAGTGGCCGTTCTATTCCTATCGCCTCAACACTCTGACCCAGCACAGCCAGGAACTCGACCGCACCGTGCGGGCCGAGTTGTTGAGCCTCGTCACCGACCTCGAGGGTTCCTCGGAAGTGGGTGGGCTGTTCCTGCACCCGGCGGCGCGCGCAGGCGGGCTCGGCCTTTTACTCGCGCGCAGCCGCTATCTTTTCGTTGCGATGCACCGCGCGCGCTTTGCCGATCGCATCCTCGCCGAGCTGCGCGGCGTGATAGACGACCGCGGCGGCTCACCCTTCTGGGATGGTGTCGCGGGCCGCTTCTTCGGCATGGGCTTCCAGGAAGCCGATTATTTCAACGCCATCAACGGCAACCAGTTCATCGCCGACCTGATGCCCAAGCACCCCGTCTATGTCGCCATGCTCAACAGCGAGGCGCGCAAGGTCATCGGCGTGCCGCACCCCACCGGGCGCGCGGCGATGCGGATGCTCGAGAACGAAGGGTTCGCAGCCGAAGGCTATGTCGACATTTTCGACGGCGGCCCGACCATGACCGCGCGCACCGACCAGGTACACAGCATTCGGGATGCCAAGCGCACCAAGGTGGTCGCGACCGACCTCGACGGCGGCGAGAAGGCGCTGATCGCCACCGGCAAGCTCGACACCTTCCGCTGCGCCTATGGCCAGCGCGATTTGCGCGAGGACGGCACGGTCGCGATCGACGCGAACTGCGCGAAGGTACTCGGCGTCGGTGAAGGCGACGAGGTCTGGAGCGTGGCGCGATGAGCAAGCTCGTCGAGATCAATTTCGACGGCATCGTCGGCCCCTCGCACAATTACGCCGGCCTCAGCCTCGGCAATATCGCCAGCGCCAGCCACAAGGGCGATCCGAGCTATCCGCGCGCTGCGGCACTGCAGGGCGTCGCCAAGATGCGCGGGAACATGGAGCACGGTCTTGCGCAAGGCTATCTCCTCCCGCTGCCGCGTCCGAACAACGGCCTGCTGCGTGAACTGGCGGTCGATCCGAAGCTGGACCGCGCATTGCTCGCAGCCGCATGGTCGGCCAGTTCAATGTGGACCGCCAATGCCGCGACCGTGAGTCCCGCTCCCGACACTGCCGATGGGCGCTGCCACCTGACGCCTGCAAACCTCGTCACCATGATCCACCGCGCACAGGAATGGCGCGACACGCAGGCGCAGCTGAAGATCGCTTTCGGCGACGAGCGCCACTTCGCGGTGCACGACGCCGTGCCGCCGACTTTCGGCGACGAAGGGGCGGCCAACCATATGCGCTTTTGCGAAGGGCACGGCTCCAAAGGCGTCGAGGTCTTCGTCTATGGTCGCCCCGGCGGCCGTTTCCCCGCACGCCAGCACGAGCAGGCCAGCCGCGCGGTTGCACGCCTTCACGGGCTCGATCCCGATACTTGCGTATTCATCGAGCAGAACCCCGAGGCGATCGAGGCGGGCGCGTTCCACAATGACGTCGTCTCCGTCGCCAACGAGCGCGTGCTGTTCACCCACGAGCGCGCCTTTGCCGACCAGCAGGGCGCCTATGACGCGATCCGCGCCGCCTTCCCCGCGCTCGAAGTGGTCGAGGTTCCCGACAGCGCGGTCACCCTCGCCGATGCGATCAAGTCCTACCTCTTCAACGCACAGCTGCTCACGCTGCCCTCGGGCGAGATGGCGCTGGTCGTGCCGAGCGAGTGCCAGGAGAATGCCGCGGTGTGGAGCTGGTGCGAATCCATGCTCGCTTCCAACGGACCCATTCGCCAGGTCATCCCGGTCGACGTGCGCCAATCGATGGCCAATGGCGGCGGCCCCGCCTGCCTGCGCCTGCGCGTGGTGGCAGATCCCGACACGGTCGATGGTCGATTCATGCTCGACGAGGCACGGGCCGATCGGATCGAATCGGTCATCGGCGAGATGTGGCCCGAGCAGATCGATCCGGCAGATGTTGGCTCGCAAGTGCTTGCAAAGACAGTGATTGAGGCACGCGAAGCGCTGCTTTCTGTCCTGTCTTTGGACGAACTCGCGTAAAACCCACAGCGCGTGGTTAACGCGCTGGACACCATTCGTCGGGCGGTCTTACACTTCTTCGAGCATTAACCACTGGAGTCCGCAGGTCCGCGTCGATGGCACGGCACTTGCAGTTTCAAAGGTTAACAACGGAGAACACCGCAACGTGTGGAAGAAGGTCAAAAGGCTGTTTGTGATCAAGACGCGCTTCGAAGCGTATCTGATCATCTACGCCCTGGCCCTCGGCGCCATGACCCGCGGTGCGCACTACACCACCGAATATCCCGGCGTGGGCGGCTACCTGCTGTTCGCGGCGACTGCTGGCGCTGTGTTCCTCGGCGGCGCCAAGATCCTCGACGCGATCCGGTACGAGCAGGAAGCGCGAGAGGCCGCGGAAGCCCAATCGGACAGCGCCTCTACCTAACCTGGGAGCGGTGACTTCGTCGTTTGATCGCGAGGTCCGATCACGCAAAAGCCATGGCCGAACGGATCGCAGCAGAAGGCCACACGCGGCAGGTTGCCTCCACCGGCGTGCTGTTCGATCACGCCGCCGCTAGCTTGGATCGCCGCCAGCGTGGCGTCGATATCCTTGACATGGAAGTCGAGATGGACCGGCGTCCAATGGCGGGCGTAGCTGCGGACATCGGACGATCCGGGCGCCGGACGCGTGCCTTCGTCCTTCTGCATCAAACCGATGCGCGCATCACCATTGGTCATGACCACGAAGATGGGAAAGGGTCGGACTCTTTCGCTGATACCCAAGGCGTCGCTATAGAAAGCAATGCCGCTGGCCAGGTCGGGAACGTCGATAGTAGCGACGACATGCATCGGACCACCCCTCCGGGACCGGGTTATGGGTGGGGGTTTCTGTTGCTAGCTACCCCCGGAGCCCCGGAATCCGCTTCTGTTGCCCGGTGGGTCCAACCGCGCTTTAGCTTTGTAAATTCAGGGCGTTAGCCCGTCACATTACGCTGCGAGAGCGAGTGCTTCGTTATCGTTGGCACTTGTGTGTTGTGAACAGTTTTACGGGTTACTCAGCCCGGGCAAAAACACCGTCTTTCAGCACACGTCGATCCTGGTTCGGCCCCGTCAAAAACCGCCAGTATCAGCGGGTTATGGTGGAGCCGCCGGGTACTGCCCCCGGGTCCGTTGTACCTATTGCACGGCGCAGTTTATCGCCATAGCCGACCGAAGCCGGCACCGCCCTATATAGCGATGCCGGCCTTAATGTGAAGTGAGCGGCCGGCGCGAAATTCGCGCGGCGCTATTTCTTCAGCGAGTCGCGGATCTCGGTCAGAAGCTCGATCTCGGTCGGGCCTGCCGGTGCTTCGTCCTGCTTTTCCTCGAACTCCGCCGTGATCTTGTTGGCATAGCGGACGAGCAGGAAGATGATGAAGGCCAGGATCAGGAAATTGATGATCGCCGTGATGAAGGCGCCATATCCGATCATCGCCGCGCCTGCTTCCTTGAGCGCGGCGTAGTCAGTCATCGAGCCTTCATAGCCCGCCGGTGCGGACAGCAGGACGAAGTAGTTCGAGAAATCGGCCCCGCCGAAAATCGCTCCGACGATGGGCATGATCACTTCGTCGGTCAGCGATGTCACGATTGCGCCGAATGCGGCACCGATGATCACGGCAACCGCCAGATCCATCACATTGCCTTTTGCGATGAATGCCTTGAAATCTTTTAGCATCCTGTATTCCCCTTAACCCTTTGGACCCGCGCGTACTCTGCCATTGCCAGGTCCTCGCCACAAGATCGCGTTAAGCTTGAAGTACGGCACAACCGTGCTATCTTGCTAAGACAGTCACTTTCTCCCCAGGCGTAACTGAAGGACACTCTCATGACCCGCTTCGCCGCTCTCCGCACATCGATCGTCGCCGCCGCAGCACTCGCGCTGTCCGCCTGCGGCATCAATTCGGTCCCCGCAGCCGAGGAAAATGCCAAGGCCAAGTGGGCCGATGTGGAGGCCGCGTTCCAGGAGCGTGCGAATCTCATCCCCAACCTCGAACAGATCGTGATGTCCTCGGCAGAACAGGAGCGCGCGACGCTCAATGACGTGATCTCCGCCCGCGCGTCGGCAACCCGTCCCGAAATCAAGCTCGATGGCGACGATCTCAACGATCCGGCCAAGATGCAGCAGTACCAGGAAGCGCAAAACTCGCTTGGCGGTGCGCTTTCGCGCCTGATGGTCTCGGTCGAGCGCTATCCCGAGCTGCGCAGCCAGGAGAACTTCGGTCGCTTCATGACGCAGATCGAAGGGCAGGAAAACCGTATTCGCGTCGCCATCCGCGACTACAACGAGGCGGTGCGCAAGTATAACACCACCATCCGCACCTTCCCCGACACGATCGGCGCCAACATCATCCACGGTGCAGAACCGATGGTGCCCTATGAAGCCGCCACCGAAGGCGCCGAAGTCGCTCCCGAACTGAACATGCGCGCAGGCGGCACCACCGCTGCACCCGCCGCGGGCGCCAACGACAACACCGCGACCGAGGCCCCCGCCGCCGCCGCGAACTGATCGGAGCGGCAATGCGCGCTCTTTATCGTCTGATCCTGCCTCTGGCGGCGGCGCTCGGCCTTGCCCTGCCCGCCGCCGCGCAGACATTTCCCGAGCGCGGCACCGCACCCGTGGTGGATGCGGCGAACATCATCGACGATGCGACCGAGGCGAAACTCACCGCGAAGCTCGATGCGTTCGAGGAAAAGAACCAACGGCAGTTCGTCATCGCGACGATCCCCGATCTCGAAGGATACGACATCGCCGACTACGGCTATCGCCTGGGCCGCGAATGGGCGCTCGGTGATGCGGAGCGCAATGACGGGATCATCCTCATTGTCGCCCCCAATGATCGCAAGATGCGGGTCGAGGTCGGCTATGGCCTCGAGGGGATCATCCCCGACGGTCTCGCCTTCGAATATGTCGAAGGCATGAAGCCCTATTTCCGTGACGGAGATTTCTCCGGCGGGATCGAATGGGGGGCGGACCAGATCATTACCCAGCTCGAACTCCCGCCCGAGGAGGCGGCCAAGGTCGCTCAAGACCGCGTCGAAACACGCGAGAGCGAAGGCGGATCGCCCATCGGGGCGCTGATCTGGCTGCTCTTCATCTTCATCTTCTTCATCCTGCCGATGATGCGCAGAGGTCGCCGCCGGCGTTATCGCAGCGGCGTTGGCGACATTATCCTGTGGGAGGCCGGCAAGGCGATCGCACGCGGCATTTCCGACTCCGACGACTGGGGCGGCGGCGGCTGGGGTGGCGGAGGCGGCTTTGGTGGAGGCGGAGGATTCTCCGGCGGCGGCGGCAGTTTCGGGGGCGGTGGCGCCTCGGGAGGCTGGTAATGGGCTATCTGAACGAAGCAGACCACGACATCGTCTCAAGCGCTGTGGCGCAGGCCGAATTGATGACCAGCGGGGAAATCGTCACCGTTCTGGCCGACCGGTCGGACGGCTATACCGACGTTGCGCTCTGGTGGGCGGTAGGCGCCGCCTTCACTGCCATGAGCGTGTTCGCACTCTTCCCGCAGTTCTATCTCGACAAGATCGACTGGCTGATGGGCGGCTGGACCCACGATTGGACGCCGGGCGAGCTGATGACGATCATCATCGCGATCGGCTTGCTCAAGTTCCTCGGCGTGCTGGCGATCCAGCTGTGGCAACCGCTGAAGTTCCTGCTCATTCCCGGTCCGGTGAAACAATCCCGCGTTCGCGAGCAGGCGATCAAGCATTTCAAGGTGGGTGCAGAGCGCCGCACGCACGGCCGCACAGGTGTGCTGCTCTATCTCTCGATGCGCGAACATCGCGCGGAGATCGTCGCCGACGAACCGATTGCCGAGATGGTCCCGGCAGAGGTTTGGGGCGAGGCTATGGCCGATATGCTGGCCGGGATCAGGCAAGGCCACCTTGCCGAAGGTCTCGCGGCAGGGGTGAGGGACGTCGGCAAGGTCCTTTCCGAGAATTTCCCGCGGCACGAGGACGATGTGAACGAGTTGCCCGACCGCCTGATCGAGGTCTGAGAATGGGTGTCCCCGACCACGATGCAGACGAGGAAGTCGTCTGGGAAGGCAAGTTCGTCGTCGCCAAGAAGCGCGGCAGGTGGGAGTATGTCGGCCGGAGTCGCAATATCCGCGCTGCGGTGATCCTGGCGGTCGAGGACGGGCATGTCCTTCTCGTCGAACAGTTCCGCGTTCCCCTGGGCCGCAATTGTCTTGAATTGCCAGCAGGCCTGATCGGCGATGATGCGGGCGGAGAGGACGAGGAAGACCTCACCGCTGCCGGACGCGAGCTGGAGGAAGAGACCGGCTATCGCGCCGTCAGGCTCGAGGACATGGGCTGCTTCTATTCCTCGCCCGGCATGGTCTCGGAAAGCTTCACGCTTGTCCGCGCGACCGGCCTCACGAGGATTGGCGAAGGCGGAGGAACCGAGGGCGAGAACATCACCGTCCACCGCGTCGCACTCGACGACTTGCCCGACTTTATCGTTGCAAAACGAAACCAAGGTTGCGGGATCGACGTGCGCATGCTCTTGCTGCTGGGACAAGGAATTCTGGCAGGAGAGTGAGTATGGCGGGACGTTGTGCAGGCAAGCTGGCACTGGTGACGGGTGCGGCGCAGGGTCTGGGGCGCGCTCACGCCAAAAGGCTGGCCGAAGAAGGCGCGCGGGTCCTGTGCACCGACATCAACGGTGAAGGTGCCGAAGCTACT
This sequence comes from Erythrobacter sp., assembly GCA_041396805.1. Taxonomy (GTDB): domain Bacteria; phylum Pseudomonadota; class Alphaproteobacteria; order Sphingomonadales; family Sphingomonadaceae; genus Qipengyuania. The sequence goes on along the minus strand of JAWKXV010000002.1, from coordinate 648,449 downwards.
GCCGCCGAAATCGTCGAGGAACTTGGCGCAGGCCATGCCTATGGCATCCAGCACGACGTCACCAATCCTGAAGATTGGGAACGCGCGGTCGAAACGGCCGATGCCGAACTCGGCGGGCTCAATGTCCTCGTCAACAATGCCGGTATCGGGGTCGGCGGCGATATCGAGGCCTGCACCTTCGAGGATTGGAAGCGCTGCTACGCGGTCAATGTCGATTCGATCTTCCACGGTTGCCAGAAGGCTCTGCCGCTGATGCGCCAGCATGCGCCCGGCTCGATCGTGAACATCTCCAGCATCGCCGGTCTGATCGCCAGCAACACCATGCCGGCTTACAACTCGTCCAAGGCAGCGGTGTGGATGCTGACCAAGTCGATCGCGCTGCACTGCGCGAAGAACAACATGCAGATCCGCTGCAATTCGATCCATCCGACCTTTGTCGACACGCCGATCCTCGACGGGACCGCGCGCAATCACAAGATCGACAAGGATGTGCTGATGGAAAAGCTGGCGCGGCAGATCCCGCTCAAATTCGTCGGCGAGCCCAACGATATCGCCAATGCGGTGGTCTATCTCGCCAGTGACGAGAGCCGCTTCATGACCGGCGCCGAGATGAAGCTGGATGGCGGTATTTCAGCGATGTAGAATCAAGAGAGGGGCCAGACGGCCCCTCCCGGTTTTCTCTGATTGAGCCACGGCCGGCACGAAAACCGGGACGGTTGGCGCGGGGCCGTGGTCAGTCTGCGATCAGTGCGATCGCCAGGTAGATCAGGATGAAGCTGCCGAAACCGAGCAGCGTTCCTGCAACGAAGCCCAGGCGGACCCAGGTAGCGTTGATGCCGAAGTAGCGGGCGATGCCGGAGCAGACGCCCATCAGCTTGCCGTTGCTGCGATCGAGACGAAAGCTCGATGCGGGGCGGACGGCGTGGTCGCTTTCGCGGAACTTGAGGTCGTTCATGCCAAAATTCCATTCGGCGAAGCGGGGACGATGGCCGTGGCGAAGAAGATCGCCGAAAGAGCCAGCGAGAATGCAGCGGCGTAGAGCTTGCTGCTGTTTTCCGAACTAAACATTGTTTCCTTCCTTGTGTTCGTAGTTTGGCTTGCGAGCCTTAGGCGATGAAGCCGGCGGGGCTTGCTGGGACGATCGCGGCGGCCATGCAGACTGCCGAGACGGCGAATGCGAAGACTGCGGCGAGAGCGCGGTTGCTGGCATAATCAAAAGCGGACATTTCAGTATCTCCTTGAACCTTGGTTTGTTTCTCCCGGATCATCCGGGGATGCCAACTACTTTGCATGAGGCGTGCCAAACTCGAAAAACGGCAGAAATCCGCCATTCCTATCTGAACGACGAACTGGCCGCCTGTTCATCGATCCGAAAGGTTGGGAAATTTCACCAACATTTAGAATTGGTCCTTTCCGGTGGCGATGCAGGACCTTGCGCGCTATCGCCGCGGACACCCAATGGCGCTCGACCGCATCTCGCTTTCCGACTTCCGCAATCATGCCGCGACCTCGCTCGATGGCACGGCCCGGTTCAACCTACTGGTGGGCGAGAATGGAGCAGGCAAAACCAATGTGCTCGAGGCATTGTCACTGCTGGCACCGGGACGTGGCCTGCGCCGCGCAGCGCTGGCGGACATGGTTCGCACTGACAGCACGAATGGGTTTGCGGTCGGCGCGGACCTCCTGTCACGCGAGGAGCCGCTGCGCATCGGGACATATTCCGAAAGTGCCAGTCCCGGACGGCGACGTGTCCGCATCAACGGCTCCGAAGCCAGCGCCGTCGGCCTAGGCGAGTGGTTGGCAGTCACCTGGCTGACCCCGGCGATGGACGGCATCTTCACCGGGCCCGCAGCCGACCGCCGCCGCCTGATGGATCGCATGGCGCTGGCGCTCGATCCGCTCCACGCCGCCCATGTTTCACGCTACGAAGGCGCCCTGCGCGAACGCAATCGCCTCCTGTCGGACCAGCGCGAGCCGGAAGGCGCATGGCTCGACGCAATCGAGACGCAGATGGTCGAGCACGGTGCCCTCGTCATGGCTGGCCGTGCCAATCTCGTCGAAACACTGGCAGTCAGGCTGGCGCAGATGCCCGCAGAGCCATTCGCTCGCCCCGCCCTGACCTATGTGCCGGGTGCGCCCGACCATGCCGACGGCCTGTCGCAGGCGCTCTACGAAGGGCGCAGGCGCGATCGCGCCGCCCAGCGCACGCTTTCCGGACCTCACCGGGACGAGCTGGACGTGATCCACGCCGCCAAACGCGTTCCCGCCGCGCAAAGCTCGACCGGCGAACAGAAGGCCATGTTGGTCGCGATCACCCTCGCCCATGCCGCGCACGCCGCGCAGGGTCGCGCAAGCCTGCTCCTGCTCGATGAGGTCGCTGCCCACCTCGACCCTGTTCGCCGCGCCGCCCTGTTCGAGCAGCTCGATGCGAGCGGAGCACAGGTCTGGATGACCGGCACCGAAATCGCGCCGTTCGAAACGATTGCAGGCAGGTCCGCGACCTGGCGTGTTGCGGGCGGGAATGTGGTGCGAGTCTAGTCTACCTGCGGCAGCGCCGCCTGCACTTCATCCACTGTGTCTGCTACAAGAAGGTCTATTCCCTCTATCGTCGGGTGAATCCTGTCCTGCTGGAACAGGTTCGGCTTGTCGTAGATAGCTTCGAGCCAGAAGGGCACGATGTTCGCGCCGTATTCCTTGGCAAGATCACCGTAGAGTGCATCGAATTCGGTCTGGTATTCCGGCCCGTAGTTCGGCGGCGCGCGCATTCCCATAAGGAGCACATGAATGCCCCGCTTCTTCGCCTCTTCCAGCATCTGCTTGAAATTGGCCCGTGTTTCCGCCGGTTGCAGGCCGCGAAGCATGTCATTCCCGCCGAGCTCCAGCATCACAAGGTCGGGCTTCACTTCCTGCGCATCGAGCGCAAAGGCGAAGCGCCGCGCACCTGCCGCGCTGGTCTCACCCGAAACGGCAGCATTGGTGACCACCGCATTGATCCCCTTGTCGCGCAGGGCGTATTCGAGCTTGGTGGGATAGGAATGGGTCAGTCCCACGCCGTATCCCGCAAACAGGCTGTCACCGAAGGCGAGGATATGCCGTTCCGGCCCGGCAACCTCCTTGCGCTCGGGCGAGGTAGCGGATGGCGATGCGCCTTGCGTAGGCTCCGCCACCGTGTCGGCCTGTGAACAGGCAACGGCGAGAGGGGCGAGAAACGCTATCGACCAATGGCTGAGCCGCATCGGCGAGTATCCTTGTGCAACCTATAGGCCTATGCCATCGCAGCGCAGTGACCAATCCACAAGCCGCGATTTCCGCCCGCAACCTCACCCTCACCCTCGGTAGCGATGCTGCACCGGTCGAGATCCTGCGCGGGATCGACCTCGATATCGCCAGAGGTTCGACCGTGGCCCTGCTCGGCCCTTCGGGATCGGGCAAGAGCTCACTCATGGCGGTGCTGTGCGGGCTCGAACGCGCGAGTGGCGGTTCGCTGCAAGTAGCGGGACAGGACTTCGCCGCGATGGACGAAGATGCGCTCGCTCATTCTCGCCGGGGTCGGATCGGCATCGTGCTGCAGGCCTTTCACCTGCTCCCGACCATGACCGCGCTCGAAAATGTCGCCACGCCGATGGAACTGGCCGGCGAAACCGATGTGCGTGAGCGCGCGCGGGCGGAGCTTGAGGCTGTCGGCCTCGGCCATAGGCTCGACCACTATCCGCAACAGCTATCCGGCGGCGAACAGCAACGCGTTGCCATCGCCCGCGCAACCGCCCCGCGCCCCGACCTGATCTTCGCCGACGAGCCGACTGGCAACCTCGATGCGGCAACGGGCCACGAGATCGTCGAACTGCTCTTCGCCCGCCGTGAAGAGACCGGAGCGACCCTGCTGGTCATCACCCACGATCCCGAACTCGCCGAGCATTGCGAGCGCGTGCTCACCTTGGCCGACGGGCGCATCGCCAGCGACAGTGCAGCATGAGCTGGGCGACAGCCTGGCAAATCGCCCGACGTGATCTCAACGCGCGTTTTCGTGGGCTTCGCCTGCTGCTGGTCTGCCTGTTTCTTGGCACCGGCGCGCTGGCTGCCATCGGCACGCTTACGGCCGCGATCGAACAGGAGCTGGAAACCAATGGTCGCCAGTTCCTCGGTGGCGATCTGCAGATCGAGCTGTGGCAGCGTGCGCTCAGCGACGAGGAACGCGCTGCACTGGCTGAATATGGAGCCGTCTCGGCCGGGACACGGATGCAGGCAATGGCGCGCGCGGGCGAGCAGGCCGCGCCTATCGAACTAAAGGCCGTCGATGGCAGTTACCCGCTTTATGGCAAGCTGAAACTCACCGACGGCAGGACTGCCGGACCTCCTGACGCAGGCAAGGCATGGCTCTCGCAAGGCGCTGCGGACCGTTTGGGAACGGCCATTGGTGATACGATCACCATCGGGACCGAGACGCTCACCGTGGCAGGGCTGGTCGCGGACGAGCCTGATCGGCTCGGTGAGGGGTTCCAGCTAGGCCCTACCATCATTGTCGCCGAAGACCTGCCCCAGCGGGCGGGATTGATCGCTCCAGGTTCGATGTACCAGTCGAAGACGCGCGTCCGCTTCGATGAGACGCGGGCGCCCGAGGATGTGGCGGAGAAACTCAAGGCACGCTTCCCGAATGCCGGGTTCGATATCGACACGGCCGAGCGCGCCGCTCCCGGCACCGACCGCTTCGTCGACCGCATGGGCGAGTTCCTGACGCTTGTCGGCCTTGCCGCGCTGGTGATCGCCGGGATCGGCATTGGCGGCGGGGTGAGCTCCTATCTCGACGCGCGGCGTCAGGGCATTGCGACACTCAAGATCCTCGGCGCGACCAGCCGCGACATCGGGCGTATCTATGCCTTGCAGATCGTGGCTGCCGCTCTGGTCGGCAGCCTGGCCGGGATCGCGGTAGGCATAGCCATCGTCCCGCTTCTGGCGACCGCGCTCGATGGCTTGCTGCCCGTATCGACCGGCTTCGTCTTCGCACCCGGGGCCCTGCTGTTGGCGCTCGCATACGGGCTGCTGGTCGCGTTGGTGTTTGCTGCACCTCCGCTCATGCGCGCGCGGCGCTTCCCGGCGATGGCACTGATGAGAGCGCGGGTTTCGCCGCTTGCGGGCGACAGGCCTGCACTCGCCCTGGTCGGAGCCGGACTGGCAGCCATCGTCGCGCTTGCGCTTGCAACGGCGAACCAGCCTATGCTTTCAGGAGGCTTCCTTGCAGGCGCCGCTGCATTGCTTGGCCTGTTGGGACTGCTCGGATTTGCCATCCGCAAGCTGGCCGCAGCCGTCCCTCGCCCCCGTAGTCCCATTGTCCGCAATGCGCTCGCCAACCTGCACCGCCCGGGCAGTTCGACCGGCGCGCTGGTCACGGCGCTGGGCTTTGGCCTTTCCGCCTTTGTGCTGCTGGCCGCTGTGCAATCGGCAATCGACGGCAACATCGCCAATCGCGTGCCCGAGAAGGCACCAGATTACTTCGTGCTGGATATCCCGCGCGAACAGGTTTCCCAATTCGAAGAGCTGGTGCAGCAGGCCGATCCCGATGCGAGCTGGCGCACCGTCCCTGCCCTGCGCGGCTCGGTGCTGGCCTTCGGGCCGGAGGGCGCCATGACCCGCACTGCCGATCTCGAGGAGATTCCCGAAGGCGCCTGGCCCCTGCGCGGCGAGCGCGGCCTGACCTATGCCGACGAGGTTCCGCCGGGCAATACGGTCACCGAAGGCGAGTGGTGGGGCCCGATGTATGCCGGCGAACCGCTGGTTTCTATCGACGAGGAATTCGCGAAGGCTGCTGACTTGCGTATCGGGGACAGACTGACCTTCGGCATCCTCGGGGTCGAGAAAAGCGCGCGTATCGCGAGCTTCCGGCGGATCGACTGGGAGAGCATGGGCTTCAACTATGTCTTCGTGTTGAGCCCCAATGCGCTGCAGGACGTGCCCCACAACCTCGCCGCGACGATCGAACTGTCTGGCGACACGCCGACCGGGCCATTGCTCCAGTCGATGGTTCGTTCCTTTCCTTCGACTTCCGTGATCGAAGTTGGCGGCGTCCTGAGCCAGGCGAGGACAATTCTCGAGCAAGTCGGTCTTGCCACCCTTGCTGCGGCCAGCGTGGCGGTGCTTGCAGGCCTCGCCGTCCTTCTCGGAGCTATCGCCGCAGCCAGGGCTGCGCGCACCTATGATACGGTGGTCATGCGCGTGCTCGGCGCAGATCGCCGCCAGATCCTTGCCATGCAATTGATCGAGTATGGCATCCTCGCCTCAGCCCTCGCGCTGGTGGCGCTGGCGGTCGGCAGCTTCGCCGCATGGCTTGTTGTAACGAGGCTGTTCGAATTCGATTGGCTGCCCGACTGGGGTGAAGTGCTGGCTGTGCTCGGCCTCGGCCTTGCCGTGGTCGTCGTATTCGCGCTGGGCGCATCGTTACCATTGCTGAGGGCGAAGCCAGCCCAGGCGCTCAGGGCTCTTTAAAAATGAACCCCGCAGCCACAGGGCGCGGGGTTCAGGTTGTTTGACCAGTCAGGCGAAGACCAGCCCAACGGGTCGCTCCTCACCAGATAGCACCTCGCGCCCCGTGCGTGCGTCCCGCATTCGCGGCCGTTTCAACCCGGGACTCGGCTCACAACCGACTGACACGCAAAAGAAAAGGGGACCCGAAGGCCCCCTTTCCCGATTTGGCGCTGTGATCCGGAAGGATCAGAACTTGTACTTCACCGACGCGCCGTAGGTGCGCGGCTGGTTGGTGTAGCCCGAGATCGAGCCGCTCTGGGCGACCGAGTCGAAGATCGTCGTGATGTAGCGATCGTCGAGCAAGTTGCGGCCCCAAACGGTCAGTTCGAGACCCATGGCGAAAGCATAGGTAGCGCTGGCCGAGAGCTCGTCCACCTGGCGGCGGAACGGGCGGGCAGCCGCGAAGGCGTCTGCCTGCGTTGTCGGATCCGTCACGTCGTAGAAGGCGGGAAGGCCGTCAGCGATCTGGACCGGGGCTTCATGGTAGAAGTTGGTGTTCAGGATGATGCGATCGCCGGCGGAGTTGATCTCCTTGTCGTACTGGGCACCCATCGACATGGTGAACTCCGAAATCCCTGCGACCGGACGACCCGAGAGGTTGCCGATCGAGCTGTTCGGGAAGTCGACATATTCCGGCTCGAGATAGGTGAATGCCGTCATCACGCTGAACGAATCCGAGAGGCGTGCAACGCTGTCGAACTCGATACCGAAGGTCTCCTGCTCGCCTGCATTCGCCAGCGCGAAGCCCGTGCCGGTGAAGAGGTTGGTCTGGAAGCCTTTGATCTTCTGGTTGAAGAAGGTGAGGTTGGCCGAAAAGATGTCCCAGTTGCCCTTGAAGCCAAGCTCGGCAACTTCGGTCTTTTCCGGACCGGCGAAGCGCGAACCGGTGCTGAGGTTGACCGGCGCGATACCCGCCGTCTGGATTGCAGCGAGATCCGAAGCGAGCGGACGGCTGTCACGCGACAGGTTGAACGAGCTCGCCTTGAAGCCGGTGGCGTAGGACACATAGACGTTCAGGAACGGCGACACGTCGTAGGCCAGACGCGCGGTCCAGGTGAACTTGTCATCGTTCGTTTCGCCGTCTTCCACACTGTTCGGAACATTGAGGAAGGGCGGCAGGAACTGCAGGGCACGAAGACCGCCCAGCGGGTTGGCCGCCGGGTTGTTGGCGTTCGCGTTGGCGAAGGCCACGATGCCCTGGTAGATCGGGGCCGTCAGCGGGTTGGTCGCGAAAACACCGACCGCAGCGAGGTCGGTCGGGTCGACACCGGCCTGCTGCAGGCCACCTGCAAGCAGTAGCTGCTGGCGGAACGGCGCGTAGCTGGGATTGTCGAAGTCGAGGCCCGAAAAGACGTCCGACGAGACGACACCGGTGGTGACTGTCTTGCTGTCGTCGGTGTAGTTTCCGCCGAGAGTCAGCACGAGGCCGTCGAATACTTCGAAGTCGACCTGGCCGAAGATCGAGATGGCCTCGTTCTTGAGCGTATAGCCTTCGGTCAGGCCCTGACCTGCCGCGAAGAACTGACCGATGTAGCGCGTCGGATCGCCCTCAAGCGCACCGAAAGTGCCTTCAAGCGTCGTGACGTTGAGCGCACCGCCGGTCGCGCCCTGGACGAGGAGGTCCGCATAATTGCGGAAGTCGTCGCCGAAGTAGAGCTGGTTGGCCTGGTCGATGTCTTCGTTGAAGTAGAAGCCGCCGAGCAGGAAGCTGACGCGGTCACCGATCTCGCCCGAGAGACGCAGCTCCTGGGTAAAGGTCTCGAGACCGACATCGGCGAAGTTGCGGCCGATGAGGTCGGCGCTGGTGAAGTCCGAATCCTGGTCGGTAATCGCACGCGATTCACGATAGGCAGTGATCGAGGTCAGCGTGAAATCGCCGATCTCGTAGTCGGCCTGACCCGAAACGCCCCAGTTCTCGATGTCGTTCGAGCTATCGAAATTGTTGTAGATCACGTCCGCGAAAGGATCGTTGGGGTTCGGAATCTGTCCGCCGAGCGCGAGGATGGCGTTGCTGGCATCCGAACGCCGGAGATTGACGACGCCGCAGCAGATTTCGTCGATCTTGTCGTAGTCGCCGATCAGGCGGAAGGTGAGCGGTCCCCCATTGTCGAACAGCAGCTGGCCACGAGTGAACCAGCGGTCACGACCGTTACTTTCGTTGCCCGTGCCGAGATCGTCGAGATAGCCATCGCGCTTGTTGATGCCCCCGGCGAGGCTGAATGCCACGCTGTCGGTGATCGGGCCGGTGACGAGACCCTTGCCGACGATCGCATCGTGATTGCCGTAGCTGACTTCGACCGAACCACCGAAATCGAACTGCGGCTCCTTGGTCACGATCGAGATCACGCCGGCGCTGGCATTCTTGCCGAACAGGGTCGACTGCGGGCCGCGCAGGACTTCGACGCGCTGGACGTCGGGCAGGTCGGTGATCTGCGATGCGGTGCGGCTGCGATAGACACCGTCGACGAACACGCCGACCGAGGGTTCGATACCTGCGTTGTTGGCGCCGTTGCCGAAGCCGCGGATAAGGAAATCGGTGTTGGCCGAGCTCTGCAGCTGGTTGACGCGGAGCGAGGGCACCTGGGTCTGCAGGTCCTTGAGGTCGCGGATCTGCGCGCGCTCGATGGTCTCGGCAGTGGTCACACTGACCGCGACGGGGATTTCCTGCAGCGTCTGTTCGCGCTTGGTCGCGGTAACGATGATGACATTGGAATCGACGGCATCCGCCTCGTCTTCGGTGGTATCCGCATCCTGCGCCGCCGCGGCGGTTGGGATGGCGAGCGCGGCAGCGCCTGCAAGCATAACGGTACGAACGGTCGCGGTGCGGCCGAAAGCATTGAAGTTCATGGGTGTTCCTCTTCTCACAAGACGTGTTCGGTCTGCTGCGCAGTCCCCAAATTCACGCGAGCAGGCGCGAGATATGGCGAGAGTCCACGTGTCTCAAGGACTTAAAGCACTTCCAATTCAGCCATTCGTCGACTGTGCCTTTCACGTTACACAGCAGCTGCTTGCCGCATTGCAGCATCTGCGCTAGGGGCGCGCCCGAAACGCGACCCGCCTTTGCGCGTTGCCGCTACGTCATCCTTTACGAAAGCAAGAATCCATGTCCCGCGACCTGCGCAACGTGGCGATTATCGCCCACGTCGACCACGGCAAGACCACTCTCGTCGACCAACTTTTTCGTCAGTCGGGAACCTTCCGCGAGAACCAGCGCGTGGAAGAGCGCGCCATGGATTCGAACGATCTGGAAAAGGAACGCGGGATCACGATTCTCGCCAAGTGCACCAGCGTCGAATGGAACGGCACGCGCATCAATATCGTCGACACCCCTGGCCACGCCGACTTCGGTGCCGAGGTCGAGCGCATCCTGAGCATGGTGGACGGCGTCATCCTGCTGGTCGATTCCGCCGAAGGCCCGATGCCGCAGACCAAGTTCGTCACCGGCAAGGCACTGGCCCTCGGTCTGCGTCCCATTGTCGTCGTCAACAAGATCGACCGGTCGGACGCGCGTCCGCAGGAAGTGCTCGACGAGTGTTTCGACCTCTTCGCCAGCCTCGATGCGACCGACGAACAGCTCGACTTCCCGAGCCTTTGGGCCTCGGGTCGTGACGGCTACGCCAGCGACGACGAAACCGCGCGCAGCGGCGACCTCAACCCGCTGTTCCAGCTGATCGTGGACCACGTCCCTGCCCCGGGCCTCGACACCGAAGCGCCGTTCAGCTTCCTCGCTACTTTGCTTGACCGCGACAACTTCATGGGCCGTGTGCTCACCGGCCGCGTCCAGTCGGGCAAGGTCAATATCAACGACCCGATCCACGCCCTCGACGCCGACGGCAATGTGATCGAGGTCGGCCGCGCGACCAAGCTGCTCAGCTTCGAAGGTCTTGACCGTGTGCCGGTCGAAAGCGCCGAAGCGGGCGACATCATCGCCATCGCCGGTCTCGAGAAGGCGACCGTCGCCAACACCATCGCGGATCCTGCCGTCAAGACGCCGATCGAGGCGCAGCCAATCGACCCGCCGACGCTGGCGATGCGCTTTGCCGTCAACGACAGCCCGCTTGCCGGGCGCGAGGGCAGCAAGGTCACCAGCCGCATGATCCGCGACCGCCTGTTCCGCGAGGCGGAAACCAACGTCGCCATCCGCATCACCGAGAGCGCCGACAAGGACAGTTTCGAAGTCGCCGGCCGCGGCGAACTCCAGCTGGGCGTGCTGATCGAGACGATGCGCCGCGAAGGCTTCGAACTCGGCATCAGCCGTCCGCGTGTGCTGTTCCGCGAAGAGAACGGCCAGCGCATGGAGCCGTTCGAGACGGTCGTCATCGACGTCGATGACGAACATTCGGGCACCGTCGTCGAGAAGATGCAGCGCCGCAAGGCCGAGTTGACCGAAATGCGTCCTTCGGGCTCGGGCAAGACCCGCATCACCTTCTCCGCCCCCTCGCGTGGCCTGATCGGCTATCATGGCGAATTCCTCTCGGACACGCGCGGCACCGGCATCATGAACCGCCTGTTCGAGAAATATGACGCCCACAAGGGCCCGATCGAAGGCCGCCAGAATGGCGTGCTTATCTCGATGGTCCCGGGTGAAGCTGTTCCCTACGCGCTCAACGCGCTGGAGGATCGCGGCATCCTGTTTATCGGCGGCGGTGCCAAGATCTACGAAGGCATGGTGATCGGCGAGAACGCCAAGCCCGACGATCTCGAGGTCAACCCGATGAAGTCGAAGCAGCTGACGAACTTCCGCTCGACCGGCAAGGACGACGCCATCCGCCTGACCCCGCCCAAGGTCATGACGCTCGAACAGGCCATCGCCTATATCGACGATGACGAGATGGTCGAAGTCACCCCGCAGTCGATCCGCCTGCGCAAGGCGATCCTCGACCCGCACGAACGCAAGCGCGCCAAGCGCGCTGCGCAGGCCTAGTCGCGAAACCAGTCAGCCGAAGAAATTCGGCTGGCCGTTCGAAGCCGTGATTCCGCCGTCCACCGGCAGGTTCACGCCGTTCACGAACACCGCATCCTCGCTGGCAAGGAAAAGGACCGGTCCGGCGATCTCGTCGGGCTCCGCCGCACGACCAAGCGGCATACGGTTGCGCAGCATCTTCATCGCGCCTTCGTTCTCGGTCACACCGGTCGTCATATCCGACCGCGTCATCGAGGGGCAGATCGCGTTCGCACGCACGCCCTGGCTGCCGAACTCCAGCGCCATCGCACGAGTAAGGTTGCAGACACCACCTTTGGACGCATTGTAGACCCCCAGCCCCCAGTCGCCGCCGAGACCCGACACGCTCGAGATGTTGATAATGTTGCCCTTCGCCGCGAGCAGGTGCGGGAATGCCTCCCGCGTCAGATAGAGGATGCCCTTGAGGTTGATGTCGATGATCGTGTCGATGAGATCATCCGAGGCATCGGACAAACGGCCCGCCCGTCCCACGCCGGCATTGTTCACCAGCACATCGATGCCCCCGAATGCGCCGACGGTCTTCTCGACGATCTCCTTCGCGAAGTCCGAGGAAGACACGTCCCCGGGAACGACAAGAACTCTCTTGCCACCCAGCGATGCCGCGACCTTCTCACAATCGTCCGCTTTGCGCGAGTTGAGGACCACATTCGCGCCTTCGGCATGGAAGCGCCGCGCGATGGCCTCGCCTATTCCCATCGAGGAGCCAGTGACGATAACGGTCTTGCCGGTGAAACGGGCGGGCTGGGTCATGACGTCGGCTCCTCTCGATAGTTGTCTTGCTCTGCTACCCTTCCACTGACCGTGCGCCAACCCGGATCGGTTGGGGCCAATCCGGCGCTGGCTGTGGCCATGCGATCCCAGCCCTGTTAGCCGTGCGCATATGCAGACCGGAACGCTGATCAGCCTCGCCCTCTATTTCATCCTCATGATCGCCATCGGCCTTTGGGCGTGGAAGCGATCGACCGACACGAGCGAGGGTTATCTCCTCGCCGGCCGTGGGCTGTCGCCCGCCGTTGCCGCGCTTTCGGCAGGGGCATCGGACATGAGCGGCTGGCTGCTGCTCGGCTTGCCCGGAGCGCTTTATGCGAGCGGCCTGGTCGAGGCGTGGATCGGCATCGGTCTCTTTATCGGTGCGCTGGTCAACTGGATTGTCGTCGCCCCACGTCTGCGCCAGCAGACCGAGGAACTGGGTAACGCGCTGACCATCCCCGAATTCCTCGCCAACCGTTTCCCCAACAGGGCAGTCGCCCTGCGCCTCGCCTCGGCGCTGATCGTCGTGGTGTTCTTTTCGGTCTATACCGCCGCAGGGCTGGTCGGCGGAGGCAAGCTGTTCGAGACCGGCTTCGCCGGCCTCTTCGGCAATGTCGGAATGAGCGACTACATGCTCGGCATCTGGATCACCGCGCTGGTGGTGCTGGCCTATACCATGGTCGGCGGGTTCCTCGCGGTGAGCCTCACCGATTTCGTGCAGGGCCTCATCATGGTCACTGCTCTCGTCATCATGCCGTTGGTCGTCATGTTCGGCGAAGGCGGCAGCGCGGGCGGATCGCTTAGGGATGTGCCGGTGCCCGGCTTCCTCAGCCTGACCAAGGGACTGACCCTGCTCGGCTTCCTCAGCACGGTCGCATGGGGCCTCGGCTATTTCGGCCAGCCACATATCATCGTGAGGTTCATGGCAGTGCGCAGCGTGCGTGACGTCGCGACGGCGCGCAATATCGGCATGACCTGGATGGGCGTGGCCTTGCTCGGTTCGATCGGTATCGGTCTTGCAGGCCGGGCATTCGTGGAGCGCAACGGACTGGTGGTGGAAGATCCCGAGACCATCTTCATCGTGCTCGCAAATCTGCTGTTCCACCCACTCGTGACGGGCTTCCTGCTGGCAGCGCTGCTCGCCGCGATCATGTCGACAATCAGCTCGCAGCTGCTGGTCGCCTCCTCCTCGTTGACCGAGGATTTCTACAAGCTGTTCTTCCGCAAGGACGCGGGCGAGCGCGAGAGCGTCAATGTCGGACGCATCTGCGTCGCGCTGGTCGCCCTTCTCGCCATCCTGATTGCCCGCGATCCCGACAGCCAGGTGCTGGGCCTCGTGTCGAACGCATGGGCCGGTTTCGGCGCCGCCTTCGGTCCGTTGATCATCCTTTCGCTGACATGGGATCGCATGACCGGAACCGGTGCACTTGCAGGTCTGGTGGCGGGGGCTGTGGTCGTGATCGCCTGGATCGCCCTGGGCTGGAACAGCGCCCTTCCCGGCTTCGACGGCGGACTTTACGAAATCGTCCCCGGCTTCATCGCCGCCTGGCTGGCAATCGTGCTAGTCAGCAAGGCAACGCAGACGGAGACTGTTGTTCAAAGGAGTTGAGACATGGCCAAGATCACCGGATTGGGCGGCGTTTTCTACGTCGTGAAGGACCCCGAGGCGACCCGCGCGTGGTATCGCGAGAAGCTGGGCATCGATGGTGAGTACGGTCCTCAGCTCAACTGGTCAGAGGAGACAGGCGACAAGCCCTATTCGCTGATCAGCCACTTCACCGATGACAGTTACATCAAGCCCGGTCGGGGCGGCTTCATGATCAACCTGCGCGTCGACGATCTCGACGTTTTCGTGGCGCAGCTGAAGGAAAAGGGTGTCGAGGTGCTCGACAGCGTCGATGAAGGATACGGCAAATTCGCCTGGCTGCTCGACCCGGATGGAGTGAAAATCGAGCTGTGGGAACAGGTGCAGGCGCCCGACTGAGATGCGCAGGTTAGCATCCTGTTAACCATGTTCGGGCGATAGTGCCCTCATGCGACTGCATCCCGCCCTGCTCTCTCCTCTCCTCCTCGCGGTGGCGGGATGCGGCGCTGTCCCCGACAGCAGGGCACCCAAGCGGGTCAGCTCCGAAGCCGGCATCCCGACTATTTCGCAAATGCGACCCGAGGCGATCCAGTGCCACTCGACGCTGGGCAAGACAGGATCGCGCTTCGCGCCGCTCCCCGACAAATACTATGGGGCCGGTTGTTCCGCACTCAACGCCGTCCAACTCGACGGGATTGGCGGGGACGACACCACCTTCCTCGTTACCAACTTAGGTCCGCTGGCCTGTCCTGCAGCGAACACGCTGGCAGGTTGGGCACGCTTCGGCGTCGACCGCGCCGCGCGCCAGATCCTCGGCAGCCCGCTTGTCCGGATAGAGACAATGGGAAGCTATTCCTGCCGCAATGTCGCCGGTTCGGGCCGCAGGTCTGCTCATGCACGGGCCGAGGCGGTAGACGTCTCCGCTTTCGTCCTGGCCGATGGCAGGCGCATTACCGTGCGCGAAGGCTGGCAGGCCTCGCCCAGGGAGCGAGAATTCCTGCGCGTCATCCATAGCAGTGCCTGCAAGCGCTTCGGAACCGTGCTGGGGCCCGACTACAACCAGGCCCACCACGACCATCTGCATCTCGAATTCGGTGGCAGTTCTTACTGCCGTTGAGCGACCCGAAGGGCTGATGCGCCCTATCCCGCGACGATCCTGGCGCCGCCTTCCAAATGGGCCTCCATTCGCAGGCGAACCGCCTGACTTGGATGTTCCGCGCCCAGTTTGGACATCATGTTCGCGCGGTGGATTTCGACCGTCCGCGGACTGATCGCGAGTTCGCGCGCGATCATCTTGTTGCTGCAACCCTCGGCCAGCCAGTCGAGAACTTCACGCTCACGAGGCGACAACGCGGCAATCCGGTTGCGCGCTTCCACCATCTTCCGGCGCGCCTCGGCATAGGCGTCGGCTTCCCCGCCAATGCGCGAAATTGCATCGGCCAAGCGTTCCTGCCGCAGAGGCAGCGCGAGATAGTCCAGCGCCCCTGCCTTGATCGCCTCGACCACACGTCCCGGCCGTGGTTCGAGTGAGGTCCCGACAACGGGCAGCCACTTGCCGTCGACCGCCAACGCCCTCAGGACGCGGGCAACGCCGCCGCCCTCCGCGTCGTCGAAGGCGAGGACGATGCCCCGCTCCGGATTGTAGGAAAGAAGTTCTGCCGTATCGGCATAAACTTCGCAGTGGTGCCCAAGGTCGAAGCCGAGATGGGCCTGCTCGGCCCGGGAACGACTTGATCCACCGACGATGTGAAGATTTTGTCTCTGTTCCATGCACTTAGGCATGACGCAATACGCAGCATTGCGAAATTCGGATCAATACTTAATCGGAGCTTTACTGTTCTTTCTTGCGGGAACCACCGCCGGAATGGGTCGATTATTCAATATCCGAATCGGATATTATTCATCGCCGCGATAGAAGCTGTAGTCCGGCAGCGAGTGAAACGCATTTTTCAAGGCATCTCCCCAGTTCGACGAGATCGCCTGGAAGTAGGGATCGTCCTGCAAGACGCGATGCTGGTGCGATGGTGCGAAAGCATCGCGTGCGATCACCTGCAGGTCGAGCGGCAGGCCAACGGAGAGGTTGGCCTTCAAGGTGGAATCGAAGCTGACCATCAGGAGCTTGACCCCATCCTCAAGGCTCATCTGGCGGTCATAACCGCGGATGATGATCGGGCGTCCGTACTTGGTCTCGCCGATCTGGAAGAAAGGCGTGTCATGGCTCGCCTCGATGAAATTGCCCTCGGGATAGACCATGAACAGGCGCGGCTCCATCCCCGCGATCTGGCCGGCGACGATGATCGAGGCGGTGAACTTGCCCTGCCCGCGTGCACCATTGGCTTCCTGCCGCTCGCCGATCACCCTGCGCAGCAGCCGTCCGATTTCGGTCGCGACCTGGAACATGGTCGGGCTTTCGAGGATGATGTTGTCGCGGTCGTCGGGTTCCTTCGTCCGTTCCTCGAGCATGCTGATCACGGCCTGGGTCGAGGCAAGGTTGCCCGCTGTCATTACCGTGATAATGCGCTCTCCCGGGACCTGCCAGGTGAACATCTTGCGGAACACCGAGATGTTATCGACACCCGAATTGGTGCGCGTGTCGCTCATCAGCACGAGGCCCTTGTCGAGCACCATTCCCACGCAATAGGTCATTGAAACGTCCCTCTGGCAGCTATTGTTGCTGCACCTGTTGCTGTTCGACGGCCACGTCCACTTCCAGCGAGGAGGTCGTGCTGCCGAAACTGATCCCGGTTATCGGCGCCGCATCGCGATAATCGCGGCCCGTGGCAACCCGGATGTAGCGGGCATCGGGGCTGATGCCGTTGGAAATATCGAAACCGACCCAGCCAAGATCGTCCACGAAGGCTTCGGCCCAGGCGTGACCGGCCTCCTGCTCGATGCGGTCGTTCATCATCAGATATCCGCTGACATAGCGGGCAGGCACGTCGAGCGCGCGGGCGATACCGATAAAGATATGCGCATGATCCTGGCAAACCCCCGTCCCCTTGGCGAAGGCTTCCTCCGCCGAGGTGCGCGAATGGGTTGTGCCCGTGCGATACTCGACCTGTTCGAGGATTTGCGATGACAGGCGATGGAGCATTTCGAGCCGGCCTTCTCCGCCGCCGGAGACCTGCTTCATGAGCTTGCGCATTCCCGGCCCGGGTCGTGTCAGGGCTGTCTGGCCCTGAAAGCTCCACAGCGGCAGGTGTCCGGCATGACGGCCGATGACGCCCGCATGGTCGCTGGTCTCCACCTTGCCGCGACAGGTGACGGTCACCTCCTGCGCCCCGCTCTCAACGGAGATAAGTGTCACCGTATTGTGGTGCTGGTCCTCATAGGTGAGTTCGGGATGGGCATTCTCGTACTCCATGTCCCACTCGAGGATCTCCTGACCCTGTGTCTCCTTTGGTGTCAGCCGGAGCCGCTGAAGCGCGTGGACCACCGGATTATCGAAGCGATAGCGGGTGGTATGTCGAACCGAGAGGCGCATCAGGCGAGGAACCGGTAGTCATCGGCAATCGCACTGGCGATCGCGGAGTTGCACGAAACGAATTCGATCAGGAACTCGTGCAGGCCCTGGTCGAATATCTCCTCGATCGTGAGGTCGGTCAGGCGCGTGTCGGAATCGCGCATGAGCGCGTTGCTCTCACCTTCCTTGCCGTGGAGCCTTGCCAGGGCGGTGAGGCTTTCGCGCAGCGAGGAGTGACAAAAGGCGAGGCTGCGCGGGAAACGGTCATCGAGGATCAGGAACTCGCAGATTCCGCGCGCATCGATCTGCCCGGCATTGAGCCAGCGAAAGGCGCGGTCGCCCGAAACCGAGCGCAAGACCTGGTCCCACTGCCCCGTATCGAGGCTCGATCCAACATAGGAAAGCGAGGGCAGGAGCAGATAGTATTTGATGTCGAGGATGCGCGCGATGCTGTCGGCGCGTTCGGTAAATGTGCCAGCGCGGGCAAAGTGATAGCCCTCGTCGCGCAGCATGGATCCGGCCATCGCGCCATGGGCCAGGGTACCGGCACGCCGTATCGTTGCGACGATGTCGAGCACTCGGTTCTCGCCGACCGGCTTTGCCAGCTGGTCCTTCATTTCCAGCCAGTTGACGTTGATCGCCTCCCACAGCTCGCTGCTGATCGCATTACGGGCGAGCCGCGCATTCTGGCGGACCATGCCGAACATGGCGAGAATGGACGAGGGATTGTCCTTGTCGCGCAGCACGTGGTTCCATGCCTGCACCCCGGTATAGGTTGCGTGCTTGGCCTCGTAGTTCGCGCGCTGCCCGGCAGTCGCGATGACCGAGCGCCATTCCTCCTCCGCAGTCACCAGATCGCGGGTCAGCGCCATGCGCAAGCCCGCGTCGAGCAGGCGCGCGGTATTCTCGGCCCGCTCCAGATAGCGGAACATCCAGAACAATCCGTTGGCGGTTCTTCCGAGCATATCAGTCCTTGAGCACCCAGGTGTCCTTGGTGCCGCCTCCCTGGCTCGAATTGACTACCAGCGACCCTTCTTTCAGTGCAACGCGGGTCAGACCGCCCGGCGTGATGTCGATCTTGTCCGGTGAAACGAGGACGAATGGCCTGAGATCGACATGGCGCGGCGCGAGGCCTTTCTTGGTGAAGATCGGGCACGTCGAGAGCGAGAGCGTGGGCTGGGCAATGTAATTCTCGGGCTTGGCGACGATCTTGCGCCGGAATTCCTCGATCTCTTTCTTGGTCGAGGTCGGACCGATCAGCATCCCATAGCCGCCCGAGCCATGCACCTCCTTGACGACAAGCTCGGGCAATTGGTCGAGTACATATTTGAGGGCATCCTCATCGGCGCACCGATGCGTTTCGACATTGGGCAGCAGGGGTTTCTCGCCGGTGTAGAACTCGACGATCTCGGGCATGAAGGAATAGATCGCCTTGTCGTCCGCAACGCCGGTGCCTGGGGCGTTGGCGATGGTAATCCCGCCCGAGCGATAGACATCCATGATCCCGGGCACGCCCAGCACGCTGTCCTCGTTGAAGCTCAGCGGATCAAGGAAATCGTCGTCCACCCGGCGATACAGCACATCCACGGGCTGGTAACCGGAGGTAGTCCGCATCGCCACGCGGCCATCGACCACGCGCAAGTCGCTGCCCTCGACCAGCTCTGCACCCATCTGGTCGGCCAGGAAGGCGTGCTCGAAATAGGCCGAGTTGTAGATGCCGGGGGTCAGCACCGCGACCGTGGGCTTACCCTTCGCGCAAGCGGGCGCGCAGGCTGACAGGCTCTTGATAAGGCGCCGCGGGTAGTCCGACACCTGCTCGACCGGCACACGCATGAAGAGTTCGGGAAACATCTCCATCATGGTCTCGCGGTTTTCGAGCATGTAGCTGACGCCCGACGGCGTGCGCGCATTGTCTTCCAGCACGAAGAATTCGTCGGGCCCCGTGCGCACCAGGTCGATGCCGACGATGTGCGTATAGACCCCGCCGGGCGGCGTGAAGCCGACCATATTCGGCAGCCATGCCTCGTTGTTGCGAAACAGGCGCTCGGGAATGCGCCCGGCGCGGATGATTTCCTGCCGGTGGTAGAGGTCGTGCATGAAGGCGTTGAGCGCCGAGACACGCTGCTCGATACCTCGGGTCAGCTTGCGCCATTCCGCAGCGGTGATCACGCGGGGCACCATGTCGAAGGGGATCAGCCGTTCCTCGGCCTCATCCTCGCCATAGACATTGAAGGTGATGCCGGTCTTGCGGAAGTTGGTTTCCGCCTCGCCGTGCTTGCGGCGCAGCAGGGCGGTCTTCTGCTCGTCGAACCAGCTGCAATAGTCCGAATACGCCTCGCGCACACTGCCATCGGCATTGTGCATCTCGTCGAAATATCCGGCGCTGCCGCTCATTGTCCCCCGGGGAGTCTTACCGGCAGAGAACCTGCCAGTGTCCTACAGGAGAACAAGCCTTCAGATGCGATCGAGTTCCGCCAGGACCACGGAAACCGCCTCATTCGTCATGACCAGGCCCATGTGCGAGCAACGAACGGGGATTGCACGGTCGCGTTCGCCCGCCTTGCCGCATGCAGATCGCGGATGGACGACCCCGTCGCGCGGGCTCCAGATGGCCACGGTCTCGACCGGCGGCTTTTCGCTCACCACGGTGTCGATTTCGGGCTCGTCGACGCGATGCCCGGCAATCGCCTGATAGGCCCGCCAGCCATTGTTGGCACGCGGACTGCCCGAAAAAGGCGAGCCCATGGTAATGACCTTGCTGACCTTGTCCGGGTGCTTCTTGGCCAGCTCCCGCGCCATCACGCCGCCCAGCGACCAGCCGACGAGGGCAACCGGGTGATGATCCCTCTCGAAGAGCGCAACCAGGCGCTGCTCGACCCGCTCGAAGCGGTCGGCGGTGGCGCCGAAATTGTAACCCAGACCCCACTTCTTTGCCGTGTGGCCTGCCGCTTCCAGCTTCCGCGCCATCCAGCGCATGCGGATCGGATGCGCACCAAAGCCAGGCAGGAGCATGACCGTTTGCGGAGTTCGGGTTCGCGCAATCTCCAGCGGCTCGCCGAGTTTGCGCTTGAGCGGTTCGAGCGGCCAGAGGAACTCGCGCAGCAGCAATTGCCAGCGTGGTCCCCGCGCGTCGTCAGGGCGAGGCTCGGCCGCCAGCGACAAACGCCGGGCCAGTTCCTCGCGGTCGATGAAGCTCGTGTCTCTAAACGGTAACGTTGCCATAACCGTGTAATAATGCACGAGGCCGATGAACGGCTCCGGAAAATTATCCGGTCATTCAAGCGTCGCAGTCGCCGATCCGCTCCTGGTTCGACTTCATCGTCATCTTCATGGTCTTGCCGTCGGGTGCCTTGGCATCCATCGTCATGGTCATTTCGGACGAGGTCGCAGTGCCTGTGCCCTGCATGGTCATCCGGGCGATGCCTTCGCCCTGACGTTCGCAATTCATGATCGCGTCGATCTTGCCGCCCGCCGCCTCGAACTTCTCGAAGCTGCAATCGTCATTGTCCTGCGACTGGCGGGCCATTTCCTCGAAGCCCTTCTCGGCATCTTCGCTGGTAAGGCAATACTCATGCGTCTGCGCGCCGACCGAGATCATGCGCTTCATCATGTCCTGCACTTCCTTGGGTGCGCCGGGAATTTCGACATCGACCATTTCGACCGTCGCGCGGTACTTGCCCGGTTCGGGCTTGACCATGTCCTTCGCCGACTCCGCCGCTTCCGCCATCGAGATTTCGCCATCGCCATCGGCGTCGGCATCGGGGCTACCGCAGGCAGCAAGGGCAGCGGTGGTGGCGGCGAGCAGGATGTAACGGCGCATTCGGCAATCTCCCAATTGGATGGAGCGAAGCTACCAGCGCATGGCTTCGGCGCAAGCAAAGTTGCAGAGGCGCCGTTTGTTCCCCATATGTGCGCATATGGCTGAGCTTGTTATCCGACGCGGACTCGAAGAACCCGACACCACGGGGGACTTCGTTCCCCACAAGCCGGTGCGGCCTGACAAGTCGATGGGTGGGCGCCCGTTCAAACTCATTTCGGACTACACGCCCTCGGGCGACCAGCCGACGGCTATCGCCGAGCTTGTGGGTGCGGCGAAGGAAGGCGAGCAGACGCAGGTGCTGCTTGGTGTGACCGGCTCAGGCAAGACCTTCACCATGGCCAAGGTGATCGAGGAAATGCAGCGCCCCGCATTGATCCTCGCGCCCAACAAGATCCTCGCCGCGCAGCTCTATGGCGAGTTCAAGAGCTTCTTCCCGGAAAACGCGGTCGAGTATTTCGTCAGCTATTACGACTACTACCAGCCCGAAGCCTACGTCCCGCGCAGCGATACCTATATCGAGAAGGAATCGAGCGTAGACGAGGCGATCGACCGGATGCGCCACTCGGCCACGCGCGCCCTGCTCGAACGCGATGACGTGATCATCGTCGCTTCGGTCTCGTGCCTCTACGGTATCGGTTCGGTCGAGACCTATTCGGCCATGATCTTCGACATCAAGAAGGGCGAAACGGTCGACCAGCGCGAGCTGATCCGCAAGCTTGTCGCGCTGCAATACAAGCGGAACGATGCCGCCTTCGCGCGCGGAAATTTCCGGGTGCGCGGCGACAGTCTCGAAATCTTCCCGTCGCACTACGAGGACATGGCGTGGCGCATCGGCTTCTTCGGCGACGAGATCGAGGAGATCAGCGAATTCGACCCGCTAACGGGCAAGAAAGGCGCGAGCCTCGACAAGGTGCGCGTCTACGCCAATTCGCACTACGTCACGCCTGGCCCGACGATGAAGCAGGCCTCCGAAGCAATCAAGTTCGAGCTGCAGGAACGACTGAAGGAACTGCACGAGGAAGGCCGCCTGCTCGAAGCCCAGCGGTTGGAACAGCGGACCAATTTCGACCTCGAAATGATCGCCGCCACCGGCAGCTGCGCGGGAATCGAGAATTATTCCCGCTTCCTCACGGGACGCCTGCCGGGCGAACCGCCGCCCACTCTGTTCGAGTATCTGCCGGAAAACGCGCTGCTCTTCGTCGATGAAAGCCACCAAACCGTGCCGCAGGTCGGCGCGATGGCGCGCGGGGACCATCGCCGCAAGATCACTCTGGCCGAATACGGCTTCCGCCTGCCCAGCTGCATCGACAACCGCCCCCTGCGCTTCAACGAATGGGACGCAATGCGCCCGCAGACCATCGCGGTTTCGGCGACGCCCGGCTCATGGGAGATGGAACAGACCGGCGGCGTCTTCGCCGAACAGGTCATCCGTCCCACGGGTCTCATCGATCCGCCGGTCGAGATCAAACCGGTCGAGGACCAGGTTCAGGACTGCATCGAGGAATGCAAGAAGACCGCCAAGATGGGCTACCGTACGCTCGTCACCACGCTGACCAAACGCATGGCAGAGGACCTGACCGAGTTCATGCACGAAGCCGGGGTGCGCGTGCGCTACATGCACTCCGATGTGGAGACGCTGGAGCGTATCGAGCTGATCCGCGACCTGCGGCTGGGCGTCTATGACGTGCTGGTCGGCATCAACCTGCTGCGCGAGGGACTGGACATTCCCGAATGCGGACTGGTGTGCATTCTCGATGCCGACAAGGAAGGCTTCCTGCGCTCCGAAACCTCGCTGATCCAGACCATCGGCCGCGCCGCGCGCAATGTCGATGGCCGCGTGATCCTTTATGCCGACCGAATCACGGGCAGCATGGAGCGCGCCATGGCGGAGACCGAGCGGCGCCGCGAGAAACAGCGCGAATACAACGAAGAACACGGCATCACGCCGCAGACGATCAAGCGCCAGATAGCCGATATCGTCGCGCATACTGCCGCGCAGGACGGGGTCACGGTCGACACCGGGGATGACGAGCGCAACAACCTCGTCGGCCATAACCTCCGCGCCTATATCGAGGATCTCGAGAAACGGATGCGAGCCGCCGCCGCCGATCTCGAGTTCGAAGAAGCAGGCCGCCTGCGCGACGAAATCCGCCGACTGGAGAACGACGAACTCGGCCTTGGCGAGAGCGAGAAAATGGCACCGCGCGTCGGGCGCAGCAACGAAGGCAAGCCCGGAACGCGCAAGATGCGCTATGGCAAGAAGAGCTACAAGCGCATGGGCGGCAAACCCTGACCTGCTCCTTTCCCGCGCATAGGGTGGAGTTCGTCGATGGATGCAGCCATTCGTCCAGTTGTCCTTGTGTCTCACGCTGGAGGCGTCGACCATTCACGCGTTAGGGGAGACATCACTATGA
The DNA here is from genome assembly GCA_041396805.1 of Erythrobacter sp. Lineage (GTDB taxonomy): Bacteria > Pseudomonadota > Alphaproteobacteria > Sphingomonadales > Sphingomonadaceae > Qipengyuania. Next base: position 624,938 of record JAWKXV010000002.1, on the reverse strand, counting down.
AGAAGACCGCGATCTTTGTTGCCGTGCCGCTGGCACTTGGCCTTGCGGCCTGCACCACCACCATGTCCGATCCGGCGCCCGTCGATCACACCGCCGCTATTGCCAGCGCGGTGGCGCAATCCTCACGCCCGGAGGATGCGCGCAAGCTCGACGAAGGGCGCAAACCGGTCGAGACCCTCGCCTTCCTCGGCCTGACACCCGGGATGGACGCAACCGACCTAATTCCCGGCCAGGGCTATTGGGCGGAGATCATGGCACACATTGTCGGTGGGACCGGTTCGGTCACCGCGCTCCAGCCAGAGCAGTTCTACGGCGGCGAGAAAGCGGCTGCGGCATGGGCCGCGATGAACGAACGCGCCGGCGGGATCACGCTCGAGCGCTATCCCTTCGAAGCCTTCAGCTACAAGGCGAACAGCTTCGACTTCGCGATCATGAACCTCAATTACCACGACCTCTACTGGACTTCGGAGCAGTACAATGTGCCGCTGACCGATCCGGACAAATATGTCGCCGCGCTCTACACCGCGATGAAGCCGGGCGGGATCGTCGGCATCATCGACCATGTCGGCGAAGGCAGCGACACGCGCGCTCTGGTGGAAAAGACCCACCGGATCGATCCGGCAGTCGTCCGCGCGGATTTCGAGCGGGCCGGCTTCGTGTTCGAGGGATCGAGCGATATCCTCGCCAACCCGGACGACGATCACGAGATGGGCGTGTTCAATCCCGCGATCCGCGGAAAGACCGACCGCTTCATATTCAAGTTCCGCAAGCCTGCGAGCTAGTCGGGCAGAACCTCCCGGTGGCGGTTGAAGACCTGGCGATTGCCAAGCGACCAGGTCTCGCCGCCGTCGGTTGACCTCTCCATCCGCGATTCGAAGCGATCCTGCGACACGTTGAAACGTGTGAAGCGCAGTTTCAGCGTGCTGCCATCGGGCATGGCCACAACCGGCGTTTCGCGGGTTTCGGAGCTTTGCGGCCCGGTCATGGTCCAGAGCTGCCCGTCCGGACCGACCGAGACCATCTCGATCTCTTCGGTGCCGGGACGCAGGTAGAAGAGGATGCCCGCGGACATGTTGAATTGCGGGATCGCACTGATGCCTTGTACGATCTTGTCCTCCATCACCCACGCGAAAGTGTAGGTTCCGTCGAACGAGCCTGCTTCGGTCCCGTCCGGCCCAATGAACGTGGTGACGACATCCCAGCTTCCGATGACGTGGCGCAATTGCGCCAGCGCGGGCGAGACGGCCTGGTCAGCCGGGACTTCGGCGTCCTGTGCGAGAAGCGGCGCGGGGGACAGAAGCGTCGCAGCCAGGGCGAGCGCCGGTGCACGCAGCGCCTTCATTGCTCGGGCCCTCCTGCCTGTAGGTGGCATCCTGCCCGAACGTCCTCAAGCGTCCGGCATTCCCCCCCAAGTCTATGAAATTCCATGGCAGTCTCCTCTCCCAAGCCTGCACCCTCGCGCGTCCGCACCAGCGCATCGTAGCGGTCCTCGGCGGGACGCGAGAGTTCGGCAGAAAGCTCGATGAAATGACCGTTTTCAAGAACATAGCGTTCCTCGACGAAGCCCGTCCCAGCCTCGTCGAAACGCACCGACCCCCGGCTCGTCGCGCCAATCGAGGTGAAGTAGATGAAGCGGATGCCCTTCGTCTCGCCATCCCAGTAATAGACGGTTTCGCCCCAGTAATCGGGCGATGTACCGACCACCACGTGCTTCGACCGCAGGAAATGTCCCTCGACCATCGGCTCTACACACTGGTAGTCGGCCTGTTGTCCCCCGGGAAACTCCGCACGCCAGCAGGACCCTTCGAGGTAGCGCAGCTGTGCCAGTGGATCACCATCCGCAGCCGAAGCCGGGGCCACCAATGCGGCCCCGACCAGCGCAACTGCGTAGCTCGACCTCATCCCATCAGCCCCAGGACCAGGCCGTAGAGTGTGAACTGGAACGTGTTGTAACCGCCGTTGACCAGCCACAGGCCGAGCGTCTTCTGTTCGAAGAGGTAGTTGATGCCGAGGCTCGCCGCGACCCAGGCAAGCCCTGCTGCGAAGCCTGCACCCGTAGCGAATTCGACTCCCGGATTCGGGCCGAGAAACATGGCGAAGACCAGTGCCGCGATAAAGGAAAGCGCGAAGGCCCCGCCGTAGATCTTGCCGGGATTGCCCGCTTTGACCTGTTCCTCCGTCATTCCCGAATGCCGCATCCAGGCCTTGCCGAACAACGGCCCGTACCAAAGCCCGCCAAGCATGAATGCCGAGATCGCGGCCACCAGAACCGCCAGCCAGTTGATTTCCATACCCATCTCTCCCCGTTTTCTTGCCGTATTGAGCTCTATTCGGGCGCTTCGATTGCCGAGCGCATCATGACGATGGAGGCCGCGTTGCCGGCCTTGAAGAAGGCGATCAGGCGGTCGAACTTCTCGCCTGCACCGTAACCATGTCCCGAAATCCTCAGCCGGGTGTGCCCTTCGTCGATGGCCTCGACTTCATAGACCGCCCAGAGTTGTTGCAGCATTGCCGGATCGACCGGGCCGCCTTCGGGCACGCGGTCCAGCCGCGTCACCAGGATCCGCTCCGGGATCACGGCGAGGATGCGGTGGACGATATTGTGCGGGTCGCCTTCCTGCGCGCCTTCCGCATAGCCGGACTCGATCGTTCCGCCCGCCTTGAAGTCGAGCTTTGCGAATTTCACACCCCAGCTTTTCCACCCTTCGACGGTCGAGAATGCCTCCCAGACACGGCCGACAGGCGCATCGACAATGGTCTCGTGATGCAGCGATCGCGTGCCGTCTTCGTGATCGACCAGCGTTGTCTCGATCGGAGTTTCACCGGCAAGCGCCGGGCTGCACAGGGCAAGGCCGATTGCGCCCAGCGCGGTCATTACGGAACGGCGCATCAGGCTTTCTCCCTCGCGATGGTCATGAGATTGTCGAGATGGCCGCGAAGCACCTCGACATTGCGGTCGAACAGCGTGATGTCGCGCGAAGTGCGGGCCTGCATGATCGCGCCTTCCATGATGGTGAGGATGAATTCGGCCAGCGCGCGACGGTCGGTGCCCGAAGGCAGACGATCGCCTGCGTCATCGAGGCACTTCTCGACGCCCGACACCCAGTTGGAGAAGTTCACAGCCAGCAATTCGCGCACACGCGGATCGGGTTCGTGCAGCTCCAGCGCGAGGCTTCCTATGGGACAGCCATACATGAAGTCGCTCGACACCAGATGCATCCGGTAGCCGTTGAGCAAGGAGAATATCCGCTCGATCGGATCGTCCACGCCCGCCCAGGCATGGGCAAAGAGGTTCTCCTCGATCCCGTCGCGAAACCATTCGAGCACAGCAACGAGAACGTCCTGCTTGCCGGGAAAGAAGTGATAGAGACTGCCACTATGAACCTGGCTGCGGCTGAGAATGTCGGAGATCGAGGTCGACTGGTATCCCTTGGCCCAGAACAGTTCGACCGCGGTCTGCACGATCTTCTCGCGGGTGGCGGTATTCATCGTACGACTCACTTGATTGACTACTCAAGCAAGATTTGAACGATCATTCAAGAGATTGCAAGCCTGTGTCGACAAGAGCCGCTTCGGCCGATCATGATGCCGCCGACAAATGCCAATCGACCCCTTGGTCGATCGCATTGAGGACAGTCGTCGCACGACGGTTGAATGCGCGCGCGCCTGTGCCATAGCGCGGCAATGCGCCGTGCAATCGCCCTTTCCACGTTCCTTCTGGCCGCCGCCTGCAAACCGCCGGCGTCGGATGAATATGTCGAGCGTTCACGAATTGCGGGCGATGCGACGGGTCCATCGGAGCCGATCGACTCGCCTGACACCGAAGGCGCGATCTGGGCGCCTGCGGGCAAGCCCCAACGCCTGCTTTATGGCAAGCCCGGCGAACGACCGATGATGGCACTGGAATGCGAGACCGCACAGGGGATTCCGCTGGTCTCCTACACCCGCTTCGTCGCGGCAGACGCCCATGCCAAGGCGATCCTGGCGCTGATCGGCAATGGGCATGTCTCTCGGCTCAAGATCGACGCTGCCGAACACAACGGAACGTGGCTGTGGAAGGGCGCGGTCACAGCAGAAGATGCCGCGCTCGACGTCCTGACCGGAGCGCGCGAGGTCGAGGCGACCGTGCCGGGTGCGGGCAGCGTGATCCTCAATCCCAGCACCCTGCCGGGCGAGCTTATCGAGAACTGCCGTGCGCTTGCTGCGCCCGAGCCTTCTCAACCAGAAGATCCGGCGTAAGCACCTGTGGCAGCTGCTCGGCATCCTTGCCGGGCGCGTACCAGAGATAGAGTGGGACGCCGGCGGCGCCCTGCTGCGTCAGCATTCGCGAGATTTCCTCGTCGGGTCTTGTCCAGTCGGCGCGCATGGCGATGACACCTGCCTCCTCGAAGGCCGCCCTAGTGGCCTCACGCTCGATCGCGACACTTTCGTTGACCTTGCAGGTGACGCACCAGTCTGCAGTGAACCAGAGGAACACTGGTTGCGCGCTCGCACGCGCTTCGGCCAGTGCGGAATCACTGAACTCACGTGGCGCAAGGATGCTCTCCGTGCCACGGGACGGGGCCTGGGGCTGCGGCAGGAATACCAGCGCGACCACTACGCCGAGGCCAAGCAGCGCGAATGCGGGACCAGCTCGCCCCTGTGCCTGCAAGCGTCCGGCGAGCACCAGCCACAAGAGCACAACGACGCCCAACAGGCCTCCGACGAACAGGAAGTTCATTCCACCGATCCGCCACAGCAGCCAACCGAGCGCCAGAACCGTCAGCGCCATCGGCAGGGCCATCCAGCGGCGGAAACGCTCCATCCACGGCCCGGGCTTCGGCAGGCGCGAGCGGATCGCGGGAACGAAGCCGATCAGCAGGAAGGGCAAGGCAAGCCCGACGCCGAGCGCGACAAAAACCATCAATCCGTGGATCGGCCGGATGACCAGTGCCGCCCCCAGTGCCAGTGCCATGAAGGGGCCGGTGCATGGCGTGGCGACGAATGCCGCCAGCAGACCGGTGGCGAAAGAACCGCTACGCGTAGGGCGGTTCCCGGAGATCGCAAACCCGCGCACTTCGAACAGGCCGAGAAAATTGGCGGTGATCCCGATCGCCAGCAAGAACAGGGCTACGAGGACGGTGGGATTTTGCAGCTGGAAGGCCCAGCCTACCTGCTCACCGGCGGACCTCAGGGCGAGGATCGCCAATCCGAGCCCCGCACAGGCGAGGACAACCCCCGCTGCATAGGCCAGCGCATCGCTGCGCGCCTGCCGCTCGTCACCGCCAGCCTTGGCCAGGGCAAGCGCCTTGAGGCTGAGGATAGGGAACACGCAGGGCATGATATTGAGCAACATCCCGCCCACCAGCGCAGCGAGAAGCAATTGCCACAGGACCGGCTCGGCACCGCCACGGATCGGTTTCACGCCCTCGAGCGGAACATCGGCGGGTCTGGCAGTGAACCGAACGCCGGTGCCATTGCCGAGGTCGAGAATTCCCTCGATTACCTCGGGACGCGATGCGAATTCGACGGTGACATTCTGCGGCACGTCGACCGTATGTGTCGGGATCTCGGCCACCAGCAGATCACCATCTCGGATGAACGTCTGAACCCCGGTGTAGACCAGCTGCTGCCCCGCGCCGATTTCACCCGTAGCGACGAACACATGCGGTTCGCCGGCAAGGTCGCTCTCGGCGGGCAGCGGGATGCCGATGCGCAGCCGGTCACCCTTGAACTCGAAGCCGGCAGGACTGCCGAGCAGAGGCGCGATCTCCGCCCGCCATGCGCCAAAGCGCGGATCGGGTCGGGCGCGGGACGGGTCGAGCGTCAGCCGCGCTTCCTGTGGGACGCAAATTTTGTCGGTGCAGGCGAGATAATTGACCCGCACCGAAATCGGCACCGGATTGGCCACCGCCGCCTGGAGGGGAACCTCGACCGGGACGAGGATGGCATAACGCCCCTCGTAGACGTGGTTCATCAGATCGCCGATCACCAGCCGGTGCGGCAGGGGATACTCGGGCTCGCCAGCCTTCCAGCCCTCAGGCAATTGCCAGTCGAGCACCATGCCAAGCCCGGCATCTCCCGGGTTCGACCAATAGCCGTGCCATTCGTCGGAACTCGGCTTGAAATGCAGAGCAAGCGTCCAGCTCTCACCCGGTACCGGCGGCCCGTCGGCAACCAGTTCGACCGCAATCCTGTCGCTGCCCGGTCCCTGCGCCTGGGCAGGTGCGGCAAAGGCCAGCGCCAGCAGCATGAACAGCGCCGCGATGCGCTCCAATATCCTTGCCTCGATCACGCCCGAGGCTCTAGGGATGCCGCCGATGACAGACAAGCGTGACCTGCTGATCCTGGGCGGTGGCCTGGTAGGAACGACACTGGCGCTGGCCGCCGCGAAGAAGGGGTTGTCGAGCCATGTGGTCGACCGCGCCGACCCGGCCGAGCTGACCGCCGAGGGTTTCGACGGTCGTGCCTCGGCTATTTCGACCGCCAGCTGGCGCCTGTTCAGCAATATCGGGCTCGAGGAAGCACTCGAACCGCATGGCTGCGACATCGCGGCCATCGCCGTGCTGGACCAGATGAAGCCTGGCCGCCTCGATTTCCGGCCCGAACCGCACGAAGGCACGCTGGGCCGAATGTTCGCCAACCGCCAGCTGCGCCTTGCGCTGCACGAGGCGGCGGACAAGGAACCGCTCATCACCTGGCACGCGCCCGTGAACGTGGTCGACCGCAAGCGTGGCGAGTTCGGAGTTTCGGCGACCCTGTCCGATGGTACCGAACTGATTGCCGACCTCATGGTCGGCGCCGAAGGCCGTGGCTCGCCATCGCGCGAGGAAGCCGGCTTCAAGATGGCGAGTTGGGACTACAGCCACCGCGCGATGATCGTGGGGCTCGACCATTCGAAGCCGCACGAAAATGTCGCCTGGGAAATCTTCTACCCCGATGGTCCCTTTGCGCTCCTCCCCATGCTCGACGGGCCGGAGGGCCAGCACCGCAGCGCGCTGGTCTGGACGGTGGACAAAAAGGACGCGGCAGGCGTGCTCAAACTGTCCCAACGCGCCTTCCTTGCCGAAGTCTGCAAGCGCATGGGCGATTTGCTCGGTGAACTGTCGCTCAACAGCACGGTTTCATCCTTCCCGCTCAGCTTCCAGCACACGGCGCGGATCGTCGAGCATCGCCTAGCGCTGGTGGGTGACAGCGCGCACGGGATGCACCCGATTGCAGGTCAGGGCCTCAATCTGGGCCTGCGCGATGTGGGCGCGCTGGTGGAAGTGCTCGACGAAGCCATGCGGCTCGGCCTCGATCTGGGGGATGCACAGGTACTCAAGAAATACGAGGAATGGCGCGCGCTCGATTCGCTCATGGTGATGGGCGCGACCGACGGGCTGACCCGCCTGTTCGGCGTGCCCGGCAAAGCCGCCAGCGCGGTGCGCCGTTTCGGCATGGCAGGCGTCCAGCGATCAGGCTGGCTCAAGCGCTTCTTCATGGACGAGGCACGCGGCGTTTCGGGCCACCTGCCGGAAATGCTGAAGGCTTAGTTCTCCGCCGGGCTCGGCTGAGAGATGCGATTGCCCGCCCCGTCACGCAGGCGGCGAGGTTCAAGCACGGCGGCCGTCTCGATCAGGTCCAGCGCCTGCTGTGCGGCGGCATAGCGCTCCGCATCGCGGATCCAGCCATCGGCGCTCTCGGCACCGGGGAGATTGCGCACCTCTCCGATCGCCGCTTCGGTCCGGCCGCTTTCGAGGAACAGGCGTGCGCGTTCGAGACGGCGTTCCGGCTGCGGCGACGGCGCGCTCTCGCGGCGCACGACGAACAGGCTGCCGAGCTCTTCCTTGAAACGGGCAAAGCCGCCCTTGTCACTCGATTCCGCAAGACGCGGCGCCAGTCCTTCAAGGCGTGCGATCAGCTGGTCGAGCGTGATCGGGTCGCGGCTGGTGCGGATTAGCGTGTCGACCGCATTGGGCATGGCATCGCCGAAACGGAGCCGCAGCTGGTCGGCGAGATAGCCGAGTTCGGCCCCCTTCTCGAGCGCGCGGCGGGTGGCGAAAGCGATCAGCAGCCCCTCGGCGCGCGCGGCATTTCCGGCTGCGGCCTGTGCCTGGAGGTCGAGGCGGGCGAGTCGCTGTTCGGCAGCGGCAAGGCGCTGGTCGAGCCCACCCTGTTGTTCGGCAACGCGCTCCACCGCTTTCTGCGCGGCAGCCTGGCTGGCCGTCGCGCTGGGCGTAGGCGTGGGATCCTCGGTCGGGCTGGCAGTGACCTGAAGAGGTGCCTCGACAGCCTCATCCGCGACCGGCTCCGCGCCGTTCATCTTGTACACTGCATATCCCGCGAGCGTCCCACCGAGGAGGAAGGAGGCAAGCACAGCCATCAACACAGGCCGCGACGAGGGCCCCTTGCGTCTGCTGCTGGTAAATTCGTTCATAAAATCCGTTCTGCGACCCATGCATCCGTTCTTCGGATGTCACCCAACCCTGGGTTCGTTCTGACACAAAGATTCAGCCAAGGCCAGCATATCGGCGTCGGTCGGGGCGGCTGCAGTGTGGATGGAATTCCAGCCCTCACCGCAGGCCTCGGCAACGCGCGGGCCGATCACCACCAGATCGAGCCCGGCCCGGTCAACGCCGAGCCTCTCGCATTCGCTGGCCAGTCGATCTGCCGCCGTGGTCGAATGGAGCATGGCCACCCCGCCGTTGCGCAAAGCATCGACCTGTGCCTCCTCCAACGCCTGCGGAACTGCACGATAGACCACAAGCGTTTCCATCGTAATGCCATCGGGCAGCGTCAGGGGGACGCGATCCTCGCCAGCCAGCCGCAACAGGCGCAATTCGCGTCCGGCCAGCTGGTCCACCAGTACCTGCAATCCCCCACGGCCCGTACGTGCTACGAGAAATCCTGCCGCCCTCGCCGCCTCCGCAGTCGTTTCTCCGACCGCATGGACCGGCAGTCGATCGAGCGATTTCAGGCCGGTTCCCGCGTGGCGCAGCACATTCGCGCTGCCGATCAACAAGCCATCGAAATTGTTCGGACCGGGTATTTCCCACTCGACGGCCTCGATCGCGGAGAGGGGCGATCCGCACACTTCGAGACCGCTCGCCCGCGCCATGTCGGCGGTAATCGACCAGCCGGGTTCAGGACGGAACACAAACAGCGGCTTCATGCCGCCCCTTCGAACAACCGCGAAATTTTGAGCGGCGCCGCTTCGAGCATCCGCCTCGCGAGTTCCAGCGGAGCCGCGCCATCACCCGGCGCGAATGCAATCAAGTCTTCGACACGCGCAGCGCCGTCCTCGCTGAAAATGACCGCACGTAGCTCAAGCTCCTTGCCGACCCAGCGGCTCACCGCGGCGATGGGGCTGCTGCAACCTCCGCCCAGCCCTTCGAGCAGGCGGCGTTCGGCTGCGATCTCCGCATGGCTCTCGGCGTGGTCGATGGCAGCCAGCAATTCGCGGCATCGCGTGTCCGAGCTGCGACATTCGATCCCGATCGCGGCCTGCGCCGGAGCGGGAACCCACTCCTCGGGATCTAGTCGCACGCCTATTCCCATCTCGCCAAGGCGGTCGAGCCCCGCAGCGGCGAGAAAGGTCGCATCGGCCTCTCCTGCCCCGAGCTTGGCCATGCGGGTGGCTACATTGCCGCGGATGCCCACGACCTCGAGATCGGGACGCATATGGAGCAGCTGCGCCGCGCGGCGCGGAGCACTCGTCCCCACACGCGCACCCGTGGGAATATCGGCAATCGATGCCGCCCCCAGCAGGCAGTCGGCCTTGTCCGCGCGCGGCAGGATCGCGGCGATAGCGATGGCATCAGGACGGATCGTCTCGACATCCTTCATAGAATGGACAGCTGCGTCGATCCGGCCTTCGACAAGCCATTGGTCGAGCTCACGGGTCCACAGAGCCTTGCCGCCGATTTCGGCCAGCGGGCGGTCCTGCACCTTGTCGCCGCTCGCGACCACGGGGACCAGTTCGACTGCGGATTCGTCCCAGCCATGCGCTGCGCAAAGCCGCGCACGCGCTTCGTAGGCCTGCGCCATTGCGAGGGGGGATCGGCGGGTTCCAAGACGGATGAGAGGAGAGGTTGTCATCGGGTTTGCTTGCCCTAGCGAGCAGGCACGCTAAGGGGAAGCCGGATGGCACTGGTTCTCGGCATCGAAAGTTCCTGCGACGAAACCGCGGCGGCACTGGTCGACAGCGACCGGCGGATCGTGGCGCAGCGCATTGCCTCGCAAGATGAGGAGCACGCGCCCTTTGGCGGCGTCGTGCCCGAGATTGCCGCACGCGCCCATGCCGAGCGGCTCGCCCCGATGATCGAGGGCGTGCTGGCCGATGCAGGCGTCACCCTTGCGGACTGCGATGCGATTGCGGCCACGGCAGGACCCGGCCTGATCGGCGGGGTCATGGTCGGCCTGGTCAGCGCCAAGGCGCTTGCGATGGCGAGCGACACGCCGCTGATCGCCATCAACCACCTTGAAGGCCATGCGCTGAGCCCGCGCCTCGCCGACGAAACGATCGATTTTCCCTACGCCCTGTTGCTGGTTTCCGGCGGCCATTGCCAGATCCTGCGCGTCGATGGCGTGGGGCAATACAAGCGTCTTGCCACAACCATAGACGATGCTTTGGGAGAGGCATTCGACAAGACGGCCAAGATCCTCGGCCTCGGGTTTCCGGGCGGCCCGGCCGTCGAGCGCAAGGCCAGGGAAGGCGATCCGAAGGCGGTTCCCCTGCCTCGCCCGCTGGTGGGTAGCGGGGAGCCGCATTTCTCCTTCGCGGGTCTGAAAAGCGCAGTCCTGCGTGCGCATGAGAGCGGGCAGTATTCGGTGGAAGATATCGCGGCGAGCTTCCAGCAGGCTGCTGTCGATTGTGTAACCGACAGGTTGCGGATCGCGCTGGCCGATATGGACGGCGTAATAACTCTGGTCGTTGCAGGCGGCGTCGCGGCCAATGCGACAGTTCGTGCGGCGCTGGAGGAAATTGCTGCCAAGCACGGCATGCGATTTGCAGCCCCTCCGCCCAAGCTCTGCACCGACAATGCTGCGATGATCGCTTGGGCGGGCATCGAGCGGCTGGGCCAGAGCGATCCGCTGGATATCTCGGCGCGCCCACGTTGGCCGCTCGATCCCGATGCAGAGCCGGTGCGCGGCGCAGGAGTGAAAGCATGAGTGTCGGAGTTCTCGGCGCAGGCGCATGGGGCACCGCATTGGCGCAAATGCTCGCGAGCGACGGACGCGACGTCCTGATCTGGGCGCGTGAGGAGGAACTCGTCGAGGAGATCAATTCCGCGCACACCAATTCGATATTCCTGCCCTCTTCCCGGCTTTCGCTCGGTATTCGCGCGACCAACGATTTGGCCGAAATGGCAGATCTCGATACACTTCTGGTCGTCACGCCGGCGCAGCACATGGGCAGTGTTCTTGGCGCCATGCCGTCGCATCCGCGCGATCTCGTGCTGTGCTCGAAGGGTATCGAGGCAGGCACCGGACGCCTGATGAACCATGTTGCGAGCGCCGCCGCGCCTTCGAGCGCGATCGCTGTCCTGTCCGGCCCGACCTTCGCGCATGAGGTGGCCGCAGGCCTGCCCACTGCCGTCACGCTGGCCTGTGGCGGCGGTGAGGAGCAGTGGGAGCGGCTGTCGCCGGTCATCGCCCGGCCGACATTTCGGCCCTATTACTCCGACGACGTCACCGGCGCGGAGATCGGTGGTTCGGTGAAAAACGTCCTGGCCATCGCCTGCGGTGTGGTGGACGGTCTTGGCCTCGGCCAGAACGCTCGCGCCGCCCTCATCGCGCGCGGTTATGCCGAAATGCTCCGCTTCGGCGAGGCGCTGGGCGCGCGTGTCGAGACGCTTGCAGGCCTGTGTGGCCTCGGCGATCTCGTGCTCACTTGCTCTTCGACATCGAGCCGCAATTTCTCGCTCGGCAAGGCGCTGGGCGAAGGAAAGAGCGCCGACGAGCTCATGGCCGACCGCAAGACCGTGGCCGAGGGTGCGCACACCGCACCCGTTCTTGTCGAGCTAGCCGCGCGCCACGGCGTCGCCATGCCGATCGTCACTGCGGTTTATGGCCTCATCAAGGGCAATGACCCGCGCGAGACGGTCTCCGCACTGCTTTCGCGGCCCTTGCGCGCCGAACAGGAAGCCGCCGGATGAGTGCCGAGCAATCGGACGAGGATCTGACCGCCCTTGCCAAGGGTGGAAGGCAGAACTTCTTCGGCTTCCTGCTGCGCCTGCTGGCGCGCCTGCCGTTCCTGTTCATTGCCGGCCGCCTCTACGGTCCCGACGCTCTGGGCCGTTTTGCCTCGGCACTGGTGATCGTCGAACTGGCCGCCATGATCTGTGCCATGGGCGAGAAGCGCGGCCTTGCGCAGCGACTTGCCGACGGGGAAGACGCCCATCCGGCGAACCTTGTCTATGACGGGATGCTGCTGGCGCTGCTCTTCTCAGGCATTGCCGCCGCCTTCTTCTGGCTGGTCCCCGCCCCGCTGTTCCCTTCGGGCCAGTACACCGAACTCGACCGGCTCGTGGTACTGGCGATCCCTGGATATGCGCTGACCGAAATCGTGCTCGCAGCGCAGGCCTACAAATACGACATCGCGACTACCGTGCGTGCGCGCGCAGTGGTAGAGCCTTGGACGATCTCGATCATGGCGGGCGTGTTCTGGTTCTTCCCCGCGACCAGCGAGTCCGGCCTCGCGCTTGCCTATCTCGCGTCGATCTATGCGGGCCTTGCGACCGGCCTGTGGTCCTTCTTCCGCAGCTACGGCCCGCCGCGCGCATGGCGTCCGCATCCCGCCTATATGGCGAAAATGACCGCCCGCGCACTCCCGCTGGCCACTGCCGATGCCATCGAATGGGGCACGCGCAGGCTCGACATCTTCATCCTCGGCCTGTTCGCTGCACCCGCAGCGGTCGGCGTCTATTACATCGCGCAGCAAGTCGCGAGCTTGCCGCAGAAGCTCAAGACCAGCTTCGAGCCGATCCTCGGCCCGGTCATCACCAAGAACCTCAAGACGAAGAATTACGAAGCGATTGCCAAACAGGTCTGCCAGGTCGGCTTCTGGATCGTCGCCATGCAGGCCGGGATTGCGCTGGCGCTAGGCGTGCCGGGTGAGGCAGTCATGGGGCTGGTCGGGCCGGAGTTCGTTGGCGGCACCGGCGCGCTCGCTTTCCTGCTCGCCGCAGAGGTGGTGGCGGCAACCGCTGTCGTGTCCGAAGCGGTCCTGATCTACGTTGCCCGCGTGAAGAACCTCTGGATCTCGATCGGGACCATCGTGCTGCAAGGCGTGCTGACCGTTGTTCTGATCAAGGCCATGGTCGCCGGCGGCTATGGTGAGCCGTTCAAGGCCGCCGCCGCCGCGATTGCGCTGGCACTCGCGCTCGGCACCGCCAGCCTCGTCAAGGCAATACTCCTGTCGCGCATCCTCGGGCAGACGATCAACAACTTCCGATGGGCACTGGTCTATGCGGTGGCTCCGGCAGTGGTTGTCGGCTTTCTCGCCACCAAGCTTCCCGAATGGGCGGAACTGGCCCTTGGCATTCCCGCGATCCTTGCCGTCTACGGCTGGGTCATCTGGCATCGCGGGTTCGGTCCTGAAGACCGCGTGTTGTTCAAGCGCAGCCGCAAGAAAGAGGTAGTCGAGGAAAGCTGAGCCAGGGCCGATTGGCATGGCAGGCAAGGCTCGGCTAGGAACCGTCTCATGCGCATCCGCCCCTCTCTCGCGATCCTGGCCGGTGCAGTGCTAGTTGCCGCCGCCGGCTATGCGGTGGCCTATCCGACTGCCGACAGCTTCGTTGCGCCGCTCGATCAGCGGGCCAGGGAAGCGATTGCCGGGGCCGGAGGGCACGGCGTTACTGCGCGTTTTGCCAGCGCCCGCGGAATGCCCTCGCGCCATCCGGTATTGTCAGGCGCCGGTGGGCTGGACGATGAGACCCGGGCGAAGGTCGCCCATGCGGTCGCGGCCGTACCCGGGGTGGGCGGGGTGTTCTGGGCCGATGGCACATCGCGCGCAGAGCGCTCGGTACAGAAATACGAGCCACTTCACTGCCAGGACGACGTCGCCGGCCTGCTGCGCACAAGGTCGATCCGCTTTGCCGAGGCCTCGAGTTCGCTCGACCCGTCGAGCCGCAAGCTGTTGGACGAGGTGGCAGACGCGCTGCGTCCCTGTCTCGGCTCGATCATCTCGATCACCGGTCACACCGACAAGATCGGCGCCGAGCCAGGCAATATCGCGCTAAGCATGGAGCGTGCCCGCGCGGTGCGCGAGGCGCTGGTCCGGCGCGGTATTCCCCGCGATGGCCTGCGCGCGCGAGGCGTCGGCTCCAGCGAGCCGGTCGAAGGCCTCACGCCCGAAGATCCCGCCAACCGGCGAATCGAATTTGCCGTCATCCGGACCGAGCCGCTCAAGCCCACTCCCGTCGACACGCCGGGAGCGCGCTGAGATGCCGGTGTGGTTCGAACTGGTTGGCCTGATGCTCGCCGCCTATGGGGCAGGAATTGCAATTGGCTGGGGCCTGTGGGGCCGCAGCGATAGCGGAAGGGATAGCGAATGACCGAGCTGCTGCAGACCTACTGGCCCGCGGTGGTGATCGCATTGGTCGTCGGACTGGTGATCGCCTGGTACGTATTCAACGCCTCGCGCAAGACCCGCGTCACGGGTACGCTGCACGACGTTCTCGACGAGGGTGCGGCTCCCGCGAACCGGAACAGCGCACTGATCGACAGCGCACCCGCAGCGACGCTCGACACGGCGCCCAAGGTTGCCGTGCCATCTGCAGTCTCGGGCGGAGACGACCTGACCCGCATCAAGGGCCTGGGTCCCAAGCTGGCGGCGACTTTGCAGGAGATGGGAGTCGCCAGTTTTGCGCAGATCGCCGGTTGGGACGATGCCGAGATCGAGCGAGTCGATGCGCAGCTCGGTCGCTTCCAGGGTCGCATCCGGCGCGACGACTGGGTCGGCCAGGCCAGGCTGCTTGCCGAGGGCAACGACGCCGGATTTGCGGAAAAATACGGCAGACTCGACTAACGCCGGAACAAGTCCTAGCCTCCCATGTTCATTCTTCAGGGTCGTCGGCTGGAAGGAGAGCATGGATGGCAGAGCAAATGCGCGTGCTCGTCGCGGAAGACGAGCTGATTGTTGGCTACGATCTCTGCGACACGGTGGCCGAAGCAGGCTACGTGGTCGAAGGGCCGTTCGATGACATTTCATCGGCCATGCTGGCGTTCCAGAAACACCGTCCAGACGTGGCGATCCTCGATGTGCAGCTGGGTGACGGCATCGTCTATCCGCTGGCAGAGCAGATGATGGCCGAGAATGTCCCGGTGATCTTCCACTCTGGACAGTTGTCGCCACGCGAGGTCGCGGAACGCTATCCATCGGCTCAGGCACTTGCCAAGCCCTGTCCTCCGGCAGATGTGATCGCCAGCGTCCAGCAGGCATTGCACCAGCACTGATCGCGATTTCGGAACCGAGCGCCTTCGGTTGCGGTTGAGGACATAACCTCCCGTTACCGAAAGGAATTTTCATGTCGCTTCAGAAAATGGTCGCCGCTCATCCCCAGGTCCATGACGAGACCGAGGAACTGGTACTGGCCGCACGTCATGCCATGCTCTGCTCGCTGTTCTGCACGTCCTGCGCCGATGCCTGCGTGGCCGAGGACATGGACATGGCGCAATGCATCCGCAATTGCCTCGACTGTGCCGATGTCTGCGCCGCTACCGCCCGCCTCGCCACCCGCCGCACTGCCCAAAATATCGAGGTGCTGCGCGCCCAGGTCGGAGCCTGCATCAAGGCCTGCGAAACCTGCGCCGCGGAATGCGACGGCCACGACAACCCGCACTGCCAACTCTGCGCCAAGATGTGCCGCGAATGCGCGGACGATTGCCGCAAGGCGCTCCCCCTCATCAACTGATTGGATTCGGCACTGCGCGTGATATTCTCGCGCAGTGCCGAAACTGCAGACCTTCCTGGCGCTCGATAGCGCCGATCGCATCGCGACCGTCGAAGCGATCGGGCGTATCGCGTGGGCGCAGTGGCTGGTCAAAGCGGTCCCTCCGAGACTGTGGCGCTCGCAGTTCGGAGGCACGGCCCGCGATGATCGCAAGGCATCCGGGCTAGACGCTGATATCGCCACGATCCGCCGGGTCCGACTCGCGGTCGCCCGCGCACATCGCAATCTGCCTGGCGATGCCGCATGCCTGCCACAGGCTCTGGCCGCACGTCGGATGCTCGAGCGACGCGGCATTTCATCCACCCTCTACATTGGCACTATGCGCGACGAAGGCGGGCATCGCCGTTTCCACGCATGGCTGAAAGTCGGCGAGGAATGGGTGACGGGCGTGTGCGACGAAAGGCGCTACGCATTGATGGTGCACGCCCCGCCAAAACTCGCCTGACGCCCCCTTGCGGAAGGCGGGCAAGCCTGTCAGTGGCGGGAACGTAACAAAGGAGACCACATGGCCGGAATGGTGCCCTTCGCCTGGGAAGATCCCTTCAACCTCGACGAACAGCTGACCGAGGAAGAGCGGATGATCCGCGACGCCGCCCACGCCTTCGCGCAGGGCGAGCTGCAACCTCGTGTGATAGAGGGATTTTCCAACGAGATCGACGATCCCGAACTCTTCCCGATGATGGGTGAGGCAGGCTTGCTGGGCGCCACGATCGAACCGGAATATGGCGGCGCGGGCGCGAGCTATGTGGCCTATGGCCTGATTGCGCGCGAGATCGAGCGGGTCGACTCGGGCTATCGTTCGATGGCCTCGGTTCAGTCGAGCCTCGTGATGTATCCGATCCACGCCTATGGTTCGGAAGAACAGAAGAAGAAGTACCTCCCCGGCCTCGCCAGCGGCAAGCTCATTGGCTGTTTCGGCCTGACCGAACCCGACGCGGGCTCCGACCCGGCAGGCATGAAGACCGTCGCCAAGAAGGTCGATGGCGGCTACGTCATCTCCGGCTCGAAGACCTGGATTTCTAACTCACCCTTCGCCGATGTCTTCGTCGTTTGGGCGAAGAGCGAAGCGCATGGCGGCGGCATTCGCGGCTTCATCCTCGAAAAGGGCATGAAGGGTCTTTCGGCGCCCAAGATCAAGGGCAAGATCAGCCTGCGCGCCTCGACCACCGGCATGATCGTGATGGACGAGGTCGAAGTCGGCGAAGATGCGCTACTACCCGAAGTGCAGGGTCTCAAGGGTCCCTTCGGCTGCCTCAACCGCGCACGCTATGGCATCAGCTGGGGCGCGCTGGGCGCCGCCGAGTTCTGCATGCACGCCGCGCGCCAGTACGGCCTCGACCGTCACCAGTTCGGCGTGCCGCTCGCTTCCAAGCAGCTGTACCAATTGAAGCTGGCCGACATGATGACCGAAATTTCGCTCGGCTTGCAGTCGAGCCTGCGCGTCGGACGCCTGATGGACGAAGGCAAGTTCGCCCCCGAGATGATCTCGATCGTCAAGCGCAACAATGTCGGCAAGGCGCTCGATATCGCGCGCAAGGCTCGCGACATGCATGGCGGCAACGGTATCTCGGAAGAATACCAGGTGATCCGTCACATGGTGAACCTCGAAACGGTGAACACTTACGAAGGCACGCATGACGTCCATGCGTTGATCCTCGGCAGGGCGGTCACCGGAATCGCGGCGTTTTGACAGGCTTTCCTACAAGACACGAGATTGCGACAAGGGGCGCATGAGTAGCTACGGACCCGCAAGAAACCGAGGTTTTCCGCGCTTCTGCGGTCCTGAGCGATTTTTTGCCTGGACCGTGCTCCATGTGCTCCATCCTGTAGGAGTGGGCAGATGATCCGCCTTCACGGCTATTACCGCAGTTCGACCAGCTATCGCCTGCGTATCGCGCTAGAGCTGAAGGACCTGCCGTATGAATACGTGCCGGTGAACCTGCTCGCCTCGGAACAGAAGGGTGAGCCCTTCACCTCCCGCAATCCCTTCGGCAGCGTCCCGATGCTGGAGGCAGGCGGTCGCGACCGGGCGCAATCGATGGCGCAGCTGGAATGGCTCGACGAAGCCTATCCCGCGCATCCCCTGCTGCCGCGCGATGTCGAGGACCGCTATACGGCGCGCGAACTGGCCTATGCCATCGCCACAGAGCTTCACGCACCGCTGAACCTGCCGGTGCTCAAGTATCTGACGAACGAATACGGCAAGTCGCAGGACGAGGTCGGCGTCTGGTATCGACACTGGCTCGCCCGCACACTCGACCCGCTGGAGGCCCGTCTGGCCCAGCTCGGCACGGGCGACTTCCTGTTCGACA
Source organism: Erythrobacter sp. (assembly GCA_041396805.1). GTDB lineage: Bacteria > Pseudomonadota > Alphaproteobacteria > Sphingomonadales > Sphingomonadaceae > Qipengyuania. The sequence goes on along the minus strand of JAWKXV010000002.1, from coordinate 606,709 downwards.
GGCCCGGCTTCTTCGAAGTCTGCCTGCTGCCGCAGGTCTACAACGCCCGTCGCTTTGCCTACGATTTCGGTGACAAGCCTCATATCGAGCGGATCGAGGCGGCCTGTCTAGCCCTGCCCCAGTTCCAGCGCGCACACCCCGATGCGCAGCCCGACAATCCGGAGAAGAACGCATGAAACTCGCTACGCTCAACGATGGAACCCGCGACGGCAAGCTGGTGGTGGTCTCGAAAGACCTGACGCGCTGCTGTGCCGCCGGATACATCGCCCCGACGCTGCAATATGCGCTCGACAATTGGGAGCGCGTCGCACCGCAGCTCGAGGCGCTCTATCGCGATGTCGAACACCAGGCAGTGCCGTGCGAACGCTTCCACGAGCGCGAGGCGCTTTCGCCGCTTCCCCGCGCTTATCAGTGGGCCGACGGCTCGGCTTACATCAATCACGTCGAACTGGTGCGCAGGGCCCGCAATGCCGAGGTTCCGGAGAGCTTCTATCACGATCCCCTGATGTACCAGGGCGGCAGCGACAGCTTCCTCGCTCCGCGCGACGATATCCCGCTGGGCGATGTCGCCTGGGGCTGCGACATGGAAGGCGAAGTCGCGGTCATTACCGACGACGTGCCGATGGGCGTTTCGGCAGAGGATGCGGCAGGCCACATCAAGCTGGTCATGCTGGTCAATGACGTGTCCCTGCGCGGCCTGATCCCGGGCGAACTCGCCAAGGGCTTCGGCTTCTTCCAGTCCAAGCCCGCCAGTGCCTTTTCCCCGGTAGCCGTCACGCCCGACGAGCTGGGTGACGACTGGCGCGACAGCCTCATCCACCTGCCGCTGATGGTTGACTACAATGGCGAAGCGTTCGGCCGCGCGAATGCAGGCGTCGATGCGACCTTCAACCTCGCCCAGCTGGTCGCCCACGCGGCCAAGACCCGCTCGCTCTGCGCCGGTTCGATCATCGGTTCGGGTACGGTGTCGAACCAGGGTCCCGATGGCGATCCGGGCAAGCCGGTCAGCGAAGGCGGCCTCGGCTATAGCTGTATCGCCGAAATCCGCATGATTGAGACCATCGCCAATGGTCAGCCGAGCACGCCCTTCATGAAGCCGGGCGACGTAGTCCGCGTCGAAATGAAGGATGCGCACCACCACTCGATCTTCGGCGCCATCGAACAGACGGTGGTGCAGGCCTGACCTGGTGTGATCGCCTACATCGAGCGGGCGATGACCATCTTCATGACTTCGTTCGAGCCGCCGAAAATGCGGGCTATACGTGTGTCGCGATACATGCGGGCAATGGGGTAGTCGTTGATATAGCCTGCACCGCCGTGGAACTGCAGACATTTGTCGACCACTTCGCTTTGCAGTTCGGTGACCCAATATTTGGCCATACAGGCCGTGGCTACGTCAAGGTCACCCTTGAGATGGCGGGCAATACAGTCGTTGACGAAGATCTTGGCCGCCGTCGCGCGGGCCTTGAGGTCGGCCATCACGAATTGCGTGTTCTGGAAATCCCAGATCGTCTGGCCGAAAGCCTTGCGATTCTTGACGAAATCCAACGTCGTCTCAAGCGCCTTTTCGATACCCGTCATCGCACCCATGGCGATAATCAGGCGTTCCTGCGGCAGCTCGCCCATCAGCTGGTAAAAGCCCTTGCCCTCGACCCCGCCGAGCACGTTCTCCGCGGGCACGAAGACATCGTCGAAGAACAACTCGCTGGTGTCCGCCGCATCCATGCCGATCTTGTCGAGCTTCTTGCCGCGCTGGAAGCCCTCGGCTCCCTCGGTCTCGAGCAGCATCAGCGAGATGCCCTTGGCGCGCTCGTTGGGATCGGTCTTGGCTACGACAATGATGAAGTCAGCAGTCTGGCCGTTCGAGATATAGGTTTTGGCCCCGTTTATGCGGTAACCGTTACCGTCCTTGAGCGCGGTCGTGGTGACGCTCTGAAGGTCGGAGCCGACGCCCGGCTCGGTCATGGCGATAGCGCTTACGAGCTCGCCTGTGACGAGTTTCGGCAGGTATTTCTTCTTCTGCTCCTCGGTCCCGTGGCGGACGAGATAGGGAAGGATGATGGTATTGTGCAGGCTCGCCGCGAAGCCTTCGACGCCATGCTTCGCCTGCTCGTGGATCACCACCATGTCATGCCGGAAATCGCCGCCGTGGCCACCGTATTCCTCGGGCACCGAAACACCGAGCAGGCCTGCCTGCCCTGCCTCGCGCCAGAAATCGCGTTCGACCTGCCCGTCTTCACGCCACTTCAAGATGCGCTTTTCCGGAGCGTGCTGCTGGTAGAATTTGCCTACGGCATCGGCGAAGATCGAAATCTCCTCGTCATCCATGAACTCTGGCTGGGGTACGTCCAGTGCGGGCATCTCGGCTTCCTCTCTCGTATCTCTATTTCGCTTACCTGCCGGTCCAATTTGGCTTGCGCTTCTCCGCAAAGGCGGCAGCGCCCTCGCGCGCGTCCTGACTGACGAAGACCGGGGCGATGAGCTGTGTCTGTCGGGTGTAGCGCTCGTCCATCGGCCACCCTCGCGATTGCTTGACGACCTGCTTTGATACGCGAACCGCGAGCGGACCATTGGCAACGATGCTGGCAGCCAGCTCCTTCGCTCCGTCGAGCGCAGAGCCATCGGTGACGCGGTTGATGAGACCGAGCTCATAGGCACGCTCGGCCGTGATGAAGTCGCCCGTCAGTGCAAGTTCCATCGCCACGCGCTCAGGAATTTGGTCGGGCAGCATCATGACACCACCCGCCGCAGCAACGAGGCCCCGCTTGACTTCCGGAATTCCGAACTTGGCGCCCGAGTTTGCCACAACGAGATCGCAGGCGATCATCAGTTCGAGCCCACCCGCTAGTGCATAGCCTTCGACCGCAGCGATCAGCGGTTTTTCGGGCGGTTTCTGCACGATCCCGCCGAAACCACGCCCTTCGATGCTGGGGCTCTCGCCGCGAAGGAAACCCTTAAGGTCCATGCCAGAGCAGAAGGTGCCCCCAGCCCCGGTCAGGATACCAACACGCAGACTGTCGTCACTGTCGAGCCGGTCCATGGCGGCCGCGATCCCTTCGGCGGCGGCCTTGGTCATCGCATTTTTCGCCTCAGGGCGATTAATGGTGACGACGAGAATGCCGTCCTCCTCGATCGTCAGGACTTCTTCGCTCATCGCGGCTCTCTCCATTGCAAACTGAAACTGTTCTTGCACCCTTGCTGCGCGACGTTTACGCAAACGTCAACCGGCATCTGCCGCAAGAATCGATCAATCGAGAGGAGAGCACGCCATGGCAGAGGCCTATATCATCGACGCCGTTCGCACCCCCCGGGGAGTAGGCAAGCCTGGAAAGGGCGCTCTCTCGCACCTCCACCCCCAGCATCTCGCGGCAACCGTCCTTTCGGCGCTGAAGGATCGCAACAATCTCGACACCACGACGGTCGATGACATCATCTGGTCGACCAGCAGTCAGAACGGCAAGCAGGGCGGCGACCTGGGCCGAATGGCCGCGCTCGCCGCGGGCTACGACATCAGCGCCAGTGGCACCACGCTCGATCGCTTCTGCGGTGGCGGCATCACCTCGGTGAACCTTGCGGCCGCCACCGTGATGAGCGGCATGGAAGACTGCGTCATCGCCGGCGGGACAGAGATGATGAGCTACACCACCGCCTTTGCTGCGGAACAGGCCAACGCCGGCCTCCCGCCACGCATGATGGGCTCGGGCAACGAGGCGCTCGACGTCCTGCACCCGCAAAGCCACCAGGGCGTTTGCGGCGACGCCATCGCAAGCATGGAGGGCATTAGCCGCGAAGATCTCGACGCGCTCGCACTCGTTAGCCAGCAGCGTGCCAAACGCGCCATCGGCGAAGGTCGCTTCGATAAATCGGTCGTCCCGGTACTGAACGAAGATGGCTCGGTCGCCCTCGACCACGAGGAATTCCCCCGTCCTGAAACCACTGCCGAAGGGCTGGCCGCGCTCAATCCCAGCTTCGGCAAACTCGCCGACTTCGAGATCGGCGGGACGACCTTCCGCAAGCAGATCAATCGCAAGTATCCCGATCTCGAGATCGAGCATTTCCATCACGCGGGCAATAGCTCCGGCGTGGTTGATGGCGCAGCAGCGCTGCTGATCACGTCGGACGACTATGCGAAGGAACACGGCCTCAAGCCGCGCGGCCGCATCGTCGCCTATGCCAACCAGGGCGATTGCCCGACGCTGATGCTGAACGCGCCCGTGCCTGCGGCCAAGAAGGTGCTGGAAAAGGCTGGCATGACCAAGGACGACATCGACGTCTGGGAAATTAACGAGGCCTTCTCTGTCGTCGCCGAGAAGTTCATCCGCGACCTCGATCTCGACCGCGAGAAGGTCAATATCAATGGAGGCGCAATGGCGCTGGGTCATCCGATTGGTGCGACCGGATCGATCCTGATCGGTACCGCACTGGACGAACTCGAACGCTCGGGCGGGCGTTACGGGCTTGTCACCATGTGCGCCGCGGGCGGCATGGCACCGGCGGTCATCATCGAGCGGGTCGACGGTTTCGTCGACTGACGAAAGCTAGTCGGCGCTGGGAACGGCCGGCTCCGCCGGGTGTGCCTGCGTACCCCAGTGGACACGCGCCCATGCTCGCTCATGCAGATAGTAGAGCACCATCTTGGTTAGTACTTCCGTAGTGGCGATGGCGCCTGCGATCTTGGCATCGCGGGCGAACAGCCAGCTTAACAGGAATGTGTCGATGCTGCCGAGGATGCGCCAGCTAAGCGCCTTGGCGAATGATCGGCTGTGAGCTTCACGCCCACGAAACAGCAGCATACACTCTGGTCCCGTTCGGTTTGAAAGTCCCGCCCTTATAGCACCACGCCCACGCAGGACTGCAAAGGATTACTTCGCCGCCAGCAGCCGGAAACTCCACGGCGGCATGTCCAGAGCGTCGCCCTTGGCGAGCTTCACATCCTCCGCACCGCGAAACTCTGCGTAGGTTCCGTCTGCCAGGGCACTGACAATCGTGACCCTCGCCGGCTTGTCCGAGAAGTTGAATAAACCGACCACCTTTTCGCTCTCGCCCTGCCTTGCCCAAGCGAAGACCTGCTGAGGCCTGTCGGTTTCGAGCTTGTGCATCACCCCGCCCCACTGCCCGTTATTGAGCACAGGGTTGGCCTTGCGGAAGGCAATGAGCTCCTTGAGCAAAGCGCCGTAGTCACAAGCGGCGCCCTGACTCCAGTCAATCGCATCCTTCTCGAAGAACTCGAGCCGCTTGGCATTGCAGGCCTCCATGCCGTTGTGGATCAGCGGCAGTCCCTGGCCGGTAAAGGAAAGCGCGGTCATCGCGGCGAGCGCTGGACCATAATTCTCATCCATCGTGCCTTCCCACGCATTGCTGTCGTGGTTCTCGATATAGGTCAGGCGCATGGCCTCGCGCGGCCAGAGGCTCTCGTTCTCGGCGTAGTAGCCATAGAAACTCGTCGCATCGCCTTCACCATGCGCGACCTTCTTGGAGGTGTTGTGCCAATCCCATCCATAGGTCGCATCGAAGGCGGCGAAGTGGAAGGCAGTCTGCTGAACCTCGCCGAGCAGGAAGACAGGTCGGATCGCATCCAGGCGCGCGCGCATGGCCTCCCAAAAGTCGAGCGGGACGTAGCCGGCGACGTCGGCGCGATATCCGTCGATACCAAAGTCGCGCACCCACATTTCCATCGCGCCACCGACGTGCTCCCGCACGCCGGGCTTGGACCAGTCGAGGTCGATGATGTCCGACCAGTCCCACCATGGCGTGGGACGGAAATCGCCCTTCCAGTCTTTTTCGTACCAGTCAGGATGTTGCTTCGCGAGTTCGTTGTCCCAGGCGGTGTGATTGGCGACGAGGTCGAGGATAACGTGGAAGCCCTGCCGGTGCGCCTCGTCGACGAAGGCTTTGAGGTCCGCCTTGGTGCCGAATTCAGGGTTCACTTCGTAGTAGTCCTGCACCGAATATGGACTGCCAAGGCCGCCCTTGCGGTTCTCCTTGCCGATCGGGTGGATCGGCATCAGCCACAGGATATCGACGCCCAGCTCCTTCAGTCGCGGAAGCTGCGCCTGCGCAGCCTTGAAGGTGCCTTCCGGTGTGAACTGGCGCGTGTTGATCTGGTAGAGGACCGCATTCCGCGACCAGTCAGGATGCGTAAGCGTGACCTTGCTGCGCGGCTCCCAGTCGGTCGCAGCAGGTTCGGCCGGGTTCTCCTTCATGGCATAGGCAGTGCCGGCGAGGAGGGCCAATGCGGTAGCGGCGAGGAGCGGCTTACGCATCGGCAGCTTCCGACGGCGAGGCAGCCTTTACGCGCTGCATGGCGAGCGCCGCAACAAGCCACGAGGCTGCAGCAAAGAGCATGGTCCACACCGGCTCGCCCGGGAAAAAGGCGTTCATGATGCTGCCCATCACGGTCGCGACAAGCAATTGCGGCACAACGATGAAGATGTTGAACAACCCCATGTAGATGCCGAGCTTGGCTTGCGGCAGGTTGCTGGCGAGGATCGCGTAGGGCATCGCCAGGATGCTTGCCCATGCGATGCCGATACCGACTTCGGCCAGCAGCAGCATCTGGGCATCGCGAACGAGGAAGAACATCAGGAAGCCGATCGCGCCCAGGGTGAGGCAAATCGAGTGGGTCATCACCTGCCCGAACTTCCGGCTCAACCACGGCAAGAGTGCAAGTGCGGCAATTGCTGCTACACCATTGTAGACGGTGAAGAGTACATTCACCCAGCTCGCCCCGTCATTGTATGTCGCGCTTGCGGTGTCGCTGCTGCCGAACACATATTGCGTGACGACCGGGGTCGTGTTGATCCACATGATGAAGAGCGCAGACCAGCTGAAGAACTGCACGAGCGCGAGCCGTTTCATTACCTCGGGCATGCCCGCGAAGTCGCCGACGATGCTCGACAGCATGTTCGCTGCACGACCCTGTCTCGCCATCGATATCGCAATGGCACTGAGGATGCCGTAGAGTGCGAGCAAGGCGCCTAGCAGGAAGACTTCCTTCTCCAGGGCGAGCAGTTCGACGCCAATTGCGACTGCAACGCCTGCAGCGACCCAAATCGCTGCCGACCCGTAGTTCTTGGCTGCCAGCGCACGCAGCGTAACGCTGTCGTCAACCGCCTCTTCCCCTCCACCGAACCCCGCCTGCTCCTTAGGGCTGTATTCGCGCGTGGTGAGGATAGTCCACATCACCGCCGCGAATAGCGCAATGCCTCCGCCCCAGAAGCTCCACTTGACCGTTTCGGGCAATCCGCCTCCTGAAGCGACATTGCTCACACCGAGCTGTTCCAGAAACCAGGGGAAGATCGACCCGACGACCGCCCCCGCTCCGATGAACGCCGTCTGCACGGCGTAGCCCGCTGCGTGCTGGTCGGCGCGCAGCATGTCGCCCACGAAAGCGCGGAAGGGTTCCATCGAGATGTTGAGGCTGGCGTCGAGTACCCACAGCATCGCTGCGGCGAACAGCAGCGGTGCGCCCATTGTCGGGGCGTAGGGCATGGAGATGAGTGCAACCGCAGCAAGGATTGCTCCTGTGAGGAAATAGGGTCTGCGCCGTCCAAGCCGGTTCCACGTGCGGTCTGACATGTGACCGATGATCGGCTGGACAAGCAGTCCGGTAAGAGGCGCAGCGACCCACAGCGCAGGGAGGTCGTCGATCGAGGAGCCCAGTGTCTGGAAGACCCGGCTCATGTTGGCATTCTGTAACGCGAAGCCGATCTGGATACCGAAGAATCCGAAGCTGATGTTCCACAGCCCGGCAAAGCCCTGGCGCGGTTTTTCCCGAAGGGTCTGTTCCATTGGTTTCCTCGTCCCTGCGCCGTCCGGGTCTTTTCGCCCGCGATCGGCATTTCAACCCGCGATGGCTCGCACGAAGCGACCTTCGCAACAAGGACGTATACGAATGTGTTGTCGCCTATCCGGGCGCGCTTGAGCCTCTGACGACAAGCTTTCCCGGTAGCTTTCTGACCGGAAGATCGTGTCCCTCGATTTGCGCCAGCAGGGTCTCGACCAGCGCCTCGCCCGCCCCGGGAATGTTCTGCATTAAGGTAGTCAGTGGCGGGGTTGTCAGGCTGGCGGCGGGAATGTCGTCGAAGCCGACAACTGCAACATCGCCCGGCACCTTGCGGCCAGCTTCGGCAAGGGCGCGCATGGCGCCAATGGCAATAAGGTCGCTTGCCGCGAAGATCGCGTCGAAGTCTGCCCCGCTATCGATCAGGGCCTGCGCTGCGGCATGCCCTTCCTCCTCGATAGTCAAAGCGTCGTACTGCAGAGCCGGATCGAGCTTCAGACCCGCTTCTTCTAGTGCTTTCCCCAGACCGACATATCGCCCATGGAATTCGGGATAGTGATCGTCGGCATGTCCAAGGAATGCGACCTTGCTGCGCCCTCCCTCGAGCAGATGCCGTCCCGCGATCCGGCCCGCTTCGACATTGTCTGTTCCCACCGTCACGCCGCTGCTGTCGCTGGACACCGAGCCCCAGCGTGCAAAATGCGTGCCCTGCCGTTTCAATTGGTCCATCCGCTCACGATACTTGGTGTAGTCGCCGTAGCCGAGGAGGATGAGCCCGTCCGCGCGGTGGCTGTCCTGGTACTGGACGTGCCAGTCGTCCTCCATCCGCTGGAAAGAGATCAGCAGGTCCAGCCCCCGATCCGCGCATGCACGGGTGATCGATCCCAGCATGGCTAGGAAGAACGGGTTGATCATGCTGGAGTCGGGAGTCGGATCCTCGAAGAACAGCAAGGCAATGGTGTTCGAGCGTTGCGAGCGCAGCGAAGAAGCGTTCTTGTCGACGGTGTAGTTGAGGTCGCGCGCGATCTGCCGGATCTTCTCGCGCGTCGCCTGGCTGACCGATCTGTCACCGCGCAGGGCGCGGCTTACCGTCGGCTGCGAGACGCCCGCCGCATATGCGATATCGAAACTGGTCGGCCGTCCCGTCGGCTTTCGACCCATCACTCTCCTCCCGACCCTTCCTACCGGGCCTTGCGGAACGAACCTTAGGAGGGTGACAAGTCACTGGCAATCGCGGGAAACCGCCATTTCCAGGCCCTGCCTGGCGTGTGACATTTCGGAGACTCCGGTCCCTGCCGCACGATATGCGTATACGTATGCCATCTTCCGGCGAGACGGTACTCCCACCTATCCAGGCGAGGAACAGGGGGGCGACAGGCCACCCTTGGGGTTTTGGATTCGGCCCGGGGACTACCCTAGAGGATCGGGCCAGTTGGGAGAGCAAACTAATGGCATTTCGCAAGCAACTTGCCGGCACCATCAGCATGGGCGCCGTTTCCGTCGCATTGGCAGCTATGGCCACCCCCGCCTTCGCGCAGGACGCAGGTGATGAAGACACCGCCGCCGAAGCTGACGCGGAAAACGTCATCATCGTTTCGGGTTATCGCGCAGCACTGGAAAATGCGGTCGCAGAGAAGAAGAACTCCGACCTGATCGTCGAGTCGGTCTCGGCCGAAGACATCGGCAAGCTTCCCGATGCTTCGATCGCCGAGTCAATCGCCCGCCTCCCGGGCCTAACGTCCCAGCGCCTTTCGGGCCGTTCGAACTCGATCAGCATTCGCGGCTTCTCGCCCGACTTCTCGACCACTCTTCTCAATGGCCGCGAACAGACCACCACCGGTGACAACCGCGCGGTCGAATATGACCAGTATCCGGCTGAAGTCGTCAGCCAGGTGAATGTCTACAAGACCCCGATGGCCAGCCTGGTTGGCCAGGGCCTTTCGGGCACTGTCGATCTGCGCACCATCCGTCCGCTCGATGCTGGCAAGACCATCATCTCGGTCGGCGCGCGTGGCAGCTATGCCGATCTTGGCAAGCTCAACGTGGAATCGAACGACCTCGGCTACCGCGTCAATGGTCTGATCGTGACCCAGTTCGGGGGTGACTCGATCGGCCTGGCGCTCGGTGCCAGCTATGTCGACGAGCCTTACCAGATCCAGGAGTTCAACGCCTGGGGCTATCCCACGACCGGGGCAGGTGATGCCGTCATCGGCGGCTCGAAGTCCTATGTGACCTCCACCCAGCTTACGCGCCTTGGCCTGAACGGTACGCTTCAGTTTCGCGTGTCGCCCTTCGTAACCACCTCGCTCGACGCGTTCTATTCGGACTTCAAGGACGACCAGATCAAGCGCGGTATCGAACTCCCGCTGTACTGGTCGGGTGCGCAGCTCCAACCCGACTACACCGCTTCGAATGGCTTCGTGACGGCTGGCCAGTTCAATGGTGTCAAGGGCGTCGGCCGCAGCGACGTTTTCCAGCGCCATGCCAAGCTCTACTCCTTCGGCTGGAACACCGAATACGAAGGCGACAATGGCTGGAACGCCATGCTCGACCTCAGCTATTCGAAGACCGACCGCAACGAGCTCAACCTTGAAAGCAACTGGGGCACGGGGCGCGGCTCGGTCGGTGCGACTGACAACATCTCCTTCACCAGCGGCACTTCGGGCACTGTCTTCAACCCGGGTCTCAACTACGGTGACTTCAACACCATGCTGCTCACCTCTCCGCAGGGCTGGGGCGGCACACAGATTGCACCCAACGGTGACGCCATTCTCGGCGGGCAGGACGGATACTACAACAACCGCATCATCAAAGACACGATCCATCAGGCACGGATGGAAGTAGAGAAGGAGTTCGACAGCAGCTTCTTCCGCAGCCTGCAGCTGGGTGCGAACTTCACCGATCGCAGCAAGTCGCTGGTGCCGGATGAATACTTCCTCGGCCTCACCGCCAACACCGATGGCCTGACCAGCGTCCAGGTACCTACCGAATTCCGCCTCGGCACGACTGACCTGACCTACCTCGGCCTCGGTCCGGTCATCAGCTACAATCCGGTCGACCTGCTCAATGCCGGCGTCTACCGCCTCGTGCGCAATGCCTACGGCGATGTAGTGGTCAAGAGCTACTCGGTGAACGAGAAGCTGCTGACGCCCTATGTCCAGCTCAACATCGCCTCGCAGCTTGGTAGTGCCGAACTGACCGGTAACGTCGGTGTCCAGGCCGCCATCACCGACCAGAAATCGAACGGTGCGAGCGCGGTCTACCTTGGCCAGAACACCAATGGTTCGCCGAACATCGGCGCTGAGTTCCTGAAGGTCAGCAACAGCTACACCAACTGGCTGCCGAGCCTGAACTTGTCGCTGCGTTTCGACAGCGGCTTCGTGATCCGCGCTGCAGCTGCGCGCGAAATCATCCGTCCGCGCATGGACGACATGCGCGCTTCGCTGAGCTTCGGATACCAGGTCGTGACCCAGCCTGACGGTTCCCAGGTCGCCGCCGTTACAGGCGGTTCGGGCAACCCGAACCTGCGTCCGTGGCTTGCCGACGCAATCGATGTCACCTTCGAGAAGTACTTCGGCAACAAGGGCTACCTCGCTGCTCAGTTCTTCTACAAGGACCTCAAGAGCTACATCTACAACCAGGATGTAGTCATCCCGACCTCGGACCTCGCTCTGGCGTCGCCCGGTGACAATATCACCATCGCCCCGATTGCGGTGCTGAATATCCCCGTCAACGGCAAGGGCGGCAGCCTCTACGGTCTCGAAGTGGCAGGCACCGTGCCATTCGAAACCTTCGTCCCCGCGCTTGAAGGCTTCGGCGTGACCGGCGGCGTTTCGTACACCAAGACCAAGATCTCGCCGACGCCGGGTGCGCCTGCCGAAGATCTGCCCGGCTACTCGAAGTGGGTCGCCAACGGTACCGTGTACTTCGAAAAGTGGGGCTTCAATGCCCGTACCTCGATCCGCTACCGCTCGACCTTCGTCGGCGAAGTGTCCGGTTTCGCAGCCAATCGCGTCCGGCGCCGCGCGGCTCCGGAGACGATCATCGACGCGCAGATCGGCTATGACTTCCAGGACGGCTCGGCTCTCGAAGGCCTGTCGATCTTCGTCCAGGGCCAGAACCTGACCGACGAGCCCTTCGTGACCACGAACCCGGGCGACGAACGCCAGGTCATCGACTACCAGACCTACGGTCGTCGCTTTATGGCCGGGTTCAACTACAAGTTCTGACGATCGAATCGGAGGGGCGTCTCCAGGCGAGCCTGCCCCTCCGCTATCGAGCGATCGGAACGAGCCGGACTTCACTTGCCGGGCTAGCACACGGGCCCCGTGGAGGGAGGAGAGGACAACCATGTCTGCCGGGAGCGACTTCGACATCGTCATCGTAGGCGGCGGAACGGCCGGCTGGATGAGCGCCGCGGCGCTTGCGCGGTTCGCCCCTCGCGCACACCGCATCGCGCTGGTCGAAAGCGAAGCGATCGGCACTGTCGGGGTGGGCGAGGCCACAATTCCGGCGATCCGTGTCTTCAACGATGCTCTTGGAATAGACGAGGCCGAATTCCTCCAGGCAACGAGCGGCTCGCTCAAACTCGGCATTGCTTTCGAAGGCTGGCGCGAGCCGGGCCACGACTACATGCACGCCTTTGGTCCGATTGGTCGCCCGATTGGACTGGTGCACTTCAAGGATCATTGGGCCAGGGCCAATGCGCTGGGCTTCGCCAGGCCGCTCGCCCACTACTCGGTCAACGAGGTCGCCGGGCGGACCATGCGCGTACCGGGCAAGCGCCCCTCGGCGACGCAGAGCGAGGTCCCCTTTGCCTATCATTTCGATGCCGGGCTCTATGCCGGTTTCCTGCGCGAATACGCAGAGGCGCGCGAGGTGTCGCGCCATGAAGGTACCGTCAGCGCAGTCGAGCGCGACGCAGAAAGCGGGGACATCGCTGCGATCGTGCTCGCGGACGGCCGCAAAATCGCGGGTGACTTCTTCATCGATTGCACGGGCTTTCGCGGCCTGCTGATCGAGCAGGAGCTTTCGGCAGGATACGAAGACTGGACGCATTGGCTACCATGCGACCGGGCCATTGCCGTCCCCTGTTCTCCCGGAGGCGGGCTACTGCCCTACACGCGCTCGATCGCGCGCAAGGCCGGCTGGCAATGGCGCATTCCGCTCCAGCACCGGATCGGCAACGGCATAGTCTACTGCAGCGAATTCATGGACGACGACGAGGCAGCACAGGTGCTGCTCGCGAATCTCGACGGCGCCCCTCAGGCCGACCCCAGGCCGCTTTGCTTTGCGACGGGAAAGCGTCGGAAACTGTGGGAGCGCAATTGCCTTGCCGTGGGTCTCTCGAGCGGATTCATGGAGCCACTGGAATCGACAAGCATCCATCTGATCCAGTCGACCATCACGCGATTCCTGACCATGCTTCCCCGGGGCCCGGTCGATGCGTCGGTGCGCGACGAATTCAATCGCATGGCAGATTTCGAGTTTGCCCGCATCCGCGACTTCCTGATCCTGCACTACAAGGCCAACGGGCGTACCGGCGAACCTTTCTGGGATCGCTGCCGCGACATGGACATCCCCGAGACCCTCGCCAGCAAGATCGACCAGTTCCGCAGTTCCGGCGTCTTCCGCCAGGTCCACGAAGAGCTGTTCACCGAGGATGCCTGGCTCCAGGTGATGGTCGGCCAAGGTATCTTCCCGCAGAGCTGGAACGCCATGGCCGACGATCTCGACGAGGCAAAGCTGCGCGAATTTCTCGGAGTGATCGAACAATCGACGCTGGACCAGGTCCGTACCATGCCGATGCACATTGATGTGCTGGCTGCGGTTGCGGGCCAGCGCCAAGGGCACGCCGCATGAAACTGAACCTTCTACCCCTTCTCGCCTTGTCGCTCTCGGCCTGTGCCCACGCACAGCAAGCGGCCCCGCCGGCGTCCGCATCGTTTCGCGACCGCGCTCCGGCCGACGAGATCGTCTACTTCGTCCTTCCCGACCGCTTCGACAACGGCGACAGGACCAACGACAAGGGCGACTTCAAGGGTGACCGTCTCGCAACCGGGTACGATCCGACCGCGAAGGGGTTCTACCACGGCGGCGACCTCAAGGGACTGACCTCGCGCCTCGACTATCTCGAGAAGCTGGGCGTCACTGCAATCTGGTTCGCGCCGATCTTCCAGAACAAGCCGGTGCAAGGTCCCAAGGGTGACGAGAGCGCCGGATACCATGGCTATTGGGTCACCGATTTTACCCGGCCCGACGGTCACTTCGGCACGCGTGCGGAATTCAAGGCTTTCATCGATGCAGCGCATGCGAAGGGGATGAAGGTCTACATGGACATCATCACCAACCACACGGCGGACGTCATCACCTATGCGGACGGGGCCGAGACCAACTTCGAATACCGCAGCAAGGGCGACTATCCCTATTCGACAGTCGGCAAGGCGGACGGCACGCCGATCAATCCCGGCTTCATGGGTGACGAGGACAGCAGCGAAGCGAACTTCGCCAAGCTGACCAACCCCAATTACGCCTATCGCCCGGTCATCCCGGCAGCCGAAAAGAACGTGAAGGTCCCCGCCTGGCTCAACGACCCGATCTACTACCACAACCGCGGCAACAGTTCCTTCACCGGAGAGGACAGCCGCTTCGGCGACTTCTCGGGCCTCGACGACCTGTTCACCGAACACCCGCGTGTACGGGCCGGGATGATCGAGATTTTCTCTGGCTGGGTGCGCGACTTCGGCATCGACGGCTTCCGCATCGATACCGCGCGCCACGTCGATCCCGGCTTCTGGCAGACCTTCGTCCCCGCGATCGAGAAGGTAGCGCACGAGAACGGCATCCCGAACTTCACGATGTTCGGCGAGGTGTACAAGGACGTGCCCGAAAGCGGATACATTGCCGAGTACACGCGCCGCGACAAACTCCCGGCCGTGCTCGACTTCGCCTTCCAGGCGGCGATGCGCGAGCTGCTCGGCCGCGACAAGGGCACGGTGGTCCTGGCGCAGATGTTCGATGGCGACGTGCTCTATGAAGGCGGTGAAGATGCCGCGCGCAATCTTCCGACCTTCCTTGGCAACCACGACATGGGTCGCTTCTCGACCCTGCTCAAGGCCGACAAGCCCGAGATTTCGCAGGACGAACTGCTGCAGCGGGTCATGCTCGGTCATGCCATGATGCTGAGCCTGCGCGGTGCGCCGGTGATCTACTACGGCGACGAGCAAGGTTTCGTCGGCGACGGGGGCGACCAGCTCGCGCGCGAAGACATGATGCCGAGCAAGACTGCGGTCTATAACGACAACGACCTGATCGGCACCAACGCGACGACGGCCGAGAGCAATTTCGACGAGAGTCACCCGCTGTTTCGCCTGATCCGCGAATTCTCGCTGATCCGTCGTGCCCATCCCGCCCTCACCCGCGGGAAACAGGTGGTTCGCCACTACGAGCAGACTCCCGGGATTTTTGCGGTCAGTCGCTTCGATCCGGTGAACGACGCCGAATACCTTGCAGTGTTCAACACCGGCTATGCGCCCCGCAGCGCGAACGTTACGCTCGGATATGATGCTCGAGCCTTCGAAAGCCTGTCCGGCAGCTGCCCGGCGGCAGTGACTGCTCCGGGAAGTGCGGCCTTCAACCTGCCTGCCTTCGGTTGGGCACTTTGCCGGGTATCGGAGACCGCCGAGTGAACCGCTTTTCCGCCCTTTCGACGGCAAACGCCGAGGCCGGCACACGACCCTGGTGGAAGGGCGCGGCAATCTATCAGGTCTATCCGCGCAGCTACATGGATTCTAATGGTGACGGTATCGGCGATTTGCCGGGGATCACCCATCGCTTGCCGCATATCGCATCCCTTGGTGTCGACGCGATTTGGATTTCGCCCTTCTTCGTCTCGCCGATGAAGGATTTCGGGTATGACGTCGCCGACTATTGCGATGTCGATCCGATCTTCGGCACCCTCGCCGACTTCGATGCGCTGGTCGCGCGCGCCCACGAACTCGGGCTCAAGGTGCTGATCGACCAGGTCTATTCCCATACTTCCGACGAACACGCCTGGTTCGCCGCAAGCCGCTCCGACAGGACCAATCCGAAGAACGACTGGTATGTCTGGGCAGACGCCAAGCCCGACGGGTCGCCTCCGTCTAACTGGCAATCCGTGTTCGGGGGTCCCGCGTGGACGTGGGACGCCCGACGCGGCCAGTACTACATGCACAATTTCCTGAACTCGCAGCCGCAACTCAACCTGCACAACCGCGAGGCACAGGACGCGGTGCTGGACGTGATGCGCTTCTGGCTCGACCGCGGGGTCGACGGTTTCCGCATCGATGCGCTCAATTTCGCGATGCACGATCCAGAGCTGCGCGACAATCCACCGGCCCCGGCGAGCGATCGGCGACGTACGCGACCGTTCGATTTCCAGATCAAGAAATACAACCAGAGCCATACGGCCATCCCTCGTTTCATCGAGCGCATCCGCGCGCTTACCGACGAGTATGAAGCCACATTCACCGTGGCCGAAGTGGGCGGCGATGAGGCCGAGATTGAGATGAAAGCCTTCACGCAGGGGGATACGCATCTCAATTCGGCCTATGGGTTCAATTTCCTCTACGCCGACAAGCTCACTCCCGGCCTTGTCTGCGGGGCGCTGGCACAATGGCCCGATGAACCCGGGACCGGCTGGCCGAGCTGGGCTTTCGAGAACCACGACGCGCCGCGTGCCATCAGCAGGTGGTGGAGTGCGAAGGATCGCGAACCTGCCGCGCGGATGAAGATCCTCCTCCTCGCCTGCCTGCGCGGCAATATCATCCTTTACCAGGGCGAGGAGCTGGGGCTGACGCAGGTCGACATTCCCTTCGAACAGCTGCACGACCCCGAAGCTATCGCCAACTGGCCGCTGACCCTGAGCCGCGACGGAGCGCGTACGCCGATGCCATGGAACGGCGATCCGGATGCTGGTTTTGGGTCTGCTAGTCCCTGGTTGCCCGTTGGTGACGAGAACCACGCCCGCTGCGTGACTTATCAAGAGGAGGACGAAAATTCGCTCCTGAATGCGACACGCGCAGCCCTGTCCTTGCGCAATTCCAATCCCGCACTTCACCACGGCAGAGTCGAGGCCTGCCACACTGACGGTGACTTGCTCGAGATGGTGCGTGCAGCCGATGGCCAGCGCGTGCGCTGCCTGTTCAATATCGGCTGTAGTTCGCTGGGCTTCTCGTCTGCAGGCAGGGTTCTTGCTGCTGAAAACGGGGCGACTACCGAAGAACTTCCCCCCTATTCCGTCCTGATCCTGGAGATCTAACGTGATCCGTCTCTTCCCGCTCTTCCTTGCGGCCACCCTCCTCCCGGCTGCAGCTGCGCAGGCGGAGACGGTGTCCTCGCCTGACGGTCGTACCGTCGTGACGCTCGATACCGATGGCGAGGGCATCCCATTCTACGAAGTCACCCGCGATGGCTCGGCGGTGATTGCGAAGTCGACACTCGGGTTCACCTTCACCGATGCCGATCCGATGCGGCGCAACTTCGAGGTCGTCGCCTCGACCACCGACAAGGTCGACACGCGCTGGGAACAGCCTTGGGGCGAGCGCCAGTGGGTTGTCGACAACCACAACGAGATCGCGCTTACCTTCCGACAGAAGGATGAAACCGCGCGCGAGGTAACCGTCCGGTTGCGCGTTTTCGACGATGGCATGGGCTTTCGCTATGAGTTTCCCGACAGCACCGCGCATCCAGTCCAACGCATTGCCGAGGAGCTGACCGAGTTCAACATCGCCAGCGACGGTATCGCGTGGTCGATCCCGGCCGGCGACTGGAACCGCTACGAATATCTCTACTCGGATACCCCGATCTCCTCGCTCTCGACGGTTCACACGCCGGTGACGATGGTGCTCGAGAACGGCACCCACCTCTCTTTCCACGAAGCAGCGCTGGTCGACTATTCGGGGATGTGGCTGAAGCGCATGGATGGCACGCGGCTGCGCGCCCTGCTCGCCCCTTCACCGCAGGGCGCCAAGGTCGTTCGCGAAGGCGCCTTCACCACGCCTTGGCGGACGATCCAGATTGCCGACGGGCCAGAAGGGCTCTTCGAAAGCAGTCTGATCCTCAATCTCAACGAACCCAACAAGCTCGGTGATGTGAGCTGGTTCAAGCCGCACAAGTACATCGGTATCTGGTGGGAGATGCATCTCGACAAGACCAGCTGGGCGAGCGGTCCAAAACATGGTGCAACCACGGAAAATGCCAAGAAGTACATCGACTTCGCGGCAGCAAACGGCTTTCGCGGCGTGCTGATCGAAGGCTGGAACAAGGGCTGGGACGGCAACTGGTTCGGCAATGGTCGCGAATTCAGCTTTACCGAAGCCTATCCCGACTTCGACCTCAAGGCAGTGACCGATTACGCCAGCAAGAAGGGCGTGCACCTGATCGGCCATCACGAGACAGGCGGGAACATCGCGGTCTACGAAGACCAGCTGGAAGACGCGATGGCTCTCTACGAGAAGCTGGGCGTCGATGCCGTCAAGACCGGCTACGTTGCAGACGCAGGTGGCATCATCGCGCGCGATGCCGAGGGTAAGGACCTGCTGGTCTGGCACGACGGTCAGGAAAATGTCCGTCATCACCTCAAAGTCGTCGAAGCCGCCGCGCGCCATCACATCGCGATCAATCCGCACGAGCCGATCAAGGACACGGGCCTGCGTCGCACCTATCCCAACTGGGTCGCCCGCGAAGGCGCGCGCGGTGCGGAATACGACGCATGGGGATCACCTAAGAACCCGCCGGATCACGTGCCTGAGCTGATCTTCACTCGCCTCCTTTCCGGGCCCATGGACTATACACCGGGGGTGTTTTCCCTTGAGGGGCGCGGCGCGACCAGCCCCGACATTCCGAGCACCCTTGCCCGCCAACTGGCCTACTACGTTGCGATATACTCGCCCATCCAGATGGCTGCAGACCTGCCCGTGAACCTCGAGAAATGGCCCCGGGCGCTCGACTTCGTGAAACGCGTCCCCGCCGATTGGAGCGAGAGCAGGCTGGTCGACGGTGCAGTTGGCAAATATGCTGTGATCGCGCGTCAGGACCGGAACTCGCTCAATTGGTATGTTGGCGGCGTTACCGACAGTGAAGCGCGCAAGGTTCGCGTCCCGCTGACCTTCCTCGAGAAGGGCAAACGCTACATCGCGACCATCTGGCACGACGGCGCTAGCGCAGACGGTCTCGGCAGTGATCGCCATGCAATGGATGTGACCAAGCAGGTGGTTACCTCGGACAATGTGCTCGATCTTGGCATGGCGCGCGCAGGTGGCTTTGCGATCGAGCTCAAGCCGATCAACTAGCTTCCCGCGTTTGGCGCCTGCGCGGTCGCTCCTACCTCGTGGGCGATAGTACCGAGGGCAAACCTGCGACATCGAGGCTCAGTGGCCGGTGGGGTCGGGGGTTCGAAGAGCTGGTTACCTGGGACACATCGCGTTGGATCGAGTAGCGAACCACGCTCAAGAACCCCGTCGGACCGCGTAGGCTCGGCAGAACACCTCGACCGCGCCTTCTATACGTTTGCGCTCAAGCAAGGGATCAACGGGCTGCCCGAAGCGCCTCTCGAGATCGCCCATGCCCTTGCACATCGAAACAAACTGTTCGACCGCCAGCGCGGTGTCGGGGATGTCCAATTCTCCCCCCGCAACCATGGTATCGAGCAAGGCGGCGAAGGCGCTGCGCATTCGGTATGGACCAGCTTCGAGGAATGCCTTGCCGATGCCGGGTTCCCTTTCGGTTTCTCCCGCGATCCGACGGTCGAGGCGGACCATCTCATCCCTCGCGAGGAAAGCGGCCATCGCCTCACCGATCGCAGTCAGGCGCTCACGAAGCGTCCCCGTGGGTGCTGGCCTGAGAGCAATGCTTGCTCGCATCGCAGAACACTCCCGATCGACCGACGCAGCGAAGAGAGCACGCTTGTCACCGAAGTGGTTGTAGATCGTAACCTTGGAGACCCCCGCATCGGCGGCAACCTGCTCGATCGACGTCGCCGCATATCCATGGGTGAAAAAGGACCGTGCCGCCGCCGCAACAATCGCATCGCGCTTAGCCGTGCTCATGGGCCTGCCGACCCTCTTCGGAGATTCGCTTGACAAAATGAACGGTCCCGTTCAGTTGAACGATAGCGTTCAGTAATGAACGAATCGCCCTGCAATTGCAAACCGGAAGGCCGACTGCCGCATGATCTGGATCGCGATCCGCATGCTTACCGGAGATGCCCAGAAATTTTATGGGCTGGTATTCGGCATCGCCTTCTCGACGCTTCTGATCACCCAGCAGCTGACGATTTTCGTCAATCTTGTCGAGCGCGGGGCAAGCGGGGTCTACAATGTCGGCAATCCCGATATCTGGGTCATGGACCCGGTCAGCCGCACGACGGAAGTCAATTACGCCATGCCATCGACCGCGCTCGACAAGGTTCGCAGCGTTCCTGGCGTAGAATGGGCAGTGCCGCACCTGCGTGCGGCTGCATCGGTTCGCTCGGGCGAGGGCGACCTTGAGGGCGTGGCAATCATCGGTGTCGACGATGCGACGCTCATCGGCCTGCCAAAGAACATGCTCGAAGGTAGCATCGATGTCCTCTCACAACCGGACAGCGTGATCATCGACGATACCGGGTTGCTGCGACTATTCGAGAACGGGCAGGATCCCATCGGCCAGCGGCTTGAGTTGAATGACCAACGCGCGGTCATCCGCGGGATTGCCGATGCAATCCCCAGCTTCACAAGCCAGGTCACGCTCTACACCAAATACAGTTCGGCCCTGCGCTACGTGCCGGGCACCAGAAACCGCCTGTCATTCGTGTTGGTAGGTGCGGCCGATGGCGTTTCGTCGCAGGATCTTGTCAGCAGGATCGAGAGTGAAACCGGCCTCCGCGCCCGTACCCGCGACCAGTTCGCGCAGGACGGGATCGACTTCATCATCGAGAACACCGGCATACCGCTGAACTTCGGCATCACGGTGGCGCTCGGGTTCATCGTAGGCGTGGCAATCGTCGGACTTACCTTCAGCCTGTTCATCCGCGACAATATCAAACAGTTCGGAGCACTCAAGGCGATAGGCGTCACCAATGCCAAGATCCGCAAGATGGTCGCGGCGCAGGCGGCGCTTGTCGGGTTGATCGGCTATGGCCTCGGCGTGCTTGGTACCGTGGGTTTCATGTGGAGTTTTTCGACCAATCCATTCTTCAAGGGTTTTTACATTCCCTGGCAAATCCCGCTGATTAGCCTTGCAGCAGTCGTCGTGATCCTCGCGCTGACCGGTTGGCTCGCGCTGCGCAACGTGCTCAAGACCGAACCGGCATCGGTATTTCGCTGATGGACACGCAACTGGACACGACTGCCATTGGCGGCTGCAGTCCCAATGCGGCGATCTGCACCCGCGGGGTAACGCGCGATTTTCAGGCGGGACAGCAAACGATCACCGTCCTCCACGGAATTGATATCGATGTCCGTGCGGGCGAACTAACCTATCTCGTCGGCGAGAGTGGATCGGGCAAGACTACGCTGATCTCGATCATGTGCGGTATCCTCTGGCCGACTCTGGGTGAAGTGAAGGTGTTCGGCACCGACATCTACGATCTCGACGATACCGCGCTGGTCGAGTTCAGGCTGCAGAACATCGGCTTCATCTTCCAGCAGTACAATCTCATCCCCTCGATCGACGCGGCCAGCAATGCCGCCGTCCCGCTTATCGCGCAGGGCATCGATCGCCAGGAAGCACGCGAACGCGCGGTCGCCATGCTTGAAAAGCTGAATATCGCGGACCAGGCAGGAAAGCTTCCCAACCAGCTCTCGGGCGGCCAGCAGCAGCGCGTCGCCATCGCCCGGGCTTTAGTCCACGAGCCGCGGCTGGTGGTTTGCGACGAGCCGACCGCTGCGCTCGACGCCGCCTCCGGGCGCCGAGTCATGGACCTGCTGCGCGAGGTAGCCGTCGCCGAAGACCGCGCCTGCATCATCGTTACTCACGACAACCGCATCTTCGATCTCGCCGATCGCATCCTCGTGCTCGAGGATGGGCGGATCACACATGACGGCAAGGAAATGCCCGAAGGACACTGACATGGCGATCGACTTCCGCAATCTGAGTTTCTCGCGAAAGGTGCTGCCGGCGATCGCGGTCGCAAGCCTGTTGCTAGCCGCCTTCGTGATCTGGGGTGGACTGCCCGACCGCAATTTGTCCGAACCCGAGCGCGAACCACCGCGAGCACCGGTATCGCTTGAAAGCAAGGAGCGTGTTGCGGGATCGGGCGTGGTCGAACCTTCGAGCGAAACGATGCAGATCGGATCGGCGCTATCTGGCCTCATCACAGGCCTTTTCGTCCAGCCGGGCGACCGGGTCGGCGAAGGGCAGCCGCTCTTCACCGTCGACGATCGCGCGGTTCGAGCGCAGTTACGCGAAGCCAATGCCGCTATTGCCGAAGCACGTGCAGCCATTGCCGAAGCGCAGACGGCCCGCTCGACCACCGCGCGACAACTGGCCCTCTATCGCAATATCGACGATCCTGCTGCGGTGAGCCGCGCCGAGGTTATCCGCGCAGAAGGCGAAGCAGCTGCAGCAGCGGAGCGCCTGCAACTGGCGCAGGCACGGCTACAGGCTGCACAAGCCCGCGCCTCATCCGCACGGACCGAGATCGACCGCCTCACCGTGCGCGCCCCGATCGCGGGCGAAATCCTCTCGATCAACATCCGCAAGGGCGAATATGTGAGCACCATGGGGGGCGGTGGCGCCCAACCCTTCATCGAGATGGGCCAGACCCAGCCGCTCCACGTCCGCATTGACATCGACGAGGAACAGGCCCCCCGTCTTGCACTTGGCTCGCCTGCAACGGTGAGTCCGCGCGGCGCTTCGGACAAGCAGGTTCAGGCAAAGTTCGTCCGCGCCGAACCGCTCGTGGTGCCCAAGCGCTCGCTGACCAACAGCGCTGCCGAGCGTGTCGATGTACGAGTATTGCAGGTAATTTACGAACTCCCCGAGACCGATGGCCTTTTCCGCGTGGGCCAGCAGGTCGACGCCTATGTTGCCGCTCGGGATGGTGCCCAGTGATGCGCCGCGGACTGCTGATAACGACCGGTACACTTGCTCTCGCGGGTTGCGTCGCCGGTCCGCCGCCTGAGGTCGCGACACCTGTTCCTGACCTCCCACAGAGCTTTCTCTTCGCGCCCGATGGCGAGACTTCAGCGGGCCTTTCGGCCCTGCTTCCGGACGACGATCCAGCATTCAAGGCGCTTGCCGCTCAGGCCATCGCGGGATCGCCGACGCTCCTTGAGGCCATCGCCCGTATCGAGCAGACGCGAGCGGGTGCCTCGCGCGCCGGGGCCGAACGCCTGCCCACCATCGGTGCCAATTCGTCGGTCACCGCCACGCGTAGCAATCCCGCACAATTCTCGTCGAACCTGCCGCCAGGCATCTCCTTCGATAGCGAGCGCGTGTCCTACGCCGGCAATCTGACGGCGCGCTGGGACGTCGACCTGTTCGGCAGGCTCAAGGCGCAGGAGAGGGCCGCGAGATCGCGGGTCGATGCCGCCGATGCGAGAGCACGGGCGGTGCGCAACGCGTTGCTGGCGGAGCTAGCCGCCAGCGTGATCGACTGGCGCACGCTCGAAGCTCGTGAGGCCGAGACAAGAAACGACCTCTCCTCTGCCGAAGAACTCGCGCGGCTGGCAGGCGTGCGAGAACGTGCGGGAATTGCGCCGGGCTTCGACCGCGTGCGGGCCGAAAGCTCCGCCTCGTCCTCGCGTAGCCGCCTTGCCGCGCTCGAAAGCGAGCGAGCCCGGCTGCTAGGCCGGTTGGTAACACTAACCGCGCTAGGAGGTGCCGAGGTTCGCTCG
The DNA here is from genome assembly GCA_041396805.1 of Erythrobacter sp. Classification (GTDB taxonomy): domain Bacteria; phylum Pseudomonadota; class Alphaproteobacteria; order Sphingomonadales; family Sphingomonadaceae; genus Qipengyuania. Next base: position 583,069 of record JAWKXV010000002.1, on the reverse strand, counting down.
ATCCTCGATCAATCCGGGTCCCTATCCTTCCTCCCCAAGCCGCCCGCCATCCTGCCCTCGGCACTACTTGCCAACCGGCCCGACGTACTTGCCGCAGGTGCCAACCTGGCCGCAGAAGACGCCGAACTCGCGGCGACAGCCCGCAGGCGCTTTCCCGTCTTCGATCTCTCGGCTGCCATCGGCTTGCTGGCCTTTGGAATAGGGGATCTGTTCGACAGCGATTCAGTTGTCGGCTCGCTTGCCGCGTCAGTTGCGGCACCACTGCTCGACTTCGGACGAATCGAGGCGGAGATCGAGGGTGCGGCTGCGGAAAAGAAAGCAGCCTTCCACGCCTATCGCGGCGCCGTATACTCCGCGCTGGGCGATGCAGAAACGGCATATGGCCTCATCGCGTCGAGCGATGCCGAACTTGCCGCCGCAACTGCGGAGGCTGCAGAACTCCAGCGCGCCGCCCGCTTGGCCAACACGCGCTATGAGGCGGGCTTGGCCGACTTCCTTACCGTGCTCGAAGCGCGCCGCGCCGCTGATGCCAGCGGCGAGCGCGCTGCCGCTGCCCTGGGCAGGGCACGGCGCGCGCGGGTGCTGTTGTGGCAAGCTCTTGGTGGCTCAGATTAGGCCAGGGATTGCGACGTCATGGTTGACGCCGATTAGCCGCCAGACCGGCCACAGCTACAGCGAGAGGTCACTCGATCAAGCGAATGAGGCCACGGCGTGCCGATGACCGACCCTTTTCTTCGGATATGTCCCTTTCAGCGCCACGGCCCCCGAGCGACTTGCCTATGTCCGTGTCACCCGCGGCGATAGTTCGGGGCCATTCGGAGCTGACGCTCTGGCAGGGCGACGTCTCATCTGGATTACTTCGACCTCCGAAGGTTAATGCTCAAACAAACTCACCAATTGCACGTGTCATCCCAAATGCAGTTTTACTTGTCTTCGATAGAGTCATGAAAACAATGGACATTATGGAAAAATAGGTAAGTAGAAAATCTCGCAACTCTACCGAGAACTCGACCCCCATGTTGACCGACTCGTTGGCGCAGCCGTATTTAGGCACTGAAAAATATAACGATTTGGGTCGTGATTGCAGCCGTAGAGGGGGCGATCATGCCGCTAAAATCCGATGCAATTTCGTTCGAGAATTCGCGCCTGCCGAGCGGTTTCAAATCGCGCGGAATGGTCAGCACCCGAACCAGTCTGAAATCGCCCGACGGACAGATGGTTTCAGCGATTGCCGGGCGGCGCTTCGTCTGTCTCGACGATCCGGAAGCGGTCGATGCTCGCCGTATGCGTCTCGACCCGCATGCCTCTGAAAACCTGGCCGGGATGATCGTAAGGCCGCGATCCGGCATTCCCACCGTGGGTGCCGATGGAGCGAGTCTCGTGTGCGAGGATGTCGCGCTTGAGAAGGGCCAGCGGCTCGTCTTCGCATGGAATTTCATGTCGTGGGGCGACCTGCCGTGGAACGACTTCGCGACATTCGAAGCGCAGACCAACAACCCCGGGGCCTACGGCGTTCCGCGAACGGTGCTGAGCGATCTTGCGGACCTCGCCATGGCCAACCGCCGCTCGACAGACTGGCGGCTTGCGACATGGGAACTGACCGATGATTTCAGCGGCACGCTGATCTGGACGGTCGCCAACGGGCAGGAAATCACCGACTGGACCCTGCTAGATCCGGCGGTCGAAGCCTACTCCAATCCACCCGCGATGCTCATCGACGATATTCGCGTGTTCGGCGGCTGAAGGGGGGAACCATGACGAAGGGACTACGCGAAGACCTGGTCAGCCAGCTGCTCCTTCTGCTGGCGACGGTCCTCCTGTCAGCCTGTGCCGGAAGCGGTAGCCGGGTCGAAAGTGCAAGTGCGCAAGAGGAGTTCGAGCCCTCTGGCCGGACGGTCTATGCCGACGTCGTCGCGATCAACCAACCGCTGGTCTACAACCGCTTCGGCTCGACCAATCCATGGGGGATGATCTACGCTCTGCGCCGCGACGTGCAGGATCTCGAAGCGGGCGAGAACGGGCTTCAGCCAGGTACGGCAATGCTCAAGCCCGATCATCGCCCGCGACCGTTGGTCCTGCGTGTGGCGGCGGGTGACATGCTGGAAATCCGCTTCCAGAACCTGCTCAAGCCGATGCCCCTTGATGGAGAAGGCGACGGGACCGACACCGAAGGCGAAGAGGAGCCGCCCGAAACCGATGCAGGTGGCGTTCAGCCTGAGCCCGAAGAGGGCATCACCATCCCCGATCCGCCGAATGATCCAAGGACACGGCGCGCCGGAATTGCGGTTGTAGGCCTCCCTGCCGAGAACGGGCATAACCCGCGCGCCACCGGTCTGGTCGGGATCGAACCGGGCGATACACAGGTCTACCGCTTCCAGACCAGCAAGCCCGGGGCCTATTTCTTCTCCAGTCTCGCGGCGGTCGCCGGGGGTGAGGGCAATGGCGGCTCGCTCACTCACGGCCTGTTCGGCATGGTGATCGTCGAACCCCCAGGAGCGCGTTTCTACCGCAGCCAGGTGACCGAGGAGATACTTGCCTGCGCCCGTGGAGAGGGCGGTCCGGGCTGCGCGGCCAACGGTGGTTCAGCGGGCTATCTCAACTATGACGCGATCGATCCAGAAACGGGCGATCCCTTGCTGGCCATGCTCGCCGACCGGGGCGAGAATCTCGCCGAAATCGTTTCGGGCAACCTCACGGCCGTCGTGATGGACGAGGATAGCGCGGGCAAGGTTGGGCAACCTGCAACAGACTATGCACGGTCAGGCAGCAGCGCATGGCGCGAATTCGCCATCATGTTCCATGACGAGCTTAAGACGGTCCATGCCGACGACTTCGCCATCCTCAACGATCCGGCCGAGGGCGATCTGCTGGGCGAGGCGCGGAACAAGCAGCTTGCTGGGGTCCGTGACGGTTTCGCCATCAATTACGGTGCCAGCGGGATGGGGCCGATCTTCCTCGCCAACAGGGCAGGAAAGGGACCGGCAAAGAACTGTATCGACTGCGCCTACGAGGAGTTCTTCCTGCAGAGCTGGGCCAATGGCGACCCGGCCCTCCTCGCGCAATATCGCGACGATCCGAGCAACGTCTACCACAGCTATCTTGGCGATCGGGTCAAGTTCTACAACGTACACGCAGGCCCGAAGGAAACACATGTCTTCCACCTCCATGCGCATCAATGGCTGTCGCAAAGCGGCGGCAATCGCGGGAATTATCTCGACAGCCAGACGATCGCGCCGTTCCAGGCCTTTTCCTACGAGATCTACTATGGCGGCACAGGCAACCGGAACCTGACGCCGGGCGATTCAATCTTCCATTGCCACCTCTATCCCCATTTCGCGCAAGGCATGTGGGGATTGTGGCGGGTCCACGAAGTCCTCGAGGATGGCAGCCGTGCACTTCCCGACGGTGGGGGCATGGCCGGCGAGTTCGCCGGAATCGGCACGGACCCGCAAACCGGGCTAGCGCAAGGTGGTACCCCAATCCCGGGTCTCGTCCCCTTGCCGGGACAGGCCTTGCCGCCCGAGCCGACCTACGTCGCCGACGCGGGTGCGGACGCAATGCCGGGCTATCCCTTCTACATCCCCGGGAAGCCCGGTTTCCGGTCTCCGCAAGCGCCCATGGACATTGCCGAAGACGGCGGTCTGCCTCGCCATCTGGCGCTGACCGGGACGCGCATCCTGACGCCGGTCGAAGAAGCGCTCGACCAAGCCGACATGACCTACAAGATCGAGACCTTGAACCTGCAGATCCTCCCGCAGGACGGTACACCTCTGGAGCAGGCGGCCATGCAATTCCATGCCCGTCCCGGCGGCTCGATCGCAAGACCGATGGCCGACGACCTGTCGGCTCCGGGCACGTTTCTCGTCAACGGACTTCCTCCAAAGCCAGGCGCACCCTTCGCCAATCCCTGCCCGGAAAACCCTGGCGATGCCGACCATTGGGTCAACGGGCTTCCCTCGTTGATGACCGGGACGCGGACCTACGACGTCTCGGCGATCGAACTCGATCTCGTGGTCAACCAATATGGCTGGCATGACCCGCAAGCGCGCATAAATGTGCTGAGCAAGCGCGTGGGCCAGTATGAGGGCGAACGCAGGGCTGCGGATCCATTTTTCTTCCGCGCCCGGTCCGGCGAGTGCATCGTTTTTCATCACACGAACCGCACTTCGGGGCATACCGAGAAGGACGCATTCCAGGTCGCAACGCCGGTCGATACCATTGGCCAGCACATCCACCTCGTAAAGTTCGACGTCACCGCATCCGACGGGTCGGGGAACGGGTTCAACTACGAGGACGGCACCTTCGCGCGCGACCATATCGAGGAACTGCTCCACGCGGCCAATGCTCCGGGGGGCAGCGTCGACTGGAGCCAGTCGGGTGAAACGCCACGCACGCTGGCGCTCAAGAGTCACGCGGATGGGACGCCTATCTACCAGACCACAACCCAGCGCTGGTGGGCCGATCCTCTGCTGGACGAGAGCGGCAAGGACCGAACGATCAGCACGGTGTTCACACACGACCATTTCGGCCCCTCGACGATCCAGCAGCACGGCTTCTACTCGGCACTCTTGATCGAACCAGCCGGCTCGGAATGGAAGAAGCCGGATGGAACGCAGCTTGCCGATTCCGATGGCCAGGCTGTGGGAACGCAGGCGATCATCGAGACGCCCCCCAATTCTTCGGTCGCGTCGAACCTGATCGGCAATCGCCGCGAATTCGCCCTGGCGGTTGCTGACTTCGCCCTGCTTTGTCGCGATGACGGGCGTCGCGGAGCGGATCGTCTCGATCACTGCCCCGAACAATTCGCAGTAGCACCGCCGGAGCGCCCGGAATCAATCTCGGTCGATCATCATGACCCCTACCTGATCAACTACAAGCACGAACCCCTGCCGCTACGGGTGGCGACAAGCGAAGGCACGGGCAGCTGGCGTCAGCGCGAAGGTCGGCTTGGCGATATGGCCTTCGTCTTCGACAGCCTTACTCACCAGGCGACCGCAGGCCGGGATCTTCCCACCGTCGATCTTCGCAACAACCACGCTGTCGGCGATCCCTCGACCGAGATATTCGAGGCCTACGAAGGTGATCCCGTGCAGGTGCGCCTGATCCAGGGTGCGCAGGAAGTGCAGCACATGTTTACGGTCCATGGCCAGAAATGGCGCCGCCAACCTTCTTCGCCCCTGCCGGTCTGGGTCAGTTCGCAGGAAGTGGGCATTTCCGAGCATTTCGAAATGGAGATGGACCGGCTCGCATTCACCGATTTCGTCCCCGTCGAGACCGGCACTGCCGACTATCTCTATCATGCCGGGACTATCGATGCGCAATGGAATGGGGCCTGGGGACTGTTCAGGACCTATGCCGATCCAAGGTTGACCATCGATCCCTCGAAACCGGAACAACCGATCCGCTGCCGCCTCGCCTTTCTCGGCGCCGATGGAAGTGTCGATAGCAACTCCGCCGACCCCGAATGCGATGACCAGGCGCCCGCGACGGGTGCAGCGGTCGCGCTTGCGGTTGGTCCGTCGTCGACCGAACGACCTGCTGGTCTCGGGAACGGCTTCCGCCCTGACGGCGCAGTCGATGCACGCCTCTTCTGCATCGACGCGATCAGGGACGACCTCACTTACAACAGCCATTCGAATATTGATGACCCGAATGCGGCACGTTTCGTCCTTCGTCGCCAGTTCGCCTGGCGAATGGGCAAGAATGACCCCGTGCCGAACTGCCCGGCAGACGGAGTCTCCGTCCCGGCAGGACTCACGGAGATTCCGGCACCATCGGATACTGCCCATCCCCTGGTTTTGAGAGTGGTCAGTGGCGAAATGGGCTACGCGCGCATCCGCAACCTCGCCGGGCCACTCCCACGCACGCAGGGCAATGCGGTACTCCCGCCAGTTGTTTCGTGGAGTGACGGCGACGGCAACAATGTGGCCGCCGACGAACTTACGCCGAGCGAACGGGTGAGCCTGCATCCCGCTTTGGTGAGCTACAATATTCGCCAGTTCGACGGTGCACGCGTGGGACTGAACACTGCGATGAATGCAGGCAATGTCTCTATCGCCGCCCCCAATGCTTCGGCCGCCCTGGAATTCTACGCGGGCCGCGTGAATTACACCCCCGAACCGGGAGGAGGCGGATCGGTCGAGTTCGTTCCCTTCGCGGCCGAGCGCGGTCTTGTGGCCCCGCTATCCTCCATGGCCGATCCCATCCGCCATCCGGTCATGGGGCTTGTCGGTGCGCTGGTCATCGAGCCGAGCGGAGCGCGTATCGCCAATCTGCGCGAGGGCGGCACGCGAGCAACGATCTGCACCGGTCGAGGGCGCAATGAGGAGTGCTTCGAGGAAGCAGTCGTCGTCTACCAGGACGGTCTCAACCTCAAGAAAGACGGTGAAACCATACCCGACTGCCATGTTTGCGACGACAGTTACGACAGCGGGGACATCGCGCTCAATTACCGCACAGAGCCGCTCTTTGCGCGTATGGACCTGCCACTATCGCAGGATGAACCCAATCCTGAATCGGGCCGTGCGCAACAGGTCGATCTGAGCGCCTACGAAATCCCGGCAGATGTGCTGCTGCCATCCTACCGACCCGTCGAAACTCCGGTCATCCGCGTCGACCCGGGTGACAAGCTTGTGGTGAGGCTGGTGCATCCCGGCGGACGCGCCCGGCAGCGCGCCTTCGTGACCTACGGTCACACCTATGTCGACCGCGGTCTGAAGGGTTTCGGGTCGCCATCGGCTGCGCTGCTGGCGCCGCAGAAGGGCATCACTGCTGATCTCGGGGAGATCAAGGAAGGTACCTGGCTCTTCCGCGACGGTCCGGGGCAGTTCGTCGCTGGCGGTGCCTGGGGCTATATAGTCGCTGGCGAAGCACCGGAGGCCGAGGAACCCGGCGAGTGAAGTCGCGTGTCCTGCCACTCGCGTCGGTTATCGGTCTGCTCGGCGCCGTTCCGTTGCTCGCCCAGGAGAGCGAAGCCGGTGACTCCATGCTGGAGATATCGCTAACCGCACAATCCGGCGAAATGGTCGTGGCAGGCCAACCCGCCAGCCTCACGATAGAAGCTCGCGATCCGGGAACTGGGCATCCACTGACCGGACTTGCCCCTGCAGTCTGGCTGGTTCCTTCGGACCAGGCCGAAGGAGAATGCGAAGGATGGGTCAATCGTCTGGCCGGGAGCCCCGTGGCGCCACCAGGTGTGCTCGACCTGAATGGGTACGACATCGTCCAACTCGCTCGTGACGGGACGATGGCACTCGTCGACCCCCAGCTCAATCTTGCCACGGCGAATATCAAGTCGGTTCACCGGCTCGAAGCGCCGCTAACCATCTGGGCGACCGACCCCGCCGGAGCAGTACTCGCGGTCGTCGACGAGCAAGCCCCGGACCGGGTTCGCCTGTTCGACTACGGCCCGCTCGCCGAACGCACGGCCCTTTCTGCCGGGTCCCCGATCACATCGCTTTCCGTCGGCGACGATGACCTCCTGGTCGGCACCGAGGGCGGCGAACTCCTTCGCTATTCGCAAGCCGGCGAGTTGCTCGAGAAGGTTGAGGTCGGGCTCGGACGCGTGTCCCTCTTCCGGACCGATGAGGGCGACTTTACCGCAATTGCCGCTGACGGGAGCGGCCTTGTCGAGGGTTCGGAGGGTTATCGGATAGCATTCAAGGGCGGACCGGAAGATGCGCGGGATATTTCCTATTCGATCCTCGCCGATGCGGCCATTTTTCTCACCGGCGACGGGCGCTCGATTTCAACCATCTACCGTGACGATCCGGGGCGACTGCTCACCCAGCCGCTGGAGGCCGCAGCTGCCCGGCTTGTGCCCGATCTGACTGGACGCTGGATCGCCCTTCCCGCGGCGGACGACCTGTCCGTGGCCATCTTCGATACGCGCATAGGCAAGGTGCGCTGGACAATCGCGACCGAGGACCCGCTGCGCGATGTGATCTTTTCCGACAGTTTCCTCTACCTCACCCATGCCAAGGCGGGCGGCGTCACGCGGGTGGTGTTCGATCCCGACGGCAACCAGCCCGGCATCGCGATGATTGCGGCAGGTGAGGCGGCGCAGGAGCCGCGCGAGCATTCGCGCTTTCCCCTGATCGTCCGTATTCCGGGCAATGGTATCATCGCTGCAAGCATGGAGCGGCGGATCGGCTATATGGTATCCGAAGACGGCGCGCAGGCTGCCATGTCCTCGATCCCACTAAGGGCAGGCGACAGCGACGGCATCCTGCTGCGTTATCGGGGTACGCGAGAAGCGAAAGGCGCCGGGCACTACCGGGTACAGTTCCTGCCTCAATACGGCGGCGACTATCTCGCCGTGGTGCGCCTCGACCAGCCCGCCATCGCGCATTGCAGCATGGTCCATATTGCAGGACCGGAAGACCCCGTCCGCTTGAAAACCGCAGGTATCGACCGGATGGCCACGCGTCCCCGGATCGACATCATCGACGAACCGGCAAGCGGCGCATCGCATATCGAATTTCAAATCGCACGAACGGACGGATCGGCGCGGCTCCGCGAGGCCGTATTGGTCAGCGAAGACGGCAGCTGGCGGGCATTCCTCAAGCCTAAGCCCTTGGGCGGAAATCGCTTCTCGGCGGAGCCCGTTGACACGCCCGCCGGGCGATACCGCCTGTTCGTGGAACTCGCCATCGATGACGGCCCGGTCTTCACGCTGGGAACTGCGGTAAAAATGCAATGAAGGGTGCAGTGATGGATTCTCTCGACAGGCGCGCGATGCTGGTAGGAACTCTCGCCACGGCAGGAGTTGCGGCGATGCATGCGCCTTCCCTCGCCGCAAAGCCGAAGCCAGCTGTCAGGCTGCCGGTTGACCTGTTCGAGATGACGATGAACGAGGCGCGTTCGCAGCGGCGAATGCGCCTGCTCGCCGACGCGATGGGAAAGCGTGTCGTCGCGCTCAACTTCATGTTTACCGGCTGCTCAAGCGTCTGCCCGATGCAGTCGACACTCCTCTCCCGGACCCAGAAACTCATGGCGCCACGCATGGGCAGAGACGTGGTATTCCTTTCCATCTCGATCAGCCCGTTGGGCGACACGCCCAAGAAACTGCGCGCTTTTGCAAAGAACCATGGAGCTGGTCCGGGGTGGCTGTTCCTCGCCGGTGATTTCGTGGAGACAAACCGGCTGCAGAAGGCATTCGAGGCCTATGAGGCCCGGCGCGACGATCACCCGCCAGTCATCTGCATAGGCAAGGCATCGTCAACACGCTGGAGCCGTCTCTACGGAATGCCCCGGCCCGACACGATCGCAAGAGAACTGAATGCGTGGCTCTAATGCCCTCTGGACTGTCGCGACATCACTGCTCCTGATCGGCGCATCGTCGGCAGCGCTAGATGACAGTCTGACAGTCGGACGAGCGATCTACACCGCAAGTCAGGGCACTTCTCCCATCCAGATCTCGTTCCTTGGCCAGCCATTGGAGCAATCCAGCGGCCTGTTTCCCTGCGCGTCCTGCCACGGAGAGCGGGCGCGTGGCGATTCCGAGGGTGGCATCGTGGCACCGCCGTTGACCCGTTTCGCCGCGTTGAGTGAAGCGGCGGCCAGGCAAGCGCTTCTTGCAGCGCTGGTGCGGGGCGTGGGGTTCGACGGGCGCAGTCTTGGCCAGGGCATGCCCAGATACTCGATGGCGAAGGAGGATGTCGATGCCTTGCTCGCCTATTTACGAACCATGCCCAATCCATCGCGCCCAGGGCTTACGCCTTCGGTTCTGACGGTCGGGCTCGACATGCGAGGTAGCGGCTTGTCCCCTGCGGAACTGCGCCCGTTGATCGAGGAGATGGAAGCACAAGCCAACCAATTAGGTGAGACCGGGCTGTTTGGACGCAGGATCGAAATCGTCGATATGTTGACAGGTGACCGCGATGTCTTTGTCAGCCTGTCATGGCTTCCACGTGCGACGGGTAGCGAAGCGTTCGGCGTTTCCATTCGTCCGCCCTCCGCTGCCGAAGCACCGAAGGGCCATTGTGCCTCCCTCCAGCCGTCGATCGAGGACCAATATCGTGCTCTGCTGAACTACCTTCATGAAAGGAGCATTCCGGTCGAGACCATCTTGGAGGGGCCGCAAGCATCTTTCGATGTTTCGACCAGTGAGCTGCCGCGTGGGGAACACGCCGTACCCTCCGTACGCGTGGTCCTGGGCAGGCCACAGTCCACGACTGCGGGAACGAGGGAGAATGAGTACTACTTCGCCGACTTGCTCGGACCCGCCATCCTCGATCCGAAGCTCGAGAGCGCTCGGATAATCATCGCCGCTCCGGTCGAACGGCAGGTCGAACTGGCGAGCGTTCTAATGACGCGCCACAATCTCGCACCACGGTCCGCAGGCAGCATCGCCGCCCTGATGCAAGCCAATACCAGCCTGCTCACGGCCCTGGCCGCCGAAGGGCGAGCGATCGATGCGAAGCGCGGATGTGATACGCTGGCCTTGGAAGTGCGAAAGAATTGGTCGCTGTTCGTCATTCAGGGCAACGACATCACCAAGTTGGACGTCGTCTTCTAATTCGCCAAAGGATTGGCGGCGCTTCGGGCCGGCAAGCATCCTTCGGGTCGCGCCGGCAAGCCTTCAGCGCTTGGTCGACCAGCATGTCAGCCTTGCTCCTGCACGCCTCGACTTGGGTGGGTTCGCAACCTCGATTGCAGGCACGGCGATCTTGCAAGCGAGCAGCCAAGAACGAAGATGCCATGGGACTGGCAATTGGACGCCCACTGCTTTTTGCAGCACACCGGGCGGTGCAGAAAGTGAAGGGCTGGGAACAGGCCACCGGCGGTGCTATCAGTCTAGTCGCAAATAGTTTTCGAACGCCCAAGGATCTCGCCTGCCTTTTCGACTGCCCGATACCGCTAGACCATCTCCCCCTCGATCCCTGAGCAAATCTCTTCGAGATGTCTGCGCCACTGCTGAATACCCCTAATCGGACACACAATTATTGCGCCGAGCAGCGGCAGGCAGCAGGAAAGTGAACTCGTTCCACCATAGCCGAGCAGCCAAATGCTCAAATGTCGATGCCGCGAAGGACGAGCAGGGCCTCGTGGATTGTCGAGAACCGCGGAAACCGCAGGTACAACATCGCCACCAATAGGATCATCTCGGGGAGGAATTGAAACCTCGGAATAGGCTGACAGCCTTGCTCTTGCGAGAAGTCAGATAGCGCTGTCCGTTGGCACGCTTGTCAGCAATGGCATGAGCTCGGACGCTGCCCAGCCATCCTCTTACCCCAAGGTACTATTGGCGACTCTCCGTCTCAGGCCCAACCTGCAGTCGATCTTCATGTTTGGGCGAGAGGAGAAGGACAGATGCTTGAGCAAGCCCTCAGCAAATTCAGCGGCAAGACGCTGATCAAGGACAAGTTCGACAATTTCATCGGCGGCAAGTGGGTTGCACCGGTCAAGGGTCAGTATTTCGACAATATTTCACCCGTGACGGGAAAACCGGTATGCCAGGTCGCCCGCGGCAGCGCGGAAGATATCGAGCTCGCGCTCGATGCCGCTCACAAGGCGAGAGATGCTTGGGGCAAGACCTCAACCACCGAGCGCGCTATCATCCTCAACAAGATCGCCCAGCGCATGGAGGACAACCTCGACATGCTGGCGATGGTCGAGACCATTGATAACGGCAAGCCGATCCGCGAAACGACCGCAGCGGACATGCCGCTGGCGGTCGACCACTTCCGCTATTTCGCCGGTGCCCTGCGCGCGCAGGAAGGCTCCATTTCCGAGATTGACCACGATACCGTGGCGTATCACTTCCACGAGCCCCTCGGTGTCGTCGGCCAAATCATCCCGTGGAACTTCCCGATCCTCATGGCGGTGTGGAAGCTCGCTCCGGCACTCGCGGCAGGCAATTGCGTCGTGCTCAAGCCGGCCGAGCAGACCCCCATGTCGATCATGGTTCTTATGGAACTGATCGGCGACCTCCTTCCCGATGGCGTGGTCAATGTGGTCAACGGCTTCGGCCTCGAAGCTGGCAAGCCGCTCGCCAGCAACAAGCGTATCGCCAAGATCGCCTTCACTGGCGAAACGACCACCGGTCGCCTCATCATGCAGTATGCCTCGGAAAACCTCATTCCGTGCACGCTGGAACTGGGTGGCAAGAGCCCGAACATCTTTTTCGCCGATGTCATGCGCGAAGACGACGACTTCTTCGACAAGGCACTCGAAGGCTTTGCCATGTTCGCGCTGAACCAGGGCGAAGTCTGCACCTGTCCCAGCCGCGCACTCGTCCATGAGTCGATCTATGACCGCTTCATGGAACGGGCCATCGCCCGGGTCGACGCAATCAAGCTCGGCAGCCCGCTCGATGCTGCAACTATGGTCGGCGCCCAGGCATCGAACGACCAACTCGAAAAGATCCTCAGTTACATCGACATCGGCAGGGACGAAGGTGCCAATGTGCTGACCGGCGGCGGCCGCCAGGTTCACGACGGCGAACTGGCCGAGGGCTATTACGTCAAGCCGACGGTTCTCGAAGGCCACAACAAGATGCGGATCTTCCAGGAGGAGATCTTCGGCCCGGTACTTTCGGTGACCAAGTTCTCTTCCGACGAGGAAGCGCTCAGCATCGCCAACGACACGCTCTATGGCCTCGGAGCCGGGGTGTGGAGCCGCGATGCCAACACCTGCTACCGCTTCGGCCGGGCCATCCAGGCCGGCCGCGTATGGACCAATTGTTACCATGCCTACCCCGCGCATGCTGCCTTCGGCGGCTACAAGCAGTCGGGCATCGGTCGCGAGAACCACAAGATGATGCTCGAGCACTACCAGCAAACCAAGAACCTGCTGGTCAGCTACAGCCCGAAGGCGCTCGGCTTCTTCTGATGCCGAGCGGCGCATCGCCGATATCGTTTCCCGTCCCGCCGACTGGTTCCTCTCGGGGCGGTCGGGAAACGGTTCCCCAGAGACGGGCAGGCTTGCGCCTGCCCGTCCGATTTGCATGATCCGGCCGATGGAAAGGCTTCTTGTCCCTCCGCGCATTCTCGCCACCGCCGAAGCGGAAGAGTGGATCCTTAAGCTGGAGGACATCCACGGCCCCCTGATGTTCCACCAGTCCGGAGGCTGCTGCGACGGTTCCGCACCGATGTGCTTCCCCCGCGGGGAGTTTCGCGTCGGAGGACAGGACGTGTTGCTCGGCCACCTCGTCAACGACACGCCGGTATGGATCGGCGCTGCCCAGTTCGAATACTGGCGCCATACGCAGGTCACCATCGACGTCGTTCCCGGACGGGGATCGGGCATGAGTGTGGAGGCGCCCGAAGGCATTCGCTTCATCGTGCGCAGTCGCGTATTCAGCGACGCCGAGGCAGAGACGCTTGCAGCAGTTGGCGAACCTCAAAGAGGAGACACTTACGTAGGGCCCTGAACGATCCAAGACGCTTGGAAATCAGCGTTGATTGGGCCATAATTTGACGTTCCCGCACATCAGAAACCGACAGGTTCACGTGCGGGATAGGGGAGAGAGGTTCTGCACCGGAGACGCCAGGATCTGGACGGTCTCGTGACCGCTGCATCGCATGCCGACGATCCGGCATTGGCGGTGGCAGAAGTCGTGTCTGCAATCGGTGATCGGGCGCTTGCCGGTGGCGTGCTGTTCTGTTCGCAGAAGTTCGATCGCGAGGCACTCGCCGCCGAAATTTCGAGCCACCTCGCCCATTTTCCGCTGATCGGCTGTACCAGTGCGGGCGAACTCACGCCGCGAGGGTACGACGAGGACAGCCTTGTCTTCGTCGGTTTTCCGGCGGCGAGTTTCGCCATGTCGGTGCTGACCTTCACCGACCTCGATGGCTTCGACCGCGATGGCGCGCGCAGCCGGATCAGGCACCTCGCAGCCAATGCTCGGCAGGAGGCCCGAATCCTGGGTGACGAGCTTCACCAGGTGGCGCTGTTCCTCGTCGACGGGCTTTCCCACCGAGAGGAAGTCTTGACCATGACGGCACAGGACGCACTGGGAGAAATCGAGCTTGTCGGCGGTTCGAGCGGCGATGGCTTGCTGTTCCGCGAAACCGGCGTCCTTGTCGACAACGAGTTCCGCCGCGATGCAGCCGTCATCGCCATTCTGACCAGCCCGCGACCGCTGCACGTGTTTTCGGCAAACCATTACCAACCCGGACCGGAACGCATGGTGGTAACCGAAGCCGACAGCGAACGGCGGATCGTCTACGAGATCAATGCCGCTCCGGCAGCCGAGGAATATCTGCGCCTCGTGGGTGGCCCCGCTTCGAAGCTCGATACCGGGTTCTTCGCCGCTCACCCGCCGATGGTGCGCACCGGCGGGACCTACCATGTCCGGTCGATCCAGTCGGCCAATCCCGACGGCAGCCTGACCTTCTACTGTGCAATCGACACCGGCATCGTCCTGACCATCGGCGAGCCCGTCGACCGCATCGCCCAGCTGAAGATGATGTTCGAAGATCTGGAAAGGCATGTAGGCTCGCTCGACGCCGTTCTGGGCTTCGATTGCGTGCTCAACCGGGTCGATGCCGAAGATCGCCAACTGGCGCGACAGGTCTCGGAAATCTATGCGGAAAACAACGTCATTGGCTTCAACACATATGGCGAGCAATATCTCGCGGCTCACGTCAACCAGACCCTGAGCGGCCTGGCGATCGGCCGCTGATGGCCAGCAGGTTGCACAATCCCGGACCTGCCGTCGTGGAGGAAGAAGAAGACGTTGCCGCCTTGCGCGCGCGGATCGAACGTCTCGAAAAGATCAACAATGCCCTCATCGACCGCGTGGAGCGTTCGACCGACATCCAGGGTGGCGCATTCTCGATGTTCGAGACCGCCATCACGCTCGAGGCGATGGTTCGCGACCGGACCTCTGACCTCGAAGAAGCGATGGGTCAGCTCAACGTCGCAAACGCAAAGCTGGAAGCAGCGCACCACGATGCCGACGCGGCCCGCGCCCGTTTGCGCGACGCAATCGAGTCGCTCAACGACGGTTTCGCGCTGTTCGATGCCAACGACCGTCTGCTGATGTGCAACCGTGCCTTCCTCGCCTTCTGGCCGGAACTGGAAGAAGTGGCAGAAGACGGCCCCAACTTTGCCGAACTGGCCGAACGCCTTGCGAGAAGCGGGAGGACGATCGGCTCGCTGGTCGCTCCCGAACGTTGGGTGAAGGATCGCATCGAGCGCCACGCACGCGCCGATGGCGTCCACGTCCAGGCTATGAGCGACGGACGCTGGGTCCAGATCAACGAGCTGCGAACCAGCGAAGGCGGCACTGTCGGAATCTACACCGACATCACCAGCGTCAAAGCTGAAGACGCACGCCAGCGCGCTAAGGAGCTGGCGGCCAGGAACCTGGCGCTGCAATCGACGCTCGACACGCTGTCCGAAGGCGCCTGCCTGTTCGATGAGAACCGCAAGCTGCAGGCGTGGAACGGCGGGCTCGCCGACATGCTCAAGCTCGACAAAGGCGTGCAGTCGATCATAGGCACCCATGAAGAACTGGCAGCCTATTGCATCGACGAGCGCGGGCTAGATCGTCCGCAGGCGGTCGAATGGCGCGACGGGCGTAGCCCGCGCATCAGCACCGAATGCATGATGGACGACCGCAACTTTGTCGTCCGCTCGGTCACGCTGGCGACGGGCGGGATGGCCTTTGCCTTCGACGATGTCACTGACCGCATCCGCTTCCAGCGCTCCCTGACCGAGACGGCCGAGATGCTTGAGCGTGCGGTGGAGCAGCGAACCGCCGAACTGGTCGATGTGAACCGCGAACTGGTTGAAGCGAAGAACGAGGCCGAACGCGCCAACAAGTCGAAGACGAGCTTTATCGCCGCGGCCAGCCACGACCTGCTGCAGCCGTTGAATGCCGCGCGGTTATTCGTTTCGGCGCTCGGTGACCAGCGGCTTCCCGGCGAGGCGAAACGCCTGACAGGTCAGGCTTCGGTGGCGCTCGATTCGGTTGAGGAGCTGCTCGAAGCCCTGTTCGAAATATCCAAACTCGATGCCGGTGCGGTTGCTCCGGACATCGAATCCCTGGACCTCGGCAAGACCTTCACCGCCCTGCGGATCGAACATGGTCCTGCCGCTGAGGCCAAGGGCCTCGTCTTCAATGTCGAGCCGACCGATCAATGGGCGATGAGCGACCAGAGGATGCTGCGCCGCATTCTCCAGAATCTCGTTTCAAATGCGATCCGCTATACCGAGCAGGGCACGGTTTCGCTTTCCGTGACCGAGGATGGCGATGTGGTGAGGATCAAGGTGCGCGACACCGGCCCCGGCATCCCGCCTGAGAAGCGCGAAGCGATCTTCGAGGAATTCCGCCGATTGAGAAGCACCAGCAAGCAACCAGGGCATGGTCTCGGACTTGCGATCGTCCGGCGGTATTCGGCGACACTGGGATACGCGATCGAGATAGATTCGGAGGCAGGTGAAGGCGCGCAGTTCACCGTTATCGTGCCGAAGGGCGATCGCAGTCCCGTCCCTGCTGACGCACGCTCGCCGCGCCGCAGCCGGTCGCCCGCTTCCGCCGGGGCGGCGCTGCTGATCGACAACGATCCGGCCATCCTCGACGGTATGGAGGCCCTGCTGTCGGGTTGGGGATTGAATGTCGTCGCCGCGACATCGCACGAGGATCCGCTGGTTCGAGCGGCCGCACTAGAAAGCCCGGCGGTTCTGATCGCCGACTATCATCTCGACGACGGGATGACAGGCAATGCGGCGATTACCGATTTGCGACGGGTCGCAAAGGCCGACTTGCCCGCCCTCGTCATCACCGCCGACCGCGGTGACGAGGTGAAGAACGAACTTTCCGACCTTGGAGTGCAGGTGCTGACCAAACCGGTCAAGCCAGCGCAATTGCGCGCGCTGCTGAGACAGATGGGCGTGCTCCGCTAGGTTCCGCTCAGGACGTAAAGCCGACCCGATTGGCGAGGATCACCGCCTGTGTGCGGTTGTAGACATTCATCTTCTGCAGCACCGCGGAGACATGCGCCTTCACCGTCGTCATGGACACGCCTAAGTCGTAGGCGATCTGCTTGTTGACCCGACCATTGACGAGCAGCCCGAGCACAACGCGCTGTTGCGGGGTCAGCGTATCGATCCTTTCCCGGATTGAAGCTTCTTCCTGAGCCTGCGGATCTTCGGCAAGTTCGCCCGGCATGTAAATTTCGCCGGCCAGCACCTGTTCGAGGGCATCAACGATCTGGTCGCGCTTCATGGATTTGGGAATAAATCCCGCCGCACCCGCGTGGAGAGCCTCTTCCACGGTCTGGCGATCGTAAACGCCCGATACCATGACCACAGGTGTGCTGGGAAAATCGCTGCGCAGCTGCCGGAGTGCGGACAGGCGCGATGCGTCGGGAATATTGAGATCGAGGAGGACCAGGTCGACCTCTTGTGCATCCGCCAGCATGTCGAGAGCTTCGGCAAAATCGCCTGCTTCCAGTATCTCGGCGCCGGGATAACGGAATTCCAGGATGCTGCGCAGGCCGTCGCGCACCAGAGAATGGTCATCGACGATAAGGACGCGTTCGGGTGCCAGCGTGTCGCTCACTTCGGTCCTTTTCAGTGCCTGGGCATATGCCATTGTATATCCTGTCGTTTGCGAACCGCGCCACCCGTATGGGCGGCGCGGTCCACGATTTCCGACTACTTGTGCACCTTGAACACCCAGAGCGCACCGCCCTGGCTAATGTCCTTGAAGGTCTTGGCGACCTCGCCACCCCAGAGCGGCACGGCGCCACCCCAGCCAGACATGACGGCGACGTATTGCTCACCGTCCTGCGTCCAGGTGACCGGCGAACCGACTACGCCCGAACCGGTCTGGAACTTCCACAGCTCGGTCCCAGTCTTGGCATCGAACGCCTTGAGGTAGCCTTCCGGCGTGCCGGTGAATACGAGGTTGCCTGCCGTTGTCAGGACGCCACCCCAGAGCGGGGCCTTGTTCTTGTATTCCCACACGATCTTGCCGGTCTTGGGGTCCATCGCACGCAGCGCGCCGATGTGGTCTTCGGCGATCGGCTTGATGGTGAAGCCGGCACCCAGGTAGGCCGCGCCCTTCTTGTAGGCGATCGGTTCGTTCCAAATGTCCATGCCCCAGTCGTTCGACGGGATGTAGAACAGGCCGGTATCCTGGCTGTATGCCATCGGCATCCAGTTCTTGCCGCCGAGGAACGAAGGGCTGGAGAACACCACTGTGCCCTTTTCGGTGCCATTCGGCGGACCGGGACGATTGGCGTCGACATAGTTCGGACGCCCGGTCTTCAGGTTGATCCCGTCGGCCCAGGTCGTTTCCATGACGAACTTGTGCGCGCCCAACAGCTTGCCGTTGGTGCGGTCGAGGACATAGAAATAGCCGTTACGGTCAGCCTTGGCGCCGAGTTTCATGTCCTTGCCGCCCAACTTTGCGTCGAAGGGAATGAATTCGTTCACACCGTCGAAATCCCAGCCGTCGTGCGGCGTGGTCTGATAGTGCCACTTGATCTTGCCGGTGTCGGCATCGATCGCGAGCGTGGACGAGGTGTAGAGGTTGTCGCCGGGGCGCAGATGGCTGTTCCACGGTGCCGGGTTACCGGTACCGAAGAAAACGAGGTTCGTACCCGGATCGTAAGTGCCGCCAAGCCAGGTTGCGCCGCCACCGGTCTTCCACAGGTCACCCTGCCAGCTGGCATTGGTCTTACCGGTGATGCCGTTGTCCTGGCCCTTGAGCGTACCCATGTGGCCCTCGATTACCGGACGACGCCAGATGAGCTCACCGGTGTCGACGTTGCGCGCCTCTACTGCGCCGACGGCACCGAATTCGCCACCCGAGTTGCCGGTGATGACCATGTTCTTGACGATCAACGGAGCCGCCGTGGCGGAATAGCCGGCCTTGTAGTCGGCGATTTCCTTGTTCCAGATGACCTTGCCGGTCTCGCGGTTCAGCGCGACGAGATGCGCATCGAGCGTGGCGAAGATGATCTTGTCGCCGTGGATTGCGGCACCGCGGTTGACCACGTCGCAGCAGGGCATGATGCCGTCGGGAAGGCGAGCATTGTATTCCCACTTCTTCTCGCCTGTGCGCGAATCGAAGGCATAGAGTCGGGAATAGGAACCCGTGACGTAGATCGTGCCGTCATAGACGATCGGTTGCGATTCCTGGCCGCGCTGCTTCTCGCCGCCGAGCGATGCAGCGAACACGGGAACGAGTTTCGCAACGTTGCCGGTATCGATCTGGTCGAGCTTGCTGAAGCGCTGCTGCCATGGCCCCATGCCATAGGTCAGCACGTCGCCCGGAGTGTTGGCGTCGTTGACGAGGTCCTCGCTGGTCGGACCTTCGGCCCGTGCCGGTGTTGCCAGCGCGACCCCTGCGAGCGCGGTGGCAGCAATCAGTGATTTGTACATGCCCTTCATCCTTCCCTCCTGTGATTTTGACGGCCCGACTGGAGTGTCCGTCGTCAGAACATTTGGCACAACTCGCGGCGCAGATCAGCGGAGTGTGGGCCTCGTCTGAGGTTTGATGTTAGGCGGCGAGCCTGCGGTGTTGCAAGCGCCGATGTTCGAGTGTCTTTCGCTTGATCCTTTCTCTTCGTTTGATGATGGCAGGAGCCCTGCCGAAGTAGGTATCGGCAGGTGTCACATTGTCGAGGCTCTCGTGGTATCGGCAGTGGTTGTAATGCTCGACGAAGGCCTCGATCTGCTGGTGGAGATCGCCGGGCAGGAAGTAGTTCTCTAGCAGCACGCGGTTCTTCAGGGTCTGGTGCCAGCGCTCGATCTTGCCTTGGGTCTGTGGGTGGAAGGGTGCGCCGCGCACGTGGCTCATCTTGTTGGCCTCGATGTATTCGGCCAGTTCGCCAGCGATGTAGCTGGGGCCATTATCGCTGAGCAGGCGGGGCCTGTGCAGCACGTTGGCGTGATCGCAGCCTGAGGCTGCTAGCGCCATATCGAGCGTGTTAGTGACGTCCTCGGCTCGCATGGTGGTGCAGAGCTTCCATGCAATGATGTAGCGCGAGTAATCGTCGAGCACGGTCGACAGATACATCCAGCCCCACCCGATGATCTTGAAGTAGGTAAAGTCTGTCTGCCACATCTCATTCGGGCGCGTGGTCTTCGTGTGGAACGCCTCTGCCGCCTTGATCACCGTATAGGCCGGGCTGGTGATGAGGTCGTGGGCCTTGAGCAGGCGGTAGACCGTGGCTTCGGACACGAAGTAGCGCTTCTCGTCGGTGAAGCGCACCGCCAGCTCGCGGGGACTGAGATCGGTCTGCTCCAGAGCCATCTCGACGATCTGGTCCTGCACCTCGGGCCCGATACGGTTCCACACCCGGCTCGGCGCTGAAGGACGGTCCTGGAGCGCCTCCGGCCCACCTTCGAGGTAGCGGTCATACCAGCGATAGAAGGTCCGCCGTGCCACGCCGAGCTGGTCCAGCGTACGCTTGGCGGGCAGGTGCGACTGCTCGACGATCCTGATGATCTCCAGCTTCTCGGATGCGGGATACCTCATTCGTCGTCTCCCCCATCCGCGATCATGCTTTTTTTGAGCAGACGGTTCTCCAGCGTCAGGTCCGCCACGCATTCCTTCAGATCGCGCGCTTCACGGCGCAGATCCTTTACCTCGTCGGTGGTAGCAGCACGGGCTGTATCGCCAGCAAGCCTGCGCTTGCCGGCCTCCATGAACTCCTTGGACCAGGTGTAATACAGGCTCTGTGCGATCCCTTCACGGCGGCACAGCTCGGCAATGGAGTCATCGCCGCGTAGGCCATCGAGCACGATGCGGATCTTGTCTTCAGCAGAGAAATGCCGACGGGTCTTGCGGCGGATGTCCTTCACCACCTGCTCGGCAGGCAATTTGGAGCTTGAGGATTTGGGCTTCATCTTCGTTCCTTCGTCACTACGACGAAGCCCAAATCCTCCTTAAATCACAACCTCAAATCTGTGCCATAGGTGCTGACGGGGGACAGCCGATGACGACGGCCAGATCGCGGTCCGACGTGGCGACCGCCTGCCGGGCGTTCCGCGCCATGCAATCAATGTCCACGCCGGATTCGAAGGCCAACGATGGGCGCTCAATGCGCAGGCCCGCTGGCGTTCCGGTCAGGTGCTGGTCGGCGATGAGGGCAACGACCTCGCAACAACGCCGGACTACTTCCTTGTCGACCTGACCGGCAAGCTCAGCCTGACGCGGCAACTCGACCTCGTCCTTGAAGTACGCAACCTCTTCGATCGCGAATTTGCGACTTTCGGCACACTTGCCGAAATCGACGAGATCGAGCTGGAGGAAGCGCCCGGCGCCAGCGATCCGCGAGCCTATGCTCCCGGAATGCCACGGCGCCTTTCGGTCGCCCTGAAAGCGCGCTTCTAACCGTCGATACGCGGGAAGAGTTCGGCTTCCAGGCGCGGGTAGAAGTGCGAAACGCTGCGCTGCAACTCGTAGCGCGCCGCCGCCATTCCGGCAAAGCGTGCCGGAATCTCCATCCGCCCCGCCTCGATCATGTCGAGCCCGTTCGCGACTGCACTGCGTAGCGAGGACTCGAGCCAGACCAGCCAGTCGCGCGTCTGGGCGATGCCCCTGCCCTCGCGATCGAGAGGGCCGTGTCCGGGGACCAGCTGGCGGTGGGCGATGGTTTCGAGCCGATCGAGGGCGGCGCGCCAGACCGCGAAGTCTGCATTGGGGGTGGCAGGTGCCCGGTCGAGGAAGACGGTATCGCCCGCCACCAGCGTGCCGGTTGCATGATCGACCAGGGCAAGGTCGCCCTCGCTGTGTCCCGCGAGCGCCAGCAATTGAAGCTTCCGCCCGCCAAACTCCACGGGCCCCTCGGTCAGGTCACCGCTTGGCAACACCACCTCGGTCCCGGTCATCCATCCGGACAACAGCCGGTACATGCCATCTGAAAAGCCGGAGCCGTCCCGTTCGAGGTCGTGGCGGGTTCCCGGCAAGGAGTGGACTTCCGCCTCGGGAAAGGCCCCGGAAGCGAAGGAGTGATCGGGGTGCAGATGGCTGACGTAGACCAGCGAGACCGGAGCACCTGCCGTCCGTTCGATCAAAGCCGACAATGACTTGCCGAACTTGAGCGAGGGGCCCGGGTCGAAGAGGATCGTCCCCGCGTCGCTGGCCATAAAGACCGAATTCGCAACTGCGCCGCCATTTTCGAACAGCAAGGCGTTGTCCGCACCACGCACGAGCCAGATGCCATCCCCGATGCTGGTCGCCTGCGGAGCATAGGTCCCGGCATATTGCTCGGCCCGTGCGGCGACCGGCAACGCCGCCGCACCGGCAAGGAAGGCGCGACGCGCTAGCCTCACGGACGGGCTGCGGCGAGCCTGCGCCCCGTCGCGGCGTCGAGCGAGCCGGAAAACTCGAGGCCATTGGTATCGCGTGCCGCAACATCCAGTTTACCGGAAACTTTCGGCTCGACGATCAAGGTGAAGGACGGGTCTTCCGATACGGAGCCATAGATCGTCAAGTCCGCCAGCAACGCACCTCCAGCATCCCGAACCTTTACCGTGTCGATGTTGTAGCCCGGAATATTCTCGACGAGGCCTGTGTCCATCGGATGGCGGAAGCCGAAGCGCAGGCGGGTCTCTTCGCCTTCGGCCCATGCAGCGCCGCGCATTTCGCCCAGATGGTCAGCCCAGTCGCCCTTCACCCGGCTCACCGGAGGCGCGGAGCATCCGCCGCCTGCAGCGTCCACCCAGCCGCCGGAGACATGCCACAAGCCGTCCGCAGTAAGCACGGCTGCGCGGACGGGGGTGCGCTGGTCGAGCTTGATCCTGCTAGCGACGAAGGGCTCTGCAGCGAGCGGCCTGTAGTCGAGCGCGATGGGGATCGGGTTGAGATCGGCAAAGAGGACGATCCGCCTGACCTCGCCGAGCGCGCGCGCATCGACCGTGACCGGCATCACGTGCTGGTTTTCCGTGACCACCGGCAGTTTGACTTTCACCGCATCGTCGAAGGTGTAGGAAGCGCCTTCGAACACCTGCGCGGCATGGAAATCCCACATCGGCGAGCCCAGCGGATCAGGCTCTCCCGCCTGTGCCGTGGCAGGAAGCACTAGTGTCGCAATGACAATCAGGATGCGTCTCATACCAAAGGACAATACACGCTTCCTTGCCCCGACGCCCATTGGACTTTCGAACGAAAGAGAATTTCATGGCCAAGGCCCCATATCTGCGCATCGCTCTTGCCGGGGTCCTGCTTTCGGCGGCGCCGGTGACCGCGCAGGATTTCGATGCCGCCGGCTATCGCAGCGCACGCTATCGTGCGCCCGTCCAGTCGGACCCGTCCCCCGCCCGACCGATCGCGCTCGATGCCGCCCTGCAACTCGAGCCCGGCAAGGAGGCGCTGTTCCTCGACGTGATGCCGGTGGAAAGCGGTGTGCGAGACGAGACCAGCGGCACGTGGCGTCTCTCGAGCTCGCACGATACCATTCCCGGTGCCCAATGGCATCCTGAGACGGGCCGCTCTCCGGTGAGCGGGGCCCTGTGGTCCGCGCTCGTCGCATCGGTCGTCGAGGCGAGGCAGGCGTCACCCGACCTGCCCGTCGTCGTCTTTTGCCGCTCCGATTGCTGGATGAGCTGGAATGCCGCGCGCAGGCTCGCGCGCCAGGGGTTCAAGGGCATCTTCTGGCTCGCCGAGGGCACCGACGGCTGGCACGAGAGCGGGCGCAGACTCGTCGTCGCAGTACCGATCGTGGTCCCCTACAAGACCTGCAATTGAAGGAGAGAGTATATGGCAAGCCTGGTTGTGAGTTACCCCGCCAAGGAAGGGGCCAAGTTCGACGCGGACTATTACCGCGACACTCATATCCCGCTGGTCGAAAAGCATTGGGGCAGCCACGGCATGACGGGTGCGGACGTCTACTGGCCAGCCGATGGCGAGCAGCCCAATGTCGCTATGGTGGTGCTTAATTTCTCCAGCAGCGAGGCGATCGATGCGGCACTCGGGTCAGCTGGCACGGCAGAAGTCATGGGTGACGTGCCTAAGTTCACCGACATCCAGCCAACGATCTATCGCACCGCGTAGGGCACACGACAGGGCCGGTCCGCGCTGCGGAGCCGGCCCTTTCTAATCCCGTCCTCAGCGTTGCTTCTTCAGGTAGTCGATGATTTCCTGACGTTTCGCGGCGTCCTTGAGACCCGGAAAGCTCATGCGATTGCCCGGCACCAGCGCGCGCGGGTTTTCCAGCCACGAGTGAAGCGTCGCCTCGTCGAAGGTAAGGGCCGAATTTTTGAGCGCATCAGAGTAGGCGAAGCTCCCCTGCCCCGCCTTCGCTCCGTACGACCCCCAAAGATTCGGACCGAGCTTGTCCTCGCCACCCTTGTTCGCGGTATGACACACCGCACAGCGATTGAAGGATGCAGGCGGTGCTGCTGAAGCGACTTCGACCTCTGGTGTAGCAGTGGCTGCTTTGGTCAACTCCGGCTCAGGCTCAGGCTTCTTTGCTTCGACAGCCTTCGGTTCTTCTTCCTTGCTAATCGCATCTTCAGCTTCCTCAGAAGAGGCGTCCACGGCCACATCCCCGTCAGCGGCCTCCGCTGTAGTATCGACAGGTGTCTCCATTGCCACCGTATCTGGTGCATCTGCCGCTACAGGTTCGTCACCGCCGCCCGAACAGGCGGCGAGCGAGAGTGCCAGGGACGAGCCGGCCAGGAATTTGCGAAGTGCCATCGGTATCCTTCCCTTGTCACATGAGATCTTCGGATTCTGGTGTTCTCGCATGCCAAAGTGACACGCAATATTAGACCTTCGAACAACCACAAATGCTCATCCGGCAAAGGTGCAATGGAACTCCGTTTCGACACCCTTACCGTTGCAACGGAATGGATTTGTTTGGAGGGCAAAATGAACCCCAGAGACGACCTTGCGCAGCGAAATGCTGCTGTTTCTGAAAACGCCGATGCTTATTGGCTAGGCGAGGCACGGCGCCTCGACTGGATGAAATTTCCGAGCGTGGCCAATCGGAGTTCCTTCGATGAGGCGGATTTCGGCATTCGCTGGTTCGAGGATGGTATCCTCAACGTTTCCGCGAACTGCATCGATCGACATTTGACCGAGCGTGGCGACCAGGTCGCGATAGTGTTTGAAGGAGACGAGCCGGGGGAAGGCCGCGAACTTACCTATCGCGAATTGCACGATGAGGTCTGCCGCTTCGCAAATGCTATGAAGAGTTGCGGCGTTGGCAAAGGGGACCGCGTCGCAATCTACATGCCGATGATCCCTGAAGCGGCAATTGCGATGCTCGCGTGCAGTCGCATCGGTGCGGCGCACTCGGTCGTTTTCGGCGGATTTTCGCCCGACAGTCTCGCAGACCGGATCCAGGATTGCGGTGCGAAATTGCTGGTGACGGCCGACGAGGGTCTGCGCGGAGGACGCAAGGTCCCGCTAAAGGCAAATGCAGACAAGGCTCTCGAAAGAACCCCCGTTGATGCTGTCATAATGGTTCGTCGCACGGGCGGAGAGGTCAGCTTCGTCGAGGGTCGCGACCGCTGGTGGCACGATATGCGGCAGGAAGTCTCAGCTGAATGCGTACCCGAACCGATGGGGGCGGAAGACCCGCTCTTCATTCTCTACACCAGTGGTTCGACCGGAAAGCCCAAGGGAGTCGTGCACACCACCGGCGGCTATCTGCTGTGGGTCGCCTCCACATTCGACATGCTGTTTGGGGCGAAAGACGACGACGTCTTCTGGTGCACCGCAGACGTCGGCTGGGTCACGGGGCACAGCTATGTTGTCTATGCGCCGTTAGCAAATGGCGCGACCACAGTGATGTTCGACGGTGTACCGAACTATCCCGACTTCGGTCGCTTCTGGGAAACTTCGAACCGGCTCGGCGTGACGATATTCTACACTGCCCCCACCGCGATCCGCGCCCTGATGCGCGAAGGTGATGACTGGGTGACCAGGCACGACCGATCCAGGATCCGCCTGCTCGGCACCGTCGGCGAACCGATCAATCCAGAGGCGTGGAACTGGTATCACCGTGTCGTCGGCGAAGGGCGTTGTGAAATCGTCGACACCTGGTGGCAGACCGAAACGGGAGGAGCATTGATCGCGCCCATTCCCGGCGCTGTGGAGACGAAGCCTGGCAGCGCTACCAAGCCCTTGCCCGGAGTCTTTCCAAAGCTCGTTGATGCCGAAGGTATAGAGCTCGAAGGGGCGACGGATGGCAACCTGTGCATCACGCAAAGCTGGCCCGGCCAGATGCGCGGCGTTTGGGGCGACGAGGAACGTTTCTTCCAAACCTATTTCACGACTTATCCGGGTACCTATTTCACCGGGGATGGCTGCCGCCGTGACGAAGATGGATACTACTGGATCACCGGGCGGGTCGACGACGTTATCAACGTGTCCGGCCACCGTATGGGCACTGCCGAGATTGAAAGCGCGCTCGTAGCCCACCCGAAGGTCTCGGAGGCTGCGGTCGTTGGGATGCCGCACGATATCAAGGGCCAGGGCATCTATGCATTCGTCACTCTCAACGCGGGCGAACCCGATAGCGAGGAGCTGCGCAAAGAGCTGCGCACATTCGTAAGAGGTGAAATCGGACCAAT
Source organism: Erythrobacter sp. (assembly GCA_041396805.1). GTDB lineage: Bacteria > Pseudomonadota > Alphaproteobacteria > Sphingomonadales > Sphingomonadaceae > Qipengyuania. Next base: position 556,579 of record JAWKXV010000002.1, on the reverse strand, counting down.
CGCATCGCCCGATGTAATCCAATTCGCCCCGGCGCTCCCCAAGACCCGCTCCGGCAAGATCATGCGCCGCATCTTGCGCAAAATCGCCGAAGGCGAACCCGACAAGGTAGGCGACATTTCAACGCTTGCAGAGCCCGCGATCGTCGACGAGCTTATTCGCGGCGCAGCCTGACGGCGAGAAAACTGAGGGAGCAACTGGCGGAGAGGGAGGGATTCGAACCCTCGATACGGTTGCCCGTATACCGCATTTCGAGTGCGGCGCATTCGACCACTCTGCCACCTCTCCGCTATGTCGGGTGCGCTTGCGGGCCAGTGACCCCGGTCGAAGCGAGGGCGCCGATTAGCCGAGGCCCCGCCCCTTGCCAAGCCCTTTTGCATGCGAAATCGGGGGATCGTCGCAGAGCGATGACTTGTTTCGTTACCACGGCCCACCATATTCTGATGAACCATGGAACGCGCACAGTTTTTCTCAGCCCAGGCCGGCCGCACGATCGAGGCGCCGCGTCGCGTGAAATCCCGTTTTGCGATTGGCGATGTGGTCAAGCACCGCGTGTTTGATTTCCGCGGAGTGATCTTCGATATCGACCCGGTCTTCGCCAATAGCGAGGAGTGGTATAACGCGATCCCCGAAGACATTCGGCCGGATCGCAACCAGCCCTTCTACCACCTGCTCGCCGAAAGTGATGAGAGCACCTATGTCGCTTATGTTAGCCAGCAGAACCTGCTGACCGACTCGGTGGGCGGCCCCGTCGAACATCCCGACGTGCACGCCTATTTTCAGCAGTTCGAGAACGGGCGCTACCGGATGCGCCGGAGTTTGACGCACTAATCCGCTCAAACCTGCGGTCAGGCTTCAACTCTTGATCTTCCAGCCCGACTTCAGCAGGCGATAGGCAATCGTCGCCAGCAGTGCATTAAATACAAGCAGGCCGAGCGCAGCATAGGCCACATGCGACGCGTCACCGATGTCGCTCTGCCCCAGGAATCCATAGCGAAAACCCGAGATCACGTAAAAGAACGGGTTCGCGCGGCTGATCGACTGGAAGACACCGTGCAGATTATCGATAACGTAGAAGGTGCCCGAAAGCATCGACAAGGGAGCGATCACGAAATTGGTAACGGCAGCATTGTGATCGAACTTTTCTGCCCAGATCGACGCCATCAGCCCGAGAATCGCCAGCATGACAGCCCCCATCACTCCGAACCATGCGACGGCCCAGGGATGCTCCATAGAAAGGCTGGTGCCCGGATATAGCAGCATTGCGACACTGACGACACAGCCGACGGCAAGCGCTCTCGTCACCGCTGCACCGACGATCCCGGTCATCAGCTCGCCTTCCGAAAGCGGGGGCATGAGCAGGTCAATAATGGTCCCCTGGATCTTGCCGGAGAGCAGGGAAAAAGACGAATTGGCGAAAGAATTCTGCATCATCGCCATCGCGATCAGGCCCGGCGCAACGAAGGTCGGAAAGCTCACTCCCAGCACTTCTCGCCCGCCGCGTCCCAGCGCGACTGAGAAAATGACGAGAAACAGCAGCGTGGTGACGGCAGGAGCCCAGATTGTCTGCGTCTGGACCTTGAGAAACCGCCTCACCTCCTTCATATAGAGGCTCCACAGGCCGATCCGATTGATCCCATTGATCACCGGACGTCCCCGCGGCGGAAACCGCCCCACCCCTCCGGCATTCTCCTCTACGAAAGAGGCGTCCGGTTGTTCGCCACTCGGCGGCAGGGTCGGGGCTTGATCGGCCATGTTGGGGCGACTACGGCCAAGCGCTCCGGCTGGCAAGCCGTGGCGTCACGACACGAGATACAGGATTGCTGATGAGCTGGACCGACGAACGGATCGCAACACTCAAGAAGATGTGGGAAGGCGGATCGACCGCCAGCCAGATCGCCGACGAACTCGGCGGGGTGAGCCGCAATGCAGTGATCGGAAAGGCGCACCGCCTTGGCCTCAAGTCACGTCCTTCGCCCGTCAAGGCCAATGAGAAAAAGGCGGCAAAGCCCAAACCCGCAGTGAAGCCCGTTGCCAAAGCCGCGACTCCGAAACCTGTGAGCCGCCCCGCCACGGCGCCCAGCACTGCTGCGCCCAAACCCGCGGCCAAGCAGCCGGTGCGGGCGGATGCGGCGGTTCCTTCACAGCCCCTGCCCAACCGGGCGCCTGACCTGCCCAAGATCGTTTCGGTCGGCCCCGGCGGCTTCCTGCGCCAAGGCCCCGGCGACCAGCAGGCGCCGATCCCTCCGGCTCCCCCACGACGCCTGGTTCCGGCCAAGCCCGACCCGTCAATCGCCGACAAGACGAGCCTGCTCGACCTGTCCGACAAGGTTTGCCGCTGGCCGATGGGCCACCCTGGCGAGCCCGACTTCCATTTCTGCGGCGAGCAGGTGAACCCCGGCTTCCCCTACTGCGTCGAACATTGCGGACGCGCGTATCAGGCACAGCTGCCTCGCGGCGCGCGCCGCCCCCCTCCGCCGCTGCCTTTCGGCGGGCCGCGGGTTCGCTAATTCAGTTTCGAGAATGCCCGGCCGTCGCGAGACCGCCGGGCTTTTTCTTGTCCCAAGGAGAGAGACATGGCCCTGACTTTGTACGAAGCCTTCGTTCCCAATTGCCAACAGGCAATCGGCGCCCTGCCCGGCCTGATCGACAAGGGCGAGGCCTTTGCCAAGGAAAACGGCTTCTCCGAAGAGGAAATGATGGGCTGTCGCCTGATCGACGACATGTGGAACCTGCCGTGGCACATCCGCAGCTGCTGGGTGCACTCGGCCTATGTCATCAGCCTCCTGCCGACCGGTGAGTTCTCGCCCGACTTCACCGAACTGCCACAGAGCTGGGATGCGATGCGGGCAATGGTCAGGAACACGCTCGACGAATTGACCTCGGTGACTCCGGAACAGCTCGAGGCCGTGGCCGATACAACCATCGGCTTCGTGCTCGGCGGAAAACGACTGATGGAGTTCACCGGACAGAACTTCCTGATGAGCTTCAGTCAGCCCAACGTCTATTTCCACGCTACGACGTTCTATGACATCCTGCGCATGAAGGGCGTGCCCCTGGGCAAGCGAGACTTCATGGGAATGCCGCGGATCAAGACTTCCTAGCGCTTGCGCGCAAACCAGATGTTGTGGCGTGGCCCTTTGTTATTGGGCCGCGCGCGCACTTCGCGCACTTCGACGTCGAAACCGCTTTCCTTGAGGCGCACAGTGAACTTGTGATCGGGCGCGGCCGACCACACCGCCAGGATTCCGCCCGGGCGCAGCGCATCGCGCGCCTTGCCGAGGCCGGTCTTGCTGTAAATCCGGTAATTCGCGTCGCGCACGATCCCGTCGGGACCGTTGTCGACGTCTAGCAGGATGGCGTCGTATTTCTCGGTCGTGCCGTCATTGGCATCGTCGATCAGCGCCGCAACGTCGCAGATCACAAACTCGCCACGCGGATCGTGGAGCGTGTCGCCTGTCAGGTGCGCCAGCGGTCCCTTCGCCCATTCAAGGATTTCGGGCACGATCTCGGCCACGGTTACCGATCCACCCTCCGGCACCTTGTCCAGCGCTGCGCGGAAGGTGAAGCCCATGCCATAGCCGCCGATCAACACGCGTGGCTTCTTCGCCTCAAGCTCTGCCAAGGTAAGGATCGCCAGCTGTTCCTCCGAAAACTGCATCCGCGTTCCCATCAGCTCGTCTCGGCCGAGCATGATGATGAAGTCACGTCCGTGGCTGACCAGAGTGAGGGTCTCGCCATCGGGGATTTCGGCGGTGGCGAGTGTCTCGCGCGGAAGCATCTCGTATTCTCCAAAGCAAAGGGGCCGCAGGCGAACCCGCGGCCCCTCTCTATAGACCTGAAAGGCGATTAGTCCTTCAGGAAGTCAGGCACGTGGGCTTCGCCACCGCCATCGCGGTTGCCGCCACCGTCACGGTCACGGCGCGGGCCACGTCCGCCACGGTCGCCGCCACGGCCACCACGACGGTCGCCACGATCGCCGCGCGGGCCACGGTCACCACGCGGTTCGCGCGGGGGACGGGTGTCCTCCAGCTCTTCGCCGGTTTCCTGGTCGACCACACGCATCGACAGGCGGACCTTGCCGCGGTTGTCGATCTCGAGGACCTTGACCTTAACTTCCTGGCCTTCCGACACGACGTCGGTCGGCTTTTCGACACGCTCGTTCTTCATTTCGCTGACGTGGACGAGACCGTCCTTGCCGCCCATGAAGTTCACGAATGCGCCGAAGTCGACGATGTTGACGACCTTGCCATTGTAGATCTTGCCGACTTCCGCCTCTTCGACGATGCCTTCGATCCACTTCTTGGCCGCTTCGATCTGCGACAGGTCCGAGGACGAGATCTTGATCACGCCTTCGTCGTCGATGTCGACCTTGGCACCGGTTTCGGCGACGATCTCGCGGATGACCTTGCCGCCCGTACCGATGACGTCGCGGATCTTCGACTTGTCGATCTGCATGGTCTCGATGCGCGGAGCGTGCTTCGAAACCTCGGTGCGCGAACCGGTCAGGGCCTTGTTCATTTCACCAAGGATGTGCGCGCGGCCGGCCTTGGCCTGTTCCAGCGCCTTGGACATGATTTCCTGCGTGATGCCGGCAACCTTGATGTCCATCTGCATCGTGGTGATGCCGGCTTCGGTGCCAGCAACCTTGAAGTCCATATCGCCGAGGTGGTCTTCGTCACCCAGGATGTCCGAAAGAACCGCGAAGTCGCTACCTTCGAGGATCAGGCCCATGGCGATGCCCGACACCGGACGCTCGATCGGAACGCCTGCATCCATCATCGACAGGCAGCCACCACAGATCGTCGCCATCGAGCTCGAGCCGTTGGACTCGGTGATGTCCGACAGGACGCGGATCGTGTAGGGGAAGTCGTCATGGGTCGGCAGCACATTGTGCAGCGCGCGCCATGCCAGCTTGCCGTGGCCGGTGTCACGACGCGACGGAGCGCCGAAACGGCCCACTTCACCGACCGAATAGGGCGGGAAGTTGTAGTGCAGCATGAAGCGTTCGTACGACAGGCCTTCGAGGCCGTCGATCATCTGCTCGCTGTCCTTGGTGCCCAGCGTGGTCGAGCACAGTGCCTGCGTCTCACCGCGGGTGAAGAGCGAGGAACCGTGCGCGCGCGGAAGCACGCCGACCATGGCTTCGATCGGGCGAACCTGGTCGAGCTTGCGGCCGTCGATGCGGGTGCCGTCCTTGAGGATCGCGCCGCGAACGATATCGGCCTCGATCTTCTTGGTCAGCTTGATCGCGGTCATGCGAGTCTGGCCGTCGAATTCCTCGGCGGCATAGTGTGCCTTGACCTTGTCGCGGGCGGCGTTGAGCGCATCCGAGCGGGCCGACTTGTCGGTCAGCTTGTAGGCGGCAGCGATATCGTCGCCGATCATCGCCTTGATGGCCGACTTCATGTCGTCATTGCCATCCTGCGAAGCGACGTCCCAGGGATCCTTGGCAGCCTGTTCGGCAAGGTCGATGATCGCGTTGACGACCGGACGGATGTTGTCGTGAGCGAAGGCAACTGCGCCGAGCATTTCGGCTTCGGTCAGTTCCTTGGCCTCCGATTCCACCATCATCACGGCATCGCCTGTAGCGGCGACCACGAGATCGAGGCGGCCATCATCGGCAAGCGCGGTGGTCTGCTTGGGGTTGAGGATGTATTCGCCGTTCTCGAAGCCGACGCGGCAGGCGCCGATCGGGCCCATGAAGGGCACGCCCGAGATGGTCAGCGCAGCCGAGGCGGCGATCATCGCCAGAACGTCGGGCTCGCACTCGCCGTCATAGCTGAAAACCTGCGCGATAACGTTGATTTCGTTGTAGAAACCTTCAGGGAACAGTGGACGGACCGGACGGTCGATAAGGCGGCTGGTCAGCGTTTCCTTTTCGGTCGCACCGCGCTCGCGCTTGAAGAAGCCGCCCGGGATTCGGCCGGCCGACGAGAATTTTTCCTGGTAGTGGACGGTCAGCGGGAAGAAGTCCTGACCTTCCTTGACGTTCTTGGCAGCAGTCACTGCGCAGAGAACGACGGTTTCGCCATAGGTGGCAAGGACCGCGCCGTCAGCCTGACGGGCAATGCGGCCGGTTTCCAGAGTGAGGGTCTTTCCGCCCCACTCCAGCGATACGGTTTTCGTGTCGAACATTGATTTTCCTTGATGACCCGCACGGCCTGATTGCGGTGCGGGGCCTACTGTGCCGGGTATTCCGTCCCGGTCCGGTGCAGGGTTCTCTTGACCCCAGAACTGGCACTCCGCGCCGGATTGCGCGGGAGCCGGATAGACGAAGGGGCGGCCCTTGGAGCCGCCCCTTCGGAAACTCTTACTTGCGAAGGCCGAGCTTCGCGATCAGCGCATTGTAACGCTCGACATCTTTCTTCTTGAGATAGGCGAGCAGGTTGCGGCGCTTGTTGACCATCATGAGGAGACCACGACGCGAGTGGTTGTCCTTGTGGTTGGCCTTGAAGTGATCGGTGAGGTTGCGAATACGCTCGGTGAGGATCGCGACCTGGACTTCCGGCGAACCGGTGTCGCCCTTGACTTGGGCGTTGTCCTTGATGATTTCAGCTTTACGCTCGGTGGTAACCGACATTCAATTTACTCCGCGACATCCGGCAGGTTGAAACCCCGCACGACCTTGGCCGAGCCTCCTTCGAGTTCCATCAGCGCCACCGGGGTTTCGCCCAGCTTGGCAAGGTGGAGCCCGTCAGGTTGGGGCAGTTCCGACAATACCCGGCCCTGGCGGACCGCCTGCGCGCTGTCGGGATCGAGGGGAAGGACCGGGATGTCGTCCAGTCCCGCCTCTAGCGGCAGGAGAAGGTGTTCAATCGGCGCGCCCTTAGCGACTTCCTCCAGTTTGTCCAGTGGAATCGCCTGTTCTTCGAGGAAGGGACCGGCCTTTATGCGCCTGAGGTAGGTGACGTGCCCCAGCGTTCCAAGCGCATGTGCGATGTCCCGTGCAAGGGAACGGATGTAGGTGCCCTTCGAAACGTGCGCGACGAGGGTCACGCTGTCCGCCAGTTCGAGCGGCGCCTGCGGATCGTATGGGTCGGGTCGCCCGGCAGTCGTCTGGAAGGCGCTGCGCAATTCGCTGACCGGGGCTGCAGCCTCGCGAGCAAGCGAGAGCTCGTGGATGGTCACCGCCCGGGTCTTCATTTCGACATCCTCGCCCGCCCTCGCCCGGTCGTAGGCGCGCTTGCCGTCGACTTTGATCGCCGAATAGGCGGGCGGGGCCTGCTCGATTGGTCCGGTGAAATGCGGCAGGATCGCCGCGATGGCCGCCAGTGGCGGGCGAATGTCAGTGCGGCGCACAACTTCACCCTCGGTATCGAGCGTGTCGGTTTCTTCGCCGAACTGGATCGTGAATTCATAGATCTTGCTCGCATCGAGCATGCGTCCGGCGAGCTTGGTTGCCTCGCCCAACGCGATGGGCAGCACGCCTTCGGCCAGAGGATCGAGCGTGCCGCCGTGCCCGATCTTGGTCTTCGCATGACCGCCTTGACGCAGGACGCGCTTGACCATCCCGACTGCCTGGGTGGAACCAAGGCCGCGCGGCTTGTCGAAGATCAGCCAGCCGTGGGGTGCGGATTTGAGTTCTCTCATCCGCCGACGGCTTGCGCGACGCTCGTTGCGATGCCGAAGAACTGGCTGACAATCCACTCGACGGGCGGCCACACGATTTTCTCGATGATGCCGGCATTCGGAAACGCCCATGTGGCGGCGATCAGGACGATGAAGAGCAACATCCCAAGCGATTGAAGCTTCTGCCAGTGGATCGCCATGTGGGGAGGCAAGAGCCCGCCCAGAATGTGCGAACCGTCGAAGGGCGGGATCGGCAGTAGGTTGAAGAAGGCGAGGAAGGCATTGATCATGATGAAGGTGCCAAAGGCAGTCGTCACCCATTCGGGCGTATCGAGTCCGGTCATGCCGATCACCAAACCCACGACAACTGCGCCGATGAAAGCGAGGACGATATTCGTAGCCGGTCCAGCCGCCGCGACGACCATCATACCGTAGCGCGGGTTGTTGAGGCGCCGCGCATTGACGGGGACCGGCTTGGCCCAGCCGAATACCGGGCCGCCGAATAGGGCCAGCGCCCCGGGCACCAACAGTGTACCCACCGGATCGACGTGGCGGATCGGGTTAAGCGACAACCGCCGCTGCTCCTTCGCGGTCGGATCTCCCAGCGCGAGGGCGGTCCAGCCGTGGGCGACCTCGTGGAATACGATCGCGATGATCAGGCACGGAATCAGGATCAGCGCCAGGAGGATGGTATCGGTCATATCGTGCTAGATAGGGCGCACGGGTTCAACCCGCCAGCGCTTCGACGAAATGCTTGCGACACAACGCCACATAGCGGTCGTTCCCGCCGATCTCGGTCTGCTCACCGGCCTTGACCGCCTTGCCTTCCCCATCGACCCGCAGGTTCATCGTCGCCTTGCGCCCGCAATGGCACACACCTTTCAGCTCGACGAGCTTGTCTGCAATGCCAAGCAGGGCAGCAGAACCAGGAAAGAGTTCACCCTGAAAGTCGGTTCTCAGGCCGTAACAGACCACGGGAACCCCGGCTTCGTCGCATAGGCGAGCAATTTGCCAGACCTGTTCCTTGGTCAGGAATTGGGCCTCGTCGATCAACACACAGTCGATGGGCTGAACTTTGTGCGCCGCCGTCACTTCCGCCCACAGGTCGGTCTCGGGGACATAGCGATGAGAGTCGGCCTCCAACCCTATGCGGCTGCGCACCATGCCCTCGCTGCGCGTGTCGAGCCTTGCGGTCCACAGCATGGTCCGCATCCCCCGTTCGCGATAGTTGAAGTCTGCCTGAAGCAGGGTCGAGGACTTCCCGGCATTCATGCTGGCATAGTAGAAATAGAGCTTGGCCATGCATTGCAGACTAGCCTCGACATGTCGGCAGCGGGAGGGCGACGCGCGACCAATCCCAATGTTTGACGCGGAGCGTCGAAAGGGCGACAATGGCCGCGGGGCATGGAGAGCCGCCGTGGGTCGATATCTTGTACCAGTCGCTGCACTTTTTCTGCTTGCCGCCTCACCGGTCACGCAGCGATATTTGCTGGAGAGCACAGACAGCGATGTCTCCGCAAGAGTCGCCTTCTTTGGCCTCGCCAGCAAGACAGCGAAGTTTCCGAAGGTAAGCGGCGAAGCTCGCCTGCCTGCGGGCGATCCGGGGAAGATGTCGCTCGAGGTAATACTCGATGCGCGGGCGATCGAGGCGCCCGACAAGCTCACCCTGTCACGTCTGCGCGGCCCCAAGTTCTTCTGGGTCGACAAATACCCGACAGTGACCTTTCGCGGCCAGGGGCTGACGATGGACGGGGACCGCAAGGGGCGAGTCTCGGGCGATCTGACTGCACGGGGTGTAACCCGGCCCGTTACGCTGGAGGTGACTTTCGACAGTCCACCGGCGCTGGCCGATCCCGGCAAAGCGCTGGGTCTCACGGCGACGACTACCATCGACCGCCGGGACTTCGGGATGAAGTCCTATTCTCTGATTGTCGGCAAGATGGTGGACATCAAGATCCGGACCCGCCTCAAGCCCGATTGATCACTCTTGGTCGTCGAGGTCACGCGTGACCTTCGGATCGTTGAGCAGCCGCTCGATCCGATCGGCCTCATCGAAGCTCTCGTCCGGCTGGAAATTCAGCTTGGGCGCGAATTTCAGGCCGAGACGCTGGGCGACCTGTTTTTGGAAGAAGGCGGTATTGGTGCGCAGGGCCTTGAGCACTTTGGCTTCATCCTCGCCCAGCAGCGGCTTCACATAGGCCTTGGCATTGCGGAGGTCGGGCGTCATCCGTACTTCGGTAACCGAGATATGGCTGGCGCGAAGCACATCGTCATGCGCCTCCTCCCGGGCGAGAAGCTCGGACAGGATGTGACGAACACGTTCGCCCACCTTGAGGACGCGAACGGATTGCTGCTCGGGTGTGGAGTTCTGGTGGCGGGCCATCAGTTCATCTTTTCCAGGATACGCTTGAGTGAAGTCATGTTTCTAGCGGTCCCCTTACACCCGAGGCGACGTTCGAGAAACCGGCCCGTGAGGTCGGAGACCCCGACGCCGTGCACATAGTCGAGATAGAGGACCCGGTTACCCAGCGCGAGCCTTTCCGCGCCACGATTCTGGTGTTCAGCCAGCAGCTCGTCGAAACGCGCGCGCTCCGGCTGGATCGGCAGGAAGATCGAGTGGACCACCTTGTCGGAACCGTCGCCGTGGAACGGATTGTCCTCGATTGCCGATAACACTTCCTCGCGGGTGCGAAGGGTGACGACACTTTCAAATCCGTACTCCTCGCGGATGACGCTCGAAAGACGCGCAGCCAGTTCCTCCGGTTCGTCGCCGGAACTCAGGATCACGTTCCCGCTGGCGGCGACCGTCTCGACGTCCTGTAGGCCTTCCCGCTCGAGCCGCTCTCGCAAATCCGCCATCTTGATGCGGTTTCCGCCGACATTGATGCTACCGAGTAGCGCCAGATAGCGCCGCATCATCCCTCTCCCGCGACAGGTCGCGGCGTCGGGATGGCAGTGCTTGTCGAACGTGCGAGGAGATTGCCGGCCTCGTCGAACAACTCGCCTTCGAGGAAGATGACCTTCCGCCCGCGGCGCACTACCCTGCCCTTGCCGATCAGTGGTCCGGCGAGCACGGGTTTGAGCAGGCTCATCGAGATCTCGAGGTTCAGCGGCGCCTCGACCTGGTCGGTTGCCCAGACATGCGCCCAACCCATCGCCTCGTCGAGGAAGCCGGCAACGAGGCCGCCCTGAACACTCCCGCGCGGGGTGATGAAGCTATCGGGCGCGTGGAAGCGCAAGGTGATCTCCTCGCGCTCCCTGTCGAAGCCGTCGAACTTGACGCCCATCAGATCGGCATGGGCGTGGCCCAAGGCGTGCTCGGTCGCGCTCACAGCGTGCGTTCGCGCTCCTCGACCTCGAAGACCTCAAGCTGGTCACCCGGTTTGATATCGTTCGTGTCTGCAAGGACGACACCGCATTCGAGACCGGCGCGGACTTCGTCCACGTCGTCCTTGAAGCGCCGCAGCGAGGCGATGGTGGTGGCCGAGACGATGACGTCCTCGCGCGTGAGGCGCGCGTGCAGCCCCTTGCGGATGACGCCTTCCTCGACCAGCAGGCCGGCGGCTTTGTCCTTCTTGCCGGAGCGGAACACTTCCTTGACCGCTGCGCGGCCGACTACGTGTTCGATCCGCTCGGGACCCAGCTCGCCTGCCATCTCCTTCGCGATTTCCTCGGTCAGGTGATAGATGACGTCGTAATACTTCATCTCGACGCCATCGCGCTTCACCAGCTCGCGAGCCTTGGCGTTCGGGCGCACGTTGAATCCGATGATCGGCGCGTTCGAAGCCGAAGCGAGTGTCACGTCGCTCTCGGTAATCGCACCAACGCCAGCATGCAGCACGCGAACCTTGATCTCGTCATTCGACAGATTGTGGAGCGCGGTAACGATGGCTTCGACAGAGCCCTGTACATCTGCCTTCACCACCACCGGGAATTCGATGACGTTCGACGCAAGGTTGTTGAACATCGTGTCGAAGCTGGTCGGGGCGAGTGCAGTGCGCTTCTCGGTCGCCTTCTCCTGGCGGTAGGCTGCAACTTCGCGGGCACGCTGCTCGTTCTCTACGACGGTGAGCTGGTCGCCTGCACGCGGCACGCCGCCGAGGCCGAGGACCTCAACCGGCATCGAGGGCCCTGCTTCCTTGATCTGCTTGCCCTGGTCGTTGACGATCGCACGCACGCGGCCGCTTTCGGTGCCGACGACAAAGGTATCGCCGCGCTTCAGCGTACCGCGGGTGATGAGGACGGTGGCGACCGGGCCGCGGCCTTTGTCGAGCTGAGCCTCGATCACGGTAGCTTCTGCGTCACGATCCGGGCGCGCCTTGAGTTCGAGCAATTCGGCCTGGAGCGCGATCTTTTCGAGCAGATCGTCGAGCCCGGTCTTGGCCTTGGCCGAAATCTCGACGTCCTGCACATCACCCGACATCGCTTCCACGATGACTTCGTGCTCGAGCAGGCGGCTGCGGATGTTGTTCGCATCGGCTTCCGGCTTGTCCATCTTGTTGATCGCAACGATCATAGGGACGCCTGCTGCCTTGGTGTGATTGATGGCCTCGATGGTCTGCGGCATGATGCCGTCGTCACCTGCAACCACCAGCACCACGATATCGGTGACATTGGCACCTCGCTGGCGCATCTCGGTGAAGGCGGCGTGGCCCGGCGTGTCGAGGAAGGTGATGGTCTGGCCGTCCTTCGTCTTCACCTGGTAGCTGCCGATATGCTGCGTGATGCCGCCGGCTTCGCCCTTCACCACATTGGCGCCGCGAAGCGCATCGAGCAGCGAGGTCTTGCCGTGGTCGACATGGCCCATGATGGTCACGACCGGAGGACGCGGCTTCAGCGTCTCTTCCGGATCCTGGTCCTCGGTCGTGTCGATGTCGACGTCGGCTTCGGAGACCTTCTGGATGTTGTGGCCGAACTGTTCGACGAGCAGTTCCGCAGTGTCCTGGTCGATCGTCTGGTTGACGGTGACCATCATGTCGAGGTTGAAGAGCTCCTTCACAAGGTCGGCGCCCTTCTCGCCCATGCGCTTGGCCAGTTCGCCGACTGTGATCGCCTCGGGGACGATAACGTCGCGGACCTGCTTTTCGCGGGCCTTCTGCGGGCCGCCCTGCATGCGGCGTTCCTTCTCACGCGCACGCTTGAGCGCGGCAAGCGAACGGGCGCGGCGACCCTCGTCCTCGTTCAGGGCGCGATTGACGGTAAGCTTGCCCGCGCGGCGCTTGTCGGGGCGTTCGCCCGCATCGGGCGCGCTGCGCTTGTCGTCCTTTTTCTTCTTTTCCGGCTTCTTGGGCTCAGGGCGAGCAACCGGAGTGAACCGGCGGGGCGCGGGCGTCGGGGTGCCGTCGTCCGTCGCGACGTCATCCTCGACCGCTTCCTCGACAGGAGCGGCCTTGGCTTCCTCGGCAGCGCGCTTGGCCGCTTCTTCCTCGGCCTTGCGATTTTCGTCAGCGCGCTTCTTCTCGTCCTCGATCGCCTTGGCACGCTCTTCGGCCTCGCGTTCGGTCTGTTCGGCAAGCGTCGCCAGGCGTGCTTCCTCGGCCTCACGCTGCAGGCGAGCGACGCGTTCCTGCGGAGTTTCGCTGGGTGCTGCGGCCTTCTTGGGCGCGGGCTTGGCGGCCACCGGTGCAGGCGGCGGAGGAGGGGGCGGCGGAGGAGGAGGAGGCGGGGTCTCGCCGGGCTTCAGGAGCTTGCGACGCTGCTTCACCTCGACCACCACCTTGTTGGTGCGGCCGTGGCTGAAGGTCTGCTTGACCTCGCCGGCATCCACCGACCGCTTCAGGCCGAGGGGTTTGCGGGCAGGTTTCTTTTCGTCGTCGCTCATTATCGCTCGTTTCTCTTCTTCGTATCGTTCAAATCGTCATTCGGCGCGCGTCGTGGCGCGCCCATCGGCAACGGACAGGTCCTGCCCGAGAAAGTGCATTAGGCGCGTCAGGGGCTTGAGCACCCGCGCGGCCGCTGCATCATCGGCCAGCGCCAGATGGACGACATTGTCGCGGCCCAATGCCACAGACAAAGCGTCCCGGTCCAGAGGTAGTGTCAGGCCGCGCTCGCCAGAGCCTTCGACCTCGCGTCCGACCCGCCATGCCTGGTCGAGCTTCTTGCGCCCGTCCTCACTTGCATCGCTGGCATGGCATAGCAGCGCGATCGCACCGGCTCGCGCCTGTTCTGCAATGCGCTGCGTACCCAAGATAAGGCCTCCGACGCGCATTTCGAGGCCCAAGCGATCGAGCAAGACGCGGGTCAGCGCATCCTGGACCATTTGCGGCAGGTTTTCCGGGATTTCGAGATCACCGGTCTTGAAAGCCCGTGCAAGGCCGCCCTTCAGCTTTCCGTTCGCGAGTGCTTCCTCAAGCCCGCTGCGGCCAACCCCGATCCAGGCACCACGTCCAGGAGCCTTCTCGTGAGCATCGGGCAACACAAGTCCCGACGGCGAAACCGCCAGCCGCGCGAGTCGCTCGCGCGGGGCGGTCTCTCCAGAGATAATGCAGCGCCGTCCGGGCTCGGAAGTGTTCCGTGCCTTGGGCGTGTCAGCGATGTCCGGCGTCAGGCGCTCATTGGGTGGAGTCCGCATCGGCGGCCTCCTGCGTGTCGCTCGTCCCGGCAGCTGCCGGAGCTTCGTCCTCGTCCTCGAACCAGTGGGCGCGGGCAGCCATGATGATCTCATTGCCCTGCTCTTCGGTCAGACCGTATTCGCCCAGCACGCCGCCCTTGTCCTGCTCGCGTACCGAAGGGCGCCGCATCGGCGGGCCATCGGCATTGTTGCGGCGACGCGGTGCTTCGCGCTTCTTCTGGATAAGCTCGTCAGTCGCGAGGTCGGCCAGGTCGTCGAGGTTCTTGATGCCTGCCTTGCCCAGCGTGACCAGCATGGCCTCGGTCAGGTGCGGCAGTTCGGCCAGATCGTCCTCGACTCCGAGTTCGCGGCGAGCCTCGCGATGCGCGGCTTCCTGGCGCTCGATAGCTTCACGAGCGCGGCTCTGGAGCTCCTCGGCCAGCTCCTCGTCGAAGCCCTCGATACCCGCAAGCTCGTCGAGTTCAACATATGCGACTTCCTCAAGTTCGGCGAAGCCTTCGGCGACGAGCAGCTGCGACAGCGTTTCGTCGACGTCGAGTTCCTCTTCGAACATCTTCGAGCGCTCGGCAAACTCCTTGCTGCGCTTCTCCGAGGCTTCTTCCTCGGTCATGATGTCAATCTGGTTGGCCGTCAGCTGGCTGGCGAGACGCACGTTCTGGCCGCGGCGACCGATGGCGAGCGAAAGCTGGTCGTCGGGCACGACAACTTCGATGCGGCCGTCTTCCTCGTCAAGGACGACGCGGCTGACGGTGGCCGGCTGGAGCGCGTTGACGATGAAAGTCGCCTGGTCTTCCGACCACGGAATGATGTCGATCTTCTCGCCCTGCAGCTCCTGAACGACGGCCTGGACACGGCTGCCCTTCATGCCGACGCACGCGCCGACCGGGTCGATGCTGCTGTCGTGGCTGATGACGCCGATCTTGGCGCGGCTGCCCGGATCGCGGGCGGCGGCCTTGATCTCGATGATGCCGTCGTAGATTTCGGGTACTTCCTGCGCGAACAGCTTCTTCATGAAGTCCGGGTGCGCGCGGCTGAGGAAGATCTGCGGGCCGCGATTGTTCCGCTCCACCTTGGTGATGAGTGCGCGGACACGCTCGCCAACGCGGGCGGCTTCGCGCGGAATCTGCTGGTCGCGGCGGATCACGCCTTCGGCGCGGCCGAGGTTGACGATCACGTGGCCGAATTCGACCGACTTGATCACCCCGGTGATGACTTCGCCCGCGCGATCCTGGAATTCGTTGAACTGGCGCTCACGCTCCGCATCGCGGACCTTTTGGAAGATCACCTGCTTGGCGCTCTGCGCGTCGATACGGCCGAGGTCGACCGGCGGCAGCGGATCGACGATGAAGTCACCCAGCTTGGCATCCTTGTCGAGCTTGGCAGCCTGCTTGAGGTCGACCTGCTTGAAGTAGTCCTCGACTTCCTCGACCACCTCGACAACGCGCCAAAGGCGCAGGTCGCCGGTCTGCGGGTCCAGCTTGGCGCGGATGTCATTCTCGGCACCGTAGCGGGCGCGCGCGGCCTTCTGGATCGCCTCTTCCATCGCCTCGATGACGATGGACTTGTCGATCATCTTTTCCGACGCAACCGAGTTGGCGATTGCGAGGAGTTCGGCCTTGTTGGCGGAAATGGCACTGGCCATCAGTCGTCTGCCTCTTCTTCAGTTTCGACGATATCGTCGGCACCGCTCGTGTCGAGCGGCTGGGTGGCGGCGATCAGCGCGTCGGTCAAGACGAGCTGCGCCGAATGAATGCTTTCGCGGGGGACAGAAACCTCCCCCGCCTTGCGATCGGTGATCGTGACGGTGTCGCCTTCGATGCCCTTGAGCTCGCCGCGCAGGTTACGCTGGCCGTCCCACGACTTGTCCATCGCGATCTTCGCTTCGTGCCCGGCCCAATTGGCGAAATCCTTCGCGCGGGTGAGCGGACGGTCGATGCCGGGGCTCGACACCTCCAGATGATAGGCACCTTCGATCAGCACCTCGCCCGCTTCCTCGAGCGCGTCGATCCGGTCCGAGACGCGGCGCGACAGGGCGGCGCACTGGTCGATGATGAGCTGGCCCGTCGCTGGGTCCTCAGCCATGATCTGTAGCGCCATGCCACCGTCACCGGCTTCCGACGGCATCATCTTCACGCGCACAAGATCGAAACCCAGCGCATTTGCTTCGGGTTCGATCACTTCGGTAAGGCGCGCGATATCCGTCATCAGGTCTCCGTATGGCTCGACAATGCTGCAACGAGGTTTCGCGCCGGCCCCTTGCGGCGCCAGCCCCTACCTTGTCGCGACAATGTCGGGATGAGCGGCAGATAGGCGCGGCACGCCGCTAAAGCAAGCACAAAGAAAAAGGGCCCGGCATCGCGCCGGGCCCCGTTCCTGTCCAAGTGGCCTGCGCCTTACTGGACGACGCCGATCACGTCGGGATTGCCGTCAGGGTCCCCATTGACCCGGCCACCATTGCCGGGATTCCCCTGCAGCAGGATGCCGGCGAAGTGCGGGGTCGCCATCGAGGTACCGCTGATGGTGTTGTAGCCACCACCGGTCCAGGTCGACTTGATCGACGAACCCGGCTCGGCGAAGTCGACCGGCGGGTTGCCGTAGTTCGAGAAGGACGACCAGTTGTCGCCGACCGCGAAGGACGAGATCGTGTATACATTCGGTCCGTTGGCACGGGCCGGCGAGTGATTGTTCGCGTGGTCGCTCTCGTTACCGGCGGCAAGTGCAAAGCGGACACCGCCCGCAGCGGCATTGATCACGGCCTGGTCGAGCGCGGTGCTGACACCACCCCCAAGGCTCATGTTGGCCACGTCACCCGGGCGACCGTGTTGTGCCACATAGTCAATTCCAGCGATCACGCCCGAGGTGGAACCCGAACCACGACGGTCGAGA
Organism: Erythrobacter sp.; assembly: GCA_041396805.1. Lineage (GTDB taxonomy): Bacteria > Pseudomonadota > Alphaproteobacteria > Sphingomonadales > Sphingomonadaceae > Qipengyuania. The sequence continues at coordinate 539,552 of JAWKXV010000002.1, read as the reverse complement.
ACGCGAACGGCAACGACCGGTGCGCCCGGGGCGACGCCGATGACGCCATTGGTATTGTCATATGCAGCGATCGTACCTGCGACGTGGGTGCCGTGACCGTTCTGGTCCTGCGGCGAAGAATCGCGCAGGAAGCTGACCGAACGGCCGACGTCGACGTTGAGGTCGGGGTGGGTAAGATCGATACCGCTGTCGATGACCCAGGCGGTAGCGAAATTGCCGGCGCCACCACCGCCGACGCGTGCGATGCCCCTGGGAGTTTCCTGCGGAGGCTGCGCGCCACCGCCGCCGGGCTTACCCTTCGAAGACGGCGCCATACCGGTTACCTGGATGGCAGTGTCCACCTGGTCCTGTTCGCAATAGGCGATGTTTGAATTCTTGGCCTTCATGTTCTCGATCGCCTGCGGCGAGCCATTGACCGCGAAGCCACGCAGAGCGACCGAGTAAACATGCTTGAGCTGGGCCTGTGAGGCCTGCGCAGAACGCATGGCTTCGGCCTTTGCTTTGCCGCGTGAAACGGTCTTGTTGAAGACGCAGACATAGCTTCCGGCGATCTTGTCGCCAGTTTTTTGGGCCTGTGCCGGCGCAGCGAATGCCAACACGGGAAGAGCTGCAATCGCAGCCAAAGTCTTAGCTCTCACTAAATAGTCCCTCCAGTATTTTCAGTGGCGCGCGACCTGACGCTCAACTGATAGGAGAGATTTCTAGCGCGACAAAAAATGATGTCGATATGCCGTAACCAAACAATCAAGGTTAAATCGGAGTTTTATGCCGAAATGTTGCGTATTTACGACAGATTGATTATGCTCATAACTTGGCGCTAATAAGACTGTTCAGCGCTTTAAATAAAACGCCGGTCTGCAATTCTGGATTTTGTCTAATTTGCTCGATACTTCCCTACATGGGACAGCTTTCGAGAAGACCCTTATTGCTCTCCTTCTTCCGGTCCCGCGTCGACCAACGGCTCGGGCGCCTGGTTATCGACACGACGGTGCCGCACGATCCGCGGCGTAATGACGATGTACAATTCGGTAGTTGTCGCGGTGGACCGTTCGGTCCTGAACAAGTTGCCGACCACGGGAATATCGCCAAGCAACGGTATCTTGGACTTGTTCGTCAGCACGTTTTCCTGCGTCAGCCCGCCAATAACGAAGGTCTCGCCATCGCGAACCGATGCGCTGGTTTCCGCTTCGCGCTGGCTGATCGTCGGGTAGCCCTGGCTGAACCCAGTCACGCTCGACACGACGCCGTAGATCTTCGAGGTGATGTAGCCGTCAGTGCTGACACGCGGGGCAATCTGCAGGGTGACGCCCACATTGACGTACTGGACCTGCTGCGAAACGCCGTTGACGCCCGACAACTGGATCGAGGTCAGGATAGGCAAGGCGTCGCCGGTGATGATCTTGGCCGTCGACCCGCTTTGCGCGGCGATCCGCGGACGCGAAACGATGCGCCCTTCACCCTTCTGTATCTGCGCATAGATGGCCGCCTGCAGCTGGCCCGAGGGCAGGACGTCTTCGGGATCGACTCCGAACGGAAGGAAGCCGCCGGTCGCGAGACTGCCAACCGCAATCTGCCCGTTCGAGTTGGTGAAATCGATCCCGAGGTTGCGCGCACCGGTCTCCGTCAGCTCGACGAATTGCGTTTCGAGGATAACGCTGTCGACCGGCACGCCGATCAGTTCGATCTGACGCTTCACGCGTTCGATACGGTCGGGTGGACCCGTGACCCAGATCGCGTTCAAGCGGCGGTCGACGGCAAGCCCGTTGCCAACATTCTGTCCGAGAGGCTGCTCATCACGCTCCGCGCGTTGCTGCGTCCCGACATAGGCTGTCGACTGGTTCGCTCCGGGCGACCCGAAGCCCGGCTCACGCCGGATGAAGACGTCGTTCGGAGCAATCTCCGCGCCTTCGGCCAACAGGCCGACCACTTCCGAGACATCGGCATATTTCAGGAAGATCAGTTCGTAGGAATCGCCCGGCTCGTAGCTGTCGACCGGTCCGCGCTGCAATTCCTGCTGGGGTATGACAACTTCACCTTCCGATCCTATCGGACGGCTGCCGATCGTCTCTTCCTCGCTGACAAGCTGTATGCGCACCTGCACGGCATTGTTGCCCATGGGTTCGGCACGGATGCGCGAGGGACGGGCGGCGTCGAAGCGCATCACCAGGCTGCTGCCCTCAGTCACGAACTGGATCGAGCGCACCAATCCGCGATAGGTCGGGCGATTCGGCACTCTTCCCGTCTTGAGAGTAGTCGCCATGACGAGCTCCGGACGAGTCGGATTGGTATCGATGGTGGCGACTCTCGGCTCGGCAGGAGAGAAGCGCAGGATGAAGGTCGCCTGCCCCTCGTCTTCGGTGACGAGGCTGATATCCTCCAGAACTGAGGGGGTTACCTGCGCGACAGCAGGCGCAGCGGCAAGAGCAACCGCGAGTAACGCGATCAGCGCGACAAGTTTGCCGCACAGGGCATCCGTGGGCGGTCAGTCGCCGTCCGTCAGGCCGTGCTTCTTGATGCAATGACGTAGCTGGTCGTAGCTCAAGCCCAGCGCCTTCGCCGTTTGCCGCTGGTTCCAGCGATGCTTGCCCAGCGCATGCTCGACGATCGTCCGTTCGTGCGCGTCGACCGCCAGCCGCAGGTCGTCGACACTATCGAGATCGGGCGGCGCACCCGCCGGGGCAGGCACCTGACCAACGGGTTGCGGCGCACTGGTCGGCGGGCTGACCGGCTTCCACGGACTTTCGAAAGGATCGAACTGCACGTGGCCAATCGGCTGCTCCCAATTGTCCCAGCGATAGACTGCGCGCTCGACCGCATTGCGCAGTTCGCGAACATTGCCGGGCCAGTCGTGCTTTTCCAGCTCGTCTGCAACATGGGGCGCGAAGCCCGGCCAACCTTCCCACCCCAGCTCTGCAGCCATGCGGCGGCCGAAATAGTCGCCCAGCACTTCAACATCGCCTTCGCGTACACGCAGGGGTGGCAAGGTGATGACCTCGAAACTCAACCGGTCGAGCAGGTCGGCGCGAAACTCGCCGCGCGCGGCCTTTGCGGGCAAGTCCTCGTTGGTGGCAGCAACGATCCGGACGTCGACACGAATCGGGCGACTCGATCCGATGCGTGTGACCTCGCCATATTCGACCGCGCGCAGCAGGCGCTCTTGCGCCCCCATCGACAGAGTGCCCAGTTCGTCGAGAAATAGCGTACCCTTGTCGGCCTCCTCGAACCTCCCGACGCGTTGCTTGGTAGCACCCGTGAAAGCCCCAGCCTCGTGGCCGAACAGTTCTGCTTCGATCAGCGTCTCGGGCAGTGCAGCGCAGTTCATTGTGACCAGCGGCTCGTCCCAGCGAGTGGACAAACGATGGAGACGTTCGGCGATCAGTTCCTTGCCGGTACCGCGCTCCCCGATGACCAGCACGGGGCGGCGCATTGGTGCGGCGCGACTGGCGCGCTCCACCGCGTCGAGGAAGGCGCCCGACTGGCCGATGAACTGATTTTCACGCTCCATGCCCAAGAGATAGGAAATTTCACCAAGGGTTGGCAATGGAAACCAATGCGCTGTTCGTCGAAAACTTTTTCGACGCCGGAAATCCGTGACTTTTCAACTTTGGCACGCCTCTTGCTGAATATCCCACAACAGCAAATTCGCCATCCGGTTCATCGGCGGGCATCAGGGAGGACCCAAATGTACAACCGCAGCTTCTTCCGCAGCCAACTCGGACAAGCCGCAATTGCCAGCATCGCCGCGATGATCACCTTCGCGGTCCTGAGCTCGCAGATTGCAGTGACGGCACCCACCCCGGTGCTGGCTGCATACGAACAGGTCGAGATTGCATGATCATGTCGTCCGACCACGATCCCCTTGGCCCGGAGCGCACCTCCCCCGACAGTCCCCAGGACGCTCCGGGCCGCCCCCGCTTGTCGCGGATCGAGGAAGAGGTAGAACGGCTTCGTCGCTCACCGACTCCGACCCGCGATGGCGGACGGAACAAGGGATCGGACTTTTTTTCCAGTGGAGCACCTTTGATGGGCATTTTCAGCCGCACCCGCGATATCATCGCCGCCAACTTCAATGACATGCTCGACAAGGCGGACGACCCACAGAAGATGATCCGTATGATCATCCTCGAGATGGAGGAAACGCTGGTCGAGGTTCGCGCCAGTGCCGCGCGCACGATTGCCGACCAGAAGGAAATGCACCGCCATACGGTCAAGCTCGACAAGCTCCAGGCCGACTGGTCGGAAAAGGCCCAGCTGGCCTTGTCCAAGGATCGTGAAGATCTCGCCCGCGCGGCTTTGGTCGAGCGCAAGAAGGCTGCCGACATGTCGGAGCAGCTCAAGACCGAAATCGCCGTGCTGGACGACGCGCTGCGCGCTTACGAGCAGGACATTCAGAAGCTGCAGAACCGCCTCCGCGAAGCGCGCAGCCGCCAGACCGCGATCGCCGCACGCCTCGAAAGCGCCGAGAACCGCGTCAAGCTGCGCAGCCTGATGACCAACGAGCGTGTCGATGAAGCACTGAGCCGCTTCGACCAGCTCGAACGCCGCGTCGACTATGCCGAAGGCCGCGCCGACGCACTTTCGATCGCCGACAATTCCGGCAAACCGAACCTCGCGGACGAAATCGCCGCGCTCGAGGGACAAGATGCCATCGACGATGAACTCGAACAGATGAAAAAGGCGCTCGGAATGGACAGCGCCGACAAGGAGGACTGATCCGTGGAGGAAATTTTTGCAATCGTGGCCATTTTCATCGGCCTGCCGTGGATCATCCTCCACTACATCACCAGGTGGAAGACCTCTGCGACCATCACCACCGATGACGAAGCCTTGCTGGAGGAGCTCTACAACCTCGCCAAGAGGCTCGACGACCGGATGGATACGGTCGAGCGCCTGGTCGCCAGTGACAACCCCGAATTCCGCCCCGCCCGCCTCATTAATGACAGCGAGGCAGACAACCAGCAGCTGCGCGAACTCGAACAGATGATGGCCGAAAAGAAAGGAGCCCACCAGTGAACAGCCCCCGCACCACGCTTTACCGAGACAAGCAGAATGCGAAGCTGATGGGCGTCTGCTCAGGCATCGCGGACTATACCGGGGTCAATGTCTTCTGGATCCGCCTGGGCCTGATCGGACTGACCTTCATGTCCGGCGGTTCGACTGTCCCCTTCTACTTCATCGGCGGCCTGTTGCTGAGCAAGAAGCCGTCCCACCTCTATGTCGACCATGACGAGAGCAGGTACTGGCAGCGCGTGCGGCAGAACCCGAAGCGCACTGCCCGCGAGATTCGCGCCAAGATGAAGGACGTCGATCGCCGCCTGGCCGAGGTCGAAACCTTCTACGTCAGCAGCAATCCGCGACTGAACGCCGAAATCGAACGCCTGCGCTGATCAGCGCGAGAGGGAGGACTGCAAGATGGAATGGATGGTCGGATTTGCCCCATTCGCAATGGTTGTGATGATCGTTTGGATTGGCAGCCAGAAGAAGCTGGAAGAGAAGCGTATCGAGGCCACCGCGAGCCACAGTGCAGAAAAGGCCGCGCAATATGCAACCAAGATCCAGGCGCTCGAGGATCGGGTTCAGGTGCTCGAACGCATCGTGACCGACCGTGGATACGACGTCGCAACCCAGATCGAGGCTCTGCGCGACCAGCGCCGGGTCGAGGAAACCGACGCTGGCGTCCCGCTCGACATCGCCCGCAAGGAGAATGTGTGATGTTCCCCGTGAGCGAAACGGTCATCATCGTTGGCGTAGCCATCATGACGACGGGCTGGATCGTCAACAGCTGGATGCGGATGAAGATGGGCTACCCGCTTGAGAACAGCTGGGGCAAGGCGATCTATCCCAAGAGCACCGAAGCCGAGGAGCGCGTGAAGTTGCTTACCCAGGAAAACGCACAGCTGCGCGCCGAGCTGGGTTCGATCAAGGACCGGATGGCCAATGTCGAGCGAATCGTGACCGACAGCGGATACCAGCTGACCCACGAGATCGACCGCCTTCGCGAACGTGAGGAGGTCAACTGATGGACGAAGAACTTGTCCTGATATTCAGCTTCGTCACCACACTGGTGATCATAGCAACGATGACGGCCCACCTCATCCACCGCCGTGTGGTCAGGCATGAGGAACGCAAGCTCGAGCTCGAAGCGCAGATCGAGCAGGCGAAGGCGCAGCAGGCTGCCGCCGGAGATGCCGATTTTCGCAAGTTCGAAGAACGCCTCCGTGTGCTGGAGCGCATTGCGACCGATGGAAACCACACGCTTGCGGCACAGATCGAACAACTGCGCTCCCTCGACGCGATCGAGGACCGCGCTTCGCGGGAGACTGCGCGATGAGCGGCTGGGCCATCGTTTCGGTTGTGGCAATTGTCGTCTGGGGCGTCGTGCAGATGGTCAGGGCGAAGCACGGGATCGTTTCAACGGACCGCGGCGAACACATCGCGAAGTCTCGCCCCGACCCGGAGGCACAGCGCGAGATCGAGAATCTGCGTGAACGAATCAAGGTGCTCGAGCGCATCGCCACAGACGGCAATTCGCTCGACGCGAGCGAGACAAAGAGGATTTCGGCCGAGATCGAAGCCCTGCGGGACAAGCAGGCCGATTGAGGCGCGAATAGGTTCAAGGAGGACATGAGGAAATGTTCGAACCCACATTCATCATTGCCGCAGCTTCGCTGATCGGCCTGGTCATCGTGGCAGGAGCCCTCCTCCGCGCGTGGACCGGCTGGCTCGAACTGAAGCGCAACGAGCTGGAGCGCGATGGCGCTCCGCGAGAAGAAGGCTCGCCCATGGGTGCCGCCCGGATCGAGTTGGCCGACCTCAAGGAACGCATCCGCAAACTCGAGGCCATCGCCAGCGGAGTCGACCTTTGAGCGCGGCCCGCACCGATGCAGCGCGCGCCGGTATTGGCCTGGGCAGTGCGGTGGCAGTGGCCATCAGCTGGAGCCTCCACCAGTCGATCGTCTGGGCGATCATCCACGGGGTCTTCAGCTGGTTCTACGTCATCTACTACGCCTTCACCCGCCCCGGCGGCCTGTCGGGCTGACGCTTGCCCGATTTACCTCTCGCCGGACCGACGCTAGAGGCCGCGCACATGCGCACCCTTTCAGACATCTGCGACGAATACGACTTCCTCGAGGGCGATGAACGCTATCGCCTCCTTATCGAGCTGGGTCGCGAGCTTGAGCCCATGCCCGATGCGCTGAAGACCGACGCCACGCTGGTACGCGGCTGCTCGGCCGCGGTCTGGGTCTATCCCACCGGTGACGCTGAAAGGCTGCATTTTCTGGCCGACAGCAATGCCGCGATTACGAAGGGAATTGTCGCGCTGGTGATCGCCGCCGTGCAAGACAAGCCCGCCGGCGAAGTCGCAACGATGGACATCACCGCGGCGCTCGATCCATTCGACCTCAAGAACCAGCTGTCGAGCAACCGCACGCAGGGCGTCCCCAACATGATCGCGCTGGTCAAGGAACACGCCACACGGATAGCAGCTGGCTGAGATGAAGCGGCCGATCTACAGCGCGCTCGGCCTCTTTAGCGTCGGTCTGGGCGCAATCGGCGCCTTCCTGCCGATCATGCCCACTGTCCCCTTCCTGTTGCTTGCCGTCTACTTCTTCGCCCGCAGCAATCCCGACTGGGAGCAGCGTATACTCGACCATCCAACTTGGGGGCCACAGGTCCTCGACTGGCGCGAACGCCGGGCGATCAGCCGCCGGGCCAAGACAATGGCGATCGGGGCCATGGCCACCGGCGCGGTGTTCACCTGGTACACGCTGGGTTCGCCCTGGTACTGGATATCGGTCGCCGTACTGGTGATCTGCGGTAGCTGGATCGCAACTCGCAACGAGTAGTCAGGTGCCGACCGAATCCCGGACGACTGCAATCCCGGCTTCCCTCTGACGTTTCAGTTCTGCTTTCAGCTTGGCCGGATCGCGGGCGAAAACAAAGCCGAAGCTTACCCCGCCTTCCTTGCCCACGGTCGCATGGTGGAGCTTGTGCGCCTGCACCAGCCGCTTGGCATAGCCCTTCTTCGGCACCCATCGGAAATAGCGTTGGTGGACCAGCCCATCATGGACCAGCGTGTATATGATGCCGTAGAACAGGATGCCGAGACCGATCCACGTCCCCGGCCACCAGGCACCTTCGCCCATGATCATCGGACTGCCGAGCGCGAACATGGAAATGCTCATGGCCGCACCAACGATGGCGTAGAGATCGTTCTTCTCCAGCCGCTTGTCGTGCGGCTCGTGATGGTCGCGATGCCAGCCCCAGCCGAAGCCGTGCATGATGTATTTGTGCGAACCCCACGCGACCCATTCCATCGCGACGACGGTGGCAATAACGATGATGATGGGCAGAACGCCGTCCATGACGCAAACCGATATAGGTTATTCTCGGCCCGGGAAAAAGAACCGCGCGACTTCCTCGCTGATGCGCGCTGGGCGCAGGGTTTCGGCATCGATGCAGCACCAGCGCGACTTGACCTCGGCCAGAACTTCACCCCCGCGCTCGATCACGGTCGAATAGAAGGCGCTCGCCCCCTGGATCTTCTCGAGCACTGTGTTGGCGATCACGTCATCGTCGAGGAACGCCGGGCGGCGATAGGTAATCTCGTGCTTGATCGCGACCCATGCACGCTCGGCTACGGCCTGCGGCGGGGCGAGCTTGCGCCAATGCGCCAGCACCGCATCCTGCACCCAGTTCAGATAGCGCGCGTTGTTCACGTGCCCCATGAAGTCGATGTCCGAAGGAATCACTTTGATCGGAAAGGCGAACGGCTTTGCTGACATTTGTGTCAATAAAGCAGAGAAAGGTTAAGTTTGGAAGACTCTGGATTTGCCTTTTTGCCTAGGTCGGTTTCGTGCTGCAACTTTGCGCAATGGCCAGCAAACCGCGCACGCTTTACGAAAAGATCTGGGATTCGCACGTCGTCGAGCGGCGTGATGACGGCACCTGCCTCATCTATATCGATCGCCACCTCGTCCATGAGGTAACCAGCCCGCAGGCGTTCGAGGCACTGCGCGCCACGGGCCGCAAAGTGCGCCGTCCGGACCTTACGCTGGCGGTACCCGATCACAACCTGCCGACCACTGCACGGCTTGCGCCCGATGGCTCCCGCCTGCCGATCGCCGATCCGCAAAGCGCCCAGCAACTCGCCGCTCTCGAGCGCAATGCGCCAGAGTTTGGAATCACCTACATTGACGCTGTCGCTCCCGAGCAGGGCATCGTCCACGTCGTCGGGCCGGAACAGGGCTTCTCGCTCCCCGGCGCGACCATCGTTTGCGGCGACAGCCACACTGCCGCGCATGGCGGGGTCGGTGCGCTGGCTTTCGGCATCGGCACGAGCGAGGTCGAGCACGTCCTTGCAACCCAGACGCTGCAATTGCGCCAGTCGAAGAGCATGGAAATTCGTGTTGAAGGCGACCTTGGCCCAGGTGTGACTGCCAAGGACCTGATCCTCCATATCATCGGGCTCATCGGGACCGCAGGCGGCACCGGCCATGTCATCGAGTACCGCGGCAAGGTGTTCGAGGAAATGAGTATCGAGGGGCGCCTGACCGTGTGCAACATGAGCATCGAAGGCGGTGCGCGCGCCGGCTTGGTCGCACCCGACGCGACAACCTTCGCTTACCTCAAGGGCCGCCCCTACTCACCCGAGGGCGAGGCATGGGATCGCGCGGTCGAATGGTGGCGCTCGCTGAGCACAGACGAGGGCGCGCAATTCGATACCTCGGTGGTCATCGATGCTTCCAAGATCGAACCTACCGTGAGCTGGGGAACAAGCCCGGAAGATGTCGTCGCTGTTGGGGGAGTGGTTCCCTCCCCCGACACATTTTCCGACCCGTCCAAACAGGAAGCCGCACGCAAGAGCCTCGACTACATGGGTCTTGCCCCGGGCACTCCTATCGAGGAGATCGAGGTCCAGAACATCTTCATCGGCAGCTGCACCAATAGCCGGATCGAGGATTTGCGCGCCGCCGCCGAAGTGCTTCGCGGTCGGCGCAAGGCCGACAACGTCCGCTGGGCCATTGCCGTTCCGGGTTCGGGCCTCGTCAAGCGGCAGGCTGAAGAAGAAGGTCTCGACCGCATCTTCGTCGACGCGGGCTTCGAATGGCGCGAGCCCGGTTGTTCGGCCTGCCTCGCGATGAATCCCGACAAGGTTCCCGCGGGCGAACGCTGTGCTTCGACCAGCAATCGCAATTTCGTCGGCCGGCAAGGCCCCGGTGCGCGTACTCACCTCGTCAGCCCGGCCATGGCTGCCGCAGCCGCCGTTGCCGGCAAGCTAGTCGATGTACGAAAGCTCACCCCTTGCAATGCCGAGAGCGCGCCAGCATGAGGGGCGCATGACCAAGAAACTCACTGGCAAAGCCGCCATCGCAGGCGCCATCGGCTCTGCAGCCGTCGCCGCCGCACTGCTCTATGTGAACAAGCGCAAGGAAAAGAAGGGCCCCACCAAGCCGGGCCCGATTCCTTCAGGAGAGAATCCCGAGACCGACTAGGAACGCGGACCGGAGGGAGAGATAGTTGATGAGAATCAGTGAAATTGCCGCCGCCTTGTTGGTCTGCACTGCCTTGCCCGCGGCTGCGCAGGATGCACCCGATGTCGAGATGTGGCGCCTCGATTGCGGCACTATCGAACTGAGCGATGCGGGGCCGTTCTCCGATACCCATCTATACGATGGTGAGAAGCGAACGCTGACCGACAGCTGCTATCTCGTCCGCAATGGCGACCGTTACCTGCTGTGGGACACCGGCTTTCCCGCCGCCCTCAAGGGCAATAGCCAGACCCAGTGGGTCTTCACCGTTAGCCTGGCCCGGACCATCCCGGAGCAGCTGGCCGATCTCAAATTGACCGCTGCGGACATCGAATTCGTTGCGGTGAGCCACTATCATGATGACCATATCGGTCAGGTGCAGGACTTCCCCGACGCCGAACTTCTCATCGGAGCCGCCGATGCAGAGGCCATCACTTCGGGCAAGATGGACGAAACGCGCGCGCAGTTTGCGCCATTCCTTGGCGAAGGTGCGAGTGGCAAGGTTCGCCGCATCGTCGCCGACTACGACGTCTTCGGTGATGGCTCGGTAACGATCGTCGCCATGCCCGGCCACACGCCTGGGCATAAATCGTTGGTCGTCAATTTGCCGAAAACGGGGCCGGTCATGCTGACCGGCGACCTCTACCACTTCGAAGAGCAGATCGGGAATCGCGGCGTGCCGCAATTCAACACCAACCGCGCCGATACGCTCGCTTCGTTCGAGCGGTTCAACCAGATGGCCGACAATCTCGACGCCACGATCGTTATCCAGCACGATCCGCGGCACCTGAACCGCCTGCCTGAATTCCCGGAGTCCGCCAAGTAATGCAGCCAGTATCCACCGTCGAAGGCCGTGCCATCCCGCTGGGCCTGAAGAACATCGACACCGATGTGATCATCCCCGCGCACTGGCTCAAGACGGTGAGCCGCGAAGGACTTGGCAAGGGAGCTTTCGAGACAATCCGGCAGACACCCGGCAATGTCTTCGATGTCGAAGATTTCGCCGGCGCACCGATCCTCATCGCAGGCGACAATTTCGGCTGCGGATCGAGCCGCGAGCACGCCGCCTGGGCCATGCTCGATCTCGGGATCACGGTCGTGATCGCACCGAGTTTCTCGGACATCTATTCGGGCAACGCCTTCAAGAACGGCATCCTGACGGTTGCGCTTCCGCAGGAGCAGGTCGACCGTTTGCTCGAAGTTGCGCAGGATCATCCGATCACCATCGACCTCGAAAACCAGGTCGTGACCACGCCCTTCCAGGATCGCTTCACATTCGAGATTGATCCGTTCCGCAAGCGTTGCCTGCTCGAAGGGCTTGACGAAATCGGGCTCACGCTGGCCAGCCAGGGTGCGATCGGCAAACACGAAGAGATCCGCAGCCAGGCCCTGCCTTGGCTCGACAAACCCACAATAAGCGAGAGAGAAGCAGCATGAAGGCAGTCCTGTCGAAGGAAACCGGTGGCCCCGAAACCCTCGTCGTCGAGGAGATCGATGAGCCCACCCCCGGCAAGGGCGAAGTGCTGGTCAAGGTCGCAGCTTGTGCGATCAATTTTCCCGACACACTGATCATCCGCGACATGTACCAGTTCAAGCCGCCCCGCCCCTTTGCTCCGGGTGGCGAGATTTCGGGCACGATCGAAGCGCTGGGCGAAGGCGTCACCGGCTTTGCAGTGGGCGACAAGGTCATGTGCGGCGTCGGCAATGGCGGATTGCAGGAAAAGGTCGCCGTGGCCGCGGCACGCCTGTTCAAGGTTCCCGACGGCATCGACCTGGTGAAAGCCAGCGCCTTGCTGATGACCTATGGCACCACCATCCACGGACTCAAGGACCGCGGCGACATCAAGGAGGGCGAGACCGTCCTCGTCCTCGGCGCGGCGGGCGGAGTAGGACTTTCGGCAGTCGAGCTGGCCAAGGCCTATGGCTGCAAGGTGGTTGCCGCGGTCTCGACCGAGGAGAAGGGCGAAGTCGCCAAGCGCCACGGCGCCGACGAGGTGGTGATCTATCCCCGCGCCCCCTTCGACAAGGACACGTCCAAGCAGCTTGCCAATGACTTCAAAGCGGCAGTTGGTCCTAATGGCGCAGACATCGTCTATGACATTGTCGGAGGCGATTATTCTGAACCCGCCCTTCGCGCGATTGCATGGGAAGGCCGCTTCCTCGTGATCGGCTTCCCGGCCGGTATCGCCAAGATGCCGCTCAACCTGACCCTGCTCAAGAGCTGTGACATACGCGGTGTCTTCTGGGGCGCCTTCACTGCACGCGAGCCGGAGCGCAACCAGAAGAACATCGAGGAATTGTTCGATCTCTGGAAAGCGGGCAAGATCGACCCGCTGGTCAGCGAGACCTATCCGATGGAGCGTGCACACGAAGCGATTTCCAAGCTCGAGAACCGCGGCGCGATCGGCAAACTGGTTGTGGTAATGGAGGATTGATATGCGTTTCCCGGCTCTCGTGATCGGCTCGCTCATGCTCACTTCCTGCGTGGTATCGAACGACCAGACCTTCGTGAGCCGGGCGCCCGAAGCCTCCGAACACGACGCGGACCAGCTGGTTGCGGCGCGGCAGGCGGGTATGCGCATGATGGTCTTCACACTGGCGTCGGTATCGCGCGCTGCCGAGAATGAAGAGGCACCGCTAGACCGGGCAGGCTTCGGCATCGGCGGAATCAAGAAATGGGGTGAAGCACTGCCCGTCCTCTTCGACGAGGCTACCGCGCCGATAGCAGGCACCAAGGCACTTCCCGCGATCTGGACCGATCCCGAAGGATTCGAGGAGAGGGTCCAGCAGTTTCAGGTCGCTACGACCGAGCTGGCAGCAACGGCGGCGGCAAATGACCGCGCCGCTTTCGCCGAAGCCCTTGCCTCCACCAAGGCCGCGTGCAAAGCATGCCACGATTCGTACCGGGTCGCTGACGACTGATCGTCCGGCCCTGCAAAAGGATTGAAAATGACCGATTTCAAGGATCGCGAGCGCGGTGAGGAAGCCAAGTTCGCTTTCGACGAAGAGAATGCCTTCAAAATTGCGGCCCGCCGCAACCGACTGGTCGGTGAATGGGCTGCAGGGCTGATGGGCCTGACGGAAGAAGAAACGGACGCCTACAAGAAAGCCGTAGTGCAGGCCGATTTCGAGGAAGCCGGTGACGAGGACGTCATCCGCAAGCTGCTCGGCGACCTGACAGCCGCGGAATGCGAAGTGTCCGAGGAAGACATTCGCTCCAAGCTCGAGGAGTGCGCCATCGAGGCGCGCCGCCAGTTCATGACGGACCAACGCTGACCGTCATGCCGATGGCAGCATCCGATATCGTTGCGCTGATCGAGGCTGCGCTTCCCGGCGCGGCGGTCGAGATGCGAGACCTTGCGGGCGACAACGACCATTGGGCCGCCAAGGTCACTGCACCGCAGTTCGCGGGCAAGAGCCGCGTCCAGCAGCACAAGCTGGTCTATGACGCGCTCGGTGGGCGCATGGGCGGGGAGCTGCACGCCTTGCAACTCACCACCCAAGCCCCCACCTGATCTCTCGCAACGCAAATTTCTACGAAGGACGGACCTCCTATGTCCGATACGAACCAGCGCATCGCCGATATCGTCGGCGGCAATGACGTCGTCCTGTTCATGAAGGGCACGCCCCTGTTCCCGCAGTGCGGCTTTTCCAGTCGCGCCGTGGCGATCCTCGACCATTGCGGCGTCGCCTATGACAGTGTCGACGTGCTGCAAGACATGGAAATCCGCCAGGGCATCAAGACCTACTCCGACTGGCCGACCATCCCCCAGCTCTATGTGAAGGGCGAATTCGTCGGCGGCAGCGACATCATGATGGAGATGTTCGAAGCGGGTGAGCTCCAGCAGATGATGGCAGACAAACAGGTCGCCAAGGCCTCATAGCTTTTCGCACCGGCATCCGTCGGTGCGTCCCCGGCGCTTTTTCTTCGCTGCGCTTTGGACGTCTGCGGGTTCGCGAGTGGAAACAAAAACGGGAAAGGCCCGCCTGGTGGGACAACCAGGCGGGCCTTTTTTCGTTCGGGGCGCTGCCGGAAAACCAGGGATCGGCGCGCCCCCAAGGAAGACTTCATTGGGACATGAGTTGATATGCACGGCCCGTGCCAAACTTGCGCACAAAAGCATTTCGGCGCGTGATGATGGTTAACGGTGGTTTCACAACAGACGGCCTTGTAAAATTTCCCGACAGACCCGGCGCGATTGCCTTGGCAAGCGCTCGCGTACGGGTAACAAGCATGGGATGAGTGAAACGCAAACAGCCTCGCCCGACGGCATTCCCGCAGCGACCGTCGTCATCTTCCGCAAGGGCGAGGAGAACGGCCCGCCCGAGATCCTGATGACCATTCGCTCGCGCAACATGGTCTTTGCCGGCGGCATGGCCGTTTTCCCGGGTGGGCGTGTCGACCCCGCCGATTTCGAGCTGGGCGCGATGATGGGTGGTCCACTGGATCCCGACGAGGCGGCACATCAGGTAGCCGTGGTGCGCGAGACGCTCGAGGAGACAGGCCTGGCGATCGGGCTTAAGGGCGATATCGATGCCGCCAAGGCCCGCGCGGCGCGTGAGTTCCTGCAGCAGACTGGCGAACTGGCTCCCGTACTCGACCATTTCGGATGGGAACTGGACCTTGACCAGTTGACTCCGTTTGCGCGTTGGTTCCCCAAGAACGAGCGCATCCCCCGCGTCTACGACACGCGGTTCTACCTCGCCGATCTTGGCACCGGGGCTGTCGAGATCGAGGCAGACCTGTCGGAAAATACCCACCTTTTCTGGACGACCGCGCAGGGGGCCTTGGACGCGGCAGAGCGCGGCGAGATCAAGGTGATCTTCCCGACCCGCCGGAATCTCGAACGCCTCGCACTGTTCGACAGTTTCGAGGCCGCGAAGATACAGGCTGACTCCATTCCCGTGCGTACCATCACCCCGTTCATTGGAGAGATGGACGGAAAGAGCTGGCTCCATATCGGTGAGGAGTTCGGCTATCCCATCACCGGCGAACCATTGGAAAACGTCGCACGAGGCTGACTGATTCTTCGAGTAAATGGCGCGCCCGGCAGGACTCGAACCTGCTGCCTCAAGATTAGAAGTCTCGCGCTCTATCCAGATGAGCTACGGGCGCGCGCAAGCCACGCCATAACGCCGCTTTCGCGCGGGGCCAATCGGCACTAACCGTGTTTGCCATGGAAAACGCTGAAACCACCCTGCCCGCCGCACCGCAGTTTCGCTACTACGACCTCGTGATGGCGGCCTTCGTCACCATCCTGCTGTTGTCGAACCTGATCGGTGCCTCGAAGCCCAGCTACGTAACCCTGCCCGGGATCGGCGTGTGGTCGTTCGGCGCAGGCGTGCTGTTCTTCCCCGTGAGCTACATCATCGGAGACGTGCTGACCGAGGTCTATGGCTACGCACGCGCGCGACGCGTGATCTGGACGGGCTTTGCTGCCCTGCTGTTCATGGCCTTCATGGCATGGGTGGTGGTCAAGCTGCCGCCAGCTGCCGGCTGGCCGGGTCAGGAATCCTACGAGTTCGTCTTCGGCAACAGCTGGCGGATCGTACTCGCCTCGATGACGGCCTTCTGGGTCGGCGAGTTCGCCAACAGCTTCGTGCTCGCCAAGATGAAGGTCTGGACCGAGGGTCGCCATCTGTGGATGCGCACGATCGGATCAACCGTGGTTGGGCAGGGTCTCGATAGCCTAATCTTCTACCCGCTCGCCTTCTGGGGCCTGGCTGGCTGGCCGGTCGAGCTGCTGTGGCAGGTGGTCCTGTCGCAGTGGCTGATCAAGACTGCGTGGGAGGCGTTTCTGACCCCCGTAACCTATCTCGTGGTGGGCGCACTCAAGCGGGCCGAGGGTGTCGAGGTCTTCGATACGGATACAGACTTCTCTCCCTTTGCCAGCACGAAATCCTGAGCGCATAGAAAAAGGGCGACCCGCAGGTCGCCCCTCCTCCCCCTTTTATCAGGTCAGGCTTAGAACTTCGCACCCACCGCGATGCCGTAGCGACGCGGGTCGAGGGTGAAGACGTTCGTGAAGAGGCCCGACGATGCGTCGGTGACGTAGAGACCGGTCACCGAGTCACTGTCGAAGATGTTCTGCACGAAGCCACGGACAAACCAGCGGTCGTCTGCACCGTTGAGCTGGATCTGTGCATTCGCCTGGACGAAGGGTTCGATCCGGTTGACGCGACCGTTGAACACATTGCCGTACTGCTCACCGGTGAAGGCAATGTCGAAGCGCGGAACCAGCGTCATGCCGTTCGAGAATTCGGCAGTGTACTGAACACCGACCGACGCCTTGAACTCGGGCGCCTGAGGCAACTTGTTACCCTTGAGGTTCACTTCCACACCTGGGCTCAGGACATCAAGCGCGCCAAGGGCTGCAAACGCCGGATTGGCAGTCTGGGCATCGAGCACACTACAGATGCTGAAAGCACCGTTCGATGCGATCCCGCCGTCCGTCGGGAACGGTGCGGGTGCTTGCAGACCCAGTGAGCCGTTGACAAGAGCCACAAAGGTATTCGCACCGGCACCCGTAACTGCGCACAATGCACCATTGGTGATATCCTTGATGATGACCGCGTCTGGATCGCCACCACCCGGATCACGCGGGTTGGAGAAGAACTGGTCGCCAGCTACCTTCGCATTGAGATAGCTCAGGTTCAGGTTGACCAGCCAGTTGTACGAAGGCCGCATCATGGTCTCGAGTTCGAGTCCCCAGATGTTCGCGTCGATCGTCTGGTTGACCGAAGTACGGGCAACGATGCTGGAAAGCTGCAGATCCTTGTACTTGTAATAGAAGCCGGTCAGGTTGACCTGAAGATCGCCATCCAGGAACTGGTTCTTGGAACCGATTTCGAAGGCGTCGATCTGCTCCGATCCGAAGCTGTCAGGGACCGAGAAGATCGGTTGCAGCGGCGGGTTGATACCGCCCGACTTGTAGCCTCGCGAATAGGAGGCATAGAGGTGGCTGTCCGCCGACAGTTCAAAGTCGACAACAAATCGTCCGGTGATCTCATTGAACGCCACCGAACGTTCCTGGTATTCTTCGCAACCCGAAACGGAACCGATGGCACCGACACGCGTGGTGGCGGTACAAGTGGTCGACGGGTCGGCGTCGAATGTCGCGCCGTATGGAGTCGCGAAGGGATCGCCGGACCCATAGGGAACCAGGAAGCTGGCCAGAGTCGATCGCGCCCGCACACGCTTGGTGTCGTCGTTGTAGCGCAGGCCAGCGGTAACCTTCAGTCGATCCGTGACGTCGAAGTAGGCTTCACCGAAGATGCCGTAGCTCTTGAGTTTGAAGTAGTCGGTGTTGTTGCGGAAGAACGACGTGCCGAGATAGCTCGGCGCGAGTCCTGCGCCCAGCGACGTGAACGACCCCAGCACACCGGTGATGTAGTCGATCGCGAAGGCGTTCACGTAGTAGCTGTTTTCGGTCAACGTCGATTCGGCGTAGATTCCGCCGAGCAGGAAGTTGAACGGTCCGTCGAGGTCCGACGAGATGATCAACTCGCCCGACCATGCACTATTTTCGGAATTCGAGCGGTCGAACTGCGTACCATCGGGCGTACAGATGCGATTGCCGTCGAAGGCACCTAGGTTGTCGAGGCTTGTGTCCGACACACAAAGATTGCCGCTACCGTCGAACAATGCGTCCACAACCGGGGTAAAGTAGGACCCGATGACGGGGTTGGCGGCAAAGCCGTTCAAGCTGGCGAAGGCCGTTGCCGCGAGGGGAATCTCGCCGACACCGTTATTGTAATCCTGTCGCGAATCGACCGAGGTTTCCTGGTAGATGCCCGTCAGACCAACCTTGATCGCACCAAAATTGTGCTCGATATGGCCCTGCAACTGCAGTTCGTCGGCATAGTATTCCGGCGTAAACTGCGTGTCGACCACTCGAACATCGGGTGCCTCGACGAAGTTGGCGTAAGCATCAGCTCCGTACAGGCTGTTCAGCCCGAAGGATGAGGGAATGCCGTTCAGCGCCAGGAACTCGCTCGACCCCAGCGTACTGGTGAAGGTCGAATTCGAGTTGGTCTTGGCAAAGTCGCGGCGATTGTTGAGACAGCCCAGCACGCCGGTAGGGTCGCGCTGGCACAGCTGCTTCTGGATGCGCATGCGATTGTCGTCTTCGCGGAAATAATACGCCATCAGATCGAGGGTCGTATCTGGCCCCGGTTCGAAACGAAGCGAGCCGCGGATCGCATACATATCGCGATCATCGATGTCGCCGCCATCAAAGAGATTGGTCGTGTAGCCGTCACGGTTCAGGTAAAAGCCCGCTACGCGCGCAGCAATCGTATCACCGACGGGGATGTTGAGCATCCCCTTGGCCTTGATGCTGTTGTAATTGCCGTATTCGAACTCGCCAGCCGCCGAGAAAGAGCCGAGTTCCGGCTTGGCAGTTACGACATTGACCACGCCCGAGGTCGCGTTGCGGCCATACAGAGTTCCCTGGGGCCCGCGCAGAACCTCGATACGCTCAAGATCGAAATACTCGGTCTCGAACAGTCGCGTTCCGAAGAGCGGGGATCCATTCGTGTGAATGGCGGTCGCACTGTCACACGAAACGCCGACACACAGATCGCCAATACCGCGAATGGTGAAGGACGATCCGGTGAAGTTGGACTTGGTGAAGGAGACGTTCGGCAGGGTCAGCTGAAGATCGCTGGCATTTTCGATCTGCTGGGCTTCCAGTGCCTCGGCATCGAAGGCGCTGACCGCGATGGGAACTTCCTGCAGGCTCTGCGCCTGGCGCTGCGCGGTAACGATAATGACGTTCTGGTTGACTGCCGGAGCGTCTTCGTCGCCCCCTGTCGTATCCTGAGCAAACGCGGGAAACGAAATTGCGCTCGCGCAAATGCCCGCAAGCAAAGGTAGCCCTCACCCTCATATACCCTCTCCTCTCCATTGGCCGTCTGTGCGGCCTAGGGGGCGAAAGCTAACACACATTCGTATGCACGCAAGTGTGAGCGCAGGATAATTGCGCGAAACCGCTTAGGTTTTTGTCGAGTGTTATCCAAAGTCCCCACTTTGGGACTCGGGTGACGCTACGGCATGGCGGCGAAGCGCGGCAATAGTGCCCGACGCGAGCCTATACCAGCGAACTGCTCAAGGATATCTGCGAAATCCCTCGCTTGCCCGATCCGTCGCGGCCGAGTTGTACGATTACGTCAATAACGCTCGCCGCATAGGCAATCGTATCCGAGCGCGTAAGGCCGATTCCGGTCTGCATGACCATTAGAGACAACTGCTCCAGCGCGCCACGCAGGCTGTTGGCATGGATCGTCGAGAAACTGCCCGGATGGCCAGTGTTGATCGCGCGCAAGAAGCTGACGCTCTCCGCGCCGCGCAGTTCGCCTAGCACGATCCGGTCGGGGCGCAGGCGCAATGCCGCCTGCAGCAGTTCATTGGCGGTGACCTTGGCCTCGCCGAGCTCGCCCTTCACGGCCACCAGTCCGACGCCGTTCTCGCCGGGAAGTTTCAGCTCGGGCGTATCCTCGACCAGCACTACGCGCTCATGTCGCGGGATCTCGCCAAGCATGGCGTTCAGAAAAGTCGTCTTGCCAGTGCTGGTGCCGCCCGAAACGAGGATCGTGCGGCGCTGGCGAATCGCCTCACGCAGGAATGCGACCGGTTCGGCCTGCGGGTCGGGCATAGCCCCTTGTCGCGGCGGCGTCAGTGGCCCGGCGTCATAGGCATCGAGCGGCAGGTCGAGCCTGCGGTGGCGACGGATCGCCATGGCCCAGTGCTTGCGCGCAGCGGGCGGTCCGCAAAACTGCACTCGGGCGCCATCGGGCAGCGTCGCGCCGAGCAGCGGATGCTCGCGATTGATTCCCTGGTGACTGACCCGTGCGACCTGTTCGGCGAGCCGCTGGACCAGGCGGTCGTCGATCTCCGGCCGCAGCACTTTCTGCATCCCTGGATGCGCGGCATCCTCGACCCATACCTCGCCGGGCCGGTTGACCAGGATTTCCGTTACCGTGTCGCGCTCGAGCCACTCGCGGAAAGGCGCAAGGTAGGCATCGAGATAGACGCTGCGCTCGCCATTGAGGTCGACGGGCGGCGCGTCCTCTTCCGGACGATCGTCCGGATGAAACGGGTGGATGTCGGCGCTCACCGGCTATCCTGCCTCAGCTGACCGAAGAGAAGTCGAGATCGCGCGCGGTGAAGATGCGGATCGGTTCGCCCTGACGTACGCGCACGGTCGGGCCGCGCTGGCCATCCTGCTGCGCGGCGGTCGCGGCTGCCGACTGGCTCGCGCTGCCGATCAGCACGCCGCCTGCACCGCCGCTGGCGATGGTGCCGAGCCCGCCGACGACCGAGAGCAACATGGCCGATCCGAATCGCTTGAAGAAGCCATTGCCCGAAACCTTGCCTTCAAGGCCCGTAGTGCCGTCGAAGCCGATGGCGGGCGAGGCGAGGTTCACCGATGCGCCGTCGGGGCGGATCAGACGCGTCCATATGACATAGGCGCGGCGCTGGCCGTTCTGCATTCCCGACTGGTACTGGCCGATCAGGCGGCTCGAGCGCGGAACCAGTATCTTGGTCCCGTCGAAGCTGCGCACATCCTGGCTCACCACGGCGCGGACATAGCCCGGGACATTGGTGTCGATGGCGGTTTCGAGGATCGCGGGGATCAGCGTGCCCTGCGTGACCGTAGTCGAGGGATTGACCATGGCGCGAGCCTGCGCAGGCGCCCCGCCCACTCCGCCGATGCGACTGGCGAAATCGGATGCCGAACCGCCGGTGGCGGCGGCGGCGTCTACGCCTGCCGCTACCGGACCGCCGGTCGCGAGGTTTGCCGGAGCACTCGATGAGTCGAACACCACCGTCGGGCTGGCATGACGATTGCCCATTGCCGCAGGCTCGACGGCATAGACCGGTTGCGGCGCAGGCGCGGGCTGGACCGCGGCAACCTGTTGCGGGGCTTGCTCGACCTGGGTGATCGCTTCCGTCGGGACCATCGGCACCTGCTCGACCTGCTGCTGAGGTTGCGGCTGCTGGCCGCCGACACCTTCGGGCGGAGCGACACGCGCGGCGTTCATGCTCCACAGCGTCACCGCACCGAGGCCTGCGACAATCGCAATGCCGGCAACAAGACCCATCGCGTCCGACTTGCCCGAGGGACGCGCCACGGCCGGGAAGGCATTGCGCTGCGCAAGATCGATGATCTCGGCATCGGTCTCGTCACGCGGGTCGATATCATTGGCGATGGTGGTCTTGCCCGATTTCTTTTCAGGCAGGCGCATGGCGAGGCGCATCAGTTACCTCCTCTCGAGGCGAGCGCGGCAGTCCCGCGCGGGTTCGCCGGGGCGGCGGCGCGCTCCGGTCCGTTATTGACGAGCTCGGCGCGATCCTTGCCCGAACGCAGCACGATCATGCGCGGCACACCGTCGACCACTACGGTATCGCCGCGCACGGTGAAATTAACCGGCCCTTCGACACCCTGTGCATTGGTCACGAGGATAGCCGGGACTTCACGGCCCTCGGGCCAGGTCAGGAAGGTCGCGGTGCCGTCGTCGAAAGTATTCTCGGGAAGCAGATTCCTATCGCCCGACCCATTCCACGCGAAGTTGAGGTCCGAGGGATCGACCGTCGCAAAGGCCTGCTCTGGCGCCTCCGGCGCGGCAGGAATCTCGGCGGCAAGCTGCTTCTTCTCCGCCTCGGGTTCGGGCGGATAGTCGAAGCGCAGCACGTAAACTGGCTTGGCATTGGGACTGGCGACGAGGTCGAACAGATAGGTGCGCTTGCTGGTGATAACCGTGAGATTGGTCGCCGCGCGAGCCTCCAGCGGCTTTACGAACAGAACGTTGGCGCGCTTGTTCGGTGTGACCTGCCAGGCCTGGCTGTCACCGATGGCGACATTCTCGATTACCTCGTCGTCGCCGAAGACAATCGACGCCTGCACCGCAATCTTGCCGTCGATGCGGACGATTTGCATCTCGTCATACATCACCTCGACGAGGCGGGTATCCCTGGCCACGGCGGGGCTGGCCAGCAGGGCCAGGGCAAGCGCGGGAATGATCGCGCGGTTCATCAGTGCTTCTCCACTTTACGATCGAGGGCCTTAGGCGGGGCAGGCTTGAAACGGCTGCCGATCCCCATCGCCCGCGAGGGGCCCGAATTAAGAGGCGCGACCTGACCCGATCCTGAAGCGGTCGCGAATACCTTGGTAGTGCGAGTGGTCGATCCGCCGCCGCCATCGTTGGCGGCCGCAGCGGTGGGCACGGCTGACACGTCGATCCGGCGCGCCTGCGAACTGGCCTGGTTGGCGGCCTGCGCCTGTGCCAGCGCGACTGAGGGCGCTGCGGGGGCCATGGCGGGCGCGGAGGCGGACGACTTGTCTTCCTTGCCCGGCGCGAGGCCGAAGACCGTCCAGCCCGACACCATCGCACTCGCCACCTTGAGCACCAGGATCATCAGCGCGACATGGACGGCACCGACCATGAAGAAGCCCATTGCGGCCTGCGGGTTGATCTGCCCGGGCGCCGAGGTGAGCTCGCCGAGGATGGGCACCGCAAGTTCGAGCATTACGCTCCCGCCAAGCACGGCGAACAGCGGGGTGAGCGCGCACATGACCACGCCCTTCACCCAGCCGGTGAACAGGCCGCGCGTACCATTGAACAGAGCCATCACCACGAAGATCGGCCCCAGCGCGACCAATACGCCCAATGCGATCTTGGTTGTCACCAGCAGGCCGACAGTGCCGAGCATGAACAGCATGGCGCCGAGCCACATCATCCCCTCGGGCGAGAAGGCCGAGAAGTCCTCGTTGCCGCCGCTCGCCTCCTGAATGGCGATGAAGACCACGTCGATCTTCTGCGCGAAAACCTGCGTTGCGCTGCCACGTGTTCCGGTGAGGATGCCCGCGACATAGTCAGGCGTTGCGATGGCAAGGTTCCAGACGAAGCTCTGGTAGGCGATCCAGCTGGTCGCGAACATGAGCACGATACCCAGCGTCGCCATCCGCGGCACGAGGGCACGGACGGAAACATTGGTGCGGCCCGTCAGCAGCGCGAAGCCGAACAGCGCGACATAGAGCGTCAGCAATATGGTCAGCACCATGCCGAGCTGTCCGCCGGGCGCGAACAGGCGTCCGAAGGAGGCGGCCGAAGCCTCGCCTGCGACGCAGTCCACGCCCTTCAGCGCGGCGGCGACGCCGTTGCCGGCCTCCTGGGCCGCCTGCTGGCAGTTCGCGCTTGTCACTCTGCCGCAAGGCCGAGGGCATCATCCCCGACCTCCCTTGCCTGATCGTTCGCCCCGCCCGGCCATGCCGTGCCGGTAAGGGCCGGGAACCAGTCCGCCGGCGCGTCGCCCAGTGCTTCGCGCAGCAGGTCGAGACGGCGAACCGAGGTTTCTCGGCCCGAGAGGAGGGTCAACACTTCGGGCGCACCCGACAGGTCGAGGCGCACGACAACGCTTGCGTCGGGCTGGCGGACGAGGAAGCAACGGCTGTGCGCAGGTAGCGTCCGGATCAGCGCAAGCTCGTGCTCGGTCAGGCCGAAACCATCGCAATAATCCTCGGGTCGTGCGCGTGAGTTGGGCATGAAGACCATGGTCGCGGTCTGCTCGACCAGCGCGGTCGAAATTCGGCTTTCCAGCGCGTCGCGGGCGCTCTGCGTCGCGAAGCCGACCAGCGCGTTGCGCTTTCTCAGCGTCTTCAACCAGTCGCGGATGCGCGCGGCGAAGACCTCGTCGTCGAGCGCCTTCCAGCCTTCGTCGATCAGGATCATCGTCGGCTTGCCATCGAGACGCTCCTCGATGCGGTGGAAGAGGTACATCATCGTCGGCGTGCGCAGGCGCGGGTTCTCGAGCAGCGCGGTCATGTCGAAGCCGAGTACGCGCGCGGTCAGGTCGAGCCGGTCCTCGGCATTGTCGAACATCCACGCATGCTCGCCCTCGCCGATCCACGCGCCGAGGCGGTCGGCAAGATCGCCCGGCTGCGGGCGGCGGCTACCGGACAGGAGCTCGCGGAAATTGCGCAGGCGGCGCAGCGAAGGATCGTTGGCGTAGGCCGCATCGACTGCGCCTGCGATCGTCTGCTCTTCCTCAGGCCCATTGGCCTTGAGCAGCACGCCGAGCCAGTCGCGCAGGAAAGCTCGGTTGGTCGGGTTGTCGGGCAGCGCGAGCGGGTTGAAGCCGGTCGGCTCCCCCGCACGGATACTGTCATAGCGCCCGCCGATGCCGCGCACGAACAGTTCCGCGCCGCGATCCTTGTCGAACAGGATGGTGCGGGGTGCAAACTTCTGCGCCTGCGCGGCAAGGAAGTTCATCACCACTGTCTTGCCCGAACCCGAGGGTCCGATGACCGAGAAATTGCCCAGGTCGCCGTGGTGGAAGTTGAAGAAGAACGGGGTCGCGCTGGTGGTTTCTAGCAGCGTTACCGCCTCGCCCCAGTGGTTGCCCTGCGCCTGGCCGAGCGCGAAGCCGTGGAGCGAGCCGAAGCTCGCCATGTTGGCCGAGGAGATCAGTGCACGGCGGACGAGATAGCCCTCGTTGCCGGGGAACTGGCCCCAGAATGCGGGTTCGAGATTGGTGTCCTCGCGCACCGCGATCGCGCCGGTATCGGCGAGCGCGGCGGCGCAGGCGGCCATGGCATCGTCGAGCCGGCCGAGGTCGCGTTCCTTGACCATCACGGTCAGGTGATGATCGCCGAAACCGACCGCGCCATTGCCCAGCGCATCACGCGCGGCCATCATATCGGCACGCTCGGCGGCGGCTTCCTCGTCCGCGCTCTTGAGGCGGCGGATCGCCAGATCCATCCGCTCGCGCGCAGTCTGGCGCTCGGTCGGGGCGTAGCTTTCGCTCACCACCATTTCGAACGGCAGGCGCAGCAGGCCGTCGAGCAGGCCGGGCGAGGTTGCTTCGGGATAATCCTTGAGGCCGAGGATGGCGGCGAAATCGGGCGAACCCGAACCGCGCAGCTCGATCGCGTCGAGGCCGAAGCTGACCCGGCGATAGGGCAGCATATGGCCCACATCGACGTCATCGGCGGGCTTCCTCACCGGACGCATCTCGCCATTGTAAAGCGCGGAAAGCAGCTCGAGCATTTCCGAATTGGTGTTGCCCTGCGGTCCGACGTAGTCAGCCAGCGGTGTGGCGCCATAGGCATGCAATGCGGCAACCAGCCCCTGCGAGGCGGCGCGCAGCGAGCGCAAGTCCTTGGGATCGGCCTCCAGCTGCGGACGGCCCTTCTTCTTCCAGCCCTTGCTCACGCGCTCGACCAGGCCAGCCTTGCCGCGCGCAGGGCGACGGATCAGGGTAATGAACTGGTCGTTGACGAAGAGCTGGCCCGAACCCAGCCGCTCACGCCAACGCGCGTCGATATGGCGGCTGATGGGATCGGGAAACTCGCTTTCCAGCTCCACCGAAACGCGGCGGCGGATGACGTGATGATAGAGAACGAAACGCGCATCGAGCGTGCTGCGCAGCACCACTTCGCGCGTCGCAGCATGGGCGTTGAGCGCCTCGCTGTCCTCGGTCTCGAACAGCAGGCCGGGCACCTGGATCGCGGTCATCACCGATCCGTCGCGCAGCAGCAGCGTGCTCTCGTCGATCAGGCGAGCATAAGGAAGGCGATCCCCGGCGCGCGCTTCCTTCGCGCTCCAGGCGGCGGCGCCCTTCCATTTGTCCTTACGCGGCATAGGAATTGCACCCCCAGCGTTTGTAGTTCGCAACGCGCGGACACTTCGAGACCTTGGTGATCCACAGGTCGAAGATGCGCGGTTCGCGCAGGCAGGCGAAATAGCCCACCCCGTGCATGACCCCGGCCGCCAGCAAGGCGAGCCAGCTACCGGTGATCAGGAATATCTCGGTCGTCACCATCCCGTTGATGATGAAATAGTTATATGTCACCCCCGCGAACATCTGCGGTCGCGTGAGTGCGCGGTGGACGGGATGGCGGACGAGGTTCGTCATGGTTCAGCCCGCCGCAGCGCCCTGGATGCCGGCGACGATCGAGGCCGAGCCGAACAGGATGAAGACGCCGATGATCACGGTTGCGCCGAAACGCCAGTTGAGACGGCCGGTCAGCATCATGAAGCCGACGGCGGCAACGGCCATCACGGCAACTGCAGTAGCAACATTGCCCAGCAGCGTGCCCTGCAACCAGCCGAGCGCGGCGACGATCGGGCCGGAACCTGCGGGATCGGCAGCCTGCGCGAATGCAGCGGTCGGGGTTGCAAGCATGGCCAGCGCGGCCGGTAGTGAAATCGAACGCTTCAAGTGAATTTACTCCCGTGAGTGATCGGCAAGACGGCCCATGATGGCCGCCACGTAATTCTGTGTCTCGCGAATGCGCGGGATACCCCCAGCGCGCTCGACCCGCCCCGGCCCGGCGTTGTAGGCCGCAAGTGCCTTTTCCAGGTCGCCGCCGAACCGGTCGAGCTGTGCGCGCAGGTAGCGCGCCCCGCCTTCAAGATTCGCGAAGGGATCGTCGGGGTTCACGCCGAGATCGCGCGCCGTCCCGGGCATAAGCTGGGCAAGGCCACGCGCGCCGACCGGCGAAACTGCCGATGCCCGCCAGCGGCTTTCCTGCCAGACCAGCGCCTCGATCAGGGTCGGGCTGAGGTCGTAGCGAGCCGAGAGCTCGGCCACCTTGGCCTTGTAGGCAGCCGGAACCAGGCCCGATTGCGTAGCGGGGTCGGCCACGGCAAAGTCGGGCACAAAGACCTCTGCCGGGACCTCCGCGAGTGCATCGCCATCGCCCGCATTCATGTCGACATGCGTGATCGCGGTGCCTCCGCCGGCTATCCAGCGTGCTCCGTCAGCATCTATCTCCATGACATCCGCCTTCGCAGGGAAGGCGATCAGCGTTGCGCAGGAAAGACCCATTGCGAACGCCAAGCGTGCGAGAATCATTGCACCCTCCGTCCGGTCCCTCTGGCCATACTACATGACAGGCGGGTGACAGAAACCTGAATATCCACTGCTGTTGTTTTTACGGGCTGAGCCGTTCACAACGAAAGAGACCCGCGCTTCCATCCGGAACCGCGGGCCCTTTCATTCGCCGGTGGCGCGAGCGCATTACTGCATGTTTAGTGCGTAGTAGCGCGCAAACTCCCCGCTATCGAGCATGGCCAGCGCCTTGCGGGCAAGGCGGCGCGAATCCGTCCAGTCGCCGCTGGCGGTTTCCAGTTCTACACTGCTGTCGGCCCTGGCCGCAGCCTCGAAGTCGGTCCGTGCTTCATTATAGCGACCCAGCCGGGCGAGCGCGATTCCGTGATTGATAAGGCGGGCCGGATCGTCCTGCGCCAGCTCCTCGCACTCCTCGATGGCCGAGATCGCTTCACGATCGCGCCCCGCGACGAGCTCTTCATAGCCCACGTCATAGGTGGTTTCCGGTGCGACGACGGCCTCTGCCGGACCCTGCGCCATCAGTGCCAGCGTCAAAGCTTCGATGATCGCCATGACAACTCTCCCTTGTTTCGTTGCGCATGGAATAACCCGCCACGGGCGCTCGCTGCAACAAAACCGTAACATTGTCATATTTCTGAAACGAAGGAGGTCGGGCGGCCGGATCTTCGGAAAGTTTCGAGTCCGAACCGATTCCCTGTTGAAACTGCAACATAACGGTCACGAATCGACAAAAACTGTCACGAACGGAGCCTAGCGGGCGAGTCGCGATCAACGAATTCGCACTCCTTTCCAGTTCACCCGGTTTTTGAGGGGACCGCTACCCGTGACCAATATCCATCGTTCGCTCGTTCTCGGCTGCAGCGCGCTGGCACTTGCCAGCTGTGGCGCTGACGAAATCGTCTCGCCCGGCACCGGCGGGAATATCACCATCAACAACGGCGGTGGTTCCACCCCCACGCCGACGCCGACCCCGACACCGACTTCGGCGCTGGTCACCCCGGCAGCGGGTTGCCCGACGATCTCGGACCCGCAAGGCCTGACCGACAGCGGCACGATCTCGGGCCCGACCGGCGAATACCGCGTCTGCACCATGCCGGCACGTTTCAATGCCAGCTCCACCCTGCCCTATATTGCCGGTCTCGTTTACCGCATGAACGGCCGCGTGGACGTGGGCACCGATGGCGGTCCAACCGCTTCGGGTGCGGACAGTGATGTCGAACTGACCATCGAGCCGGGCGTGATCGTCTATGCCTCGGGTTCGAGCTTCCTCAACGTCAATCGCGGCAACACCATCCAGGCGAACGGCACTGCCGACCGCCCGATCATCTTCACCAGCCGCGACAATGTGCAGGGTCTCAACACCAACAATTCGTCGGGCCAGTGGGGCGGCGTGGTCCTGTCGGGCCGCGCTCCGGTGACCGACTGTATCGCTCCGGGCGCAACGCCGGGCACCACCGCCTGCGAACGCCAGGTCGAAGGCGCAGCACAGCCAGCCCTGTTCGGCGGCGCAACGCCGACCGACAGCTCGGGCAGCATGAGCTACGTCCAGATCCGCTATTCGGGCTTCGTCCTTTCGGGCGACAGCGAGCTTCAGTCGCTGACCACCGGCGGTGTCGGTTCGGGCACCACGCTCAACCACATCATGAGCTACAACAGCTCGGATGACGGCGTCGAATTCTTTGGCGGCCAGTTCAACGTGTCGCACCTGATCGTGGTCGGTGCGGAAGACGACGGCCTCGACACCGACACCGGCGTCAAGACCGACATGCAGTTCGTCATCGTCGCCCAGCGCGCCAATACCGGCGACACGATCATCGAGGCGGACTCGTCCAACAGCCTCGAAGAGGACACGCCGCGCCAGCGCACCCGCATCTCGAATGCAACCTTCATCGCCAACAGCGCGGTCAAGGACCAGGCGATCCGCATCCGCGGCAAGGCCGACTATCGCATCATGAACTCGCTTCTGGTCGATCAGACCGGCGCCACGCCTTGCCTGCGTATCGACGGAACCGACACGCTCAGCCGCGCTGCCAGTGCCGCTCTCGACGAGGACGGCCCGATCCAGTTCGACAGCTTCGTGATGGATTGCGCCACCGACTTCCGCGACAGCTCGGGCGGCGTCACCGCCGCGGCGATCCAGGCCCGCTTCGATGCCGGCAGCAACACCAATGCCGGTTTCACCAGCACGCTGACCATGACCTATCTCAACGGGTCCAACGAAAGCGGCGTTCCGGTGTTTGATCCGACCTCGCTGTCGAGCTTCTTCGTGGCTCCCGCCGAAATCGGCGCGGTCTACGCATCCAACGCAAGCTGGGTCGAAGGCTGGACCTGCAACTCGCCGACCGCGAACTTCGGTTCGGTGACCGACTGCACCAGCCTGCCGGTTTACAACTGAGCTCCCTGAGAGAGCTGCGGGGCGCGCATCGCTGCCGCGTCCCGCAGCTCCATTTCCATTCAAGCGGGCAAACAAGCCTGAAACGAGTTTCACGGACCTGATCATGAGGGGGTCTTTCGACATGTCGACCGGCAAGCGGCTCAGTGCGCTGCTCCTGTTCACCACCGCGCTCAGCGCACCCGGCATCGCCTTTGCACAGGACGCCGCTCCCGAGGAAACTCCCGCCGACGAGGCCGTGAGTGCCGAGGAAGCCGCTCCCGATGCGGCTGCCCCCGAAGAAGAGGTCTACGAAGAGCCGGAAGTCTCGATCCCCGGCGGCGCGATCGTCGTCACAGGTCGCAGGCGCCAGGACGTTGCCCGCGCCTCCTCACAGGTTGTCTCGGTTCTCGACACGGCGGCCATCGCACGCACGGGTGAGGGCGACATCGCGGGCGCGCTGGTTCGCGTGACCGGTCTGTCCACCGTCGGCAACGGCCTCGTCTATGTCCGCGGCCTGGGCGATCGCTACTCGCTGGCGCTGCTCAACGGCCTCCCGCTGCCCTCCCCGCAGCCATTGAGTCGCGTGGTTCCGCTCGACATTTTCCCGACCAGCGTCATCGCCTCCAGCCTCGTGCAGAAGACCTATTCGGCGAACTTCCCGGGCGAATTCGGCGGCGGCGTGATCAACCTGACGACCCGCGCCGTTCCCGACGAGGGCTTCGTCAAGCTCAGCGCCGGCATCAGCGGCGACGGCGAGACGACCTTCGGCCCCGGCTACACCTATTTCGGCTCGGACTACGACTGGTTCGGTTTCGACGACGGCAGCCGCGATGTGCGCCCGGCCCTCCAGAACTATCTCGACAGCGGCCTCAACATCGAGGACCCCGATGTCGACAGGCAGGCGATCCTGCGCGAGCTGGGCGATCCGAACTTCGTCCTGCTGCAGAAGATCAGCGACCTCCCGGTCAACTTCTCGGGGGGCATCACTGCGGGGACCGCCTTCGACGTCTTCGGGGATGGTCGCCTCGGCATCATCGCCACCGCCTCGATCAGCAACAAGTGGCGCAACCGGTACATCACCTCGCAAACTGCGGTGAACACCGATCTCGACCTCGACACCGATGGTCGCGAGTTCGTCACCGACAACCGGGTGCTGGTCAACGCCATGCTTGGCCTGGGGCTGGAGGTTGGCGAGCATCGCTTCCGCCTGACCAATCTCTTCATCCGCGATTCGCTCAAGCAGACCTCTCTCGACAAGACCGACGATTTCCAGAACGGCGACACCGACCTCACCCAGAACACCGCCTGGTACGAACGCCAGCTGCTCGACACGCAGTTCACCGGCGAGCTCAAGTTCGGCGATTTGTCGGTCGACCTGCGCGGCGGCTATGCCCAGACGCAGCGCGAGGCGCCTTATGAGTGGACCTTCCGCTACTCGCGCTCGAACAATGCCGCCGATCCCTATGGCGAGCTGTTCCTCAACACGCTCGATCCGCAGCGCGGCGGTGCGATCGTCGCCTTTTCCGACCTCAAGGAAGACCTCTACTACGGCGGTCTCGACCTCGCATACCAGCTGTCCGACTGGCTCGGCGTCACCGTGGGCGGTGCCTATACCGACACCAGCCGCTTCTCCTCCCGCCGCGAGTTCGACATCCGCGCGACCGGTGCCTATCCCGACATCTTCGGCGCCTTCCGCCCCGATGCGCTGCTCGGTGATGCGCTGATTGACCTCGGCTTCGATACGGCAGCGCAGCAGGCGGCGGGGATCGGCCCGTTCAGCTACACGATCTTCGACACCACCGGGTCGGACCCGGCGTTCGAGGCAGGGCTCGAGATCAAGGCGGGTTACGTCAAAGCGGTCATCGCCCCCATCGAAGCACTCTCGCTCGATATTGGCGTGCGCTACGAGGACGCGGTGCAGGAAGTGATCCCGCTCGGCCTCGACGGCGCGCCCAGCGGTTCGTCCAACACCACGCTGCTGGTGAACGATTACTGGCTGCCTGCCGCCACCCTCACCTGGGAAGTGGCCGACAGCCTGCAGGCGCGTTTCAACGCGTCGAAGACGATCGCTCGCCCGCAGTTCCGCGAGCTGATCTTCCAGACCTATTACGATCCGGAAACCAACCGCCGCTTCAACGGCAACCCGCTGCTCGTGGACAGCCGCCTCACGAACTACGAGGCTCGCCTCGAGTATTACTGGGGTTCGGGCAGCCGCGTCAGCCTCGCCGGGTTCTACAAGGATATCGAGAACCCGATCGAGATCTTCTCCAGCTTCTCGGACAACGACCAGGTCTCGGGCTTCGCCAATGCACCGGCGGCCGAGCTCTACGGCGCCGAATTCGAGATGCAGTGGAATAAGGACCTCTTCAGCCTTGGCGACTGGTGGGAGAGCAAGCGCTTCGTCGCCGTGCTCAACTACACCTACACCCAGTCCAAGCTGAAGGTCTCGGACAGCGACACCACGGTGGTGTTCCCCTCCGCCCCGCAGCCGGCGACCAATTACTTCCGCAATGGCGTGCCGCTGACCGGCCAGTCGGACCACCTCGTCAATGTCCAGCTGGGCATCGAGGATCTCGACAAGGTCAGCCAGGCGACGTTCCTGCTGAGCTATGCCAGCGAGCGTGTGACCAGTCGTGGCACATCCGGCCTGCCCGACATCGTCGAGGATCCCGGCCTGCGCCTCGATTTCGTCTACCGCCAGGGCATCGAGCTCTTCGGCACCGACGTCGAGCTGAAGTTCGAAGCCCGCAATCTCACCGGTCGCGATCATTTCGAGTACCAGGACAACGGCACCAACCGGATCGACATCAACAGCTACAACGTCGGCCGCAGCGTCAGCGCATCGGTCTCGGTCGAATTCTGATCGCAACGAGCTTCATGAGCGAAGGGCCGTCCGCGAGGGCGGCCCTTTTCGTTTCGACCCGGCACCTCGACATCGTCTCCCGCGGATGAGCTGCTGGCATGATACAGACGACAAAGGCGAACCCCAGTTTCGGTGAACGGTATCGGCGATTGCCATGCGGGTTCCCGGGCCAGTAGGATATGTCACGGGAAAGGTGCGGCGTAGGCGATGATCAGGAAGATTGGATTTGGCCTTGGTCTGGCTGCGGCTCTTGCTCTGACACTCTTGTTTGCTTTTTCCAGAACCGAAGAAGGCAAATGGATCGGTGCGCTGGTGGGTCTCTATGGCGGCATCATCATCGGCGGCGCGGTGGCGCATGACACCGTTCCCGGGCAGGTGATCGACTTCAACCGGCCCGACCCGCCAACAAGCTATTCCGCTGGCAGCATCCGCTTCACCTACCAGGATGAAGACGGCAAGACGCATGAGGAATTCCGCCGGGTCATGCATTCCACGGCAAAGTTCCGGGATGTCGAAATTGGCGATCCCATCGATGTCTGGGTGTGCAGGAACGATCGATCCGTGGTGAAGCTGGTCGGATACGGGACCTACGAGCCCGGAAAATGCAATGACGGTTCGGCCCCCCGATCCTAGTCAGAGCATCGAGAGTCCGGCGTAGGCCATCGCACCTCCGATCACGGCCATCCACACGCCCAGCCAGCCGACAGCCAGCACGCCCAGCGATGCCTTTCCCGATTTGAGTGCGTTCTTGCCCGCCGACCCGGCAAGCACCAGCCCCAGGGCAATGAGGAACAAGCCGCCTCCGGAAAGTGAAGCGCCCGAACCGATACATTTCCCGGCTTTCATGAAGATGTTCGCGCACGGGTCGAACCGGAGCGCCTGATCCCATCCGGCGAAGCCGAGAACCGGGAGAGCAGTGCCGAAGACGGCAAGGAAGACAATCAGTCCCGCGTTCGATTCACTGTCGGCTTTCGCCAATGCTGCCCCTCCCTTCGATCAAGCGCGCGCCCGAGTGACCTTGCCGATATTCGCAATGTCCGATCGTTACCACGGGGGAGCGCGCGGCGCGAGATGTCGCTGCGCTGAGCTATGCGATCGCCAGATCAATGTGAATCGTACACATAGCCCAGCGAGCGCACCGTCCGCACCCGCTCGCCCGCGCCCATCGTCCTGAGAGCACGCCGCAAACGCCCGATCCAGACGTCGACCGTGCGCTCGTCGATCGGCGGCTCCTGCTTGCCGAGCGCGGCGATGAGGTCGGCGCGGGTCAGCACCCGGTTGGGGTTCTGGGCGAAGAAGCGCAGCAGGCGGAATTCGTTGGGCCTCAGGTCCAGTGCCTTGCCTGCCCAGCGCGCCTGCAGCGCGGCCGCGTCGATGGTGAGGTCGCCGAGCTCGAGGATTTCGGAAACGCTAGCCTGCGCCCCGCCCCATTGCAGCGCCATCACCCGGTCGAGCACGGCTGTGCGGTCGATCGGGCCGAGGATGTAGTCGTCCGCCCCCGCCTTGAGCGCCCGGCGCTTGTCCTCGGCATCGTCCTCGTCGAGCACGATGGTGATATGCGCTTCGGCCGTGCGCTTGTCGGCACGCAGGCGGCGGCACATTTCCAGACCCGAAAGGTCTTCCATCACCCAGTCGACAAAGGCGCAAACCGGCCCCTCGACCAACCGCTTCGGACCTTCGGGATAGAGCCGCGCGAAGGCATAGCGTGTCTCGCCATGCATGAAGTCGGTAATCTCTTCGCCCAGCGGGGCGGTCAGGAAAATGTTAATGGCTTGCACGCGGTTCGTATCCCACCCTTTGGGGTGAGCACTGGCGCGGTCATGTGACGCGTATGTGACCGCTGGCCCGTGATTGTAACACTCGGGCCGAAAATGCGGATTTTCTATTCCTGGACCCGGCTCAGCGTCCAGCCGCGCGTGGTATCGCCTTAGCTCATGCAGCCCAGGCAAAAGCGCGAAACCTTGCGGCCGCCTGCTCCGGGATCGACGTATTCCATGGCCATGTCCTCACCACAGGACGGTTGACAAAGTTGACAGGGTGTCACCCGGCGGGAATTTCCCATAATCACCTGATATTACGAACTAAAATGGGATTCTCTCTGGTTGACACTGGACGACACCGCCCCCCCGGCACGACCCTTTCGAACTCATCTGACGACAGTGGCAGGCGATACCGCTGTAGGAAAGGCGGGGGTGGTGCGATCAGGAGAGCGTCATACCGCCATCGACGCGGATGGTCTGGCCGACAATATAGTCCGCCAGCGGCGAGGCGAGGAATAGTGCCACTCCTGCCATGTCTCCGGGTGTGCCCATCCGGCCCGCCGGTATGCGCGCGACGGCTCCGGCGGCGCGCTGCGCATTTTCGGTCGTGACCCTGGTCAGCTTGGTCGGGACGAGCCCCGGCGCGATACCGTTGACGCGGATCCCCTCGCCCGCCCAGGCTTCGGCAAGGCTGCCGACGAGGCTCACCGCCGCTGCCTTGCTCGCGGCATAGGCCGGATTGCCGATCATCGCATGATAGGCACCGACCGAACTGACGATGATCAGCGATCCGCCGCTTTCGGCCAGCTTCGGACGGACAGTGCGGGCACAGTCCATCAGCGAGTCGAGATTGACCGCCATCACCGCGTCCCAGCCCTCGCGCTCGAATTCCTCGCGCCGGTAGCGGACGGTGCCCTGACAAAGCACGACCACATCGAGCCTTGCCGGAAGGCCGAAATCCGCCACCGCATCACGATCCGAAACGTCGAGCGAGTGGAAAACGAGACCATCGAGGTCGCTTCCCCCCTCCGCCGAATAGTCGGTGGCTGCGGCCCGGGTCCCCGTCACATGGACCTCGGCACCACGCTCGCGAAAGCCATGCGCAACGCCGTTGCCGATCCCGCTCGTCCCCCCGACGACGAGGACGGTCTTACCTGTGAAATCGAGCGGATCGGTCATGTGGTCTCCCTCAGATGGAGCGGCTGATCACTTCCTTCATGATCTCGTTCGTGCCGCCGAAAATGCGCGTCACGCGCGCATCGCGCCACAGCCGGGCGATGGCGTATTCGTTCATGTAGCCCGCCCCGCCATGCAGTTGCAGCGAGGTGTCGCAGGCCTCCCACTGGAGATCGGTGTGCCACAGCTTGGCGGCACTGGCCTCGTCGGTGGTCAGCTCGCCGCGCAGGTGTTTCGAAATTGCCCAGTCGAGATGCGCCCAGCCGACCTGGAGCTTGGCCTTCAAGTCGGCGAGGACGAATTTGGTGTTCTGGAATTCGAACACGGTCTTGCCGAACGCCTTGCGGTCTTTGGTGAATTCGACCGCCAGATCGAAGGCGCGTTGCGCAGCAGCCTGCGCGCCCACGGCAATGCCGAGGCGTTCCTGCGGCAATTCCTCCATCAGGTGGATGAAGCCGCGCCCCTCGCCGCCGAGGATATTGGTCATCGGCACGCGGCAATCGGTGAAGAACAGCTCGGAAGTATCGGCCGAATGCTGCCCGATCTTGTCGAGATTGCGCCCGCGCTCGAAGCCGGGCGTGTCGGCATCGACCAGCACCAGCGTCGTGCCCTTGGCGCCCTGTGTCGGGTCGGTCTTGGCGACGACAATGATGACATCGGCGTTCTGGCCATTGGTGATGTAGGTCTTGGACCCGTTGACCACCAGATGGTTGCCGTCCTTGACCGCAGTGGTGCGTATGCCCTGCAAATCGCTGCCCGCCCCCGGCTCGGTCATGGCGATGGCCGAGATCACATCGCCCGAAACCATGCCGGGAAGATACTTCGCCCGCTGCTCGTCGGTACCGAGGCGTTCGATGTAATTGGCCGTGATGTCGTTCTGCAGCGTGAAGCCGGCTGAACTTCCGAGGTAGGAAAGCTCCTCGCACAACACGCAATTGAAGCCGAAATCGAGGCCGAGGCCGCCGTTCTCTTCCTTGACGGTGGGGCACAGCATCCCCGCCTCGCCCAGCGCCTTCCATGCAGATCGCGGCACGATGCCGTCGGCCTCGTGCTGGTCGAGATAGGGGGTCATGTGTTCGGCGAAGACCTTGCGCACGGTGTCGCGAAAGGCCTCGTGGTCCTCGTTATAGGCGAAGCGCTGGCTGGTATCGAGCATGTCTGGTCAGGTCCTCAGTTCAGGAGACCGGCGAGGCGGCCGCGGATAAGTTCCTCCGCTTCGCTCATGATCCGGTCGATCAGTTCCTTGCAGGTGGGGATATCGTTGATGAGACCAGCGACCATGCCGCAGGACCATGCACCTGCATCCATGTCGCCATCCATCATGATGCGCGGATAGACGCCCGCGACTTCCTCTATGATGTCCTCGAACTTGAGGTCGGGGCCGAGCTTGCGCTCCGTTTCGAGCAGGCGCTCGACCGCCTCGTTGGTCATCACCCGCTCGGTATTGCGCAAGGGACGCATGACGAGACGGGTGTCGAGTTCGGAAGCCGCTACGATCGCCTTCTTCACGTTTTCGTGCACCGGCGCTTCCTTGGTGGCGATGAAGCGCGTGCCCATGTTCATCCCGTCGGCACCCATCGCAAGGCTGGCGACGAGGCTGCGCGCATCGGCCATGCCGCCGCTGGCGACGAAGGGAATTTCCAGCTCATCCGCCGCGCGGGGCAGCAGGATCATGTTCGGAATATCGTCCTCGCCCGGGTGCCCGCCGCACTCGAAGCCGTCGACACTGACCGCATCGCAACCGATCGACTGCGCCTTCAGCGAGTGGCGCACGCTGGTGCATTTGTGGATCACCTTGACCCCGGCATCCTTGAAATAGGGGAGCACCTGTGCGGGATTGTTGCCCGCCGTCTCGACCGCCTTGACCCCGCTTTCGATGATGACGCGCACCAGCCCCGGATAGTCGGGCGCATTGACCGTGGGCAGGAAGGTCAGGTTCACGCCGAAGGGCTTGTCGGTCATGTCCTTGCAGCGCGCGATCTCGTTGGCGAGCTTTTCGGGAGTGCCCTGCGTCAGGCCGGTGATGATGCCAAGGCCGCCCGCATTGGAGACTGCCGCCGCCATTTCAGCGAAGCCAACGAAATGCATGCCGCCCTGAATGATCGGATGCTCGATACCGAACAGTTCGGTGATGCGTGTCTTCATGGCAGCCTCTCTCCCCTGGTTGCGTTTCGCAACGGGTATCGGGAGGCCGGAGGAGAGTCTAGCGCTTCGCGATGCCTTCGAGCGCGGCGAGCAGCTCGACCCCGCTCGCCGTAAGGGAAAGCCCGTCTCCCGATTTCTCGGCCAGCCCTTCGCGCTCGAGGTCTTCGCCGGTCGGCGCGCGCATCACCCGGCCGTAGCGCCCGCCGTGATAGATCAGAGGCTCGGCCTCGCGGCGGTCGAAATCGACCACTTCGCCTAGGAAGATCGCGTGGTCGCCGCCCTCGTATTCGAAGCGCGCGCGGCAGCCGAAGCGCGCGGCATAGCCCTCGATCAGCGGTGCGCCTTCGGGGCCGTCGACCGGGTCGAGACCGGCAAACTTGTCGGCCCCGGCGCGGGCGAAGCGGTCGGACATGGCCTGCTGGTCGGCGGAGAGTACATGGACCGCCCAGCTCTCGGCATCGCGGAAGACCGGCAGAGTGCCCGACATGAGCGAGAGGCTCCACAACACCATCGGCGGATCGAGGCTTACCGAATTGAAGCTGTTCGCGGTCAACCCGAACGGTTCTCCCGCCGCATCGCGTGCGGTCACGATCGTCACGCCGGTGACGAAAGAGCCGAGTGCATCGCGGAAGGAAGTGGCATCGAACATTGCCGCTTCGCTAGTGAAGCCATGCTGCGAGGGCAATACTCAGGCAGGCACAACTGCCGAACAATAGCGCGAAACATACTGTCCATGGCCCGGCATCCGGTCGACCAGCCAGCGGATCGACTTCTCCATTTCGTCCATTTCCTTTGCCGAGCTGTCGGCAATGCCTTCCGCCATCGGGCTCGTGCCGCCCATGGTGATGCCCTGTCCCATCATCACCGCCGCCCAGCTGGTCGTGGTGAAAAGCTCGTCCTCCTCGCGGAAGACCTGGCCATTCGCCTTGAAGATCTCGATCTTCTCGGTGAGCGTGTCGGGGACAGCCATCGTGCGGCAATAGTTCCAGAATTCGGAATCGTCGCGGCGGGTCGCATTGTAGTGCAGCACGAGGAAATCGCGGATGCGCTCGTATTCCTTGACCGTCAGGCGGTTATAGGTGCTCGCCTGCGCTTCGGTGATCCCCTCGAGCGAAAGGAGGGCAATCAGCTTGTTCACCCCGGTGTTGATGAGGTGGATCGAGGTCGATTCGAGCGGTTCCATGAAGCCGGAGGCGAGCCCCAGCGCGACGACATTCTTGTTCCAGAACTTCTTGCGCCTGCCGGTCACGAAGCGGAGGAAGTTGGGCTCTGCCGTAGGCTTGCCGGCGAGGTTCTTGACGAGGATGTCATGCGCCTCGTCCTCGCTCATGTACTGGCTGCAATAGACATGGCCGTTGCCGTTGCGGTTCTGGAGCGGAACCTGCCATTGCCAGCCTGCCGAATGCGCCGTCGCCTTGGTGAAGGGTGGCGGAGGCGATCCGTCGTCCCGGTTGCACGGAAGCGCCACGGCCCGGTCGCAGGGGAGGTAGTGCGTCCAGTCCTCGTATCCGGTCTTGAGCGCCTGCTCGATCAGGACCCCGCGAAAACCGGTGCAGTCGATGAACAGGTCGCCCTCGATCTCGATCCCGCTTTCGAGCGTGAAGCCGGTCACCCAGCCGCTCTCGGGGTCGAGCGCGACGTCCTTCACCTTGCCTTCCTGCCTCACCACGCCGCGCGCCTCGGCATATTTGCGCAGGAAGCGCGCATAGGCCGTCGCATCGATGTGATAGGCGTAGTTCATCGGCGGCAGGTCGTCGCGCGCGTAATCGTCGGTGCGCGAGAACTTGCCGAAATAGGCGGCCATGGTCTCGAGGTTGAAAGCCTGCACCGGGCGCTTGTCGCCACGCTGGCGCATGGCGTGCCAGACCTGGTGGAAATTGATCCCGCCAAGGTCGTAGCCATAGTTGCCGAACGGGTGGAGGTAGCTTTCGCCCACCTGCCCCCAGTTCGAGAACTGGATGCCCAGTTTGAACGTCGCCTGGGTTGCGGCCATCATCTCGCGTTCGTCGATCTCGAGCGCCTGCTGGAACTCGACGAATGGAGGGATCGTCGCCTCGCCAACGCCGACCGTCCCGATTTCCTCCGATTCGACGAGCTTGATATCGACCTTGCGCCCGCCCCGGATCCGCGACAGCGCTGCGGCCGCCATCCATCCGGCAGTCCCCCCGCCGAGTATGACAATACGTTCAATAGTCATGCATCTCTCCATGGCACCAATCGCCATATGTTGCCAGTCGGCAACGGTCGTTGTGAACGTTCATATTCGGTCTTGTGAACGCTCACAACCCTCGGTATGTAACAATCAAGGCACAGGATTCGTCCTGATGTTACGTCTTGGGACCAGGGAGGAAACATGTCTCGGAAAGCTAAGGACCTTGCTGCGCATGCGCGTCGCATCGCTGCACTCACCACCGCATCGAGTATCGCGCTTGTCGCAGCGCAGCCTGCGTTTGCGCAGGACGCTGGCGATGCAGCCGATGAGGAGGCCACGACCGAGGCGCCGGCCGACGCCAATGTGATTATCGTCAACGGCTATCGCCAGTCGCTCCTCACTGCGCAGAACATCAAGAAGAACGCTGATACGGTCGTCGACGTAATCACCGCCGAGGATATAGGCGCATTGCCGGACCGCTCGGTTGCCGAAACGCTGCAGCGCGTCCCTGGTGTCAACATCGGGCGCTTCGAAAAGACTTCCGATCCGACCCGCTTCTCGGTGGAAGGGACCGGCGTCATCATCCGCGGCCTTCCCTACACTCGTTCCGAACTCAACGGCCGCGACATCTTTTCCGCAAACGGTGGCCGCGTCCTGAGCTTCGAAGACGTCTCGCCCGAACTGGTCGGTCGTGTCGAAGTATACAAGAACAGCACGGCGGATATGATCGAAGGTCATATCGCGGGCATGGTCAACCTCGTCACCCGCAAGCCGCTCGACAACCCGGGATTCCACATTGCTGGCTCGGTCGAGGCGAACTACGGCGACCTCCGCGAAAAATGGTCGCCGACCTTCAACATCCTCGGTTCTGATACGTTCGAGACCGGTGCAGGCACTTTCGGTCTCCAGTTCAGCTACTCGAATTCGAAGCTCAAGAGCCGGACCGATGCCTCGCAGGTGATCGATTCCTGCTATCGCCCTGCCGACCTCAGCGACGGCTGCTATCGCGTCTTCCCCATCAACTCGGGCGGCTTCAACGACGCGCCCAACTTCACGCCGGACGAGTTTCCGCCCGCAAATTCGGTTCTCGTCCCGCAATACGCGGGTGTCCGTTCGACCACGCTCGATCGCGACCGCGAAGCATTCTCGGGCGTTGCCCAGTTCGAAACGCTGGACGGCGGTCTGAAGATGACCCTCGAATACCTGCGTTCGGAAACGAGCTTTTTCACTGAGGAGTTCGCCCTCCTGGGTCGCATCGACGACGGTGTGTCCACCAACACTCCGCGCGCCGGCACGGAATACCAGTTCGACAGCAACGGCCACTTCCAGAGCGGCATCCTGACGCAGAACGTCGGCAACGCCTATGCGACACCGTTCGGCCTCGGCGGTATCCCGATGGATTCACTGCGCTTCCTGCGTGACACGGACTCCATCACCCAGGATATCTCGTTCGATGCGGAGATGGAGTTCACAGACCGCTTCCGCGGCAAGGTCGACATGCAGTACGTCAACTCGAAGCTCAACCGCGACTCCGTCTTCGGCGCGATGAGCACATGGGCTGACATTGGCATCGATCTCACCGGCGATACGCCGGATATCCAGTTCCTTGCCCCGGTCGACGCCCCTTCCGACTACTTTTCGAGTGGCTTCTACACCTACTACTGGTTCGGCCTCGACAGCCGCGAAAAGAACGACGGCGATCTCTTCAGCCTCTCGGGCGATTTCGAATACGACGTCAGCGACGACGGCTTTTTCCGCAAGGCGGCCTTTGGCGCCCGTTGGGCGGCCCGCGATCGTACCAACCGCAACACCAACTTCAGCACCTGGGGCAATCTCTCGGCTCCCTGGGCTGGTCGCGCCAACTGCGCTCCCTGGAACGAGGGTTCGGGCTGCCCGTTCGTGCCCGGCCGCTTCTACACCGGGCTTCCGGGTCAGGAATTCGCGATCGCCGGCGGTGCATTTACCGATGATTTCCCGAATTCCACGGCGCTTCGGGCTCCCTTCGCGGACAACTTCCAGCGCGGTCAAGCCGCCACTCCGATCCCGGGCGGTCAGGCTTGGTTCTACGGCGGTGACGACTTCCTTCAGGACTATCTGAACGGCACCACCCAAGAAGAGTGGGACACGATCTCGACCTTCGCGCAGACGCCCGAGCGCTTCAATCTCGGCGTTGCCGGACGTACCCGTACACTGCTCGACGGCACCACCGTAGAGTGCGACCCGTTCTGCCCGGCTGAAATATCCGACGTCACAGAGATCACTTCGGCGGCTTACGCTCGCCTCGACTATGGCCTCGACATGGACAACGGCTGGTCGATCGCGGGTAACATCGGCCTGCGGTACGTGCGGACGAAAGTCGGCAACAACTCGCTGCTGGCCTTCCCCGACCCCGGACAATTCGACTCCGTTGCAAATGGCGGCAACGGCGACGGCGTCGTACAGGTTTCGGAAATCGACGCCCTGTGCGCCTCTCCGCTTCCGGCGGGGCAACAGCGGCTCTACTGTGACCTCAGCGGAGCCCGCCAGGCAGAATTCGCCGCGCTGCACACTGGCGAACTCATCCGCGACAATCGCGACATCAAGTTCGATCACTGGCTCCCAGCCTTCAACATTCGTCTCGACACCGGCAATGGTCTGGTACTTCGCGGCGCCGTGTCGAAGGGCATCTCGCGTCCTGACCTGAATCTCTTCAATGCCGGCGGCGTGATGGGCTTCAGCGGCCGCGTGGATAGCGGCCCGCTACTCTCGGTTTCGACCGGCAACCGCGGTCTGCGACCAATCGAATCGTGGAACTACGATGTGAGCGCCGAGTGGTATTTCTCCGCTGTGGGCTCGCTAACGGCCGCCTTCTTCGTCAAGGATATCGACGGGATCATCCAGACCGGCACCGGCCTCGTCAATTACACCTCGCCGAGCGGGATTTCGCAGGATGTGATCATCTCGGGTCCGGCGAACGACCTGTCCGGCACGCTCAAGGGTGTGGAACTTGCCTACCAGCAAACCTATGATTTCCTTCCGGGTCTGCTGAGTGGTCTGGGTGCACAGCTCTCCTATACCTACGTTGACGCTTCGGACTTCATCACTCCGAACATCTCGAACATCGGTTCGCCCTCGGTGAACTCAAGCGGTGGCCCTCTAAACGGCGGCGCCTTCGTCGGAGAGACGCCAAACTCGGGGACGTCGAAGCACACCATCAACGCAACGGTGTTCTACGAAAAGGGTCCGATCTCGGCTCGCGCCGCCTACAACTGGCGCAGTGCCTTCCTGGTGACGCCGCGCGACGACCTCTTCCCGTTCTCCCCGACTTTCCAGGAAGCCGGCGGCCAGTTGGACGCGTCGCTGTTCTACAGCGTCAACGAGAACATCAAGCTCGGCGTCCAGGGTGTGAACCTGCTCGACGAGGTGACCAAGTTGTCGAACCTGGTCGACTACGATGGCACCCGCGTCATTAGTGCCGCGTTCCGCAACGATCGTCGCTATACCTTCATCGCCCGCTTCTCCTTCTAATCGGAGCTTCGAGGCATAGGTAGAAAGAGCGGGCCCCGTCATGATGGCGGGGCCCGCTTTTCTTTGTTGCAACCGGAGGCAATACCGGACTTCTTCGCAGCCGCGTTGATTTCGTTGGTCACCGCGGCCTAATTGAACGTCTCGCAATTGCGGAAACCGGGTCGATGGAGACCCAGGGGGTGAAATTTCGATGGCACGGCGTCGCCAGGCAGTCACTATCAAGCATGTTGCGGCGGACGCGGGGGTTTCCCTGCAAACGGTCAGCCGTGTCATCAACAACGAGCCGAATGTCCGCCCGGAGATGAAGGAGCGGGTGCAGGCCAGCATCGACAAGCTCGGCTATGTTCCCTCGATCGCCGCCCAGCGGATGAGCGGATCCAGATCCTATCTCATCCTCGCCATCAACGACCGCGAGCGTACCATTGCCGACTGGCAATCGCGCCAGGGCACCGACTGGGTCGACCAGATGCTGCTCGGCGGAATGCTGACCTGCGCAGAACG
Source organism: Erythrobacter sp. (assembly GCA_041396805.1). Taxonomy (GTDB): domain Bacteria; phylum Pseudomonadota; class Alphaproteobacteria; order Sphingomonadales; family Sphingomonadaceae; genus Qipengyuania. The sequence continues at coordinate 495,684 of JAWKXV010000002.1, read as the reverse complement.
CGGGTACCGGATGCTCGTGGAACTGGTCGACACCCATTCCGACCATGTCGAGCGCGAGTTGGGCGCGGCCATCGCGGCGCTGCAGCCCGATGGCGTCATCGTGACTCCTCCCCACTCCGAAAACCCGCTCATCACCGGCCTGCTGGCGGCCCGGAACATCCCCTTCGCGCGTATCGGCTCGAAGGAGGAAGGGCCTGGGGTCGCCATGACCATGGGCGACGAACATCTTTCGCGACTGGCGGTGGAGCACCTCACCGGCCTCGGGCACGAGCGGATCGGCTTCATCGCCGGCCCCGAGGAGTACAGCCTTGCGGGCTGGCGTATCGATGGCTGGGCCGATGCCATGCAGGCTGCGGGGCTCGACACTTCGGACCTGTGCCGGCGCGGCGATTTCGGCTTCGAGAGCGGACTCGTAGCGGCGCGCGCATTGCTCGACCTGCCCAGTCCGCCGACAGCCATTATCGCCAGCAGCGACCAGATGACGCTCGCAGCGCTCGAGGTGGCGAAGGAACGCGGGCTCGAGGTTCCCGGCGACCTTTCGCTGGTGAGTTTCGACAACACGCCGCTCGTGCGTTTCACCAGTCCGCCCCTGACGGCGCTCGACCAGCCGATTGCCGCAACCGCCTCGCGCGCGGTCGAACTGCTGATCGACAATGGCGATGGCGATGCGCCGGCCCAGCCCGTCGTCATCGAAGGCGATCTCGTGGTGCGCGGGTCGACCGCTCCCGCGCGCGCACGATGACGGACACAGAGCCGGAAACGCGGCACCACCGGCAGTCAGCTCGCTTTCTCTGGCTCTATGCACTGGCTGCCGCCGGTGGCGCGGTTGCCTATGTGCCTTTCCTCACCATCCTCTTGCCGGAACGCGTGGCCGGGTTCGCGGGGGACGAGGCGGTCACGGTCCTCGCCTATGCAGCCTTCTCCGGGGCGATCGCAGCGAGTTTCGCCAATATCGGCTTCGGCTGGATCAGCGACCGCACCCGTGCTAGGCGACCGTGGATCGCCGTGGGACTGGCGCTGTCCGGCATCCTGCTGGTGGCCATGCGCAATGTCGACAGCCTTGCGATCCTCATCCCCTTGCTGGTCTGCTGGCAGGTCGCGCTCAACATGATGCTCGCGCCCCTATCCGCCTGGGCGGGCGACCGGGTTCCGGACGAACAGAAGGGAATGCTGGGGGGGCTCCTCGCGTTCGCTCCCGCATTGGGTGCCCTGTCAGGGGCGATTGTCACTTCCCCCGGTCTCGCCGATGCCGACACGCGCCTGCTGCTTGTCGCCGGGATGGTTGCAGTGATGGTCCTGCCCGTGCTCCTGCTCGGAGATCCCCGCCCGATGCCGGAGCTGATGCGCGACCCCGAGCCGGTGGGCGAGGATATCCGCACAGAACGCCGCGATCCGGTCGCGCGAATGTGGTTCGCCCGCTTGCTGGTCCAGATCGCCGAAGCGGCGCTCTTCGCATTTCTCCTGGTGTGGTTCCGCAGCATCGACGCGTCGGTAACCGATAACTTCACCGCGCGAATCTTCAGCTTTGTGCTTGGCGCATCGGTGCCGGTCGCGCTGTTCGCCGGTCGCTGGTCGGACCGGACCGGAAAGCCCGTGCCGCCACTGATCCTTGGTGCGGGCTTCGGGGCAGCGGGACTGGCCGTCATGGCCCTTGCCCCGGACATGGAAACCGGCATCGCCGGCTATGTCCTGTTCGGACTTGCAACGAGCATCTTCCTCGCCCTGCATTCGAGCCAGACCCTGCGGGTGTTGCCCAAGCCGTCGACCCGCGGGCGCGATCTTGGCTTCTTCAACCTGACCAACACCGTGCCTTCGCTCATCATGCCCTGGCTGACGCTGGCGCTGGTTCCGGTGTTCGGGTTCGACGCACTCTTCTGGCTGCTCGCCACACTTTGTGCGGTGGCGTGCACGCTCCTCCTGTCGATCCGCAAAATCTAGGCGCTTGACCTCGCCGCAAACCCAATTTACCCCTCGTTGAGAACGTTCCCAATGCTAAACCGGGGACGCGGAGGGGAATGGAAATGAAGTTGTGGTTGTTGGCATCTGCGGCAGGCCTGATCGCGACCGGGTGCACCCCGGTTCCAGCGGCGATCGAAAGCACCCCGGCTGCCGATCAGAACAACTCGCCGGTGGCCTATGGTGCCAACTGGCCTGCGGCGCACAGCCCCGCGGCAATCACGGATTCCGGCACCGAGGCGGCGATCAATGCGCTGATCGCCCGAATGACGCTCGCCCAGAAGGTCGGGCAGGTCATACAGGCCGACATCTCGTCGATCGAACCCGGGGATCTTCGCAAATACCCGCTCGGATCGATTCTTGCGGGTGGCAACAGCGGCCCGCACGGCAACGACCGCGCTTCAGCTGCCGAATGGGACGCGCTGGTACGCGAATTCCGCAAGGTCTCGATGGAGGAGCGCGCCGATGGTGTCGCCATTCCCATCCTGTTCGGGGTCGACGCGGTCCACGGCCACAACAACATTCCCGGCGCGACCGTCTTCCCCCACAATGTCGGCCTTGGCGCAACGCATGATCCCGAGCTTATCGGCCGCATCGGCGCAGTAACCGCCGCCGAAATAGCGGGATCGGGCATCGAATGGACTTTCGCTCCCACGCTGGCGGTCCCGCAGGACCTGCGCTGGGGCCGCGCCTATGAGGGCTATAGCTCCGACCCCGCTATTGTCGCCGCCTACAGTGCCGAGATGGTGCGCAACATCCAGGGCGAACTGGTGTCGGGGCAGGTGCTCGCCAATGACAAGGTCGCGGCCACAGCCAAGCACTTCCTCGCCGATGGCGGCACGGAAAAGGGCCAGGACCAGGGCGACGCGCGCATTTCCGAGGCGGAGCTCGTGCGCATCCACAATGCCGGTTATCCGCCTGCGATCGACGCGGGTGTGCTGACGGTCATGGCCAGCTTCTCGAGCTGGAACGGCGCCAAGCATCATGGCAACAAGTCGCTGCTGACCGATGCGCTCAAGGGCCGGATGGGCTTCGAAGGCCTCGTGGTCGGCGACTGGAATGCCCATGGCCAGATCCCCGGTTGCGAGCCAACCGACTGCGCGCAGGCGCTGGAGGCCGGCCTCGATCTGTACATGGCACCGGACAGCTGGAAGGGCCTTTACGAAAGCCTGCTGGCACGCGCCGAGGCGGGCGAGATCACGATGGACCGGCTGGAAGACGCCGTTCGCCGTATCCTGCGCGTCAAGTTCAAGCTCGGCCTAATGGACGGCGAGCCCGACACGCGCGGAGATCTTTCGGTGATCGGATCGCCTTCGCATCTGGCGGTCGCTCGCGAGGCAGTCGCGAAGTCGCTGGTACTGCTCAAGAACGAAGGTTCGGTGCTTCCGGTGAAGCCGGGCGCCAAGGTGCTTGTCACCGGCCCGGGTGCGGACGACATGGCGATGCAGTCGGGCGGCTGGACCATCGGCTGGCAGGGCACCGACGTGACCAAGGCCGATTTCCCCAATGGCCAGACGCTGTGGGACGGCCTCTCGCAGGCGATCGGCGAGGCGGGTGGCAAGGCAGAACTTTCTGCCGACGGCAGCTTCGGCGAGAAGCCGGATGTCGCCATCGTCGTATTCGGTGAAACACCCTATGCCGAATTCCAGGGCGACCGGACCAATCTCGACTTCACCGGCGAAGGCCTCGAGACGATTGCCGCGCTCAAGGACAAGGGCATTCCCGTGGTCGCGGTTTTCCTTTCGGGCCGCCCGATGTTCGTCGGCCCCGAACTCGACGCAGCCGACGCTTTCGTTGCCGCCTGGCTTCCGGGCTCGCAGGGTGGCAGCGGCGTCGCCGAAGTCCTCGTTGCCGGAGCCGATGGCCGCAGCAAGCGTGATTTCACCGGCTCGCTCTCCTTCGCCTGGCCCGCCGGATGCGAGCCGGACGCCGACACGCTTTTCCCCTTAGGCTTCGGCGGCTCCTACTCCGCCAAGCCCGCCGTCCCCGCGCTGGTCACCACATGCTCTCTCTCCGGTGCATCCCGCGGGGACGGCTTCACTATCTATGATCGAGGATTGCAGTCGGGCATATGGGCATTCACCGGCGACACGGGTCTCGTAAACCTTGTCGGCTCGGGCCCGGGCTTCAAGGCCAGTGCCTTCGATATCGCCGCACAGGAAGACGCCCGCCGCCTGGCCTGGAGCGCCCCCGCATCGGTCCAGCTGCGGTGGGATGCTGCAGACCTGCCGGCCACTGCCGCCTTCAAGATGCATTTCTCGGTCGCGCAGGCTCCCAGGACGTCGCTGACGCTTGCTGCACTGGGCGACGGAAGCAGGGGCCCGATCGACCTCACCTCGACCTTCAAGCTGGCCGAAGGCAAGGGAATGCGCGAGATGGAAGTTCCGCTTGCTTGCCTGACCGATGGCAAGATCGCCGGAATCGAGCTTGCAAGTGCTGGTGCATTCGTATTCGAACTGGATTCGATCAGCGTGGTCAAGCAGGCAACGCAGATGGACTGCACCGGACCGTTCTAAGGCCGGGCTTGGGAGGATAACATAATGGCAATTGCACCAGGGGTCGCGACAAGCACCGATCCGAATCCGATCGAGGAGGAGGGCTCGCAGATCGATGCGCCCGGCCTGAACTATTTCGTCTTCGGCCTGTTCTTCATCTTCGGCGGGATCACCTCTCTCAACGACGTGATCATCCCCAAGCTCAAGGAGCTGTTCACGCTCAGCTTCTTCGAGGCGAGCCTCGTCCAGTTCTGCTTCTTCATCGCCTATGCGGTGGTCGGTATTCCCGGCGCGCGGCTGGTCAAGAAACTCGGCTACATGCGCGGCGCGGTTGCCGGCCTGCTGACGATGATGGCGGGCTGCCTGCTCTTCATCCCCGCGAGCCAGACTGCCGTGTTCGGCGTGTTCCTGTTCGCCTATTTCATCCTCGCAACCGGCGTGGTGCTGGTGCAGATCGTCGCCAACCCGCTGATCAGCCTGCTCGGCCCGGCGAAGACGACGCACAGCCGACTGACCTTCGCGCAGGCCTTCAATTCGCTGGGTACGACGATCTTCCCCTATGTCGGTTCGATCCTAATTCTGGGCAGCCTCGCCACTGTCACGGCCGCCGAGCTGTCAGGTGCCGAGCTACAAGCCTATCGCACTGCGGAAAGCCAGGCGATCGTGAACGGCTATCTCGGACTTGCAGTCGCCCTTGCGATCGTTGCCGGCGTGGTGTGGATGTTCCGCAATCGCCTGCGGGGCGAGAAGCACGAAGAAAGCAGCCTCGCCGAAGGTCTCGCGCTGCTCAAGCGTCCGCGCTTCGGCTACGGTGCGGCCTGCATCTTCCTCTATGTTGGTGCAGAGGTGGCGATCGGCAGCTTCATCGTGAACTACCTTATGCAAGCCGAGGTACTCAACATTCCCGAGCAGGAAGCGGGCAAGCTGATCTCGCTTTACTGGGGCGGCGCCCTGATCGGCCGCTTCATCGGCTCCGTGGTGCTGCGCCTCGTCAGCCCCGGCCTCACCTTGGCGACCGTTGCCGCAGGCGCGATCACGCTGATCCTCATTTCGGCCAATTCGACCGGCGAGCTCGCAGCTTACTCGCTGCTGGCGGTCGGTCTGATGAACTCGATCATGTTCCCGACCATCTTCTCGCTCGCATGCGAAAAGCTCGGCTCAAAGGCCGCGGATGGTTCGGGCATCATCAACGTCGCCATCGCCGGCGGTGCGATCATTCCCGCCATATACGGCGCGCTGGCCGACCAGGTGGGCCTCGCAGCAGCGCTTGCACTGCCGGCCATCTGCTACGCCATCATCGCGGGCTTCGGCATCTTCGCTCGCAAACCGGCCTGAACCGGGGCGGACACAAATTCGGGGGTTCGCATGGCGGCTTCGGTCTGCCATGCGGGCCCCCGATTTTCTTTGCCTCGCAGGAATTACGATGACCGACGCCGAACTCGCCGCCCACCTTGCACACCACGCGGGCAGGATCCTGCTGCAGGTGCGCGAGAGCGGGATGTTCGAGGGCAAGTCGCTTGGCAAGGCCGGTGACCAGACTGCCAACGAATTCCTCTGCCACGCCCTGCGCCAGCAGCGGCCCGAAGACGGGCTGCTGTCGGAGGAAAGCAAGGACACCGAGGAGCGGCTGTCGTGCAGCCGCGTGTGGATCGTCGATCCCGTCGACGGCACACGCGAATATGGCGAGGAGCGCACCGACTGGGCGGTCCACGTCGCGCTGTGCATCGACGGCAGGCCCGAGATCGGTGCGGTCGCCCTGCCCGGCCTCGACTGCGTGCTGCGCACCGACGCGCCCGGCACCGTCCCCGCCGCCGCAGACAAGCCTCGCATGGTCGTAAGCCGGACGCGTCCGGCCAAGGAGGCGGTCGCGGTTGCCGAGAAGATCGGCGCCGAGCTCGTCCCCATGGGTTCGGCCGGTGCCAAGGCAATGGCGGTGGTTCGCGGCGAGGCGGAGATCTACCTCCACACCGGCGGGCAGTACGAATGGGATAGCGCCGCCCCCGCAGCGGTGGCGCTTGCCCACGGCCTCCACGCCAGCCGCGTCGATGGGAGCCCATTGGTCTACAACCAGGCCGACACCTATATGCCCGACCTGCTCATCTGCCGCCCCGAATGGGCCGAGCGAGTCCTTGCCGAAGTCGCCGCTCTGGCGGATTAGGCACGGGCGCAAGGCGGCCCTTCCCTAGCGTATTTCTGTGTCTCCCAAATTTGCGGTATGGGAGTCGCCGCAAAGAGGAGAGACCTGCGCCATGGCTACCCAGCTGGACCCCGCAATCGCCAATGACGAGGACGCCTTCCGTGAGGAAGTGCGCCAGTTCATCGCCGACAACTTCCCCGCCGAGCTGAAGGGCAAGTCCAACGCGCTTGCCGGTGTCGACGGCCCCACCGACGAAAGCGCAGCGCAGAAGGCCTGGCGTGAAGCGGTGGGCGCGCGGGGCTGGGGAACTCCGACCTGGCCCAGGGAATATGGCGGTGGCGGGCTCGAAAAGAAGCAGGCGCGTATCATCGACGAGGAGCTGGCCAAGGCTGGCGCCTACAACCCCATCGGCGGCATGGGTGTCATGATGTTCGGCCCGACGTTGCTCGAATACGGCAATGAGGAGCAGAAGCGCGAGCATATCCCGCCGATCTGCCGCGGCGAAATCCGCTGGTGCCAGGGCTATTCCGAACCCAATGCCGGGTCCGACCTCGCCAACTTGCAGACCTTTGCCGAGGACAAGGGCGATCACTATGTCGTCAACGGCCAGAAGACCTGGACCAGCGGCGGCCAGTGGGCGGACAAGTGCTTTGCGATCGTCCGCACCGACAAGAGCGACAAGCACCACGGCATCAGCTTCATGCTGATCGACATGGATGCCCCCGGCGTCGAGGTTCGCCCGATCACGATGATTTCGGGCACCAGCCCCTTCTGCGAAACCTTCTTCACCGATGTGAAAGTGCCCAAGGAGAACCTCGTCGGCGAGGAAGGCCAGGGCTGGACCATCGGCAAACGCCTGCTCCAGCACGAGCGCACCAATATTTCGGGCGGCGGACGCCTTGCCGGGATGATGGGTCAGAGCCTTGGTGACATTGCCAAGAAATACCAGCCGACCGGTGCCGATGGCGAGCTCGAGGACAAGGTTCTGCGCGATAAGATCTCGGACTTTGAGATCCGCTGGAACAGCTTTCTCCTCACTGCGCGCCGCGCGATGGAAGAAAGCAAGGCGGCGGGCGGCGTCTCCGAAATCAGCTCGGTGCTGAAGAAGGTCGGCACCAAGCTCAGCCAGGAACGCAGCGAGTTGCTGATCGATATACGCGGCCTCCAGGGCCTCGGCTGGGAGGGCGACGGTTTCTCCGACGGCGAACTCGATGCCGTCCGTGCCTGGCTCTTCGGCAAGGCCACGACGATCTACGGCGGCTCGACCGAAATCCAGAACAACATCATCGCCAAGCGTGTGCTCGGCATGCTCGATCACCAGTAAGGGGAGCGCAGGACATGGCAGTTCTCAACGAAGAACAGGAAATGCTGCGCGACATGGCGCGCGAATGGGCCGTCAACGAAAGCCCGGTCACCGAATTCCGCAAGGTCCGCGCGAGCGGCGAGCCCGAGGCCTTCGACCGCAATGCGTGGTCGACAATGGGCCAGATGGGCTGGGCCGGGGTCATCATCCCGGAAGCGCATGGCGGCTCGGACTTCGGCTTCATGTCGGCCGGTCTCGTAATCGAGGAACTCGGCAAGACGCTGACCGCCAGCCCGCTGGTCATGAACACCATCGCGGCGTCCGCGATCGTGCTCGGCGGCAGCGACGAGCAGAAGGCGAAGTGGCTCCCGAAGCTCGCCAGCGGTGAAGCGATCGGCACGCTGGCAGTCGACGAGGGCACCTCGCACGACCCGTCGAAGATCGAGACCTCGGTATCGGGCGGCAAGATCAGCGGCACCAAGGCCTTCGTTCATGAAGCCCACGGCGCCGACTTGTTCGTCGTGGCGGCGAAGGACGGTTTGTACCTTGTCGAGAAGGGCGACGGCGTATCGCTTACGACGCGCAAGCTGACCGACCAGCGCAGTCATGCCGACGTCAGCTTTGAGGGCGCAGCGGCTGACAAGCTGGCCGGTGGCGGCGATAATCTTCTCGAAGACGTTCTCGACCGCGCACGCGTCCTGACTGCAGCCGAAATGCTCGGCATGGCGCAGCAGGTCTTCGACGTGACGCTCGACTACCTGAAGCAGCGTGTGCAGTTCAACCAGGTGCTCGCCAGCTTCCAGGCGTTGCAGCACCGCATGGCCGACCTTTTTGCCGACCTCGCGCAGATGCGCAGTGCGGTCGAGGCAGGCCTGCAGGCGGTCGACAGCGGCTTCGGCGTGGCTCGCGCGGCGACCATCGCCAAGGCGGAGGCCAATCGCGTGCTCCACACCATGAGCAACCAGGGCATCCAGCTCCACGGCGGTATCGGGATGACCGATGAATACGACGTCGGTTTCTATCTCAAGCGCGCCCGCGTGCTCGAGGCGAGCTTCGGCTCCTCGGGCTATCTCAAGGACCGCTTCGCCACGCTGGGCGGCTATTGAGCGACGCCCTCGCCCCTGCGGGCGAGGACATGGAGGCGCTCCCCGGCGATGATCAAGCCTGGGAGCGCCACCACCGCTACGTAGAGAAACATCTCCGGCGCAACTACTCGGCCACGCTGACGCATGGCGTGTTCGGCATGACCGGCTTCCGCCTGATCTATGCCCCCACGATCATCCCGGCCTATCTCTATCTGTTAACCGGCAGCCCCGCGGCAGTGGGTCTAGGCACTGCCCTGCTACAGCTGGGCGGGACGATCTCACCGATCCTGTCTGGTGCACGAGTTGAGAGCAGGAGCCGCATCCTGCCCTATGCCATCGGCGTCGGGTCGATGATGCGGGTGATGGTGTTGGCCATCGCCATCGCGGCCTGGACGCTGGAGGGGACGGCACTTCTCATCGTCACCCTCGCCGCGTTCCTGCTGCTGGGTTTTTTCTCCGGCGCGCAGCGAGTGGCGTTCCAGATGCTCATGGCCAAGGTCATTCCGATTGCGCGGCGCGGGCGCCTGCAGGGCATTCGCAACATGATCGGCGGGTTGATCGCCGCCGGACTGGCATGGCTAGCCGGGCACTATTTCATCGAGCAGGAATGGCTCGGCAACGGCTATGCGACGACCTTCCTGCTCGCCTTCGTGCTGACTTCTGTCGGCCTAGTCGCGCTGAAGCTGGGCATTCGAGAGCCCGATGCCCCGCGCCTGCGCCCGGTGATTCCCTTGCGCGAGCGCATGGGGCAATTCGGCGAGCTTCTGACCCACAAGGGCTTTCGCGGCTTTCTCGCCGCCCATGCCCTCGCCGCGATCGCGCGGGTCGGCCTGCCCTTCTGGACGCTCTATGTCGGCGACAGGCTGGGCCTGAGCGGCGCGCTGATCGGATCGCTCTCCCTCGCCTTCCTGGCCGCGGACACGCTCTCCAACCTCCTCTGGGGCTGGCTGGGCGACCGCTTCGGCTTTCGCATTGTCTATGTCGGCGCGCTGGTGTCGAGTCTCGCGGGCATGGCACTGCTGGTGCTGGGCGAAGGCTGGATGCTCCACGGCGCCTTTGTAGCGCTCGGGATCGGCTTTTCCGGCTGGATGATGGCCGCCATCACGCTGGTGCTCGAATTCGGCGAGCACGAGGACGTGCCGATGCGCCTGGCGCTGCTCACCACAGTCGAAGGGGGCGTTTCCTCGGTCGGTCCGGTGCTGGCGGGCCTTGCCATTGCGGCGATGGGCTATGCGCCGCTGATCGTCGCAGCCTTCGCCTCGCTGATCCTGTCGCTGGCAATCATGCTCTTCCGCGTGAAGGAACCCCGCGATCTAGCGTGAGGGGGCAAGCATTCCGTCCGACAGGGCGGATAGATAGGTCCGGATCGCCACTTCCGGCTCGCCGAAACGCTCCGCCCAATGGCGCGCTTCATAGGCCGAATTGACCGTCGACATGATGACCTGGCCCGCCACCAGCGGATCGATCGGACGCACCGAGCCATCGGCTATCCCGTCGATCAGCATCCCGGCAAAACGCCGAGCAAGCCGGTTCGACCTGGTGACCACATCCACCTTGTGATCGGCATCGAGCGCTTGCAGCGCAGTGGTCCTCAGCAGCGGCGTCGCATCGAAGAATTGCAGGTCGACCAGTTCGGCAAGCACGCTGGAGAGCCGTGTCCAGTAATCGGTCCCGATTCCCATCCCGCCCATCTGCACCGCCGACATCCGGTCGTAGCTCTTCTGGAAGCAGGCAAGCACAAGGTCGTCCTTGGCCTCGTGATGATGGTAGAAACTACCCTTGGTGACATTGAGGCTCTCAGCGATGCGATTAACCGATGCGCCGCGATAGCCGAGCCGATTGATCATTACCGTCGCGGCCCGCAGGAAGGCCTCGTTCTGGCCGGCATCGCTATCGTTCGTGCGCCAGTTCCCGATCAGTTGCTGCGGCTCGAAACGTCCCTTGGCGGCCGGCAGGCCGTTCGCCAGTATATCGAACAACCGCTCTTCGATCCGGGCGAAGTCGAGCACCGAATAGCGCATCGACCAGATGGGCCACCACATCATCGCCTCGAGCAGGATATGCGCGCGCGCCGAGAACAGGGCGCGTTCGTCGTTGCTATGCCATTCGCCGAAAAAGCGGCGCACGATGTCGACCACACGCAGGTAGTGCGCCATCAGCGGGGCCTGGACGTCATCCTCCAGAGTGCGGATTTCCGAAAGCGCTGTCGTGAGACCGTGCTCCCCCGCCCTGATACGCTTTCGCAGAACGATATGGGACGCGATATAGTGTCGCAGCCGCGAAGCCGGATCGGGCTGCGCGAGCGCTTCCCGCGCCATCTTCTCCATCAGCGTCAGGGTCTCGTCATAGACGGCGACGACGAGCTGCTCCTTGCGCGGGAAGTAGTAGGTGACGCTGGTCGCATTGAGCCCGATCGCCTTCGCAACTTCGGCCAGCGTCGTCGCCTGCACTCCGACCTCGTTGATCTGAACCGCGGCGGCATGGATGATCGCCTGACGCTTTTCGCCGAACTTGCGGGTGGCGGACGGGCGGCTCATGCGAAAAACGCCCCCAGATCCTTCTTGAGGATCTTGCCATTGGCATTGCGCGGCAGGGTCTCCTCGACAAAGGCCACGCGGACCGGTACCTTGAATTTCGCCAGCCGCCCGGCGACCCAGGCGCGCAATTCTTCTTCGGTCGCGGATGTGCCCGGCGCGAGGTGAACCACTGCCGCGGGCTCCTCGCCCAGGGTCGGGTGCGGGATGCCGATCAAGGCGGCATCGGTGACGGCCGGATGGTCGTAAAGCACGTTCTCGACTTCGGATGAGTAGATGTTCTCGCCACCGCGGATGATCATGTCCTTGGCGCGGTCGACGATGTAGCAGAAACCTTCCTCGTCGAGCTTCGCAAGGTCACCGGTGCGTACCCAGCCATCGATGAAGGTCTCCGCTGTCGCTTCCGGACGGTTCCAATAGCCCTTCACAATCATCGGGCCACGCGCCCAGAGCTCGCCCACCTCTCCGGTCGGCATTTCCTGCTTACCGTCTTCCGACATGATCTTGAGATCGGCCACTGCCACCGGCGGGCCGCAGCTGGTCGGGCGGTTGAAATAGTCTTCCGAATTGTTGCCGGTGACCGTCGCCATCGTTTCGGTCATGCCCCAGCCATTGCCGGGCAGAGCGCCAAAGGTCTCGTAGATCTTGCGGACCAGTTCGGGCGCAGAGGGAGCCCCTCCGTAAGAGATCGATTCCAGGCTGGAGAGGTCGTAGTTCTGCCGCTCCGGGTGCTCGATCAACTGCCAAGCGATGGTCGGCACACCGCCGGTCAGATTGACCTTCTCGCGCTCGATGATCTCGAAGGCGCGCAACGGATCCCATTTGTGCATGAACACCAATGTGTGACCCGCGACCACGGCACCCATCATGCTCGCCGAACAGGCTGTGACATGGAACAGCGGGATCACCGTCAACCCGACCTTCTGGACAGGCGTCGGTGGCTCCTCCCCGCGGCGCAATGCGGCCACCGCGACGCTCCAGCCGCTCGACAGGATATTGGTCATCAAATTGCGGTGAGTGCCAAGCGCGCCCTTGGGCTGGCCCGTCGTACCGCTGGTGTAGAAGATCGTTGCCTCGTCGTCGGGCGCGATCTCGACGTGGGGCAGCTCAGCGTCGGGCAGCGAGGCATAGTCGTGCGGCGTCCCGATAATCCCTTCGAGCCGCTCGCCACCATCGGGATCCGACGCGCAGCGCGAGACGAAAACGGTTTCGAGCCCGGGAAACTCCGCGCGATGCGTCGCAATACGCTCCCACCGCTCGTCGTCGCAGACCAGTAGTTTCGCCCCCGAATTGGCGATGCCGAAGGCCAGCTCCGGCCCCGTCCACCAGGCGTTGAGTGGAACGCAGATCGCCCCGATCGTTGTCGCCGCGAAGAAGGCGACCGGCCATTCGGGCAAATTGCGCATTGCGAGGGCGACGCGATCCCCCTTGCGCACGCCACGCGCCTGCATCTCCGCACCCAGTCGCGCGACGGCGCGGAACCACGCGTCGTAGGTGACCCGCTCGTCCTCGTAGATAGTGAACAACCGCTCGCCATGCGTCCGTCCGGCCATGGCGACCACGCGCAGACTGTCCGGCGAGTTCTTCCAGACCCGTGTCGGCACGCCGCGAATGTCGACGGTCTCCATTTCGAAGCGTTGGCCCGGCGCGGTGAGTCGCTCGCGGCATTCGTCGCGCGTCATGAAGGGCCAACCCTCAGGCGGCGTCCAGCCGATCGCGCGTGCAAGGTCGTTCATGCACAGTCCCTCTTTGGTCGCAGCCCGTCCTGCGACTCCCTCTCCGAGGATTGGTCTAGCCCTCTATCGCCGATGGACGCAAGCAGGCTTCGAAGGTGAGGTATGAGGGTGGCAAGAACAGATGAAATCGCTATTCGTGCAAAACCGAAGCATAGGTATGCGCGGAGAAGGAGAGGCGGATGTTCGGTCTGGCAGGTGCGGAATCGTTAGGTTTCGATCAGGGGCGGCTGGCCCGGATCCCCGATTTCCTGGCCGAATCCTATATCGATTCGGGCCGCCTGCCCAACGCACAACTTGTCGTCGCGCGTAACGGCAAACCCGTCCACTACACACGCCTCGGCATCATGGGCGACGACAAGCGCGAGCTGCGCGACGACGCACTCTTCCGCATTGCCAGCATGACCAAGCCGGTGACTTCGGTGGCGTTCATGCAGCTGGTCGAACAATGCAAGGTGGCGCTCGAGGAGCCCGTAACCAGGGTCTTTCCGGAATTTGCCGATCTCAAGGTCTATGCCGGTGGTGGTGGTTCGATCCCCTTCGCGCCTGGTGCACCCGCCCATCCGATGCGCTTTGTCGACCTGCTGACCCATATGTCGGGCCTCACCTACGGTCTGCAAAACCGCAACAACATCGACGCTGTCTATCGCGAGCACAATTTCGACTTCGCGCGCGACCACCTCGACAGCGACGGCTTCATCGAGCGGCTGTCGAAGCTCCCGCTCGAATTCGCTCCCGGTCAGGGCTGGAACTATTCGGTCTCGACCGATGTGCTCGGCATTGCGGTCGAGCGGATCAGCGGCATGCGGCTGGGCGAATATTTCGAGAAGCACATTTTCGCCCCCCTCGGCATGACCGACACGCGCTTCGGCGTGGCCGAGGGTCAGAGCGAACGGCTGGTCGATGCCTATGCATATCGCCCGGGTCAGTCCCCCAAGATGATCAACGCAGGCGCAACCAGCAAGCTCAACCAGCCCGGCACTTTCGATAGCGGTGGCGGTGGCCTCATCGGCACGATCGCCGACTACCACCGCTTTTCGACAATGCTGCTGAATGGCGGCGAGCTCGACGGTGCGCGCATCCTCAGCCCCAAGACCGTGCGGCTGATGCGCACCAATCACCTGCCGAACAACGCCGACCTTACCGAGATGTCGAGCAGCCTGTTCTCCGAAGCGAACAATGCCGGGACCGGTTTCGGGCTTGGCTTCGCCATGGTTATCGATCCCGCGAAGACCCTGATGCCGTCTAGCGAGGGCGAATTCTATTGGGGCGGTGCTTATTCGACCGCCTTTTTCGTCGATCCGGTCGAGCGGATCACCATGGTCTTCATGACGCAAGTCTATCCCTCGTCCACCTACCCCATCCGACGTCAGCTCAAGACGCTGATCTATTCCGCCCTTACCGACAGTTACGCCTGAGGAGTGTCCGATGACTTCGCCCATCCGAACCGAGCTTCACGACGACGTCCTGGTCGTCATTTCCGACAACCCTCCGGTCAACGCCCTGGGCCAGGCTGTGCGAGCGGGCCTGAAGGATGCCATCGAAACGGCACTGGGGGATGACGCGGTCAAGGCGGTCGTTATCCGCTGCGACGGGCAAACCTTCTTCGCGGGCGCGGACATTACCGAATTCGGCAAGCCGCCGGTCGGACCCAACCTGCCCGAAACGCTCGATGCGATGGAAGCCAGCGACAAGCCGGTGGTCGCCGCGATCCATGGCACTGCACTCGGTGGCGGCTGCGAGGTCGCGCTCGCCTGCCACTACCGTGTCGCTGTGCCTTCCGCCAAGATGGGACTGCCCGAAGTAAAGCTCGGCCTGATCCCGGGTGCCGCCGGCACGCAGCGCCTGCCGCGCCTCGTGGGTGCCGAGGCAGCGCTGCCGATGGTGGTGGGCGGAAACCCGATTCCCGCAAAGAAAGCAAAGGAGATCGGTCTCCTTGACGAGATCGTTGGCGAAGACTCGCTTGAAGCCGACGCTATTGCCTTCGCCCGCTCGAAGATCGGCCAGCCGGTACCGCGCAGTTCGGAAGGCACCGCCAATGAAGACGGCGTGCGCGACCCCGACCTCTTCGACCGCTTCCGGGCCAGCCAGGCGCGCAGGATCCGCGGCTTCGACGCGCCCAATGCGGGCATCGAGGCGGTCAGGGCTGCGGGCCAGCTGTCCTATGCCGACGGCGTGAAGAAGGAGCGCGAGCTTTTCATGAAGCTCATGACCGGTACGCAGAGCGCGGCCATGCGCCACTATTTCTTCGCCGAACGCGCCGCGAACAAGATCGACGATGTTCCCAAGGACACACCGCTGATCCCGATCAACAAGGTCGGCGTGATCGGCGCCGGGACCATGGGCGGCGGCATTACGATGAATTTCCTGTCTGCGGGCATTCCCGTGACGATTCTCGAAATGGCGCAGGAGGCCCTCGATCGCGGCACCGGCGTGATGCGCAAGAACTATGAGAACACCGCAAAGAAGGGTCGCATGACCATGGATGCGGTCGACAAGGCGATGGGCCTGCTGACCCCGACCCTTTCCTATGACGATCTTGCCGATTGCGATCTCGTGATCGAAGCCGTTTACGAGAGCATGGACGTCAAGAAGCAGGTCTTTGCCAAGCTAGACGAAGTGGTGAAGCAGGGCGCGATCCTAGCTTCGAACACCAGCTATCTCGACGTGGACGAGATCGCCACGGCGACCAAGCGGCCCGGCTACGTGCTCGGGATGCACTTCTTCTCGCCCGCCAATGTCATGAAACTGCTCGAAGTGGTACGCGGCAAGGAAACCCGCCACGATGTGCTCGCGACGGTGATGAAACTGTCGAAGAAGATCGGCAAGGTCGCCGCCGTGTCGGGCGTGTGTCCCGGCTTTATCGGCAACCGCATGCTCTCGAAGCGACAGGAACAGGCAAATGCGCTGATCATGGAAGGCGCGAACTATTGGGACGTCGACGACGTCTTGCTCGAATTCGGATTTCCCATGGGACCGTTCCAGATGGGCGACCTCGCCGGCATCGATATCGGCTGGCATCGCGACCCGACCAAGGTCACCACGATCCGCGAGGCACTGTGTGCTGCAGGTCGCTGGGGTCAGAAGGTAGGCAAGGGCTTCTACGATTATGACGAAGCGCGCAACCGCACGCCTTCGGACGAGGTAAAGGCGATCATCGCCGATTTCGCCTCAAAGGAGGGCAAACAGGCGCGCGAGATCAGCAAGGACGAAATCCGCGAGCGCCTGCTCTACCCTATGGTCAACGAAGGCGCGAAGATCCTTGAGGAAGGCATGGCCCAGCGGTCGAGTGACATCGATGTGGTCTGGATCAACGGCTACGGCTGGCCGCTCTACACTGGCGGCCCGATGCATTGGGCCGAAACCATCGGCCTGAACACAGTCGTTGCCGGCCTGGAAAACCATGGCCTGCCGGTCAGCGATTTCCTGCGCGAGCGTGCAGGAGGGAGTGGAAAATTCTCTGCCTAGGCACAAAGTGCGACATTTTCGAAACGACGGTACGGCAATCGGCATTTTCAGCATGCCGTTTATGCGTTCTAACTTGACATAAAACCACAACACACGTTCAATTTCGATGACGGGGTATGCGAATTCGCAATCCCGAGGAGAGGAGAGACACATGAGGAAGTTCGGATTGCGTCATACCTGCGCCTTGGGCGCACTTGCCATTTCGACCCTGACCGCAGCACCTGCCCTCGCGCAGGCCGAAGGAGGGGCTGACGAGGCAACCGAAGCTGCAGAAAACCGCATCGTCGTTACAGGTTCCTACATTCGCGGCACGCCCGAAGACGCGGCACTTCCCGTCGATGTCGTCTCGGCAGAGGAGCTGCAGAACAAGGGCATCTCCTCCCCGCTCGAGATGATCAAGGAATTGCCTTCCGTCGGGTCAGTCCTCGGCGATACCAACCAGTTCTCCACCGACTCGCAGGGTTTCCAGGGCAATGGCTCGATCAACCTTCGCGGCCTCGGCCAGACACGTACGCTTGTCCTGCTCAACGGCAAGCGCATGATTCAGGCGCCGGGTGACGGCTTTACCGACACCAACCTCATCCCTCTTTTCGCTCTACAGCGGGTCGAGATTCTGAAGGACGGCGCCGCCGCGACCTACGGTTCGGATGCAATTGCCGGCGTTGCCAACTTCATCACCCGCACGAATTTCGACGGCGTCGAGCTTGCCGGGGAATACACCTTCATCGATGATTCCGACGGCAACTACAACGTCAGCGCCCTGGTCGGGAAATCGTTTGGCGATGTGAACATCATGCTCGGCGCAGGCTGGCAGCATCGGTCCGAACTCGCCACGACCGCGCGGGACTACACCAGCCAGTCATATGACGAGAACGCTTCGGGTTATTCCGCGCTTGCGACGCCTGGCCTTTTCGCAGTCACATATATCGGCGCGACGGGCGTGAACACATCCTTGCGCCCGATAGCGGCTGTACCGAACTGGGAGGCTTCTTCACTTCACCGGTTTGCCGCTTCACCTATATCCCCTTCGACAACATCACCGAAGAGGAAGACCGGTACCAGGTCTATGGCCAGGTGGAGGCCGATCTTTCGGACACAGTTCGCTGGCACGCGGGCGCATTGTGGTCGAAGACCGATCTTGAGAGCCTGAACTACTCGCCGGCCTTCCCGCCGACGCAGGGCCCGAACGGCTCGGGCTTTGTGAGTGCCTTTACCACCTCACCGGCCAACCCGGCCGTGGCCGCTTTCCTCGACCAGCAGGGCCTTCCGCAATCCGGCGGCGCCAACGGCACGCTGTTCCGGGTCACCAATGTCTACTATCGACCCTTCGGCTTCATCGGCAATCCCCGCGATGCCGAACGCGGCGCCGGCCAGGGCCTGGCAAAGAACAATGCCTGGCGCGTCAGCACCGGGCTCGAGTTCGACGTCAGCGACAATCTCACTTTCAACGTCGATGGTACTTACTGGCGTTCTGCCCGCGAGGCCTATGCCCCGGGCATCGTCGGGTCACGCCTGCAAGCCGCCCTGAACGGCTTCGGCGGCGCCAACTGTACCGGGACCACTGCTGGTGCAAACGGTTGTCAGTGGTTCAATCCGTTCGTGCTGGCAGGGCCGGAGAATCCGAGTCTCGACATCGCCAACCCCTATTACGTCCCGGGGTTCGAGAACGACCCCGATCTTGTCGCGTGGTTGCAGGTTCCCAACGGTACCTTCCAGCGCGAGGAACAGTGGGTTGCCGACGCTGTCCTCTCGGGCGGTACCGGACTGGAACTGTCGGGCGGCGAAGTGGCGTTCGCCATCGGCGCTCAGTACCGCAAGAACAACTTCATCAGTCGACCGCTGAACGACATCTCGAACCTCGATGTGAACCCCTGCTTCATCGAGGGTGATCTGAGCTGCGTCGGCACTCCGACCGACGGGGTTGGTCCGTTCATCTTCCTTGGTGGCACGCGTCCGACCAAACTCGATCAGAGCGTCTATGCATTGTTCGCCGAAGTCCAGCTGCCGGTGCTCGACAACCTCGAAGTCACGGCTGCCGTGCGCTACGAGGATTATGGCGATCCTGTCGGCTCGACGATCAACCCGAAGGCGGCATTCCGCTTCGAGGCTACCGACTGGCTGACCTTGCGTGGCTCGATCGGCACGACTTTCCGTGGTCCTCTGGCCAGCAATGTCGACGACAACTTCGTCACGGCGCTGCAAGGCCTCACCGCGGCTGGCGGCAACTACAAGTCGGTCGACATCTACGGCAATCCGGCGCTCGATCCGGAGACCGCGCTGACCTATAATGTCGGCTTTATTGTCAATACCGGCGGGCTGACGTTCAGCACCGACTTCTGGACCTATGATTTCAAGGACCAGATCGTGCGTACCCCGGCCGACGCGATTGCAAGTTCGGTTGCGACCGGGGCGCTCACAGCGGACGGCACGAGGCTGATCGACTGCTCGGCGCCCCTGATCGGGCTGATCACGCTGTCGGGGAACACATGTGACGCGACCTCGACCGGCCTGGGCATCGCGCGCGTTCGCACACAGTTCGTGAACGGTCCCGACGTGAAAGTCCGCGGCCTCGACCTGGCTGCCAACTACGATATCGATGCCGACTTCGGTGTGATCTCGATTGGCGCCAATGCGACATGGAACCTCGAGTACAAGACCGACGACTTCTTCGTGGACGGAGTGCTGGTTTCGGCCGCCTACGACGCTGTCGGCTTCGGTAACTACTTCCGTGATCCCGGCACCTTGCCGGAATGGCGCGCCAACGGTTACGTGAACCTCAATACCGGTGGCCTCAACCTGCGCTATTCGGTGAACTATATCGACAGTGTCACGGACGAACGCTGCACGGCAGACCCCTGTTTCGTGATCGCGGGCGTTCCGGCGGGAAGCAATTACGGCAGGGAAAGCGGGAGCTACACCCAGCACGATCTGGTTGCGAACTACACGCTGCCGGTCGAGTTTGCCGAAGTGCAGCTGACTGCGGCCGTCCTCAACATTTTCGACGAGGAACCCGCGCAGGCTTACCTGCCGCTCGGTTACAACCCCTTCATCGGCAACGCGATCGGACGGAATTTCCGTCTCGGCATCCGCACGAAGTTCTAAGCCCTGCGGCTTTGACAGGATCAGGGCCCGGAGTTCACGCTCCGGGCCCCTTTTCTTTGGAAGGACTGGAGAGAAAAATGTCCGCATTCGACCTCAAGGGAAAGGTGGCCGTCGTCACCGGATCAAGTCGCGGGATAGGCCGGGCGATTGCCGAAGGGCTGGCCGCACAGGGCGCCCGCGTGGTGATCTCGAGCCGCAAGCAGGATGCCTGCGAGGAAGTGGCGGCAGCGATCAACGAGAAGCATGGCGAGACCCGTGCAATTGCGATCGCGGCAAGCATCTCGGAAAAGGCGCAGCTGGAGGACCTGTTCGTCCGCACGAAGGAGGCACTCGGCCCGGTGGACATTCTCGTCTGCAACGCCGCCAGCAATCCCTATTACGGGTCGATGGACGGGATTGCCGACGAACAGTTCCGCAAAATCCTCGACAACAATGTGATCTCCAATCACTGGCTGATCCAGCAGGCCCTGCCCGACATGCGGGCAAAAGGAGATGGCGCCATCGTCATCATCAGTTCCATCGGCGGCTTGCGCGCTTCCACCACGATCGGCGCCTATTGCATCTCCAAGGCCGCCGATTTCCAACTCGTGCGAAACTACGCCGCGGAGAACGGCCAACATGGGATCAGGGTCAACGGGATCGCACCCGGCCTCGTCAAGACCGACTTCGCCCGGGCTCTTTGGGAGAACCCCGAGGCACGTGCCGCGACCGAGAAAGCGCTCGCGATGCGGCGGATCGGCGAACCGGAGGACATTGCAGGCGCCGCCGTCTATCTCGCATCGCCAGCAGCCCGCTGGACAACCGGCCAGACCATCGTCGTCGATGGAGGGGCGACAATCTAGCCGCCGTTCCGAGCACTGCCCGGGAACGC
>JAWKXV010000002.1:0-472500 GCA_041396805.1 Erythrobacter sp. | reverse complement strand
TAGATTTCGCGGAGAACCAGCTATTTCCCGGCTTGATTGGCCTTTCACCCCTAAACACAGCTCATCCGAGAATTTTTCAACATTCACCGGTTCGGTCCTCCAGTGCGTGTTACCGCACCTTCAACCTGGCCATGCCTAGATCGCCGGGGTTCGGGTCTAATTCATCGAACTCAGTCGCCCTATTCAGACTCGCTTTCGCTGCGCCTACACCTAACGGCTTAAGCTTGCTCGATAAATTAAGTCACTGACCCATTATGCAAGAGGTACGCTGTCACCCCCTATGGGGCTCCAACTGCTTGTAAGCATCCGGTTTCAGGTACTGTTTCACTCCCCTAATCGGGGTGCTTTTCACCTTTCCCTCACGGTACTGTGTTCGCTATCGGTCATGTGCGAGTATTTAGGCTTGGAGGGTGGTCCCCCCATGTTCAGACAGGATTTCACGTGTCCCGCCCTACTCGAATCTTCTTCGATCATTTTTACGTACGGGGCTGTCACCCGCTATGGCCACTCTTTCCAAAGTGTTCCGCTAATTAACGAAGAAGCATTGGCCTGGTCCCGGTTCGCTCGCCACTACTACGGGAATCTCTGTTGATGTCTTTTCCTCCAGGTACTGAGATGTTTCAGTTCCCTGGGTTCGCTTCACCAAACCTATATATTCAGTCTGGTGATACCCTATCCACCTCTTTCCGAGCCAGCCGAAGCTAGATCGAAAGGAAATGGTGAGGGTGGGTTTCCCCATTCGGAAATCGCCGGATCAAAGTTTGCTCACAACTCCCCGACGCTTATCGCAGCGTGCCACGTCCTTCATCGCCTGCACATGCCAAGGCATCCACCAAATGCTCTTACCTCACGCTTGAGAATCCACACCATCAACGACAGACCTGCATAAAAGTCAGCCGCTTAAAGATGATGCGGAGGAATATCTCAGCCAGATAAATCAATTTGATTGATCTTGTTTGTGATGCATCGATCGATCGGACGGCCGAAGCCGAACAATACAATCCATGCGCCACGGCATCGATTTAAAAACCCATTCACAATGTCAAAGACGGCAACCGATGTTGCCTACTCGCTAAAAGCGAGATCCGCTTTCGTTTCATCTCTGGAGTTTGGCTGGTGGAGCCTATCGGGATCGAACCGATGACCCCCTGCTTGCAAAGCAGGTGCTCTCCCAGCTGAGCTAAGGCCCCGCACCATAACCAAAATCGTGGTAGGTCCGAGTGGATTTGAACCACCGACCTCACCCTTATCAGGGGTGCGCTCTAACCAACTGAGCTACGGACCTACACTGCCCTGCTGGCCGTAAGGCCGCGGGCGGCGTGAGCCAGCTCAGGCGTCATGCCACAAGCATAGCCTGTGGCAATCTCCAGTGATGAAAGGACATGAGGACGACGGCAATGTTCTTTGGAAGTCGCGAAGCTCTTCCCGGCTCAAGGCCAGGCGCTTTCGAGACAATCCTTAGAAAGGAGGTGATCCAGCCGCAGGTTCCCCTACGGCTACCTTGTTACGACTTCACCCCAGTCGCTGAACCCACCGTGGTTGGCTGCCTCCCTTGCGGGTTAGCGCACCACCTTCGGGTGAATCCAACTCCCATGGTGTGACGGGCGGTGTGTACAAGGCCTGGGAACGTATTCACCGCGGCATGCTGATCCGCGATTACTAGCGATTCCGCCTTCATGCTCTCGAGTTGCAGAGAACAATCCGAACTGAGACATCTTTTGGAGATTAGCTCACCCTCGCGGGATAGCTGCCCACTGTAGATGCCATTGTAGCACGTGTGTAGCCCAGCCTGTAAGGGCCATGAGGACTTGACGTCATCCCCACCTTCCTCCGGCTTATCACCGGCAGTTTCCTTAAAGTGCCCAACTAAATGATGGCAACTAAGGACGAGGGTTGCGCTCGTTGCGGGACTTAACCCAACATCTCACGACACGAGCTGACGACAGCCATGCAGCACCTGTCACTAGGTCCCCGAAGGGAAGAAATCTGTCTCCAGAAGTCGTCCTAGGATGTCAAAGGCTGGTAAGGTTCTGCGCGTTGCTTCGAATTAAACCACATGCTCCACCGCTTGTGCAGGCCCCCGTCAATTCCTTTGAGTTTTAATCTTGCGACCGTACTCCCCAGGCGGATAACTTAATGCGTTAGCTGCGCCACCCAAGCTCCATGAGCCCGGACAGCTAGTTATCATCGTTTACGGCGTGGACTACCAGGGTATCTAATCCTGTTTGCTCCCACGCTTTCGCACCTCAGCGTCAATAACTGTCCAGTGAGTCGCCTTCGCCACTGGTGTTCTTCCGAATATCTACGAATTTCACCTCTACACTCGGAATTCCACTCACCTCTCCAGTATTCTAGCTTTCCAGTTTCAAAGGCAGTTCCGGGGTTGAGCCCGGATTTCACCCCTGACTTAAAAAGCCGCCTACGTGCGCTTTACGCCCAGTAATTCCGAACAACGCTAGCTCCCTCCGTATTACCGCGGCTGCTGGCACGGAGTTAGCCGGAGCTTATTCTCCAGGTACTGTCATTATCATCCCTGGTAAAAGAGCTTTACAACCCTAAGGCCTTCATCACTCACGCGGCATTGCTGGATCAGGCTTTCGCCCATTGTCCAATATTCCCCACTGCTGCCTCCCGTAGGAGTCTGGGCCGTGTCTCAGTCCCAGTGTGGCTGATCATCCTCTCAGACCAGCTAAAGATCGTCGGCTTGGTAGGCCTTTACCCCACCAACTACCTAATCTTACGCGGGCCCATCCAAAGGCGATAAATCTTTGGTCCGAAGACATTATCCGGTATTAGCAGTCATTTCTAACTGTTATTCCGAACCTAAGGGCAGGTTCCCACGCGTTACGCACCCGTGCGCCACTAAGGCCGAAGCCTTCGTTCGACTTGCATGTGTTAGGCATGCCGCCAGCGTTCGTTCTGAGCCAGGATCAAACTCTCAAGTTTGTGAAACTAACCAATCAAGCACGGGAAAACCCGCCAGCTCGACTAGCCAGAGTATCAAGGAGCCGATACCTGCACTGTCAAACGTAATGGATACGAATGAACATGCTTGCCATCCGGGCGAGCGTGGAGCTCGCGATCGGATGTGGCGATCGGCTTGAATTAACCGGTTACCGGAGCCTTGAGGTCCCCGGACCGGGCGCCGTCGCCCACATGTCCCTTCATCAAAAACCAACAATGTCAAAGAGCCGCCGAGACAGTCATAGCGGACAGCGATTGGTTCCCCGATTTACACCGGGGGAGCCGGCTATCCGTTAGTGCTTGGCGACCGAAGCAGTGGGCGGTGGAAGCCGCCAGTGCCGCGTCGGTGGAGGCCATCTAGGCGCGACCTCGGATTCGGTCAACACACTTTTGCAATTTTATTTCGTCTTTTTTCGAGAACCGCAGATTTCTGCGGGTTTCAGCATCTTCCCGCTCCAATCCATGTGGGGATCCTGCGGTAACTTTCAACCGCACCCCGGGGAGAGGTCGGCGCAGTGACCTGAATCAGCCCCTGAATCGCACTCGATTCAGGCCTGAATCGGCTCGTGATTCCGCAGAATCGTGATTCACCGATCCCGATTCCGGTGAATCGGGCTGCGCGGCGATTCTGTGCGACGCCTCTGCCTCGCGGCTTTGGACGTGCGCGCCCTCGCGCGCGTACGCGTACGCGCGAAGGAGAACGTGCTTGGCTGTAGAGAGTTCGCGCCCGACCGTTGGTGTGGCGGGCAGACGTGATATGCACTGGTGCAATGAAAAGCCCCGAGCCGCTGCCCCCTCCGATCGAGACTCAAGATGGCCGTTCGCTGCGTGAGCTCGTGCGCAGCGCGGTGATCTGGCGTTCGGGGACCCAGATAGTCGGCCAGCTCATCACCTGGGCCTCGACCTTCCTGGTGATCCGTATTCTCGATCCCCGCGACTACGGCCTCTATGCCATGACAGCGGTAATCCTGAACCTGCTGAGCCTGGTCAACGGCTACAGCCTCGCCAATGCCGCTATCCAGAAGCGCGAGTTGACGCCCCTGATGCTTCGCCAGTTGCTGGGAATGCTCGTCGTCCTGAACCTCGGTCTGGCAGCGATCCAGTTCGCGGCAGCACCCTTTGTTGCGGCCTATTACGGTCAGCCGGTGGTTGCCGAGATGCTCCGGGTCCAGTGCCTCCTCTATGTGACCAACCCCTTTCTCGCACTTTCCTACGCGGTCCTCTCGCGGCGGATGGACTTCAAGATCCAGGCGCAGGCCAATCTTGTTTCCGCCATCCTCGGCTCGGTCGCGGCGCTGGGAGGAGCCTTTGCCGGACTTGGCGTCTGGGCGCTGGTCATCGCACCGCTCGTAACCTTCGCCAGCCGCGCGCTGATCGTCACCCTCGCCTCGCGCAGTTTCGTCATGCCCAGCTTCGCCTTCTCCGGGGCATGGGACATGGCAGCCTATGGCGGCACGGTGCTCGTGGGCAGCTTCGCCTGGTTCATCGCGACCCAGACCGACATCCTCATGGGCGGCCGCGTGCTCGATCCGGCGGGGCTCGGCTTCTACACGACCGCGCTCTTCCTGACGCAGATGTTCGTCACCAAGTTCGTCCCGCCGGTCAACGAAGTCGCCTTCAGCGCCTATGCCCGTATCCAGGATGACCCGCGTGCGGTGGCGCACGCCTTCCTCAAGGCCACGCGGATCATCTTCCTCGCAGGAATGCCCTTCTGCCTGGGGATGGCCGCCGTCGCAGAGCCCATGGTCAAGGTCCTGCTCGATACCAAGTGGATGGACGCGGCGCCGATCGTGGGCCTGCTCGGCCTAGCCATGCCGTTCATGGCCATGCAGGTGCTGTTCGGTCCGACACTCAACGCCATCGGCAAACCGGGCGTGACAGCGGTGACATCGGGTATCGCCGCAATCCTGCTGACGGCCTGCTATGCGTTCGGCTTGCAATGGGGCGCCACCGGGCTCGCCGCGAGCTGGCTGGTCGGCTACCCGCTGCTGGTCGCGATGTCTGCGGCGATAGTGCTGCCGAAGATCGGTGTGCACTGGAGCGACTACCTGCGCGCGCTCCTGCCGCCTGCCGCCGCCGGAGCCATGATGTATGCAGGGGTACGGGCACTGACCCCGATGGTCGAAGTCCCCTCCCCCTTGCTGAAGCTGGCAATCCTCGTCGCTGCAGGTGGCGCGATCTACGCGGCGGCCATGCTGCTCTTCGGGCGCGAACGTGTCGGCGAACTGCTCGACCTCGCCCGCAGCCGCAAGCCGGCCTAGCCCTTCAACGCGGCAATCGCCGCCTTCGTCGCCCGTGCATATTCGCCGCCGGTGTAGCGGTATGTCCCGATGAAATGCGCAAAGCTGGCCGCCGCAGGAACCGGCGCATTCCAGTGATTGAGGTAACGGTCGTAGGGAAGCAGGAGCGGGTCATCGGCGTTGGCGACCACGAAATTGCTGGTCACCTGCTCGCTGCCCCATTCGGCCCATTTGGCT
Source organism: Erythrobacter sp. (assembly GCA_041396805.1). Classification (GTDB taxonomy): domain Bacteria; phylum Pseudomonadota; class Alphaproteobacteria; order Sphingomonadales; family Sphingomonadaceae; genus Qipengyuania. The sequence goes on along the minus strand of JAWKXV010000002.1, from coordinate 467,059 downwards.
TTGCCCAGCAATTGCTCGGCCGCGACCGAGAAACGTTCGGCCAGACCCCGTCCGTCGGGATTGGGCGCGAAGCCAGCGAAGCCCGAACAGCCGCGCACGTATTTGAGATTCTCCCGTCCCTCCATGTCGAGACGATCCATATGCGCCTCGATAGTCGCCTGGACATGCGTACTGTGATTGCCCAGGTGCTGATCGGCAGCTTCCTTGAGCGAACGGATCTGCGCGCTCTCTTCCCCCCGCAGGGTAAAGCTGCGTCCTTCCCTGATGACCTGCGCGATCTCGGTGACCGGGCCCAGCGTGACCGTGTCCGAGTCGAGCTGGATCACATAGTCCTTCGCCCGGATATCGAGGATCGTCAGCAGCCGTTCCCAGGTTCCGCCGCGCGGGCATGGACCGGTATCGACCGATGCAATCGCGACGATCGGCGGATTGTCGCAATGATAGGCGAGGATAGCCTTGTCGCTTGCGGTCAGCGTGCCGTCATCGAGGATGACGATGCGTCCGCCGCCCAGGTGGTGCTGGAGCGACTTCACCGCCACGAGATAAGGCAGAAGCACGCGTGTGCCGATCATCGAGAACAGCACCAGCCCGTCTTCGCGCGCCACGATTGGCGGCGTGTCGAGAACATCGCGCGCGACCATTCGATGATGACGCTCGCGAAAGCGGCTCACCATTCGATCAAGCACATTCACCATGGTGGCGCACAGTCCAATATCCGAACCTTCGACCCGTTCCTTCCTGACAGGCCCGACTTCTCCGACAGCCGCAGGCGTACGTCAAGCTGCACCGATCTGCGAATGACTGCCCTGCACCGTCGGGGGACAGCCCCGTCGCTTGGTGGTTGGGCCTGCGCATGGTATGTTCCGCCAGCAAGGAGAGAACATGTTCCGATCTCGGCTCCTGTCGGCAATGGCCTGCACCCTGGCGCTTTCCGGGCCACTCCATGCAAAACCCTATGAGCCGGTTGACGATCCAACGACCGAGATCGACGAGGCTGCGCTCGAGCGCGACCGGCACGAGCGCATGACCGTCCCGGTCACGATCCTTGGCGAGGGTCCCTATCGCTTCCTGATCGACACAGGCGCGCAGGCGACGGTCGTTACCCATGAACTGGTCGAGGACCTGGCGCTGCGCAGGAGCGGGACTGCGCTGCTCGTGGCGATGGGTGGTGCCCAAGAGGTAGAGACCATCGAGCTCGACGGACTGTCATTCGCCAACCGGTCGGTGAACGGCCTGATCGCACCCTTGCTTCATGCCCAGCATATCGGTGCCGACGGCATCCTCGGGCTCGACAGCCTGCAGGACATGCGAGTGCTGATCGATTTTCGCGAGCGACGGATGCTTGTCGCCGACGCCGATGCATTGGGGGGCAATTCGGGGTACGAAATCATCGTGCGTGCGCGACCGAAGCTCGGCCAGATGATCATCACAGATGCCCGGGTAAATGGCGTGAAGACCGCGGTCATCATCGACACGGGAGCGCAGAACACCATCGCCAACCCGGCGCTCGTCGCAAAGCTGCGTGGCCGCAAGGGAGAGGACGTCACCAGTATCGACGTGCTCGGAACCCAATTGCTTAGCAGGTCGATGATGGTTCGCTCGCTCCAGCTGGGCGATGTCGTGCTCAATAATGTGCCGGTGGCAATTACAGACAGCCCGATCTTTGCCGCGCTCGGCCTGGCCGACAGGCCTGCGCTGGTGCTCGGCATCGGCAATCTGCAAGTCTTCAACCGGGTGGCGATCGATTTTCCTACTCGCCGAATCCTTTTCGACATACCGAAAGACGCGGGCAATGGTCGCTCGGCCATGTCGACATGGACCCGTATCGGGCTCTGATTTCGGCGTCCGACTTGCCTGACGCCGGTTCGCCCCCCAGATGGGGCCGCGATGCCGCCAGATAGCTCCAGCGAAGATATGCAGTTCGATAGCGAAGGCTGGCCGGTCGTCCGGCGCTTCCTCCCCTATCTCTGGCCTGCCGACAATCCGCGGCTGAAGCGGAGGATCATGGGCGCGATGCTGCTGGTAATGGCGGCCAAGGCGACCACGCTTACCCTGCCCTATCTCTACAAGCGTGCGGTCGATGCCATGACCACGCCCGCCAATGAGACAGCGATGGTCGCGATGGCCTTTGTCATCGCCTATGCGGCAGGGCGCTTCTCGGGTGTGTTGTTCGACAATCTGCGCAACATCGCTTTCGAGCGCGTAGGGCAGGAGGCGACCCGCCAGCTGGCCGAGGACACCTTCGCCCGGCTCCACCAACTCTCGCTGCGCTTCCACCTGTCACGGCGCACCGGCGAGATCACCAAGACAATCGAGCGCGGGACCAAGAGCATCGACGTCATGCTCTATTTCCTGCTGTTCAACATAGCCCCCACGGCCATCGAGCTGATCGCGGTGGGGGTAATCTTCTATCTCAATTTCGGATGGGAGCTGGTCGCCGCGACTGCGGTGACAGTTGGTGCCTATATTTTCGTCACACGTACGATCACCGAATGGCGCAACGAATTGCGCCGCAGGATGAACGAGCTCGACGGAACGGCGCTGGCTCGCTCGGTCGACAGCCTGCTGAACTACGAGACCGTGAAGTACTTCTCGGCGGAAGACCGCGAACGGGAGCGTTACGGCGAGGCGGCGCGTGACTTTGCCGAGGCCGCGATCAAGTCCGAAAACTCGCTCGGCCTGCTCAACATCAGCCAGGCGCTGATCATGAACCTGCTGATGGGCGGCGCAATGGCCTTCACCGTCTGGGGCTGGAGCAAGGGGCAGCTCAGTACCGGCGACCTCGTCTTCGTGAACACATATCTGACCCAGCTTTTTCGCCCGCTGGACATGCTCGGCATGGTCTATCGCACCGTGCGGCAGGGCATGATCGACATGGGCGCCATGTTCAGGCTCATCGATACCGAGGCCGAAGTGAGGGACGCGCCCGGCGCACCCGCATTGGTCGTGAGGCAGCCGACACTGGTGTTCGACAATGTCGTGTTCGGCTACGAGCCCGAACGCACAATCCTCCATGGCCTCAGTTTCGAAGTGCCTGCGGGCAATCACGTCGCCATCGTCGGTCCATCCGGCGCGGGGAAGAGTACAATCGGGCGGTTGCTGTTCCGGTTCTACGACCCGGCAAGCGGCCGCATCCTGATCGACGGACAGGACATCGCCGGGGTCACCCAGGCCAGCTTGCGCGAGAAGATCGGCATCGTCCCCCAGGACAGCGTGCTGTTCAATGACACGATCGGCTACAACATCGCCTATGGCCGCGACGATGCGACGCGCGGCGATATGGAACGCGCAGCGCAGGCAGCGGCGATCATGCCCTTCATCGAACGGTTGCCCGAAGGCTTCGACACCGAGGTCGGTGAACGCGGCCTCAAGCTTTCGGGCGGTGAGAAGCAGCGTGTCGCCATCGCCCGCACGCTGGTCAAGGATCCGCCGATCCTGTTGCTGGACGAGGCAACCAGCGCGCTCGACAGCAGGACCGAGCAGGAGATCCTGCGCACGCTGCGCCGCGTGTCCGAGCACCGAACCACGCTCGCCATCGCCCACCGCCTCTCGACCATTGCCGATGCCGACCGGATCCTGGTGCTCGACCATGGGCGGCTCGCCGAAAGCGGGAGCCACCTCGAGCTGCTCCGCCACGACGGGCTCTATGCCGAAATGTGGGCGCGCCAGCAGGCCGAGGACGACCTCGAGGACGCGTCCGCAGGCTGATTACTCTCCCGCTGCGCCGAGCGACTTGTCGGAGAGGTCGAGCGCCGTCGCTTCGATCACTTCCACATCGGGCCGGATCGCCTTGAGGTCATCGAGGAATTCGGCGGCGTTGCCGACCACGATCACCGTGGCCTTCTCCGAACCGACATAGTCGGCAGCCGCCTTGGTCGCCGCTGCGGGCGAGACTGCCGCGAGACGGTCCGCATAGCGCGCGGCCTCGGCCGGTTCGAGGCCATCGAGGAGAAGGCCCGCAACGATCGAATTGAAGCCCGACGAGGTCTCGAGACTGCGGGCATAACCGCCGCCAAGGTACAGCCGACGCTTGTCGAGAAGCTCCGCGCTGATCGCCTCGTCGCCCAGGCGGTCGAACTCGTTCAGGAAAACCTGCACCACCTCGTCGGCAGTCGAGTTCTGCGTCTGCGCCGAAGCGACAAGGATATCGGTTCCAAGGCCACTGCCCGCGCCATAGCTGATCGAGCGCTTCGTGCGGACCTCTTCGAACAATCGCCCGCTCGAGCCGCCGCCGAGGATCGCATTGGCGAGCTCGATCGCGTGATAGTCGCCATCGGTACGCGCAGGCGCGCGCATCCCGGCATAGACCGCCGCCTGTCCGGCATCGGGCATGTTCACCACCACCGTTCGCACGGGCTCGCCCGAGCCCGTGGGATTGGCAATCTCCGCCGGAGCGACACTGCCTGCCTGCCAGTCACCCAGCAGCTTTTCGGTCAGCGCAATGGCGCGTTGCGGATCGATGCCGCCGCTGACGATCACCTGGGTGCGCGCCGGGTGCCAATAGGTCGCACGATGGGCGACAAGGTCCTCCCGCGTGATCGCTGCGAGGCTTTCCTTGGTACCGTCCGACAGCGTGCCATAGGGCGCATCGCCGTAAAGAACCGGGCGCGAGACCATGCGGGCGAGCGAACCGGGATCTTTCAGCGAAACTTCCAGCCCATCGATCCCGCGCTTGCGCTCCCGCTGGAAGACATCCTCGGGATAGTCTGCGGACTTGATGATGGTGGCGAGCAGCTCGCCAGCCGCTTCCATATTGGAGACCGGTGCGGTCAGGCTGAAATAGGAGCCCTTCGAACCCGCTGTCGCACCGAAGCTCGCGCCGAGGCTTTCGAGCCTGCGTGCGATCTCCGCCTCGTCCATGCCGCCTGCGCCCTTGTCGGCGAGCTGAGCAGCCATGGTCGCAATCCCGGCCTTGGCGCGCGGATCGCTGATCGAACCGCCGGGGACGAGTACAGTCATGGTGGCGATTGGAACATTGCCAGTCTGCGCCGCGACGATCTCGATGCCATTGGCCAGCTTGCTTTCGACAATCTCGGCACTGTCGACCTGCGGGCGCTTGCCCGGTCCGGGGACCGGCTCACGTTCGCCTTCGGGGGCGACCGCCAGCGGCTTGCCGGTCGCTGCTGGCAGGGTGCGAAACTTGGGCATCGGCACAGGGTTCGCATAGGCCGAGGGATCGTCCTCGCCCGCGGAGTAAGTGATGTCGGTGCGACCGTTGTCGTCATAGTACGTCTTCGCCACGCGCTGGACGTCGGCGACCGTCACGGCGGCAATCGCGGCAAGGCGCTTGTCGGCGAAGTCGGGATCGCCCGTGGTCACAAGTGCCTCGCCAAGTTCGAAGGCGCGGCCCTGTGCCGTCTCACGGCGACGGAGCGCAGCGGCAATCAGCTCGTTCTTGGCCTCGGTAAGTTCGGCGGCCGAAACCGGCTCGTTCTTCATCCGCTCGCGCTCGGCAACGAGGATCGCGCGAACTTCCTCTGCATCGGCCGCAGGGTTGGTGACGGCGAACTGCGCCAGCATCCCGCCGATCTCTTCCTGGTCGGCGAAATGAACCGCCTGGACCGCCTTGCCTGTGCGGATCAGGGCGGCATTCATGCGGCTGCTGTCACCGCGTGACATGATCGCATCCATCACCTCGATCGCAGCACTGTCGGGGTGGCTGATCGGAGGCAGTTTCCACACCGTGCCGACGAGCGGCAGCGGGACATTGGGCGCAGTCGCATTGACAAGGCGCGGTTCAGTCCGCGCTGGTTCGCGTTCGTTGACGGTCACATCGACCGGGTGCGCACGGCGGGGGATGTCGGAGAAATATTCGCTCACCAGCTGGCGCAACTCGTCCATCTGGAAATTGCCCGCCACGATCAGCGTTGCCGTGTCTGGACCATAATAGGCCTGGTAGAAACTGCGCGCGTCATCGAGCGTCGCAGAATCGAGGTCGGCGATGCTGCCTATGCCGGGGCGACGATAGGGCGTCGTCTCATAGGCCGCCTCGGGCAGGACGAAGCGCTGGAAACGGCCATAGGGCGGCGCGAGCACGCGCTGGCGCAGCTCTTCCTTCACCACGTCGCGTTCCTTCTCGAACACCTCCTGGTCGATCACCGGGAAGCCCATTCGCTCGCGGTGGGTCCACAGCATGGCCTCGAGATATTCGGCCGGGACGATCTCGAAATAATTCGTGCGGTCCGAGCTGTTCGACGCATTGCGCGTGCCGCCCACATCGGCGGTGAGACCGTAGATCATGTTGTAAGGCATGTTCAGCGTCTTGCGACTGAGGATATGCTCGAAGAGATGCGCGAAGCCGCTGCGGCCTTCCGGGTCGAGCTTCGAGCCGACCTCGTACCACATCGAAGTGGTCACGGTGGCCGTCGAGCTGTCGGGGATTGCGATGATTTGCAGGCCGTTGTCGAGCGTCCAGCGTTCGAATTCAATCTTCGGCGCGACGACCGCCCCCTCTCCCGCCTTGTGATGGTCGGCCATTGCAGGTGCGGCGGTGGCAAGTGCAAGCATCGCCGTACCGGCAGCAAGTATCTGTCGAAGCATGTTGTAGACCCCTCTCAACTCAACTCGAATGTGCAGTCCATTTCTGCCTAGCCGAGCCGACAGGTCAATGTGTGCCGTTCAACGGGCTGACTCGGCGCTTCGGCGAATTCCGCGACGGTAGCATATTTGCCGCCAGGGTTGTGTTGCAGCGCAACATGGGTCAGAGCGGCATGCACATCCGGCGTGCAAGGCGCGCCCTACATCTCCAGAAGAACGGAAATTCCCATGCTCGACCGCAGCACGCTTCGCCGCGACTGGCTCTCCAACATCCGCGCGGACGTCCTTGCCGGGATCGTCGTTGCACTTGCGCTCATCCCCGAGGCGATTGGTTTCTCGATCATCGCCGGCGTCGATCCGCGCGTGGGCCTCTATGCCTCGGTAGCGATCGCGATGGTCGTCGCCTTCACCGGCGGGCGCCCGGGCATGATCAGCGCAGCCACCGCCGCTGTTGCTGTGGTGGTCGTACCGCTCGTCCGCGATCACGGGGTCGAATATCTCTTCGCCGCGACCATCCTGATGGGGATTTTCCAGGGCCTGGCGGCCCTGCTGAGGCTCGACCTGCTGATGCAGTTCGTCTCGCGCTCGGTCATTACCGGCTTCGTCAACGCGCTGGCGATCCTCATCTTCATGGCGCAGTTGCCACAACTGACCAATGTGGGATGGGAAACCTACGCGATGGTCGCTGCCGCGCTCGCGATCATCTATCTCTTCCCCAAGCTGACCACTGCCGTTCCCAGCCCGCTGGTTGCGATCATCGTGCTGACCGCGCTGAGCATCTGGATCGAGGCACCGGTCAACACCGTCTCCGACATGGGCGAATTGCCAGAGGGCCTGCCCTATTTCGCCCTGCCCGACGTGCCATTGAGCTGGGAAACGCTGGCCATCATCGCGCCCTATGCCGCGACCATGGCGGCGGTCGGCCTGCTGGAATCCTTGCTCACCGCACAGATCGTCGACGACATGACGCACACCGGATCGGACAAGCGCCGCGAAAGCGCGGGTCAGGGCATCGCCAATATCGTCGCCGCATTCTTCGGCGGCATGGGCGGTTGTGCGATGATCGGCCAGTCGGTCATCAACGTGACCAGCGGCGGCCGTGGACGTCTGTCCACCTTCACCGCAGGCTTCGCGCTGCTGATCCTGCTCGCCGCGCTGGGCGACCTCGTGGGACAGGTACCGATGCCCGCGCTGGTGGCGATCATGATCATGGTTTCGATCGGGACCTTCTCGTGGAACTCGATCCCCAATGTGGCCAAGCACCCCTGGCAGTCGAGCGTAGTGATGGTGGCCACGGTCGTGGTTGTCGTCGCAACGCACAATCTTGCGCTCGGCGTGCTGGCGGGCGTGATCCTTTCGGGCGTGTTCTTCACCCACAAGGTCATGACCATGTTCGAAGTCGTCCGCGAGCGCGAAGGCGACACCGCGATCTACAGCGCCAAGGGCCAGATCTTCTTTGCCAGCGTTGACCGCTTCGAAGCCGCGCTAGGCCCCGAAAGCTCAATGCCCGACCCCGCAGACCACGTGATCATCGACGTGCGCAAGGCCCACTTCTGGGACATCTCGGCAATCGGGGCACTGGACAAGGTGGTCGAACGCATGCGCCGCAACGGCCGCAGCGTACAGGTTCGCGGGCTTAACCGGGCGAGCGCCGACCTGTTCGACAAATACGCCCTGACCGACAAGACCGGGGTCGAGATCGGGCTAGCGCCTCACCCGTGAGCCGCCGCCAAAGCGCGGAGGAGACCCAGCGCTTCCTCGCCTCGCACCGCAGGCACGAAGGCATGGTCGTGGTGGAAGGCCGCGACCATGTTGCAGGCGATCCCCGCATCCGCGAGCGCGCTGGCGACGGCAGCAGCCAGACCCACGCCTTCAAGATCGGAGTGCACCATCAACGTGATGCGCGCGAAGTCCGGACCTTCGATACCGAGTTCATCCGCCAGCTCCGACGGCACTATCGCCGTCACGCCTTCATCCTCGCGGAACGTTCCGATTGCCGCGCCGAGCAATTGCGGCGCGGTGTCGGGTGTCACGAGGACGAAGCGCCAGCTGCACGGGTCGAGGCGGGGCGCCATTCCGGCGATCATCGCCGAGGTATCGCGCACCAGCTCACTCATCACAGGATATATTTGCTGAGGTCGGTATCGCCCGCGAGGTCCGCCAGGCGCTCGCGCACATAGGCCGCATCGACGGTTACTGTCTCGCCCTTGTGCTCCTCCGCCTCGAAGCTGATGTCCTCGAGCAGGCGCTCCATCACCGTTTGCAGTCGGCGGGCACCGATGTTCTCGATGCTTTCGTTCACCTGCGCGGCGATGCGAGCCACCTCGGTGATCGCGTCCTCGGTGATATCGAGCGTGACGTCCTCGGTCCCGATCAGCGCCTGGTATTGCTCGACCAGGTTCGCGCGGGTTTCCTTGAGGATGCGGACGAAATCTTCCTCCGTCAGCGCGCGAAGCTCGACGCGGATCGGCAAGCGACCCTGCAGTTCAGGCAGCATGTCCGAGGGCTTGGCGACATGGAAAGCGCCCGAAGCGATGAAGAGCACGTGGTCGGTCTTCATCGGGCCGTATTTCGTCGCAACCGTCGTACCTTCGATCAGCGGCAGAAGGTCGCGCTGCACGCCTTCACGGCTCACCGAGCCGCCGCGCACGTCGCTGACCGCTATCTTGTCGATCTCGTCGAGGAAGACGATGCCGTTGGTCTCGGCATTTTCCAGCGCGACGCGCGCGACGTCTTCCTGGTCCATGCGCTTCTCGGCCTCTTCCTCCACCAGCCTGTCCCACGCATCGGGGACCTTGAGCTTGCGGCGCTTGAGGTTCGACTTGCCCATCGCCTTGCCAAGCATGTCGGAAAGGTCGATCATGCCGACATTGCCCGGCATGCCGGGGATCTCCATCGAGTTCGACGGCTGGTCCTTGATCTCGACCTCGACCTCGGTCTCGTTCATCGCGTTCTCGACGATGCGCTGGCGAAAGGCTTCGCGCGTCGCCTCGCTGGCATTCTCGCCGACGAGCGCATTGAGCAGGCGATCCATCGCCGCCTCGCTAGCCTTCTCGCGGACGGCCTCGCGGCGCCGCTCCTTCTCCAGCCGGATCGCTTCCTCGGCAAGATCACGGGCGATCTGCTCGACGTCGCGGCCGACATAGCCGACCTCGGTGAACTTGGTTGCCTCAACCTTGACGAATGGAGCCTCTGCCAGCTTGGCGAGGCGGCGGCTGATCTCGGTCTTGCCGCAGCCCGTGGGCCCGATCATCAGGATGTTCTTCGGCGTCACCTCGTCGCGCAGCTCGGCACCCAGCCGCTGGCGGCGCCAGCGATTGCGCAGCGCCACGGCGACAGCGCGCTTGGCATCCTTCTGGCCGATGATGTGTTCGTCCAATGCGGCGACGATCGCCTTGGGGGTAAGATTGTCTGTCATGGATTTCCGGTTCGTCAGACGGTTTCGACCGTCAGATTGCCATTGGTGAAGACGCATACGTCGGCAGCAACGGCCATGGCCTTGCGGGCGATGGTCTCGGGATCTTGTTCGTAATCGCTCAACGCGCGGGCGGCGGACAGCGCATACATCCCGCCGCTGCCGATCGCGGCGATGCCGCCTTCGGGTTCGAGTACATCGCCATTGCCGGTGAGGACGAGGAGGTTCTCCTTGTCCGCAACGATCATCAGGGCTTCGAGATTGCGCAGGTACTTGTCCATGCGCCAGTCCTTGGTCAGCTCGACTGCCGCACGCAGGAGCTGGCCATTGTACTGCTCGAGCTTCTTTTCGAGCCGCTCGAACAGGGTGAAGGCATCAGCGGTGGCTCCGGCAAAACCGGCGACGACCTTGCCGCCCTCGCCGATCCGGCGGACCTTCTTGGCATTGGGCTTCATCACCGTGTTGCCCATCGACACTTGCCCGTCACCTGCGATGACGGTGGTATCGCCGCGTTTGACGCCGATGATCGTGGTGGAATGCCACTGCACCAGGCCGTGGCTCTCGTTATTGGATGTCATGCCGCGCGATATGGGGACCGCGCGGCAGGGGTCAAGCAATCAGCTTACTGCTGGCCCGGACCGGCGGCCTGACCGACCGCGCCGATGTTGCCGAACAGGTCTTCGAGGAAGCCGCGCTCACGACCCAGCGTCGGCGTCTCGTCGCCATCGGGCGAGAGATAGGCGACCTGGTCGAGGCCGGTGCGTTCGGCCGAGATGACATTGCCTGCGCCGTCGAACTTCACCGCCAGCACCTGGTGCTGCTGGATACGCGGACGGACGAAGGGTTTGCGGCCCGTGGTGCTCGACACATAATACCAGGTCGGTTCGCCGAACTGGCTGGTGAAGGTTGGCCGACCCAGCGTGCCCGTCACCGACGCCTGATTGTCGATGCCCGGCTGAACCGCGGCCAGGAGCACGGGATCGACGATGTAGCCGCGGGTCTCGCGGATCGAACTGCAGCCGGTGGTCGCGATGCCGGCCATTGCAATGGCGGCGATCCCGAGAATTTTCGTCCTGTTCATGGGAACAGCAAATCTCCGTTTTCCGGGCGCTTGGCCGCAGGCGGCCATCTCCCTATATGCTCGGGCCACGCCTTAGTCCGAAAGCGGCGGCCCATGCAACGTGCGTGTGCCCCTCGCTTGGGGATCGCGGTTGAATTGCCGCTGAACGGAGAATTTCATGTCGTTTCTTTCCCGCCTGCTCAAGCTCGGTCCCGACCCGCGCGAGGAGTGGCGCAAGCTGTGGCATCGCACGGTGGCCGAAGCCCGCGATCCCGACTGGTATCGCATGTGCGGTGTCGCCGATTCGGTGGAGGGTCGCTACGACATGATCAGCCTCGTCCTCGCGCTCGTCATGCTGCGGCTGGAAGACGAAGGCGATCACGGCCCGGCGACCGCGCGCCTGACCGAGCTCTTCGTCGAGGACATGGAAGGCCAGCTGCGCGAAGCGGGTATCGGCGATCCCACGGTGGGCAAGAAGATCAATGCGCTGATGGAAAGCATGAACGGCCGCATCGGCGCCTATCGCGAGGGTCTGCGCAGCGATCCCAAGGTGCTGATCGATGCGGTGCGCCGCAATGTCACCATGGCCCAGCCCGACGAGGCCGAGGCGCTGGTCCAGCGCATGGCCGCACTCCATGCGAAGCTCGCCCGGACGACCGTGGACCAATTGCGCGCCGGGGAGATTGCCGAATGAGCGAGTTCGAACTGATCCGGCTTGTGAAGCCGCGCGCCCTTCCCGCAGGTGTTATGACGGTGGAGGCCGACGAGGCCGAGCGAGCGGCACTTGCGAAACGCTTCGGCGTCACTGCAATCCATGCCCTGACGGCGGCGGTGGATTTCGACACCAGGGACGATGCCGTGCTCGCCAACGGCTCATTGAAGGCGACCATCGAGCAGCCCTGCGCGATCACGCGGGAGGACTTCACCTATGAAGTGGAAGAGCCGCTGGCCCTGCGCTTCGTGCCCGAAGGTTCGACGCCAGAATACGCGCCCGACGAGGAAATCGAACTCGACAGCGAGGATCTTGACGAGATCGAATACGAGGGCGAGGCCTTCGACCTCGGCGAAGCCATCGCCCAGACGCTGGCACTGTCGGTCGATCCCTATCGCGAAGGCCCCGGGGCCGACGAGGCTCGCAAGGAAGCCGGCATCGTCAGCGACGAGGATGAGGAGCCGAGCGGGCCGCTGGCGGAGGCACTGGCGGCGCTGAAGAAGAGCACAAGTTAATCCGCAGGTCGGGGTTGCCCCCGAACCCGTCGTCAAAGGCTGGCGAGTTCAATCCGCTGCTACGGCTACCGCCCTGCCGTATTTGCCGCCAGGACTGCTCTTGATCCAGTCAGCCATGAGGTCGTAATAGCCTTCGGTCACGCGGACATAGTCGCGCTTGCCATCTGCGGACTGCTGGTATTCCCACATGCCGTGGTCGGTGTCCGGGAAGGTATAGATGTCGATCCTGCTGCCTTCCCCGCGAAGCGTCGTCAGGCGTTCCAGTGTGAGGTCAATCGGTGCCTCCCGATCCTCGCCTGCGAGAACCCAGAGTTGAGGAACGTCCACCTGGCGCAGGACGCTCATTGGGTGGAGTGACCAGTCGATATCGAGCTCGTTGAACTGAGGCACGCCGTTCTTGCGCAGCTCATCCACCGACGTATTCAGGTAGACTCCGGTGTATCCGCCTTTGATGCGGGCGTACCAAGCCGCTTTGGCATAGCGGCGCTGGATGCCCCCCAGTTCCTCCAGGCCATCCTTGTAGTCAGAGGACGCGATGCGGGCGGTCACATCGGTGATCTCACGCGCTATCGCCAGCACCTCGTCGCCATATCCGGCGTCACGCAGCTCCTTCTGGACCTGCGCGGCATCTTCTTCGCGAATATCTGCGACCAGCCCGTAACCGATTGCGACAAAACCGGCTCCTGCTCTCCCGGCAGCAAGTGGCGCAATCCAGCCACCCTGGCTCAGGCCGACCAATCCGAAACGGCCGAAACGATCACCCGCCAGTCGTTTCGCTTCGGCAGAAGCAGCAACCAGATCGTCGGCGAGGCGAGGAAAGTTCTGCGAGTAACGACCTCCCGATTGGCCCGTTCCTCGCTTGTCATAAACGAACACCGAGATGCCTCGCCCAACCATCTGGTAAGGGTCGCGAGAACGCTCGACCCAGCCGACGCTCTCAGAGCCATGCGCAAAGACAATCAGAGGCGTATGCCTGTTTGCCTGGGCAGGCTCCAGCAACCTGCCAGCAAGAATAACGCCCCCCGATGAGAAGCGCGTGTCGGTCTCTCGAATCGCGATCTTGGGCCATGCCTCGGTGCCATTCACGAGTATGGAATTCCGGCCGCAGGTGACGTGCGAATTCCCCGACTCGACCCCGGCGATAGTCCCGTCCGCGAAGGAATAGCTGAAGGAATCCGATGACTTCGTAACGGCGACAAATTCATCGGGCGCATTTCCGTAGATCCCAACCTCGCATGGGCCGGGAATGAACCGGGTAGGTTCATCACCCGGTCCATGTGCCAGCGGTGTTGAAACACAGGCCGAAAGGCCAAGAGCGCAGAAAACGATAAGAGATCTAGGTGTCATATATCGATAATACACCTGATCAGGAGAAGTGCAACCCGTCCGCTGACCGAAACGATGACGCACCCACCTTACATCTGGATCTCGCTACCCGGCCAAAAGGCCTTGGGGCCTGTCCCGGGGATCAGAACGGAATGTCGTCGTCGAGGTCGTCGTAGTTCGAGCCACCGCCCGACGAGCCACCACCCTGGTTGCCGCCGCCAAAGCCGCCACCCTGGTCCCAGCTACCACCACCGCCGCCGCGCTGACCACCGCCTCCACCGCCGCCCGACGCACCGTCGAGCATGGTCAGCGTGCCGTTCATGCCGCGGATCACGACCTCGGTGCTATAGCGGTCATTGCCCTGCTGGTCCTGCCACTTGCGGGTCTGGAGCTGGCCTTCGATATAGACCTTGCTGCCCTTGCGGAGGAAACGTTCGACTACGCCGACGAGACCTTCAGAGAAGATCGCGACGGTGTGCCACTCGGTCCGCTCCTGACGCTCGCCGGTATTGCGGTCCTTCCAGGTCTCGCTGGTGGCAATGCGCAGGTTCGCGACCTTGCCGCCGTTCTGGAAGCTGCGGATTTCCGGGTCTGCGCCCAGGTTTCCGATCAGCATGACTTTGTTGAGGCTACCGGCCATCGAATCGTCCCTTCGTATCTGTTGGCGAGAGGCCTAACGGACGGTGCGAGTCGCTTCTAGGGCTGCGCTGGAGTTTCCACCGAAGCGGACGCGGTTTGCGCTAGAGACCCATCGCCGTCGCGATCCAGAAGGTCAGCCCGGCAAAGACATAGGCCAGCGCGAAGAGATAGCCGACCATGAAGGCGGGCCACTTCCAGCCGTTGGTCTCGCGCCGCGCGACGGCGATGGTCGATATGCACTGTGGCGCAAAGACGAACCAGGCGAGGAAGGCCAGCGCGGTCGGCAGGCTCCACAAGGCGGCGATCTTGCCGGTCACGCCTTCGGCCGCGAGGTCTTCGTCTTCCGCATCGACGGCATAGGTTGTGGCAAGCGCCGAGACAGCAACCTCGCGCGCGGCCATCGCGGGGATGAGAGCGAGGCTGATTTCGCGGTTGAAACCGATCGGTTCGAGCACGGGATGCATGACGTCGGCGATCCGGCCCGCGACGCTGGCGTCCATCTGGCTCTCACCCGGTTCCGCCTTGGGGAAGCTCAGCATCAGCCACAATACGATGGTGACGGTGAAGATGATCGTGCCTGCGCGGCGCAGGAATACCCAGGCGCGCTGCCACAGCCCGATGGCGAGGTCCTTGATCCGTGGCAGCTGGTAGCGCGGCATTTCCATGATGAAGCCGCTCGCCGCGCCCTTGGTCACCGTGTTACGCAGCACGAGCGCGACCACCATCGCCCCCAGGATTCCGGCGAGATAGAGGGCGAAGAGGACCAGTCCCTGCAGCCCGATGCCCGGCCCAACGCGAGTCTCGGGAATGACCGCCGCGATAATCACCGCATAGACCGGCAGGCGCGCCGAACAGGTCATCAGCGGTGCTACGAGGATGGTCGTCAGCCGATCCTTGGCGTCGGGAATCGACCGGGTCGCCATGATGCCGGGAATGGCGCAGGCGAAACTGGAAAGCAGCGGGATGAAGCTCTTCCCCGACAGGCCAACGCCCGCCATCAGCCGGTCCATCAGGAAGGCCGCACGCGCCATGTAGCCACTCGCCTCCATCACCAGGATGAAGAAGAAGAGGATCACGATCTGGGGGAGAAAGACCACGACTGAGCCGACGCCTGCCAGCACGCCCTCGGTCAGGAAATCGCGGATGAAGCCCGGAGCCATATTTTCGGTAACGAGACCTGATACCGCTCCCACCCCGCCCTCGAGAGCATCGGCGAATGGCGTCGCCCAGGCGAACACGGCCTGAAAAATTACGAACAGCAGGCCGAAAAGAATGACCGGCCCGATCCACGGATTGAGCAGCACGCGGTCGACGCCGTTCTCGATCGTATGCCGGGTCGATTTCGAGAGGATGGCCGCACGTGTCATGTGCTTGGCCGACAGGCGCCGCTCGGGCAGCGTCAGGTGCCAGCGCTTGTGTGCCTCCTCGTCGGCATGGGTTTCCGCCTCGGCAATCGCCGCAGAAAGTTCGTCGAGGCCCTTGCGACGCACCGCGACGGTCGGGACGACGGGAACGCCGAGCGCCTCGGACAGCGCCGCCGCATCGAGCGTCAGGCCGTCGCGTTCGGCAAGGTCGATCATGTTGAGTGCCACCACCGTGGGTCGCCCGAGCTCGAGCACTTCCTGCGCGAAGACTAGGTGCTGTTCGAGGTTCGCAGCGTCGAGCACGAGGACGATGACATCAGGCGTCGCCTCGCCCTCGAATTCGCCGTGGACGACCTTGCGGGTCACTTCCTCGTCGGGGCTGGCGGCATCGAAACTGTAGGAGCCGGGCAGGTCGATCAGCTCGACCGGCTCACCGCTCGGCAAGGTCAGGCGCCCTGCCTTCCGCTCGACCGTCACGCCGGGATAATTGGCGATCTTCTGGCGCGCGCCGGTCAGCGCATTGAAGAGTGCGCTCTTGCCCGCATTGGGATTGCCGACCAGCGCAGCCGTGCGTTTGCGGCTCATGCGGGCTCCACCCTGATCGCGAGAGCATGGGCGCGGCGCAGGGCGATGGTCATGCGTCCGATGCGGATCGCCAGCGGATCGCGCGTGCCGAAAATGCCGCGATGGATTATGGCGACCTCGGCTCCCTCGTCGACGCCCATCGCCTTGAGGCGCTTGCCTTCGTCCTCGGCAAGCGAGGTCCAGTCCACCGCGACGATGCGCGCAGGCTTCTCGTGGTCAAAAGCATCGAGCGTCATGCGCGCGGCTCTGTCAGATGCAGAGCCTTGTTGCAACCGATTATCAATAGCGGATGACGTCATGGTGTCGCGCCTAGAGCACCGGGGGTGCGCCGTCCTTGATGCTGATCAAGCGGAGAGAGGCTAGCGCGCCGGGTAGCGCAAGCGACCAAGGAAGCGCGAAACGCTGAAGTGTTCGCGCTCCGGATTGAGCCACTTAGCCTTGACCTTCTCGAAGGTCATCACGCCTTCGATCCGGCGGTCGAGGAAGGCGCGGGTCTCGGCCTTGTCCTCGCTCTCGTCATCCACGAACACCGCCAGCGTCGCCCCATAGATCGAGGCCAGGATCGCGCGCTTGGTGTAGTGGTTGTAGTCTGTCGCCGTATCGCCAGCGAGCCGCCACATGATGTCGGCGCTCTTCCAACCCATCTTCAGCGATTTGGGCGCGTTCTGCGGCATGGCCATGATGGCGAGCGCACGACGCAGTGCCTCCTCGCGTCCGGACACCGCATCGAGACGGAACTGGACGAGGCTGCGGATACGTTCGCGAATCTTCATCTGCGCCAGCTTCTCAGCCGGCAGCGCAATCTCCATCGCAAGGTCGATCGTTTCGATCCATGCGGCGATCATGCCGAAGGCGCCGTCATCCTTGAAGGCGAGCCGCGCGACATCGCGGTCGGCCCCGATCTGGTCGGCGGCCGCTTCGAGCGCGGCGTCCCTCCACCCGTCGAAGATAGCCGCGTCCGCGATTGCCGGGGCCAGCGCGAGGCGCAGTTCGTCGAGCGTGAGATCGGCGACATCCATGCTTACTTGGGACCGTATGTCTGGGCAGGTGCCGACCGTTCGGCCAGGGCCTTGTCGATTTCCTCGAGAACCGGCGAACGGTTGCCGAGCAGCACGGCGTAGTCACGCGCGGTACGTCCGGAATTGTCGGCACGCGAGGGATTGGCTCCCTTTTCAATCAGGACGCGGATCATCTCGAGGTCGCGGCGGTGGACCGCTGAAATCAGCGGGGTTTCCCCGGCAATATTGCTCGGGTCGACCAGCGCGCCGTGATCGAGGAGGATTTCGATCCCTTCGATGAAACCCAGCTGCGCGGCGATCTGCAGCGGCGTGGTCTTGTCCTTGGTCTCGACATTGGGATTGGCGCCCTTTGCCAGCACGAAGCGCATCCAGGTGGGGTCACGCCGCTGGGTCACGATGTGCAGTGCGGTTTCACCATTGGTGATGTCGCGCGTGTTGATCAGCACATTGCCGGGCTGGTTGAGCAGTTCGGTCGCCTTGGTGCCATCGCGATCGCGCACCGCTTCGAGAAACTCGTAACCTTCGCGCTTGGCCTGCGCGAATGAGGGCGAGGCCACCAGAGCCAGTGCCGCGAAGCCGAATACCGCCTGAATTGCGCGCCGTATCACTTGTCGATTCCCTGTTGTTTTTCCGCAGTCCTGTAGGGGAGCTACCCTTGAACAGCGGCGGTTAGCAGACCATGAACCGCTATGCCATGCCTCGCCTGAAAAGCCTCCTGCTCGCCGTTACCGCAACAACCATGATCGCGGGGTGCGGCGATAGCGCATCGACCCCAAGCGAACCGCCTCCCCTCGAAGGCGCGGCGCTCGGTGGCGACTTCACCCTGACGGGCGAGAACGGTCAGCCGGTGAGCTGGAGCGATTTCGACGGGCAATATCGCACGATCTACTTCGGATACACCTATTGCCCCGACGTATGCCCGGTCGACCAGCAACGCGCGATGGCGGGCCTCAAGCTGTTCGAAAAAGAGCATCCCGCGCTTGGCGCACAGGTCCAGCCGCTGTTCGTGGGCGTCGATACGGCTCGTGACACGCCCGAAGCGCTGAGCGAGTTTACCGACAATTTCCACCCGCGCCTCATCGGCCTGACGGGTGACGAGGAAACGCTGCGCGAAGTAGCGGGCAAGTTTGCCGCAAGCTTTTCCAGGGGCGAGGCGGCGCCGGGCGGCGGCTATCTGGTCAATCATACCAACGTGACCCTGCTGTTCGGCCCCAAGGGCGAACCGCTCGCCACCCTGCCGACCGACGAAGGCCCCGAAGCGGTGGCCGCGGAACTGGAAAAATGGGTGCGCTGAGAGACCGCTTCTGGGAGTTGCCGCTGGCAGCTCTCAACCCGGAGGAATGGGAAGCTCTATGCGACGGCTGCGGGCGCTGCTGCCTGCACAAGGTCGAGTATGAAGACACGGGCGAAATCGAGCACACGAATGTCGCCTGCAAGCTTCTCGACACGCAAACCGCCCGCTGCACCGACTACAAGCATCGCAAGGCCTTCGTCCCCGATTGCCTGCGGCTGACCCTCAAGATCGTCGACAATGTTTCGTGGCTGCCCTCCACCTGCGCCTATCGCCTACGCGCCGATGGCGAGCCGCTCAAGCCGTGGCACTACCTCATCTCGGGCGATCGCGAGGACGTGATCCGCGCCGGGGTCTCCGTGGCTGGCCGCGTGATCCCAGAGGATATGGCGGGGCCGCTCGAACACCATGTCGTCGACTGGGGCGACGGGGAGGATGGCGGATGATCGACTGGTTGCGCCGCGAACCTGAAGACCCGGTGGTAGAGATCGCGGGCAAGCGCCTGCCGGTCGAGCTCAATCGCAATCGCCGCGCCAAGCGACTGACCTTGCGACTCGCGCCCGATGGCAGCGCGATCCGCATCACCCTGCCGCATTGGTGCCGCTCCGCCGAAGCGGTAGCCTTCGCCCAGTCACGCGCTGCATGGCTTGAGCAGCAGCTCGCCAAAGTGCCTGCAAAGCGCGATCCGGTGAGCGAAGGCGCACTGCTCCATCGCGGGCGCGAAGTCTCGATCGACTGGCGCGCCGATGCCCCGCGCAAGGCTCTGCTCGACGATGACGTCCTCACCATCGGCGGCCCGCGCGAAACGCTGGCCCGCCGCCTGCACCGCTGGCTGGAGAGCGAGGCGCAGCTATTGTTTACCGAGGATGCCAAACACTACTGCACCAAGGCCGGCCTTACTCCCGCAGAAGTCCGCCTCACGCGCGCCAAGCGCCGCTGGGGTAGTTGTTCGAGCGAAGGCGTCTTGCGGCTCAACTGGCGGCTCGTTCAGGCGCCCGATGCAATCCGCCGCTCGGTCGTGGCGCATGAAGTCGCGCATCTCGTCCATTTCGACCATTCGCCCGCTTTCCACACGCTGCTCGGCGAATTGTTCGAAGGCGATATCGAACTCGCCAATGGCTGGCTGAGCCGAAACGGGCGCACGCTCTACGCCAGCTTCGACTAAGCCGCCTACTGGCGCACACGGGCAAAGCGCCCTATCTAGGCGCCATGCGCATGGTCAGCAGATTCAACATGAAGTCGGGCACAGCGGACCTGTGGGACTATATCCGCGAGCCTCGCCCCTATCGCTGGACCTTCCTCGCGATCTCCTTCGCGATGACTTTCGTCCTGCTCTACAGCTTCATGCAGGAATCGGTCTTCGTGCCGCCCGACAAACCTAAGGTGGTGTTCATCTCCACCTTCGCAGAGGGGCGAAGCGACGAGGAAATCCGCCGCACCAATATCGAGAACCAGAAGCGCAAGGACGAGCGCGAAGCCGAACTCGCCAAATTGCGCGAGCGCAAGGTCGACGCCTACAAGGCGCTTGGCCGGGCGACCGGTCTGGATGTCGATACGATGGCCGCGCAGGCCGAGATCGAAAATGCGCGCGAAGCCGCAGCCGAAGAAGCGCGGCGCAAGGAACTCTACCAGGCAGGCCAGGCGGTTGCCGAAAAGCCCGAGTGACCTGCGCTGGCTGGCTGCGGCTGCACGCATAGCAGCCCGCGCCCGGCCGCTGAGCCGACCGAACCCGGCCGTCGGTTGCATCATCGTAAGGGACGGGATCGTCGTCGGCCGCGGCTGGACCGGCGATGGTGGGCGCCCCCATGCAGAGGCCGTTGCACTGGAACAGGCTGGTGATGCCGCCCACGGCGCGACCGCCTATGTCACGCTGGAGCCCTGCGCCCACCGCTCCCATCGCGGCCCCGCCTGTTCGCACCTGCTGGCAGATGCCGGCGTCGCGCGCGTCATAGCCGGGGTCGAGGATCCCGATCCACGCACCGCCGGCTCGGGCCTCGATCACCTGCGCAAGGCTGGTGTCGTCGCGGAATTCATCGGTTCGCCCGAGGCTCGCGAAAGTCTCGCAGGATACCTCACCCGCGCCGCCTACGACCGGCCGCACGTGACGCTCAAACTTGCGACTTCGCTCGATGGGTGCATCGCCACAGCTTCGGGTGAAAGCCAGTGGATCACCGGCGAAGCTGCGCGCGCGCATGTCCATTCACGCCGTGCGATGGCCGATGCGATCCTCGTCGGCGGCGGCACCTGGCGCGCGGACAAGCCCCGGCTCGACGTGCGCCTTTCCGGCATCGAGCAGCGCAGCCCGCAGCGCGTTCTGCTCAGCCGCGGCGTTCCGCCCGACGGGGTGAAGGTCATCAACGCACCGGGCCAGATCGCCACGCTGAGCGGCGTCCAGTATCTCTATGTCGAGGGTGGCGGCATGGCGGCGGCGAGCTTCCTGGCCGAAGACCTCGTCGACCGGATCGAGCTTTACCGCGCCCCTGTCCTCATCGGAAATGGTCGCCCCGCCCTGGGCGACATCGGCCTCGCCAGCCTCGCCGAAGCGCACGGGCGATGGATCTTGAGCGAACGCCGCCAGCTTGGCAGCGACACATACGAAGCCTACAGCCGCACGCGCTGACAGGAGAGAATACAAGCATGTTCACCGGCATCGTCACCGCCATCGGAACCATCGAAAGCGCCGAGCAGCGCGGCGACCTGCGTATTACCGTAGCCTGCCCCTTCGATCCCGATGCGATCGACATCGGCGCTTCGATTGCGTGCTCGGGCGTTTGCCTGACGGTCGTCGCACTGGGTGGGACCAAGGGCGATGCGCGTGTGACCTTCGACGTTTCGGGCGAGACCGTCAGCCGCACCAGGCCGGGAATGTGGGCCGAGGGTGCCAGGCTCAATCTCGAAACCGCGCTCAGGCTCGGCGACGAATTGGGCGGGCATCTCGTGACTGGCCATGTCGACGGCGTGGGGCAGGTAGTGTTGTCGAGGGATGAGGGCGACTCGCGCAAGCTCGCCTTCCGCATCGGCCGCGACCTTGCACCCTTCCTTGCACCCAAGGGCTCGATCACGGTCGACGGCGTCTCGCTGACCGTGAACGATGTGCGCGATCGCAGCGACGGCACTTGCGACTTCGCGGTCAATATCATCCCGCATACGGGCGAAGTGACCACGCTGGGTAGTTTGACCGAGGGTAACGAGGTCAATCTCGAGATCGACGTCCTTGCTCGCTACCTCAAGCGGATGCAGGCGCTGGCCAGGTAGGCAGGGCAGTCGGCTCGCAAACCGGGGCCGAGCTGCGCGCGGCGGCGCGTTTCCTACTTGGACGCGATATGCTCCACCTGTGGTGATGGTTCATCTGCCGCGCACCTCTTCAACCCCTGCAATCTCGCCAGTGAGCCACCCTCACGAATTCCTTTTCCAGGACCGTGCTCCATGTGCTCCATCCTGTAGGCCTGCCGTCGCATGGTCCTACTTCGGTCCTACATTACGCCAGGGGACCGGTGGCAAAGCTCTCCCGCGTGATCTCGTAGACCAGATGGACCACACGCTTGCCCTGGTACTTGCCCAGTTCGTAGCGATCCGTGCGCACTGCTCCGATGGCCTCGAGCGCATTGCGCGAACGGTAGTTGGTATCGCCGACCCGGAACTCGACCGTTTCGACAAACTCGAGCGCATGGCCGAGCATCGCTCGTTTCATCTCGTGGTTGATGCCCTTGCCCCAGCACACCCGGTCGAGGAAGGTCCAGCCGATCTCGACCACGCCGCCATTCTCGGGGTCGTATCTGTCGAAGCGGCTGGAGCCGACGATCCGGTCATCGCTCTTGCGGATGATGGCGAGGCCGCCACCACAGGTCAGGCCTTCGTCGAAGAAGGGATCGAAGACCTCGCGCCGCCAGCGGTCGTGGATCGGGTGCTGTTCCCAAACCATCGGGTCGGAGGCTACGGCATAGACCGCCTCGCGATCCGCTTCGGTCAGCGGCCGGATCAGCAGCCGCTCGGTCTCGAGTGTCGGCTGCCGGTCCATGCCGCGTCAGCCCCTGGTCACGTCCGCAAGGGCGGCGATGAACTTCTCGGTATTGCCGGCGTGGAGTCCGGCCACGTTGATGCGCCCGGAGCCGGCCATGTAGATTGCGTGATCCTCGCGCAGCCTGGCGATCTGGTCCTTGTCGAGCGGGAGCATGGCAAAGAGCCCGTTCTGCTCACCCAGCGCGGCAAGGTTGAGGCCCGGCGCCTCGTTGTCGGCCGCAGCAAGGCGCGCACGGACACGGCGCATCCGGGCGCGCATGTCGTCGAGCTCTTCGTGCCATTCCTGCGTCAGCGCCTCGTCGCGCAGCACATTGCGCACCGCCGCGCCGCCGTGATCGGGCGGCATCGACCAGTTGGCGCGAGCCAGCGCATTCGCGTTCGAGACGATCGTCGGGAGCTGCGAACCTTCCTTTGCCATCATGTAGAAGGCACCCACGCGGTCGCGATAGAGGCCGAAGTTCTTGTCGCAGCTGTAGGCCACCAGCGCCTCGGGCACCTCTGCCAGCACCATGCGGACACCGGCTATGTCCTCTTCGAGACCATGGCCAAGCCCGTGATAGGCAACGTCGAGCACCGGCAGCACGCCGGTCTCGGCAAAGGCGGCAGCGATCGCGCCCCATTGTTCGGCCGTGTAGTCCACGCCCGTCGGGTTGTGACAGCAGCCGTGCAGCATCACGGCATCGCTCGTGCCCGCACCGCGGATTGCACCAAGAACCGCATCGAGATCGGCCGAGCCGTCGGCCTTCGCGTGATTGAACGGAACCGCCTCGAGCTCCAGATCGGCAATGATCTGCGCGTGGTTCGGCCAGCTCGGCGTACCCATGTGGACGCGCGTCACGCCCGCAGACTTGGCCAGTGCCAGCGCAAGGCGGACCGCGCCGGTGCCCCCCGGAGTCTGCATCCCCTCGATCCGGCCGCCCATCGTGGCATCTTCGCCGAAGATGTAGGGCATCAGCGCTGCGGTGAAGCCCGTATCGCCTTCTGGCCCGAGGTAGGATTTCGAATCCTGCTCGTCGATCAGCTTCTGCTCGGCCTTCTTGATCGAGCGGAAGACCGGTGTCGCCCCCTCGTTCGTGCGATAGACACCCACTCCGAGGTCAATCTTGTCCTCGCGCGGGTCCTGCGCATGCATCTTGATCAGCGCGAGCAGCGCGTCGGGAGCCTGGGCTTGAAGTCGGTCGAGCATGGGCGCCTCATTGCCGGATATGGTTGGGGCCGCAACAGGAAATCCCGTTGCGGCCCCGGAGCCTTCGTGATTTTTCGTTATATGACCCGAAGGGCTCCTTTCACGCGTTCAGAACGGCAGCCAGCGCTGCTTCTTGGAAAACTTCATATAGCCGGCATTGACGCCGAGGCGCAGGCCAGCACCCACCCGGATCGGGATCAGCACGACGTCGCCCTTGCGCATGTAGCTGGCGGTGAGGCCGCCGACGAAATAGGCCTGTCCCTCGCCTGCGGGGAATCGCTTGTAGAGCTCCTCGCTGTCCCAGAGGTTGTAGACGAGGACAAAGGTGCTGCCGGCATTGGCGCCTGCGTCGAAGCCGACCGAGGGTCCGGTCCAGTAGACAGGGCGCTCTCCCTCGACCTTGTGGAACAGCGTGCCCGAACCGTAGCGGGCGCCGACAATGAATGCGCCGCTCGCCTCGCGTCCGACGATGTAGGCGTTGGGTTCGCCCTGGTCCCTGAGCAGCTTCTGGATCATGTCGGCGACGCCCTTGGCGCCCTTGCCGAACACGCCTTCAGCCGCGCCGATGAGATCGTCTTCCTTGTAGGTGGTGGCATTGTTCTCGACCGGAGGCGTTTCGACTGCCGTCGTGGCCGCTTCCTCGGCACCTTGTTCCGACCACTGCGGCTGCTCCGGGTAGCTGTCCGCCGGCGCCGACGCGTCTGGCTCCTGCGTATAGGTCACCGTGTCCTGAGGATCGGAATAGACCGGCTGCTCGCCCGGCTGTTCGACGAGGTCACCGTCGATCGCGGTGTCCGGATCGATGGTCTCGACCTGTGCGGCGAGCGGTGTTGCGGCCAGGCCGAGCGCGGCCAGCGCCAAGGTGAAGCGATGGGTGATGGTGACGGCTCTTTTCATGTTTCCCTCCCTGCCCGCGTCGATGACGCAGGCAGCTGTGCGACAAGAAGAATCCCCTTTCACCAGCGCGGCAATGAAACGGCGATGAACCGAATCGAAAATGCGCTGAAACGAGTCGAACATGCGATGCGCAGAAGACGGCAATCAGGCCTTGAAGCGCACCGGAGGCGTGGCTATAGCGCGCCCCTCGCACTCGCCTCGACAGCAGTGCGAAGTTCCGGAGACGTGGGTGAGTGGCTGAAACCAGTTCCCTGCTAAGGAACCATACCTGGTAACGGGTATCGTGGGTTCGAATCCCACCGTCTCCGCCACCGCCTCCCAGCTCTTGTCTCTGGTTTCAGGGCCGCTCGCAGCTCGCGGATAGCAGGCGGGCATTCACCGCATAATCCGTAACGCCCGCATCACTTGTGCAGTCTCCTGAGCTGCTTCAGGGGCGAATTCGACGCGCCGTCTCTTGGCTTGCGAACTTCGGTTCGGTTTGCCCGGATTTCCCTGTTACACAGGGAAGAGCGGCATGAGCCATACGCGGTTCACGTCCGGTCAGTCCGGCAAGCGCATGGCGCCCTGCAAGGTTCTAGAGATGATCGAGAAACGCGAAGCAACACTGGCGAGAAGGAATGGACCGCCGCGCAAGCAGGTCACACTCGAACATCATCAAGCCGACAATGCCAACGAGGCCATGCGCATTCTGGGCATTGAAGATCCGGTTCGCACTCATCCCATTCGCTGCAGGGTCAATTCCTGAGCAACGCAGGCTGCGCTCGGCCGACCAGGCCACAAGAAGTTCAGTCGCGAGGACGTTAAACAGATCAATTTCTTCACCAGCAACAGCAGGGACCTGCAGTGGCCCCGGGGCAGGATCGAATGAGCGAGCAGGACCCGCATGCCGCACAAGGTTCGATGGCCGCTATGGTGGTGCTACTCCGCAAAATGACCGCTTTGCGCCCCAATCACGGTCAGTCGAGATGCTTGCGTTGCCACCCGAAAGCTGTCCTTCGGTCTGCATCGAGCGGACGGTCGCTATGAGGCCCCTAATCAGCTCTCAAGCCATCTATGCGCCCTCGCCAGCAGATGCCTTTCCTTCAGTTCACGCTGCCGACCGCACGTTTTCCTTGATCACATCGATCACGCTTGCATCCTCGATTGTCTGGGGAACGGCGAATGGCGAGCCGTTGACGATATCGCGCAGGAGGTTGCGCAGGATCTTGCCGGATCGCGTCTTGGGCAGTGCATCGACGAAGTGGATTGATCGCGGACTGGCAATCGGACCGATGTCGCCACGAATTGAAGCAACCAACTCCGTTCGGATTATCTCGTAGTCATCGCAATTCGGCCTGGTGACGACGAATCCGACGGGCATCTCACCTTTGAGTTCGTCGGCCGCCCCGACCATGGCGCATTCCACGACCTGCGGGTGGTTGGCGACAACCTCCTCCATCTGGCCAGTCGAGAGCCGGTGTCCCGCCACGTTGATGATGTCGTCGGTGCGGCCCATGATGTGGATGAAGCCATCGGCATCGATCATGCCGGCGTCCCCGGTCGTGTAGTGTCCCGGAAAGTCGGCGAAGCCGGCCGCGAACCGTTCGGAATTGTTCCACAGCGCGCGGAATGCGCCGGGGGGGAGAGGTTGCTCGATGAGCAGATGGCCCACGGTCCCAGCAGGCACCTCGGCCCCTGCATCATCTTTCACCTTGAAGCGATAGCCGGGAACGGCGTGGCCTGCGCTGCCCGCACGGATTTCGGTTTCACCGAGGCCGAAGCAGGTGGCAATCGCAGGCCAGCCCAGTTCCGTTTGCCACCAGTGGTCGATGACCGGTTTGCGCAGTTTTCCCGCGATCCAGAGGAGCGTGTCGGGATCCGCGCGCTCGCCTGCCAGGAATAATGCCTCCAGCGAATTGAGAGAGGCCTCGTCGATGAACGAGCCGTCTGCATCGGATCGGCGGATAGCCCGGATGGCAGTCGGGGCGGTGAACAGTACCTTCACCCGATGTTCGTCGATCAGCCGCCAGAAAACTCCGGCGTCTGGCGTACCTACTGGCTTTCCCTCGAACAACAGGGTTGCGCATCCTGCAAGTAGCGGGCCGTAGACGATATAGCTGTGCCCCACGACCCAACCGATGTCCGACGCGGCCCAATACGTATCACCCGGACCGACACCGTAGATATTCGCCATGGACCAGTGCAGCACAGTTGCATGGCCGCCATTGTCGCGCACGACGCCCTTCGGTGTACCGGTGGTGCCCGAGGTGTAGAGAATGTAGAGAGGATCGCTCGAGGCGACGGGGACGCAATCGGCCGGTTCAGAATGCGCGTAGGCCGTTGCCCAATCCACATCACGTCCAGCGATCATGTCTGCCACCAACTCTTCGCGTTGCAGGATGATGGCGGCGGCCGGCTTGTGTCTTGCGAGGTCGAGTGCGGCATCGAGCAGTGGCTTGTAGGCGATCGTGCGACCCGGCTCGAAACCGCAGGATGCGCTCAGGATCAGCCTCGGCTCGCAATCGTCGATCCGCTTGGCCAGCTCGGGCGCGGCGAAACCGCCGAATACGATGGAATGCACGGCGCCAATCCGGGCACAGGCCAGCATCGCAAAGACCGCTTCCGGGACCATCGGCATGTAGATGATCACCCGGTCGCCTTTCGCAACGCCTTGCGCGGTCAACATGCCGGCTGTGCGGGCCACACGCTCCTGCAACTGCGCGAAAGTGAAGCGGTCGCTCTTTCCGGTGATGGGACTCTCGTAGATCAGCGCGGCGGCCTCTCCGCGCCCTGCGATCACATGGCGATCGACCGCATTGTGGCAGGTGTTGAGCACGCCGTCGGGAAACCAGACGTCGCCATCGGCATCATGTCCGGTGGCGGGCGTTTCCACCCAATCGAGGCCCCTGGCCGCGTCGAGCCAGAAGCCTTCCGGATCGCTTTGCGCCAACGCCGCAACATCGTGAAATCTCATGTCACCTCCCGCCAAAACTGGAAGAGTGGGCGACCCGATGCCCGGGTCGCCCACCGCCTTAGCTCCCCGCAGACCTTACTCAGAAGCTGTATTTCGCCATCAGGTGCAGCTCTTGCAAATTGCCATTGGCGCCGGCCTCGTTGGTTCGCTCGGCATAAACGTATTCGAGGCCGATATCGAGCTTGGGGGCCGGTGAATAGATGAAGTTGCCGAAGACGTTCCACACCTCGTCGGTCGGTGCGCCGCTGGTCAGCAGGACTGGGTTATCCGCCTTGAAATAGCTGCCTCCGATCGATGAGCGGGCCTTCGGGCTCCAGACGTGGCGGAATACGCCGAAGCCGGAATAGGTCGCAATGGGATCGAGTTCGCCGTTCGCGTCGATTGCCGCGTCGTTTACGATGTTCGCCCCCATGTACCGTCCCAGGCCCTCGCCAGCCGTCGCCATGAACCGGAAGTCGTCGCCACCACTGCCGATGGGGATCTTGCCCGATACGCTGATACCGTATCCGAAAGCGGTATCCGAACCGTTGGGCAGGATCGCATCCGATGCGGACAGCTGGCGGACAATACCGGCAATGGCGAAGCCCTTGCCGTCATAACGCGCGGTAATGTCCGGAAGCTTGTCGTCTGCAGGCAGGATGCGACCGCCGGTTGCAGAAGTAAGCGCCGTTTCGGGATTCTCGACCGATACCGAAAAACCGCTCTTGCTCTTGTAGCGGATAAGCGGCTGGCGGACGAACACCGTTCCCGGCATCGTGCCTACGAAGTCAACGCTGTCGGGCAGGGCAGCCACGTTCTGGAAGTTCGACCAGGCCTGGCCGAACGTCCAGCCATCATAGGTGATGAAGGCTTGCCTGAGCCGTGGCACATAGCTGTTCGACACGCGCTGGTCACCGCCTGCGGTAACCAGGAAATCCATTTCCAGGTGTGTACCGACAGCCTTGTCGCCAACAGGCGTGCTCGTCCCGATCACAAGGCGGCTTTGCCTGGCATGGAAATGTGTGTCCCAGCCCGAGGAATCACCGGTCCCTACCGGGATGAGGCTCGGTATCAGGAAGTCGCGCCCGACCGAATCGCCCGGCAATTGTCCGGCGCTGGTGCGAATCGACTTCGCATCGAGCTTGGCATAGCCGCCGATCTTGACCGTCGTGGAGCCGACGCGGAAGCCGTTGCCATCGTTCTTTTCGACCACCGCAACACGCTCAGAAGTTTGCGCTTGTTGAGCAGCGACCGCTTCGCTCTGCGCCTTCGCCTCGGCGACCGCTGTGCGAAGCTCAGCAACTGTCTGCGCTTGTTCAGCATTGGTTGGCGCGTCGTTCATCTGCTGCTGCATCGCCACAATCATCGCCTCAAGGCGATCAAGCCGCTCCTCGACAGTTTCCCTATCCTGTGCGGCGGCGGAGGCCGGCACTAGCATACTGGCTCCGAGCAAACCGATTGTTAGCTTGCGAAGCTGTCCTCCTGTGTAGCCAGCTCTCATTGAATATCCCTCCCCGCCTTATTGTGCTTGACCGGGAGAAAATCGCAGCATCGCGCCCGCTTATCTATGAGCGGATGGTCTATACTACTATGGTCGTAAGGCATCGCGCGGGATCGTCCGATACATAAGCATCCGCATTCCGGCGGTCGGATCGAGTAGGAGAAATCATGGTGAGCAATACCGCGCACGACAATGAATGGGTTCGCAGGCCGGGAAGTGCTTCCGAAGGCTCCAATTGCACCCCTTCCGATTACGAGCAAATGTATGCTCGGAGCGTCGAGGATGCGGACGGCTTCTGGGCAGAGCAGGCGGCACGGCTCGACTGGATCGAGAAGCCGACCAGGATTGCCGGCTGGAGCTTTGACCCGGTCGACATTAGGTGGTTCGAGGACGGCAAGCTCAACATCTGCCACAATGCCGTCGACCGCCACGTCGCAGCCGGCCACGGCGATCGCGTAGCATTGATCTTCGAACCCGACAGCCCCGAGGGTAAGACGCGCACCATCACCTATGCCGAGCTCAAGGCCGAAGTGATCCGCATGGCGAACACGCTGAAAAAGCTCGGCGTGAAGAAGGGTGACCGCGTCACGATCTACATGCCCATGATCCCCGAAGGCGCTTTCGCCATGCT
This sequence comes from Erythrobacter sp., assembly GCA_041396805.1. Lineage (GTDB taxonomy): Bacteria > Pseudomonadota > Alphaproteobacteria > Sphingomonadales > Sphingomonadaceae > Qipengyuania. The sequence goes on along the minus strand of JAWKXV010000002.1, from coordinate 437,429 downwards.
CGCCTGTGCTCGCATCGGGGCGATCCATTCGGTGATTTTTGGCGGCTTCTCGCCCGATGCCATCGCCGGGCGCGTGGTGGACTGCAAGAGCGACTGGATCGTGACCGCAGACCAGGGACTGCGCGGCTCGAAAGTGGTCCCGCTCAAGGCCAATGTCGATGCGGCACTCGAGAAGGCGTCGGTCAAGGCAGTATTAGTCGTCCGCCACACCGGCGGCGATGTCGCCATGATCGAGGGGCGTGACCACTGGTATCACGAGCTGTCCGCCGATGTCGGGGAGGAATGCCAGTGCGAGCCGATGAATGCGGAAGACCCGCTGTTCATCCTCTACACCTCGGGATCGACCGGCAGCCCCAAGGGGGTTCTCCACACGACCGGCGGCTACTCGGTCTGGACCGAGACCACCTTCCGCTATGTCTTCGACTATCGTCCCGGCGAGATCTACTGGTGCACGGCCGACATCGGCTGGGTCACCGGACACAGTTATATCGTCTACGGCCCGCTGCAGAACGGAGCGACAGCGCTGATGTTCGAGGGCGTGCCCAATTACCCAGACCACGACCGCTTTTGGGCCGTTTGCGAGAAGCACAAGGTCAACATCTTCTACACCGCCCCCACCGCGATCCGCGCGCTGATGCGCGAGGGTGAAGGCCACGTTGCGAAACACGACCTCTCGTCGCTGAGACTGCTGGGATCGGTTGGCGAACCGATCAATCCCGAAGCATGGCGCTGGTATCACGACCATGTCGGCGCCGGCACCGCGCCGGTGGTGGATACCTGGTGGCAGACCGAGACCGGCGGCATCATGATCACCACCCTGCCGGGCGCGCACGACATGAAGCCGGGCAGCGCGGGCCGTCCGTTCTTCGGCATCTGCCCGCAATTGGTCGACAATGACGGCCATGTTCTCGAGGGCGCAACCGAAGGGAACTTGTGCATCACCCGCAGTTGGCCGGGTCAGGCACGCACTGTTTATGGCGATCACGAGCGCTTCATCCAGACCTATTTCAGCACCTATCCGGGCAAATATTTCACCGGGGACGGATGCCGCCGCGACGCCGATGGCTATTACTGGATCACCGGCCGTGTCGATGACGTGATCAACGTGTCGGGCCACCGTATGGGCACGGCCGAGGTGGAAAGCGCGCTGGTGCTACATCCGAAAGTGAGCGAGGCGGCGGTGGTTGGCTTCCCGCACGACATCAAGGGACAGGGCATTTATTGCTATGTCACGCTTAACGCGGGCGAGGAGGCGTCAGGAGATTTTGCCACCGAACTGCGCCAATGGGTACGCAAGGAGATCGGGCCGATCGCGACGCCCGACCATCTCCACTTCACACCCGGCCTGCCCAAGACCCGCTCGGGCAAGATCATGCGACGGATCCTGAGGAAGATCGCAGAGAACGAGTTCGGCGCACTTGGCGATACCTCCACTCTAGCCGACCCGACTATCGTGGAGATTCTGATCGAGGGTAGGCGGAACCGCTAGCCCCATGGCACGCCGCATTGTCATCGCCGACGACCATCCGCTCATGCGTGGCGCGATCCGTGCAGCGGTCGAGAAGGTGTGGCCCGATCACGAAGTGGCAGAGGTCGCCGATGCAGCGTCTGCCAGGGACCTGATGGCTGCGGGAGATGTGGATCTGACGACGCTGGATTTGCACATGGCCGACAGCAGCGGTCTTGGCGCGCTTATGGAAATGCGCAAGCTGTGCCCAGCTGTCCCGGTCGTGGTCATCTCCGCGATGGAAGACGCCCGTGCAGTCATCGGCGCGCGAGATCTTGGCGCTTCGGGCTTTATCGCGAAGACAGCATCGCTCGCCGAGATGACAAGCTCACTGAGACGAATTTGCGACGGCGACCTTGTCTTCCCCGCTGCCGAGGCAACCGAGGATCCGGCAGCCTCCCGTCTTGCGAGCCTGACGCCCGCACAAACGCGGATCCTGCGCTATCTATCGGAGGGCTTGCTCAACAAGCAGATCGCCTACGCGATGGATATCAGCGAAGCGACGGTGAAGGCCCATATCACTGCGATTTTCAGGCGCCTTGGCGTGACCAACCGGACTCAGGCAGTACTTATCGCGAAGCAGCTCGAATACGGCGATCCGTCAGGCATCGATCCTCAGGATCGAGTTGAGGAGCGCCCGTAGCGTCGCTGGACTTGCGGGTTTTAGGATCCGCTGCGCGCCGATCGATTCCGCAGCAAGCTTGGTTTCGTCAGTGTCCTCTGCCGTAAGCAATATGACCGGAGGCAACTCCCCGAGCTTAGTTGCCAGCAGCGGGCAGGCCTTGTCGCCGGTGAGGCCATCGTCGAGCCGATAGTCGAGGATGATCAAGTGGGGTGCGTCCATGTCACCCACTTCGTCAGGATGCGTGGCACCCGTCGCATCGAAGCCCCATCCCTCCAGAAGTGCAACAAGTCCTTCGCAGCTTGCCCTGTCGTTGTCGATGCACAGGATCCTGGCACCGGAGCGGGCGATCGATGAGGGCTTCCCGGCCTCTCTGACCGGCTCCACAATTGCAGCTGGCGTAGTCGGCAAGCTGAACGAGAACACACTGCCTTTTCCCTCGATCGAGTGAACGACGACAAGGGTTCCCAGCATAGCGGCAATACGTTGAACGATGGCCAGGCCCAGGCCAAGGCCCTCACCGTCGCGCTTTACGCCCAACTGGGTGAACTCCTCGAATATCCGCTCGCGGTTGTCAGGCGCGATCCCCGGTCCCTGGTCGGCCACGAAAATCTGGACGGACTTCCCCCTGCGCTTGCCACCGACGAGCACTTTGCCACTTTCGGAATAGCGCAGCGCGTTGGTGACGAGGTTCTGCAGGACTGAAACGAACAGGCCGCGGTCGGTGTCGATCCAGAGGCCGCAAGGTTGGACCACGAGTTCGAGCCCTTTCGCGGCCGCCTGCACCTCGAATTCATTGACAATTTCGGCAAAGGCAAGATCGAGCGAGAAGCGGCTCTTCGCAATCTCGATATTGCCACCGTCGAGCCGGGATATGTCGAGCAGTGCGCGCAAAAGACGGTCCGCGGTGCGGATCGACCTGTCGATCTGGCCAAGCAGACGCTGTTCGCGCGGCCGATCCTCCGCGATTTCCTCGTTCAGGGCGCTCGCGAATAGCCGGGCGGCATTGAGTGGCTGTACGAGGTCATGGCTTGCAGCCGCAAGGAACCTTGTCTTCGATCGTGTCGCGGCCTCCAGTGCAGCATTGGATTCGACCAGCTGCTGCGTCCGCTCATAAACCTTGGCCTCGAGCGCCTGCTCCGCCACCCGGTCGGCGGTCACGTCGGTGTAGCTCGTGACATAGCCTCCATTGGGTGCCGGATTACCGAGAATCCGCATCACGCGCCCATCCGACAGGATGCGCTCGGTACTGTGCCTCGATCCCGCCTGAAGATGGAGCAGGCGCTTGTCGATCTCGACGTCAATCGCTTCTTCTGCGTAGCCGAGTGCACGCATATTGAACCGCAAAAGGTCGGCAATCGGGCGCCCGACCTCCACCAATTCGGCGGGGAGGTCGAACATCTCCACATAGCGAGGGTTCCAGGCAACGAGGCGCTGCTGGTTGTCGACCACCGAAATGCCCTGGTCGATGTGCTCGATCGCGATCTGCAACAGGCCAGCACCGAACTGGAGGCGCTGGGAAGTCTCGTCGAACATCGCCACAACCCGCTCGAGCGACACCGGATCGCCTTCGAGCGTCGACTGGATCAGCGTACGAGCCGATGAGCTGCCGATAATTGTGCTGATCATGCGTTCCGCAGCGTCGCGGACCAGTGCATCGGCGCTATCGCCATCGCGATAGTTGCGGCCCGATTCCAGACGCAGCGCATTGAGTGCATCACGGGCCTGCTCTTCGCCGACGAACCGCTCGAGCAAGAGGCGGAAGTCTGCCACGCGCACCTCTGTTGCGAGTTGGTCGGGATGCGGCAGTCCGCCCTGGCGATGGACATAGGCGACAGCCTGGACACGATCGGCGAGGTTGGTCTCGCCCACGATCGAGAAGACGACGAACAGCACCGTGTTGGCGACCAGGCTGAGAACCGCGCCGGAGACGAGCGGATCATCTCCGATTATTGGCGGCGTGTACCCCGGCATGATAACCGGTGCCGCGAGCAGGAACAGCCAGCCCGCGAAACCGGCGAGCAGCCCTGCGACCATGCCGATTCGGTTGGCACGGCGCCAGCTGAAGCCGAGCAGCAGGCCGGGTGCGAATTGCGCGACGCCGGCAAAGGCGATCTCGCCGAGGCCGGCAAGCGTTGAGCCCGAACCTACTGCACGCGCGAAGAGGTAGGCGAGGGCCAGGAGGACAACGACAGTCACACGGCGAACGAGGATGAGCGCGGGGCCCAGCGCGTGGCGATCGTCGCGCTGCAGCAAGCGCTCCCTGAAGAGGACAGGCACAATAAGGTCATTGGTGACCATGCCGGAAAGTGCGATGCTGGTGACGATAATCATGCCGGTCGAAGCCGAAAATCCGCCGATAAAGGCGAGCATGGCCAGCGCATCCGCATCGCTGGCGAGCGGCATGCTCAGCATTAGCATGTCGGCATGCGTATCGCCGGGCATAGCGATCGTCCCAGCCACTACGATGGGAATGACCGCGGCACTGATGGCAGCCAGATAGACCGGGAACAGCCAGCGCATTGCCCCTTCCAACCGGTCTTCTTGCGCCTCGACCACGAGCATGTGGAACTGGCGCGGCAGGCACAGCACGGCCATGGCTGCAAGAAAAGTCAGCGTCACGAATCGGGCGTCGACCTGGGACCACGCAAAGGTACGGTCGACCGCAGCAGACAGCACGGCCGTGTCGCTATCGGAAATGAGCAAGGAGACAGCGAAAGCCGCAACGGCGCCGATGGCGACGAACTTGACCAGCGCCTCGACCGCGATAGCAAGCACCATGCCGCGGTTATGCTGGGTCAGATCGAGGCGGCCGGTTCCGAAGAGTACTGCGAATGCTGCCATGATGCAGGCCACCGCCATGACTATCTCGCCGTCGCGCAGATAGTCCTGGATTCCGGGGGAGAGGGCGACGAGTGTCTGGCTAACGGAGCGGAGCTGGAGCGCCATGTAGGGTAGTGCCCCGAACAGGGCAATCAGCGTGACCAGCGCCGCGACCCATGCACTCTTACCATACCGAGCAGACAGGAAATCGGCGATCGATGTCGAATGCTGGGCCTTGCCGACCTCAAGCACCCGTGAAAGGAAAGGGGCGAAGAGGGTGAACATGATGATCGGGCCGAGATAGATCGGCAGGTAGTGCCACCCCGAACCGGTGGCCGTGCCAACCGCGCCGAAGAACGTCCAGCTGGTGCAGTAGACGGCCAGAGAAAGCCCGTGAATCGCGTGCTTGTGACGCATCAGGAACCCACCGGCTGTCGCGCGGTCTCCCAGATGCGCGATCCAGAAGAGGGCAATAGCGTAGGCGACCGCCAGCAAGATCGGCAAGAACCATTCGGTCATCGCGGCGAATTCCCTCCCTCGTCCCGAACCTAGCGGCAATCACAAACGGGGGCGACAGTTTCCTGCCGCCCCCGCCGGAGGACCTTCCGCTCTAGGGAGGGTTTAGTGTGCGTGGGCACCTCCGGCGCCCCGCGGAACACGGATCGACTCCACGAGGCTGTCGATTTCCGCCGGTGGCGCCGACGTCATCTTGGCAACGACTATCGCCACGATGAAATTGAGGATCATGCCGATCACGCCAATTCCCTCGGGAGAAATGCCAAGCAGCCAGTTCTCTGCGACGTTCATCGACGGGTCCACCATCAACTTGAAGTAGGCGATGTATGCGAAAGTGAAGACGAGCCCCACGATCATCCCGGCAATTGCGCCTTCCTTGTTCATCGACTTGGAGAAAATCCCCATGAAGATTGCCGGGAAGAGCGAAGCCGCCGCCAGGCCGAAGGCAAAAGCCACCACCTGCGCCACCCAGCCCGGAGGATAGATGCCGAGATAGCCGGCAACCACGATCGCGGCGGTGGCCGCGATCCGTGCCGCAAGCAACTCGCCCTTTTCGGAGATGTCCGGACGGATGGTCGACTTGAGCAGGTCGTGGCTCACCGCAGTCGAGATCACCAGCAACAACCCCGCTGCAGTCGAGAGCGCAGCGGCGAGACCGCCAGCCGCCACCAGGGCGATCACCCAGCCCGGCAGATTGGCGATCTCCGGATTTGCGAGAACCATGATGTCGCGGTCGACATAGACCTCGTTCGGGTTGTCGGCGACCACCTCGTTCGAGACAATCTGCTGGCCAAGGCTGCCGATTTCACCGGTATATTCGGGCGCGCCCTTGAAGGCATCGCCCTTGCCTACCTGCATCACACCGTCCTCGTTCTTGTCGACCCAGGCGATCAGTTTGTTGGCCTCCCAGTTTTTGAACCAGGCGGGTGCCTGCGCGTATTCGGTCTGGTCTACTGTCTCATTGAAATTGATCCGCGCGAACGCCGCGACCGCCGGGGCCGTGGTGTAGAGCAGTGCAATGAAAACGAGCGCCCAGCCTGCCGACTTGCGGGCATCCGATGCTTTGGGAACGGTGAAGAAACGGACGATCACGTGGGGCAAGCCCGCCGTGCCGATCATCAAAGCGGCAGTGATGCAGAACACGTCGATCATCGACTTGCTGCCATCAGTGTAAGGTCCGAAACCCATCATCTGCAGGCTCTCGTCGAGCTTTTGCAGCACGTGCATCCCGGAGCCGTCGTTGACCGTCGAACCGAGGCCCAGCTGCGGAACGGGGTTGCCGGTGATCAGCAGCGAGATGAAGATCGCGGGCACAAGGTACGCGAAGATGAGAACGCAGTATTGCGCCACCTGCGTATAGGTGATTCCCTTCATTCCCCCGAGCACGGCGTAGATGAAGACGATGCCCATCCCGATGATAACGCCCATCGTCACATCCACTTCGAGGAATCGTGAGAACACAATCCCCACACCGCGCATCTGCCCGGCAATGTAGGTGAAGCTGATGAAGATCAGGCAGATCACGGCCACCGTGCGCGCCACGTTCGAATAATAGCGCGTCCCGATGAAGTCGGGCACAGTAAACTTGCCAAACTTGCGCAAGTAAGGAGCAAGCAGCAGCGCCAGCATGACATAGCCCCCGGTCCAGCCCATCAGGTAGACTGAGCCGTCATAGCCCATGAAGGCGATAAGGCCGGCCATCGAGATGAACGAAGCCGCACTCATCCAGTCGGCTGCGGTTGCCATCCCGTTGACGACCGGATTCACCCCGCCGCCCGCGACATAGAATTCCTTGGTTGAACCGGCGCGCGACCAGATCGCGATCCCGATGTAGAGCGCGAAACTCAGTCCGACGAAGAGATAGATCAAAGCTTGTGTCGACATGGTCCCCTCCTCAGTCGTCGAGATCGAATTCGCGTTCGATCTTCCTCATCTTCCACGCGTAGTAGAAAATCAGCGCAATAAAGACGTAGATCGAACCCTGCTGGGCAAACCAGAAACCGAGCGGGAAGCCGCCGATCATGAACTGGTCGAGGAAGGGGCGGAACAGGATCCCGGCGCCGAACGACACCAGGAACCAGATTGCCATCAATGTACCGACCAGGCGGATATTCGCTTTCCAATAGGCGCCCGCCGATGCGCTATTGGGTTCTTCTTCGGACATTTCGTAGCCCTCCCCCTCAATGTGGAACTCAGGTGCCGCGGCATGCTCCACGGTCCATCTTCCACCCTAGAGCGGCTCGGATCGGTTCACAGAGCGACTTTGGTCTAATGGCTAGGCAACGTCGAGGTCAGTGACGCAATAGCTCGCCGACAGGGGTATGCTGGCGTTGCGCGTGGACGATCTGGGCGAGGAAGAGTTCAGCGCAGGCGAGGGCATCGGTCAGTCCGTCATGAGCGACATAGGTTGGCAAACCGTATTGCGACCTCAGCTTGCCCAGTCTCAGCCCGTCGTGTGCACGCACTCTTGGAAACCAGCGTGCTTCCAATTGCATCGTGCAAATGAATGGCGCGACGAAGGGGGCGCCGTACGCTGCGCGGCAAGCCGTATCGATGAAGTTCGCCTCGATCTCGGCGAAATGGGCAACGAGCACCTTGCCGGCGCAAATCTGCAAGACTTGCTGCAAGGCATGTTCGACCGGTTGGGCGGCCGAAGCCTCGTCATCGGTGATCCTGTGGACCACCACCGCTTCGGCATTGAGCGGCTCCGCGGAACGGAAGCGTATCCGCCGGGCCGATCCGCTCTGTACCGCTCCCGCCTCTATGGCGACGGTTCCCGCCTCGAGGATTGCATCCTTGCGGCGATCAAGCCCGTCGGTTTCGAGGTCGATGACAACGATTGGCGCGTCCAGCGCCGCCTGTGCGAGATCGGGAAGCCCAGCACGGTAAAAATCTGCAAGCGGACCGGTCGGGGCATCTCGCGAGGCCCTCGCAAAGGCTCGCTCGAGCTTCCGCGACGCTCCGCCGAACAACCTGTCCAGCATGCTATCCGAGCCCCCCCGCGTAGAGATTGCGCAGCTTGTCGAGCTGCCCGCGAACCAGCTTGAATGCGTCGCGCAAGTGTTCGCGGTCGAAGCGCGACAGTTCGCCCGGGTCGAGCTTGTTGCTTGGCTTGTCGCCGCGCAGGATCTGGGCAGCCTGGTGGCGAAACCTGACATCGCGCACGAACTCGAAACAGGCTTCGAGATCCCGCGCAGCCTCCTTGTCCAGCGCGCCTGCTTCGCCGGCGATACGGAGGCGTTCGACCGTGCTTGTCGCTTCGACGCCATTTGCGATCGCATAGGTCCGCGCGAGATCGACGATTGGCGTGATGGCTTGCGCCTTGAGATCGAGCACCTTCCCCTCGACCGCATCCTTTTCGAGCAGGAAGTTGCGGAAGAAGCCCAGCGGTACCGCCGTCCCCGCTGCGGCTCGCGCGACGAAGGATACGAAGATCCGGTTTCGGCAGGCAGCTTCGAATGCCCTTCTTCGCAGGGTATCAACCAGGCCGGTCTCGCCTGCAATGGCGCGCATGTCGAAGAATATTCCGCTGTCGAGGATAGCCTGGGGCTCGGGCTCTTCGATCCATTGGCTGAATCGCGAGGTCCATTCGGGCACTGTCGCGCGATAAGCTCCATTCGAGGCCATGATGTCGCCCGGGCAATAGCGATAGCCAGCGCTGTCGAGCCCGTCTGCCAGCCGTCGGCCAAGCTCTGCGAAGTAGGCTTCGTGCAAAGGCCGTTCGAAGTCTTCACCGAAGATGAAGCCATTGTCCTGGTCGGAGCCCAGCGAAACTTCGTATCGAGCCAATGAGCCGAAGGCGACGAGGGCATAGTTTATTGGCGGCGGACCAAGGTCCTCTTCGATCAGAGCAAGGACACGCCGGTGCATCATCTCACCGATCGTGCTCACATAGCGGGCGACCGGTTCCGCATCGACGCCGGCATCGACCAGGCCAACGACTGCGCGGGGAAGGTTGGCGCTGGCCTGGACAAGAGTGGAGATATCTGACGCCTGCCCCACTTCGCGCGCAAGGTGGAAGGAGTTCGAACCCAACTGGGCAAGGACATCGCTCGACGAAACTATGCCGGCAACTTCACCTTGCACATTCACGACTGGCAAGTGGCGGATATGATGCGACGTCATGGCACTCAGTGCAGTCAGCACCGTCTGGCCCTCGCTTACCGTGATCGGGTTGCGTGTCATCACCTGTGAGACCGGGGCTGCAAGATCGAGGTCGACTGCGAGCACGCGATTACGAAGGTCCTTGTCGGTAAAGATCCCGACAAGCGAACCCTCGTCGATCACCGGCAACACCGACACGTCCGAGCCAGCCATCATCCTGGCTGCGTCTCGGACCGAGATCGTAGAGCTGCAAAAAACGAGTTTGCGGCGTGACGAGATTTGTCCGAGCGGCACGTGCGAACCGAGGCCTTCGCCACCTCGATCGCTGCGACTTTCCGTTCGCAGGTTCTCGACCGCTCTGCGCAAGCGCGCGGCCTCGTCGATATCGAAGAAGTGATGGAAGCCTGCATTCTGCTCGAGCAATTGGTAGAAGGCAGCGGCGGGGAGCCGGTAAAGCAAACAGTCTTCGGTCGCGAGTGCCTCGTTTTGCGCGGGACCCTTTCGGATTAGCGAAGGATAGCCGAAGCATTCCCTTTCTCCGAGGCGGGCATGGAGCTCGCTACCTCCGAGCCGGAGTTCTACGCTGCCGGATCGGATGATGGACAGGTAGGCGTTGGCATCGCCTGGATTGGTGATCGTCGTGCCTCGGCGAAAGTAGCTTACCTGCATCTGGCTCGCTGCATTTTCCCGCGCGCCCTGCTCCAGAGTCGCAAAAGCAGGCACGTCGGCAAGGAACGTCACCAGTTCAGGCAGGATCGAAGGTTCCACCTAGGCACCAGTAAGGAGATCTGATCCGGTCGTAAATCAGACGATTTGCTGAGTGTTGGTGTGAACTCTCGGTCCCGCTCCTCTCGCCCATTCGTGTTCGCTAATTCGCAAGGCCAAATGTACGCGCTCTCGAAGCTATGAACGATAGTCTGCGAGGAATCAGTTGACTGGGCAAGCCTCGGGTCCGGTCGATACGATCCTCAGGTCGTCGAGCCACACCTTGCTCCCCTCCGCCGAACGTTCGCCTGAAGGTTTGAACCTCAGGATTGGACGGAACGGAGGCAGACTCCCCTTGGCATCGCGATCGAGCGTGACGGTAAGGGCGAAGTCCGACGGCACACTTCCGGCAGGCACCACAGTACGGTCGGCAATGGTGATCGGCCCGTCCTCGAGCGCTTCCATCCGCCCGACGCCTTCCTCCCTTTGCTGGATGTCGAGGCTGATTTCGGTGGCCTGCCCACTCCGTATCCTGCCCGACACGGTCACCTGGTCACCGGGAAATACTCGAAAGAAGGTCGAAGGCATGAGCGCCGCGTTCTCGCTGCGCTCTCGCAGGTCCAGCTCGGCGTGATGTCCTTCGCGTCCGTCGAAGACATAGGAGAGCACAGCACCAACGGATTTCAGCGACCGGTCGCGTGCAGCACCATATTGGGCGCTCTCGAAGTCGCCGCCGCGCAGGAGATCGAGCGAGACCGGGCAGGCCTTTTCAGCGGCATCGATCGCATTTCGGGGCACGATCACACCATGGCCGCCATTGCGGTCGATCCGGGTTCCCCTCATCATCGACAGGCGACGAACGCGCCCGAGTACCGCTTCGCGCATCGAACCGACTGCCGGTACCGGCCGATAGTCGAGAACGCGGGTCGGGATGATCTCGCCCCGAACGAACTTCCCGTCGTCGAGCCAAGCTCGCAGCACGAAGGAGCCATGGGTCTCGAGGAAGTACTGGTCGAACAGGAAATTGCCCGAAGAATAGGCGATCAGAGCGCCGTTGTAGAGTTCGAGTCCTTGCGGAACATGCGGGTGATGGGAGGCCACCAGCGCCGCGCCAGAGTCCACGGCCAGCTTCATCCTGCGTTCGCTCTCCTCCGTCGGGCCGTCGCTATACTCGCGGCTGCCGTGATATTGCACGATCGGTATGCGTCCTAGCGCTGCCTCGCCACCCACCGACGAGGCGATATTCGCGTCGCTGCCGTGGGCTGCGCCTCCCTTGCCGGTTTCGGCGACCTGGTTCGGCTCCACCGTCCCTTTCCAACCGACATAGCCAAGGAACGACAGTTCATGGCCGCCCACATCGACCTGCGCGGCACGCAAGGCTTGCACCTCGTCATGGCCGGCTCCCGACCATTCCAACCCGGCCTCCTCGACCGCCGAGATGGTCGCAGCGAGCCCCTCATCGAGAAAGTCGTAGGCGTGATTATTGCCCAATGTGACATGGTCGAAACCGGTATCGGCCAGCGCTTGGGCAAGGGCGGGCGGTGCGTAGAAGGTCACAGTCTTCGGCGGTGCGTTCCCGAAGTCGCGATCGGAGAGCACGATCTCGAGATTGACCGAGGCAAAATCGGCGCTTTCGACGTAGGGTTGCATCGGCTGGAGAAGCGCCCTGATGTCCGGCAAGGGGTCGACAGGATCGACAAGTTGTCGTTCGCCCCAGATCGGTTCGACATAGCGGCGGCCCGCCATGGCATCCCCGGCGAAGAACAGCTCTATCCTTCCTTCCTTGCGCGCCACCACCTCGATCCGGGGAAGTCGCAAGCAGTCGCAATCCTTGCGGTAGATTTCGGCAATCCCGAAGGTCTGGATGGAAGTGTGGATCGACGGCCCTTCTATCCGGACCTGGTAGTATGGCAGGACTTCGGCTTCGACCGAGTAAGCACCGTCCTCGGTTGTCTTCGTCGGCAATCCGTTGACGCTGATCGAGATGTCGGCTGGTGCAACTTCGGACAGGGCGACGGCTATCGAACCCTTGGCAGTGATATTGCCGTTGCTGCCGGCCTTCGCCACGGGGCCTGCAAGGATTGCAGCGATCGCTGAGCCGCATATCGCCCACGTCTTGGTCATTTCCGTGCCTCTACCAATACTGCGCCGACGCAAAACACATCGCCCATAGTAGCGGATTCTCCAAGCGACGCATGAGCATGGCACCATAGATAGAGGCTATGGCGCCTCCCGCTAATTATCCTGTCTGCACTCCCGCCGCTCACGCAAGATCGGGTCATGGGACAGGCACGCACAGCTTTGGTAATCGGGGGAGGAGTCATCGGCGTTACAAGCGCTTACATGCTTTCCCGGGACGGCTGGAAGGTCCGTCTCATTGAACGTGAGGGGGGCCTTGCAAAGGGTGCATCGCTCGGCAACGGCCGCCAGCTCAGTTACAGCCACACCAATGCCCTCGCCAATCCGGGCCTTTTGCCACAGATCCCCGGCCTGCTACTCGGCTGTAACGAAGCCTTCCGCCTGAGCCTGCGCCCGGACCTGCGCTTTGCCGACTGGTCCTTGCGAATGCTCGCGAACGCGACCGGCAGTGCCTATCGCCGGAACACGCTCGAGACATTGGCCCTCGCTGTCCGATCGCAACGCGCAATGGAAACCCTGCTCGACCGACATCCGTTCGAGTTCGACCGCCGCAAGGCGGGTAAGCTGGTTCTGTTGAGGACCGAGAAGGAGATCAGGTCAGCGCGCGCAAGCGTGGAGTTGAAGACCGCCACCGGCCTTCGCCAGGAATTGCTCGACGCCAACGAAGCCTGCGAGATCGAGCCCGCCCTTGCGCAATCGAGCGACCCTGCGACCGCCGCAATCTACTCACCCGACGACGAAACGGGCGACTGCGCTGCCTTCACGCAGGGCCTGTTCGATGTTGCGGCGACCGAATACGGTCTCGAACTGCTGGCTAACACGACCGTGTCCCAGCTCGAGCGAAAGAACGGCAGGACCAACGTTGCCGTCGCAAATGGTGAGGTGCTTGAAGCCGACCTCGTCGTCGTTGCGAACGGAGACGCTGCAGCAGATTTGCTGGCCCATCTAGGCCATCGCGTTCCTATCGAACCAATGAAGGGCTACTCCTTCACTGCCCCCATCGGCAATTCGCCGCCGCAGGTGTCGATTACCGACAGCAAGCGGCGTATCGTGTTCACCAATATCGGCAATCGGATGCTGGTGGCCGGGATCGCGGAGATGGGGCGTCTCGACGGTGCCATCGACCAAGAGCGCCTTGCATCAATGCAAGACTCCGCGCGGGAATCCCTGCCTGAAGCCGCTCTGTACTCAGAAAGTGATCACGGCTGGGTCGGCTTTCGTCCCATGACCCCCAATTCACAGCCAATCACGCGAATGCTGGAACCGGGACTTGCCATCAACAGCGGCCACGGGATGCTCGGCTGGACACTGGCAATGGGTTCGGCCGAGCGCCTCTCCGAACTGGTCGCCGACGCCTAAACGTCGTCTGCCGAGACGTATTCCTCGACATCGATCTCGCCAGCCATCCGACCGACTGCCACGGCAACCACGGCATCGCCGGTCACATTGGTCATCGTGCGCATCATGTCGAGCAGATGGTTGATGCCTGCTACGAAGGCGATGGTTTCGAGCGGCACGCCGATCGAGGACAATACCAGGCTCATCATGATCAGGCCTGCGCCCGGAACCCCGGCAGTCCCGATCGCGCCAAGCGTCGCCGTGAGACCGATGAGCAGGTAGGAAATCCAGTTCAATTCGATACCGAATGCCTGCGCGCCGAAAATCGCGATCACACCGAGATACATCGCGGTGCCGTTCATGTTCACCGTTGCCCCCAGTGCGACTGCAAAGCTCGAGATGCTCTTCGATACGCCGAGGTTGCGCTGTACGCAGCGCAGCGTGACCGGCAGGGTGGCGTTCGACGAAGCCGTCGAAAATGCCACCGCCTGCGCATCGATTATTCCGCGATAGAAGTCGATCGTGGGCAGTTTGGCGATGAATCGCAGGATTGCCGGATAGACGATCAGCAGGATGATCCCGCAACCGACATAGTTGAGCAATACCAGTTTCGAGAGGGGAATCAGCGCATCGAAGCCGAAAGTCCCGGCCACCCAGGCCATGAGGGCAAAGACACCGAATGGCGTGAACTCCATCACGATGATGGTCAGGCGCTGCATAACGGCCGACGCTGCCTCGATCCCGCGAACAAGCGGCCTGGCCTCGTCGCCCGTCATCAACAACGCCATGCCGAACAAGATGGCGAAGATGATCACCGGCAGTATCTGGCCCTGCGCCATGGCCATCACCGGATTGTCCGGAACCATTGCGATGATCATCTCGACCAGAGACCGGTCCGGGGCAGGTGGCACCTCGGTGCCGGGCGGCAGTTCGATCGTAAGTCCGTCACCCGGTTTCACCAGCAGCGCGAGTGTAATCCCGGTGGTAACGGCGACCAGTGCCGTAGCCAGGAAAAGCGCCATCGCACGCCCACCGACCGAGCCGAGTTTGCGGATATCGCCGATCGCCGCAACCCCGCCGACGAGACTGAAAAAGATCAGCGGCACGACGAGCATCTTGATGAGGCGGATGAAGAGATCGCCAATCCATTTGATCGCGACGATATCCTCGCCCACGGCAAAACCGGTGGCAATGCCCAGGACGAGAGCGACGATCACGCGCTTCCACAGTGCGGTGGCGAACCAGGTCTTCAGCATGATGTTTCCTTGAGCAAAGGCCTACCGGAAAGAACCCCGGTGTTTTCGCCCTCGCTAATCAGGGCCTCTCCATTCACGAACAGATACCGGACACCGGCCGAAAGCTCTTCCGGCTCCTGATAGCTGGCGCGCGGTGCATAAGTGGCCGGATCGAAGACAACAATATCGGCGGCATAACCGGGTTTGAGATAGCCCCGGTCGGTCAGCCCGACAATCTCCGCAGTTTGCGCCGAACTTCGGCGGATAAAGCGGACAAGCGGCATCGTCCCATCAACGACGAGATCGCGATAGGCCTTGGGGAAGCTCGCATATTTACGGGGATGGCCGGACGAACCGTCCGATCCTGTGACGACCCAGTCCCGGTGTGCAAATGCAGCAATATCCTGGTCGCTCATGTTGAACGAGGCGACCCGTGCGTCACCCTGCATCAGGATGGCAATCGCGGCTTCGACGGGAGAAAGTCGCATGGCATCGGCGATCTGTGCAAGCGTTTGCCCGACCGGCACCTCGACCCCGCCCAGAACGCCGGTGACGAGCAGCTTGTCCGCCCCGCCCCTTCGCGCGAGGCCTTCCACCATGCCATCCCGCACCCGCTTGCCTTCGGCGGGATGGGCAAGCCTGCCCCTCAATGCGTCCAGTCCACCCTCGAGCGCCCAGTGTGGCACCAGTGCGTTGCTGATCCGCGTTCCCGAAGCCGACCAGGGATACTGGTCCGCAGTCACGCGCTGGCCGTTCTGCCGCGCGTCCTCGATCATGGCGATCATGGGCCCGCTTTGCCCCCAGACATCTGGCCCGAGTGCCTTGATATGCGAGATGTGGACCGGGATTGACGCCTCTCGGCCGATCTCGAGCGTTTCGCTCACCGCTCCGGTGACTGTGATGTTGTAAGTACTCTCGTCACGCATGTGGGTGTCGTAATATCCGCCCATGGCGCCCGCGACCTTGGCCATCTCGACCACTTCCGCTGTGGCGGCGTAGTTTTGCGGGACGTAGTAGAGACCTGCGGACAACCCCCACGCACCTTCACACATGGCCTTGCGGGTAAGCTTCCTCATGGTCGCAAGCTCGGCCTCGTCAGGCGCGCGGTTTTTGGTGCCGAGAACGGCCTCTCGAATAGGCCCGAAACCTGCGAGATAGGCGACATTGGTCCCGATACCACGCTCGCTGGCAGTGGCAGCCAATCCAGCGATGTGCGGCGTGCCGAACCCGTCATTGCCAACAACCACCGTGGTCACGCCCTGGAAAGCCCAGGGCAGGTTCGCCCGATCCGTCGCATCGTCGGAGCCAAGCTCCTCATCCGCATGGGTGTGGGGGTCGATAAAGCCGGGAGCGACCACCAGGCCCGCAACATCGATGCGCTGCTTTGCCTCGTAGAGTCGGGCTGCGTGATGACCCACTTCGACTATGCGGCCCCCGCTGACGACAACGTCGGCCGTCTGCGCATCGGCGAGAGTTCCATCGTAAACCTTGCCACCTGCCAGCACGAGATCTGCCTGTTGGCGGGCCGGCGCCGGAGCGACTGTCTGACACGCGCCAAGGGACCAGGCAGCGAGGCACAATGCCGTAATCGCGCCAGTCCGCCTGTCGCTCATGGAGCAGGTGTCTCGAGCAGAGTCTTCATCATCGACCTCGCGGCCTGGCGTCCTAGCTTGCCAATCAGATCGCGGTCGGTCTCGTCGCCGATTTCGTAGGTCGCGGTAGGCACGCCGAAGCGCGTGAACACCCAGGCCTTGGACACCGGCAGCTCCGGATTATGTCCCGGCTCGATCCGCACCGGGTAGCCGGGAAGGTTCGCGGCATAGTCGGCCAGCCAGGCATCCTTGTACCCCTTCGGATCGGTCTCCTGGTCGTCCGTCAGCGTGTAGATCGTGTCGTAACGAGTCGAGTGGAAGTCGATAAACAGACGCAGCTTCTTGGCAGGATCGGCATCTATTTGCTCAAGGAGGTCGCGCATCAGACGGGTTTCGGGCTGGGTGAACGGACCCCAGTCCCGGTTGAGGTCGACCCCGCCCGTGTTGTGTCGCCAGTGACCATGGACGACACCATCGGGGTTGAGCAGTGGTACTGCCACGACCTGAAAACGCGCGCGAAACCTGCTCGCCAGATCATCGTCGGCCAGCAATTCCTCCACAAAGGCAATCATGGCCAGCGCGCCGGTCACTTCGGGCGGATGCTGCCTGCCGACCAGCGCCACGACTTCGTGCGCGTCGGCATTGCCGATCCTGACAAGCTCGATGTCCCGATCCTCAGCCGACTTGCCGAGGACCTGTCGATACTGCACGCCGAGAGTTTCAAGCCGTTCGAGCCAGGCGCGGTAGGTCGACGGGACCACGATCTCCTGCGCTGCGACAAAGACGGGGCGACCGTCGCTCTCGATCTCGAATCGCGCGTTGTCGATTCCGCCAAATTCTCTGCTGTAAACCTTTGCAGGGTCGACGAAATTCCATGTCGTTCCGTCATAACTGAACTTCGGCCGATAGCGGTGACCGCAGGCGGCATAGTTCAACCGCACCATGAACTTTCCCGCCTGCGATGGCGTGACCCGGAAGGCGTACCAGGGGCTGCAATTGATCGGTGGCGAATCTTCCGGGGCAATCAGCACCGAAAGGGTTTCCCCTCCGTCGATCTCGCACGAGGCGAGCGCACCGGCCGGAAACGCCGTGTCGACTGCCAAACCGGCTCCGGCACAGCGGGCATCGGCCACGACCGGGGCGGACGAACCCACTGGATTGCCAGGTTGCGGTGCGACACACCCCCCGAGCAGGAAAATACCGGCAAGAGCCCCGCGGAAGTACATTGTCATTCCAGTGGATCCCTTGCCGGCACTCTTAGTTTCGGGAATTCTAGCGGAGAGAGAAGAGCCTAGAATTCCTTTTCGATACCGATCACGAACTGGCGTCCGCGAGCGCTATGAAGTTCGCTGAAATAGCCATAGGTCTCGTCGGCCAGCGGCGGATCCTTGTCGGCGATATTGTTGACGCCAAATTTGAGGCGGGTGCCGTTGAGCGCAGTATCGTTCTCGATCGTGTAGCTGACCGAGGCGTTCATTATGAACCAGTCGTCGACCTCCCAGAACTCGCCGGTGTCGTCTTGCGTCACGCTCGTGTCGTAGACCTTGCCGACATAACGACCGAACAGGCTCGCACGCCAGCCACCGCTTCTCCAGCGAACCGAGCCGCTGAGCCGCCACTTGGGACGACCTTCGATCTCAAGCAGTTCGCCAAGTCCGCCCACGGCCACTTCCGTAGGAAGTGTTCCTGCAGCAATCGCATCGAGCAATTCCTGTCCATCGGGACCAGCAGACTGGTAGAAACTCTTGAGCCGGGCCGCATTGACCCGGAGGTCGAATTCACCGAGACCGAAGTCGGGCACATCGTAGAACAGCCCGAAGTCCCAGCCCTTCGACTTACGACTGTCGAGGTTGAGGTAAGGGTCGAGCACCTGGATCACCGAACCGGCCGGTTGCAGGCTCGTTCCGGTAAACAAGGTGATGTCATCGGCGTCGGGAGCTTCGCGAATGACATTCGGGTTGGTGCTGCCGTTCAGGCGGCGCAGCAGGTCGAGTGCCAGCGCGTTGTCATCACCGAAGACGCCAACGATCCCGCGTTGCTCCACCTCCCAATAGTCTGCAGTAAGGGTGAGGCCGGGGATGAAACCTGGCTGGAGCACGATACCGAGATTGATGCTCTCGGTCTCCTCCGGTCGCAGCTGGTCGGTACCCGAACGGAAGCTTACGGTACCGGTGCCGCCACAGGCTCCAAGGTCCGCAATGATGCCCTGCTCTACCTGTGCCTGACAACGCACGTAGTCGTCGCGGGTGTTGACGCGGGTCGTGCCCTCATCGTTCACCTGAACGAGGTTCGGAGCGCGGAAGCCTTCGGACCATGCACCGCGAAATAGCAGGCCATCGACCACTGTCCACGACGCCGCGATGCGCGGAACGGCAGCCGTTTCCTTGATGTCGTCGAAGCGTTCGATACGGCCGGCAACCTGGATGTTGAATTCCTCGACCAGCGGTATGCCCATGTCGGGGCCGACCACCGGAACCAGAAGCTCCGCATAGGCCGAGTAGACGTTGCGGCTGCCATTTGTGTCCGGCGAAGGGCTCGACCCCATCACGTCGCTTTCGTTGAAATCGCCCGTTACGCTGTCGGTGAAAGTGATCGTACCGTCGAGGCGCGGGTCACGATCGTCGTAGAATGTCTCTCGACGCCATTCGACACCGGCTGCAATACCCAGATCGCCGCCCGGCAAGGAGAACAGGTCGGGGCGCGAAACCTTGAAATCGGCGAGCGCGAGGCTGGTGCCACCCTTGCGATAAACATCGATAGTGACGTCGTCGATCACGCTCTGAGGATTGGGCGTGCAGTCGCCTTCGGAGACATTGTCGATACAGCCGCCATTGAACGGGTTGTAGGCATCCGGCGTGGTGCGGTTGATTGCGTCCTGCAACAGCGTGTTCGAAAGGCGGTCACGAGTCAGGTCGACCGAATTCGCCTCCGAATAGAGGAAGCCCGTGTCGAAATCCCAGTTGCCAAATGCGCCCTTGAGGCCGATCACCCCGCGCCAGGCATCCTTGGTGTTCTCGACCTTGCGGCCACCGGTATCCACGTAACGCATGCGCTCCATGATGATGTCCGCGCCGCTGGCTGCGATGGTCGTGCCCGGAAGACGGTTGGGGCTTCCGACAGGACCAAACGGGTTCCAATAGGCATCGCGGGAGATCCCAATCGGGACTGCCGACAGCTGGGCGGTCGCCGAGTTGTTGCGGCTGTTCTTCGAACGGTAGTAACTGCCCTCAAGATAGAGCTCGACACTTGGCGAGATCTCGTAGTTGAACAACGCCATCGCGTTGTAGCGATCCTTCTTGGAATAGAGGTCGGATCCAAAGTTCACATTGTAGCGAACATCGGTAGCTGGCGTGGTGCCGTTGCGGGCACATACCCCGTTGCCGAAATCCATCCGGCAACCCGAGAAGGTGTCGGGCTGGAGATAGAAGTCGTCGTCACGAATGGGGGTGGAATTGTTCGGTGCCTGGATATCGAATTGGCCCCAGGGCGTGCTGGTCGAGTTGTTGTTGAACTGCGTGTCGCCCTCGAAGGCCGTTCCCTCGAGGAGAGGACGCATGTCCGAATAACGCGCATACTCGCGCTCGGTCACCGGCATGCCGTTTTCGTGGAAGTAACCGCCATAGACGGTAATGTTTGCCTTGCCGTCGGCGAAGTCGAAGCCGTAGCCCCCGTTGATCGTGTAGCTGTAGAGGCTGGTGCCGTCCGACGCGCGCCATTCGCCTTCAAGCGTACCGCCGGTGCGATTGGACTTGAGGATCGTGTTGATCACGCCGGCCACGGCGTCGGCGCCATAGATGGCGGAAGCGCCGTCGCGCAGCACTTCGACCCGGCGAATGGCTGCCGGAGCGATCTCGTTGGTATCCGAGGACACGACCGGAACGAGTAGCTCGGTCTGGAAGCCCGGGTGCAGGTTCATGCGGCGGCCGTTGATGAGCATCAGCGTGTTGCCAGTGCCCAGCTCGCGCAGGTTGATCGAGGCGATATCGCCGCGCGCGCCGTTGACGCCGCCGGTGGTATTTTGCTCGTTGAAGGCGGCAACGCCCACCTGCGGGATGGCATTGAAGACTTCTTCGCCAGACGCGGCGCCGCTGGCCTCGATGACACTCTCATCGACCACGGTGACCGGCAGGACATCATCGATTTTTGCGCCCTGGATCCGCGAACCGGTGACGACAATCGTGGGATCCTGCTGTTCTCCGGCCGCAGCAGCCTGCGGCGAAGCTTCCTGGGCAACAGCCGGTTGCGCAGCCAGGCCGGTCAGGGCCGTCCCGCAAAGAAGGACGGACAACGTGCGAGCCGAAAAATTCATCATAACCTCCCTGAACACCGGTCGACGCACATTCCCCTCGGCGTCGCGACCTGTGAATGAGACAGGTTCTAACCCCGGATCACCGGGTGCGGCGGTATCAAATCGGCGTCGAGGTATAGAGGGAGGTTATGGCTTGGGCGGCTGCATCCGCGCGATGCCTGCTTTCAGCTCGCCGACCGTGTCTCGCGCTGCCGAAACCGTCCGCCCTATCAAGTCGGAATCGGGATGGTCAGCCAGCGACAGCGTGTGGATCGGGAAGCTCGGCACATCTTCGAGAAGATAGCGGTGCAGACCGGCGCCGAGTTGCGAATAGGCGGTGAACAGATCGGTCACCGCCAGGCCCAATTGCTTGCGCACCAGCGACAGGGCCACGTGGTACGTGTGGGCCGAACCGATTTCGATCGGCTCAATCGACCGCTCATCGAGCACCTCCTCCACCAGCCTTGCGAGTGGACCACTATCCCGCATACCGATAAATTCGGCGCCATCGATCGCTTCGATCCCGGCACCCTCGCCCGCGGTTTCGAGGAGCTGACCCGATACCAGCACCATCCGGGCATCGCCGATCTGTTCGCAGACGATGCGCGGATCATCTACTGGCTCGAAACCGATGCAAAGGTCGCTCTGCTTCTCGAGCAGCGACTGGGTCATTTCGGACGAATGCAGGGTGGTCAGTTCGAAACTCAGCAAGGGGTCGGCTGCGCGAAGTCGCGAGATGAGGTCGGGCCCAACCGAGAGGCTCAGCGAGGGAAGCACGCCCAAGCGAATATGCCCGCCTCGACGCTTGCTGAGATTGTCGAGCGAGTGGTTGAAAGTCGACAGCCGGGCGTAGATGTCTTCGGCTTCGGCGAAGAGCTCATGTGCCGCCTGGGTCGGGATAAGCCGCCCCTTGCTGCGCAGGAACAACGTGATCCCCAGCTGGTCCTCCGCATGGCGCAGCACCTTGCTGACCGAAGGCTGCGACACATGCAGGTCACGCGCCGCCCCGCTGATCGAGCCAGCGCGGTATACGTGGTAGAAGACTTCGATCTGGCGCAGTCGCATCGCGCCGCTTGTGCAGCTTATGCGCAGCTTTGCAAGGCTTCAGCGACAGGCAGGGCCATCGCTCGATTGCGAGCGATGGCTCCGCAACAGGCCGTCAAACCTCGGCGTTGCGCTTGACCGTGATGACCTGAGCGTAAGTGAATTCCTTCAGCCCCTCGAGCCCGTATTCGGAACCGAAACCCGACTGCTTATGCCCTCCGAAGGGCGCCAGCGGGTTGATGTGGAGGAATTCGTTCACCCAGACCGTACCGGTCTCGAGCTGCTCGGCAATCTCGACACCCCTGTCGGTGTCCTTGGTCCATACCGCCCCCGCAAGGCCGTAGTCGGAATTGTTCGCCCGCTCGATCACTTCATCGACCGTCGCGAACTTCATGAGCGGCATGACCGGGCCGAACTGCTCCTCGGCCACGATCCGAGCGTCTTCGGGCGGGTTGTCGAGGATGGTGATCGGCACGTAATATCCCGTGCCTGTCGGATCGACATCGCCTCCAGTGAGGAACTGGTAGCCCTTATCCTTTGCGTCCTGGATCAGCTCGCACACGCGGTCGAACTGCTTCTTGTTCTGGATCGGGCCGACGCCCGTTCCCTGCTGCGAGCCGTCTCCGACGGTCACACCCTTTGCATATTCGGCAATCGCCTTGCTCAGGTCGTCGTAAATGTCCTCGTGGATGTAGATGCGCTTGGCCGCGACGCAAATCTGGCCGGCATTCGAGAAGCTCGACCAGAACAATTGCTCGGCGACCTTGTCGACATCGGCGTCGGGCAAGACAATGGAAGCGTCATTGCCGCCGAGTTCGAGTGTAATCCGCTTGAGGTCCCTGGAGGCGCCCTCCATGATCTTCTTGCCTGTCGCGGTCGAGCCGGTGAAGGTCACCTTGTCGATGTCGGGATGCTCGGTGATCAGCGGGCCGAGGCTGTCCTCGCCGGTGATGATGTTGACCGTTCCGGCGGGCACCACATGCTTGATAAGCTCGGCGATCCGCAGCGTCGTAAGTGGCGTGAAAGGCGAGGGTTTGAGCACGATGGTGCAGCCCGAGATGAGCGCCGGGACGATCTTCTGGATCGCCATCATGACCGGGAAATTCCACGGCACGATTCCGCCGACAACCCCCACCGGCACGCGGCGGGTGCGGCTGAGGCGTTCCTCGTCGTCTTGGTTGATGACGTCGTCGAGCGTCAGCATCGACTGTGCAGCGGCGAGTCCGGCCGCACCGTAAATCTCCTGCTGCGCCTGGTGGTGCGGCTTACCCTGCTCGCTGGTCAGCAGGCGGAACAGCTCGTCAGCATTGTCCTTGATTGCGGCAGCGATGCCCTGGACCACTTTCTGGCGTTCCTCAGCGCTCGTCTTGCGCCACGTCGCAAAGGCGCGGCGGGCGGCCGCAACGGCGCGGTCGAGTTCGTCCTTCCCGCATGACGGAACGCGGGCGATCACCTCCTCGTTCGCCGGATTGACGACCTCGAGCCACTGGCCATTGTCGACCATCTCGCCATCGATCAGGTTCTTGCAGTCGGTCATCGTCTCTCTCCTCGCGAACTGGGGGACTCGTCTCTCGCTGCACAGACTGTCGGGATTCGTTGCTCGTTGCAACGGGTCTTGCGATGTTCGGGGAAATTGGTGAGAGAGGCGCACGGAGAGGAGAGCGGGTGCAGACCTTTGCCACCGAAGCGATCGATTGGCCGGACAGCGCAGCTGCGCTCCGCAACAAGGTGCGCGATCTGGTAGCCGAACACGGCGAGGCCGATCCCGTCCACCGCGCCAATTGCTGGACCAAGGCCAACCCCGAATTCAGCCGCAGGCTGGGCGATGCGGGCCTGCTCGGGATGACCTGGCCGAAGCAATATGGCGGACACGAAAAGAGCCAGCTCGAACGCTATGTGGTGATCGAGGAACTGCTCGCAGCAGGCGCTCCGGTCGGAGCCCACTGGATTGCCGACCGGCAAAGCGGGCCGCTGCTCCTTCGCCTGGGCAATGAGGATCTCAAGCAGCAATGGGTGCCCGGTATGGCCCGCGGCGAGACATTTGCCTGCATCGGCCTCAGCGAACCCAATTCGGGTTCGGACCTCGCCTCGGTACGCACTTCGGCACGCCGCGACGGCGATGGATGGGTCATCAACGGGCAGAAAGTCTGGACCACCGGCGCGCATGTTGCACACATGATGATCGCGCTGGTTCGATCCGAAGCCGGATCGGAGCGCCAGGCTGGCCTCTCGCAATTCGTGATCCCGATGGATGCGCCCGGCGTCAGCATCAAGCCGATCGTCGACCTGACCGGCGCACATGAGTTCAACGAAGTGTTCTTCGAGGATGTCCGCCTGCCCGCTTCGGCACTCCTGGGCGAGGAAGGCAATGGCTGGAAGCAGGCGACCGCCGAGTTGTCGCTCGAACGCTCGGGACCCGAGCGCTACCTGTCGTCGATGGTATTATTCCTCGAGCTGGTTCGCCACGCAGGCCGGCATCCGGACCCGGCCGTCACCCAACTGATCGGTCGCCTGTCCGCAGAGGCCTGGACGCTTCGCCTGATGAGCGCATCGGTCGCCGCCAAGCTGGCGCGCGGCGAGGACCCGTCGCTTGAAGCGACCATCGTGAAGGATCTCGGCAACAGCTACGAACAGGCAATGCCCGAACTGGTACAGGCCGCAGTCGAGATGGACCTGCAAGGTCAAGACGCCCTGGCGGCAGTGACAGCCTACCTGCTCCAGGTCTCGCCCAGCTTCTCGTTGCGCGGAGGAACACGCGAAATTCTGAAGGGCATCATTGCAAGGGGGCTTGGCCTCAGATGAGCGATACTCGTCGCATGCTGGCCGAGATGGTCGATCCGCTCTTCGCCAAGCTTGGGCCGGGCGCGAGCATGGATCATGACTGGGCCCGCGTGGAGGAACTGGGACTTCCGCAACTCCTCGTCCCCGAGACCGGCGGAGGGTTCGGTGGCACATGGGAAGACGCGCTGGTCGTCTTCCGTCTGGCTGGCTTCCACGCCCTCGCCTTGCCTCTGCCCGAGGCAATCATTGCCACCCGCGCGGATGAGGGCAGCGACGAGCATTCTCGGTTGGGCGCCTTCATGCGCAGCGCCCAGATCGCGGGCGCGCTCGACGCGGCGCTCGCCCTGTCGGTTGCCTATGTCAATGAACGCCAGCAATTCGGTCGCCCGCTGGGCAAGTTCCAGGCGGTGCAGCAGAGCCTAGCAACCTTCGCCTGCGAAGCGGCAGCGGCAAACTGTGCAGCGATGGGCGCAGCACAGGCGCTCGACCGGGGCGATGCGGAATTCGAGATTGCTGCCGCCAAGCTTCGTGCCAATCGCGCGGTCGGCATTGGCGCCACTGTGGCCCACCAGGTCCACGGCGCGATCGGCTTCACGCAGGAATATGCGCTTAACCACCTGACCCGGCGCCTGTGGCAATGGCGCAGCGACTTCGGCAACGATGCCCACTGGAGCGAGCGGATCGGGGCGTCGGTGATTGCTGCAGGTCCGGAATCATTCTGGCCCGAGCTGACAGCACGTTCCGGCTAGGCGAGTGCGAGCACCCCGGTGAGAATATGGCGGACGAGATCGACCTGTCCGCGAGCGCCCGTCTTGGCGTAGATTCTCTTCGAGTAGTAGCGCGCAGTCTCCAGTGTCAGCCCATGCAGCTTCGCGGCTTCCGCGATGGATGCGCCTTGCGACAGCGACCAGGCCAGCCGCGCCTCGGCCGGTGTCAGGTCGAACAGGTCGACCAATTGCTCGTGGCGGTCGGCCGAAGATGAGCGGTCGCCGCGCAGATAGACCATCGCCACTGCGCGTCCTCCCCCGGCGACGTCGTCGACGCGTACCGGTGATACAAGGATGTCGATCCATGGATCCCGGCTCAAATTGATGGCGCGCGGACGTCGCTTGCGGTCGCTCGCACATTCCCGGGCAATCGCGGTCAACTGGCGATCGATGGCCGGAGATGACGGGGTGAGACGGTCGTAAGGTCCGCGCCGCAGGATGCCCGAGCTCTCGAGGAACCGCTGCGCCTGCTCGTCAGCATCAACGATCCGGCAGCGTTCGTCGATTGCGATCCATCCGAAGTTCATCCGCGCAATCGCGTCCGCGCTCATCGAGGCTCGCGCCTTCTGCCGTTCGAGCGATGACAGCACCCGCAGGGCCACCCGCAGATGGGGTGCGAGTGCGGTGAGGAGGCTCGAGTGCTCCGCCGTGAAGCCACCTGCGGAACACAGGGCCAGCCATGCGCTCCACCCATCTTTCTCGCTTAACCGCAAGGCCCTCAGATCGCCCTCCTGCGCATCCGTCAGCTCGGCCAGCGCGTATACGCGTCCTTCGCGCATCTGCTCGCCCAGGAGATCGGCCCTGCCGTCACAATCGCCATCGGCCAGCACGAGCCGATCGCGCGCGGCCCCGGTCCCCAGTACCAGCATCGCTCCGGTCCCACCCGAAACACTGCGCAAACGCCCAAGGAAGGTCTGCCACATGGGCTGCTCGAAAACCCCGTCATGCAGGGGGACAAGAAGTTCTGTCTCTCCAAGGTTGGGAATTCTCATGAAGCGAGCATAATGCCTCCCATTTGGGAGGTCCAGTATCGTTATCCCGGCTTACGTCAGCGGCCTGAAAAGGAAGAACCGATGAGCGAAGCGAAGTCCCTCACCCATCTCCAGCGCCTTGAAGCCGAGAGCATACACATCATGCGCGAAGTGGTTGCCGAGGCCGAGAAGCCGGTCATGCTCTATTCGATCGGCAAGGACAGCGCGGTGATGCTGCACCTGGCGAAGAAGGCCTTCTACCCGTCGCCCCCGCCCTTCCCGCTGCTCCATGTCGATACGACCTGGAAGTTCAAGGACATGTACGACCTGCGCGAAAAGGCCGCGAAGGATGCCGGCATGGAGCTGCTCGTCTACCAGAATCCTGAAGCCGCCGAGCGTGGAATCAACCCTTTCGACCACGGTCCGCTCCACACCGACATGTGGAAGACCGAGGGGCTAAAGCAGGCGCTCGACAAGTACGGTTTTGACGCGGCCTTCGGCGGCGCCCGCCGCGACGAGGAGAAAAGCCGCGCCAAGGAGCGTATCTTTTCCTTCCGCACCGCCAGCCACGGCTGGGATCCGAAGAACCAGCGCCCCGAATTGTGGAACCTCTACAACGCCCGCAAGAAGAAGGGTGAGAGCATCCGCGTCTTCCCGCTGTCCAACTGGACCGAGCTCGATATCTGGCAATACATCATGGCCGAGAACATCGAGATCGTGCCGCTATACTTCAGCGCGCCGCGCCCGACCTTCGAATATGAAGGGGGACTGTTCATGGCGGACGATATCGACCGGCTCGAAAAGGTCATGGGCAAGCGCCCCGAGATCACCACCCGTTCCATCCGCTTCCGCACTCTCGGGTGCTTCCCGCTCACAGGCGCAGTCGAAAGCGAGGCGGCGACTCTCAGCGAAGTCGTCCAGGAAATGCTGCTGACCACGACCAGCGAGCGGCAGGGCCGCGTGATCGACAAGGATGCGGGTGACGCATCGATGGAAAAGAAGAAGCAGGAGGGCTACTTCTGATGACCGACCCGATCTACCAGACCGACGCCCTCATCGCCGAGGATATCGACGCCTATCTCGAGCAGCACCAGAACAAGTCGATGCTGCGCTTCATCACCTGCGGCAGCGTGGACGATGGCAAATCGACCCTGATCGGGCGGCTGCTCTACGATTCCAAGATGATCTTCGAGGATCAGCTTGCCGCGCTGGAGAACGACAGCAAACGCGTTGGCACGCAGGGGCAGGAAATCGATTTCGCCCTCCTCGTCGACGGTCTCGCCGCAGAACGCGAACAGGGCATTACGATCGACGTCGCCTATCGCTTTTTCGCGACCGAGAAGCGCAAGTTCATCGTCGCCGACTGTCCCGGGCACGAGCAATACACCCGCAATATGGTTACCGGTGCCTCGACCGCCGACCTTGCCGTGATCCTGATCGATGCGCGCAAGGGCGTGCTCACCCAGACCCGCCGGCACAGCTTCCTGTGCCACCAGCTCGGTATCCGCAATCTCGTGCTTGCCGTGAACAAGATGGACCTCATCGGCTATGACCAGTCCAGGTTCGATACGATTGTGGCGGACTATGAGGAATTCGCTTCAAGCATCGGCATCGAGAGCTTCACCGCAATCCCGATCTCGGGCCTTGCAGGCGACAACATCACCGCACCTTCGGAAAATACCACGTGGTATTCCGGACCCGTTCTCATGGACCATCTCGAGGCAGTCGAGGTGCGCAGTGCGGTCAATCGCGACAAGCCCTTCCGGATGCCCGTGCAGTGGGTCAACCGTCCCAATCTCGACTTCCGCGGCTTCAGCGGACTGATTGCGACCGGCTCGGTCAGGCCGGGCGACACGCTGCGCTCGCTGCCGTCGGGCAAGACGAGCAAGGTCAAGTCCGTGGTCACGATGGGCGGAAATCTCGAAGAGGCGGTTGCCGGGCAATCGGTAACAATCTGCCTCGAGGACGAGATCGATTGCTCGCGCGGCGATGTGCTCGCCACTGCCGACAATCCGCCCGAGGTCGCCGACCAGTTCGAGAGCACCATCGTGTGGATGGACGACGAACCATTGGTGGTGGGCCGCGCCTACTGGATGAAGCTCGGCACGCAAATGGTCGGCGTCACGGTCGCAGAGCCGAAATATGAGATCGACGTCAACACGATGGAGCACCTGGCCAGCCAGACGCTTCACCTCAACCAGATCGGCGTGGCCGAAATCACCACCGACAAGCGGGTCGTGTTCGACCCCTATTCCGAAAACCGCGCACTCGGTGGCTTCATCCTGATCGACAAGATTACCAATCACACGGTTGGCGCCGGGATGCTGCACTTCAGCCTGCGCCGCAGCCAGAACGTGCATTGGCAGGCGACGGACATCACCCGCGAGCATCATGCGGGGATGAAGAACCAGACCCCGCGCGTTCTGTGGTTCACCGGCCTGTCGGGTTCGGGCAAGTCGACCATTGCCAACGAGGTCGAGAAGAAGCTGGCGATCATGAACCGCCACACCTTCCTGCTCGACGGCGACAATGTGCGCCACGGGCTCAACAAGGACCTCGGATTCACCGAAAGCGACCGGATCGAGAATATCCGCCGGATCGGCGAGGTCGCCAAGCTGATGACCGACGCCGGGCTGATCGTCCTCACGGCGTTCATCAGCCCGTTCCGTGCCGACAGGCAGCTGGTGCGTGACATGATCGGTAATGGCGAGTTTATCGAGATCCACGTCGATACCCCGCTCGAAGTCGCGGAAGCCCGCGACGTGAAGGGCCTCTACAAGAAGGCGCGCGAAGGCAAGCTCAAGAACTTCACTGGCATCGACAGCCCTTATGAGGCGCCGGAGGATCCCGAGATTCGCGTGAACACAGTCGAGATGACCCCCGAGGAAGCTGCCGACTACATCATCGGGAAAATCCTGCCGCTCAAATAGGGCGGATCAGACGGGGTCAGCCGGGGCTCTTGGGCCCCGAGCCATTGTGGATGGCGATAAGGCTGGCCCCGAAGACCGTGATCGCGCCGCCGATCAACGCGTTCGGTTGCAACGCGCCCTTCGGCGTATATCCGGCGAAGCATCCCGCTTCCTCGGCCCAGTCGAGCCAATCCTGCCAGGTGTAGAGTTCGCCTGACTCGTGATCGCGATAGGTCTTGCCGACATGTCGCCAGCTCTCGGGCGAATTGCCGGCATCCAGCCAGTCGGAATATTCGGGCCTGATCCTGTCGCAGTCCCAAGCCTCGCGCACATCGAGCGCGCCAGGCGTGTCGGAAGAAATCGCCTGATCATACCTGGTCTGCGCCGCGCCGGACGCAGCGAGCGACGATACTGTCGCAAGAGCAAGCATGATCGGCATTGCAGGTCGCATAAGGTCCTCCGCTTCGCGCAGAATAACCCGACGATGAGCATTGGGCAACGTTCAGGCGAAGGTCCTGCGTCCCCACCGGAAACGCCCCGACATCCGCGATCTGCCAGGCAAGGCAGTTGCGTGCGGAGCCTTGCTTATCGCGAGCAAACGGTTCTTGAGGAGGAGTGGCTGATGTTTTGCATTCGGACGTGATCGTGGTCGGGGCAGGTCCGGCGGGAGCCGCGGCGAGCTACGACCTTGCCGCAGCAGGCTTCAGAGTCAGTCTGCTGGATCGACGCAGTTTCCCTCGCCAGAAGGCCTGTGCGGGCGGCGTCACCGTGAAGGCCCTCAACCGCCTTCGTTTTTCGATTGCCCCGGTCATCCGGTTCGTCGCGCGCGACTTGCAGGTGAGCCTGAACCAGGACCTTCGAACGACGTTCAAGAGCAAGCATCCGATCGCGGCCCTCACAGTCCGCGAGGAGCTCGATGACTTTTGCCTGAAGCAAGCCCAGGCGAAGGGCGCGCAATTCTCGTTGGTCTCCAACCTGGCAAAGATCGTGGAATCGGATGATAGCGTCCGCGTCGAAACGAGCGACGGAAGAATCTTCGAGGCGAGCTATCTTGTGGGAGCGGACGGCGCCAACAGCCGGGTTCGCAGGCTCATGGGTTGCGCCAAGGTCGCCAGCGCCTTCGCAGTTGAGGGGCTTGTCCCGATAGCAAACGCAATGCCGGCGTCCCGTATGTATCTCGACTTTGCGGCCGTCCCCGACGGGTATGGCTGGGTCTTCCCTAAGGGCGACCACCTGAACGTCGGCCTTTATACCCGCCGACCCGGCCTGACTTTCACCAGGTCCGACCTCGAAGCCTACGCCAGAACGGTCGCTGGCGCCGGGCAAATCGATGACATCATCGGATCGCCCCTGGGCGTGGGAGGTGACAGGTTCCAACAACCCTGGACGCGGGTGTTTCTCATCGGGGATGCCGCGGGAAGTGCCGAGGTCTTGCTGGGCGAAGGCATTCACAACGCCATCAAGAGCGGCCAGGCCGCAGCGGCTGCGATAATCCGGAGCAGGGATAAGGGAACAAGCGCGCAATCGGAATTCAGGAAGGAATTGCGCCCCGTCAAACGCGATATCGGCACCTGCAGCGATGCGGCACGGATCTTCTACGGCAATACCCGCCTTGCTTACGGGACCTTGCGTCTGCGCCCTTCCAAATCCGCCCTGATGCGAGGCTTCGCCGCAGGAAAGACCATTCGCGGCATCGTCAAGACGGCCCCGCTCTCTCCTTTTTACGCGATCGATCCAGTGGCCGACATAGTCGAATTCGAGAACGGACAGGCACGGGAAGAAGCGGAACGCCACGGTGGCGAGTAGCGGGTCGCCGACGTGGTTTCGGGACGATTTGGGAGAAAGCTCTGGTGCCGCTTACAGGACTCGAACCTGTGGCCCCATCATTACGAATGATGTGCTCTACCAACTGAGCTAAAGCGGCGCCCTTGCCGGCCCATAACTACACCCGATCGGGCTCGCAATGTGCCTGAGCTATGAAAGTGGAGGCCCGAGCCGGAATCGAACCGGCGTGCAAGGATTTGCAGTCCTCTGCGTAACCACTCCGCCATCGGGCCTCGCCCGGCCTCTCGACACGGGAAGCGGCGCACTAGCGATTCTCTCCCGCGAAGGCAATCGGCTTGATGCGCATTACGTAACGTCAGTCTGGACGCGCGGCCATACGCGGGCAATGACGGGGCATGAGCGTTGCAAATCTCCTCGATCCGATCACTGCCGAAGGCGGTGCCACCCGCTTCGACAACCTCGACAACTGGCTGCAGGGGCGCACGACCTATGGCGGGGCGTCGGCGCTTATCGCCTACACTGCGGCACGGCGTGCATTCACCGACCTTCCGCCCCTGCGCGCTGGCCAGATAGCCTTCGTCGCGCCGATGGGGCCGGAGGTCGAGCTGCGCCGCGAGATCGTCCGCCAGGGACGCAACGTTGCGCAGGTGCGCAGCGAGATTTGGTGCGAAGGCCGCTGCACTCTCACCGCGTTCTGGCTCTTCGGGACGGGCCGCGAGCCGAATGCCGCTCACCCGGCCGCCCCGGTCGCCGACTGGCCCGGGCCGCCCGAGGATGCCGAGCTTGCCATGACCGGCAAGGGGCCATCCTTCATCATGAACAATTTCGAGATCAGGCGCGCCCAGGAAATGCAGGGTCCGGGCGAACCCGTCGTACGCCGCTGGGCGCGCCTCACGGATAGGGGCGAGATCGACCCGGTGAGCGAGCTGATCCTGCTGGGCGACGTGCTTCCTCCCGGGGCGATGCGCGCGATGAAGCGACAGGGGCCGATCAGCTCGATCAACTGGTCCTTCAACCTGCTCGACACCGAACCCGCGACCCGCGACGGATGGTGGCTGTCCGAAAATGCCAGCCAGCACGCCGACAATGGCTATTCCTCCGAACGGCTGCGGCTGTGGAATGCGGACGGCAGGCAGGTGCTAGACGGGATGCAGTGCGTGGCGGTGTTCGGCTGAGCAGGCCTGGCCGCCGTCCGCCGGAAAGGTGACGAAGGTGACACCGTGTCACCCGGGTGAGATAGCCATCAAGCCACTGACTAACTTGATAATTTTCCAGTTTCGGGGTGGGTGACACTCGTCAGGGAGCCCCCGCCCCCTCCCTGTCGTCGCGATAGCGCGCATCGAGCTCTTCATCGCAATCGCCGAGCCACTCCTCGGGCCCGCGCTCGACGCGATCGGCCAGCGCGGCCAGGTCTTCGGACCCGAAGGCTTCATCGGGGGCGTCGGGATAGGAAGGCGGGCGGATGAAGGATGTACGCATCGCAAGCAGCGCCAGCGTGAGCCGCTCGTCATAGCGGCGCGAGGTGCCGACCAGCTCGCCATTGTAGTAATGCGGGACCTCGACCCCGTTGAGCGCACGGTCGAGCGCAGCCTCTGCAAGCACGTCGAAGCGCGAGACGAAGGCCGCCGCCCCCCCCTTGTCGAAGGGCGTGCCGCGCAGCCGCGCGCGCAGGCGATAGGCCGACTGCCGGCTCATCCCCACCGCCCGCGCCGCGGCGGAGACACTGTGGGTGGCAGACAGCTCGCGCAGGAAAGCGGCCTGCCGCGCCTGCGTCCAGCCGTCGTGGCGGGTGCGACCGGCGCCGGTTTCGATGGTTGCGGGGAGCGTCTCGGCAGCGGGATCGCCGCCCTGCGCAAACGAAGAAGGGTGCGGATGTGTCGTCATCCGCGAGGTTAAGGCAAATCCGGCGCGAGTAGGAAAGGGGGTTTGGATGATGGAGGCACCGCCATGCTACAACACCAGAGCGGCAGCTATTGGGTGGGAAGCGGACAATGCTTCGACCAACAAAACCACCTCCGCTCAGCCTGAGCCTGTCGAAGGCCACTCGCCTACACTTGCCCAAAGCTCATCGATCTGTGCGGTTTCGCGCCAGTTGTGAGATACGGTCCCAATCGCCTGCAATGAGCGCCTCTTTCTTCGCACGGCTCCAGCCTTTGATCTTGCGTTCGGCAGCAAAGGCCTCGTCGCGCGTGGCAAAACCCTCCGACCAGACGAGGACGACAGGCAGTCGCCTCGCCGTATAGCCACCGAGTGCACCGCTCATGTGCTGCCCGATGCGCTCATCGAGATCGTCGGTGTGGCCTGCGTAATAGCTGCCGTCGTTACAACGCAGAAGGTATGCGAAGAATGCCATTGCCTCTGGGCTACCGTATGCGCGTGGCCTTCGACAGGCTCAGGCTGAGCGGGTGTGGGTTGAGGTGCACTATCGGGTCGCTAGCGGCCGCCAGCCACTCACCCAAACTTCGGCGCGCGCTTCTCCATTTCCGCCATCACCGCCTCGATCTGGTTCGGCTTGCGGATGATGTCGTCCTGTTCGCAGCTTTCGGCCATCAGAATGGCGTCCTCGCCTTCCTCGTGCATCACCCTGAACAGGCGCTTGGCGCCGCGGATCGCTTCGGGGTTCTTGTTGGCGATGGTGGTGGCAATCTCGGTGGCGCGGGCCAGAGGGTCCTCCTCGACAAAGGTCGCGAGGCCCAGTTCCAGCGCCTCGGCGCCGGAGAATTCGCGGTTGGTATAGGTCAGCTCGCGCAGCACGTCGTCGCGCACCAGGCCGCGCCACAGGGCATAGCCGCCCATGTCGGGGACGAGGCCCCATTTCATCTCCATCACCGCCATGCGGGTCGCGGGGTGGACCACGCGGATGTCGGCGCCGCTGGCGATCTGGAGGCCGCCGCCGAAGCAGACGCCATGCACCGCGGCGATCACCGGCACGGGGCACTTGCGCCAGGTCATCGCCGCCTCCTGCGCGCGATTGGCATTGCCGTGGGTG
Source organism: Erythrobacter sp. (assembly GCA_041396805.1). Classification (GTDB taxonomy): domain Bacteria; phylum Pseudomonadota; class Alphaproteobacteria; order Sphingomonadales; family Sphingomonadaceae; genus Qipengyuania. Next base: position 403,314 of record JAWKXV010000002.1, on the reverse strand, counting down.
CGGGTCGCAAGGTCGGCAGCCGGGTTCGAGCCGCCCGAGGCCATGCTCGACAGGTCGAGTCCGGCGCAAAAGGCCCGCCCCTCGCCCGACAGGACCACCGAGCGCAGCCCCTGCATGGTGCGCAATTCCTTGCCCGCCGCGATGATCGCATCGAATTGCGCCGGATCGAGCGCATTCATCTTGTCGCCGCGGGTGAAGCGCACCTGCGCGACACCGTTTTCGCCAAGTTCAATCGAAACGCGATCGCTGGACGGCATGGGAAATTCCTTCGTCATGGAGGTCTTGCGGGCCACCGTTGCCGAAGGCGCGCGCGCTGTCCAGCATTTCGCGGCGCGCGCCGGCAAAGGCGTGGAAGCTGCCGTGGCTCTCGCCCCCCAGCTGGTATCCGCCCTCGGGATGCGTCCGGACGAGCCAGCCACACCGGCTCACCGCCAGCTTTGCGCGCAGGCGTGAGATGTGAACCTCGAGCGAGTTGGTCTCGGGCAAGTGGTCCATCCGCCAGACATCGACCAGCAGCTGGCGCCGTGAAACGCGGGTGTAAGGCGTTTCCGCCAGCCTCCACAGGAGCGCGAATTCGCGCGGGTGGAGGCCCAGCCAGCTGCCGTCGACCCGGCCGTCGCGATAGAAGATGTCGAGCGTGACCGGCCCCGCCTTGCGCCGGCGCGGCATGGTCCGGGCAAATGCCTCCAGCTTGACCAGCCGAGCGGCCAGCTCGACGAGAGCGACCTGGGTACCGAGTGCATCGCCGAAACCCGCCTCGAGCAGGGACGCGCGCGCCTGCGGATCATCGACGCCGACCGCAACCACGGTTTCGGGACGGCGGAGCGAGGTCCAGTCCTCCGGCCGGCAACCGTCACGCCAGTCCAGGAGGACGGGGACGCGGCCGTCCGCCCCGCCGCAGGACCGTTCGTTGCCGAGGGTCCAGCCGAGATGGCGCAGGTCCCACCGTGCGGGCGGGACGACTGCATTCGACAGCCAACAATATTCGGGCAGGCTCATAGCGACCTCCTGCCCCTCCCGAGCCTCGCCTTATGCGGGTCGGAAGTTAATCTGGTAATCCGGTTCATCCCCTACCGGATGCGGGACGAAGGCCGAATTGGGAAGGGTCAGCGCCCGCGTTCGGCGAGGAAGCGTTTGATATTGCGGGCAGCCTGCCGGATGCGTTGCTCGTTCTCGACCATGGCAATGCGCACATAGCCTTCGCCCTCTTCGCCGAAACCCACGCCCGCTGCCACGGCCACTTCGGCATGCTGCAGCAACTGCTTGGAGAACTCGAGGCTGCCCATCACCTCGAAGCCCGGAGGCAGTTTGGCCCAGGTGAACATGCTGGCAGGGGGCGAAGGGATCTCCCACCCTGCGCGGGTGAAGCTTTCGACCATGACGTCGCGCCGGTGCTGGTAGCGGGCCCGGTTCTCGGCAACGACGTCTTCCGGCCCGTTCAATGCGGCGCAGGCGGCGGCCTGGATCGGGGTAAATGCACCGTAGTCGAGGTAGCTCTTCACTCGCGTCAGCGCCGATATCAGCTTCTTGTTTCCGACGCAGAAACCGATGCGCCACCCGGCCATGGAGAAGGTCTTGGACATGGAGGTGAACTCGACCGCAACGTCCTTCGCGCCCGGCACCTCGAGGATCGAGCGGGTCGGTTTGCCGTCGTAGTAGAGCTCCGAATAGGCAAGGTCGGAGAGCACCCATACCTTGTTCTCGCGCGCCCATTCGACAAGACGCTCGTAGAAGGCGAGATCGACGGTCTCGGCCGTGGGATTGCTCGGATAATTGACCACCAGCACGGTCGGGCGCGGAACGGTGTAGGCCATCGCATTGTCGAGCGCGCGCCAATAGCGTTCGTCGGGCGTGGTCGGCACGCTGCGGATGGTCGCCCCGGCAATGATGAAGCCGTAGGTGTGGATCGGATAGGCCGGGCTCGGCGCGAGGATAACATCGCCCGGCGCGCTGATCGCGGTGGCCATGGAGGACAGGCCCTCCTTCGAACCCATCGTGACCACCACCTCGCTCTCCGGATCGAGATCGACCCCGAAGCGGCGCTGGTAGTAATTGGCCTGTGCGCGGCGCAACCCGGGAATGCCCTTCGATTGCGAATAGCCATGCGCATCGGGCTTGGCCGCCACTTCGCACAATTTTTCGATGACATGCTGGGGCGGAGGCTGGTCCGGATTGCCCATGCCGAGGTCGATGATGTCGCGTCCCGCCTGGCGTGCCGCATGGCGCATCGCGTTGACTTCGGCGATGACATAGGGCGGCATGCGTTTGATGCGGTAGAATTCTTCGGACATTCGCTCTCTTTCAGGCGTTGGTTTCGTCATACTGATTACCTATTCATGCTTCAGGCGCAATCGAGCAGGATGCATGTCCCTGCGGAATAACCTACTGCCGATGAAACCCGCGCTTGCCCGGTACGAGGAACGACAATGACCGACGACGGCCCCGACCCCTTCACCAACATGTTCGAAGCCCCGGCGAAATTCGCCCAGGCGCTGATGGCACCGATGAAGGACAGCGCCGGGCAGTTCGCGGTGTCGCCCGAGGATGCGCAGCAATGGGCCAATGTCGGCGCACGGCTCCAGCAGATGTGGCTGCAGTTCCAGTCGGAGCAGCTGGCAAATCCCCAGGCGCTGGCTCCCTACTTCGATCCCTCGCGCTGGCTGAACATGGCGCAGGACTGGTACCAGCAGATGCCGATCGCCGATCCGGCGAAGCAGCAAGCGCTCATGCAGGAAGGCATGGCCCTGTGGCAGCAGGTGCTAGGCCAATATGGCCTGGGCGGCGAACCGAAGGCCGAGGCCGGGCCCGAAATGCCGATCAAGGACCGCCGCTTCGCCGATCCGCGCTGGCGTGCGCACCCGGCCTTCGCGCTGATCCACCAGACCTATCTGTTCCTTGCCCGGCGCGTTGCCGAGATGGTCGATACGATGGAGGGCGTGCCCGAGGACAAGCGCGAGCAGCTGCGCTTCACCACGCGCACGATCACCGAGGCGGCAAGCCCGGCAAACTTCCCGCTGCTCAATCCGGTGGTGATGGAAAAGACGCTCGAAACGAAGGGCGAAAACCTGGTCAAGGGCATGGAGCACCTGCTCGCCGACCTCAGGCGGGGACAGCTGAGCCACACCGATGCGAGCGCCTTCAAGCTGGGCGAGAACATCGCCGTCACCCCCGGCAAGGTCGTCCACGAGACGCCGCTCTACCAGCTGATCCAGTACTCGCCGACCACCGACGAGGTGATGGAAACGCCGCTGGTAATCTTCCCGCCGTGGATCAACCGCTTCTATATCCTCGACCTCAATCCGAAGAAGAGCTTCGTGAAATGGGCGGTGGAACAGGGGCTGACCGTGTTCATGGTCAGCTGGAAGTCGGCCGACGCCAGCATGAAAGAGGTCATCTGGGACGACTATGTCCGCGCCCAGATCGACGCCATCGACCATATCCGCGCGCGTCTGGGCGTGAAGAGCGTCCACACGATCGGTTATTGCGTCGCCGGCACAACGCTGGCTGCGACCCTCTCGGTACTGCACCGCCGGGGCCAGCAGGACCGCGTGAAGAGCGCGACTTTCTTCACCGCGCAGGTCGATTTCGAGAAGGCAGGCGAGCTGCTCAACCTCGTGGACGATCCGCATCTCGGTGCAATCAAGGCGCTGTCGGCCGACGGCTATCTCGACGGTCGCTATATGGCCGCGACCTTCAACATGCTCCGCGGCTCCGACCTGATCTGGAACTATGTCGTCAACAACTACCTGCTGGGCGAAGACTATCCGGCCTTCGACCTGCTGCACTGGAACGGCGACGTCACCAATCTGCCGGCCAAGTGGCACCAGCAATATCTGCGCGACCTCTACCGCGACAACCGGCTGGTCGAAGCCGACGCCCTGAGCGTCGACAATACGCCGATCGATCTGGGCCGGGTCGAGACACCGACCTATGTGCAGGCGGGCAAGGAGGATCACATCGCCCCTGCCGAAAGCGTCTGGAGGATCACCGAGCACTTCAAGGGGCCGATCAAGTTCGTGCTTGCCGGTTCGGGCCATATTGCGGGCGTGGTCAATCCGCCCGATGCCAACAAGTACCAGTACTGGCTCAACGATGGCGCGCCGCGCAGCCTTGCCGAATTCCGCGAAGGCGCGGTCGAGCATCCAGGTAGCTGGTGGCCCGACTGGATCGACTGGATGCGCGGTCACGGTGACGCAATGGTGCCCGCCAAAGGCGCCAGAAAGCCGGGCGGAAAAGGCGACAAAGTGATCGAGGACGCCCCGGGACGCTACGTAGCAACACGCTAACGCGTTGAAATAACGCCTCATCGCAGCATATTGTGCACTGCACAAAAAATCCTTGACTTCGCGGTTGCAATGCCTATTTTGTGCACTGCAACATAAGCGAGGTTCCCATGGCTGACAGCCAGAGCAAGATCGATGTCGCCGCCGAGAAGGCTTTTGCCGAGGCTGCGGAAAAGAAGACCGCGGAAGCGGTAAGTGCGAAGGCCGTCGCCAAGGCGGTCGAAACCGAAAAGCCCGCGCCGGTGAAGACCGAGAAGGTCGCCGAAGCCGTCGCCGCGCCCGCTGCGAAGCTGGTCGCGAAGAAGGCAGCGCCGAAGAAGAAGGTAGTGGCCAAGAAGGTCGCCGCCAAGAAGGCTCCGGCGAAGAAGGTTGCTGCCAAGAAGGCCGCAGCCCCTGTCAAGAAGACCCTCGTGAAGAAGACCAAGGCTGCCCCGAAGAAGGCCGCCCCCGCAAAGAACACTCCTATTTCCAAGTTGAAGGAAACCATCATGGCCACTGCCAAGACCGCTAAGACCACCGACTACACCGCCAAGGCGAAGGAACTGGCTGCCGACGTGCAGACCCGCGCCAAGGCTGCCTACGACAAGGGCACCGAGCTGACCAAGGAAGCTGCCGAATTCCAGAAGGGCAACTTCGAAGCTCTGGTCGCTTCGGGCAAGATCCTCGCCGCCGGCATGCAGGACATGGGCCGCACCTATGTCGAAGAAGCCAAGGGTGCTTTCGAAACCGTCCAGGCCGACGTCAAGAAGGTTGCTGCCGTGAAGTCGCCGACCGAGCTGTTCCAGCTCCAGGGCGAAATCGCTCGCCGCAACTTCGACGCTGCCGTTGCCGGTGCTTCGAAGAACACCGAAGCCATGCTCAAGCTCGCGAACGAAGCTTTCGCTCCGATCTCGACCCGCATGAGCCTGGCTGCCGAGAAGTTCTCGAAGGCCGCGTAAGCGACAAAGGACTTCAATCCGCCGGGCTCTCTCCTCTCTCTCCCTTGCCCGGCGATTGGACACGACGGGTCGGATGGCGTTCGCGTCGTCCGGCCCGTTTCCTTTGCGCTGCAACCTGCCGCAAATCAGAGCTTTCTTAACCCGGAGGCGCTTTAGGGTGCCGCTCACCGCTTGCGATTTGGCCAAGCGTTACGATAATGGCCCTGCAATGACCGATATAACGCCCTTCTTCCCCCTCAGCGCCGCCGGCGACGACGATACGCGCGATGGCGAAGGGCAGGTCGGCATTGCCACCAAGACCCGGACCAAGCCTAAGAAGCCGAGCCAGTACAAGGTACTGCTGCTCAACGACGACTATACGCCGATGGAATTCGTCGTGATCGTCCTCAAGCGTTTCTTCCGCATGGACATGGAAGAAGCCACGCGGGTCATGCTGCACGTCCACCAGAAGGGCGTCGGCGTCTGCGGAATCTTCCCTTACGAAGTGGCCGAGACCAAGGTGAACCAGGTGATGGACTTCGCGCGCCAGAACCAGCACCCGCTGCAATGCACGCTCGAAAAGGCCTGATGCGCCGCTCATCGACACTGCATGCCGACGCCCCTTCCCGACACCCCTGTCGACAAGGGGCATGACCTCCCCGCCAAATCGCGCTAGGGGCCGCATCTGAGACAAACGACCGGCGGCACCTTGTTCAAGTTCATTCCAGCCATCGACCGCTACATCTTCCGGCTCGTCGTCGTGCCGATGCTCGGCGTGTTCGCCGTTGCCGCATCGCTGCTGCTGCTGGAAAAGATGGGCCGCCTGATGGATTTCGTTGCGGTCGAGGGCGGGCCGGTCGGCGTCGTCTTCAAGATGCTCGCCGCGCTGGTGCCCGAATATGCCAGCCTCGCCATCCCGCTCGGGCTGATGCTGGGCATCCTCCTCGCCTTCCGCAAGCTCGCGACCACCAGCGAGCTTGACGTCTTCCGCGCGGTCGGCATGAGCTATGGACGGCTGCTGCGCGTGCCTTTCATCATCACCGGCGTGGTGATGGCGATCAACGTGGCGCTGGCGTTCTACATCCAGCCGATCAGCCGCTATTACTACGAGCAGCTGGAGTATGAGCTGCGCTCGGGTGCGCTGGGCGCATCGATCAAGGTGGGCGAGTTCACCACCCTGGCCGACCGCATGGCGCTGAGGATCGAGGAGAGCGAGGACGAGGGCCGCCAGCTCAAGGGCATCTTTGCCCGGGTCGCCAATTCGAAGGGGCAGGTGCTGTCGATCTCGGCCAAGGAAGGGGCCTTCCTCGCCACCAGCGACAATCCCGACACGATCATCCTGCGGCTCACCGAGGGCACAATCGTGCAGGACACCGGCGAACAGACCCCGCGCGTCCTGACCTTTACCCGCCACGACCTGCCCATCGACCTGCCCGCAATCGAGAAGTTCCGCGCCCGCGGCGATGCCGAGCGCGAATATATCCTGCCCGAGCTCCTGCGCATCGGCTGGAGCAAGAGCGAGACCGAGACAAAGCGTGATGCGAGCCAGGCGAGTTTCAACTTCCGGCTGGTCGAAGTGGTGATGATGGCATTGCTGCCCCTGCTCGCGGTTGCGCTCGGCATACCGCCAAAGCGATCGACCAGCGCGCTTGGCGTGTTCCTGTCGATCATCATGGTCGTCGCCTATCACAAGGTGAACCAGTACGGGGAGGACGTCGCTGCGTTGGGGCGGGTCGATCCGATTATTGCCCTGTGGGGCCCCTTCGCCCTGTTCGCCGCGCTGATCATCTGGATGTACTGGCGGGTGGCCTATGTCCCGGGCGGACAGGCCATCGGCGCGCTGGAGGTGTGGTTCTCCAAGCTGTCGAAACGCGTCGCCAAGCTGTTCAGCAGGCGCAAACGCGCGCACCTTCATGCGGCCCCAGCCGAGTAGGACCCGATGCAGCTTGATTTCTTTCCCTCGCGCACGCTGACGCTTTACCTGGCTAAGCTGTTCATCGTCCGTATCCTGGCGATGCTGGTCATGCTGGTGCTGGTCCTGATGATGCTCGACCTGCTTTCAAACAGCGGCAAGATCCTCGCAGTAGAGGGCAACGGGCAAAGCGAGATCCTCGCCTATGTCGGCTACCGGATACCGCAGCTGATCCAGAGCTTCCTGCCCTATTCGGTGCTGCTCGCAACGCTGATTACGCTGGTGACGCTGAACCAGAACAGCGAGGTCATCGCGATGAAGGCGGCGGGGCTCTCCGCGCATCAGGTGCTCGCCCCGTTGCTGCTGACAGCCGGGCTGGTCTCGCTGGCCAGCTTCGGTTTCAACGAGAGGATCGTGACCCGCTCGACTGCGGCGCTCAAGGCGTGGGAGGCAACCGACTACGGTGCCGAGCTTCCCGAAGCGGGAGCGCGCGCCAATATCTACCTGGTCGACGGAACCAATGTCCTCACCGCATCCGCCCTGTCGGGATACGGCGAGGCCATCGTGATGCGCAATGTTACCTGGTATCGCCGCAATGCCGACGGCACGATCGTCGAGCAGGTGGTTGCGCCGCGCGCCACCTTCGCCGGGCCGGGATGGAAGCTGGAGGACACGTCGCGCTTCCGCGTCCAGAACGCAGTGACCGACAATCCCGGTGAGATGACCGTGGGCGAAGGGATCACCCCGGCACAGATCGATCTGGCCAAGATCGATCCCGAGACACAGCCCTTCTGGACCCTGTCGAATTCGATCGATGCCTATGCCAAGGCCGGCCGGCGCACCGACGAGCTGAGGGCCAAGTGGTGGCACAAGATCTCCGGCCCGCTCTCGGCCTTCCTGATGCCGCTGCTGGGCGCGGTCGCAGCTTTCGGCCTCGCGCGGTCGGGCCAGCTGTTCCTGCGCGCCATTATCGGCATGGCGATGGGCTTTGCCTTCTTCGTCGTCGACAATGCCGCGCTGGCGATGGGCAGTTTCGGCGGCTACCCGCCTTTCCTCGCGGCGTGGGCGCCGGTGCTGCTGTTCATCCTGATTGGCGAGACCGTGCTGATCCGGACCGAAGAATGAGCGATTGGCACATCCGCCTGGCGCGGGAGGAGGATGCCGAGTTCTTTCCCGATATCGAGCGGGCGGCTGCCGTCCTTTTCGGCAATGACCCGGATTGTGCCGACATGGATTTCGGCGACGGTCGCACGGCAGAGCAGCATCGTCGGCTGATCGCGAAGGGCTATTGCTACACCGCCGAGACCGATGACCGGGTCGTCGGCTTCCTCGTGTCGGAGCCCTTCGGTCGCGAGCTGCATATCTGGGAAATGGATGTCCATCCGGACCTGCAGGGGCAAGGTATTGGCGCCATCCTCCTGCGCGCTTGCCTGGTCGACGCCGGGAACTCGGGGTTCCGTGCGGCTACGCTGACGACTTTCCGCGATTTGCCCTGGAACGGGCCGTTCTACGAACGGATCGGCTTTGTCGAAGTCGGGGATCTCGACGCCCACCCGCGCCTCAGGCAGGAGCTCGACAAGGAAGCCGAGGCAGGTCTGCCGAGAGGACGCAGGATTGCGATGATCCGTTTCCTGGGAAGCGAATGACGGGGAACCATTCCCCCTGCTCGCCCATTGATGCCACAATGTTGCCACAAAGGAGACATGGCATGAAGAAATTCGCAATTCCCGCCCTCGCCGCAGCCCTCTCGCTCGCAGCCTGTGCCGAAGCCAATGCCCCGGAAGCCGACGACACTGCGGCCACCGACGGCACTGACACCACCGTGATCACTCCGACCGCCACAGAGACGGTCGTGGCCGAACCGGTCGACGGCACCGACGAAGGTTCGAGCGTGACGATCGACGGTGCCGATGCCGACGCCACTATCAGCGAAGATGGCGTGAAGGCCGACATCAAGGTCGACTAGACTTCTCGCGGGGTCGCACCCGGAGAAAAACGGAAAGGCCGCTCCCGACCACCGAGGGGAGCGGCCTTTTTGGTGCCTTCAGCGGATCAGGCGCGGGGGCGCATGGTATTGCGCGCGATGCGACCGACCAGCACCGCCATGCCCTTGTGGTTCGCCCCGTCATAGGTCGATCCGGCGCCGAGCTCGCGCACCAAGCGCCGATGCGCCTCGGGCAACGAGTGGTAGGGCATCGAGGGCATCAGGTGGTGCAATGCATGGTAGCGCAGGCCCACCGGTGCCCAGATTTCGGCCACCACGCCGGGAGGAGGCACGTTCACGGAATCGAGGAACTGCGCGGTGACAGTCATCGCCTCGCCCTCGTTCTCCCACAAATGGGCCACGAGGGTGCGCAGCTGGTTGAGCACGGCAGTCAGGGAAACGACCGCCAGCATGACCAGCAGCGGGCGCCAGCCCCACAGGAATACGCTGCCGATAAGTAGCCAGGACCACACGAAACTCGCGAGTTCCAGCCACAGGACGCGCGTTCGAAACTCGCCTTCTGCGGCCTTGCGACGAAAATCGGGATTGATCGCCAGGGCGGAAAAACGCTCCCAAGTCAGCCGGCGCACAGGCGGAACGATGAGCCCCAGCGGCAACAGCACCGCGCAGCGAAACAGCAGGGCAACCGGAGCCAGCAGCGCGACGAGCACGAAAGCCGGAAGGCTCCACGGTTTCATCAACGCAAGCGGCAGGTATTCCGGGTCCTCGATCGTCCCGTATTGCGTGCGCTTGTGGTGCAGCGTGTGGACATTCTCGTACATATACGAGGGCATGAGCATCGGAATGCCGACCAGCAGGTTCCACGCGGTGCGAAAGCCGGGCAGCGGATCGCCACGGAAGTGCGAAATCTCGTGGATGAACAACAAGGCGCGATAGAGCGTCAGCGCGGAAACCACACCCAACACCACCGCCAGCGGCGTGTTGTCGACCAGAATCGCCCCGGCAAGCGTTCCATAGCCCACCAGCGCCGAACCGATCATGTCGGGCCAGTAGATCGCCGCGCGATGATCCTCGATATCCTTGGTGAGGTCACGCGCAGCGCGGAGCATTGCCTTGTCGTCGGGCATCTGGGCGTGCCAGTTCGCCCCGGCCTCGCGGCGGGCGACAAAGTCGTCTGATTGCGTCGTCGAATGAGCGGTCATTGCAAATTTTCCTTGGGGAGGCCCCTATCGCATTCGGGGCCGCGAATACAGCTTGCGTTGCCGATCATAGTGATCGTGCAGGGCTGATTCCTTGACAAAGATCATTATGCGCACAACGGGCTAACCCAGGCTGAACAGGAAAGGCGCACCGTGGCTGGCAGCGAGATAAGTATCGAACCGATCAGCGGCAAGAAGGACCGGGCGCGTTTCGTCGACCTTGGCCGCAGCTTCGCCATGCGCGAACCGCATTCCGTGCCGCAGCTTCGTTCGGAACAGCTCGAACTGGTCGATCCGGATCGCAACCCCTTCTTCGGCCATGCGAGCCACCAGTTCTTCATCGCGAAGCGCGATGGCAAGGACGTCGGGCGCATTTCCGCCCATATCGACCATCTCGCACTCGAATTGCCGGTCGAACAGGGCATGGGGCCCGGCACCGGCATGTTCGGCTATTTCGATGCTGAGGACGAGGAAGTGGCAAAGGCACTTCTCGCCGCAGCCGAGGACTGGTTGCGCGGCCAGGGCATGACCCATGTGCTGGGGCCGATTTCCATGTCGATCTGGGAAGAACCCGGCCTGCTGGTCAAGGGACAGGACCATTCGCCGACCATCATGATGGGCCACCATCCGGCGCACTACCAGGAGTGGATCGAAGGCGCGGGCTATGCCCATGCCAAGAGCCTGCTGACCTATGATCTCAACATCGACAAGCAGTTCCCCCCGCTGATCCAGCGCATCGTCAAATCGGGCGAGCGCAACGAGCGCATCACGATCCGCAATGTCGATCTGAAACGCTGGGACGCGGAAGCGGCGATCATCCTCTCGATCCTCAACGATGCGTGGTCCTCGAACTGGGGCTTCGTCCCCTTCACGCCCGACGAGATCGCCTATGCCGGAAAGAAGCTGAAGCCGATCATCCACCCTCAGCTCAACATGATTGCCGAGGTGGACGGAAGGCCCGTAGCCTTCATGCTGACCTTCCCGGACGTCAACGGCGTGCTGAAGAAGATCAACGGCAAGCTCTTCCCCTTCGGCTGGGTTTCGTTGCTGCGGTGGATGCGCAGGCCCAAAGGCACGATCATGCGCGTGCCGCTGATGGGCGTGCTGAAGGAGCTTCACAATTCCCGGCTGGCGAGCCAGCTGGCCTTCATGATGATCGAGAATATTCGCCAGAACGCCGTCGATTGGCTCGGCTCGACCCGCGGCGAGATCGGCTGGATCCTCGACGACAACCAGGGGATGAACGCGATCGCCGATGCCATCGAGAGCAAGGTCAATCGCGAGTATGTGATCTACCGCAAGCCGCTGTAAAACCGCACTTGTTGCACAATCGACACGGTTGGCATCCTACCGTCGGAACGGCGGAACTGGCGAGGCCGATCGACCGTTGAGACGATCGAGGACATTCGCTCCTCGATCACGGGACGACATGAACAAGAAGCGCGCAACCTCCAAATCGGCACCGCTCCCGCGACGCATCCTGGTGGTGGAGGACGATGCCGTGTTGGGCCTGTCGATCGAACAGGCCCTCGAGGATGCAGGCGTCACCGACATCCGCATCTGCCCGACGACAGACTCGGCGCTGGCAGCACTGCGGGACAAGACCCCCGACGCCATTGTGCTGGATGTGCACCTTGCCGACCGCGACGATGGCTGGGCGATCGCGGAACTCGTCCAGGCCCTTGGGCCGAAGGCGCCGCGGATCATATTTTCGACCGGTATGCCGCAGGATATTCCCGACGAGATCGCCGCCCAGGGCTGCGTATTGGTCAAGCCCTACGACGCCGTAATGCTGGTCGACCTGCTGCGCGAACCCAGGCGCAAGGGCATTATCTCGCGCCTGCGCAGCGCGCTCAACTAACCTCATCTCCCGCCGCAAGTACCGGCGGTCCGCACATTCTGGCTGGAAAGAAAAAAGGCCTCCATCGGATTGCCGATGGAGGCCTTTCGGGATCGTATCACCAGCCGCTTGGACGGGAGGGGGGGTCTCGGCGGTGACATAGGATAAATGCTCGTCTCGAAACCGGGTTCCTGCGTGGATAAAAATTATTTTTCCCTCACGCTTCCGGGTCGGAAACGAGCATCAAATGAAGGGCCGGATCTTGCCGGGACGCCTTTCAAACTGGGCGAATTCGCAGGCCTTGTCCATGTCGGGCACAGTGATTTCGCGGTTCTTCCAGATCACGAGGCCTTCGCGCTCGAGCTGGCGGACGGTGCGGTTGGTGTGAACCAGCGACAGGCCGAGCATATCGGCGATCTGGTTCTGCGTGATGGAGAGGTGGAGGACATTGTCGCTGGAAGAGATGCCCGTCGCCAGCGCCCGGTCCAGCAGCCACACGGCGAGATAGGTCAGCCGCTCGCGCGCGCTGCGCTGGCCCAGCGCAACGATATGCTCCTCGAGCGCACGCTCTTCCTTTGCGGCAAGCCACACCAGATCGTAGCCCAGCCGCGGATGCTGACCGATCAGCTGGGAAAAGTCGGACCGCTTGAAGACGCAAAGGCGGGATTCGAGCAGCGTTTCGATCGTATGGCTGGCAGGCTCTTCGAATGCGCCCTGCAGACCCGCAAGGTCGCCGGGAAACATGAAATTCAGGATCTGCCTTCGCCCGTCCTCAAGCGTGCGATACCGCATCAAAACGCCTTCGAGCACCGTGTAGAGGCGGGTGGTTTCCGTCTCCTGCTCGATCAGCACTTCGGTCTTGTCGAGACGGACTTCGCCATTCTTGAACTCTTCCATGTAGGAGAGCTGCCGTTCGTCCAGCTGCCGCAGTCCTGGACAGTCCTGCAGCGGGCACTCCCGGCAAGGAATGGTATCGGTGACCTCGTGCATCCGCGCTTCCCCTCGATCGGTGGACCGTCGTCCTGCCCTTCACATTTGTCAATTGCTCCGGCATCCAGATTTTTAGCGCGGAACCAACCACAAAACGATACGTTCAATGCGCGCACCTACAGGAAGGGGTCCGAATGTCGCTTGGTGACCAGATTGCAAAGAATCTCCCGTATCTCCGCCGTTATGCTCGCGCGCTGACAGGCTCTCAGGCGACCGGGGACGCATTCGTCCGTGCCACGCTGGAAGCGGCTTTGGCGGACGACCAGCTCAAACAATCGCTCGAAGGGGGCCGCGTCCCTCTCTACCGGGCCTTCAACAAGGTTTGGTCGAGCGCCTATCTCGACGTGCCGGAGACCATCGGCGGACACCCGCACGAGACCGCGGCGCAGGACCGTCTCAAATCGATCACACCGCTCAACCGGCAGGCTCTCCTGCTGACGACGCTCGAGGATTTCTCGATCGAGCAGACGGCGGATATCATGGAAATGACGCCCGACGAGATCGAAGGGCTGGTCCAGGAAGCAGTTGGGGAAATCGATCGCGAATCCGCCACCAGCGTCCTCATCATCGAGGACGAGCCGCTTATCTCGATGCAGCTCGAGGATCTTGTCACCTCGCTGGGCCACGAGGTTTGCGGAACGGCCGCCACCCGCACCCAGGCGCAAGAAGTCGTCGCCGAACAGACCCCCGGACTCGTGCTGGCCGACATCCAGCTGGCGGACGGATCGTCGGGCCTCGACGCCGTCGATGACATCCTTGCCATCAGCAGCGTGCCCGTGATCTTCATCACCGCCTATCCCGAACGCCTGCTGACCGGCGATCGTCCCGAGCCGACCTATCTCGTGACCAAGCCCTTCCAGGAGCAGACGGTGCGGGCGGCGATCAGCCAGGCCCTGTTCTTCGGGTCGAGCCGCCCACTGGGCTGACGATCGGAAAAGCGGACGGAAGAAGGGCCTGCCGGAAACGGCGGGCCTTTTTCACTCGGGCGCCGTGCTCAATGCCCGCGCCCGCTCGGCCCTTCCTCGCGCAGGGCGAATTCGCTCGGTTCGCGCACCGGCGTCAGGAGGACGCAGCGCACCCCGCCTTCGGCAAAGGTAAGTTCGACCGGATGCCGCAGCTCATGCGCGACGATCTTTTCGATCAGCTCGGTCCCGAATCCGCGACGGGCGGGTCGGACGACGTGGGGACCCCCGCTCTCCACCCATTCGATCCGCGCCAGCGTTTCGCTCACGCTGGTCCAGGTCACCGATACATTGCCGCCTGCAACGCTGAGCGCACCGAACTTGGCTGCATTCGTCGCCAGCTCGTGAATGGCCAGGCCAAGCGACAGCGCGTCATTGGGGGCAAGCTCCACGGCGGGACCGTCGAGGACAATCTCGTGATCCCTGTCGTTCGAATAGGGTGCGAGCTCGACATCGACCACCGAACGGATCGGAGTGGTGCCCCAGTCGGACTGGGTCAGCAAATCATGCGTCGCCGACAGCGCCCTGATCCTGCCGTCGATGCCCTCGGCGAATTCGTCGAGATCGGACGAGCGCCGGCGGGTAAGCGAGACAATCGACAGCACGTTGGCGAGCGTGTTCTTGACCCGGTGGTTGAGCTCGCGGGTCAGCGAGTCCCGGATCGAATTCTGCTGCGCGAACCAGTCGATCGAACGCCCATCCTCAAGAGCCTGCTGGGTGAGCAGGCGCGCGACAAGCATCAGCAGGCTTGCCACTGCGAGGCCGAACAGCAGGGTGATCATCGACATCGGGGACAGCGTATCGTCCCGCGCCGACTGGACCACGATCACCATCGGCCGGTTCGCCAGATTGACCTCGCGCTCGACAGTCATGCCCGCCTCGCGCCAGCCCGGCAGTTCGGCCATTAGCCTGCGGTCGCGTTCGCCGATATCGTACAGCCTCGCGCCGACCCCGTCATAGCTGACGAGATCGGCTGCGGATTCGAGGAACTGGCGGGCGTTGAAGGGGCTGTAGATGAAGCCCTTGAGGTTGCGGCCTTCCTGGGGGCTGGAATAGACCGGCATGTAGACGATGAACCCCGCGTCCTCGCCGCCGCCCTCCTGCACGAGTACAACGGGGCCGCTCGCAGTGGGTCGGCCGGATTGCACGGCCTCGTCCATTGCTGCACGCCGCACGCGCTCGGAATACATGTCGTAGCCGAGTGCCCGCCGGTTCCTCAACGTATCTGGCTGAAGGTAGAGGATCGGCACGAGGAGCGAGCGCGGCATTTCGGCAAGGGTCGGCCTGACGGCCAGCCGCGAAGTGCGACCGCGTGCCAGCCTCTCCTCGAAACGGGAAATTTCCGTGGCCTCGATTGCCGGAGCCCAGCCGATCCCCTCGGCCCCGCGGTAGTCGGCATCCATCCGCAGTTCGGCTACGAAGCGGCGGAACAGGTCGGAAGAGACTTCCTCCTGCGTGCCCAGCAGGGCTGCGCCTGCACGCAAATAGGATGAACCGGTGAAGGCTCGCCGCTCGATCGCCGAGGTCATTGCCTGCGCCCGCCGGTTGATGTCGGCCGCATCGCGTTCCAGCTCGCCGCGCTCGATGGCGAAGATGCTGGTAACGGTCATCGCCATGACCATGACGAAGATCAGGACCGGGATCGCACGCGGGTATTCGACGAGCCAGCGTCGACGCTTCCCCTTGCGTTCAAGATCATCGGTAACCAGCGGCCTGCCCCTATGGTCGTCTGCTTCGTGGATTATACTATGAAGTATCGGCCAAATCGTTCCACAACCTGCGCCTCGGGAACCAAGATGCCGCCGACCCGTTGCCGGATGACCTACGGGATCGAAAGACCTTGGCAGCCAGCACGGCCGCATCCACGGCAAGTGGCGCCAGGGTCTAACACAGGGAATTGACCTGAAAGACATGACTGCCGACGAGAAAAGCGCGAGCGGAAAAGGTGGCGAGAAGCGCTCGCCAGGTCGGGAAGCCGGCAAGCCCGACTGGAGCAATGGCCTGCGCCAGCTCTATGACTCGGTGCTGGACGAGGAATTGCCCGACACATTCAAGGATCTTCTCTCGAAACTGGACGACAAGGACTGATGGGGGCCGAGAAACGGACGGCCGCCGAAAAGGCCGATTTCAAGCGGGAACTGACCCAGGTGGTGCCCCACCTGCGCGCCTTTGCGCGCGGGCTTTGCGGGCGCGCCGACATGGCCGACGACCTCGTGCAGGAAGCCCTGCTCAAGGCCTGGGCCGCGCAGGACAGGTTCCAGCCCGGCACCAGCATGCGCGCCTGGACCTTCGTGATCCTCCGCAATGCCTACCTCACCGACATGCGGCGCAACCGCTTCCGCGGGGAATATGACGAAACCGTCGCCGAACGCGTGCTGACAGCTCCCGCCGGTCAGGAAGAGCCGATCCACCTCTCAGACATGCACCGCGCCCTGCTGACGCTGCCGCCGGAGCGCCGCGAAGCGCTCCTGCTGGTGGGCGCAGGTGGTTTTTCCTATGAGGAAGCGGCGACGATCTGCGGCTGTGCTGTCGGCACGATCAAGAGCCGCGTAGGCCGTGCGCGCGCCGCGCTCAATACGATGCTGACCGAAGGCTCGATCCCGCAACATTCGCTCGACGACGAGACCGCACACAGGGCGATCCTCGAGGAACTGGATGAGGTCGCCTCGGGCAACGGGGTGGCGGCGCGCAGTTGACGCATCCGGGCTCCGCAGCGGCTTGTCACAGCTGCCAGCGCTGGGCAGATAGGTCGGCATGAATGAGGTTGAGGTCACCCCGCCGGATAGCGATAGCCCGGTAGAGGCGCGCAGGGCGCGCAGGCGGGCTTTTGCCGAACAGGAACTGCGCCTGATCTCCTCTTTGGTGCTCCTGATCGGCCTGGGCCTGTTCTTTGCCCTGCCCTTCGTGCTGTCGATCGGCTCGGTTGTCTTCCTTCCGCTCGTCACGGCACTGGTCCTCACCGTCATCCTCTCACCGCTGGCAGACAAGCTCAACGGCTGGGGCCTGCCCAATGCACTCGCCTCGCTGGTGTCGCTGCTGGTCTTCTTCGCGATCCTGCTGCTGGCGCTCGCGCTGATCCTCCAGCCGGCCATCGCGTTGTTCGACGATATTCCGGCGATGGCGCAAAGGGTCATCAACCGGTTCGGAGAACTGCAACGCCAGTTTGCCTGGATCGGGCAGATCAACGAACAACTGGCCGATCTCATGAACCGCGAGGAAGGGCGCGAAGTCGTCTTGGCCAGCCCCAGCCTGCTCGAGGAAGTGGCATTCGCCACGCCGAGCATCGTGCTGGAGACAGTGCTGACCCTGCTGATGACCTATTTCATGGTCGAGGCCCGGGTGCGCCTGCGCCAGCGCCTGCTGTTCGGCCGGACGAGTTTCGGCACCAGCATCAAGGCGGCGCGCGTCATGCGCGAGGTGCAGGACCGGGTCGCCTCCTACATCCTAACGGTCGGCTGGATAAACGCCTGCGTCGGCGTGATCGTCGCGCTGGGCGCATGGGCGATGGGCGTCGACGCGCCGATCATGTGGGGCGGGCTTGCGGCCCTGCTCAACTTCCTGCCCTATATCGGCCCGATCGTCATGGTGACGCTGCTCGGCCTGTTCGGCATCGGGACCACCGAGACGCTGTTTCTCGGCGTCATTCCGGCGCTTGCTTATCTCGGCCTGCACACCGTGGAGGCGAATATCGTCACACCTTCGATCCTCGGCGCGCGCTTCACCATGAACCCGGTGCTGATCCTGATCGCCCTGTCCTATTTCTCGTGGATCTGGGGCGTCTTCGGAGCGCTGCTGTCGGTGCCGATCCTGCTTATGCTGACCGCGCTGTTCGACCATGTCGGCAGACCCAACCTCGTCGGATTCATTTTCGGCGAGCCCTTGTTCGGCGCCGATCTCCTCACCGAAACCGAGCAGCAGCAATAAAAAGGCCCGCCGCGCTCGCTGCGCGACGGGCCCTCAATTCAGTGCAAGCCTGACCTAGCAGGGATACTGCCAGGTCGTGCCGCGGGCGAGGTTCTCGCTCGCAAAGCTCCAGTTGAGCTTGCCGTTGACCGCATCGAGATAGGCCGGGCGGGCATTCTGGTGATCGAGGTAATAGGCGTGCTCCCACAGGTCGATCACGAGGAGCGGGTTCACCCCGTCATGATCGGCCAGCGTGTCGCCATCATGGGTCTCTTCGATCGTCAGCTCGCCGTCCTTGACCGCCAGCCAGACCCAGCCGCTGGCGAAGTGCCCTGCACCTCGCTCGGCCAGCTTGCTCTTGAGGCCATCGACCGAGCCGAAAGCGTCGTTGATCATGCTCTTGAGCTCGTCCGAGGCAGAGGTTTCGCCCGCCGCCATCGAATGCCAGTAAAAGCCGTGGTTCCAGCTCTGGGCCGAATTGTTGAACAGGCCGGCATTGCTGCCGCGAGCGGCCGCAACGACCTCTTCCAGCGTCTTGCCGGCAAGGTCGGTGCCCTCGATCGCGGCATTGGTCTTGTCGATATAGGCCTTGTGATGCTTGCCGTGGTGAAACGACAGCGTCTTGGCTGAAACGGCAGGTTCCAGCGCAGTGTCGTCATAGGGCAGGTCGATGAGAGTAAAGGCCATGGGTTTCTCCAATTCTTGGCTCGAAATTCAGCTATCCCCCTACCAATGCGCGGAACGGCTTAGGGTTGCACAGGCTCTTCGCTAAGATCGTTGCCTTGGTCAACGGCAGTCGTGACCGCGACATCCATCGTCACATTGCCGATGGTGCGCATAATGTCGGGGAGCATCTCGACCGCCACCAGCAAGGCCAGCGGTTCGACCGGCACACCCATCGCTATCGCTATCGGGCCGACCGACACAACAAAGCTGATCGAACCGGGAAGGCTGACCGAACCGACGCTGATGATGAGGGCAACCAGCGCGCCGGTGGCCAGCGTCAGCGGGTCGAGCGACACACCCGCGAGGTGGGCGACATAGATCGCGACAGCCATGTTCATCGCCGGGCTGGTCGCGCGGAAGATCGCGACCGACAGCGGCAGGACGAAATCGGCCGTCGCCTCGCGCACTTCCAGTCGCCGCGCACTGACAAGCATGGCCGGCAGGCTGGCGAGCGAGCTTTGCGTGGATAGCGCCACAGCCTGCGCCGGGAGCATGGCCCGGACAAAGGCCGGCGGACTGAGCCTTCCCCCGACCAGAGCAACGACATAGCCGCCTATGAGGACGAGGGCACCCATGGCCGAAACGGTAAGGATGTAGTGCGCGAGCGTCGCGAAGGCCCCGCCGCCTCCGGCCGCCGCCACTCCGATTGCCAGCGCGAATACGCCGACGGGCGCCGCCGCCAACACCCAGCCGATGATGACCAGCATGGCATTGGCAAGCGCTCGAAAGAGGTCGATCAGCGTCGTGCGCTGGCCATCGGGCAGGCGAACGATCGCCAGGGCCAGGACCGCGAAGAAAACCGTCAACGGCAGCATCGAGGTTTCGGCGGCAGCAGCGATCACATTGGGCGCGATCAGCGAGGTGACGAAGGCGCCGATGCCCGGGACCTCGCCCGTCACGACACCATTCCCTGCCATCAGGAAGCCTGCGGCACCTTCGGGTATCGGTAAGGCGTCGAGCAGGAGCGGCATGAAGATGCAGGTGGACAAGGCGCCGAAGACGAGCACTGCGAAGATCCAGCCCAGCGTCCGGCGGGCCACGCGTCCGGCCGAGGCGGCCTGTGCCATCTGCGAAATGCCCAGAACGAGGAGCGAGGCGACCAGTGGGATGATGGTCATCTGCAGTGCATTGAGCCAGATCCGCCCCACGGGCTCGGCAATCTGCTCGATCACTCCGAACCCCGCAGTCCTATGCAACGCCATGCCGAGGAGCAGGCCCGCAATCAGGCCCGCCAGCGTCCAGCCCGCCGGGATCCTGATATCCACCAAGCCGTTTTCCTTTGCGCCCGCCATCGCGTTACCCCTTATCCTGTCGCGAAGGCCTTAGCGCGTTTTACGCGATGCGCCACATAGAGGTGACAAGTGCGCCGCTTCGCGTCATGGAGCCGGAAAGGACAAGGGAGCACCAATGGCACGCAAGTTCTTCGGTACCGACGGGATCCGTGGCCGCACCAATGTAGGCGTAATGACTGCTGCCACCGCAATGCGCGTGGGCCAGGCTGCAGGCACGCATTTCCTGCGCGGCGGGCACCGCCACCGTGTCGTGATCGGCAAGGATACGCGCCTGTCGGGATACATGATGGAAAGCGCGCTGGTGGCCGGTTTCACCAGCGTGGGCATGGACGTGATCATGACCGGCCCCCTGCCGACCCCTGCCATCGCCCTTCTCACCCGCGAGATGCGCGCCGACCTCGGCGTGATGATCTCGGCCAGCCACAATCCATTCGAGGACAATGGCATCAAGCTGTTCGGCCCGGACGGTTTCAAGCTCTCCGACGAGGCCGAGGCTGCCATCGAGCAGCTGATCGAGCAGGAGCCTTCGCTGGTCGAGCCTCACCGCATCGGTCGCGCGCGCCGGATCGACGATGCCCGGGGCCGCTATATCCACGCGATCAAGCGCTCGGTTGCGCCCGACATCCGCTTCGACGGTCTCAAGGTGGTGGTCGATTGCGCGAATGGCGCCGCCTACCAGGTCGCTCCTTCCGCGATCTGGGAACTGGGCGCGGAAGTGATCGCCATGGGTGTCGAGCCGAATGGCACCAATATCAACAAGGACGTCGGCTCGACCTCGCTCGATGCGATCCGGGCGCGTGTGGTGTCGGAAGGAGCCGATATCGGCATCGCGCTTGATGGCGACGCCGACCGGCTGATCGTGATCGACGAGAAAGGCCAGACGGTCGATGGCGACCAGATCATGGCCGTGATCGCAAGTCGCCTGAACGCCCGCGGCGACCTGAGGGGCGGTGGCGTGGTGGCAACGGTGATGTCGAACCTCGGCCTCGAACGCTTCCTTGCCTCCGAAGGGCTGACGCTCGAACGTACCAAGGTGGGCGATCGCTATGTGCTCGAACGGATGAAGGAAGGCGGCTTCAATGTCGGCGGCGAGCAGTCGGGTCACATGATCCTGCTCGACCACGGCACAACGGGCGACGGCACAGTGGCGGCGCTTCGCGTCCTCGCCAGCCTGGTCCGTTCGGGCAAGCCGGCGAGCGAGCTGCTACATGCCTTCGATCCAGTGCCGCAGCTGCTCAAGAATGTCCGTTATGCCGGTGGCAAGCCGCTCGAAAATGCGACTGTCCAGCAAGTGATCGCCGGTGCCGAGAAAGAGCTGGAGGGCAACGGCCGCCTCGTAATCCGCCCGTCGGGAACCGAACCGGTCATCCGCGTGATGGCGGAAGGCGACGATGCCGCGCAGGTCGAGGCGGTGGTCGACCGCATTTGCGATGCCGTGAAGGAAGCTGTCTGATGCTGGAAATGCGCCCCGATTGCGAACGCTGCGGCGCCGATCTCCCGGCCGAGGCGCCGGGAGCTTTCATCTGCAGTTTCGAATGCACATTTTGCACCGAATGCGCCGATGAGCTCGATGATGCCTGCCCCAATTGCGGTGGTGAGCTGATGGACCGCCCGACCCGGGCAAGGAAGCTGCAGGAAAAATTCCCGCCTTCGACCGACCGCAAGTTCAAGGGCTGAGCGGACCTTGGAAGGCGCTCCACCACGCATCCTCTCGATTGCCGGCTCCGACAGCTCAGGGGGCGCGGGCATCCAGGCCGACATCAAGACCATCACCATGCTCGGCGGCTATGCCATGACCGCGATCACTGCGGTCACGGCACAAAACACCAGGGGCGTGCAGGGTGTCGAGGTCATGCACCCCGATCTCGTCATCGATCAGGTCGAAAGCTGCCTTTCCGATATCGGCGCGGATGCGATCAAGATCGGTATGCTCGGCTCACCTGAGATTGCGATGCGCCTTGCCGAGCGGCTCGACACTTTCGCGGGCGCCATCGTGTTCGACCCGGTCATGGTAGCCACCAGCGGTTCGTCGCTGGCAAGCGATGCGACCATTGCCGCATTCGGAGCCCTGATGGACATCGCCACAATCGTGACCCCCAACCTGCCCGAACTGGCTGCGCTGACCGGGCGTGACAGCGTTCCGGAAGGGGATATCCACAAGCTCGCGGGCGAGCTGGCCGGGGCGCATGACACGATTGTCCTGGCCAAGGGCGGCCATGACGATGGGCACGAGGTGATCGATCGCGTCGTCTCGGCGAGCGGCAAGATCGCCAGCTTCAGCCATTCGCGAATCGATACCCGGCACACGCATGGCACCGGCTGCACGCTGTCCGCGGCGCTGGCGACATTCCTCGGCTATCGCCAACCGCTGACCAATGCCATGCGGCTGGCGCGCGCCTTTACCTATGCCGCGATCGAGAATGCGCCGGGCTTCGGCGAGGGAAGCGGCCCGCTCGGCCATCAGGCCGTGCGGAGCCTCTGACTACGTCCTAGCGATCGATGTCGTAGAAGGCGGCGATGTGCTCCCAGGCCTCGTCGGCGGTCTCGCACCAGCGAAACAGTTCGAGGTCCTTCTTCGAAATCGTGCCTTCCTCGGCAATCGCTTCGAAATCCACCACCCGCGTCCAGAAATCCTTCCCGAACAGCAGGATCGGCATGGGCTTCATCTTGCCCGTCTGGATCAACGTCAGCAGCTCGAAAAACTCGTCGAACGTGCCGAAACCGCCCGGGAATACCGCCACCGCCTTGGCACGCAGCAGGAAGTGCATCTTGCGTAGTGCAAAATAGTGGAAATTGAGCGCGAGATAGGGCGTCACATACTGGTTGGGCGCCTGTTCGTGGGGGAGGATGATGTTGAGCCCGATGCTTTCGGAACCCGCATCGCTGGCACCCTTGTTGGCCGCTTCCATGATCGACGGGCCGCCGCCGGAGCAGACGACGAACTGGCGCTTGCCACCTTCGACGATCGACTTCTCGCTGGCGATCCGAGCGAGGCGATAGGCCTCGGTGTAATATTTGCTCTTGGCGACGAGGCTCTCGGCGACCTTGCGCTCATCTTCGGGCTGGTCCTTCGCAGCAGCGAGCATGGCGTCGCAGTCTTCGGGTGCTGGGATACGGGCAGATCCGTACATCACCAGCGTGGAGCCAACGCCTGCTTCGTCGAGCAGCATTTCCGGCTTGAGCAGCTCCAGCTGGAAGCGCACGGGGCGCAGTTCCTCGCGGAGCAGGAAATCCTTGTCCTGGAATGCCAGGCGATAGGCCGGATGCGCCGTTTGCGGCGTTTCCTTCGGCTGGCGTTTTTCGAATTCGGCCTCTTTTTCGGCCGGGTAGAACTTACGGTCGGTAAGTTCGCGCTTGTGCTTTTCTTCTTCTGTCATTTCCCGCGCGATAGTGCGCCGCGCGGCGCCGGACAAGTCATGATGAAGGAAATGGCAGGGGTGACAGGATTCGAACCCGTGGCCCTCGGTTTTGGAGGCAGACAAAATGGCTGAAATCCGCCGCTTTTTGCAGAGAAACCGAGCAGTTTGGAAGGATTTTGGTCTCTTTGTTGGAAGGGTCAGACATGCTCGAGATATTCGAGGAAGGTGCTGCACTCGAGCCGCTGACCGGGGACCAAGATTCGATTGCCCGTAGTGACGGCTTCGGCCTCCCTAGGCATTGAGCTGCCTTTGAGAGGCAGCCAACGGGGATGTGGAAAACAAGCGCGAGGGGGAATCTTTTTCGATCCACCCTCGCTAACGATTCTCAATGCAGGAGCATTGGTCAGACTGCGCAATCTTCAATGAACCCGCCAGTGACGCGGGACAATGTGATTGCGGCGGCCTAGATCTGCCAGTCGATGCGTTTCATGGCCCGGTCGCCCCGTTTGTAAAGCGGACGCGGTGCCTTGCTGACTTGATCGGTCACGACAAGATTGCTGGTAGCGTCAAGCCGCATTAGTTTCCATCCGACGGTTTCACCACTGGCGCTTCCGCCGGATACTTGGAACACACGCATGAGGCGATTGCCGGCGGCAGAAACACCTACTGCGTGAACTTCCACGATACGGCTGTACTCATTGTAAGTAAGAGAGAGACAGACGCCGGAGCGTCCTGCGGTAATCGGTAGATCGTGAATCATCGCGTTACACTTTCTGTGTATCGCAACCGCCTTGACCGTATAGCCGAAACGAGTAACGTACTCGTGCTGCTTTCAGCTCATGCCCACCCGACGGTTGCTAGTAAACCAAGGTGGAATGATAGGGGGGCGGATGTCCCAATCCGCTCCCCGAATCATGTCAGCGTGCACGATCCCTGATTTTATGGTTAATGGCGAGTCACTTAGCGGGACTATCCACACCCACTGCCCAGCCACGCTTCTGCCTGGTCCCACAGGCGGCAGCTCTGCGGACTTCGCAATATTTCCAGGCCCTCGGATTGGAACTGGAAGCTGGGATTGAAGTGCGCAGCCCGCCATGTGGTCGTCGGCGCATGCGAGCACGCATATTTCAGGCTCACCCTCTGGCAAACGCCAGGAGAGGCGTGAAACCTGATAGGAAGAATCAGGCCGGATCGCTCAGCAAAATTGGAACTGTTGGAAGGGTCTGTTGGAAGGCTTTTTGCCGGACCGGAAAAAAGCCTCACATTTTCAATTAGTTAAATGGCAGGGGTGACAGGATTCGAACCCGTGGCCCTCGGTTTTGGAGACCGATGCTCTACCAGCTGAGCTACACCCCTGCAGGGAGCGGGCGCATTAGTATGGGCGCGCGCGCTTGGCAAGGCGCATATCGCCCGAAGTTTCTTGCTGCTAGGATAGCGGCGATGCACGCCCCTGCTACACATGCTATTCCGATCGACCTGCTGCTGCGCGCCTATCGCGCCGGCGTGTTCCCGATGGCGGACCATCGCAGCGACGACGAGATCTACTGGGTCGAACCGCGCGAGCGGGCCATATTCCCGCTCGACGGGCTGCGAATCTCCAAGAGCCTGCGCAAGACCCTGCGGCAGGATCGCTTCCAGGTGAGTTGCGACCGCGACTTCGCAGGCGTCATCGCTGCTTGTGCCGAGCCGCGCGAGGAGCATGCCGAAAGCTGGATCAGCCACCGGATCGAGGCGAGCTACAATGCGCTGCACCGGGCGGGCTACGCGCACTCGATCGAATGCTGGGAAGGCGGCCAGCTTGTCGGCGGGCTCTATGGCGTCGCCTTCGACCGCGTGTTCTGTGGCGAGAGCATGTTCAGCCGCGCCACCGATGCCAGCAAGGTCGCGCTGGTGTGGCTGGTAGCGGCCATGCGCGACGCAGGATTCCGCCTGCTCGACTGCCAGTTCATGACCGATCACCTTGGCACTCTTGGCGCGGTGGCCATGCCACAATCGCGCTATCTCGATCTATTGTCGGGAGCGGGTGGCGCTGCGCCGGGGCGGATACCCGAATCGCTGGCGCGTTACGCTTCGGCGTCCCCGCCCGGGAAGTCCATTTTGCAGTCCTTCACCCAGACGTCATAGATCGGGTGTTCGACGACATTCAGGCTCGGCGAGTTCTTGAACAGCCAGCCAGAGAAGACCTTGCTAAACTGGTCCTCGGTCCCGCGCTGGCGCACCAGCACCTGCACGAATGCTCCGGTCTCCTTGGGCATTTCCCACGGCGCGGTGCGCTCGCACGCCTGCAGGCGGACGATCACATCGCCGACGCGCTGCTGTTCGCCCGGCTTCATTTCGAGGTCGCGGCTAACGTTGTTGCGCTTGTTGAGCAGGCCCAGCGTGGCCACGCGCTCTTCCATCGGCGTGCCGATACCTGCCTCGGCAGCGGGCTGCTGCGGCAGGGGTTCCTGTCTGAGCTCTTCGGGAATCTCGGTTTCGACCGCCACTGGATCCTGCGGCGCGTCGCGGTTGCAACCCGCTAGCGCCAGCACCGCGAGGGACAGGCCGAGCGCCCGGCGCATCATCACGCGTCCGGCGACCAGGCTTCGTAGTCGCCGGTGGCGCGGGCGCGCTGCCCACCGCGTTCGAGCGCACCGGCGGGCCGATAGGCGGCAGCAGTGCCGGTCGCATTGGGCGTGTAGTCCGCTTCCCAGATGCGCGGCGGCGGGAGACGGCTTTCGGGCACGTCGTCGAACGAACCGTGGAGCCAGCCATGCCATTCGGCCGGAACGCGGCTCGCATCGTTGGCGCCGTTATAGATCACCCAGCGCCGCTCGCGACCGTCGCCGGTCTTCTTCTTCGAGCGATAATATTTGTTCCCCTGCGCGTCGGTGCCGACGTGCACGCCATTGCGCGAGGACCACAGGAGCGTGCCGATCGTGGCGCCGTCCCACCAGGTGAAGATCTTGCCTAGGATACCCATGGCCGCGCGGTTAGCGGATTAGTGCGCGCTGGCCAAGCCATTCGACGCCTACCATTCGACTTTGTCGCCCGGCTCGATGCCGAGTTCAGCCGAACGACCTCCGGCAAGTTCGAGCACGCCCAGAACAGCCCCGACCGAATAGACCGGATCGAGTGAATAGGGCGTCGTCATCGCTGCGATATTCGAGATGCGGCCATCCGGCCCGATGAAGATGATATCGAGCGGTAGCGGGGTGTTCTTCATCCAGAAGCTCTGCGCCGCCGAGCCGTCATAGGGAAAGATCATTCCCTCGTCGGGGCCAAGCTCGGTGCGGAACATCAGCCCCTTGGTCTGCGCCTGGGGTGTAGCGGCGAGTTCGACGGCGAAGCGATGCTCGCCGCCTTCGCTCGTGACCGTCAGCGGGATGACCTGAAGTCCCGATACGGGATGCGTTGTCGGCGCGGCCGTCTGCGCATCGGCGCCTGCTTCGGCAGCAACCTGCGGCGAACATGCGGCGATGGCGACCAGCGCACCCGCAGCCAGTATCCCTGCGGTCAGTCCGCGTCCCGTGCTTCTGCGACCCATTCCTCGAGCTCCTCGAACGTAGCCGCTTCCAAGACCCGGCGTGCGGCGTCGAAGTCATGGCCCGCGCGCACCAAGGCCGCAAGCCGCTTTTCGCGCAGCTTGTGGGCATCTTCGGGGCTGTTCGGCGCAGATGTGTCGAAAGGGCCGAAGCGCCGGCGACGGGCGAGCCGGACAACCGATTCGCGGCGGTCATGCTCGTCCGGGCCGAGCGCGGCGCGCAGTGGTTCCGAAATATCGGCGGCACGCAAATCCTGCTCAATCCGCCGGGCGCCATAGCCGCGCGAGAGCAGGCCGCTCGCCCTCGCCCTCCCGTAGACTTCGTCGTCGACATAGCCCTTGGCAACGAAGCGCGCGACCAGCCCGTCGACGTCGGGATCGTCCTCGTCCTCCCATCCGCGTTCGCGCAATTTTCGCGTCAGGTAGTTTTTCAGCTTGCCAGCGCTGGTGGCGAAACGCGCCACGTAGGCAAGCGCAAGTTCCTCCAGACGCTGGCTTTCAAGCGGCCTGGGCGTGCGTCGCTTGCGACGAGATGTTGCGTGGTCGTGACCCATCGGCCATAATCGTGCCACAGTCCTTACCGATTGGGAAAGGCTTGAACAGGCGCTCGCACGCAGACGAGCACCGATGGGACCAATGAGGTTGCCTTCGGGCACAATTATCCACGGGTATCGCTACACTATTATGACCGACGCCGTATTGACGCCGACGCCGAACGATTGCGACCTGCCGCGTCGCCGCTCGGACTTCGCGACTTTCACCGAGGCGGTGGATTACGCTGCACGCAGCGCCAAAGGCCTCAATTTCCACGACATGCGCGGGACGCTGGAGCGGGTCTATCCCTTCTCCGAAATGCGCGCGGACGCGCTGAAATTCGCGCGCCAGCTGGTCGCCGCCGGTATCGGCAAGGACGATCGCGTGGCGCTGGTCGCCGAGACGAGTCCCGAATTCGCCGCGCTGTTCTGCGGCTGCGTCTATGCCGGCGCCTGGCCGGTGCCCCTGCCCCTTCCGACCACCTTCGGCGGCAAGGACAGCTATATCGACCAGCTTTCGGTCCAGCTCGAAAGCAGCGACCCGAAGATTCTCATTTACCCGGGCGAAATCGGCGAAATGGCCGGTGCGGCTGCGGCCAAGCAAGGTTGCGCAGGTGAGAGTTGGGAGGATTTCGCCCAGCGTCCCGATCCCGAATGCGACCTACCCGAAGCGCAGCCCGACGACATTTGCTACCTGCAATATTCGTCTGGCTCGACCCGCTTCCCGACCGGCGTGGCGGTGACCCACGAGGCATTGCTGCACAATCTCTACGGCCATTCGACCGCCACCAATCTGGGCGCCAACGATCGGGTGATCAGCTGGCTGCCGTGGTACCACGACATGGGCCTCGTCGGCTGTTTCCTCTCGCCGATCGCGAACCAGGCGAGCTGCGACTACATCAAGACCGAGCATTTCGCCCGCCGACCGCTGGCATGGCTCGACCTGATCAGCCGCAATCCGGGCAACAGCCTCTCCTATTCGCCGACCTTCGGCTACGACATCTGCGCGCGCCGGATTTCCAGCCAGAGCCATGTCGGCGACCGCTTCGACCTGTCGCGCTGGCGCACAGCGGGCAATGGCGCGGACATGATCCGCCCAGACGTCATGCAGAGCTTCGTCAACGCCTTCAGCGAAGCGGGCTTCAAGGCCTCGGCCTTCACCCCCAGCTACGGCCTCGCTGAAGCAACACTCGCGGTCACCGTCATGCCTCCGGGCGAAGGCATCCGTGTCGAACTGGTCGAAGAAGAGCAGCTTTCTGGCCGCCCGCGCGACCTGACCAAGCCGGCCCGTTATCGCGCCATCGTCAATTGCGGCAAGGCGCTCCCGGGCATGGATGTCGAGATCCGCGGCGAGAATGGCGACGTGCGCGGCGATCACCAGATCGGCAAGGTCTGGTGCCGCGGCACCAGCGTCATGCACTCCTATTTCCGCAACGAGGAGGCCACGAACGACTGCCTCGTCGACGGATGGCTCGACACGGGCGACATGGGCTATCTCGCCGATGGCTATCTGTTCATCGTCGGCCGCGCGAAGGACATGATCATCATCAACGGCAAGAATCTCTGGCCGCAGGATATCGAATGGGCGGTCGAACAGCTGCCGGGCTTCAACCACGGCGACATTGCCGCCTTCTCGGTCGACACCGAAGCGGGCGAAGAGGCCCCGGCGGTCCTCGTGCACTGCCGCGTCTCCGACCCCGACGAGCGGATCAAGCTGCGCGACCAGATCGCCGACAAGGTTCGCGGCGTCACCGGCATGAGCTGCGTCGTCGAGCTGGTTCCGCCGCGCACCCTGCCGCGCACCAGTTCGGGCAAGCTGAGCCGGGCCAAGGCCAAGCGCCTCTATCTGGCAGGCGAGATCCAGCCGCTCAACCTGCTCGAAGCCGCCTGACCGTCGCGGTGCGGCCCGGTTGCCGCACGTGAAGTTAATCCTGCGCCCTCGTTGCGCCTTTACAATAGCTTGGTGAACCAAGCCGTTGGTGCATGCGCGTGAAAATCCTTGCGAGCCAGCGCCAATCGCAGGCACAATGACCGGACCTGTCTTGAAGATCGTGTCTTAGCATACTAATACAGAGGTACGAGTTTCAATTCGCCCGATACCGGAGATCTGCCCGACCATGAGCGAGAGCAAGACGCAAACCGCAACCGCTACCGAATTCGACCTGACCCCGCCCGATCCCGTTCCGGCGGTCGCGCCGGAGAAGGCTGCCGGTCTGGTCCCGGTCACCGACGAGGTGAAGAGCAAGCTCGAAAGCAAGGTCGATGGCTTCGTCGCCGACCTCGTCGCTTCGGACGCGAATTCGCCCGAGTTCGGCAAGAAGGTCGACCAGCTGACCAATATGGGCCGCAAGGAAATCATGGCAGCGGCGGGCATGTCGAACCGCTTCCTCGACCGGCCGATCCGCGCGATGGACAAGGATGAAGGCGTCGGCGCCAACCTTGCCGAACTGCGCCGTGTGGTCGAGGATCTCGATCCCGGCAAGCGCGGCAAGCTGTCGGGCACGCGCAAGATCCTCGGCATCATCCCTTTCGGGAACAAGCTGACCAATTATTTCCGCAGCTATCAGAGCGCGCAGACTCACATCCAGTCGATCCTCGGCAATCTGTCGAGCGGCAAGGACGAGCTGATCATGGATAATGCCGCGATCGACGTAGAGCGGCAGAAGCTGTGGGAGGCGATGGGCAATCTCGAGCAGATGATCCACATCTCCAAGACGCTCGACGAGAAGCTTGAGGACAAGGCGCTCGAACTTGATGCGACCGACCCGGCCAAGGCCAAGGCGATCCGCGAGACTGCGCTGTTCTACGTTCGCCAACGCACGCAGGACCTGCTGACCCAGATGGCGGTGAGCGTGCAGGGTTATCTCGCGCTCGACCTCGTCAAGAAGAACAATGTCGAGCTGGTGAAGGGTGTCGATCGCGCCAGCACCACAACCGTGGGCGCGCTGCGCACCGCAGTGACCGTGGCCGAAGCGATGACCAACCAGAGGCTCGTCCTCGGCCAGATCACCGCGCTCAACGAGACGACCGCCGGGATCATCGACAGCACCAGCACCATGCTGCGCGACCAGACCGGCAAGATTCACGAACAGGCTGCTGCGAGCACCATCCCGCTCGAAACGCTGCAGCGCGCGTTCCAGAACATCTACGACACGATGGACGAGGTCGACGCCTTCAAGCTGCGCGCGCTCGACAGCATGAAGCAGACGGTCAACCTGCTCAGCGACGAGGTCGAGAAGTCGAAGGGCTATATCGCCCGCGCCGAAGGCCAGGCCCAGGCGCAGAAGCAGGTCGCGGAATCGAGCCTGCTGAGCATCGAGGGCTGAGGAGCGACACGTGGGCGATCTCACCCGTGAAAGCGACAGGCTGATACGCGAAGCTCGCATCGTGCGCGACGACAATCGCGCGGGCGGGCGGCACCGCCGCTCTCTGTCGATCGGCGAAGGGTCGGCAAAGGTGAAGCGCGATCACCTGATGAAGAAGGTGCGCAATATCGTGATCGCGCTTTTCGCCATCTGGGTCGGCATGGGCGCACTCGGCGTGATCCTCAACGGGATCGGCTTTGTCGGGGTCATGACACTGGCCATTGCAAGTATCATGGCCATCGGCGTTTTCGGCAAATACCCCAAGCTCAAGACGCCCAAGCGGGCCGACATCAACAAGGGCAATGTCCAGCAGATGGTCAGCCGGACCGAGTTGTGGCTGGAGGCGCAGCGCCCCGCCCTGCCCCCGCCGGCCGTCACACTGGTCGACCAGATCGGCGTCCAGCTCGACGGCCTCGGCTACCAGCTCGACGGGCTCGACCAGAACCACCCCAAGGCGCGCGAGATCCGGAGCCTGGTGGGCGAACAACTTCCCGAGATGGTCGACAGCTATCGCCGTATCCCCGCGCATCTTCGCACCGAGAAGCGTGCCGGTGCGACGCCCGACGAGCAGCTGACCGACAGCCTCTCGAAGATCAGCGGCGAGATCGATTCGATCACCCGCCAGCTGGCCGAAGGTTCACTCGACGATCTGGCGATCAAGCACCGCTACCTCGACTACAAATTCGGCGAAGGCGTCGAAACCAGCCCCCAACTGGAGCACAAGAGCTGATGCGCGTTCCCATTCCCCACCAGCTCGGCAAGGACGAAGTACGTCGCCGCCTCCAGTCGCGCAGCCACGAGATCGGAAACTACATTCCCGGCGGCATGGCACAGGTCGACACCGGCTGGCCCGACGAGGACACGATGAGCCTGTCGGTCAGGACCATGGGCCAGGGCGTCGATGGTCGCGTGCTGATCGAGGATTCGCAGGTCATCTTCGAGATCGACCTGCCTCCCGCCTTGTCCTTCGTCGAGCCGATGGTCGCCAATGCGATCCGCAGCAAGGGGCAGAAAATGCTCGAGTCGAAAACCGGCGAGTAGGCACCAGCCTGTGCCCGGATCGCGGCAATCGCAAAAAACGACGAAATTTCCGGAGCTTCGGGAACCAATTCCTTATTTAGCCGCTTGATCTTATCAGTTTGTGGCTATCGTCAGGCCGTGGGTAGGCCTTTGACGGTCGCGGGGGTCTATGGCTTATGGAACGGGTTGCAAATTTGCGGGAATCCCTGAGGTGCGCGACGCGAGTGCTTCACGACGCTCTCGATCACGCTCTTTCACCGCTCGCGACCGGCCCGGACTACCCCCGCTTCCTTGCGATGCAATATTCGGCGCGAGCGCCAATCGAAGACTGGTTTGCGACATCCGGTTCAAGCCCGAGGCCTCCCGACCAGACCTCGCTCATCGCTGCGGACCTGCGTGAACTTCAATGCCCCACCCCATTGCCCGAACTCGGGTTCGAACCGGTGGTCGAAGGAGAAACAATCGGAATTGCCTGGGCATT
This sequence comes from Erythrobacter sp., assembly GCA_041396805.1. Lineage (GTDB taxonomy): Bacteria > Pseudomonadota > Alphaproteobacteria > Sphingomonadales > Sphingomonadaceae > Qipengyuania. Next base: position 371,064 of record JAWKXV010000002.1, on the reverse strand, counting down.
GGCCGGTTCTTCGCTCGGCAACAAATTCATGCTCAAGCGTCGCAGGTCGGTCGACGGGGGCATTGCCACACGGTTTCTCGCCGACGGGGCCATGCCGCATTTCTGGCGGGAGTTGCTGCCCGCGCTCGAGACGGTTGCGAGCCGTGAATGCACGGAGCAGGCGATTGCGGGCGCAAGCAGGGTCTTCGATCACTTTCTGGCAGTGACGCAACGCGGCGCACGCAGGCTCGCCGCATGACACGGCAGGCCGAACCCCTGTCGCTTTCCAACTGCGACCGCGAACCGATCCACCAACTCGGCAGGATCCAGAATTTCGGCGCGCTTGTCGCCGTGAACAGCGACTGGTTCATCGCCCACCACTCAGCCAATCTGGATGAAATGATCGGGTGCGACGGGGCGGTCGAAACCGGTGCCCGGCTGGACGATCTGCTGTCGCCCGGCGCAACAGCCCGACTCCGCTCCGCCGCGTCGATGCTGGTCGCCGACGATCAGGTCGAACGACTCTTCGGGATCGACCTCAGGGACGACGGCGCGCTGTTCGATTGCGCAGTCCACACTTCCGGCAACTTCACGGTTATCGAGATTGAGCCGCACTCCTCGGGCGATCTCGAGCGCCAGCTGGCAACGCTGCGCCCCATCATTTCGCGGCTGAACGGTTACGACACTCCCGAGACGCTCGCAGCCGAGGCGGCACGCCAGTTGCGTGTGGCGCTGGGGATCGATCGGGTGATGGTTTACCGGTTCCGCGACGATCTTTCGGGCGAAGTCATTGCCGAGGCCAAGCGCGACGACCTCGAAGCCTTCTACGGCCTGCGCTACCCCAAGTCCGATATCCCGGCACAGGCACGGGCACTTTACGTCCGCAATCGCTTCCGGATCATCAGCGATGTCGAGGCAGAGCCGGTGGCGATCCTTCCCGAAGTCTCGCTGGAGGGTGAACCACTCGATCTCAGCATGAGCACGCTGCGCGCGGTCTCGCCCATCCACATCGAATATCTCCACAACATGGGTGTCGGTGCTTCGCTCTCGATTTCGATCGTCATCGAAGGAAAGCTCTGGGGGCTGTTCGCCTGTCACCACTACGGCCCGAAACTCCTGCCCTATTCACAGAGGACGGCAGCGGAGCTGTTTTCCGAGCTGTTCTCGCTGGTCATGGAACGCGTGATCGCCCGCAATCTCGCCGATCTGCGCGAGGAAGGCCGCGCGGTGCATGACCGCCTGATGCGGGATATCGCAGCTGGGCAGGCATTGTCGCAAAGCCTGCCGACGCTCGACCCGGTCATCCAGCGGATCATCCCCCATGATGGTGCCAGCGTCTTTGTCGAGGACATTTACGACAGCCGCGGATCGGCACCATCCGAGGAGGAATTCCGCGCTATCGTTCCCATCCTCAATGCATCGGCAACCAGCCGACTGCTGGCAACAAATTCGCTGGCAGAACGAATCCCGCGAGCAGAACGCTTTGCCGATCGTGCGGTCGGTGCATTGATTATTCCGATCTCGCGCCATCCGCGCGACTATCTGGTTCTCTGGCGCAAGCCCCTGACGCAGGTCGTCAACTGGGCGGGCAACCCCGAGAAGCCGGTCGAATACGGTCCCAACGGCGCCCGGCTCACCCCGCGCAAGAGCTTCGAAGCCTGGCAGGAGACGGTGGAGGGCACTGCCGAGCAGTGGACGCCGGCCGAACAGCACATCGCCGAGGGCCTGCGGGTAACGCTGCTCGAAATCATCCTGCGCCTGACCGACGAGGCCGTGCAGGAAAGGGCCAGGTCGCAGCAGCAGCAGGAATTGCTGATCGCCGAACTCAACCACCGCGTGCGCAATATCCTCAACCTCATCCGCGGACTGGTCAGCCAGTCGAAGCACGAAGCAACAGACATCGAGGGCTTTGTCGAAATCATCGGCGGTCGCATCGGATCGCTGGCGCTGGCGCACGACAATATCACCAAGGGCAACTGGAATTCGGCACCCTTGCGCGACCTGATCGACAGTGAAGCGGAAGCCTATCTCACCGGCCGGTTGGTGGACCGTGTCGCGGTTGAAGGTCCGAGGGTCCACATTTCGCCTGAGGCCTATACCGTGCTGGCCCTCGTCCTTCACGAGATGATCACCAACTCCGCCAAATATGGCGCGCTCAGCGATAGTACGGGCGCCGTCGCGATCGAGATCGAGCGTGACAGGGCGGATGACCTGCGGATCCACTGGCGCGAAAGCGGAGGCCCGCCGGTCAAGCCTCCGACGCGGCGTGGCTTCGGCAGCACGATCATCGAACGATCGATACCCTTCGAACTCGAGGGGGAAGCAGCGGTCGACTACAAGCTGGGCGGGATCGAAGCCATGTTCCGGCTTCCTGCACGCTACGTCGAATGGAAAAACGAAACCGCTCCAGCCCCCGGCAGGATCGCAAAATCCATGACCAACTCCGAAATCGGCGAACTGCCGGAACGCATCCTGCTGGTTGAGGACAGCATGATCATCGCAATGGACACTGAAGACTGCCTGCGTGAACTGGGCGTCCGTGAAATCGCGATCGAAAGCACGGTCCTGGGGGCACTGGGCGCAATCGGGAAGAATCAGCCCGCACTGGCCATCCTCGACTACAACCTCGGCAGCGAGAGCAGCGAGAAGGTCGCCGTGAAGCTCGCCGAACTCGGCGTGCCGTTCTGGCTTGCCACGGGTTACGGCGAAATGGCTGACCGGCTTGAGGAGCTGGGCGCCTCCGGCCTGCTGGTCAAACCCTATGGTCGCGAGGAACTGCGGTCCATGCTCGCGCAATTTGGCGAGTTGGCTCCCTAGGCTCATCCGCCCCTGAAATCGACCCTGTAGCCATAGACCGCCTCCACCGGCGTACCGTCGGCGCGCTGGGCGGGATTGAAGCGTATCTTGCGGATCACCAGCGGACACACCTCGGAGGTGGTTTGGGGATCGACCGATGTCCTGAGCACCGAGCAATTGCGTGCGGTCCCGTCGGTAGTGACGGTGAACTTGACCGTCACCGACTTGCCGAAGCGCGTCTCGCGGCCGCCGGCCGGGATCGAGAAATCGCGCGCCTGGTCGAGCTCGCCCGAGCGAACCGAGGGTTTTACCGCGATGCCGCCGCCGCGACCGTTGCCGCCGTTGCCGCTGCCCGTCCCGCTGCCCGAACCTGCCGCACCGGTGCCATCGCCACTCACGGTCGCGCCCGAAGTGTCAGCATTGCCGGTCGAGGCAGCGCGCGGTGCGGGTTCGTCCTCGCGGGTCCGGACCTTGGGTTTGGGCGCGGTGGTCGGCTTGGGGACCGCATCCTTGCCAGGATCGCCCTGGGCGCCTTCCGGCTCCGGCGCCTCGGGTTCGGGGGGAGCCGTGACGGTCACGGTGAAGGCGGACACGACGGTCCTTTCGACCGTGGCCACCGCACCGGGCGCGAAACTACGTACCAGCGCGTAGAAGATTCCCAAATGAATCAGCACTATAAGTGCGATGATCCAGGGATTGGGGCGCTTCTTGATCGCAGAATAGCGGGTGATCTGGTCCTCCATGAAGCAACAACGGTGCAGCCTGCCATCGCGTTCCAGTCGGGCAGTTGTCTGGATCTTGCTGCAGCAAAGAAGGGGCGTGTGATGGCCACCAATGCAGCCGAAACAGCAACGATAATGCCCGCGATGGAAGGGCGCACAAGAGCGCTGGTCGTCGCTGCCGTCGCCTGTGTCCTGTTTTCCACCCTCGCCTATTTCAGCATCGACCTCAGCCGCAGCGGAGGACGCATCGCCGCGATCTGGCTACCCAATGCATTCGCCGTCGCCGTCTTGCTGCGCTTCCGGCTTCCGGGCGAATGGATCGTGCTTGCCGCCATGGGATCGGGCAATGTGGCGGCCAATCTGATGCAGGGCGATGGATTGAGTCACGCCGTGCTGCTGTCGATCGCGAACCTGCTCGAAATCGTCATCGCGACGCGGCTCACGCGGCACTTTTGCAAGGGTCCGCCGCATATGGCCGACACCGGCAACCTCCTGTCCTTCTGCCTCGCCGCAGGAGTCATCGCACCATTCGCGTCGGGGGTGGTGGCGAGCCTGGCCATTGGTACGACACCCGATTCGGTCTTCAGAACCTTTGCCAAATGGGCGACTGCCGATGCCCTCAGCCTGCTGACGATCGCTCCCAGCACGATGATCGCCATCGATGCCTGGCGCAACAGGCGCAGGCCTACCCCGCGAGAGCTGGGCGAATGGGCGGCGCTGACCGTCTTCGGGACCAGCGTGACACTGGCAATCTTCCTTCAGACGCTGCCGCTGCTGTTCCTTATCCCGCCGGTCGTGGTCGCCCACGCCTTCCGTCTCGGTCCGCTGGGCACGGCCTTCTCGACGGTCAAGGTCGCAGTCATCGCGATGCTCTGCACCGAGCTCGGCTATGGTCCGATCAACCTGGCGGCCTATGGCAAGGCGGACCAGCTGCTCGTGCTGGAGGCATTCCTCGCTTCGGCCATAGTCGTGGGCCTGCCAATCGCGGCCGTTCTTGCGACACGGCAGCGGATGACCGCCGATCTGGCACGTCAGCGGGCCGAACTGGCGCTGCTTACCGAAAACGTCACCGATGCGATCCTGAGCTATGACGAACACGGCCTGTGCTCCTATGCATCCCCATCGACGCTCAACGTGCTCGGGATGCCGCCCGAGCAATTCCTCGGGCTCGCTCCCAGCGAGCGGTTGCATCCCGATTCCGCCGAGCAGATCCGGGCTGTCGAGCAACGCCTGCTTTCGGGAGAGAGCCCGAACGAGCGCTTCACCTATCGCCGCTACCTCGATTCACCCGAAGGCGAGCCGGTCTATATCGAGGCCGATTGTGCGGTCGCCTTCAATGCGACCACTGGCAAGCGCGACGGGATCGTGGTCTCGGCACGCGATGTAACGGCACGGGTCCTGCTCGAGGGGCGCCTCAAGCGCGCGATGCATCATGCAGAGAACGCGGCGCGCGCCAAGGCGCAGTTCCTGGCGAACATGAGCCACGAAATCCGTACGCCCATGAACGGTGTGCTGGGTTTTGCCGAGCTGCTACAGCGCCAAGGCTTGTCGGACGAAGCGGCTCGCTATGCGCGGCTGATCGAACGTTCGGGCAAGTCCATGATGGTGCTGCTCAACGACATTCTGGACATCTCGAAAATCGAGTCCGGCAAGCTGGTGACGACACGGGAGCCGGTGGAGGTCGAACAGCTCGCCCGCGATTGCGTCGAGCTTCATTCCGAACAGGCAGGCCGCAAGGGGCTGGCAATCGAATTGCGCTGCGAAGGCGACCTGCCACGGCGTATTGTGAGCGACGGTCTGCGTCTGCGCCAGATCCTGCTCAACCTTGTCGGCAATGCGGTCAAATTTACCGAGGCGGGCGCGATCGAGGTCTTTGTCATGCGCGAAGGCGACAAGCTGGCCTTCTCGGTCGAGGACAGCGGCATCGGGATCGATGCGGCGCGGATGGAGGTTATCTTCGATCCCTTCGTCCAGGCCGAGGGAGACACGACCCGGCGTTACGGCGGGACGGGCCTGGGGCTCAGCATCTCGCGCCAGCTTGCCCAGCTGCTGGGCGGATCGTTGTCAGTCGATTCCATGCCTGGGATCGGGTCGCGCTTTTCGCTGCGGATACCGATTGTCGAACCGGAGGAATTACCCGCTTGCGACGAGGGCGATTCCGCGGCCGATCCGCCCGCACCGCCGCGGGGCCGGGTGCTCCTGGCCGAAGACCACGATGTGAACCGCATGCTGGTTACCGCCATGCTCGAGGAGCTGGGACAGGAGGTCGCGCTTGCGCCCGATGGCGTGGCGGCGATCGACGCGGTCTTTGCGGCGCAACCCGAAGGCGCGCTGTTCGATCTCGTGCTGATGGATATCCAGATGCCGGGCTGCGATGGTTATGCCGCAAGCCGGACCATTCGCGCCGGTGGCATCACCGCCGATGACATGCCGATCGTAGCCCTGACGGCCAACGCCTATCCGGAGGATATCGCGGCTGCGCTGGACGCGGGAATGCAGGCGCATCTCGCCAAGCCGCTGGTGTTCGAGGACCTTGCGGCAGCGCTTGCCCGCTGGTTGCCCGTCCGCATCGTCGAGGACAATCGCGAAGAGCCGCGGGCCGAGCCGCAGCACCAGTCCCGGCCCCCGCAGTCCGCAGACATTGGCGAACGCTGGGCCAGGAGGCGCAGCGAGGCCATCGAGGCCGTGTCGCAAGCCGTGCGCATCGGCGCGATGGACGGCGAGGCGATCGAGGAACTGGCGCGGACGGTCCACAAGCTCGCAGGCACGGCCGGGATGTTCGGCGAGGAAGAGCTGGGCGCCCGCGCCGCCGCACTGGAACGGGCCCTGCGCTCGGGCGTCGAGAGCGAGGTCCGCAAAAGGCTGGCCGAGGAGCTGCTGCAGGCGGCGTAGGCGGCACGCATGACAGGCAAAGCAAAAGGGCGGCCTCCGGTGGGGAGGCCGCCCTCGAGTTGTTCCAGCCCGGGGTTCGAAGCCCCGGTGCCGTTCCCGGCTTAGTAGCCGATGATCAGCGAAAGGCTCGCAGCGCGCGGCGGGCCGATCTGGACGAAAGGCGAGCTGTTCGAGTCGAGCGAACCGCCAAAACCGCCGACGTAGAGTTCGTCGAACAGGTTGGTGAGGTTGAGCTGCAGAGCAACATCCTTGCCCCACGGCGTTTCGCCGAAGGTCCAGCGAACGTCCATGTCAACCAGCGTGTAGCCGGAGACAGTGGCGCCGTAGATCTGCTCGTCATCGTCGAAAATCGGGAAGTTTTCGTCGTTTACGTAACGCTTGCCGGTGTGCTTGACCTGAGCGCCGAATTCGACGCTGCCGAACTTCAGCTGGCCACGTGCACCGACCGACCACAGCGGGGCGCCGCTTTCACGCTTGCCTGCAAGTTGCAGATAGGCATCGTCGCCGACCGTGGTGCAGCCGAACTGGCCGTTGGTCACTGCATCGGCCGAGCAGGTGCCGTTCAGAAGGTCCTTCTTGATCTCGGACTCTGTAATCGAACCGAAGACGTAGAGAAGGGCATTCTGCGTCGGGCGCCACGACACCGAGGCATCCACACCGTATTTGTCGACGCGGCCAAGGTTGCGGAAGATCACCGTGTCCTGGATCGGATCGTACGCCGTGGCGAGACGATTGTCGTACATGGTGTAGTAGCCGGCGATCTGCGCCTGCAGGTCACCCGACTGCCAACGCAGGCCGAGGTCGAAGCTGTCGGTGGTTTCCGGAGCCGGCTGAACGCCTGCCGTCCCTTCGGGGAAGTACAGCGATGCGTAGAGCGGATCGGTACCGGGGACCGAAAGGCCCTTGGCGTAGTTACCGAAGAGCGAAGCGTCGCCGAAGGCATAGGTGAAGCCGAGGTTCGGCAACAGCTTGTCGTACTTGTAGGTACGCGACTGCGGCGGAGCGTAGTTCGGGTTCGCCGCTTCGTAGGCGGTAGTGTCCTGGTTGCCGAGACAGTCGATGAAACCGCGGCCGGCGTCAGGGGTGGTGGTGAAGCAGTACTGGTTCAGTTCACGGGTGAAGAACGGCGCGCGAAGGCCCAGGATTGCGGTCAGGCCACCGAACTCGCCACGATATTCGCCCGAGATCTGGTGCAAGATCGCGAAAGACTTGCGGTCGCGCTTGTTGAGCACGAAGCCGTCAGCGGTCTCCAGCGGATCGTTGATCGGGAAGACGTCCACCGGCTCGCCGTTGGGAAGCAGGAAGGTGGTCGATCCGGTCTGGCGGTGACGCGCACGGTCCCAGGTGTAAGCGACGCGGATGCGATGCTCGGGAGCGATCTCATACGCCAGCGACGTGATCACACCGAAGCGGTTGGTTTCGGTGTGGCTCGGGTCGGTACCCGCGATGCTGTCGAGAAGGTCGCCGTCACCGTTGAGGTCGCGGCCGAAATAGTAACCACCGCCGATGAAGCCGGTGTAGTCCACGCCACCGAAGGTGCGGACGCCTTCACGAAGGTCTTCTACACCGCCACCGTTTGCCTTGACGTACTGGTAGCTGGGATCGATCGTCAGGATCAGTCCGTCCATAAGCGTGAAACGCGAAGCGCCGCGAATGTTGCCGGTGTTCGACGGGTTGTAGCGACGGTCGAAGGTCGAACCGCAGTTACCGGAGAAGCCCGAGTCGCTGTAGCGCTCCGAAACTCCGTTGACGCCGCCACCGCCACCGAAGGTGCCGTCGGGAAGCGTGCAGGGGAAATCGCTGATGCCGAGACCGTTCTGCACATTGTAGAAGCGATCAGCCTTGGTGGTCGGGAAGTTGGGAAGGCTGAACGAACCGAAGAAGTTGTTGCGGTTCTGGTTATAGTGGCCCGACACGGCGATGAAGTCGCCATTCGAACCGATGTCCTGCCAGATGCGGCCGTTGTACTGCTGCTTGTCAACGCGTCCGTAGTTGTTGAACGGATTGTTGTAGCGCGTGTAGCTCGCCGAAACGAAAGCCTTGGTGCCCATGCCCGTGATGTCGCCAGTGTCGATCATCACAAAGCCGCGGCCGTAGAGGCGATCGCGGCCGCTATCGCCATTGCCCTTGGCGAAGACGTCGCCAACCGAGAAGGTCGCCGTAACGCCGAACTCGTCGCTGGGCTCGCGGGTGCGGATGTTGATCGTGCCGCCAACTGCCGAAGCGGTCGGGCTGTCGACGTCGGTCACGCCGAGGTTGACGTTGACCTGCTCCAGCACCTCGGGGTCGACCTGCTGGTTGGTGTAGAGGGCGTAGTTACCCGAGTCGTTCAGCGGCAGGCCGTCGAGGGTCTGCGAGATGCGGTCCGACGAGAAGCCGCGGATGGTGAAGCTACCGCCCGACGAACCCCAGGGGTCGTTGTTCTGGAAGCTGACGCCGGGGACCAGGTTGACGATGTCGTTGACCGTCTGGCCGGGACGCTGGCGGCGGATGATCTCTTCGTCGAGAACCTGCTTCGCCTTCGGCGTATCGGGGATTTCGACCCCGCCGATGTCGTTGTTGCGCACACCCGAGACGACGATGACGTCGTCGTCTTCGAAGTCGATCGAACCGGTGGACTGGGCGGCGGCCGGGGTGGCGACCATCGCGCTTGCTGCAATGCCGACTGCCGATGCAGTCAGGAGATATTTGAACTTCATCTGGAGACCTCGTGCGTGTCTGAAAAACTGTGCTCAAAAGGAAAGCGGTGCCCGGTTATTCCGGTGACGTTTCCGCAAAGCGGTGGTTTTGTGACAGAGTCAAGACAAGCGTGACCGCAATGACTCATCATCATCGCGGTCACGGATATTTTTTCGTTATTTCAGCAATTTAGATGTGTTGCAGAAAGGCAACTTGGGGAAAGTTTTAGCCCCCGTTGCCGTTCTCCGTCATTCCGATGCTGCAAAGCAACATCCTTAAACGAGATTGATCTCGCGCAGGCGCTGCAAAAGGAACTCGTGGCTCGAGATCGCTTCGGGATGGTCGTCGGGCCGTTCCGGATCGATGCACGAGGGAAGCGTCTCGATCACATAGTCGGGCCGGAAGTGCAGGAAGAATGGCATGGAATAGCGCGCCCGATAGGCCGCTTCGCCACGCGGATTGACCACGCGGTGGGTGGTCGAGCGCAGCTTTCCGTTGGTCAGGCGGTCGAGCATGTCGCCGACATTGATGACCAGCGCGCCCTCGGGCACGTCGACGGCCTTCCACTCGTTCTGCTTGGTCAGCAGCTCAAGTCCGGCCTCTTCCGCGCCGAGCAGCAGCGTGATCGTGTTGATGTCGCCATGGGCGGCAGCGCGGATGGCGCCTTCCGCCTCCGCGCCTTCCAGCGGCGGATAGCGCAGCAGCCGCATGACCGAATTGCCGTCTTCGACCGTCCTGGCGAAGAAGCCGCGGTCGAGGCCGAGATGCAGCGCGATGGCTTCCAGCACCCGTCCGCCAGCCTTCTCGAAAGCGGAGTAGAGGTTCGAGAAAGTCTCGCGGAAATCGGCGACCTCGTCAGGCCAGACGTTGTCGGCCATGTATTCGGCAAGCGGATGGCCCTCGGGAAGTTCACGCCCGACGTGCCAGAATTCCTTGAGGTCGTGGACCTTGGCGTCCTTGGCCTTCTCGGTGCCGAAGGGCGTATAGCCGCGCGCACCGCCGCCGCCGGGGATGTGATAGGCTTTCTTCACCTCGTCGGGCAGGGCGAAGAATTCCTTCGACAGCGCCTCGGCCTTATCGATCAGTTCCTGCGGGATGCCGTGATCGCGGATGACGGCAAAGCCGTATTCCTCGAAACTGCGGCCCAGGTCTTCGGCAATGGTGTCGAGCGGCTGTGCCAGCGACACAACCGCGATATCGTTCTTCGAATCGGTCATAATGTCTGCGCCTTTAATACGGCAGGAAGAGTCCCGCCAGCGCTGCGCTCATCAGGTTGGCGAGGCTGCCGGCGGCGAGCGCCCGCAATCCCAGCTTCGCGATGACCGGTCTTTGATTTGGCGCAAGTCCGCCCGTCACCGCCATCTGGATCGCGATCGAGCTGAAGTTGGCGAAGCCGCACAGCGCGAATGTGACGATGGCGCGGGTCCGTTCGCTGAGCGCACCGGGGTCCATCGCGCCGAGGTCGATAAAAGCTACGAATTCGTTGAGCACGATCTTGGTGCCGAACAGCCCGCCTGCCGTGCCGGCCTCCGCCCAGGGGACGCCCAGGAGGTACATCACCGGCGCGAAAATCCAGCCGAGCAGCATCTGGAAGCTGAGCTCGCCATAGCCGAACAAGCCTCCGACCCAGCCGAGCAGCCCGTTTGCCAGCGCGACCAGCGCGACGAAGGCCAGCACCATCGCGCCGACCGCCACCGCCAGCTTCACACCGGTCTGCGCCCCCTGCGCAGCGGCCTCGATCACATTGGCAGGACGCTCTCCGTCCTCGAAAGTCTCGGCGACCTGCACCTCGTGCGGCTTGTCGCCCTCGGTGATGGCAGCGGGTCCATCGCCGCTGATGCGACCGCGCGGAAGGGTAAGCTCGCCTTCGGCCTCGGCAGAAGCCTCCTCCTCGTCAGGCATGATGATCTTTGCCATCAGGATGCCGCCCGGTGCCGACATGAAGGCGGCGGCGAGCAGGAAGGGCAGATATTCATTGCCCAGCAGGCCCGCATAGGCGGCGAGGATGGTCCCCGCGACACCGGCCATGCCTACACTCATCAGCGTGAACAGGCGGCTCGGCGAAAGCGCGGCGAGATAGGGCCTCACGACCAGCGGGCTTTCCGACTGGCCGACGAAGATATTCGCGGCCGCACCCAGCGATTCCACTTTCGAGATACCCGTCACCCAGCCGATCGCGCCGCCGACCCAGCGGACCACGCGCTGCATGATGCCGAGATGGTAGAGGATCGAAACCAGCGCGGCGAAGAAGATGATCACCGGCAGTGCGCCCAGCGCGAAGGTGTTGGCGAGCGGATTGGTCTCGTTCGGGCCGAAGAGGAACTGCGTCCCCTGCCCGGCATAGGACAGAAGCGCGGCAACCCCGTCCGACATGCCCTTGATGACCGCACGCCCGCCGCTCGTCCCCAGAACAAGGAATGCCATGAACGCCTGCAGCGCAAACGCCGCGCCTACGACCCTGAGCTTGATCCTGCGCTTGCCCACCGAAAGCAGGAAGGCAATCGCCAGGATTGCCGCGATACCGGCAAGGTTGATCAGGAATGGCGGCATGGTGCGAAATCCTCGAAAGGCGGACAAGTTGCGGATGAAATTACCGGCTGTCTTGCGCGTGGCGGGCCGTTAGTCAATTTTCGCGCCCAATCGCAGCCTGGGCTGTGAACAGCTTGTGAAGGACCCCGCATGACCGACGACATCGCCAACGAGAAGCACATGGCCGCAGCGGCCATGCCGCGGGCACTGTTCGTTTACACCCTGCTTTACGGCGGCATGACCGTGCTGGCGGGCGTTCTGGCATTCAAGCAGGTGCGTCTCGTGCCTTCCGATCTCGCGGTCGAGGCGGGAATTTTCCCTTACCTCCTGCTGGTTGTAATCTCTAGCACGCTGGCCCAGCTCTACGGGCAGAAACGCGCAAATCTGCTGGTGATCTGGGGCTTTGTCCCGCTCGCCATTTCCGCCCTGCTGATCTTCCTCGTCCTGGGACTACCCGCTTCGGGAGATATGGACGCGACCCGCCTGGGCGCCTTCGAAACGGTCCTTTCGAGCACGCCGCGCATCATGGCGGCGGGCCCGGCGGCCTATGGTGTCTCGCTGCTGCTCAATGTCTGGATCTTCGAACGGCTGAGGGGCAGCGGCGATGGCGGTGGCACTACGTCGCTGATGATCCGCGGCGCGATTGCCTCGGCGCTCAGCCAGGCGATCGATTCGGTGATCTTCATCACGCTGGCCTTTTATGGCGAATTCCCGATCACGAATCTGCTGATCGGCCAGGTCATTGCAAAGGTCGTCCTCAGCCTTGTGCTGGTGCCCTTCCTGATCACGGGCGGCGTTGCCTTCGCCCGCTGGCTCGACAACCGCTAGGCCGAACAGCTCGCCCCGCCGAGGACGCAGAACCGCGCGCAATGCGGGTGATTGAGCGCGACATCGACAGACGCATCTCCCAGTGTGTCGCCCATGTCGAAGCCGGGATCGTAGGGGATCAGCGTGCAGGCCGCGACACGGGGCGCCGCTTCGCCCTTGCGGTGGACGACCATGCGGCTGCTTGCGCACATGATATCGGCGGGCGACTTGCCAAGGATTTGCCAGCACATGGTGGTGATCTCAGCGATGTCGCGTGTTGCGTCCATTTCTGGGAAAATGACCAGTCGGGCTGGATCGTACGCATCGATCGCAATGCCCTCACTTTCGAACAGCGCGGCATAGGCGTGGCGCTCTTGGGCCTCGCCCTCACCCGGCAGCAGGCGACCTGCCACCGCAATCGAGAAGCCGTTCTCGGACAACCAGCGTAGCCCCTCCATTGCAGGGTCCCAGCTACGCGCGCCTCGTTCCGCCTCGTGTACCCTGCGGCTGTGATGGTCGAGGCTGACCCGCAAGGTCAGCTTATCGCCATATCTTTCGCGAAGCGCGAGCAATGCGGCTTCGTGTCGCCGCATGGGCTTCATCGCATTGGTCAGCACCAGCACATCGAAGCCGCGCGCAAGGCTCGCTTCCAGCATCGCCATGATGTCGGGATTCATGAAGGGCTCGCCGCCGGTGAAGCCGATCTCGCGCGTGCCTATCGCCTGCGCCTCGTCGAGGAAGCGCTCGGCATCGGCGAACTTAAGATAGAGCAGCGCATCATTGGTTGGGCTGCTTTCGATATAGCAGGTCGCGCAGGCGAGGTTGCACAGTGTCCCGGTGTTGAGCCACAGCGTGTCGAGCCTGGTCAGCGGCACCGACGCGCGCTCTTCGCCATTGGCCGCAACTTGCGGGTCGACGAACTTGCCCAAGGCAAGCGGTGCAGCCTCGACCGCGAAGGGCGACGGCCCGACAGGCGCATTGCGGCTCGCCATCAGGAAAGGGCGCGCCTGATCTTCGCCGCCAGCGCCGCATATTTCTTCGGCAGGCCCCCGAACACGGTCGGCTCCCATGCGCTGAATGCCGCAGCCTTCGATATCTCGCTGCGGGTCGGATAAGCGATGATCGCACTGCCGAGGGCGAAAGTGCTGCTCTTACCCGTGATCGACTGGGTGAAGGGCAGCAGAAGCTCGCCGGCATTCTTGCCGACGATGCTGACGCCGAGCACCTTCTTGCCCTTGAGCACCATCTTCATGTGGCCTTTGGTATAGCCCTCGGCCACGGCGCGTTCGTTTTCGGAGAATTCCTCGCGCACGACCGTGACCTTGTCGCCATGCGCCTTGCGGGCATCGGCCTCGGTCATGCCGATCTGCGCGACCTCCGGCTCGGTATAGGTGCACCAGGGAAGCGCCTTGAAATTGGCCTTGGTCGGCAGGCCGGTGACAATCTCCAGCGCGACATTGCTGCCTTCATAGCCCGACACATGGGTAAGGCGCGGGCCTTCGCGGCAGTCGCCGATGGCGTAGATGCCCTTCACCGAAGTGCGGCGGCGGGCATCGACTTTGAAACCGTTCTTGCCGGTCTCGATACCGATGTCCTCGGCCCCAAAGCCCGATACGCGCGCCTTGCGACCGACAGCGATCAGCAGATGCGTGCCCGAAACCACCTCCCCGCCATCGGTATGGACGATAACGGCACCCGCGCCGCCCTCGACGCTGGCGGCCTTGCCTTTCACGAAGCGAACGCCCTCTGCCGTCATCGTCTCGACCACCACGGCGACCGAGTCCGGATCGTCGCGACCCATCGGCGCATCCGGTTCGATAACTGTCACCTCGCTGCCGAGGCGGCGGAAGCTCTGCGCCATCTCCATCCCGATGACTCCGCCCCCGATGATGACGAGATGGCCCGGCAGCTCGTCGATCTCGAAAAGGTTCTCGTTGGTGAGATAGGGCACGGCGTCGATGCCCTCGATAGGAGGCACGAAGGGTTCGGACCCGGTGGCAATGACGATCCGGGGCGCGGTCAGCTCCCTGCCCCCGACCTCGACGCTCTGCCTGCCGGTGATACGCGCATGGCCGAGGAACACTTCGCAGCCCATCTCCTCGAAAGTCTCGACGGAATCGTGGTGCTCGATCCCGGCGATGGCATCGCGGATATGTCCGCGCACGCCCAGCCAGTCGACCTTGGGCGCGGCCAACGTCACGCCGAATCGCTTCTCCTCACGCGCCTCGGCAGCGCGTTTTGCGGCAGAGATCAGCGCCTTCGACGGGACGCAGCCGTTGTTGAGGCACTCGCCGCCCATCTTGTGGCCCTCGATCAGCGCCACCTTGAGACCGAACAGCGCACAGCCGCCCGCCGCCGTCAGTCCTGCGGCGCCACCGCCGATCACGATTACGTCATGGGAGATCTTCATCGCCTTGCCCCGTATCCCGAAATCCCTAGGAAACGAAACGGGAGTTCACAGCCCGCTCTTCATTGGGGACATTCGCGATTTCGAGGATCCTGGTTACCGGCGCCGCTGGCCTGCTTGGCGGGGAAGTCTGCGCACGCCTCGTGGCGGCGGGGCATCGGGTCACGGCTCTGGTGCATCGGACGCCCGATATCCTCGCCAATGACGGGACGCCGGTTGCCGTGCCGGAGGTTGTTCGCGGCGACGTCTCGCAGCCGCAGATGGGATGGGACTCCGCACTGTTCGAGCGCATTGCGAGCGAGCACGACCTCATCATCCATTGCGCCGCCACGGTCCGCTTCGATCTAAACGAAGAAGACTACGCCGCGGTCAATATCGGCGGAACCGCAGACGCGCTGGCACTGGCCGAGGCGGGAGGGATGGGTTTTCTCCACATTTCCACCGCCTATGTCTGCGGCAATCGCAACGGCCCCATCCGCGAGGACGATCCGCTGCCCGAAAGCGGTTTCGCCAATGGCTATGAGGCGAGCAAGGCAGCAGGCGAGAGGCTGGTTAGGGCGAGCCGCCTGCGCTGGGCCATCGCGCGACCGTCGGTCGTTGCCGGCGAACATGCAAGCGGGGCGATCCGGCAGTTCGACACGACCTATGCCGCCTTCAAACTGATTGCCGAGGGTCGGGTACGCCACATGGCCGCACGCCAAGGGGCGACGCTCGATTTCGTGCCGATCGATCACGTGGCGCAGGGCATCGTCGCCATCGCCGAGCGCATGGACGAAGCGTCCGGCCGAACATTCCACCTGGTTGCGGGCCGAACACTGCCGATCAAGCGCTTCATTCGCACCATCGGCGCTTATCCGCAGTTCCACGAACCGGCGCTGGTCGAACCCGAAAGATTCGATCCGGCGAGCCTGCCCGCGCTAGAGCGCCGCCTCTACAAGCGGGTTGCAGGCCTCTATGCCGCCTACTTCCAGCGCGACCCCCAGTTCGACGACAGCGCCCTTCGCGAGCTTACCGGAGGCGTATGTCCTCCCACCGGGGAACCCTACATTCGCCGACTCATCGACTATTGCATCGAAGTCGGATTCCTCTCCGCCGGCTAGCGAATGTCGGGATAGTGGCGGGCCATCCTGCTGCGGAGCCCGAGCGCCCAGAGGATGCCGACCTTGAAGTAGATCCAGTTCGCCTTGAGCGGCCCCCAGGCTGCAATCCGCCGGTCCGAAGTCACCACCCAACGCGGCACCATCTTGGTGCGCCCCAGCCGCGCGAATTTCACGCAGAGGTCAGCCTCCTCCATGACGGCGTCGCCGGGAGTGCAGCCGCCGATCGCGAGGAAATCCTCGCGGCGGAAAAACATCGCGTGATCGCCGAAGAGCAGCCTCACCCCACGGAAAAACAGGTGCGGGCGAGTGATCAGCGGCGCGTACCAGGTCTTGAGCCAATTGTGCGCGGTCGTCCCCCAGCGTGTCTTGTGCGGCCCGCGTATCAGCGGAGTGAAACTGGAGAGCGCAATGTGTTTGTCGGAGAGAGTTTCCTCGATCACCGCGACCATGTCGGTCGGCGGCAGGCTGTCTGCATGGACCACGCAGACGCAATCGCCACGCGCCTCCTCCACTCCGCGATTGATCTGCAACGCCCTGCCGCGCTCGCAAGGCACGACGCGCCAGCCCGCCCCTCGCGCTAGCTCAGTGGTGCGATCGCTGCTGCCGCCGTCGACCAGGAGGACTTCCAGCGGCACGGGGTCGAGCTCCGCCAGATGCGCCACCAGCTCGGGGAGCGCCTTCTCCTCGTCGAGCGCTGGAACGAGGATGGTCACGCTCATTGCAGCTCGGGCCAAGCGGCGAGGTCTTCTGGGGTGTCGATATCCGAAAGCTCGGGCAGGATCGCAGGCCCGATCCCGCGCGCGGCCAGCCTGCCCAGAGTATCGGCAAAGACGCTCGACGTGCTCCATTCCATGTCGGAGAAAAGATAGGGAACCGGCTCGCGAAAACCGACGAGATAGTACCCGCCATCGGTCGCCGGGCCCAGCACGACCGGCCGCTCATCCAGGGCACCTGCCGCCGCTCGCAATATGGGAGCCGAGATAGCCGGGCAGTCGCTGCCGATGATCAGTGCGGGCGCAGCCACACGCGCCATCCGCTTGCCCAGATCGCCGTCACCCTGAGCTGTGATGGCGAAACCTTCGCCCAGCCATTTGCGGAATCTTGCCGGCTCTCCGCCCGTAACGCGCAATTCCACCTCGAGCCCCGAAGCCAGCGCCTCGGCCATCGTATGTTCGAGCAATTTCGCATAGAGCCGCGCTGCCCCCCCTTCACCGAGGGCCGGGATAAGGCGGGTCTTGACCTGACCGGGTTGCGGCAGCCGCGCGAAGATGACCAGCCTGACCGCCCCCATGAACGATCAGGTCGCCTTGTCGGAATGCTTGCTCGCCATCATCGCGAGGTCATTGCCGAGACGCCGGAAGGCGCTCTCGTTGAGCGAGGTATCGGCGATATCGAGCGTAAGGCTCGTGATCTCGCCGCCAAGCTGATCGGTCAGTTTTGCATCGGCGCGGGCGTCGGAAACGATGACCACGGCAATCTCCATCGCCTTGTCGCCGCCACCGGCGATGAAGCCATCGCGCAGGGCCGAGCAGATCATGTCCACGTCCAGACCTGCAGGGACATCGCCCTCGACTGAGCATCCAAGGGGCGTGTCGGTCATGGCGATCTCTTTCTCCGGAGCGGTTGTGCAGCTGGCCAGCAACAATGTCATGGCGGCCGTCATACCCTGGACCATGGCTTACCCTTTCAATGCAAACAAGCAATCGATGCCGAGACTGGCGAAACGTCCTTGAACCGGGCCTGACCGCCTATTCGCGCAAGGCACTGTCGCGGAAGCGCAGCAGCGGGCTGAGGATATATTGCAGCACGGTCCGCTTGTCGCCAAGCAGGCTGACATCGGCGACCATGCCCGGACCCAGAGCAAGCTCGCCCTTGTCCGAGGGGAGCGCATCGGCCTCGGTCCGCACGCGAACCTGGTAGAAGAGCTCGCCGGTTCGTTCGTCGAGGATGGAGTCGGGAGAAATCGTGACCACCTTGCCTTCGAGGCGCCCGTAAACGGCCTGGTCGAACGCCGTGATGCCAACACGCGCTTTCTGCCCGATGCGGACCGTGCCGATATCCTGCGGGCGGATCCTGACCTCGACCAGCAAGGCATCGTCGGAGGGCGCGATTTCGATCAGCGGCTCCCCGGGAGAGATCGCGCTTCCGCGCGTGTTGACCAGCACACGGTTGACGGTTCCTGCAACGGGCGCACGAAGTGTCGTGCGCGCCAGCCGTTCCTGCAGCGCGGGGAGCGTTGCCGAGCGCGAGCCAAGCTCCGCCTGCGTCACTGCGAGCTCGTTCGCCGCCTGCGCCCTCCAGTCGCGCGAAACGCGGTCGAGATTGGCCGCTGCTTCCGCCACTTGCGCCTGCGCGCGGCCGACCGCAGCATGTGCTCCGGCAAGGTCGGCCTCGGCGCTCGAAGCCTGGCTTTCGGCGCGGACCAGCGACAGGCGCGGTTCGATGCCCTGCTCGACCAGCGGACGTAAAAGGTCGGCCTCGGACCGTGCGGCCGAAGCGCGGCTGGCCACCGAGTCGACCTGACGCTCAGCCTCGGTCACCGACTGGCGTGCCCGCGCCAGCTGGGCGCGCGATCCCGAAATGGCGCTTTGCAGATCGGCCTGGCGCGAAGAATAGAGCGCACGTTCAATGGTCAGCTGTCGTGCCGCATCCTCATCGGCCGGAGCCGGGAAGCGCGGCGCCCGTCCGGCAATTTCCGCCTCCAGCCGCGCGACCTTCATCTCGAGGGCTCCGGCTGTTGCCGATGTGCTGCCGAGCGAAGCACCGGTTTCCGTGGGGTCGAGACGCAGGAGGGCATCCTCGGCCTTTACTTCCTGCCCCGTGGCGACGAGCACTTCCTCGAGCACGCCGCCTTCGAGGCTGGTCACGACCTGCAACTCGCTGCTTGAAATGATCCGGCCCATGCCGCGCACGGTGCGATCGATCTGCGCAAGCGAAGCCCATACGACGAAGATCACGAAAAAGCCGACGATACCCCAGAACAGCCAGCGCGATGCTGTCCGCGGTTCGAGCGCATCGACCATGCCCTCCAGACGCCCTTCGGCATCGTCGGCATGGTCGGTGAAGAGTTCCTCGCGCTCGCTCACTTCGCCTTCACTTTCTGCGAAACAACCGGCGTCTTGCGCACCGCTTCGGCCATCTTGGCGATAACCGCATCGCGCGGGCCGTCGGCCATAATCTTCCCGTCGTCCACCACCACCAGCCGTTCGACCAATGCGAGCAAGGGCTGGCGGTGGGTCACGACGACCAGTGTGCGGTCGGAAAACTCCTCGCCCAGCCTTGCGATAAGGTCGGCCTCGGTCTGCGCGTCCATCGCGCTCGATGGTTCGTCCATCACCACGACTGGCGGGCGGCCCGCAAGGGCGCGGGCGATGGCGATGGACTGGCGCTGCCCGCCCGACAGCCCTTCCCCGCGGTCGACGAGGCGCAGATCGTATCCGCGCGGAATTCGGCTGACGAAGGCGTCGGTGCCCGACAGCCGGGCGGCGCGCAGCATCTCCTCGTCATCGACCTCGGCGCGGCCGAGCGCGATGTTCTCGCGAATGGTGCCGGAAAACAGCGACGGCTCCTGCAGCACCGATGCGACATGGCGACGGAGCGATCCCGGATCGAGCTGGGCGATATCGACCCCGTCGAGCAATACCATACCCTCCTGCGGCGGGTAGAGGCCGAGCATGAGCCGGGCCAGAGTCGACTTGCCCGAGCCGACACGACCGATCAGGGCGACTTTCTCGCCCGGTTTGATCTTGAGATTCACGCCGTCGAGCGCCTTGGTCGCGGCACCCGGGTACTGGAAGCTGACGTTGCGCAACTCGATTTCGCCGCGTGGCTTGTCGAGGACAATGGCATCGCTCTGCGGCCCCTCAGGCGGCCGCTCCATCAGCGCACGAACCTGGCGGTAGGCGGTGCGGGTCGCGGTGAGGCGCGACACCAGCTGCGAAATCTGCGCCAGCGGGGCAATCGCCCGACCAGCAAGGATCGAACATGCGATGAGGCCGCCCATCGTCAGCTTGTTCTCGGCAAGCGCAAAGACGCCGACGATCACGACACCGGCATAGGAAATCGTGCCAGCAGACGTCGCAAAGGTCGTACCGATGGATGCAATCAGGCGCTGCTTGAGCGACACGCCCGCATGGCTCGCCACGGCCTTGCGCCAGCGCTGCTCAAACAAATTGCGCGCACCGGAAGTCTTCACCGCTTCGATACTGCCAACCGTTTCGACCAGCACGGACTGTTTGTGCAGCCCTTCGTCCATCGCCTTGGCCGACAAGCGCTGCAAGGCAGGTTGTGCGGCCCAGCCGATCAGCATGACCAGCGGCACCATGAGCGCAGGCACCAGCACCACCCAGCCGCCGATGATTGCGACGACGATCAGCGTAATGAGGATGAAGGGAACGTCGACCACCGCTGCGAGCGTTGCCGAGGCAAAGAAATCGCGCAGCGTCTCCAGCTCGCGCATCAGCCCGGTCAGCTGGCCGGTCGACCCCTTGCGCAGTTCGAGGCGCATCTCGATCAATCGTCCGAAGACCTTCTCGCCGATCTCGCGGTCGATATTCATGCCCGCATGGTCGACGAAATAGGCGCGCAGCAGCTTCAGCGCGAAATCGAAGACGATGATGATGCCCAGCCCGATCGACAGCGCCGTCAGCGAGGAGAAAGCATTGTTCGGCACGACGCGGTCATAGACCGTCATCGTGAACAGCGCCGAGACGAGACCGAAGATGTTTATGAGAAAGGCCGCGACGACGACCTTGGAATAGGTCCGCCAGTTCGCGCGGATCGGCTCGACCAGCCAGTCGGCCAGCCGCTTCTCCGGCACTTCGACGAGCGGTTCGGCGCTCATTGCTCGGCATTCCCCCCTTCGCGCTCGAACAGGTCGAGCAACCTGCCGGTCCGTGCCAGCAGGAGATAGCGAGCCGCATCGAGCTCGGTCAGCCCCTCGATATAGGCGACCGCGGCAGCAAGATAGGCGCTTTGTGCCTCGGACACGTCGAACAGCGAGCCGCGCAGGGCGGCGAAGCGGCGGAATACCACGTCGCGCGTCTGGCGGGCCGAACGATAGGATGCCTCGAGCGCGGCGAGCTGCTGCTCCAGCGCCTCGACATCGGCCCATACGATGGCGGCCTCGCGCTCGCTTTCCTGTCGCACGCGATCGGCGCTGGCAGTCGCAGCGTCTGCGCGAGCCCGCGCCTGGTCGATCCTCGCGCGCCCTCCGCCACCGAACAGGCGATAGCGAAGGTTCACGCTGGCCCGAACGTCGTAGTCCTCGCGATCCTCGAACACGCCGTAGCGACCTGCATCGACGCGCGCCGCGATGCGCGGTGCCTGGCTGGCGCGCGAGTTGCTGACGTCGATCCGCGCCGCCTGCGCCAGGGCCTCCGCGCTCTGGACTTCGGGAGCTTCGCCCGCTGCGGCAATTACGAAATCGCGGCTGTAGCGGCCTGCTTCGAGCAGCGGCGCGCGGCGAAGCAGTGGCGGCGCTTCCATCCCGGTCAGCTCGCGGAAACGCGCCTCTGCGCTCGCCAACCGGCGGCGTGACTGGGCCAGCCTGATCTCGCCCTCCGCACGCAGGGCAGCGACACGAGCCTTTTCGCTCGGGGCCGAGACACCCTGAGCAATCCTTCGCTCCACTGCGGCCTCGATATCGTCCTGCGCGGCGACAAAGCCTTCCGAGAGGCGCACCAGCGACTGGTAGGCGAACACCGAATACCAGGTCGTCACCACCTCGCTGACGATCCGCGTCGCTGCCGCATCGCGTTCGTGACCGGCAGCCTTCAGCCGCGCCTCGGCGGCGGCGATGGCCGTGTTGATCGCGCCGAAATCGAAGATCAGATACTCGACTTCAGCGAGCGCGTCGGTGCGGTTCTTGGGACGCGACCGCTCGACCAGATTGAAGGGATCATCGCCGAAATTGCGCGTGATCGTGCGAAAGGAGTTGAGCGACAGGTCGACCTTGGGCTCGAAGCCTGCGCGCGCTTCGGCCACCTGCGCTTCGGCAAGGTCGACGCGCGCCTCCGCCTCGCGGCGCGTGGCGTTCTCCTGCAGCGCGCCCACAACGATGCGACGGAACTGCTCCACATCCGCCGCGCCCCGGGCAAGGTTGAGGATCGGGTCTTGGGCGAAATCGAGCGCCAGCGGGTCACCGTCGGGATCGGGCAGATCGGCCGCGTCCTGCGCCACGGGCAGCTCGCTTTCCTGCGCGCACACCGCGACCGGCAGCGCCGCCAGTACCGACGCCACACCGAACAGAAGCTGCGGTTTTCCTGCGGAGCGAACCCTGAAAATCACGGCGCCTCTCTAACAGTACGTTTGCGATACCGCCAGCGCCACTGCGAGGGCAAGTCGATCGCTCGGCGGAAGGCTGCCAGTCCAGGACTTGGACGACTGGTGGATTGGCTCCTGAATGCGGACAGTTTCGGAGGTCATTCCGGTATCCACGCTCACCATTGAAACCAAGTTAGCTGTTACCCCTACACTGGCACCGACAGCCCCACCTTGGCGCGTTTCATCACGACGCTTGTGTGAAACTTGCGCACATTGGAGTTCTCGAAAAACAGCCGGTGCGTAAGCTCTTCGAACGACTTCATGTCGGGCGTGATGCAGATCAGTACGAAATCGGCTTCTCCGGTAACGTAGTAGCATTGCTGCACATGCGGATCCTTCACCACCCGCCGTTGGAAGTTTTCCAGCTTCTCGAGGCTTTCGCGGTGGAGTTCGACCGTCACGATGAATGTGACATCCTGCCCCATCGCCTCGGCACTGAGTTGGGCGACTGGTCGGGAGCGAAAGCTCCATACCACCGCAAATTGGACGGGCGCTCTTGTACAATTGATGAATTGAGAGCCGATAGGTGATGCTCAGCGTCAAGGATTCGCGCGGTTTGGACTCGAAGTCATCGTCGGTCGCGATGGGATTGAGGCGACGATCGATCTCGCCGCGACACAGCCCGGCACGCGCGACCTTGGCACGAGGAGACTTCAGCGGCCTACTTCTCGAAAACGTCGACCGCAAAGCCACGGAATTGCGGGAGGAGATCTCGCTGCCCCGGAGAGACGCCGGTTTCAAGGCATTCTGGCGACTGCGTGGTGAGCCCTGCTGGGTTCGAACCAGCGACCTACTGATTAAAAGTCAGTTGCTCTACCGACTGAGCTAAGGGCCCGACCACGCGTGCGCCCCTAGGGAGATGGGGGGGGATGGTCAAGCGGGCTGATATTGTCGTTAGCCCGCGCGTCGTATAGATTCTCCACATGAAACCAGAACCAGTCGCACAGTTCGGGCAACCGCTCGACGCGGCGAATTCAGGCAGCCGCACCGGCGGCCCGTCGTTTTCGCTCGCCAACCGTCTCGTTCGGGGGCTTTGGCAGACGGTATGGCTCCTGTTCGGCCGATGGACGCCGCCCTTCCTGCATCCGTGGCGCGCTTTGCTCTTGCGGGCATTTGGGGCAAGCCTTGGCGTCAATTGCCGCGTTCATGCCAGTGCGCGGATCTGGCTCCCGGCCAATCTGGTCCTCGGCGACAATGTGCTCCTCGGCCCGCACGCGACGATCTACAATCAGGGCCGGATATGCATCGGCAGCGACAGCGTGGTCTCGCAAGGGGCGCATCTTTGCGCCAGCAGCCACGATGTCGACGATCCCGGTTTCCAGTTGGAGCTGCGCCCTCTCACGATCGGAAAGAAATGCTGGGTCGCGGCGGAGGCCTTCGTCGGACCGGGTGTGGCTATGGCAGACGGCGCGGTGCTGGCAGCACGTGCTGCGCTGTTCGAAGATACCGACCCGTGGACGATCTATCGGGGTAATCCCGCTGTCGTGCTCAGGCGGCGCGAGCGGCGAGCTGGCGCAGCG
This sequence comes from Erythrobacter sp., assembly GCA_041396805.1. Lineage (GTDB taxonomy): Bacteria > Pseudomonadota > Alphaproteobacteria > Sphingomonadales > Sphingomonadaceae > Qipengyuania. Next base: position 347,309 of record JAWKXV010000002.1, on the reverse strand, counting down.
TAAATCCACTTGCAGGGTCGCGCCATCCGGCAGCGACTTCCTTCGCGGGATCGAGCACGAAAGCCCTCTCGCGAAAGCGCGGGTGAGGAACGGCGAGACCGGGCGATACCCATATCCCCCCGCTCCACAGGATGATGTCGAGGTCCAGCGGGCGTGCGCGCCAGGGTTGTCCGCGCCGCTTGCGACCGAAAGCCAGCTCGATCGCCTGCAAGAAACGCAGTAGTTCAGGCGGGGCGAGGTCGGCCTCAACGATCGCGGCGGCATTGGCGTATCGCCGCAGTGACGGGCCGAGCGGATCGGTCTCGACCACCCGTGAACTCGCAATCACATCGAGCCCCAGATCGGACATGGCATGGAGGGCCCGCGCAACGACAGCGCGCGGATTGCCGATGCCGGACACCCGCATGTTGGAACCCAGCGCGATCAGGTAGCTATGGCGGCTTGCCTCATCCATGACCCCGCCCTAGCCTCCGCCGGGCAGCAGGGGAACAGGGAGAGAGTCGATGGGGTTCAAGGCGATATTGCTGGCGGGAATGCTGGCGATGAGTGGGCAGGTCGCGGCGCAGGATCCCGAACCGCGCAAACTCACCGAACACCAGCAGCGCGTTCACGACATCTACCGCGACATCATCGCCTTCCGCACCTCGCGCGGGAACGGGCAAGTCGATGACATGGTCGCCTATCTGACCGGACGCCTGTCCGAAGCCGGTTTCGCCAATGATGACATCATGGTCACCGACTACGATGCCAATGGCGATCCGACACAGGGGCTGATCGTCCGCTATCGCGGCGATGGCTCATCCGGCAAGAAACCGATTGCCCTGCTCGCCCATATGGATGTGGTCGATGCACGTCCCGAGGACTGGGTACGCAACCCCTTCGAACTGACCGAAGCCGACGGCTATTTCTATGGACGCGGCACGTTGGACAACAAATATGGCGTCGCGAATCTGACCGGCACATTCATTCGCCTGAAGCAGGAAGGCTGGACACCCGGCCGCGACCTCTACCTCGTCTTTTCAGGCGACGAGGAGAGCGGGATGATCTCCACCCGCGCACAGGCAAAGTGGGTGCAGGAGAATGTCGATCCGGAATTCATCCTCAATTCGGATGCTGGCGGGATCGGTCTGGCGGACGACTTCTCGCCGCTCGCCCAAAGGGTACAGGCGGGGGAAAAGACATTCGTGTCCTTTCACGTCACTGCGACCAACCCCGGCGGCCATTCCTCTCGCCCGCGCAAGGACAATGCGCTCTACGACATGGCGCGGGCCCTGTTGGCGGTCGAGAATTACAACTTCCCCGTCAGGGCCACACCGCTAACGCGCAGCTATCTCGGCGCAATGGGTCAGGCGATACCGGGAGAACTGGGCGCCGCGCTTCGCGCCTTCGCCAAGGACCCGACCGATGCGACAGCGATCGCGATGCTGACGGCCATACCCGAATTCAAGGGCACCCTCGGCACGACCTGCGTCGCGACGATGATCGAGGGTGGTCATGCCGAGAACGCCCTGCCGCAGAGCGTCGTCGCCACCGTCAACTGCCGCGTATTCCCCGGCGAGGGTGTTGCGGCGACCAAGGCTGCCCTGGAGGGCGCCATCGGCAATCCCGACATCAAGCTGGAAGCGCTGGGCGATCCGGTCGAAGGGCCCGACAGCGAATTGCGTGATGACGTCAGGGCTGCCCTCGAAGCCTCTCTGGCGAAGCGCTTCGGCAGGTCGATCCCGATCATTCCCTATATGGAATCCGGCGGCACGGACGGAATGCATTACCGCCGCCTCGGCTACAATGTCGTTGCGATATCGGGCGGATCGAGCAGGCCTCAGGACATGTTCGCGCACGGGCTCGACGAACGGGTACGGGTCGATTCCTTCTATGACGGACTGGACCACTGGTACTGGATCCTGAAGGATCTTGCCGGGGACTAGGTCGAGGGAAAAACCTCGTTCACCACATCGCGCAGTTCGAACTCGCCCAGCGCCAGTTTGCGACGACGGCGAAAGAAGCCGGTTGTCTCCATCGCAAAGGGCACCGCGATGTCGCTCGCGTAGTTGGGCGCGCGCAGCCGCACCTCGACACGCGCCGCGTCCGTCACGTGAGATGCAATCGCCGCCGCGCGGATCAGGTCTTCATCGGCGCGTTGCCTCAGAACATCGAACATCCGCGAGATGGCGTCGCCTTCGACCTCGCCGGTCTCCAGCATGGCCACGGCCTGGATGGTCCCGTCACGGCGAAGCTCGAACATGAGCGGAAAGAAGTGCCCATCCTTCTCCAGCCGGGCGACCGCCGCCTCGAGAGCGGCGGTGAAGAGCCGATCCAGCTCGTTCTGGCCGATGCCCTCGTTCACGGCAGGCCTCAGATATCCTCGCAGATGCGACCGTATAGCTGCGGTCGCCGGTCGCGGAAGAAGCCCATGCCCGCGCGGTGCTTCTTGACCCGGTCGAGGTCGAGCGTTGTCACGAGGACCCCGGTCTCCCCAGCTCCGAATTCCTCGACAAGGTCGCCCCATTCGTCGCTGATGAAACTGTGGCCGTAGAAGCTCTGCGCCCGGTCCTCAGGGCCCTCGTGCCCGATCCGATTGGCGGCAGCGACGGGCATGCAGTTCGACACCGCATGGCCGATCATGGCCCTGCGCCACATCCTGCTGGTGTCGAGATCGGCGTCATAAGGTTCAGAGCCGATAGCCGTGGGATAGAGCAGCACTTCTGCGCCCTTCAACGCCATTACCCGGGCGCATTCGGGATACCACTGGTCCCAGCAGATGCCGACGCCGATGCGCGCCCCGAAGACCTCCCACACCTTGAACCCGTCATTGCCCGGCCGGAAATAGTACTTTTCCTCGTATCCCGGGCCGTCGGGAATATGGCTCTTGCGATAGGTTCCCATGATCTCGCCATCGGGGCCGATCATGGCGAGCGTGTTGTAATAGTGATGCCCGTCGCGCTCGAAGAAACTGGTCGGGATAGCCACGCCGTGTTTCGCGGCCAGTTCGCGCATCGCTGCGACACTCGGGTCCTCGGCAGTCGGATGGGCGCGGGCGAAGAGCTCCTCTTCCTCCTCGCGACAGAAATAGTCGCCGGCGAAGAGCTCGGGCGGCAGGATGACCTGCGCGCCTTTGCCGGCGGCCTCCTCGACCAGCGCAGCGACGGCCGCGATATTGTCCATCGCATCGGGGCGAGCGAGCGGGAGCTGCAGGACGGCGAGGGTCAGTTGTCTCATCTGCGTCGCACTAGGATGCCGCTCACCGTGTGTCCATGTTTCAGCGCTTGCGGAAAAGCAGCGTCATCCGGTCGCTCTCGCCCAGCGCCTTGAGCTCGTCCTTCTTGCTGCCCCAGACCGGCGGCATTTCCCACACGCCGCGCTCATGGTTCGCGGGATCGACGGGGTTGGCATTGACGTCGCTCATGCCCACCAATTCGAAGCCGTGCGCCTCGACCAGGCCGATCACGTCGCTTTGGCGGAGATAGCCCTTGCTGCCGTCGGTGTAGTCGCCACTGGCGTCATCCTTGGCGCGGTGCTGGACGATGCCGAGCATTCCGTCGGCCTTGAGCAGCGAGCGGACGCGCGTGAGTTCCTGGTGCATGACGCCGTTGCGCAGCAGATTGTGCATTTCGCGGAAGATCAACACGCGGTCGACCGTGCCCTTCACCTCCTCGGTGATCTCGTTCGAGTTCATCACCGTTACGGGGGCCCCAGCGAGGTTCCAGCCCGGCGAGACCTCCTTGAAGCGCGGCGTGAGCTTGGCCGCGTAGTCGAGAAAGCCGGCATTGTTGGCGGTCGAGCCGTCGGGGTTGAGGCCAATGTAGCGCCCCGAAGTGCCGAGATAAGGTACCAGTACCCGCGTGTACCAGCCGCCAGCAGGCATGTAGTCGACCACCGTCATCCCGGGCTCGACCTCGAAGAAGGCGAGCGTTTCGGCCGGATGTCGATACTGGTCGCGCGCCTTGTCTTCCGTCCGGTTCTCCGACGCCAAAGCCATCATCAGCGCATGGTGCGAGGGGCTGTGCGCCGTGTGTTCCGCGCTCAGGTGATGATCGGCCGCAGCAGGTGCGGCAAACGCCAGTGCGGCGGCGGCGGCAAGCAGGTAACGCATTGGGTCTCTCCTTCGAACTCTCGATGCGCCTCCTGCCCCTGCGGGCGGCAGATGACAAGGCGGGTTCCGCTTCCTATCTGACCGATGAAGGAGACTTTCATGGCAATGGAACAGGCGATTATCGCAGGCGGATGCTTCTGGTGCACCGAGGCGGTGATGAAGGACGTGATCGGCGTCACCGAGGTCGAGAGCGGCTATATCGGCGGCGACAAGCCAGATCCGACCTACAAGGAGGTCTGCAGCGGCACGACCGGCCATGCCGAGGGTGTGCGCGTGACCTATGATGCCAACACCTTGTCCTATGCCGATTTGCTCGACGTGTTCATGGGCACGCATGACCCGAGCCAGCTTAACCGCCAGGGCAACGATGTCGGTACGCAATACCGCAGCGCCATCTTCCCGCTCGACGACAACCAGCGCGCCGAGGCCGAGGCGGCCATCGCCCGCTGGGACGCGGAGCATGATGGCCAGAAAGCGGTGACCACCATCGAAGGCCCTGCCGAATGGTATCCGGCGGAGGACTACCACCAGGAGTATTGGGACGGTGAAGGCCAGCGCAATCCCTATTGCCTCGCGGTCATTCCGCCCAAGCTGATGAAGCTGCGCAAGAGCTTCCAGAAATACCTTAAGTCCGACGAGTGACCGGCACCTCGTCCTTGTAGGACAAATCGAGGGTTCCCGGGGGCAAGACCTACAGGATGGAGCACATGGAGCACGGTCCTGGCGGTAAATTCCGCCGGGGCCGTTTTCGCATGCCAATCGGGGTTCGAGGGGCTGACATGACGCGCTGCGGACCATGCGTGGAGGCTGCCACTCGCCGGGGATTGTAGGAAAGCGAAACTCCTGCGAACCTTGCTCCCATGCAGGGATCACCCACCAGCGCCTATACCAGCGACCATGTCGTGCATCCGGACGGCAGCGTGACATTCTCATGTTCGCAGGACGGCGAGCGCTGGCCCTGGTCGACACTCCACCCGCACCACCCCGGCACGATCCAGTCGCTGAGCTATTGGGCGAGCGTCGAAAGCGCGATGGCCCTCGGCTCATGGGATCCTGAGAAATGGTCGGCGCTCACCTGGACCCGCTGGCGCTGCGGCGATCCCGATGTCGGGCGGATCGCCAAGGGAAAATACAGGCGCTGCACGATCGAAGGGAGGGAGAGCTTCACCATCGACCTGCTCGACGCTGATGACCGATTCGTCTGCCAGCTCGACGGGCGCGGGGTCGTGTTCCGCACACGCGATTTCGAGAAGTGGCGCAAGAGCGACAAGGATGCGGCCGCAAGGGCGCCGTCCGATAGTTTCGACTTCGCCGACGAGACCCTTCTGAGCCTCACGCCAGGCGAGCGCCCGCTCCTCGGTCCGCTACGCGGCGATGTTGCGACGGCGCTGGTCGACAAGGCAAACGGGATGCCGCCCGGTCACCCCTGGCTCGACGGGTCGGGCGATCATGTGAACTCGGCCCACCTCGCCGAGGTGGCGCGGCAATTCGTGAGCCTGATACATGGTGGCGGACCGTTCCGCATCCCATCTGCCGAAATGCGCTTCGACCATTATGTCGAACTGGGAAGTCCGTTCGAGATCAGGCGCCTTGAGAGCACCGACAACGACGCAGTCCGGATGCTCGTCCGCCAGCGCGACCGGGATTGCACCCTGATCGATTTTCGATTGACGCTCAAGTCTGTGTAACAACCAACAAGCTGAAAGCCTTCTTATTGCGCAGTCGGGTTTTTCTGCCAGAAGAGGTCGCTCAACTTGGGGCAGGTCGCTTTCATGAAGAGAATTATTTTGGCCAGCTTGCTCGCAGCCACACCAGTCGCTGCGCAGCAGAAGGACAGCGAGGCAACTCCTGTCGATCTAAGCGGCAAGTCTCTCGACGAGCTGATCGAGATCGTGAGCGATACCAAGGAATGGTGGTCAAAGCCGTGCTCAATGGGAACGCCGCTATTCGCGGAGCTTGAAAAACATCGCCCCGGCAATCCGTTCATCAACCGCGGAGCACTGCTTTCGGCCGCTCTGTGCGACGACCTAAAGGGTAACTACGCGCAAGGATTGGAGAAGACCCGCATTCTCGAAAAGGTCGCGCCGGACGAGGATTTCTCGTGGCTTGCGTTCTATTTCGCCCGTCGGAGTGAGAACGCAGAAGAGTATCTGACGAGCCTGCGGGCCTTGGATGAGCAGACCATATCCAAGATCGAGCCAGATAGCTTCTGGGCGGGAACCCGGATGGTTGCGCGCGCGGGGCTAGGTGACGAGCTGGAACAGCTCTACCTGGACTGGTACGACAAAGGGCTCTTTTTCGCCCTGCATTCCGACATGGAAGAGGGCGTGGCGAAATCCGCCCTTGTGGCAGCGGTGGGTGCAAAACGCCTTGAATTGGCACCATCGCTACTCGCCGTAGTCCGTTCACCAAGCTCCTACGTCGCGATGCTATCCGATCGCCGATACGAGGCCATATGGCCTGTCATAGAGGAACACGCCGGCGCAAATCTTGAACGGGTTAGTGCAGAATATGCGGAGTGGGCCCTCGCCCGGTTGGGGAATGCCGAAGAAGATCGAGACAGGTTTTCGGATGCGGCCCACGGGTTGCACTTTGCGGGGCGTTACCAGGACGCGATTGACCTTGCCCAACGCTGGCTCGATCGGGACGGAGCTTTGGCGTCGATCCAGGAAGGTGATGCCTGGGCGCTGAACATCCAGGCCTATGCCTATGACGCTCTAGGTCGCCGTGAGGAAGCCGATCGCGTCCTCGACTTGCTGGCCGAACAAGATCCCGAAGAGCACAACTGGGTGGTCAACTTTGTTATCAATCGGGCGTCCCGCCTGGTTGGCTACGAACGGTGGGAGGAGGGACTCGCTGCAGCGCATCTCGCACGCGAGGTGACCGAAATGCAGGGGTCGCCTTATGCAAAGATGATCGTTTCGCGGGATCACGTCTGTGCGCTGAGCGCCCTGGGTCGGCCAGGCGAGATCGCTGCGGACCTCGAATTCCTGCGCACCAATCCGACAGAATCCCACATACTCGCTGCGCAAGGCCTGATGTGCGCGGGTTACCGTGGCGAGGCTTCGGAGCTGTTGCTGAGAGGTCTGACCGACAAGACATATCGTTCCGATATTGTCGGTCAGCTACAGCCTCAGGAATTTTCGCTGTTCTACTCGCCATCCCAACTCCCGAACCCGCGCGAGCTGTTGGCCGAAAACCCTGAACTGAAGGCCGCTTTCGAAGCCCATGGTCGAATCGTTCCGGAACGGTTTGTCCCTGTGGCCTATCTCAAAAGAGCGTCACGCTAGACCTTCCTCCAGCGCGCGACAAAGAAGCCGTCGAGGCCGCCTTCATCGGCAAGCATGCCCGGATCGGTGCGAAGCCAGCCCTCGGAGGTGGGCTCCAGGCCGGTTGGCAACTCGTCCTGCGTGATCGGATGTGGTTTCAGCGCGATTTGCGATGCCTGCGCTTCGCCCTCCTCGCGTTCGAGCGAGCAGGTGGCGTAGACCAGCGCGCCGCCCGGCTTGAGCCAGGCTTGCGCCTTGTCGAGCAGGGCGACTTGCAGCTCGGCCATCTCCGCGATCTGTCGCGGGCCGATGCGGTGGAGCACGTCGGGATGACGCCGCGCGGTGCCTGTCGCGGTGCAGGGCGCGTCGATCAGGATGGCGTCGAATTTGTGCCTGGGCTCCCACGCCAGCGCGTCGGCACGGACAATGCCAGCCTTGAGGCCGGTGCGCTTCAGGTTCTCGCGCAGGAGATCGAGGCGGCGTTTGGAGATATCGAGGCTGGTGACGTTCCATCCCTGTGCCGCCAGTTGCAGCGACTTGCCCCCGGGCGCGGCGCAAAGGTCGAGCACATGGCGGCCCTCGCCCTCACCCAGCAGGCGCGCGGGCAAGGACGCGGCAAGGTCCTGCACCCACCAAGCGCCTTCCTTGAAACCGGGCAGTTTTTCGACATTTGCGCCACGCGGCAGGCGGATATGGCCGGGCATCAGGCTGTCGCCCGACAATTGGTTCGCCCAATGCGCAGTCTGAGACCAGTCGCGTAGCGCGAGGTCTAGCGGTGGCGGCTCGGCAAGCCCGGCAGCGATGGCAGGTGCCCGATCGCCCCAGCGCGCAGCAACATCATCAGGCAGTGTCGGGGTATCGGGTAGCTTCGCCTCGCGCATGGACAGGGTCGAGAATACGCCATGCGCAAGCCTGCGCGGTCCGCCGGCAAGGAGTGGCAGGCCGGTCGCGACCACTGCGTGCGGCGGCGTTTCTAACCGCAGCCATTGCGCCAGCATCAGTCGCAGCACCATGCGTGGCTTGGCATCGGCGGGCAGGTTGTTCTTCGTCGCGCTGTCGATCAGTGCATCGAAATCGGTCCCCCAGCGCAAGGCTTCGCTGGCGATGGCCCGGGCGAGCGCCTTGTCCTCGAACCGGCGCACGTCCTTGGTCGCCGCGCCGAAGGCGACGTCCAAGGTCTCGCCACGGCGCAGCACGGCATCGAGCAGGCGAAGCGCGGCGCGGCGCGCGTGAATTCCGGTGGGGTCTGCCATCGCCCGGCCCCTACCCGCACTTGAAACCGTTCGCCAGTGGGCGCATCTCACCTCCATGACCGAGCGCGCCACCAAACGTCCCGAGGGCTTTGCCAAGCCCAGGCACTGGACAAACGATCCGCCACCCGCGCCGAAACAGGCAAAGGTGGACGAGGAACTCAGCCCGACGCGCTATGGCGACTGGGTGAAGGACGGTATTGCTGTCGATTTTTGAGTGTTTTGCGTTTCGCGCCGACCTCCGTCGGCGCGTCCTCGATAGACGCGCAGCAAGCTGCGCCCGCTGTGGGCGGGCGGTCGCCCTTGCACTCGCCTTCGGCTCGCGTAGCGGTTCTTGTCAGAACTCTCTCAGGACAATCCGCAACCCATCCTTCGGCTTCGGGATGGGCCAGGCCTGCCAATCGGGATCGCCGCCTTCCAGCGCGATCTCGTAGCGCGGCAGCAGCTGCGCCATGAGGATCTTCACCTGCATGTATGCGAAGTGCAGGCCGAGGCACATGTGCGCGCCGCCGCCGAAGGGAACCCAGGCATATTTGTGCCGCGCCTTCACCTTGTCGGGGGTGAAGCGCAGGGGATCGAACCTTTCCGGCTCATCCCAGATTTCCGGATCGTGGTGCACATAGTGGGTGTTGATGCCGACGGGTGTGCCTGCAGGAATACGATATCCGCCGAACTCGAAGCTCCGCAGCGCGCGGCGAGGCGTCGAAGGCACCGGCGGGACCATGCGCAACGCTTCCTTGAATGCCATCTCGGTCAGCTCGAGCTTGCCGAGGTCCTCGTAGGCGAGGTCGCGCGGGCGGCCGCTGGCATCGGGTCCACCGGTCACTGCAATTACTTCCTGACGAAGCTTTTCCTGCCATTCCGGGTGCTTCGCCAGCAGCCAGATCAGTGTGGTCGCAGAAGAGGTGATGGTGTCATGCGCCGCCATCATCAGGAAGTTCATGTGGTCGACCACCTCGTCGACCGCCATCAGCGAACCGTCCTCATGCGTCGCGGTGGCGAACTGGCTGAACATGTCCTGCCCGCCGCCTTCCTTGCGCCGACGGATCGTCTCGGCGGTGAAGAAGTCGACCAAGAATTTGCGCCCGTCGACCCCGCGCTTCATCTGGGTGAAGGGTAGCGGCACACGCACCGGCGCAACAGAGGCCTGGACCATGTCGATAAAGGCCTGGTTGATCTTGTCGGCTTCCGGACCCCATTCGATCCCGATGAAGCTGTCCGCCGCGAGATCGAGCGTCAGTTCCTTGATCGCGGGGTAGAATTGCATCGGGCCTGCGCCCCATTCCTCCATCCGTCGTGCGATGCCGCGGTTGAGCGCGCCAGCATAGTGCCGCATCGGCTCGGGCTTGAAAGCGATCGAGAGCGCACGGCGATCGGCCCGGTGATGGTCGAAATCCATCAGCATCAATCCGCGCGGGAAGAGCTTGTCGAGTATCGGCCCCCAGCCCTGCTCGGACGAGAACAGCTTCTCGCGGTCGAACAGCACCAGCTCGTTCGCGTCGGCACCGATCAGCGCAATGTTCCAGCCACCGAAGGCCTTGTTCTTGTAGACCCGGCCGTATTTCTCGACGCTGCGCCGCGCCATCCCGTGCGGATCGGCGAGCATCTTGAATGTGTTGCCCACCAGGGGCCAGCCACTATCACCCGGGATATGCGCCAGATCCGCGACCGTGGGATTGCCTTCGGTCCAATGCGTCGGCGTGGTTTCGGCGGGCGGATCAGCGGCAAGCGTGGCCATCTAGTCTCTCCTGGCAACTTACCGCAGTGTAAGTAATCGCTACGCGTTAATCCACCCTTGCAGTTCGCGGCGGAGCAATTTTTCCAGCATCGCAAGCCCAGCCTCGGAGGTGTTGAGGCAGGCGAGCGCAGCGAACTCTTCGCCGCCCGCGCCGAGGAACTGGTCGCGCCCCTGCATGGCCAGCTCTTCGAGCGTTTCGAGGCAGTCGGCAGAAAAACCTGGTGCGGCAATGGCAAGGTGCCTGGTCCCCGCCTTCGCCTCTTCTTCGAGGACTGCATCAGTCGCCGGCTCGAGCCATTTCGCACGTCCGAAACGCGACTGGAAGGTTGTGCGGAACCGGATGTCGGGTCGCGCCATCGCTGCTTCGAGCAACCGCGCGGTCTTCATGCAGTGGCAGTGATAGGGATCGCCAAGGTCGAGCGTGCGCTGCGGCATCCCGTGAAAGCTCAGCAAGATGACCTCGGGCGTGAAGCCGAGTGCATCGACCTGCCGGTTGAGGTCGCTCGACAGCGCCTCGATATAGGCAGGATCGTCGTGATAGGGAGGCAGGGTGCGCAAGGCGGGTTGCCAACGCATCTTGCCCAGCTTTTCCGCTGCCTTGTCCACAACCGTGGCGGTCGTCGCCCCGCTATATTGCGGATAGAGCGGGGCGAGCAGGATGCGCTCGCAACCCGCCTTCATCAGCGCCTCGATCCGGTCGCCGATGGCAGGCGTGCCGTAACGCATGGCCCAGTCCACCACTACCCCGTCGCCGAGTGCCGCCTGCATGGCCTCGGCCTGCTGGCGCGTAATGACGGCGAGCGGAGATCCTTCCTCCGTCCACACCTGCTTGTAGGCATGGGCGCTCTTCTTCGGCCGGGTGTTGAGAATGATGCCGCGCAGGATCGGCTGCCATGCGATGGGAGGGATCTCCACCACGCGGCGGTCCGAGAGAAATTCGGCGAGGTAGCGCTTCACCGGCCCCGGCTCGGGCGCGTCGGGGGTGCCGAGATTGACCACCAGCACGCCGACCTTGCCCGATTTTATGGGCGGATGATCGGTGGGAAGCTGTTGCGAGCGCCAGGTCACTTCTCTCTCCTCACAGGCCTTCCGACAGCAATGGCAGGCGGCGAAAGCGCATCCCGGTCGCCGAGTAAAGCGCATTGGCAATCGCGGGAGCGGCCACGGCCACGCCCAGCTCGCCCGGATCGAAAGCAGCCGCATCGCTGGCTACGAATTCGACGGTGATCTCGGGACAATCGGCCAGGGTCGGGAGGCCCAGCGCCGACAGGCGATTGGGTACGGGCTTGCCGTCCTCATAAGCAAAGCTCGCGCCCGTAGCCTGCGAGAGGCCAAAGATCAGCCCGCCCTCGATCTGCTGGCGGGCAATGTCGAGATTCACGATCCGCCCGATGTCGACCGCAGCATGAAGGCTCGACACACGCACTCCGCCTTGCCCCAGCGCGGCCTGCGCGACGCAGGCGATCCGCCCTCCGGCATCGGGTGAGCCCATGCGCACCATGGCAACGCCCTGCCCGGTGCCGCGCCGCCCGCCATCCCATCCGGCGATGCGCGTTGCGCGACGAAGGACATCGGCCATGCGCGGCGACTTTCCGAGCATCTCGATCCGGTAGAGGAAGGGGTCGCGTCCGGCTTTCTCGGCCAGTTCGTCGACGAAACACTCGGTGAAGAAGGCGTTGAAGGCGGCCGCATTGCCTCGCAGGCGGCCGGTCGGGAAACCGAGCTCTACCGGCAGATGGTCGACCGCAACATTCTCGATCCCGTAAGGCGGCACCGCGCCTTCGCAGGCGAGCGCATCGCCCTCGCCCTCGGCATGGCCCATCGCGGCTTCGGGCGTGTAATTGTCGAACAGGCGGTGGCCGAACTCTCGCACGGTCGCGGGCATGGCGAGCTTGGAGCGCCAAGCGGCGATGCGTCCGCCGGTGGCCGGGTGGAATGCAACCGCGAGCTCCGCGCTGACCGCCGTGCGCACCGGGACGCTCTGGAATTCCTGCACGCGCGGCCAGGTCAACTGGACCGGTCGGCCTACCGCCTGCGCAATGACCGCCGCCTCGATCGCGTGCTGCCGTTCGAGCCGCGCATCGAAACTGCCGCCGGCTGCAGTTGGATAGAGCACCACATCGGTTTCAGAGAGGCCAACCGCCTTGGCAACCGCGCGCCGAGTCTGCTCGGGCGCCTGGGCGGCGACCCAGATTTCGAGCTTTCCATCCTCCAGCCGTGCCGTGGCGGCAGCAGTTTCGATCCCGGCATGGACCGCTGGAGCGACCGAATAGCGCTGCGAAAGGTCGGGTCGAGCCATCAGCGCGTCGGCATCGCCGATCTCGAAAATGCGTTCGGCTTGCGGGTCTTCGCTCTCGAAAACCTCCTCCAATGCTTCGAGCGACACAGCGCTTTCGACTGGTGCCTTGCCTGAAAAAACCGGGCGCAAGGCCTTCAGCGCCTGTTCGGCGGTCCACCAGCTTTCGGCGACTGCAGCGATGTATCGCTTCGACTTGACCACGCCGACCAGCCCCTTGAGACCCGCCACGGCCTGCTCGTCGAAGCGCGCAAGATCGCCACCGCCGATCGGCGCGTGGCGGATCGAGGCATAAACGAGACCGGGCAGGCGGATATCGGCGGCAAAGAGGAAGCTGCCGTCGGCCTTGGAGGGCAAGTCGAGGCGCGGAAACAGCGGGTCGACCTCGTCCTCACCCAGCACCGGCTCTTCCGAGGCTGGGACGACACGCAAAGGCGCCGGGTCGGGCGGATCGAGGCGAGCAGCATCCTCTACCAACTCGCCGAAACTCGCGCGGTTTTCGCCATGCCGGACGAAACCGCCCTCGACCTCGCATTGCTCCCAGTCGATGTCCCAGCGCTCAGCTGCGGCCATCGCCAGCATTCCTCGGGCCGCCGCGGCAGCCTGGCGTAGCGGCGCTTCATAGGCGTCGAGCGAGAGGCCCTCTGCAGTGGCCGCGAAAGCATTGGCGCGGGCGAAATTTGTGGCGAGGCGACTGTCCGGCTCGCTGGCGAATGAGGGGAAGCTCGACCACAGCCCGGCCCATTTCGCCGCCAGCGGGACATTGGCATAGAGCCCGCTTGGCGGCGTCGGTTCGACCGCCATCTGCCGCCAGTCGGCACCCAGTTCCACCGCGACAACTTGCGCCAGCACGGTCGTCACACCCTGCCCCATCTCAAGCTGCGGCACAGCTACCGTGACCACACCATCGCGCCCGATGGTGATCCAGCCCCCGAAATCGCGCTCGTTCGGGCCGGGCGATAGCGGGCTCGAATAGTGACGCGGCCAGAGCCACCAGACGACGGCAAGCCCGCCGCCCGCCGCGGCCCCGGCGATGATCTGGCGCCGGGTGACGGGGAGATCGTTCAGCTTTGCGCGCCAATCCATGCGTCGAGCCTGTCGGCAATATCGAGGAAGGGCCGGGCGACCTCACTGTCGGTAGCGGCGGGTGGAACTCCCTTGTCGCTCCCTTGCCTGATCGCGAGATCGAGCGGGATGCGCCCCAGGAAGGGCAGTTCGAGCCGTGCCGCCGCCTGCTCGACCCCGCCGCTGCCGAAGGGGTCGGAATGCTCGCCGCAATGGGGACAGGCATAACCGGACATGTTCTCGACCAGACCGATCACCGGCACTCCCGCCTGGTCGAACAGCTGGCCCGCACGCGCCGCGTCGATCAGCGCGAGGTCCTGCGGGGTCGAGACGATCACTGCGCCTGCGGGCTTGAATTTCTGCAGCATGGTCAGCTGCACATCGCCCGTGCCCGGCGGGAGGTCGACCAGCAACAGCTCGGCATCGCCCCAATGCGCTTCGAACAATTGGGTGAGCGCACCCGCCGCCATCGGCCCGCGCCAGGCGATCGCACGACCCGGTTCGACCAGGTGGCCCATGGAGAGGACCGGGACGCCATACTCGCTCGCCACCGGGACCAGTTTCTCGTCATGCGCGACCGGCTTCTCGCCCTGGTTGCCGAGGATGACCGGCTGCGAGGGGCCATAGATATCGGCATCGACCATGCCGACCTTGCGGCCCTTTCGCGCTAGAGCGATGGCAAGGTTGGCGGTGAGCGTCGACTTGCCGACACCCCCCTTGCCGCTGCCCACGGCGATGATTTTCAGCCCCTTGCGCTCCGCCGTCATGGCGACGCGGACCTCGTCCACCTCCTCGCGCTCGATCAATATGTCCTTGATCGCAACCTCGAGATCGGAGCGTTCCCTTTCGCTCATGCCGCTGGCATCGACCACGGCAATGGCGCGGCGATTGAGGAACGTCAGGGAGGTTACGCGCTGCGCAATGGCGGCAGGCAACAGCGCTTTCGGGTCCGTGGAACTCATGGGCGAGGCTGCTGTAGCATCAAAAAGCCGCGTTCAACCCTGTTTTTCCGCCAAACCACACCTATAAGGAATGGCATGAGAATATTGGACGGGTTCGGACAGAGGATCAGGCTGGCAATGGCTGGCGGCAAAAGCCCTTGGGGCAAGGGATCAGGCAGTGGGTCGGACGGCGGCTCCGATGGCGACGGGAGTGACGGCGGCCAGTCGAACGGTCCGCGCAACCCCTGGCTCCCGCCGCGCAGCGGAGACGGCGACGAAGGACGCCGCGCTGCCAATATCGAGGATATCTTCCGCAATCGCGGCCCCGAGGGCCCGCGTCGCAAGGGTGGAGGGCCGGGTGGCCCGAACTTCCGCCTGCCCCCACGGCCCGGCGGGAAGAGCTGGTTCCCGGTTGCCGTCGCGGGTATCTTCGTCGTCGCGATCGCTGCGACCAGCGTCCACCTGATTGGCCCGCAGCAGGAGGCAGTGGTCAAGACGCTTGGCAACTACACCCGCACCATGACCCCGGGTCTCAATTTCTCCGCCCCCTTCCCCATCGAGATCGTCGATGTCGAGGATGTGCAGGGTGTCCGCCCCGTGCGCATCCCGGGCAGCAACAATGCGGTGAAACTGATCCTGACGGGCGACCAGAATCTCGTTGACCTCAGCTATATCGTGCGCTGGAACATTGCGGACCTCGAGGATTTCAAGTTCCGCCTCGTCGCGCCCGAGGAGACAGTCAACGAAGTGGCAGAGGCCGCCATGCGTGCCGCGGTGGCGGAGAAGGATCTCGACGAGACCTTTTCGGGCCAGGGCCGCGCAGCCATCGAACAGGACGTCCGCGAACGGATGCAGAAGACTCTGGATTCCTATCGCGCCGGCATCCGCGTGCTGGGCGTCGAAATCGAGAAGGCCGACCCGCCGAGCCAGGTGGTCGACGCCTTCCGCGACGTTCAGGTCGCCGAACAGCAGGCCGATGCCGCGCGCAACCAGGCGCAAGGCTACGCACAGCAGGTACTCGCACAGGCCGAGGGTGAGGCAGAGGCTTTCGACAAGGTCTATGAGCAGTATCGCCTCGCGCCGGAGGTTACCCGCCAGCGCCTTTATTACGAGACCATGGAGAGGGTCCTGAGCGGGACCGACAAGACCATCGTGGAAACCAGCAATGTAACGCCCTACCTCCCCCTGCCCGAGCTGCGCAAACGAGCGCAGGCTGCCGAACCGACCACGGTCGTTACCGCACCGGGAGGGCAGTAAGATGGCGCGTCTGTGGGAAGATCATCGCCTGACCATCGTCGCTCTCGCCGCGCTGGTCATCGGCTTCATGATGAGCGCATATGTCGTGCCGGAGGAAGAGCAGGTCGTCATCGTACGCACCGGTGAACCGGTCGGCACAGTCAACACGCCGGGCGGGACCAAGGGGCCGGGCCTCTATCTTCGCGCCCCCTTCGTCGACAAGGTCGTGCGCGTCGAGCGCCGCCTGCTCGATCTCGAGATGAACGACGAGGAAGTGCTGTCGAACGACCAGCAGCGCTTGCTGGTCAACGCCTTCGCGCGCTTCCGCATCACCGATCCAGTGCGGATGGTCGAACGTGCCGGGACTACCGACGGCGTACGCACCGCGCTCGAGCCGATCCTCAACTCGGTATTGCGCCAGGAGCTCGGTCGCCGGACTTTCCAGGCCATGCTGACCGCCGAGCGCGGTTCGGCGCTGGCCAATGTCCGCGCCAATCTCGACCGACAGGCCCGCCAGTACGGCGCCGAGGTCGTCGACGTGAAGATCATGCGCACCGACCTGCCCGAAGCACCGCTTCAGTCGGCCTTCCGCCGGATGGAATCGGATCGCGAGCGCGAAGCTCGCGCCATCCGCGCCCAGGGCGGCCGCGATGCCCGTGTGATCCAGGCCGAGGCCGATGCACAGGCCGCACGCATCTATGCGGAAAGCTTCGGCAAGGACGCGAAGTTCTATGATTTCTACCGCGCGATGCAGAGTTACGAGACGACCTTCGGCCCTGCCCGCGAGGGCGAGAAGGACAAGGGCGAGAGCAGCGTGATCCTGTCGCCGGACAATGAGTATCTGAGGCAGTTTCGCGGACGCCGTTGACGGTTTGTCGATGCAAGCGAGTGCCGTTCAATCGGCATTCAGCGTGAAAGGCGAGATTTCGCTCCGGATTCGCGCCGCGTGACCGACACGAGTTGTTCGCTCGCCATGCGGCGCAAGCAATGAAGAGGATGAAGAAGGACGTGAAGCCCGTGCGATATGCATATTCCGTGACAAGTGCGCTGCTGGTGGGCGGCGCTGCCATCTCTCTTGCGACCGGTTATCCGGCCGGGGCGCAGGTCGCCCAGAACGACGATTCGACCATGGCCCGCGTGGTTCCGCGTGCCGGTGCGCCGGAAAGTTTTGCAGACCTCACTGCCCAGCTCCAGCCTGCCGTGGTCAATATCTCGACCCGCCAGCGGATCGAAGTCCAGCAGGGCGGTGGCAATCCCTTCGCCGGTACGCCCTTCGAAGGCCTGTTCGGCCAGCGTCGTGGCCAGCAGCAGCAACAGGAACCGCAGTATCGCGAAGGCCAGTCGCTCGGCTCGGGCTTCATCATTTCGGCCGATGGCTACGTCGTGACCAACAACCACGTCGTCAGCCCCTCGGGCCGCGGCACGGTGGAAGAGATCACCGTGACCATGCCGGACGGCACCGAATACGAGGCCGAGCTGGTCGGCAACGACACGCAATCGGATCTCGCAGTGCTCAAGATCAGCCGCCGCGAGCCCTTTCCCTTTGTGCAGTTCGGCGACAGCGCCCACGCCCGTCCGGGCGACTGGGTCGTTGCGATCGGCAATCCCTTCGGCCTCGGCGGCACGGTGACTAGCGGGATCGTCTCTGCGATCCAGCGCACGACCGGCCAGGGCGGCGCATACGACCGCTATATCCAGACGGATGCCAGCATCAATCGCGGCAATTCGGGCGGCCCGCTCTTCGACATGCAGGGCAATGTGATCGGCATCAACAATGCGATCTTTTCGCCTTCGGGCGGCAGCGTTGGCATCGGCTTTGCCATTCCCGCCGAAACCGCCGCCCCGATCGTCGAGAAGCTGCGCAATGGCGTCGAGATCGAACGCGGCTATCTTGGGGTAAACATCCAGCCGGTGACCGAGGATCTCGCAGATTCGCTCGGCATCGATCGCAACCGCGGCGAATTCGTGCAGTCGGTTCAGTCCGGCGAGGCCGCCGACAAGGCCGGTATCCAGCCCGGCGACATCGTGCTCAGGGTCGACAACAAGGAGGTGACGCCCGAACAGACGCTCTCCTTCCTGGTCGCCAATATCCGACCCGGGACGACCATCCCGATCGACCTCATTCGCGATGGCCAGCGCCGCAAGGTCAATGCCACTGTCGGCAAGCGCCCGACCGACGAGCAGCTTCGCCAGCAGCAACTGTTCGATCCCGACGCGGAAGACCAGGACGACATGACCCCGGGCGACAACAAGGTGATCGAGGACAACCTCGGCCTCCAGGTCCTGCCGCTCAATGCCCAGATCGCGCGCCAGCTTGGGGCCGACACGGACACGCAGGGTCTTGTCATCGCCGGTGTCGATCCAAACGCAGATGCGGCGCGCAAGGGCCTTCAGCGTGGCGACATCATCCTGTCGGCAAACTATCGCCCGGTTGCCGGCCCCGACGATCTCGAAAGCGCAATCACCTCGGCCCAGCGCGAAGGTCGCGAAGCCGTCCTGCTGCGCATCCAGCGGCGCGGTCGCCCGCCCCAGTACGTGGCCGTGCGCCTGCGCTGAGGCCATCACAGCGACACCATCGAAGAGGCCCCCGAACCAAACGGTCCGGGGGCCTCTTTCGTATCGGGCGTGGTGCCTGGCCTAGCGCGGTCTTATTACTTCCACCGGCGGCTCGGGCGGTGGTGGCGGACGTTGGCGCCGGTCGCGCCGAGCACCCGTCGCTTCGTCCAGGAAGTCGTCCCCCACCGCTTGCGGCGCACCGTCGGCGCCGCGGCCCTGTTGGGAGGGCCTCTGGCGTTGTGCGTCGTCCGGCCTCGGGAACGCTTCGTCAAAGGGATCGTCGCGCGGCTCTTCCGGCCTGCCCGGCTCGATCAGATTGCCCTGCTCGTCGATGAAATAGTAATCGTCCGGATCGCCGAGAAGATATTCATCGTCGGGCTCCAACTGCCATTCGGGCAGCTTCAGATCGGTGTCGAATTCCTCGACCGGCCGGTCCTTCACCGCATAGCGCATATAGGCAGCGAAGGCCTTGGCCGGGGCCGTGCCACCCTGGAGGCCGCCGACCCGCTTGCTGTCGTCGCGGCCCATCCACACGCCGGTCGTGATGCCGCTGGAGAAGCCGACGAAATAGCCATCCTTGTTCGAGCTGGTCGTGCCGGTCTTGCCCGCGACAGGCCGCCCGATCTGCGCTGCGCGGCCGGTGCCGGTGTTGACGGCGGTCTGCAGCAGATCGGTCATCCCCGCAGCGACATAGTCGGCCACGAGCTGAGAGGAGCGGCGGCGTTCGTGCTGGTAAAGCAGCTTGCCGTCTGACGTGGTAACCTTGACGATCCCATAGGGTTCGATGGACTGCCCCTTCGCCGAGATACCCGCGAAGGCACGGGTCATGTCGAGCAGGCGCACCTCGTTCGAGCCGAGCACCATCGAGGGATAGGTCTTGATCGGCGTCGTGATGCCGAAGCGCTTGGCCATTGAGGCGACCGTTCCGAAGCCCACCTCATTGCCCAGCTGCGCCGCGACGGTGTTAATCGAGTAGGCGAAGGCCGTGCGCATATCGATCTCACCGACATTGCGGCCCGACGAATTGCGGGGGCTCCAGCCGTCGATCGTCACCTGCGTGTCGACCACGCGGTCATCGGGCGTGTATCCCGCCTCGAGCGCTGCAAGATAGACGAACAGCTTCCAGCTCGATCCTGGCTGGCGGCGCGCATCGGTGGCGCGGTTGTAGCTGGTCTCGACATAGTCGGTACCGCCGACAAGTGCGAGGATGGCGCCGTCGCGGTCGAGGCTCACCAGTGCGCCCTGCGCGCCGCCTGGCACATTGCCCTTGACCGCCGCGGTCGCAGCACGCTGCATCCCTACGTCAAGTGTCGTCCACACTTCGATCGGCTCGAAAGTCTCGGGCAACAGGAGATCCAGCTGGGGCAGCACCCAGTCGGTGAAGTAGCGGACCGAGTTCTGGCCCTTCTCTTCCTTCAAATTGACCGCCGAGGGATCGACCGTGACATTGGGTGCGATCTTGCCCTGCTCCTTCATCAGCCGCAGCACGACGCTTGCACGGCCTACCGCCGCATCGACATCGGCAGTTGGAGAATAGCGGCTGGGAGCTTTTACGAGGCCCGCGATGATGGCGGCTTCGGCGGTCGAAAGCTCGGTCGCAGGGTGGCTGAAGAACTTCCGGCTGGCGCTGTCGATGCCATAGGCACCGCCGCCGAAATAGACCTTGTTGAGATAGAGCTCGAGGATCTGTTCCTTGGAGAACTTGGCTTCCAGCGCCAGCGCCAGCACACCTTCGCGCAGCTTGCGGTCGAGCGAGCGATTGTTGTTGAGGAAGACGTTGCGCGCCAGCTGCTGGGTAATCGTCGAAGTCGCCGATATCCGCTTGTCGCCCGTCAGCGCAACGTAAAACGCGCGCGCCAGACCATAGGGGTCGACGCCGGGGTGCATGTAGAAGCGACGGTCCTCGACCGCGACCATGGCATCCTTCATCACCTGCGGGATCTCGTCGGCGGGGAGCCACTTGCCGAAGCTCGGGCCGATCTCGACGATCTCGGTTCCGTCGCGCGCACGCACGACAATGGTTTGCGCGGTCTGAGTCGCCTTGAGCTGGTAGTAGCTGGGCATGGAGCGCGCCGCGAAAGCGACCGCCAGACCGAGAAAGAGAGCCCCGAGCAGCGCCAGCGCGCCGCCCCAGACCATGATGCGACGCATCCAGCGACGCCAGCCGCCCTCGGGCCGGTCGGCCTCGGCCCGCCGGGCCCTTTCGCTGCGCGCCGCCTTTTTCCGGCGACTCCCTCTCTTGTCCATCTCTAGCGGGATATCCCTTGCCGTGTGCTTCGCCCTATATCTGCCGCATTCTGCAAAGGCGAGGTCTAACCCCCCGTGAACAACAGTTCAGCGCGCGACTGCTGCTAATCCTGTTCCCCGCCTTCGAAGTCGAGTGCCGCGCTGTTGATGCAATAGCGCAGTCCTCCACGATCGGGAGGGCCGTCCGGGAAGACGTGACCCAGGTGCCCGCCACAATTGGAACAGGTCACTTCGGTGCGGATCATGCCGTGCGATGTGTCGCGATGTTCCTCGACAGCTTCGCCTTCGGCCGGCGCGGTAAAGGCGGGCCAGCCGCAGCCGCTGTTGTATTTGTCGTCGCTCTCGAACAGCTTCTGTCCGCATCCTGCACAGTAGTATTCGCCGGCGTCGTAGTGCTTGTCGTACTTGCCGGTGAAGGCCCGCTCGGTGCCTGCCTCGCGCAGCACATGGTATTGCTCGGGTGTCAGCTTTTCGCGCCATTCCTCGTCGCTGCGGACTGTCTTTTCGCTCACTATCGCTCTTCCCTTTGCGGTGGTGCACCTTATGTAGGACAACAGACGGAACATTCCACTGTTCCGCCTCGACGGCGAATGGCCCAAGCATTCGCTTGACGATTCGCGAGGTCGCCGCTAAGTGCGCCGCTTTCCGGCGGTCCAACCGCCGTTTTCGCACGCAATTACGAGATTTATAGCCGCGCAATGCGCGCGGTCTGACGAGGACAAACATGGCCAATACGCCGCAAGCCAAGAAGCGCATCCGCCGCAACGACCGTCGCGCCGAAATAAACGGTGCCCGCATGAGCCGCATCCGCAGCTTCGTGAAGAAGGTCGAAGCCGCGATTGAAGGTGGCGACAAGGACGCTGCCAAGGAAGCACTGGCCGGCGCACAGCCCGAACTGGCTCGCGGTGTTGCCCGCGGCGTGCTCCACAAGAACACCGCTGCTCGCAAGCTGAGTCGTCTGACCAAGCGCGTCGCCGCTCTCTGATTCGCAAGCGCGGGGTCCATCGGGACCCACCAGGCACACCAAATCAACCCGATTTGGGACAAGGCCGTTGCCGTTGGCAGCGGCCTTTTGTCGTGTTTGCGTCATGCTGCATTGCCGCATTGTAACCGCGCTGTAATCAAACCCCAGTGATTCCAACGATTCGCAGCGCTCCGAAGAACCTTCTTGAATGAAAACATGCACTTGAACGCAAGTCTGCGGGGTTGCGGCGAGTCAACAACATTATTTCAGTTTTTTTGCAGTTATCCCCCTTGCGACTCAATCCACGGGCGACTTACACCGGTGTCCGCAGCCGGGAACGGGACAGTCCCGGCTTCACACGAGGAAACAGTTTTGGGGGCACTCCGGAGGAGCCGATTCTGGAGAAGGGCAGCGCTTTGCCTGCACGTCATAGCTGAGAATTAATGGGATTGCTGCGCCTTCATGTGGCGCCAGCTCGGGGGAATTTAGACTACGATGGGTAAGGGATCAGAACACGCGGGTCACAAGCGGAAGGCATCAGACGATTTCATGGAAGACAGCGAAGCCGTAAACCTGGCAGCCGATTGGTCGGATATCAGCCAGGGCCTCCGCAAGGATTTGGGTCATCAACTTCACAGCCAGTGGATCAAACCGATCCAGGTCGGCGGCATCGACAAGGAGACGGGCACGCTCGATCTCTTCCTGCCGACCGAATTCAGCGCCAACTGGGTCAAGGACCGCTTTGCCGACCGGCTGAGCCTGGCGTGGAAGATCGCACGCAGCGAAGTGCGCCACGTCAATATCCAGGTGCATCCGGGCCGCCGCCAGGTTGCGGACCTGCGCCTGCACTCGGACGGTCGCCGGGCAGCGAACGACGGCGCCGATACCAGCATGATGGCGATCAGTGCCGACACGCTGGGCGATGCCGGCTTCACCTCCTCGGTCGGCCTCGACCCCTCGCTGACTTTCGCCGCCTTCATCACTGGTGAAGCCAATGTGCTGGCCTTCAATGCGGCACAGCGCATGTCGGCGACCGAGAAGCCGCAGTTCAGCCCGCTCTACCTCAAGGCGGCCACGGGTCAGGGCAAGACTCACCTGCTCCACGCGATCGGTCACAGCTTCCTGCAGGCACACCCGCGCAGCCGTATCTTCTACTGCAGTGCCGAACGCTTCATGGTCGAATTCGTCCAGGCGCTGAAGGCCAACCAGATGCTGGAGTTCAAGGCCCGCCTGCGCAGCTTCGACCTGCTGCTGGTCGACGACATCCAGTTCATCATCGGCAAGGCTTCGGCACAGGAAGAACTCCTCTACACGATCGATGCCCTGCTCGCCGAAGGCAAGCGCCTGGTCTTTGCCGCCGATCGCGCGCCGCAGGCACTGGACGGGGTCGAACCGCGCCTCCTCTCACGCCTGTCGATGGGCTTGGTGGCGGACATCGCCGCAGCCGACATCGAACTGCGCAAGAAGATCCTCCACTCCAAGCTGTCGCGCTTCGCGCCGCTCTCGGTGCCCGAGGACGTAATCGACTTCCTCGCCCGTACCATCACGCGCAATGTGCGCGAGCTGGTCGGCGGCCTCAACAAGCTGATCGCCTATGCCCAGCTGACGGGTCAGGAAGTGTCGCTCCAGCTGGCTGAGGAGCAGCTGACCGACATCCTCTCGGCCAACCGCCGCCGGATCACCATTGACGAGATCCAGCGGACCGTGTGCCAGTTCTACCGCATCGACCGCAGCGAGATGTCGTCGAAGCGCCGTGCGCGCGCCGTCGTCCGTCCGCGCCAGGTGGCGATGTATCTCGCCAAGGTGCTCACCCCGCGCAGCTATCCCGAAATCGGGCGCAAGTTCGGTGGCCGCGATCACTCGACGGTGATCCATGCCGTGCGCCTGATCGAGGATCTGCGCCAGCGCGATGCCGATATGGACGGCGATGTTCGCAGCCTGTTGAGGCAGCTCGAAAGCTGACGTCGATGGCAGTCGATTCGATCACGAACGGGATCGACTGCCGCGTGATCGCGGGTACGCACAAGGGCAAGTCCGGGAAAGTCGAAGACCGTAACGTGAGCAAGACCGGGGCGGTGACGATCACGGTGCGGCAGGCGGACGGAAACCGGTTCAAGACACTCGCAAAAAACGTCGAACCTGTTTGACTACTTGTCGACAGGCTCTCCACGGCCTGCCAACAGGCTGTCCATGACGGAACACCGCGAGCATATCGCTGCCTATTCCCTGCCCACAACCATCTGGGAGACCCTGCTGCGCGGGATCCGTTGCCGCTGCCCGCGCTGCGGCGAGGGACGTGTTTTCCACAAGTGGCTCAAGCCGGTCGACGCCTGCCCGCATTGCGCGCTCGACCTGACTGGCCAGCGCGCCGACGATTTTCCCGCCTATATCGCCATGTTCGTCACCGGGCATCTGCTTGCCCCGGTGCTGATCCTGCTGGCGGGCGATTACGATCTCTCGCCGCTTGCGGTCATGGCCATCATTATCCCGCTCGCCGTCGTCATGATGGTAATCATGCTCCAGCCCTCCAAGGGCGCGGTGATCGGCCTGCAATGGTGGCACGGGATGCACGGCTTCAAGCGCGAGCGCCTGCCCGAAGCGGACGAAGACGCGGCGTGAGCCTGTCACCCGAACGCCTGGACCGTTTCGCCCGGCATATCGTGCTGCCAGAGATCGGCGGTGCCGGCCAGGTCGCCCTGGCGGGCAAGCACCTCGTGCTCGTCGGGCTCGGCGGGATCGGATCGCCCGCGCTGCAATATCTGGCAGGTGCTGGGATCGGGAAGCTGACCCTGGTCGACGACGACAAGGTCGATCTCTCCAATCTCCAGCGCCAGACGCTATACAACACGCGCGATGTCGGTCACGGCAAGGCCGTGGTAGCCAAGCGCTGGGCGACCGCTTTCGACCCTGCTCTCGAGGTCGCTATCAGCGACCGCCGGATCACGCCCGACAACGCACCCGACCTTGTCATCGGCGCGGACCTCGTGCTCGACGGGACCGACAATTTCGCCACCCGCCTCGCCGTATCGGACGCTTGCGTTGCCGAGCGCGTGCCGCTCCTCTCCGCCGCCGTCGGCCGCTTCCAGGGACAGGTGGGGGCCTTTGCCGGACATCTGCCGGGGGAGGCCTGCTACCGCTGCTTCGTCGGCGATGCCTTCGATGCGGAGGATTGCGACACTTGCGCCGAAGACGGGATGCTCGGTGCAATGGCTGGCTGGGTTGCGACATTCGCCGCAATGCAAGCGGTCCGCATCCTGCTCGCAAACGTCGGCAATATGGGCGATCCCGAATGGGGCAAGGTCCATCTGCTCGATGGATTGAAGCCCGCAATGCGCAGCTTCACCATTGCCAGGGACCCGGCCTGCAAGGGTTGCGGCTCAGCCGCCTAGGATCTCGTCCACCCATTCTGGCACCAGCCTGGTCGCCGCACCTTGCCTGCTTTCGTGAAACCATGCCGAGCCCTGGCTGCGCTCGAGATTGAGTTCGAGCGTCTGTATGCCCAGCTCGCGCGCGTCGCGCACGAAGCCCGCCGCAGGATAGACCGCACCCGAAGTGCCGATACTGACGAACAGATCGGCCTGCCTGATCGCGGCGTAAATCCGCTCCATCTCGTAAGGCATCTCTCCGAACCACACCACGTCGGGCCTGAGCGCGCTCTCGCCGCATGAAGGGCACGGTGGGCGGTCGATCAGCGGGCCGGTCCAGGGCGAGCGCACATCGCAGGCGGTACACCAGGCGTTGAGATGCGTGCCGTGCATATGCAGCACGCGCCGCGCGCCTGCCCGTTCGTGCAGATCGTCGACATTCTGGGTAACGATCAGCAATTGGCCGCCCCAACCGGTATCGAGCCGCGCCAGCGCCTCATGCGCTGCATTGGGCTGCTTGGTCTGGATCGCCTCGCGCCGCATGTCGTAGAAGTGCAGGACGAGGTCGGGGTCGCGCGCGAAGCCCTCGGGCGTTGCGACATCCTCGACCCGGTGCTGCTCCCACAATCCGCCAGCGCTGCGGAAGGTATCGATCCCGCTTTCGGCCGATATCCCCGCGCCGGTCAGGATCACGATGTTGCGAATGTCCTTCATCACGGCCATGAAACACGGCGAGCAAGGGAGTTTCAATGGCGCGTATCGGAATAGTCGGCAGCGAGGGCGCGATGGGGCACGCGCTCGCAGGGGTCATCGCGGCCAGCGGGCACGAGCTTGCCGGCGGGATCGACAAAGGCGGCGACGTTGCACGCCTTGCCGATGCCTGCGACGTGCTGGTCGATTTCTCGGCACCGGGCGCGCTCCAGAGCAATCTCCATGCCGCGATCGGCGCTGGAGTCCCGATGGTGATCGGCACCACGGGGCTGGAGGATGTGCACCATGAGGCGATCGACAATGCCGCGCGTGCTGTGCCGATCCTGCAGACCGGCAATACCTCTCTCGGCGTCACCTTGCTCGCTCACCTCGTGCGCGAGGCAGCGTCACGGCTCGGCCCCGATTGGGACATCGAGATCGTCGAGATGCACCATCGCCGCAAGGTCGATGCTCCGTCGGGAACGGCACTCCTGCTGGGTGAGGCCGCAGCGCAGGGACGCGGGGTAGACCTCGCCACCAATCGCGAAAGCGGGCGCGACGGCATGACGGGCGCGCGCGAGCACGGCGCGATCGGTTTCGCGGCGCTGCGCGGCGGCACCGTGGCGGGCGAACACAGTGTGATCCTGGCCGGCGACGAGGAGCGCATTACCCTCTCGCACAGCGCCGAGAACCGCGCGATCTTCGCTCGCGGCGCCGTACGCGCGGCCGAGTGGCTGATCGGACAGGCGCCCGGGCGCTATCGCATGGAAGAGGTTCTCGGTATCTAGGAAAGCCGGACAAGGGGGAGGAGATGGCGGGATTGCGTACGAAACTGCACGAACAATTGTTCGTCGGCGCGCATCCCGACGGGCGACTGACCGCGCTCAACCGCATCCTCATCCTTGTCATCGTGCTGGCGGTCGCGAGTGCCGCCATGTCGACCGAGCCGAGCCTCCCCAAGCCTTGGCACGACGCATTGGTTACCAGCGAGATCGCCTTCGGAGCGATCTTTCTCCTTGAATACCTTGCCCGCATCTACGCCGCCGCCGAACAGCCGGGCGAGCAATCGGACTGGTCGAAGCGCTGGGCCTTCATCCGCTCGCCCATCGGGCTGATCGACCTCTTCGTCGTCCTCACCACGGTCGTCCCGCTGCTGACCGCCGACGCCACCGTGCTGCGTACCTTCCGCCTGTTGCGCGTCTTTGCCGTGATGAAGTTCGGCCGCTTCAGCCGCGCCGTCCGCGCCGTATGGGCGGCGATATCGGACCGGGCCGACGATCTGATCGTGACCATGGCGCTGGCCTTCGTCTTCGTCCTTGTCGGGGCGACCGCGCTCTACATGACCGAGGGTGCGATCCAGCCCGAGGCTTTCGGTTCGATCCCGCGCGCGCTGTGGTGGTCGATCATCACGCTGACCACGGTCGGCTATGGCGATGTCGCGCCCGTCACCGCTCTGGGCAAGGTATTCGCCAGTATCGTCGCGCTGTCGGGTATCGCCTTCGTGGCGATGCCCACCGGCATCATTGCCGCTGCCTTTTCCGAAGCCATGCAGCACCGCCGCGACGAACGGCTGGAGCAGATGAAGGAGCACCTCGACCGGCTCGACGAGGTGGACGAGCGCGTGGAAGCCAAGATCGCCGCTCTAGAGCGCACCCGGCCGCAATCGTGAGACCATGACCAAGGACCAGATTTTCGAATTCTTCCGGCGCCTGGCGGAAGACAATCCCTCGCCCGAGACCGAGCTGGAATATGGCAATTGCTACCAGCTCGTGGTCGCGGTCGCACTCTCCGCGCAGGCGACCGACGTTGGCGTAAACAAGGCCACGCGCGCGCTGTTCAGAAAGGTCGAGACCCCCGAGCAGATGCTGGAGCTTGGCGAAGAGGGGCTGAAGGAGCACATCAAGACCATCGGCCTGTTCAACTCCAAGGCCAAGAATGTCATCCTGCTCAGTCAACTGCTGGTCGACGAATATGGCGGTGAGGTGCCCGACACGCGTGAAGACCTCGTTCGCCTCCCCGGCGTGGGCCGCAAGACCGCCAATGTCGTGCTCAACTGCTGGTTCGGGCAGGAGACCTTCGCGGTCGACACGCATATCCTGCGTGTGGGCAATCGCACCGGCCTCGCCAAGGGCAAGACGCCCGAGCAGGTCGAGGCCAAGCTGGAGAAGCGCGTGCCCCAGCCCTTCCGGCTCGGCGCGCATCACTGGCTGATCCTGCATGGCCGCTATGTCTGCAAGGCGCGCACGCCCGAGTGCTGGCGGTGCCCGGTGGTGGATTTGTGCAGCTACCGGAACAAGGTGCTCGAAAAACCCAAGGGGCGGTAGAGCTGCCAGGGCCTTGAACAGCTCGCCAAGCTGCGGCAATTTCCGGACCGGGAGACAGGCGCATGACCATAAGTAATGGCGAGATCAGCATCGAAGTCGCGAATGACCTGAGTGGCTCCGACCTTGTCGCGGCATTGGCCGCAGGGTGGCAGGACTTCCTCGCCAAGCCGCAGTACGGTCTGTTTTTCGCCTCCTTCTACTCCCTCCTCGGAGCCGCGCTCTACTATCTCTTCATGGTAAGCGGAGAGGCACGCTGGCTGGTGGCATCGGTGGCAGGCTTCCCGCTGCTGGCACCTTTCGCCGCGGTCGGACTCTACGAGGTCAGTCGGAGGCGCGAACTGGGCCTGCCGATGGGCTGGGGCGACATCCTCGGCGCGCTGCGCGGGCGGGGCGACCAGCAATTGCTGCTGATGGGAGGGATCATCTTCGTCGGGTTCAGCTTCTGGGTGATCATCGCCCACATGATATTCGCGATCTTCGTTGCCTCGGCGGGGCTTGGAGAAGGCATGGAATTCCTGCGTTCCGACAGCGGACTGATGATGCTGGGCGTGGGCGGTGCGATCGGCGCGGTCATCGCCTATTTCTTCTATGCCATCACCGTGATGAGCTTGCCCATGCTGGTCGACCGCGACGTCGATTTCATCACTGCGATCATCACCAGCGTCACCACCCTGCGCGCCAATATGGGCGTGCTGCTACTGTGGGCGGTGTTCATCGCACTGGCGTTGTTTGTGGCGATCCTGCCCGTGTTCCTCGGCCTCCTGGTAGTGCTGCCAGTACTCGGCCACGCGACATGGCACTTATACCGGCGGGCGGTGGGCTGAGCCTTTGCGAGCGCGCGAGTACCGGCTGCGCTAAATTGCGGATCATGACTGCTACCGGGAGAAGTCGAAGAGGCAGTGAGTCACCGCGATGATGGGTAGTACCATACGCGTCGCACCAGCCCTGCTTCGAGCTCATAGACCGCCAACGATGATTGCGATTGCACCCTGCCATCACCGTCGATCCAACTGGCAACTTCCCTCACTGCGATGAATCTGCCGTCCTTGAGACGGCCATCGAGCATACTGGTGGTTGCTCTGGAGGATCCAATGTAGTCGCGCATCTGGCGCGTAAGATCGCTCTTGCCATTTGCGACAACCTCGACCTTGTCACCTTCGACTGCCAGCCACTGCACATCGTCATGCATCAGCGCGCTCATCGCTTCCAGATTGCGCGTGTTGTACGCCTCCACGTAGGCTGAGACAGTATCCGGATGATGCTGCGGCGTGTGAGCGGCGGGGTGCGCGCATGCGGCAAGGGCAACAAACCCCAGCGCTGCAAGCAGTCTAGACATCGTCCGCCGAGACCATCTCGGCCCGGTCGATTTCGCCCGTCATCACCGCAACTGTCGTTGCCACGGCGGCGTCGCCCGAGACGTTGGTGGTGGTGCGCATCATGTCCATGATCCGGTCCACCCCGGCGACGAAGGCAATGGTTTCCAGCGGAACGCCGACCGCGCCGAAGACCAGCGCCATCATGATGAGCCCTGCGCCCGGAATACCCGCCGCGCCGACTGCACCCAGTGTCGCGAGGATCGAAATCAGGAAATAGTCGCCCATCGTCAGGTCGACCCCAAAGACCTGCGCGCCGAACAACGTGGCGAGTCCGAGATACATCGCGGTGCCGTTCATATTGATCGTCGCGCCCAGCGAGATGACGAAGCTCGCCACCGAGTTCGAAACGCCGAGGTTACGCTCCGCACAACGCAGCGTTACCGGCAGCGTGGCGTTGGAGGAGGCGGTCGAATAGCTCACTGCCATCGCATCAATGATGCCGCGGAAGAAGTCCTTCACCGGCAGTCTGGCGAGGAATTTGATCATCGCCGAATACATCACGAAGATGATCAGCAGGCAGCCGAAATAGTTTAGCGCGACCAGCTGTGCGAGCGCGGAGAGCGCATCCATGCCCAGCGTGCCCGCCACCCATGCCATCAGCGCGAAGACCCCGAAGGGGGTGAGTTCCATCACGACCATGGTGACCTTCTGCATGATCACCGCGCCGCTATCGAAGATCTTCTGGACCGGCTCGCCCTCTTCCTTGGCCATCAGTATGCCGATGCCGATCAGGAGCGAGAACACGATCAGCGGCAGCACCGCGACGTCCGCCATGACCTTGACCGGACTCTCGGGCACGATCGAGAGGATCATGTCGACCGCAGTCGTCGGGTTCGGCTCGGGGGTCGCGCCCTTGGCGATGGCCGAAGTGTCGACCCCGCTACCCGGCGCGAAGAAGGTGCCGAGGCCGAGGCCCAGCCACACCGCGATCTGTCCGGTGACGACGAACAGCAGCATCGCCCTCCCGCCGACCGCGCCCAGCTTGCGCAGATCGCCGATCGCCGCGACACCCGAAACGAGGCTGAAGAAGATCAGCGGGACAACCAGCATCTTGATCGACTTTATGAAGAAGTCGCCGATCCACTTGATCGATTCCGCTTCCGGCCCCCAGGCATAGCCGGTGAGAACACCGAGAATGAGTGCGGTCAGCACGCGCTGCCACAGCGGAATTTCGAACCAGGTCCTCAGCATGCGATCCCCTCCCTTGGGCGGCCTCTAGCGGGCCAGCGCATCCTTCGCGATGCGCGCATAGATACGGCTTAGCGTCGAAAGGTCCTCGATGGCTACAGCCTCGTCGCGCTTGTGCATGGTCGCGTTGGTGAGGCCGAACTCGATCACCGGGCACACAGCGCGCAGGAAACGCGCGTCCGACGTGCCGCCGGTGGTGGATGGTTCAGGGTCGAGACCCGTTTCCGCCTTCACCGCCGCCGCGACGATGGCGCTGAACTCGCCCGGCGGAGTCAGGAAAGGCTCGCCCGAGATGATCGGCAGCGCGCTGCCGCCATGACGTTCGGCAATCTCCACGACCTTCTGTGACAGCGATGCGCCGCTATGGTGATCGTTGAAACGGATCGAGAGCCGCGCCCTTGCGTGTGAAGGGATCACATTGGTCGCCGGATTGCCGACCTCAACTTCGGTGATCTCGAGATTGGAGGGCTGGAACCAGTCGTTCCCTTCATCGAGCACCAGCGCGTCGAGTTCGGCCAGCATGGCGACGAGTTTGGGGATCGGGTTGTCGGCAAGATGCGGGTAGGCAACGTGGCCTTCCTTCCCTTCGACCTCGAGCCAGATGTTGAGCGAACCGCGACGGCCGATCTTCATCATGTCGCCCAGCTGATTGACGCTGGTGGGTTCGCCGACGAGGCAGAGGTCGGGCTTGTGACCCGCGGCTGCCATGTGGTCGATCAGGGCGCGGGTGCCGTGGAGCGCGGGGCCTTCCTCGTCGCCGGTGATGATGAAGCTGATCGTGCCCGCTTCTGCAGGAATATCCTTCACCGCTTCCACCATGCAGGCGATCGAGCCCTTCATGTCGACCGCGCCGCGTCCATAGAGGAGATCTCCGCGCACTTCGGGTTCGAATGCCCCGCTAGTCCAGCCATTGCCCGGCGGGACGACGTCGAGGTGACCGGCGAAGGCGAAGTGGCGCGAGCCTTCCGGACCGCGGCGGATCGCGAAGAGATTCTCGACCGGCGCCTCCTGACTCCCCGGTTCGCCCGACCCGCGAATGAAGCGCTCGATTTCGAAGCCGAGCGGACCGAGCAGTGCCTCGAACACGTCGAACACTTCGCCGGTGGCGGGGGTTACGCTGGGGGCCGCAATGAGCCGCTTGGCGAGGTCGAGAACTTCGGTCATCCTTGCCTCGCTAGCAGGAGTGCAGGACAATGCCCAAGCTCGATCTCGACGCCATCCCCCAGACCAATGCGACGGGCTATCCCGCGCCATTCGATGCCGACGTGCAGGGACGCTGGTATCGCCGCCTCGCGCCCGCTGCCGGACTGACGAAGCTGGGGGCGAGCCATGTCGTGCTGGAGCCGGGCGCCTTTTCCTCGCAGCGCCACTGGCATCGCGGACAGGATGAGCTCGTCGTGATGCTCGAGGGCGAGGCTGTGCTGATCGAGGATGCAGGCGAGACGACCGTCCTCCCCGGCGATATCCTCGCGTGGGCAGCCGGGGTCGAGAACGGGCATCGACTGCACAACCGGACCGACAGGCCCTGCGTGTTCGTAGCCATCAGCGGCGGCGACCGGGACGGGGATTCGGGTGAATACCCCGACATCGACATGGTCTTCGACGCGGATGGCTATGCCCGGAAAGACGGGACGAGATACGAAAGCGAGCGCCTGCCCTAATTGCGGTCTGGCTCGGGCAATGGACCGGGCGCAAAGGCCGCATCGAGATATTCCGCCATGCGAATACCCGCCTGAGTCACACGGCGCTGCGAGACCGGTATTGCCCTCTCGATATCGTCCTGCGTTAGCGCGGTCTTCTCCGGCAGATCGCCCGCGCAAGGATTGCAATCGAAAGCCTCGGGATAGACGAAGCTACGCGCCACTTCCCAGCTCTCGCGACCCCAGACTGCGGCATCGCCCCCGCCGAGTTCGGCGCGCTCTTCGGCGCTGTAGCGGCGGACCAGCGGTGTCGGCGAGCTGGTGATCGCGCGCTCTGCCAACGGGCCGTCCCAGATCCAGTGAAGGTTGAGGCTCGGCACGATGCCGTAATCGACCTCGCGGTCGTTGCCGCCGCGATCGGAGAAATCGCCCGAATGCAGCGGCATATGGATGTCGCCGATGAAGTGGACCATGAAGGCCAGCGCCTCCAACCGGACATTGTCGGGCAGGTTCTCGTCGGCGAGGATGCGGTGGTTGCGCTCGATCTGCGCCGAAACGCAGCCGCCTCCGCTGCAGTTCTTGCGGGCGTCGTAATCCTCGGTCACCGGCTCGGTCTGGTAATGCCACGAGAAGGTGTAGCCCCAGCGCCAATACTCGCCGCGCAGGCAATCGGGCCATACCGAGGCGTCGCCCAGCGTCTTCAATTCGCAATCGGGCGTACCCAGCTGCGGCGCAGCGCGCAGGAGGCGAGCGATCTTGACGCGCGTATCTGGCGTCACGTTCTCGAGCGCAATCTCGGCCGTGACATTGTGCGCGTAAAAGCCCCAGGCCTGCGCCTGCGCGGGCAGAGCAAGCGCGGCCAGCGCCGCAACCGCACTCAGCCCACGGTTTCGTATTGTTCGATTACCCATTCTTCGTCCTCGGCGGCGTTGATCCACGCCTGCATCCATTCGTGCTCCCAGACGGCTTCCATGTAGGAGACCGCGAAACCGGGTACGGGAATCTGGTAGCTGATGAAGCGGCTGACCACGGGGGCGAAGAACACGTCTGCCGCGCCGAAGGTGCCGAACAGGAACGGTCCGCCACTGCCGAAGCGGCTGCGCGCTTCCGCCCACAGCCCAAGTATGCGCAATATGTCGGCCTTGCACGCCTCGCTCGGCTCGAAACCGTCGAAGCGCTTGCGCACATTCATCGGGCATTCGCCACGCAGAGCCTGGAAGCTCGAATGCATTTCGGCGACCATCGAGCGAGCCATGCCGCGCGCGGTTTCGTCCTTGGGCCAGAAACGGTCGCGCCCGACCTTGTCGGACAGGTATTCCATGATCGCGAGGCTGTCCCACACGACGCTGTCATCGTCCCACAGCAGCGGCACCTTGCCCGAGGACGGGCGGATCTGGCCGTCGTTCCGATCGGCTTCCCAGTTCTCGCCGAACAGCGGTACGATGATCTCTTCGAATGACAGGCCCGACTGCTTGGCCGCCAGCCAGCCGCGCAGGCTCCAGCTCGAGTAATTCTTGTTGCCGATTATCAACTTCATGCGCGTCCCACCTTTCGCAGACCCGCGCGGTATAGGTTCAGCTTGATGCTGTCGAGGCTGAACGAATGGCTAGGCGACGAACTTCTGCTGGGCTAGACGAGCGACATGAGCCTGCGCCCCTTCCATCTCGCCTTCCCCGTCGACGACCTTGCCGCTGCGCGCGCCTTCTATGGCGGCGCGATGGGCTGTGCCGAGGGCCGCAGCAGCGAGGAGTGGATCGACTTCGACTTCTACGGCCACCAGATCGTTACCCATCTCGCTCCCGGCCAGGCAGGGGACCGCGCCAGCAATCATGTCGACGGCCACGGCGTGCCGGTACCGCACTTCGGCATCGTGCTGACGATGGAGGACTGGCAGGCGCTGGCCGACCGGCTGACCGCGGCAGGCGTCGACTTCGCGATAGCCCCCACGATCCGCTTCAAGGGCCAGCCCGGCGAGCAGGCCACGATGTTCTTCCGCGACCCCAGCGGCAATGCGCTGGAGATGAAGGCTTTTGCCGACGACGCGATGCTGTTCGCGACCTAGCCACGCTCAATCGGCCAGCCACTCAGCGGTGATCTTCCCCAGGTGCCCTTCCGGGGCGAGAGAAACGCGCAGGGCCTCCAGCAAGGGCGGCAGCGCCTGTGTGAAGGCATAGGGCGGGTTGACGATGAACAAGCCCGCGCCGTTGTAGATGCCGGGCAGCTCGGCATCGTAGATCCAATGCTCGATGCTCATGAATTTCGGAATGCCTAGCCGGCGCAGCTTGTCCTTCCACCGCAGATGCGCGGCGCGGTCCTTCAGCGGATACCAGATCATCGTCACGCCATGCGCCCATTTGCGGTGCGCGGCTGCCATTGTGGCGGTGATGCGAGCGCGCTCGTCGGTCTGTTCGTAGGGCGGGTCGACCACGACCACACCGCGCGGGGTCCGTGTCGGCAGCAACGCCTGCCAGAGTTCGTAGGCGTCGCGCTGATGCACGGCGGCGGGCGTGTCGCGCATTGCGGCGCGCAGGGCCCTGGCGTCCTCGGGATGTTTCTCGTTGAGGATCAGGTTATCCTGCTCACGCAGAAGCTGCGCCAAGATGCGCGGACTCCCGGGGTAAAGCCGTGGCCCGGCCCCGTCATTGACAGCGTTTACCGCCGCGCGATAGTCGTCGAGCAAGGGATTGTGGTCGGCAAAGGCCCGCACCACACCTTGCGCTGCCTCGCCGGTGCGTTGCGCCTGGTCGCCGTGAAGATCGTAGATCCCGCAGCCGGCGTGGGTGTCCATGATGGTCAGCGCCCCCGGCTTTTGCTGAAGCGCGCGCACGAGAGCGATCAGCAGGCTGTGCTTCACGACATCGGCGCTGTTTCCAGCATGGAAGGAATGGCGGTAATTCATGGGATGCCACCGCCTTTAGACGAGCCTGCGATTGCGCCTAGACGAAAATTTCCTCGAATTGTCCCGGCGCGATCCCGGCAACTGTCCAGTCACCGATCGACCAGCGCACCAGCCTCAGGGTGGGCAGGCCGACCGCCGCGGTCATGCGGCGCACCTGCCTGTTACGCCCTTCACGGATGGTGATCTTGAGCCAGCTGTCGGGAATGGACTTGCGCTCGCGTATCGGCGGATTGCGCGGCCACAGGTCCGGCGCGTCGATGCGGGCGATCCCGGCAGGCAAGGTCATGCCATCCTTGAGCAGGACGCCTTGCCGCAGGCGTTCCAGTTCCGCCTCCTGCGGATCGCCTTCGACCTGGACGAGATAGGTCTTGGGCAGCTTGAAACGCGGATCGGCAATGCGCGCCTGTAGTCTCCCGTCATCGGTTAGCAGGAGGAGCCCTTCGCTGTCCCTGTCGAGCCGCCCGGCGGGGTAGACGCCTTTCACGGCAATAAAATCCGACAAGGTCGAGCGCAAAGTCGGCGATCCGCGATCGGTAAATTGCGACAGAACCCCGAAGGGTTTGTTGAACAGGAGCAGCCGGGCCATCTCGGGTCGATATCGCTCGGTTGCGCCTGTGCCTTCAGACCCCTGCGTCCGCCAGCACCGCTGCCCGCAAGGCCCCGATGCCCATGCCCTTTTCGCTGCTGGTCACGTGGATCTCGGGATAGGCGGCAACATGCTTGCGGGCCTCGGCCTCGGTCGCGGCGACGACCTTCTCGAGCTCGCTGGCCTTCATCTTGTCGGCCTTGGTCAGCACGACGCGGTAGCCCACGGCGGCCTCGTCGAGCATCTTCATCATCTCGCGGTCGACGTCCTTGGGGCCGTGTCGTGCATCAACCAGCACCAGCGTGCGGGCGAGAACAGGGCGGCCGCGCAGATAGGTCTTCACGAGGTTCTTCCACTTCTCGACGACCTTCACCGGGGCTTTGGCAAAGCCGTAGCCGGGCATGTCGACGAGGCGGAACAGCGTCGGCTCGCCCACTTCGAAGAAATTGAGCTCCTGCGTGCGGCCCGGCGTCACCGAGGCGCGCGCGATGGCCCTGCGCCCAGTAAGCGCATTGAGCAGCGAGCTCTTGCCGACGTTGGAGCGTCCGCAAAAGGCGATCTCCGGCACGGTCGGTTCGGGCAGGAACTTGAGCTGCGGGGCCGAGAGGAGGAAGTCCACCCGGCCCGAGAACAGCTTGTTCGCCCGCTTTTCCAGCGTGAGGAGTTCGGCCTCGTCCATCAGCGGGACTTGCCCTCGAGAGTCATGTTCTTGGCAGCTTTCTCTTCCTCCGCCGCAGCCTTGAGCTGCGGGTGCTTGGAATAAAGATACTTCTGCTGTGCGAGCGTGAGGATGTTCGAGGTGACCCAGTAGAGCAGCAGGCCTGCGGCAAAGGGTGCCATGACGAACATCAGCACCCAGGGCATGATGTTGAAGATCTGTTGCTGCACCGGATCCATCGCGCTCGGGTTGAGCTTGAAGGTAAGCCACATGGTGATGCCGAGCAGGACGGCGAGTACGCCAAGGCCGAAGACGATCATCAGCCAGCTTGGCACCTGAATCCCTGCGAGGCCCAGCAGGGCGGCGAGATTGGCCGGATCGGGCGCCGAAAGGTCGCTGATCCAGGCGAATTTCTGGTGACGCATTTCGATGCCCAGCACGAGCACCTTGTAGAGCGCGAAGAAGACCGGGATTTGCAGCAGCATGGGAAGACAGCCCGCGACCGGGTTCACCTTCTCCGTCTTGTACAGCTCCATGATCTTCTGCTGCTGGACCTGCTTGTCGTCCTTGTACTTCTCCTGGATCGCCTTCATTTTCGGCTGGATCGCCTTCATCGCAGCCATCGAAGCAAAGCCCTTCTGGGCGATGGGGAACATCAGCCCGCGCACGATCACCGTCAGCAGGATGATCGCTACGCCGAAATTGCCGACCGCGTCGAACAGCGTGCGCAGCAGCCACAGCATCGGCTTCTCGAACCAGCGGAACCAGCCCCACTCGATCGCGAAACCGAACTTCTCGATTCCCGCATTCTGGTACTGGTCGAGGATGACGCTTTCCTTGGCACCGGCATAAAGGCGCGAGGAGGTGGTGTACTTCTTGCCCGCCGGAACCGTCACCGGCTCGTAGATCATGTCGGCGCGGTAGGTCTCACCGCCCATCGAGCGGAAAGTCGTCTCGGGTGCCAGTCCGTCCTGCGGGACAAGCGCCGAGAGCCAGTAGATGTCGGCAAAACCGGCCCAACGCGTACGACCCGATGGCGAGACCTTGCCATCCTCGTCGAGCGTTTCGTAGTCGATGTCGTATTCGGCCGTGTCGCCGAAAACGCCCATCGGGCCCGAATGCGCGATCCACAGATCCTGGCTGGCAGTCTTGCTGGTACGATTGACGAGGCCGAAGGGCTGGACGACGACCGGGTTGGTTCCGTTGTTCGACACCGACTGTTCGGCCGTGAGCATGTAGTTGTCGTCGATCGAATAGCGAATGGCATAGGTCAGCCCCTCGCCATTGTCCCAGGTCAGCGTGACCGGCGTTTCCTTCGTCAGCTTCTGGCCGTCGGCAGCCCAAACCGTCTGCGGGCCGGGCACCTTGAGGTTCGAGCCGACCCAGCCGAACTGCGCGAAATGCTGTGCCGGCGTGCCATTGGGCGAGAAGATGCGGACCGGACCGCTATCCTTGTCGACTGCCTCGCGATGATCCTTGAGAACCACGTCGTCGAGTATACCGCCCTTGAGGTTGATCGAGCCTGCAACCCGCGGGCCGTCGATCGGCAGGCGATCACCCGATGCGAGCGCGGTCTTGAGGTCGGCCTTTTCCTGCGCCTGCAGCGCCGGATCGACCAGCCCGCCATTGCGCGAATGCTGCGTCGCAGCCTGCTCGGTGGGCGTGTCGGCCTTGTCTTCCACCAGCGCCTGTTCGGGCTGCGGATAGAAATAGCCCATCGCGTAGTCCCACCCGATGAGGAGCAGGAAGGAGAGCGCGATAGCCAGGATCAGGTTACGCTGGTTTTCCAAGGTCGGTCCCGTCTTATTCAGTCGAAAATTGCAATGTGGGAAGGTGTGTTAGGCTTTCAAGACACCAGCGCTATGGCACCGGGTCATGGCCGTGTCCGCCCCATGGGTGGCAGCGCATTATACGCTTAGTCGCCAGCCATCCACCCTTGATCGCACCATATTTGCCCAGTGCCTCGATGGCATACTGGCTGCAGGAAGGTGAGTAGCGGCAGGACGGCGGCAGGATCCGGCTCGGTCCCCACTGCCACAGGCGGGCGATGAAGATGAAAACGTGCTTCACGCGCGGCGGCTCCGCTGGTGACGCGGTGGACGCGGACGGTCGCCCTTGCCTTCGCTCGCGCGGGAAAGTGCGGCGGATAGCTCGCTCTTCAGGGTCGCGAAGTCGCGCCCCACCCCACCGTCGCGTCCGATGAGGATATGGTCGTGATCGGCCAGCCCTTCTTCGGGCAATGCCGCCCACAGCAGCTCGCGAAAGCGCCGCTTCATCCTGTTGCGCACCACGGCATTGCCGATCTTCTTGGTCACGGTGATGCCGTAGCGCTTGCCCTTCCCGCCATTGGGATGGGCGAGCAGGACGAATCCCGGCCGCGCGACCCGAAGGCCCCGATTCGCGGCGAGGAAGTCGCTGCGCTTGCGGATCACGGAAAGGCTCGGATGCATGGATGCCAGATACGCAAAACGGGCCCCCATTGGGAGCCCGCTTGCGTTCGTCCTTCGATCGCAGCGCCTAAGCGCAGCGAATCAGCTCAGGCACACAGCTTCTTGCGGCCGCGAGCGCGACGGGCGCGAAGCACCTTGCGGCCACCCGGGGTAGCCTTGCGCGCGAAGAAACCGTGGCGACGCGAGCGCACGAGGTTCGAGGGCTGGAAAGTCCGCTTCATCGGAAGTGTCCTGTCAAAATCTTCTGGTTCCGGCGTCGCAAAATGCGCCACCAACAAAAAGGGCCACCCGGGCGGGGTGACCGCTTGAATGGCGCGCGCATAAGGAAGCACGCCGGTTACGTCAAGAGAAAGTCATGTCGGAATAGGTCAGTTTCGGCGTTGCCGCCACAGGTGGCTGCACGGCAGCCTGGCTGGGCACCTGTGCGGCAGGCCTGGCCCAGCGACGCATGTCCTGCGCCTCGAGCCACAGAGCCTCGGCATGCGGCACCGAGTTGGTGAAATCGTAGAAGGCGCGCGCCTCGCGCTCGCCCATGCCCATCTCGCGATAGTATGCGATGTACCTCAGGTTTTCGGGCGCATCGGCCCGGAAATCATTGGCTTCGCGGCCATAGGCGTCCATCCAGCTATGGACGGCGAATTCGGCCCCATCGGCAATATCGCGCTCGGCACCGGCGAGGAAAAGCTCCACCGCGCCCGAGCGCACCGAACCGATCGGCGGAACATGGGTCACAATGCCGGCCGCACGAATCATCCGGCCGAGCTGCATATTCGCCTGATCGTCGCGCGTGCCCGGGCATTCGACCATGTCGATCTGCGTCAGTTGCGGAAAGGCACGACGCATGGCGGCGAATTGGGCCGGGGTTTCGCGTCCAGTTTCGCCCACCAGCGCCACGCGCTGCGAATCGAGCACCATGAAGGGACCGAAGCGGGCAATGCCGCGGCGATAGTCGCGGAAGCTGCGATCCACCGCCGGTCGCGCAGCAGTCGGCAGAGCGACCGGCGCATGCGATTCGACGAAGCGCATGGTTGCGAAGTCGGCTCCGGCCGTATCGCGTACGGCCACCGCATGCTGCGCCTCGACAACCGCAAGCTGGGCAATTGGCTGCGCCGCCAGCACGAGGGGCATCGACACCATGACCGCCGATTGCGCAGCAGCAGGCGCGGATAGCGCGAGGCCGAAAATCGAACAGACAAGGGCGGCTTTGCGAAGCATCGGAACGGCCTGCGCCCGCCCACCTTGCCAGCTTGCGAAAGCACGTCCCTAAGAGGAGGTTAACGAGGTCGTTTCTCCACGGATCCGGACGCTGTTCCGCTCGACAAAACAGGTGTTTGCAGCCATCGCCCGGTACGAATACGGGGTTGGGAGTTAACGCTGGTCGCGCTTGTCAAAACGGTCGCTTACCTCGGGCTTGAAGCCCGCGGGGTGGAGGTACAGTGCTCGGTCGCGCCGGGCCTGCCCAACTTCAACATCGTCGGCCTGGCGGACAAGGCGGTGGGTGAGAGCAAGGAGCGCGTGCGCGCCGCGCTCTCCAGCATGGGCCTCGCGCTGCCGCCCAAGCGGATCACGATCAACCTCTCTCCCGCCGACCTGCCCAAGGAAGGCTCGCACTACGACTTGCCGATCGCGCTGGCGCTGCTCGCGGCGATGGGCGTGACCGATGCCGAGCAGCTGGGTGACTGGATTGCAGTGGGCGAACTGGCGCTCGATGCGCGAATAGTGCCCTCGCCCGGCGTATTGCTCGCGGCAATCCATGCGAGCGAGGCCGAGGTCGGGCTGATCTGCCCCAGGGCGCAGGGGAGCGAGGCACGCTGGGCCAGCGACATACCGGTATGCGCCGCGCCCGACCTCGCCAGCCTGCTCAACCACCTCAAGGGCACGCAGCGCCTGCCCGATCCCGAACGCGGGGAGGTGGAAGAGCCAGCCATCGGCCCCGACCTCAGACAGGTGAAGGGGCAAGAAACCGCCAAGCGCGCGCTCGAAATCGCGGCTGCGGGCGGGCACAACCTCCTGATGGTCGGGCCACCGGGTGCGGGCAAGTCGCTGCTCGCCAGCTGCCTTCCGGGAATACTGCCCCCGCTCACCCCGCCCGAGGCGCTTGAGGTCAGCATGGTGCAATCGGTCGCCGGAACGCTCGAGGAAGGCCGCATCAGCCGCGCCCGCCCGTTCCGCGCGCCGCATCATTCGGCGAGCATGGCCGCGCTGACCGGCGGTGGCCTGCGCGTGAAGCCGGGCGAGGTCAGCCTCGCCCATCTTGGCGTGCTGTTTCTCGACGAGCTACCCGAATTCCAGCGCGCGGTGCTCGATTCGCTGCGCCAGCCGCTCGAGACCGGCAAGGTCGATGTCGCGCGCGCCAATGCTCACGTCACCTTCCCTGCCAATGTCCAGCTGGTCGCGGCAATGAACCCGTGCCGCTGCGGTCATCTGGGCGATGCCTCGCTAGCGTGCTCCCGCGCACCGCGCTGTGCGGCCGACTACCAGAGCAAGGTGTCCGGCCCCATGCTCGACCGCATCGACCTCCATGTCGAGGTCGACCCCGTCAGCGCAGTCGATCTCGCCCTGCCCCCACCTGCCGAGGGCAGCGCGGAAGTCGCCGCCCGGGTCCTCGCCGCCCGCCAGCGCCAGACCGCGCGACAGCAGGAGACCGGCGCGCGGACGAATGCCGATCTGCAAGGCGACGCGCTCGAAAAATTCGCCACGCCCGACGAGGCCGGGCGCCAGCTATTGATGCAGGCGGCCAGTGCCATGCGCCTGTCAGCGCGGAGCTATACGAGGATGCTCAGGGTCGCGCGGACTATCGCGGACCTCGCCGGGGCCGGGACCGTGGGCCGCATCCACGTGGCAGAGGCGCTCAGCTACCGGAGACAGGCTCCGCGGGCGTAGATGTTGCCAGCGTCCAGTTCCTATCCGTTGCTGCACCTTGGTCTGGAACTCCAAAGGTTGGAGCACGCGCTTGCCGCGATGCCGCTGGTTATTGCAGTAGAGGCAAGCCGCTACGATATTGTGAGCGGTCTCCGGCCCTCCCTCGCTCTTTGGGCGTAAGTGCTCTGCAGTTGCCTGGAATAGACGTGCCTTGCGACTGCTGATGTCGTGGCTTCGCGCAAATTTGTGACGATCCAGCAACCACATTGCCTGGGAACAATAGTAGCATCGACCGCGCTGATCTTTGAAAGCGCGGCTCCGTAACTTTTGAAGATGCGTCATGACAGACCTCATCGATAGGTGTTTATCGATGCGGTTACGCCGCGGCTTGCGCCGGTCGAGGCAGAGAGCTCCTGCTCGCGTACTGGGCGGACTTCAGTCTCACCCCGCAGACCTCATGCAGTGGCTATTGCCAGCTGCTCAGCCAACATGTGCCCTGTTGGCCGACTTTCAAGTGGCGATGCAGATCGAAATTCGTCAGCTATCCTCGCTCATGTCGAGGTTGAGCTTGACCGTCTTGTGTTCATGGTCGCCTTCGAACTTGGCGAGGAACTGTTCGATCGGCATCGCCTGGCTGCGGTCGACCATGGGGTTCGACTTGGCCATCTCCACCGCCTTCAATTCGTCGGGGGTCATGCGAACGTGGATATAGGGCATCCAGACCTCGCCATAGTCGGCCTTCTGGTACCACACGTCGAGGATGTCGTAGGATGCCCATGAGCCATTGGGTTCCTGCAGGCGAATACCCTCGCCGATGCGCGGCACAGTGACGACCTTGATGCGGAAGACGGTCTGGTGCGTCTCGTTCTGGATTTCAATGTCGATCACGTGTCGATGGCCCGGCTCATTCTTGTACAAGATTCGTGAATTCCGGCAGTTTTGCCAGCGACGTGTTGAGATCGCTTTAACGATGACGTCACGCAGCCATGAGTCATTGTGGCGTCACTTCGACACGTCTATCGCGCGGTCAGATGTCCTCCCCCGAAAGCCCGACTTCTCGCTCCCGCATAGTCCCGGCGCTGCGCGACCGATGGGACGCAATTGCGCCCGAATGGCGGCGCAAGGCATTGGGGCTCTTGCTGGCGCTGGGGATCGAGGCGCTGCTGATCCTGTTGCTGCTTTCGCTCGGCATCGTGACGCGCGAACCCGTCCCGATGAGCGATTCGCTGGTCACGGTGACCATGAGCTCCGACAATAACGAGGACGAACAGGCGGAGGCGGAGACTGCGCAAGAGCCAGATAGAACTGCAACCGCGCCGCAGGTACCGCAGATCCGGCAGCCCGAGCCGGAGGCGCCGCAGCCGGTCAACGAGAGCACGCCCGTCCCGGCGCTCATTCCGGTTTCGCCCGATGCGATGCGCACTTTCGATATTGCCCGTGCCGCGACCGCCAGGCCGACCGGCGGTGCCCAGCCGGTGGGGCCCGCCAATACCCCGCGCCCCGGCGATTCGGAGCGGATTGCCGGGAGCGGACCCAATGGCGAACCGCTCTATGCGGCCCGCTGGTATCGCGAGCCGCGCGAGGACGAATTGCGCGGCTATCTCTCCACGGTATCGGGGCCGGGTTGGGCCCTGATCAATTGCCGGACGGCACCGCAATACCGGGTCGAGGACTGTGTGCTGGTGGCCGAATCCCCTCAGGGATCGAACATGGGCCGCGCGGTGCTGGCTGCAGCATGGCAATTCAAGGTTCGCCCACCGCAGATCGGAGGGCGCCCGCAAGTCGGCGAATGGGTCCGGATCAGGATCGTCTACGAGCTGCGCCAGGCACCCGCCTATCCGCGCTGATCAGGCGGCGTCCTTGGCCTTGCGCGCCGCGCCCAGGTCGACGACATCGCCACTCAACGGAGTTGCGCCAGCCGTTGCGCGGCTGCCATCGGCGCGAATGCCGAGGTTCTTGCGCTCGGTCAGCCAGAGATCCTGCGGGCCGAGGATGCGGCCATCATGGCTGAGGATCGAGGTCGGGCCGATGGGGAGGCGATCACGCTGGTCGACGAGGACGGGGTTCTCGACAACTTCGGCCCCGTATTTCTGGCCCCACTGGCGCAGGGCGACCATGGCGGGGAGGAGGTCGAAGCCCTTTTCGGTCAGGCGATATTCGATCTTGCGGCGGTCTTCGGCGCATGGATCGCGCTTGAGGATGCCATGTTCGACCAGCTTGGCGAGTCGGTTGGAGAGGATGTTGCGGGCGATTCCCAGCTCGCTGAGGAACTCCTCAAAGTGGTGCAGCCCGTTGAAACTGGCGCGCAGGATCATGAAACTCCAGCGTTCGCCCATCACTTCGAGGGCCTGCGGCAGGCCGCATTCGGTAAGTTCGCGCAGTGGTTCGCGTAGGTCGCCCATAATTTCAGTCCTCTTCCGGCAACCTATCTAGCGCGAAAATCGCCGATGCCAAAATTTTTCACAAAAGGGTTGCAAACCACAACCTAGTTTTATAGGTAGCGATTCGCAACTGGTTGCTATTTGAAACTCAATTGCACGAATAGCAAGCCCGGTTGAGATAATTGCAAGCGTGAAGGACCTCCCCATGACTCTCTCCCTCCCCCGTTCGCTCAACGTCGGCGCCATTGTCGCAGCCGTCGCCTATACCTCGCTGACCTTCGGTGCAGCCATTGCACCGACTGCGGCAGAAGCTGCCAGCAACCAGGTCTTCTAC
Source organism: Erythrobacter sp. (assembly GCA_041396805.1). GTDB lineage: Bacteria > Pseudomonadota > Alphaproteobacteria > Sphingomonadales > Sphingomonadaceae > Qipengyuania. The sequence continues at coordinate 302,904 of JAWKXV010000002.1, read as the reverse complement.
AAGGCCCAGCTCGCAAAGCCGGTCGAAAACGCCACCACCACCGTCGCCGGTGGCGTGGTGTGGAGCTGCAAGGGCGATACCTGCATCGCCGCCAAGGGCAGCTCGCGCCCACTGCGCGTGTGCCGCGAACTCCAGAAGGAACACGGCGAGATCGCCGGCTTCACCGCCAAGGGCGAAGAGCTGGCGGCTGAAAACCTTGCCAAGTGCAACGGCTGACCGGTTCCTGACGAACTTACCCCCCACCCCTCTCCATCGGTGGGATCCCTCAAGGGCCCTGGCAGAAATGCCGGGGCCCTTTTTTCTTTCGTTCAGATCAGACCACGGGTTTCGAGATCGTCGGCAAGGCGCTTCGCATCGGTGAAGTGGTGGGTGTGCCAGCCCAGCTCGCTCGCCGCGGCGATATTTACGGAATTGTCGTCGATGAACAGCATTCGCTCCGCCGAATGGCCGAAGCGGCGCTCTGCCAGTTCGAAGATGGCCGCGTCAGGCTTGGCGAGCTTCTCCGTCCCCGAGACCACGATGTCGCGAAACCGGTCGAAAATCGGCGCGGTCGGACGGAAGCCAGCCCAGAACTCGTGACCGAAGTTGGTGATGGCGAAGAGCGGCACGCCGCGGGCGTCGAGGCGCTCGACCAGCGCATGGCTACCTTCGACCGGCCCCGGAATCGTCTCGTTGAAGCGCGTCGCGTAGGCGCGGATCGCAGCCTCGTGCTCGGGAAACCGGGCGATTCTCTCCGGCACCATCTCCGCCAGCGGGCGGCCCTGGTCGTGCTGGAAGTGCCACTCCTCGGTGACGACCTCTTCCATGAGGAAACGCAGCCGCTCGGGATCCGTCTCAACCTTGCGCAGCAGCAGGCCGAGGTCCCAGTGGTAGAGCACGCGGCCCACGTCGAACACGACAGCATCAACAGTCATCTCGTCACCTCATACGCGAACGGCCCGGACTCCTCTCGGAGCCGGGCCGGTCAGCAAGACATGCACCGCGAAGGACGCGGCGCGCCGAATCAGCCCTGACGGGCCTTGAAGCGGCGGTTGGTCTTGTTGATGACGTAAGTGCGCCCGCGGCGACGGATCACGCGGCAATCCCGGTGGCGGTCCTTGAGCGACTTGAGGCTGTTGCGGATCTTCATAGGTCTTCTCGTCAAATAAATACGCGCCGGAGATGGAGCCCCGACGCGCCAATTTCAAGCGCGCCCGTTAGCGGCGAGGGTGATTCCCGTCAACCGTCTCCGCGCATTTCCGCTAGATGCCGCTCCCATTGCAGCGCATGGGTGACGATCGTGTCCAGATCGGCATAGAGCGGCTGCCATGGCAATGTGGCGCGTATCCGCGATGGGTCCGAGATCAGCTGGCCGGGATCGCCCGCACGGCGCGGCTCCATCTTGCGCAGGATCGTCTGGTTGGTCACCCGGTCGACCGCATCGAGCACCTCGAGGACCGAAAAGCCGCGTCCATAGCCGCAATTCATTGTCAGCGAGCGGTCGGGCTGTTCGATCAACGCCTCGAGCGCGAGGACATGCGCCGCGGCGAGGTCGCTAACGTGGATGTAGTCGCGAACCCCGGTACCGTCGCGCGTGTCGAAATCGGTGCCGAACACCGCCACCTGGTCGCGCTTGCCGGTCGCCGCCTCGCAGGCAACCTTGATGAGATGGGTCGCGCCCGCGGTCGATTGCCCAGTGCGCCCTTCCGGATCGGCACCCGCAACATTGAAATAACGCAGGGCGCAGAAGTTGAAGTCATGCGCCGCGCTGGCATCGGCGAGCATCTGTTCGGTCATCAGCTTCGACCAGCCATAGGGATTGATCGGCTGCTTCGGTGTTTCCTCGGTGACGGCCTCGATCTCGGGCACACCATAGGTTGCTGCGGTGGAGCTGAAGATGAAATGATCGACACCGCCCTGCACCGCCGCCTCGATCAGGGCGCGGCTCTTCACCGTGTTGTTGTCGTAATATTTGAGCGGATTTTCGACCGATTCCGGCACCACGACCGAACCCGCAAAGTGCATGATCGACTTGATGTCCTGCTCGCGAAAGATGCGCGCGAGCAATTCTGCGTCGGCAATATCGCCTTCATAGAGCGTCACCCCATCCGGCACGGCAAAGGCAAAGCCGGTCGACAGATCGTCGATCACAGCCACGGGCCAGTCGGCATCGCGCAAGGCGAGCACCGCGTGGCTTCCGATGTAGCCTGCACCGCCGGTGACAAGGACGGGGATTTTCTTGCTCTCATCCATGGCTGGAGCGCCTAGCATACGATTTGGTAACGGCAAGCTGTCTAGAGGGCCGCCCCAAGCGTTCCCGTGCGCAAATCGGCTGCCATGCGTTATGTGGTTGTCGGCTTTCGACGAGAGACGTGAAAGGATCGCAAGATGAGACATTCAGCCCCCGCAGTGGCGCTCGCCGCCGCCCTCGCCCTCGGAGCCTGCGCAACGCCGCCGGGCCCGGTCGAGGTAACTCGCTTTGTCGCTGCCGACCGCGCTGCGCAGCTTGGCCAGGGGACGATCTTCGTCGAGAGCATGGCCGGTGCCGATGGCGATACGCTGGCATTGGCACCTTACAAGGCCGCGGTCGCTGCAGAGCTTGCCCGGCTTGGCTACACGGAAAGCAGTCGCGATGGTGCCGGCCAGGTCGCCCAGGTCATGGTCGAGAAATACACGCTGGCCGCTGGCGGCAAACGCAGCCCCGTCAGCGTCGGTGTTGGCGGATCGACCGGCAGCTATGGTTCGGGCGTCGGCCTCGGCATCGGCATCAATCTCGGTGGCGGAGCCAAGGACCGGCTCGGCACGACTATGACCGTGCGCATTACCGACAAGACGACGCAGGCGAGCCTGTGGGAAGGTCGCGCGGATTTCCAGCCGGCGGAGAATTCACCCCTTGCGCGCACGCAGGCGAACGCCCAGACGGTCGCCTCTGCGCTGTTCCGGGAGTTTCCCGGCAACAATGGCGAAACAATAGAAGTGAAGGTTAGCGAGTGAGCGATATCAGGATCGATACCGGGTTCGACAGCGGCAATATCGAAGTGCTGTCGGTTTCGGGGGCAAGTGCGAAACTGGCGATCAACAAGGACCACATGAGCGAATTCGCGCAGTGGTTCCATTTCCGGGTCTCGGGCGCGCAAGGTCGCGAAGTCGAACTCAAGATCACCGCCCTCAACGAGAGCGCTTATCCCGGCGGCTGGCCCGATTACGATGCCTGCGTTTCGGAGGATCGCGACTATTGGGGTCGCGCTGCTTCCACCTTCGACAAGGACGAGGACAATGGCACGCTGACGATCCGCTATGCGCCAGCCAGCGAGGTAGCCTATTTTGCCTATTTCGCGCCCTATTCGATGGAGCGTCATCACGACCTCGTCGCCGAGGCCGCTGCCTCGGAAGGCGTTGAGCACAAGCACCTCGGTAAAACGCTCGATGGCCAGCCGATCGACTGCCTCGCGATGGGCGAAGGCAATTTCCAGGTCTGGCTCTATGCCCGCCAGCATCCGGGCGAAACACAGGCCGAATGGTGGATGGAAGGCGCCCTCGAAGTGCTGACCGATCCGAGCGACAGCGTCGGCCGCGAACTGCGCCAGCGTTGCCGCATCCACGTCGTGCCCAATGCCAATCCGGATGGTTCGCGCCGCGGCCATCTGCGCACCAATGCAGTAGGCGTGAACCTCAACCGCGAGTGGGACACGCCCACGGCAGAGAAGAGCCCCGAAGTGCTCGCCATCCGCAATGCCATGGACGAGACCGGCGTCGATTTCGCGATGGACATCCACGGCGACGAGGCGATCCCGGTCGCCTTCCTCGCAGGTTACGAGGGCATTCCGAGCTGGACCGACGCTCATGGCGAGCGTTTCTATCTCTTCGAGCGCATCCTCGATCGCCGGACGCCAGATTTCCAGACCGAGCAGGGCTATACCAAGGCCGCTGCGGGCAAGGCTAATCTGTCGATGAGCACCAACCAGGTCGCCGAACGCTTCGGTGCGACCGCGATGACGCTGGAAATGCCCTACAAGGACAATCCAGCCAAGCCCGAACCCGAACAGGGCTGGAGCCCGGAACGCTGCAAGATGCTGGCGCGCGATTGCCTCGCCAGCCTGCTCGAGTGGCTCGACGCCAAGGATAAGTGAGCGCGTGCCGGGGGCGACCCCGGCACCACTGCCTCAGCGGTCACCCGGCGAGGATCTTCTCCGCCACTTCCTCGATCGAACCGACGACCAGCAGCGGCTGGCCGCCGACCATGCCGACATTGGTCTGCCCGTTCTCGGCGGTACGCAGCCAGGCGATGTTGCTGGCAACGACGAGATAGTTGCCGCCGCGCGATTCGAGTTTGATGAATTTCATCCGAAGGGTCTCCTGCTCTTCCGGCAAATCTGCCGCTATCTTCACCAATCCGATGGCCCGCGCAATCCGGGATTATTCAGGACCTTGCGAGGGCTCAGCCATCCTTGGCTCGATCCTCGTCAAGAGCCCGCGAGCGGGTGGCAGGGAAGGCTGAACCTAGCCGACCAGCGGTTCGAGCAACCTTATGGTCCTCGCATCGGCATCGATCTCCACCTGCGCCCCGTGCGGCAGGCACAGCTGGTTGCGCACATGGCCGAAATTGGCCCCGGTGAATGCAGGAATGCCGAGCGAGCCGAGGTGATGGTCGACCACATCGTCGAGCGAAAAGCCGGACGCCTCGGGATCGTCGGGATCGCAGCGGGTGCACTGCCCGAAGACGACGCCTGACAGGCCGTCGAGAATGCCCGACAGCTTCAGTTGCTGGAGCATCCGGTCGACCCGGTAAACAGCCTCGTTGACATCTTCCACGAACAGCACCGCTCCCCTTAGATCGGGCATCCACGGAGTACCGAGCAGGGTCGATATGATCGTCAGGTTTCCGCCAAGCAACCGGCCCTGCGCCTTGCCGCCGGATAGCGTGCGGCCAGGACGCCCGACATCCGCCTCCTCCCCGACACCGCCCAGCACCGGCGTCTCGCCAGTGAACGCCAGCTGCCACAGGCTCTCCCAGCTCGCTTTTTCCCAGCGGCTTGCGGCATTGGGTCCGTGGATTGTCGCAAAACCTCCGCGCGCCGCTATTGCGAGGTGGAGCGCGGTCGTGTCGCTATAGCCGATCAGCAGCTTGGGATTGGCGCGGATCGCGTCCCAGTCGAGCAGCGGCAGGATGCGTGCCCCGCCCCAACCGCCACGAATGGCAAAGATCGCACGCACCTCGGGGTCCGCAAACATGGCCGAGAGGTCGGCCGCACGGGCCGCGTCGGTTCCGGCGAGATAGCCGTCCTGTTCGGTGATATGCGCCCCGCGCCTCGGGGCCAGGCCCATACCGCGAATCCAGTGTTCGGCGCGGTTCAGTTCGTCGGGCAACGTCAGCGCCGAGGCAGGCGCGACCAGACCCACCGTGTCGCCCAGCCCGAGCCGTACCGGCTTGCGCATTCCACGTGTCAATGCGGGCGTCGGCAGCCCTGCAACTGCCAAGGCCCCGGCCATGCCCGCGAGCGTGGCCCTCCGGTCGATCATACTAGGCTGGCAGGCCCGAATGCGTGGGGGAGAAGCTCGGAGAGGAGAACCGTGGTGACACTCTCCGGCCCAACACAGAGAATCTCGGGATCGGTCCCGCCCAATTGTGCGAGCTCGTTGAGCACCTGCCGACAGCGCCCACAGGGCGTGATCGGCTCGGCTCCCGGCCCGGTGACCGCAACCTTGACCAGCCCGCCGCGCACGCCGTTGGCCATCGCTTTCGATATCGCCACCGTCTCGGCACAGAGCGCGAGGCCATAGCTTGCATTCTCGATATTGGTGCCGGTCACGACGCTGCCGTCAGCGAACTGAAGCGCCGCGCCAACGGCGAAGTTCGAATAGGGCGAATAGGAGTTCTCGGAGGCCTTGCGGGCTGCGGCGATCAGGTCGGTGTCGTTCATTGTCGCTCCCATATCCGTTCGGGCTGAGCTTGTCGAAGCCCAGTCGCAATCTGGCCGCAGAGGTAAGAGCAAGTACCTGCCCTTCGACCGGCTCAGGGCGAGCGGGTGTAGCGCGCCTGCAAGGACACTAAAGCGGCCGCACCACGGCCCAGCGCAGCGGGCGGTCGGCGGCTTCGCTCTTGTACCAGCGATTGGCGGTCCACATCAGCCAGGGGCGCGAGGCATAATCGGGTTCGAACCAGCTTCGGGTAAGCCAGAGTTGCCGGTCGATCCTGCGCGAGACGGCATAGGCCTGTTCAAAGCCCTCGCTGGGCGCCAGGATGACGGCCTTCCCTGCATGGGCCTCGATCTGGTTGACGAGGGTCATGAGTTCGCTCTGCACGGCCGCATCGGACACACGTTCGGGGCAATCCTCGGCCGTGTCCTCGAGCAGGATGACCGGCGGAAGCAGGCCGGCATCGCGCGGGACCATGGTGACGAAATTGGCAGACTGCCCGTCAGCAACTGCGCAGGGATCGAATGTGTGCACCGCGCCCACTTCCAGACCCGCCTCGCGAGCGCGGGCGAAATTCTGCGCGAAGCCGACGTCCTTGCCCTTCGCTCCGCGGCTCGCCTCGATATAGGCGAAGCCGGCGCCGAGCCCTGCCAGCGTGTCGAAAGCCACCGGACCGTCGGGTGCACCGATCATCGCCCCCTGGTCGGGCCAGACCGCCTCGTCGGGCCGCCAAGCCCGCCCCTCGGTCCAGGCATAGGCTCCCGCAATCAGGGCGACGACAAACAGGAACATCGCCATCTTCGCCGCCCGCGACAGCGTGCTGCTTGTCCGCTTGGTACGCCTGCGCTTGCGCCGTGTCATCGTTTCTCAACCCTTGATGTGGAGCACGCAGATCAGCGTGAACAACCGCCGCGCGGTCGCGAAATCGGTCTCCACCTTGTCCTCGAGCCGCTCCAGCAGCAGTTCGGCCGCGCGATTGTGGATGCCGCGCCGGGCCATGTCGATGGTCTCGATCTCCATCGGGGTCGCCTTGCGGATCGCCTGATAGTAGCTGTCGCAAATCGCGAAATATTCACGGATCGGACGACGGAAACGGGCGAGACCGAGCAGCAGCTCTTCCAGCAGGCTGTCTCCGGTGTCGTTGATCGTCATCAGCAACCGGCCGTCGCGCACCGCCAGCCGCAGGTGATAGGGACCACCCGACCCACGCTCCACTGCGCGCAAGGGCTTGAAAGTGTTCTCCTCGATCAGGTCGAAGATCGCGATCCGCCGTTCCTGCTCGATATCGGCATTGCGCCAGATGATCGTCTCCTCGTCGAGCTCGATCTGCGCGATGCGATGGTCGCCGGGAGAGGTATCGGATTCGGTCATGCCTCCGGCTGCTTTCGCAAGATAGGCGGGGTGCGGCAAGGGCCAGCAGGGACGGCCTGTGAAGTGTCCCCACTATCCACAGCCAAAGTGGCCCCATTGCAACTTGCCAGCAGGTCCAATGGACAGGCATCAGGGCGCGCATGGCCGAAACCGATCTCCTGTTCCCCGCCGATGATTCGACTGCCGACAAGGCGGCAAAGGGCACCCAGCTACCCGCCAACCTCGAGGCAGAGGCTGCCTTCCTGGGCGCGGTCCTGATCGACAACCGGGTGATCGAGGAGCTGACCACTCCTTTGATGGTCGATCATTTCCACGAGCCGGTCCACCAGCGCATCTACGAACGCGTACTCAAGCTGATCGAACGCAATTCGGTGGCGACGCCGGTTACGCTCAAACCCTATTTCGAAAGCGACGAGGCGCTCAAGCAGCTGGGCGGCACGACCTATCTCGCGCAGCTCACCGCCGACGGCCAGGGCCTCCTCCACCCACGCGAACTGGCAGAGCAGATCTACGACCTCGCCCTGCTGCGCCAGCTGGTGACGGTGGGTCGCAACCTCGTCGAGGGCGCGCTCGATACTTCGGACGAAGTCGAACCCCTGCGCAAGATCGAGCAGGCCGAGGCCGATCTCTACCGCGTGGCGGAAGGTGCAACCACCGGCAGCGAAGCACAGAGCTTCCGCACCGCCGCATTCGGCGCGCTACAAGTCGTCCAGGCGGCGATGAATTCGGGCGGGCGCTTCTCGGGCAAGACCACCGGTCTCGACACGATCAACGACAAAACCAGCGGCCTTCATAATTCCGACCTTGTGATCCTCGCGGGCCGTCCAGCGATGGGCAAGACCTCGCTTGCCACCAATATCGCCTTCAACGCAGCATCGCGACTGATGCGTGACCTGCGCGACGGTATCGCGCGCGAGGATTCGCCGGGCGCGGGCGTGGCCTTCTTCAGCCTGGAAATGAGCGCCGACCAGCTGGCGACGCGTATCCTTGCCGAGCAGGCCGAAATCTCGAGCGAAAAGCTGCGTTCGGGCAAGCTCACCCGCGACGAGTTCCAGCGTCTCAGCTTCGCCAGCCAGGAGCTGACCGACCTTCCGCTCTATATCGACGATACTCCCGCGCTGACCATCGGCGCGCTGCGCACCCGCGCGCGCAGGCTCAAGCGGCGGCACGATATCGGCCTGGTCGTGGTCGACTATCTCCAGCTGCTGCAAGGTTCGGGCCGCGCGAGCGACAACCGCGTGAACGAAATTTCCGAGATCAGCCGCGGTCTCAAGACGCTGGCCAAGGAGTTGCACGTGCCGGTGATCGCACTGTCGCAGCTGTCGCGTCAGGTCGAACAGCGCGAAGACAAGCGCCCGCAGCTCGCCGACCTCCGTGAATCGGGCTCGATCGAGCAGGATGCCGACATGGTGTGGTTCATTTTCCGTGCCGAGTATTACCACAACGCAACCAAGCCCGACACGCCGGACGAGACCTCATCGGAAGAGGTGCGGATGAAATATGCCGAGTGGGAGGCCCGCCATCTCGAGCTGGTCAACAAGGCCACACTGATCGTCGCCAAGCAGCGTCACGGCTCGACCGGCAATGTGCCACTGCTGTTCCACAGCGAGTTTACGAAGTTCAGCAGCCCCGACGTGCGGAACTACGAGGACTACGAATAGGTCAGATGCCCAGGTTCAGCCTGCGCGTGACCGTATAGTCGATCACCGAAACCAGCAGCCAGCCCATCGTCCAGCGGATGCGGTTCCACAAGGTGCGCCGTTGGCGATGCACCTCGGGCGTAATCTCTTCCGATGCCGCAATCTGTCGCCCGATATAGTCGCGCATGGTATCGGCGAGTGCCTTGTCCTCGATTCGAAGCATGATCTCGAGATTGATGTAGAGGCTGCGCATGTCGAAATTGGCGCTGCCCATATAGACCGCATCGTCGAGCACCAGCAGCTTGGTGTGCAGCTTGCACGGGCTGAATTCCCAGATCTTCGCCCCCCGCTTGAGCAAGTAGTGATAGAGCGATCGTGTCGCCCCCAGCGTGGCGCCATTGTCGCTCTTGGCCGCCATCAGCAGCCGCGTGTGCCCTTTCTTCGCCACCCGCGATATGCGCCGCAACAGCGTGTAGGGCGGAGAGAAATAGGCCATGAAGATGTCGAGCTTCTCGCCCTCCACCAGATCGCGCGTAACGCAGCGCGCCCAGCTGGATAGGCCGCGGGTCGGCCCGCCGACCAGCCAGCGCGTCCGGCTGTCCGATCCGACCCATTCCCATCTGGCCACTGTGTCGCGGATGGCGCGGAAGTGGGCATCCTTGTCGTCGGTCCAGTCGGCAAGCTTCTCGAACCAGTCGGTAAGCCCGTCCACCGCATCGCCCTCGATCCCGATGGCAAGATCGTTCCACCCGTTCTCCTCGGGCGGGGCGAAATAGCTGTCCTCGATATTGAACCCGCCAAACAGCGCCCGCTTGCCGTCGGCGATCACCATCTTCTGGTGGTTGCGGATGAGGTAGCGCAGCCCAATCCGGGGCGAGAAGGCAAAGAACCGCCCGCCCGCATCGACCAGTGGCTGGAGAAACGCATCCGAAGCGGACGCGCCGAAGCGGTCTATGATGAGCGTGACGGCGACGCCCCGACCCGCCGCCTCGGCCAGCGCGTCGCGCAGCTCCGCACTCACCCGATCCTCGGCAAAGATATAGAAGCAGATGTCGAGCCGCTCCTTCGCCGACGCGACCAGTTCGAGCAGGGCTTTGCGGCGATCGCTACCGGCCGGATAGAAGGTGAGGTCCTGCCCTTGCGCCGTCACCTTGAATGGCGGCGGGTCGCTATAGGGCGCGGTTGCGGGTTTGGTCTCGCTGTCTCCCATTACCCATCGCTGTAGCGGCCTCGCGCGCCAGCGCAAATCCTTGACTGAAGCACTCGCGAACCCTATGTCGCCGCCTTTCCCGGATTCTCTAGAAATTATCGGAGTGCCCAATGGCGCGCGTTACCGTCGAAGACTGCGTAGACAAGGTCCCCAACCGTTTCGATCTCGTACTGCTGGCTGCCCAGCGTGCGCGCGAGATTTCGGGCGGTGCGGAGCTGACCCTCGAGCGTGACCGTGACAAGAACCCGGTCGTCGCCCTGCGCGAAATCGCCGAACAGACGATCAAGCCCAAGGACCTGCAGGAAGCAGCCGTCACCAATTTGCAGAAGATCCTGCCGGACGATGATGACGAGATGGACGAAGTCGGCTCGCTCAGCCAGTCGGCAGAGGCACTGCGCATCACCGCCTCGGCCCCGACCCGCTCGACCTCGATCGGCGGCGATTACGACGGCTGATCCGGCTATTCGCTCTGCGAAGACTGAACGACCCGCCCCTCACCGGGCGGGTTTTTCATTTCTGGCCGACCTGTTTCCGGAACGGTAGCAACAGGCTCCAGCCCAGCAGATGCGGCCGGTCGTCCTGGTACTGATCAAGACCGATCTCGATGTGGTCCTGCCCGGCCGCAGCCCGTGCCGTGTAGGTGCCGAACAGGCGGTCCCACGCCGAGAGCAGCGTCCCGTAATTGCTGTCGGTTTCGCGACGCAGCGAGGAGTGATGGATGCGGTGCATGTCGGGCGTTACCAGCATGGCACGCACAATTCCTTCGACGCCTCGCGGCAGGGCGAAATTCGCATGGGTGAACAGCGTTGCGAGGTTGAACACGGCTTCGAACAGAAACACGCCGAGCACCGGCAAGCCCAGCGCGATCACGACGCCCATCTTGAACAGCATCGAGGCGATTATCTCGAAGGGATGGAACCGCGCGGCGGTGGTCACGTCGAACTGCGGGTCGCTATGGTGGACCATGTGCAGCCGCCACAGCAGCGGGACGCGGTGGGTTGCCCAATGCTGCACGTAGAGTGCGAGGTCCATCGCGAGCACAGCGATCGCGATTCCTGCCCAATCCTGCAATATCCACAGGTTGAGGAGGCCCCAGCCCCGCTGTGCCGCCAGCGCCGCCGCACCCACCATAAGCAATGGGACCAGCAGCCGCACCGCCAGCGTATCGATCGCGAAGAGCGCGAGATTGGTCACCCAGCGCCTCCCCCGCCGCGTCGGGCGTGCCGGTGACACAAATTCGATGACGGCGAAAAGCGCGAACACCGCGACCATCGCCCCCAGGGCGCCAAGTTCGGCATTCGTCCCAACCTCTTGCATGACGCCTTGTCGCAAGCGTGCGGTAGAACGGCAAGCTGGCGATTGCCACGTGATCGACGATTCCCCTAAACAGGCAATCGCACTAGGGGGTTCGAATGAGCGATTTCGGCGATGCACTCGGCACTGCAGTGGAAGGGGGTTTGCTGTCCAAGGCAGTCTCCCGCGCAAAGGACGAAGCGGCGGACGGCGCACCGCTCGACCACGGGCATTTTTCCGAGGGCGAATGCCTGAACTGCGGCACGCAGTTGATCGGCAACCATTGCCATGAATGCGGGCAGAAGGCGCATCTCCACCGCACGATGGGCGCCTTCCTGCACGATCTGCTGCACGGCGCGCTCCATTTCGAGGGGAAGACCTGGAAGACGCTTCCCATGCTGTTCTTCAAGCCGGGCGAGCTTACCCGCCGCTATATCGAGGGCCAGCGGGCACGCTTCGTGTCGCCTATGGCGCTGTTCCTCTTCTCGATATTCCTGATGTTCGCAGTGTTCCAGGCCGTGGGCCTCAGCGCTCCGACGGATATCGCGACCAAGGCAAGTCTCGACAAGGACATGACCGAGCTTCGGGAGAAGGCCAATCTCGAGGTAGAGGAGCAGCGCGAGCGGGTGGCGGCGATGTCACCCGACAACAAGAACTATGCCGACGCCGTCGCACGGCTCGAACGATACGAAAAGGATGCCGAAGGACTGTCAGAGGCCACAAAGATCGTCACCGGCACTGACGCTGCGCGCGAAGTCAACATTAAGGGTATCGGCGTACCGTTCATCGACAAGGGGCTGGAGAAGTGGAAGACCAACCCCGGCCTGATGCTCTACAAGCTGCAGACCAACAGCTACAAGTTCAGCTGGTTGCTTATCCCGCTGTCGATACCCTTCATGTCGCTGCTGTTCCTGTGGCGTCGCAAGTACAAGGCATATGACCACGCGATCTTCGTGACCTATTCAATCGCCTTCATGTCACTGCTGTTCATTGTCATTTCGGTGCTGGTGAAGTTTGGCGCGCCCGAATGGAGCTGGGGCCTGCTGGTCACCTTCGTGCCGCCACTACACATCTACAAGCAATTGCGCGGCACATATGGCCTTTCGCGGTTTTCGGCGCTGTGGCGGCTGTCCATGCTGTCGATCTTTATCTTCGTGGTGCTGAGCCTGTTCATCCAGCTGCTGCTGATCCTCGGGGCGTTCTAGGCACGCACAAACGAAAAGAGCGCCCCTCACGGGACGCTCCTTCCATGGTTTCGCGGCTGGTTTCAGACGCCCTGCGGGGAGCCTTCGCCGCCAAACTTGCGCCCGGCCTTGGGCACAGCAACGCCTGCCGAAGGCTTGATGGCGACCGGGCCACGTGGCTCATCCGGGCGGTCGATCTTGCCATCCTTCATGAGCTGGTCGATCTCCTCACCGGTCAGCGTCTCGTATTCGAGCAGCGCCTGGGCAAGCAGGTGGAGCTTGTCCTCCTGGGCCTTGAGCACTTCGGTTGCCCGCTTGAGGCCGGTTTCGACCAGTTCCTTGATTTCAGCGTCGATCAGCTTGTTGGTTTCCGCACCGGCCATGGTCCGCGCAGTCTGGCCCATGCCGAGATAGCCTTCCTGGCTCGCCTCGTACTGGAGCGGGCCGAGCTTGTCGGACATGCCCCACTTGGTGACCATGTTGCGCGCAAGGTCGGTCGCGTACTGGATATCGCCCGAGGCGCCGCTCGACACCTTATCGTGACCGAAGATGATTTCTTCGGCGACACGGCCGCCCATGGCGACAGCAAGGTTCGCGTGCATCTTGTCACGGTGATACGAGTAGTTGTCGCGTTCCGGCAAGCGCATCACCATGCCCAGCGCGCGGCCGCGCGGGATGATCGTCGCCTTGTGGATCGGGTCGGAAGCGGGCTCGTTGATCGAGACGAGAGCATGGCCGGCCTCGTGATAGGCAGTCATCTTCTTCTCGTCCTCGGTCATGACCATGCTGCGGCGCTCGGCGCCCATCATGACCTTGTCCTTGGCGTCCTCGAATTCCTGCATCGCGACGAGGCGCTTGTTACGGCGCGCGGCCAGCAGGGCAGCCTCGTTGACGAGGTTGGCCAGGTCCGCACCCGAGAAGCCGGGCGTACCGCGCGCAATGGTGCGCGGGTTCACGTCGGGCGCCAGCGGCACTTTCTTCATGTGCACGGCGAGAATCTTCTCGCGCCCGTCGATGTCGGGAACCGGCACCACGACCTGGCGGTCGAAACGGCCCGGGCGCAGCAACGCGGGGTCGAGCACGTCGGGGCGGTTGGTCGCCGCGATGATAATGATGCCTTCGTTGGCCTCGAAGCCGTCCATCTCGACAAGCAGCTGGTTCAGCGTCTGCTCGCGCTCGTCGTTCGAATTGCCGAGGCCGTGGCCACGATGCCGGCCGACCGCGTCGATTTCGTCGATGAAAACGATGCAGGGCGCGTTCTTCTTGGCCTGCTCGAACATGTCGCGCACGCGGCTGGCACCAACACCGACGAACATCTCGACGAAGTCCGAGCCCGAAATGGTGAAGAACGGCACGCCCGCCTCACCCGCGATGGCGCGGGCAAGCAGGGTCTTGCCGGTGCCGGGCGAGCCGACCAGCAGCGCGCCCTTGGGAATCTGGCCGCCGAGCTTGGAGAAGCGGTGCGGATCCTTGAGGAATTCGACGATCTCCTCCAACTCCTCGCGCGCCTCGTCGATACCGGCGACATCGTCGAAAGTGACCTTGCCCTGGCGTTCGGTGAGCAGCTTGGCCTTGGACTTGCCGAAGCCCATCGCGCCGCCTGCGCCGCCGCCCTTCTGGACCTGGCGCAGCGCGAAGAAGGCGATACCGAGGATCAGCAGGAACGGCAGCGTCTGCACGAGGATGTAGAGCAGCATATTGCCCTCATCCGCGTTCTTGCCCGAATACTGGACGCCATTGTCCTCAAGCAGCTGCGGCAGCGACACGTCGTTCGCCACCGGAACGGTCGAGAATGCCTCGCCGCTCTTGAGCTCTCCGACGATCTGCTTTTCGGAGATCTGGACCGATTTCACCGTACCTTCGGCGACCTTGTCGCGGAAATCGGAATAAAGGATCGGCGTCCCGGCGGTCTGGCTGCCCCCGAAGATGGAGACGACCATCAGCAGGGCGAGGAAGATCCCGCCCCAGATCATCAGGCTCTTGATCCAGGGATTGGGGCCGTTGCCCTCGGGCTCGGGCTGCTGGTTTTCGTCGCTCATGCGCACAAATCCTTTCGTGCCTGCCAATGTAGGATAGCACGGGTGAATGGCAAGTTGACTGCAAGGGCGATATTTTCGCTCTCAGGCAGCGATCCGCTCGATCAGCCAATAGGCTCCGGTGACACCAATGGCATAGGTTGCGAGGCGCAGGGCGGGCTGTTCGACAGTCGGAACAAAGCGTCCGACAAGCGCCCGGAGAGCCAGAACGGCAGCGATGACGAGCAATTGCCCGGCCTCGACGCCGAGATTGAAACTGATGAGCGCCGCAGGAACCTCGCCCTCGGGCAGGCCGATTTCACGCAGGGCACCGGCAAATCCGAAGCCGTGCAACAGGCCGAATGCAAAGGCGACAAGCCACGGGATGCGTCGTGCAAGCGTCTCCCGCTCCCCCTTGGCCAGTTCGACCGCGAGAAACACGATCGAGAGGGCGATCAGCACCTCGACGGGGCGTTGCGGCAGCCCGGCAACTCCGAGCGTTACCGCCGCGAGCGTGATCGAATGCGCCACGGTGAAGGCCGTGGCCGCCTTCACCACCGGCCATGGCCGCGCAACGAGCAGGACGAGAGCGATGACGAAGAGCAAATGGTCCCAGCCTTCGAGGATATGGACCACCCCGATGCGGAAATAGCTGCGCCAGACCTGCGCAGACTCCGGCTTCGCGGCGATGGTTGCAAAGGGCTCCGCAGCCGTCAGGCGATAGACCTGCACTGGCCGTCCGAGCGGGGCAATGCGCAGGATGGCATCGCCATTGCCCGCAAGCCCGGGCCATCCAATGGATTTTCCTTCGACTGGTCCAGAGCAGGAGATCTCGGCAAATCCGACCACAGCTAGCGTGGCGGTTTCGCGGCGCGGCTCGCCTGTCAATTCGCAGACTTCGGGAACGGTCGGGGCGAGGAGCCGGTCATCGGCACGGCTCGCCAGCGGTTGCTTCCAGTTGAGCTGCCACTCGCCCTTGCCCGTCTGTTCGAACTGGATCGAGACGGGCCGAAGCTCGTCCGCCGCAGCGGGCGTGGCAAAGGCCAGCAACAACAGCGCCAGAAGCCAGCGGATCATTCGGTCTCGACCCGATAGGCCTCGCGCAGCAGCTGGTAGGCCTGTTCGCGCCGCTCGGCGATGGTGGCATTGCGCCAATCGGCCTCGACCCTCTCACGAATCTGCGCGAGCGGAGGCAGTTCGCCCGCTTCTCGCGATGTCAGGCGGATGATGTGCCAGCCGAAGCCCGACGCCACCGGCCCTTGCCAGTCGCTAGCGGGTTCGAGCCGTGCCAGCCCCTCGGTGAATTGCTGGCCGAAGACCTCGCGGATCTCGCGAAGCTGCATGTCCTCAGCCCTGGCGGGAAGGCTGATCGGCGAGCCTGCCGGGTTGGCCTGGCCCATGGCAGATCGCGCCGCGCTTTCGCTGGCGAAGTAGCGTTGGTCAAAACTGACCGTACCCTCTTCGGCGAAGCGCTGCGGATTGTCTTTCAGCCAGGCCTCGAGCGTCGCATCGTCGACCGTGGCGGTCTCGGCAGCGGCGCTCGCCAGTTCGTCCATCTTGGTCGCCATGCGCCGCCGGACCACGGGATCGCCCTGATCGAGACCCAACCGCAAGGCTTCGCGATAGAGCACCTCCTCGCGCACCCAGCGATCGACCAGCCCCGCCATCTCGGCATCGGTAGGCGGCCGGCCGGTCGTGCGCTCGAACCCCAGGGCGATACCGGCCCGGTCCTCGTCGGCAAGCACAATGGTCCGCGACGCCGGATCGACCGGATCGCCGAACCACGTCAGTCCCAGGTAGATCGCAGCACCGGCAAGGAGGAAATGAACCAGCGGCTCGCGCAGCAGGCTGCGTATCACGTACCCTCCATGATCGGCGGGGCATCGCCGACCCGATTTTCGCGCGCGGGGCGCAACCAGACCGGCGAGCTGTAGGCGCGTTCCTGCGCCACGGAGTTTTCGATGACCTCCCTGGACAAGGCAACGCCGAAGCGCTTGGCGTCGAACAGCGGCCAGCGCGGTGTGGGGATCTCCAGCACGCGAACGTAGTAGAAAGCGCGCTGTCCCCTGCGGTAGTCGGGGTCGGTCCAGGTCGCGCGCAGTTCGGCGGCGCCGATCGTGTTCTCATATGTCGCTTCGGAGCGGTTCACCGTATCGCCGACCGGCGGAATCTTTCCTCCCGCACGGGCGCGCTTGCCGTTCATATCCGACCATGCGACGTCATAGACCCGTTCCTGCGCCTTGCCGGAAGCATCGACCCAGCCCTTGACCACCTGCACCCGGTCGAGGTTGGCGCCGTCTGGATCCTTGAGAGCGGAGATAAGGAACACCGGAGCCTTGCCGCTATCGGTCAATTCACCGCCCATCGGGACGCCACGGGAATAGCCTGCGCGGACCCAGTCGCCGCCCCAGTCTCCGGCAGTGAAATCGAAGCCCGCGAACAGGCGCAGCACCATGCGAGGGCCGGTAGTCGCATAGGTCTCGCGCCGCTTGAACGCGTCCCAGATCTCCGCCCGCGTATTGCCGCGCGCCCATGCGGCAGCGTATCCGCCTGCGAGATAATGCCAGCCGAAGCGGCCCACGCGCGTACCGAGATTCTGGCTCTCCATGGCGCGCTCCGGGCCCGGCTCGGTCCCGGTGTGCTTGCCGAAGAAGTTATCCTCGTCGGCCGTCGCCAGCGCGGTGTGGCTATCGGTCGAGCCGATCAGCCCGAAAGCGTAGGGATTCACGCCCAGCTGCGCCTCCAGCGTCAGACCCCGCAATAGAGCCGAGCGAACATAGGAGCCCGCACGCATATCGTCGGTCGACTTGTGGGTAAGCGGCAGATTGCCCAGCTCCCAGCCTGCAACACCGAAGCTGGCGAATTCGTCATTGGGTGAGAGGAAGGGGTGCGTTTCGCTGTCGCCCTTGATCTGGGTTGCCTCGACAATCGGTTCACGCGCCGCGCGGCGGCGAGCGTATTCGGCGGTCATCGGCCCGCCGTCGGGTCCGACAAGTTCGAACATGATGCCATTCGAGAGATTGGAATTGTGCGGGATGGCGAGGACCTGTCCGCCCGTATCCTTCTCATAGGCTTCCATGTAATCCCACAGCTGCTCGACCTTCATGTCGATACCGGGGAAAGGGACCACCTGGCTGGTTTTGGCCGATCCATCCCTGAACATGACCACACGGTGAAGGTTGTTGCCATCGGGCATCAGCGTCCATTCGAAGCCTGCAAAGGCAGTGAACTTGCCCGGCTCGTTGTAACGATCGAGCACGGCGAGATGCTTGTTCCAGAGATCATGCGTGGCCTTGGCCTGACGTGCCTGATCCCGCAGCGCTGCAGGCAGATCGCCATTGGCTGCTGCAGTGATCAGCTCGGCAACGGCGCGCTGCGACTGCTCGGGGCTCTCGTGCATCATGTCGCGCCAGCGCCGCAGCGTTGGGTCGCGAACAAGCATTCGCGGCGAATCGTAGAGCCGACGTGTTGCGCCCATCCCGTCCGAGTGGTCGGAGATGACGAGAAAATCGAGCGGACGGGCAAGCTGCGCCTTGGTGCCGGTGGTGGCGGTCACCTCATCACCGCGCGCAAATTTCAGCGCATCTTCCGGCCCAAGCCGCACACCGAAGCCAAAGGCATCGATCGAGACGTCTGTATGCAGGTGCGTATCGCCCCAGTAAGGGCGGTCAGGGAACTCGGCGAGCTCGATCGCGTCGGTGCCGTCTCCGCTCTTGGTCTCGCTTGCCGTATCCCCCGCAGCCATGTTGCAGCCCGCCAGAGCCAAACATGCACCAGCCATCAGCCATGCCTTGCGCATTCCCCTCTCCCCTTTTCCTCTGGATCGGAATGTGCGCGTAGCCGATGGGGCCGTCAACCGGAGAGCTTCTCTGCCGCGTCGAATGTGATGAACATGTAAACGCCCACTCCACTCGCGAAGAGCGTGAACACCAGCGAGGCGAGCACCAGCGCCCCGTCGCGCACGGTCAGCGCCATACCCAGGATAGCGATCGCCAGCATCGGGATCGAGCTTGCAAAGGGCAGGAACTCGAGCGGCGGGACGGTGCAACAGAGCAGCAGCAGCAGCAGGGCAACCACGCGCGTCGCGACCCCCTGCGTGAGCACGGCCAGTCGCCCCTCGCTGTACCGGTCGAGGAAGCCGGCAATGCCGCGCAACCGGGCGACGGCCTTGTGCAGCGTTTTACCCGAAATCGAGCGTCTCCCGATCAAGGCAGGCATCCATACATGGTCGCGCCCCACAAGCAGTTGCAACGCCGTGAGTGCGATGATGAAGGCGAGGAAGCTGGGCACGCCCGGAACACCGCCGACTGGCGTGATCTCCATCAATGCCGGGAGCATGATGAAGGGCCCGAAGCTGCGCTTGCCGAAATCCTCCAGAACGTCGGCAATGCAAACCGCCGGGCGGGTCGCGGCGAGCTCGTCCAGCTCGCCGAGAACACCGCTCACGCTTTGCTGATCGTGCTGCGACACCGGAAAAATCTCCTCGCGCTGTTCAACGCGCGGGGCGCGATTCCGGCACCGGATCAGCCCGCCTTCTTGAGCAGGGCCGCACGTTCGCAGCGGCAAACCACCTCGCCGCGCTGGTTCACCGCCTCGTGGAGGAAGGTCACGATCCCGGCATTGGGCCGCGACTTGCTCTCCTTTAGGCCGATCACCTCGCTGGTCGCATGGAGCGTATCGCCGATGAACACCGGCTTGGGCATCACCAGCTTGTCGTAGCCGAGATTGGCCACCAGCGTGCCCAGCGTGGTGTCGCCCACCGACAGCCCCACCATGAGCGAGAAGGTGAAGGTCCCGTTCACCAGGATCTGTCCGAACTCGCTCTCCTTCGCCGCCTCCACATCGAGGTGAAGCGGCTGGGGATTGTGGGTCATCGTCGTGAACAGCAGATTGTCCGTCTCGGTGACGGTACGCCGGATCTCATGCGTGATCCGGTCGCCAACCTGCCATTCGTCGAAGTGACGGCCTGCCATCAGGCGGTCATCACCGATTTGACCTCGAGGAACTCGTGGAAGCCGAACACGCCCCATTCGCGGCCGTTGCCCGACTTCTTGTAGCCACCGAAGGAGGCGTTCATGTCGTAGCCGCCGTTGATCGCCACGCGACCGGCGCGGATGCGCTTGGCGAGTTCCTTGGCCTGCTCGGTGTCTTCGCCCATGATATGTGCGGCAAGGCCGTATTCGGTGTCATTGCCGATACGAACTGCGTCATCGAGGTCTTCGTAGCCGAGGATACACAGCACCGGGCCGAAGATTTCTTCGCGCGCAATGGTCATGTCGTTGGTGACATCGGCGAAGACGGTCGGCTTGACGTAGTGACCGGTGTCGAGACCTTCGGGCTTGCCGGAACCACCTGCAACCAGCGTGGCGCCTTCCTCGATGCCTTTCTCGATCAGGCCCTGGATTTTTTCCCACTGGGTGCGGCTGACGACCGGTCCGATAGTGGCATTGCCCTTGGGATCGCCGGGAATGACGCTCTCGGCTGCTTCCTTCGCCGCTGTCTTGGCCTCTTCCATGCGCGCCTTGGGCACGAACATGCGACTGGGTGCAGTGCAGGTCTGGCCCGAGTTGCCCATCATGGCGGTGGTGCCTTTGGCAACCGAGCGGGCGAAGCTGGCATCGTCGAGGATGATGTTGGGGCTCTTGCCGCCCAGTTCCTGCGCCACGCGTTTCACCGTGCTCGCAGCATTGGCGGCAATGGCGATTCCTGCGCGAGTCGAGCCGGTGAAGGAGATCATGTCGATGTCCTCATGGCCAGACATGGCGGTGCCGACACCCGGACCGTCGCCGTTGATCATGTTGTAGACGCCTGCGGGGACGCCCGCTGCGTGCATGATCTCGGTAAAGATCGCCGCGTCGAGCGGAGCGATCTCCGACGGCTTGAGGATCATCGTGTTGCCCGTCGCCAGCGCGGGGAAGACCTTGCACGCGATCTGGTTGAGCGGCCAGTTCCACGGAGTGATCATGCCGACCACACCGATGGGTTCGTAAAGATGCGTGGTGTTGCCGCTGGTCCTTTCGAACTCGAAGTTCTCGAGGATGCCGATGGCGGTCATCAAATGGCCGGAGAGCAAGCCTGTATGCGGGCCGCTGGCGAGGCTCATGGGCGCACCCATTTCGTCGCTGACGGCGCGGGCGAGGTCTTCCTTGCGCTTGTCGATCTCGGCGAGGATCGATCGCATCAGGTCGAGGCGTTCGGCGCGCGAAGAGAACTGCCAGCTTTCAAAGGCACGTCGTGCGGCGACAACGGCCTTGTCGACATCGGCCGCGCTGCCGATCGAGATATGGCCGATGGTCTCTTCGGTGGCCGGATTCTCCACCGGGACGGTGTTTGGCGTGACCGGGTCGACCCACTGGCCGTCGATGTAGAACTGGGTGTACTCGTACATGAATCTCTCCTTCGAGCGCGCGCTCTAGCCTTCCTTCGCCCACCGCTCAACGACTGCTTCGCCGTCCTGAGCGCTGTCGCGGATCGTGTTCGGTGTCCGGTCGAACCGTGGCGCTGGCGCAGTGTGCCAGCGACCGCCGTGTTCGACGAAGGCGCCGCGCGCCTTCATGTGGGGATGGTCCTTCGCTTCGTCCAGCGGGACGACCGGAGCGAAACACGCGTCGGTGCCTTCGAGCAATTCGCACCATTCGGCCTGGGTCTTCGTGGCGAACATGGCAGCGAGGTCTTCGGTGTAGTCGTCCCAGTTGGCCGGATTCATCTGACCCTCGCGCAGCTTCTCTGGCGCGTCCGCTCGCTCGAGCAGCTCGGCATAAAACTGCGGCTCGATCGCGCCGACGCTGATCTCCCGGCCGTCCTTGCAGGTGTAGCAGCGATAAAAATGCGCCGCGCCGCCAAGCAGGCCCGCACCGCGCGTGGTGGTGCGCAGCGCGCTGTGCGGCTGGCCGTAGAAAAAGCTCATCAGGCTGGTGACGCCGTCTACGATCGCCGCGTCGACCACCTGCCCCTTGCCGCTCCGCTCGCGCTCGAACAGCGCGGCGAGGATGCCCATCGCGCAATACATCGAGCCGCCGCCAAAATCGCCGACGAGGTTCTGCGGCGGCACGGGCAAGTCACCACGCTTGCCGATGGCATCGAGCGCGCCGGTGATGGCGATGTAGTTGAGGTCGTGCCCCGCAGCCATTGCGAGCGGCCCGTCCTGACCCCAGCCGGTCATACGAGCGTAGACAAGGCGCGGATTGGCGGCGAGCATCTCTTCGGGACCGAGGCCCAGCCGCTCCATGACGCCCGGCCGGAATCCTTCGACCAGCACATCGGCATGGGCCAGTGCCTGCTTGACGAAGGCCTGACCCTCTTCGCTCTTGAGATCGACCTCCGCCCTGTGGCGGGCGCGTTCGACAACCGGATTCATCGGCTGGTGACCCGCGCGCTCGATGCGTACGACCTCCGCCCCCATGTCGGCGAGCATCATCGCGACGTGCGGTCCCGGCCCGATCCCCTGGAATTCGACCACCTTGAGGCCGGTTAGCGGTCCGTTACTGGCGGAATCGGTCATGCGCTTGCTCTCCCTTTGCGTCGGGCCTCTGTGCCAAGCCGGGCGATGGGTTGCAATTGCGAACGCGAATGAAGCAATTAGTCCCAGTCGATCTGCGACAGCAACTGGCGCGCGCGGGAGAGGTGCGGCCGGTCAAGCATGCCGCCCTTCCAGCCGATGGTCCCCGCTCCCGGATTGGCCTCGAACAGCTCGACGATCTCGCGCGCATGGGCGATTTCCTCCTCGCCCGGAGTGAAGGCCTCGTTGATGACCTCGACCTGCGCCGGATGGATCGCCAGCATTCCGCGGAAACCGGAGCGGCGCACGGTTTCTGCCCGTGCCTTCAGCCCATCGCTATCGCGAAAGTCGGCCTGAATGGTCTCGATGGCCGGGACCCCCGCCGTGGCTGCGCCGAGCAGGCACAGGCTACGCGCCAGCTCGTAGGTGAAGTCAAAGCTGCCGTCGGGATTGCGATTGCTCTGCGCACCGATGGAATCGGCGAGATCCTCCGCGCCCCAGGTCAGCGCGAGGAGACGTGGCGCTCCCTTGAAGTCGCCTGCGTGGAACATGCATTCGGCGACCTCTGTCAGGAGGACGATGACCGGTGTCGAACCCCGTTCGATGCCATTCGTCACCTCGAGCGCGGAGAGGTATTTGTCGAGCGCCTCGACATCCTGCCGGCCATAGGCCTTGGGCAGCATGATCCCACCGGGTTTGCCGGGCATGATCGCTGCGAGGTCTTCGAGCGTGTAGGGTCCGTCGAGCGGGTTGACGCGGACGAAGACGCGGCTGCGCGCTTCGGCATTCGCCTCGAGGAATTCGCGCACCATGCGCCGGGCTTCGGGCTTGTTCTCGGTGGCTACCGCATCCTCGAGATCGAAGATCACGACATCCGCCGCGCCCTCGACCGCCTTCTGCATCTTCCGCTCGCTGTCGCCCGGGGCGAACAGCCATGACCGCATTTTCATCGCGAAACCTCTCTTGCTCTCGCGCCCTGCCTCACAGCTTTTGCGCGACGAATGCAAGGGCGCGGGCGCGCTACTTCACCAGCGCGCCGCCCTTCATGACGTGCGCGACCTTCTCCAGCACCGTCACATCGGTGAGCGGGTTGCCCTCGACCGCGATCATGTCGGCGAATTTGCCGGGCGCGATGGATCCGATCTCGTCCTCGTGTCCGACAACCGTGGCTGCGCTCAATGTGGCGGCACGGATCGCCTGCACGGGCGTCATCCCGTTGGCGACCATGTACCCAAACTGGCGAGCGTTGATGCCATGCGGATAGACCCCGCTGTCACTCCCAAAGGCGAGCGGCACGCCCAGCTCGACCGCGCGGCGGAAATTGTCGCGCTGAATCTGCGTGGTCTCGCGATTCTTGCGCAGATATTCCTCGGGCCAGCCCTCTGCAGTGCCGATCTCGTCGATATAGTCGCCGTTGAAGACATCCATCACCAGCCAGACACCGTGATCGCGGGCCATCTTGAGGCCTTCCTCATCGATCAGGCTCGCGTGCTCGATGCTGCGCACGCCCGCACGGATCGCGTTCTTAATTCCCTCGGCACCGTGCGCATGGGCGGTGGCATAGGTGCCGTGCGCCTTGGCCACGGCGATCGCGGCGCGCATTTCCTCCTCGGTGACTTCCGGTTGGCCGGGTTCTGTGCCGATGGCGAGCACGGCCCCGGTGGCGAGGATCTTGAGGAAATCGGCCCCGTGATCGAGCAGGTAGGCGGCCTGCTCGGCTGCCTCTTCCGGACTTGTCAGCACGCCGAGGCGCATGTCTGCCGGAAGCTCGTCATTGGGCACAACGCCGTTGAGCTCGCCCCCACCGCCGGGGTGCGTAAGATAGCCACCCGCCACAAACATGCGCGGTCCCGGGACGAGCCCACGATTGATCGCATCGCGCAGCGCCACGTCGGTCAACCCGCGATAGGTGCCGACATCACGCACCGTGGTGAAGCCCGCCTCGAGCGTGATCCTGGCATTGTGCGCGCCGATCAGCGCGGTCAGCTGGGGCGAAGTCTTGAGCGGCAGCGCAACATCCGCGTCCTGCCCCGCGTCGGCGAGGTGGGTGTGAAGGTCGATCAGGCCGGGCAGGACGGTATATGCCGACCAGTCGAGGTGTTCGGCGCTGTTCGGTGTATCGATGCAGCGCTCGATTCGCACGATCCGCTCGTCTTCGACCAGCACGCACTGGCCCGTCGCGGCGGTGCCGGTCTCGACATCGACCAGCCTCCCCGCCTCGACATAATAGGACCCCGCAGATGCCGGAGCGGCCGCGAGCGCGGCAGCGAGCGCCAGCGCCCTCATTTCGACGCGAGCTCGGTCAGCAGGACGTGATAATAGTCAATGCTCTTCGCAATATTGGTGATCGGCACGCGCTCGTTGAGGCCGTGAGCATAGCCATCGCTGTCCTTCATGAAGGTCCCGCTCGCGCCGTAACTCGGCACGCCGATGGCACGATACCACATGGAATCCGACGCGCCCGAGGCTTGCGAGGCGATCACCGGGACGTTGCCGAAACTGGCCCGAATCGCCTTGGTCGCAGCGTCGACGAAAGCCTTGTCGTAAGGCGAGGCGTCGGCCTCCACGACGTACTCCGGATTGATCTCCTCGATCGTCAGCGCGGGCTCGTCGGCCACCTCCTTCAGCTCGGCGATGATCGAGGCCTTGGTGTGACCGGGGAAGATCCGGCAATTGACATAGGCCGTCGCCCGCTGCGGCAGCGCGTTGAGCGCATGCCCCGCTTCAACCATGGTCGGCACGCAGGTGGTCCCCGTTGCCCCTACCGTTCCGGGATTGGCACGCAGCACCGCGACCGCCGCCTTGTCCGTCGGGTCCTTCGCAAATGCGCGCATGGCTGCGGCGAGCAGCTCGTTGCCCTCGAAATCGGCAGCCTTCGCGAAATATTCGCGGGTGATGTCATTCATCTCGGGCGCAAAGCGGTAGTCGCCAATCCGCGCCAGTGCGCGCCCGAGCTGGGCAATGGCATTGGTGTCGGTCGGGGCCGAGCTGTGGCCGCCGGGATTGGTGACTTCCAGCTTGAAATCGCCATAGGTCTTCTCGGCGCCCTGCCACATCCAGTAGGCGGGCTTGCCCGTGGCTTCATCGAGCACTCCCGAATTGCCATCGACATTGAGCACCAGCTTGGCGTGCTTGAGCCGCTCGGCGATGATCTTGGAGGTGAGCATCGTGGTTTCCTCATCGCCCGAATAAGCGATGACGATGCTGCGCTTCGGCTTGAAGCCCTGCTGGCGTAACAGGGTCGTGGCGACCATTGCCTGCACTGCGTCGAACTTGGTGTCGCTCGAACCGCGGCCGTAAAGGAGACCCTTCTCGACCACTGCCGTGAAGGGATCACGCTCCCAATCCTCGGGCTTGGCCTCGACCACGTCCATATGCGCCGAGATTACGATCGGACCCAGCGAAGGATCGGTGCCAGGCCAGGTGGCGATGAGGTAGGCGGTATCTTCGTAGGGTACGATTTCTATCTCGTCGGCAGACCAGCCGCCTTCGAGGAGGGAGTCGCGGAACAATTCGGCAACCTTGCCGGTCTCGTTCCCCTCGCCCCGGACCGTGCGCAGCGCGATCGACTGCTTGGTCAGTTCGACCACCTGTTCGACCGCAGCCGGAGTGCTCTTCGCCTGAACAACAGTGGCAGATGCAAGGGCGAGCAGGCTCGCGGCGACTGGGCTGACGCGCATAAGGTTCCTCTCCAAAGACCCGCACAGGCGTAGCACCGCCACGCCTGCTCGAGAAATGCCTAAATCGCGGAAAACCTCCGCCAGTTGCCACGGTCGAAGATGACCTCGCGTGCGCAGTTGTGGCCGGGCGCGCCGGTGACACCGCCGCCGGGGTGGTTGCCCGCACCGCACATGTAGAGGCCCTTCACCGGCCCGCGATAGGCGCCGTTGCCGAGCACCGGACGCGCCGACCACAGCTGGTCGAGGCTCATGTGGCCATGCATGATATCACCGCCGACGAGGCCGAACTTCTTGTAGAGACCCTTGGGACTGAGCACCTGCCGCCCGAGGATCGAGGCACGGAAGCCCGGTGCCTGCGCCTCGACCGTGTCGATGATGGTATCGGCTGCTGCGTCTTCCTCGTCGTCCCAGTCGCGACCGTCTGGAAGCTCGGGCGCGAACTGCTGGCAGAACAGGCTGGCGACGTGCTGGCCTTCGGGCGCGAGGCTGTCGTCCACGGTGCTCGGGATCAGCATTTCGACGATCGGCTTCTTCGACCAGCCATGCGCCTTCGCATCGAGGAAGGCCTTGTCCATGTAATCGAGCGTGGGGGCGAGGATGATGCCCGACTGGTGATGCTCGCCAGGTTCGGGCAGCGCAGTAAACTTTGGCAGCTCGCTCAGCGCCACGTTCATGCGGAAGGTGCCGCCGCCCGCCTTGAAGCCCTTCATGCGGCGGCGGAAATCCTCGGGCTGATGGCTCTCGTCGAGCATCTTGCCGTAGAGCAGCTTGGGCCCGACGTTTGCGATGACGCGCTTGGCTGCGATCTCTTCGCCGCTCTCGAGTCGAACACCCGCTACGGCATCGCCATCGACCAGAACTTCGGCGACCGGCGCTTCGAGGCTGATTTCGACCCCGCACTGGCGGCAGACATCGGCCATGATCTGCGTGATCGTGCCCATACCACCGACCGAGTGGCCCCAGGCGCCCCTCTTGCCGTTCACCTCTCCGAAGACATGGTGCAGCAGCACGTAGGCGCTGCCCGGGGTGTCGGGGCTGGCGTAATTGCCGACCACGGCGTCGAAACCGAAGGCGGCCTTGACCGCCTCGCTCTCGAACCACTGGCCAAGGAAGCTGGTCGCCGACTTGGTGAAAAGGTCGAGGATGTCGCGCTTGGCAGCAAGGTCGAGACGGGACATCCCCCAGCCCTGTGTCGCACCCGCGATGAGCGTGCGCAGCCCTTCGCCGACATTAGGCGGGCTCTTGAGTGCGAGATCGCGCAGCACCTGGGCGACGCCTTCCAGCGCATCGTAATAGGCAGGGAGCGCCTCGGCGTCGGCATTCGAGAACTTGCGGAACTCGGCCTGCGTCCGCTCGAGCCCGCCGCCGAGCTTGAGGTAGCCGCCGTCTTCCTGTGGCAGGAAATTCGAGATCGGGCGTTCGATCACGCGATAGCCATGGTCGTGCAGCCGCATGTCGCGGATGACCTTTGGCTGCAGCAGGCTGACGGTGTAGCTCGCCACCGAATTGCGGAAACCCGGATGGAATTCCTCGGTCACCGCCGCGCCGCCCACCACATCGCGCCGCTCGACGATACGGACCTTGAGCCCGGCTTGCGCGAGGTAGAAGGCGCAGACGAGCCCGTTGTGGCCTGCGCCGATGATCACGGCGTCGTATTGCTTGGTCATTTGTGGCTCCAGCCGGCAGGGGGTTGGCGTTCGAGGCGTGCCTCGGGAATGGTTTCGCGCATGCGCTTGCAGAAATGCTTGAGGCATACTTCCTTGTCGCTGAGCGGCCCCATCGAGAAGCTGCGCGAGGCCATGCCATCCTGCACACGGGTGATCAGCATGGTGTCCTCGGCATTGACCTGCCGGTTGATCC
Organism: Erythrobacter sp.; assembly: GCA_041396805.1. Taxonomy (GTDB): domain Bacteria; phylum Pseudomonadota; class Alphaproteobacteria; order Sphingomonadales; family Sphingomonadaceae; genus Qipengyuania. Next base: position 275,258 of record JAWKXV010000002.1, on the reverse strand, counting down.
GCCAGTTGAGATAGCGCGCGGCGCGCATCTCGCGCCTGTCGTCGGGCAGGACATAGCTGATCTCGCGGATCAGGCAGGTGGTCGGGCCGGTCGGCAACCACTGCATGAAGTCGACCTGGTCGGGGTAGATGTCGAAGGCGACGTTGGGCCAAAGCTTGAAGTAGAGCCAGTGGCGCTGGCTCGCCTCGGGCAGGTGCGGCACGGGCGGCAGCAGCTTCTGGTACATGCGCTCGGACCAGTTGGCGCTCTCGCGGTCCTGCATATCGCCCCACATCCGGTCGACGTTGGCCTCGGCTTCGACGCCGTAACTCTTGCCGAACAGGCGGGTGAGGCCGGGGTGCGCGACGGGGATGTGGAGCCCGTCGGAATAATTGTCGCCGACGTTCTTCCAGTTCACTTCGCGCGGGCGGCGGGTGACGCGGCCCAGCGCGCCCAGTTCCTCGAAACGATAGGGTTCGACCATAGCTTCATAGGGCGCCATCATCTGCGCAACGCCCGGTCCGCCATCGTCCTCCAGCCGGACGAAGATGAAGCCGCGCCAGATTTCGAGCTCCACCGGCACCAGTCCTGCGCGTTCGCGGTCGAGCGTGGGATAGCTCGCGCTGTCGGGCACGCCCGTCAGCCGCCCGTCGAGATCGTAGGTCCAGGCGTGATAGGGGCACACCAGCTTCTTCGCGCAACCGACCGCACCGTCGACCAGCCGCGAGCCGCGATGGCGGCAAACATTGGTGAAGGCGCGCAGCACATCATCCTTGCCGCGCACGACAATCACGCTCTCGCCGCAATAGTCGAGCGTGTGCCAGTCGCCGTGAGCGGGAATGTCGCTGACATGGCAGACGACCTGCCAGCTGGGGCGGAAGATGCGATCTAGTTCGAGGCGATAAAATTCCTCGTCGTGATAGGTCCACGCCGGCAGGCTCCACCCGTCCAGTGGATCGCCCTCGGTAGCCTCGATCCTTTGCGTTGCCATCGTCCGCTCCTTGCTATACATTCGTATAACAAGCTCGACATGAACCCGCAACCCGCCTTCACCCGCGCCGATCCCGACGAGCGCCGCCAGAGCCTGATCGAGGCGACCGCGCGCGTGCTCGCCGAGAAGGGCGCGGCGGGCGTTTCGGTGCGCGCGATCTGCGCCGAAGCGGGTGTCTCTCCGGGACTGCTGCGGCACTATTTCGCGGGCGTGTCGGAGGCGATCGCCGAAACCTATCGCTGGACCGGCGCACGGATTGCAGATGCGCTGAAGGATTCCGTCGATGCGGCAGGAGACGGTGCGAGGGCGCGCATCCTCGCCTACCTCACCGCCAGCTTTCGCCCCCCGATTGCATCTCCCGACCTGTTGGCCAGCTACATCGCCCTATGGAGCCTTACCCGCAGCGATCCGGCTGTCGCCGCCGTGCGGGAGGAGGTGTATCGCGACTACCGCGCCGACCTCGAAACACTACTGGTCGAGTGGCGCCCGAGCCTGGCCGATCCGGGATTGGTCGCGATCGCGCTGACTGCGCTGATCGACGGGCTCTGGCTCGAGCTCTCGCTGGGCGATGCACCCTTCGCGCCCGAACAGGCTAGCGCGCTGGCCGAAAGCTGGCTCGACCGCCTCGTCGGCTGACAAGGAAAGGGCCGGGCAATCGCCCGGCCCCTCCTGTTTCAAAGCATGGCCCGGCTCAGAAATCGAAGCCGGTCTTGATGCCGATCACGCGCGGCTTGATGATCGAGTCGTAGAACACCCCGCCGGTCGAGCTGATGCCGTCCGGGTCGCCGCAAGTGGTTTCGAGGCACTGGACCCCGCTGTTCACCACCCCGCGTTCGTCGAACAGGTTCGTCGCGAAGAGTTCGACCCGCAGCCCGTCCTTGCGCATGCCAAGGCTGAAGTCGACCGTGGTGTAACCGTCGAAGAAGCCCTTGAGGTTGTTCTCGAAAGTACGAAGGTCGCTTCGACGCTTGCCGATATGGGCCAGCGCGCCCTGTACATGGGCATCCCAGGATCCCACCGGGAATTCGTAGCGAGCGACCGCATTGCCCTTGAACTTCGCGGTCACCGGCAGACGAGTGCCCGACGGAGCCAGCAGGGCATTGGTGCGGCCATCGCCCGGATCGAAGGTACAATCGAAGTCCGGATTGGCGATGCGGCAGAAATCGCGGCGAATGGTCGCGTCGTTATAGCTGCCCGAGAGATTCAGGCTGAGGCCATTGGCACGATAGCCGAAGTCCGCTTCGATACCGCGGATGCGTGCGATACCGGCATTGCGGATCTCTGTCAGGCCGTTTTCGCCGAGGAAGGACAGCTGGATGTCGCTCCAGTCCTCCTGGTAGATCGCACCGTTGAAGGTCACGTCGCCGAATTGGGTCTTCCAGCCGAGCTCGTAATTGTCGAGCGCATCCGGACGATAGGGCGGCAGCGTACCGCGACGGTTGATGCCACCCGGTCGGAAACCCTGCGACCAGGTCGCATAGAGCATCACATCTGGCGTCATCTGGTAGGTCGCGTTGAGCTTCCAGATCACGTCGGTGTCCGAGGTCACCTTGTCGAGATTGGTACAGGGCGTGCCATCGACATCAGGCGGCGCGAGTGTACCGGTCGGATTCTCGTTGAGCGGCGGCCCATCGGTGGTGAAACAGGCCGACACGCCGGTGCGCGAAGAGAAGTTCTGCGCGTAACCGAAGAAGCCGATCAGCGAGTTCTTGTAGCGATAGACGCGCGCACCACCGGTGATGGTGAACTGGTCGGTGACATCGAAGCTCAGTTCACCGAAGGCTGCGTAGTCGCGATCGACGCGGTCCTGGCGGGTCAGCCAGATATTGCTCGCCGTGCCTGGCACCGTGTTGATGTCGGCAATGTCGTCGACGATGTAGTTCTGTTCGATCTCATGCTTCTGGCGCTGCGCGAAGAGGCCGCCGATGAACCGGATCGGCGCTTCCGCCGGGCTCGCCACGCGGATTTCGCCGAACCAGCGCTTATAGCGGTCACCGCCCTCGATATACTGGTTCGGGCTGACGAGATCGTAGTTGTTGTCGTAGAAATAGGCCCCGTAGCCATAGAGCGCATCGTAGAAATAGGCGTAGTCGGAATAGTCCGAATTCACCACGTCACGGCGCCACAGATGGCCGCCGGTCGCGACGAGATCCCAATTGCCGATCTTGCCTTCGATGGTCATCGCAGCCTGGAGCCACTTATCTTTCGAATATTCGGGATTGTACTGCACGGTCTGCAGGTCGCCGGTGACCGCAGTCGAGCGTTCCTGCGCGAAGCTGCCATGCGCTTCCTGCACCTGCCCCATGACGGTCGGTCGAACGGTCCAGTTGTCGTCGAGTTCGATGCCCAGCGCGAGGCGCGCGCCATAGGTATCGACTTCGTTGTAGTCGTCTTCGACGAACTCGGCGTTGTCCTGGGTAATCCCGGAGGTCGGATAGGTCCGGCTGCCCGCGATATTGTCGATATATCCGGCATCCTTGCGGTACCAGCCGACCATGCGCAGCGCAGCGTTGTCGCCGAGGCGGGCATTGTAGAAGCCTTCGACAGTGCCACCAACGCCGCCATGCGCGACCTTGTTCAGCTCGAGGTCCATCGCACCATAGCTTTCGCCATAGTCGGGCTGGTTGGTGACCATCTTGATCGTGCCGGCCATCGAGCTGGCGCCGTAGAGCGTGCCCTGCGGACCTGCGAGCGCTTCAACCCGGGCGAGGTCATAGGCATGAATGTCGAGTGCGCCCTGGATGGTCGTGATCGGCATTTCGTCGAGATAGGTGCCCACGGTCGGCAGCGAGGACGAGTGGTTCGCATTCTCACCGCTGGCGACGCCGCGGAAATAGACCTGGCTAAAGCCCGGCGAGATCGACTGGATCGTCACCGAAGGGAGGAATTTCACGACGTCCTGCAATTCGTTGACCTGCAACTCGTCGAGCCTCTCGGTCCCAATTGCGGTGATCGCCACCGGCACGTCCTGAAGATCCTGCGAGCGCTTCTGCGCGGTCACGATGATGACGTCGCGGGTCTGGCTGGTCGCCTCGGCTTCCTGAGCGACGACAGGCGTCGCCGTGGTCAGGGCAGTCCCCGCCAGCAAGCCCGCTGCCATCCCGATCCTGCGACCGGACAATACCACTGACATAGTTTCCTCCCATTTATCCAATGGGCAGATATGCGCCACAAATCGGCCACTTTGCCAACCCCAAGGGCCTGCCGCCCGTGGAATCCCCACAGCTTTCCGTCGAATTCATGGTATTTTTGCAACGCATCCTGCCCCTCGAGGATAAGGATATTGCTAGCGAGCGTAACCCTCCGCCAAGTCGCCGAGCGCTGCCTCCAGCGGGCCCAGCCATTCGCGATAGGGCTCCCACTGGCCCACGCCGTCGCGGTTGATCGGGCGGCGCACCTGCTCGGACGAGGCAGTCCTGACCGCACGCGTGTTGCGATGGAATTCGAGGCATGACTCCTCGAAAGGGAGGCCGAGATAGTCGAGCAAGGCACGCACTTCGGCCTCTGGATCGTCGAGCAATTGTTCGTGGATCACGCGATGGATGCGCCCCGGCAGGACCGCGTCGTAGTGATCCATCGCCCGCACATAATCGGCATAATAGCGTCCAATGTGGTCGAGCGAATAGGAGAAGCCCTGCCCCTTGGCGAAATGCTGGCGGAAGTTGGAGAAACAGCAGTCCATCGGATGCCGCCGCGCATCGACGATCCGGGCATTGGGCAGGATCAGGTGGATGAAACCGGCATAGCTCCAGTTGTTCGGCAGCTTGTCGATGTAGAAGGGTTTGCCGGTCTTGCGCTGAACCCTGGTGCGGTCGAGGAACTCCGCACCAAGCTCGGCAAACTGCGCCTTGTCCATGTCCGCAACTGCATCGGGCCAGTCGCGCAGATCGCCGCCCGATTTGCGCGCCTCCCGCATGGCCATTGCGGGGATGTCGGGCAGTTCCATTGTGCCTTCGACCTGGCTGTGGCTCGAAAGGATCTGCTCGAGCAAGGTCGATCCCGCACGCGGCAATCCAAGGATGAAGATCGGATCGGGCGCGGGATAGCCCACCCCTTCGTGTTCGGCCAGGAACGCAGGCGTCAGCACCTCGATCATGCGATCGACCTGCCGGGTGATCTCTTCCGGCTGGTAGGCAAGCTCCTCGCTGCGCAGTGCATTGCCGCGCGCGTAGTGGCGGAAGGCGGCCTCTGCCTCGCTCCGGTCCGCATAGGCCTTGCCCAGCGCGAAATGGAGATGGAGCGCATCCTCGTGGGCAGGCCCGCCTTCGAGCGCCGCCTCCATCGCCGCCACGTCCTCTTCGGTGAATTCCACCGTCTTGAGATTGGCAAGGCTCCACCAGACCTCACCCAGGTCCGGCTGGGTCGCCAGCGCGCGGCGATAGGCGGCAACGCCGTCTTCCTGCCGGCCGACAGTCTTGAGCATGTGGCCATAGCTCATTTGCAACTTGGCATGATCGGGGAAGGTCTCGGTCAGCTCGCCATAAAGCTTGAGCGCCTCGTCATAGTCGCCGATCCGGCCGAGCGTCGCGGCCATGAGGTTGCGATTGCCGGGGTTGGCCGGGTCGCGCTCGAGCACCTCGTCGAGAACCCTGGCCGCCTCTTCGTAACGGCTCTGTTTGTAGAGCACATTGGCAAGGTTCGCCCTGGCGGCGGTGAAACCGGGCGAAAGTTCGAGCGCCCGGCGCAGCAGTTTCTCGGAATCGGGCAGACGCCCGATCCGTGCCGCAAGCTCGGCCATCATGCGAATTGCGGCGGCATCGGTCGGCTGGGCGGCGAGCCGCTGGCGCAGGAGGCCTTCCGCCTGTTGCAGCTCGCCATCGTGGAGCGCTCCGGCAATGGCAATCATCTCCGGGTCCGCAGCCGTGGCGCGCACGGCGGCCATGTCCGCCGCATCGGCCTCCGCCTCTTCCCCCAGCTTGCGCAAGGCACGCGCGAGCAGGCGCTGCGCCGGGGCGAGCGAGGGATCGCGCGCGACCGCCGCACGCAGGCGCGGCAGTGCCGCTGCGGGGTCGCTCTCCACCAGGGCAGCGATCGGGATCGGTTTGTCGGCGGAACGCGTGTCCATGGCGCTTCGGGTAACACGACACCCCAGAAGCGCAAACCCGGGAAGCCTGGCTTCCCCCGATGCCGCGAATTCTCGCTCGACAGGCGGCCCTCGCGATGCTGGAAGACCCGGCATGAGCAAGCTCACCCATCTCGACGATCAGGGCCGTGCACACATGGTCGATGTCTCGGACAAGCCCGCGACCGCGCGCACGGCCAGGGCCAGTGGCCAGCTGCGCTGCGCACCCGCTACGCTCGACGCCGTGCGCGAGGGTCGCACACCCAAGGGTGCGGTGATCTCCACCGCAGAGCTGGCCGGGATCATGGGGGCAAAGCGGACCGCGGACCTCATCCCGTTGTGCCATCCGCTGCCGCTATCGAAGGTCGCGGTGCAGATTTCCATCGACGATGCCCTGCCCGGCTTCACGGTCGAGGCCGAAGCCCGCACGAACGGCTCTACGGGCGTGGAGATGGAGGCGCTCACAGCCGTTTCCACCGCCTGCCTGACGCTGTTCGACATGCTCAAGGCGGTCGACCGGAGCATGGAGATCACCGGTATCACGGTCCTGTCCAAGACCGGGGGCAAGTCGGGCGAATGGGGGCCGCAACACAACTGATTTCACAGCGCTTGCCTATCGACCTTCCCGAGGGGTAAACACCTTCCGCTCACGAGAGGAAAGTCACTTGGATCTCCCGCTGGAAATCATGCAGGCCAATGCGGGCCGCGCAACCGCGCTGCTCAAGTCCATGGCCAATGAGACGCGGCTCATGATCCTGTGCCAGCTGTCCGAGCGCGAGATGAATGTGGGCGAGCTGATCGAACTGGTCGGACTTTCGCAATCCGCGCTTTCGCAGCACCTCGGCGTCCTGCGGCGCGAAGGGCTGGTAAAGACGCGCCGCGAACCGCCCTATGTCTGGTATTCGATCGACAGCGAGGATGCGAAAGCTGTCATCGGCACGCTTTACGATCTGTTCTGCGCCGATTGCGAGACGATGCCCGCCATCAACTCCTGAGCGCCACGCACGGCGGCTGCGCGCTCAGCTGGGGCTCGCTCGGGCCCCGCGCTCGAAGAATAGCCGCTGCAGCACCATTCCGGACACCATCGAGACGGTAAAGACTGCCGCTTCTAGAGGCGCGATTGCCAGTGCCGCGAAGCCCGGCCCCGGGCACAGGCCTGCAATGCCCCAGCCCAGGCCAAAGAGCATGGAACCCCCGACCAGCCTCCCAGTGAGGTCATTGCGGTCGGGAAGCGCGAACTTCTCCGCAAACAGGGGATGCCGCATCCTTGGCACGAAGCGCCAGGCGACGGTCATGACAGCAAGCGCTGCACCCATGACGAAGGCCAGTGTCGGGTCCCAGGCACCGAAGATGTCGAGAAAACCGCGCACACGCGCCGGGTCGGTCATGCCTCCCAGTGCAAGACCGGCACCGAACAGCAGTCCTGAAAGGAGTGGCGGGAGATGGCGGCGGATCATGCGAACATCCTCATCAGCGCCACTGTCGCCATGCCGGTCGCCATGAAAGTTGCCGTCGCCACGATCGAGCGCTGGGAAAAGCGACTGACACCGCAGACACCATGTCCGCTGGTGCATCCGCTACCAAGACGTGCCCCGAAACCGACCAGCAAACCCGCCAGGGCGAGCAGCGGCAAGGGGGCGAAGTCCGGGATCGGCGCGCCCGAGAGCCTTGTCACTATCAGCGCACCGAGCGGCAGTCCGACGATAAAGGTCCATGCGCTCGACCATGACATGCCGGAATCGCTGATACCGAAGGCCCGCGAGGCGATCCCGGAGACGCCGGCAATGCGGCCAGCGCCGAGCAGCATAAGGGCAGCCGAGAGGCCGATCAGCAGCCCGCCAGCAAGCCCCGCGCCAGGCGCGGCGTCGGGAAACCAGGGCAGGATCATACCGCGTTGACCGGAATCTTGATGTAGCTGACACCATTGTCTTCGGGTTCGGGCAGGCGCCCGCCGCGAATATTGACCTGGACACTGGGCATGATGAGCTGCGGCATCGCCAGTGTGCGGTCGCGTCCCGTCCGCATCTCGACGAACTCGTCCTCGCTCACCCCATCGCGCACGTGGACATTGGCAAGACGTTGCTGGGCCACGGTGGTCTCCCAGGCGTATTCGTCACGCCCGGGCGCCTTGTAGTCGTGGCACAGGAACAGACGGGTCTCTTCGGGCAACGAAAGCAGCCGACGGATCGAGCGGAACAGCTGTCGCGCGTCGCCGCCGGGGAAATCGGCACGGGCGGTTCCGAAATCGGGCATGAAGATCGTGTCGCCCACGAAGGCCGCATCGCCGATAACGAATGCCATGTCGGCGGGCGTGTGACCCGGCACATGCAGGGCAATCCCCTCGAGATTGCCGATCGAGAAGGTCTCGCCATCATCAAACAAATGGTCGAACTGCGATCCGTCGCGCTGGAACTCCGTACCCGCGTTGAAGAGCTTGCCGAAGACCTCCTGCACGCGGACGATCTCCCGCCCGATGGCCAGCTTGCCGCCAAGTTTCTCCTGCAGATAAGGCGCCGCCGAAATATGATCGGCATGGGCATGGGTCTCGATCAGCCAGGCGACCGTGAGACCGTTCTTGCGCACATATTCCACGATCAGGTCGGCGGACCCGTTCGACGTGCGGCCCGAAGCAGCCTCGAAATCGAGCACCGAGTCAATGATCGCCGCTTCCTTGGTCACGGGATCATGTACGACGTAGGTAACCGTGTAGGTCGCTTCGTCGAAGAAGCCGGCGATCGATGGGCGGAGACCCTTGTTCGCATTCGCGCGGCGCACCTGTTCGGAAGCGCTGGCGATCGGGTGGTCCGGAGGTGAGTTCATTTGCGCATTCTCCATATTATGAATATCTAATATGATTGGTCGCAATGTCAATGGCCGGCGTGTCGGAAATAGAGCCCTTTGTCGTGTAGCCAAGCCGACCGGCCGAGGCTACATTCGGGCTGAATGAAACAGGCACAGCAACATCTTGCGGACGGTTTCGGTCGCCGCTTCTCCTACTTGCGCCTGTCGCTGACCGAGCGGTGCAATTTTCGCTGTACCTATTGCCTCCCGAATGGCTTCGTAAAACAGCCCGGGCTTCCTCCCGAACTCTCGCCCAACGAGATGCGTCGCGCCGTGCGCGCTTTCGCACGGCTGGGTCTTTGGAAACTGCGTCTCACAGGGGGCGAGCCCACCGTCAGATCGGACTTCGCCGAGATCGCTGCCAGCCTCGGGACGATCCCCGGCATCCGCCGCCTGGCCATGACTACCAATGGCTACCGTCTCGCACGCGAGGCGGCGTCCTGGCGCGCAGCAGGTATCGACGCGGTCAATGTCAGCATCGACACGCTCGACCCGGTGCGGTTCCACCGGATCACCGGCCACGACCGCCTGAGCGAAGTCGTCGCGGGCGTCGATGCGGCCATCGCCGCGGGGTTTGACGCGGTGAAGGTCAATGCGGTGCAAATGGGCGAAAGCGACCGGCGCGACTGGGACGATGTGCTGGCCTTCGTGGCCGACCGCGACGTCAGCTGGCGCTATATCGAGCTGATGCGAACCAATGACAATGCGACCTTTCATGGGGCGCATGCCTCGCAATCCTTTGCCTTGCGCGAGCGCCTGTCGAGCTCCGGCTGGCAGGTTTGCGAGCGCGGTGAAGCAGCGGGTCCGGCGATCGAATATGCCCATCCCGACTTTCGCGGCCGGATCGGCGTGATCGCACCCTATGCGCATGGTTTCTGCGACAGTTGCAACCGCCTGCGCCTGTCGAGCCGCGGCGTGCTGCACCTCTGCCTGTTTGGCGAGCAGGGCGTAGATTTGCGGGACCTGCTACAATCGGATGCCGACGAGGACGCGCTCGTCGCCCGCATTGTTGCGGCCATGCCAACCAAGACGCGCGGCCACCGCCTCAACGAAGGGCTGAGCGGCGCGACCCCGCACCTCGCCTCGATCGGCGGGTGACGGCACGGTGATCTCGTTCGACGAAGCGACACGCCTGCTGGTCGAAACGGTCGATCCGCTCGATTGCGAGACAGTACCTCTTGGCAAAGCGCCGGGCCGCTATCTCGCGAGCGACATCGTGGCGCGTGGCGATGCACCCGGGCGCCCGGTTTCTGCAATGGACGGCTATGCCGTCACCCGGGCATCGGCGAAGGCCGGGACATGGCTCGACCTCTGTGGCGAAACGCGCCCGGGCATGGTCGATCCCGGCGCAGTCGGCGAGGGACAGGCCACTCGGGTCTTCACCGGCGCGCCAGTGCCCCGCGGTGCCGATCTCGTAATCATTCAGGAATATGCGACCCGCGACGGCTCCCGCGTCAAATTCGCGCCGGGTTTCGGACCTTCGGACCACATCCGCGCGGCCGGATCGGATTTCTCTGCAGGCACCAGACTCCTTGCGGCAGGTCAGCGCCTGACGCCCCAGGCAATGGTCGCCGCGGCCGCTGCCGATCTCTCCGAAGTTGTGGTCGGGCGGAAACCGAAAATCGCCATCATCGCGACCGGCGACGAACTCGTCGCACCCGGCGAAACTCATGCCCGCCCGGGTTCATTGCCCGAAAGCGCCAGCTATGGCGTTTCGGGGCTGTCACATGCGCAGGGCGCGAATGTCGTCTTCATGACGCGCGGAGCCGACCAGCTCGACCAGCTGACGAAGATCGCAGGCGAGGCACTCGACGTGGCAGATTGCGTGGTGGTGACAGGCGGCGCTTCGGTGGGCGACCACGACCTTGCACGCCCGATGTTCGCCGGACACGATTTGCAGCTCGCCTTCTCGCGCATCGCCATCAAGCCGGGCAAACCGGTGTGGCTGGGACTGGCGCGAGGCAAGCCTGTGCTCGGCCTGCCGGGAAACCCGACCTCGGCAATGGTCACCGCCCGGCTCTTCCTGCGCCCGCTCCTTGCGAGGCTCCAGGGCGGTGAGGTCGCACATGAATTGCGGTTCCTGCCCCTGCCGTTGGTGACCGGGGTGGATGCCAACGGTTCGCGCGAAACCTTTGTGCGGGCAACCATCTCGAACCGGGGTCTTGTTCCGCTCGGGAACCAGCAAAGCGGCGCCCAGGCCGCTCTTGCCGGGGCGGACTGGCTCATACGCCGCGCGCCAGATGCACCGGCCTCAAAGGAGGGCGAGCTGGTACAGGCGCTCGCGTTCTAGGCTCGCGGCCGCGCTATGCGAGCGCGCGATCCAGGTCATCGATGAGGGCCTCGGCCCCCTCGAGCCCGACCGACAATCGCAGCAGGCCGGCTGGAATGCGCGCCCCGGATGATGCTGGCGGATCGAATTTGTGCCCGCTCATCACGAGACTTTCCGCCCCGCCCCAGCTGACCGCCTTGCCGAATAGCTGGAGACGGTTGGCAACCGCCACCGCGCGGGCGAAGCCGCCCTCGGCAAGCACGAAGGAGAAGAGGCCGGAATGCGGCTGGCCATTGCCGTGCAATTCGGGATGGAACACCCGCACGACAGCCGGGTGGGCGTGAAGAAAACGCGCCACTTCGAGGCCGTCGGCCCGATGCTGCTCGAGCCGCGCAGGCAGGGTCATGAGGCCGCGCAGGAATAACCAGGCCTCGAAGGGCGTCATGCGGGCGCCGAGCAGCAGGTAGGAATCGTAGAAGATCCGCTCGATCAATTCGGCCTGTCCCACCAGTGCACCACCGATCGCGTCGCTGTGGCCGCCGATGTATTTCGAGCAGCTGTGGATCGCGAAATCGACACCCTCCGTAAGCGGCTTCTGCAGCAGCGGGGTGGCCACGGTATTGTCGATGGCCGTGAGGATGCCGCGATCCCTCGCGACAGCGGCGATGCCCGGCACATCGACCGTTCCGAACAGCATCGATCCGGGACTCTCGAAATAGATGAGCCGGGTCTCATCGCGAATGGCATCGGCGACAAGCTCGGGCGTGCCGTCGAAGATCTGGTTGTGGCTCACCCCGAAATCTTCGAGCCGGCGGGCCAGCTCCAGCGTAGGACCGTATATATCGTTGACGAAGAGTATGTGGTCGCCTGCCTTGAGCAGGCCGAACAGCAACGCGCCGATGGCACCCATTCCCGAAGCGAAACATTTGCACGCCTCACCCCGCTCGAGCGCGGCCAGTGTCCGCTCGAGCACGCGGACGGTCGGATTGGTCCCCCGCGAATACACCGTCGCGACATGCTCCTGCGCCAGCTCGCAATGCAGGTCTTCCATCGTTTCCTTGCGGAATAGCGACGCCTGCGCAATCGACGGGAGAACCGCGCCGCCGCTATCTGCCAAGGCCTCTCCCGCGCGCATGCAGACAAGGCGGTCGCGCGGATCAATCAAGCTCATTTCAGTCCACTTCCCTGGATAGCAGTTTCCGCGCCAACACGACGCCTCCCATGGCACCCGCATCGTCGCCGAGCGCTGCGCCGACGATATAGCTCTGCGGATCGAGCATCTCCGCACGCGGGCCATAGCCATTGGTCACGGCCGCAAACCCCGCCCTGATCCGGGCGAGCAAGCTCTCGCGCAGCATCACTCCACCCCCAAGGATGATGCGTTGCGGCGCATTGATGAAGGCGATCGACCGGCACAGCTGCGCCAGCGCCCCGGCAACCTCGTCCCATGCCTGATGGTCGTCGGGCAGATCGGCGGGATCGCATCCCCATCGCGCTCTGATCGCCGGTGCGGAGGCCAGCCCTTCAACGCAATCGCCATGGAAAGAACAGGCCCCCGCAAAAGCCGCCATGTCCTCAGGCTTGCGGCGCACGCCGATATGGCCGAACTCACCGTGCTGCGGCGCCCCGACGAGGCGACCGTCCACGATTGCCGATCCGCCCACACCGGTCCCGATCGTCACATAGGCGACATCTCGCAGGCCGCGGCCTGCTCCAAGTCGATGTTCGGCAAGCAGAGCGCCGTTGACGTCGGTGTCCAAGGCGCAGGGAATGCCGGTCGCAGCTTCCATCGCGGCCCGCGGATTGGCTCCTTCCCAGCCCTGCTTGGTCGTAACGCCGATCCGACCCCATTCGCTCGAATGCGGATCCCGGTCGATCGGACCGAAACTCGCGATCCCCATCGCCTCGATGCGGTGGCCCTGAGCGCCGAGCCGGGCGATCCAGCCCGCCATGCCTGCGAATGTTGCCTCGGGCGATGAAGTCGGCTCGCAGTGGCGGGCGAGAATCGCTCCGTCATGCGCGACAAGCAGCCCCTTGAAGCTCGTGCCCCCAGCGTCGATCCCCACAAGCGCCATGACGGCCATGACTACAGGCGACATCGTGCAAGCGAAAGTCCCGATTGGCGGACCGACGAAAGGATATCGAGCCTCCCGCAGGCTCCGCGCTGCGGGGGTGATGATAAACGATTCGACCGATTACCGATTGGATGCAATGCCCTTCGGCGGAGTCAAGCGCGGCAATTTCGGGCGCGAAGGTGTAGCCTTCGCCGCCCGCGAGATGTCGCAAAGCAAAGTGAAATGCACCAAGATAGCGCTATGAACAAAGACACACCCATGCAGGACGCAGGCAAGCTCACGCGCGACTGGTTCATCGAGCAGGATCGCGGCGATCCCCTGGCCTCTTTCCGCAACGAATTCGATGTCCCGGACGGAATGATCTACCTCGACGGCAATTCGCTCGGACCTGTGCCGTCGACCGCGATGCAGCGCGCTCGCGAAGTGATCGAGAAGGAATGGGGGACCGACCTCATCAAGAGCTGGAACACCGCCGGATGGTTCGAACTTCCGACCCGCCTCGGTGACAAGCTGGCCCCACTGATCGGGGCTGACTCTGGCGAAGTGGTGGTCACCGATTCGACCAGCATCAACCTTTGCAAGGTGCTGTCCGCCGCGCTCGCCATGCGCCCGGGTCGCACTCGCGTGATCCTGGAAGGCAGCAACTTCCCGACCAACAATTACATCGCCCAGGGGCTCGAGCGGTGGAGCGGCGCGCAGATGGAAGTGGTCTTGTGCGAAAAGGACGAGATCGCCGCCGCCATCGACGAGCGGACAGCTGCAGTCTGCATCACCCATGTCCATTACAAGACCGGCCATATCCACGACATGGCCGCCATCACTCAGGCAGCGCATGAAGCTGGCGCGCTGGCGATCTGGGATCTGTGCCACAGCGCGGGCGCATTGCCGGTCGATCTCAACGGATGCGATGTCGATTTCGCGATCGGCTGTACCTACAAATATCTGAACGGCGGCCCCGGCTCGCCTGCCTTCATCTTCGCGGCCCGTCGCCATCATGCCCAAGCCCGCCAGCCCCTGAGCGGATGGTGGGGCCACAGCGCGCCTTTCGCCTTTGACCGGCAGTTCGAACCGGCCGCCGATATCAGGCGTTTTCTGACCGGCACTCAACCCATAATATCGCTCTCGTTGGCGGAACTTGGCCTGGACATTGCGACCCGGGCCGACATCGATCTGGTCCGGGCCAAGTCACAGGCCTTGACCGGACTCTTCATCCAGCTGGTCGAGGAGAGATGTGCAGGTTTCGGTTTCGAACTCGCCACGCCGCGCGATCCCGAAGCCAGAGGCAGTCAGGTGTCGTTCTCGCACGCCGATGGCTATCCGATCATGCGTGCGCTGATCGATCGCGGTGTCATCGGCGATTTCCGTGCTCCCGACACGGTGCGGTTCGGCTTCGCGCCGCTTTACCTGCGCTACGTCGATATCTGGGAAGCGGTCGAAACGCTCATGGAAATCATGGCCGAAGAGATATGGAAGCGGCCAGAATACTCCGAACGCGAAGCCGTCACCTGATCCGGATCGGGCGCCTCACCCTTGCCCGACCTCTCCGATTTCCTCGCGGATCTCGGCGGAGACTTCCCGCAGGATTTCATCAAGAATTCTGCCGGCGGGGACAGTTCGCTTTCCTCGCGGGTAGGCGCGCCGACCTTGCCGCTCTGCGCGTCGAGCGTGACCGGCGGCGGGGGCATGATCCACGGATATTGGGCGAGATCGGCCAGCGCAGGCTTTGAAAGGCTGGCAAGCGGATGCTCATTATTTGTGGGCCCTGCAATTCGGAATTCTGGAAGGCCCGCAGAGATTTCTCGTCGGGACATCTTGATACGAACCAAGACTCGGCCATTTGGACCGATGAGCGATTGAGTGGAAACGAGTAAGGCGGGCTGAGACGATTGCTTGGAGTCCTCCAGTGGGACTCGCAGTTGAGTGGATTTCTTATAATCTTCAACGACTTAAGAGATGTTGGTGCCCAGAAGAGGCTCCGAACCGTTAGGGTCGGGTGATGAAGGTTGAGGGTCAACCTTGGCGGTGTCGGATGCGTCTTTGTTGGTCATCTGGTGAGCGTTACACAGATCGGTGTGGCGTCAAGCGGTGTGCCGTAGGTTAGTGCGTGAGTGGCCGGGAAGATCGCGAACATGACCGTGCATATCGACGCCGAGGATGGTCGTGCAGGTCGGTGTTACCGGAGGTTCGGGAAGCTTCGGTGTGCGGCGGTGCAGGATGATCAAGCTGGCCACGGCAGCTATGGTGTAGATACCGGTAAAGATCACTCCGATGACGGCGACGATGAGGGTTGGATCGGACATTCATTTCTCCTGTTTGGATGTCCGCCTTTTACCATCAGACGATTCCCAACTCCCGGGGTTTTGTGGTGCACCGCGATGCACCGCGCATACAAAAAGGGCGGCCCCTCGGGACCGCCCTTCTCGTCATCGGTAATGCCGGTCAGTCGAGCTTAAAGTAAGCCCGGAGCGAGCGGAAGGTCGTCGGCGTCACGGCATACTGACCAATGCCATCCTCCGCACTGTGCCAGTCATCCCACGCGAACAAGTAGGCTTCCTTGTCCCCGGTCACCGTGCGGGTGCGCTTGGTCACGCGACCTTGGAAGTGACCGTAGTTCTCGATCCCGGCGTCATCGAGCAGCTTGGCGTGAATTACCGGCCCGTGCTCGGCGAAGACCTTGAGGCCCGCGATCGTCTCGTCAGAGCAGCCAGCCATGAACTCGTCGATCTGGTCGGGCGCGAGATCGATGACATCTTCGAAGTCGTCCTCGTCGAAGCCGACCGGTAATTCACCGGGGACCGTCTTGGGCTTCGACGACAGGGAGGCGAGCAATTCTGCTCGCGTTGAAGGGGAGAACGAGTTAAAGTCTTCCTTGGTAAGCACGATAAGCATGGTTTTGACTCCGTGTTTGGGTTTTCCATTTGAGGGGCCAAATTGCCGTTTGGCCCCTCAACACCTGATTTGACCTATCCAGTTTGGATAGTCAAACGGTTTTTTCGCACCCCCAACGGATTTTTCACCGGCCAAAATCCGGTTCGGCTTCATCATGCCGACAACGCTCGATAGACGCTTGCACGGGCGATCCCCATTTCCCGTGCGATAGCTGCGGGACCGAGCCCGGTGGCATGAAGCTCCTTCACGCGGGCAGGATCGATGGTGGGTTTGCGTCCCCGGTAGCGTCCTTCTGCCTTGGCCTTGGCGATCCCTTCGGCCTGTCTTTCTCGCCGGATGTCGTTTTCGAACTGAGCCACGGCTCCGAGGATCGACATCATGAGTTTCCCCGTCGAGCTATCGGTATCGACACCCGACTGGTTCAAGCACTGGAACGCGACCTTCTTGTCGGTCAGCGTCTCGATGATCCGGTGAAGGTCGCCCACCGACCTTGCCAGTCGATCCAGCCTCGTCACCACCAAGGTGTCGCCCTCGCGCACGAAGTCCATGGCATTGCCGAGTTCGATCCGATCCTTGGTCGAGCGTCCCGAGACCTTCTCGGCGAAGACCTTCTCGCATCCGGCTGCTTCCAAGGCATCGTTCTGGATGTCGAGCGACTGTCCGGTCGAACTTACACGCGCATAGCCTACCAGCATCGGGCCTCCTGTCTCACTTGGGTCTAGAGACAGACTCTCACATGTTTCAAAATTGTCGAACTAATTCAAATGCGACGCAGATCGGCAGGGCCATGATGCGGCCTGTGCGGGTTTACCCATCTGGACGCAGATCAGCGATGTGATGGCATTCTCTTGAGTCTAAGCCGCTGACGCGATGGCAATGTGTTGAAGGGGCAAAAACCCACCCATAACGCAGTTCCTATATATACCTCTAAGCAACCGACCTTATGGGTAGGTTTTCCCATCACATCAGCGCGCCCCGAATATTGAAAAGGGTCCGGGGGAGAGGGTATAAATAGAAATGACGGGAGGCTTAAGGAGTCATGCCCGCGAGTTATTAGTTGGAGCCACCCTCAACTATCTCCCGTCACTTATCAATAGGGTGTAGGGTAGAATATGAAGGATTTTATTTTTTTCGCGGCAGCAGAACTTGGATCAAAGGAAGTTCGACAATTCAAGCAATCTCTCGAAAGACCAAGGAATGAGTTTCATAGGCGGGTGATCGTCCCGCAGTTCTACAATCCCTCAACACGGTCTTACATGGGCCTCAGCTTCGACCAATGGCTCGCAGGCCGGAACCATCGCATTGCCAAATGTATGAAACAAGCGTGCCCAGAGGCATGGGGCGCTCTGACATTCTTTACAAACCCCCTATCCCTTCCAGCAGAGCCAAAAATCGAAGATGGCTGTGAAGTTTGGACCCCGCCGAGTGATCGTGTCGTCTGGGGCAAATCACAGGTCATGACCTTTGAGTTCGACAAGGAAGATATTGGATTCTTGAGTGAGCAACTTCGTTGGTGCCGTAGTAGCACCGGGAAAGTGCTCGATTGCCCCATCGGTGATCTGTTTCGTTTCTGCTCTAGGTGGGTGGACTTTGAAGGGATCACCGTAAACTACTCGGGCAACAAGAGCCTCCACATCCACATCGTCTTCACCACTGCGTTGGCGCAAGCGCAGGGAATGCATGCGAACTTGAGATCGGGGATCACTCATCACTGGGAAAGATTGAGCAAGGAAGTAGAGAGAATACTCAAGCCGGGAATTGCGCCCGATAGCAGCCTACGATTCCCCGAGCAGTTCAGGCGTATTCCCAACGGAGTTCGTGTGCTCGACAAGCCCAATATCCTAGGGGCACCAATCGATTGCTATGTTCCGCAAGTTACATTGTGGGAAAAGTTTCGTGACCGGGCAGCGAAGGGCGTGACCGCCAGCTTCTTCGACCCCACCTTCTTCGTCGAAACGGTTAGAAAAATCCCGACAAAGGCGGATAAGAAGTTCACACCTCTGCCGGAAATGTTCGAACTCGACTTTTGGGCGCAGAAAATGCGCGCAACCTTTAACGAGGCAAACTACCCAGCCTTTTACGACTTCGTAGAACACCAAGGGTCGATCCGCGCTCGCTTTACGAATCACGCCGGTGATCGGAATCCTTCCTCTTTCATGGACGCAGATCACCGCACGGTCCTGATTAACGGAGCGAACCCTCTCAATCTGTCCACCGCTACGGCACCACATCTGCCCAGAACCCTAGGCGAAATGATTGAGGTATGGTCTGACGAATATCAGTGCCTCAACACCCGTGACCGCTCTCCGATAGAGCAGGCATTTGCGATAGTTGCCACCGACAAAGATGCCGCTCGGTGCGAAATGTCAAAGCTACTTATGAGGGTGATCAGGGATGAAAAGTTGGCCTTCGTTTGTGCGCCCGAAGGGATCACGAAGACCACCGGGCTCTTCGACAACCACGCGCGTATTGAGCGATGGTTGAGGGCAGAGGATGATGGAACCGTCATGTATGCCTTCGCCGACTACAAAAGCGCCGTGGAGAAAGCTGCGGAGTTCAACCAGCGACACAAGGATGGCGGCTTTCGTGGCGTCGTGCTCGAAAGCTTTGATCGAGCATATGAGAGAGCTTGCGATGAACTTGGGCTCAAAAAGCTTACGCCGAAGGATGTTGAGAACTTTGGGAAAACCTCAGTCTGGTCCACCATCGAGTGCCTGCAATCACAAGTCTTTGAGGTGTTCAAGAAGAGGCATGCGGCAATCTGGTCCGAAGTCGGTAATGCAACACCTGTATTCTTTACCGTCCATGCCGTTGCCCATAATTGGCCATTGTCGTCGCGATCACGCATGATGTGGGCCCCTTCATTTTGGCATTCACAGGAGGGCATCGATCATGCTGTCACCTGCCGCCAAGAAACCAAGCTATCTCTTCTGATTCATGACGAGATCAAGGACACTGATCTCGTCGCCGCCTACCGGGCGTCGAAGTTGGCTTGGGTCGAGGGCCTCATCAAAGCCGATCCCGATGCGTGGCGCGACGATCGCTCTTCCGTCACAAAGTTGGCAAGCTTTCAGTCTTATAAAAGCATTCACCCGAACAACGGGGACATTTCCTTTGAAGAGACGCAGGATATTGCTGCCTTTCTTGGACATGAGTGGGATCGTGTATTTACTCGTGACAGCGGTGAATATCCCGAACCCGGCAAGGGCTATGCAGCGGCGATAAATCAAGAGTGGTGTATCATCGAACGGCGCTGGCCGCAGGAGGCTGCTTCGAGGACACTGGTCCTGACGACCGAGGCCGTGCCCGTCAAAGTTGCCGAAAGCTGTAATCATGGATGGACCATTCTCGATCTAGACACTCCGCAGATCGAACGGGATGCAGTCAGAGTGTTCGAGGAGAGGGGAGTGACGGGCGACAATCTTCCGAGCCTCTGCGCCAAGCGACAAGCAGACGACCCCGGACTCTTCATTGTGTCAAACAGAGTGGCATCCCTCCCCAACACGATGACTCACGCCAGCGCGCGCGGGTCCAACAGGCTTATCGGCAAACGCGTTTTGCAAACCATGACTTTCGTGACACCCGGCGAATATGAAAAGCTTGAGGCGCTCAACGCGTGGACGGGGCTCAACTGCCTGATCCGGCACCGGCACATTGACGAGTTCAACCAAACAGCGGGCCGCAACCTCGGCTTCCGCTACCGCGAAGGCGCGACGCACGACCTTCTTGTGAACCAGCGATTGTATAATCTTCTTGATGGTGCGCCGAGGGCGCGTGCAAGATACTCAATGGAACGAAACCCGACCCGCCATCAGAAGCTTGTGGCACGAATGGAAGATGCACCATCCAAGAATGATCTCAAGCTGTTGAGGAGAAAACTGAGGCGTGAGCCGCCGTTAGACGACTGCGATGACGAAATTGCGATGGCCGCTTAGTTCGAAAGCCAATACCAGAAGGCGTCGGTGTGATTTTCGAACTCGATCCTCACCGCGCCCTTTTTCCAACGCTCAAGCGGACGCCAGCGCCCCCTGCAATTTTCGGCACACCAACGGCGTAGTTGATCCGCCTTTTCTTCCCGACATTCGTAAGAGTGGATCGGCTTCGTTATCGTAGTCGAAGCGTTGAAGGGGGTCTGTGGGGCGGGACGGATTCGCCTGCAAAGGTCGGCGAGTGGATGTGGGTCTATCATCTACTATTTAGCAATTGGCGATCCCGATCTCACCGCCACATCTCAACACGAGAGGCGACTGTTGGGAAAGGGTCGACTCTTCTCAAAGTTTCAGATCGACAGATTCGTCTGAGGCCACAAAGTCTGCCCATTTGAGCGTGAGCTTGTCGCCCTTCACCTTCGGCAGGGTCTTGCGATCGATCAGCTTGCTCTGCAACTCGAAGTCGGCATTGATCTTCACGATGAGCACCTTGCTAAAGTTGCGCTTGAGATTGAGCGTAATCGTGTCCTTCGATTTGAACGGTGTGATGGTCTTCACTTCGACGAAGTGATTACCGATCTTGCCGTCCGATCCTTGCGCGTAGTTGCGGTGCAGCTTGAGCCCGTGGGTAATGGCACCGTAGAGTTCACCGAGGTCACCATACACCTGTAGATGGCTTCCGGTAAGGTCGTGATAATCCTGCGCCACGGCGAGCAGGTCTTGGAAGATCGGCACCAGATCAACATCGAGGTCAGGGAAGCGGGCCTCGAACTCCAACCGCGCAAGATGCGAGTTGATCTCAGTCCAAGTGATCCATTCGCCATCGTCATAGATGGCGTTATCGTCGTTCCACATGTCGGTTGGGCCGCGCTCCATCATCGCCTGACATTAGCGGCTGAATAGTAAATCGCCCAACAACTCAGATCATTCGGTTTCCGCATCCTCAAGATAGCAATGCGCCAACGGGCGGACCATAGGACCGACATTCATTACCTTCGAGTCGATGATCCTCCGCCCGAGGCGCAAAAGTCGCCGCCCCACAAGCTTGATGGTGCTGCCAGTCATACTGACGACAAGCGTTCGGCCACCATGCAGATCGCGCACCGACAAGTAGACATGCTCATATGGTGCGTTGATGACTTGCAAGGAAAGTTCAGGATTCACAACAAAATCGAGGATTGCCTTTTCGGGTGGAGCCGCAGTCATAAGCAGACCGAGCCCTACAGCCTCATCCGCCGATAAATAGCGGACCTTCCTTATGTCGCCGACCTCTCTTCGGAAGCTGACGGCGATCCTTGTGTCAGCCTGTTCGATTTTGATCGTGTCCATCAGTGCACCGCCTTGCCATGGCTGCGGGCGACGGTGATCAACACCCCTTTTTCGGACACGACTATGTAAGCGTTCCTGAGCCGCTCGCATGCTTTGAATACCCTCTCGCCGAGATCGATCCGAACTTCGGCCAAGACTGATTTGGTGAATGTCAGTCGCTCGGCTCCACCATACACTCTATGTGCCGAACCATATTGTAAGAGCGTTTCAACCGCGATCGCAGTCAGGCCGCGCTGCTGGTAGCGAAGGTCAAAGTGTTTGCTCCGGATAATACCATCCATAGGGTGATCTCCCTTTCCGATGGCTATTCATCATATGCATATTTGCGCTCAGGTCAAAAGAACCAAACTTCCCGTCAACCTCCTGTTCAAGCGTCCAAATTGGCCGAAATTGTCAGGTGACGGAAAGGTGTCAGGTAGCCAGCTTCGCGGCATAGCGGATATATTTTGTGTGTTTGGCCTTTCGCATTAGCCCAGCCAAACCACGGACCCGTTTTGATCGACCACTCGCACCTGCTCATAGTTCGGGCGCTTGGCGACAGCCTTTGCGTCGAAGATTGCCTGAGCTTCCGATCCGAACCCACTCGATGCGTTCTGCCAGATCGATGAACCGCGAGCCATGTATTGAACCTTGTATGACATTGGTGCCGCCTTTCCCTGCGATTGGAAAGGCTCTCATCAGTTCAAAAATCCGTCAAGTAGTTCTTTTAGTTCAATATTCTTGTGAACGCCAAACGGGTCAAGCTCCCATTCGGTGCGGGTCATT
Source organism: Erythrobacter sp. (assembly GCA_041396805.1). Lineage (GTDB taxonomy): Bacteria > Pseudomonadota > Alphaproteobacteria > Sphingomonadales > Sphingomonadaceae > Qipengyuania. The sequence continues at coordinate 253,129 of JAWKXV010000002.1, read as the reverse complement.
AGCGAATGGAGGGTGGCCATAGGCAGCGCGGAAATCGGCAATCATGCTGGCCTCGACCGAGGCGGGTTCAAGCCCCGGTGTTTCCTTCCACCCCACCAAGAGAGTGGAAGATTCCTCCAATTGCCAAATTAATCTGCCGCCCCAGTGTCCGATCTTTTTCCCGGCACCGAACTTGGCGAACTCGCTCAAGCGTCGGCGCAGGCTATTCGCCTTTCCGATGTAGACCACCTCGGCATCTTCGACCCAGTTCGCGACAAGGGTTCCGTGCGGAACGGTGGGATCACGGTCCTTGAACCAGCCTCCGCAACTCTGATCCAGAAAACAGGGTGGGGTCTGAACTGCTCGGGTGACGACATAGACCCCGCCCGAAGTCGGGCAAGGATCGGCAGCAGTAAGGAAATCGAAGGTCGCCCATCCAACGAAACCGTCAGCCTCAAGTTGCAAGCGAGAGAATTGTTGCTTGTTGGCGCAATTCGGCATGATCCGCCTCACCGAAAAATTGGCCTAGTTCGCCAAGCGCTTCTCCATCGACTTAAGTCTTGTGACTTCCTTCCCGACGACTGACAAACTCTCTGTGAAACTCCCACGCCTCATCGCCTTCTGCTAACGCTATCCTGCTGAGCATCTGGATTACCAAGCTCGGTCCTGAGATGATTCCCTCTTCATCGATCTCTTGGCCATCATAATCGGGATTCGTTGAAAGCTCGACATTGACGATCCACCACTTTTCGATCTTTTGCACGAGGTTCATTACCTTGGCGAAATGATCAAAATGGTTCGGAGCTTTAGAGCCACTTACCATCGCGGTCATTTCGTGGGCGAGTTCATTTCGCATGTCGGTAACGGCCTTGATGTCGCACTCATCCTGAGGAGTGATCACTTCCATCATGCGCAGCCAAGCTATCGAGCCACGGACTGCATCACCTTTTCCTTTCGGATCGCGGGCCAAGATTTCGGTCTTGTATTCCGCGCTTCGCTCCGGGCCACTCGTCGTCCACCGATTGGAGAAAAAGGAAAGCGGGTGCCTCGTTATGGAATCGAGCAACATTTCATGGCCCACAAGAAAGAGCCCAGCCGCAATAAGCTTCGTCCTGATAACATCAGGATTAAGGAACTCTTCCCACTGATCAGATGTGTCTACCACTTGAACCGTCATATCAGACGGAGATTTTTGAGAAAATGGGCAGATCACCTTTATTAGGATGCGGGGTGAATTAAGTTGCTCTGGCAACATGCACCAAGGATCAGGTCAGAATGCCCCTCAGTTGCTTGGAACAGAACGGCAATCGGATTCAGGCGTTCGACCTAAACCCGGAGCAATGGGACGCTCTAAAGGCTGACAATCGTAAGCGACGGCACCTCAAAATGCCGTGCTGCGGTTCAAGCGTTGTTCTCAAACAATCGCGACGGGGAACGCGCTTCTTTGCCCATTCCAGAACCGGACCATGCCTTACCGCCGACGAAGGCGAAGAACATCGTGTCCTGAAAGCTATTGCTGTCGATGTTGCTCGCCAATGTGGGTGGGTGGCCGAAACTGAGGTGTCTGGATCGACACCATCCGGTGAACAGTGGCGCGCCGATGTATTGGCATCGAAAGGCACGGCGCAGGTGGCAATGGAAATCCAATGGTCCGGTCAGGTCGATGACGAGACGCTTCGCCGTCAAGATCGTTACCGGCAATCCGGCGTTCGGGGACTATGGCTCCTGCGGCAGCCGGGTTTTCCTATAAGCCAAGACCTTCCAGCAGTTTGTATCGGTGGCACTTTGGAGGACGGCTTTCAGGCGTTGTTGCCGCACTGGTGGGCGCGGATGGACCGAAATGATCGAAGGGAAATGACCGGTTGGAAGTCGGTAATTCCTATGTCGGATTTCATCCGATCAGCACTTTCCAAGCGCTTGCGCTGGGGCCGCATCACCGATGTTGGTGCGACGGCTGAGGTAGATGTGCTGGTGGCCGAAGCTGACTGCGAAACCTGCGGCGTGATCACCGACATCATCGTGGGTATCGAACTCAATGTCGCGGGTGAGCGGGTCGATGTGTCTCTGCTCGATCTCACATGTCACGATTCGCTGATCGCAGAATTGCGGCGACACTTGCCGCCAAGCTTCGACCAAGGCCACCTCAAGGTTCGTTACAGCCGAACTCGAAAGGAGCGCTACCTTAGCAACGGCTGCTCAGGATGTGACCGGCTATATGGTGATTTCTACCTTGCCGGATACCGGAGTGAGGCAACGGTCCTCTGTCGCTACCCAATCAGCCTCACCGGCGATTGGTTGCGGTTAGTTCAAGCTTCTGACGATTGGGAAGATGGACAACCAGAGTGGTGGCTCATTCCTGAGCGGTAGGACGATTCAGTAACCGATCCCGCCACTGCTCTTTCAGGACATCTCGATCGACATTGAGACCGGTTTCCTGCTCCACCCATACCTGCAAATGTGACTTCTTCTTTGCAGCCATCTTGGCCGCCTCGCGCGCCTGCTTGGCTGCATATTCGGGCGTCTTCTTGTATTCTTCAAAAGCCGCGCGGCGGGCTTCTGCCTTGGCCTTCCGCTCCGCCTCTTTCAGTCGCTTCTTCTCGGCGGCAGCCTTCCTCTGTTCTTTAGCCTTCGCGCGCCTCTCCGCTTTGGCGACAGCATTTTTCTGTTGCCGCTCTTGTTCGAGCGCCCTTGCTACCGCTTTCTTTCGCTTCTTCTCAGCTTGGATCGCTTTCATCCGAGCTTTGTGCGCGGCTTGTTTGCGAAGTTGCGCTGGCGTCGGCGGCTTGGCAGGCTTGCGCTTTTTCGGCTTCGCCTTCGTCACCTCGTCCGGTGTCAGGAAGTCCTCGCGCTGCTGGTATCGCGCAGGGTCAAAGGATCGCTCTGATGCACGCGACCAATCCAGCTTCGACAAACCACACCTCCACGCAAAGCATTGCGGAGAACTATTGCAGAAAAGTCTTTCGAAACAATCATTCAAAAATCAACGAGATTGATCTCATCACTTCTTGGCGCAGTTCCCTTCCTCGCCTACTCATTGACCCATGAACCCCGTTGAGATCGAAGAAGCTGTCACCCAACTCGCCTCGGAGCCGTTTGATCGGGCCGAGTTCCCCTTCCAGTTCCTCACTGCCTTCGGAAACAAGAAGACCACGATTGACCGGCTGAGGAAGGGCAATACCAACCAGTCCGATCTTTCGGGCGGCGTGCTCCAACGCAGCAACATTCACATTGCCACCTGCGCAGCCGGTGCGGTCGGAGATACGCTCACCGCCCTGCGCGAAAGCCCAAAGACCGGCACCAACAAAGCCAAGTTCATCCTCACCACCGATGGAGAGGAGTTTCAGGCCGAAGACCTTACCAGCGGCGAAACCGTCGCTTGCGACTACGCTGATTTCCCCGATCACTTCGGCTTCTTCCTGCCGCTGGCGGGCATCACCACGGTCGAGCAGATTCGCGAAAGCTCGTTCGACATCCGTGCGACCAGTCGGCTCAACCGGCTCTATGTCACGCTGCTGCAAGACAACCCGGAATGGGCGACTGCCGAACGCCGCACCGACATGAACCACTTCATGGCGCGGCTAATCTTCTGCTTCTTTGCGGAGGATACCGACATTTTCCATGCCGGGTATCGGTTCACCGAAACCGTCGAGCGGATGAGTTCGGGCGCGCATGAGATCACGCACGAGGTGATTGGCGAACTCTTCCGCGCCATGAACACCAAGCACGCCGATCGCGCCGCGCAAGGCATCAAGACTTGGGCGGGTGGCTTTCCCTATGTGAACGGCGAACTGTTCAGCGGCTCAACCGATGTCCCCCGTTTCAGCAAGATCGCCCGGTCTTACCTCATCCACATCGGCAATCTCGACTGGACGAAGATCAACCCGGACATCTTCGGCAGCATGATCCAAGCCGTTGCCGATGACGAGGAGCGCGGTGCACTCGGCATGCATTACACCAGTGTGCCGAACATCCTCAAAGTGCTGAACCCGCTGTTTCTCGATGATCTGCGCGCGAAGCTGGAAGAGGCGGGCGACAATTCGCGCAAGCTGCTCAATCTGCGCAATCGTATGGCGAAGATCAGGGTGTTCGATCCGGCCTGCGGCAGCGGCAACTTCCTCGTCATCGCCTACAAGGAAATGCGGGCGATCGAGGCCGAGATCAACCAGAGGCGCGGCGAGCCCGAGCGCAAGACCGACATCCCTCTGACCAACTTTCGCGGCATCGAACTGCGCGATTTCCCTGCGGAGATCGCCCGCCTCGCTCTCATCATCGCCGAGTATCAGTGCGATGTCCTATATCGTGGTCAGAAAGAGGCGTTGGCCGAGTTTCTCCCGCTCGATTCCGAGAACTGGATTACTTGCGGTAATGCGCTTGAAGTTGATTGGCTCAAATTGTTTCCGCCCACCCAAAAGGCCGTCAAAGCAGAAACCGATGATCTCTTCCGCACCCCTCTCGCTCAACCCGAGATTGATTTTGAGAATGTTGGCGGTGAAACCTACATCTGCGGCAACCCTCCGTATAAAGGCCGAAACAAAAAAGGCGGACAGGAAAGGGCGGACACCGCTCGGATTTTCGCTGACTATCCCGGGTCGTTTGCTTCACTCGACTATGTGTCGAACTGGATAATTAAGGCTATCGATTATTCCCGCCATACAGATACGGACATTGCATTCGTCGCAACAAACTCGATCTGTCAGGGCGAGCAAGTCGCTCTCTTGTGGCCAATAGTGTTTCGCGGAGGATGCCGAATCCATTTCGCGCATTCATCGTTTAAGTGGGCAAATCTTGCCAGTGACAAAGCTGGGGTGACTGTCGTTATCGTCGGCTTAACTCGTGACAAATCTGGTGAATGCAGGCTGTTTTCTGGCGAGGAAGTTCGCGCAGTAGACTCGATCGGCCCTTACTTGGTTCCTGATTCGCTCGCTATCGTAGAGAAATCTTCCAAACCAATTTCACAAGTCTCGCCGATGTATCTTGGCAATATGGCCAAAGATGGCGGTAATTTGCTTATGGACTTGGAAGAGGGTCGTAATCTCGTTGAAAGACATGGTGCACCAGCCAAGTTTGTAAGGAAGTTCTACGGATCAGAGGAACTAATACATGCCAAACCTAGGTCGTGTATCTGGGTGGCTGATGATCAAGTCTGCGAAGCAGAAAAAACTCCCGCACTCCGGGCTGCGTTCGAGAAGGTTGCGCGTTTCAGAAACCAAAGTGCCGCGCCATCAACGAAGAAGTTCGCTACCGCGCCGCATCGGTTCGTTCAGATGTCCGCGAAGACAGGCGATCTTGCTATTGTAGTTCCAAGAGTCTCATCGGAGAATAGGGACTATCTCCCTGTAGACCTGCTGAAGTCTGGGCCAATTATAGGCGACAAATGCTACGCAATTTATGATGCTCCAATATGGAACCTCAGTCTGATTGCATCGACACTCCACCGCGTGTGGATTGGCGTTGTTTGCTCCCGACTCCGGACTGATTATTCTTATGGTAACAAACTTGGCTGGAACACCTTCCCGCTTCCAAAGCTCACTGAACAAAACAAGGTCGATCTCACCCGCTGCGCCGAAAACATCCTGCTCGCGCGGGAGGCTCATTTCCCGGCGACCATCGCCGACCTCTACGATCCCGAAGCCATGCCCGATGACCTCCGCCGCGCGCACGAGGAAAACGACGAGGTGCTCGAACGCATCTACATCGGTCGCCGCTTCCGCAACGACACCGAACGCCTCGAAAAACTGTTCGAACTTTACACAAAGATAACCGGCAAAAAGGCGGCGGCATGAAGGAGCCTGATCCCGTCTTCCTGCAAATGTGGGGGCCAACGCGCGACTTCCTGATCGCCAACCATGAGTTCTATGTTGCCGAAGCCAAACGCCGTTTGCTCGATCAATTCACTGATGAGAGCATGGAGGCAGACGCGAACGCGTTCGCCGACGCGTGGCTGGCCGCTAAGCCTTTCGACCCGGACTACGACGATCCCGGTTCTGATTACGAGCAAGCGCACGACGAGAGCATCAGCTTCTATCAGAGTCTTGCCGATCTGCGGGACAACACCCGGCTGAGCATCATTGCGGGAATGTTCCATGAATGGGAAAAACAGGTGCGGGACTGGCTCGGAAAAGAGCTTGGCCACCTCGGTTTCGGCAAGCATTTGCACGCAGCAGTTTGGTCCGCAAAGTTCGACGATCTTTTCGATCTCTTTGAAAAATGCGGTTGGGATGCTCGCGCTCTCGGATTCTTCGACGAACTGAACCGCTGCCAACTGGTCACCAATGTCTACAAGCACGGTAACGGGCGATCCTTCGAAACATTGAAAGCAATCGCGCCGGAACTCGCTGGAAAGAATGGCGATCTCCCGGCGTTCTTCGTTTCGGCGCTCGACTTCTCGGCATTATCTGTGACGGACGACAATCTCACCCGCTTTGCTGAGGCCATCACATCATTCTGGCGCGAACTGCCGGAAAACATCTATTTTTCTCAGGTCTCCGAAGTTCCCAAGTGGTTCGATAAAGCGTTAGGCAAAGACAAGGCCGAAAAGGCTCGCAAAGCGTGATGTTCGAGCCGGTCCCATATTCTCAACTCAACTCGCGACAGAAAGAGAACTACAACTTCCACAAGGTCGCTGCGCGTCTGGCTGACTACGGCTTTCATTGCCTGCGCCTCACTGATGACTGGCAAGGGGCGGACTTCATCGCGTGCCACATTGATGGACAGACCTTCCTCAAAGTGCAGTTGAAGGGGCGGCTCTGCCTCGACAAGAAATACATCGGCAAAGACATCTACATCGCGTTCCTACGCGGCGATGATTGCTTCGTTTACCCGCACGATGAGTTGCTCGCGGCTGTCAAAGCCAGTGGAGTTCTCGACGAGGAGAGTGAGCGCTGGCGGGATCACGGCCAGCGCCATTGGCCGCAGCCACCGGCTTGGGGCTTCGATTTCCTCTCCGACTACAAGATTATCGACATGAAGGCGGCAGCATGAGCGAGGCGATTATCGGTTTCGCTGGCGTGCTTGTCGGTGTCGTAGCCACACTCGCCAAGGACTTCGTTTCCTATTGGATCGGGAAACGCAAAGCTGGTCGCTACGCGGCAGTTCGGATTGTCTGCGTGCTTGATGAGTATGTCGAAAAATGCGTCGAGGTTGTCCATGACGATGGAACATTGGAAGGGCAGCCCGCAGGGCGGACGGATAGTGGCGAAGAATACTACAGCGCTCAGGTGGATTCGCCTGCGCCGCCTGTGTTTGCGGGCGACATCGATTGGACGAGCATAAGCCCAGACTTAATGTATCGCGTTTTGGCACTGCCCAATCTGGCAATCAGGACCGAGCGCTTCATTTCTGCCGCGAGTGAGCATGCCTTCCCACCAGATTATGAAGAGCTTTTTCGTGCGCGATGGGAGGGTTACGCCGACCTTGGCCTTGAGGCGCTTGGCATCGCTAATGAATTGCGAAGCCAGTTCAAATTGCCTCTGACCTCAATGGAGGCTGGCAACCACAATTGGGATGCAGCCCGCTTCTTCCGAAAAAAGAAGGAAGGATTAGAAATACTCTGGGAGCGTGAGCGCGCATCCAACGCCGAAATGTGGGAGCAGATCGCCGAAAGAGATGACAGGAAAGATCAACCTGATCACTCCATAGATCGATCCACTACAGAGAAGACTGGGGGAACGGAATGACTCGACTGTTTCGAGTTTCGGATCAGGGGCTGGTAGAAAGCCAGCGCAAGGCGCTTGATCTCGAAAATCGCATTGAGGATTGGGTCGCGCGTGACCTCAGCCTGATCGGCGTGGACGGCATCATAATCGGGCGACAGGTGGTCACCGCACACGGCAAGCGGATCGATCTGCTGGCGATGGATGAAGAGGGAAACCTCATCATTATCGAACTCAAGCGCGACAAAAGCGCCCGCGACATTGTGGCTCAGATTCTCGACTACGCTTCATGGGTGTGCAAGCTGACCACCAAAGAGGTGCACGAACTCGCACGGGGCTATTGCGACAAGACTCTGGCCGAGATGTATCGCGCGAAATACGGCAAGGCTGCGCCCGAAACGCTAAACGCCACCCACCAGATGATCGTTGTAGCCAGCGAGGTTGATGAGGCGACGAAGCGCATCATCGAATACCTCTCTCAGGAACACGATGTCGGCATCAATGCGAGCTTCTTCAATATTTTCGGCGATGTCGGGCATGAGTGGCTAACCACCGACAGCCTCCTCGATCAAGAGGAGGTGAAGGATCGCTCGGTCAAGAAGGCGCGCGCACCGTGGTCGGGGCTGTTCTATGTGACCGGGGGATCGGAAGAAGATCGCCCTTGGGAAGAACTAAGGCAGAATGGATTCTTCACCGCGTGCGGTGGCCGAGTCTACAGCAACAAGCTCGATAACCTCGAAGTTGGTGCGCCGGTCTTCTATTATCAGAAGGGCACCGGCTACCTCGGCTATGGGCGAGTGACCACGCCGAAAATGCCTGCGTCGGATTTCCTTCTCGGCGATGGTCAACGGCTCGTCGAAAAGCTGCCGGTAGATTACTTGATCGACTGCGCAGACGATCCCGACAACGCCTCGTATGTCGTCGGCGTTGATTGGAAGAAAACGGTCGATCGCAGGAACGCGAAGACCTTCTCTGGCATCTTCGCCAATCAGAATGTTGTCTGCAAAATCTACGATCAGGAAACCGCTGACTTCCTCAGGAAAGAGTTTGGCGTCTCCGATGAGGACGAAGCGTCATGACCACTTCAAAACCAATCCCCGCCGTCTCGTTTCAGACCGCCCGAACCGGGGCGTCTACGAAGTCCAACGAGATGGGCATGCGCCCGATGCAGGAGCGCGCCTATGCCAAACGCGGTGAACAATACCTGCTGATCAAGTCGCCGCCCGCCTCGGGTAAATCGCGTGCCTTGATGTTCATCGCGCTCGACAAGCTGCATAATCAGGGGCTTGAACAGGCGATCATCGTCGTGCCCGAGAAGTCGATCGGCGGCTCGTTCATGGACGAACCGCTCAGCAAGTTCGGTTTCTGGTCGGACTGGGAAGTGAGGCCGCAGTGGAACCTGTGCAATGCACCGGGGCCGGATGAAGAGCGGGTCGATCCATCCAAGATCAAAGCGGTCGGCCAGTTCCTCGCCAGCGGCGACAAGGTGCTGGTTTGCACGCACGCCACCTTCCGCTTTGCTGTTGAACAGCTTGGTGTCGAGGCGTTCGACAACAGGCTGATCGCCGTGGACGAGTTCCACCATGTTTCCGCGAGTGACGACAACCGGCTCGGTGGCCAGCTTACCGAGTTCATCCGCCGCGACAAAGCCCACATAGTGGCGATGACCGGAAGTTACTTCCGGGGCGATGCGGTGCCGGTGCTCACACCGGAGGATGAGTCCAAGTTCGAGACGGTCACCTACACCTACTACGAGCAGTTGAACGGCTACGAGCACCTCAAAGCGCTTAACATCGGCTACTTCTTCTACACCGGGCGCTACCTCAATGCGATCGAGGCCGTCCTCGATCCATCCAAGAAGACGATCGTCCACATCCCCTCGGTCAATTCGCGCGAGAGCACGAAGGACAAGATCAAGGAGGTCGAGGAGATCATGGAATATCTTGGGGAATGGCAGGGTGCCGATCCCCAGACTGGATTCCACCATGTGAAGTTGCCTGATGGCAGGATCGTCAAGATCGCCGATTTGGTGGATGACAGCGATCCAGCGCGGCGCGGCAAGGTGCTCGCTGCGCTCAAAGACCCGTCACATCGCAATGATCGAGACCATGTGGACATCATCATTGCTCTCGGCATGGCCAAGGAAGGGTTCGACTGGATTTGGTGTGAGCACGCGCTGACAGTCGGTTACCGATCGAGTCTGACCGAAATCATCCAGATCATCGGTCGCGCAACTCGCGACGCTCCCGGCAAGGAAAGCGCTACCTTCACCTGTCCGTCGTCAGAACATTTGGCACAACTCGCGGCGCAGATCAGCGGAGTGTGGGCCTCGTCTGAGGTTTGATGTTAGGCGGCGAGCCTGCGGTGTTGCAAGCGCCGATGTTCGAGTGTCTTTCGCTTGATCCTTTCTCTTCGTTTGATGATGGCAGGAGCCCTGCCGAAGTAGGTATCGGCAGGTGTCACATTGTCGAGGCTCTCGTGGTATCGGCAGTGGTTGTAATGCTCGACGAAGGCCTCGATCTGCTGGTGGAGATCGCCGGGCGGGAAGTAGTTCTCTAGCAGCACGCGGTTCTTCAGGGTCTGGTGCCAGCTCGATCTTGCCTTGGGTCTGTGGGTGGAAGGGGTGCGCCGCGCACGTGGCTCATCTTGTTGGCCTCGATGTATTCGGCAGTTCGCCAGCGATGTAGCTGGGGACCATTATCGCTGAGCAGGCGAGGCCTGTGCAGCACGTTAGCGTGATCGCAGCCTGGGCTGCTGGCGCCATATCAGCGTGTTAGTGACGTCCTCGGCTCGCATGGTGGTGCAGAGCTTCCATGCAATGATGTAGCGCAGTAATCGTCGAGCACGGTCACGACAGATACATCCAGCCCCACCCGATGATCTTGAAGTAGGTAAAGTCTGTCTGCCACATCTCATTCGGGCGCGTGGTCTTCGTGTGGAACGCCTCTGCCGCCTTGATCACCGTATAGGCCGGGCTGGTGATGAGGTCGTGGGCCTTGAGCAGGCGATGGCGACCGTGGCTTTCGGGAACTGGTAAACGCTTCTCGTCGGTGAAGCGCACCGCCAGCTCGCGGGGACTGAGATCGGTCTGCTCCAGAGCCATCTCGATGACGATCTGGTCCTGCACACCTCGGGCCCGATACGGTTCCACACCCGGCTCGGCGCTGAAGGACGGTCCTGGAGCGCCTCCGGCCCACCTTCGAGGTAGCGGTCATACCAGCGATAGAAGGTCCGCCGTGCCACGCCGAGCTGGTCCAGCGTACGCTTGGCGGTAGGTGCGACTGCTCGACGATCCTGATGATCTCCAGCTTCTCGGATGCGGGATACCTCATTCGTCGTCTCCCCCCATCCGCGATCATCGCTTTTTGAGCAGACGGTTCTCAGCGTCAGGTCCGCCACGCATTCCTTCAGATCGCGCGCTTCACGGCGCAGATCCTTTACCTCGTCGTGGTAGCAGCACAGGCTGTATCGCCAGCAAGCCTGCGCTTGCCGGCCTCCATGACTCCTTGGACCAGGTGTAATACAGGCTCTGTGCGATCCTTCACGGCCTTTGACTCAGCAATGGAGTCATCGCCGCGTAGGCCATCGAGCACGATGCGGATCTTGTCTTCAGCAGAGAAATGCCGACGGGTCTTGCGGCGGATGTCCTTCACCACCTGCTCGGCAGGCAATTTGGAGCTTGAGGATTTGGGCTTCATCTTCGTTCCTTCGTCACTACGACGAAGCCCAAATCCTCCTTAAATCACAACCTCAAATCTGTGCCATAGGTGCTGACGGGGGACACCGCGATCTGATTCACAAAATCGGCGTGACAGGCGGTCAGGTCGAAACGCGGATTGCCGGTGCCGAAAAGTCGGCCACCTACCTGCTTGCCGGGGTCGAGATCGTCGCGACCTATAAGCTCTTCAACATCAACCGCACCCAGCTTGAGAGCGTGATTCATAAGGTTTTCGGGAGCGCCGCCCTCGACCTCACGATCCACGATCGCTTCGGAAATCCGGTGAAGCCGCGCGAGTGGTTCCTCGTGCCGTTGAACGCTATCGACGAGGCAGTCGAACGCATCCGCGACGGATCGATCACTAATTTCCGGTATGATCCAAGCCAAGCGCAGATCGTTCCCGCGTGACCAACTTGTGCGAGTTCGAGCCTGAGTAGCGAACGGTTTTCATGAGTATAGCGAAGCGCTGGCTTTGACCTAATTTGGTTGGCAGTGGCCGCATTGCTTCGAGGATGATCCGTCAGCGCGTCCGATTGATCGAGCGTAGCTTCGAAGCTCCTCAAGACTTTCCGACACAACTTTCTTGTAACCGCGTTCGGTGTAAGCTCCGTCTTCTCGATCGCGCGAAATCGATGTGCAGGTCGCCCGGTGGAGCGCGGCATAGCCGGGGCGCTCCCCGCGCTCGATATTCACTACGAAGCCATCGGGATGGTCGTTGATCCATCGGAGGTAGCCCGCGTCATCATCGGTGAACTTTTCCATCGCGTCGGCTCCAAATGTCAGTTGAAAGCCAATACCATATCCGGATGGCAATAGGCGATGTCGTAGCGTGCGCATCCCGGCCAAACATCTAACGATGCGTCGTCGATCAAGCACTCGATGCCAAACTGATGGCAAACCTCTCCCTTCCAGTAAAGATACCTGTCCCCATCTGAGAGACCGCCGACGAATGCAGCGTAAACTTCCTCAGGCACACCATGCACGCCACGAAAATGAAGCGGCAGCAGGCGACATCCAGCTTTGGCCAGATCAAACCAGATACGATCAAAAAGTCGGCCCGTCCGGAAGGTGACGATGTGATGGATTTGATTATTCGGGTTGGCGAGGATGTATTCCCAGAACTGCGCCGAGTTTTCGTTCCCCCACAGGGTCATGTCGAAATCCCAGCCCAGCGAGCGATATTGCGTGATGTCGTCCATCACCACGAAATCTCACGAAACTTATTTTTGTCGAGATAATTCTCGCTACCACGACTGCCCGAATGATTGCTTCCTATCGCACGCTTCAAGCTCCCTATCCAATTCGAAGGCGAGCTTGTTTTCTCGCGCTTGAAAGATTTTGCTCAACACCTCTCGCTTCTCTCGAAGCAATTCTACCTTATCGATGAGTTCTTGAGCTTTCGATCTGCTCATTATGAAATGAGGTGCCGGTGTAATATGGCCAAGTAGCTTCCACAGAATGGCATCTTCGATGGTGGCGAATACTTTTATGAAGAACTCTTCTTCACCATAGCGGAAGAACTTCATATCTCTGCAATGAGCGCACTTTGACCGAGGGACCGTAGGGCACTGATCGATCTGATCCTCCCATTTGATCCTCACAACGGCAACTGTAGGCTCTTGAAAAGATGCGGCCTCCACTAGCTTTGCCACCCGTCTTGTCCTCGGCGAATCTCCCCGACAGATTCGAGTGTGGCAAGTGCGGCATTGATATGAAGTCCGACAAAACAATCACGCAACTCTCCTCGGGATTTCTCTAACTTCGCTGCTTCTTTCCAAATGCGCGAATGGTCGTGAATCTCTGGCGTCGTCAGAGGTCCCGACGAACGCAGGGCATCGAGGATCACCTCCCTCAAGCGGCTATTGGTCATGACAGCAGCGATCGCTTGCTAACCAGTGACCACGCCTCCCGCGTTGGTGATAATAGATGTTCAATATGGTGGCTTCGTGACATTTCGCTTGCTCCGTATCTGTTGCTGTTAGGCGTGATATATGCGTGCAATATTTTGACCCTTTCGATTCTGATTTGGTGGACCGATTTGACCCGTCACATCTTGAGCGCCGCTCAGGCTTCACACGGTAGAATGGGAAGCTGCGCGATCCGTTCTGCCGCTAGGAATGCATTTTTGTGGGAGGTGAGGGATCAACTCATCGCGCTCTCCCGAGAGGGAGTGCTAGGCAAGACATTGCGTGAGCGCGCCGAACAGTTGAACGCGAGGGGGGTCAGATCGACGAGGGGGAAGCTGCTTGACCCGCAGAAATTGAGTCCAGCGTTAATTGCTCTCGGTGCAGACGCGAACAGCGTAAAGTTGCTGCACAAGAAGGCAGTTGACGCGGCTGACGAGTTTGGGGTCGATCCAGCAGAGATGGTGGACCAGCTTTGGCATGAATGGCTCTATCATCACACACTCATTATGATCGAGTATGGCGTAACTTTTGATGCAAACCATAAGCATCCATTTCGATTTAAGCCTATTCGCCCATTTGAATGGAGTAAGAACCATCCCGGATTGAGAGACAGCCGGGTGACGAATTGGTGGTATGGGAAACGCATGGTCCTGCCTCCGCAAGCCCAATTGGTCTATGCCCTGTTTGGAATGTTCTTCTATCGCAAAGTGAGTCTGAAAAAGCGTCGTAATCAATATATGGTCTATTTCCCGTGATATAGAGAGATAGTTGAGGGTGGCTCCAACTAATAACTCGCGGGCATGACTCCTTAAGCCTCCCGTCATTTCTATTTATACCCTCTCCCCCGGACCCTTTTCAATATTCGGGGCGCGCTGATGTGATGGGAAAACCTACCCATAAGGTCGGTTGCTTAGAGGTATATATAGGAACTGCGTTATGGGTGGGTTTTTGCCCCTTCAACACATTGCCATCGCGTCAGCGGCTTAGACTCAAGAGAATGCCATCACATCGCTGATCTGCGTCCAGATGGGTAAACCCGCACAGGCCGCATCATGGCCCTGCCGATCTGCGTCGCATTTGAATTAGTTCGACAATTTTGAAACATGTGAGAGTCTGTCTCTAGACCCAAGTGAGACAGGAGGCCCGATGCTGGTAGGCTATGCGCGTGTAAGTTCGACCGGACAGTCGCTCGACATCCAGAACGATGCCTTGGAAGCAGCCGGATGCGAGAAGGTCTTCGCCGAGAAGGTCTCGGGACGCTCGACCAAGGATCGGATCGAACTCGGCAATGCCATGGACTTCGTGCGCGAGGGCGACACCTTGGTGGTGACGAGGCTGGATCGACTGGCAAGGTCGGTGGGCGACCTTCACCGGATCATCGAGACGCTGACCGACAAGAAGGTCGCGTTCCAGTGCTTGAACCAGTCGGGTGTCGATACCGATAGCTCGACGGGGAAACTCATGATGTCGATCCTCGGAGCCGTGGCTCAGTTCGAAAACGACATCCGGCGAGAAAGACAGGCCGAAGGGATCGCCAAGGCCAAGGCAGAAGGACGCTACCGGGGACGCAAACCCACCATCGATCCTGCCCGCGTGAAGGAGCTTCATGCCACCGGGCTCGGTCCCGCAGCTATCGCACGGGAAATGGGGATCGCCCGTGCAAGCGTCTATCGAGCGTTGTCGGCATGATGAAGCCGAACCGGATTTTGGCCGGTGAAAAATCCGTTGGGGGTGCGAAAAAACCGTTTGACTATCCAAACTGGATAGGTCAAATCAGGTGTTGAGGGGCCAAACGGCAATTTGGCCCCTCAAATGGAAAACCCAAACACGGAGTCAAAACCATGCTTATCGTGCTTACCAAGGAAGACTTTAACTCGTTCTCCCCTTCAACGCGAGCAGAATTGCTCGCCTCCCTGTCGTCGAAGCCCAAGACGGTCCCCGGTGAATTACCGGTCGGCTTCGACGAGGACGACTTCGAAGATGTCATCGATCTCGCGCCCGACCAGATCGACGAGTTCATGGCTGGCTGCTCTGACGAGACGATCGCGGGCCTCAAGGTCTTCGCCGAGCACGGGCCGGTAATTCACGCCAAGCTGCTCGATGACGCCGGGATCGAGAACTACGGTCACTTCCAAGGTCGCGTGACCAAGCGCACCCGCACGGTGACCGGGGACAAGGAAGCCTACTTGTTCGCGTGGGATGACTGGCACAGTGCGGAGGATGGCATTGGTCAGTATGCCGTGACGCCGACGACCTTCCGCTCGCTCCGGGCTTACTTTAAGCTCGACTGACCGGCATTACCGATGACGAGAAGGGCGGTCCCGAGGGGCCGCCCTTTTTGTATGCGCGGTGCATCGCGGTGCACCACAAAACCCCGGGAGTTGGGAATCGTCTGATGGTAAAAGGCGGACATCCAAACAGGAGAAATGAATGTCCGATCCAACCCTCATCGTCGCCGTCATCGGAGTGATCTTTACCGGTATCTACACCATAGCTGCCGTGGCCAGCTTGATCATCCTGCACCGCCGCACACCGAAGCTTCCCGAACCTCCGGTAACACCGACCTGCACGACCATCCTCGGCGTCGATATGCACGGTCATGTTCGCGATCTTCCCGGCCACTCACGCACTAACCTACGGCACACCGCTTGACGCCACACCGATCTGTGTAACGCTCACCAGATGACCAACAAAGACGCATCCGACACCGCCAAGGTTGACCCTCAACCTTCATCACCCGACCCTAACGGTTCGGAGCCTCTTCTGGGCACCATTTGTTCTTCTCACGTTCTCCCAAATAATCTATAAAACCCGCAGAAATCCTAGGGATTTGGCCCTTGGATCGTTCCGGATCGTCCCGCCTGTTCTCGGGGGTTCCAGACACTTTTGTGGGCCTTTTGAGGCCGTTTCGCAAAGGCCCAGATGAAAAGGCCCCCACATGCCGCTGACAGATACTCGCCTCCGCGCACTCAAGCCCAAGGATAAGCCGTACAAGGTAACCGATGAGCGCGGCCTATATGTTGAGGTCACGCCGACCGGCGGCAAACTTTGGCGATTCCGATACCGGATCGGCGGCACGCAAAAGAAGCTCTGCATCGGCAGCTATCCAGACATCAGTCTCAAGCAAGCGCGAGACGAAGCCTATCTAACCGTTGATGAGCGGATGAGTGCAGCCCGGTCGTACGTGTCGCGTTTTATGCAGCGTCTAATGCAAGCCGATTACGACATGGGCCTACCCGGATTATTTCAGGCACCAAAATCGATGTCTGCATACTCGACGGCGCTCGCGCTGCCACAAAGTTCACCGGGCCCCAGCGCGATACACGTGCGGAAGAGTTCGGTTGCAGGACGATGGAAATAGCCGAGGGCTTGGCAGCATGGCACGAAATCACGGGTATTTCGGACCGCCTCTTCTGGCAGGTCGAACGCGGTATTCAACGTTGTCAGATTCATGAGCGTAGAAAAAGCTTTGCCATTCACCTCGTTCACTGACTCCGCTTGCTTGCGGGGAAGCTGGCCTGTCCGGAGCGCACAACGCTCGACTATGGATCGTAGCGAAGAAGTCGCAACGCATTGAACACGACGAGAAGCGTCGATCCTTCATGCATCACGACAGCGGGCCCGATCCCGAGGCCGAATATGGTAGCCGGGACTAGCAGAGCGACCACGCCCAGGCTGACATAGACGTTCTGGCGGATGATGCTGCGCGATTTGCGAGACAGGCCGACGGCAAAGGGCAAATGGCGCAGATCATCCGCCATCAAGGCGACGTCCGCTGTTTCAAGCGCGACGTCGGATCCGGCGGCGCCCATGGCAATGCCGACCGTGGCGCGCGCCATGGCGGGCGCATCATTCACTCCGTCGCCGACCATGGCGACCTTCGCTTCCTGGCTGAGCGCCTCGATAGTCGCGACCTTGTCTTCGGGCATCAGGTCGCCGCGCGCCTCGTCCAGCCCCACCTCAACAGCGATAGCTTCGGCTACCTTGGCGTGATCGCCCGAGATCATGAGCATCCGTTCAATGCCAAGCTTGCGCAGTTCCGTCAGCGTCTCCTGCGCGCCGTCGCGCGGCGTATCCATCATCCCGATTACGCCGAGATCGCGCCCGCCGTAGCGCACGGCCATGGTCGTGCGCCCCTTATCGCGCAGCTTCTCGATGGCGTCGGCTGACGATGTGCCGAGCGGTTCGAGCCCATCCGCACCGAACATCTCCGCTTTGCCGATCCATGCCGTCTCACCTTCGAGCATGGCTTTCACACCGCGTCCGGTCAGGCTTTCCAGGCCCTCGGCTTTCCGATCCGCTGGCGCGTCCAGACGCGCCTTGCCATCCCTAACGACCGCTTGCGCCAGCGGATGGTCGCTCAGCGCCTCGACCGCCACGGCGACTTGCAACAGCTCACGTTCATCAATGCCCGGGGCCGGGATCACATCGGTTATCCGCGGCTCCCCTTCGGTGAGCGTGCCGGTCTTGTCGAAGGCGATGGCCTTCAGCGTGCCGAGGTCTTCCAGCGCTGCGCCGCCTTTCACCAGCACGCCGCCACGTGCCGCGCGGGCTACACCGGACAGCACGGCACTGGGCGTGGCGATTGCCAGGGCACAGGGGCTGGCCGCGACCAGCACGGCCATGGCACGATAGAAACTCTCGCTGAAAGGCTCGTCAATCACCAGCGGCGCACAGAGCAACAGCGCGGCCAGCAGTAGCACGAGAGGGACAAATACGCGTTCGAACTTGTCGGTCATCCGCTGGGTGGGCGAGCGTTCGGTTTCCGCTGCAGCCACCAGCGCGGCAACCTTGCTGAGCGTGCTTTCGTTCGATTTGCGCGTCACCTCGATTTCCAGCGCGCCGCTGCCATTGATGGTCCCGGCAAAGGCGCGCGAGACGGCATCGACGGCAACGGCAGCCGTGCGCGCTGCGGCACGATCCTCGACCGGACGTTTGTCGACCGGAATGCTCTCGCCGGTCACGGGCGCCTGATTGATGGCAGACTGACCCTTGATGATGAAACCATCGGCAGGCAGGCGCTCGTTGGGACGGACCAGCACGACGTCGCCGACGACAAGTTCCTCGACTGCGACATCGACCGGCGATCCGTCGCGCAGCACGGTCGCGCGTTCGGGTGCAAGTTCGGCCAGCGCGTCGATCGCGCGTTTCGCGCGTCCCATGGCGAAACTTTCCAGCGCATGACCCAGGCTGAACAGGAACAGCAGCAGTGCGCCTTCCGCGAACTCGCCCAGGATCGCCGCGCCCGCCGCCGCAACGAGCATGAGCGAATCAATCTTGAACTGGCGCGCCAGCGCATTCTCGACTGCTTCGCGCAACGTGAACAGTCCGCCGAAAAAGTAGGCGGCGACATACCCTGCCAGAGGCAACCAGTCCGGCGCGGTGGGCACCAGCTTTTCCACCGCGAACCCCACGGCCAGCGTGATGCCGGAAAGGAGTGCGAAGGCCAGCTCTACGGGCAGGCCGAAAAGCTTGGCAGCCCCATGCGCGTGATGGTGATTGTCAGCCATAAATTCAGATCTCCCCAGTGGGATATTCGCGGCGCTCATCGCGGGTCAGGTTGAGCCGGAGCATCGCTCGCCATTTTTCTCGCCATCCGACATCTTGACCGTTCTCCCGCAGCACCAGCCTGGCAATGGCGGGAAGGACGAAGAGCGTAAGCGCGGTCGCGGTGATCAATCCGCCGATCACGACCGTAGCCAACGGACGCTGCACTTCGGCGCCGGTTCCAGTCGCGATGGCCATGGGCACGAAGCCGAGCGAGGCCACCAGCGCAGTCATCAGCACTGGCCGCAGTCTTGCCAACGCACCGTCACAGATCGCGTCATCGAGCGACATTCCCTTGTCGAGGCGCTGTCGGATTGCCGTCATCATCACGAGGCCATTCAGCACCGCGACACCCGAAAGAGCGATGAAGCCCACCGCGGCGGACACCGAGAACGGCATCCCCCGCAAGGCAAGCGCGAACACTCCGCCTGCCAGCGCCATCGGTATCGCGCTGAACACCGCGAGTGCCGGAACCCACCCGCCTAGCGCCATGAACAGCAGCAGCAAGACCAGCGCGAAGCAGACCGGAACGACGAGCCCGAGCCTCGCCTGCGCGGCCTGGAGGTTCTGGTATTGTCCGCCCCATTCGATGAAGGAGGCAGCCGGCAGAGTGACGTTCTCGGAGACGCCCGCCCGGGCCTCCTCGACAAACGAGCCGAGATCGCGCTCGCGCACGTTCGCCGACACGATCACCAGCCGGCGACCCTGCTCGCGCCGGACCTCGGCGAGGCCGTCGACTACCTGGAAATCCGCCAGCGTGCGAAGGGGAACGGTGACCCCGTTCTCGAGCACTATGGGAAGAGCGCCGAGCTGATCGAAATCGTCCCGGGTCGCATCGGCGAGCCGCACGACGACATCGAACCGGCGGTCACCCTCGAACACCAGGCCGGCGGGGCGGCCGCCCAGCGCGATGGCCACGGACTGCGCGACCTCCTCCACGGTCAGACCATAGCGGGCAATCGTCGGTCGATCGAAGGCGATGTCGAGCGTGGGGAAGCCGGTGACCTGCTGGACCTTGACGTCGGCAGCACCCTCGACGCCGCGAAGCACCCCGGCCACTTCTCCGGCTGACCGGGTCAGCGCCGTGAGGTCGTCTCCGTAGAGCTTGACCGCCACGTCGCCGCGGACACCCGCGATCAGCTCGTTGAAGCGCAGTTCGATGGGTTGGCTGAACTCGTAGAGGTTGCCGACCAGACCGCTGAGCGATTCTTCCATCTCGGCGACAAGTTCGTCCTTCGACAGGTCGGGATCGGGCCACTCCTCGCGCGGCTTCAGGATGACGTAGGCATCGGACGCGTTCGGCGGCATCGGATCGCTCGCGACCTCGGCCGTGCCGGTGCGCGAGAAAACCAGTTCTACTTGTGGGAAGGCCTCGAGCTTGTCCTCCACCTGTCTCTGCATGGCGAGCGAGCGTTCGAGCGAGGTCGACGGTATCCGCAGCGACTGAACCGCGATGTCCCGCTCGTCGAGCTGGGGCGTGAACTCGCTGCCGAGAAAGGTAAACATCAAAGCTGCTACGGCAAACAGCCCGGCACCCGCTCCGATCACCGGCCATGGGCGTGCGATGGCACGGCGCAGGGCCGGGCCATAGCGTTCCTTCGCGATCCGGACCGGCTTGACCTCCTTCTCGGTCAGCTTGCGATTGAGGAGCACCGCGATCATCGCCGGGACAAAGGTCAGCGACAGCACGAAGGCGGAGGCGAGCGCCAGCATGACCGTGATGGCCATGGGCGAGAACGTCTTGCCCTCGACACCAGTGAAGGTGAGAAGCGGCGCATAAACCAAGAGGATGATCGCCTGGCCGTAGACGGTCGGCCTGATCATCTCCTGTGCCGCCAGCCGCGTCTCGGTCAGCCGCTCGCCGAGGCTGAGCAGTCTGCCTTCGTGGTGCTGCCTCGCAGCGAGCCGCGCGACGCTGTTCTCGACGATGATGACCGCGCCATCGACGATGAGGCCGAAGTCAAGTGCCCCGAGGCTCATCAGAT
Organism: Erythrobacter sp.; assembly: GCA_041396805.1. Classification (GTDB taxonomy): domain Bacteria; phylum Pseudomonadota; class Alphaproteobacteria; order Sphingomonadales; family Sphingomonadaceae; genus Qipengyuania. Next base: position 232,341 of record JAWKXV010000002.1, on the reverse strand, counting down.
TGCCCGACACTCCAAGCCTGTTCATTCCCACGGCGGCCATCAGCATGGATACCGGAATGACCAATGCAGCGATGATCGCTGCCCGGATATTGCCGAGCATCAGGAACAGGACTGCGATAACCAGGAGCGCGCCCTCGACGAGGTTCTTTTCAACGGTTGCAATAGTCGCATCGACGAGCGACGAGCGGTTGTAGACGATTTCGGCGACCACTCCGGCAGGGAGCGAGGCGCGAACTTCTTCCAGTCGTTCGGCCGAGGCGGCAGCCACGGTGCGGCTGTTCTCGCCGCTGCGCATGAGGACCGTACCCACAACCGCCTCCTCGCCATTGAGCGAGGCAGCACCGGTTCTGAGGTCGCCGCCGATGCGAACCGAGGCGACATCTCCGATCCGGATCGGAACGCCCTCGCGGGTCGCGACGACCGCCTGTTCGATATCTTGCGTGCCTCCAAGCCGCGCATCGACGCGGACGAGCAGAGCCTCTCCGGCGCGATCGACGAAGTTGGCGCCCTCAGCAAGGTTCGCCGCTTCCAGAGCATCGATCAGGGTGTCGAACGACAGGCCGTAGCCGGTCAGCCGGGCGGGATCGGGCTGGACCAGGAACTGCTTCTCGTAGCCACCGATCGAGTCCACGCCTGCGACGCCATCGATTGAGCGCATGAGCGGTGCAACGACCCAGTCCTGCACCGTGCGAAGATAGGCTGCCTTGGCGACTTCGGTGTCGAGGCGCTCGCCGCGTTCGGTGATGAAGCTCCCGTCCGGCTGCCAGCCGGTTCGACCACCCTTGGGCGCATCGCGACCTCCCGGGTACTCGTATTCGATCGTATACATGAGCACTTCGCCCAGGCCCGTCGAGATCGGTCCCATCGTGGGCTCCGCTCCTTCCGGCAGCGAGGCACCGATCGGGGCGAGCCGTTCGTTCACCTGTTGGCGCGCGAAGTAGATATCGGTGCCTTCTTCGAAGATCGCCGTGACCTGGCTGAAGCCGTTGCGCGAGATCGAGCGGGTCATCTCGAGCCCCTCGATCCCGGCAAGCCCGGTCTCGATGGGGAATGTCACCTGCGTCTCCACCTGCGACGGGGAGAGCGCGGGCGCGCTGGTGTTGATCTGCACCTGCGTATTGGTGATGTCCGGCACCGCATCGATCGGCAGGCGCAAAAGGTTCATGGCGCCGTAGATCGCGGCGAAGACGGTGAGGACGATGACCGCCCAGCGGAACCGCACGGCGATGTCGAGGATAGCCCCGATCAAACCGTGGCGATGGCTGGCCGAACCGGTGTGGTTTCCCACCTCGGGCGTGGGCCGTGTCTCAGTGACCATGTTCGGCGCCCTCCTTCCCGAGTTCGGCCTTGAGCAGGAAGGCGTTGGCGACAGCGATCCGCCATCCCTCCTGGAGGCCGGAGAGAATTGTCACCATGCCCGCAGACCGAGTTCCGACTTGGACCTCGCGGGCCTGGAACCCGGTCTTCGTCCGGACAAAAACGACATCGCGCCCCTCGACCACCTGGATAGCGTCCTCCGGCACCGCGATGCGGTCGCGGTCGATCTCACCCGAAGGTCTGATCCGCGCCTGGAGAAACGCGCCCGGCTGAAGGCCAGGAATACCGCGCGACAACGACAGGACCGCAGTGGCACTGCGGCTTTCCGGATCGAGAGAAGGCGTGACCGAACGCACCCGGGCGCCAATTTCGCGGCCATCGCCGACGACCAGCACGGCCTCGTCACCAGGCTGGATGCGGGAGGCTTCAGCGGAAGGGAGCGCCACCTCGATCTGAAGCCCGTTCGGATCGACCACGCTGTAAAGCTCCTCGCCGGCGTTCACGAAGGCTCCGAGCACAATGGGTGCCGCGGTGATTCTGCCGGCCAGAGGAGAGGTGACTGCCAGCGATCGCCCATCACCGCTGACACCGGCTGCTGCTACTGCCGCCTGCGCCCGTTGCAATTCCGAACGCGCTACGCTGAGATTGGCCTGCGCGGCCTCCAAGTCCTGGCGGGCGGTGACGTTTGCTTCGAACAACCGCCGTTCGCGTTCGTAGGCGGCCGACAGCTCGCCCACCCGCGCACGCGCGGCACTGAGCTGCGAGGCGAGAGCCGCAGCGTCCGCGCTTTCGATGCGGGCGACGGTTTCCCCGCGCGACACATAGTCGCCGAGCGTCTTGCCCACCGAGCGAACGACGCCAGAAGCACGGGCGTCGATCCGCGCGGAAGCGGTGGGGCTTGCTGCGACCGTTGCGGGGAATACGAGTTCGACAGCGGCGCCAGACCGCACGGCGGCCAGTTGTATCCCGGCCTCGCTGATCTGCTGCTCGCTCAGCGTGACCACCCCCTCGGGTGTCTCCGCCTCCGCTTCTTCCTGCGCATGGTCGTCGACTTCGGCGGTCGGCCAGAAGATCAGCGTCAGCGCGCCGATCGCGATCACGATACCGACGAGGATCGCCAGCTTTCTGCGTGTCATGGAAGTATCTTTCATTGTGCGGCCAGCCCGATCAGTTCGGCTGCGGCCAGGCCCCTCTGTTCGCGGGCAGCAATGAGCGCCTCGCGGATCGTGTCGCGCGCCTCGGCGGCAGCGAGAACTTCGATCAGGGGGAAACGTCCGTTGCGATATCCGATGTTCACGAGGCGTAGCGCCTCCTCCGCCTGCGGGAGCGATGTCCGTGACAGGGTCTCGACGCGCGCTTCGGCACCAAGATACCTTGCGCGGGCGGTGGCGACCGCCTGCTCGTAGTCCGCGAGGGCCACGGCTTCGCGAGCGTTCGCTGCACGCAAACGAGCCTCGGCAGCCGCAACGTTGCCCTGGTTGCGGTCCCGGAAAGGAAGCGGGATCGAAACGCCGACAAGGAAGGCGTTGTCGCCGCTTTCCGCAAAACGCCGCACGCCCGCGGAGACCGTCGGATCGGGAATACGCAGACTTCGCTGCTGCACGATCTCCGCCGCTGCAGCCGTGCTCTCCGCACGCGCGACCCTGTAGGTCAGGCTTTCCGTCGCGCCGGCCATTATGGAAGCGGGCGGGAGGACATCGGGAAATTCCGCCGGAACAAGCGGCGCTTCACCGCCCGCCCATAGAGCGGCGAGCGCTGTTCGAGCCGACAGGCTCTCCGCCTCGGCCTCGACCAGATGTGCGCGCGCTTCGGCGAGGGCTGCGTCCGCTCTCAGCGCGCGCAGAGGCGGCTCGCGGCCGACCTCCACGAGGACCCCAGCTATGCGCGCCAGTTCTTCGTTCCGCGCGACCACATCCTGCGCAAGTTCGACCCGGGCAGTTGCGGCGACAGCCGTGAGGTATCGCTCGCGCACCAACTGGCCCAGTTCCACCGTGGTCAGTTCGGCCCTGAGGGAAGCGAGTTCGGCCTGGGCTTCAGCCGCACCGACACGGGCGGAACGTTTGCCGCCTAGTTCGAGACGCTGGCCTACCGAGAGCGTATACTCGGTCGACTGAAGGCCGGAAAAAGCCCCGCTGCCAGCGAAATTCTCGACCTCGAAGGACACTTCGGGATTGGTCCGAAGGCGAGCCTGATCGACAAGCGCCGCCGCCGCTTCAGATTCCGCGCGGGGTCCCACGAGGCGAGGGTTGGAGGGGGAGGTATCGGCCTCAGCGGCGACCCCGCTGAGTTCAAGCGCTTGGTTGAGCGTGACGACACGCGGATCCTGCGCGCTGGCAGGTCCCGTGGACAGGGCAAGTACCAGCCCCCAGACGGGGACTGCTCGCCACAATATGGCGGACATGACTAAAAATTCCTCTGCTGACGTTCAGTTCGGCGTCGGATCGCTGGTCCGACGCGCGGCAAACGTCAGGCTCGAGGAGGGGGTGTGGCCAGTTCTGCCAGGCCCGACTCGGACCAGGGCTGGTCGGCCCCACTTAGCACGGCTGCATTCTTGCCCAGCACAGCAGGTTTCGACGACTGGCCGAGGGCCTGCGACGCGTGATGGCAATGGCCATGCGCACAGGTGCCGTGCTTCTCCGGACCTGAGTCGTCATTGTCCGACTCGCCATGCTGTTCGAGCTGAGATGCGACCGGCGGCTCTCCAGCGCATTCGGCCGCTTCCGCCACCGGTGCCCATAGGACACCGAGCGCGGTGCACAGCGTGACGAGCTGCAGCAAGAAGGAGCGGGCGAAGAGCCGGGTCATCGGGTGTCCGATAGCAGCGCGATCTTCACAAATGAAGTGCAATCTCGAGTGACGAAATGTGATGTCATGACAATACGTTCGTTCTACCAAGCGCTCTTCTTTGATGAGCAATCATTTCGATTTGGCGTCAGACCAAGCACGCGTCTGATCTCCGGCTCTATCTCCATCCGGGCGAAAGCACTGACATTGGAACGGCCCCTGTTTCCGACCGGCAGCCTTCCTGTAGAGTTGCCCACGGGGGCGAGCGCAAGCCTGAGCATTTGACCGCGAACCTCCCGCCAATCTCCTACTCTCCAGGCAAGCCGCAGCATGCGCCAATGCGCGACGCAGTGCGGTCCGAAACGGTCTTGAGCGACCACGTGAGCCCGCTCGAGATGGTGCCAGGCTTTTTCGAAATTCTGCTCTTCGGAAGCTTTCTTTGCGCGTCGGTATTCTTCTGCGAGGAATGCACTCCTGCTGCTGACGGTATTGCTATTCATGGGCCAGCTCCCGCCGAGCCTGCCCGAATACCTCGATGCTTCCCCAGAACGCCAGTCCGGCCATGATCGAGGCGACCAGCAGGTCGGGCCATGCCTGGCCCGTTCCGAAAACGCCGAGAGCGGCCCCGAGAACCGCGATGTTCCCGATCGCGTCGTTGCGCGAGCAAATCCAGACCGACCGCATGTTCGCATCGCCCTCGCGGAAGCGGAAAAGCATGAGTGCGACGATTACGTTGGTCGCCAACGCCAGCGTGCCGACTATTCCCATTGTCGAAGGCTCCGGATCGGCACCTGCTATGAGGCCATAGATGGCGTAGCCGATCACCCATATACCGAAGGCGAGCATGGTTGCTGCCTTTATCAGAGCAGCTTTCGCCCGCCATGCGAGCGCCATCCCGGCAACGCCCAGGCTGATCGCATAGTTCGCTGCATCGCCGAAGAAATCGAGCGCGTCGGCCTGAAGGGAGCGGGAATCGGCGGCGATACCTGTTATCATTTCAACGACGAACATCGCCGCATTGGCGATGAGTGCAATCCAGAGTACGCGGCGCCAGCGCGGATCGTTGTGCGCGGCGGTATCGGGTTCCGGTGTCTGGCAGCAGGACTTGCCCATGCCGCTCTCCTTGCAACGTTCGAGTCGCAAGCACATATGCACCTTGTAGCAGCTACAAGGTCAAGCGATGCGTATCGGAGAACTTGCGAAAGCCACCGGCACCAAGGCGGAAACTATCCGCTATTATGAGCGTGAAGGTATTCTGCCTGCCGCCGACAGGACAACTGGAAATTACCGCGATTATTCGAACGAGCATCTGGCGACATTGTCTTTCGTGCGGCGTGCGCGTGGACTGGGCTTCAGTACGTCGCAGGTGAAGGAACTGCTAACCCTTTCAGATAACGACGACAAATCCTGTAGCGATGTCGATCAACTGGTTCGTCAGCAGTTGAAAGAGGTGAACCGAAAGATCGAGAACCTTATTCTACTTCGAGACGAACTAAGCCAGATGCTTCAATCTTGTGAGGCCAGTCGTATTGGTGATTGCCAGATTGTCGAACGCCTCGCGCAATCACCGCAAGTTTGGCGGTAGCCAACCTCGCAGCATTTCGCGTTACAAATTCTGCAGTCCGGTTGTGCAATCGGCAGTGAAGCCGGACCAATTACAATCGATCTTAGTCCGATAGATGCATCTCGCCGCCGAAAATAACGAGGGACTTCTGCGCCGCCAGGCAAATGAGAGCCAAGGTCAAGTCCGGCGATGAAGGGACCTCCTTCATTCGCACGACCACCCCTGGGAGTGCGATCTTTTCGATCGAGCCAGAAAAGCGGAGTACTCATTTCACGGAATTCATCCGATGCCAAAGCACCTGTCTGAACCGCGAAAGCGGAAGTCGTTTCCAATACTAAGCCTTACTAACGGACTTTCGTAGCCTGCGCCGCCGCGCCGACAATTTCGGAAAGCGGTTAGCTAGAAGCACAAACCCCGAAACAGCGATGAGGGTGCCGCCCAGACCGAACAGGAGCAGCCACCAGCTATTGATCCGGTCGCGCTGGGTCCAGTCCATGATGTGGAGCCCCCAGATGAAATCGAACAGGCGCCAGGTGTCGCTCCGCGCGGCCAGCACCGCGCCGGTCGATGCATCGATATAGAGGCGCGTCCCATCCGGATCGGCGAATTGCACCTGCCACGCTGGAAACGGCCCGCCGAACTCCGTACCGACCGGCGCTTCGATGGCCTCCGATGACGTGATTGCGGTTTCAGGCCCCGTCCAGGCAGCCGAGGCGATTTGCTCGGCGGTACCGCGTGAGAGCGGGGACAATTTCCGTCCGGTCGCTGCTTCGTGCAGTGAGGCGCTGCCATTGACGCGCTTCAACTCGACCACCGGCTTCCCGTTAACGGTCTTTGTGGTTGCCGAGACCAGGTCGCCGCCATTGGTAGCCCATGCGGGTAGCGGTGCGTCGGCGCCCAGGGGCACAGGCTCGCGCGAGATCACGTGCTCGGAGCGGACATGCTCGATCTTCAGATACGACATGATCGTCCCGGTTGCCATCCACAGGAGCGCTTGCACGCCGACGAAAACAGCGAGCCACTTGTGGACCTTGCTGCCGAAGATGTGCAGCCGGAGCTTGCGCGAACGCTGGCTTGCCATTGCGGAAGCGACGGGTTTTTCAGTTCGGGCGCGGAGCGCGCGACGAGGAGTGGTACTGGACGATCTTCCACACGCCGTCTTCGTGGGTGAGGAAAGAGGTGGCGACCCCGTCGCGTTCGATGACGCGGCCATCCGTGAGTGCGATCCGGTAGCGATAGGTTTCGTGCCCAAGCGCCACATGACCGGCCATCCGGACATTGACCGTCGGATTGGAGAATGTGAACTCGGTTATCTCGCCAAGTTCCGGGCCGAGGTGGTGCTCCATGTACTGGGCGAATGAGCCCTCGGCCTTGCCGTTCTCGAACACCAGCGAATCCGCACGAAACAGGGCACGCATGGCGGCTTCGTCGCGTGCCACCAGCGCCTCGCGGTAAGCGACGAGCACAGCCGTCGCCTCTTGCGTCAGCGCGTCCGGGGCCGTGGTTTGTGTGCCGTGGGCCGAATGATCGGCGTGCTGTGCGTGTGCTGCGGTCGGCATCCAGAAGACCGCGAGGGCAGACGCGGTGGCAAGACTTTTTAAATTCACCGTAATTTCCTTCTCAGAACCAGAACCGAACCCCGACGACGTAGTTCGTCACGCTCGGATCCTCACCCGCGAGGCGGGCGTAGTCGGCACTCTGGCCAATTTTCCATTCCTGTTCTATGCCAATATAGGGCGCAAATTCGCGTGCGAATTCGTAGCGAAGCCGGAGGCCCAGTTCGACGGAATCGAGACCTGATCCTACACCCAGTTCGGGAATGTCCTGCGCTGACAGGTTCACTTCGGCGCGCGGTTGCAGGATTAGGCGCTGGGTAATGCGCTGGTCCAGCTCGGCCTCGACCCGTGCCGTGAGATCGCCCTTGGTCGACAGGAAAGCGGCCGCGTCAAGCTCGAACATATAGGGCGCAAGACCCTGCACGCCGATAACGGCATGGGTGCGCGCGGGACCGGTCAGATCCTGCCGCACGCCGGCCTGCAAATCCCACCATGGGCCGATCGCATGGCTCCACAGTCCCTGGATTTCAGCGGACTCGGGGCGTTCCCCAAATGTGCCTTCGCCTTCGCTCTTGAACCAAAACTTGTCGAGGTCGCCGCCATAGTAGCCCTGCACGTCCCACAGGTATCCATCACCGCCTTCGCGCGCTCGATATTCGGCGCGGTCGCCCTGGAACCAGAAGACATTCATCCCACCGTTCTCGTCTCGCAGAGCGTCGCGCGAGGCACGCATCGCTTCGGCACCCCAAATTGCGTCGGCGGCGCGAGGTGGTCCCGATCCTGCTGCAGCCGGGGGCGGTACTTGCGGGATTGGAGCCATGTCCATCGTGCCATGATTCATGGTCCCGTGATCCATGCTGCCATGGTCCATCGACGCTTCACCGGGCGATTGCGTCCCTTCATGGCCCATCGCTGAGTGGTCCATTCCCTCCATCTGGCTTTGGTCCATTTGCGAATGATCCATACCAGCATGGCCGTCGGATTCATTGCCAGTGGCCGGATCTGTCGGTTGCGTTACAGGCGCACAGGCCCCCGCGGGAACCGGATGGCCCATCGCGCGGTGGCGTGCGGCCTCCCTTTCGCATTCGGTCTGGGCAGGTTCTTGCTCGGCGGGCATCGCGTGTCCGGAATGGTCCTGCGCGAAGGCCGGGGTGGCGGTGCCCACCAGGAGCATGGCGACGATCAGGCGCATCAGTCTTCTCCCACCCGATTCACATCGGGCGCATTGCCCCGCGGCGCGACTGTCACAATCTGGAACATGCCCGAATGCATGTGGTAGAGTAGGTGACAGTGGAAGGCCCAGTCGCCCTCCTCGTCCGCGGTGAGATCGAAGGTCGCGCTGCCGCCAGGCTGCACGATCACCGTGTGCTTTTGCGGCTGGCGGTCGGCAGGCGCGCCGTTGACCAGCTCGAAGAAATGTCCGTGCAAATGGATCGGGTGCGCCATCATCGTATCGTTGACGAGCTTCACGCGGACACGCTCGTTATAGGCGAAGCGAATGGGGTCGTCGCTTACGGCATTGAATTTCTTTCCGTCGAACGACCACATGTAGCGTTCCATGTTGCCGGTAAGATGGATTTCCATCTGCCTCGACGGACGGCGCAAATCGTCATTCGGTGCGAGCGCGACCAGGTCCCTGTAGGTCAGGACCTTGTGCGGAACCTTATCGAGGCCAATGCCCGGGTCCCCCATCCGGTCGACCGGGTTCATCGACACCATGTCGATACCGGGGCCGACCTTTACGTCGGGCGGCAGCTTGGACGTGTCGCGCATGTTCATGCCGCCCATTTCCATTCCGCCCATCGGCTCGGCAGTCGCACCTTGTGCTGGCATGTCATGGCCCATGGACGAATGATCCATCCCGGCCATGTCGCCACCACTGTGGTTCATCCCGCCGGACCCGTGGTCCATGCCCATGTCTGCCATGGTTAGGAGAGGCGGGTCGCGTAGTGCCGGGACTGCAGCACGCGCGCCGGGCCGCGAGGCCAGCGTCGCCACCGCCATGCCTGAGCGGTCCATGCTTTCGGCCACGATCGTCCGGGCTTCGCCTGTTGGCTCGACGACGATGTCGTAGGTCTCCGCCGTGCCGATCTGAAATTCCTCGACCTCGACCGGGCGCACGTTCTGGCCGTCGGCACCGACGACCCAGAACTTCACGCCGGGAATGCGGACGTTGAAGAAGGTCATCGCGCTGCCGTTGATGATGCGCAGCCGCACCCGCTCGCCGGGATTGAACAGGAACTCCAGCCCTTCTTCCGGCCCGCGTCCATTTGCGAGATAGGTGTAGGTGGACCCGGTCACATCAAGGATGTCCGTGGCCATCATGCGCATGCGCGCCCACATCCGCCGGTCCTGGCCCGACAGCGGATAGTCGTCGGTCCAAGTGTTTTGCTGGTAGTTGAAGTAGCCTTCGCCCTTCTTCAGCTTGTTCATGATCGTGTGCGGGTGGAGCGGGGTGAAATCGCTCAGCAGCAGCACGTAGTCGCGGTCGGCACGGACCGGATCCGCGCCAGCAGGTTCGACCACGATCGGGCCATAGTGCCCAGCCTGTTCCTGCAGGCCAGAATGGCTGTGCCACCAGTAGGTGCCAGACTGTCGCAGCGCGGGGATGTCATAAACGAAGGTTTCCCCCGGTCTGATGCCGGGGAAGCTCACACCAGGAACGCCGTCGAACTGGAACGGCAAAAGTAGACCGTGCCAGTGAATGGAGCTGTCTTCATCAAGCGTGTTCGTGACGGTGAGCCGAACCGGCTGACCTTCACGCAGGCGCACCAGCGGACCCGGCACGCTGCCGTTGACGGCAATCGCGTGCCCGCGGCGTCCCTGAACGGTGCGCGGCCCTTCGCCAATCGTCAAGGCGATGTCGCGGCCCGACACTTCGTCGAAACCTGGTCGGATGGCACCGCCATGAAGGTCTCCGCCGCGCGCCCAGGCCGGCACAGCATGCCCAAGACCGAGCAGGCCGGCTGCTCCGGCGCTGGCAGTGAGAAAACGTCTGCGGTTGATAGCGACTTTGTCGACCATAAGAGATGTGCTCATGCGTCTGTTTACGCTGCGATCGCGCCCACCCCTCAAAGAAAATCGATTCTCTCGCGCAGTCGCTGGCGCGCCCGGTATACGCGTGTTTCAACCGCCTTTTCAGTCAATCCGAGCAAATCGGCAACCTCGCGGTGGCTCCGACCCTCAATGGCGACGAGGACCAGCGCCTCGCGAAGACGAAGCGGTAAACGATCTATCGTGCGGATTACATGAGCAAGCATTTGTCGGTCGGCAATTTCTGTATCCGGGGCGGGTTGGTCGGCGGCAACAGGTACATCGGAATCGAGCGCCGTAAACCTCAGCAGACGTGCGACCTTGAGGCGCCGCAGCCGGTCACGACACTTGTTGAGCGTGACGGTGGTGAGAAAGGCCGCGACCGGCTGCTGCGGATCGAGTCCGGCCCGCGCGATCCACACCGATGCCAAGGCGTTCTGCAGCGCATCTTCAGCCTCGTCGGCAAACGGGAGCATCCGCCGGGCCAACCCGAGCAGGCGGGGCAGATGAGGTTCGACAAGCCTGCCGAAAGCCACCTTGTCGCCTGCGATCACCCTTTCGACCAATGACGCTTCAGGTGTGTCGTCCCGCCCCTTCACGTCATCTCATTCGCCAGGGTCGCGTGTGAGCGAGGCTGCGACCTGACGGTCGAAGCGCACCCGCTGCTGCTGATCGAGCAGGTCGCGCATTGCAAATACGTGCTCGACTGTCGCCTTTTGCAGATCGCCCATGCGTCCGTGCACGTCATCGATGGCCGCGGCTACCTTTGGCCCGTATTCATGCTCCTCGTCCATCGCGACGGCGAGCCTTGCGTTGGCGGCTCTCAAAGACAGGTCCAGCTCCTGACGCCGAACAGCAAACCGGGCCTCGAGCTGATCGAGTTTCCTGTTCTGGGATGCATCGAGGTCGAGTTCCTCATGGACAAAATCATGCAACGACCTGGCATGCGATGCCTCGCGCCATTGCCCAGCGGCGAACGCCCCGATACAGCCTGCGGCCACGGCCAGCAGGGCAGCAAGTACAATCTGAAAAATACTTAATTTCACGGCTGGATGTGCAGCAGGGCAGCGGGCGAAAGATCAACGCCCTCAGCCAGTTGATAGCTGACTTGTTCGGCACGTGCAGTTGATTGCGTCGTGCCAAATCCCGCTCCCAGCCCGATGAAAGCCATTGCCAAATACATGGCCAGCCGCGTGCGCGTCGCGCTAACTTGTTCGAGCTCGCCCGCGCGCATCCAGACGCCGTCCATGAAGCCTTCCGGCAACTCGGGTTCGGTTGCGGCCTTTAACCGTTGCAGAGCACGGTCCATTTGAGCGAAGTCGGTCATGCGTACTTGGTCCCCTTGATCAACTGCCTATACGGATATTCCCTCTATAACCCTCGAAAAATTTTTGAGGGATACGAACGCCCACCGCGTTAAAGAGGCATGAAGCCATCCCGTTCATTCCGCCTGATGCTCGCACCAGTTGCTGCTGCGTTCCTGATCTCGCCTGCGGCCGGCAATGCTCACGAGGGCCACAAGAAGGACATGAGCGAGGCCGAGATGGCGCAGATGGAAATGCAGGATAAATCTGCTGCGCATCACGGAAACGCAAACGCGATGCATGACGCAATGAAGAAAGGCGAGCTTGACGGTACGGCCATGCCAACTGTCGCGCCGCAGACTGCCGAACAGGCGCTTGCAGCGAGAATAGCGGAGAACCGGGTTACCTCGACAAGCGACTTTCTCGGCCGCCTGCATCCCGTCGCCGCACATTTTCCCATTGCCCTATTGCTGCTTGCCGCATTGGCGGAACTGATGTTGGCGGTTCGACCCTCTCTCGGTCTCGAAACCACGGTGCGCTTTCTGGTGGGCGGAGGGGCTATCGGCGCATTCGTCGCGGCTGTGTTCGGCTGGTTTGCCGGCGGTTGGCGCCTTGAGGATCGCTCGGAAACGCTCGGACTGCATCGATGGAATGGCACGGCGATCGCAGGTGTTGCCCTGATCGCGGCCTGGCTGGCGTTCCGCGCGAGAAACCGCACTCTTCTTCGTGTCCTGCTGGCGGCGTTGGCGGCAGCACTCGTACTGCAAGGCTATCACGGTGGTGAGATGGTTTTTGGCCCCAACCACCTTGGTCTGGAGTAATCAACAATGAAGCAAATTATCTTTGAACGTGCGCGGACGGCAGGCGTTCTGTCGTTTCTGGTGATGTCTCTGGCAGCCTGTGGATCTTCGCCAGACGCTGCAGCGGAACAATCAGCTGGAAACACCACAGATCCTGTCGCACCCGCCGCATCTGTCGTGACGACTACTGCCACCCCGTCCTCGATCGAAACGACCGCACCAGCGGAGACACCTGCGGTTACACGGCCCTCCCCGATGGCAACGGAAACCCGCCCTGAACCCGTGCCTGCAAAGACGAGCAGTTCGACCCGACGAGGCTCCCAGGGAACGCCCTCGACCGCGCCAGCACCGGTGCCGACTTCGACCGCTTCGCCCGCCACCGATCAGCACGCGGGACACGACATGTCGACCATGTCCGAAGAAGAAATGAAGGCAATGGGACACGACTGATGAACTCGAACAGGAATCCGAACCATCGCCCGCTTCTCGCGATGCTCGGCACACTACTCCTTTCGGCCTGCACCGGCGCGGCTCAGGCGGCGACCTTCACGATGTTCCGTGATCCCGAGTGCGGTTGTTGCAAGGCCTGGGCGGCGCACGTTCAGCAGGGCGAGAAGCACGAGGTTGCGACGGTCGACCACCCCGACATGGCATCCGTGAAAGCGCAGCACGGCGTGCCCGATGACCTGCGTTCGTGCCATACCATGATTGCGGATGGTTACGTCATCGAGGGCCACGTGCCTGCTGCGGACATCGAGCGTCTGCTCTCGGAAAAACCCGGCTGGGTCCAGGGTCTCGCGGTCGCCGGTATGCCGCTTGGCTCGCCGGGCATGGAAGCCGGAGGAAGGGTGCAATCCTACCAGGTCGTCGCCTTCGGCAATGGCCGCCGCGAGGTTTTCGCATCCTATCCCGCCAAGTAATCAGTGATACTTAACAAGGAGAAATGCTGTGAAGAAGCCATTTGCATCGATCTTGGCCACCGCCCTTATCGCGACCCCCGCTTTCGCGAGCACTGAGGGATGCAAGATGCCCTGTTGCGAGAAGAACGCCGAAGGAAAGATGAAATGCTGCGAGGACATGGCGAAGAGCAAGGAAGGTCAGGCGCAAGGAGACCAGACTCATGGCAGTCAGGCAGATGGCCAGGCCGGAATGGATCATTCGAGGATGGATCACGGCTCCGGTAAGGAGGCCGCTCCCACCTCGCCCAAGGGATAAAGATTGATCGGCCAACTGGCCGGAGTTGGGGCAGGTGATGAGCAACAGGACAGGAATGATCCATCGTGGGACAGCGCCTATCCCTGTTGCCTATCATCAGCCATCGCCCCTTCCGCTCCCGACAGACGAAGGAAGCGATCCATGAACTGTTGTGATACGCACCAGGCACACGATCCGATTGATGAAGGTAGTGCGACCGATCCCGTCTGCGGCATGAGCGTGACAATCTTGGACGCAGCACATGTCACCGTGCACAGCGGCGCGACCCATTACTTCTGCTCGGCGCGGTGCAAGGACAAGTTCGCAGCAAGTCCGGATCGCTATCTCTCCGGCGCGCATATCAAGCAGGTCGAGGAAGTTCCCGAAGGGACGATTTACACCTGTCCCATGCACCCAGAGATCCGCCGGCCAGGGCCGGGAAGCTGCCCCATCTGCGGCATGGCGCTGGAGCCCGAGACGGTCAGCCTCGAAGATAGCCCCGACCCCGAACTCGTCGACATGACGCGGCGCTTCTGGGTCAGCGCGATCTTCACCGTGCCACTGTTCATCTACGCGATGAGCGACATGATACCCGGGATCAGCTTCGACCGGCTGATTGAACCCGCGCGCGCCCAATGGGCGCAACTGGTGCTTGCAACCCCCGTGGTGCTGTGGGGCGGGTGGCCATTTTTCGTTCGGGCGTGGCAATCGCTCAAGACCCGCAACCTCAACATGTTCACGCTGATCGGCTTCGGCGTAGCGATCGCGTTCCTGTTCAGCCTCGTCGCTACGCTCGTGCCCGACATATTCCCACCCGCCTTCCGCGATCACTCGGGCCGCGTCGGCGTCTATTACGAGGCGGCTGCCGTCATCACGACGCTGGTGCTGCTTGGCCAGGTGCTCGAACTGAAGGCTCGCGGCTCGACGTCGAGCGCCCTGCGTGCGCTCCTTGAACTCGCGCCGCCCACCGCGGTCAAGATCTTCGGAAGCGGCGAGGAACGCGAAGTGTCGCTCGACCTATTGGCGAGCGGTGACCTGCTCCGCGTCCGCCCGGGTGACAAGGTACCGGTCGATGGCGAGGTGACCGAGGGCGCGAGCACTATCGACGAGTCCATGATCAGCGGCGAACCATTGCCAGTTTCCAAGAAGGTCGGCGACCGGGTGATCGGCGGAACGGTCAACCAGACGGGCGGCTTTGTGATGCGCGCGGGCGCAGTCGGCAAGGACACGATGCTGTCCAAGATCGTACAGATGGTCGCTGAGGCTCAGCGCAGCCGCGCACCGATCCAGCGCCTGGCCGATCAGGTCGCGGCCTGGTTCGTCCCCGCGGTGATCGTGATCGCGGTCGTCACGTTCATCGTCTGGGCAATCTGGGGGCCATTTCCCGCGCTTGCCTTCGCGCTGGTCAATGCGATCGCGGTTCTCATCATTGCCTGCCCCTGCGCGCTCGGCCTCGCAACGCCGATGTCGATCATGACCGGCACCGGCAAGGGCGCCCAGCATGGCATCCTCATCCGCAACGCCGAGGCGCTCGAAACACTTGAAAAGATCGACACTCTGGTTGTCGACAAGACCGGCACGCTAACCATGGGCAAACCCGATCTGGTAGCGGTGACCCCGCGCGATGGCATCGACGAGACCACGTTCCTCTCAGCCGTCGCCGCAGTCGAAGCCGGAAGCGAACATCCTCTCGCCCATGCTATCGTGGAAGGCGCCAAGGCGCGAGGTGTGACCTTCGAGCCTGCCTCGGATCTCTCGTCTACCACCGGTGAGGGTGTCGAGGCGCGCGTCGGATCGCAGAAGGTCGCTATCGGCAACGAGAAACTGATGCAGCGGTTCGGCATCCAGGATGCTGCATGGTTCGCGTCCGCAGAGACGGGCCGCTCGCGGGGGCAGACGGTGATGTTCGTCGCCATCGATAGTGCACCTGCGGGTCTGATAGCAGTCGCCGACCCGATCAAGCCGACCAGTGCGGGGGCCGTCCGGGCGCTGCACAAGCGCGGGATCGAAGTGGTGATGTTGACCGGCGATAGCCGCGCCACCGCCGAAGCCGTAGCCCGCCAGCTCGGTATCGACGAGGTCGAGGCAAACGTCTCCCCCGAGGATAAGCATCGCAAGGTCGAGGCGCTCAAGGCCTCAGGCAAGCGCGTTGCGATGGCAGGAGACGGCATCAACGACGCGCCCGCACTGGCGGCTGCGGATGTGGGCATTGCGATGGGAACCGGCACCGACGTGGCGATCGAAAGCGCCGGTGTCACTTTGGTCCGCGGCGACCTCACCGGTGTGCTCCAGGCCATCGTGCTTTCGCGGGCTACCATGCGTAACATCCGGCAGAACCTTGTTTTTGCGTTCGGTTACAACGCACTCGGCATCCCCGTGGCAGCGGGCGTCCTCTTTCCGGCATTCGGCCTGCTACTCAATCCTATGATCGCGGCTGCGGCAATGAGCCTTTCGTCGGTTTCGGTCATCGCGAATTCGTTGCGGCTGCGTGGGCTGAACCTTCCAACACTGGAAAACGCTTAGAGCCTTCGGGAAACTTGCGCGTTTGTCAGGAGCTATTCGTTCCAACGCGATGACAGCTGAAAAACAGGAGGATTGAATGGTCGAAGAACACAGCGTTGATCATCAGCAGCGACAGCATGACAGCGGAGGCAATTACTGGCGCTTCATGGCTATGGTGGCGACATCGACCGCGATCATGTTCGGCCTGATGTACTTGAACACCTATGAACTCGACCATGTGTTCTGGAGCGAGACGCGGTTCTGGATGACCTTCGTGATGGGCGGTATGATGATGATCGTCATGCTGCTCTTCATGTGGGGCATGTACAAGGACAAGACGAAGAACTTCATCATCCTCGGCGTTGGCGCGCTGGTGTTCGCGGTGGCGCTGTGGCTGGTCCGCAGCCAGGCGACCGTCAACGACGAGGAGTGGATGTCGGCGATGATCCCGCACCACTCCCTCGCGGTCCTGACCAGTTCACGAGCCGAGATCACCGATCCGCGCGTTCGCAAACTCGCAGACTCGATTATCGAAGCGCAGGTCAAAGAGATCGCCGAGATGAAGTTGCTGATCGAAGATATCGAACGGAACGGTGAGATGGGCGACGGCAAGCCACTCCCCGCGCGGACGACCAGTCTCACACCAGAGCTATTGCGGGAAGCCGAACAGGCGGTCGAGCGTCCTATCAGCCCGGAGGTGCGCGACGAGGTTACGATGGGCGAATAGAGGTTCCCGGCGGATTTATCCCGCAATTCACGGAAATGTGAATTTGCGGGATAAAAACGTGCTCGGATGGCTGTGCGGAGATGGTTTGCGGATCGTTTTGCGAACTTCCATCGACGATGCCAAAGCTAGAAAATTGCGAGATCTGAGTCCTGAAAAAGGCATCGAACCAATGCATTAGACGGCTTTTGAGGGCCTTTTGAGGGCTTTTTGGAGGTGGTCGAATTCCTAGCTATCTGATAAAATGTAGAAAATTAGTTCGAATGTGATGCCTCTTCTGGGGCAGGTCAGTAACCTGCATCCTCCGGGATGGTCAGGATATTCTTGCCATCTCGCTGCAAGACCCGCGGCAGGACAGGCACGATCGTGCGCGCCAGCGCGCGATCTACGCAGTCCGCAGCACTGTTCGCCTTGGACAACAGTTCCAGGTTCAGTCGGGTCGGGAAAATGACCGTGCGCTCGCCCGATTTGCCCATCTCCAGAGCACGATTGGGTGACAGCCATTCTGCATCCACCGTCTCATAGCCATCGCACGCGGCAATCTGGCGTTCGGGGGCTCGAGCGACGTAGAACCAGGTGTCAAACCGTTTCTTCATGAAGACCGGGGTAATCCACCGGGCAAAATCGGTGAGACTGTCGAGCCGCAAGATCACATCGGACTGCCGGACGACATCGAGGAACGATCTTTCGCCCTGTTCGACTGCCCTGCGGCTGTCCGGGTCACAGGCCCCTTCGAAAGGGCTGCCATCGCGGTTGACCGCCAGCAAAATGCCAGCCTCCTCGTAAGCTTCGCGGATCGCAGCGATCTTTAAAATTCTCTGGGTCGTATCGACCTGATCCCACCCGTCAGAGTAAGCGGCCCATTCCTCCAAAGAATCATCTGAATGGGGTTTCCCGCCAGTGAAGACCAGTGCTCCAGATGCGAAGTCGATCTGATGATGTCGCTTCACCATGAGAACCTGAAACTCCGGTTCATCCCGCACCAGCAGCATGGTGGCGGCAGGCACCGCCTCGGCAGGTTTCTGCTCGGTCATTTCCACTCTTCTCCCCGGATGTAGCCAATATCGGTGCCGGGCGGCCGTGATCGAAGCGTTTCCAGCGTATGGTCTTATCAGTTCCATCTAGGAATGAGTGCTAATCCCGCGCAAGCCAGAACAATTCCTGCCAGTAACAACGATTGGTCGGCCAGCAAAGCGGCAGAGACGATCAACGCGCCGACCACGGGACCCTTGACGGGGGTGCTGCGGTGCCCTTCCCGCGTCAGATGGTTCAGACTGGCTGGGTCGATGGAAACCTGAATCGTACCCGATCGAGCGACCGAGGTAACGTTCTCGATTAGCTCGGGCAGCGATGCCGAGAAATCCAGCAGGCCACTGCGGACCTTGGCCAAATGATCCCGCGCGGCTCCGATCGAAAATCGCTCGGCAAACAATTGCATCACGATCGGCTTCGTTTCTTCGGCGATATTGTAGTCCGGCGCCAAAGAGCGAACGAAGCCCTCTGCGGTCAGCAGGGTGCGCAGCAAAATAGCGAGGTCGGGCGGCAATACGAGGCGATAATCGCGCAATAATCCGAAAACCCGATCGAAAATTGCCGCGAATTCTATCCCGGCAAGAGCTGTGCCGCTAAATTCCGCGATCAGCTCATCCAGGTCCATCACCAATTGCGCGCGATCCACGAGTGGATTGCCTGCCCAGTCGAGCAGCAGATCGGCCACCTTGTCTATCTGTTCGTTCGCGATAGCGAAAATCAGTCGGACGATTTCCTGACGCCGCGCGCCGCTGAGAAAGCCGACCGAGCCGAAATCGATGAAGCCTACCTGGTTCCCTTCCATCCAGAAGACGTTGCCGGGATGCGGGTCGCCATGAAACTCTCCATTGAGAAGGATCATCCGTAGCACTGCATCGGCATAGCGCTTCGCGAACTGGGCATTCCCTGCCGGATCAGTTGCCGGGTGCCGCGACGCGGGCTTTCCGCCCAGGGCTTCCTGCACATTGATCGTCAAGCCTGTGAGTTCCCAGTGGATCGCGGGCGTCTTCACCCCAAGCATCTCCAGATAACCGCCAATCCTTTCACAGGCACGTGCTTCTGCCGCCAGGTCCATCTCCCGCGCTAAATTCTTGGCGAATGTCTGAAGGAATTCCACGGGTCGATAGCGGGCAATGTCGCTTGACCGACGCTCGGCGAGGCCCGCGAGCCGTGTCAACAGCCTCATGTCCGCCTCGATCCTAGACGCCATGCCGGGTCGGCGGATTTTCACGATAGTCTCGCTTCCGTCCAGCAGGGTTGCGACATAAGTCTGCGCGATAGAGGCTGAGGCGATCGGGTTTCTCTTGAAAGCGGCGAATTCACGTTCCCAGTCGCTGCCCCAAGCCGATACAATCACCGGTTCGATCTTATCGAACGGCAGCGGTTCCACCTGGTCGTGGAGAGTGCCGAACGCGGAAATCCAGGGTTGTGTAAACAGATCGCTTCTGGTCGCCAGGAGCTGGCCAAGCTTTATTCCGACAGGGCCGACATCGCGCAACAGCGCCACCACCGATGCAGGACGCAAGTCCTCGGTATCTGGCTCATTCTCCGAAACCGGCATAAAGCCAAGCAAGCTTCCGAGATTTTTCAGACCGTGCCGGGCGAAAATCTGACCGAGTTCTGCTAGCCGCGTCAGTTCACCGACACTGTTTTCCAGATCATGCTTCATCGGCTTTCTTCGCAAGTGTCAGCCTGCTTCTGATTCTCCGCAACTTTTCGAAGCATCGTACGCAGGAGGTCGATTTGAGGCGCAGACATTCCCTTCCAGAGAATTTCGTGGAGTCGATCAGCCGCTTCGCGCAGTTCCGGCCAGATGGTTCTTACTTGCTCGGTGAGGTGGAGGTTCCAAACTCTTCGATCGTGCGCCGCCCGCTCTCGCTCGATCAAACCTTTTTCAACCAAAACTGCGACAGCCTGTCCTATCGTCGCCGATTCAAGCTCGAGCAGGCGAGAAATCTCGGTCTGTGTTAGCGTAGGTTCTCGCAACAAGGACGCGATGATCCGCCATTGTGTTTGATTGAGGTCGAGCCCCACGATCAGAGCGTCGAAGGTCCGCCGAGCGGTCCTGTTCACCTCTTCTAGCAAATAAAGGATGTCATCCTTTTCGTTGGGGGCGTAATCACGTATCTCATCTTTCGGCATATGCTTATCCATAGCGCTATCTTGGAAGGCTCGCGCATGCCTGGCGTGTTCAAGCTCAGCGTCAACCATATTCGCTAGCAGTGCCGCCATGCAAACACTCGCTGATTTCACGCTACAGCAGAAACTGAATCCGATGGTCGCTCAAGCTGATAAGGAACCGAACGGCGCTGGGTGAGTGCGGGGGCTCCGGCCACCTCGCCTGCCACGACTGCCGGGATGTTATGATCGCATGCGCTCGGCGTCCCTCATCTGAGCATCAGACCCCCTGAAGGGCAAACGCGGGCGTGAACGCGGGGCATGGGCTCGATTTCGAGTGATTATGGCTCGCTGCCCAGATTGTCATGCATCCTAGCCAGCGATCCGCGTAAGCGCTCCAGTTCCCCAAAACGGATCCCCCCGAGCAAGCGAGCATACATTGCATCAGCTTCTACTCGCATCTTGGGAAGTAGCTCGATTGCGGCAGGGCGTAAATGAACCCGCCAAACGCGCCTGTCGTTCTTCGCGCCTGCGTCTTTCCACCAGCTCAAGTTCTTCCAGGCGATCAATAGTCTGGCCGATGCTAGCGCGCTCTAGCTTCAGTTCCCGAGCCAGCTCTGTCTGGGTCATGCCTGGGCTCCGAAAGATAAGCCAATATACTCCATTGCGTCCGCGTGAGCCCGAATTGTTCAACCGAAGAATCGGCGGTCCTGCGCAAACGCCGGGTCACTTCCTCCATAAGAAAGAACAGCCGATCGGTATCGGTGAGGGAACTTGCCCCCCTTTGTATCCGCGTCATAGCCCGTCATGGCAGCCATCTAGGGCAACCTACCATAGCGGATCAGGAAATAAAGCCGTTTACTGTAAATCGATTTACAATATGAGGTTGCGGTATGCAGTCGCAAACTTTCCATATCGGGGGAGATGGTGGCATCTCCATAGCAGCCGAAGCGACCGGAAATGCCGATGCTTTACCGGTCTTGCTCGCGCATGGGGGCGGCCAGACCCGTCACGCATGGAAACGTGTCACAGCCGATCTCGCCAATGCGGGATTTCGTCCGATCGCAATTGATATGCGCGGTCATGGCGACAGCGAATGGTCTGCCGAGGGCGCTTACGAAACGCGCGACTTCGCTTCAGATCTCGTTGCGATCGCTTCAAAAATGGACCGCAAGCCAGCGCTCGTCGGGGCCTCCCTTGGCGGGTTGGCCGGACTGATCGCCGAAGGACACCTTGCGCCGGGCCGCTTCGCGTCGCTCACTCTCGTCGACATCGCGCCGCGTATGGAGACGGGGGGCGTTATGCGCGTAGTCGGCTTTATGGAGGAGCACGTGGAGACCGGTTTCTCTTCACCGGACGAAGCGGCAGAGGTCATCGCGCGCTACATGCCACATCGCCGCAAGCGCGGAGCCGGCAAGGGCTTACGGCGCTATCTGCGAGAGAAGGAAGACGGCCGCTACTACTGGCATTGGGATCCGGCCTTTATCCGCAACATCACACTAGCCAAGCGAAGCGATCCGGCTCATCAGGAACGCCAGTTTGATGCGCTGAACGATGCAGCCAGCAGGCTTTCGCTGCCATTGCATATTATTCGCGGCGGATCGAGCGATCTGGTTTCCGAAGACGCGGTCGCGCAATTGCTCGAACTTGTTCCACACGCTGAATACACCGACATCGCAGAGGCAACACATATGGTGGTTGGCGATGCCAACGATGCCTTTTCGGCAGCGATACTCGATTTTCTCAAGCGTAATCACAGTCCGCAGGGAGCCGTTACATGACCGATAATCTGACAAGGATCGATCCTAAGCGCCTCGAAGAGATCCTGCAGATTGCCCCGTTTCACCGGTGGCTTGGCCTCACTTTACGGTCATGCTCGAACGAGCAGCTTGAACTGGAGATGCCTTGGCGCGACGAGATCGTGTCAAACCCGGCAATCGGTTCAGCGCATGGCGGCGTGCTCGCCTCTCTGATCGATTTAACCGGGCTCTACACCTTATTGTCGCAAGGTACAGGGGCCAAGGCGACCGCCGATCTGAGGGTCGACTACCACCGCCCGGCAACCTCGGGACCACTCGTAGCATCGGGCAAAATAATCAAGATCGGTAAAAATATCTCGGTCGCTGAAACACGTGTATACGGTCCTACTGGCAACCTTTTGGCTAGCGGCCGCGGTGCCTACGTATGCTAACAGCGTTATCCTAATGGAACTAACTGCAGGGCGAAAATTAGCAGGTCTGTTCCTCGAAGACCTGCAAAATAGTCCCACGACTTTCAGAGCGAATTGCGTCGCGATAGCCGCCTTCCAATGAGTGACGTGACCCCCTGATCTTCCCCCCAGCCGGGATTAGAGCCGAGCTGCGTTGATGCGTATGAGCGCGGTTGAAGCAATGGGCTGCGCAGCGGAGCCCGTAGGGCGTGGCGAAGCAGGCCATTGCTTATCTAGTTCGGCGGCGAACGCCGCCGATGTCGCGTAGCCAAGGGATGAGGGCGGTCTCTCTCGGTTGTAGTCTTCCACCTGACCTGCCCCATCAGGGTGGTCCACCGGTTAAGTTAGAGTTCCGGCGGTTGGGGTCGCCCTGCTGGGCGGCCTGGAGCGCTGCGTAAGGCAGCATGGCAGGACGAGGCAAGATTGTTTGTGGGGCCGGCGGCTGGTAGCCCAGCGAAGAGGGATTCATGCAGCGAACACCGCTGCCGGCCTCTCCCTATCACATCATCGACGATATTGAGCACACGGAACTTTTGTTCGGACGCCACCTAGTCGTGAGCAAATAAAAGTTCGAAAAAGAGGGCTCGACACAGCGAAGCGCCGAACCCTCTTGCAATTAGCGAGTAAGTTTAAAACTTGCCGCGCACGGTGATGCCGTAAGTCCGCGGTTCCGCAAGAAAAGCGGAGAACGTTTGTTGCGGAGCCACGAAAGGCGTGTTGAAGGCCACCTGCGTATACCCAACGTCAAACAAATTATTGACCCATCCCTCGATCGCGAAGCGATCCGCAATATTGGTCAGACCCACACGCCCGTTCACTACGACGAAGCTGTCCTGTTCCTTGCCGAAGAGCAGGTCGGAGCCGGTGTTGTAATCACCAGCCATACGAGCGTTCACGAAGACCAGGCCTTCGAGCCCACTGTCGCCGATTGGCGGCGTCCACGTAAGCGACGATGTTGCCACGATCTCTGGTGCATTCGACAGGTTGTCGCCTGGCAGCAAGCGTAGTGCGGGGTCGAGCGGTGCCCCGGTATCGTCCCCGATAAGATTGTCTTCAAAGCTCGTATCAGAATAGGTGACGCCAAGGGTAATATCCAAATCACGAGCGGGCCGTAGATAGGTTTCGATCTCGACACCTTGAGCGATCACACCTGGTGCAACTTCATCGGAAGAGCATGCACCGGTTGTCGCGCTTGCGTCTCTGTCGGCCCCGCCGAGATCGCTATCGCAACTATTGACCGTCTGCACAATGTAGAACGCCCCATTGAACGTGTTCAACTGGAAGTTACTGAACTCTTGCCGGAAGCCTGCAATGCTAACCCCGAACTCGCGTGTCGAGTATTTGAGGCCGATCTCATATGCATCGACTGTTTCTTCATCGAACTGCAGCGCGGCTGCCGAGATATTGGCCGGATCGAACGCAAGCGGATTTGACAGTGCAGACCTGTCGAGGTTGAAACCGCCCGCCTTGTAGCCGCGTGAATACGAACCGTAGACTAGCAGATCGGGAGTTGGCTTCCAGCTCAGGATAGCCGTGCCGGTAAACTCCTCTTCTTCGCGCGAGTCTTCGAGAGAAACTCCATCGAGCTCCGATGTCGAATTGCCTTGGCAGGAAAGGCTGATGATACCACCGGCCAGAGGTGCCAAAGTCGGAACACCCAGAAAGCCTCCGAGCAGATTGCGGTTTGTCGGACAAACCGTGTTGTCGTTGCGGAAAGTTGCGTCGAAGTCCTTGGTTTCGTTTGTATAACGAAGCCCCAGCGTCAAATCGAGCGTATCCGTGATCGCAAAGATATTATGCGTGAAGAACGCGAAGTTCTCACTCGTCTGATTGTAGACCTCGCTGACCGTTCCCAAATCGCTGATGCTTGCAAGGTTGTTGATACCTGCGAGGATCGCCGGGGTTGCAGCGCCGAATGCCGGGCTTCCGGTCAGCGTACCGTCCAATGCCGCCACGTTGGCACCCAGGCAATTGGAAGCCCCCGGATTGACCAAAGCCGGGTTGATCGCGATAGCGATGCGGCACGCTACGAAATTGCCGTACTGGGTGCCGAACCGCAGATTGTCACGCACCTGCAGTTCTTCATTGGCGTAATACGCGCCGATCAACCAATCGAGTTTGCCATCGAAGGCCTCACCGGTAAGGCGCAGTTCCTGAGTGAATGTTTCAAAGTCTCGAGCAAGAGCATTCTCGGTCGGAGCGCGGTAGAGAATATCGACAGTAGTGTAATCGGTGTCAGATCCCTGGCTGTTGGCATATTCACGGTAGCCCGTGATAGACGTCAACGTGACGTTCCCGAAATCCCAATTGATCTCAGCGGAAATACCGTAGTCTTCGGTTTCGCCTTCATAGCTTCTGCCCGGCGTAGGGTACAGGTCGCGGTTGAATGTGTCTTGGGTGAGGGCACGCGGATCCTGCCCAAGCGCAAGCAACACGGGAACGATCGGATTTGCGGTACTCGTCAGGGCGGCCCCATCCGATGGCCTCGTAAAGGGATCAAATCCAGCGCTGATCCGTGCAAGCGGAGCAAACTCGGGCTGGACGAACGTCGCGGCACAGCACGCTTCGTCCTTTTTGGAATAATCCCCGACAAGGCGAATGGACAGGTCGTCATTGGGTTCGAACAGGAGCTGACCGCGGACCAGATAACGATCGCGATTGTTGATCGTCCCGCCGTTGGTAATATCGTTGTAGAAGCCGTCGCGCTCAAAGTAAACGCCGTCCACACGCGCAGCTACGGTGTCGCCAAGCGGAGCGTTTATGCCACCTTCGACGCGGATCGCATCATAGTTGCCATAAGTGAAGGCCCCGTATGCGCTGAAATCGAACTCGGGCGGTGCGGTGTAGATATTGATCAGGCCTGCCGATGAGTTCCGCCCGCCCAGAGTACCTTGGGGACCGCGAAGGATTTCGACCCTGTCGATAGGGCCGAGCTCACTCAGGGCGCTTCCCGAACGAGAGCGATAGACTCCATCGACAAAAACCGCGACCGAACTTTCCAGACCAGGGTTGTCGCCGACCGTGCCGATACCGCGAATACGCGCGGAACCGTTAGCTTCGTTGCCGGTGGAAGACACCAGCAGGGACGGTGCAACCTGGTTCAGCTCACGTATGTCGCTGGCGCCCGAATTCTGGAGGGTTTCTCCGGAAACAGCTGACACGGCGACTGGAACATCCGCCAAGACCTGCGATCGCCCTTGCGCGGTAACAATGATTACGTTTTGGTCTTCGACATCGGCCCCTTCAACCAGATCCGCATCGGGTTCGCCAACATCCTGGGCGAAGGCGGCTGTCGGTGTGAAGGCAAGTGCCGCTGCCAATGCACTAAGGGCGCAATGGTGGCGTGATGGAAATCTTTTCATGTGCCTCTCCTCTAAGAATGTGCCCCATCCTAGGCACTAGTCGATGTTAGAAACGATGCCGATAAGCGCGTCTCATTTCAAGACTTGGTAGATGAATTGACGGATTATTTCACATTGTCGACAAGCATGTGGCAAAAATGCCATGCAGGTCACTACATGCAGGTTTCTAGTAGCCAGAAAGCTTGGAAAATCGGTCCTTTAACCAGCTCGACGAACCGAAGCTCTGCTCCAGCACGCGGGCGCGCTTGAGATAGAAGCCGACGTCGTACTCATCGGTCATGCCGATCCCGCCGTGCAGCTGGATGCCCTCGTTTGCCATGGTGTGCATAACGCGGTTGGCTTCCGTCTTGGCGATGGTCGCCGCGCGCGCCACGCCGAAGCCGGCATCGACGGCTTGCAGGCCCGCCTCGACCGCGCTGCGCATCTGGGCGAGATCGGCGAAGAGGTCCGCCATGCGGTGTTGCAGCGCCTGGAAGCTCGCCAGCACCTGGTTGAACTGCACGCGCTGCTTCAGATAGTCGAGCGTGTCGTCGAACACTTGCTGCGCCATGCCGAGCATTTCGGCTGCGGTGAGCACGCGCGCGCGGTCGAGCACGTCATCGAGCAGGCTGTCGCCGCCATTGGCGAGCTTCTCCGCCGCCGCGCCGTCGAAGGTGACGTCGGCATGGCTGCGCTGGTCGGTCAGCTTGCGGGTGGTGAGCGCGACGCCGTCGCCTTTCTCGACCAGGTAAAGCCCGTCCTTCGCCGCGACGACGAACAGGTCCGCACCATGCGCTTCATGGACGAAGGCCTTGGTGCCGCTCAGCTTGCCGTCGGACACACTGGTCTCGATCTTCGCAGGATCGTGGCTCGGCCCTTCGTCGACGGCGAGGGTGGCGATGGCCTCGCCGCTCGCCAGCCTGGGCAGCCACCTGGCCTTCTGCTCGTCGCTGCCGCCAAGAACGATCGCCGAGGCGGCGACGGTGTTCATCACCAGCGGGCTGGCGGTGAGCGTCTTGCCGAGTTCCTCGACGACGAGGCCCGCGGACAGGAAGCCGAAGTCCGACCCGCCATGCTCTTCGGGGATGATGACCCCGGCCCAGCCCATCTGCGCCATCGTCGCATAGGCGTCGCGGTTGAAGGCTTCGGGCTCGCCGCTGGCGCGGACCTTGCGGAATTCGGTGACCGGGCTTTCGTTGACGGCCCAATCGCGCGCCATGTCGCGCAGCATTTCCTGTTCTTCGTTGAGAACGGCCATTGTCCTTGCTCCCCTCTCTTACTGGTGGTCGAGCATGCCGAGCACGCGCTTGGCAATGATGTTGTTCTGGATTTCGGTCGAGCCGCCATAGATCGTCGTGGCCTTTCCGAAGAGCCACGCGCGCACGGCCCCGAGCTCGCCGTCCGAAAAGCCGTCGCCTTCCCAGCCGAGGCCCTGCAACCCGCGGATTTCGATCAGCAATTCGCTGCGTTCCTGGCTCAGCTTGGTGCCGAGCTTCTTGAGCACAGAGCTGATTTCGGAGACGCCGCCAGCTGCCTTGCTCTCTTCCATCGCGCGGCGCGCGGTGAGCAGGAAGCTGTTCCAGCGGATTTCGAAATCAGCGATCTTGTCGCGCAGCACCGCATCGGCGAGTTCGCCGTCGGCGCCCGTCGGCTGGTACTTCTTGGCGATATCGCCAAGGCTCTGGCCCATGAGTCGGGCGAGGCTGCCGCCGCCCGAGATGTTGGTGCGCTCGTGCTGCAGAAGGCGCTTGCCGATGGTCCAGCCCTGGCCTTCCTCGCCGACGAGGTTTTCCTTCGGGACCTTCACGTCGGTGAAAAAGGTTTCGCAGAACGGGCTGGTCCCGCTGATCATGGTGATCGGGCGGACTTCGACGCCGGGCGTGTCCATGTCGATCAGCATGAAGCTGATGCCCTTGTGCTTGTCGCTCTTGTCGGTTCGTACAATTGCAAAGCACTTGTCGGCCCATTGGCCGCCGCTGGTCCAGGTCTTCTGGCCGTTGACAAGGTAGTGGTCGCCCTTGTCCTCGGCAAAGGTCTGGAGGTTCGCGAGGTCAGAGCCGGCATTGGGTTCCGAATAGCCCTGGCACCAGCGGATTTCGCCGCGGCAGATCGGCGGAATATGCTCCTGCTTCTGTGCCTCGTTGCCGTATTCGAGCAGCGTCGGGCCGAACATCATGACGCCCATGCCGCCGATCGGGTTGTAGGCACCCGCCTTGGCGAATTCCTGGTCGATGATCTTGGCCTGCGCCTTGGTGAGGCCGCCGCCGCCGTATTCCTTCGGCCAGGTGGGGGTGCCCCAGCCGCGCGCGCCCACGGCTTCGCGCCACTTGGTCTGCGCCGGCGTTTCATTGGTGGGGCCGTCCACGCCGGCCAGCGCGTTCGACTGGCCCTTGAGTTCGGCGGGAAAATTGTCCGCCAGAAACTGCTGCACTTCCGCGCGGAAGGCGTCTTCGTCGGTCTGGGTTGCGGGCTCGATTTGTGTGGCCATGGGTGTTTTCTCGAAGAATCAAGGAAAGACAGATAAGAATGTAGGCTACGGGGACGAGGATCCCTCCGTCAGTATTGTTGTTCGGGTAGGTGAAGAACCAATCCATCCAGCATCGGCTTCATCGGAATCTGACAGGCAAGGCGACTGTATTCAGTGGTGCCTTCGGCGAACTGCAAGAGGTCGGCCTCCATTCCATCATGCATAAGCCGACCCACCTTGTCGATCCATTCGGGATCGACATGCACATGACAGGTCGCGCAAGCACATACCCCTCCGCAATCGCCATCGATACCCGGCACGTCATTGTATAGCGCCGCTTCCCTGGCTGTCTCGCCTTCTTCTATTTCGACCTCCCGTCGCTCACCATCGCTAGCCACGAACGTAATTTTGATCATCTTGAACTCCGCATTTCGATCTCGAGAGTCAGCGGGCGCGGAGCCGCACCGGCAGCCTGGTGATTCCGCGGACGAGGTTTGAAAAAAGACGCTCTGGTTCACCCGTAACCTCGACCCGGGAAAAGCGCTTGTGAATTTCTTCCCAGATGATCCGCAGCTGCAGTTCCGCGAGCCGGTTTCCCATGCAGCGGTGAATGCCATAGCCGAATGAGAGGTGATGGCGCGGATTTTTGCGGTCGATGATGAACTGGTCCGCGCGCTCGATAGCACTCTCGTCGCGGTTGCCTGACAGGTACCACATCACCACCTTGTCGCCCTTCTTGATCTGTTTGCCGCCGATCTCCCAATCTTCCAGCGCGGTGCGGCGCATATGAGTGAGGGGGGTCTGCCAACGGATGATTTCCGGAACCATTTTGCTAATGAGCGAAGGATCCGCGTCGAGTTTCGCGTACTCGTCCGGGCTTTGGTTCAAGGCGAGCACGCCGCCGCTGATGGAATTGCGTGTTGTGTCGTTTCCACCGACGATCAGCAGCATAAGATTGCCGAGAAACTCGAGGAACGGCATGTCGCGCGTGGCGGGAGAATGAGCCATCATCGAGATGAGGTCGTTCTTCGGCTCCTCGTTTATCCGTTCGTCCCACAGAGTCTTGAAATACATCGCGCAACCGATGAGTTCTTCGCGCCGCGCCTCGTAGGATTCGACGATCCCGGTTTCAGGTGCCGCAGTTGCTACATCGGACCAGCGCGTCAGCTTGCGCCGCTCCTCCCAAGGGAAATCAAACAAGGTTGCCAGCGTCATCGTCGTCAACTCGATCGCAACCTTATCCACCCAGTCGAAATCTTCGCCAATCGGGAGTTCATCGAGAATCTCTCCCGCGCGCTTGCGGATGATCGGCTCGAGCAGTTGCAGGTTGGACGGAGCCACTGCCGGAGTCACCGCCTTGCGCTGCTGATCGTGCTTGGGCGGGTCCATCGCTATGAACATTTCAAGTTCGAGCGCGCCTTCCACCGAATGCATGTCCTGGATTGCAATTCCGCCTAGCTTCGCTTCCGAAGAGAAGACCTTATGATTGGTGTCCACCGCCATGATGTCGTCGAACTTGGTAATGGACCAGTAAGGGCCGACATAGCTCTCGCGGCAGTAGTGGACAGGTTCTTCGGCGCGCAACCTGTCAAAAAATAGACCGATGGTATCGTTCTGAAACAGGCTTGGCCGGGCCACGTCGATTTCCTCGATCGGAATTGACGCGATCCTCGCCGCGGCATCCGGCTCGGCGATCTGGCTGTCCATAAGAACTATTCCTTCTACATCTCAGGCCTGATCGGCCTTCAGTCATCCTTAAGGGAGACATCTCGTGCAGTCAATAAATCGTATACTCTTTTAGTCCCTTGCAGACACCAATCCCATCGGATAGTGTGCCGATCCAACGAAGGTTTGCTAATATCCTTATACTTTTTATTCGAGAGGTGCGGGTGTGCTGATGAGTGGCGGATGTCAGCGGTGAAGAAGGCCAAGCGTGCCCTTTCTCTTGCGCAAAGCATCGTGCGGGACATCGAGGCGGGTCGCCATAACCCGGGTGACAGGCTTCCGCGCGAGGATGAAATGCTCGCGCGTTACGAGGTTGCGCGCGCAACTTTGCGGGAGGCTTTGCGGTTCCTGGAATTGCAAGGGGTCATCCATCTCCAGCTCGGCCGTGGTGGAGGTCCCGTCGTAGCCCGTCCGCAGACCGGCGATTTTGCAAGCAGTTTGTCATTGATTCTGCATTTCATGGAAGCCGATTTGCGTGGTTTGCTTGAATTGCGCGAAGCAATTGCTCCCGATGTCGCAGGGTATGCAGCCCAGCGTGCAACTACCGCTGATCTCAGCGCGTTGGCAGGGTGTCTGGCGGAATTGAGGCATCATGAAGCCTCTGATCAATTCGAGGAACTTAATCGCAGATTTCACGACTTGTTGGGTTGGGCGAGCGGCAATCCGCTGTTCGGTTTGCTGACCTCTGCGATGCATCTGTTGACCCGCGAGTTTTCCCATTCGCTGGGATATTCGGCACAGGAACGGGCGGTGCAGATGAAGTTTCTGGTGCGGGTGCTCGAGGCAGTGCGGACTGGCGACAGCGCCGCGGCCCGTCAAGCAATGAGCCGGTTGGTGGCCGGCTCTGCCGTCTATCTTTCGGAGCGCAGCCCCGAGCTGGTCTCGCAGCGGGTGCGGTGGGGGCAGCTGTAGAATTTTCAATAGTTTGAGTGTGCGTTTAGGCAAGTGGCTGGAGAGGAAGAATGGCGTTGAAGAGCCGAATATGCGAAATGCTGGGGATCCGGTACCCGATCCTGCTTGCCGGGATGGGCGGAGCGAGCGTTCCGGCGCTGGCGGCTGCGGTTTCGAATGCCGGCGGGCTCGGGGTCCTGGGTGCCGCGGCGTGTTCGCCCGATCAGTTGCGTGACTGGATTCGCCAGACCCGGGAATTGACCGACAAACCTTTCGGTGTCGATACGCTGCTCCCCGCGTCGGTCAGGCGCGGCTCTGCCCCTCAAAGCGGTGCTGCACCCCAAAATCCCATGGATCTGATGGGTGAATATCAGCAGTTCGCGCGCGACTTCATGGATCGTGAAGAGCTTCCGGAGGTCGATGCTGCCGCCGCCATGCGGGCGGCGGGCGCGCCTGAAATGGGCAAGGGCGGCCCGCAGTTGTTCTCGAAGGAATTCTTTGAGGCGCAGATGGAAGTGGTGATCGAGGAAAAGGTGCCGGTTTATGCTGCCGGCCTTGGCAATCCTGAACCGTGGATGGATCGGCTCCATGCCAATGGCACCAAGGTCATGGCGGTGATCGGCAAGGTCAAGCACGCCGAACAGGTCGTCGGGTCGGGCATCGACATGATCGTCGCGCAAGGGCACGATGGCGGAGGTCACAACTCGCCGATCGGGACTATTTCCTTGATTCCCCAGGTGGTCGACGCCGTTGGCGATCGTGTTCCTGTCCTTGGGGCCGGCGGTATCTCGGATGGCCGGGGTGTTGCCGCTGCGATGATGCTGGGGGCAGAGGGCGCGTGGGTCGGCACGGCATTTCTCGCGACCGAGGAAGCGGGCATCGAGCGCTTCCAGAAAGAGGCGATCACCGAAAGCGGCGATGCCGATACGGTCGTTAGTCGATCGCTTACCGGCAAACCGGCGCGCATGATCCGTAACAAATGGGCCGACGCCTGGGTGCAGGCCGGAAAGGAGCCTCTGCCGATGCCCTATCAGTCGATGATCTCCGGCCCGGTCATGGCCTCCGGGATCAAGGCAGAGCGCAAGGATGTCATCCCCGGCTTCGCGGGGCAAGGCATCGGCCTGATCGATTCGATCCGGCCTGCCGCCGAAGTGATGCGCGACCTGGTCGATGGAGCCGAGAAGGCGTTGGCGTCCGCTGGCATCTACAAGTGAAGCGCAGGAGGCAAGAAGATGGCTTACGCCAAAGGTCATGAATTGCGCCGCCCCGTAGAGCCTCTCAGAGCGCTGGGGCAATGAGGCAGTTGATTGCCGACAGGGAGGATACGGCGCAGGTGTTCCGTATCGTCAAGGCATTGTCGGGCAATTCCTATTATCGGAATTTCAATCGCTTCATGAAGTCGAGCGATGGGCGGCGTATCGCTTCCGACCGGGCCGACCTACTTGAAACCTTGTGCGATCGCAAACGCCTTGCGACCTGTGCGTCTGGCACGCTTGGCCGAGCCTACCTCGATTTTGTTTACGGGGAGGGTCTGACAGCAGAAGGTCTGGCGGAAGCCAGCGAGGCCGGAGGTCTGGAGGACCTCGGCGACCCCGATGTTTCCCTCTATCGTCGGCGCCTTCGCGATTCGCATGACCTGTTTCATGTCGTCGCCGGATACGGCAGGGACGCACTGGGCGAATTGTGCGTGCTGTCCTTCGGAAACGCGCAATTCTATAATCACGGGATCGCTTTCATCTTGGGCGTCGGCATTCCCAAGATGAAACTGGAAGCTGCCCAGTTGCCAGTGGCGCGCGCTGCATTTGAAGCGTGGCGCCGGGGCCGGGCTGCAGCCGATCTGACCACCTTCTACTGGGAAGAAAATCTTGATCGTCCGTTGGAGGATGTCCGCCGCGGGTTGCGACTGCGTCCGCCGGAGACCTATCAGAGGGTGCGCGCTCTTTCCGAACAGCTCGAACGCGATTACCAGGCGGTCAGGCAGGCATGAGCTTAAGCGACAAATCGGCCATCACCGGAGTGGGCGAAACCGCTTTCGTGAAAGGCACCGAGAAAACCGCGGTCGACATGATGCTGGAAGCATCGCGCAAAGCCATAGCAGATGCAGGGCTGAAGCCGTCGGATATCGACGGCATGGTTCCTCCGCCGATCTACACCACCTCGGAAGAGATGGCGGCTAACCTCGGTATCGAAGTTCTGCGCTATGCCTCTACGGTCCACATGGGCGGGGCGAGCCCTACCACGGCACTCCAGAACGCCGCGATGGCAATTGCCAGCGGCTTATGCGACCATGTGCTGGTGACGCTCGGGTGGAACGGTTATTCCGCCTTGCGGCCCAAGCCTGGCGCACCGCCGACGCGGCCGATGAACATGAACACCCTGACGAATACGATCCAAGGCTATTACATTCCGTATGGCGTGTTCCTGCCGGTGCAGATGTATGCCTGGCTCGCCACCCGGCACTCCCGAATTTACGATATCGGCCCGGAAGCGATGGCGGCCGTTGCACTGGCGTGCCGTCGCCATGCGCAGATGAATCCGCAGGCCTTCACTTATGGCCGGGAACTGGATGCCGAAACCTACCATTCCGCGCGCTGGATATCCGAACCCTTTCGCCTCTACGATTGCTGTCTGGAGACTGACGGGGCATGCGCAGTCGTGGTTTCGCGAATGGACCGCGCCAGGGACATGCCGCATGTTCCCGTGAGCATCGCCGGTGCGGCTGAAGGGCATCCTTACCCCGCCGACGATATCCCTTCGCGTCCCGACCCCTTCAAGATCGGCCTGAGCTACGCCGCGCCGCGCGCGTTCGAAATGGCGGGGGTCGATCGCGAAGACATGGATTTTCTGCAGATCTACGACTGCTTCACCTACGTGGTTCTCCTGCAGCTGGAGGCCCTGGGCTATTGCGAACCAGGTGGACAGGCAGAGTTCGTCGCGAATGGCCAGATCGAGCTGGGCGGGCGCTATCCCGTCAACACCCATGGCGGCCTGCTGAGCGAGGCCCATGTTTGGGGACTGAACCATGTCGTCGAGGCGGTGCGTCAGTTGCGCCACGATTGTGGGGAGCGGCAGGTCGAAGGCGCCCAGACCGGCCTGGTGACCGGCTGGGGCGATCTGGGTGACGGCAGTATAGCGATTTTGAGGAGGTTTGCGTGAGCGACGAGAAAGATCTGCCGCCCAAGATGCGCCCCTCGGCGCAGGCCGCACCAGCCAAGCCAAAGCCGCGCCCGCAGGATCCGGTGGAGCAGGAATTCTGGAACCGGTGTCAGGACGGCAACCTTTATTTCCAGCAGTGCGAAGGATGCGGCAGTTTTCGGCATTTGCCGCGCTATATGTGCGCCCGATGCGGTTCTCCTGAGTGGTCGTGGGAGCGTAGCACCGGCAATGGCACGCTGTTTTCCTGGACGGTGACCCATCAGGCACTGCATCCCGCCTTCGCCGGCGAGATTCCCTTCATCGCTGCGGTGGTGGAACTGGAGGAGGGAGTGCGCATGGCAACCCGGCTGGTCGATTGCGCGCTCGACGAGCTTGAGCTCGATCTGCCGGTCACGCTGGATTTCGAGCCGATCTCCGAAGATTTTCGCCTGCCAGTATTCCGACCCGTCGCGATCGCGCGCGCAGAAGGATAGACCAAGATGGATCTCGACTACGGACCCCAGTATGACGCGTTTCGCGAGGAAGTGCGCCAGTTCCTGCAAACCCACGGTCACCGCGCACCCGATGGCCAAGGCCGTGCCGCGCGCCCTTCCCCCGAAGCCGTCGAATGGCAACAGCTGTTGATCCTGCATGGTTACACCGCGCGCACGATTCCCAAAGAATACGGCGGATACGGAGCCGAGCCGGACATCCTGAAATCGCGGATCATTGCCGAGGAATTTTCGCGCGCTGGCATCCCCGCAGGCCTTGCGAACCAGGGCATTTCCATGCTCGTTCCCACGCTGCTGGAACTCGGAACCGAAGCCCAGAAACGGCAATGGATCGAGCCGACCCTTAATGGCGAGATAGTCTGGTGTCAGGGATATTCGGAACCTGGAGCGGGATCGGACCTCGCCGCGCTCAAGACCAGCGCCCGCGTCGAAAATGGCGACTTTGTCATCAACGGACAGAAGATCTGGACCAGCACGGCCAAGCAGGCGGACATGATCTTTTGCCTTGTGCGGACCGAACCGGACGCGCCCAAGCACGGCGGCATCTCCTACTTGATCTTCTCGATGGACACACCAGGGATCGAGGTCCGACCACTCAAGACCATGACCGGTCATGCCGAGTTCAATGAAACGTTCTTTACCGACGTGCGGGTTCCCCTGGATCAGATCGTCGGGCAGCGCGGGCAGGGGTGGTACGTGGCCAATGCCACACTGGGCCATGAACGTGGCATGCTGGGCGACCCCGATGCACTGGAAAACCGGCTCCAGGCGCTGGTCAGGCTGATGCAAAAAGAACGCATCGGCCAGGGTTGCGCAATGGACAACGCCGTTCTGCGTGACCGGCTGGTTGCATTGCAAGCCGAAGTCGCGGCGATGAAATTCAACGGCATGCGCATCCTGTCGAACAGCCTTAGGGGGGATGCCGGCGGCATGGCGAAACTTGTCGTGAAGCTGCAGAGCTGTGAGCTCGCCCATCAGATTTCCGCGCTCGCGATCGACGCAATGGGCGAGATGGGCATACTCTATCACGGAAGCGAGCGCGAGCGCGAAGACGGTGCCTGGCAGTGGAACTACATGTTCCAGCTTGGTCTGATCATCGGTGGAGGCACCGCCCAGATCCAGAAGAACATCATCGCCGAACGCGGGCTGGAAATGCCGCGCGAACCCAAGTTCGCAACGCCTCCCGCGGCCGAACAGGCGACGGCCGTTGCAAGCGGGCAGAATAAGGGAGCCGCCTGATGGATTTCGGACTTTCGCAAGACCAGGAGATGCTCTGCGACGCGATCAGCCGCACTCTTGCTGATACTTGTCCGCTCGATCATGTGCGCGAATGCGCGGAGGGCTCGGTTCCCTTCAGCGACAACGTGCGTTCGGCGCTGGGCGAAATCGGCATTTGGGGAATGATGGTTCCCGAGCAACATGACGGGCTCGGGATGACAATGCTCGATGCCGCCGTTGTGGCCGAGCAGCTCGGCTATGCCGTCGCGCCGGTGCCTTTTATCGGTGCCCATGTACTGGCACCCCTTGCGCTGGCACAGGGCGGTAGCGAGGAGTTGAAGGCGCACTGGCTGCCGAGGATAGCGAAGGGCGAGGCGCAAATCGCCGTCGCGATCGCGGAAACGGTGGAGATCCGGGACCGGGCAGGCGTGGACTTCGACGGCGCAAAGCTCGACGGAACGGCTTTGTTCGCGCTCGACTTCCTGGAAGCCGAGGCGTTTCTGGTAGCCGATACCGCCGGTCGTATGCACTCCGTAGCTGGCGATGCTGCGGGTCTGGAGAAGGTTGCTCTCAAAACGATCGACCGCACCCGGAGCGTAGGGGAGCTGCGGTTTTCTGGCGTAGCGGGCGAGGCTCTCGCGGACGATGGTGGGGCCACAGTCAGGCGCCTGCGGGACGCCGGCCGGGTGCTCCTGGCCGCCGATAGCCTCGGTGCGGGCCAGGCTATGATCGAAAAAGCGGTCGACTATGCCGGGCAGCGCGAACAGTTCGGACGAGTGATCGGCAGCTTCCAGGCGGTCAAGCATATGTGCGCGGAAATGGCTGCCCGCCATGAACCATGCCGTTCGCTGGTCTGGTATGCCGCCCATGCGTTCGATGCGACGCCCGACGAGGCTTCGCTGGTGGCATGCCATGCCAAATCACATACGGGCGAAGTCCACCGTTTTGTCGCCCGAACCTCAACCGAGGTGCATGGGGGGATGGGTTTTACCGATCTCCTAGGTCTGCATTTCTGGTTCAAGCGAATCGGTTTCGACCGCCAGGTTCTGGGCGGTCCCGAAGCGGTCCGGGCCGAAGCAGCGGCCTTGCAGGGGTGGACGCAGGTCGCATGAGACGATGAATTAGGCGCACGCTACCGACAAAATCGTGGCCACCAAGGAGAGAGGAATTAATACGTGATCGACTGGAACCTTGGCGACATCCTTGATGCAATCGAGCCTGCGGTCCCAGAAGATGCTCCGGCGCTGATTCACGGCGACCGGATCATTAGCTGGCCCGAAATGTCGAAGCGTTCGAACAATTTGGCGCGCAATCTGCGCGCGCAAGGTGCAGGCGACGGGGCGAAGATAGCCTTCTACATGCGCAACCGTCCCGAATACGGGGAATTGATGGCCGCGTGCTTCAAGGGCCGCCTCACGCACGTGAACATCAATTATCGTTACCGTCCCGAGGAGGTTTTCTACATCTTCGACGATTCCGATAGCGAGGTAATTGTTTACAGTTCCGAGTTCCGCGACTGCATTCTTGAACTGAAGGAACGGTTGACCAAGGTTCATACATTTGTAGAAATCGGCGATGCTTCGCAGATCGCTTCCTTCGCGCTTCCTTACGAAAAACTTGTAGAAGGTAACGGCGCGCCTCTCGATATCGAGCGTTCCCCCGATGACCTGCTGTTCATATATACAGGCGGTACCACCGGCATGCCCAAGGGCGTGATGTGGCGACACGATGATATGCGCAAGGCTCAGCTCGACGCGCAAAAGCTGCTGGGTCCGGTTCCCCAGACCATGGAGGAAATGGTGGCCCTGGTGAAGCAGGGCGAGCTTGCGCGCATCACTTTGCCGGCGTGCCCGCTGATGCATGGAACCGGGTTCATTACTGCTATCGGCACGCTCATGTCGGGCGGGGCCATCGTCACGCTGTCCGATCCATCCTTCGACGCCGAAGAATTGTGGGATGCAGTGGACCAGCACAAGGTGCAGAGCATCGCCATTGTCGGTGACGCTTTTGCCAAACCCATGCTGCAGGCGCTGGACGCCCACCCGAAGCGCTGGGACACGAGCAGCCTGATTTCGATCATCTCGTCCGGCGTCATGTGGAGTAAACAGGTAAAGGCGGGCCTGTGCAAACATATCCCCCAGGTCATCCTCATGGACAGTTTTGGCGCTTCGGAAGGGCTGGGCTACGGCTTGTCGGTGACGACCGCACAGGGCGGCACCAACACCGCGAAATTCGGGATCGGGGAATTTTGCGACGTATTCGACGAGAACGACCGGAAGGTCGAGGCGGGGAGCGGCGTGCCCGGCTTTATTGCCCGCAAGGGCGCAATCCCCACAGGATACTACAAGGACCCGGAAAAGTCGGCCAAGACTTTCAGGACGATCGATGGCGTGCGTTACTCCATCCCGGGCGACTGGTGCCGGGTGGAATCCGATGGAAGCCTGACCTTGCTGGGCCGCGGCAGCGTCTGCATCAACACCGCAGGTGAAAAGGTTTACCCCGAGGAGGTGGAGGAAGTGCTCAAAACCCATCCCGCCATTGCCGACGCGCTTGTCGTCGGGGTGCCTGACGAAAAATGGGGCGAAGCGGTGACCGCTGTGGTGCATTTGACCCAGGATGCGGACTTCGACGCGCAAGCGATCAAGGATCACGTGCGCCAGCAACTGGCAGGTTACAAAACGCCCAAGGCGATTTGCCCAACGCAAACCGCCTTGCGCGCGTCAAACGGCAAGGCGGATTATACTACGGCTAAAGACATCGCGAAAGCGGGTGCCGGGGCCTCGTGAGCCATTCGCCCCTTCCTGACTATGGTGTCGTAATCGTCGGGGCCGGGTTCAGCGGAATATACCTGCTTTACAAGCTGCGTCAGGCGGGGTTCGATGTTCTGCTGGTAGACGCAGCGGAGCAGCCGGGCGGAATCTGGTACTGGAACCGCTATCCGGGAGCACGGGTCGATTCCCAGGTTCCACTTTACGAATTTTCCATTGCGGAAGTATGGAAAAGCTGGACGTGGAGCGAACGATTTCCAGGCTGGGAAGAACTGCGCGCCTATTTCCTCCACGTCTGCGATACGCTCGACCTCTGGCCGGCAATGAGAATGAAAACACGGGTCGAAAGCGCGCCGTTCGATGAAGACACCGCCTGCTGGCGATTGAAGCTCGACGATGGCGGAAAAGTAAGCGCGCGTTTCCTCTTGCCGGCCCTGGGGTTCGCCTCGAAACCCTACATTCCCGATATCCCGGGCCTTAGCGATTTCGAAGGCGAATGGTGCCATACCGCCCGCTGGCCGCAGGAAGGCATCGACCTTTCCGGCCGCCGGATCGCCCTGATCGGCACGGGTGCCAGCGGCGTACAGGTGGCGCAGGAGGCGGCAAGCTGCGCGGAGCAGCTGACGCTTTTTCAGCGAACCCCGATTCTCGCCCTTCCCATGCGGCAGGAAAAACTGGACGCTGATCGTCAGCTTCGCGAAAAATCCGAATATCCCGCTGTCTTCCAGAAAAGGCTTACGACAAGTGGCGGTTTCGAATGCCAATCGCTGGACATTTCGGCCCTGGCTGTGACCGAGGAAGAGCGGACTACGCATTTCGAGGATTTGTGGCAGCGAGGAGGGTTGCGCTTCTGGTATCAT
Source organism: Erythrobacter sp. (assembly GCA_041396805.1). Lineage (GTDB taxonomy): Bacteria > Pseudomonadota > Alphaproteobacteria > Sphingomonadales > Sphingomonadaceae > Qipengyuania. The sequence goes on along the minus strand of JAWKXV010000002.1, from coordinate 193,290 downwards.
AATTTCGCTGACATACTGACGAACGAGGACGCCAATCGCCACGCCTACGAGTTCTGGCGTGACAAGGTGCGCGAGCGGATCTGCGACCCGACCATTGCCGAGAAGCTCGCTCCCGATGAGCCGCCACATCCCTTCGGGACCAAGCGACCATCGCTCGAACAGAATTATTACGAGATCTTCGCACAAGACAATGTGACGCTGGTCGATCTGAACGACACCGCGATCACTCGCGTCACCGAGGCCGGGATAGAAACAGCCACTGGCATGATCCCGTGCGATCTCATTGTCTTCGCGACCGGCTTCGATGCCGGTCGTGGCGGGCTCATCGACATGAACATCACCGGCCGCGGTCGGCTGGCGCTGGCAGAAGCATGGAAGAGTGAGATCAAAGCCTATCTGGGCATGGCCGTCGCCCAATTTCCGAACATGCTGTTCGCCTACGGCCCGCTCAGCCCTTCAGGCTTTTCCAACGGTCCGACAAGCGCCGAAATCCAGGGTGACTGGATCTGCGATTTCCTGATCTGGCTGCGCAATAACAGGATCGGCCTTTTCGAAGCCGATGCGCTGGCCGAGCGAAGCTGGACCGATATGGTCGCCCAAGTAGGGTCGATGACGCTCTTCCCCAAGGCTGAATCGTGGTACATGGGAGCCAATATTCCCGGCAAACCCCGACAACTGATCAATTTCCCCAGCGTATCTGGTTACGCCGATCTATGCCACGATGTCGCACGGCACGATTATCGTGGTTTTATCAGGAATACACTATCCGGTATGGAGACTGCGCCGAAATGAATGAAATGAAACCAATCCACGACGGGTCAACAGATATTGATCCCGTATGGGCCGGCGACGGGGCGGATATACCCGAATGGTTCGCCTGGGCGCTGAGCGTGCCCCGTGAGGAAGGCTTCGTAGAGGTTGGTGGCGCGCGGGTGCATTATCTTCGCTGGGGCAGGCGTGACCGGCCCAAATTGCTCATGACTCACGGTTTTCTCGCCCATGCCCGCTGCTTTGCCTTCATCGCACCGTACCTTGCCGAAGACTACGACGTGGTGGCGTTCGATCTGGCCGGTATGGGCGATAGCGAGATGCGCGGCGTGGCCGATATAGCTGCGCGGGGAAAGGAATTTGTCGAGATCAGCGAAGCGCTCGATTTGTTTGCAGATGGAAGCAGACCGACGATCATCGCCCATAGTTTCGGCTCGGGTGCAGCGCTGACCGCCGTTTCCCAATCGCCGGATGCCTTCGCCGGCGTTATTGTCTGCGATCTCATGGTGATGCGGCCCGAAAAGCTGGAGAAATACTGGACCATGGGCAGATCGAGCCCCGGGTCGGGTAATCCTGACAAACCGGTGCGACGCTACCCCACCTACGAAGCGGCGCGCGAGAGGTATATCCTGTCGCCGCCGCAGGCAGTTGGTGAGCCGTTCCTGATGGATTACATGGCCTATCACTCTCTCCGCCGCGATGGCGAGGAGTGGACATGGAAGTTTTCTTCCGAAGTGTTCCGGCGCAGCAACAAGCCCGACGAATGGCTGACAGTAGGCCAGAGGCTGGTCGATGCGCCCGGGCGCAAAGCGATTGTGTACGGCGAGAAAAGTCAGCTCTTTGATCGCGATTCCGCCCGCTATATCCGGGAACTGGGAGGGGGAAAGATACCAATTGTTGCAGTGCCCGATGCACGCCATCATCTCATGCTGGATCAGCCGCTCGCGTTCGTCGCTGCGCTACGGGCGGTACTGGCCTTTTGGAGCCTCTGAGATCCCCCATACTAAGAGGCTGGTTCCTGGTCAGAGGCCAGCGAGATGGGGGCAAAGGGCGTCCATATTCATCTTGTACTATATCCGAACTATTGTCGCCGTCGGCACGGCGAACGCTTCGTTGGTCTCGATGCCAGCTGGGGCAAAAGCTTTATCGGGAGCAACTCGCTTAGCACGCCAACCATTGCTGATCTTTAGCAAACGTTCACTCCGCGTGCGATCTGGATCGTGGCCCATGGGGTCAAAAGATAAGGCGCTTTACTAATATCACGCGGATGTATATGCCCATGGACGGGGATTGGGCTAATTCTCTCCCTCTCCTCTCCACAGACTAAGGGGCGACCCTCGAGGTCGCCCCATTTTGCAGTAAGCGGCGGAGCCAATTATCGTCGCACTGAAGAGATGGGAAGGGATGCTATATGACACTGAGAGCGATGGTGCTCGCCACTTCGGCCATCTTGGCTTGGCCGCAGATGGCTTTAGCGCAGGATTCCACAACTGATGAGGCGGAACCCCAAGGATCCGTAATCATCGTGACGGCCCAACGCCAATCTCAAAGTCTGCAAGAGGTGCCGATCGCGGTCAGTGCCTTCGATGCTACGGCTCTCGAAAGCCAGCAGATCGAAAACGCTGCTGACCTTCAATTGACGCTCCCGAACGTCTCATTCTCGAAGGGCAACTTCACCGGGTCGTCCTTCACCATCCGTGGTATCGGCGATCTTTGTGTTGGTGTGACGTGTGACGCAGCGACGGCTATCCATATCAATGGTTCCCCTCTTTTTGGTACCCGGCTGTTCGAAACAGAATATTTTGACCTTGAGCGAATTGAGGTCCTACGGGGGCCGCAGGGCACCCTCTTCGGCCGCAACGCTACCTCGGGTGTTGTCAACCTTGTGACAGCCAAGCCTGACCTCGGTTCTTTCGGCGCGGCCGGAGAGTTCGAATATGGGAATTACAACAGCATCAAGGCCGAAGGGATGGTCAATGTCCCGATCGGCGATTCTATCGGCGTTCGGGTAGCCGGATTCTTTCTGAATCGCGACGGTTACACCACAAACCTTTTCGACAATTCGGATGTCGACGACCGAGACATGTACGCTGTTCGTGGTTCTCTTCGTTTTGAACCCGGTGCCGATACCACTCTCGACTTCATGGCATATTATTTCAGGGAAGATGACACCCGTTTACGTAATCAAAAGCAGGCCTGCCAGCGTGACCCGCTCGGCGTGCTGGGTTGTCTGAACAATCGCCGCGACTTTGACATCACCAATGCCAATTCCACAGTCGGCGCAACGCTCAGTTCGCAAGAGTTCTTCGCTATTCAGGGAATTCCCTCAGTACTGGGATTGGGAAGCCTGTACGGCCCCGATGCATTTGCAGGATTCGATAAGCCCGACGATGTGCGCACGGTAAACACGGCGTATACTCCATTCTATTTTGCCGATGAAGTGCAGCTACAGGCCCGTCTCGAGCAGCGCATCGGAGCTATGACACTGACTGCAACCGGTCTTTATCAGGACACCGAAGTCGATTCCCGGCAGGACTACTTTCTGGGCATTCAGGATCGTACCGGCTTTGCTACGGCCTTGAACGTGTTGTCCGGCTTCGCGGCCAACGGTTTGCCTACCGGCCTCCCCGCACCTGCACCGGCGTTCGTGCCAGGTTCGTCGGCGTATTTTACCCCGATTGTGGAGGCTCTCATCCCCAATGGCCCAGGGGGCGTATTGTGCACCTCCGATAACGATGATGGGAACAGGGGCGCGTTCGAAGGTAATGTATTGTGCGGCGAAACGCCGCTATCCTTCGACAGGTCTTCAGAGCAACGCGAATCCTGGAGCGGCGAAATACTCCTTTCCAGTGATTTCGACGGAGCATTCAATTTCCTGCTCGGAGGGATCTATGCAAAGTCCAAGACTACCGACAACAGTTACTATGTAAACTCATTCGCGCTTGACTACGCCAGTGCCATTCTGGGATCGTTTGGTACTTTGGCAGGCGGTGCACCGCCATCCTACTTCGCAACATCCATGTACCGCAACAATTCTCTCGAGGCTAATCTTGAGAGCTTCGGTGTGTTCGGGGAGATCTACGTCGACCTGACCGAGCGTCTGACCTTCACCGGAGGTTTGCGGTATAACGACGACAAGAAAGACGTGACTGCGCGCACGACCTTGATTAGCTTCCTCAATCCTTACGCGAATGACGGGGAGCCGTTCGACAGCCCGATCACTCCCTTAACCGGTCCCTCTGGTCTTTTTGATGCCGATCCTGGTACGCCAGGTGAGCAGCTCACGCAATTTAGAGAAGTAGGTTTCGATGAAATAACCGGGCGTGCGGTGCTCGACTACGAAGTTACGCCTGACAATTCGATTTACGCATCTTATGCCAGGGGCTATAAATCCGGGGGTATCAACCCGCCCCTTTCGCCCGTTTTCGATGTGGCTGAAAGCTTCGGATCAGAAACCATCGACGCATTTGAAATCGGATCGAAAAATACCTTTGCGAATGGCGCACTGCAATTAAACGCTACTGCATTCTACTATAAGTATAGCGGGTTGCAGCTTAGCCGCATCGTCGCCCGTACCTCAGTTAATGATACTATCGATGCCGATATCTGGGGTGTGGAACTAGAGTCCGTTATCCGGCCCGATCCCGATTGGCTTGTCAACTTGACGTTCAGTTATCTCAACGCGGAAGTTGCCGGCGACCAGTTCTTCTCCAATCCGCGCGACCCGGGTGGCGGCGATCCTGATGCCGTCATCATCAAGGATATCAGCAACGGTGCTAATTGTGCCGTAACCGGGCCAGCCCCCGGCGTGGCCGACGCATTCGTCGCCGGAGTGAACGCAGCTCTGGGTCTTCGTGGTCCCGAAGAATTTCCTAATGACGGCAATCTTGCGTCAAGCGGCGCATTCAGCATTTGCGATGTCTTGGCCGGAGCCGTTCCGGCGGGCAGCGGCCTTGCGGTATTAAGCCCTGGCGTAGAGGTCAACATAAAAGGGAACAAGTTGCCGCAGGCCCCCGAAATGAAGGTTTCGATGGGTGTGCAGTACACCGCCACTTTAGACAATGGCATGACTCTGGTCCCTCGCGTGGACGTAGCGCTGACTGGTGAGCAATACGGCAATATCTTTAACGGCAGGGTCAACCGGATCGAGCCATTCGTGCAAGCCAACGCGATCGTGCAGTTGAACAGTGCGGATGAGCGTTGGTTCGTGCGCGGATTTGTTCAGAACATTTTCGACAGCAGCTCGGTGACAGGATTGTACTTGACCGACGCATCCTCGGGGAATTTTACCAATATCTACACTTTGGATCCTCGTAGATATGGTGTTGCTTTGGGGTTCAGTTTCTAACAGGTCCAGATCGTGTTGGCGGGGAGATCGGTGGTCCTCCCAACGACCCGAACGGACAGTGCCAGCTAGTTCGTATTTCGACCCATGACTTTATAGCTTTTCCAGAGCGGCGTAATGCTCGATGACCGCCTCGTAAGCCTACCGACGAGGCGGTCATCGAACCGGCCAAATGCGAGCTGCACTCGAAATGCCTGTACGATCGCTCGTTGATGTCGCTACGAGATGCTCGCGGAAAGCTTAAGGCCTTACATAGAAACGACAATGAAGAGTCACCGAATAGTGCAATCGGGATATCCGATGGTGATACTGGCAAACGCACTCTGCGAAAGGCGGAAACATGCTGACCCCTATGATCCAAGATTGGGTCGCAGTGCACGAGGTGCTGACGCGCTAGGAAAAGTTGGAAGGGGCTGCGGGGCAGACTTCTGAGAAAACTTATCCTAACTCTGTTCAGGTTTCATAACTGATTTTCGATCGACCGGAGCTGGCTCAACCGACGTGCGATTGTCGCGAGACAATTCGACCCATCCCAACCCAAGCGACTTCTGGATCGCGATCCAGCCATTTGTCATGGCGGCGATCGCCCGATCGAGATTTGCTCTGGCCTGTTCGCCCTTGCGGATCGAAGTGTCGAGTTCGCCTTGCGAGATTACCCCCGCGGCGCGGCGTTGCTCGTTAAGCTCCGCAGCCGTGTCGGCCTGCCGACTGATCTGCGCCAGCGCGGCTACGTTGGCTCTTTGTTGCCCGAACCGAGCAAGCGATTGTTCGGCGTCGCGTAGTGCGCCCAGGACCACTTCAAGATAGCGCGCTTCGGCCTCGTCGCGCGCACTCTCGGCCTGATCGATCGATGCTGCCGTGCGGCCGAAATCAAGCAGGTTCCACTGCAGCCGCGGCAAAGCGATTGCCGATAAGTTGCCCGGGTCCAGGATGTCGTCGGGCTCCGATCCGCCCAAACCGAGAATCCCCATGAAGGAAATCTTGGGGAAGCGAGCAGCCTCTGCCACGCCAATGCGCGCATTCGCCGCGGCCAGCATGCGTTCGGCGGCTCGAACATCCGGCCGCCGCGCTATTAGCGCTGCGGGATCGCCCACCGCGACCCGTTCGGGGGGAAGCGGAATTTCGGCCGGAGCCGCCAGGAGCCCGTCGAGTGCGCCGGGCGCTTCGCCCGTCAGCACCGCGAGCGTGTCTTTGAATACATCGATGTCCGCTTGAGCTTCCGCGATCTGCGACTTGAGCAGTTCGAGCTCGGCGTTCGCGTTACCGACCGGGAACAGCGCGAGAGCGCCCTGTGTATAGCGCTGATAGGTCAATTCGAGAATTTGCTGCTGCAAGTCGCGCTCTCGCTGGACAAGCTCGAGCCGCCCTTGCGCTTCTCGCAGGCTCACATACGCCCGCGCGATTTCGGCGGCGAGCTGGACTTTCGCATCCTCGGCGTTCGCCACCGAGGCCGCAGCCTGAGCGTTAATGGCCTCGACACGCCGTGCCTGCCCCCCAGCGAAATCGATCTCCCAGTTTGCATTGAGCCCGACGTTGTAGACGCTGAGGCTGTCCTGCTCTTCGGTGTCTGCAGGAGCGCCGGGCGATCCCGGGGGCGGGCCGCTGCCGATATCTAGCCCTGGGATATTCGCCTGGACCGCAGTCGCCTGCGCAGCCACGGCGGGTAGCCGGTTGGCGCGCTCCTGGCGGACAGAAGCCCTTGCCTGTTCGATGCGAGCGCGCGCCGCGGCCACGCCCGGATTGCCGACCAGCGCGCGCGCCTCCAGTTCATTGAGAACCGGATCGCCGAGCAGCGTCCACCAGTCGCCGGCAATCGGCGCAAACGGATCGATTTCGGGGCCGGCGCGTACGAACGCATTGCCTGCGGCGGTCGCAAGTTGCGGGGGACCGGCATAGTCGGGACCGGACATGCAACCCGCGAGGAGCGCCATGGGAGCGAGGAGGGTTAGGGTCTTGCGCATAGAGTTCTCAGTGCATCGAAAGGGATAAGTTCTTCGGGAGAGGCTTGAGGAACAGTACCAGCGGCACCGTGACCAGGGTAATCGCGCCCATGGCGAAAAAGACATCGTTGTAGGTCATCACGAACGCATCGCGCTGAATGATGCCGGAAAGCATCTCCAGCGCGGCCTGTGGGCTGCCCAGCGACGCCGTCATGCCGTCCAGGTATTCCTGTAGCCGGGGGCTGTTGGCGTTGAGGGTTTCTTCCATGCGTCGACTATGATGCCACAGGCGCTGATCCTGGAACGAGGCAAGCCCCGCGAGCGCGAACGAGCCCCCGAGGTTTCGCGCCGCGTTGAAGATCCCGGAAGCATCGCCGGCATCCTCCTTGGCAACCGAAGCTACCGTCGCCTGGTTGAGGAACATCATCGTGAGGATCATGCCGATGCCACGCAGGAACTGGCTTTCGGTGAACACTCCACCTCCCGATTCCGCTGTCAGATTTATGCTGACGAAACAGCTTAGCGCCATGATGAACATGCCCGCGCCGACCGCAATGCGGATGTGAATCCTGCGGATCATGAACGGGAGAACGGGCATCAACAGGAAAGCCGGAACGCCCATCCAGAAGATCACAAGTCCGGTCTGCAAGGCATTATAATCGGAAATTATCGCGAGAAATTGCGGGATCACGTAGGTCGAGCCATACATGACCATGCCAAGCGCCAGTGCCATCACCACGACGCTGGCAAACTGCCTGCTGAGCATCAGGCGCAATTTGAGCACGGGTTTGCGCGCGTAAAGCTGTCCGTAGGTCAGAAGTGCAAAACCCACGACCGTCATCAGTGTGAGCTGGACAATCAGCGTGGAATCGAACCACTCCTCACGGTGGCCTTCTTCCAGAACGATGGTCAGCCCACCCAACCCAAGGATCATACCAGCTATTCCCGCCCAATCAGCCTCGCGCAGGTAAACCCAGTCGGGCTTTTCATGGGGTAGCCCGATGAATAGTAAAGCAAGGAGCAACGCGCAGACGGGCACGTTGACGAAGAAGGCGTAGTGCCAGCTCAGGTTCTCGGTAAGCCAGCCCCCCACCAACGGGCCCATTACCGGCCCAAGAACCACGGTCATTCCGAAGAGCGCCATGCCAATCGGCTGTTGCGATGGAGGCAGTCGCTTTGCGACGATGGTCATGGCGGTTGGAATAAGCGCGCCGCCCATGAACCCTTGACCGGTGCGACCGATGATCATCGTCGTCAGATCGGTGGCAATGCCGCACAACACCGAAAAGGCCGTGAAGGCAGAAACCGCGACGATGAGCAGCGTGCGAAGGCCGAGCAGTCTTTCCAGCCACGCGCTCAGAGGGATGATGATGATCTCGGCAACAAGGAAGGCTGTCGCGATCCAGGTGCCTTCGGTTCCGGTCGCGCCGATTTCCCCCTGGATCGTCGGCAGCGCCGAATTGACGATCGAGATGTCAAGCGTTGCCAGCATCGCCCCCAGCGCACCGGCGGCTACGGCGATCCAGGCCGTAGCATCGGCCTTTTCGACCGGCGGCGAAACCGCTGCAGCGGCGCCTGCCATCGGTCAGTCTCCGGCCGCGTTGCGGATCGAATCGAGTTGGTCTCTAGCGGCGCGCGTATCGACACTCGCGACAACAGACATGCCCGGCACCAGCAGACGCAGGATCTCGGGCGAAGCCTGAATGGATATGCGCACCGGGACGCGCTGAACGATCTTGGTGAAATTACCCGTCGCGTTTTGCGGAGGTAGGATCGAGAATTCTGCCCCGGTCCCGGGGGCGATGCTTTCCACTCTTCCTAATAGCTCGAGGTCCGGCAGCGCGTCGATTTCCAAGGTGACGGGTTGCCCCGGGCGGACAAGTCCGAGCTGCGTTTCCTTGAAATTTGCTGTCACGTAGAGGCGGTCGGTCGGTACGAGGCTCATAAGGCGTTGGCCAGGCTGGACAAATTGTCCAGGTCGGACCGTGAGGTCACCCACCCGCCCGGAAATACTGGCCTGGAGCGTGGTCGATGACAGGTTCAGACGGGCGGCCTCGAGTTGCGCACGAGCGGCGTTGGCTTGCGAATTGGCCTGGTCTATCTGCTCGCTAAGCGTGTTCTGTCGGCGCTGTGCCGCCGTGAGCGCGGCGCGCGCTGCCGCGACTTGAGCCTGCGCTTCTCTGGCCTGGGCCTCCAGCTGATCGAGCCTCTCGCGCGGCTCCGCTCCCGAAGCGGCAAGGGGGCGGTACCGGACAACCTGCTCAGCAGCGAGACCAGCCTGTGCAGATGCTGCTGCGAGCTGTGCACGGGCCTGGGCAATTGCCGCGTCCTGCTCTTGTTGCTGGGCGCGTACCGTATCTGCTCCGGCGAGCGACGCGGCGATCTGGGCTTCGACCTGGTTCGTTTGGGCACGATAATCTCGCACGTCCAGCTGGACAAGTGCATCGCCCGACGCGACCGTTTGATTCTCCGTCACTAATACGCGCTCGACGTAGCCCGCAATTTTGGGGGAGATGATGACGCTGTCGGCGGCAATATAAGCGTTGTCGGTGGACTGCTGGAATCTGCCGTACGTCTGATGATTGTAATACCAGTAGCTCCCGGCGAGCAGGACCAGAATGCCGGCGATCAGCAGACCCAGCCGGACCCGCGGACTGGACAACCCCGTCGGACGTGCGCCTTCATCGCTAGCCCCTGCTGTCTCGTCCGCCATGATTATTTCGCTCCTCGCCATCGTTTGAGCCGCTGCGCGAGCGATATAGCGGCCAAAACAAAATGCGAAAGTCCTTTACTATTTTTCTCCGATCGATAGGAATGTCTCATGCCAGAAGATGAGGGCACTCTCGCACTCGACAATGTCATCACCCACGATGATCGAGCGATCTTCATGATGGACCAGATCAGCCGCGCCGCGCGCAAGGCATTCGATGACCGAGCACAGCCGCTGAGCCTCAATCCTACGCAGTGGCGTGTGTTGGCGCAGCTCATCAGAGCTCCTGCCCTGAACCAGACGGACATCGCCAGGAGACTTGAAATCACATCCTCCAGCAGCGGCCTGGAAGACATGACGCCTTCGCGCTTGAGTGACCGGACGCGGCTTGCGCAAGTCATAGCAATATTCGGTCGCCACGGGCGGGGCGGCATCACGCCCGTGTTGGGACTAGGCCGATCTCAAACCAAAACACATTCGACGCGCCCGGATGCCCCGCTCGTGGCGATTGCGCCAGGGGACGAACCTCGGTCATGTTCTATAGCGGACAACCGAATGGAGCATGCGGGACGCGAACTTTCATTGCACCGGCCCTCTGCCGGACGAACAAACCGCTGGCGGCGTGCTAGATGGAAACTAACGCAAACTTCTCCCTAGTGGCGTGGATCGTTGGCATTCTGATGCTTACGACCATCGCTTTCGCGATGTGGCTAATCGATCCCAGACCAAATCAGGAAACATATCAGATCAAGTTTGATCGCTCCGTGGAAGGCCTTCAGTCGGGATCGACTGTAACACTATCGGGAGTCCCTGTGGGACAGGTAACATCGGTCCGTCTGGCGGAAAATGAACCGGAAAACGTGGTCGTTGTTCTGACTCTCGATCCTTCTGCGGCGAAAGTCCACGGCCTTGAAGCGACAATCAGCACGGATCTGATAACTGGAGAGGCTGCGCTCGTGCTCGAGGGCCGACGGGGTCGTCAGGGCATTTACACCGACAAGTCAGGAAAAAAGATCATTCCCGCCGCGGACGAAACCGGACTATTGGGGAGGGATGCGACCGCCACTGTAGAGACCGTGGCAAATAGCATTCGCGCTCTGAACGAAGGACTGGAGCCAGAAAAGCAACGGGTGATCACCTCCGATCTTGTCCGGCTTCGAGTCACGACGGCCGCACTCGCATCGGACGCCGAAGGTTGGGACGAACGATTGGCCTCAACAAAAGGAAGATTGTTAGACTTAGGGCAAAGGGTTGGTGGATGGGGAAATAATCTTCGAGATGCAGATCGGCGGATCTCAGGGCGGAGCGCTTCTGCTATCGCGCAACGACGCCTTCGCCAATTCAGGGAGGGGGTGCAGAACGCTGAAAACAAACTTTCCCAGATAAGGAGTGGCATTCCGGCGGTCGAAGATTCTTTGGTTGAAGGTGAAACGGACCTTCGCGAGCTTAGTCGCGAACTTGCTCCTCTCAGTGAAAAAATCGAAGATATTCAGGTTGAGGGAATTACATCAAATCCTCCCCTCCCAGACTATCGGCCAAAAAGAAGAGAAGCTGGAACGAATATCGATGATTTAAAGTAAACCGAACGGATGACTGCTTCCGGGCAGAGCGCGCAGCCCGTAGAATAGCGGAGATTGGAGCGCAAAGCGGATAACGACCTACTCCGCGGTCAAGTTTGAAATTGAAATTCCGAGTCCTAAAAAAGGCATCGAACCAATACATTAGAGGGATTTTGCGGGCCTTTTGCGGGCTTTTCAGCTTGACCGAAATATCTAAACATCAGAAATTAAACGGAAAAGAAGTTCGAATGTGATGCCTCTTCTGGGACTCGAACCCACCAACACTGAAAACAAAGAGAAAAATGCCTATGAGATGGCCCCGTCCGATGATGTCGAAGCAATTTTTCCTCTTCTGGGCACCATTTGTTCTCATCAGAACGTTCCAAAACATTGCAGAAATGGCGGAATTCTGCCATTCTTGACCTCTAGCGCAGAAAGCGAGGTCTTGTTTTGTTCCGCTTTGTTCCAACGTCTCTGGGGGCCTCGGCTGGGGGCTCCAGCTTAAAAGCCCCCAAATCGCACGAAAGTGAGGCCCCCAAATGAGCCTCAATGTGCAGGAAATCAAAGGCTTCCGAGCTGCCGACAAGTCGTACAAGAAATACGACTCGCGGGGGCTGCTGCTTCTGGTGAAGCCGAACGGCTCCAAGCTCTGGTATTTCAAGTACCGCTTTGGCGGGAAGGAAAAGAAGCTGCCCATCGGCGCGTTCCCAGAGGTCAGCTTGTCGCAGGCGCGCCAGCTTCGCGACCGGGCACGGCTCAAGGTTTCGGATGGCATCGATCCGATGCTGGAGCGGAAGCGCAAGAAGGCCAGGATCAAGCTAGGTGCGGAGAACACCTTCGACCGCGTCAACAATGCTCAATGAAAGCGGGCTCTGGCACCCGGATGCCATTGAGCGCGCGCTCGCCCATGGTGACAGCAATGCCATTCGCGGCGTCTACAATCGCGGGAACTACTGGGATGAGCGCGTCAAGATGGCTCAGTGGTGGAGCGACCATCTGGATAGTCTTCGACAAGGCAAAGAGAGCCGATGACAGGATGCTTCGGCCGCTCATTTGCACCCAAGTTTTTGACAATGGAGTCGTTGAACCGCCAGGCCGAAAGCGGCCATCTCGCAATGAGTGCCCTACCTAGAACGGAATGTCGTCGTCGAGGTCATCCCATGACGACGGGGCAAGAGGTAGGGCAGCTTTCGGAAGTGGGAGGTTAGTGACGACGAAAAGGTTGAGTATGTCATCCCGATCCATGAACAAGACTTGCGAGCGCTTCGTCGCGTCGAGTTTGTTGCCGATCCAGTTACGAGCTTGCTTCGTTATTTCACCGCCAGCGACGATGAATGCGTGGTCCACTAGCACCCGGCGACTCGTTTCAGGGTCGAATATCTCATGGCCGAGCATCATCGTTACTTGATTGTGAATCTCCGCGACGTTGTTTTTGCTCACCCCCGACGCATCGAGCTTCCCCTTCTTCGCCTGAATACCGAAATACAGCACGTGGAGGGTCGGCAGCGTGTACTTCATCCATACGTCTTTGCCGTACTCAAGCGCCTTATCCTTGTGCCCCGCCGCCGTGATTCTATGAAACCCAAGTTGCCTAAAGAGCGGAAGGAGAACGTCCTCGATGAGTTCGTCCTCTGAGCACTTTTCGAGGTACGCGATGAGTAGCTCCTTCTTCTCCATCTCTGCCGCAGTCAGCGGACGGTGGGGATTGGCTATCTCGGCTAGTGTATTTGTCGCAATGTGGCGAAGCTGACCCACACCATTCTCGTCGTAGAATGCTTGCCATCCTTCGCGACCTAGAACGACGTTGAGCGCATCTAGCGCTTTACTCCGACCTGGGTCGTCATCGTCTGCCTCAGCTTTATCGAGAACACGCCGGATGACGCGAATGAATGCATCGGGCGGCACGGAAGGGCTTGGGTGTGGCATGGCCATCACCTCTTCGAGGCGATCGGAAACCCACGCCCAGCGGGTTGACCCATCGTGGACGAACTCAAGGTCGCAATCTTCGAAGAACTCGGTGATGTACATGCTCGACCAGTAATGGAAATACTGATCATTTCCGCAAACGATATTCGCCAAAGCGCGAAGGTTTCGAGGTTTCCACTTCATTTGGTGGAACATAACGTGACCCACCAGCCCTGCCTAGCATGCCTAATGTTGAACGTGTGGACGACGAAAATGCACGATATTCAACTCCGGGATGTTGCTTCGCTGCCAGTGTGAGGGGCAAGAAAAATAGGATTGGTGCGACGACGGGACTTGAACCCGTGACCTTCCAGGCCGTACATTCGGCAGTGCAACCAACCGAACACGTAGCGCCTCGGATGCTCTATCCAGCTGAGCTACGCCGCAATTTCGTCATTTTCTCTCCAACTTGCGCTTGCGCAGACCGGGTTTGGCGACGGCGCGGCGCTCGGCCGTGGCCTCTTCTTCGACCTCGCGGAACTCCGGCTCCAATTTTTTCAATCGCTCAACCAATCCGGAGAGGTCGTATTCATTAGTTAGCTTACCACCGTGCGTAGCGTAGCGCTGGTTTCGCTTCACGAGACCTGCCTTTTCCAAGTTCGCGATCCAGTACTGCACCTGCCTTGGACCGATACCGAGACGCTCCGATAGTCTTTGCTTGCTGGGATAGGGCTTGCGCTCGGGGTCCCACCAAAAGTCGGCAAGGTGTACAAGGATTGCGAGCTCAATTGGCTTGAGCTGGAGGCGGCGCTGCGCCTTGAATAGCAGGGACGGTATGATCGAAAATCCCTGGGCAAGAACCGCCTTGCCCCACTTCCTTTCGGACGTGCTATCAGCCTTGCGCTTGCTGACCGGCATCTTCAATACGTTTGCAGAGTTCTTTGTGGTCACGATAGTCTCGGGTTGTTTGGCGTTGTGCATCCTATCTACTCTTGAACCGTCGATTTAAAAGAGGAGGGGACAAGCAGAATTCCGCTAGAGCCTCCGGCTCTTATCGCCCGGTCCGACTGGCGAGAATGATCCACTAAAGCAGCACGTATCACACAGCACGCATTCATCCGGTACGAACGAGTATCCGAAACCACTGGATGAAAACGCCTAGTGGGGCGCTTATTTTCTCGTCGATCGATACAATTGGGCTACTGAACCCCCCCGCAAACAATGCCGCAGAATGCGCAAGGATTGAATTGATGGCTGCCACGCAAACAGCGCTGACCTCTATCGAAATAGTCACCCTAGTGGCTGGTTCCTCAGTTCTGGCAGCGGTGGTGACGCAGGGCGTGAGCTGGTTGCGCGATCACATTAAGAGTAGGAGCAATCGTGAATTTGCTAAGGTTTATTTGGTTGCCGCTTTAGAAGGATACGCCGCCGAGGCATCGAACGCGATTTCTGATTCAGAGAACTACGAAACGTCGGATGGTCAAATTGGGCGCCCCGTAGGCAACATTCCAATGCTCGAGGGTTTCCCCGACACAATTGATTGGCGCTCTCTAGGGGCCGATACCACGAAGCAGATGCTCAGCTTCCAGGTGGACCTTGAATCAGTAAGGGCCTCCATCGCTTTCGAATGGGATGTCGTGGGCGACGAAGATCTTATTGTGCCCAAAGTGCGAGAGAAAACGGCTTTGGTCGGTCTCAAAGCACTACAATTAGCGGCTGCGCTACAGGCGCAGCACGAGGGCGCGCCCATCGATTTGTCGAATCCGGACTGGTCCGTGAAATCTGCCCTCCAAGCCGATCTTGAGAAGTACGAAAAGCGGCGGCTGACTTGGGAAGCACGACAGGAAGCGATGATCGAGGAATTGAACGCACACGCTTCTTCGGAGGTCGGCGCAACAGAGAGCGATGAAGGTTAGCTCAACAACGCAGTCCAACCTGACGCTAGGCGTCGTCGCTGCTCGAGAGAGAGGAAGAAACCTCGTCCATGGGAAGGCTGCTTTCCGGGGCCTTCGCGCTGCAAGCTGAGATGCCGGAATATCCCCATTTCCAATCGATCCGCTCGAAGGCCGGGCGCTAAGCGCCCGGCTCCTTCTTCTCGTCGTCAAGCGGCGTGCGCAGGACGATCCGGCCATTGATCTGGACGGTGCATCCAAGCTGGATCGCGCAACTTATTCCGAGTTCGGCCAGGACTGGACCGGTCTCGTGTCGCGGGCCGAAGATTTGTGGACTTCCCAGGTCGGCCAGTTCGAGCCACCACCCCCGCCGTCGCGTCTAAACGAAAAGCGCAGTGAATTCCGGTTCGAACCCTATCAAGGCGAAGCGCGCGATCTGAAGGAATGCGTGGCGGACCTGACGCTGGAGAACCGTCTGCTCAAAAAAAGCATGATCGCGGATGGGGGAGACGACGAATGAGGTATCCCGCATCCGAGAAGCTGGAGATCATCAGGATCGTCGAGCAGTCGCACCTGCCCGCCAAGCGTACGCTGGACCAGCTCGGCGTGGCACGGCGGACCTTCTATCGCTGGTATGACCGCTACCTCGAAGGTGGGCCGGAGGCGCTCCAGGACCGTCCTTCAGCGCCGAGCCGGGTGTGGAACCGTATCGGGCCCGAGGTGCAGGACCAGATCGTCGAGATGGCTCTGGAGCAGACCGATCTCAGTCCCCGCGAGCTGGCGGTGCGCTTCACCGACGAGAAGCGCTACTTCGTGTCCGAAGCCACGGTCTACCGCCTGCTCAAGGCCCACGACCTCATCACCAGCCCGGCCTATACGGTGATCAAGGCGGCAGAGGCGTTCCACACGAAGACCACGCGCCCGAATGAGATGTGGCAGACAGACTTTACCTACTTCAAGATCATCGGGTGGGGCTGGATGTATCTGTCGACCGTGCTCGACGATTACTCGCGCTACATCATTGCATGGAAGCTCTGCACCACCATGCGAGCCGAGGACGTCACTAACACGCTCGATATGGCGCTAGCAGCCTCAGGCTGCGATCACGCCAACGTGCTGCACAGGCCCCGCCTGCTCAGCGATAATGGCCCCAGCTACATCGCTGGCGAACTGGCCGAATACATCGAGGCCAACAAGATGAGCCACGTGCGCGGCGCACCCTTCCACCCACAGACCCAAGGCAAGATCGAGCGCTGGCACCAGACCCTGAAGAACCGCGTGCTGCTAGAGAACTACTTCCTGCCCGGCGATCTCCACCAGCAGATCGAGGCCTTCGTCGAGCATTACAACCACTGCCGATACCACGAGAGCCTCGACAATGTGACACCTGCCGATACCTACTTCGGCAGGGCTCCTGCCATCATCAAACGAAGAGAAAGGATCAAGCGAAAGACACTCGAACATCGGCGCTTGCAACACCGCAGGCTCGCCGCCTAACATCAAACCTCAGACGAGGCCCACACTCCGCTGATCTGCGCCGCGAGTTGTGCCAAATGTTCTGACGACGGACAGTTTCGAGTCAGACTCTAACAGATCCAACTGCGTCATGATGCAGTTGCTTTGTACGCCTGATTTGTTTAATTGGTGACATTTCAAATTCGGCTCTTTAGTATCCGAATAATATCGCAAGCGATTGAATAATCGGGGGTTTATTAAGAATGTCAGTGTCAGATCGTCGTGTCTCTAATGGCCTCGTAAATGTCGAGATTATTGACAAGGCGAACGGCTCTCGTCGCAGTGCCGGGGATGGTCAGAAGATATTCTTGGATCGCCCATCCGTTGTTTTTCTGAAGCTGGCACCTGAAAATGTCGCCCGCTACGAGCGGCGAGGCGATGATCTCGTTTTGATACTCAAGGATGGTCAGGAAATCGCCATCCAAGACTTTTCGTTAAATATCCTGAGATGGCTGATGGCGAAAAGTCGCTTGTGGAAGCTACGGATGGTTCTCACGCTGAAGAAGCGCGAAACGAACTCGTTCTGGAAGATGACAACGGAGTGGTCTGGTGGGGCCAGTATCCGGAAGAGTGGTCGGAATTTCATTTCACCGAAATTGAATTTGACGATGTAGCTGGCGTTCCTTGGGGCCATTGCTTTTGGGTGTTCTAGAGGGGCGTCGGTGTTGCGGCCCTCGCAGGCGGTAATGGGAAAGAGGCAAAGCATCCACCTGTTGCCGTGAATGACAGCGCGACGACCGATGAAGATGTTGCGGTCAGTGGCAATGTGCTGAGCAACGACAGCGATCCCGATGGCGACACGCTGAGTGTGACCGAGTTCACTGTGGCGGGTGATCCGACCACCCACGAGCTGGCGACACCGTCACCATCGCCGGTGTCGGCACGATTACCATTGGCAGCACCGGTGCCTATACCTTCACGCCCGATGCCAACTGGAACGGCTCGGTGCCGACGATCACCTATACCGTCAGCGACGGCAAGGTGGCAGCGATACCGCAGATCTCGATATTACCGTCGATCCGGTCACCGATCTGACGGCAGCCGACGACAGCGTTACGACCGACGAAGATACGCCGGTGAATGGCAGCGTCGCAGGCAACGACAGCACGACCAGCGGCGGCACGCTGACGTTCGAGAAGGCGAGCGATCCCTCGCACGGCGCGGTCGTAGTCAACCCGGACGGGACCTACACCTATACTCCGGACGCGAACTACAATGGCCCGGACAGCTTCACCTATACGGTGACCGATCCCGCATCGGGCGAAACGCTGACCCGCACGGTCGATATCACGGTCACCCCGGTGAACGATGCACCGACCACAGTCGGGACGATTGGCGATCAGGCGGATGCGGATGCGGATACGATCACTTCACTGGATGTGACCTCTTTCTTCACCGACATCGACAGCCCGACGCTGACCTATAGCGCCAGCGGTCTGCCTGCCGGGCTGACGATCGATCCGGTCACCGGCGTCATCAGCGGAACGGTCGACAACTCGGCCAGTCAGGGCGGTTCGGGCGGCGTGTACAGCGTCACCGTGACCGCCACCGATGGCGACGGGGCCTCGGTCGATCAGACGTTCGACTGGACAGTGACCAACCCTGCACCGGTCGCGACGGACGACACCGACAGCACCAACGAAGACACACCGGTCAGCGGTAACGTGCTGAGCAACGACAGCGATCCCGATGGCGACACGCTGAGTGTGACCGAGTTCACGGTGGCTGGCGACCCCGCCACCCATGCAGCAGGCGATACCGTCACCATCGCCGGTGTCGGCACGATTACCATTGGCAGCACCGGTGCCTATACCTTCACGCCCGATGCCAACTGGAACGGCTCGGTGCCGACGATCACCTATACCGTCAGCGACGGCGAAGGTGGCAGCGATACCGCAGATCTCGATATTACCGTCGATCCGGTCACCGATCTGACGGCAGCCGACGACAGCGTTACGACCGACGAAGATACGCCGGTGAATGGCAGCGTCGCAGGCAACGACAGCACGACCAGCGGCGGCACGCTGACGTTCGAGAAGGCGAGCGATCCCTCGCACGGCGCGGTCGTAGTCAACCCGGACGGGACCTACACCTATACTCCGGACGCGAACTACAATGGCCCGGACAGCTTCACCTATACGGTGACCGATCCCGCATCGGGCGAAACGCTGACCCGCACGGTCGATATTACCGTCGATCCGGTGAACGATGCACCGACCACAGTCGGGACGATTGGCGATCAGGCGGATGCGGATGCGGATACGATCACTTCACTGGATGTGACCTCTTTCTTCACCGACATCGACAGCCCGACGCTGACCTATAGCGCCAGCGGTCTGCCTGCCGGGCTGACGATCGATCCGGTCACCGGCGTCATCAGCGGAACGGTCGACAACTCGGCCAGTCAGGGCGGTTCGGGCGGCGTGTACAGCGTCACCGTGACCGCCACCGATGGCGACGGGGCCTCGGTCGATCAGACGTTCGACTGGACAGTGACCAACCCTGCACCGGTCGCGACGGACGACACCGACAGCACCAACGAAGACACACCGGTCAGTGGCAATGTGCTGAGCAACGACAGCGATCCCGATGGCGACACGCTGAGTGTGACCGAGTTCACTGTGGCGGGTGATCCGACCACCCACGCAGCTGGCGACACCGTCACCATCGCCGGTGTCGGCACGATTACCATTGGCAGCACCGGTGCCTATACCTTCACGCCCGATGCCAACTGGAACGGCTCGGTGCCGACGATCACCTATACCGTCAGCGACGGCGAAGGTGGCAGCGATACCGCAGATCTCGATATTACCGTCGATCCGGTGAACGATGCACCGACCACAGTCGGGACGATTGGCGATCAGGCGGATGCGGATGCGGATACGATCACTTCACTGGATGTGACCTCTTTCTTCACCGACATCGACAGCCCGACGCTGACCTATAGCGCCAGCGGTCTGCCTGCCGGGCTGACGATCGATCCGGTCACCGGCGTCATCAGCGGAACGGTCGACAACTCGGCCAGTCAGGGCGGTTCGGGCGGCGTGTACAGCGTCACCGTGACCGCCACCGATGGCGACGGGGCCTCGGTCGATCAGACGTTCGACTGGACAGTGACCAACCCTGCACCGGTCGCGACGGACGACACCGACAGCACCAACGAAGACACACCGGTCAGTGGCAATGTGTTTCGAGTCAGACTCTAACAGATCCAACTGCGTCATGATGCAGTTGCTTTGTACGCCTGATTTGTTTAATTGGTGACATTTCAAATTCGGCTCTTTAGTATCCGAATAATATCGCAAGCGATTGAATAATCGGGGGTTTATTAAGAATGTCAGTGTCAGATCGTCGTGTCTCTAATGGCCTCGTAAATGTCGAGATTATTGACAAGGCGAACGGCTCTCGTCGCAGTGCCGGGGATGGTCAGAAGATATTCTTGGATCGCCCATCCGTTGTTTTTCTGAAGCTGGCACCTGAAAATGTCGCCCGCTACGAGCGGCGAGGCGATGATCTCGTTTTGATACTCAAGGATGGTCAGGAAATCGCCATCCAAGACTTTTTCGTTAAATATCCTGAGATGGCTGATGGCGAAAAGTCGCTTGTGGAAGCTACGGATGGTTCTCACGCTGAAGAAGCGCGAAACGAACTCGTTCTGGAAGATGACAACGGAGTGGTCTGGTGGGGCCAGTATCCGGAAGAGTGGTCGGAATTTCATTTCACCGAAATTGAATTTGACGATGTAGCTGGCGTTCCTTGGTGGCCATTGCTTTTGGGTGTTCTAGGAGGGGGCGTCGGTGTTGCGGCCCTCGCAGGCGGTAATGGGAAAGAGGCAAAGCATCCACCTGTTGCCGTGAATGACAGCGCGACGACCGATGAAGATGTTGCGGTCAGTGGCAATGTGCTGAGCAACGACAGCGATCCCGATGGCGACACGCTGAGTGTGACCGAGTTCACTGTGGCGGGTGATCCGACCACCCACGCAGCTGGCGACACCGTCACCATCGCCGGTGTCGGCACGATTACCATTGGCAGCACCGGTGCCTATACCTTCACGCCCGATGCCAACTGGAACGGCTCGGTGCCGACGATCACCTATACCGTCAGCGACGGCGAAGGTGGCAGCGATACCGCAGATCTCGATATTACCGTCGATCCGGTCACCGATCTGACGGCAGCCGACGACAGCGTTACGACCGACGAAGATACGCCGGTGAATGGCAGCGTCGCAGGCAACGACAGCACGACCAGCGGCGGCACGCTGACGTTCGAGAAGGCGAGCGATCCCTCGCACGGCGCGGTCGTAGTCAACCCGGACGGGACCTACACCTATACTCCGGACGCGAACTACAATGGCCCGGACAGCTTCACCTATACAGTAACCGATCCCGCATCGGGCGAAACGCTGACCCGCACGGTCGATATTACGGTTAACCCGATCAACGATGCACCGACGATTACAGGTGGCAATCAGTCTGGCGGCGTGATCGAAGCGGGCAACCTCGACGATGGCACTCCGACGGCAGGCACGCCCGATGCAGAGGGGCAATTCCTCGCCAGCGATGTCGAAGGCGACACATTGACATGGAGCGTCACCGGAACGCCCGATACGACTTATGGCCAGTTCAGCATCGATGCGTCGACTGGCGAGTGGTCCTATGAACTGAACAACGCGCTGCCTGCAACGCAGGCGCTCAACGAAGGCGATAGCGTCGAACTGACCTATACGGTTCAGGTCAGTGATGGAAATGGCGGCATAACAACGCGCGATGTTGTCATCACCGTTACGGGCACGAATGACGTGCCCGTTGCCGTTGCCGATACCGATGCCGTGACGGAATCGGGTGTCCTCGACGGAGGCAACACCGCGACTGCCGGGGTCGATACGGCCAACGGCAATGTGCTGACCAACGACAGCGATGTCGACGATGGCGAAACAGCGACGTTGGCGGTCAGCGAAGTGGGCTTCGGCAGCACGTCTGGCACAGTCGGCACAAGCCTGGCGGGCACTTACGGCACGCTGGTGCTCTCCGCGAACGGCAATTATGTTTACTCGCTGGATAACACCAATTCTGACACACAGGCTCTGAAGCAGGGGCAGTCGGTAACGGAAACATTCATTTATACCGTAGTGGATGCAAATGGCGCCTCAGACACCAGTACGCTAACGATAACTGTCACGGGCACGAACGATCGCCCGGTCATCACATCCGATGCTGCCGCCGCGACCGGTGCGGTTATTGAGGCGGGGACCGGCGTAGTCGGCGACGACACGGCAACCGGAACTCTGACGGCATCCGATGTCGATACCGATGCGACGCAGACATGGAGCATCGCGACCACCAACGGAACATACGGCACGATTTCAATCGATCCGTCCACCGGCGAGTGGACTTACACCCTCGATAATACCAGAGCGGCAACGCAGGCGCTGAACAATGGCGATAGCGAAACCGACACCTTCACTGCTCGCGTTACCGATGAATTCGGTGCCTATCGCGAACAGGTTATCACTATCAATGTCACCGGGTCCAACGACGACCTGGCGGGGACTGAAGCGAACGCGGTCGTGCCGCTGAACGAGGACAGCGCGGCCACCGGAACCTTGCAGGATTATGTCGCCGATGTGGACGACGTGATTGAGCTCACTGGCTTCAGCGTCGATGCCAATGGCGATGGTATAGCGGAAAACTATCTCCCGGGTGCGACAGTCTCGCTTACCGATGTGGACGGAAACCCGCGCGGTACGCTGACGATTGCCGAAAATGGCGATTACACGTTTACGCCGGCGGCAAATTATTCCGGCACAGTTCCGACAGTGTCCTACACGATGGCGGAAACCACCGGTGGTTCGGGAACCGTATCGCAAACCATCGAATTCGAGATCACGCCGGTGGCCGATGCACCGACGATGGAAGCGAACGAGACAGTCAATACGACTGAAGACACAGCGCAATCGCTGGGTCTGGTCGTGCCGGGGATTACCGACAGCGGCACCGGAACGGTCAATGGCGATAATCCGGAGCGTTTGGGTGAAATCACACTGACCATCAGTGGTGCCGGGGCCAGCGGTGTTACCCTGTCCACCGGTGCGACTGTGCTGACGCCGGTGGGTGGCCAGATCACAATCGTTCTGGCCGATGTGGACCATGTCTCCAGCGTGCCTGCCGAGAATAATGCGTCGGGTATTTATTACCTCACGTCCACCGAATATGCGGCGCTGGTCGCCAATCCGACACCGGAAAGCGGGCAGGATTTCACTGTTACGGTGAGTGCCACCAGCTACGAAGTCGATGGCAGCGGTGCGATTCTGACGGGCGTTGCCGGGGCCACCAGCACGCAGGTTATCGATGTCGATGTTCTGGCTGTAACCGATGGGGCGACACTGACGATTGACGGTGGCAAAAGCGTCAACATCGACAGTTCAGAGGATACGGTGATCGATCTGTCCGGGCGGTTTGCGGTGGCGCGTATCGATAGCGATGGCGCATCCGGCACCGACAACGACGGAAGCGAGCAGCATTGGTACGAAGTGTCGGGACTGCCGAACGGAACAGTGGTGACCATCAATGGTGTGGCCACAACGATCAGTTCGGGAACCCCGGTTGCGATATCTGCGGCCTCCAATTCACTCTCCGCACCCACAATCACGATCAATCCGCCGCGCAATTTCAGCGGCGATCTGGAAGACGTGAGTATCACCCTCAAATCGCGTGATACGGACGGCGATTCCACGGGTACTATCGATACTGTTACCAGTTCGGTCGATCTCAACCTCTATATCGCGCCGGTTGCGGGCGATGTGACGGCCAGCAATGTCACCACTGCGGAAGATACCTCTGTGGCGTTCCTCGCCGGGGTTCGCGTAACCGATACCGGATCGAGTGCAGGCAGCGAAGTGATCGATTCAGTCGCGTTCACTGTACCGACCGGCTGGGTGGTGAATGAGCCAACGGCCTCCGCCGGATGGACATATAGCCTTGTTGGCAATGCGGCCACGATCACATTCGACGGCACGCTTACTGAAGCGCAGCGCGAAGCGATCCTGGATGCGTTTACGATCACCCCGCCCGCACACAGCAGTGCGGATACCACCATCGCTCTGTCGATCACCAGCACTGACAGCAACACGGTCAACAGTGTGGATGTCAGCGATACCGAAACGGTTAGTCGCAATGTGAAGATTACAGTCACTCCGGTTGCGGAACGGACCGATACCGATAGCGACAATGTCGGCGGCAACGATGTGACGATAATCGACGATCACGCCTATTCGGTCGCCGGCGAGGAAGATGCCTGGTTCGCGCTCGGTACGAATTACACCGGCACGTCGAATACGAGCGGTGGCTACGATCTGCTCACAGGTTGGTCGAATGCCGATGGCGACGAATTTACTTATGCAGTTCTGACACCAACGCTGGCATCTGACACCCCGGCCGATACTGTGATCGGAACCGAGTTCCGGTATTCCACCGACGGCGGATCGACCTGGATCACGCAGACATACGTGGGTGAACCGATATGGGTCGCTCAACAGTATCTCGATACCTTGCAGGTCA
The DNA here is from genome assembly GCA_041396805.1 of Erythrobacter sp. Classification (GTDB taxonomy): domain Bacteria; phylum Pseudomonadota; class Alphaproteobacteria; order Sphingomonadales; family Sphingomonadaceae; genus Qipengyuania. The sequence goes on along the minus strand of JAWKXV010000002.1, from coordinate 169,097 downwards.
AACTGCCGGCCGATGTGGCGGGTACGCTGACAGTTGGCGTTCAGGCGGGGACTGTCGATTATGACGACGATGCAGAGGTCGCTACGGCTCCGCTCAATCCACCGAAAGTCAGCGGTTCGGGCGTCAATGTCGCCGTAAGCGGATCGGCAACGCTCTCGCTTATCAAGTTCGACCCGGTTGCCGATGCGGTGACGATGGCGCTCAATGGCCGTGCTTCCGGTGTGGAAGACAGCACCATTCCGCTGGCCGTCAAGACAACCAGTTCGGATGCGTCGGAAACCTTCAATCTGACTATTTCGGACATTCCCGTCGGCGCCACTGTTACTTATGGGACGGGCACGGGGGCAGTGACTTTCACAGCCACGACTGGAAACACCAGTTTCCAAATTACGGATTTCAGCAACAGCACTCCGCTTTCGATTACACCGCCGCTCAACAGCAATGACGATTTTCAGCTCACAGTGAGCGCGGTGTCGGTCGATGGTCCTTCGACATCGGCACCTGTATCACGGACTATCGATGTTTCGGTGACCGGCGTTGCCGATGTGGCTCCGATTACGTTGCCTGCTGTTGAATACACGACGACCGAAGCCGCTCTGGATTCAGGTAATCACCGCACTGTGCTGAGCGATGTGGTAACCGGAGTTGCATCGAACGATGGCGACGGTTCGGAAGCTACCACACTGCGGATCACAGGCCTTGCCGAAGACTTCAACGTAGTCGGCGCGACTATGGTGGTGTCGGGCACGGGCACTGAACGTGTGTGGGTCGTATCGGCCAGCAATCTGGCGAACGTTTCGATTGAAACGCCGCCGAATTACAGCGGGACGGTCGGTTTCAAGGTGGCTGCGGTCACGACAGAAAACGACGGCGATTCCCGCACTGGCGAGCTTGTCGATGTGAGCTTTACCGTCACACCTTCGCCCGAAGCGGTGATCACCAACAGTGCTACGCTGGTCGAAGATCAGGTAACCGCGCTTAATCTGGCGATTGTCCAGCAGGGCGGGGATGACAACGAAACGCTGGGTCAGGTCTATATCGACCAGAATTACGCTGCCGGGGCGGACTATACGCTTTATCTGGGCGGCGTGCCCATCGAGGCCGCAGGGTTGGCGACGACCAGCATCTCCGGTGTCGATTACTACGTTGTCCCGGCCGCGCAGGTATCGGATCTGGGCGCTCTGGGCGCGGCAAACCTCGATGGCAGTCTCGGCACGCTCGATTTCCTATACGAGGTGATCGATCCGTCGAACGATGGAACGCTAGCACCTGTGACCGAGACCAAGCCGGGCTCACTTACATTGTCTGCCAGCCCGGTAACCGATCCAATCGACGCATCGATTACCGGTATCAATCTGACAACGGCGACAGGTTCGACAGCGGACAACGTTGCTGGCGACGATGCCTTGCCTGACACCGCCACAGTCACCGGCCGAGGTGCGGTGGTCGTGAACATGCATGTGGATTCCGCCGATATCGATGGAAGCGAGCATCTGGTGCGTATTCTGATCGATGGTGTTCCCGATGGCGTGACCGTGAGCGGCGCGTCCCAAATCGGTGCTGGCAGTTGGTTGCTGGTTTACGAAGCGGGCGACGCAATCTCGATCGGTTCGGACGGAATAGACGTGCCGGTTGAATTCGTCGTCGGGATTGGTGCGGGTGATGGCACTGCAAATATCACGATGACTGCGCTGGCGCAGGATCAGGGGCAGTCGCCAAACACACCGGCAGGTATCGAAACCGATTCCGTGTCATGGACGTTGAATACCGATCTCGGCACCGGTGGCGAATTCGCGCCGCCAACTATCGATGATTGGAGTTATAACGGCACGCCCGGTACGGAAGATACCGTCTTTGCTCTTGGCGATGTGATCGATTCCTCTGTGTCCGTTGCGGATACCGGGCTCGATTACAGTTACACTGTCACACTGACCGATCTGCCACCGGGCAGCGTCGTCACCGGCATGACGCTTACGACTATCGGGGGTGTGCCAACATGGACTGCCACGACAGTAGTGCCAGCGGGTGGCGACAGTCAGGCAGCGCTCGAGGCACTGCTGGACGGGATTACTGTTACGCCTCCGGCGGACAGCAATAATAACAACGCCAGTTTCGCATTCGATGCCAAACTGATGGCATCCGTCGTCGGCGGGCCGAGTGTCGAGGCGGACGAGCGTGCGGAAATGCCGGTTACTCCGGTGACGGACGAAGCCGCCATTTCCATCGCAGTTGCGGATGTCGACGAAGGCACCGACAGCGTGGTTGCAACGATTGCAGTCAGCGATCCCGCAGATGGTGCGTTCGGCCAGATCGTGGACGGCAAAGTCTATGTTCAGGTCGCAACCACCAATAATGACGGCGGCACAGTAACCGATGCAGGCGGGCTTGAAGTTCCGCTGACCACTGTGACCGGCGTGGCCGGGGTGCCCGCTGGCGATTACTATGTCCTCGATGTGGGCACCGACGGTGGAGCGGTAGAACTCACCTACACCGCCGCGACCGGAGACACGCTGGTGCCGGGCGATGTGACATTCACGGCTATCGCGCAGACGCAGGAAGTGGGTGCCGCCAATATCGAAACGGCATCGAGTTCCGGCACAGCAGTGGTCGAAATCGCCAATAACGGCGTGACGGTTATCAGCCAGCCTGTCGTGGGTGACGAATCCGATGCCGCTGACAAGACCAACGCGATTGAGTTGAGCGGCCTGTCGGTTGCGCTGAATGACAACGATGGTTCGGAAACGATCCAGTCGATCCTGCTGGCGGGTGTGCCGGTCGGGTTCCTGCTCTATGTCGGGAACAGCGCGGGTGACGCGACTCTGGCCGATCAGGCGTCGAACGCTGGCGGCGATGGCATAACCAATACATGGGTGCTGTCTTCCGATGGAACACTGCCCCCATATGTCGCGATCCTGCCCGCGCCGAACTGGAGCGGTACGCTATCCGATCTGGCACTGGTGGTGGAATCGGGCGAGACCAGCCTCGACACAGTGCGTGTGGACACGGTCCCGCTCGAAGTGCTCACCGTAAATGCTGTTGCCAACGGTCTGACTATCGATCCGACACTGTCGTTCGGCCACGAAGGCAGTATTATCGATCTGAACCTCAACGCTGCGATGGCGGATGCTGTTGCCGCAAGCGCAGCGGTTGCGGATGAGAGCACGGAAACGACTACCCTGCAGCTCACTGGTCTGGGTGAATTCGCGGCGTTCTACATCGGTAGCGATCTGATCGCCGGTGTAACCTATGACTCAGCGACCGACACCTACACCATAACCGGCCTTTCGCAGGACGATCTGGACGATCTCGGCTTCGTTCAGGCTGAATCGGCGCTGGTCGATCAGGACAATACTACTGCCGGTACCCAGATCGAGGTGACGGCGTGGACGGTGGAAAGCGGCAACGGCGCAGAGTCTGCCCATGTCAGCGATATGATGACACTGGCAGTCTCTCCCACTCTCGCCACGACGGGGAATGACAATCTGATCTGGGATGGCGAAGCGATCAATGGGCGGGCCGGGACCGACACCGTTGCGCTGCGTTATGGCGAGGATCTGGATCATGGCGATCTCGCCAGCTTGCTGCGGAACGTCGAGGTGCTCGACCTCTCGGTGCCGGGCAGCAACAGCATCACTGGCGGGCTTTCGATCTCCGATGTGCTGGCGATCACCGGATCGAGCACTGGCACACTGACGATCGATGGCGATGCGGAAGATTCGGTCGAACTGTCGAGTGCAGACGATTGGACGACCGACGGTATCGTGACCAACGGCCATCTTATCTACACCAGCACATCTTCGGGTGTTTCGCTGTCGATCGACGAGGACATTCATGTGTCTTACGCAGCTTGACGGTGCCAGATATGCAGCTCGCCTGCCGTGCGTGCGACAGGCGAGCTGGCTGAGCGGCGGACAGCCACTGTGATATTCGGGTTGTTTCATTCAGCGTCCAGCTATCGGGTGCTGGCGATGGTCGCGGCCGGGGGATTGCCTCTGGCCGCGACTGCGCCTGCCGTCGCACAGATCGCGTCGCCTGCCGAACCGATGGACATGACGCAGGCCGTTCAGGCGGCTGTGCGTACGCACCCTAGTATTCGCGGGGCACGCGCTCAGGAACGACAGGCAGCGGAAGGTGTGGAGGCGGCAAAGGCCGGATATCGACCGCAAGTCACCGGGGGCGTGGAAAGCCAGATCAACACTTATCGCAACAGCAGCTACGATTCCCGCTTCGTTTATACGGCAACGCTCAACGCATCGCAGATGCTGTACGATTTCGGCAAAGTTGCCGGGGCCAAACGGCAGGCGCAAGCAGGCGTTCGGGCAAGCGAGGCGCAAGTCGAGCTGGCGATGGACGAGATTATCGTTCGAACCGCGCAGGCGTGGGTCGATGCGCGCACTCAGCAGAGGCTGGTGCAGATCGCCCGCGAGCAATTGGACGCCGTCACGTATATCAGAGGTCTGGTGCGGGAACGGGTCGAGAAAGGCGCCACTTCGCGGTCCGATCTCGAACAGGCCAATTCCCGCCTCGATTCACTACAGTCGTTGCTTCTGGCTGCGGAGGCGGACGCGCAGCGGGCCCGTCTCACACTGATGCACCTGACCGGGCAGATCGCGCCGGTGGCGATCAAAGGCGACATCCCCGCTTTCCTGCAAAACGAAGCGTGCGAGGTGACCGCCGATGCCGATACCCCCGCCGTGCGGGTGGCGCAGGCGCAGCTCGACGATGCACAGGCCCAACTCGACATTGCCAAGGCGGAACGCCTGCCGACCGTCTCGCTCGACGGCAGCGTGGGATACGCGCTGACCGATGGTTCGCGCCTGTATGGCGAATACCGGACGACTGGCCAGTTCGGCGTGAATTTTTCGATGCCGCTATATCAGGGTGGCGCGGCCGGCGCGCGGGAACGCGGCGCAGAATATCAGCTGCGCGCTTATGAAGACGCTGTTCGGCAGGCCCGGCTGGAAGAACGGCAAGGGCTGGCCGATGCGCGGGCGCAGGCAGCGGGATGGGCGTCGCGGGCACCTGTCATGGAAACCCGCGTGAACAGCATCGATGCCACCCGCGATCTCTATCGGCAGCAGTATCTGGAGCTGGGCACACGCTCGCTGCTCGATCTGCTGAATGCGGAACAGGAATATTACAGCGCCCGCGTCGATCAAGCGCAGGGGCTTTATGCCCAATACCGGCTGGCGGTGCAGTGCCTCTATCACAGCGACCGGTTGCGCAGTGCGTTCGGTGTGGATCAGGCATCCGCTGAACCGGCGCCCGATTTTGTGGGGCCGGTTGAATGACGGGGAACGATACTTCGATGCAGCAACGGCTGCAGTCGGGATGGCGCGATGCGGTGCTGGTGTCTGCCGCGCACTTCCAGATCAACGCCTCTGCTGAACATATCCGGCTGGCCTCGCAGTGGAACGATGGTGCGTCGATCGAAGATCAGGCGCGCGAAATGGCGCGTCAGGCAGGGCTGTCGTTGCAAATGGTGCAGCCGCGGCTGGCGGACCTGACACCGTGGCGGTTGCCGGTTGTGATCCAGCTTGCCGGTGGGCAGGTGGCAGTCGTCACCGCTGTCAGAGATGGCGAACTGACTCTGGCGATGACTGGCGAAAACGGTGCAGGTGCCACGCATTCCCTCGACGATCTTCAGCCGCATGTTGAAAGCATGGCGATCCTGCGGCCGCTGCGGTCTGCCCGCGATACCCGTGTGGATGAATATATCGCGCCGGTGGAGGATGACTGGCTGCGCAAGCTGGTGCTGGTGGACTGGCGACCATACGCGCACATCCTGGTGGCGTCGCTGGTGACTAATCTGATGGCGCTGGCGGGCGTGCTGTTTTCGATGCAGGTTTATGACCGCGTGGTGCCCGCGCAATCGATGCCGACGCTTTATGTGCTGTCTGCCGGGGTGCTGCTGTCGCTGATCTTTGCGTGGGTCATGCGGGATGCGCGGATGCGGATCACCGACTTGTTGGGCAAGCGGGCCGATCTGCGGATTTCCGACCGCGTGTTTGGCCATGCCTTGCGGGTGAAGAACAGCGCGCGGCCACGTTCGACCGGCACGTTCATTTCGCAGATTCGCGAACTGGAACCGGTGCGCGATATGCTGACATCGACCACGATTGCAGCGGCGGCGGATCTGCCGTTCTTCCTGCTGTTTTGCGTGATCTTCTGGTTTATCGCCGGATGGCTGGTGGTGGTTCCGCTGGTCGCGTTCCTGTTGCTGATGATCCCCAGCCTGCTGGCGCAAAAACGGCTGCGCGATCTGGCACAGATGGGGATGCGCGAATCCTCGCTCCGCAATGCCATGCTGGTCGAAGCGGTGCAGGGTATCGAAGATATCAAGGTGTTACAGGCCGAACAGCGTTTCCAGCACCAGTGGAACCATTACAACGCGATCAACGCCGATTCCGGCTTGCAACTGCGCGACCTGCTCAACCGCCTCAATAACTGGATGCAGACGGTGCAAGGCGCTGCCTTTGCCGTCGTGATCTTCTTTGGCGTGCCAAGTGTGATGGCCGGGCAGATGAGTACCGGTGTGCTTGTTGCTGCAAGTATTCTCGTCAGTAGAATGCTTGCTCCGCTGTCGTCGATAACGACCGTCCTCAACCGGTGGCAGCAGGCAAAGATCGCCGCCCAATTGCTCGACCAACTGATGAAGCTACCTGTCGACACTCCGCAAGGAGTGGCGACCGTGCATCGGCCGACTGTTCAGGGCGATTATCGTCTGGAAGATGCGGCTTTCAGTTACGATGGAGAAAGCGCAGCTTTGAAGGTGGCATCACTTGCGATTTCGCCTGGCGAGAAGGTTGCAGTGATCGGTCGCAATGGCGCGGGTAAATCGACCTTGCTTCAGGCCCTCTCTGGGTTGATGCAGCCAGTAAGTGGATCGGTCTTGCTCGATGGGATCGATATGACTCATATCGATCCTGCGGATGTGCGCCGCGATGTTTCGCTGCTAAGCCAAAATGCACGCCTGTTCCATGGGACGCTGCGGGAAAACCTGAAGCTGGGCGCGCCGCTGGCAAGCGACGAGACAGTGATAGAAGCTCTCAAGACTGCTGGGGCGTGGGCGTATGTGCAGCGGCTGCCTCTGGGGCTCGACCATCCATTGCAAGAAGGGGGGCTCGGGCTTTCCGGCGGACAGCGGCAAGCCATTCTCCTGGCGCGTCTCATCCTGCGTAAGCCGCGTGTTATGTTGCTTGATGAACCCACGACAGCAATGGATGAGGCGACCGAGCGCGATGTTATTGGCAATCTGCGCCGTGTTTCAGTGGCCAGCACCCTGATCGTTGCTACGCATCGCATGGCCTTGGTAGAGGCAGTAGACCGGATCATTGTCCTCGACGGCGGCGCAATAGCCTTGGATGGAGCGAAGGACGATGTGCTCAATCGCCTGCGCGCCAACGAAGCGTCGTCTCAGCCGGGACAATCGGCGAACAAACCCACTCCGACACGATTGGTTGTGCGTCCTCGCGAACGAGATGTCTCGGGAGATCCGTCATGAGTGGCGGAGCCGGATTGCAGGAAATGATCGGGGCCACTGGTACAGTCGATGAAAAAGGCAGGAGCGCGGCGCTGCCTAATTTGGCTGATGTGGATGAGATGCGCGCCACCAGTTCAACGCGCGTGATCTGGATGGTGGGAGTGTTCCTTGCCGCATTCTTCGTATGGGCATGGTTCTTCGAGATCGACGAAGTGTCGAGCGGCTCGGGCAAGGTGATTCCGACTTCCCGCGAGCAAGTTATCCAGTCCTTGGAAGGAGGCATCCTCTCCAAACTGAATGTGCGGGAAGGGCTGGTCGTCGAGAAGGGAACGGTGCTCGCACAGCTCGATCCGACACGCGGGGAAACAAGTGTCGAGGAAACAGCGGCTCGATATCGTGCAGCGCTGGCTGCACGTGCAAGGCTGGAGGCTGAGGTCGCGGGTCGCGGTCAGATCACCTTCCCGGAGGAATTAAACGACTGGCCCGATCTCAAAGCGGCTGAAACTGCGCTGTTTCGCTCGCGCCGTGCCAGCTTGAATGAGACTGTAAGCGGTTTGACGCAGGCGTTGACGCTGGCGCGACGCGAGCTCGGCATCAATCAGTCACTGATCGCGTCGGGTGCTGCCAGCAACATCGAAGTTATCCGATTGCAGCGGCAGGTAGCTGACCTCGAGCTGAAGCTGTCCGAAGCGCGGTCGCAGTATATGGTGAAAAGCCGCGAAGAGTTCGCGAAGGCTGATGCCGATGTGAAGTCATTACAGTCGGTGGTGCGCGGCCGCGAGGACATGCTGGACCGAACGACTTTGATAGCACCTTTGAGGGCAATTGTGAAAAGTCTTGATGTGACCACGATCGGCGGCGTAATTGCGCCGGGTGGTTCGATCATGACTCTGGTACCGGTTGGTGATCAATTGCTGGTGGAAACGCGTATATCCCCGCGGGATATTGCCTTCATTCATCCAGGTCAGAGCGCGCTGGTCAAGGTGACTGCATACGATTATTCGATCTACGGGGGCTTGGAAGGCAAAGTCGAAACGATCGCGCCAGATACCCTGCGCGATGAAGTGAAACCCGAGATCGTATACTACCGTGTGTTGGTTCGCACCAATTCCGATGCGTTGACATCTCAAGCGGGCAAGCGGCTGCCGATAACGCCCGGCATGGTTACGACCACGGACATTCGCACGGGTCGAAAGACCGTGTGGGATTACCTTACCAAACCATTGAATAAAACTCGCGAGGCGCTGCGTGAGCGCTGAGATAACCAGAAAGGACTCTGTTATGAACACGGTCACACGGGCATCGGCATCTGCAATACTCTTGGCTTTCCTCGCCGTGGGCTCGCCGCCGGTATTGGCACAACGCAACCCTGTCGATCCCGTCAGTAATCCCAAATCGCTGGATTACACCGATATCGGTGTTCTCCCGAAGGAGATGAATCCTCCGTTCGTGCGCCGGGGTCAGATAATCGAGCCGGACCAGCTCGATGGCATTAAAGTCGGCGCAACGAGGGAAGTCGTTCGCGCCACGTTGGGTGAGCCAGTTCGCGTCGATGGAAAGGCATCTTGGGACTATGATGTGCAGTTCAAGATGCCGGAATCCGAGAACTATCTTGTGTGTCAGTACAAGGTTGTATTCGATTCAGACGAACTTGTAAGGGAAACGGTTTGGCGTCGTCGGCAATGCATGGATCTGGCAAAACTCAACATGGAGGGTTGAGGAATTAGCCGTTACAGCGCCGTCGAGCTATTCGCCTAGATCGGCAGAAATTGTCAGATTAACCCACAGGCTGGTCGACTGAGCGGTCAGCGTTGCCCTCCAAGCGTATTGTCTGAGTGGGAAAGGCAATCGAGAATCTGCCTTCTTCCAGCTTCTCCATGATGGACAGCAGCAATTCCTCTCGAATTTCCAGACTGCCGGGATAATCTTCAGAGTTGATGTAGGCAAAGATTTCGATTTCAAGGGCACTGTTGCCCAGATCGATGAAGCGAGCGCGAGCATCCTCCTTTATAACCAGCTCGTTCTCAGACAAGACCTGCCGCACGAGACGCAGGGCCTCGCGCATCCCGGATGCGTCCGTGTTGTAAACCAGCCCAATCCGGGGATTGAACAGAAAGCGGTCGCGCCGGGTATAGTTCTCAATGCGCTGCGAAGAGAAGTCGCTATTGGGGATGGCGACTTCTGTTCGCTCATTTGTGCGAATCCGTGTGGAACGTATGCCGATGTCGGTCACGGTTCCCAGAGTATCCCCCACGCGGCAGAAATCGCCAACTTCTGTCCCCCGTCAGCGCCAATGGCACAGATTTGAGGTTGTGATTTAAGGAGGATTTGGGCTTCGTCGTAGTGACGAAGGAACGAAGATGAAGCCCAAATCCTCAAGCTCCAAAAAGCCCGCCGAACAGGTGGTAAAGGACATCCGCCGCAAGACCCGCCGACACTTCTCAGCGGAAGACAAGATCCGGATCGTGCTCGATGGGCTACGAGGCGATGACTCCATTGCCGAGCTTTGCCGCCGCGAGGGTATCGCCCAGAGCCTGTATTACACCTGGTCCAAGGAGTTCATGGAGGCCGGCAAGCGCAGGCTTGCTGGCGATACAGCCCGTGCTGCGACCACGGACGAGGTGAAGGGTCTGCGCCGTGAAGCGCGCGATCTGAAGGAGTGCGTGGCCGATCTCACTTTGGAGAACCGCTTGCTCAAAAAAAGCATGATCGCGGATGGGGGAGGCGACGAATGAGATACCCCGCATCCGAGAAGCTCGAGATCATCCGGATCGTCGAGCAATCGCACCTGCCCGCCAAGCGCACGCTGGACCAGCTCGGCGTTGCTCGCCGGACCTTCTACCGCTGGAATGATCGCTACCTTGAAGGCGGGCCCGAAGCGCTGGCAGACCGGCCATCGACGCCGAGCCGGGTGTGGAACAGGATCGCGCCCGAGGTTCAGGATCAGATCGTCGACATGGCTCTGGAACACAGCGAGCTATCGCCGAGAGAGCTGGCGGTGCGCTTCACCGACGAGAAGCGCTACTTCGTGTCCGAAGCCACGGTTTACCGCCTGCTCAAGGCCCACGACCTCATCACCAGCCCGGCCTATACGGTGATCAAGGCGGCAGAGGCGTTCCACACGAAGACCACGCGCCCGAATGAGATGTGGCAGACAGACTTTACCTACTTCAAGATCATCGGGTGGGGCTGGATGTATCTGTCGACCGTGCTCGACGATTACTCGCGCTACATCATTGCATGGAAGCTCTGCACCACCATGCGAGCCGAGGACGTCACTAACACGCTCGATATGGCGCTGGCAGCTTCAGGCTGCAACCACGCCAACGTGCTGCACAGGCCCCGCCTGCTGTCGGACAATGGCCCCAGCTACATTGCCGGGGAACTAGCCGAATACATCGAGGCAAACAGGATGAGCCATGTGCGCGGCGCTCCCTTCCATCCGCAGACGCAGGGCAAGATCGAACGCTGGCACCAGACCTTGAAGAACCGCGTACTGCTGGAAAACTACTTTCTGCCCGGCGATCTCCAACAGCAGATCGAGGCCTTCGTCGAGCATTACAACCACTGCCGATACCACGAGAGCCTCGACAATGTGACACCTGCCGATACCTACTTCGGCAGGGCTCCTGCCATCATCAAACGAAGAGAAAGGATCAAGCGAAAGACACTCGAACATCGGCGCTTGCAACACCGCAGGCTCGCCGCCTAACATCAAACCTCAGACGAGGCCCGCACTCCGCAAACCTACGCCGCGAGTTGTGCCAAATGTTCTGACGACGGACACTGCCGTCCTGCTCGATAGGAGCACTTTCGATTCAGCTCGCGCGAGGTTGCAAGACAACGTCAAGGGGATGGAGGACGTTGATATTGTCGTCCGGCGAGTTGATCGTCCAGAACGAGAACGAGCTTCTTATCGGTTGGATAAGGAAAGACAGACAGAGCCCCTGTTCGCAGAACTGCGCCAGTTTCGTGCGCGGGTAATGGAAGATCCAGGGGAATAGGTCGCTGTGGATTTTCCGTTCAAAGAGGCAAAAGACAAGGTCGACGAGCTGATTGCCGACTATCAAAGCGTGGTCGATCCAAGCGATGACTGCCCAGTCGATACGGCAAAGGGGCGCATGTATGAGTTGGTGGTCCTAAGCTATCTCGTAGAGCACCTAACAACTCGAGGATTTCGGTTTCAGTTCCACGGTAAGGTTCTGGAGCTCAAGGAAAAACCCGGTCTGATCAAGAGTACTGATCCTTACTTCGAGGGCCAGCATCATAGAACCGGCGCAACCATACGCATCTACACTGATGTCCAGGTCCTGGGCCTCGGGTGTCTGATGGGCGGCGGTTCCGACTTCAGCAGCCATCATGAAGTTGATCTGGTAGTCGTTACGCCCGGGATCATTGGAAGGCCTAGCCCGCATGATTTATTGCTGGGCGTCGAATGCAAGTCTGGGGCGTTTACAAAAGCGATCATCAAAGAGGTTCTTGGCGTGAAGAGGGAGCTTTCGCTTCTTCAGCCTGAGACGCGTTCCGACCTGTCGTGTTTGGCCGGTGATCATGTGCTCGTTCCAGCAGAGCCGGAAGTTGAATTTTGGCTGGCTCACTACGATCCCAAAGGAGCAAACTATAAAGATGGTCCTGAGTTTTTTGGGATTCAAATGAGGCATCTGATCCCGTGAAATTCCACCTCGCCGAAACCTTCACAACAGCTTACGACAAGCTCACTGGCCAGGAACAAAAAGCGGTAAAGGCGACCGTTTTCGATCTGCAACTCGATCCTTCCGGGCGTGGTTTGCGGATGCACCGGATCGACAATTCAAATGATCCGAATTTCTGGTCGATGCGAGTCAATCGCGACGTTAGATTGATCATCCACAAGACTGGCGATAGCCTCTTAGTTGCCTATGTCGATCATCACGACAAGGCGTATGCCTGGGCAGAACGTCGCCGGATCGAGGCGCATCCCAAGACCGGCGCTATTCAGATTGTCGAAGTCCGAGAGCGGGTTGAGGAAATCGCCCCACCTGAGCAGTTCGACTTCGTATACCCTGCCGAGGATGTTGCTCCCGAAACACCAGCAAGCGCACCAAAGCATTTTGCTGCGCTTGCGGACGATGATCTCCTTTCTGTCGGCGTTCCTTCAGATTGGCTGGCAGATATTCGCGCGGCGACGGAAGATGAATTTTTCGTACTGGCAGAGCACCTTCCCAGCGAAGCTGCAGAAGCGCTTTTAGAATTTGCGGCAACTGGAAAGCTGCCTGCGTTTGCCATTGAGCCTACCTCAGACCCGTTCGAGCACCCGGATGCGCAGCGGCGCATCAGGCTCATTTCGGATAGCGAGGAGCTGGAGCAGGCGCTTGCTTTTCCATGGGAGAAGTGGGGTGTTTTTCTGCACCCGGCACAGCGCAAAATTGTCGATCAAGACTTCAGCGGCCCAGCGCGGGTTGCTGGATCGGCAGGTACCGGGAAGACCGTGGTCGCAATTCATCGGGCGGTCCGACTTGCCCGCGAGAAACCGAATGCTCGCATTTTCCTGGGGAGTTTTTCTGACCCATTGGCACGATCGATGGAGCGCAAGATTGCGGTGCTAGCCCCGGAAACCAGCGAAGTTACTCGCCGGGTTACAACGGCATCATTCCAAGCGATTGCCGAGCAATTGTTCCAGCTCGAATTCGGGGCTCGACCGCGCATCGCATCCGAGAAAGTTATTCGCCAGACGGTCGAAGCCGCTGCGGCGGACCTTAATCTATCAGGATTCTCGAACCGCTTCTTCGTGTCAGAATGGACAAATGTCATTGATGCTTGGGGTGTTGGCTCCTCGGACGAGTACGCGAATATTGCTCGAATGGGCCGGAAAAGCCGACTTGGTCCGAAGCAACGAGAACGGCTTTGGCCTCTGTTCGAGAGTGTGCGCCAAAAACTGAAGGCGGCAGGTTACCTGACGCCGGCTGATGTGTTCACCGAGCTCGCAGATAGACTTACCGAAAAGAGCGTCAAACCTTTTGACCACATCATTCTAGATGAAGCGCAAGATCTCGGGCCAGCTGAACTTCGCTTCTTTGTCGCTATATCTTCGGACGGTGACAATGCTTTGTTTTTTGCGGGTGATCTTGGTCAGCGAATCTTCCAGCACCCGTACAGCTGGAAATCACTTGGAGTTGATGTTCGAGGTCGATCATCGACGCTGAAGGTCTGTTATCGGACTTCAAGGCAAATTCGGAGTGCGGCTGACAATCTCCTGCCCCTACATCTGCGTGACGTGGATGGAGTGGAAGAGGCGAGGTCCGGGACCGTGTCCACATTCGAAGGTCCATTTCCCATTGTCGAAATCTTCGATTCTGAGGAGGAAGAAGCAAAGAGGGTCGCTGCGTTTATCTCTAGTGCAATCACAGATGGTGTTGCTCCGAAGGAGATCGGCGTATTCGTTCGAACCCCATCGCTAACACCTCGTGCACGGGACGCCATCAGCGGCATTGATGAGAGTGCCGAAATCACCATCGCAAATATGCACTTGGCAAAGGGCCTAGAGTTTCGCGCAGTCGCGGTGATGGCATGCGACGAAGGTGTATTGCCACTGGATGATCGCGTTGCCGATGCAGCGGACGAAGCGGAATTGGACGATATCTACGAGACGGAACGTCGATTGCTCTACGTCGCCTGCACGCGGGCACGAGATCGTTTGCTAGTCACAGCTTCCGCTCCAGGTTCTGAATATCTGCATGATCTTAAAGTGGATTGATTCCAGAAACGTCAGCTTCCTGAATTTGCATATATGGCGATCAACCTGCAGCCGACCTCATGCGTGAAGATAATCAGCGGCCTTCGCCGCCGCGCTCGCGGCAGTGAAGATTGCCCGGTTGTCGGCCTTGAGTACTTTCAGCCAACTGGCGAGGTAGTTAGCGTGATCCGGACGCGGACTAGCGGAAAGACCAAGGTCACCGCAGAGGAATGCTGAGCCAAGCTCGGCCACCAGTTCTTCCATGGCATAGGCATCGTCGCCGAACCGTTTACCAAACGTCCGTGCAAGGCGGTGATCAGCGCCAGACCAATGGACGAGCTCGTGCAGCAAGGTGGCGTACCAGTTCTGCGCCGCGCTGCCGCTGGCGGTAGCGAAGAATCGCTCGCGGTCTGGCATGGTGATCGTGTCGGTAGAAGGGGTGTAGTGGGCGCTGTCGCCATGGATGCGCACGCTAGCACCTGTGCCCGCAACGAACCTGTCCGCCTGCACGATAGGGTCGAAGTCTTCTCCGTCCGGCACTTCGGGCAGGGCGTAGCCTTCGACCTGGCTGGCGTTAAACACGTGCGAGGCCTGCGCGAAGATGCGGGTCGAGCTGTCTCTTTCCTCGGCTTGATCGTCATCGCGCTTGTCGAAGACCTTGTAGAACACGATGGGCGAAGCCTTCTCGCCCTTGCGCACCTGAGCGCCAAGTGACTGCCACTGGCGATAGGTCGCCCAGAGACCGTGTCCGAAGTCCTGCGCCTCGGCGCTGGCCCAAAGGGCGAGCACGTTAACGCCGCGATAGGCTTTCCTGGTCGCTGCATTCACGGGGCGCGAAAGCGGCGCGGTGCTGCGATGCCAAGGGAGCGAGAACTTGTCGGTGCCGCGTTCAAGGGCGGCGATGATCTGATTGGTGATCGTATCGTAGATGCTGGCGGTTGTGGTGCGGGCCATGGTGAAAGTCCTTCGTCCAATCGTTGGGAACGCGCATGAAGGGACGGGCCGGATTGGCCGGGCGGGTCAGCGGTTACGCGGAACAGGCAACACGGGAGGGCGTGAGCCCGAATGGAGCGGGCAGGCTGTTGATCCCGCCTGGCACGGCCTGTCGAAGAGAAGCGGTCATTCCAACGGCAGGACGAAGGGCGCCATGGCCTGCCGCCGCCAAGGCTTTTCATCAGCCCAAACCAGCAGCCATTGCCTTTGACTTTCCGGCTTCGGGAGTGCTCGCAGACATAGCCGTCTGCTTCTCGCCTGCGCGCTCGTAGATTGCGCGGACAAGCCGGGCCTTATCGTCGGTGACAACCACGGCCTCCGCTTTGGCGCGCGATAGCGCGACATAAAGCATCTTCTGGTCGACCAGATTGGTGGAGCGGCTGTCCGCGTGGATTAGGACCCGCTCGGCGGTCTGGCCCTGCGCGGCATGGGCTGTCTGGACATAGGCGTGGCGCAAATGGGTGTCGCGAGGATTGGAGAGATCGAGCCTCTGCTCGCGTCCGTTGGCGAGCTTTAGCGTTGCCTGTCCCCGGTCGGAATCGATGCGGGTGACGGTTCCGGCAAGGCCATTGACCCGCCCGGCCTCGCGGTCGTTGCGGGTGAACTGCACGCGGTCGCCGGTGCGGAGTTCGATTGGCTTCGGCTCGAACACCTCGGCTTTGCCAGCACCCCATTGCCGAGGATGCCACTCCAGCGACCGTCTATCGCGGCCTTCAAGGGCAATGCGCCCGCGCTCAGGATCGACGGCGGCTATCGCGTAGCTTTCGCCTCGGCGCACGCCCTTGGCGGCATAGTCACGACTAAAGCGGACGACATCGCCGATGGCATAGCTTGCTGGCTCTCGCGCCTCGGCACGGGTGAGACCCTTCGCTTCAAGCGCGTCGAACCGCACGGCATTCGCCGCCAGTTCGCCGCGTTCGGTCAGCCTTGCTCTGATCATACCGGTGAGCCTGTCGCGGCCTTCACGCGATGGCTCGATTACCAGCGTTCGTGAGCGCTCTGCTGGCGACAGGGCCAGATAGCGCCGGGCCATTGCCCCAAGGCGCACCTCCGGCGTTGCACCTTCGAGCACCTCGCCGCCGCCACGTTCAAGCGCGGCCAGAGCCTTGCCTGCATGGCCCTCGATTGAGGCCATGACGGCTTCGCGGGTCTCGGCATTGGTCTGGCGAACCACCTCGGCAAGTTTTGCGGTCGCCATGCCTGCTTGCTGCAACTGGGCAAAGGCCGCCCCCGCGCCGACCGATCCCAGCTGTTTGACGTCGCCAACCAGAACAAGCCGGGCTCCGGCCTTGTCGGCGCGGGTCAAGAGTTTCGCCATATCGTGTGCCGAAAGCATCGAGGCTTCGTCGACGATCCAGACGGCATCCTTGACTGATGCCTTTGTCTCGGGTGACAGCAGATGCCGCGCCACGGTATCGCCGCGCAGGCCGAGTGCCTCGGCCAGCACAGTCGCCGCCGATGCGGTTGGCGCAAGCGCGGTCACGGCAACCCCGTGCCGCCTTGCCTCGCGGGCATATGTGGCAAGCACGGTGGTCGTCTTGGCCGTCCCGGCATAGCCCTGAACGGCGGTGATCCGGTCGCGCGAAGTGAGCAGGTCTGCGGTCGCCCGTTTCTGGTCCTCGGTCCAGGCATAGCCGGATCGGGCTGACTGCCGTGCAGCGCGCTCGATGGTCCGTGCTGCCGCCACCGGACTGGCGAGCGATTGCGCCATGCCGCGCCCCGCTTGCTCAAGCCGCAACATGGTTCGCTCGGTGTCGATGGCCTGTGGCGTCGTGAAGCCCCCAAATCCCGCACCGCGCCGGTCAACGAAAGTGCGCGGGAATAGCTCACCGCGTTCTCCGGCCTCGGCAATTGCTGCGCTGATTGCATCGTGCCCGGCCTTGCCAAAGGCAAAGTCTCCGGCCTCGCGCGCGAGCGTGCTGGCCGCGAAGACGGCCTCGCGTTCGGACAGCTTGGCAGCGGCCAAGGCCACCGCCTGCCTAGCCAGCAATTCCGGGCTGGCGGTAGCTTCGCTGTTTTTAACCCGCGCTCTCGCTTCACCGATCAGCGTGTCTCGCGCTGCCTTGTCGAACCCGTTGGCATCGGCAGTCGCCCGCCAGTCGGAACGCAAGGTTCGATGATCCGCACTGGTCTTTGCCTCGCGGGTGTCGAGCGCGGCGATCTGCTTTTCGGCGGCACTGGCTTCCGCACGGCTCGTGCCGCGCTCGGCAAGCCGGGCATCGATTGCTGCGGTGCGTTGACTCAGCGCATCGATGGCCTTCTCTGGAACGCCCGCGATCTCGAACAGCGAGTCTTTCCCGGCCTCAATCTTGTACCCCAGCGCGGTAATACCGTGCGCCAATTCCTGCCGGTAGATCGCGCCGATTTCCTTTTGCAGCTGGTAGAAGGCACGCGGCTCCAGACTGCGCCAGTTGCCATCCTTGTCCTGCGTGGCGTTGATCACAACCGCATGGGTGTGCAGTTGCGGGTCCTGTGCCCGGCTCGTGACATGGCGGAAGGTGGCGATGGCGAGGTTGCCTGTCGCCTCGCGCCTGACTTCGCCGCCCGCCTGATGCGCGTTGCCGCCATGTGCTTTTCGACATGGGCGAGCGCCACCTTCACCGCCGCGCCATGCGCCTTGATGATCCGTTTGTCTCCGGCAACCTCGGCCATGATCGAGACCGACTTGGGCGCGGAAAGGGTGATATCCCAGCCTGGCCGGTGCTCGACCCTGCCATCGCGGGTGGTCCCAAGCTGCTGTCCGGCAATCCGGCCTTCGAGCAATTCGGCAAACTTGTCGCGATCGACCTCGCCCGACAGACTCATCTTTTCGGCTGCCTCACCAAACCATTCGGATGGAGCCATGCCGCCTTCGGCATAGTAGTCGTCGGCTTCGTAGTAGCTCGCGGCCTGACCGGCACTCGACAGGGCCGAGACCGAAGCGACCATCAGACCGGTCCGGGCTTAGCGTCGGGCTCGGCGCCTTTCGCGATTTCGCTCACCCGGCTCCACAACGTGCCCGCCGGATCGCCCGGCACGTAACCGGGCTGACGAGGTCCGCCGCGCCGGGTGATGTGATCGGCGGTGAGACCGATACGCGCGACTGGAAGGCCATCGGGAAGCAGCAGATAGCCCTGATGCGGGCTTAGCCGTAGCTCGCTTTCAAGCACGGCGGGACGGAATTGCCGCTGGGTCGCGATGGTCGTGCGCGGCACCTCGCTGCCAATCGAGAGCGTATCGGTCGCAACGCGCAACTCCACCTCGCATTGGCCTATGGTCTCGCTCGCCCACTTGCGGGTTTCCTGATCGACCGTTTGCAGAAACAGCTTGGTGTTGCAGCAGGCGAGCATGGCCTCGGCGATGTTCGCGCCATACCGATTGCGCATCTGCCCGAGCGCCTGGAAAGTGAGCACGATCGCTACGCCAAACTTGCGCCCCTCCGGCAAAAGCCGAGCAAGGTTCTCGACGCGCGGTAGGTCGGCGAGCTCGTCGAGCACGAACCAGATACGGCGGTCCGGCGATGGCGTCAGACCTAGCACCGCACTTGCCGCGCATTCGAGCCAGCACGCCATGAGCGGCTTGGACGCTTCGAAATAGTCCTCCTTGCGAGGAACGAAGATCCAGGGCTTTGCACCCTCGCACTCGTCCAGCTTGGCGATGAAGTCGCGGAAGGCAAAGCGGTCCTCTCCCTCATCTTCGACCTTCAGGAACTGGATCAGATTTGCCGCCTTGGCGAGCATGAAGAGCACGCTGCCCGTCGCGCGGTCGGCGTCATTGGCAAAGGTGCGGGCGGATGACGTATGCCCCAGCCACTCCTTCAATTGCTCCTTGTCCTTCACCTGCAAGGCTTCGAGCAAAGCTTCGAGGCTGCAGTTCTTTTCCGCCCAGAGCGAACGGATCATGTTGGCGACAAGGATACGGCTCGTCTCCAGCCAGACATCGTCATCCTGGCTGCTGGTTTCCGAGACGAGCTGGCGCGCTATCCGGTCGGCGTCGGCAGGGTGCGATATTTCGTCGAATGGCGTCCAGAAAGCGCAGCGCGCATCGAAGGGATTGAGGATTATGTCCCCGCGCGCGGGGTTGTAATAGTGCGCGATGAACTCGCCCGAAGTGTCATAGACCAGCGCCGCTTCGCCACGCCTCTCGATGCCGTCGAGCATCTGGCGAAGGGCAGTGGTTTTGCCGCTGCCGGTGGTGCCGAGAAAGGCAAAGTGCCGGGTCTCGATCCGGCGCGGAACAGGGACCGGTCCGATGTGCAATGCATCCCTGCCACAGAGCAATGTGGTCTGTGCCGCAACGTCCTCTTCATCCGCAACGCGGGTGCCGCCAATGACCCGGTCGGCGAGCGTATCCTTGCCCTGTTCAGACATGGTTCGCTGGAGCACCCAGACTGTGAAAAGGCCTATCACAAAGCCCGTAGTCGCACCGCCAGCGATCACTTTGACGACCTGCCAGAAGGTATCGGTGAACAACGGTTCAGAGGCGAACCAGGCGGCGGAAACGGTCCAGCGCTGGCCTTCCATCGCGATGTTCATCCTGATGTCGCTGCCCCCAAGGGAACCGAGCAGGGTCAGCACGTTGGCCCATGCATACTGCACCGCTGTCGTTATCGCAGGGCCATGCAGCAGGAACTGCGGGGCGATGAATGCTCCGGCCCCTGCCGCACCAAGAGTGATCGTCGAAAAGAAGCGAAACCGCTGCTGCCATTGCGCCATGCGCACACGCCACAAGGCATGGGCGCGGGTGACAAAATCGATGTTCGAATTCATGGCTCGATCTCCAGGGCAAGCGAGCGCTGGCGCTCGAATGCGGCGCGGGCTTCGGCTGCAATTGTCTCGTCGGATTTCTTCGTGCCCAGCGCGGCATGGCGGGCGTAAGCGTAGGCCGCGCAGGCGGTGAACAGGGTGCGGTCGAGCACCCGCTCAGCCTCGGCCAGACGCTCCGATATTGCCCCGATCTCGCGCGCCAGTTCGGCAAGATCGGTCTCCTTGTCGGTGCCGTGCAGGACCGAAAGAAAGCCCGCGTCGATCACCTTCAGGAGCATCGCGTATTCCGACAATCCACGCCGGTCGGCGATGCCGGAAAGCGACCTTGCCTGCGAAGGATTGAGGCGGATGGTGCGCTTGACGTAGCTAGCCATCACCACCTCCCGCGCGCGCTCGAGGCGCGCTCCGGAAATGGCAAAATTGCGAGGGTTTGAACGCTTCGTTCCCGCGAGCGCGCTATCCGCGCGCTTGAGAAACCGCAGAAATCCTCGATGCACGCGTGCGTGGGGTGTGTATGGAAATTACGGGTCCGATACGCAGTATCGTGGCCCCTTCTTTCTCCAGTCTTTTTCCGGTCAATTGGCATGAGCGTCTTGCTCCATGCTTCCCGCTGGAGGCGTCGCAGACAGGATCAGATTGCGGGCCACATCGTCGTCAAAGTAGCGCTTGCGGGACTGGCGTGAAGGCAACTGGCGGTCCGCCATATCAGGGCGTGTGAACCAGCGAAGCAGTGCGAGATCGATCGCTGACCGGACTTCATCTGCGAGTTGGTTGGTCTCTTCTGGCGTGAGGTCCAGCCACCCGAATTCGGTGCGAAGCTGGCTACCAAGCGGATACCCGGTTCCGTCCCGGCTCCGGTAGATCGGGCCCTCAACAGTGAGGCAACAATCTTGCCCCTCAAACCGCTCGCGGACAGGGCGTTCGTACCAGAGCCAGGGCTGCAATGTGTGGCGACGGGCGCGCCCATCGGCGTTGTCTTCGACGAGCAATTTGATGAGCTTGGCCGCGCGATCTTCTTCGTCAATCGGAAGGCTGGCGATCAGCCAGCCATGCTTCTGCAGGACCGCGTTGATCAGGGAAAGGATTGACATGGGGGAGATGCTTTCTGCGGGCCATTGCCCGCCTTGGAGGGGGTCAATAGCTGCGCAGGGGGAGGGCTTCGATCCACTCTTCGATGTCAGTGGAACGCCAGCGGATACGTCCACCGCCAATGTCTATCGGATGAGGAAAGGCACCTCGGCGGATGCGTCGCCAGATCGTTGTCCGGCTGCGAATGCCAGTCAGGCGCATGACCTCATGGCAGGTGAGTAGTTCGGTATTCGACATGACAGATTCCTTTGCTTCAAGGTTCTGTCACCGTTGCCGCACTCCCCTGCGACGATGGGTTGCTTTCAGTTTGCCGTGACGGATCGTGCAATCAGATGTTCAACTCAGCGCCACCCTTGGCTCAGGTGACGCTGGCCAAGCTATGCGAATCGCAATGCTGTAGGAAAGAACAAAAAGAGAACAAGTGCAGTTCCGCAATGACGGATGGACGATCTTGGATCGCTATGGACAGTCCGGGACTGAAAGAAATTTTCCCGCTGGTGTCCGCTCCGGGCCAATGCAGGTCCGAATCTACGGTTCTGGTGCAGCGAAAGACCGGTTTCCGCGCGAATCGCATCCTGAGCCGATATGACAAGCAAACGCGCTTTCGCTTTGCACGTTGCTGCGGACATGCAAAGAAAACGCGAAAATCTTTACACGTTAGCGGGATTGCGGATGCAGCAACTTGGGCCGGACAATGCCATCTGGGATGATGGCGAATGGATCAGCTGGGACGAAATCAACGAGCAAATCCAGTACAAGGAGTGGCGGGCAAAATATCCCAATGCCGATCTGTCGCTGGTCTCGATTTTCGAGAGCCTGATCGCCACGGCTGAAGATTATCACCTTCACACAGGCAAGCACCTGCAGGTGTATGGCGATATCGGAGAACTCTACGGGGCGATCACGCACGGCATCAAGCTGCACCGCAACTACGCTCAAGGATCGGACGGACGGCTCGGAAATGACCTGGTCGAGGTCAAGACAATCACGCCATTCAAAAGCAATGACCGGGTCACGCTGAACCTTAAACGGAACTTCAGCATGGTCTTTCTGGTCAAGATCACGTCTGACTTCGAGGTTCGCGGGAAGCTCATTCCACGCAAGGCCTTGCCCCGTGTGAAGGGTGACAAGCTGGTTCTTGAATGGGCGGATATTGGGGCTGAGCGAGGGGAGCCCTAGGTGCCTAGCGTTGCACGCAACAGCTGCACCGTAATCGCCTGCGCTTCCTCAACCAAGTGACCGTTATGATCGCGGTACATGAGTTGCTTGATTATTGAGCTAGCGAACTCAGGCTTCATATTCTCCGCAGCTCGAAGAGCATTCGTACATCGATCAACTCCACATTCGCGGAGGGCATTGATCACGTAATCTTGGCCCAGCTTTTCGTTGGTGGCCGCGATATCGAACATATCGCGTGGCTGCATCAATGCACCGCGATAGTAGACCTTCTTAGCAACTATCTCCGCTGGAGTTTCCTGCCGGATTGTTCGCCCCCGTAGCTCACTGACCTGTGATGGCTCTGGAGTAATGTCGGCACAGCAAATGAAGTCGATTTCACCAATGTGCTCGAAGATCAGTTTGAGGGAACCTGCGCCGTCTGTTTTGTAGGTGTCCGGCATTCGTTCGAGCTCAAACCCCTGCGTCTCGGGATTGAGGTAAGGGAGGAATTGGGGATCGGAAAGGAAGAGGTCGATGTCATGGCTCTCGCGATGATCGATCTGGAGCATCAATGCAGTCCCACCTCCGAACGACCAATCTGGCTCGCGGCCAACCGCTTCGGTGGTTCGCGCGATGATGTCGGATGCCAAATCAAATAGAAGCGGCCATTGGCTCGGCTGCTGTCGAGGCGAGATCACTTTCTCAGGCTGCCAGAGGCAGCGAGTACCCAGCCATCTCGGAAAACTGGCTAGCGACAGCTTTCGCCATATCCTCATTGACCTTCATTTCAGCCATGAAGGCTTT
This sequence comes from Erythrobacter sp., assembly GCA_041396805.1. Taxonomy (GTDB): domain Bacteria; phylum Pseudomonadota; class Alphaproteobacteria; order Sphingomonadales; family Sphingomonadaceae; genus Qipengyuania. The sequence continues at coordinate 146,113 of JAWKXV010000002.1, read as the reverse complement.
CTGGATCGCTGGTGCCACTTCCGAGAAGAAAGCGAAGACACTGGCGTCACACGTTTCCACACTCGATGGGTCAGCGATGAGCGCAGCGAGTTGATGAGCGGAATGGTTCGCCCCATAGGGAGCGTTCACCGTTGCCAGAACCTGTGCAGTTAGGTTGCTCATCTTAAACCTGCGGAATCGATCTCAGGGTGAGAATATACGCTTCATGCGTTAGCAAAACAAGAATGTTCGAACATAGGAAGAACGCAGAGGGCCAATCCGCGATTTATCCCGCATTTTTCGAAAATCGCGTTTTGCGGGATAAAAGCACCTCGATTGCAGACGCGCTCGGACATCGCTGAGATCCCTTAGATCTCATTCCAGTCATCCATTCAAATTGCGCGAGTGACGGCACCTCGGAAAATTCGAGCATCCAAGGAAACTCCCGAAACGTCCGCTCTTCTCAACCAACTGACCATCGCAGCCTTCCATCGGACACGAGATTGCTGACTCAGGTACGTCGAAGAGCGGCGTTTGTGGAGCAGGCTTTGGTTTCGTCCGACGAGCCCTGTAGCGCTGCTTCTTGAATTCCCACGGATGAACGTTGTCGTCATTTGCCCAGATGCCGCGCCGATTTCGCTGAGCATCTTCCAGCGCATCGAAGTAGCTTTCATCGGGGCCATAGCGATCAAGCACCCATGCCCATCCATTGAGGATCATCTCCAACTCGATGTTGCGGTGAGATGGAGCAGTCAGTCCCCGAAAGAATTTTCCGAGTCGGGAAGCCGGGTCATTAGCCTCATTGCTCTGATCTATCTGCAAGTAGGGCACGGCTACGATCCGCTTGTGTCGATCGACAATGCCGCCAGTGTCCATCTTTATCAGAATGGCCAGATCGACATGCCTTCCGCCAATGAGCGATTGAAGGAAGTCACGCGCCTCGATGCCGCCAGGCTGCTCCATCTCCGGAGCATCGATGAACCCCAGCCTGATTGTCACTTCAAGGCTTGCTCCCCGTCGGGGGTTGTCGATACGGGTTAGGAAGCCATCGCCGTCAAAGACCTTGAGGACAGGCACCCGAATGGTTTCGGAACCGGGATCTTCAGGTGCGATAAGCAAACGCCAATTCTCCTACTCACTGCGGCGGGTAGCATTGTAGCAGAGTTGATTATCGTTTCACTTAGCATCCCATTTTCGGAGCTGGTCGCTACCGCGCCGAATGCATCGCATTGGCGCTGGTTGGGCCATAGAAATTTGCTGGAAATCGGGCGCGTTTTGCATTAAGAGACGCCTATTGAAATCATTGAGTTTTTTCGAGGATGGGACCCAAATCCTCTGGTAAAAATACAATCTGGGGGCACCGACGGGGGCCTCACTTAACTAACCAAGGTCAAGATTCTCGCAGTTTTGCGACATTCTGAGAGCGGTTCGAGTCCTCTTCTGGGCACCAACTCATTGAAATCATTGAATAAATTGTCCCAAACACGGTCTTCGGAGCGTGTTTGCTACGACTCGCTGTTACGGTTTGGTGCCCATAGTTCCGACCTAAGCATCAGAAAAACAGTCAGAAATGGCCCGCGCGGCTGTTACGGTTTCAATCCCGGTTTCATGCCCAGAGGCATGACACTTCGCGGCGATCGCTACTATCTTCGTCGCCACATTCCGTCCGACATTCAGCCTATTATCGGGCGATCGGAAGTATGGCGCTCCCTCAAAACTGACAGCCTACAAATAGCGCTGCGTCGCTTCCCGCTCGCTGCTGCGGCTCTCGAATCTCAATTCGAGCGTATCCGTTACGATGCGGGCTTATCGGTCGATCCGACGCTGCTTCGACCGTGCGAGGACGGTTTGGCCAGTGCGGCCACCCACGGTGAGGCGCGAGCAGTCGAGAGCGGGGGGAGCGAGGCTCTAAGCCTTGTGGACGCCTACTCCCGCTACATGGATGATCCGACGCATCGTTGGTCGGCGAGCACGCGTCAAGCCTATGAGACTACGCGTAGGTTCGCAGTCGGAGTGCTCGGCGAGGAACTTGCCCTTGCCACCCTCGCTCGCTCCCATTGCCGCGACTACTTGGAAGTTCTGCGCCACATGCCTCGAAATGCGGCGAAGCGCTTTCCCAAGCTGACGCTGCGAGAAGCCTCAGACTATGCCCGAGAGCGAGGTGACATCGAGTTGGTTAGTGCTGCGAATGCCAACGCGCACCTCGCCAACTTTTCCAGCTTCCTAAATTGGGCGGTCAACGAAGAACTCTTAGCGCGAAACCCGATGCGTGGACTTCGCCTCCCAGACGAGGTTTCGAAGCGAGAAAAGCGCCATCCATTCAGCGTGAAACAGTTGCAGACGATTTTCAATGCGCCGCTTTATCGGGGCTGCCTCGATGGCGAACGCGGATATGCAAAACTCGGTTCTGAGCGCCCGCGCAACGCTCGTTTTTGGGTGCCTTTGATCGCTCTACACACTGGCATGCGATTGAACGAGATTTGCCAACTCGACACTTCTGACATCCGCGAAATTGAGGGCATCCAATCCATCGTAGTGAGCGCACAATCATTGGACGGATCATTCGACAAGGCACTCAAGACTGTCGCAAGTGAGCGTCTAATTCCGGTCCATCCGACTTTGATCCGTTGTGGCCTCCTCGTATTTGTCCGCGATCGTCAAAAATCTGGTCGAACCAAATTATTTGAAGAGATTGATCCGGGGCCGCGAGGCAAACGCGGAGTGGCGTTTTCGAAGTGGTTTACGCACTTCACCCGAGCCTGCGGGGCCTATGAGCCGCGCACTAGCTTTCATTCATTTCGGCACAACTTCCGCGATGAACTGCGCGCTGCTCGCATTGACCATGACATTGCGATGGCGCTTGGTGGTTGGACTGCCGGAACGAGTGCGCACAGTGTGTCGGAAAACTACGGTAATGGTCACCGACTTGGATCACTTAATGAAGCAATGAAGCGCCTCGCTTTTGAGAATGTCGATCTGACCCACCTGACGACAGGATGAAGTTTCGGCGCTGCGAATGGTAGGCCGGTTTGCCTCAGGTTGAGCGCTGCGGATAGGTCATCAAATTGCGCATAGTAATACTTTCCCGGCTCCGGCGTCATTTTTGCTTTGTAGTGGTAGGATGGCCATTTTGATTTCCTCTCCCAATCCGCAAATTGAAGAGAGTTGAAGAAATCTTCGTCCAAATAGAGTTCCATTCGCGCGTGAGTTCCATCACGGATTGCTTTTCTCGCAGCCGCTTCAATGAGAGAGATTTGAGCAAATGGGAGCCCCAAGCTGTTCAGCGAGATATGGTTCTTGGACGGCGATATATGAAGCAACTGATCTTCGTAATACTCGTTCGAGCCTTGCGCAAAAACGCCATATATCTCTAGTCCAAGTGTGTCGCGGTAGAGTGCTTGAAGGTCATGAAATAGCGCGAGCAGCGCCTCTGGTCGGTAAGTGTATTTCACATCACTCTCTACCATACCGACCGTCCAGTTTGTTTTCAGTAGCAAGCTGTCAGCAAACGATATGAACGAAATGTCGGGGTGGCGGGATGCAATCTCGTCAAGTTGGCTTCGAAGCGCGATCACTTTGTCGTGTGAGATCGTTCCTTGCTTGAGCGCGTCGGTCATATCGACTGCGTCAATCATACCGAAAATTGAGTTTGCCCTGAGATGCAGTGTGCGAAGCCAGTCGGACTTCACAAACAATTGGACGCGCTTGTCATATTCATACGCAAGTGCGCCAGCCACGAAGGCTTCATTTGGAAGGAATGTCTTCACCTCATGGAATCGGTCGTGGGTATTTGGATACCAACTTATTTCCGCGCCACTTGAGGTCACTTCTGATACATGGATGGGCGTAATGTAGCCTATGCTGTAAGGGTCCGCATCTTCATCTTGTTCGAACCTCTTGATGTTTTCCATTTCCCAATCTTGGAGATAGATTTCATCCATCATGTAAATATCGCGGTTCAGCGGAAGGTCGGCGATCCCGTAGACCTGAAACGAGGAGTGATTGAAGGCTGCCATCCCTGCGGACTGACTCCAAAGCGGGAAAATATCAAAGTTTTAGATAGTAGCGATCGCCGCGAAGTGTCATGCCTCTGGGCATGAAACCGGGATTGAAACCGTAACAGCCGCGCGGGCCATTTCTGACTGTTTTTCTGATGCTTAGGTCGGAACTATGGGCACCAAACCGTAACAGCGAGTCGTAGCAAACACGCTCCGAAGACCGTGTTTGGGACAATTTATTCAATGATTTCAATGAGTTGGTGCCCAGAAGAGGACTCGAACCTCCACGCCCTTGCGAGCGCCGCCACCTGAAGACGGTGCGTCTACCAATTCCGCCATCTGGGCACACATACTGGCCGAGGATCGTCTTCGTCCCGACCGGGTAGGAGGGCGCCACTAGCGAAGGCGGACGATTCTTGTCAACTGCAATCGGAGGGGCGGAACGCTTGCCGAGTTGCAGGGGTTGAGGCTAGGGGCGCAGCGGAAATTCTCCAGACGAGAAAGCGGATAAATTCGATGGCAAAAAGCGGTGCATTGAACGGCAAGCTGGTAGTTTTGATGGGTGGCAGCGGCTTCATCGGCAATTACGTCGCGCAGGCGCTGCTTGAGCGGGGCGCGCGCGTGCGTATCGCCAGCCGCAATCCGGAGCGTGCCTTCAAACTCAAACCGCTCGCCAACCTCGGGCAACTGCAGTTTGCGCGCTGCGATGTTGCCAACCGCCAGAGCGTCGAGCCCTGCATCGCGGGTGCGGATGCAGTGGTGAACCTGGTCGGCAGCTTCGACGGCAATTTGAAGCGTATCATGGGCGAGGCGCCGGGCTGGATGGCGGAAGCGGCCAAGGCGCAGGGTGCGGCAGCGTTCGTGCACGTCAGCGCCATCGCTGGCGAACCCGATGAAGACACGGTCATCGAATATGCAGCCGCCAAGCAGCTTGGTGAGGAGCGGGTGCGCGAGGCCTTTCCCAAGGCTACGATCCTGCGGCCGTCGATCCTGTTCGGGAAGGACGATAATTTCCTCAATATGTTCGCCGGACTGATCTCCACGCTCCCCGTTCTTCCGGTCTTCGGACCGGAAGCGAAGATCCAGCCGGTCTATGTCGACGACGTCGCGGAAGCGGTGGCGCGGTCACTGGATGAACCCGCAATGCATGGCGGCAAGACCTACGAGCTCGCCGGGCCCGAAGTCCTGACCATGATGGACCTCAACGAGCGCATCGCAGCCGCACAGAACCGGAAGCGCAGCTTCATCGCGGTGCCGGACGTAGGCTCGGCCCTTTTCGCCGCATTGCCCGGGACGCCGATGTCCTCCGATCAGTGGAAGCTGCTCAAACAGGGCAATGTGGCTTCGGGCAAAGTCGGAGGTCTCGACAAGCTCGGCATCGCGGCCAAGCCGATTGGCCTGTTCCTCGACAAGTGGATGGTTCGCTACCGCAAGCACGGTCGTTTTGCCGACCGGCTTAGCGCCTGAGCTAGTCTTCCGACGGAGGCTGCGTGGCCTCGTCGGCCAGCAAAGTCAGCGGTTCAACCAGCAGTTCGGCACCATTGCTGCCGGTTATGCGGACCCGCTCGCCCGCCGCGACGTCGGGCCCGCGCGCGATCCATTCGCTGTCTCCAACACGGACACGGCCCGAGCCACTCTCGATCGCAGCGGTGACCAGTGCGGTCTCACCCACCAGCCGCCCGCCGCGATTGTTCAGCAGCGGATCGGTGGTCTCGATTGGCCGATCGCGCAACCAGCGCTTGGCCGAAAAGGCAAAGACCAGCGCCAGCGAAACAAAGGCGATGACCTGTATCGCGAGCGGCGGCCCCGAGACGAATGCGATCGCCGCGATGACCACTGCTGCCAGCGCGAGCCAGATAAGATAGACCCCCGGCACCAGCATCTCGAGTAGCGCAAGCGCAAGGCCGAGGATCAGCCAGATCCAGTAATGTTCGATCCCGTCCATCGGTCGACCTAGCCCTGATCGCCCGAACGCGGCACGGTCGGCCGGCGCACGGGTGCCCTCACGGCTTCTCGTTCGCGTTGCTGCGGGATCGCAGTGCCGGTGTCGACTGTGCCTTCGACGTCCCTGAAGGTGCTGCGGACGAGTTCTCCGATGCCGCCGAGCGAGCCTATGAGCTGTGTCGCCTCGACCGGGAACAGGATCGTCTTCGCATTGGGGCTTTCGGCGAATTTGCCGACCGCCTTGGTATACTCCTGCGCCACGAAGTAGTTGATTGCCTGGCTGCCCGAAGAGGCGATGGCGTTCGACACGAGTTCGGTCGCGCGGGCTTCGGCCTCCGCGGCGCGTTCGCGTGCCTCGGCGTCGCGGAATGCGGCCTCGCGCTTGCCTTCGGCCTCGAGGATGGCGGACTGCTTGCGACCTTCGGCGCGAAGGACCGAGCTGGTCTTGTCGCCCTCGGCCTCGAGGATTTCGGCGCGCTTGAGGCGCTCGGCCTTCATCTGGCGGGCCATTGCTTCCGAAATGTCGAGCGGCGGGCGGATGTCCTTGATCTCGACGCGGGTAATCTTCACCCCCCAGGGCGAGGTCGCATGATCGACCACGCTCAGCAGGCGGGCGTTGATCTCGTCACGCTTCGACAGCGTCTCGTCGAGATCCATCGAGCCCATCACGGTGCGCAGGTTTGTGGTCGTGAGCGCCATGATCGCCTGGTAGAGGTTCGACACCTCGTATGCCGCCTTGCCGGCATCAAGGACCTGGAAGAACACCACGGCATCGACGCCCACCATGGCGTTATCGGCAGTGATGATTTCCTGCCCTGGGATGTCGAGCACCTGCTCCATCATGTTCACCTTCTGCCCGACACGGTCGATGAAGGGCATGATGAGATGGAGGCCGGGTTCCGCCGACATGGTGAAGCGCCCGAAGCGTTCGATCGTATAGACATAGCCCTGCTTCACCACACGCACGCCCATCATCAGGAAGACGAGCGTCAGCAGCACCAGCATGACAAGGAAGATTTCAGCCATTACTCAAGACCCCTCTCTAACAGGGCCATCGTAACGTCAGGGCGCGGGGTCGCAAGCGAAACCGGACTAGGTCTCGCCTACCAACCTTGATAGTCGCTTCCGTAGACGGCAGCGCGGATATCGCGGTGCAGAGTGCCATCGAATTCGACCTTCTGCGTTGCGAATATCACGGCCATGTCCTGATGCGGGTCGACCCAGAAGAGCATCGATGGGTAGCCGTCCCAGTAGAATTCGCCCACGCTCCCGCGGAATTCCTCGGGGGTCAGCGGCGGTCCGGTGCGCACGAAGAAGTCGAAGCCGAAGCCACCATTGCCCTTGCCGACCAGCCAAGACCGATCCTCGGGCGTGATGCGCGGATCGAGGTGGTCGGTAGCCATGAGATGGAGCGTGGCGGCTTTCAAAATCTGCGTATCGCCGAGAGTGCCTTCGCCCAGCAACATGCGCGCGAACTTGAGGTAGTCGTCGACCGTGGTGACGATCCCCGATCCGCCCATTGTCATTGGCTTGCCTATGAAATTCGGCTCGAGCCAGCGCTCGCGTGGCATCGGCGCGAGGTTTCCATCGGCATCGGCCACATAAATCCGCGCGAGGCGACCGATGTCCTCGGGACTGCGTTTCCAGCCGCTGTCCGTCATGCCAAGCGGATCGAAGATATGCGCCTGCACATAATCCGCGAATGCCTCGCCGGAGAGCACCTCGACCAGGCGCGCCTGAACATCGACCCCGGCGGAATAGCTCCAGTGCGTGCCGGGTTCGTAGAGCAGCGGCACCTGCGCCATCGCTTGTGAGAATTCGCCCAGCGTCTTGTCCGAGGAAAGCGGCTGCAGGTCTTCCCATACGCGGTCGGCCGCGTTCTGCGGATTGCCACCCGCACCATAGGTGAAGCCTGCAGTGTGGCGCAGGACATCGCGCACCGTGACCTTGCGCTTTGGCGCTTGGGTGATTGGCGAGCCGTCGGGGTTCTCGCCCGTCAGCACGCGCAACCCGGCATATTCGGGCAGATGCCGTTCAAGCGGGTCGTCGAGACCGAACTTGCCCTGCTCCCAAAGCTGCATCAGTGCGACGCCGGTGACCGGCTTGGTCATCGAGAAGATCTGCACCAAGGTGTCGCGTGCGAAGGGTCGTGCTGCTTCGCGGTCGGCCTTGCCAGCTGTCTCGAAGCACAGCTCCGCATCATTCTTCCAGACAAGTGTCGAGGCGCCCACCGTGCGGCCTTCGGCAACCATGCTCTCGATCATCGCATCGATCGCATCGCAATCGGGAACGAGGTCGGCTTCGCCCCGCGCAGCCGCCGGTACCGCAAGCGAGAGTGCTACTGCTGCCAGGACTGCCCTCACAACACTTCCCGGTACAGAGCCAGCAGGCGTGACCACGCCCGTTCGGCCTGCATCTCGTCATAGGAGGGCGAGTCAGGCACACACCAGCCATGGTCGGCGGGATAGACCTCTATCTCTGCCGTCGTTCCTGCGGCATCGGAGGCCTCGCGCAGTGTCGTCTTGTCGGCAGGCGCCTTGGCGTCGTCGTTCTGCGCTATGGCCACGAGATAATGTGCGTCCTCGCGCAAATTGCGATGCGGGCTATCGGCGCCCTCACCCACCAGGCCGCCGCCATGGAAACTGCCGCCAGCGTGGATTCGCGAGTCAGCGGCCGGAGCGAGCAGCGCGAAGCTGCCGGTCATGCAATAGCCCTGAGCGCCGATGCCACGGCCCGTATCGACCTCGTCCCGCGTCATCAGCCATTCCGCGCAGGCGCGAGCATCGACCTGCTTGGTCGCAGTGGTGAATTTCGAACGCCAGGGTGTCACCTTGCCCCAGCCGCCGTTCCCCGCGAAATCGGCGAAGTCGGCAAACTGTTGCCCTGCCACGTCGCGATAGTACGGATTGGCGAGCAGGACGGCATGACCGGCCATTGCGAGTCGCTCTGCCATCTGGCGCTTGGCCGGACGGATGCCAGCGATATCAGGCCACAGGATAACGCCGGGGTGCTTGCCGGTTGCGGGATGGAAGAACTCCCCATCCATGGTTCCGTCAGGCGTGGCGAAGGTCACCTTGCGGTTGATGACGCCCGCAGCATTGGTCTCGCTCGCATCGCTCTCCACCGGCGCGCAGGCCATGGCTGCACCAGCCAGAGCCCCAGCTGCGAAATTGCGGCGGCTGAGAGCGGCCCGCGTCCAGCGTCGAAGTTCATCGCGTTCGCACATCGTAGCCGTGTCCTCTGCCTCGCCCGCCGTGCATCCTAGAGGCGATTGGGCGATGGACAAGCCCGCAGTCGCACGGCAGGATAGGTTGCATAGAGCGACCAAACGTCGCCAATGGGGAGAGGGAGATGCGACATATCGCAATCGCGGCATTGGCCGCACTTTCGCTCGCCGGTTGCAGCATGGCAACCGACGAACCGACGCTGGCAACGGAGGGTGTTACCGACGCCATGATCGCCGCCGGAAATGGCGACGAGTGGCTCACCTATGGTGGCGGCTATGACGAGAAGCGCTTTTCTCCTCTGAACCAGATCAACGATGCCAATGTGGGCGAGCTTGGCCTCGCCTGGTCAGCCGACCTCGACACTGCACGCGGGCAGGAAGCGACCCCGCTGATGCACGACGGCACTCTCTTCGTCACCACGGCGTGGAGCAAGGTGAAGGCCTATGACGCGAAGACCGGTGTGCTGAAGTGGGAATATGACCCCGAAGTTCCCCGCTCGAAACTGGTCGAAGTGTGCTGCGACGCGGTCAATCGCGGTGCCGCACTCTATGGCGACAAGCTATATGTTGCGACGCTGGATGGGCGCCTGGTCGCGCTCGACCAGAAGACCGGCGAGGTTGCATGGGACAAGCTGACAATTCCCGAAGGCTCAAAAATGGCGATCACGGGTGCACCGCGCATCGTCAAGGGACGCGTCCTGATCGGCTCTGCCGGTTCGGAGTATTTCACGCGCGGCTACCTCGCCGCCTTCGATGCGCAGACCGGCAACGAGCTTTGGCGCTTCCATACTGTTCCGGGCGACCCGTCAAAGGGCTTCGAGAATGACGCCATGGAAAAGGCCGCCAAGACCTGGAGCGGCGAATGGTGGAAGTTGGGCGGCGGCGGGACCGTGTGGGACTCGATCACCTACGATCCCCAGACCGACCTCGTCTATTTCGGCACTGCGAATGCCGAACCGTGGAACCCGGCCTATCGCAACACCGATGGCGCGGGCGACAGCCTCTACACCGCCTCGATCGTCGCGGTGAAGCCAGACACCGGCGAATATGTCTGGCATTTCCAGGAAACGCCCGAGGATCGCTGGGACTTCGATTCAAACCAGCAGATTACCGTCACTGATCTCACCATCGACGGGAAATCGCATCACGTGGTGATGCATGCACCGAAGAACGGGTTCTTCTATGTGCTCGACGCGGCGACCGGAAAATTCATCTCGGGCAAACCCTTCGTCGACGGTATCAATTGGGCGAGCGGGCTAGATCCTGTGACCGGCAAGCCGAACGTCAATCCGGAGGCGAAATACGAGCTCACCGGTCAGCCCTTCGTCGGCGTGCCGGGCGCTGTGGGCGCGCATAGCTGGTCTCCGATGAGCTACAGCCCGGCGACCGGGCTGGTCTACATCCCGACCAACAATACGCCGCAATACTATGCCCATGATCCGGAATGGGAACCGGGCGAGACCGGCTTCCAGTTGGGCATCGACGTGAGCGGGGGTGCTGTCCCGGCGGACAAGGCGATCCGCGAGGCGACCTTGGCTGCTCTCAACGGTGCGCTGGTCGCCTTCGATCCGGTCGCAGGCGAAGTGCGCTGGAAGGTTCCGCAGTCGAGCCCGACCAATGGCGGGACGCTGGCAACCGCGGGCAACCTCGTATTCCAGGGAACCTCGACCGGGGAATTCCGTGCCTACACGGCAGATACCGGCAAGCAGCTGTGGTCTTTCGAGACCCAGACCGGCGTGCTCGCAGCGCCGATGACTTATTCGATCGACGGCGAACAATATGTCGCGGTCCTCGTCGGGTGGGGCGGCGTCTGGGACGTATCGGCTGGCAAGCTCGCCGGGGGGATCACTCCCAACGTCAGCCGCCTGCTGGTGTTCAAACTGGGCGCGACCGGCGAACTGCCGCCGCTCAAACCGACCCCCGCTCTGGTGCTCGACCCTCCCGCCCCTGCCGGCACGCCCGAGCAGATCGCACAGGGTGCCAAGCTTTACGCGAACACCTGCAGCGTCTGCCACGGAATCTCCGCGGTGGCAGGTGCGCTCAATCCCGACCTGCGGCACTCCTCGACATTGGGGAAGAAGGATATCTGGCAACAGGTCGTCCATGACGGGATCCTGGCGGACAATGGCATGGTGGCATGGAAAGACCAGTTCAGCCCCGAGCAGATCGAAGCGATCCGCCTCTATGTCCTCAATCGTGCCAACGAGGATGTGGCGTTGGAAAAGGCGCGCTAGCGATGAAGGATCCGGAGGACATTCGCGCCTGGCAGCGGCTGTCCTCCACGATCACGACGTCGGGCAGGCTGAAGGCCGGCGATCCCGCGCGTCTTGCGGCGATCGGGACGCGACTCGTGATCAATTTGGCGCTGTCCGACCACCCCGAAGCGCTGGAGGATGAAGCGGATGCCTTCGCCGTTCAGGGCGTGGAATACACCCATATCCCCGTGCCCTTCGATGCGCCTTCGCGTGAACATTTCGAGGCCTTCAAGTTCGCGCTCGAAAGCAGCGTAGGGCCGGTCCACGTCCACTGCATCATGAACTGGCGCGTCTCTGCATTCTTCTACCTGCTCCATATCGAGCAGGGGATGGCGGAATCCGAAGCGCGCGAGTTGATGACCCGGCAATGGGACCCGCTGGCCGCAGAGGAACCCTATGCCCGCCCCTGGGCAGCGCTGATAGGGCAGATCACAGGTCGCACACCAACGAGCCAGTGATAGCGACGACCGCGCGCGGCTCGGCCGGGCAACCGGGTTTCGTCCTCGTCGAACCCGCTTCAAGTCTCGAAAACGATCTCGCTCATCCCCGTCTCGCGCAGCGCTGCCTCGACCAGCTTCCTCTGCGTGGGCGAAAGGGGAAGTTCACTGCCCACCACATGAGCAATCGATTGCCCCAGCGAAAATCCGCCCTGAAGCATCTGCCTGATCGCCTTGACCAGAGCATCTTCCAGATAGCGCGGCTCAGCGATCAGATTGGTCGGGGTCGAGAAGGCATAGTCAGCCCGCTGGTCGACGAATCTCCCAGTGGCGCGGTCCGTCACCTGCACGCGGTCGCGATAAATCGCGACGTCGAGGTCCAGCCGCCTGATGTCCATCTCAGCGTCGCGTGAGAGCTTCCTCGCTTTGCGTCATCAGCTTTCCGATGATCGTCGCGACCGGTTCTTCCTCTTTCAGCATGCCGACCGACTGGCCCGCCATCAGGCTTCCGTTCTCGACATCGCCGTCGATCACAGCACGGCGCAGGGCGCCCGCCCAGTAGTGTTCGATCTGGAGCTGAGCCTCGTCCATCGCAATTTCCTCGCGGTCGAGGACGGCGGCGACCTCACGCTGCTTTGCGGTGAATTCCTCGGTGCCCTTGTTCTTCAGCGCACGGACAGGGATCACCGGAAGGCGCGGGTCGACCTGAACGCTGGCCACCGCATCGCGGGCGGATGCGCGGAAGAACGCCTTCTTGAAGTCGGGATGCGCTATGCTCTCGACCGAACAGGCGAAACGCGTGCCCAGCTGCACACCCGCGGCTCCCATTTCCAGATAGCCCGCAATTGCCTGGCCGCGACCGATTCCGCCGGCCACGAAGATCAGGTGCTCCTCGGCCAGCTCGGGGAGCATTTCCTGTGCGAGAACGCTGGTCGAGACCGGACCGATATGGCCGCCCGCTTCCATCCCCTCGATCACTAGCGCATCGGCGCCGGAACGAAGCAGCTTCTTCGCCAGCGCCAGCGTCGGCGCAAAGCAGATGACCTTGGCGCCATGTCCCTTGATCGCCTCGACACTGCCCTTGGGCGGAATGCCGCCGGCGAGGACCACATGTCCCACACCATGCTTGCCGCAGACCTCGATCAATTCGAACAGCTGAGGGTGCATTGTGATGAGGTTGACGCCGAAGGGCTTGTCGGTCAGCGCCCTGGTCGCTGCAATCTCGGTATCGAGCAGTTCGGGCGTCATCGCTCCGCAGGCGATAACGCCGAAACCGCCTGCATTGGAGATTGCCGAGACGAGATTGCGCTCGGACACCCAGCTCATCGCGCCGCACAGGATTGCCGTCTCGCTACCGAGAAACTCGGCACCACGCCGCATGAGGTTGGTCGTCTTGGGATAGGTAGTCATCCGCAGGCGCTTAGGGCCAGCGCGACCTTACGGCAAGCGTCAGGCGTCGTAGATGATATGGACCTTGTGTGCCGCTTCCCGTGCCTTGTCGCGCGCTTCTTCGGTCGTGCCAGCGGTCGCCAGCGCAACGCCCATACGACGGTAAGGCCGGCTGGTGGGCTTGCCAAAGATGCGGATGTCGGCGCCTCCGGCCATTGCATCTGCCAACCCCTCGTAGGCGAGCTTCGCGCTGTCGCGATCGGCAAGGACTACTGCACTCGCCGAAGGCCTGGCCCGCAAATCCGCAGGCACATTTAGCCCGAGGATGGCGCGGACATGGAGGTCGAATTCGGTGAGGTTCTGGCTCACCAAGGTCACCATGCCGGTGTCATGCGGCCGGGGCGAAAGCTCGGAGAAAATAACTTCGTCGCCCTTGACGAAGAACTCGACGCCGAAAAGGCCATAACCGCCCAGATTGTCGACGACCTTGCGGGCCATCTCCTGCGCCCTGGCGATGGCCCCTTCACTCATCGGCGTCGGCTGCCAGCTCTCCTGGTAGTCTCCGCGCTCCTGCCGGTGGCCGATCGGCGGGCAGAAGGTGATCCCGCCCTTGTGGCGCACGGTCAGCAAAGTGATCTCGTAATCGAAGTCCACGAATTGCTCGACGATGACACGCTGCCTGTCTCCACGCATATTGGCGCAGGCGTAGTCCCACGCCTCTTCCAGCTTCGCTTCCTCGCGAACGGTCGACTGGCCCTTGCCGCTCGACGACATCACCGGCTTGATCACGCAGGGAAACTCGGTGTGTTGCGCCGCCGCGCGAACCTCGTCGAGGTTCTTGGCATAGCGATAGCGCGAGGTGACGAGGCCGAGCTCATGCGCCGCAAGGTCACGGATCGCATCGCGGTTCATGGTTAGCTGCGCCGCCCTGGCAGAGGGCACGATATTGAAGCCTTCTTCCTCCAGTTCGGCGAGCACCTCTGTGCGGATCGCCTCGATCTCGGGGACGACGTAGTCGGGCCGATGTTTTTCGACCGCGGCCCTAAGCGCCTCCCCATCGAGCATGGAAAAAACTTCGCGCGCATCGGCCAACTGCATGGCGGGCGCATTGTCATAGGCATCGCAGGCCACGACGAAAGCGCCAAGACGCTTTGCCGAAATCACGAACTCGCGCCCCAGTTCTCCCGAACCAAGGAGCAGGATCTTCGCTGTGTGGCTCAAGCCACCTCGTCCCTGGCATCGAGGCCATAGGCAGTGTGCAGTACGCGCACCGCGAGTTCGGTCTCGTCCTCGTCGATCAGCACGCTGACCTTGATTTCGGAGGTGGTGATCGCCTGGATATTGATGCCGCGATCGGCCAGCGCCTGGAACATGGTGCTGGCGACGCCCGCATGGCTCTTCATGCCGACACCGACGACCGAGATCTTGGCAATCTTGCTGTCGGTGATCAGGCGGTTGTAGCCGATGTCGTCACGCTTGTCCTCGAGCAGTGCCTGCGCGCGGGCCAGGTCGGCCTGTGGGACAGTGAAGGTCACGTCTGTCTCGCCCTTGTCGCGTCCGACGTTCTGGATGATCATGTCGACATTGATCGCGGCTTTGGCCAGCGGGTCGAAGATATGGGCCACCGCGCCGGGCTTGTCAGGCACACGGGTAAGGATCACCTTGGCCTCGTTCTTGTCATGCGCGATGCCGGTCACGTGCTGGCGTTCCATGTCGCCCTTCTCCACCAGTTCGTTCATTTCTTCCTCGGACACGATCATCGTGCCGGGATGTTCGTCCGCGGGGATAGCATCCTCGCCGACGAAGCTGGAGAGGACCTGCACCCGCACGCCCTCTTTCATGGCGAGCCCCACCGAACGTGTCTGGAGCACCTTGGCCCCCACGCTCGCGAGCTCGAGCATTTCCTCGTAGGTCACCGCCTTCTGCTTCTTCGCCTTGGCGACGATGCGGGGGTCCGTCGTGTAGACCCCATCGACGTCGGTGTAGATGTCACAGCGGTCCGCGTGCACGGCAGCAGCCACTGCAACGGCAGACGTATCCGATCCGCCACGACCCAGCGTAGTAACGCGGTTGTCTTCGCTCAGGCCCTGAAAGCCGGGAATGACAGCGATCTCGCCGCGCTGCATCGAAGCGATGAGTTCGTCGGCGTCGATGCTATCGATGCGAGCCTTGGCATGGGCTTCGATCGTGTGGATCGGCAGTTGCCAGCCAAGCCAGCTGCGCGCCTTGCAGCCAAGCGCCTGCAGCGTCAGCGCGAGCAGGCCCGAGGTCACCTGTTCGCCGCTCGCCACTACAACGTCGTATTCGGCCGGATCGTAGAGCGCATTCGCCTCACGGCAGAAGTTGACGAGGCGATCGGTCTCACCCGCCATGGCCGAAACCACCACCGCGACCTCGTGGCCGCGCGCCTGTTGCTTGCGCACGATATTGGCCACGCGGCGGATGCGCTCGGTCCCGGCCATCGAAGTGCCGCCGAATTTCATCACGATGCGTGCCAAGTGCCGACGTCTCCGTGCTGGAATGCTCGAGTGCTGGCTGCTAGCCATCGCGCATGAGCGATGCAACAACACACTCGCGTAGCAATTCTTCAGGCAACACAACGATCGGACAAACGATCCGGCCGGAAGAAGCTGCACATTTCGGCAAGCTGGCCAAGGATTGGTGGGATCCGAAAGGGTCCTCCGCGATGCTGCACAAGCTCAACCCGGTGCGCCTGGCCTTCCTGCGTGAAGCGATCGACCTTCACTGGGGCTGCCACATCGAGAGCCGGAAACCGCTGGCGGGCAAGGGCGCGCTCGATGTCGGCTGCGGGGCAGGCTTGCTGTGCGAACCGCTGGCGCGCCTGGGTGCCGAGGTCACCGGTGTCGATGCAGCACCCGAGAATGCCGCCGCCGCCGCAGTCCATGCCGAGGGTGCAGGCCTCGATATCCGCTACATGGCTGGCGAAATTGCCGCGCTCGACATCGGGCAATTCGACCTCGTCACCGCGATGGAGGTGATCGAGCATGTCGCCGACAAGCGCGCTTTCCTCGCCGAGCTGGCGGCGCGGCTTGCGCCCGGCGGGCTGATGGTGCTCTCGACCCCCAACCGCACGCCGCAATCGCGCCTGCTAATGATCGGCGCCGCAGAGGGTATCGGCCTAATCCCCAAGGGCACCCATCACTGGGACGATTTCATCACGCCCGAGGAACTCGCCGACCTGCTGGAGGAAGCCGGGCTGGAGATCGGCGGACCACGAGGTATCGCCTTCTCCCCGACCAAGGGCCTGCACCTGTCGGACGATCTTGCGCTCAACTATCTCGTCACTGCTCGACGTCCCGACTAGTCGTTGGCCTGCTTTTCCTCGGGCACATTGTCCCAGGGACGATAGTAGAGACCCGAGCATTCATCGGCGAGGATTCCGCCGACCAATTCCAGATCATCCTTGTAAGCATCTGCAACGAAATCCAGGGTCGAGAGATGCCGGTCCTCGAAATACATCGCGTGCACGTCGTCGCGGCCGGCTCCATACACGATCCGGCTGACCCCGGCCCAGATGCTGGCGAAGGTACACATCCCGCAAGGTTGCAGCGTGGAGTAGAGCGTCGCGCCCTCGATCCGCATATCGCCATACGCCGCGCCGCCGGCGCGCAATGTCACCACTTCGGCATGAGCGGTCGCATCGCAGCACTCGGCAGTGCGATTGACACCGCGCGCCACCTCCCTGCCATCGTGAACGAGGATAGCCGCGATCGGCGTATTGGCAGGATCGCTGCCCTTCTCGGCTATCGCGTGATCGCGCGCGACGCGCATCCACTTTTCGTCATCCATGCCGGATCAAACGCCCGACGGCTGGTTATTTTCCGAGTGCTTGCGCGACAGGCCCCGGATCGTCGGTGAACACGCCGTCAAGACCTGCTGCCTGCGCTATCATCGCCAGCGCGGCAATGTCGCCCGTGGCACCCTCCTCCGCCCCGCGACGCAGCAGCAGTGGCAGGAAGGCGTTCTCCTTGCGCAGGGTCCAGCCATGCACCTTCAAACCCACGGCATGGGCATCGGCGATGAGCGAAGTGGCCTGCCCTTCGGCGGTGAAAAGCATCCTGAGGTCGGCACCAATGGCATCGGCATAGCCGGCAGCCTCCTCCAGCCCGCTTGGCGCCATCATATCTTCATAACGCAAAGCAGGTTCGTCCGCCGGTCCCTTGCCAGGAGTGACGAGAAGGACAAGCGGCACCTCGACCATGTTGTTCAGCCGCCTGAGCGTGCCGACTTCGAAACACTGCACGAAAACGAGGTCGTCCGCATCGTCGAGGTCGGCCTTGCGCAAGGCAGTCACCAGCAGGTCGACCGTGTCGATCCCTGCGTCCTGCAGCAGGAAATTGGGGTGCTTTAGCTCGGGATAGATGCCGATTCGTCGCCCCGTCTCGGCTTCCTTGGCGCGAACAAGGGCGATCACCTCCTCGAAGGTCGGCACCGGATAGAGTCCGTCGAACCGCGCATTGGCCGGGCGCAGGCCGGGCAAGCGCTCCCGCGCGCGCAGGGTACGCAGTTCTGCCAGCGTAAAGTCCTCGGCAAACCAGCCGCTTACCAACTGGCCATCAATCGTCTTGGAGCGCTTGCGGTCGGCGAATTCCTCACGCGCTGCGACATCGGTGGTATCCGACAGCTCGTTTTCGTGTCGAGCCACCAGTACATTGTCCTTTGTCGCCACGAGGTCGGGTTCGATATAATCCGCCCCCTGGTCGATCGCGCGCTCATAGGCTGCCAGCGTATGCTCCGGGCGCTCCCCGCTCGCGCCGCGATGGGCAATCACGAGCATGTCTTCGCCCCAAGCGGGAATTGCGGTTACCGCGGCGATCACTGCGATTGTTAGACGAATCTTGACGGTGATCTGCGAAATTCCACCGGTCATGTTCAAGAAGCTTCTCCTTGCGACGGCCATCGTGCTGGGGCTCATCTACGGGTCTGGCAGCGATCTCACGTCGGTCAAGCGTTCGATCACGGGGGCGGCCAACGAAAGCGCGCGATCCTTCACAGCGGGCGACAACAACGGCTGGGGCAGCAATAGCGGCTATTGATTGCCGAGGCTGGTAATAGCGGCCAGCGCCTTTTCGTATCGGGCTTCCCCTTCTCCGCCGATCCTTTCGTAGCGAACGCCTGCATCCTCGAGCACTGCGTGGACTATGGTAGCAAAACGTGCGCGATCCGCCGGAACCGAGAAGTACCGCGTGCCATCGTCCACCCAGGGCAGGTCAGGTTCGAGCAGCAGGTAGAGATCGGCCTTCTCTGCGGACATCAACTCCTGTGGCCGCTCGCCGAGGAGCATCTCGCACCAGGCGGCGGACATCAGTGCATCGGTATCGAGCAGCAGCAGAGGTCCGGCCCACGGCTCCGCAGCCGAAGCCATCGCCTGCTGCGCACGTCCGATGAGGAGCAGGTCATCGAGCGTGAGCGGGTCACGGTGGATTTCACAATGGCTACGTCCATATTCGGGCACCCAATGGAAGCCGTGTTCGCGTGAGAGCCTTGTCGCAAGCGTCGACTTGCCCGTGCTCTCTGCCCCGTGAAGGCAGATCTTGCGGCGGTAGTGTGCCCGAACCGGCTCGGGCAGGAAGGGCCAGTGGCTCGCCGGATCAGCCCTGATAGCACTGGCGGAAAGCGATGCCAGCGGATCCTCGGCGTAGAGTATCCGTCCGCCGAGCGGCACGAACAAACCGCCGACATGGCGCGCCAGTTCGAGACCGTAGTCCTCGCCTGCAAAGACATAATCAATCGGCTCGGGATGCGCCCGGGCGACGATCCCCTGCCAAATAGGCCAGAAATCCGGGCTGTCAGATGGCTCCTGCGGCACCACTTCACCGTGGCCGACCACCCGGCACGAAGGGAATAGTTGCTCCATCCACCGGAGGCGCTGCTGCCCGGGGATGGGATCGTCAGGCAGCCAGCAAACGAGGACGGTAAGCTCGTCGACCAGCTTTGCCGCCGCATCGATTAGCGCGACATGTCCTGCATGGGGCGGCATGAACTTGCCGAGCAGGAAGCCGCGCCTGGTCACGCCGGCGCCTCACCCCTGCGTGCGGCGCGGATCCACTCGACAAGTCCCATCGTCGCCAGCGCCAGGAATGCGACATAGAGGCCGGCGGTCAGGTTCAGGCCACGCTCGATATAGAGCGCGACCGCCCCGATATCGACGGCGATCCACAGGATCCAGTTCTCGATCCGGCGGATCGACAGCAGCACCTGCGCGACCACGCTCGCCCCGGTGATCGCCGCATCGGCAAAGGGCATGGCGGCATCGGTCAGGCGGTGCATCAGCGTACCCAGCGTAATGGTCACAATCCCCACGATCGCCAAGGATACAATGCGCGTTGGCCATCGCATCCAGCCCACCGCGACCGCGTGCTCCAGTCCCCCTGCGCGCGCCCAGAGATACCAGCCCCAACCCTGGACGAGAAAGAAGAAGACCTGCAGCCCCGCCTCGCCATAGAGCTTCGCTTCCCAGAAGATCGTCACATACAGCGCGACCATCGCCATGCCGAAGGGATAGTTCCAGATGCTGCGCCGCACGAGCAGGCCGACATTGGCCAGCCCCAGCGCGACCGCGATGATCTCGAGCGTGTTCATGCGCCCCGCTCAGCCCAGTGAGGCGGCCCATGCGGCAGGATCGAAGCCCACGAGCACACCGGCTTCGTGCTCGACTACCGGTCGTTTGATCATGCTGGGATGTTCGACCATCAGCGCGATCGCCTTGTCCCGGTCGATGCCTGCCTTGTCGGCATCGGGTAGCTTGCGAAAGGATGTCCCGCGACGGTTTAGCAAGACTTCCCACCCTACAGCGTCGGCCCATTCGCCCAGTCGAGCAGGATCAGCCCCCTCCTTCTTGTAGTCGTGAAACGCGTAATCCTTGCCCGCAGCGTCGAGCCAGCTCCGCGCCTTCTTGACGGTATCGCAATTGGGGATGCCGTAGAATTCCATCATCGATCCTTGGTGTTTGGGAAATGGTGCACGCGCGGCTGTGCGCAGGCGAAGAGCGTGTATTCAGCGTAATATTCATTGCGGCCCTTGCGCTGGACCTCGCGATGCTCGGCGATCCTGCCCCAGCCCCGCGCCGATGCCTCGTCGTCCCATTCGCTGATGGCGACAACCTCGCCGTCTTCGGCGACATAGGACTTGAACGAGCGGTAGCCGGGCTGACGCCTGGCGAGCGCTTCCATTTGGTCCGCGTCGGCAGAGTAGGCAGCCTCGTCCATGTCCGCGCGCTTGCGATTGCGAAAGACGACCAGGAACATCAGCCCCTCCCCAGATGAGCATCGGCTATGGCGACGGCGAGCGCGTCGGCGGCATCGGCACCCGCGAGCGAAACGCCGGGCAGAAGCACCTTAAGCATTGCCTGCACTTGCGCCTTTTCGGCACCCCCGGTTCCGACTACCGCCTTCTTGACGAGGCGCGCCGCGTGTTCGTTCACCGGCACGCCCGCCACACCACACGCGGCGAGCACTGCGCCACGCGCCTGCGCCAGCTTGAGCGTCGACTGCGGGTTCTTATTGAGGAAGACCTCCTCGGCCGCGGCGCGGTCCGGGCGATGGGTCGCGATAATCTCGGCAAGCGCGGACTGGAGCTTGGCAAGCCGCTCGGCCATTGGTGCTTTCGCATCGGTCGGCACCTGCCCGTTCGCCAGGTGGCTGACGCGCACGCCCTCGGTCCGGATCACGCCCCAGCCCGTACAGCTGAGTGAAGGATCGAGACCGAGGATGATCACGGCCTGGTCAGCCCAGTTTCTCCATGATCTCGTCCGAGATCTCGTAGTTGCCCCAGACAGTCTGGACGTCGTCATCGTCATCGAGCGTGTCGACCAGTTTGAGCAATGTCGATGCGGCACCTTCGTCCATGTCGACGGTGATGGTCGGCTTCCACGCCAGCTTGACGTTCTCTGCCTCGCCCAGCGACTTTTCGAGATTGCCCGAGACTTCGTGCAATGCATCGGCGGCAGTCCAGATGGTGTGGCCATCTTCCGAGCTCTCGACATCATCCGCGCCCGCCTCGATCGCAGCTTCGAGGACCTTCTCCTCGTCACCCACGCTGGCCGGATATTCAATCAGGCCGAGCCGTTCGAAACCGTGGCTCACCGAGCCCTCGGAACCCATGTTGCCGCCATTCTTGCTGAAGGCTGTGCGCACATTGGTGGCAGTGCGGTTGCGGTTGTCGGTCAGCGCCTCGACGATCAGCGCGACGCCGCCCGGGCCGTAGCCTTCGTAGCGAACTTCCTCGTAGTTCTCGCCGTCATTGGCCGAAGCCTTGTCGATCGCGCGCTGGATATTGTCCTTGGGCATCGACTGCGCCTTGGCCGCGTTGACCGCCAGGCGCAGGCGCGGGTTCATGTCCGGATCGGGCATACCCATCTTGGCTGCGACGGTGATCTCGCGGGAAAGCTTGGAAAACATCGCCGAGCGCTTCTTGTCCTGTGCGCCCTTGCGGTGCATGATGTTCTTGAATTTGGAATGGCCTGCCATTGCGCGCCTTTGAATTTTGCGTTGGTTGGAAATCGGGGGACGCAATAGACTCATGACAAGTGAATCGACAAGTCTCGTGAAGACCGAGACTGAGGACGCGCCCCGCCTCACGATTGAGGGCCGATATACGCATCCCGAAACACAGGTTCACTCTTCCATGAAAGAACAGTGGGCCGATTTTTTTGCTTTCCTGAGAAGGCCCATCCTGCCCGACCGCGCAGCCCCGATGCAGGCGGCCAGCCTGGTGGCTGTCGGAAGGATGCTGATACTCGACATGGTAGTGATGTCGGTGCTGCTCGGCACGGCATTCGCAGTGATGGCATTCGGCGTCGACATCCCCGAAACAGCCATCTCGGGCATGGAAATGACCCCGCAGCTCGCCTTCGCGGCGGTCATCTTCGCCCCGATTGCCGAGGAAATCGCCTTCCGCAGCTGGCTTTCGGGACGTCCGGGTCATGTCGCTTTCATCTTGCTCACACTCGCCGCCCTTGCAATGATCGGCCTGAGCGGCGCCGCCAGCGCACAGGAAGTGAATCCGGTGACCGGCCTGATCGCCCTGGTCGTGTTCCTCGCCGGTGTGGTCTCGACCTTCGTGCTGCGTCGGCACGATGCGATGGGCTGGTTCCAGAAACTGTTCCCGCTGTTCTACTGGCTCAGCGCCGTCCTCTTCGCCGGGATTCACCTGCTCAACTTTTCTGTCGAGAACATGGCCGCGATCCTGCCGCTCGTCCTGCCGCAGTTCGCGATCGGACTGGTGCTCGGCTACCTGCGCGTAAACTACGGTCTGTGGACCAGCATCCTGCTCCACATGCTGCACAACGCCGCCTTCATTGGGCTGGTGGCTGCAGCAGGCAGCGCCGCCTGATCAGATCCGGACGGCAGTTCCGCTCGCGCTGACCATCAACATGGAGCCGGTATCGCCGATCACCTCGTAGTCGAGGTCGATCCCGACAACGGCATTGCCGCCTCGCGCACCGCATTCCGCCTGCAATTCCTGGATCGCCTGTCCACGTGCCTCGGCAAGGATGCGCTCGTAGCTGCCCGAACGCCCGCCGACGATGTCGCGGATATTTGCGAAAAGATCGCGGAAAATGTTTGCACCGACGATAACCTCGCCGGTCACAATGCCGAGGTAGTCCTGGATCGGGCGCCCCTCGATGGTCGGTGTCGTCGTTACGATAATCCCGCGTGCGTCTTTCCAGGGTCCGGCCATGTCCCACCTCTAGCTCGAGCTTAACTATTTCGTCAGTGATCGGCCCTAGTAACCGGCCACCGTCTTTCCTTCAACACGAGAGCATCGGCCGAATATCCAAGGGATCGCAAAACTCAGAGAGCCAGGTTCGGAACGACACCAGTCCCGTAACCCGAACTTTACCATGGCCCTACGTAAAAGTCTTAGGAGATCACCGTTAGCGTCCGCGCTGCACAAAGGGGCTTTGCTATGCGAAATCTATTTCGGAACCTGATTGCGGACCAGAGCGGCAACGTACTGCCGTTGGCTGCTGCCGGCATCCTTCCGCTGGTCGCACTGGTGGGCGGCGCGATGGATATCAGCGTGACTTACATGGCTCGTTCGAAGCTGCAGAAGGCCTGCGACTCTGCGGTACTTGCAGGCCGTCAGTCGATGGATAGCACGACGTTCAAAACCGAGAACAAGAAGGAAGCGGAGCGCTTCTTCGCGTTCAACTATCCCACAGGCCTCTACAACGCCGAAAAGCTCACCTTCAAGATTTCGCAGAACACATCGGCGAAAACCGAGCTTCTCGGATCGGCGTCGGCTGACATCCCCACCAGCCTGATGCGCATCTTCGGATTCCAGAAGCTTCCGATCAGCGTTTCCTGCAGTGCAGAGAAGGACGTCGGCAACAACGACATCGTTCTCGTGCTCGACGTCACCGGCTCGATGAACGATGCCCCGTCCACCGGCGGCACCTCCAAGATCGGAAGGCTGCGCACTGGCGCGGCCGGCCTCTATCGCGCGCTGGAAGATTCAGCCGGGTCCACCACCCGCTACGGCATCGTTCCCTATTCGCACACGGTGAATGTCGGCCGCTCGCTGCAGAACCGCGACATCCTGGTCAACCAGCAGTATGTCGACGGCTATTGGTACAAGTCCGGCGGCTGGTGGTATTTCCAGAACAACGGTCTGCGCACGGTGCACATCAGCGACTCGAGCTGGAACAACGCCGGCAACGGCAATGACGAAGGCAACAGGCAGGGCTTCCGCACCAGCGGCGACGGCTGTATCGAAGAGCGTGCCTCGGTCGGCTATGGCTCGAGCCCAGTGCAGATCGCCAGCACGGTTTCGCTCGACGACGTCAACTCGTCCGCAGCCAATGGCAATGATACTGCCAAGCAGTTCGGTCGGTACGACCCGGCTGTACAGCGGGGTCATTCGCAGGATGGCTGTCCGTCCGAAGCGACCACGCTGCGCGAATACACCAGCGAAACCGCGTTCACCGGCGCGATCAACTCGGCGACCGCTAAGGTTACCGGGGGCACCTACCATGACATCGGCATGCTGTGGGGCCTGCGCTTCATCTCGCGCAAGGGCTTCTTTGAGAGCAGCAATCCCGAGGAACTCTCCGGGATGCCGGTCAACCAGCACATCGTCTTCATGACCGACGGCAAGCTAGACACGGGTGGCACGCTGTATTCTGCCTATGGCGTCGACAGTTACACGAACCGACTGCAAGGCACCGGGACCCGCACGCAGAAGCACGTCTCGCGCTTCAAGTCGATCTGTTCGCTTGCCAAGTCGATGAAGGTCACCGTCTGGGTGATCGCGCTCGACGTCACCGATACGGGCGACATCAAGCAGTGCGCCACGAGCGACTCGAACTTCTTCGTCAGCGACGGCAGTGACCTTGAGGAAATCTTCGCCGATATCGGTCGCGGCATCGGCAATTTGAGGCTGACCCAATGATCAGGCTCACGCGCAAAGCCCGTACAGAACGGGTCGCCGGCAATGAGGAGGGCGTCACCACGGTCGAATTCGGCCTGCTGCTGTTGCCCTTCCTGATGATGCTGATGGGCGGCATGGATCTGGGCCACCAGTTCTACATCCGCGGGGTCACCCAGGGTGCGCTGGACGACGTCAGTCGCCGCGCATCGGTCGAGGAGCCGAAGTTCATTGCCTCGGGCAATACGCTTGAGGAGCGGGTCGAGAACACGCTGAAGGAACAGATCAACAATGTCGCCCCCAAAGCGACTTACACGATCACGCAGCGCAACTTCTTCGACTTCAACGGCATCGGAAATCCCGAGCGATTGATGACCGACGTCAATGGCAACGGCAAATTCGACAATGTCGATGGCGATTGCTTCGAAGATCTCAACGAGAACAACGCCTATGATCTCGATTCGGGCCGCGTCGGACTCGGCGGGGCAAATGACGTCGCATTTTACAGCGTCCGCGTTGTCATGCCGCGTCTCTTCCCGACCGCACAGCTCCTCGGCTTCTCGCCGAATATCGACTTCACCATCGAGACCGCCGTGCGCAACCAGCCCTACGCTAACCAGGCAACGCCGCCGGTAATCTGCGGAGACGGCACATGATCGCAAAGCTTGGTCATCTGAAGAGCCGCCTGCGCGCCGAGAACGATGGCGTCGCAATGGTCGAATTCGCCCTGATCGCGCCTGTTTTTGCCGCATTGCTGGTCGGCGGCCTCGAAGTGGCGAACCTCGCCATCACCCACATGCGCGTCAGCGAAATCGCCAACACCGTCTCGGACAACGCGGGGCGCGTCGCCACCGGCATGGACGAGGCCAATGTCTACGAAATCTTTGCCGGGGCCGGGGTGATCGGCAGTGCGATCAATTTCGAACCCAAAGGACGGGTCGTGCTTTCCTCGCTGCAGGAGAACGGCAAGAAGGGCGGCTCCAAAGGCCAGAAGATCGAGTGGCAGCGCTGCTGGGGCGACAAGAACGTGGCGTCGAGCTACGGCAAGGAAGGCAAGGGCAAAAGCGATGCGTCGCTCGCCTCCGGCATGGGCGCACCGGGCCGCCAGATCACTTCGGACAACGGCAATGCCGTGATGTTCGTCGAGGTCACCTTCGACTACAGCCCCCTGTTCCTCAACGGCATCATCAAGGCACACCCGATCCGCTACGAAACCGCGTTCAACGTGCGCGATTCGCGCAACAAGACGATTTCCAACGCGCAGGGTCTCAAGAAGATGTCTTGCGGCGGCTAGGCCGCCCGCGGATCAACCGATCCCCAGCGCGGCCTTGTAGGTGTCGAGGATGGTTTCCATCTCGCGCCGCTCGTCGGGCTTCATCTTACGCAGACGCACGATCTGGCGCATGATCTTGGTATCGTAACCGACCGCCTTGGCTTCCGCATAGACGTCGCGGATGTCATCGGCGATACCCTTCTTCTCTTCCTCAAGGCGTTCGATGCGTTCGATAAGAAGGCGCAGGCGGTCGTCGGTGGCTTCAGCCATGAAAGTCTAACTCCGGTGATTTGAGAATCGCCACGCGGGCGGATGGCAGGTTCGATAGCCAGACGCTGTCCCGGGTTAAAGGGCGCGAATCCCTATTCCTGTGCGTTTTTGGCGAGGCTCGCCTCCATGCGGGCGAGCTGCTCCTCGGTTGCCGGGGTCTGGCGTGTTGCTTTCCAATCGTCTTGCGACATTCCGTGGATCAGTTCGCGAGCGGCCAGCTTGTCGCCCTCGAACCCGGCGTCGATGATCCAATCGGCGAGGCAATTGCGGCAAAAGCCCGCAAGCCCCATCAGATCGATATTCTGTGCGTCGTGGCGGTGGCGCAAATGGCGCACCAGGCGCCGGAATGCCGCTGCCGCTACGGCATCGTCGAGTTGGTCAAGCGCCTCTGTATTCGTATCCATCGCGTTTGTGTCCTTGAGTTGCCGCATCGCTGTGCCATAGGCGTTGCTCATGGAAAAGCTCGATCCCCGGCGCGTCGATCCGCGCGGTCGCAAGGTCAAGATCCTCGCAACCGTCGGTCCCGCCAGCCGCTCACCCGAAATGCTCGCCCGCCTGTTCGAGGCCGGCGTCGACGCCTTCCGCGTCAACATGAGCCACGGCGAACATGCCGATCACGAACAGACAATCAGGTCGATCCGCGCGATGGAGAAGGAGTTCCACCGGCCGATCGCCATCCTGGCCGACCTCCAGGGCCCCAAGCTGCGAGTGGGCAAATTCAAGGACGGGCAGGCGGTCATTCGGCACTCGGGCCATTTCACGCTCGACCGCAATCCCGAACCGGGCGACGAGACACGGGTCGAGCTACCCCACCCCGAACTCTTCGGCCTGCTTGAGAAGGGCCAGCGCCTGCTCATCAACGACGGCAAGATCCGCCTCCGCGTGATCCGCGCCGACGAAAGAGAAATCCTCTGTTCGGCCGAAGTCGGTGGGGTCATCTCCGACCGCAAGGGCGTCAACGTGCCCGATGCCGAAGTGCCGATCCCCGCACTGACCGACAAGGATCGCCGCGACCTCGCCTTCGCCATCCAGCAGGGTGTCGACTGGATCGGCCTCAGCTTCGTCCAGCGCCCCGAGGACCTCGCCGAAGCACGCAGGCTGATGGGAGGTTACGGCGCACTCTGCGCCAAAATCGAGAAGCCGATGGCGGTCCGCCGTCTCGACGAAATCATCGAGCAATCCGACGGGATCATGGTCGCGCGTGGCGATCTCGGCGTCGAGCTCGAACCGCAGGAAGTTCCGCCGCTACAAAAGAAGATCGTGAACAAGGCCCGCCTCAAGGGCAAGCCGGTGATCGTGGCGACTCAGATGCTCGAAAGCATGATCGAGAGCCCGGCCCCGACCCGTGCGGAAGTCTCCGACGTTGCCAATGCGGTCTATGATGGCGCTGATTGCGTCATGCTCTCGGCAGAAACCGCAGCGGGCGAATGGCCCGAAGAAGCGGTGACGATCATGCATCGCATCGCCCGCCAGGTGGAACGCGACGAAAGCTATCTCGAGCGCGTACGTTTCCTCGATACGCCGCCCGACAGCACAACGGCAGACGCATTGGCGCACGCCTGCATGACCGTGGCCGACACGGTGGCGATCGGCGCGATTACGGTATTTACCGGATCGGGCTCGACCGCACGTCGGGTGGCGCGCGAACGGCCCTCGGTCCCCATGCTGGTCCTGACCCCGAGCATGAAGACGGCCCGCCGCCTCGGCCTGCTATGGGGCGCCCATGCAGTCGCAACCAAGGACATCGGCAGTTTCGAGGAGATGATCGCCAAGGGCAAACGCATGGCCCTGCGCCACGGCTTCGGCGAGGCCGGCAGCAAGCTCATCGCGCTGGCCGGTGTGCCCTTCGGCACGCCCGGTTCGACCAATCTGATGCACGTCGTCACCGTCAGCGGCGACGAGCTGGAGAAGCACCGAGCCTAGGTCCCTGCACGGGCGAGGCGCTGGCGGGTCTTCTCCACGCCGATAAGCGGCAGGAGTTCGGCCATGTCGGGTCCATGATCCATGCCCGTGAGCGCCTGACGAAGCGGCAGGAAGAGTTGCTTCCCCTTGCGGCCCGTCGCCTCCTTCAACGCATTGGTTAGGTCGCGCCAGGGGTCCTCGCTCCATTCGAGAATCCGCGCGGCCTCCGCCAGGTAGATCCGGTCCTCTTCGGCGAATTCGGGCTGGTCAATGGGACCGGTCACCAACCGCCACCATTCATCCGCCTCGTCGATATGCGACAGGTTCGGGCGGATCGCGTGCCAACCCGCTTCATCGATTCCGTCGGGGAGGCGGTGGGCAATGCGGCCGAATTCCATGTGATGGACCAGGGCTGTGTTGAGCCGGTCCAGTTCGGCATCGTCGAACCGGGCCGGCGCACGACCGAAGGTCGCGAGGTCGAAGGTGTCGATCAACAGGCCACGATCGGCGATCGGCTCGACCGGCTGCGACGTCCCCAGCCGCGCAAGCAGTGCAACGATCGCTTCAGGCTCGATCCCCTTCTCGCGAAAGGCATCACAACCGAGCGAACCGAGCCGTTTGGACAGTTTCCCCTCGCTCCCGACAAGCAAGGCCTCATGCGCGAAGCGTGGAATTTGCTGCACCGGGTAGAGTGCAGCAATTAGTGCGGTAAACATCTGAATTTGAACAGCAGTATTGCTAACATGATCCTCGCCCCGAAGAACATCGGTGACGCCCATGTCGAGATCATCGACCGCGCTGGGGAGCATGTAAAGCCAGCTGCCGTCGGCACGGCGGATCACTGGATCGGAAAGCTGCGCCGGATCGAACTTCTGCGGCCCGCGCACCGCGTCTTCCCACACGATCGGTTCGTCGTGGTCGAGCTTGAACCGCCAGTGCGGCGCCATGCCTTCGGCTTCCTTGGCCGCATGTTCCTCGTCGGTCAGTGCCAGTGCACCGCGGTCATAAATCGGCGGCAGGCCGCGCCCGAGCCGGATCTTGCGCTTGAGTTCGAGTTCCTGGGCGGTCTCGTAACAGGCGTAGACGCGTCCCGCCTCGCGCAGGGCGTCGAACGCCCTTTCGTAGACGGCGAAGCGGGCCGACTGGCGCTCCTCTCCATCCACATCGAGGCCGAGCCAGGCGAGATCCGTCCGTATGGCATCGACATACTCCTCGCGGCTGCGCTCGGCATCGGTATCGTCGATGCGCAGCAAGAAGCGCCCGCCACCCTTGCGCGCGAGCATCCAGTTGTGGAGCGCGGTGCGAATATTGCCGACATGGAGGCGCCCGGTTGGCGAGGGCGCGAAGCGCGTGATTACACTCATGCGTGGCCCGATAGCCGAGGCTTGTCGCTAATGCGAGAGGTCAGGCGACCCTTCCGCCACGACGCCGATGCGCATCCCTGCGCGCCTTGCGATAGTCGAGGACCACCGATCCCTTGTCGGCAAGCGATGCCTCGGCAGCCTCCGCCGTGGCGAAGCTTTCACCGGGCGCGGGCTTGCAAATCAGAAAGCCCTGCGCCTCGTTGCAGCCGAGCTTGCGCAGCAGGTCGAGCTGACGACGGTTCTCGATACCTTCGGCGGTCGTGGCAATGCCCATCGCCTCGGCCATGCGGGTGATGCTCGAAACGATCGCCTGGCTGTCCGTGTCGTCCTCCACGCGCTCGACGAAATTGCGATCGATCTTGATCCGGTCGAAGCGGAACTGCTGGAGATAGCCGAGCGAGGAATATCCCACGCCGAAATCGTCCAGGGCAATAAGGGTGCCCAGGCCACGCAGCTTGTTGAGCGCCGTCGTCGCGACGTCGCCGTGATGCATCAGCACATGCTCGGTAATCTCGAACTCGATCCGGCCGGGCGCGATGCCGCTTGCATGGATCGCTTGCGCAACCAGCGATACCAGATGCGGGCTACTGACCTGTGTTGGCGAGAGGTTGATCGCGATGCGGAAATCGCCCTGCCATGCCGAAGTCTCGGCCAGGGTCTGGCGGATGACCCACTCCCCCACCGGAACGATCAGGCCGGTTTCTTCTGCAATCTCAAGAAAGTCCGCTGGGCCGATGACGCCACGCCGCGGATGATGCCACCTCAGCAATGCCTCGTATCCTGTCGTTGCACCAGTATCGAGGTCGATGATCGGCTGGTAATGAACCCGTAGCTGGCCCCGAGCAATCGCTTCGCGCAAGTCGGTTTCGAGTTCGCGCCGGTCGCGAGCCTCGCGGTCGAGGCTCTGCTCGAACATGGCGAGCGTGTCTCGCCCCTTCTTCTTGGCGGCGAAGAGCGCCAGGTCGGCGCGGCGCATCAGTTCTTCGGCATCGCAATCGCCATCGAAGCAGCGCGCCACGCCAATGCTCGTCGAAACGCGATAGTGATGGCCATCGATTTCATATGGCTCGCGGACAATCGACAGGAAGCGGTGAGCGCGCTCGATCAGCATGCCCATGCCCGCGCGCGTTTCGATCAGAACGGCGAACTCGTCTCCGCCCAGCCGCGCGACGAGATCTTCGGAACGTACCTCCTGCTCCAGCCTGGTACCAACCTCGCGCAGAAGGCGATCGCCGACGAGGTGTCCGCGAGTATCGTTGATCGATTTGAAGTCATCGAGATCGAGATAGAACAGGGCGATATTCGCACCTCGGTTGCCGCCCTGTTCGAGCATGGCGCGCAGGCGATCGTTGAAGAGGTATCGATTGGCGAGGCCCGTGAGATTGTCGTAGTGGGCCATGAAGGCGACCCGTTCCTCGGTCATCCGGTCATTGGTCACGTCGCGGGCGACACCGCCCATTCGCCCGTCGGGCCGCGGACGGGCCGACAATCGCCAGAACCGCATCTCGCCCTCAACCTGGATCTTGACCAGCAGGTCGCGAAATGCGCTCTGTTCGGTCAGGTGGCGAGCGAGCGTCTCGCGTTCCTCCCCCTGGGCGAACAGTGACAGCAGCTGCTTGCCTTCGAGCCGCTCAATGTTGCTGCCTGCCGCCGCCGCAAATCGCGGACCGACATCGCGCAGGGCCCCGTCCGGCCCGATGGTCCACAACCAGTCGGACGAATGCTCCTCAAATTCGTGCAACAGCATCGCCACGGTGTCGGCGGTCTCGCCGTGATCGATCTCGGCGGCGATGGCGTCGACAAACTGCCGCTCCATCCGACCGATCGCCTTCCACAGGGTCACGAGATAGACGCCGAGCAAGGCCAGCAATGGCCAGGATGCCAATCCCGCGACCATCAGCGCCGCAGCGGCAAGCCCAAGCCCCAGCGCCGCGATATGCACATAGGCCGCGAAGGGGACCACGCGATGGATCAGCAGGACCCCGACGAACATCGCCGTGCCGACAAAGGTCAGGGCCGGGATTGCTTCGGCACGCCCAAGGCCTGCAAACAACGGGAAGCCCGCGCCCCAGATTAGGCTGACAAGCGACATTGCGACGGTGGTCATGCGCAGGCGCCGACGCAGGTAGGCCTCGTCCTGCGAAGCCAGATTGGTGGTTGCCGAGATCGCAAGACGCGAAAGCACAGCCATCAGCAGGAGCGTCCCCCAGATGATGAAGGCTGCCGAACCGAAACTTCCCGGGAACAGGGCCATGAGCACGGTGGCCGAAGCCAGGCTCGACACCACTGCACCCCATGCACCCGTGCTCACCGCCGTCATTCGTCGGGAGAGAACCTTGAGACGCAGGGCGTCGGATGGCGTGACTGCTTCGATCATTGCCCCTCGGTGTGGCGGACAAGCACTCCGATACAGGCAGATTATTGCGATAATCGAAACCGCTACGCAATGGACAAGGATCGAGCATACCCAACCGTTGTGTCCGGGCCACAAAGCAAAGGGCCCCGCGGATCGCTCCGCGGGGCCCTTTTATTCGTCAGGGAGAGGTCGGCTTATTCGCCGTCCTTCGCCTCTTCGTTGAGGTACTCACCGGCATCTGCATCGGTGCCGTGGGTTTCACCCTCCATCACCGCCAGCGGATCGTCGCCGATGGCCGCTTCCGGCCCCTGGGCTAGCTCGGCTTCGTGCTCTTCCTCGGCCGTGTTGGCGGCGATGATCGCCTCCTGGGCCTTCTTCCACTGGGCGCGCAGGGCAGCGTCGCGGCTCGAGGCGGTGATGCGCATGCGGTTCATGCCCGCACCGGTACCGGCGGGGATGAGACGGCCAACGATCACGTTCTCCTTGAGGCCGATCAGCGTGTCCTTCTTGCCCTCGACCGCCGCCTGCGTGAGCACGCGGGTGGTTTCCTGGAAGGAAGCCGCCGAGATGAACGAACGCGTCTGGAGCGAAGCCTTGGTGATACCAAGGAGGATCGGCGTGCCGACGGCAGGCTGCTTGCCCTTGGCCAGCTTCGAGTTCACTTCGTTCAGTTCTTCAGCATCGACCTGTTCGCCCGGCAGCAGCACGGTGTCGCCGCCGTCGGTGATCTCGACCTTCTGCAGCATCTGGCGAACGATCACCTCGATGTGCTTGTCGTTGATCTTCACGCCCTGGAGTCGATAGACTTCCTGGATCTCGTTCACGAGGTATTCGGCCAGAGCCTCAACCCCGAGCACTTCCAAGATATCATGCGGGTTGGGCGAGCCCGAGATGAGCGTATCGCCCTTCTTCACGAAGTCGCCTTCCTGCACGTCGATCACCTTGGTCTTGGGGATCAGGTACTCGACTGCATCACCTTCCTCCGGAACGATCGCGATCTTGCGCTTGGCCTTGTACTCGCGAACGAATTCGATCTTGCCCGAAATCTTGGCGATGATCGAATTGTCCTTCGGCAGACGGGCTTCGAAGAGCTCGGCAACACGCGGCAGACCACCGGTGATGTCGCGGGTCTTAGCCGCCTCGCGCGAGGCACGGGCAAGGATGTCACCCGCCTCGACCTCCTGGCCGTCCTCGATCGACAGCACCGTGCCCGGCGCCAGCATGTAGCGCGAAGCCTCGGTCTCGTCCCCTGCATCGTTGAACAGGGTGAGGCGCGGGCGCAGGTCGTCCTTCTTGCGGCCGCTGGCGCGCATTTCGGTGACCACGCGCTGGGCGATACCGGTGGCATCGTCGACGCGCTCTTCCATGGTCGTACCATCGACGAGGTCCTGATACTTCACGACACCCGAGGTTTCGGTGATGATCGGCAGCGAGAACGGATCCCACTCTGCCAGGCGTTCACCGGTCTTTACCTTGTCGCCGTCCTTGTGCATCAGCACGGTACCGTAGGGCACCTTGTGGATCTCGCGCTCGCGACCTTCGGCGTCGATCACTGCCAGCTCGCCATTGCGGGCGAGCGACAGGATGCGACCCTTCTTGTCGACGATGGTCGGCATGTCGCGATAAACGACCTTGCCGTCCGAGATCGCCTCGAGGTGACTGGTCTCGTTGAGCTGTGCGGCACCGCCGATGTGGAAGGTACGCATGGTCAGCTGCGTGCCGGGCTCACCGATCGACTGTGCGGCGATGACGCCGACAGCTTCACCGATGTTGACCGGCGTACCGCGAGCAAGGTCACGGCCGTAGCAGGTGGCGCAGACGCCCTGCTGGGCTTCGCAGACCAGCGGCGAGCGGATCTTGGCGACCTGCGTTTCGGCATCCTCGATGGCCTTGACCATCGGTTCGTCGATCAGCGTACCGGCCTTGACGATCACTTCGCCGGTGGCAGCGTTGACGATGTCTTCGGCCGTGGTGCGGCCGAGGATACGCTCACCGATCGACGCGATCACCGAACCACCCTGGACGATCGCGCGCATTTCCAGCGCACGCTCGGTCTTGCAGTCTTCCTCGATGATGACGCAGTCCTGCGACACGTCGACGAGACGGCGGGTCAGGTAACCCGAGTTCGCCGTCTTCAGTGCCGTATCCGCGAGACCCTTGCGGGCGCCGTGGGTCG
The DNA here is from genome assembly GCA_041396805.1 of Erythrobacter sp. GTDB lineage: Bacteria > Pseudomonadota > Alphaproteobacteria > Sphingomonadales > Sphingomonadaceae > Qipengyuania. Next base: position 112,153 of record JAWKXV010000002.1, on the reverse strand, counting down.
AGTTGAAGTACTCGAGGACGTTGAGGCCTTCCTTGAAGTTCGAGATGATCGGGTTCTCGATGATCTCGCCCGACGGCTTGGCCATCAGGCCGCGCATGCCGGCCAGCTGCTTCATCTGTGCCGGGCTACCACGCGCACCGGAGTGGCTCATCATGTAGATCGAGTTGATCTCGCCTTCGAGGCCGTCCTTGTCGATCGGACGCGAGCGGATCTTGTCCATCATGGCATCGGCCACCTTGTCGCCGCACTGGCTCCAGGCGTCGATGACCTTGTTGTACTTCTCCTGCTGCGTGATCAGGCCGTCCTGGTACTGCTGCTCGTAATCGGCAACCAGTGCCTTGGTGGCTTCGACCAGGCCTTCCTTCTCTTCCGGAATGATCATGTCATCCTTGCCGAAGGAGATGCCGGCCTTGAACGCGTGACGGAAGCCAAGCGCCATGATGGCATCGGCGAACAGCACGGTGTCCTTCTGGCCGGTGTGGCGATAGACCTCGTCGATCACGTCGGCGATGTCCTTCTTCGTCAGCAGGCGGTTGACGATGTCGAAGGGAACCTTGTGGTTCTTCGGCAGGCATTCGCCGATCAGCATGCGTCCGGCAGTGGTTTCGAACCGCTGCATGGAGATATTGCCGTCTTCGTCGGCCTGCGGGACACGGGCAAGGATCTTGGTGTGCAGCGACACTGCCTTGGTTTCCAGCGCCTGGTGAACTTCGGCCATGTCCGAGAACATCTGCAGCTTCTCGAACTTCTCGCCCTTCTTGTCGCCTTCGACGAACTCGGGGGTCTTCTCCTGGCGTTCCATCGACAGGTAATAGAGGCCGAGGACCATGTCCTGCGACGGCACGATGATCGGCTTGCCGTTTGCGGGCGAGAGGATGTTGTTGGTCGACATCATCAGGACGCGGGCTTCCAGCTGGGCCTCGAGGCTCAACGGGACGTGCACGGCCATCTGGTCACCGTCGAAGTCGGCGTTGAAGGCGGCGCAGACCAGCGGGTGAAGCTGGATCGCCTTGCCTTCGATCAGCACGGGCTCGAACGCCTGGATGCCGAGACGGTGGAGCGTCGGCGCGCGGTTGAGAAGGACCGGGTGCTCGCGAATGACTTCGTCGAGGATGTCCCAGACTTCCTTGCGTTCCTTCTCGACCCACTTCTTCGCCTGCTTGAGGGTCATCGAAAGACCCTTCGCGTCGAGACGGGCGTAGATGAACGGCTTGAACAGTTCGAGCGCCATCTTCTTGGGCAGGCCGCACTGGTGCAGCTTGAGTTCCGGACCGGTCACGATGACCGAACGGCCCGAATAGTCGACGCGCTTGCCGAGCAGGTTCTGACGGAAGCGGCCCTGCTTGCCCTTGAGCATGTCGGACAGAGACTTGAGCGGACGCTTGTTGGCACCGGTGATGACGCGGCCGCGGCGGCCGTTGTCGAACAGCGCGTCGACGGCTTCCTGCAGCATGCGCTTTTCGTTGCGGACGATGATGTCCGGCGCGCGCAGCTCCATGAGGCGCTTGAGGCGGTTGTTACGGTTGATCACGCGGCGGTAGAGGTCGTTCAGGTCCGACGTCGCGAAGCGGCCACCGTCGAGCGGCACCAGCGGGCGCAGTTCGGGCGGAATGACCGGGATCACTTCGAGGATCATCCACTCGGGACGGTTGCCCGATTCGATGAAGCTCTCGACGACCTTGAGGCGCTTGATGATCTTGGCGGGCTTGAGCTTCGACTTGGTGGTCGCAAGCTCTTCCAGCAGGTCTTCCTTCTCCTGCTCGAGGTCGAGATCCATGAGCATGGTCTTGACCGCCTCGGCACCGATCGCGGCGCTGAAGCTGTCTTCACCGTACTCGTCCTGCGCTTCGAGGAGTTCGTCCTCGGTCAGCAGCTGGAACTTCTCCAGCGGCGTGAGGCCGGGTTCGGTGACGATGTAGCTTTCGAAGTACAGCACGCGCTCAAGCTGCTTGAGCTGCATGTCGAGCAGCAGGCCGATGCGCGAAGGCAGCGACTTGAGGAACCAGATGTGCGCGACCGGAGCGGCGAGCTCGATGTGGCCCATGCGCTCGCGGCGGACCTTGGTCACGGTCACTTCGACGCCGCACTTTTCGCAGACGACGCCCTTGTACTTCATGCGCTTGTACTTGCCGCACAGGCATTCGTAGTCCTTCACCGGACCGAAGATGCGCGCGCAGAACAAGCCGTCACGCTCGGGCTTGAACGTGCGGTAGTTGATGGTTTCCGGCTTCTTGATTTCGCCGAAGGACCAGCTGCGGATACGCTCGGGCGACGCGATACCGATCTGGATCTCGTCGAAGGTTTCCGGCTTGGCGAGCTGGTTGGTGAATTTGGTCAGTTCGTTCATGACTTAATTCCCTAAACGGGTGAATTCTATCGGGCGGGGGTGGAGGCGCGGACGGCGCGCCCCCTTATTCCGCCGCCTCCGGCCACTGGTCGTCGTCCTCTTCGCCGTGCGACTTGAGTTCGACATTGAGGCCGAGGCTGCGCATTTCCTTGACGAGAACGTTGAAGCTCTCCGGAATGCCGGCCTCGAAGGTGTCGTCGCCCTTGACGATCGCTTCGTAGACCTTGGTACGGCCGATCACGTCGTCCGACTTCACGGTGAGGATTTCCTGCAGCGTGTAAGCCGCACCGTAGGCCTGGAGTGCCCAGACCTCCATCTCACCGAAGCGCTGGCCGCCAAACTGCGCCTTACCGCCCAGCGGCTGCTGGGTGACGAGGCTGTAGGGGCCGATCGAACGGGCGTGGATCTTGTCGTCGACGAGGTGGTGCAGCTTGAGCATGTAGATGATGCCCACGGTCACGCGGCGGTCGAAGGCATCGCCCGTGCGGCCGTCGAACAGTACCGACTGTCCCGAGCTGTGGAGACCGGCCTTTTCGAGCTGGATCGTCACATCGCCTTCGCGGGCGCCGTCGAACACCGGGGTGCCCATCGGGACACCGGTCTTCAGGTTCGTGGCCAGTTCGACGACTTCCGCAGTCGAACGTGCCTCGATTTCCTCGTGATACTGCTCGCCATAGACGTCCTTCAGACGCTCGACGACTGCTTCGGGCGGCTTGGCCTTGGCATAGTCCTCCGCGGCATTTGGATTGGCCTGCTTCCACTCTTCGAGCTGCGCGCCGATCTGGTGGCCGAGGTTGCGGGCCGCCATGCCGAGGTGCGTTTCGAAAATCTGCCCGACGTTCATGCGCGAAGGCACGCCCAGCGGGTTGAGCACGATGTCGACCGGCGTACCGTCTTCGAGGAACGGCATGTCCTCGACCGGCAGGATGCGCGAAATCACACCCTTGTTACCGTGGCGGCCGGCCATCTTGTCGCCCGGCTGCAGCTTGCGCTTCACCGCAACGAAGACCTTGACCATCTTGAGCACGCCCGGAGCGAGTTCGTCACCGCGCTCGAGCTTCTCCTTGCGGTCTTCGAACTTCTCTTCGATCGTCTTCACCGCTTCGTCGTACTGCGACTTGACGGCTTCGAGCTGCGCCTGGCGACCATCGTCGGCCACGGCGAACTTGAACCATTCGTGACGATCCACATCCTCGAGCACCGCTTCGGTAATCTCGGAGCCCTTCTTGATGCCCTTCGGCGCCGCCGAGGCGGTCTGGCCGGTGAGCATGTCGCGCAGGCGGTTATAGGTCGCACGGTTGAGGATGGCGCGTTCATCGTTGGCGTCCTTGCGGAGGCGTTCGATTTCCTCGTTCTGGATCGCACGGGTACGGTCGTCGATCTCGATGCCGTGACGGTTGAACACGCGGACCTCGACGATCGTACCGGCAACGCCCGGCGGCAGGCGAAGCGAGGTGTCGCGCACGTCGCTGGCCTTTTCGCCGAAGATGGCGCGCAGAAGCTTTTCTTCCGGCGTCATCGGGCTTTCGCCCTTCGGCGTGATCTTGCCGACGAGGATGTCACCCGGGTGCACTTCGGCGCCGATATAGACGATGCCCGCCTCGTCGAGGTTGCGCAGGGCTTCCTCGCCGACATTGGGGATGTCGCGGGTGATGTCTTCGGGCCCGAGCTTGGTGTCGCGAGCCATGACTTCGAATTCCTCGATGTGGATCGAGGTGAAGACGTCGTCCTTCACGATACGCTCGGAGATGAGGATACTATCCTCGTAGTTGTAGCCGTTCCAGGGCATGAAGGCGACGAGGCTGTTGCGGCCCAGTGCCAGCTCACCGAGATCGGTCGAAGGGCCGTCGGCAATGATGTCGCCGGCTTCGATCGTTTCACCGACCTTCACCAGCGGACGCTGGTTGATGCAGGTGTCCTGGTTCGAACGCTGGAACTTCTGCAGCGTGTAGATGTCGACGCCTGACTGGCCGGGTTCGACATCGCCGATCGCACGGATCACGATACGCGTCGCGTCGACCTGGTCGACGATGCCGCCGCGAGTCGCAGCGATCGCAGCGCCGGAATCGCGGGCCACGGTTTCCTCCATGCCGGTGCCGACCCAAGGTGCTTCCGCCTTCACGAGCGGAACGGCCTGGCGCTGCATGTTCGAGCCCATGAGCGCGCGGTTGGCGTCATCGTTTTCCAGGAACGGAATGAGCGATGCCGCGACCGAGACGAGCTGCTTGGGCGAAACGTCCATCAGCGTGATGTGTTCGCGCGGAGCCATGAGGTTGTCGCCGTCGTGACGGGCCGAAACCAGCTCCTCGACGAACGAGCCGTCATCGTTGAGGTCGGCCGAAGCCTGCGCAACGGTGTGCTTCTGCTCTTCCATCGCCGAGAGGTAGATGACCTCGTCAGTGACCTTGTTGTCGACCACCTTGCGATACGGCGTCTCGATGAAGCCGTACTTGTTCACGCGGGCGAAGGTCGAGAGCGAGTTGATCAGGCCGATGTTCGGGCCTTCCGGCGTCTCGATCGGGCAGATACGGCCATAGTGCGTCGGGTGAACGTCGCGGACTTCGAAGCCCGCGCGCTCACGGGTGAGGCCGCCCGGTCCAAGTGCCGAAACGCGGCGCTTGTGAGTGACTTCCGACAACGGGTTGGTCTGGTCCATGAACTGCGAGAGCTGCGAGGAACCGAAGAATTCGCGCACCGCAGCCACGGCAGGCTTCGCGTTGATGAGGTCGTTCGGCATGACCGTCGAGACGTCGACCGAGCTCATGCGTTCCTTCACGGCGCGTTCCATGCGCAGCAGGCCGACGCGGTACTGGTTTTCGAGCAGTTCGCCGACCGAGCGGACACGACGGTTGCCGAGGTTGTCGATGTCGTCGACTTCGCCCTTGCCGTCCTTGAGATCGACCAGTTCCTTGACCACGGCAAGGATGTCTTCCTTGCGCAGCGTGGTCACGGTGTCCTCGGCGTCGAGATCGAGGCGCATGTTGAGCTTGACGCGACCCACGGCCGAGAGGTCGTAGCGCTCGCCGTCGAAGAACAGGCCTTCGAACAGGGCTTCGGCGGTTTCCTTCGTCGGCGGTTCGCCCGGACGCATGACCTTGTAGATCGCCTCCAGGCCCTCGTCGCGGTTCTCAGCCTTGTCGACCTTGAGCGTGTTGCGGATCCAGGGACCGGTATTGACGTGGTCGATGTCGAGCAGGTCCATCGCATCGATGCCTGCCTTGTCGAGCGCCTCGAGGTTTTCGGCAGCGACTTCGTCACCGGCCTCGATGTAGATGCGGCCGGTCTTCTCGTCGATCATGTCGCGGCTGGCGTAGCGGCCGAAGATTTCTTCGGTCGGGAGCAACAGGGTCGCAAGGCCGTCCTTGCCGGCCTTGTTCGCCGCACGCGGGCTGATCTTCTGGCCGGCGGGGAAGACTTCCTCGCCGGTCTTGGCGTCCACCAGCGGGAATGCCGGCTTCTGGCCGCGCCACTGTTCGGGGACGAAGGGAATTTCCCAGCCGTCCTTGGCGCGCTTCCAGGTCACGGTGTTGTAGAAATGCGCAAGAATGTCCTCGGCATCGAGGCCGAGGGCATAGAGCAGCGCGGTGACCGGCAGCTTGCGCTTGCGGTCGATACGCACGTTGACGATGTCCTTGGCGTCGAATTCGAAGTCCAGCCACGAACCACGGTACGGAATGATGCGGGCAGCGAAGAGGAGCTTGCCCGAGCTGTGCGTCTTGCCGCGGTCGTGGTCGAACAGGACACCCGGCGAACGGTGCATCTGCGACACGATAACGCGCTCGGTGCCGTTGATGACGAAGGTGCCGTTCTCGGTCATGAGCGGCATGTCGCCCATGTAGACGTCCTGCTCCTTGATATCGAGGACGGAGCGGGTCTCGGTTTCCTGGTCGACTTCGAAGACGATCAGGCGCAGCGTGACCTTCATCGGCGCGGCATAGGTGATGCCACGCTGCTTGCACTCGAGGATGTCATGCTTGGGCGGCTCGAGTTCGTAGTGGACGAAGTCGAGTTCGGCAGTGCCGGCGAAGTCGCGGATCGGAAATACCGAACGCAGGGTCTTCTCGAGGCCGGAAACGTAGCCCGTTTCCTTGTCCGAGCGCAGGAACTGTTCGTAGCTCTCGCGCTGGACCTCGATCAGATTGGGCATCTGGACGACTTCATGGATGTCGCCGAAGATCTTGCGGATGCGGCGCTTCGCCGTACCCGATGCCTTCGCGCCCCGGGTCTTTTTCGGAGCCTTCGCCTTGGTAGCCATAAGGGGTGTGTACCTCTTCTCGTGTGCGCCGGTCCGAGCGCGGACAAGGACCGGAAATTCGTGTCTCATGCGCGTGAGAACCATGACCGGGACGCGAAAAGGCCGCAGCGTGGGCGCACCGATCCCGGCGGCAGGCTGCAGCTAATCAAGCGTCGCGATTATGGAAGCGCCCCTTCCATCCTGAAGCCGATTCCCGCGCATGAATCGGCCCTGCTCGAAGCGGGCGGTCGAGGGGCATGTAGGAAGAGTCCCTCCTTAAGTCAAACCTCGAAATCGGCTTCGCGACAACCGCCGCATGGGCAGGGGCGTTTCTCGGCAAGGAGCAGGGCGATCGCAAGGGATTCTCGGCCATCCCGGCATGCATCGGAAGCCAAGCCATTGATCGAAACATCATTTCCCCCACAGCCGCCGCTGCGCGAGCCGCAAAAATGCGATGCAATGCAAAATGTGTCTTCTCCTTGGCGAAAATGAGGCTATTTTGTGACCGCGCCAATCACGGCGACACAGGAATCAAGACCCATGAAGAAGATCGCACTCGTCGCAGCCCTTCCCTTCGCTCTGACCCTCGCCGCTTGCGGTGAGCAGGCTGCTGAAGAAGCTGCTCCGGCTGAAGAAGCAATGACCGAAGAAGCTGCTCCGGTTGAAGCTGCTGCTGAAGAAGCAACCACCGAAGAAGCTGCTGCTGAAGAAGCAACCGCTGAAGAAGCGACCACCGAAGAAGCTGCTGCTGAAGAAGCTCCGGCTGCCGAGTAATCGGTTCCTCCGCGCGCAATTGCGCGGATCGGTACGAAACGAGAGGCCTGTCCCACGGTGGACAGGCCTCTTTTCGTTGGGCCCTGGGTCGAGCGTAACGCTTGACTCATGTGCCCAATCGTCTAGACGCGCGCCCGACCGGCAAGCGTGCAAGCGGAGGCCGATCAACCGTCCGAGACAGTTGGTGACCGGAATTTGCCGGTCTTAATTTCCAGCCTAGACGGGGAAAAGAGAATTCCCGACGGGTCCCAGAACCCGCCGTTTCGCGCCAATTGGCGCACTCCTTCCCCCATCAACGGACTCGCCCGTGTCGCTTCGGTGGCATGGACAAACGTAGCCGATCCCGGCGGAGCCATCCGGCGGGGTCATAGTGAAGGAGTATGGCATGGATCGTTCGCAGAAAGCCGATTCGGTCGCCCAGCTCAGCGATATCTTCTCCCAGTCCGGCGTGGTGGTTGTCACCCGCAACCTGGGTCTCTCGGTTGCACAGTCGACCGAGCTTCGTTCGAAGATGCGCGAAGCCGGTGCGTCCTACAAGGTTGCGAAGAACCGTCTCGCCAAGCTCGCCCTGAAGGACACCGACTACGCAGGTCTCGACGAGTACCTGACCGGTCCGACCGCCCTTGGTTATTCCGAGGATCCGGTTGCCGCAGCCAAGGCTGTGGTGGAGTTCGCCAAGACCACCGACAAGATCGAAATCGTCGGTGGTTCGATGGGCGCAACGAAGCTCGACGAAGCTGGGGTCAAGGCACTCGCCTCGATGCCGAGCCTCGACGAACTTCGTGGCAAGATCGTGGGTCTCATCAACGCCCCGGCAACCAAGGTTGCCCAGGTCGTCAATGCACCCGCAGCCAAGCTCGCCCGTGTCTTCGGTGCCTATGGCGCCAAGGAAGCCGCGTAAGAGCTGGTTCGACGCACGAACACATATTCATCGGGGCAGACGCCTTAACCGGCACCCCGGCCTATTATTTGGAGTGAAACATCATGGCTGATATCGCCAAGCTTGTTGAAGAACTGTCGAAGCTGACCGTCATGGAAGCCGCTGAGCTTGCCAAGGCGCTCGAAGAAGAGTGGGGCGTTAGCGCCGCCGCTGCTGTTGCCGTTGCTGCACCTGCTGGTGGTGGCGACGCTGGCGCCGCTGCTGAAGAGAAGGACGAATTCGACGTCATTCTCACCGGCGACGGTGGCAAGAAGATCCAGGTCATCAAGGAAGTTCGCGCCATCACCGGCCTGGGCCTGACCGAAGCCAAGGCTCTCGTCGAAGGCGCCCCCAAGGCGCTCAAGGAAGGCGTGAACAAGGCCGAAGCCGAAGAGATCAAGGGCAAGATCGAAGCAGCCGGCGGCACCGTCGAACTGAAGTAAGCAGCAGCCCGTTTCGGGCGCTTACACTTCGAACAGCTATTGCTGATCAAGGAGGGCGGTACCGCGAAGTGCCGCCCTTTTTCGTGCGCCTAACTATCCCGATATGGGACATGCTGTTGCATAGTCGGCTCATCTACCGAAACCAACATTTTGTCCCCTTGAAGCCCATGACCGATCCTCGCTAGGAGGCGGCAAAATTTTCGGGTCGCAGATCATGGGTTTTCTGATTTTCGCGGCGCTGGCCTATGCCGGCGGCTGCTTCGTGTGCTCCGCGCTGCTGGTGCGGCTGTTGCCGCATAGTTCCAGTGCAAGGCTGCTGCGTGGCAATGTAGTATTCGTGCTCACCCTCCCTTTCCTCCTGCTGGTGGAGATCTGTCTTGGTCTGGCGAGGCTCCTGCTGACTCTTGCCGCAGCGTTGAACCGGGTCACGACCAGGGCATTCGAAACGATGAGCGGGAGGCCCCGTAGGCGCCGGGTCGCTCTTTACTATGGCTATGGACGCACGGCCCGCAGGAGCCGGCGCTAACCCCCTCGGATACGTTCGCAGAGTTCCTCTCCTGCAGTCGAAACGAGAAGCAGCTGTTAACCAATCGCGGAAACCGCGCCTTGATCTTGGCTGCGTATTTCCGGCCTCATGGAAAGGTCGGAGAACTTCCGCACTTCGCTGCGATGCGCAGCTGCAGGCCTGGCCCTCGTCGGCCTGGGCATCGCTGCGCCCGCTCAGGCGCAAAGTGCCGCTCCACTGCTGGTCCCGGCCATGACCTCTGCGCTGGCCAAGGCGGCCTGCCCGGTTGGAGACCCTTCCATCCGGCCGACCAGGGGCCCGCAACTCTCCAGCCCGGTTTCAACGTCGAAATCGGCTGCGATCCTCGGAGGCGCGACAAGCGCGCTCGAACAAATCCGTGCGCAGCAGGCTTCGTTCGACTCGCTGGGTTCGCTGATGCCGCAAGCCGGTCCGGCAATGGAACCTGCGATCGCGCAGAACTTCGAACCGCTGGCCCCCGCTTCCGCGGCATTTGCCAGCGTCGCCCCCTGCGCCGGTTCATTCGATCTTGGCGAGACCAAGCTGGTCGAGTTCACGCGCGCCGTGCCGCTTCCGGGGCATTCGCGCGATGATTTCCTGTCGAGCCGCAAGGTCGCCCTGGGTCGCACGAGTTTCGACGCCTCCTGGTCACGGGTGAGCCGCGAGAAACCGCGTGCCGGGCAGGTTCCGCGTGAGGTGATCACTCCGGGGGCCGACGTCGAAACCAAGCTCGACAAGGTGAACCGCTGGGTAAACCACGCGATCGCCTATACCGACGACCGCAAGCTCTTCGGCAAGGCCGACTATTGGGCCGGAGCGCGCCAGACGCTCCAACTCGGCAAGGGTGATTGCGAGGATTATGCGATCCTCAAGATGCACCTGCTCGCTCAAGCCGGCGTCCGGCGCGAGGACATGTTCCTCACCATTGCGCGTGACCTTGTGCGCCGTGCGGACCATGCCGTGCTGATCGTGCGCACGCCCGACGGCTACCGCATGCTCGACAATGCGACCGACACGGTGCTCGATGCGACGCTCGCCAACGACTATCTGCCGGTGCTCAGCTTCAACGGCCGCCGCACCTGGCTACACGGAAGCTAAGGCTCAGCGTTCGGTCATGGCGCGGTCGAGCGCCTTGTTCACAGGCTTGAAGAGATAGCTCAGGATGCTGTGGCGTCCGGTGATGATTTCGACATCGCAGATCATGCCCGGCACGATCGGCAGCCGCTTGCCGTTCTTGGTGATGTAGGACCGGTCGGTTTCGACCACCACCGTATAATAGGCCTGCCGCTCCGCCTCGTCGTAGATGCTGTCGGCCGAGACCTGCTGGACCTTGCCGCGCAGGCCCCCATAGATCGAGAAATCGTAAGCGGTGACCTTCACATTCGCCTGGTCGCCGACCTTGATGAAGGCACGGTCGCTCGGTGCGATGCGCGCCTCGACCAGCAGCTTGTCGCCCACGGGCACGATCTGCATGATCTTCTCGCCCGCGTTGACGAAACCGCCGACAGTGGTGATCTGCACGTCGTTGACGACGCCGTCGGCGGGCGCGCGTAGCTCGTTGCGTTGCCGGCGTGCAGCCGCGCCGCGGATGCTCTCCTCGTTCACGGCGAGCTTGGTGGTCACTTCGCTGCGTTCGGCCAGCGCCTGCTGGCGGAAGTCGAGCCGTGCCTGGTTGAGATCGGCCTGCGCCTCGCGGATGGCCGCCGAGGATCGGCCGACTGCCTGACGGGCGGCGGCGAGCCTACCCTGCGTATCGACAAGGTCTCGCTGCGCCTGGATAAGCTCGGTCTGGGGGACGATGTTCTTGGCCGCCAGGGGTTCGAGCATGCTGACCTGTTCACGCGCCAGACGGACGCTGTTTTCAAGCGCCGATGCGGTTGCCTGCGCTTCCTGCAGGTCCCGACGTCTCTGTTCAATGGCAGACGACAACGCGCTCTCGCGAGCGCGGGCCGTGGCCGTGCGGACCTGCTGCAAACGCTGCTCCTCTGCGCACAGACTTCCATCCTCGCAGCCGAGGCTGCCGCCCGATGCTTCGTTCTCGAGGCGCTGCGCGCGGACGGCGAGACGACGATTCTCTTCCTCCAGCTCTCCAAGGGCCGAGGCCGATTGCGTATCGTCGAGACGGACCAGAAGGTCGCCCTTTTTCACACTCTGACCGCCGCGTACCAGGATATCGGCGATCACCGCCGGTTCGGACGGCTGCACCAGTTGTGCCTTGCTCGAGGGGATGACCTTGCCGCTGCCGCGAGCGATCTGCTCGACCTGTGCGAAGGCGGCCCAGACAAAGATGGCGAGGAGACCAATCGCCGCCACCGCGATCAGCTTCTGCGGTGCGTCGAGCGAGGCGAACCTCTCACGCAAGGACGTCATTCGGATGCTCCTGCCGGTTCGACCGGTTCTTCGATCACGTCACCCTGCCCGGCCAGCGTGGCCTTGTAGCTCGCGTTGAGCTGGACAGGGTCGGGAATAGCGAGGCGCCAGGTGGTCGTGGTATCGAGCCGACCGCCGACATCGGCTGCTGCGTGGCGATCCTTCACATCGGCGACCACGGTAGTGCCGGGGACATAGGCGGCAACCGTCTCCACCTCGTCCGCATCGCGCGCCGCCAGCTTGACTCGCAAACGGTCGAAATCGATCTGCGGAATATATTCGCGGCCCGACCAGCGCTGGGCGAAACTTGCAGCCGAGCCGCCCCGTCCGGGGAAGCGGTAGAAGATGTGTCGCCCGATCTGGGTGATCTTGCCCAGCGTATAGGCCCAGCGGGGCACGACATAGTCCGCGTGATAGTGCGTGGCGGTGCCAACTTCGGGTTCGCTCCCGCCAGTCATCATATCATGCGCGATGCGCTTTGCGCGGTCCCAATATCCGGCCGATGGCGTTCGCAACAAAGACCCGTCACAGGTGAAGCTGAACTGGCAAACCGGGCGCGACACGCCCTCATAAACCACGCCGCAGACGGTGTTGGGATATGAGGGATGGCGGACCCGGTTGAGAACGACCTGCGCCACCGCGCGCTGGCCGCGTTCGGGCTCGAGTGCTGCCTCGTAGTAGATCGCCTGGGCAAGGCACTTCTCTGCCGTTGCCTGCGCGCTCGCCGACATCTCGCGGCGGGCAAACAGGCCCGGCGTTTCAATCCGGGCCTTCGAGATTGGGATCAGCGCATTGCGCTCTTCAGCGCTGTCACCGGAGATCGCGAGGAGCTGGTCCTCGCCCGTCGACATGGTGTCGATCTGCGCAGCAAGCTCGTTGCCGATCACCGGCATGGCATTTGCGGGTTCGGGCGGAGTCAGGAGGGTCGAAGTTCCTGCCGCCATCGTCACGCCGAGGACTGCGGCCAAAAAACCGGCACGTTTCGCAAAGGAGCGGGTCACGATCATCGTCATTGTCCCTGCGCCAATGCGGAGCCCGCCTGCGCCAGCACCTGCTGGACCGGTCCGTCTGCGACGATCCGGCCCCGATCGAGCACGATCAGGCGATCGCAGATCGAGAAGAGGGCCGGACGGTGGGTGGCGATGACGAGAGTCTGGTTCTTCGTCATGGCCGCGCCGAGGCGATCGACGAAGAGTTTCTCGGTCTGGCTGTCCATCGCGCCCGTCGGCTCGTCGAGGAACAGCAATTCGGCAGGCTCGACCAAGGCGCGTGTCAGCGAGAGGAAGCTGCGCTGTCCCCCCGAAAGCCTGCGCCCGTCCTCCCCTACAGGCCGGTCGAAGCCGCCCGCGTCGCGCGACAGGAATTCGTCTGCTCCCGTCATCCGCATGGCTGCGAGCAGCCGTTCGTCGCTGGCTCCCGGCGAAGAGAGCGAGAGATTATCCTTTATCGAACCGGTGAAGAGCGCGGCATCCTGCCCGACAAAACGGAACGCCTTGCGCAATTGCTGCGGCCGGAACTGGCGGCTGTCGATGCCATTGACCAGCATCGCGCCATCGGTTGGCGCATAGAGGCCGCACAGCACACGGCCGAGGGTCGACTTGCCCGATGCAACACGGCCGACAATGGCAATTTTCTCACCCGGCTGGATGGTCAGGTCGATCTCGGCCAGCGCATCCTGCGAGGTCTCCGCATAGGCGAAGCCCAGCTTCTCCATGCGGATGGTCGGGCTCTCGATGGCGGCAAGCGTCAGGCTGCTGCCCTGGCGGCGTTCGTCGCCACCCTCGAAAAGGCGCTCGATGCTGTCGAGCGTTTCCTGCGCCTGCCGCCCGCGCGTGAGGAGGAAGGCGATCTGTCCTGCCGGGGAAAGCGAGCGCGAGGACAGCATGACGATGGCGATGATCGCGCCCATCGAAATGTCGCCTGCGGCAAAGAGGTAATAGCCCCCGATGATCAGCGAGACGGTCGAAACCTGCTGGAAGCTTTGCGCGAGACCGACGGCATAGGAGTTCACATCGCGCAAGCGCTGCTGCGAATGGGTGCCTATGTCGGCGAGGCGATGCCAGCGCGAGAGCATTGCACCCTCGCCCGAAAGACTCTTGAGCGTCTCCATCCCGGTCAGCGATTCGACCAGCATGGTCTGCTGGAGGCCGTAATCCGCCTGCGCATCGCGTGCGGCGTTCACCACCCGCTTCTGAAGCACATATCCCGCGAACAGCATCGCGCAGATGATCGCCAGCGGGACCAGCGCAAGCCAGCCGCCGATCACCGCGATGACGATCACGAAGACAAACAGGAACAGCACGTCGATCGCCATGACCAGACTGGTCGAGGCGAAGAAATCGCGCACGGTGGTGTATTCCGAAACGCGGGCAGCAAGCGATCCGGTGTGCCCCTTGCGTTCTTCGAGGGGCGAGGCGAGCAGGCGACCGAAGATCTTCTGCGAGAGCTTGAGGTCGAGGCGCCGCGCGATCTGGTCGACCACTGCGGTGCGCGCACGACGCAACGCGAATTCCAGCGCAAAGGCCAGCACTACGCCAATACCCAGCACCCACAGCGTTTCCGCTGCCTTGTTCGGGATCACGCGGTCATAGACGTTCATGGTGAAGATCGGCAGCGCGATCGCCAGCAGATTGATGATGAAGCTGGCGATAAAGACCGGGGTGAAGGCGCGGCGCTCCTTGCGCAGCTCGCTCCAGAACCAGTGGCCGCGTGCCTTGGCGTGCCAGGGCGCCTCGTTCTCGCGCAACTCGTCGGGATCGCCGAAGACCTCGACAAAGCCGCCGGCATAGGCATCGGCCACTTCGGAGTACGGCACCCATTGCTCGATTCCGCTGTCCGGACGCCATACGAGGAGATCGCCTTCGCGGACTTCGAGCGCCACCAGCGCCCGCCCGCCTTCGAGGCCGACCAGCGCAGGATAATGCTTCTGCGTCCGCGGCAGCTTGCGCGGATCGGAAGGATCGTAGTTCAGGCGCGCGAGTTCGAGCGCGGGTCCTGCCTGATGCCAGGGAAGGAACCCGCGCTCGTCACGCGGCAATTGTGCCAGCAATGCTGTGTCGAAGGCAGGACCGTAGCGCCGCGCCAGTTCGGCGACGCACTCGGTCAGAGTATCGAGTTCCACGCCCTCGATCGCCTCATCGACTTGCGACACTGCTCACCACCCTATCTCCCTAATTGGGATAGACGCGGCGCTGCAGTTCAGCCGGGGTCGGTGGTCCGTAGTTGAAGCGTTCACGCTCGTTCGAACCTGCACCAGCACCCGGCGCGATGCTCAGCGCCTCCAGAAAGCTGTTTGTAGCAGCAAGCGTCTGGTACTGTGCGAACAATTGACTGAAGCGTGCCGTTTCAAGACGCACCTGCGTATTGAAGCGGGTGTTCTGCGCATCGAGTACGTCGAGCAGCGAGCGGCGACCGACATTGAACTGGCTGCGATAGGACAGCAGCAGATCGTCGCTCACCTGGCTCTGGCGATCGAGTGCAGAGACAATGCGTCCCTGCGTTTCGAGCGCCTGCCATGCGAGACGCACGTCTTCCTCGGCCTCGCGCTGGCGATCATGCAGCGCATAGCGTGCAAGACTGGCCTGGCGGACTGTTTCCTGGATGCGGGCCTCCTTGATGCCCCCGTCGAAGATATTCCAGCGCAGGACCACGCGGCCAAGCACATCGGCCGTCTGGCCATTGAAGCCGTCGATATCCTCGCCCGCACGGCCGCGAACTTCGAGGCCCACGGTGGGGTAGAGATCGCCCTCGGCCGATTTCACCAGCGCATTGGCGGCATCGACATCGGCCTGTGCCTCGCGCACCAGCGGGTTGCGCAAACGGGCCATGCCGACCGCGCTTTCGATGTCCGCTGGCATGGCCGACGCCAGGTTCGGCGGAAGCGCCGCACCGCTGAGGTCCAGGCCGGTCAGGCGGCGCAGGGTAATATAGGCGTTCTGGAGGCCGAGATCGGCCTCCTCGGCCTGCACCCGTGCGGCTTCGAGGCGTTCCTCTGCCTGCTGGCGGTCGGCAATGCTGATCGAACCCTGCTCGACCCCGGTGCCGAGATCGGTCACCAGCGACTGGTGAAAGGCCGCATTGTCGGCTGCCGCCGCCGCGACGCGCTGCTGGAGCAGGACATCGAGATACTGGCGTGCGACCTGAAGTGCGATGAATTCGGAACGCTCGACCACGCGCAGCGATGCGCCGTCGACACGGGCCGCCTGGCGCAGCAGTTCGCCACGGCGGCGACCGAAATCGAGAACGGTCCATTCACCTGTGAGCACGCCCTCGAGCGGGTAAAGCTCGTCATTTGAAATGCCCAGCGCACGGCGGGTGTTGTTCTCGAGGCGGCGGACACCGGCGGAGGCTTCGATATCGACCCGCGGCAAATACAAGCCCTGGGCCTGCTTGCGCTCGAACTCGATCGCTTCCTTGTTGAATTGTGCCTGGATGATCTCCGGGTTCGACTGCATGGCAACCTCGATCGCCTCCTGCATCGACACGGCTTCGGTATCGGCCGACTGGGCCAGGGCGGCCGGAGAAGCTCCGGCCAACAGGAATGCCGCTGTTACGGCCAGGGTGTGCTTGCGCATTGTCTCCCCCCTCTCTTATTCGTTGACCAGGATTTCGACACGGCGGTTCTGGAGTTCGCGCACGCCGTCCGCAGTGGGGACGCGCGGTTCCTCTTCGCCCTTGGCCGAAGTTCCGATTGCCGAATGCGAAATGCCGCGCGAGCTCATCAGGCTCGCCACTGCATCGGCACGGCGCTGCGACAGGCCCATGTTGTAGGCATTGGAGCCCGAAGTGTCCGTGTGGCCGACCACGTTGAACGAGCGCCAGTTGCAGGCGGCCGCGTTCTGAGTGACATATTCGACGATCTCGACCGCATCGCTACCAGGCGTTGCAGAATCGAACTCGAAGAAGATCAGCCCGGGCAGCTCACGGTTGCAGACGGGGGCCGGTGGCGGCTCGGGAGCCTGGACGACCCGCGGCCTGGGCACCTGCATCATGCGGTCATAGGCCATGCGGCATTTCGACAGCGAAACCTCGTCGCGAGTGTTCGACTTGAGATAGCCGAGCGCGATGCCGCACTGTGCCTTGGCTTCCGAGGCCCAGATGTAGCGGGGATCGTTGGCGTTGAAATAGGCCGGATCGAGCGTCGCCGCGAGCGCAGCATCATAGCGCTGCTGTACCAGCTCCCTCACCGTCGCTGTATCCATACCGGCCCAGTCATCCTGCGCCTGTGCCGGCGTTGCCGCCAGACCGGACGCCGCAAGGGCCAGCGGCAATAGTGTCTTGGTCTTGGTCTTCGTCATCTTTTCCCCCTGTCTTTTTCTCTCGGGAAGATCAGGCATGGTTTGCGGTCTCGAGGACGAGAGCCGCATCCTGCACGATATCGTGTCCCATGCCCGCGGCATGGAGCGGGCCGATATGGGCATCGAGCATTCCGGCAAGGAAGGTGTCGCCACCCATGCCCCCGCCAAAGCTCGCGCCGCCCAGAGGCTCGCCGGTTGCGAAATAGTCGATCGCCATGTCGAGCGCGGACTCGGCGCCGAGGTCGGCCAGTGCCGCCGCCGGGTCGCCCGCCAACGCAAGACCGTCTGCCGGAGCCTGAGCTGCAGGCATGTCACCGAGCAGCAGCAAGGCCTCCATCCCGCCCATGGCATCCGCCATCGGAATGGCGGCGGCAAGGCTCTCGAAAGCGACCGGCGCAGTGAGGACATGTTCGCCAACCGCGAAGCCCGAGGCATGACCCTGAGCGAATTCAAGCAAGCCCGACATCGGCGTGAAATCGAACCCTTCGAAACCCGCCGAAGCCATTGCCGGAGCAGGTTCGACCGAGACGGTGGGGCCAGTGAACTCGATGCCTCCCATAGCAGAGCCACCAGTATCGGCGCTCGCGGCCAACGCGATTGCCTGGAAAGCCGGCATCTCGAACCCGTGGCCTGCAAATCCGCGATCCAGTTCAAAACCGCCGAAATCGCTGATCTGGAAGTCCATCATCAGACCTGAAGCCGCTGCTGCCAGCGACATCGTGCCGAGCGCCCGAAGCTCCGACTGCGTGCCCTGCGACGCGCCGAGGAAGTCAGAGCCCGACAGCGAGATGGGTTCGGAAACCGGGACCGCCTTCATCGTCGCAACCAGGGGTTCGGCCGGACTGGACACCACCGGATCCAGCGTGATGTCGAGATTGCCGGACGACACGACGTCCCCGTCATTGTCGATCACCGAAATCGGCACCGTGAAGGGAACCGGATCATTGGTCTGCGTGGTGGCACCAAAATCGCCGAGCTTCACTTGGTCGCCCGAGACATAGGTGAATTCGAGCGTCGTGTATCCGGCAATCGTCTCGCCGACATCGAGGCCCTGCTGGTCGGTATAGACCGCGATCCTCGTACCCGTTGCCTGCGCACCGGATGTACCCTGGACCCCATCTACATCTACCGTGCCGTCGGCGTTGAAGTAGACATAGAATGTCTCTCCACCGACCATGATCGGGTTGCCGCTGTCCGCCGCGGTGATGAAGCCCGAATCCGCACCGCCGAAGCTGATGACGATACCGGTGATATCGTCCACCGTGCCATCGGACAGGTCATTATCGTTATCGCCATCATCGATGGCAGCGATGTTGACCCGCGTCCCGCTCGACGAGGTGAACAGCGCGCTCGCCCCGTTGGTTGCGCGGTTCTGTTCGAACGAGTGGTCGTGGTTGCCGACATTCTGGTAGCCGCCGGAACCGGCATTGTTGCCGGTCAGATCCTGGACGAAGCTGATACGCATGGTTTCCGGCTGACCGTCGGTCGTCCCAAGCGAGTTGCCATTGCCGACGCCGCCGGCAATATCGCTGGTGTTGACCGTGCTCTTCTCGACACCACCGATCAGCGGGGTGAGCAGCAGGTCGAGACTGTCGTTGGTGCCAGGTTGGTTGAACCCGGTCCAGGCGGTGTTGCCGCCGAGGAAATCATATCCGCCGTCGGAGAAATCCACGTCCGTCACTGCATCCAGCGGAGCCTGAAGGTCGAGGACGTACATATTGTCGTTCGCGCCATCGGGATCGAGCGTGATGGTGAAGACCGGTGTCCCGCCCGAAGTGACCGCCGTAAGCACGGTACCGTCGGTCGAGATCGAATATTCGAGCGTGTCGAGGCCGGAAGTCAGGTTCTGACCCTCGAGAGCCGTGATCGAATCCTGGGTGAAGATCACCCGGCCACCATCGCCGCCATAATTGTCGCTGACATTATCGTCCGCATCGAGATCGGCGGTATAAGTACCCACCGCGTTGGTGGCCGTCATACTGTCAGCAACGACTGCTACAGGGCTGTCGTCCTCGAGACTGACCGTGATCGCATCGGTCAGCGTGGTAGTGGTCGCGCCATCGTTTGCCGACACGTCGATCGTGAAGCTGGTGTCGTCTTCCTCGCTCGTGTTCGAGTGGAAGATCGGTAGCGACTGGGTCACGGTGAAATTGCCGGAATTGTCGATGGTCACGACGATCGCGGTCTCGGTTCCGCCATTGATCGTACCCGTGAGCGTCTGGTCGTTGTTCGATAGCGCCCAGGTGATCGAGGCTCCGCTGACGCTGCCATCGGCCACTGCCAGCGTTTCCGTCGGAATGCTGAGCGTGGTGGTGAATGTGCTGTCGTCGACATCCGTGATCACCACCTGGCCGCTGGCCGTGGCGAGATCGGTCGTGTCCAGATTGCCGGTGTTGTCCGGATTGCCATTGGCCAGGCCTTCGTCCGACACCGCAACCGAGTCCGCCGTCAGTGCCGGCGCATCGTTCGCGCCATTGATGGTGATGACCAGCGTGGCAGTCGAGATGTCACCGTCACTGTCCATGATGGTATAGGTGAAAGTGTCGGTCTCTGACTCGCCGTCGTTGAGGCCCTGCAGCGCTGCATTGGTTAGCGTGTAGGTGTAGGAACCGTCATTGTTGAGCACCAACGTGCCGTGTTCACCCACGGTGTTGCCGTCGACCGTACCTGCGCCGTTGAAGCCGCTGATCGCAGTCACAGCCGGGCTGGCCGCGCCGTCGGCACCGAATTCGTCGGCCACCGGATCGGTGACGACATTGCCGCTAACCGAGGCATCGTCCTCAGTCATGGTCGCCGTGTCACTGGTGGCCACCGGGATATCGTCGACGATGGAGATGACGATGGTGCCCGGCGTGGTGTCGCTGTCGCCGGTGTCGTCGCTGATCGCCATGGTGATCGTGTCGGTCAGGTCGTTGACCTCGCCCTGCCCCGTATGGGTCAGCGCAGCGCTCAGCGTGTAGCTGTAGCTATAGGTCACCGTGCCATTGCCATTGTCGACAATGCCCGTGATCGTCAGCACGCCAACGCTGGTGGTCAGCGTGTCGTTCACCGCCGGATCGCTCAGCGTGTTGCCATTGTCCGCGGTCAGCGTGAAGGTCACGCCTTCATCATTGTCGGTCACCAGGAAGCTGCCGGTCGCCGTCTCGCTGTCCACGCCATGCTGGACGCCGTCGGCAAGCCCGTCTTCATAGACCGTCGCGGTCGAACCGGCGATGTCCGGAACCCTGAGGTCCTGATCGATGGTGATGACCAGCTCGGCCAGATCGGTATCGCCGTCATTGTCGGTGATCTGGTAGGTGAAGGTCTCGGTCGCACCCACCGGCACCGCCGCAACCGTCAGCGCATAGCTGTAGCTGCCGTCGGGGTTGATGGTGAGATTGCCATACGTCCCCACGACCACGGTCGCGCCGCCCACTGCGGTCAGCGCACCGCCCGCAGCTTCCTCGCCCGTGCGCACGCCGGTCACTTCCGTACCCGCACCCGGAACATCGGCACCGATCGTGTCGGCAGTGTCACCCGCGCTCGCACCAACAGCGTCATAGACATTGCCGCTGGCCAAGTTGCCAAGACCCTCGGTCACGCTGTTCGCGTCGTCGGTTGCGGTCGGGACGTCATCGATGATGTTCACGACGATGGTCGAGGTCCCGATCAGATTGCCGAGATCGTCATGCACTTCATAGGTGAAGCTTTCCGCGCCATTGACCAGGTTGGTCGTGTTCTCGTCGACCGCGTCGGTAAAGGGCGTGTCGAGCGTGTAGGTATAGGCACCGGTCTGCGTGTTGAGCACGATCGTGCCATAGGTGCCGTCGATCTGCACCTCGTTCGCGCCGGGACCGGCGACTGCGCCGTCGAGCGAATAGACCAGCGTGCCTGTCGCTCCGATGACGTTGATCTGCCCGTCGGTATCGATCTGTGTACCGTCCAGCGGCGAGCTGCCGGAGGCAAGCCCGGCCTCGTTGACGAGGACGTCATTGTCCGAAACCTGGCCGGGGGCATTGGTCACGTCGATCGTCAGCGTGGCGCTGACCTCGTCACCATCGCCATCGACGATGGTGTAGGTGAAGACGTCGACCGCGTCGGCATTGGTCGAGTTGCTGTTTGACTGATAGGTGTAGCTGCCGTTCGCGGCGTTGACGGTAAGAGTGCCCAGCGTGGTGCTGATGACGAGATTGCCCGACGCGTCGACCGTGGTGGTCGAACCGCCAAAGGTAACGCTTTCGAGCGCGATGACCGCGCCATTCGCACCATATCCATCAGCACCCGAGGCATCGACGCCCGCGCCATCGTCATCGGTCAGCAGATTGCCGCCGACAATCGCGCCCTCGTCGACTTCATTGTCATTGTTGGTGGCGGTCGGCGCATCGTCATCGAAGACGATGGCGAGGTTCGTGAAGGTCGTATCGCCGTCGCTGTCGGTGACAAGGAAGTCGAGCGACACTGCGGCGTTGTTTTCGTCATTGCCTGCATCGTGAACCACATTGTCGAGCAGCGTGACGGTATAGGCGCCGGTCGCGCTGTCGGTGATCTCCACCGTGAACAAGTCGGTCCCGTCCCGATCGCCGCCTGTGACGGTCGCGGTAAGCACATTGCCCACGACCGAGTAGGTCACGGTTTCCTGACCGACCGCAGCCGTCGAGCCGTTGAGCGCCGGGTCGAAAGAGATCGCCGCAGGTGTATCGTTGCCGACGTTGAAGGCCAGCAGGCCACTGTAGCTGGATTCGTCGTTATCAGTGGCAAGATCGTCGACATTGGCATCGAGATCGTCCGCCGTCGAAAGCGGGTTTCCGCCCGCGAGGCCGTCATCGTCGAGCAGGGCGAGGCGTTCGCTGCCCGTGGGCTCACTGTCTGGCTGCAGGGTGACGTCGACCCGCGCGGTCGAGGTGTCGCCATCGCCATCGACGATGGTGTATTCGAAAAAGTCGGCGGTGTTGCCACCCGAACCCGCGCCGGGAGCAGGGGTGTAGGTGAACAGGCCGGTGACCGGATCATAGGTCACCGTGCCCTGGCCAGCCTGGGTCGATACGAAGACGTCGGCGATGTCGGTGGTGTCGACGCCATCGGCACCGAACACGTCATTGCCAAGCGCGTCGATCGTGAAGGACTGGTTCTCGGTCGCCTGCACGGCTCCGTCGTCATTGGCGGTCGGAACATCGTCGACCACCTCGATATCGAGCACCGAGCTGGCGCTGGAGCCGTCGGAATCGGTCGCGACGACGTCAAAACTGTCGAACAGCGAGTCCTGCGCATCGATCACCGTGTGGTCGAGCGTGTTGGTGCCCAGTTCGAATTCCCAGTTTACCGTAAGCGAAACCGTGTCGCCATTGGCGTCGGTCACCGGGGTCACGCCGGTGATGCGCAGCGTGCCATAATCGCCGGTGATGACCACCGGATAGGTCACGCCGCTGCCAAACACCGAAGTCCCGCCGATCGTCAGCGTCTCGAGACCGTCCTGCGCGTCGACCGAGAAGGTGCCGCTGGTCGTCGTGCTTTCGGGCGTCGTGTCCGAACCGTCGGTCAGATCGTCCTCATCGACCAGCCCTTCGGGTTCGTCGATGAAGAGGTCGTTGATGACGACCGGATCGTCCTGACCGTTGATCGTGATGGTGACCGTAGTGGTCGCCGTGTCGCCGTCACCATCGGTGATGGTGTAGGTAAAGGTCTCGGTCAGGCTCTCGGTCTGGTCGAGGCCCTGGACCAGCGCGTTCGTATTATCGAGCGTGTAAACATAGTCGCCATCGGCCGAGACCTGCAGCGAGCCATAGGTGCCCGCGACGCTGCCGCCGACATTGCCGGTAACCGGGCCCGTCTGCGTTCCGGACGCGACGCCTGTGACGCTCGCACCGTCTGCGCCGGTGACATCGGCCACGCCGTCGGTCGTGTTGGTGTCCGCCCCGCCCGAGCCGGTCAGCAAATTGCCGTCGGCGGTCAGCGGTCCGTCTTCGGTGACGGAATCCGAGTCCGGACTGGCGGTCGGAACGTCGTCGACGATGTCGATCTGCAGCGTACCAGCAGTGAAATCGCCATCCTGGTCGGTCACCACGACATCAAAGCCGTCGAAGGTACTGTCACCCGAGGTATTGGTGGTCAGCTCGTAAGTATAGCTGATCGAGCCGGGGGCGATCGCGGTGATAGTCATCGTGCCATAGGTGCCGGTGAAGGTCTGGCCGACCGTCGTCACCTCGACACCGTCGATGGTCACCGCTGCTGGGCCGTCGGGCGCGGTATAGGTAAAGGTGCCGCTGGTGAACTCGCCGTCTCCAGCAGCATCCGAACCAGCCGGAGGACCGGCAAGACCGGCCTCTTCGACCAGCGTGCCCGCTTCGCCCGTGGTGGGCAGGTCGAGCGTGGTGGTCGAATTGCCGATCGAGATTACGAGATTGGCGGTCGCCGTGTCGCCGTCGCCATCGGTGATGGTGTAGCTGAAAGTGTCGGTCACGCCGCCGGGCGTGCCGGCATCGCGGGTGTAGCTATAGGTACCGTCGGCCGCGATGGTCAGCGTGCCATAGGTGCCCTGGATGACCTCGCCGGTCGCGCCGCCGCCGCCGGTGCCCGTGTAGGACGTTACCGTAGCCGCGTCCGCACCCTGCGTGTCGTTCGCCAGCACATTGCCGCCGATCGGGCCATAGCTGCCCGACGCGATAGAGCCCGCATCGTCGAGCGCGCTGGGATTGTCATCGATGATCGCGATGACCAACGCCGTGCTGGCCGTGTCGCCATCGCTGTCGGTCACGGTCAGCGAGAAGCTGTCGCTGTCGGGATCCGACAGCGTGTTGTCGCTGAGCGTATAGCTGTAGCTGTAGGCGCCATTGGTAACGGTGATCGTGAGCACGCCGTCAGCCGTGGTGACAGTGCCCCCATTGGTGACATCGACACCGTTGATAACCAGCGAGGCAATCGTGTCATTGCCGGTGGCGATGTCGATGACACCGGTTGCGGTTTCACCGTCGCTCGCCGCGTTGGAGCCTTCCGGCTCGCCAGGACGAGCGCCAAGCGCAGCTTCGTCGACATCGTTGTCGCCCTCGACCGCGATCGACGGGGTTGAGTCCTCAAGCAGGTCGATGGTGACCGTGGCGGTCGACGTGTCGCCGTCGCCATCGGTGATGGTGTAGTCGAAGGTGACCGGAGCTTCCTCGCCCGGACCCGGGACATAGGTGAAGGTACCGTCGCCATTATAGGTCAGCGTGCCAGCGCCGCTCAGCGTGCCGGCGACCAGCGAAACGCCGGTGGCGAGATCCACGCCATCGGCACCCGTCGTGTCATTGGTCATGACATCGACGGTGACCGATGCGTTTTCGGTCGCCTGCGTCGCGGAATCGTCAACCGCAGTCGGGCTGTCGTCGACAATGGTGATGACCAGATCGTCGGTGGCGGTGTCGTCGTCGAGATCGGTGACGACGATCGGGAAGGTGAGGATCGTGTTGTCGGTATCGCCGGTATTGTCGGTCAGCGTATAGACATAGGTGATCGAGCCCACGCCGGTCGCCGGGTCGTAGCTGTAGCCGGTGACGACAAGCGTGCCGGTACCGTCGGTGGAGACGGTCTGCGGAAGGCTATCGGGCGTGATGACCGTGCCGCCGATGCTCACGCTCGCAACGCCGTCGGGCGAGACGAAGGTGATGGTGCCCGTGGTTGCTTCCGGGTCACCGTCGAAGGCGGAGCCCTCGGGCTCGTCGGTGCGGGTATCGGTATCCGAGGGAAGCTGGCCTTCGTCGACCAGAGTTCCGGCACCGGTTTCCGGCACGAAGGTGATGTCGTTCGGCGCATCAGCGATATTGATGGTCAGCGTGGCCGTGGCCGTGCTGCCGTCGCCATCGACGATGGAGTAGGTGAACTCGTCCGTAACACCGCCGGGCGTGTTGACGAAGCGGGTGTAGGAATAGCTTCCGTCCGCATTGAGCGTCAGCTCACCATAGGTACCGGTCAGCGTGGCACCGGCTGCCGCATTGCCTCCGGCACCGGAGAAACCGGTGACTGCGCCATCGGCTCCATAGCCGTCGGCGCCCGGCACGTCGTTGACCAGGACATTGCCGGTCACCGGCCCGAAGGTTGCACCCGGGACCGAGTTGAAATCGCTGGTCGCGATCGGCTGGTCGTCGATGATCTCGATGGTGAGCGTCGCGCTTGCCTCGTCGCCATCGGTGTCGACCACAGTCATGGTGAAGAAGTCGTCGGTATTCCCGCCGAGCAGATTGTCACCCAGAGTGTAGCTGAAGCCGATCTGTCCACCTGCCAGGTCGATGCTGGTGATCGTCAGCGTGCCGAAAGGCGAGGTGAAGGTCTGGCCGACCGCAGTGATTGCGACACCGTTGATAAGCACTGCCTGCGCGCCGTCGGGCGCATCGAAGGCGATCGTACCGGTGGTGGTTTCGGCATCGGTTTGCCAGGCCGTGCCTGCAGCTTCGGCAACTCCGTCGATCGTGCGCGAGGGCAGGCCTTCTTCGTCGACCGTGGCAATGGCTGCGACAGCGCCCACCGGATTGTCGGGCGTAATGACGATGATCCCCGGCTCCTTGTCGACGAGGCCGGGAATGATCTCTTCATCGGTGTACTGCGGACGCGACAGCTCGGTGTAGGGGAGCAGGTCGCCCAACGCATAGGCCGCCTGGATGTCGCCGACGTCACCGGCGAAATTGCCGCCCGAGCTCTGCGGGTTGCCGGCTTCGGGCTCCGGTTCGTTGCCGGTGAGGAGCGCGGCAACGGTCTGCGGAGGAATGGAAACGCCGTCGATGACGAACTGCGGCACCACGATGGCACCGTCCGGAATGCGGATGACCGAGCCGTCCTCGAGCGTGATGATCAGGTCGCGTCCATCGACCGAGAAGCCTTCGAGATTCGCCTCGGCCGGAAGAGTGACGATATTGTCGGGCCCCGGCTGGACAACGCGCTCGGCACCCAGTCCGGCCTGCGCGGCGGCAGTTGCCTGCGCCTGCAACAGTTCGTTCGAGAACTCGTCCTGGTTCTCGGGCTCGAAACTGCCCTGTGAACGACCGTCAAAATCCATCATCGGATGCTCCTCCGCATTCGACGGGATCGCACCGGATTGCCGATGCACGCGCGAAGCAGCGACGGGCGGAGTTACTTACCTATTGCCCGAAAACCGACAGGTTGTGCTCCTTGCCATTACCTGCTGCTTCGCGGCCCGTTTTCTGTTCTTCCGCCGCAAGACCAACTGTGCGATTCGAGCGACGATTCGTTGGGTCGATATGACCATCCGGATGATTTGGTTGCAAGGATGTTAACCACTTCTGACTACCATAAGAATTCGCACGGATGAACGGCATCATCTGTTCAAGCAATTGAATTTGCTCGTCTAATATGCGGGTAAAATTTGGAGTGCCGAGCGCCCCAAAACGGAACGGCTGCAAATATCGTAACCATTTGCAACGCCAGATCCGGCGATTCTTCGGGAGGTCAGGGAAAAAGGCGGTCGAAGGGCAGCAGACTCGCGCCAAGAAAGCCGCAGCAGATCGGTAGACCGTAGGGCAGGGTCCAGCTCACTTTCTTGCCGTCCTTCACCATCCGCAGGCCGCGATAGACGACCATCAGGATGATCACCACGACCAGGCCCGACAGGGCTACCCAGCCCAGCATCGCGAGCGCACGGTCGAGCGGAACGGCAAGTGCCGCAGCGGCATAGAACTTGGCATCGCCCGCTCCGATGGCCCTGACCGCGAACAGGGCCATGCCGACAAGCAGGGCGATCAGTGCATGAAGCGCGCTGGAGCCCAGAAGGCCGAAGCCCCCGGATGCGAAAGTGGCACCGGCGGCAACTGCCGCCAGCGCGAGCACAAGCCAGTTGGGGATGCGCCTGGTCCGGACATCCCAGCCGGCTCCGAGAATTGCCAGGGCCGCGGCGGCCCAGAACGCTATTTCTGCAGCCATTTGCCGAAGACAACCTCGAACTGCTTGGTGACTTTCTGCGTGTCGACCAACGCGACCTTGGTTGCTTCCGGCTCGGTCGGCTCGGCCAACGGTTTGACCGCAGCCTGGCGCGCTTCGATGGTCATTGCCGGAACGCCCGCCGGTTCAGCCGTGGTGATGCGGAACTCGCCATGCGAGACCCGATGCACGGGTGCCGCATCGCCGCGCGGCGCGGAAGTAGCCTCGGGGGCAGGTCCGGCCATGGCCAATTGCCGTACCGTGTCGGCGCGATGGGCGAGCATGACATTGCCCTGGAGCCGCAGGAGGTTTGCGACATATTTGGTTTCCGCCGGATCGAGCATGGCAGCGGTCCGGAAATACCGCTCCGCCAGATCCGGACGCCCGAGCTTTGCATAGGCGACGGCGAGGCCGTTATTGGCCGCAGCTGCAGTCGACTTGTCGAGCCGTGCGAGCTGGAAGGACGCGACGGCCTTCGAGATATTGCCCTGCCGCAGGTACTGCCGCCCTTCCTCCATCACGATCAGCCCGTCCACTGTCGGGTTGGCAGCCATGCGGCCACTGTCCTGCTTCTTGAAGGTCCAGCCCGCGAGCGGAGAGGATTGGCATCCGGCCACCATCACCGCGGCGATCGCCACGGTCGCGAAATTGAGAGTCCTCTTTTCCATCATCCACCTCCCATTGCGGGGATCAGAGTTCGAACAATCCGTACGATCCCGGGCAGCATCAGCACGCCGATCATCGTCGGCAGCATGTTGACCACGAGCGGGATCGAGATGAGCACCGGCAAGCGGTGGGCCCTTTCCTCGGCACGCAGCCGGCGTTTCTCGCGCATCTCGGCAGAGTAGACGCGCAGTGTATCGGCCACGCTGGTGCCCAGCTTGTCGGACTGGATAAGCAGGGTGGCAAAGCTCTTGATCTCGGTGACGCCGCTCTTCTCGCCCATCCGCCGCAGCGCATCGTCACGCCGGGCGCCGGCACGCAACTGGAGCGTGACCTCGAGCAGCATGTTTGCGATCAGCGGGTGCGAATTGACCATTTCGCGCCCGACCCGGTCCATTGCCGCTTCCAGGCCAAGGCCCGCCTCGACGCAAACCAGCATGAGATCGAGGCAATCGGGGAACCCGTTGGTGATCGCTTCACGCCGCCGGTCCGCCTTGGCCGAAATTATGAGATTGGGCAGGTAGAGCCCGGCCAGCGCCATGCCGGAACCATAGAAATAGAGCTGGATCGTCGAGATTTCCGCCTGCCCCAGACGCTGCAACACGAGGTAGGCGAGCGGGAGAAGTATCACGAGACTGAAGCGGACCAGAGTGAATATCTTGGGCGCAGCCGGCGAAGTGTAGCCCGCCGCAGCCAGCTTTTCGCTCAGCAGGTCGCCCTTGGTATCGGCGAGGCTCAGGCCCGCCTTCTCGACACGCTCGGCCAGCGCGGCCCAGGCATTGGTGCGCCGGTCCTGCAGTGACTCGCGCCGCTTGACGCCCCCGCCGGCAATCTTCTGGATGTTCTGCCGTGTCTCGATACGCTGCGACGACAGCCGCCCCGCCGTCAGCACGCCGAAGATCACCAGGGCGAAGATCAGCGCCAGGAGCGAGAAACGCGCGACAGGATTGGCGATCAGGAAATCGATCATGTCAGACCTTCAGATTGACCATATTCTTGATCCACACCACTCCGATGAAGAACCATGTGATCATCACGGGGAAACCGATGAAGAAGATCGGGTCCGACGCGACTTCGAGATAGAATTGCGGGTTCATCGAAAAGAGGATGACGAATGCGATCACCGGCAATGCGGTCAGCAGCCATCCCGTCATGCGCCCCTCCGAACTCAGCGCGCGGACCTTGAGAAAGAGCGCCGCGCGCTCGCGGATGACCTTGGACAGGGCGTCGAGAATTTCGGCGAGGTTGCCACCCGTCTCGTTCTGCACGGACAGCGAGACCACGAACATCCTGATGTCCTCCAGGTCCCAGCGTTCGGCCATGTCCTCGAGCGCCTCGTTGAGATCGGCGCCATAGGAAATCTCGTCCGCGATCAGGCCGAATTCGGATCCGATCGGGTCGTTCATCTCCTGCGTCAGCAGGTCGATTGCCGATGAAACCGGATGGCCCGACCGCAGGGCGCGGACGAAGATATCCAGCGCTACCGGGAACTGTGCCTGCATGGTCTTGCGACGGCGCTGGGCAAGATAGCTCACAACCAGCACTGGAAGACCGATCGCACCTGCTGCGGAGAACGCCACTATGAGCTGGATGACCCCCAGAGACAGCGTGTAGCCAGAGGACAGGGCAACCATCGTAACGACCAGCATGATCAGCGCGAACAACGCCGCCATCGCAAGCACGATCTGTGCGATGCCGAAGGGCACCGCAGCCATCATGAGGTTGCGGCGGAAGGCGTTGTAAGGTCCGCTGATCGGCCCGAGGCTCGCCGGATTGCCGATGGGGTCGTGCTTGCGCAGGGCCCCGAGGATCTCTTCGCGCTCGTGCCCCTTGGCGATGAGTTTGAGGCGCTTGTTCACGGCGCCTGCGTGGGCTCGCCCCGCCAGGCCCAGCCGCAGGACAACCTGCGACACCAGGAATATCGAGGCGAAGATCGCCACCAGGACGATGAGGCGCGTGCCGTCCGCCGAAAGCATCACACCTTCCCCAGGTCGAGATTGGGGCGGAACAGGTCGGCCGGCAGGTCGATCCCGTGCTCAGCCGCAGTATCGAGGAACTTCGGCCGGATGCCGGTTGCTTCGTGGCGTCCCAGCACTTCGCCGTTGTCGCCGCGACCTTCCATCTTGAAACGGAAGATGTCCTGCATGGTGATGGTCTGGCCTTCCATCCCGACCAGCTCCGAAACGCTGAGCAACCGGCGGCGTCCGTCGGCCTGGCGACCGATCTGGATCACCACGTTGATGGCCGAGGCAATCTGGGCGCGCGCTGCCGTCGGCGAAATCTCGATCCCGCTCATGCCGACCATCTGTTCGACACGGGCCAGGGAGTCGCGCGCGGTATTGGCGTGGACCGTGGTCATCGAACCGTCGTGGCCGGTGTTCATCGCCTGCAACATGTCGAAGGCCTCGCCCGAGCGAACCTCGCCCAGGATGATCCGGTCGGGGCGCATACGCAGGGCGTTCTTGACCAGGTCGCGCTGGGTAACCTCGCCGCGTCCCTCGATGTTGGCAGGGCGCGTCTCGAGGCGCGCGACATGTTCCTGCTGGAGCTGGAGTTCCGCCGAGTCCTCGATCGTAACGATGCGCTCGCGCCCGTCGATATAGGACGACAGCGCATTGAGCAGCGTCGTCTTGCCCGAGCCGGTACCGCCGGAAATCAGCACATTGCGGCGCGAGCGCACGACGGCGGCGAGCACCTCGGCCACCGCCGCGGGAATACTGCCGAGCTCGATCAGCTTCTCCATCCCGATGCGCTTCTTGGCGAATTTGCGGATGGAGAGCAGCGATCCGTCGATGGCCAGCGGGGCAACAATCGCATTGACGCGGCTGCCATCGGCCAGGCGGGCATCGACGAAGGGTGAGGATTCATCGACCCGGCGTCCGACCGCGCTGACGATCTTCTGGATAATCCGCAGCAGGTGCTTCTCGTCCTGGAAGCGGGTCGCGACCCGTTCGAGCAGGCCGAACCGTTCCACGAACACGTCGCGGTGGCCATTGACGAGGATGTCGGTGATCGTCTCGTCAGCCAGTAGCGGCTCGAGCGGTCCGAGACCAAGCAGTTCGTCCAGCACCTCGCCGACCAGCCGCTTGCGCTCGGTCGCATTGAGCGCGGCGTCTTCCTCCACCAGCAGATTGAGGACGATGTCGCCGACTTCTTCCTCGATCTGCTCGCGCGACATGCGGTCGAGGAGGCTGAGATTGATGCGGTCGAGCAGCTTGCGATGGATCGAGGTTTTCAGGTTAAGAAGCCGGTCAAGTTCCTCGTCGACTTCGAAGGTCGCAACGGGCTGCGGCGCATAGGCATCGTTCTCGACGACGTCGGCCGGCTCGTTCTTGCCCCCTATGAACTGCCACTTCATCGACCGGCCTCCTCGACACGAGCGGTCAGTGCGTCCGCCAGGCGATCGATATCGCCCACGAAGGGACTCTTGCGCTTGATCGAACGGGCAAGCACGCCCTGGTCCTGCGCCGCCGAGAGGGTCGGCTGATCAAGCGCGATTCCGCCAGTCACCGCACGGCCGAGTGCCTGTTCGACATCGCCCAGGCTGATCGAGCTGAAGAGCTTCTTCTCGACCTTGTTGACGACAATCGAGATCAGGCGATGGTCGAGGCCGAGGCTCCGGAAAAGGTCGAGCCGGCGGCGCGCCTGGCGCAGGCTGGCGAGCGTCTGTTCGACCACCATGGTCACATTGTCGGCCTTGGCCAGCACGTTCAGCACCCAGTTGGTCAGGTTGGACGGCAGGTCGAGCACGACATAGTCGAACTCCGTCCGCGCAAGATCGATGATCCGCGTCAGGTCGTCGGGCTTGATCGCCTCTATCGGAATGATCTCATTGGGCGCGGCGATGACCGAGATGTTGCCATCGAAGCGTTCGGCCACGGTGTGAAGCAGCGCCCCATCCATGCGCTTGCCCGCCTCGAGCAGGTCACTCAGGCTGCGGCGCGGCGCGAGTCCGAGCACTTCGGCCATCCGGCCCGACTGGATATCGAGATCGAAGATGCAGACCTTTGGCGAGCTATCGCCACCTGCGAGCGAGGCCGCGATATGGCTGGCAACAGTGGTCGCCCCCGATCCGCCGACAGCACGGGTAACCGCAATCACCGGCGCGAGTGCGACTTCCTCTTCGGCTGCGACGCCGGTGGTCTCGAGCACGGCGACCACGGTCTGGAGGATTTCCTCCGCCGAAAAGGGCAGCTCGACAACGTCGGACACGCCTTCGCGCACCAGCGTTCGGACCAGCTTGAGGTCCACATTCTTCATCGCCACGACCTGCGGCATTCCCGGTCGCATCATGCGAAGCTGGCGGATGCGGTCCATGCTGCGCGGGACCATCGGATCGACCTCGAAGACCACGATCCCGGCAGGATTCACTTCCGCTTCGGGGATCGGGTCGGCAGGATCGACCGCCACGAAATGGGCATCGGAAATCCAGCTCGAACCCACGGATTCGCGCAGCGGATCGATATAATCGTTCGACGCAACAATCGTGATGGGCGCAGTCAACTGCAACTCCAGCTCCTTTTCGCGGTCGAGGATGTATTCGCCATGGCCCATATCGATCACCGAATACCACCTTCAGCATTGGAAGCGTGCGACACAGTCCTCCCCTGTCGTAAAACGAGACATTCCGGGCCGAGAAGTTTCTGCCCACGAGCCAAAGCCGGCCAAGTCATAGGTGTGCCGCGAGAAGCCATCAGTTCGAACTGCTCCCCGCGCCATCTTCCATCGTCAAAGTGTAGTCGAACTCTGGAAAACCGACGGTCGTCCCGAAGAGAAAGAACGAGGTGAAGTCGCGGTTGAGCAGCTTCACCGTCACGAAGGGCGCGATGTCCATCCCCGACGGATTCCCGGCATAGCCCAGTCCCGAACCGCTATACTCGACTGCGATGTCCGCATCCTCCACCGCAGGCCAGATCAGCTTGATCCGCGTCGCCAGAGCCGTGAATGCCGCAGCGTCGCGGGTCAGCGTGCCGTTGAGGCACGGGGCTGTGGTGCAGGTGCAGGCGGTGGAGGTACAGGTGATCGTGCCCAGTGCCCCGACGGGGATGCGGTCCCCCTGGCCAAGCAGCACGCCGCCAACGGTGACGCCTGAGAAGGAATAGGTCGAAAGCTCTTTCACCAGCGGCGCTGTGACCACCGCCATCCGCGCGCCGACCTGGCTGGCCTTCTCTCCCTGGTTGAAGCCCCAGGCATATCGACCCGCGTCGATGATCCCCAGAAGGAACAGCATGGTGAGCGGCAGGAGCAGCGCGAATTCCGCTGCGCTCCCGCTTTCGTCCCGGACGAACCGGCGTATTTCCGCGCGCCCGATCATATGCCCATCGCTGCCGATTGCTGGGTTGCGTTGAGATCGTAACTGTCGGTGAGGACGCCCACGCCGTCGAACAGCGACTGATAGTCGACCGATGCAGTGACCGTCACGACCGGTGCATTCGGCTCGTCTGCATAGATACCGGTGGTGACTGCGGTGGTCGGGCAGGTCACGGTGACCGTGACGTCGGCATTGACCCAGCCCGGGACCCGCGCCGTCCCTCCCGAAGGTCGCCCGGTCCGTGTGACTTCCTGGATCGCCGTCTTGGTCGCCGCAGGCATGCTGTAGCCCGTGCCGCAATTCACGACATTGAAGCTCTGGCGGCTGGCGTAGCGGGCGCCATCGCGAACCCCCTTCACCACCTGGTGCTGGCTGTAGAAGAAGTATCCCATCTCGATCGCACTGAAGAGCATCAGGACCAGCACGGGGACCAGCAGCGCGA
Organism: Erythrobacter sp.; assembly: GCA_041396805.1. Classification (GTDB taxonomy): domain Bacteria; phylum Pseudomonadota; class Alphaproteobacteria; order Sphingomonadales; family Sphingomonadaceae; genus Qipengyuania. The sequence continues at coordinate 78,951 of JAWKXV010000002.1, read as the reverse complement.
GTTCGGCCGCCGAAGCACCCGTTTCGTCGCGAAGAAAGGCGCGCAACCAGCTCATTTCACCAGATACGGGACATCGCGGCGGATGACCGTCCCTGCTACTTCGCCTGCGCCGGCGGCATCGGATTCCCCGATGATCTCGACATAGATGTCGGTCTTGGCAGTGCGGTCGCGCTTGAGGCTGGGCTGGACCAGGAATACGTCGACGAACTTGCGGATCCGGTACGGCTCGCGCTTGCCGCCGACGTTCTCGGCCTCGCAATTGATCACCGCGACCGACATGCGGCGCCGATCGACGACTTCGGGATCGGGATTGTAGACCGGGTCATAGCCTGCGCCATAGGCCTTGTGGGGGCTGCACACCGGCCTGGCGTAATTCGTGCGGCTGCCTTCGATCAGGTTCTCGAGCACAGTGGCACCGTTATAGGTGTTGCCCTTGTTCTTGATCTCCCACTTGTAGACGTCGAAGCGCGTTGGCGTGGAGGGTCGGGCACCCGTTCCAATGCTGAGCCCGGTGTTTGCCTGCCATTGTGCGGGCGTCCACCCGTAGCGCGAACGGAAATAGGCATCGCGATCCCAGAAACCATCGCCGAAACGTCCGCAGGTCCTGGTGTCGAGCGAATGACAGATATCGCGCGGGTGGCCCATCGGTGACGGCGTTTCGGTGTCGGGGAGGGCGAGATCGTCGTCAGGCAGGTACGGCATATCAGGCTCGTCCCAGCCGTCGGTCTCTCCGTTCTGCCCGAAGGTGCATGACTTGCCGCCAGTGAAATCCGGCACGCCCGCCGTGTCAGAGAGATGAGTCACATCCTTGATCGAATTGATCGATGCCGGGCAGGTCCCGCCGTCGGGGCAGGTATCATACATGTCGAAGCGCGTGTTGATCGCGTCCTGGGTCGATGCCTTCAGGCCGGGCTCGATCTCCGCATCGATCACTTCAGGTCCGTCGACCGGCACGCACTCGCCGGTTATGCTTGTCCAGGCCAGTGCCCTCTGCACGCCTACCGCGCCGGTGCCCAGATCGAGGAACCCGAACGCGCCCGGCCCCCAGAACCCCTGCTGGACCACCAGCAACCCCTGGCCGATGTGTGCAGTGGGATTGAAGTCGAAATCCTCGTTTTCGTTGTTCTCCGGCTCGTCCGGATTGCACATCATCAGCGGCGGAATCCGGCAGACGGCGGAACCGATGCCGGCCACCGCCTCGGCGCTGATCGAGCCCTTGAAGGCGCCGATCACCGGTGTGAGCGCATAGTTCGCGGTTCGTGTATCCGCCTTGACGCGAATGAAACGTGCCCTGGAATCGGCGTCAGAATCCGTCGGATCGATCGGATTGGTCGCCGCCTCGGCATCGACCAGGTTCTCGTAGAAGAACACGCCCGTATTCACATCGCTGAACGCAACCGTGGTCCCGCTGGCATTGCCATCATTCGCGAAGACCGTCGTGTTGTTGACGAGCCCGGTGGAGCCATTGCGCGCCGCCGTTGTCGCGCGACTTATCGCACCCGACAGCTGGTCGAGCTGGGTGGCTCCGGCGAGCGCTGCCTGGTCGGCCGCGTTCTGCAGTTCGGTATCCATCGAAGCGATGCGGGCATAGTCGAAACCAATGCCGACCATTCCGACCAGCGCAGGGAGAGCCAGCGCATAGAGTGCCGCACTCGCGCCGCTTTCGTTACTCCAGAACTTGCCCAGCCAACCCATATGCGATCAACCTACTGCGGCCCCCCCTCGGTGGTGGAGATGGTGTCCGGTTGCTTCACATTGTCGGTGCGATAGCGCTCGACCGCTTGCGCAGCATGGTCGCCACTGGTGGCCATGTCGCCTTCGTAGACCGGCTCCGGATTGACGACCTGAGCCATCATGGTCTGGCGGTTGGCCTCGCCGAAGGCGGCATCGCCCGGCCGGTCGAAGATCGAATTGTCGGCGCAGGCCGAAGCCATCGTCGCCGTGGCCAGCGCCAGGGCGATACGGAGCGTCTTAGTATTCATAGTCGTCTCCCTGAGCTTCGCTCGGCGCCTTGGGTGCTGCGAGCTCGCGCGCGGACACCGGATCGTAGGCTTCGCCGGAGAAAATCGTCTGCACCGCATTGGGATCGTTGACCCGATCGGTCGGCAGGCGGACTTGCGAAGGCTTGATCGGCTTGACCAGTCGCGGCGTCACCACGATCAGCAACTCGGTCTCGCCCTTCTGGAACTCGGTTGAGCGGAACAAGGCGCCAAGGATCGGGATGTTGCCCAGCAGCGGGACCTGGTTGACCGTGGTCTTGAAGTCCTGCTGCAACAGGCCGGCGATCGCGAAGCTCTCGCCGTCGCGCAGTTCCAGCGTCGTCGACGCGCGACGCGTCTGGAGGCCCGGAATGGCGATGCCGTTGAGCTGGATCGACGCGGTGGGGTCGATCGAACTCACCTCGGGTTCGACGACGAGATTGATGACGCCGTCGCCCAGTACCGTCGGGGTGAAGCCCAGGCTGACACCGAATGGCTTGAACTCGATCGTGAAGCTGCCGCTGCCGGCATTGGCGTCTCCGCCCCTGCCGCTCTGGACGACCGGGATGGGGAATTCACCACCGGCAAGGAACGATGCCTTTTCGCCCGAAAGCGCGACAAGCGTCGGTTCGGCGAGCGTCTTGGCGAACCCCTTTTCTTCCAGCGCATCGAGGAACAGGTCGAAATTGATGCCCAGCGCACTGAAGCTGGTGCCCAGGGCGCCGAAGCTGTTCTGGATTGCCGCGGCATCGAAGACGCCGCCGACGACTTGTGACCCGGGCCCGAAGACCGAGCTGAAATCGCCGCCCTGATCGGTCGCAAAGCCGCGCGATCCCACGGTCTCGCCGACCGAGCGGTTCACTTCGGCAAACTTGACCTCGAGCATGACCTGCTGGCTGCTGCCGAGGCTGATCATGTTGACGACATTCTCGCCCGCATAGGTCTTGGCCAGCCGGACGGCGCGATCGATTGCGCCGGCATCATTGGCCAGGCCCGTCAGCACCAGCGATTCTCCCGAGATGTGGGCATCGATCTGGCTGCCGGGGATGAGGCGGCCGACCTGGTCGCGGAAAGCCTCGGAATCGGGACCAACGGCAATATCCATTACCGACAGGACCCGGCCCCGCGCATCGTAGAGCGTGAGGCTGGTCGTCCCCATGCCCTTGCCCAGGACATAGAGGGAATTCTCGGTCAGGGCGACGATATCGGCGATCTCGGCATTGCCGATCAGCGCCTTGGCGATCGCGCGGTCGGCAGTGACGACCTGGCTCTTGTTGAGCGGGATTTCCAGCGTCCCGGCGTGGATGCCACCGCCGCCATACTGGGCCTGTGCCATGGCCGGCACGGATGCCAGCAGGGCAAGCGGAAGTGCCGCTGCGCAGAGCGAACGGCGGATCATGTTCTTAGCTGCCACGGTTCACCTCCTGGCGGGCACCGTCGGTGCCGCGGTAAATTGTCATGGTCGGCCCGCCGTAGCCGGGGGCGACCGTGGTCGCGGACCCGCTGGGGGCGCTCGGCGCGCGATAGGGCGCGGTGCGCGGAGAGGTGCGTGCGTTGCTGCTGCCGCTGCTGCGCTGGGCATAGCGGACACCGCCACCGGGCAGGTCGCGGGTCGTCACCACGCGGGTCGCGCCGACATCCTGGTTCGCGACATTGCGCAGGGCGAGGCTGAGGCGGCCGCTTTCCGAGGCGAGCGCGAGCTTCTGGGCGTCCTGCTGGTTCACCAGCAGCGTCGCCATCTTGAGCTCTTGCGGCTCGGTGCTGCTTTCCGAGGCGCGGCGGTCGATCGCCACGATCTGGACATTCTCCAGCACGATGGAGGCCACCTTGTCGTCCTGTCCGCCGGGGATGGTGCGGGTCATGATGACATCGACCGCATCGCCGGGAGTCACGAAACCGGCCACGCCGGTTACATCGCTCACCGAAATGGTGATGGCGCGCATGTCTTCGGGAATGTTCTCCGAAAGGACCGCGCGCTCCGAAATTCTTGCCTTGAGAACGGGTTCGCCGCGGGCAATCGGGCGGATGGCCACATTGCTTCCCGCAAACATGTTCATGTCGGTAAAGGCGCCGTCGGGCACGGATTGCGAGGGCCAGTTGATCATCCGGACGTTGTCGCTGGTCAGCGTCGCACCGAAATCGAGATCCTGGGACGCGACGGCAATCCGGACGAGCTGCTGTTCTTCAGCAACGCGCTCCTGCTGCGCTTCGACCCCGGAGAAATAGGAATTGGCGAGATAGACAGCCACCAGGCCGAGAACCACGGCCACACCGATTATGATCAAATTGCGCCGTTCCATCGCGCGCCCCCTCAGTACTTGCCCCCAAAGTCGAAAGCCGGCCCTCCATTGTGGAGGGCCAGCGATCTTTTCCAACTACTAGCAGTTGCCGGTAGTCGGGGTCTGGATGCAGTCGCCCGTGTCGCTCATGGCCGAGCCGATTGCACCGGCAAGGAAGGTCGCGCCGCCAACGATGGCGATGCCGACGACGATGAGGATGAGAGCGTATTAGGCAGCCGAAGCGCCCGATTCGTCAGCGATGAAGTTCTTGATGAAGTTGGTCATGATACAAATACCCTAGTCCAAGCGGGGAAAGCCCCTTCGGTTTCACAAAAGGCAGCCGGAAGCATTCCCCCAATTGCCCCTGTCCGTGCGGGTATTTTCTGGAACCGGCGCGACCGTTTTGTTTTTTTGACTGACAGTAACGCCAGTTCAGAAACGCCTGTCCCCTCACGGAACGATCAAATCATCCCGAACAGTGTAACCGACGTCAACGTTTCGGTAACCCATTTCTATTTTCCCCATAAATCAGCAGTTTATATTATGCTAATGTGTGGGTGTTGATCGACCGCAACAATATCAGATTTTTCTTAAGTGACTTTCTATCACGCTGATTTTAAATGTTTTCCTAGCAAAAATCACTGATTCGGCAGGGTTGCGAAAAATGGAACCGGAGTCCCGAATCCACCCGATCTGCAGAATCGGTCTCGAAACGGGACATTCGCGATCGCACTGGTTAGCGGCAACGCCGACGCGCAGGCCCCTCGCCCACGTGAAATCTTTGTGTTAGCCAGACTGCCGCATCTTATGGGGGAACAGCGGGAAACCATCATGCCGACACGCAGAGGCAAGCAGGTCGTTCTTGCCAGCACTCTCGTGCTTGCCGCCTGTGCGGCGGCCTTCGCTTTCCTGCCGAGTATGGAGACGCTCGCCGCGCCCTATCGCGGGGTCGCGCGAATTCAGCTGCCCAACTTCACCCGGGTCGAAATGCCGGGATCGGAGCAGGCAGCCTTGGTCGAAACGGAAGCGCAGGTACAGGGAGGTCCGCCCGATGAAGCCCCTGCCCTGGCGCTCGAGGAGACGCGGACGCAACACGGCGCGACGGCTGAGCCGAGGCCTGCCGCCACCGCAAGGCCCGCACCCGGCAATGTCATTCCCGTGAGGTTCGACCTCGAAACACCCGGGCTGGGCGACGAGGTCGTCGGCGGTGACGAGATCGTCGTGCGCAAGGCCGTCCGCCTGGGCAGCCGTGAAATCGGCAGCCTGCCCATTCACGTGGACTCGCAATCGCGCCTGCTGGTCAGGCCTGCGGACCTCAAGTCGCTGCTCGACAAGGCTGGACAGGGGGCCAAGGTGCGCGGTGCCGCCGGATCGAATGAGCTGCGCAGCTTCGGCGAATTGCGCAAGGACGGCGTCGACCTGCGCTACGACCCCACCAGCGACAGCGTGATCGTGACGATCGGTTAAGCCCCGTCGGGGGGCGTCCTACATCGGATTTGTCGGCTGACCCGAAACGCGGGTTTCGTAATGCAGGTGCGGCCCGGTGGACCGCCCGGTGGAACCGACAAAGCCGATCACCTGGCCCTGCTGCACCGTATCGCCCGGCCTTACCGCAATGGCGGAAAGGTGGGCATAGCGGGTCTCGACCGCACCGCCGTGATTGATCGACACCAGAATGCCATAGCCACCGTTCCAGCCCGCGCGCGAAACCTGTCCGGATGCCGTTGCCTTGACCGGCGTACCGGTGGGCGCCGCCAGGTCGACACCGGCATGAAAGCGCATCCCGCCGAGCGTTGGGTGGTAGCGGCTGCCAAAGCCGCTCGTCAGCCGCGCCCCCGACATCGGCAGGCCCGATGGCATTCCACCGATCCCGCCCGTGAGACCCTTCGAGACCGGTTCGATATCGCGACCGGCAAGGTCCACGGCGCGCCCGAAGCGGACCGATGGCCTGTCGAGTTCCTCGTCGAGCGCCAGTTCGCCATAGTCCTCGAGCAGCTCGTCTCCCGGCATTTCAGCGAGCGAGGCAACGGGCGCTGCAATGCCCGTATCCGCTTCCGCATCGGCACGCGCAACCGTGGCCGCAAGCGCGGCGCAAGTTGCAAATGCCAGCAGTGGAAAGCGTATGAACTGCACCCCCGACCCTCCCCGAGTCTCGACGCATCCATATCACGCCGCAAAGGGTTGCGCGAATCGCAACCGGATTTCGCCCTCGCCGGGCGGTCGGCAATCAGCTGAAATCGATGGCGATTTTAACCTGCCCTGGCGCGACACCCGCCGCCGTGGCGATCGCATGGCGGGCCCTGTCGACGACCTGCGCAACCGTACTGGCGCCGGGCCCGGCATCGGTGTGCGCCGCATCGATGTCGCTGCCATAGCACAGTTCGCGTTCGTCGACCCCGAGGATGGCGACCAGTCGTTCGAGCGCTTCGGCACGGGGACGTACCTGGTCCGATTCCCATCTCCACAATGTCTGCTTCGAGACGCCGAGAAGCTGTGCAAACGCCGCCATCGTATAGGGCGAGGCCAAGCGCAGCGCGCGGATCCGCTCGCCGAAGGTAGCAGCCGAGCTCAGACCCCCGCGCACAATCGCGGTGGGGACGGTCTCCGATGAGTCCGCAGTCCGCGGCCGCGCGGCAAGCAGTGCGGTGCCCAGCTGCGCGCGTGAAAGCGGGCTCTCGAAACGACAACCAAACAGATTGCCCGAATTCCACGCGACGCTTGCGGCTCGCTCCACTCCGTCCGCGAGAACGACGGTGAGCAGCTCGCCGTGGTCCAGCTTCGCCTGCGTCGACAGCAACATCCCCTTGGCCGAGAGGTCGAGAATGCGGACAGCCGCGCGCCCCCCGGCCTGTTCGGCACTCGTGTCGAGATGGAGTTCACGCCGACCTTCGCTGCGCCGCTCTTCATCGAGCGCTGCGATCTGGATAGAGTTGCTCATACCTGCCTTCCAATCTCCCGTCCGACGCTTCGGGGGCAGTGTAGCATGGATCCAGCAGCCCCGATCGCGCAGAGGCACCGGCCTGTGGCATGAGCGCCGCGCCTCGTCATGATAATTTGCAAGTGGTTACCAACTCGCTTTTACGGGCAAGCGGCTTCGCCTATCCGGGCCGGCTGCATGACGCACGACCAACCCCCCGGGCCCCTGCCGCAAGGCAGTGACGGATGGCGCGACGAGATCCGCGCAACCTTCAGGCTCGCCTGGCCGCTGGCACTCGCCAACCTCCTGCAAATGCTGGTCCATGCGGTCGACGTGATCTTCGTTGCACGGCTGGGCGAACGCGAACTGGCGGCCTCCGCGCTGGGGATTGCGCTGTTCGGCCTGCTGATGTGGGCCTTTTCCGGCCTCACCGGCATGGTCGCCGCGCTGATCGCGGAAGAGTTGGGCCGCCGCCGCCACGCGGTGCGCGAGGTTCGCCGCTCGGTCCGCATGGGCCTGTGGCTCACCGTGATAACCGGCGCGATCGGCATGGCGATCTGCTGGTTCGGCGAGGAGATCATGCTGGCGAGCGGGCAGGAGCCCGAGCTGGCCCGCCGTGCCGGGGATTTCCTGCGCATCATCATGTGGGCCATGCTGCCGATGATCGCGTCGAGCGTGCTGCGCAACTTCGTCGCGGCACTGGGACGACCTGTGTTTGCGACCGCAATCACCGGGGTGGCACTGATTGCCAGCCTGCTTGGCAACTACGCCTTCGTCTTCGGCAATCTCGGCGCGCCGGCCCTCGGCCTCGAAGGATCGGCGCTGGCAAGCGTGCTCACGGCGCTGGTCCAGCTCGCGAGCTATGTCATAGCGATCCTGTGGGACCGCCGCCTGCGTCGCTATCGCATTTTCGGCAATTGGTGGCGGCCCGAATGGGACCGTCTGCGCGAACTTGCACGGCTGGGCACCCCGGTCATGGTCATCATCATTGCCGAGGCAGGGCTGTTCAGCGGGGCTGCCCTGCTGATGGGCAATATCGGCGCGAGCGAGTTGGCCGGGCACACGGTCGCACTGCAAGTCGCCGCGCTCGCCTTCCAGATACCTTTCGGGGTCGGGCAGGCGGCGACGATCCGTGTCGGCTATCACTTCGGTGCAGGCAACCGCGCGGCGATGGGACGCGCGGGCTGGGCCGGCATTGCCATGGGTGGCAGCTTCATGTGCCTGACCGCCGCATTGATGATCTTCGCGCCGATGCTCTTGCTGCGCATCTATGTCGATCCGCTCGCGCCCGAGAATGCGGCGATGGTGGGCTTCGCCGTCCAGTACATGATCGTCGCGGCCGCCTTCCAGCTGTTCGACGGTGTGCAGGCCGTGGCGGCGGGTTCCTTGCGCGGGTTGCAGGACACGCGTGTTCCCATGCTTATCGCGGTCTTCAGCTATTGGGTTCCCGGCCTCGGCACGTCGCTCTGGCTTGGTTTCAGGACTCCATTGGAGGGCACCGGCGTCTGGATCGGGCTGGCGACCGGGCTTGTATTCTCCGCGACGCTGCTCACATGGCGCTGGGCAAGGCGCGAACGGCTGGGGCTGACCGCGCGGGCACACGCCGCCCAATAGCAGGCACGGCCCGCCGAAACGGTCGCAACTTTTTTCCTCTCCTACCCGTTGACTCCGCGAAGCCGCGCTCCCAAATGCGCCGCGCTGGCACTCTCGATCTGGGAGTGCCAAGTTCAACTTTCACACTCTTAGAAGAGAGGTCATCATCATGGCATTTCGTCCGCTGCACGACCGCGTATTGGTCCGTCGCATCGAAGCCGAGGAAAAGACCGCCGGCGGGATCATCATTCCCGACAGCGCCAAGGAAAAGCCGAGCGAAGGCGAGATCGTCGCCGTGGGTTCGGGTTCCAAGGCCGAAGACGGCAAGGTCACCCCGCTCGACGTCAAGGCAGGCGACCGCGTCCTGTTCGGCAAGTGGTCCGGCACCGAAGTCAAGATCGACGGCGAAGACCTGCTGATCATGAAGGAAAGCGACATCATGGGAATCCTCGGCTGATAGCCGGACCCCTCGCCCAACTTCCCATCGCGCACACGTGCGATTTTAGACAAGCTAGACAAGGAAACACATCATGGCAGCCAAGGACGTAAAGTTCGGCCGCGACGCGCGCGAAGGCATTCTGCGCGGCGTCGACACCCTCGCCAATGCCGTCAAGGTCACGCTGGGCCCCAAGGGCCGCAACGTCGTGATCGACAAGAGCTTCGGCGCACCCCGCATCACCAAGGACGGCGTCACCGTCGCCAAGGAAATCGAACTGAAGGACAAGTTCGAGAACATGGGCGCGCAGATGATCAAGGAAGTCGCCAGCAAGGCGAACGACACTGCGGGTGACGGCACCACCACCGCCACCGTTCTGGCCCAGGCCATCGTCAACGAAGGCATGAAGTCGGTTGCCGCCGGCATGAACCCGATGGACCTCAAGCGCGGCATCGACCTCGCGGTCGAGAAGGTCGTCGAGAACCTCAAGGGCCGTTCGAAGGACGTCGCCGGTTCGTCGGAGATCGCCCAGGTCGGCATCATCTCGGCCAATGGCGACAAGGAAGTTGGCGAGAAGATCGCCGAAGCCATGGAAAAGGTCGGCAAGGAAGGCGTCATCACCGTGGAAGAGGCCAAGGGTCTCGAATTCGAACTCGATGTCGTTGAAGGCATGCAGTTCGACCGCGGCTACCTCTCGCCCTACTTCATCACCAACCCGGAGAAGATGACGGTCGAACTCGAGAACCCGTACATCCTCATCCACGAGAAGAAGCTGTCGAACCTCCAGGCGATGCTGCCGGTGCTCGAGGCTGCGGTCCAGTCGGGCCGTCCGCTGCTGATCATCGCGGAAGACATCGAAGGCGAAGCGCTGGCCACCCTCGTGGTCAACAAGCTGCGCGGCGGCCTCAAGGTCGCAGCGGTCAAGGCTCCGGGCTTCGGCGACCGCCGCAAGGCCATGCTGCAGGACATCGCCATCCTGACCAAGGGCGAGATGATCAGCGAAGACCTCGGCATCAAGCTTGAGAACGTCACGCTGAACATGCTTGGCCAAGCCAAGAAGGTCACCATCGACAAGGACAACACGACCATCGTCGACGGTGCCGGTGACGCAGACGACATCAAGGCCCGCGTCGGCGAGATCCGCACGCAGATCGACAACACTTCGAGCGACTACGACCGCGAGAAGCTCCAGGAGCGTCTTGCCAAGCTCGCCGGCGGCGTTGCCGTGATCAAGGTCGGCGGTGCCACCGAGGTCGAGGTGAAGGAGCGCAAGGACCGCGTCGACGACGCGCTGCACGCGACCCGCGCAGCCGTCGAAGAAGGCATCGTCCCGGGCGGCGGTACCGCCCTGCTCTACGCCACCAAGGCTCTCGAAGGCCTGACCGGCGGCAATGACGACCAGACCCGCGGTGTCGACATCGTTCGTCGCGCGATCATGGCTCCCGTTCGCCAGATCGCAGCCAATGCTGGCCACGACGGTGCGGTCATCTCGGGCAAGCTGATGGACGCCAATGACGACTCGCTCGGCTTCAATGCCGCGACCGACACCTACGAGAACCTCGTGGCTGCCGGCGTCATCGACCCGACCAAGGTCGTCCGCACCGCGCTGCAGGACGCAGCTTCGGTCGCCGGTCTGCTGATCACGACCGAGGCGGCAATCGTCGAGAAGCCGGAAGACAAGCCGGCCCCGGCAATGCCCGACATGGGTGGCATGGGCGGAATGGGCTTCTAAGCTCCCTTCATCCTATCGGACCCGACAGAGAGGCCCGGCGGAGCGATCTGCCGGGCCTCTTCATTTTCGCAACGCCGCCTACTTGGCCGAGAAGCGCCCCTTCCGCGGCCCGAGATAGCCGAAGAGGTAGGCCGCCACCTTGCGCATCTGGATTTCCTCCGCGCCTTCGGTGATGCGGTAGCGGCGGTGGTGGCGGTAAATATGCTCGAAGGGCTTGTGTCGCGAATAGCCAATCCCGCCATGGACCTGCATCGCGCGGTCGGCCGCCTGGCAGACAAGCCGGTTCGCCCAGTAATTGCACATGCTGACCTTGTCGGAGATCGTCTTCTCGATCTCCTCATGCGGCATGTTGTCCATTTCCCACGCGGTCTTGTAGATCAGCAGGCGCAGCATCTCGCATTGCGTGGCAAGCTCGACCAGCGGGAACTGGATCGCCTGGTTGCGCGCCAGCTCCTCGCCGAACGGCTTGCGCTCGCGGGCGTATTTCACGCTCTCCTCGACGCAGAACTGCGCCGCGCCGAGCGAACTCGCAGCTTGCCGGATGCGGTTCTGGTGGACGAAGCTCTGCGCCAGCGCGAGGCCATAGCCCTCGCGGCCCAGGATCGCGCTGTCGGGCACCCAGACATTGTTGACCGACAGGCGCGGGTGGTCGGTGGGCATGTTGAAAGTCCACATCCACTCCTCGATCTCCAGCCCTTCGATAGGATTGGGCACGAGGAAGCAGGTGATCCCGCGCGCATCGCCGTCGTCGCCCGAGGTCCGTGCAAACATGGCACAGTGGGTCGCGACATGCATGCCGGTGATCCACATTTTCTCGCCATCGATACGCCAGCCTTTCACGCCGTCACGCGTCTCGCGCACAGCCTTGGTCTCCATGAAGGTTGCGTCGGAGCCGTGATGCGGTTCGGTCAGACCAAAGGCGACCCGGCGCTTGCCCTCGAAACCGCCGAGGATGAACTCCTCCTTCTGTTCTTCGGTGCCGAAGGTCTCGAACATGGCGACGAAGGGGAAATTGCCGACGATCGAATGCTCGTTCTGGAGATCATTGTGAAGGCCCAGGCCGCGCTGCGCAAAACGGTCACGTATCACCGCCATCCAGAGGTTGGAGCCGTCCTTCCCGCCGTACTTCTTCGGCGCCGAGAACCGCCAGTGCCCCGCCGCATCTGCAGCTTTGCGTGCCTGCCGCAACAAGTCTTCCCATTCGTGGCGCGGCAAACCGCCCTCTTCGAAATTGGTCCGTGCCCATTCGCGGCGGTGGTCGAAGAAGCGGATGTTGTCGTCCTTGGCGACCAGTGGTTCGATCTCCGCCTCGATGAAGGCCACCAGCTCCGAATAATAATCTTCGAGCTCCTGCGGGATCGTGAAGTCCATCGGCCTATTCCTCTCCGGTCCATTTCCTGCGGGCGAGTGCCAGCGCGGGATATTTGGGCGTGTCGACAGTCAGCTTGTCGAGCGCGGTGCGCTTCAACCGCGCAAGCAGTCCCGGCTCTGCCAGCGTTACCCCTCCGTCGATCAAGGCGCGGGCAAGTTCCGCATCGCGAACATCGACCTGCGCCACATAGTCGCGTGCGATGATGCCGAGGGCATTTCGCGCAACCGCATGCTGGAAGCGGTCGTGGCCTTCCATCCGGTCCTTGACCGTTGCCAGCCACTCCGAGATCGCGACCGCCAGCTCGCCCGCGCCAGCTTCGCCTTCCGGTGTTTCGACAGGTGCGCCGACCGGCAGCTCGCGTTTGCGCTCCGCTTCCGGCGCTATCTCTTCAAGCAACATCAGCAGGTCGAGCTCCTGCTCGCTGGTCCGCCGCGAGATGATCGCGCGTTCGAGAGTCCGGTCGGTCCCCTCTCGCCATGTCGCGCCCATTTTCCAGCAACCGAGCGCCCACCAACAGGTTCGATAGACCAGCCACCAGCGGAACCGGTCGGGGTCAACCTCACGCCCATACAGGCTGGCATATTCGATCGAGATATCGCCGAGCGTGGCGAGGCCATAGGCGGGGCGGTCCGGCCGCGAGAAACGCCACACCGTCATGCAGCCGTAGGCGAGATCCTCGTGATGATCGCCGAGGTGCGCCAATTCCCAATCGAGCACGCCCGTCAGCGCGTCCCCCTCGACCAGAAGATTGCCCAGTCGATAATCGCCATGAACCAGCACAGGCTCGATGGGTGACGGGAGATTGTCCTGCAGCCAACGAAGAGCCAGAGCGACAACAGGACGGTCGCCTCCGGCTTCCTCGAATTGTTCGCGCAGACCTTCCACGCCGTCCTTCGGGTCAAGTCGCGGCAGGTCGGGTAGGGATTCAAGCGGTGTCCGGTGAATTTCGGCGAGCTCGATCGCAATATCGGCACAGAGGTCGAACGCCGTCACGTCGTCCTCGTTGTCGGCAAGAATAGTGCGCGGATCCGCAGTACCCGGGAGCGCGCGCATGACGAAGCCGGTTCCCAACCCGTCACTCTCTTCCAGCTCGACGACCACCTCGGGTGCCCGCACACCGCGCGCATGCACCGCGCGGATCACTGCGGCCTCGGTGTCGTGACCAATAGCGCGCCCCTCCATCATTGCCGCCGAGGGAGCTCGGCGCAGTACGAAATCCTCTCCACCCGATGAAAAGCGCCAGCTCTCCATCGTGGCGCCGCCAGTCAGTCGCGCGAGTGATTCCGGCAACGCGAGGCCCACACGCGCAAGCGCCCGTGCCAGTCCGCTTTCGATAGCAGCACTGCGATCCTCGACTCCCATGCGGCTCATGCTTGCAGGGAAACAGCCTGTCGCTCAAGCCCGGACCTCCCGGTCGTCTGATCCGTTGGTTCTGTGAGACTTCAGATAAGGAGAACCCAATGAGACTTCCCAGCAGCGCCCACGTCGCAATCGTCGATGGCAAGAACTTCACGGTGATGCGCAATTCGGGCCAGCCACTTGAACCGAAACTGTCGCACGCCGACAAGCCGGACCTTACCGCAAGCAACTTCAGTGCGGGCGTACGCCATCAGGACGATGTGGGTCAGATGCATGGCCGGACCGATCTCAACGAGCTTGCTCACGGTGCAGCTGCAGCCGAGTGGCTGAATGCAAAGGCCATCGCCGGTGAGATCACCGATGTGCTGGTTATCGCCGACCCCAAGACGCTGGGCGAAATGCGGCGTCATTATCACTCCGAACTGTCGAAGCGTCTGGTCGGTGAAATCGACAAAACGATGACTGGCGAACCGACCGCTCGCATAGAACAGGTCATTGCAAGCGCCTGATCGGTCGCGGGGATGCCATGAAATTGCCGGACGGAATCAGGTCCGGTCGCTTTGGCGACACTTCTCGTCGCTGAGGCTCTTGCGTCGGATTCCGTAGCGGCCTTAAGGTTGGCGTAACCATAGGGGCGGTAAACGGGATTTATGCGGACAGGCTTTTTCGGATCGATTTTGGCAGCGGGCGCATTGGCCGTCAGCGCGCCTGTGCTGGCGGACGATGGCGGCAAGGCGCTCGAGGCCAGCTTCGACAATGTCCTGGGTACCGAAGCGCGCAAACCGCAAACCTTCGACGCAGTCTATGACACCGCGCTGGAACAGCGGATTGCCGAGCTTGCAGACGGGTCACGTGGCCGCATCGGCGTCGCCGCAATCGATCTGTCTACCGGTCAATATGTGGGCGTGCTGGGCGACCAGCGATTCCCGATGGCCAGCACCAGCAAGATCGCCATTGCCGCGACCTTCCTCGAAGGCGTGGAACAGGGTCGCTGGTCGCTGACCAGCGAATTCCCGCTGATGCTCCCGCGCCGCTCGGCCAAGTTCTCGAGCAAGGTCGCCCCTGTTTACGAGGGCGAGTACATGAAGGCGATCGATCTGATCGAGATCATGATCACCCGCTCAAGCAACCCTGCCACCGATGCATTGCTGCGCGTCGTGGGTGGCCCCGCCAAGGTCAATGACTGGGTACGGCGCCAGGGTATCAAGGATTTCAGCATCGACCGCGATATCGCCACTCTCGTGCGAGACGATGGCGAATATGATCCTGCAAGCCATATCGACCTGCGTGACAGTGCGACTCCTAAGGCGATGCTGACGCTTCTGACGGGTTTCTACCAAGGCAAATATCTGGGCGATGAGAGCCGCCGCGTCCTGCTGGGCGCCATGAGCCGCACCCGCACGGGCAAGCGACGCATCCCCGCACTTATGCCGGCCGGAGTGAAAGTGAGCCACAAGACCGGCTCGCTGAATAACACCTCGAGCGATATCGGCATCATCGAAACCGAGGATGGCCGGGCTGTGGCCGTGGCGATCTACGTCACCGGCCAGGGCACCCGGCTCGATCGCGAGGCCAAGATCGCCCAGATCGCCCGTGCACTGCATGATGGCTATTCCGCGCAGAACCGCCGCAATTGGGCCAATGCGCAATACCGCAGCAACTGATCCGACAGGCGATCAGAACCGGAACAAAGGAAAAGGGCGGCGCCGGTATGGCACCGCCCTTTCCTGTTTCGTGACGTAGAACCGTCAGCGAAGCAGAGGTCCGATTAGTCGGCCTGAGCTTCAGCTTCGGTTTCGCCCTGAACTTCAGCTTCGACTTCAGCAGCAGCGTCGTCAGCAGCTTCAGCGGTCGCGTCAGCAGCGCCTTCAACGGCGTCGCCAGCAGCTTCCATGTTAGCTTCGGTGTCGGCAGCAGCGTTCTCGACGGTTGCGTCAGCAGCGTCTTCGGTAGCTTCCGAGCAAGCAGCGAGGGTGAGAGCAGCAGCCGAAGCAGCGGCGAAAAGAGCGATCTTACGCATAGGATAAATTCCTTAGTCAGCGAGTATAAGTGCGTTCCGCGACCCGAGAGACGCTTCCCGCGCGAGCCCCGGAATCGGGCCTCACAGTGTCTAAATAGTGGCCGGATTGTGGCATCGCAAGCATTTTCGCCCCATTTCGGCCATCATCTGACACGGGCTGCCGCGCCAACACCTTGCGGCTATTGGGTTTTCCACTGCCGTCCGAAACCCGCTCCCCAAGCGCCAGAGGCACTGCTAAGCCCCTTCGCATGGCCGAAAAAGCGCATCTCTACCTCGTCGACGGGTCCGCCTATATCTTCCGCGCCTATCACCGGCTGCCACCTTTGACCGATCCCGAAGGAACCCCGGTGGGAGCGGTCTATGGCTACACCACCATGCTGTGGAAGCTGGCGGACGATCTCGACAAGGCAGACGGCCCCACGCACCTTGCGGTTATCCTCGACAAGGGATCGCACAGCTTTCGCAACGACATCTATCCCGAATACAAGGCCAACCGACCCGAACCACCGGAGGACTTGCGGCCGCAATTCCCGCTGATCCGCGACGCGACCCGCGCGTTCAGCCTGCCCTGTATCGAAGAAGCCGGGCTGGAGGCGGACGACCTCATCGCTTCCTATGCGCGCGCCGCGCAGGATCGCGGCTGGAATGTCACCATCGTATCGTCCGACAAGGACCTGATGCAGCTCGTCGGAGAGAAGGACGGCGCACGGATCGACATGCTCGACACGATGAAGAACGCGCGCATCTATCGTGACGAAGTGAACGAGAAATTCGGCGTCCCGCCCGAACTGGTGGGAGACGTGCTCGCGCTCATGGGCGACAGCGTCGACAATATACCGGGCATCTACGGCGTCGGACCGAAAACCGCCTCCAAGCTGATTGGCGAGCACGGGTCGCTGACGGCTGCACTCGACGCAGCGCCTGAAATGAAGAAATCGAAACTGCAGGAACGCCTGCTCGAAGGACGCGAGATGGCGGAACTGAGCCGCGTCCTTGTAACTCTCAAGGAAGATTGCGAGCTCCCCGAACCTCTCGACGATTTCAGGCTCGATGGCGTTCCTCCCGAACCGCTTGCAGCATTCCTTGCCAAGCATGGCTTTACCAGCCTGCTCAAGCGACTCGACGCCGGGACTGGCAGCCCATCGCGAACCACCGATCTCAATCCGGCCAAACTAGAGACACTGAGCGCCCCCGCCAATAGCGAGGGGAATCGCCAGCCCATGCCCGAACTCCCGGCGATCGACCGTTCGAAATACGAGTGCGTGCAAAGCATGGAGCGGCTGCAGCACTGGATCGCGAAAGCACGGGCTGCGCGCGTGGTGGCAGTCGACACCGAGACCGACAGCCTCGACGCGATACGCGCTGAACTTGTCGGGGTCAGCCTCGCCACGGGCCCCAACGAGGCCTGCTACATCCCGCTTGGACACGGCGGGAGCGACATGTTCGCCGAGAAGCCACAACAGGTCGACAAGGCGGATGCGTTAAAAGCGCTCAAGCCCGTTCTCGAGAGCGATGCGGTGCTCAAGGTCTTCCACAACGGGAAATACGACCTCAACGTCCTCGCCCGCAACGGCGTGATGGTCGCGCCGATCGATGACACAATGGTTGTCAGCTTCGATCTCGATGCCGGACGCAGCTTGGACGGCATCGGCGGCGGTCACGGGATGGACGAGCTCGCCGAACGCCATCTCGGGCACAACTGCATCCCGTTCAAGGAAGTCTGCGGCACCGGCAAGAAGGCCATCCCCTTCGGCGAGGTTCCACTCGACAAGGCGACCGAATACGCTGCGGAGGACGCCGACGTCACCTGGCGGCTTTTTAAGCTGCTCAAGCCGCGTCTGGCCGACGAAGGCGGAACGCGCATTTACGAGCGGGTCGACCGGCCGCTCGTGCCAGTGGTTGCGCAAATGGAGCGGCACGGCATCAAGGTCGACCGCGCGCATCTTTCGCGCCTGTCGGAGGAATTCGCCAAGGAAACTTCGCGCCTCGAAGGGGAGATACACGAACTCGCAGGCGAATCTTTTTCCGTGGGCAGCCCCAAACAGCTCGGCGATATCCTGTTCGACAAGCTCGGCTACAAGGGAGGACGCAAGGGCAAGAGCGGGCAGTACTCCACGGACCAGAGCGTGCTCGAACGCCTTTCCGGCGAAGGTGCGGCCATTGCCGACAAGGTGCTCGAATGGCGCCAGCTGGCGAAGCTCAAATCTACCTATACAGATGCCCTGCAAGAGGCGATCAATCCGGCTACGGGTCGTGTGCATACGAGCTACAGCCTCGTCGGTGCGCAGACGGGCCGCCTCTCCTCGACCGACCCCAATTTGCAGAACATTCCGATTCGCACCGAAATCGGCCGCCAGATCCGCGACGCCTTCGTGGCCGAGCCCGGCAATGTCCTGCTCGCCGCCGACTATTCGCAGATCGAGCTGCGCCTCGCCGCGCATATGGCCGACGTACCGAGCCTGAAAGAAGCCTTTGCCGCCGGGGAGGACATCCACGCCCGCACGGCGCAGGAAATGTTCGGCACGGTCGACCGCGATACCCGCGGACGTGCAAAAACGATCAACTTTGCAATCCTTTACGGTATATCGCGTTGGGGGCTTGCCGGGCGACTCGGCGTCGAACCCGATGAGGCGCAGGCAATGATCGACACCTACTTCCAGCGATTCCCGGGCATCCAGCGCTATATCCACGAAACGCTGGAGACGGTGCGCGAGCGCGGTTTTTCGGAAACGCTGTTTGGCCGAAAGACCTGGTTCCCGCGGATCAATTCGAAAAACCCGAACGAACGCGCGGGGAGCGAGCGCGCCGCCATTAATGCGCCAATCCAGGGCACCAGCGCCGACATCATCAAGCGGGCCATGGCGCGCATGATGCCCGCGCTCGAAGTAGCGGGACTGGGTCATGTGCGGATGTTGTTGCAGGTGCACGACGAACTCGTGTTCGAATTGCCCGAAAGCGATGTCGCGGCGGCCAGCCCCGTCATCGAGCAGGTGATGGCCGAGGCTGCACGTCCGGCCGTGGAACTCAGCGTGCCACTGGGCGTCGAAATCGGCACCGGCCTCAGCTGGGGGGCCGCGCACTGAAACGCACCTTCACCTATGCCATGCGGACTCGCGGATTTCGCGGGCTGAACCTGGCGCTGCTGGCCACGATAGGGGCGGCGATGCTGGCGCTGATCATGCTGGTCTATCAGACGGTAGCGGCCGAGCGGGCCCAGCGGGACCAGGTTGAAAAAACCACCGAGATTCTCGACCAATTGCGCCGGATCGGGAGGGCGACCCTCAATGGCGAGACCGGCCAGCGCGGATATTTGATCACTCTCGACCGGCGCTATCTCGTACCCTTCGAAACCGGGCAGGAGCAGATCGATCCCGCACTCGATCGATTGAAGGCGCTCCTCGCCGATGTCGCGACGCCGCGCCAGTCAGAGCTGGTCGACGAAATCGAGGCGCTGGCACGCGCCAAGTTCCGTGAAATGAACGACAGTGTCGCGATGGTCGAGGAAGGACGGTTGCTCGATGCCCGACGTGCCGTACTGAGCGACGAGGGCGTCGAGACCATGGAACGGCTGGGCCGCGCCATTCACGAGATGGAGGAGATTGAAAACGACATCCTCACCGAGGCGATTGCCAACACTTCGCGCTCCGAAGGTCGGGTGTTGCCTCTGCTGGGGGGCCTGCTGTTCCTCCTTATCCTCGCGATGATTGGCGGCGGCCGGCTGGTCAGCCGGGCGGCTCGCGCTGAAGCGGAAGCTGCGCAAGCGGCTGCACTCGGGGAAGCGCGCGATAGGGCCGACCTGCTCGCCCGCGAGCTCAATCACCGGGTCAAGAACCTCTTCGCGGTCGTGTTGGCGATCGTCCAGATGAGCGCACGCGACAAACCCGAGGCGAAGGAAGTGACCGAAAGCATTGCGCAACGGATCCGCGCGCTGCTTACGGCTCACGAAGTCAGCCAGGGCGAACTCGAACGCCCTGTCGCCTCCCTGTCGCAACTGATCGAGACATCGCTCGCCCCCTATCGCTCCTCCTCACAGACCGCCACGATCGAGGGACCGGACATCATGCTTCCGGCGCGGCGAGTTACACCCCTCGGCCTGGTGCTTCACGAGCTGACCACCAACGCCGTGAAATATGGCGCATGGGCCCATGGCGGGACCATCGCGATCAGCTGGGAAAGGCGCGATGACCGCGTCCACCTGAAATGGCAGGAAACCGGCGTCCCGCTGCCCGGAACGCCAGAGCATCGCGGCTTCGGAAGCCTGCTGATGACCAGCGCCGCTCGCCAGTTCGGCGGCACGCTGGAGCGGGACTTTACTTCCGATGGGCTGGTGGTCAGGATCGACCTCCCGCTCGTGGAGTGATCTGGACCCTTGAAAGCATAGCCGCACACCCATAGGCAGGCGCGCAATGCTCGAACGTTACCACCCGAAAAACTGGCCCGTCTCCACCGAGGCGCTGATCGAGACGCTCATCGCCTTGGGGATCGCGGTCGCCGCCGCGTGGCTCGTTCACCGGATCCTATTCGCAGTGCTGCAACGCGTTGTCAGCAGTTCGGAGAGTCGCATCGACGACATCGTCCTGAAGCAGGTCCGCCGACCGCTTAGGCTGGCGATGATCGGTTTCGCAATCTCGATTGCCGCGGAGAACGAAGCGCTTGTCGGTCGCGGCTGGGATATGCTTGCCGGCTTCCTCGTTCCGGGCGTTGTCGGCTGGGTCGCCTTTGCCACCGTAAAGGGGCTGGCGAAGGGCTATGCCGCGCAGATGGAGGGCGTCGAGGACCTTGTCTCGCACCGTGGCCGCATGACCCGCATCGCCATCCTGTCGCGAACCGCGCGGGTGGCGATTGTCATCATCACAGTGTCACTCATCATGCTGAACATCCCCGGCGTGCGTGATATCGGGACAACCATGCTGGCCTCTGCCGGTCTGGCCGCGCTTGCCGTAGGTGCGGCAGCGCAACCCGCGCTCAAATCGCTGATCGCAGGCCTGCAGATGGCCCTGACCCAGCCTTTGCGCATCGGCGATCTCGTCAAGGTCGACGGACAGGCGGGCCGGGTCGAGGAAATCCGCATGAGTTTCGTCACCGTGCGCACCTGGGACGAGCGTGTGCTTGTGGTGCCTACGAGCCGCTTCCTCGACCAGAGTTTCGAGAATTGGTCCCGTGTCAGCGAGAAGCTGACCGGACCCGTTTACCTCCATCTCGATCCTGACACCGATGTCGAGCCGATCCGACAGGAATTCGAGCGCTTCGTCCAGGCGCACCCACTATGGGATGGGCGCAATGTGGCGCTGCTGATGACCGAGGCCTATCCCGAGAGCGTAGAACTGCGTCTTTCGATGAGCGCCGAGACTATCGGGGACCTGTGGACGCTGCGTTGCGCGGTTCGCGAACACATGCTGGCATGGCTGCGCAAGGAGCAGCCGGGCGCGCTGATCCGCCACCGCCTCGAAGTCGAGGCGGCAAACCAGCGCGCAAAGAAGACCTGACCCAGGCCTAGTCTTCAGCGGTGCCGCCGTGTTTCTGGTCGCGCGTCGGCTCGATCATGCCATCGTGAATGAAGCCGATCGGACGCACCTCGACCGCACGCTTCTTCAGCTCGCCGCGCATCTTCTTGTACTCGGCCTCCATCTCGGAGGTCACTGTCGCGCGGCTGTCCTTGAGCGCTTCCTCGAAGTCCGCCGCCGTCACGTTCTTGACGTCTCCGCCTGCTCGCTGGAGCGCATTGAGGCCCGCGCGCCGGACGACGTCTTCCAAATCGGCACCCGTGAACCGGTCGGTCTTGCTCGCCACATCTGCCAGCGAGACATTCTTCGCGAGCGGCATATTGGCCGTGTGGATGCCAAGTATCTGTTCGCGCCCTGCCTTGTCGGGCGTGCCGACATAGACAAGCTCGTCGAAGCGGCCCGGACGTAACAGCGCCGGATCGACCAGCGCGGGACGATTGGTCGCACCGATGACGACGACCGACTGCAATTCCTCCAGCCCGTCCATCTCGGCAAGGATGGTGTTGACCACGCGACCCGTAACCTGCGGTTCGCCCTGCCCGCTCCCGCGCGCAGGAACGAGGCTATCGATTTCGTCGATGAAGATCACGCAAGGTGCCACCGAGCGGGCGCGCTTGAACATTCGAGCGATTTGTTGCTCGCTTTCGCCATACCATTTGGACAGCAGGTCGGAGCTCTTTATCGAGATGAAGTTGGCCTCCGCCTCCTTGGCAACGGCCTTGGCCAGTAGCGTCTTGCCCGTTCCCGGAGGGCCGTAGAGCAGGAAGCCCTTGGCTGGCCGGATACCGAGCCGGTGGAAGACGTCGGGATTCTTCAACGGAAGCTCGATACCTTCCTTGAGCTTCTCGATGGCATCGCCAACCCCGCCAATGTCCGACCACCCGACATTGGGGACTTGCACCATCACCTCGCGCATGGCCGATGGCTGGATGCGCTTAAGGGCCGAAAGGAAGTCCTCACGGCCGACATAGAGGTCGTCGAGCACCTCAGGCGGGATGGTCCGCTCATCGAGGTCGATGCGCGGCATGATCCGTCGCACGGCATCGATTGCCGCTTCGCGGGTCAAGGCGGCAATGTCGGCGCCGACGAAGCCGTAGGTCGCGCGGGCCAGCTCGTTGAGATCGACCTTGTCACCCAAGGGCATCCCGCGAGTGTGGATGCCAAGGATCTCGCGGCGGCCTTTCTCGTCGGGCACGCCAATCACAATTTCGCGGTCGAAGCGGCCCGGGCGCCGCAGCGCTTCGTCGATCGCATCGGGCCGGTTGGTGGCGGCGATCACGACAAGGTTCGATCGCGCTTCGAGGCCGTCCATCAAGGTCAGCAGTTGCGCGACGAGACGCTTTTCCGCCTCACCCGGAACCCGATCACGCTTGGGCGCTATCGAGTCGATTTCGTCGATGAAGACGATGGCGGGGGCCGACTTGCCCGCTTCCTCGAAGACTTCGCGCAGCGCCTTCTCGCTCTCACCATAGGCCGAGCCCATAATTTCCGGCCCGTTTATGGTGAAGAAGCTGGCGTCGCTTTCATTGGCCACCGCCTGCGCGAGACGGGTCTTGCCCGTGCCTGGCGGGCCGTGAAGCAGCACGCCCTTCGGCGGGTCGACACCGAGGCGGGTGAACAATTCAGGATAGCGCAGCGGCAATTCGACCATCTCGCGCAACGCCTGGATCGTCTCGCCCATACCGCCGACGTCGTCATAGTTGACCACGGCACGCGCATCGCGGGGCGGTTCGAACTCGGCGCGCAGTTCAACCTCGGTATCCTCGTCGATATGGACGATGCCCTTTGGCGTGGTCGACACGACGCTGAGACGGATCTGGGTCAAGGCATAGGCGGGTGCGTTGAACATCCGCCGCACCTCCGGTGGCATATTCTGGACCGGCTGCTGGCCCGTGGTGGCCACGAGATCCCCTGCAACCAGCGGCTTGCGAAAGAAGTTACGCTTCAACGCCTGCGCCGGTCCCTGGAGGCGCATCTCGCGCTGCGCCGGAGCGAAAACGACACGGGTAGCGGGACGGGATTCGGCAGCCACGACATTGACGTGTTCACCCGACCCCACCTCGGCATTGCCACGCTGGAGGCCATCGAGGCGGACGACATCGAGGCTCTGGTCCTCGTCATAGGCAGCCATAGCGATAGCCGCAGTCGAGCGCTTCCCGGTAATTTCGACGACGTCGCCCTCGGTAATGCCGAGCGCCTTGAAACTGGAGCGCGGCATTCGCGCGATGCCCTGTCCGCTCTCCTCTTGCCGTGCGGCCGCAACCTGCAACCTGACTGTCTTCTCCGCTACCGCCGCGTCCGCGTCTGCCATGAGGGCATTTTCCCTTCGTCCGTCCAAACGTTTCGGCCCAAGCTGGGGGCTAGGCCTTTTGGATGCAATGAACAAACGCGAACGAAGGGTCCGAGGCGGACAAGAAAAAGCCCGGCAGGAGAACCTGCCGGGCTTGAAAAGTCTTGGGAGAGGATGCCTGAAAGGCCCGCCCTATGTGCAGTGCAGCATGGTTTTGTGCAAGTGCGAAAGGGTCAATGTCTGTTGCGTTTCGCGCAACTTTGGCTGATCCGCTTCATCCCCCGGGTTCCGCCGGATATCGCTACGGATCCGAGGCTCCCGATAGGCTGGTGACAGCGTAGGCGAGCAGGGCTAAGGCCCACTCTATGAACAAGCTCTATCCCGACGCCGCTGCTGCCCTCGACGGGCTGCTAAAGGACGACATGCTGATTGCGAGCGGGGGTTTCGGCCTCTGCGGAATTCCGGAGCGACTGCTCACCGCGATCCGCGAAAGTGGCGTTAAGGGCCTGACCTTCGCCAGCAACAATGCCGGGATCGATGGCGAAGGCATCGGCATGCTGCTGCGCACCCACCAGGTGAAGAAGATGATCTCGTCCTATGTCGGCGAGAACAAGGAATTCGAACGCCAGTTCCTCTCTGGCGAGCTCGAGGTAGAATTCTGCCCGCAAGGTACGCTGGCCGAACGAATGCGTGCAGGCGGCGCCGGAATCCCCGGCTTCTATACCAAGACCGGTGTCGGTACGCAGGTAGCCGAGGGCAAGGAGACCAAGGTTTTCGACGGGGAGGAGTATATTCTCGAACGCGGAATCTTCGCCGATCTCGCAATCGTAAAGGCATGGAAGGCCGACGAAACCGGCAATCTCGTGTTCCGCAAGACCGCGCGCAACTTCAACCTGCCCGCCGCGACCTGCGGCAAGGCTTGCGTTGTGGAAGTCGAGGAAGTGGTACCCGTCGGTTCGCTCGACCCCGACTGCATCCACCTGCCAGGCGTATACGTCCAGCGCATGATTGTCGGCGCGCCTTACTACAAGAAGATCGAATTCGTCACGACGCGCGAACGCGAGACCGCATGATGCCGTCGGAAGCCGACGATATCGCCGCAGTTAACCGGACCATCGATGCCGTTTATGCCGCCATCTCCGGCGAAGTCGGCGAGGAACGCGACTGGGATGCGATGCGCGCGCTGTATCTGCCCAATGCCCGCCTCACCGCCATCCGTGCCGACGGGGTCGAGAGCTGTACGCTGGAGGAATACATCGCCAGCAAGCGAGACTTCCTGGTCGGCAACGGGTTCAGCGAAGGAACGCTGGTCAATCGCGTCCTGATCTACGGCGGGATAGCCCATGCCTGGTCTTCCTACTCCGGTGACTGGACAGAGCCGGATGGCACAAAGGGCGCCACGATCGGCATCAATTCGTTCCAGCTCATGCGCCAACCCGACGACAGCTGGCGCGTACTTTCGATTCTCTGGCAGGTCGCCAATGCCGACCTCCCGCTCCCCGCAGATATGGAGAACGCTGCATGAAAAATGCCGCAATCATCGGCCTGGCCGCAGTGATGCTGGCTGGCTGCGCCTCAACGGGCACAGCGGAAGTTGCCAGCGCTCCTGCTGCCCCGGTTGCGCCCACAGGAGGCGAGCAGCCCGCTCCCGACACCATGCGATGGCTCTATGGTTCCGGCGAGGCTGCCGGTGCCTCGATCCAGGCCTGGCGCCAGATCGCCGACTATGCCGTGGCCGTGTCGCGTCAGCGCAAGACACCGCAATCGATTCCGCTGGGCCTGCCGGATGTCGATGGGGGCATCGCTACCCCGTCATGCGTAGCCGCCGATGGCTCGATGAAGCCGTTCGCCGCCGTGTTCGATGTCGATGAGACGGTGATTCTCAATCGTGGCTACGAGTACTGGCAAGCCTATTCCGGCAAGAACTTTGTCCCGGAAGAGTGGGAGCAGTGGGCCAACGGTGGCGCGGGCATTGCCGCTCCGGTCCCAGGGGCGGTGACGGGCCTCAGGCGCCTGCGCGAGGCGGGCATTGCCGTGATCTTCAACACCAACCGCAATTCCGACACCGCCGCGGGAACCGCAGCCGCGATCGAAGCGGCAGGTGCCGGCCCCGCGGTCCACCTTGAAAACCTGTTCCTGCGCGGTGACGATGCCATGGGCGGCCGCAAGGACGGACGCCGCGCCACAATCGCCGCAAAATACTGCGTGATCGCAATGGCAGGCGACAACCTCGGCGACTTCGCCGACGTGTTCAACGACCCCAAAATGTCGGTGCAGGATCGACGCGCGCTTGTCGCGCGGGGCGAGTATGCACAGCTCTGGGGCAATGGCTGGTTCGTGATCCCGAACTCGGCCTATGGCGCGTGGCAGAAGGGGACGATCGACGACGTCTTCCCACCCGACGCACGCTGGATGCCATCCGAGAAAACCGACGCACCTGCCATCATGGAAAAGAGCGAATAGAATGACCGATACTGCAACCCGCACAGGCTGGGACCGCAACCAGATGGCCGCCCGTGCCGCGCGCGAGCTCCAGGATGGCTATTACGTCAATCTCGGCATCGGCATCCCGACGCTGGTCGCCAACCACATCCCGGAAGGCATGCATGTCACGCTTCAGAGCGAGAACGGCATGCTCGGTATCGGCCCCTTCCCCTATGCGGGTGAAGAAGACGCCGACCTGATCAACGCCGGGAAGCAGACAATCAGCGAATTGCCGCACAGCGCCTATTTCGACAGCGCGGCAAGCTTTGCCATGATCCGGGGCGGACATATCGACCTCACCGTGCTGGGCGCGATGGAAGTGGCCGAGAATGGCGACATCGCCAACTGGATGATCCCCGGCAAGATGATCAAGGGCATGGGCGGCGCGATGGATCTCGTCGCGGGCGTGAAGAAGATCATCGTCGTGATGGAGCACAATGCCAAGGACGGTAGCCCAAAGTTCATCCCCTCCTGCACGCTGCCGCTGACGGGCAGGAATGTGGTCGATATGATCATCACCGATCTCGCCGTGTTCCACCGGCCCGATCACGACAGTCCGTTCAGGCTGATCGAAATGGCGCCGGGCGTGACGGCAGACGAGATTGCGGCCAAGACGACGGCGAAATACGAGGCGGTTGCCTAATGCGTGGCGGCGGCTGGTTGATCGCCGCCGGGTGTTTGAGCATCATTGCCTCACTGCTGCACGTTGGCTGCATCGCATTCGGAGCCAAGTGGTTTCGCGCCTTCGGTGCTCCTGAACCGCTCATCGTCGCCTACGAGGGAGGCGAAATGCGGCTGGTCTGGATGACCGTCGCCATAGCATTGGTACTGGCGATCTGGGCCGCCTACGCCTTTTCAGGTGCGGGATGGATTGGGAAGTTGCCCCTGTTGCGGACGGGATTGGTTCTGATCTCCGCAATCTATCTCGCTCGCGGCCTGTTTCTCTTGCCGGCGCTGCTTCGCGCGCCGTATCCGCGATACGAGTTCGACATCTGGTCTTCGGCGATCGTACTGGTCTATGGACTGGCCTATGCCATCGGAACCTGGCGCGCCTGGTCGCATCTCGGCCCTGTCAGTGAGCAGGTTATCCGAGGCTGAGGGAGAGTCCAATGGCGATGAACCGCGTATGCGAAATGACCGGAGCGGAGTTCCCATTGTTCGCCTTCAGCCACTGCCGCGACGTAGTGGCCGCCGTCAGCAAGGCAGGCGGTTTTGGCGTACTCGGCGCCACGCGGTTCAGCCCCGAACAGCTCGAGGAAGAGCTGGCATGGATCGATGCTCACGTAGACGGTGCGCCCTATGGCGTAGACGTTCTCGTCCCTGAAGTAATCGATCCGCGCGTTCGCGAACTGTCGGACAACAAGAGTCGCGCGGCGGCCATCGATCCCGCCTATCAAGGCTTCGTCAATCAGGTTCTCGGCCAGTACGGAATTGCTCCCGAGCCCGAGATGCCGATCCTGCGCGAGCGCATGGGGATCACGCCGGAGAACGGGCTGGCGCTCATGGAAGTCGCCTTCCGTCATCCGATCAGGCTCATCGCCAACGCGCTTGGCATCGCCCCGCCCGCGATGATCGAGGAAGGCAAGAAGCGGGGCGTGCCCGTTGCGGCACTGGTCGGCGCGAAAGAGCATGCCATCCGGCAGGCCGAAGCTGGGGTCGACATCATTGTGGCTCAGGGTACCGAAGCGGGCGGTCACTGCGGGGAAGTCTCCACGCTTGTGTTGATCCCCGAAGTCGTCCGCGAACTCTCGCGGACCGGGCATGACATTCCGGTGCTCGCCGCTGGCGGCATCATGACCGGCGGGCAGATGGCCGGCATGATGGCGGCGGGCTCACAAGGCGCCTGGACCGGTTCGGTCTGGCTGGCGACGCCCGAAGCCGAGACATCCGAAGCCTTCCGCGAAAAAATGGTCGCCGCGCGCAGCCGTGACACCGTCCGCTCGCGCAGCCGGACCGGCAAGCCCGCGCGCCAGCTCAAGACTGCGTGGCACGACGCCTGGGATGCGGCGGATGGGCCCGGCACGCTGCCAATGCCACTGATGGGCATGGTCTCCGAACCAGCTTTCGCCCGAATCGAGCGCGAGGCGGCAACAGGGAACGAAGGAGCCCGCGAACTGGTGACCTACTTTGTCGGCCAGGGGGTCGGACTAGTGGAACAGGTAAGGTCCTCGCGGCAGGTCGTTCAGGATTTCCGCGAAGAGTTTCTTGATGCTGTCGGCTCGCTCGCCGCCTCGGTCGGCATGGAGTGACTTGACCGCGAAGGGCAAGCCAAGCACGGCGGCAACCATGTGGCTCGATAAACCGCGCAACCCGAACAGTCCGCTCGCCGGGCTCAAGGTCCTTGAACTCGCCCGCGTGCTCGCCGGGCCGTGGGCCGGACAGATCCTTGCCGACCTTGGCGCCGATGTGATCAAGGTCGAGAGCCCGGACGGGGACGGGACCCGCAAATGGGGTCCGCCCTGGGTCGATCACGACGGCGAGCGCGCGGCCGCCTATTACCACGGCACCAACCGCGGGAAACGCAGCATCGTCTGCGACTTCAAGAACCCGGACGCCCTGGCGCGGGTCAGGGCATTGGCCGAAAGCGCAGATGTCCTGCTGGAGAATTTCAAGACCGGCGCGCTGGCAAAGTTCGGCCTCGACCACGAGGTGCTGTCCGAAGCCAACCCGCGCCTCGTCTATTGCTCGATCACCGGATTCGGCCAGACCGGCCCTCGCGCGCATGAGGCCGGATACGACTTCGTCATCCAGGGCATGAGCGGCTTCATGGCGCTGACCGGCGAACCGCAAGGCCAGCCGATGAAGGCCGGAGTGTCGATCTCCGACCTTGGCTGCGGGCTCTATTCGGTCATCGGTATCCAGGCTGCGCTGGCCATGCGTGAGCGCACCGGGCGCGGCCAGCACGTCGACATGTCGCTGATGGACTGTTCGGTCGGCCTGCTTGCCAGCCAGGCGATGCATTACCTCACCACCGGCACCAATCCACCACGGATGGGCAATGAGCACGCGCAGGTCAGCGCCTATGGCGTCTTCCCCGTGGCCGATGGCGAGGTCGTGCTGGCGCCTGCCAATGACGGTCTTTTCCGCCGCCTGCTGGTCCTGCTTGGCCGCGAGGACCTGATGGCCGACGAGCGCTTTGCAACCAACGAAGGTCGCCTCGCCAATCGCGCAGCGCTCGACGCACTGATCGCGGGCGAGACCTCCAAATGGCAAATGGAGGAGCTGCTCGCCGACTGTGCGGAGGACGGTATCCCCGCCGGTCCGATCAATGCCATCGACCAGGTCTTCGCCGACCGCCAGGTCATCGCGCGCGGCCTGCGCGTCGACCTCGACGGCGTCCCGGGCGTTCGCAGCCCCTTAACCTTCTCCGACGCCGAACTCGCGCTCGACCACCCCAGCCCGCGAAAGGGCCGGGACGGCTAGTTCAACCTAGGGCAGCCTTAAGGTCATCGACCAGATCGGTCCGTTCCCACGGGAAGAGATCGCCTTCCGCCTTGCGGCCGAAGTGGCCATAGGCGGCGCTGGTGCGATAGATGGGCTTGTTGAGGCCGAGGTGCGTGCGGATACCGCGCGGGGTCAGGCCGCCGAGCTTTTCGATCCGGCCGATCGCCTGCTCCAGCGCCTCGTCGCTCACGCCCTCCGCAGCAGTGCCGTGGGTGTCGACATAGAGCGACAGCGGCTTCGACACACCGATGGCATAGCTCAGCTGGATGGTGCAGCGACGCGCCAGGCCGGCAGCGACGATATTCTTGGCCAGGTAGCGGGTAATGTATGCAGCCGAGCGGTCGACCTTGGTCGGGTCCTTGCCGCTGAAGGCACCGCCACCATGCGGAGCGGCTCCGCCGTAGGTGTCGACGATTATCTTGCGTCCGGTAAGACCGGCATCGCCGTCGGGACCACCGATCTCGAAAGCGCCGGTAGGGTTGATGTGCCACTGGGTCGCGTCGGAAAGCCAGCCCTCTGGCAGAATCTCGCCGACGACTTTTTTCACATAGGCCTTGAGCTCGGCCTCCTTCTCACCCTCGTGATAGCCCTTGGCATGCTGGGTCGAGACGACAACCGCCGTGCATTCGACCGGGCGACCGTTTTCGTAGCGCAGCGTCAGTTGGCTCTTCGCATCAGGCTCAAGAAAGGGCGCGGCGCCGCTCTTGCGATCAGCAGCGAGGCGTTCGAGAATCTTGTGCGAATAATCGAGCGTCGCCGGCATCAGGTCGGGTGTCTCGTCGCAGGCAAAGCCGAACATGATGCCCTGGTCGCCCGCGCCTTCGTCCTTGTTGCCGCTGGCATCGACGCCTTGCGCGATCTCAGAGGACTGGCCGTGGAGATGGTTTTCGAAGGTCAGCGTCTCCCAGTGGAAACCGTCCTGCTCGTAGCCGATCTCGCGCACGGTGCGGCGGACCGCCTGCTCGATCTCTTCCTTGGCGCCCGGCGCCCAGCCGCCGTTCTCGCGCCAGTCCTCACGATTGCGGTCATACATCGGGGCGCAGCGGATTTCGCCAGAGAGGATTACGCGCTGGGTTGTCGTCATGGTCTCGCAGGCGACGCGCGCCTCCGAATCCTTGGCCAGCATCAGGTCGACAATGGCATCGCTGATCTGGTCCGAAACCTTGTCGGGATGACCTTCCGAAACGCTTTCCGAGGTGAAGAGATAGTTGCTGCGCATGAAGGACCCCGGGGAAGATATAAAGAAAGCTTTATGTGTGTGTCGCGACCTAGCGCCACCGCCACCGCATTACAACCAGCGATCCGCCGAGCAGGACAATTCCCCAAAGCAGCGTGAGCCAGTGACCCATGCGGGCGAATAGCGTTGGCGCTGCTGCGGGCGGCACGACTGTGTCCAGGCGGGCGGCCACGTGCCGGCCGATGTGCTCGCGCACCACGCCGCGCGAATCGATGACGGCACTGATCCCGGTGGTGGTCGCTCGCAGGACCGGCAGGCCTTCTTCCGCCGCGCGCATCCGGGCCTGGCCGAGATGCTGGGGCGGGCCCCACTCGCCGAACCAACCATCGTTCGAGGGATTGAAAATATAGTCCGGGCGCTCGCGGCGTTCGACCACTTCGCCGGAAAACACGATCTCGTAACAGATCTGCATCCCGGCCTTTCCGTAGTCCCCCAGGTCGATCGTGCGTGCGCCCGGTCCCGGGACGAAGTCGATCGATCCCGCAACCAGACGCGTGGCCCCAAGCGGTTCCAGCAGTTCGCGCATCGGCAGATATTCGCCATAAGGTACCAGATGCGCCTTCGAGTATCGTCGCCCGAGGTTGCCTTGTGCGTCGATCGGGGTGATCGTGTTGTAGGCCCCGACCGCGCGGCGGCGCCCGTCGACCTCGCCGATCTCCAGATCGGTAACACCGGTCAACAGCATGCTGCCTTCACCGATGACGCTGCCGATCCGTGCGCGGGCGAAGGCCGGATCGCCTGCCGCCGTCATCTGGTCATAGTAGCGCTGCGGATAACCATCGCGCAGATAGTCCGGCACCCCGCTTTCCGGCCACAGGACGAGCCGGTGGGACAATGCCCGATTGGGCACGCTGAGGCTCGCGATCGTCTGGAACTGGCTTTCGAATCTCGACGGATCGTCGATCTCTTCCTGACGCAAATTGGGTTGGACCAGTGTGAGGGGAAGTATCCCTTCCTCACCCTCGCCCGCCGGGAGATACATCCCTCCGGCGAGGAGAATCGCGGTCACACCAAGTGGGAGCCAGCGTTTTGTGGTCACCCAGATCGCCAATATCGTCGCAACGGCAACGGCAATACCTGACAGGGCGTAGGTCCCTGCGAATGGAAGCAATACGCCCAGCCCAGGCCGATCCCACGGCCCCAGCAGTGAGAGCGAAAACGGACCCCAGGCATAACCCGTGAAAACCCAGCTGCGCAGCCACTCGACCAGTATCCAGGCCGCGCCGAATGCGAGGGCGAAGCCGAGTTTCGAGCCGTTTCGAACCAGCGCTCGCGCGAGCAACGCGGCGATGCCCGGATAGACCGCCAGGTAGAGCGATAGCAGTGGGACAGCCGCCCAGCCGAGGATGGCAGGCATCTCCGCCTGATAGGTGAAGGCGGTCGCGATCCAGTTGTCCGTGACCGTGAAATGCGCGACACCGAACAGCCAGCCGCGCAAGAAGGCGGTTTTCCTTGTCGGGCTTTCGGAAACGAGCAGGGCGAAAGCACCCATCGCGGCCAATGCAATTGGCCAAAGCTGGAGTGGCGGGAAGCCAAGTGCGGCAAGCGCACCCAGAACAAGAGCGGTCCAGTTGGGGTGCCGCCGGGCAAAACCGAGGATTGCGTCCATCGGCTTGCCCTTACGGCCTCAACTCAGGCAATCAAGCGCGATCAGCCGACCGCGCTAACCTCGCCGTCGTCATCCTGCTTGCGACGGCGACGTCGCGGAGCCGGCTTCTCCTCGCCATCGTCGTCGTTCGAACCGATTGCTGGCGGGAGGACCGCAGCATCGATCTCGCCCTCGACGCCCTGTTCGCCTTCATCGTCCTTGCGCGGCTTGCGCTGTGTGCGACGCTTCTTCGGCTCGCTTTCGGCGCGCCGGGTGAAGGGGTTCTCGGCAGGCTCGAACTCGCTGTCCTCGCCATCATTGTCCTGCGCATCGTCATTGCGATCGTCACGGCGTCCACGCTGGCGGCGGTTGTCGTTGCGACTGCGGCGGTCGTCGCGGTCGTCATCGCTTTCGTCGTCCGATTGGTCGCGGTCGTCCTGGCGCTTCGCCTTGGCTTCGTCCTGGCGAGCCTTGTTGTCGGCGATCACGCGGAAATAGTGGTCGGCGAACTGCAGGTAGTATTCCATCTGCACGCGGTCGCCATTGTGCTGCGCATCCTGGGCAAGCTTCTTGTACTTGTCGAGCAGCTGCGGGGCATTGCCACGCGCGCGGCTGTCGATGCGGTTGGCATTGTTGCCGCCGCCCTGGTTGCGATTGTTCCCGCGTCCGCGACGACGGTTATTGCGATTATTGTTCAAGGGTTACCTGTCCTCATTCATGACGCGGCGCGAATTCGCTTGGAAATGGCTGCGTGACCCCTTGCACGACCGCGAACATCGCCAGTCGTGTGCCCCAGCTTGTGCATGGTATGCGAGGCCGAAGCCGCGCACCGTAACTGCATATTTCGGAGCTCAGGCCGGCGGGTCGAGCATGTCGCGCACCACTGGCCTGCGGCCAGAGTTAGAGGGTCGAATCGCCTTTGCCAAGCCCTATCTGAGAATCAGTGCCCGGGGACGTCCGCCGAGGTCATGGCGAAGCTCGGTTTCGAACCCCGAGTCGTGGGCGATCGCGGCCACGCTATCGCCTTGAGTCGAACCGATTTCGAGCACTGCGACGCCGCCCGGCAAAAGGAGCTTGCCAAGCTGCGGGATAATCACCCGATAGTCGTCAAGACCTTCGGGTCCGGCGAACAGAGCACCGGCTGGTTCGTAGTCGCGCACATCGGGATCGAGTGGCGCATCCTCCTCGACATAGGGCGGGTTGCACAGGACTAGGTCGAACAGGCCGAGCTGGTCCGCCCAGCCTTCCTCCAGCCAGCTCGCCCGAAGAAACTGCACGCGACCGGTGAGCCCGAGCCTTTCGCAATTGCTCGCCGCCACTCCCAGCGCGCCCGAGGAAAGGTCGATCCCCATGCCCGATGCCTCGCCACGCTCGTGAAGAAAGGCCAGCAGCAGTGCCCCCGACCCCGTGCCTAAGTCGAGCACGCGCCGCGCCTCTGGCTTGGCGTCGAGTGCAGCCATCAGCGTTGTCTCACTATCGCTGCGGGGGATCAGCGTGTCGGAGGTGACCGCAAAATCGAGGCCGTAGAACTCCTGCGTCCCGGTCAGATAAGCGAGCGGCTCGTGCCGGGCGCGCCGACCCACCAGATGTTCGAACGTAGCGAGATGCGGCAAAGCGTCGCGGTTCATCTGCGACAGCAGCATATCCGAGCGCGGAACACCAAGTGCATGCGCCATCAGCAATTCGGCATCGAGCCGGGCGGTATCGCTGGTGGAAGAGAGTTGCTCCGCCGCGCTCCGGATAGCTTCGGCAACAGTCATGGTCGCCTGTTTGGTAACTGTCCTTCGACAGGCTCAGGACGAGCGGACGTGAATTTTGTCCCAAGCGCCAAAACCCGCTCACCCTGAGCCTGTCGAAGAGTGGTCACCGCACTCACGAAATCAGTCCGCCATCGCGGCGAGCCGCTTGGCCTCGTCCTCGGCGACCAGCGCATCGATCAGTTCACCCAATCCAGGTCCGGCGATGATCTGAGGCAGCTTCTGCAGCGTCAGCCCGATGCGGTGGTCGGTCACGCGGCCTTGCGGGTAATTATAGGTGCGGATGCGCTCGGAGCGGTCACCTGAACCGACCATCGCCTTGCGCGCTTCGGCCTCGGCGCCCTCGGTTGCTTCGCGCTGCGCATCGTAGAGGCGCGTGCGCAGCACCTGCATCGCCTTTTCCTTGTTCTTGTGCTGGCTGCGTCCGTCCTGACAAGTCACGACCGTTCCCGTCGGGATATGCGTGATACGGATCGCGCTGTCGGTGGTGTTGACGTGCTGCCCGCCCGCCCCGCTCGCGCGATAGGTGTCGATCTTGAGCTCGGTCGGATCGATCTGGACATCGACCTCGTCCGGCTCGGGCAGGACTGCCACGGTCGCCGCCGAGGTGTGGATGCGCCCGCCGCTCTCGGTCTCGGGCACGCGCTGGACGCGGTGCACACCGCTCTCGAACTTGAGCTTTGCGAAGACGCCGCTGCCGGTGACGTTGGCGACGATTTCCTTGAAGCCGCCGACTTCGCTGGCGCTCATGCTGACCGGCTCGACCTTCCAGCCCTGTTCGGCGGCGAAGCGTTCGTACATGCGGTACAGGTCGCCCGCGAAGAGCGCCGCCTCATCGCCGCCCGTCCCGGCGCGGATTTCGAGCATGGCGGGCTTGTTGTCGGCGCTGTCGCGTGGAAGCATGGCGATTGCGAGTTCGCGCTCGGCCTCGGGCAGCCGTTCGCGCAAGCGGGCCAGTTCCTCGTCCGCCAATGCCTTCATCTCGGGGTCTTCGGTGAGCACCGCGAGTTCGGCGATCTCGGCGCGGATTTCTTTGACCTCGAGCGCGACCTTGGCGACGGGCTCCAACTCGGCATAGTCGCGGCTCGCCTGGACAAAGGCATCGCCCTCCAATTGGCCCGAGGCCATCCGCGCCTCGAGCTCGGCGAAGCGATGGGTGATTTGGTCAAGGCGTTCGTGGGGGATGGTCATCGTCAGTAGGTGTCGTCCGGGATGTCCCAACGAGCAATGAAAGCACTGAAAGCCTCATCATGCAGCTTGATCTCTGGCAGCGTGGCAATCCAATTTTGCCGTTCCGAACCGTCTTCCCTTACGTCCATAGAAATGAGCACGCCCGGGTCGAGCTTACGAGCTTTATCGTAGCGTTTGCGAATACTTCCTGAAGCGAAAAGCTCTGTCCGAATTCCCATTCGGCGAAACATCGCCGCCGCCGCCGCCGCATCGCTTTCACGTTTGCGATTCTCTACCGCAATTGCAATTTCGATCCGATCATTTGCGACGTCTCCCACCAGCATCGCCAACCGCTCGATCCCCGCAGCCCAGCCCACCGCGGGCGTCGGCGCGCCGCCGAGGCTTTCCATCAACCCGTCGTAGCGCCCGCCGCCGAGGATGGTGCTCTGGCTGCCGAGCTTGCCCGCTGCCTCGCTACCCTCGTCGGGAATGAATTCGAAGGCGGTGTGGCGGTAGTAGTCGAGACCGCGCACGAGGCTTTCGGCACGGGCCCACTTCACCCCGGCCGCATCGAGACCGCTGGTCACCGCATCGAAAAAGGCCTTTGCCTCGTCGGTCAGGAACTCGTCGATCTTGGGAGCGCCCGCGACGAATTGCTGGTCGCGGCGATCCTTGCTGTCGAGAATGCGCAGCGGGTTCTTCTCGAGCCTTTCCTGCGAGTCCTCGCTCAACTCACCTTTCACCGCACGGAAATGCTCGACCAGTGCTGCGCGCCAAGCCTCCCGGCTGTCGCCATCACCCAGCGTGTTCAAATGCAGCGTCACGCCTTCGATCCCGAGTTCACGGATGATCTGATCGGCCATGGCGAGCAATTCCACATCCGCCTGCGGTTCGGCTGCACCGATGATCTCGGCGTCGATCTGGTGGAACTGGCGATAGCGCCCCTTCTGCGGGCGCTCGTAGCGGAACAGCGGACCGTGTGTCGCAAGTTTGAGCGGCGCGTGCTGCTGCCAGCCATTGGTGAGATATGCGCGCGCGATCCCGGCGGTGAATTCCGGGCGCAGTGTCAGGCTTTCGCCGCCACGGTCGTCGAAGGAGTACATTTCCTTGCTGACCACATCAGTCGTTTCGCCGATGGCGCGGCTGAACACTTCTGTCTTTTCGAACACCGGCATTTCCGCGCGGCGAAAGCGGTAGAGCTTGCGCACGCGTTCGAAGGTTTCGACCACGAAGGCGAAAGCCTCTGCATCGGCGCCAAAGATGTCCTGGGTGCCACGGATTGCTTGCGGTGTTTTCGACATGCTGCGCCCGTTACTCGGGGCAGGCGCGCATCGCAATGGGGAGCGATTGCCTTGCACGCGCGATACGGGCAGGGAGGCGCGCATGATAAAGGCATTCGCGTCGCTCTTGCTGCTCACCACCGCCACCCCGCTGATCGCCGGGGAGATCCCGCGCGACGAGGGGCTGCCGATGACGCAGCTGGCCGCCTATCCCGGCACCATGCTGCTGGAGGTCGATGCGCGCGACATCGTGAGCAAGGCATTCCACGCCAAGCAAGTCGTTCCGGTCGAACAAGGCACGCGCGAGCTGGTGCTGGTCTATCCCAAGTGGTTGCAGGGCAATCATGCGCCCTCGGGCCAAATCCAGCGTGTCTCGCGCCTCGCTTTCGCCAGCGATGCGGGGCCGGTCGAATGGCACCGCGTGCCAAGCGAGCCCTACGCCTTCCGCCTCGACCTGCCGAAAGGCGCGACCAAGGTCATGGTCGAACTGACCTATACGTCACCCTTCCCCGGCGAAGGCTGGCGCGTGCTGATGACCGACGCGATGCTCAACCTGCAATGGGAGAAAGTCTCGCTCTATCCGGCCGGCTGGGACATCAATCAAATGCGCGTGAAGCCGAGCGTCCTCCTGCCTGAAGGTTGGGAGGCTGCAGGCGCTCTCGACGGGCAGGCACGGGCTGGTGACCGGGTGAGCTATGCCGAGACCGACTACGCGACACTAACTGACTCCCCCTTGTTCGCCGGCAAGCATCACAAGCGTTGGGATCTCGGCGAAGGTGTCGATCTCGAAGTCTTCGGCGACGAGGCCGACAATCTCGACGCCGACGAGGAAGCCATCGCTGCGGGCAAAGCATTGGTGCAGGAAGCGCTGAAGCTCTTCGGCTCGAAACATTTCGACCATTACGACTTCCTGCTCGCGCTGACCGACCAGCTGGGCGGGATCGGGCTCGAACATCACCGCTCGAGCGAGAATACGCAGACGCCGGACGACCTCAGCGATTTCGCCGGCAATGCTTACGACAACACGCTGTTACCGCATGAATTCACGCATAGCTGGAACGGCAAGTTCCGCCGTCCGGCTGGGCTCGTCTCGCCGAACCTCCACGACAATCTCGATGCGCGATTCCTGTGGGTCTATGAGGGCCAGACCTCGTTCTGGGACTGGGTGCTGGCGGCGCGTTCGGGCTTTATGTCGCGCGACCTTGTGCTCGGCTTCGTGGCAGAGAAGGCCGCCTATTACAGCCAGCAGGCCGGGCGCGAATGGCGCAGTGTCGAGGATTCCACCTTCGATCCCATGCTCGGCTACCGCGCCGACCGGCCCTTTCCTTCGCTGAGCCGCAACCGCGACTACTACCGCGAGGCGGGGCTGGTCTGGCTGGAGGTCGACCAGATCATCCGCAAGGGCACAAAGGGCAAGCGCGGACTGGATGATTTCGCCAAGGTGTTCTTCGGCGTCGAGGATGGCTCGTGGAAGGTTCTGCCCTACGAGTTCACCCATGTCGTGGCCGCACTCAACGAGGTCTATGCCTACGACTGGGCGGAATTCCTGCAAATGCGGATGGGCGAGGCAGGACAGCCTGCCCCGCTCGCAGGAATTGAAAAGGCGGGATACCGTCTGGTCTGGCGCGACCATCCCAACCCCTACACCAAGCAGGCGGGCAGCGGCGCCAAGGGCGATTTCTCCGGCTCACTGGGGATCACGCTAGCCAAGGACGGCAAGGTTTCCGGCACGCTGTGGAACAGTCCCGGCTTTGCCGCGGGGCTGACTCCCGACACGAGGATCGTGGCGGTGAACGGGCTGGCCTTCACCCAGGACCGGTTGGCGGAAGCGCTCGAAGAAGCGCAGGAATGCCGCGAGGCACCCAGGCTCATCATCCGGCGTGGCGAGCGGTTCGAGACGATCGAGCTGCCCTATTACGACGGCCTGCGTTACCCCTGGCTCGAACGCGTGGGAGACAAGTCCGTCGCGCTCGACCGCCTGCTCGACCCGCGACGCAAATAGGACGAAAGCAGGGCTTGCCCGCAGGGACGTCGCGCTTTAGGGCGCGCCGCGAAGTCTTTCTGGGGAGAGGGGCCGCACGCAACGAAGAGAAGAAGCCATGCGCATCGACAAGATCCCCGTGGGCGACAACCCGCCCGAGAGCCTCAACGTCATCATCGAGGTGCCGACCGGTGGCGAGCCCGTGAAATACGAGTTCGACAAGGATTCGGGGGCGCTGTTCGTCGACCGCATCCTTCACACGCCGATGCGCTATCCCGCCAATTACGGCTTCGTTCCGCACACACTTTCCGACGATGGCGACCCGCTCGACGCGCTGGTCATTTCGCGTTCGCCCTTCATCCCGGGCTGCGTCGTTCGCGCGCGCCCAATTGGCGTGCTCAACCTCGAGGACGAGCACGGCGGCGACGAGAAGCTGATCTGCGTCCCCGTAGACACGACCTTCCCCTACTACTCCGACGTCGGCCAGACGAAGGACCTGCCCTCGATCATCTTCCAGCAGATCGAGCACTTCTTCACCCACTACAAGGATCTCGAAGCCGAGAAGTGGGTGCGCATCGGAAATTGGGGCGATGCCGAGGATGCCAAGCGCATCGTTCTGGAGTGCATCGAGCGCTACCAGAATTCGAAGTAGGACCTATTCGACGGGTCGGGTGTGATCGAGCAGATCCTTTTCCTGCTCGGCACCCGACTGACGACGTTCCGCCTCGACCATCTCGCTGATCTCGTCCTTGGGAGCGGTGTCGCACTCGATCGGCTCAGTCGGCCATGGCTTTGGCATTTCAGGTCTGACAGCCGGCTCGGCGCGCTTGCCCTCCCCGATATTCTCGAATGGCAAGGGTTGCGTGCGCTGGTCGAAGCGCAGGCGGTAGATCGGCTCCGGCAGGGCAAAGCCTGCGTCCTCCAGCGCCGACTTGACCGCGGCGATGGCATGGGTCTGCGACTTCCACCAGTCCGCCTGGCGCTGGTCGATCCAGCCGAGGAAGCGGATGACGACGTTGGAATCGCCCACCTCGATGATCCGCCCTTCGGGTGGAGGATCGTCGAGCACGAATTCGAGGCCGGCCAATGTCTCCCGCCCCAGCTTGCGGGCCGCGAGCGCGTCATCGTCGGCATCGACGCCAAGATCGAACTGGAAGCGACGTTGCGGATTGCGCGTGAAGTTCAGGATCACCGCGCGAAAGACCTGGCCGTTGGGAATGCGCAGGTGGTTCCCATCGAGCGTCATCAGCACGGTCGCACGGCTGGTCAGGCGGATTACCCGCCCTTCGTAATCGTCTATCTTCACCCAGTCGTTGGCACGGAAGGGCTGTCGCAGGCTCAGCATTAGCGAGGCGACGTAATTCTCGATCGTGTCGCGCATGGCAAAGCCCAGCGCGATGCCGACCACGCCCGCTCCGCCAAGCACGGCGCCAAGCAGCGCGGTCGCACCGATCATGTCGAGCGCGATCACCAGACCGCCGATGAAGAACACGAAGCGGATCGCGCTGGCAATCAGCTCGGCAAGGAAGCTGTTCGGGGCGATCCGGTGCCAGAGCGCGCCAAGGCTCGCGATGACATAACCCAGGACGGTAATTCCTATCCACACGGCCAGTGCAGCCCCGATCAGTGGCAGGATTCGCAGGAAGCTCGCCCAGCGGTCGGCGAGGCTCGCGATTCCCGCCCCGTCGGAGGAAAGCGAAACGTCCCGCTCCAGCCCGTTCTCCACCGTGACGACACCCGAAACCCTGCTGGCAATCGCTTCGGCGCGGTCGATATCCTCCGCCTTGGGGACCGTGCCAGATAGCGACACGACGCCTTCGTTCACCTCGATCTGGACCGCTCCAAATGCGGGCAGTTCGGCGAAGATGCCGCTGATCCGCTCGGCAATGCGCTCGTCGGCACCTTCGTCCTGTGTGGCGGAGATGGTCTGTTGCGGCGCCGCTGTTTCGACCGCTTCCGGTTCCGCCGATGCTTCGAACTGCGCTGCCGCCGGAACCGCCACCAATATCGTGGCAAGAAGGGCGAGCAGCGCGCGGATCATTGGCCGGCCACCGACATCCCGTCGATGCGGAATGTGGGCACGTCGATCCCGTGGTGGAATTCCAAGTCATTCGCAGGAACGAGCGCGCGAAACATCTCCGGCAGGGTGCTCGCTATGGTGATCTCGGCCACAGGTCCGGCGATCTCGCCATTGCGGATACGGAACCCGCTGGCGCCACGGCTGTAGTCACCGGTGACGAGGTTCACGCCCTGGCCGAACAGTCCGGTGACGAAGAGCCCGTCTTCGATATCGGCGATCAAGTGTTCGACCGATACCGAGCCTGCGTCCATCCAGATATTGCTGGCTGCGACGCCCGGTGCAC
Source organism: Erythrobacter sp. (assembly GCA_041396805.1). Lineage (GTDB taxonomy): Bacteria > Pseudomonadota > Alphaproteobacteria > Sphingomonadales > Sphingomonadaceae > Qipengyuania. The sequence continues at coordinate 38,166 of JAWKXV010000002.1, read as the reverse complement.
CGCCGCTGCCGCGGCCCGCGTGACCGGTGAGTGAAAGGCCCAGCTGGCGCGAAGAGGCGACATTGGTCATCCAGCCGCCGAGCCTTCCATTCTCGACATGAGTGCGCATGAGGCACGGCACGCCTTCGCCATCGAAGGCGCGCGAACGCAGGCCGCGTACCCGCAGGGGATCCTCGATAACCTTCACCGCGCTGTCGAACAGCTGATCGTCCTCGCGTCCGATCAGGAAGCTCGCCTTGCGTGCCACCGAAGGGCCGCTCATCGCGGACAGCAAATGGCCGAGAACGCCATTGCCGACGCGCGGGTCGAACACGACCGACATCTTCCCCGAGGACAGCGAGCCGGGACCGACCTTGCGCACAGTGCGTTCGCCCGCTTCGGCGCCAATGGCTTCGGCAGAGGGGAGATCCGCGCGATAGCGGACCGTGCGGTACGCATAATCGGTTTGCTTGTCCCCGCCCTCGCCCGCGACAACGCTGGCGGAAAGCGAGTGCGATCCGCTGGCATGGGCACGGCCGAAACCGAGTGAGGTCGCCAGCGCGAAAACGGTCTTCGATGAGCTTGCGCTGCCGCCGTTGGAATTGGTCACCCCGCTCACTGCTCGCGCGGCATCCTCAACCGCCAGCGCCGCATCGCGCAGGGCATCGGGGCTGGGTTCTTCGGGATCGAACAATTCGAGATCGGGCATCTCGTCCGAGAAGAGCGCCTCTTCCGGCGCCAGCCCGGCGAATCTGTCCTCGGGGGCGAGCCGCGCCATCTCAACCGCTCGCTCGGCAAGAGTCGAGAGGCTTTCCGGCGCAAAGTCGCTGGTGTGGATCGACGACGACCGCGCGCCCACGAAGACGCGCAGGCCGATCTCCTCGCTTTCCGAACGCTCGACATCTTCAAGCGCGCCGAGCCTGACACCCACGCTCTCGGATGAGCTGGCCCGGCAGGCGGCATCTGCCGCGTCCGCGCCGCGCGCCTTCGCCAGTTCGACGAGTTCACGGCATCGGGCGAGTGCTTCGTCGCTGCCGATCATCGGGGAGAATGAATATCTGCGGTCATGAAACCGCAGTTAGGCACGCGCCAGCCAAGTGGCAACCACGCGCGGGAATCAGGAAAAGACGAGCTTGAAGAAAGCGGTAAGCCCTATCGGCACGGCCAGGGCGAGTGCCCAAAGGACGATGAGGTCGCGCTTGAACGCACCGGCGAGCGACGGGTCGCTCGCTTCCTCGTCGCTGAGCTTGGTCCAGCGCTGTTCGTATTTGTGGCAGAAAGGGATGATGCCGGCGACGAGAATGACCAGGATCACATAGGGAGCGATGCTGCTCATGCCTTCGCGCATGGCGTGGACCGTAACGAAGATCTGAAGTGCGGTGTAAACGAGCAATGCCGTTGCGACATTATCGCTCATCGACTTGCGGTAATCGCGACCGCGTCCCTTGGCTCCGCGTGTCACGATATGATTTTCCTCCAGCGCCTTGTCCATGCGCCTTCCCCTTGTTTGCTCACCCGAATCGCATTGTTTCAAATTTGTTTACCTCTGGCAAGCGCGGCTCGACGAGGGTTCACCTGATGTCCCATTGCGACGCGGATGCCGCCCATGGATGCCGCCCATGCAGGAATCCTGCCAATTCATCGAACAAAGCGCGGCGCGGGGTTTTCAGCGGCGACAGACCTGCCTATGTCGCGGCCATGGCAGACATCGATCAAGCCACTGTGACCGACCCAGTCCACGACGCTGCACCGCCCATTCCGCAGGGCGGGCTGGAAGTCATCTCGATCGCCAAGAGCTACGACAAGCGCAGCGTTCTCACCGACATTTCGCTGACAGTCGGCAAGGGCGAGGTACTCGGCCTGCTCGGCCCCAACGGCGCGGGCAAGACGACCTGCTTCTATTCGATCATGGGCCTCGTCCGGCCGGATGCCGGGCGCATCCTGATGGATGGGCAAGACGTCACGAACCTGCCCATGTATCGCCGCGCTATCCTGGGCCTCGGTTATCTGCCGCAGGAAACCAGCATCTTCCGTGGAATGACGGTCGAACAGAACATCAACTGCGTGCTCGAAATGGTCGAGCCAGAAGCGGAGACACGCGCTGCCGAACTCGAGCGCCTGCTCGACGAATTCGGCCTTACGCGGCTGCGCACCAGCCCCGCCATGGCACTGTCGGGTGGTGAGCGTCGCCGGTGCGAGATTGCCCGCGCCCTGGCGGCCAAGCCCTCGATCATGCTGCTCGACGAACCCTTTGCCGGGATCGATCCGCTCTCGATCAGCGACATTCGTGACCTCGTGAAAGACCTCAAGACCCGCGGCATCGGGGTGCTCATCACCGACCACAATGTTCGCGAGACGCTGGAAATCGTGGACCGTGCTTGCATCATCTATGGCGGGCAGGTGCTGTTCGCCGGCACGCCCGAAGCGCTCGTCGCCGACGAGAACGTCAAGCGCCTCTACCTCGGCGAGAATTTCTCGCTGTGACCTCTGGGCGCGCCCGGAGATAGGTCATGGCGCTCGGTCCGAGGCTAGACCTCAGGCAAACCCAATCTCTGGTCATGACGCCGCAGCTGCAGCAGGCGATCAAGCTGCTGGCACTGTCCAATCTCGAGATCGAGACCTTCGTCGCCGAGGCGCTGGAATCCAACCCGCTGCTCGAGATCGGCGAGGTGCGCCGCGAAGCAGGCGAAGACGCGCCCTCCGATAGCTTAGAACACGACAGCGCACCCGATTTCGACGGCGAAAGTGCGCTCGATGTCGCCGCCCACGCGCTCGATCCCGAAGCCGCACCGGGGGACATGGGAGACTGGAGCCGCAGCGATGGACCGGCAATGTCCGCCGATGACCTGCCCGACCTTGAGAACCGCTCCGGCGAAGGGCCGACGCTGGCCGAACACCTGAGCGAACAGGTCGGCGCAGTCGCGCATGACGCGCGCGAGGCGCTGATCGCGCAGCGCATCATCGGCGAGCTAGACGAGGCGGGCTATCTCCACACCGAACTACGCCATCTCGCCGAGGAACTGGGCGCGCCCCTCGCGGAGGTCGAGCGTGCGCTCGAACTTGTCCAGTCGCTCGATCCCACCGGTGTCGGCGCGCGCAGCCTCGCCGAATGCCTCGCGCTGCAGGCTCGCGAGGCCGACCGCTACGATCCCTGCATGGCGCGGTTGATCGACAATCTCGACCTGCTGGCTGCGGGCGATGTCGCCCGACTGAAGCGCCTTTGCGAAGTCGACGAAGAGGATTTCGCCGATATGCTGGCCGAGCTGCGGACCTATGACCCCAAGCCCGGCTGCCGCTATGGCGGCGGAACGGAAGCGGCGATCGTGCCCGACGTGTTGGTGACACCCGCGGCCAGGGGTGGCTGGGACATCAGGATCAACGAGGCGAGCCTGCCCCGGCTGGTGGTGAACCGCGAATACTATGTCGAACTGAAGGCCGGCGCGCGCGACAAGGCCTCCACGGCCTGGCTCAACGAACAACTGGGCGAGGCCGACTGGCTGATCCGTGCGCTCGACCAGCGGCAGAAGACGATCCTCAAGACCGCTGCCGAGATCGTCAAGCGGCAGGAAGGCTTCTTCAAGGAAGGTGTCACCGCCATGCGTCCGCTCACCCTGCGTGAAGTCGCTGAGACCATCGAGATGCACGAGAGCACGGTCAGCCGCGTGACCAGCAACAAGTACCTGTCATGCCCTCGGGGAACCTTCGAGCTGAAGTTCTTCTTCTCCAGCGGGGTCGCTGCCGCCGACGGTGAGGGCGCGAGTTCGGAAGCGATCAAGGCCCGCATCCGCGCGCTTTGCGACGCGGAGGATCCCAAGAAGGTGCTATCCGACGAGGCACTTGCGGGGCTGCTCAAGCAGGAAGGATACGACCTCGCACGGCGCACGGTGGCCAAGTATCGCGAGGCCATCGGCATCGGCTCTTCGGCCCAGCGTCGCCGCGAAAAGAAGATTCGCGCAATGGGCGGATGACAAGGCCCAGGTGGCGTGGCAGGCTTGCCCGCTACGAGGGAGAAAATAATGTCCGACCTGGCCGAGCGACGCATCCAGCTGGTGCGCGACCACATGCATCTTGAAACGGTCTATGACTGGGACGCGGTTATCGCGACCTTTGCCGGCCACCCACGTTACGAGATGTCGACCGGCCAGGTTTTCGATGGCGAGGAAGCTGTTCGCGGCTACTTCGCGGCATCGCGATCGGTTTTCCCCGATCAGGGGAACGAAGTCATCGCCATAGCCCACACGGGCGACACCGTGTTGGTCGAGTTCTGGCTGACCGGAACCCATTTGGGCGAGATGCGGATCGGCGACCGGGTTGTCGAGCCGACCGGTCGCAAGCTCAAGATGCGGATGGCCGCGAGCTTCGAATTCGAAAAGGACAGCGACCGGATCCTCGTCGAACGCCCCTATTATGATCAGGCGGCGGTGGCGCGAAACATCGGAATCGAACTGTGAGTCCTCTCTGCCACAGTAAAAAAGTCTTAACGCGCTTTACCTGACGTTAACCTTTTCCGTTCAGACCTCGTGTGGTTAATACGCGGCAACACCTCTTATCGAGGGGTTACTGCAAGTTTGGGGCTAACCGGGGGGACCACCCATGCGCGTACTGCTGATCGAAGACGAGCCGACGACCGCGAAAGCGATCGAGCTCATGCTCACGACCGAAGGCTTCAACGTCTACTCGACCGATCTGGGCGAGGAAGGCCTCGATCTGGGCAAGCTGTATGACTACGACATCATCCTGCTCGACCTCAACCTGCCGGACATGCACGGCTATGACGTGCTTAAGAAGCTGCGCGTCGCCAAGGTGCAGACCCCGGTCCTGATCCTCTCGGGCATTGCCGAGATGGACTCCAAGATCCGTTCGTTCGGCTTCGGCGCCGACGATTATGTGACCAAGCCGTTCCACCGCGAAGAGCTGGTCGCCCGCATCCACGCCGTGGTGCGCCGCTCGAAGGGTCACAGCCAGTCGATCATCCGCACCGGCAAGCTGGCCGTGAACCTCGATGCCAAGACCGTCGAAGTCGATGGCGCCCGCGTCCACCTGACCGGCAAGGAATATGCGATGCTGGAGCTGCTCTCGCTCCGCAAGGGCACCACGCTGACCAAGGAAATGTTCCTCAACCACCTTTACGGCGGGATGGACGAGCCCGAACTCAAGATTATCGACGTCTTCATCTGCAAGCTGCGCAAGAAGCTCAGCCATGCATGCGGCGGCGAGAACTACATCGAGACCGTCTGGGGCCGCGGCTACGTGCTGCGCGACGCCGGCGACGAGGCGGAAGCCGCCTGAACCAGATCCTACTTGGACAGTGAGCGAAACGCCCGGGGCCTTGGCTTCCGGGCGTTTTGCTTTTAGCGGCGCTCGCCATGAGTGCATACAAGGAAGGCGATCCGACCACCCTCAACCGGCTCTATGGCCGCAGTCAGGGCAAGCCCCTGCGCGCAGCGCAGCAGGAACTGGTCGACAAGCTGCTGCCGCAAATCGCTGTGCCCGTTGAGGGTCCCGTGACATCGGAGGTGCTCTTCGGTTTCGAACGTCCGCTGCATTTCGAGATCGGCTTCGGCGGCGGCGAGCATATGGCCGAGCGCGCCGACATGCTGCCCGATCACGGCTTCATCGGTGCCGAGCCCTTCGTGAACGGTGTAGCGCAGGCGTTGACCCATGTGCGCGACCGCACGCTGGCCAATGTTCGCATCCAGCATGGTGATGCAATCGAAGTCCTGAAACGCGTGCCCGACGGCGCGCTGACCATGGTCTATCTCCTCCATCCCGACCCGTGGCCGAAGAACAAGCACGCCAAGCGGCGGATGATGAACGACGGCCCGGTGCGCATGATCGCCGACAAGCTCAAGCCCGGCGGCGAGTTCCGTTTCGGCACCGATCATCCGGTCTATCTGCGCCACGCCCTGATGGTCATGCGGCGCTTCAGCGATGAATTCGAATGGGTGGTCGAGGGACGCTCAAGCTGGGAAAACCGCCCTTCCGGCTGGCCCGAGACCCGCTACGAACACAAGGCGCGCACGGTCTATGGGCACGAAGTCTGGTACTTTCGATTCAGGCGCAAATAGAAAGGGCCGCCCCGCAACGGAGCGACCCTTCCCTTGCGCAAAGTGAGACCTAGAAGCGCAAGCCGATCCCGGCGACGAGCTGGTCGGTCGTCGCATCGCCGAAGTCCGCATCGGCAATGTCCTTGTATTTGGAGCGGCGGTATTCGAGCCGCGCCTCGAGCGGTCCGGGCAATTGGACCTGCACGCCGCCGCCGAAGCGCAGGCCGTCGGTATTGTCCTTGAGTTCGGAAAGCGTTCCCGCCGAGGTGAACGCCTTGGTGTCGAGCGCGGTGTAGCCGATCTTGCCATAAGCGGCGATGCCGGGCGTCAGCGCGAAGCCTGCGCGGGCGCCGACATAATACTGGCCATTCGCGTCCAGGCCGTCACGCGCGCCGCCGAAGCTCGACGGGAACTGCGTGGTACCGGTGCTGGTCGAAATCTCGCCCTCGACACCGACAAAAGCACTGCCGAGCGACAGGTCGTAACCGGCGGTGACGCCATAGACCGCCGAATCGGCGTCGGCGGAAACGCTGCCGTCACCCGATTCGACATCGAGCCCTTCGTAGCCGGCAATGGCACCGACGTGGAAGCCGCCGGGGGCGGTGTTCGAATCCTGTGCCAGCGCGGGCGTTGTCATGCCTGCAGCGGCGAGAGCGACCAGAGTGATTGTCTTTTTCATTTTCCGTCCTTTCGCGTGCCTGATTGTGCACACGGGGACCGAATCTGCCCGCGTCTCTTGCGCGCGGATGAACCGCACGGCGAGCGGTTGAGAACACGCGACGGCCCGCCCGAAATTGCAGGGGAACGGCTTTTCGCCCGCTGCGCTATAGTGGTGATACAGACAGGAGGGCCCACATGAGCAATTCGAACATCTTCATCCTCGGCGCATCGCGCGGCATCGGCCTTGGTCTGGTTCGCGAGTTTCTTTCACGCGGCTGGCAAGTCACGGCGAGCGAGCGATCGCACAGCGAGGAGCTTCATGCGATCAAGGACGATGCGCTGACCATAGTGACAGCCGATGTCACCATTCCGGAAAGCTATTCGGCCCTACCCATTCCCGACGGCAGCCTCGATGCGATCATCATCAATGCAGGGATCACCGGCGCAGGCCATCAGTCGGTCGAGCAGGCGACTACGGACGAAGTGGCCGAGGTCATGATGACCAATGCCTTCGGGCCAGCACGCGCTGCGAAGGCCCTCTTCGGCAAACTGAAGGACGGCGGAAGCCTCGGCTTCATGTCGTCGCTGATGGGCTCGATCGCCGACAGCTCGGGCGGGTACGAACTCTACCGGACGAGCAAGACCGCGCTCAACATGCTGGCCAAGGGCATTGCCGAGCAGGATGCGGGGCCGCGCAGGATCGAGGTTCTATCGCTGCACCCAGGCTGGGTGCAGACCGACATGGGCGGACCCAATGCAACGCTGACGGTGGAACAGAGCGTGTCGGGCCTCGCCAATGTCGTCGAAAAATCGGGCGGCGGCGGGTTCCGCTACGTCGATTACAGCGGCAAGGCCTTGCCTTTCTAGGCGAGGCAATCCCGCAGTGTAGCGATCAGCGCCGCGCGGTCCGCGTCGTCGTTGTAGAGATGTGGGGTGACCCTTAGCGAGGACCCGCGCAGCGAAACGTAGACTCGGTTCTGCGCAAGCCTTTCGGTGAGGCCATCTGGCACACCATCAGGAAACTCGAGCGACAGGAAATGTGCTGCACGTGTGCCGACAGGGGCTGCCTCGAGGCCCAGCTTGCTTGCCTCGGCCGCGATCAGCTCGGTGGCGCTTTGCAGCGTGCTCGCGATTTCATCGACGCCGAACTCGAGCAGGAAATCCACGGCCGCGCCAGCACCCATCATCAGCGGCGGGTTTGACTTCTCGCCCATGTCGAAACGCCGTGCGCCGGGCTGGAAATCGTCGCGATAGTCGACCAGCCGCGCAAAATCCTCCGACCCGCCACGATTGATCCAGTTGTGCTCGATCGGTCGCCCGCCATGATGCTTCGGATCGACATAGAGCATCCCGATCCCATAGGGCCCCATCATCCACTTGTAGCAGGCGGACACGGCGAAATCGGGACGGACCGCGGCGAAGTCGATCGGCATGGCGCCGAGCGACTGGGTGAGGTCGAGCACCAGCGCCGCGCCGACCGAACGGCATTTCTCGCCCACAGCGACCAGGTCGACCACACGCCCGTCGGCCCAGTGGCAATTGGGCAAGGCGACGATTGCCGTATCGTCTCCAATCGCATCGAGCACCGCACCGGTCCAGCAGTCCTGTGATGGGCGGCGGACATGGATCAGCTCACCTCCGCGCTCGCGCGCCAGTTCCTGCCAGGCATAGACATTGGAGGGGAACTGGTCCGCCAGTGTGACGATCTGCTGCCCCTTCGCAAACGGCAGATTGGCCGCGGCAATGGCGAGGCCATAGCTGACAGAGGGGACCACCGCGACACAATCCGCCGGAACGCCCGCCAGCTGTGCCGCCTTGCCGCGAAACGCCTCGGTCACCGCAAAGAAGTCCGACGGGCGGAAATTCCACGGCTGCTCCTTCAGACGCGCGCCTTCCACCATCGCATCGCTGACCTGTTGCGAGAGCGGCGCCATATAGGCGCAATTTATGTAGTGCACGCCATCGGGAATGGCGAAGCGATGGCGTTGCGACGGTATCACCGGATCAGCCCACGACCCCCGCTGCGGCGAGCACGGCCAGCGTCAGCACATCGGGCGCGATGGCCGTCATCGGAGCAATCTGGACCGGCTTCTCCATGCCGATGAGCATGGGGCCGATGGTGGTCGCACCGCCAAGTTCACGAAGCAGCTTGGCAGAGAGATTGGCCGATTGCAGGCCGGGCATGATGAGCACGTTCGCGGGGCCTGACAGGCGGCTGAAGGGGTAGAGCTCCATTACCTTCGGATTGAGAGCGGCATCGGGCGCCATCTCGCCTTCGTATTCAAAGCCGACGTCTTCCGCATCGAGGATGGCGACCGCGTCGCGGATATTGTCGAGCCACTGACCCGAAGGGTTGCCAAAGGTCGAATAGGACAGGAATGCGACGCGCGGCTCGTGGCCCATGCGGCGAGCGACGGCGGCGGTTTCCTTGGCGATATGCGCCAGCTGCTCGGCGGTCGGACGCTCGTTGATCGTGGTGTCGGCGAGGAAGGTGGTGTGGTTCTTCCCGATCATCAGGTGGATGCCAAAATTGAGTGCACCCGGCGCCGGTTCGAGCACACGACCAACCTCGCGCGCGGTTTGCGCGAAGGTTCGCGTCAGGCCGGAGATCATGCCGTCGCCATGACCGAGCGCCACGAGAAGGGCGGCGAACACATTGCGTTCCTGGTTGACCATCCGGCCCACGTCACGCTCGGTATAGCCGCGGCGCTGCAGGCGCTGGTAGAGATAGTCGACCATGGCCGGGACCTTGTCCGACACGGCGGAATTCTCGATGATCCAGTCGTCGGGATCGTCGACCGCCAGCTCGATCAGCTTCTCGCGAACCTTCTCGGTGCGTCCGACAAGGATGGGCTCGCCATAACCGAAATCGCGGAACTGGATCGCCGCACGCAGCACCACGTCCTCTTCCGCCTCCGCAAAGACCATGCGCTTCGGATTGGCCTTGGCGATTTCGTAGATATTGGTGAGCGCGGCGGTGGTCGGGTTGAGACGCGCCTTCAGCGAATGGCGATACTCGTCGAAATCGGTGATCGGCGCCTGTGCCACACCCGAATCCATCGCCGCCTTGGCGACCGCACTCGACACGACCTCCATCAGGCGTGGATCGAAGGGCGCGGGGATGATGTAGTCCTCGCCGAACTGGTGGGTCACGCCATAGGCGGCGGCGACTTCCTCGGGCACGCGTTCACGGGCAAGCTCGGCAATCGCGCGCGCCGCGGCGACCTTCATTTCCTCGTTGATCGCGGTCGCCTGCACGTCGAGCGCGCCGCGGAAGATGAAGGGGAAGCCGAGGACGTTGTTGACCTGATTGGGATAGTCCGAACGACCGGTGGCGATGATCGCATCGGGGCGGACTGCCTTGGCGTCCTCGGGCATGATTTCGGGCGTAGGATTGGCCATGGCGAAGATGATCGGCTTTTCCGCCATCCTGGCCACCCACTCGGGCTTGAGCGCCCCAGCGGCGCTGAGACCGAGAAAGATGTCGGCGCCCACAAGGGCCTCCTCGAGGCTGCGCGCTTCGGTATTCACCGCGTGCGCGCTCTTCCACTGGTCGATCCCTTCGCGGCCAGGATAGATCGGGCCGGAGCGGTCGCAGACAATCACGTTCTCGTGCGGCACGCCGACCGACTTGATCAGGGCGGTACAGGCCAGTGCCGAGGCGCCTGCCCCGTTCACGACCATCTTCACGTCCTTGAGGTCACGACCGGTGAGATGGCAGGCATTGATCAGGCCGGCGGCGGCAATGATCGCGGTGCCGTGTTGGTCGTCATGCATGACGGGGATGTTCATACGCTCGCGCAGCGCCTGCTCGATGATGAAGCATTCGGGAGCGGCGATGTCTTCGAGGTTGATGCCACCGAAGCTCGGACCCATCAGCGCGACCGCCTCGATGAACTTCTCAGGGTCCTCGGTATCGAGCTCGAGGTCGATCGAGTCGACGTCGGCGAAGCGCTTGAACAGCACCGCCTTGCCTTCCATCACCGGCTTGGAAGCAAGTGCGCCGAGATTGCCGAGGCCAAGGATGGCCGTGCCGTTTGAGATTACCGCGACCAGGTTGGAGCGCGCGGTATACTTGGCCGCCAGCGAGGGATCAGCCGCAATGGCTTCGACGGGAGCCGCAACACCGGGCGAATAGGCGAGGCTGAGATCGCGCTGTGTCGCCATGGGCTTCGAGGCAATGATCTCGATCTTACCGGGACGAATCGTCTCGTGATAAAACAGTGCTTCGCGTGTGGTGAAACCGGTCGGCTTTTCGTCGGACATTGCATTCCCCGTAGATTTGCACCCGCCCTAACGCGCTTGTCGGGGGAGCGGTAGGGGAAACCTTGCCCGTGCCTCATTCCGAATCGGCATGGGCAAGGCTACGGCTTGGGAAATGTCCGCAAAGCCCACCCCGATGATGCAGCAATACCTGGCGCTCAAGCGCGAGGCGGGAAATGCGCTGCTGTTCTATCGCATGGGCGACTTCTTCGAGCTGTTCTTCGAGGATGCGAAACTAGCCTCGGGCGTGCTCGACATCGCGTTGACCAGCCGGGGCGAACATGGCGGGGAGCCGGTGCCGATGTGCGGCGTGCCGGTCCACGCGGCGGAGGGGTATCTCGCTCGCCTGATCAAGGCGGGGTGCCGAGTGGCGATCGCCGAGCAGACCGAAACGCCGGAGGAGGCCAAGGTCCGGGCAAAACGCGAGGGCCTGCCCTCGTCCAAGGCACTTGTGGCGCGCGATATCGTGCGCTTCGTCACTGCCGGAACGCTGACCGAAGAGGCGCTGCTCGAGCCACGCCGCGCGAACCTGCTGGTGGCGGTCGCGCCGGTGCGCGACGGGGTAGGCCTCGCAAGCTGCGATATCTCGACCGGGCGTATGGAGCTTGAGCAATGCGAACCCAGTGCGCTCGACGCGGCACTCGCACGCATGGGCGCCAGCGAGATCGTGGCGCCCGATGACTGGAACGATGCGCCCGACGGCACGATAGAGCGCCCACGCTCCGATTTCCGCAGCGAGCAGGGGGAGGCGCGGCTCAAGTCGCTGCACGGCCTCGCCACGCTCGAAGGCCTGGGTGATTTCTCACGGCCCATGCTGGCCGCGGCGGCAGGTCTCGTTGCCTATCTCGAACACGCCGGGCGCGGGAAGCTGCCCTTCCTGCTCCCGCCTGTGGCACGTGGAACGCGGGCGCATCTGGCGATGGATGCGGCAACGCGGATCAGCCTCGAAATCCTGCAAGCCCAGAGCGGCGGGCGCGAGGGCAGCCTCATTGCCTGCGTCGATCGCTGCGTGACCGGTGCAGGAGCGCGTCAGCTTGCGGAGGATCTTTCGGCACCGCTGGCCAGTGCCTCCGCAATAGAGGCACGCCTCGCCTCGGTACACCACTTCCATGCCGACCCGCTTCTGCGTGCCGATTTGCGGGGTGTCTTGCGACAGGCGCCCGATATCGGTCGCGCACTTGGCCGCATCGTGGCGAGCCGAGGTTCGCCCCGCGACCTCGGCCAGGTGCGCGATGGATTGTCGGAGGCACGCCGGATACGCGATATCCTCCAGTCCAGTCCGGACCTGCCGGAGCTTCTGCAGGACGCCACGTCAGCGCTCGGCGGTCATGCGGCCCTTGTCGATCATCTCGCCCGTGCGCTCGTAGCTTCCCCCCCTACCGAGCGCCAGCAGGGCGGCTTCATCGCGCCAGGCTACGACCACGCGCTCGATGCCCTGCGTGAGACCAGCGGCAATGCCCGCCGTGCAATCGCCGCGCTCGAAGCCAGATATCGCGAGGAAACGGGCACCCCCTCGCTCAAGATCAAGCACAACAAGGTGCTGGGCTATTTCATCGAAGTGCCCGCCAAGCATGGCGACAAGCTGATGGCGCCGGACAGCGGCTTTACCCACCGCCAGACCATGGCGGGCGCGGTGCGCTTCAACTCGCTGGGCCTGCACGAGGAAGCCAGCCGTATTGCCGAGGCGGGCGGCCATGCCCTTGCCGCCGAGGAAGCGCATTTCGAGGAGCTGGTGGGCAAAGTGGTCACTGCGCGCGAGGCCATTGCCGCTACTGCCGCTGCGCTCGCGCGGATCGACGTGTCAGCCGCGCTTGCCGAACGCGCGGTGGAGGGCGACTGGGCGCGCCCCGAGGTGATGGACCAGCCCTGCCTCGAAGTTATCGGCGGACGACACCCGGTGGTCGAACAGGCGCTGGCCCGTGCCGGCGAGCGATTTGTGGCCAATGATTGCGCACTCGGCCCGGACGACCGGCTCTGGTTGATCGGGGGCCCCAACATGGGCGGCAAGTCGACCTTCCTGCGCCAGAATGCGCTGATCGTTCTCCTCGCGCAGGCGGGGAGCTACGTTCCGGCAAATTCGGCGCGCATCGGCATGGCGGACCGCCTGTTCAGCCGTGTCGGTGCGAGCGACAATCTCGCGCGTGGCCGTTCGACTTTCATGGTCGAGATGGTCGAGACCGCCGCCATCCTCAGCCAGGCGACCGAACGCAGCTTCGTCATCCTCGACGAGGTCGGGCGCGGCACTTCGACCTATGACGGCATGGCGCTGGCCTGGGCAGTGGTGGAGGCGGTTCACGAACAGCTCAAATGCCGCTGCCTCTTTGCAACCCACTATCACGAGCTCTCGCGGCTAGCCGAGACCTGCGATGCACTGAGCCTTCACCATGTCCGGGCGCGCGAATGGAAGGGCGATCTCGTCCTGCTGCACGAGTTGGCGAGCGGCGCGGCGGACCGCAGCTACGGCCTCGACGTGGCGCGCCTCGCTGGCGTTCCACAGCCGGTCCTCAAGCGGGCCAAGGCAGTGCTGGAGAAGCTCGAGAAGGGTCGGGCGCAGACCGGCGGCCTTGCCGCGGGCCTTGGCGATCTGCCGCTCTTTGCCGTCAGTGCAGCGGCGGAGGATAAGCAGTGCGACACTCTGCGCGACGCCCTGCGTGAGCTCGATATTGACTCGTTAAGCCCGCGCGAGGCACTTGAAAAACTCTATCAATTCAAAACTGAAGCCGGGTAAACGATCGCTTAACCGCAATCCCTTAGAATCGCTCGTCATGGAAGACGGGCTGTTCACCAATCAGGGCAAGAAGCTCCTGTTCATCGCGCTGTTCCTCGTGCTCGTCGCAGCACTGGTCGGTGGTGAGGACGATCCCGGCATGATTGCGCAGCTCAGCGATGGCAATGCGAAGGCTGTCGCTCCCAAGGGGTTTACCCCTCCGCCGGAACACCAGCAAAACGTCGTGGTACGCAATCCGCGTCCGGCGGCCCGCAATGATCGAAATAATACTTCGCTGGAAGACTGGTATGCGGAGGCTGCACCCAGCGAGCCACTCGACCCCGAGCCGGTAGACGAGAGCTATCTGATCAACGATACCCAGCCCGCGGTCAGCGCCGCTCCGCAGGCCGAGATGGTCAAGTAGGGCGGAACCACGAACCTCGCTCGCCCATTTCCTGTGCAATGGCCCAGGACGATCCCGACACATCCGACACCGACCAGAGCACGGCATGGGCCGAGCTGCGCACCGATCTCGCAGAAGATCGCAATATCATGGCGATGGAGCGGACATTCGCAGGTTGGATCCGCACAAGCTTCGCGGCGATCGGCATTGGCCTCGCGTTCAAGGCGTTGTTCGGTGCTTTTGATCCGCCATGGCTGGCCAAGGCGATCGCGACCGTTTTCATTCTCGCGGGCGGGTGGCTGGCAGTGACCGCACAGCGGCGAGCCTGCGCCACGCTGAACCGGCTCGACTCGCACAAGCTCGAGGCGATCTCGCCTCCGAATTTCCGCGCGCTTGCATACAGCGTGGCGGCGGGATCGCTGGTCCTCACCGCCGGACTGTGGATCCTCAATGACGGCTCGCTCGGAGCCGGCTGAAGCTCCGCGGGCTAGCTGTCGTCACCCTCGAATTCGGCGTCATGGCCTGCACCGTACTTCCCGGCGTTGTCGTCCATGTTCGGCTCGCCCCTGAAGGCGTCCATATCGATCCTGCCCGACTGTTCCATATCACGCATGTGGTCGATCACGTCCTGCGTTGAATCGCCCATCAGGCCGGACTTGTTGGCGCTCTTCACACTTTCGGTGGAAGCTTCGGCATCTGCCTTGTGCTGCTTCGCCTGCAACGCGATCTGGTGAGCCTGGCTCTGCTCGTCATCCTGCTCGTCATTATGAGCTTCGGGCGCGAGGGGATTGCTGGTGGTCATTGGTAAACTCCTTTGACCGACCAACGAAGCGCAGCAGGGCGATGTTCCCGCCGTTAGCGGGTCGGGACCGGCTTCTCGCCCGAATAATCGTAGAAACCGCGGCCGACCTTGCGACCAAGCCAGCCGGCCTCGACATATTTCACCAGCAGCGGCGCCGGCCGGTACTTGCTGTCACCGGTGGTGTTGTAGAGCACCATGATGATGTCGAGGCAGGTGTCGAGCCCGACGAAATCCGCCAGCTGGAGCGGCCCCATCGGGTGGTTGAGGCCGAGGCGGCATCCCTTGTCGATATCCTCGATCCCTGCCGTTGACTGGCCAAGCACGAAGATCGCTTCGTTGATCATCGGGAGGAGGATGCGGTTGACGACGAAGCCGGGCTCGTCCTGCGACAGGACGACTTCCTTGCCCAGACCTTCTGCGAAGGCCGTGATGCGGTCGGTGGTCGCCTGTGCGGTGGCAAGACCCGGAATGACCTCGATCAGGCCCATGACCGGCACCGGGTTGAAAAAGTGCAGGCCGATAAAGCGCGCTGGATCGGGCGAATAGTTCGCCATTCGCGTGATCGGGATCGAGCTGGTGTTCGATGCCATGATCGCATCGGCAGCGAGCACTTCGCCGGCCTTTTCGAAGATGACCTTCTTGATTGCTTCCTTCTCGGTCGCTGCTTCGATGATCAGCCCGGCGTCCTTCATCGGGCTGTAATCGGCAACCGGGGTGATGCGCTTGAGGATCGCCTCGACCTCGGCGATTTCCATCTTGCCGCGTCCGACGAGCTTGCCGAGCGACTTGTCGATCCCGGCATGGGCTTTTTGCGCGACCTCGAGGCTGACGTCGGCCAGCATCACATCCATGCCGTTCGCAGCCACGGTCTGGGCAATGCCCGAACCCATCTGTCCTGCGCCGATGATGGCGACCGTCTTGCTCATCGAAAAATCCCTTCGCACGTGCAGCAAAGCGCGCTGCCTAGCGAGCGCGAGGGGCGCTGGCTAGCGGTTTGCGCCGGGAATCCACTTCACATCCTCCGCCCCGTCGGCATTGGCGACGCGGGCGAGGACGAAAAGATAGTCCGACAGGCGATTGATATAGGCCAGCGCCTGAGGGTTGGTCGGCACATCGGCAGCCATCGCGGTCATGGCGCGCTCCGCGCGGCGCGCAGCTGCGCGGGCGACATGCAGCCGTGCGGCGGCCTCGCTGCCGCCGGGGAGGACGAAGCTGGTCAGGGGCTGGAGCCGCGCGTTGGCGGCATCGATGGCCTCTTCGAGCCACCCGACCTGCGAGGCAACGACGCGCAGCGTCATCTCCGAAGGCTCGAAGTCCTCACCCGGGGTCGCGAGATCGGCGCCGAGGTCGAACAGGTCGTTCTGGATGCGGAAGAGAGCATCGGCATATTCGCTGCCGCCGAGCGTGACCGCTGCCAGCCCGAGAGCCGAATTCGCCTCGTCCACCGCGCCGATCGCTTCCATGCGCGGTGCGTGCTTGGCAAGACGCGAGCCGTCGACGAGACCCGTGGTCCCGTCGTCCCCGGTGCGCGTGTAGATCTTGTTGAGCCTGACCACGCCCGGCGCGCGTTAGTTGGCGATAGCCAGGATGATCGCAACAACCACCACGGCAAGCGCCTGGTATTTGATGCGATTGAACATCATCCGGTTCTGTTTGAGCTGCATCTCGGTAGCATCGATCTGCTCGCCGCTTTCAAGGTCGACCTTGGTGCTCTGCAGGAAGGCGACGATGCCGCGCACGAGGCTGACGACGACCATGATCATCAGCAGGACGAGGACGATGATGAGGAATGTGTACATGATGCCCCCGATTTAGGTGCTGACGAGCGTAATTCCAGCCGGAAACCGCCCCTGCCGCAAATCCTCCGCCAACGCCAGCCCGCCCTCGCCGGCAAGGCGCCTGTCCGCGAGCGAAGGAGAATGGCGGCTCTTGGAGAGTTTCTTGCCTGTCCCGTCCATCAGCAGGCCGTGATGGTGCCAGCGCGGCACCGGCAGGCCGAGGAGTGCCTGGAGCAAGCGGTGGACGTGCGTTGCGAAAAGGAGGTCCTGTCCGCGAGTAACCAGCGTAACGCCGTCTGCAGCATCGTCCAGTGTTGCCGCAAGATGATAGCTCGCCGGGGCATCCTTGCGCACGATCACGACGTCGCCCGCCTCGCGCGGGTCGGCGATCATCGATCCGGCAAGTTCGTCCTCCCACCAAACCTCTCCCACCTCGGCCATCGCCTTGTCGACATCGAGCCTCAGCGAGAGTGGTTTTCCCATCTCGAGCTCACGGCCCTTGCAGGTTCCGGGATAAACCAGCCCATCGGGACCGAGGTGCGGTTCCAGCGCTTCGATCTCCGAACGTGTGCATGTGCAGGGGTAGAGAAGCCCACGCTCGACCAGTGAGCGAGCCGCGTCATCGTAACTCGACAACCTCGTCGATTGCGCCGGGACCTCTTCCCATTCCAGGCCCAGCCATTCGAGATCGCGACGAAACTCATCGCCCAGCTCGGCGCGAGATCGGGCGCCATCGATATCCTCGATCCGGAGCAGGAAGCGACCCCCGTCGGTCTTGGCCCGGTCATGCGCCACGATCGCCGAATAGGCATGGCCGAGATGGAGCGATCCGTTGGGACTGGGAGCGAAGCGGGTGACGGTCAAAGGCTGCGACTCGCGGGATAAGCTTGTGGATAGCCTGTCTGTAACAGTCTTGACCCTTTGGTTTGCAAATGCATTCTCGCATCAATCAGGGAGGACCGCTGGACGTGTTCAAAGCCGAACTGATCGAACGGGCCGCAAGGTTTCGAAGTATCGAGGAGGATCCGACGCGCAATCTGCAGTCGTGTCCCTCGCTCGTCCTCAATGCCGACTACACCCCGCTCTCCTATTACCCGCTGAGCCTGTGGCCGTGGCAGACCGCGATCAAGGCGATCTTCCTCGACCGGGTTGACGTGATCGCCACCTACGATCGCGAGGTTCATTCGCCCAGTCTCGACATGAAGATCCCCAGCGTGATCGCGCTGAAGCAATATGTGAAGCCGAGCGAATTCCCCGCCTTCACCCGCTTCAACGTCTTCCTGCGCGACCGCTTCAGCTGCCAGTTTTGCGGCGACATGCACAACCTGACCTTCGACCATGTCGTCCCGCGACGTCTGGGCGGCAAGACCACTTGGGAGAATATCGCCACCGCCTGTGCCCCCTGCAACATGAAGAAGGGCGGCCGCACACCCAAGCAGGCCGGGATGCACCTCTACGCTGAGCCGATCCGGCCGACGCACTGGCAGCTGCAACAGCACGGCAAGATGTTCCCGCCGAACTACCTGCACGAAACCTGGCGCGACTGGCTCTATTGGGACATCGAGCTGGAGGAGTGAGCCAGGTCACCGCGGACCGCTCGCGGTACTCGTCCCGCCGCCATGCACCTGTTTCCAGCACCTCGCCGAGATGGCGTAAGCCTCGGGATGGCGGAAGGAGAGCTGGCTGCCGCGCCATGCGAGGTCGTTCGGGCGCAGCGCATGGCGGGCGGCGGATCACCTGCATCCAGCGTTCTTGCGCATTCAAGTATCGGGCGACTCCCGCAATACCGCACGGCACAAACCTGCATCGCCGCCGGCGATCTTCAGCGGCAGTGCAATGAGCTCGTAGCGCCCCGGCGGTACGTTTTCGAGCACCAGCCCTTCGAGGATACGCATGTCATTGGCGAGCACGGCCTTGTGCGCGTCCATCGTCTTCGATTCCTGCGGATCGACCGAGGGCGCGTCGGTGCCGATCAGCATCACGCCCTTCTGCGCCAGCCAGTCGATCGTCTCGGCGGAAATGGCGGTGAAGCCGCTGTCCCACTGGTCATGCGGGAATTGTTCGAACGTGCGTAGCAACACCCGGGTTGCGCCGCCAAGGTCGGGCAGGTCGGCGATCTGCACAGACCCTTTGGCGTTGCGCGCGTCGACCACGAGGCATTCGCCGAGATAGGGATCGAGCGCGAGGCTTGCGATGTCCTGGGCCGTGGCGGAATAATGCAGCGGAGCGTCGCCATGCGTGCCCGAATGGGTGCTCATGGTCATGCGCCCGACATTGACCGGCGAGCCGTCCTCCATTTTCCAGGTCCGCTCGAAAGCGAATTCTGTATCGCCGGGCCAGACCGGCAGCCCGGGCCGCAAGGTCTGGGAGATGTCCCAGATGCGGCTCACAGCGCGGTCCTGACGCTCAGCAATTCGGGGAAGAAAGCCTGCTTGAGTACGCCCGCGAGATAAGGCACGCCCGGAGTTCCGCCGGTGCCCGTCTTGAATCCGATGATCCGCTCGACAGTCTTCAGGTGCCCGAAACGCCAGCGCTGGAAGTGGTATTCGAGGTCGACCAGCTTCTCGGCAAGTTCATAGAGATCCCAGTGCTCCTTGGGATCGCGATAGATCTCGGCCCAGGCCGCCTCGACCTCGGCCGAATGCTCCCATGCTTCACCCACGGGACGGTCGAGCACCCCCTGCGGGATTGCGAAACCGCGGCGTGCGAGGAGGGCGATGGTTTCGGCGTAGATGCTCTTGCGCGACAATTCGGCACGCAATTCCGCGGCCACTTCAGGCGTCGCCTCATGCATCTCGACCATCTTCGGCTTCCTCCCGCCGAGGAGGAATTCCATCATCCGGTACTGCGCGCTCTGGAAGCCGCTCGACCCGCCCAAATGCGGTCGGATGGTCGAATAATCATGCGGGGTCATCGTGCTGAGCACGTCCCAGCTCTGGATCAACTGGCCCTGCGCACGCGCCACACGGGCGAGCATCTTGAAGGCAGGTCGCAGGTTATCGGCCACGATGCATTCGCGTGCAGCAAGCAGTTCGTGGATACACAGCTTGAGCCACAATTCGCTGGCCTGGTGGACGATGATGAAGAGCATCTCGTCATGAGCGTCCGAAGCCGGATGCTGCGCGGCGAGAATGCGATCGAGGTCGAGGTAGGACCCGTAGGTAACGTCTTGCGTCATGGGCGTAGCCCTAGCGCGCAATCGTCTCGTTTGAAACTACCCCTCGATCACCCGGGTGGCGGGGTGATGCTTGTCGAGATGCTTCTTCACGATGCGCAGGTTCTTCGAATTCGACTTGTAGAACAGGTCGAAGGCGTCGCCCGCGATCGGCACCGCGCCGAGTGCACTGTCGAAGGCAATATGGCCGATCATCCGCCACAGCTTCCAGCGGGGAATGCCGAGATTGCGAGCCTCCCAGACGATGTAGCCTGCCAGGGCCGCGGTCACTGCGTCCCCGATGACCGGTATCAGCCCGATCAGCGAATCGAGACCGACCGGCATACGTGTTCCGGGAATGACGAAACTGCGCTCGAGCAGCTGCTCCATCGCCTCGATACGCCTGCGGATCGAGTGCGGATCGGTCCCGGTCGGGAAATCGATGCCCATGGTACGGGCGCGGGGCGTATTCTCGTCCATGCCCATTAGATGGGCGCACGGGACAGCGGGAACAAGGGATGGATGTTCCAGCCGTTCTCCGAGAAGCCGTTGATATCGCCGCGTACCAGCGACCAGCGAACCGGCGCGCCGAGCGGGATGTAGAGATTGGTCGCGGTGAGCGTCTGCTCGGCCTCGGCAAGATAGGATGCTTCCTCGGCCTGGTCGCGGGCGTCGACCGCAAGGCTGACCAGATAGTCGGCATCTTGAGAGCAGACCTTGCGCGAAATGCGGCAATTGAACTGGTTGAGGAACCACCGCATGCTGCCGAAGCGGGCGACACGGTCGCGCAGGACGAGATCGGCCCGCTCTCCCTTGCCGGCCCGCACCGCCTCTATCCCGACCTGGCCCAGATCACGCGACAGGGCCTCGAACAGGAGGTCCGATCCCGGCCCCTCCGGCAGACCGATAGTGATGCTGACATCGCCCCCATTGAGGCCTTTCCAGCGATTGACGCGCGAGCCTGCGCGCGAGCGGCGCGCACCCATGTCCATGTCGCCCCAGCGCTCACCCACGCTTCCCGGATCGTTTGGCAGGCCCGGCGCGACGATGCGCGTGGTCGGGACCCAGCCGCCGATGTTGAAGGCGGACAGCAAGGCCGAACGGTCGATCGCCATCGCCACGGCCTCCCGGTTCTCTGCCTTGGCCAGGAAGCCCGTCGCATCGACCACATCGAGGCCGAACAGGCCGATGGCGGCATCCAGCCTGATGGTCCCTCGGCTCAGCGGCCCCGCATTGACCAGCGGCAGGCTAGCCAGCCTCCCGCCGAGCACGAGATCGAACCTGCCCTGCGAGAAACCCTCGGTCGCCGCGGTGGCATCCTCGGCATAGACCCTTACCGGGGAAACCATGTCCTCCCACTCCTCCTGCTGGGGAAGGCCGCGTTGCTCGGGCGGCATGGCGTTGAGTTCGAGAAGCGCGCCGTCCTTGCGCAAACGCATCGGACCGACCTCGGCCTTCTCCAGCGCGAGGCCCAGCTCAGGTTGTGCGAGCAATTGCAGCAGGTCGGGCATCGGGCTGGTCAGCCGCACCTCGATAACCCGTCCGGTCATCGCGCGAATATCGCGTACCTTGGCGAGGTCGAGTCCGAGTGATGTACCCTGCAACCGACGGAGCGTCCTGGCCAGCTGATCCCGCACGGACTGCGCGGTCAAGCGCGACCCGTCAGGCAAGTCGAACTCACGGATCCGGAAGATATAGCTAGAGCCGTCATCGGTGACGATCCAGCGCTCGGCGATCGCAGGAATCACCGCTCCCGCAGGATCGAGCGCGACCAGTCCCTGCGCCTGTGCGGACCGGAGATGCTGACCGGCAAAGCCCAGCCGCAACCCGCCCGTCGCCAGCTCGCTCGGCGGGGCGATGAAGGCAACATCGACCACTCCGTCATCGACCCCGCCGCCGCAAGCGGTGGTAGCCAATGCCAGGAGCAGTGCGGTGACGGCGCGCATGACCAGCGCCTAGCAGCACTGGCACCCGGCGTCAGCCGCAAGTTTTGTCAGAGCGGGCGAATGCCGTGTTCGTTGGAATAGGCCCGGCCCGTGGCAATGGGTCGCGTGTGCCGCGGGGCCTCGCTTGCGGCAGAGGCATTGGCAGCGCGGACGACGATCGGATCGATCTCGTGCTCGAACGCGATGCCGAAGCGGTTGCCCTGGATCCAGGCGACAGTGCCCTTGACCTCGCCCACATTACGCAGCCCGACCGTAACGCGGTCACCGCGTGACGCAGCGGCGCTGGTCTCGGCCATCATCCCTCCGGCGGAGAGATTGCGCACCTTGGCGCGCACCACTTCGGTACGGCCATCGAAAGCCAGGTCAGCAAACAGGAACAGGCTGTCGCGCACGACATTCCGGGTTTCCAGCGAGGACATTAAGCTTTCGACTCCCATATCTTAACGCGCGCTCGGCAAAAGCGCCTTGCGTGCACCGATATTGCCGGGGAGGCTTGAAAGAGCGGTAAAACGAGAAGGTTAACGCGCTCAATCGTCGCGCGAAATCTTCTCCCGTCGCTCGTGGGCTTCCTGCGCCTCGACGGTCATCGTCGCTACCGGGCGGGCGATCAGTCGCTTGAGACCGATTGGATCGCCGGTGACTTCACAATAGCCATATTCGCCCCGATCGATACGGCGGAGCGCGGAATCGATCTTGGCGATGAGCTTGCGCTGGCGATCGCGCGTGCGAAGCTCGATTCCCCAGTCGGTTTCGGAAGATGCGCGGTCGTTGAGATCGGGTTCGCGGATCGGGCCGTCCTGCAGCGATTGCAGCGTCTGGCCGGCTGCATCGTGGATCGATTTCTTCCAGTCGAGCAGCAGGATGCGGAAATAATCCAGCTGACGATCGCTCATATATTCTTCGTCTTCGCTGGGGCTATAATCATCACCGACCGCCGCGCGGGCCTTGGCCAGTTTTTCCATGTCGCTTGAAGCCGTTGCGGCCATTCGACCCTCTCACCTGTAAGAACTCTCAGTCCAGGTCGCCGTCGCCCTGCAGGTACGGATTTTTCCGTTACCCAACGCCCTGTTGGGCGGGCCTATAGGCAAGCCCCCAAAGCCACACAAGCGCCAATCCCAAAGGCTCTCGATTTGACGCAAAGGCGTGTCATGCTTGCCGCGAGCCGGAGGCAGGCGAAGAAATTGATGCGGTCGTAAACCATTTGTTGACCATAAAAGGCGACCTCTCGGTTGTCCGGCGGGGGGAATGTCGGATCAAAAGGGGGAAATAACAATGGCTTTTACCGCAATCCAGGGTGGTGCAGGTGCCATCGAACAGGGTCCGGCCGCTGCAGAACTCGTTGCAGAATGCCTCGCCGCCTACGGCAATGGCAGTGTGGATGCGCTCTATGATCTCGGCGTTGCCTTCTCGACCGCCAGCCACGGCGTGAACTGCGACATGATCGAAGCCCACAAATGGTTCAACATCGCGGCCAGCAAGGGTCACGAGGAAGCCGCCTGGTGCCGTGCCGATATCTCCGACGAGATGACCGCCCGCGAAATCGCCGAAGCCCAGCGCCGTGCGCGCGAATGGCTCGTCGAAGGTCAGCGCAAGGCCGCCTGAACCCTATCCGCCCTTCCTGAACGGGGTGCGGGCGGAGAGGTAGTTGCGGTCTGCGGCGACCCCGGCGCGCTCGCGCTCGAGGAATTCCGCCACCGCCTCGCGGAAACCGGGATCGGCGATCCAGTGCGCCGAGACGGTCTCCACCGGTTCATAACCGCGGGCCAGCTTGTGCCCGCCCTGCGCCCCGGCCTCGACACGCGAAAGCCCCAGCTCGATCGCCGCATCGATCGCCTGGTAGTAGCACAGCTCGAAATGCAGGAAGCGGATGTCGCGGGTACAGCCCCAATAGCGACCGTATAGCGCATCGCTGCCGATGAAATTGAGCGCTCCTGCAATTGGCTCGTCGTCCTGAAAAGCCAGGACCAGCAGGATCTTCTCTCCCATCCGCTCTGCGAACAGGTCGAACGCCTCGCGAGTCAGGTAGGGATGCCCCCATTTGCGCGCACCCGTGTCCTGGTAGAAACGCCAGAACGCATCCCAGTGTTCGGTGCGTGTTCGGTCGCCAATGAAGCGCTCGATTCGCACATTTTCCTGCGCCGCAGCGCGCTCCTTGCGCAGGTCCTTGCGCTTGCGCGAGGACAGCGTTGCGAGGAAGTCGTCGAAACTGGCGAAGCCGCGATTGTGCCAGTGGAACTGGATGTCCGAGCGCAGCATCCAGCCAGCCGCTTCGAACAGGTCATGCTGGGCAGGCTCGATGAATGTCGCGTGGGCGGAGGAAAAGCCGTTCTGCAAACACAGTTGCTCGGCTGCCCTCAGCAGGGGCGAGGCATAGGCATCGTCCGACAGCAGCAGGCGGGGCCCGGTCGCAGGCGTAAACGGCGCTGCGATCTGGAGCTTGGGATAATAGCGCCCCCCGGCCCTCTCGTATGCATCGGCCCAGCTGTGATCGAAGACATATTCGCCCTGGCTGTGCCCCTTCAGATAGGCGGGCATCGCGGCGAGGATCGGGCCGCCCTCCCCACTGATGACAATCGGTGTCGCCTGCCAGCCGGTTCCGGCGCCAACGCTGCCCGAATCTTCCAGCGCGGTGAGGAATTCATGGCTGACGAAGGGGTTGTCCGCCCCCGCCAGCGCATTCCACTCGTCACGGTCGAAGGCGCCGACCGATCCGCCGATGCGGGCGGCAAGGCCGCCATCGCTCACCTGACGCCCTCACCCTCTGCGATCGGCGCATCTGCATGATGCCGGGCGCGTTCCAACAGCTCGGGTGAGTTGACTGTCCAGGTGAGTATCGGGAGTCCTGACTTGCGCAATCCCTCGACCATCGCATTGGGCAATGCGGCAATGTGGTAGGCGAGGAAATCGGGTCGGGCGATGGCCAGCGCAAGTCGCCGTGAGAAGGCGGTCTGCGTATGTCCCTTCGCGTCCTCGCGCATGACAAGACCCTGGACGACATCCGGTGCATTCCGGCGAAACCAGCGCGAGACGCGCGGGTCGAAACTCATCACTCCACACGGCCCGGAGTAGGTCGAAAGCGCACCGCGCACCGCCGCGCAGCTCTTCTCGACATCATATCGCCGGCGCGACTTGATTTCGATCAGCAACGGGACCTTGCCGGCGACTAGCTCGAGCAGGTCTTCGAGCCGTGCCAGCTTGTGCTCGCTGTCGAGGAAGGAGATTTGCGCCAGCTCATCGGCGCTGTGGTCCGACAAAGGACCGCTCACCCCGGTCAGCCGGTCGAGCTCCCAGTCGTGCACCAGCATGGCAATGCCATCGCGGCTGCGCTGGATATCGCATTCGATCCCCATGCCCCGCTCGACTGCACCGGCGAAAGCAGCGATCGAGTTCTCCGGCACGCCGGGGCCATGCAGTCCGCGATGGGCGTAAGTCCATTCGCGCAGCCACCCGACCCGCGCAGGATCGGGCGGCGGCGCGAGGAAGCGATCAAGCCTTGAGAGCAATGATCGCATCGACCTCGACCGCAGCGTTGCGCGGCAGGACAGGCACGCCGACGGCACTGCGGGCGTGCTTGCCTGCATCGCCAAAAACCTCTGCCATGAGGTCCGAAGTCCCGTTCACGACCTGGGGCTGGCCGGTGAATTCGGGAGTCGACGCAACGAAGCCGCCAAGCTTCACCACCTGCTCCACCCGCTCGAGCAGTCCTGCCTTCTTCAGCTGTGCCAGGATCATGATCCCGCAGGCGCGAGCCGCGGCCTGCCCCTGCTCCGGCGTGACAGTATCGCCCAGCTTCCCGGTCACCACCTCGCCATCGATGAAGGGCAGCTGGCCAGACATGTACGCCATGTTCCCGCTGATCACGATCGACTGATAGCTGGCCACCGGCGCGGCTGCTTCAGGCAGGGTAATGCCGAGTTCTTCGAGTCTTGCGGCGATAGTCATGCATTTTCCTTTTCGAGTTTGTTCATGAGCCAGGGCAGTGCGTGCTCCCAGTTGTCGATCCGCGCGTCGGCATGGCCGGATTTATGCGCGCAGTCGATCAGCGGAGCGAGCATGGGCTCGCCGCACAGGTGGAGAGTGGTGATGTTCATCCCCGCACCGCCCAGGGTTTCGCGGGCCGAGCGGTGATGCTGGGCAAGATCGTCGATGAAGATCGCCTGCGAGGGATTGTACTCCTCGAGGATCGCCTGCAGCGCCGGACCCTTGGGGCCCTGGTTGGTGAACACTCGAGCATGGAAACCGTGGTCGGCCAGTTGCTCACGGCGCATTTGCTGGCGCGCGTCATTGAGGTTGGTCAGCACGACGACGTCCGCATGGTCGGCCAGCGCGTTGATCCCCTCAATCGCGCCGGGAATCGGAGTCTGGCGATGCATCTGGGTATCGAAGAAACCGCCGAGCATCTTCCAGATGTCCTCCGGGGCGAGATATTCGCCGCTCTCCTGCCAGCGAAGCGCCTTGGAAAAGTCGTTGCCGACCATGCGGAATTCGACACCCTGCGTCTCCGAAAGCCAGTCGCGGAAGGGCGCGACCATGTAGAGCAGGACCTCGTCGCAGTCGGAAATGATCAGCGGGCGACTCATCGGGCAAGCTCCCGGTGGGCAGCGATCATCGCTTCGGGAGTGGTGCCGAGCGCATCGGCGGCGAGAATCAGGTCGGGTTCGTGATTGGCGAGGAATTCGAGCACGGCGGCCTGGACACCGCGATCCTCGATCCCGTGCCGCAGCCGGTCGGGCGTGAGGCCGGTGAGCGACAACAGCCGCTCCGCCCTCCGTTCGTCCGCCAGCGCCCAGCCCAGCGCCTCCAGCGCCAGCACTTCGGGCGGTCTTGCCTCTGCCTGCGAAGATGATGAGTCGCGAATAATTGTCAGTTCCCCTCGTTTTTCATATGGCGCCATGCAATCGCCCCCAAGGGCCACAACCCATTAGGAGGCCCGCAGGTGGCAAAGAGAATACTCGTTGTCGAGGACAACGATCTCAACCGGAAATTGTTTTGCGACGTTCTGAAAGCGAACGGCTTCGAAGTCGTGCCCGTCGCAGACGGGTCCAACGTGCTACCCACCGCCAGGCGATTCGCGCCCGACCTCGTTATCATGGACATCCAGTTGCCCAACGTCAGCGGGGTCGACCTGATCGTGCAGCTGAAATCGGACTATGCGCTGCGCGACATTCCGGTGCTCGCCGTGACGGCCTATGCCGGCAAGGGCGACGAAGAGCGCATCCGCGATGCGGGCGCGGCAGATTACCTTGCCAAGCCGGTCTCGATCGGCCCGTTCATGGCCGCGGTTCGCGCATTGTTGCCGGAGTGAGCCTGTCTGTGCGCGCCTTCGGCACCGGTCGAAGGCTCGCGGCTGTTGTGTCCCACTGCCCCTCGACGTCCATGCCCATCGGGTGGACAACGTCGCGGAAACGGTCCTGACGACGCGCATCGCAGGAATCGCTCATCCACATTTCCCTCGCCAAAACAGGTGTTTGCGGCCTTTCGAGGAACTTGCCGCCTCGCCTCGCGCTTGACAAGCGCACCCAATGGCCGCTTTGCCGCGGCATACACGCGCTGCATTTCTGCAGCGTTCCACAAGAACGGAAAGCCCTCGCATGGACCGCGCCGAAGTCGACACCACGATCCGCTCGCTGATCGAGCCCTTCAACAAGAAAGGTGTCGAGATCACCGACAGCACCACTTTCGCCAACGACCTCGAGTTCGACAGCCTGACCGTCATGGATTTTGTGGCGGAGATCGAGGACGCTTTCGACATCATCATCTCGATGAACCAGCAGGCCGAAATCGAGAACTACGGCCAGCTCGTCGATGCCGTCACCAAGCTGCAGGCCGACTGATGAGCCAGGGCATCCTGCAGCCGGACCAGCCGGAGACGCTCGAGGGCGAAGGCAAGGACCTGTTCTCGAAGTTCGACGACATCATCGCCATGCGCGAAGGCCTCCTCGCCAGCGGGGTGGAGGATCCCTTCAACCTGGTGATGGAGAAGGTCCTCTCGCCGACCCGTGCGATCTGCAACGGGCGCGAGACGATCCTGCTCGGCACCTACAACTACATGGGCATGACCTTCGACCCGGACGTGGTCGAGGCGGGCAAGCAGGCGCTGGCCGATTTCGGTTCGGGCACCACCGGCAGCCGCGTGCTCAACGGCACCTACCAGGGCCACAAGGAAGTCGAGCAGGCGCTCAAGGACTTCTACGACATGGACCACGCGATGGTCTTCTCGACCGGCTACCAGGCCAATCTCGGGATCATCAGCACCATCGCCGGCAAGGGCGACTACATCGTCCTCGACATCGACAGCCATGCCAGCATCTGGGACGGCTGCGCCATGGGAAATGCCGAGGTCGTGCCTTTCAAGCACAACGATATCGAGGCGATGGAAAAGCGCCTCAAACGCATTCCCGAAGGCGCGGGCAAGCTCGTCGTCCTCGAAGGCGTCTATTCGATGCTGGGCGACATCGCTCCGCTCAAGGAAATGGTCGCAGTCGCCAAGAAGTACGGCGCCATGGTATTGGTCGACGAGGCGCATTCGATGGGCTTCATAGGCGAGCACGGCCGCGGCGTGTGCGAGCAGGAAGGCGTGATCGACGATTGCGATTTCATCATCGGCACCTTTTCCAAGAGCGTCGGAACGGTCGGCGGCTTCTGCGTTTCGAACCACCCGAAGTTCGAGATCATGCGCCTCGTCTGCCGTCCCTATGTTTTCACCGCATCGTTGCCTCCCAGCGTGGTCGCGACGGCCGAGACCTCGATCCGCAAGCTCATGCACGGATCGAACAAGCGCGCGCATCTGTGGGAGAACTCCAAGAACCTCCACAAGGGCCTGCGCGACCTCGGCTTCCAGCTTGGCACGGAGGAACCGCAAAGCGCGATCATCGCAGTAATCATGCCCGACCTAGAACGCGGTGCCGCCATGTGGGAGGCGTTGATCAAGAACGGCCTCTACGTGAACCTCGCAAGGCCGCCGGCAACTCCTGCGAACATGACCCTGCTGCGCTGCTCGCTCTGCGCCGAGCATTCCGAAGAGGAAGTCGGCGAAATCTTGCGGATTTTCGAGACTGCCGGAAAGGCCGTGGGCATCATCTGATCAGGCGCAGTCAAAGGCCCTTGCGTCCGAAGCCACCCGCAGCAACCGGCTGCGGTGGCTCGGGCCGGGGCGGTTTCGGGGCATTCGTCCAGGAATAGGCCAGGCGTAGCTGCTTCTGCTCCACCGGGTAGCTACCGCTAGTGACGAAGACCCGCTCGCGCATGTGCTGTTCTCGGCAGATCGGACAGCTGTGCCGCAAAACCTCGACCCGTACCGAGCCGCTCTTTCCCGATCCCGACAGCCGACCTTGACGGGGCATCGCGAGAAGGGCCGAGGCACGCGAAGCCTTGTCCTCTGGCAAGCGCCGCATTGCAGCGAGCCAATCCTCCCCTGAGCGGTACACGATCATCCCCTTGTCGATCTTGCGCGTGAAGACACTGCATTTACGGCAATAGGGCATGAGCTTGGTCGACGCGGACAGCGTCCATGCACCGACTGCAATGCCCGCAAACTTCAGCGTCAGCATGGCGAGCCCCCAGCCGCCCAGCACTCCACTTTCCCCCAGTGTTCGCGACCGGCGCTGAAATGTGATGGTCGTGTCCATCTCTCGCTCCAGCAACGATGCGACGACGCCGGGATGGGCCGGGTTCGCACCATCGATCATCAGGGCGATGACAAGCAGGTAGACAGTATATGCCAGCAGCGCTCCGCCAACGATGAGCGTATGCAACCTCGCACCAGGTCCCAGCTCGGCAATTCGCGCACCAGCGACCGCGCCCAGCGGCGCGATCATGCCGAAGATTATCGCGCCGATGGGAATCACCAGCATGGCGAAGAAGTTCGTCGGGTCGAATCCGAACCGGAAAATGAGGGCGAAGCACATGACGAGGGTCGCCGCGGAGGACACACAAAGCAGCGCCATGACCGGGATTGATGAACGATTCTTCATGAGAGCGACTTCCTGTTGGGCCCTCAATTTGTCTCGCAGCACTTAATATTAGGTAATCTTCAATGAATACTTCAGCTCACAGCCTCCTCTTTGTCAGGTGATACTTTGATCCTCGCATTGGACAAAGGTGCCGACCGGGCTCTCTCCTTCCCGGCCGGCACGCCCCGTCAGGCGGCGCTTTGCGCCGTCCCCTCTCCAACCGCTACCGCCTCTTCGGGCATGACCTTGTTCTCGGGGAATATCGGCCACAGCAGCTGCTGGCCAAGGGTCGCAGGGGCGAGGTTCTCGACGCCGTAGCTCTTGGGATAGGTGCGCGTGATCTTGGCCGTGCCAAACAGCACGTCCCAGAAGAACAGCAGGTTCCCGTAGTTGCCCTTGTAGTTGACCGCAGGATCGTCGGCATGGC
Organism: Erythrobacter sp.; assembly: GCA_041396805.1. Lineage (GTDB taxonomy): Bacteria > Pseudomonadota > Alphaproteobacteria > Sphingomonadales > Sphingomonadaceae > Qipengyuania. The sequence continues at coordinate 8,048 of JAWKXV010000002.1, read as the reverse complement.
GGCCATGGTGGGCATGGTGCGTGGCGGGAGTCGATATGGTCCGCTCGACCACCCACATGACGGGCGAGAGCCAGCCGATCCGGTACAGAGGCTTGTCCCAGGCGATGTCCGAATGCGCGCCGGTAATGACCAGCAGCTTCACGACGATATAGCCCGCATAGACCCAGCCGAGGCCCAGCCAGATCAGCACGCCCGAGAGCCAGAGGCTCGGCATCATCGCGTAGTAAATGATGTTGTTCCGATAAACGAGGCGGACGCTCATGTAGCGCGCGTTGTGGTGGGCGCGGTGGAGGTTGTAGAGCCAGTGGGTCGAATGGCTCGCGCGGTGCCACCAGTACTGCATCATGTCGTCGAGAATCAGGAACAGGCCGATCGCGGCGAAGATGTTCAGATTGGTGAGCGCGCCAGCATATTGCGGGGCGATGGAATTGGCGATCGCTCCGGCGGAGAAAAGCACTGCGGGCTGTGTCACGCCAAGGAGCATGGTCATGCTCACTGCCTCGACGATTCCGTCATCGCGGATCTGTTCCGATTTGGAGAACAGGTTCGAACGCCACAGCTCGAGCAGGGCATAGCCGAGATAGATTCCAATGATGGCGATGGTCGATGCAGGCATGTCTCTCTCCCCGAGGACGAACTTGTCGATTCGCTGTCTAGCCTCTCTTATTCACGGCGATGCGGTTGGGCGCCTCTCGGCGCGAGCTTGACGCCACTGCTGCGTGCGGCGGCGTAGAGCGGGCGTGCGGCACCGCTGGCGTCTGTTTCACCGCGCTGTGATCGATGGGCTTTTCTGGTTGAAGGAGTGGGCTCGGGGTTTCTGCGGCACTGCCGCGCCCGCTACGTCGGCGCAGGCTTGAGCGCGAGAACGATGGCACGCAGCAGATCGGCATCCGGACAGGCCGATGCGAGCGCAACGCGGATGCGGGTGGCGCTTTCCATGACGCGGGCAGCAACCTTGAGCAGCCGCAGGCGCAGGGTCGTAAACTCGGCTTTTGCCAGAGCGGCGGTCTTCGGCATCGCCTGCTGAACGCGCCACAACAGCCAGTAGGCAGCAGTGTGCAGGATCAGGCGCATCTGATTGGCATTGGCCGAGCGGCACGATGTGCGATCGCTGGCCAGCTGCGTCTTGTGCAGCTTGATCAGGTTTTCGGCCTGCCCGCGCGCGCAGTAGAGCGTGTCATAGATGTATTCAGCCGATCCCTTGGTCAGGGAAGTGACCACATAACGGATGTCCATGCCCAGCGTGCTGGCCTCGATCCGGGCGACGACACGGCGCTGGCAGCTCCAGCTCTTCGCGCCGTAGCGGGTCTCGGCATAGCTGCGCAGGACCACCCGACCTTCCTCCGCGCGGCGGACCGCGCAGGCATCGGCAGCCGTGACGATGACGGGATCGGCGCGCAGCGCGGCGTTGGTCGGCAGACCGAGCACGTAATCGACACCGGCAGCCTCGCAGAAGGCCATGACCTCGGGCCGCCCATAGTGCCCGTCGCCGCGGATGGTGATGCGGGTATCGGGCCAGTGGCGGCGGATATGGCGCACCAGACGCCGGATATGGCCCGCAGCCTCCTTGCCCGAGGGTGTCTTGCCGGTACGCAGTAGCATCGCCACCGGTCGGCCCGTGGCCGTATCGTAGACATGGATCGGCAGGAAGCAGCGCTCCCCATGATGGCCGTTCCAGAAGGAGAGCTGCTGATAGCCATGCACGACGTCGCAGGTATCATCGATGTCCAGCGTCACGGCTGCCGGAGCAGCGGGATAGCTGGCACAGTAGATGTCGATCATGGCCGCCAGCATCTTGGCCAGCTCGCGCGTGCTCGGCGCATTCTCCCAGCGGCTCATCGTCGGTTGGCTGGCAAGTCCCGCGCCCGATCCCGGCAGCTTGCCCAGCGCCAGGCGGAAGCCCGGATCATCGCGCAGAGCGTCGAGATCATCGGCATCCTCATAGCCGCACGCGATCGCCAGCACACGGGCAAGGAAGATATCCTCAAGTCGATGGACCACCCGCGCAGGATCGCGCGGGTCCGCAATACATGCCGCAAGCTGCTGGCAGATGCCCATCATGCGCTCGGCCTGAGCCAGCAGCAGCACACCGCCATCCGAGGTCAGCCTGCCGCCGTCAAACGCAGCTGTGACCTTCTTGCCGCCAACCGCTGGATACGAAAATACAGCCGCGCTATCATCGCATCCGGCGGGTGTGGTCTGTGGCATTTTCTGTCCCTGAAGTCGGTTAGGATTAGACACCCAGTTCCTAATTCAGATCAGAGCCTTACACCACTCCCGCCAACCCTTCAGACCAACGCTGGTGAATAATCCGGGCTAGCGTTTACCAAGGCGAAAGAATGTCGAAAAGTTTACATTCAAATGCGACTCGAAGATCGCTGGTGACGCCGATGCTGTTCGCGTCGCTCGATCCTGCGCTGCAGGTCCACCTGATGCGCCACGCCGCGTTGCGGAGCTATTCGGACGGGCAAATAATCCAGCAGCGCGGCGAGCGGGCCGATGGCTTCTGGCTGATCGAGGAAGGATCGGTGATGGTCGGGCAATACCTGCCGGATGGAGATTTCCGTGCGGTCGCCGTCCTTGGGCCGGGCGATTCCTACGGCGAGCTTGCGGTCTTCGCCGGCAAGCCGCGGATCGTGGATGCCGTTTCGCGCGGCGACAGCAGCATCCGCTTCATCGCCGCGCGCCCGTTCCTCGACGCGCTCAGCAATTACCCGTCCTCGACCCGCGCACTACTCGGCGCGCTCTCGGAGCAGCTGCAGGACACCCTCGCCCAGCTTGCCGGGCTGCGGCGCGGGACGAACCCGCAGCGGCTTGCTGCAATCCTGGCCAATATGACCTCCGACCGGGACCTGCCGGCGAGCGTCACCATAACCCAGCAGGAGCTGGCCGACCTTCTCGGCGTGACCCGCGCGACCGCCAATGCCGCACTACGCGATTTGCAGAAGCACCGCCTCGTGCAACGTGGCTACGGGACAGTGACCATCCCCAACAGGGACCGCCTCGCGCAATACGCGCTGGGTTAGAGATTGGTCGGACCGATCCGCAAGCATTGCGCATATTAGATTTGTCTCATATATGCTCGGAATACCCTTTCCAGCGCAATCGGAACTCCATGATGGATACGGCCATGATCGTCGAAACACTCGCTTCGGGCGCCGTGATCGGCTTCGTGCTCGGTCTGGTGGGCGGCGGCGGATCGATCCTGGCCGTGCCGTTGCTGGTCTATTGGGTCGGCGTAGAAAGCGCGCATGAGGCGATCGGGACGGCGGCCGTTGCTGTGGCGCTCAACGCGCTTATCGGCCTCTTCGGCCATGCACGCGCACGCAACGTCAAATGGAACTGCGCACTGGTCTTCTCCGCGAGCGGCGTGGTCGGCGCCGCTCTGGGTGCCGAAGCGGGCAAGGCAATGAATGGCGAGCACCTGCTCGCCGCCTTCGGGGGACTGATGGTGGTGGTCGGAGCACTGACGATCCGCGGCCGCAAGGGCGGCTCCGACCCCGATGTCCGTCTCGATGCGGCGAGCGCAAGGCGGCTGCTTCCGCGCCTCGTCGGCCTGGGTCTGGCAGTCGGGCTGCTCGCGGGGTTCTTCGGGATCGGCGGCGGGTTCCTGATCGTTCCCGGGCTGATCGCGGCAACCGCCATGCCCATCGGCGTCGCGGTCGGGAGCTCGCTGGTCGTGGTGAGCGCGCTGGGCCTCACCACCTCGGCGTCCTACGCCCTCTCCGGCTATGTCGACTGGGTGCTGGTCGCACTGCTCGCCGCTGGGGGACTGGTCGGCAGCGTCTTCGGCAGGTTGCTCGGCGTGCGACTGGCGCAGAGCAAGAACCTGCTCGACAGGGGTTTCGGAGCGATGGTGATCGCTATCGGCCTGTTCGTGATATTGAAGCCGGCGGGCTAGGCCAGCGTCGCCCCCGCGCATTTCTCCGCAGTCGCCTGGTCCTCGCCACCATCCATATAGGCAATGGCGACGAAGCCCGCGATCACCAGCGCAACGAAGCCGATCGTGACGAGGCCGAGATACTTGTCGATGAAGCGCTTGATCGGCGCACCGAACAGGCGGAACAGCACGCCCACGATCAAGAAGCTGATCGAACGGCTGACGATGCTGGCGAGGATGAAGGGCACCAGCGCCATGCCGATGAAGCCAGCGGTAATCGTCAGCAGCTTGAACGGGATCGGGGTCGCACCCTTCACGATCAGGATCTCGACCCCATATTCGCGCAAGTAGCAGGCCGCGACCGGGAAGCTTTCGGACAGGCCCAGCCAGGACAGCAATTGTGTGCCGATCGTGTCGTAGAGACCCCAGCCGATCGCATAACCGAGCAGGCCGCCCGCGACCGAGGCAATGGTCGCCACCACGGCAAAGCGGATCGCCTTCTTCGGTTCGGCAAGGCACATCAGGCCGAGCAGCGGGTGCGGCGGGACCGGGAAGAAGCTCGCCTCGATGAAAGCGAACATCGCCAGCCACCAGATCGCATGCGGATGCGCCGCCTTCTCAAGCGTCCAGTCGTAGAGCCGTCGCAACATTGTCTGGTGAGGTTCCTCGCGTCCCGTGGTCGCTTGGGGGTTAGGCGAGGCCGGAAGCGTAGGCAAGTCGGACTTCATAACCTATTTGGTTCTTTTTCATTGACATCGTAACGCTGTTTAGGTACATAGAAGGCGATTATGTACTTTACAAACCCAACCCTTTCCCCTATAACCAATGGGGTAAGGAGCAATGGAAATGTCGGTACTCTCTTCCCCCCACTTTCATGACGAGGCCAAGGCCTTCGAATATCTTGAAAGCATCGTGTGGGCGGACGGAGTTGTCTGCCCCCATTGCGGTGTGAAGGATGGCCGCGTGTACGACCTGTCGGGCGTCCGTTCGAAGCCCTCGAAGAAGCACCCCAAGGGCAAGGTTCGCCACGGCCTCAAGAAGTGCGGCGAGTGCCGGTCGCAGTTCACAGTCAAGGTTGGCACCGTGTTCGAACACGCCCGCATCCCGCTTACCAAGATGCTCCAGGCCGTTCACCTGATCGTATCGAGCAAGAAGGGCATCAGCGCCCACCAGCTGCACCGCGTTCTCGAAGTTTCGTACAAGAGCGCGTGGTTCCTTGCTCACCGTATCCGCGAAGCCATGCGCTCGGGCGATCTTGCCCGTCCGTTCGGTTCGGGTGGTGGCGCGGTTGAGGTTGATGAAACCTACATCGGCCACAAGAAGGGCGCGGAAGTGAAGCAGGGTGGCTGGGGCCACAAGCACACCGTTCTTGCGCTAGTTGACCGCGACAGTGGCCAGAGCAAGTGGTTCCATGTCGAGAGCGCCAAGTTCGACCAGATACAGCCGATCGTTCTCGACAACATCCACCGCGAAGCCCGTCTCATGACCGACGAAGCGCGCGTGTATAAGCCGATTGGCAAGCGCTTCGCCGAACACGGCACCACCCTTCACGGCGGCGGCACCTACGTGGACCCGACCGACCGCACCATCCACACCAACACCGTTGAAGGCGCGTTCTCGATCTTCAAGCGGGGTATGCGCGGCGTTTATCAGCACTGCGCAGAGCAGCACCTGCACCGCTACCTTGCCGAGTTCGAGTTCCGCTACAACACGCGGTCGGCCAATGGCTACGATGACAAGGGCCGTTCGGTTGCGGCGGTACAAGGTATCGTTGGCAAGCGTCTGACCTATGGGGGGCCTAACGCGAACGCCTAAGCGCGCAGTACAGCTTTGGCTTCCGGGCTTTCAACCGAGAAAGCGGGGCCGCTGGCGCTAAGTGATTCAAACCATTGGATTTATCAAGACACTGATTCTCTTGACAGAATCGGCAATTTCACCTATATGATTTGGGCAGTCCTTGCTTGGTAATAAGGGCCCCTGGGCCCTTCGGAGAGATAGCCAAGATTGCCGATATGGCGGACTGCATATTCACCTAGTAGTAGTGGGTTTGACCTCTCTGCCAGAGGTCGTAACTGTATGTCAGCCGCTCACGGATGATGTCGAGAGAGCGGTGATCGCCGCGCTCCCAAGAGCGTTGTACGGCCCACGCGCAATAGTCGGCTACTTGCAAAATCGGGTCCGCCATTGCGGGCCGAAAATCGACCACCCAATCAACGCCGTTTGTGCATTGGTGCACAACATCACGAAGCGCATTTGTATAGGTCATGCGCTCTTTCTTGGTGCCGATACTCGCCGCAGTGACTACGAGCCTGTCGCCACTATTTAGGTGGGGCGCTAGGCCGTGGCGGAAGTGATAGAACCACGGGTATTTGTAGAACCTAGATTTGCTAACCGTCACCTGAGGCTGGGCCTTAGACTTTTCGCAAGCCGTGAATTGAAAATTGAAGGCGTGGGCCATCATTGTGGCATAAACCCTGTCCCTTACCTCTTGCGCGTCCGATGTGGCATGAAAGCAATCGCCTACTGGCAAGCCGTCGTTCAACATTTCATGTCGCAGGCGGGTTAGTGCTTCCGCCAGATCTAGTGTATCTGTCGAGACAGTACAGATAATGAAATACCGGCTCACGTTGGGGTTGCGATTGAATGTGAAGTCGCCAGCTTCGTCCGAGAATAGGAAACGGTCCATATGGTCACTGATAAGCAGCAACTTGAAAAGTTCAAAGAGGCCGCCCGCGAGCTTGAGTGCGACGACGATGAAGAACGCTTCAAGGAGAGGCTTGGAAAGCTAGTAAAGCCCAAGGAACACCCAACGAACGGCGGTCAGGAAAAATAATCCCGGGTTATCCCCGCCGAATCGCAAGGTCTTGCCTTCGATTCAGGTTTTGGATTCCGTATATGAATGAATAAGCCCCGCCGGTCGCGGTGACCGAACGGGGCTTTAACGGGGTTGGTAGCCCGCCGTGTTTTCACCCGCGATATGATTCATCATGCGCGGTCGGTCAAGGTCTGCCAGCCCGTAAATACGGGATATCTCTCTATGGCAATACAATATGCCCTGAAAGTCTTTGAGTACGAAGACGACCGTCCTTTCCGCATTACCGATATCAATGGTGAGCCGTGGTTCGTCCTGGCAGACGTTTGTCGCGAACTCGACATCAGTAACCCATCGCAAGCTGCAAAAGGCCTCGATGATGACGAGAAGGGTATCATTACTAGTGATACCCTTGGCGGCGCACAGAAAATGGTCGTGATCAGCGAGTCCGGGCTATACTCCCTCACGCTGCGCAGCCGAAAGCCCGAAGCAAAGCGCTTCAAGAAGTGGGTTACGAAAGAGGTACTGCCCTCCATTCGCAAGACTGGAGGATATGGGCGCAGCACTCCTGCATTTATCCGGCGAGCAAACGCCAACCGAGACAGGCTCACGCTGGGCTACTTCTCCGTCATTGATGAGATCACCGTGCGCCTTTGGGGGCGGTTTGAACACTTGGGTCATATACTTGCGGATACGGCACCAGACGGGAAGGAGATACGTCCTGATGTGAGCGTCGGTCGCGGCTTCTCGAAGTGGTTGAGGGACATCCATCCGACCATCGCGGACAACTATCTGACCTACCTGCATTGGACTCCAGCCAAGGAAGTGGAGGCGCGTCAGTATCCCCGCCCGATGCTGGGCCTCTTCGCCGAATTCCTTGAGGACGTTTGGATTCCGAACGAGGCCGAGCGGTATTTCAACCGTCGCGATCCAGCGGCGCTGCCTCATATCGGGCATCTGCTGCCAAAGCCGCCCAAACAGATATCGTAAGCGGGAGGGCGGGCCTCCGGGTCCGCCCTTTCCTACTGCGCCCCAATCCGCCTACCTGCCCGCATGGATGATCGCGAGCGCCAGAACCTGCACAACTTCATGGGAGCCTTCATCGCCCTACCCATTATCGGGTACGGGATTGTGAGGCTGCTGTTTCACCTGATTGGTTAGAAAAGAGCCCCGCCTTCTTGGGGAGGGGCGGGGCTCTAGGTGAAGTCTCGGACGGTGGGCCGAGAACTTCGGGTCGAAAGCTCCCTTTACTTAGAAAATGGGACAATTTCGAGTAGGTTTTTATCGGCCCCCACGGAGAGGTCCGCACAGTGGGTGTGTAAAAGACATAATGGCCACATAGAAGTTAGCGTCCGC
>JAWKXV010000001.1:0-1650773 GCA_041396805.1 Erythrobacter sp. | reverse complement strand
TATGATCAGGGTGCCGATGGCGTCAGCCTCGATGATGAGATCGCATCTCTCCAGACAGAGATGTTCAACATCGCAGAGAGCTACAGGTGCTCGATCGAGACCGATGTTTACGAGATTGGAGGACAAGAGCGAGCCTGGTAGATCGCCATGTTCAATCTTTGTTCTTCAACATGGCCAAAATCGCAGCTTCGGGCCGACTGGGCCTACTTGGGAGTCTATGGTCTGCGGAACGCTGGCCTGACCGACCACCTCGCGACGCTGCTCGATCGGTTTGCACAGAGCGGCGTGCGGGAGACCAACCGTCGGGACCGGAGTCCTCGCCGCTTTGCTCTCGTCAGTGATGAACATCATGCCGACCCTGTTGGCGGAGGCGCTGTCGATCGACGCGACGCACGCCACGGGCGCGATGATCTACGACAACCTGATCGGTTGCGATCTTGGCCCAAAAATCACGTCGATCGGATCGCTCGCGACGCTACTGTGGCTGCACGTGCTCGGACAGAAGGACATCCGCATCGGATGGGGCTATTATTTCCGCGTAGGTTCATGCTGACTATCCCCATCTTGCTCATCACGCTTGCGGCCCTGGCGCTGCGGACTGGGATTTGCTGATGCCTGTTCGCTACCTTCCTGCGCCGGACCAGTTGCCTGCGCTCGATCGCTACTGTGCGATCGAACCCCCCGCGTTTGACCTTGAAAGGCTGGACGAGACCGCCACCTCTGCGCGTTTGCCGTACGGAGACTCCTGCCGCGAGCGTCTGCCTTTGTCAGGACCCGCCGTTCGCGCCCGACACTTTCAACGACGGCTTTGTCCCAAACCACGTCATTCCCGACGAATGTACGACAAACAGGTGTTTTCAGACACCCGAGCGGGGCTGTCGGCGCTTAGCGTATATCTGGGTCCGTTCTATGTACCGACCCCATTGTGCCCTCGCTTTTGATGTGGGCGCAGGCGCGCCTTGGCATCAACACGGTCCAGTTCAATATCATCATGCAATTGGCTGATTTCTGGTGGGACCCGGAGCGCAAGCCATATCCGGCTAAAAAGCTGCTCTCGGATCGTATCGGCATGAGTGAAGGCCTGGATGTCTCGCAGATCGCCGGGAAAGATGGCCCGGTCGACTTCGACGAAATGGTGGCTGGCGCCAGGGCAGGCATGGCCCGCCCGAAACCAACTGGAACAGAGCGCTGTTCGGCACCACATTGTTATTGAGCACAACGTTGTAGAAGAAGTCGTGGTGCGTGAGGATCAGCAGCTTGGGACGTACGGAACCGTTTGTGTTGATCCTGATGTCCCCGCCGTCGATGCGTAGAGTCTTGAGGATCTGGCAAATGCAGTAGACATAGTCGAATGAGACGGAAGAGACGGGATCGTCGACGATCAGGTAGAGCTTTCCGTAATCGCCTACCTCGTCAATCTTCAGATGCGACTGCGCTAGGAAGTAGCAGAAAGCGAGCACAGTCTTCTCGCCATCACTCAAGGTCCGGTCGCTGCCCCGCGCCATATCCCTCTTGTCGCGCTTCACGCTGAAGTTTTCTCTATCGAAAGAGTAGCGCCCGTGGAAGGCGAAGCTGATTAGCTCCTCTAGAGTGTCGGCCACCTTCTCGCGCGCCTCCACTTTTTCACCGCTGCTTTTCTTGAGAGCTTCGATCTCGTCCAAAAGGGCAACCCGCTGCGCCTCCTTCGTCGCCAGCTCTTCAAGCGCTGCCTTGTTGTCGTCCCGGAACCCGTAGCTGAACGCAAGGCACCCGCGGCGCTGCAACGTCAGCCTCTCGCTAGTAGAATTGTCGACCGTCGAGTTGAGCTTCTCAATGCGCGTCCGGTTGGCCTCTCTAACTTCATTAATCTTCGCTTGCGGCCCTTCAATCCCGAAGTCCTCGCGAAGCATAATTGAGCGCGTGAGATCGCTAGCCTTTTCGTCCAGCAGCGCGTCGAGCTCGTCCAGAAGCTTCATCATCTCGTCCCTGTACGCTGCGTCGGTGTCGAGCGCCGTTGCGCTCAGCGACGGGAAAGCAACCTTGAGGGCGTCGTACCGAATAATCGCCTGGTTCAGACTCGCCTCCCTTCGAGAGAGCTCTTCTCGGATCGCGGCTGTCTGGCCTTTCATCCGCCTGATCGAGTCTCGCGACCTCGCCTCGGCGTCGGCGAAGTAGGCAACGTATGCGTCGATGACTGCCTTCGCATGGACGCTCAATTTCTGGGTACAGAAAGGGCACTCCTCATCTTCACCGACGAGCTTAACACCTTTGTCGAAGAACTCCCTGTCAGCCTCGATTTTTGCCTTCACTTCGGCGGCGATCGTGGACTGGTCAATTTTTCGCTCCAGCAGCGCTCGCGCCGTATCCACGTCAAGCTGAACGCTCAGCGTCGCCAAAGAAGTAGGCTTGTCAGGATCGGTCGGCACTGCTCTCAGTGCGTTGAACTGCTCCAGGATAGCAGCGCTCGTTGGGAGCTTCTCAGGCCGACCGCCTAATACTCGGCAATCGTCCCACTCCAGTCCTTTGAAGTCCTGCAAGTTGGCACGGATCGATAGGTCTGACTGGAGCTTGTTTTTGCCCTTTTGGAAGGCGTTCATGAGTGCGCGGACTGCTTCGTCGATCTCGCCGTAGACCTTCGCCAGCTCGTCCTCCTTGTCTTGCAGTTCGAGGTTCTGTTTGCCGAGGATGATTTGATGGTCGATGTCGCCGTCCAGCACATAGGAACGACTAGCTAGCTCAGCGCCGACGTAGTCGGATGAGAAGACGTGGAAGATGTATTGGCTTAGGACCACAACGGTGACAGCATGTCCATCGTAAGCTCGGCTTTCGCTCTGAAATGACAGAATGCGGATTGTCGCATAGCGACCAAAGCACACATATAATCCGAAGCGCCGCGGAAGTCCGAGTGCGATCAAAGCAGTTATCTGTGTCATATGATGAAGCTGATATTCTGAAGGTCAGAACGTTATGGTGCCAGATCGCGGGGAGACTATTGCGTGATCTATGCTTGGATTGATGGAGGAAAGCGGCAACCTATCGCAAAGGGCGAGCGCACAGTCTGCAAGGATTGTGGCGGGCTTCTCACCTCCGTCATGCCAGCGCAGAACGTCAAGCACTGGCGGCACAAGGCAGGCGATTGCGACCGCTGGGCCGAAGCCGAAGGCCCTTGGCATCTGGGCTGGAAAGAGCAGTTCGACCTGGAATACCGAGAAGTTGGCCTTTATGACGCCGCCGCCGGGGAGTGGCACCGCGCCGATGTGCTGTGCGGGGCCGGCACGCCGAACGCGACCGTGCTGGAGCTGCAACATTCCAGCATCAGCGAGCAGGAGCGCATGGAGCGCGAGGCCTTCTACCGCCAGAAACATCGCATGTTCTGGCTTGTCCACCTGCACGACCAGAATAGCTTCGCCGGCACCAGCTTCCGCCTGTCGCTGGGCCTCGGTGCGCGCATGGCGACCGTGGACGGCCATGATTTCGAGATCGTGCATTTTGCGTCGCGCAGCAGCCAGTTCATCGAAAAGTGGAAGCGATCAAGCGCGCACGTCTTTTTCGATTGTCAGGGCCACATCTTCTACCTCGCCAACGAGAAGGTGGCAGCGCGGGCCAATGGCGGTCTTCCGCTGAAGAAAGGGTATTTCGCCTATTCCCGGCTATCGAGGGAGGACTTCATCCGAGCCGTGCACGGGGCAGGCTGACACCATAACCAACACGAACGCCAACCTGATGGTGAAAATGGGCGAGGCGTCTCTCGTCCCAAATCCCTCCGATTGGGGCATGGGCCCGGATCGGCATTCCGTTTAAGCTTAGTGGGGCCAGCAGTAAGCTTATCAACGCCAACGCAGAACAGTGCCGGTGCGTAGCATTGCAGCGCCCAGATCGCGGCCATCGCTTAGCCTGCAAGACGCAACGACCCGACCGTAACTTTGATGCGAAGCCCGGCAGCGCATTGGCGGTGCAGAAACCTTTACGTGGCCAGTAGAAAGATTCCCCTTGGCCCCGCCCAGAAGAGCCACCAGAGCATCGCGGGCCTCGACCCCCGAGGAACGTGGACAAGGGTGGCCTGCCCGGCAAGTTCCGTCCAGTTCGCGCGCGGCAATGCTCCCCAATCGGATCCTAGGCCCTTCCGCGCACCAGATCGGACCGTCTCCATCCCAAACCGCAACCGGCGTGCAGATGAACGCGGCACTTGCGGCCAGCGTCATTAAACTCATTCTGCGAGTCTTCCCCTCAAATACCAGCGCCAAACCCTGCCCTGTCGTTCTAACGCACACGCGGAGGCCACATCCGATAGCCACAAGCAAACCCGGTTCCAAGGTCTGCTAAGCAAATGGCCCGTGCAGTGATTTGAACATAGGCTTGAAATCGGAAGACTCTTGGGCCGAGCTGCCCCAGTTGGGGTAGCTGATCACGACAAATCATTGTAATTGGCTCACTCCGCGCGAACTGCTTTGGATGCATCATGCGGAACGAACGGGGACTCAAATGGGAAAACGAAATCTCGCAATCGTTGGCACCCACCAAGACTATTTCGCGGATATGTATGACGAACGAATGGGCGAAAACCCATCAGTCGTTTTCGGATGCGCATCCCCGGAAGATGCCGCCACGAGTTATTTCAGGAACGTTTTTGAAAACTCAAATGCGCTCGTCCGCGAGGCAGTCATCGGCGTATGGCCAGCAAGTGAGGGGCCTGAGGTGGCCATCATTTTCGAGGCTTATGCGACTTTGACTCCCTGCATGGCGGCAGACGCGGAACCTGGCGAATTTGATATTGAGTTGGATGTGCGCCAACAGTCATAGTGTGCGGGACGCACGCAGGCGGCGTGTGCTGCAGTCATGACCGGGCAAAACGCAGAGCATTGGTTGACAGTCGTGCGATATTCGATCAGCATTCTAGGAGGTTTGACCCCCTTGCCTGTCGCCTAGCTAAACAGGTTTTGATCAATCCTTCAAACTGCCCGCGAATCCAGTGGTCAGATCGATTAAATGGCGACCGATACGACCCCCTGGAGTTCGTATGGCTATCCTACTGCCGACATCAGAGAATATTCGTCTTCTCAAAGCCACTCTCATGGGTGATTTTGAAATGCGCTCTGCGCATGCTTCTGAAGCGATTGCCGCTCTCATTGGATTTCGATCCAATGCGGCTTACCTGGCCACTTCCAATCATCTGCCCGATGTGACGGTTTACGAGGTTGATTTCGACGCATTTGAAGAGCGCTCAGTCCATCTGGGTTACGACAGAGCGTCATCCGAATTTTTGCGTTTCCTGTTCAAAGGGATCCCATGGCCTAACCCCGCTTGGAAAATGATCGACAAGCGAGATTCAGCCGCTCGCGATGCTTGGTTCTATGAGTGCCAACGCCGCAAGATACCGTTCCTGCACGTGGCAAAGGCCAGAAAACACTTCTCGGTCCATTGGGACCATATCAGCTTGGATTCTGATTATGACCAGCTGATCAGACATTCCGCCGACGGGGAAATGGCAAGGGTTCTGTTCCGAACCTATCAACTGATCGCTTCTGGCCTTGAGCCTAAAAGCTTTTTCGATGGCGGGGCCTTGGTGGGGGATGTGACTGGCTTGTCTGAATCAAGCGCCCGGCAGATTGCAAATGCCTTCGCTGTCCTGCTTTTTCCTGGCAACGTGCAATCTGCTTTGGCTGCATAAGAAGATATTGGAAGCCGCGGAACCAGCGGCTTCCAATACGCCACAACTCCATCAGGCCAAAATTCGAACTTCCGCTCGCGTCGTGCAAATAGCTGGTGGTCCATACCACGCACGCCGCGGCAGACTTCATCACCGCCAGAAACCGTCGCGCCTATGGCCGTGCTGGTTGTCGTAGTTTTCGCGGGTGTCGTAGGCGCTCTTGCGGATACCCACTTCGACGCGCTGCCCCCCGACGTTTCGGATGTGGAGATCGCGCAGATCGACCTTGTTGCGCTGCGCCCAGTCCTTCGCCTCGCGCTCACTCCCGAAGGTCCCTGCGTCTTCGTAGTCAAATGCCATGTCTGTCCTCCTTCCTGATGATGATGTTGACGGCCCGTTTCAGGGGCTTTGCGCGACCCTTGTGCAGCGGGAGAAAGGCATCGGCGCGCTGTTCCCTGAAAAGAGCCGCGCGCTGCGCCACCAGCCTCACAAAGGCGGCCGCGATCGTGCCGACCAGAACTGCGATAAGGATGATCAGACCTATCGCCACCAACTCGGCGGCCATTTTCTGGTTATCGAGGGCGGCTCGCAGATCAGCGCATCCCTGAACCCCGTGCGTATTGAGATCGCAGACCACGAAGCTGTCCCCGCCAGCGGCACGCGCAATCTCCGAGAGTCCTGCCTCGTTCACCAGATTGGTCAGGGTCAGCTGCTGCGTGAGGTGAATCTCGAAAGTGTCTGAAGGCGGCGTGCCCGCTTTGGCATGGCCCATCTGTGTCACGATCTTCCTCCTATCGGCTGCGTTCGATATTGCGTTCGGGCACGTCGAGCTGCGGCGTTGCCCGAAGGCTCGCCGGATCGATCCGCGAGGCAGATGCTTGCCTGTCCTCAGGCGCCCTCAGATGGTCAGGGATGGTGGGCCGAAACTCGCCAGCCTCGCGGCCATTGCGCTTCGCCTCGACCTGCTTTTCGCCGAGGGTTTCGAGCGCGCTGGTCTTGTCGCCCGGGTTCCGGCCGATCTGCGCGAGAAGCCGATCGCGGTCGTTGGTGACGATTGTGATGTCGTCACGCACCCGGGTCATCATGACGAGCGCCAGACGCTGGTTCGACAAGTGCCGGGCTGATGAGTGCATCTCACCGATCGCCATGTCGCGGGTGTCGCCCTGCGCCTGATGCATGTTGATCGCATAGGCCAGCCCCATGCGCTCGAGCATGCGGTCATTCTGCTTGAGTTCTACGGTCTCGCCTGCCTTGTTCTCGATCGTGACGATCCCGTCCCTGATCCCGAGGATCCTCGCCTCCTCAGACTTCATCAGCCCCCGGGCATCATCCTTTTCGGTCCAGCGGATTTGGTCGCCTTCGTAGATAGTCTCCTTGTGCTTTTCGGAGAGCCTCAAGGCATCGCGCTTGTCCGAAGGGTCGATCGCCGCCGGATCGAATTTGATCAGCTTGCCGCTTTCATCGCGCAGCATGACCCGGCCCTTCGCGTCGATGCCTTCGACATCGTACCGGCCCCGAACAAGCCCGCCGGGGGCGTTCTGGCGCGTCACTTCGAGCAGCTGGCCCTTGCTGTAGGTCGAGGCGTAGCGCAGCTCCTCGCGCGTCGCATGGGCCGGGAGGAGCGTGGTCAGCGTCAACCCTTCCCCCTGGATCGCCCCTTGTGCCTTGAGACCCTGCTGGACCATCCGGTTGAGTTCGCCGCGCGCCGCACGACCCGATGAGTAGATCGCGGTGCGCTCGCGGTCTTCTGGCGACAGTTCCAGCCATTTCTGCGCGGTGACCTTGAGGTGGTCTGCGCCTGCTTCCACGACGCGCTCGCCAAGCGAGGCAAAGCTTTCCTTGAACATGCCGGCGCGCACCAGGCCCGCCGCTTCTTTCATGTGCTCGGTGCGCTGCCGCAGACTAGTGTCTATGCGTGCCATTGCGGGGTTATCGGACTGGATCAGCGAAAAGCTCTTGCCCGCCTCGATCGGTTGCAACTGGGCGCGGTCTCCAATCATGACCAGCTTTTCAACACCAAGCCGGTTGGCAATCGTAAGCAGGTCATTCATCGGCTTGTTCGCAACCAGCGACGCCTCGTCCAACACCAGGACTTTGCCGCGCAAGGCTTCGCGCGATGCCTCGAACTTCGGACCCGAACCCGCAAGCGCGGGCCGCAGATGCTCATTCACAAAGGATGAGACGGTTCTTGCTGCGATTCCCTGCCTGACGACCTCTCCGCCTGGCCCGCGGGTCTCCGTCCCGGTCCGAAGATCGCTGACCATCTTGTTGGCAAAGGCGAGGCCGATCACCTCCCTTCCCTCCTGATGCGCCACGCTCGCAATTGCCGAGATGATCGTCGTCTTTCCGGCACCTGCGACACCCTGGATCACGACCGTGCGGTCCTTGCTGGCGAGCGCCAGTGTTCCGGCGGCAATCTGCTCGGCGCTGAGATCATGAGTGCCCGCGACTTGCCGCAAGCGCCCGGGGGCCTCGGCGGCTTCGATGATGGAGTGGCCTGCACCCTTTCCCGCAGCGACATTGGCCAGCGTTGCCCGCTCGATCTCGACATGTTCAGGTGTGGTGTATTTCTCGGGCCGGCCATCGAGCCTGCCGCTCTTGCCCTCAAGCACCCTCCCGTCGGCCACCAAAACACCGATCCGTGCTTCCACCCCGTCAGCGGTCACGCCTTTTACGCCGAGGTCGAGCGCGGTCTTGACCAGGTCGCCCCGGGTCCAGGAGGTTTCGCGTTCGCCGATGATCCTGATGGCAGAAGCGGTTGCCATCTCAGTGCGCAGCTGCGTGGGCGTCAGGGTGATCCGTTGCAGGCCATTGGTTGTCAGTGTGTCCGCTGGCCGGGTGTAGAGCTTCACGCTGTCGCGGAGCCCGCTCAGAACCTCCTGCACCCGCTGAGGCGATCCCAAAGGGCTTTCGCGCCCCTCGGAGCCGCGCTCCCGCGCCTGATCGACCAGCGCCTTGGCATCGAACCCCAGCCCGGCAGCGCGCTTGGCCCATTCTTGCCGGAGCGCCAGCTTGTCGTCCGGATTCAGCTTGGGATCGCGGGTGCGCTTGGTGATTTCACGCAAGGCTTCTGTGTCGTTTGCGCTCTTCCCGAGTTTCTCGGCCGTCGCCAGAATGGTCAGGCGACGCTGGCTGAAGGCTTCGATCACATCGCGCGCCACGCCCTTGATTTCGAACTGGCCGTGCTTGCCCGTGATCTGGGTTTCGTAGCCGAGCTTCTCGAGGTTCGTCCGCAGCGCGGCGTTGTAGATGGAGCCAAGGACTGTGTTGTTCTTCCAGATCTCTCCGTTCCACAGCGCCTTCCAGTTACCATCCTTGTCCTGGGTCATCGCAGCAATGACAGCATGGGTATGGTTCTGCGGGTCCAGCGCCCGGCTCGTGTCGTGCTGGAACAAGGCATAGAGGAGCTTGCCTGTGACCACGCCCTCGCCGTTAGCATTGCGTGATCGATCGCGGGCCTGCGCGTAGTGCTTCTCGAGATAGGCCATGGTCGCCTTGACGGCGGACAGCTGTGCATCGAGGATCCGCTTGTCGCCGCCCAACTGCGCCAGCAGGCTGGCCGATTTCGGCATGGAGAATGTGAGGTCTATCCCAGAGCGGCGGTTTGCGTTGCCATTTACGACGGTGTCATCGGGTAGTTTGCCATCGAGGACTTTTTCGAAGTCATCCTTGGCAACGGGACCAGAAAGACCGAGTGCTTCGGCGCCCTTCCCGCTCCATTCGCTGAGCTCAGCAGGGCCATCGCCGACATAGTAGTCGTCCTTGGCGAAGTAGTTTGCCGCGCCGCCTGCTGATGCGACTGATGCGACCGACAGCATCTCAGGCGCCCCCTGCCTGTTCGGGCCGGAGCATGGGCCCGGCACATTGCGCGCAAAATAGGGGACACACACGGCAGGTCTGTCCTGCCGTGCTCATCGCCCAAGCTCCTGATCATCATCGATGGAAGGGTCCTGACGGCTCTGCTTTTCGTTGCTGATGCCGCGCATGTTCTCTTTGGAAAGCTCGCTCTCCTGGGCGTCTGCCCTGCTATTCTGCGCTCGCCCCTTCGGCCCTTCGATCTTCGCCTGGGCGCTGCGCTCTTCGCTGTCGCGCATGGCAAGGTTCTGCCGTTCGCGCTGGTCCTTCTTGCCAGGGCGGTTATAGCCATAGAGCTCCCCTTGCGCTGGCTTTCGCTCGAAGTCTGCCCGCTCCTCTTCATCCTCAATCTTGCGTGTTACCTCCTCCCCGGTCAGCTCGCGCTCAGGGTTCAATGGCCCTTCGATCGCCTCCCTCAGCTGCTGCGCCGCCCGCTCAGCCTCACTCAGCGCTACCTCTTCGCGATTCTTCCGCTCCTTAGGCGCGATGTCAGGCTGTGCGCCTTCCCTATCCCCACCCCCCAATTCCGCGCCATCCCCGGACGGTGGTGTGTATTCGGCGGCGCGCATGTCGGTGACACGCTCGAAGCCCTTTGCGCGGGGTTCGTAATCTCTCCACGTCAGCCTGATCCGGGCAGCGGGGAACCCGTCCGGGAATTTCACGAACCCGTGCATGCTGGGCAGGTCGCTGATGTCGACCGGCATGACGAGTTCTTCCACATTGGTACGGGGCGTGATCGTCGATGCGTCGCGGTTGTCATTATAGCCGTAGGAATAGGCTTCATCCATGATCCGGACCTGACGGTTGCCGATGAACTCGGAGCATCGCCGCGACGTCTCGGGATCGGCCGTTTTGAGGATCAGTTTGGTGCCCGCCAGCGAGGCCAGATTGGTAGCCCCGTTCTCGCCATAGGTTTCTTCAAGCTTGTCGAAGGAATGCATGCCAAGCACGAAGGCACCGCCAAACGCCCGCGCGGTCTGCAGACCATGATCGATCGCCGGGAGGCGATGCAGCGCATGGACCTCGTCAATGAGAAACCACGTGCGCAGATCGCGGCTCCTTCCCATGTGGAACAGCGCATTGACGGCAAGGTCCATCCAGAGGGTCAAAAGCGGACGATTGAGGACGAGGTCCGGGTGAGTGGAGGTAATGAAAAGGATCGACCCTTCCTTGACCTCGGTCGTCATCCAATTCTTGATTGAGAAGCCGGTTTCGCCCGGAGGAGGTTCGGGCAGGAAGCGGAAAACATTCGCATTGGCGATGAAGGTCGTACGGATCGACTCTGCCATTTTGGCTGCGGCGGGCGACATCATCGGCGCTGCAATCGTGCCTTCAAGTTGAGCATGGATCGTTTTCAGATCCGACTGCATCAGGAAGTAGGAAAGCGCGCCATTTGAGCGCACGCCCATCTTGATCATCTTGACGCACATCTCGACGAACAGGGTGCGTGCCGACTTCTGCCAAAAGTCATCTTCCGCGCTGTGCCCACTCGGAACCAGCGCCGTCGCGGCGCTCATGAATTCGGCGTAATTGTCGCAGTCATTGAAGATCGACCATGGCACGCAGCGGCGGTCCATCGGATTAAGGATGATGTCCGTTTCGGGATCATAAAAGCTTTCGACGAAGGTGCCGGTCAGATCGAAAATGACGCAGCGATGCCCGCGTTCACGCGCCTGCGTGACGATCTTCTTGAGCTCGGTCGTCTTGCCGGCCCCGGTCGTCCCGATAAACATCGCATGGCTTTGCTCAAGGCGCCAGGGAACCGGCACACCTGCCAGACGGTAAGGCGCATGCAGACCCGCCCGGACACGGTCCTTCAAAGGCTCTGCGAGGATCTTGTCGGGGTCCACTGCCGGCGTGCGCTTGCGGCACTCGCTGACATGCGCTTTCCAGTTATGGCT
Source organism: Erythrobacter sp. (assembly GCA_041396805.1). Taxonomy (GTDB): domain Bacteria; phylum Pseudomonadota; class Alphaproteobacteria; order Sphingomonadales; family Sphingomonadaceae; genus Qipengyuania. Next base: position 1,639,391 of record JAWKXV010000001.1, on the reverse strand, counting down.
GGTGATGGCTTGGGCCAGTTCGCTGTGTGTCACAAGCACGGCACCGCGCTCATGGCGCTCGGTCAGAATGTCAGTGCCGCGCCGTTTCGAAAAGTCGACGAACCAGACGGTCAAAGGTACGCAGATAAAGGCTGCACCAAGACCGGCAGAAATGCTGACCTGCACAGCCTTGGCCCAAGCCCTTTCCACTGCAGGATGATAGGGCACCATGGACATGGTGCCTTGCACCATCTGACCCGACGGAAGCGTCAGGTTTACAGGCTTGTTCGGATTGAGCTGCACCCATCCCCAGGCCTCGGCGTAGAGCTTCATCAGCACGAGCTGCACCTCGTGGTTCTTGAAGGTCAAACTGACGAGGACGCACAGCAGTAGAACGGCGGTTCCGACCCAGACATAGAGGGGCATCCTGATGCCCGCCCAGGTCATCAGGATTTCATGGTGGAACAGCTGCGATCCGCGTGTAAAATTGCCTGCGTTCCGCTTCACTCTTCCGCGCGCGGAAGCGTGGGTGAGAGTGGCAGCTTTTTTGCTGAACCGGATGTCTTCAGCCATGATGCTCTCGCACGTTGGAGAGCGCCTGAGCGATCAGGTGTTCGGCATCAGCCGGATATTGCTCTTGAACGATGAGCGACAGCGCAAGCTGGGTATGCTCGAGGATTGTGACAGCCCGCTCGGCATTGAGCGACAATCCCGCCTTCAGCAGGGGAATGCCCACTTCAAGGGCAATACGGATGGCTTCTGACCGCGAGACACCGCGGCTTGCCGCAAGTTGATCGACGACATCGATCATCCTCGGGCTGAGCGTTACACCGACGCTCTGGAACTGTTTCTTTTCCACTACCACACCTTTTCAGGCGTGGTTCGTCTATCGCAGGTTCGAGTATATAGCGCTGCATCGCGCTTGCCAAGAGTCTCGGCGATGCAGCCCAGTGCAGCGCTATGGTATTGGTTTTTCGACGCTTTATTGAAGCCTTGAGCATCCTGCAGCCGACTGCACCGCCCGAATTCTGAGCAAGATTTCGGCTAAGCAATTGTGAAATATGCAGAATTACGCTGCATCAGCCTACCGCGCAGCGGTGTACGGTGTGCGCAAAAAATCAGGAACTTGTGCCCTGTGCCAGGTCCATTGTTGTAGGGGGATCACTCGCGCAGGTGGTTCTCCAGCGGGATTGCGCGAGCGAGCCTGACTCGCGAACTCAGCGCAGGCGTTATGTCCGCCTATTGCCGGCGCTGTGGGACGACAGTGGCTTTGGGTTTGGCCATGGCGATGGCGATGGCTTAAGCAGGCCATGCTCGGCAAAGAAGTGGCGCGAGAGCAGCAAGCAAAAAAATGCCTCGAACAGACCCTGCGATTGGTGCATCTTCGCATGGTCTTTCAAGGCTTGGAGGAATGCGCAATGGTGTCGAAACTTGAACGCGAACGGTCTGCCCTGGCAGCAGCGGAAAAGGAGCTGGAAGAGCGCAGGCAGAAGCTCGCAGAGCTTGAGCGTGAGGAAGCAGAGCGAGAGCTAAATCGGCTGATCAAGAAGGTCGGTCAGGATACGGCGATTGCCCTTCTGGAGCTGGCCGTCAAAGTGAAGCCAAAGGTGGCGATTTCTGCCCTCGAGAAGCTTGGCGGGTAAGGTCTAATTATTGTCGAGTTGGGCGGCGATGACCACCGCCCTGTCTCGTCAAAACTCATCGGCCATCTTGCCGGTCGCGGTGTAGACGATCTGGTCGATCAGGTGCATCGGCAGCTCGCCATAGTCTCCTTCCTCGATGAGGATGTACCCGTCCCGGGTTTCGACGACATGGACGTCGAAGAAGGTGTGGTATGAGCGCCGCTCAGCTTCCAGCGTTTTTTCATCAAGGGCGATGATGTTGGGGTTGATCTGACGAAGCACTGAAACGTCGTCTTCGTAGCTTTCCGTTGTGTAACACATGACCTTGCCTCCTGGCGCTTGGCGGCTCGTCCGCCATGCCATGAAACAGCGCCCCGTCAGCGTGCTGGTCACCGGAGCGAAGCGGAGGCTTGACCGCTAATTTTTCGATGGTGCGGAAGCCGGCGCAGCACGGCTTCTCGGTCGGGAAATTAGTGGTTGACCAGTATGCTGGCGGGGTGCTCATGGCGATGGTGGTGGACGTGCCATGCGGCAGGAGGCATGCGTTGCCAGCGACTTCGCGAAAGCTATGTCCTGGCACGTGGCTGTTCGGCATTGGCGTGACCCAGGCGGCATGAAAAAAGGGCGCCGCGGCAACGTGCCGGGCACCCTTTTCCACCTCGATCCTGCAGGAGGCTGGTTGCAGATCGAGCGTTAAACATGGCGACGAGTTCAGCCGGTTCGTCGCTGCTCGTGAACTGCTGTCCGGATAGTCATAAGGTCCATTCGAGCAGTGGATGTTGCTCTCCACAATCGGTGGCGGCGATGAACGCGAGGCTCTCGAAGAGCGGAGTGATTCCTGCCTTGACGAAAGCCGCGTAAGTCCGGTGATCCTCGAGCGCTGTCCCAAGCTTCTGCAGGGACAATTGGCCAGATTCATATGCATGGCGGCCAAGAGAGGTGAGCACCTTAGCCGCAAGGTCGCTGCTCATGGTGGTGTCATCTACCAAAGCGATGTGTTCACTCACGCGCATCGTGATCGGCGCATCGCATTGCTGGTGCTCGATCCGCAGCATTCGCCCAAGAAACTGCGCTTCCTCGACGATCGCGATCATCTCTGGGCGATGGTCGAAGCATGAAGCGAACTCGGCGATGGCAAGCGCGTTGGCATTGATCTCGAAGTTCAGGGGCGCGGCCAGGAATTCGCCTGGATCTGCATCGATTGCACTGTCGGCGGTGTGCAGTCTGCGCATCAGCGCGGCGAGCTCTGGCGGGCGTATCTGAGCCGGTTTCGAATGGAGCCTTGTCTCGATATCCTTGACGCGGAATGTGACGAGCATCTTTGCCTCCTGTCGCTGCTCGTCCCCTCCATCCCCCTTTCCTTTCTGATTCCCCGAGCTTGTGGCTGAATGCCGGCAGATTGTTCTGGTTCACCCCAAGGATGGCCGGTCGACCCATTGTCCGGGTGTAGCAGTTGGCGCGGCAGCGATGCCCGCAAGATGCAAAGCATCGAGCTTGGGCAAGCTGCGGCGAGCAAGGCAAACAAGCGCGGCTGAAACGGTTCAGGGATCACGATGCTCGCATCAGCGGGCAAAGGGGGTTCGATGCCCCCAGAGCCCGCCCATTGCGCAAAAGAAGAGCGGAAGGCCCCGGCATAAGCCGGAGCCTTCCGAAGAGCGCTCACCCAAAGTTGCGCGTCCGAACCTGCGACTGATCGCTGATGCGGCGGATGTGCAGCGGCACACCTGCCTGACGCAGGCGCTGTGCAAGGTTCGACTGGATACCCGATCCTTCCCCTATGATCGCTTCAACCGGGTTCAGCTTGACGATGCTCTCGTTGCGCAGGAACGGGGCGCGGTTGCCGTGGCGCTGGTCGGGAACGAAAAGGATCGTGTTGACCCCGTTCTGCTGCGCCCATGCACCCGCCATGGCATCGACGCCCTTTCGCATGCCGGTCGTGCCCAGAACCATGTTCGGGATCCGCGATTTGATGTCGTCGAGAATAGCCCAGATCATCGCAAAATCGTGCCAATCTTTCTGGCCACCTGAGACGATCACCAGCGGGCCATCAGGCTGGAATTGCGCTCTGCGATCCTTGGCGCGTGCTGCGAGGAAATCGCGCGCCTGCACCTGGCTTGCGGTAACCCCGTTCTTGCTGACTTGCGATCCCCGTGCGGCCGTGAAGGGGCGACCGGTTTCGACCCGGTAAACGTCCGCTGCATGATCGCGCATCGCCTCGAGCGCTTCCCGGCATCCTTGAAGTGTCTGGCAGAGTTGTTGTGTTTCCTCGAGCTCGACAGCGTAAATCTCCGAAGGATCGAAGTGGCGGGCCATTTCGCCCAGCTTCTTTGCAGCATCGTCCTCGCGACCTTCAGCCAGGCGTGCGGTCATGTGGAAGGAGTTGACCATGCCCCAGGCGAGTTGCTGCGCAAATTCCTCCATGCGCGTGTCCTTGAGGACATCGAAGATCGTTCCGATTGCCATCTCCACGGCGCGGCGCGCCATGTCGGGATCCGGCATCTCTGCGGCGATTGGAGCCTCGATGATGTTGAGCTTTGCCAGATCGCTGTGTTCAAGAAACGCTCCGTCATAGGATTCCGTGATCCCTTCACGAGCATCGGCGAGATTGATCCGTGCCTGAGCCAGATCTGCGAACGAATTGAAAACAGTCATAAAAGCCTCCGATTTTTGAAATCGTCCCCACATTGGGAACAGCCAAAAACCCATCGGGCCGGACGAACCGTGTCAGGGACGGCGAGCTCGTCTCGCCGCCGCCATGGCGGGCGTGGGGGAACCGATTTTCTGCCAAGCGTGGCTCGAGCGCAGCGAGACAGCCGCGATTGCTGAAAATTGGGGGGACCGCGATCCTTGACTAAGGGGCGGCCGCCGATAGGTTTCGGCAGGTGTTCCTGTGTGTGTGGAAGAGACGTTCCCGCCCTCGAGCAGGTGAGACGAAGGCAGGGCCGGTCAGGCGCTTCAGCGCCACGCCGGGCCGCCCCTTCGGCCCTGCGAAGGGGTTACAGCGGGAACACTCCCAGCCTTTTAGGCGGTTCGGCGCGGCTCGTCGGCAGAGGGAGGGCAGCCACGGACAACGCGGCAACTCAACCTGTTGCTGCAGCTGAGCTATGCGCTATGTTTTAATGATGGCAGTGTGGCAGTTCGTCATCGATCTCATTCCTGCATCTGCGGCGCGCGTCGCAGGGGTTTCCGCAGTGCGGATGAGCCGCGCGCAACTCGATGAGACCGTTCTCGGTTTTTCGGCGGCTGATGAGGAGGTGGTGTTCTCGAAACTCGGCAGGCTCCTTCCAGAGAAACCGTCTTGGTCTGACGGCCTGCGGATTTGGGGCGACGAGAAAGCGGACGACATTCAGGTCAGCATCGGCGGGCAGGCCATTGAGGGGATCCAGTTCCGCCTCAATGTAGCGGACCTGTCTTTGTCATTGGTCGGCGGGATCTGCGACTTCGCGCGCCATTTCGATAGCGTCCTTGCGACGCCAGAGGGCGCAATCATTCAGCCGAGCCGTGAGGCTGCCATGAGAACAATCATGCAATCACAGGCAGCGCAGTACGTGCGAGACCCCCAGCGCTTTCTCGATGAAGCGATCCGTCTGGATCGGGAGGGCCTATAAGGGCATCTGGCATCCTCTGCTCTGCGTTCGCCGCAGGTGGGGCCAGCGCTTGAACCGGGCTGGCGGCTTTGATCGCTTTTCCGCCGAAACCGGAAAATTCGGTCACTGATGCCTGATCGGTCGCTGGCTCGATCAACTGTTCGACTGCGCTGGTGCGAGTTTCCGATCAGGCCGCAATCGCGTTCAGACACGCCTCGAACACCTCTCGCTGTTTCGCGACGGGAAATGCCGCCAGGGCATCTGATGCGGAAAACCAACGGGCGTCGGCTATTTCTTCAGCTTGGAGCGCGAGCTGAGAATCATGCGGTAAGCGCACCACGAACATCGCAGCATCTTGCCCATCATGGTCGAGCGCTTTTTTGGCCTTGTGTTCGGCGCTGTAGATGAAGCGGTTGCCAACCGGTAGCCGTTCCAAGTCTTCTTTCAGCGACAGCCCAAGTTCTTCGGCGATCTCCCTGCGCATGGCCTGATGCACAGTCTCACCGTCCTCGACGCCGCCGCCAGCAAGGGTCCACTCCCCCTCACGGTATCCGTGCGGACGAACGAGCAGAAATTCGCCATGATCGTTGACGACAACGGCGCGGACTTTCTGGCGGAGCTTGAGCCCGCCCTCATGAAGAAATGCAGCCATGAAACACGGCTAGCGGACACGGGTTAAGTCTCCGTAACCCACGCGCCCTTTTCCCTGTTGTCACCCGCACACCTGACGTAAAGCCCGCCAATGCTTCCGTTTGTGCGCCACAATGCCCGCTGGCTGGCGGCGGGGTTCCTGCTGTCGATGTTTTCGTCGTTCGGGCAGACCTTCTTCATCGGCCTGTCGGGGGCTGAGTTTCAGGCGCGTTTCGACTTGTCCGGCGGCGAGTTCGGGCTGATCTACATGGTGGCAACGCTGGCGAGCGCGGCGACACTGCCTTGGATCGGCAAGGTGATGGACGTGATGCGCGGGCGAACCGTCGCGGCGATGGTGATGCCGGGTTTGGCCGCCGCCTGCCTGCTAGCAGCCTGGTCGCCTCACATCATCGGCTTTGTCGTCGCGCTCTATCTGCTGCGCCTGCTTGGGCAGGGCATGATGACGCATATCGCTCAGACGGAAACCGCGCGAGCATTTGTCGCCAATCGCGGGCGGGCGATGTCTCTGGTGGTGCCGGGGCACCAGGCGGGCGAGGCAGTCTTGCCGGCTCTGTTCGTGCTGGTTGCCGCTGCTTTGGGTTGGCAGGGTGCGTGGACGGCGGCGGCAGCGCTAACCCTCGTGATCGGGATGCCGCTAATCATCGGTTTACTAGCAAAGCCCCGCGTTCCGCAGCAAGCTGAGATCAATCAGGCCAAGGCACAAGGGATACGCGACTGGACGCGCGGCGAGGTAATCCGCGATCCGGTGTTCTACTTGCTTTTGCTCGGCCTGCTCGCACCGCCCTTCATCGGCACCACGATCTTTTTCCATCAGGGCCACCTGATCGACGTGCGTGGATACGACCAGCTGGCGTTTGCTGGGGCATTCCCGGTGATGGCGATAACCACGGTCGGGTTCGGGCTTGTCTGCGGGTATCTGGTGGACCGGCTCGGATCCGTGCGCCTGCTGCCGTTTTTCCTCGTGCCGATCTGCATTGCCAGCCTTGCCGCAGCGTCGATCACGGCGCTCTGGGGGATCTACCTGTTCATGTTCCTGTTCGGTGTGAGTTACGGGCTGACCTCGAATATGTTCGGCGTGATCTGGCCGGAAGTTTACGGCACTGCGCACCTCGGCTCGATCCGCGCGCTGGTGGTATCGGGCATGGTTCTGGCCACGGCGGTCGGACCTGGTCTGACGGGCGCGCTGATCGATCAGGGGATCACCTTGCCCCAGCAATTGTGGTGGATGGCGCTGTGGTGCGTAGTCGCCACGGGCGCACTGGTGCTCGCCGCCCGAATGATCAGGTCACGGACTGGGCAGTCAGACTAGCAGCAAACGCAAGGATTGCCGCATACCGTCAGATAGTGTCACGCCCCCAATAGTTCAGAATATGTGCGTGAGCTGAGGACGCTGCGATATTCGGCGCCTTCTGGTCGCAGCGCCTTGATCTGTGATGCAAAATTATCAGCCTCGCGCGCGGCAGCTGCTCTGGTTTCAGGCCTGTCATTGGCACGAGCAGCAATCAGCGCAAGCTGATGACAGCGGAAGAGTTCGTTCAAATCCATGGGGTTCTCCTGTCGGGTTTCATGATGATCATTGCTTGCCCTCACGGCGCTCCTTGCGTCGGCGTGCCTTTGCGACGCGCGCTTTCAATTCGGCGTCTGGCAGCGGCGCGAGGATCGGTGCAAGCTTGCGGACGTCGTCTGGCGATGCATTGGGCCTTGCCATGATGATCAGATCGAGCATTTTTTCCGTGTTCACCTTCATTGGCGTGCCTCCGCCGGCCTAATGCGTTCACGCACCGCAGAAAAGCTGACCTCGGGCCATTCCCTCTGAACCCGTTCAAGCTCCCAGCTGTTTCGTGAAAGGAAGACCAGCGCATCGTCACCATCTTCGGCGAGATTGGCACGCTGCGATGCTATGAAGCGCTTGCGCATTGGCTCATCAGCAATGTCGATCCATCGCGCGGTTTCGTAGGCTGTCGCCTCGAAGCTGATGGGGAGGCCATACTCCGCCTCCGAGCGGGTCGAGATCACTTCAAGCTGAAGCGCGCCGACCACGCCGACAACCCAGTTCGATCCTTCGAGCGGTCGAAAGACGCGGGCGATCCCCTCTTCGGCAAGATCGAGCAGGGCTTTGCGCATCTGTTTGATCTTCATCGGATCGTCGAGCCGGACGCGGCGCAGGATTTCCGGCGCGAAGTCGGGAAGACCGGTGAAGGCGAGGCCACTGCGCTCGCTCAGCGTGTCGCCCACCCGCAGCGTGCCGTGGTTGGGAATGCCGATAATGTCGCCGGGGCGAGCTTCCTCGGTCAGTTCCCGATCCCGTGCGAGAAAGAAGATTGGATTGTGCAGGCCAATGGTCTTGCCGGTCCGGCTGTTACCGAGCTTCATGCCGCGCTTGAGCGTCCCAGAGCACACTCGCATGAACGCGACGCGGTCGCGGTGGTTGGGATCCATATTGGCCTGCATCTTGAACACGAAGCCGGCAACATCGCTGGCATCCGGTTCAACCGGCTCGGGCAGGGCTGGCTGCGGTTGCGGCGGCGGGGCGTGCCGCGCCAGCGCGGACAGCAGCGACGCGATCCCGTATTTGCGCAGCGCGCTGCCGAAATAGACCGGCGTCATGTCGCCCGACAGAAAGGCAGTCCGATCGAACGCCGGGCACGCTTCGGCAGCGAGCGCGGCATCTTCGAGCAGGCTATCGCGGGTGTGCGATGAAATGGCGGCAAGCAGGCGGTCGTCATCGAGCCGCGCATCGTCAATAATAGTGGGGCACAGCGCGCCCCCAACCTTATCCACCAGCCAGGCACGCCGCTCCTCGAACGAGTAAAGCCCGCGGAACATGCCGCCCATACCAATCGGCCAGGACATCGGTGAGGTATCCAGGGCAAGCTTGTCGGCAAGCTCGTCGAGCAGCTCGAACGGCGATCGGCCCTCCCGGTCAATCTTGTTGATGAAGGTGATGATCGGGATGCTGCGCAGGCGGCACACCTCGAACAGTTTGAGTGTCTGCGCCTCAATGCCTTTGGCAGCATCGATCACCATCACCGCACAATCTACCGCAGTCAGCGTGCGGTAGGTGTCCTCCGAGAAATCCTCGTGCCCCGGGGTGTCGAGCAGGTTAAACCTTATGCCTTGATGCTCGAAGGTCATCACCGAACTGGTCACCGAAATGCCGCGCTGCTGTTCGATGGCCATCCAGTCCGAGCGTGCCCGCCGCCGGTTGCCTTTGGAGAAGACCTCGCCTGCTTCCCTGATCGCGCCGCCTTCGTGCAGCAGCTTTTCCGTCAGCGTGGTCTTGCCGGCATCAGGGTGCGAGATGATCGCGAAGGTGCGCCGGGGAAGAGCATCAGCCGCTACGGTCCGGTCTTCGGCGTCAATGGTGACTGCGCTTGCTTGGTGATCGATGAGCATCTGCGTCTCCTGCAAGGCCTGAAACAGACACGCAGAAGAGCGACCGGCCTAGCGGCCGAGTGATGCAGGTATCTCGCGATTGGGCCTCAGCCCGGAGATATCCTGCGTCGCCGGCTGCACGCCGTCGAGGCCAGAACCTCCAATATCGCGAGTATCCGTATAGTCTGTCGGAAACTCGAACCTGCGGTTTGGAACCAGCAGATCCGATTGATGCATTAGCCCAATATCTTGCCAGTGTCACCCCACTCCGAGATCGGGTCGGCTAAACCGGCTTTCGCCCAAGGTAAATCAGATTGAACGCGGGCTGCTCGCGGTAGGGCGTTGCGAATTCGACTCGTTCGACGCGGATGTCGGTTAGGCTCTGTTGAAGCGCGGCGACGAAGTCAGCATCTTCGGCATCGGTTGACCAGAGTGCGAAGACGCCGCCCGGTTTAAGTTTCGCCGTGATCGCAGAAATCGCGACGTCACTATAGAACCCCGCGCTGGCTTCATCGATGAAGTGCGTGGTCGAATGGTCGATATCGATCAGGATCGCATCATGGAGCTGGTCTGGCGCTGCGGGATCGAAGCCGTCCGGCTCATCGGCGAGCGCAAAGAAATCACCCTGACGCAGAATGCAGCGCGGATCATCGGCCAAGATTGTGCCGAGCGGGACCAGGTAGTCGCGGTGCCAATGTATCACTTGCGGGATCAGCTCGACCACTGTCAGCTTCCCGACGCGCGGATCACGCAGCACAGCTTCGGCTGTGTAGCCGAGGCCCAATCCGCCGACGGCGACATCCAATGCCTCGCCGCCAGTCATTGCCAATGCCAGGTCGGCCAGCGCGATCTCGCCATCCACAAACTGGCTCGACATCAGGTAGCCGTCGTTGAGCTTGATCTCCCAGATATCCTCGCCGTCCGGGGTAAGCCGGCGGCGGCGCAGGACAAGTTCTCCGATCGGGGTCTGTTCCCAGGCGAGCTCTTCAAACATCGGGGTCATGAACTATTGGTAGCTTGCCCTGTCCGGGCCGGCATCTTCTTTATGTATCTTCGCACTTGCAGCAATGAGCAACTTAGCCTAAGGCGCTGCCATCTTCGCCGGACCCCGCTCATGCAGGGTGGCTCGGCCCGGCGCCTATCCCCGGGATAACCTTCTTCCTCTCCTCCGATGCACTGTCTCCAACGTGGCTCTCAAAAGCCTGCGTGATGGAACGTGCGTTGCGTTGGACCAGAACCAAGGTCACACATGACATATATCGAAACCATCAAGCGCGAGTGGTTGTCCAACCCGCGCGGCGACATCCTGGCCGGGATCGTCGTCGCACTTGCGCTTATTCCCGAAGCCATCGGTTTTTCCATCATCGCCGGAGTCGATCCGCGCGTCGGTCTGTATGCTTCGTTCTCGATTGCGGTGATCATCTCGCTGGTAGGGGGTCGGCAGGGAATGATCTCCGCCGCGACGGCTGCCATCGCAGTGCTTATCCTGCCGCTGGTGCGCGATCACGGCGTTGACTATCTGTTTGCCGCCACGATCCTTATGGGCGTGATACAGCTCATTGCGGGTTTTCTGCGGCTCAACGTACTGATGCAATATGTGTCGCGGTCGGTCATCACCGGCTTCGTCAACGCGCTCGCCATCCTGATCTTCATGGCTCAGCTGCCGGAACTGACCGGGGTGCCAATCCTCACCTATGCGCTTGTCGCAGGCGGCCTCGCGATCATCTACCTGTTCCCTTACCTCACCAAAGCCGTGCCATCGCCGCTCGTCGCCATCGCGATCCTGACCGCGCTGGTTTACTACACCGGCTTCGACGTGCGCACTGTGGGCGATATGGGCGAGCTGCCATCATCGCTGCCGATGTGGCTGATCCCCGATGTGCCGTTCACGCTCGAAACCTTGCAGATCATCCTGCCCTATTCGGTGACGATGGCCGCAGTCGGTCTGCTGGAGTCGATGATGACCGCGCAGATCGTGGACGATCTGACCGATACCCCGTCCGATAAGCAGCGCGAGATGAAGGGGCAAGGCATCGCCAACTTCTTCACCGGCTTCCTTGGCGGCATGGGCGGCTGCGCGATGATCGGGCAATCGGTGATCAACGTGAAGTCGGGCGGCGAGACGCGGCTTTCGACCTTCGTGTCGGGCGCGTTCCTGCTGTTCCTGATCCTAGTGCTCGGCGGGCTGGTGGCCATCATTCCCATGGCCGCGCTGGTCGCGGTGATGATCATGGTGTCGATCGGCACGTTCTCTTGGCGCTCGATCAAGGACGTTCGCTTCAATCCGTGGCAATCGTCGGTGGTGATGCTCGCCACTGTCATCATCACTGTCTGGACCCACGACCTTGCGCAAGGCGTAGGCGCCGGGGTGATCCTGTCGGGACTGTTCTTCGCCAGCAAGGTCAAGCGGCTGTTCACTGTGGAGACCGAACTTTCTGCCGATAACACCACGCGCACCTATCGGATCGGTGGTCAGGTGTTCTTCGCTTCCTCGGACAGCTTCGTCGAAGCTTTCGACTTCAAGGAAGTGCTCGACCGCGTGGTGATCGATGTCTCGAACGCGCAGTTCTGGGACATCTCGGCTGTCGGAACGCTCGACAAGGCGATCCTGAAGTTTCGGCGGGAAGGCACTGCGGTCGAGATCGTCGGCCTCAACGAAACCAGCGCCGCACTGATCGAGCGCTACGCCACGCATGACAAGCCCGGCGCCGAAGCGCAGCTGGGAGCGCACTGATGGGAGAGACAAACATGGAATTCATCCTCGCTGCAATCGACGCATCGGCCCATGCGCCCGGCGTATGCCAATATGCTGCCTGGGCGGCCAAGCGTTTGGAGATGCCGGTCGAGCTGCTCCACGTCGTTCAGCGTCAGGATGCTGTCGCCGCGCGGCGCGATCTGTCGGGCGCGATCGGCCTCGGGGTCAAAAGCGACCTGATGGAAGAGCTCGTGCGGCTCTCGGAACAGAGCAGCCGCGCCGAGATCGAGAAGGGCCGCGTCGTTCTGGCTGCGGGCGAGCAGATCGTGCGCGAGGCCGGTGTGACTGATGTCACCACCTTGCACCGCCACGGCGGCGTCATCGAAACCATCCTCGAACGCGAGGAGAATGCGCGCCTCGTGGTGATCGGCCGGCGCGGGACCGACCACGAATATGCGACCGACCACATCGGCTCAATGATCGAGCGCGTTGTCCGCGCCAGCATCAAGCCGGTGATGATTGTCTCGCGCACCTTTGCCGAGCCCGATCATGTCGTCTTCGCCTATGATGCCAGCCCAGCGGCCAAGCGTGCGCTGGAACGGCTCGCCAATTCGCCGCTGTTTGCGGGCCTGTCCGTGACCATCGTCATGGCTGAAGCATCGGGCGAGGCCAAGGTGGCGGCGCTGAAGGATGCCGAGGCAGTGTTTGCCCCCGATCATCCGGTCACCACCGTATTCGATCCGGGCAAGGCCGAGAAGGTCATTCCCCGCGTCGTTGCATCAGCTGACAATCCGCTGCTGCTGATGGGGGCCTATGGCCATTCGCCGATCCGCAATCTGATCGTCGGCAGCACCACCACCGAAATGATCCGCACCGTTCCCGCGCCGGTGCTGCTGGTGCGTTAGCATGGCGCTAGATTTGGCTCTGCTGCGTGCAAAGTTGCTTGCCCGGCGCGAGGAGCTGCTGGCGGAGGATCGCATATCGCCCGAAGGCCGCGCGCCGGTGACGCTGGATCAGGACAGTGTGGGCAGACTGTCCCGGATTGATGCCATGCAGCTTCAGGAAATGGCTTTGGCGCAGGCCCGCCGGCGCAAATCCGAACGCGGGGCCATCGATACCGCCCTCCAGCGCATTGAGGATGGCGAATACGGCTACTGTCTCAAATGCGGCGAAGACATTGCCCCGGCCCGCCTTGAGAACAGCCCATCGGTCACAACTTGCATCGAATGTGCAAATGACGGCTGATCAGGCAATGACCACAGGCACCGTCAGATATGTTGTCCCGGACGGCGGGTGGGGGTTCATCTCACGCGACGACAAGCAGCCCAAGGTCTTCTTGCACATCTCCGAGGTGCAGGCGGCGGGGTTCCACGAGATCGTCAAGGGCCAACGCTGGGCGTTCACTCTGAAGGCGGGCCAGGACGGCCGGATGTCAGCCACTGATCTGGAAGTGATCGCGTAGCACGCATTATTCGAGAAGGCCCATTGGTGGCGCGTTCGAGTGTCATTTCTGGGTGCTCGCCAGTTCACTCCCGGCTTAATTTGGAGGTCTCGACTCCTTTCAATCCCGGTCATCCGGTGCGCTCGAACTGTTTCCCTAAACCGGACATAAGAGCAGACCCAGCGGGACAAAGAGCAATACAAGGCCTGAGCAAAACTCACCGCGCCGGCGATCGTCACCCGGACGGGCGTGCGCCGTTGTGGCGCGAAGAAGAAAGGAGAGTTCGAATGAACTGAGCTTATTGGCATAGCTCATGCCTGACCGACTTACCGGTGCTGGTGATGAACCGGCTGAGATTCCGAAAGGAAAACGGGACCATAGCATGTCGGGGTACGGATCGAAGTTGGGCGCCGCAGCCTGACGGTTGACCAGCAGGCAAGGCGCGCATGGTGAAGACTTGATTGTTTGAATCCCAGTTTCCAACGACCACTAGGTAGGTGACGGTGAACGCGGCTGACACACCGTCTCGAGCGGAGCGAGGAGCACGGCCCTGCAAATCGCTGCCAGTCCGCCCGGCGTGGCCCCGGTAAGGGGATTAAGGAAACGAACGGGGCACCTAAACGCGCCGCGACTCCTCACTCGCGCAACTGCGGGATCGCCTAAACAGGACGGCTTGCCGGACCTGCATGGCGACGGAGCCGTCATAGTAGTCAAATGCCCGGTGTAATGGCCGGGACAACCGCCGAGAGGCGGACGGGACAGCGGTATAAGCGGGAGCGATCCTTGTCGAAATCCGCGCGCCCGGGCGAAGGACGGCAGTTCTGTAAACTCGATGGATCAACGGAAAGGAACTGCTGATGCAGACCGCTACTATCCTGAGACGGATCGAGAAGCTTCCGGCCCTGTCGCGGGCGGGCAAGCGGATCAATGGTCTCCACCGCCTCATGCGGTCCCGCTGCTTATATGAGCGGGCTTATGACAGGGTATCCCGAAACCGGGGTGCCATGACGCCGGGAGTAGACGGCCAGACCTTCGACGGCATGACGCTGGCGAGGCTGGATCGTCTGACCCAAGGCGTGGCGGAAGGCCGTTACCGCCCTCGTCCAGTGCGGCGGGTCTATATCCCCAAGGGTAATGGTAAAATGCGCCCATTGGGCATTCCTACGGCGGATGATCGCATCGTTCAGGAGGCGGCGAGAATGATCCTCGCGGCGATCTATGAGCCTGTGTTCTCGAAACACAGTCATGGGTTTCGCGCGGGTCGCTCCTGCCACACGGCTCTCGAAGAGATCCGCAGAACCTGGACGGGCGCGAAATGGCTGATCGAAGTGGATGTTCGCGGGTTCTTCGACAACATCGACCATGATATCCTGCTCAGCCTATTGGCCCGCCGGATCGATGATCCTGTGTTCATTGATCTGATCGGGACGATGCTCAAGGCCGGGTGCATGGACGAATGGAAGTTCGAGCGGACCTATAGCGGCACTCCACAGGGCGGGGTCATCTCGCCCTTGCTTGCCAACATCTATCTTCATGAGCTTGACTTGTTCATGGAGGAAATGCGGGCTCGCTTCGACAAGGGCGTCAAACGGCGGGCCAATCCCGCATATGTTGTCCAAAGCCAGAAAATCGCCGCACTTCGCAAGGAGATCGATGCAATCCGTGCCGTTGGCGCGGATGAGGCAGAGGTCCGAACCCGTCTTGCTCGGATCGAAGCCATCAATCGGGATCGACGGAAGATATCATCCGTTGATCAAATGGACCCCAACTTCCGCCGCCTGCGCTATTGCCGTTATGCCGATGACTTCCTCGTCGGCGTGATCGGCAGCAAGGCGGATGCCGTTCGGATCATGGCCGACATACAGCACTTCCTTGCTGATCGGCTCAATCTGACGGTATCACCGGAGAAAACCGGGGTTCGCGATGCATCGAGGGGATCGCCGTTCCTTGGCTTCCACGTATGCGCCTTCACGCTGCGCTCTCCCGGAACAATGGCGGGGCGACAGGCGGTCGGCGGCGGGATGCGACGCATCCTTCGTCGGCCAACGCGGGGGAATATCAAGCTGTGGGTGCCGAGGGATCGGGTCTATGCGTTCTGCAGGCGCAAAAAGCTCGGCAACCTCGACATGAGGAATGGCCGGGTGCGTCCGCAACTCATGGAATCCAGTTTGGCGGAGATTATCGTTGCCTATAACTCAGAGTTCCGGGGCTTCGCGAACTATTATGCGATCGCCGATGGCGTGAAAGCGTCACTCGACAAGTTGGAGCTGGTCATGCTCAGGAGCCTCTTTGCGACTGTAGCATGCCGGCGACGCTCGACGAGGCGGCAGGCCGAGGAATATCTGAAGATGGGGTCGGATCACGGTGTTATCACCGTGGTTCGGGGCGAGCCGCGCGTCCATAAGGTGTGGAAACTGAAGCATCTGATCGTGAAGACGTGGGATAACCCCCTCGTCGACTCCATCACGGTAGGCTCTCGCCTTGCGCAGAGCCCGAACGATCTGGTCACGCGCCTGAGTGCCGAGCAATGCGAGGCATGCGGCGACACCGATGGTCCGTTCGAGATGCATCATCCCAATCGCCTGAAAGATAAGCGACGCGACCAACTGACGCCTTGGGTACAATCGGCACGACGGCGCAGGACAGTCGTCCTGTGCCACAAGTGTCATGTTGCGCATCACGGTGGCCGGATGCCTGTCAGAATGGAGAGCCGTGTGCATTGAAAGGTGCAAGCACGGTTCGGGGGGAGGCGCTGGGGCGTCCTCGAAAGAGGCGTCTCGCGTCTACCCTACCGAGACCCGGCAGGGGCTCGGTGACGCCGATCGCAGACCCAGCACATGGGCAAGGCCTGTGTGCTTGCGACAGCCCGGCGGAATAGAGCGCGATGTCGGCCATAGGCCGGCAGGCGCCTATCCTTCCCTCTGCATCCCTTGACGCTATTGTTCTTTTTATGTTCTCGGCGGCGCATGGGAACCAAACGCCTCGATTCTGTCGCCGATCTCGTTCGTCATGGCCTCAATGCGCAGATCGAGTGCGGCCGCTGCAGGCGTGTGGTGATCATGCCGGCGGCGCGGCTTCGCGATCAGTGCTTCACCAAGTCAATCCCCCTTAAGCTGGACATGGTAGCCCGGCACTTGCGCTGCAGCTGTGGTCATCGTGGTGCCAGGATTAATCCCACCGGCAACTAACCAGCCTGCGCTCGGTACTCGGGTTCGCACCATCAATCACAAGGCGAAGGGCGGCACCGAAGCGCCGCCCTGCCGGTCACAGGAACTCGACGTTCTCGCCGATGATCTCGCAGCCATAGCGGTCATTGCCATCGGCGTCCTGCCAGCGCGAGTAGTGGATGCGGCCCGTCACGGCGAGCTGATCGCCCTTGGCCTTGTGCTGGCGCAGCGGGAGTCCGAGGCCGTTGAAGACCGTGATCTTGTGGAATTCGGCGTCCTTGACCGGGTAGCCCGTCTCGGGGTCCTTCTGGACTTTCCCATCGCGGATGACGGGACGTTCGGTCACGAGGATGAGTTCGGTGATGCGGGTGTCGCTGCGATCACGGGCAACGGGATCCTTGGCGAGACGGCCGACGAGGTTGACGATGTTCATTGCAAGAGCCTCCTTGGTGCCGACGGCTCGTCCGCCGGTGCCCTTATCGAGCCTCGGCGGAAGAGCTGGGACACCGCGCGCCTTCGCGCGCGGGAAACCTCAGAAATCGAGGTGGTGCGGGCAGCCCGGCTTGCCGGGCAACACGGCTCGCATTTCTGCAGGTTGGCCCTAAGCTCGACCAGAGAGGCAGGGGCACTGGACGGCGGACGTGCTGTTGGTACTGGGGCGGATTGCGTGCCTGGACATCAACCTCGCCGCGTCTCGGCTTGCTGACGCTGGCGTTGGTCGCATGATTGATCGTCCCTCCTCGCCGATTTCGGTGAAAGAATAGTCCCTTTGCGGCAGTAGTCCGTAACACCTGACCTTGGCTACCTGGGCTGCCGATCCGCAGGGTTGGCGCCACTGGCCCGGCGTTCACGCACAATCGGACAAGGACCCAAGGGGGCTGCCTGTTTGCACGTTGCGCCAATCAATCCCGGTCGACGGGGGCTGCTCTCCAGGCTGTTATGGCATCGATGATCTTTGTCGTGAACCGCGGTGGGAGACGTCCGGCAATGTACCCGGGCTGCTTCATCAGGGGTCTGATGTCGAACCCGGGCCAGGTGAACCGGTTGAATTCCGAAATGACGATGGCGCTACCGGGAGCAAGCCCGGCTGTGCGCGCAATCTCATTGGGGATCACGATGGCGTTCTTGCGCCCCTCGCCCTTGGTCGTGATCGCGGCGACCAGATAGCGTGACCCTTCCACACCCACGACGACGACGAAGCGTTCCTTGACGCCTTCGTCGCGGCCCCGTCTGAACTCTTCCTCGAAGAGGTAGACGTATCGAAGGATATGGCCTGCGGCGGGGCGGTCAGTCTTCCCAGCGGTCATTGGCGAGTTCGCTGTCCGAAGGCCGAGCATTGGCAAAAGCCTTGCGGTCGGCTTCGGTCATGTCGGACGAGGCGACAGCTTCGATATTCATGTGGCCCGCGATCACGCCGCGCGCCGCCTCTTCGAGATGGCGGAAATACTCGCTATCTGCGATCACATGCCGCTCGCGGCCGTGGCTGGTGAGGACGACCGGCTGCTTGGTTGCGAGATCGAGGAACTCGCCGGTGTTGTTGTGAAACCGGGTCAGGGGAACCCTGGGGTGCTCATTTGCCGTCGCTGGCATGCTGGTATCTCCTCTTGGCCTTAAAATAGCAATTATGGCCAAAATAGCAAGATTTCTGTGGTGACGTTTGCCGCGCTAGCCGCCCGCCTCTGTCGCCAGCAGCTCCGGCAACAATGGGACGAGGCCCGCATCAATCGCAAAGCCCAGAACCCCTGCGAGGCGGCAGGCTCGAACGATTGACCTGTCTGGAACCCCAAGCGCCTTTTCGATGTGCTCGAGGCTTTCGCCAGCGCGGGGCTCACTGACCGCATGAAGCTTGCCCGGCTTTGCAGTGACAGCAAAGGGCCAGGTCATCGCGACGCCGACAACCCCTTCATCGAGCATGAGCAGAGTATCGCCGGCAGCGATGGTCTCGTCGGTCTGAACCGCGTCGTAGGCATTGCCCGTCGACGCGAACGCATGGATCCGCCAGGCGCTGAAGGCGAAGCGCTCGCTATCAGTCAGCATGGCAGGCCCCCTTCGGAGAAGGCACGCTGCGCCGCCTCCGGAAAGGCTGCGGTGAGGTTCCGGTGGAGCGGCCCGGAGGACGCCGGAAAGAAGGCGCCGGTGCTGCTCGGCCGTGTGATACGCAGCGCGCTTGCGACGGCATCCACGACGAAACCCGCAAGCTGATCGCTCGCCGTCAGCTTGCCGAATTCAGGCGGTGCAAACCCGGCCTGATGCCAGAAGGCGATGCCGGTCTCGAGGGTCTCGAGATAGCTGGCATGGCTGCCATCGTCCCGGTCATTGTCGATGCTCGCCTCGACTGTCCGGTAGGTCCCGAAATCATGAGCGTTGGCCTTGATCCGCAGGCTAATGCCGGCAGGCGGCGATCCGGCAAACGCAATCAGCGCAGCTCTGTAGAGCATGGCTTCTGCGGTATTCACGAGGTCGAAATTGGGGGTGTGGCCGATCTGCGCGCAGTCTTCGTTCCACGGAGCGCCGCCAAGATCGAGAGTCCAGTCTGTCTGTGCCATTCAAGCCTCCTTTGCTTGAACGGCACCTCCCCCTCCTCTCTCGCAGGCAGAGTTCCTGCAGCAGGTCTGGTCAGCTTGAAAGCAGCGGGCAAAAGAAAAGGCCCGCCCGCGACAAATGTGCGGACGGGCCTTCCCGATGTGACCGGCGCGGGTCGCGGCACCGGTCACGGGGGGCTTGTGCCGGTCAGGCGTCGACGCTCGCGCGCGTCTTGCCCTTGGGTGCCGGAGCAGTACTCTCGCCCAGACCGTCGCCGGTGGCAGCGGCGCTGTCAACGCCGCGGTCGCTGGCCGGTTCGTCGCCGGTGGCAGTCAGCGGCGGCAGGGCGCCTTCGCTCTCGCTGCCGAAGCCGTCGAGCGAGGCCTTGGGCTTCGAACGCCGCCAGGCGACGTTGTAGCTGCCGTCGTTCTGCTGGAACATGGCGACCGGGATCGGCGCCGAGAGGCTGGGATCGTCGATCTGGCCCGAGAGGAAGCATTCGCCGGTCTCGTTCGACGAGTATTCCCACAGCGCACCGATCTTGACCCAGCTGCGGCGGTCCGCCGAGAGCGCCATGAGGTCGAACTTGGGTGCCCGCTCGTTGGTGGATTCGAAGGCCCGCAGAGCGACGGTCGCACTGAAGGTGAGGGTGGTGATGCGGCCGATGTGAACGCCTTCTGCGTTGGCCTTGAGGGTGCCGATGTTCATGTCACATTCTCCTGATGCTGTCCGAACCCCTTGTCCGGAACACCTTCTCCCATCCCCCCTCTCCTCCGGGCCCGTGGCCCGGCCCGTGCGCCAGCCACCGCAGGCGCGCGTAATTCTATCCAGCCCAGAGGGCTGAGGAGCCTAGATGCATGGTTCTGGAGATCAATCGGCCCTGCTTCGAGCAATGCGCGGTCTGTACCTAGCTAAGCTTCGGGCTCGGACCTGTCCTTCATCTGGCTGAGGCGCGCCATGAAGGCCTTGGCTTCGAGCTGATTGGGTCCATCGCGCGTGGCGAGGCAGGCCATCCTGTCGATCTCGAGCTGTGCGGCAAGACTTGCGTCGATATGGCAATAGGGTTCGAGCACGCGGATTGCGTCAACCGCGCGGGGGAGCTCGCCAAAGGCGGCTCCGACCCATACGAGTTCGATCTCCTCTCCGTCTTCGTCAGGGGCGCTCAGAACCTGCGCGAAATAGGTCTGAAGCGGTCGGTCCCATCCGACAAAGGCACTTGCCGCTGCAATCCCGTCACGAAGCGGTACTTTGTGCCTGCTCATGCGCTCGTTACCTCCTCACCATTCCCCGGCCTGACGCCCGTGATGCAGCGACATGTCCGCCCCCAACGCTGGTCAGTAATCCTCTGGCCGCATCAGCGTGACGACCCTGCGCGTGATGGCAGGATTGGCCGGATCCTCTGACCCGAACGCCAGTTCGGTGTCGTAATAGATCCTATGCAGGCCGGATCGGCTATGCCGTTGTTCCGTCAAACCTCACGGAGAACGCTACATGGAGAACTCGTCGTCAGATTACTGCCCCAAGACTTCTGTCATTGTCAGCATTGAGCTCAGCAAGCGCAACTGGCTTGTTGCCTCGCTCTCGCCAGGAGCGGCGAAGCCTTCGCTGCGGACATTTCCTGCCGGGAACAGCGCGGCACTGATCAGTCACCTTCGCAATCTTGAGTGCAAGGCCGCTGATCGTATCAGTGAACCTGCCGCCATTCGCCTGTGCTTCGAGATTGGATATGATGGCTTCTGGCTCGCAAGGCTACTGCGGTCGAACGACATCGATACATATGTGCTGGATCCCGCCAGCTTCCTCGTGTCGCGGCGAGGCAGGCGCGCAAAAACCGACCGCATCGACGCCGAAGCAATGATCGGGATTCTCAAAGCCTATCTGGCTGGCGACAAAAGCGTCTGCCGTGTCGTGGCCGTGCCCTCTCCCGAGGAGGAGGACGCGCGCAGAGTAATGCGGGAGCGCGGCGATCTCGTGCACGAGCGCACCCGAATTATCTCTCGGATCAGGGGACTGCTTGCATTACAGGGCATACGAACTGTCAAAGCCATCAAGGGCGGTGATTGGTCAAAACAGCTCGACGAGATGCGCACCGGCGACGGGCGGCCTTTGCCACCAAACCTTCGCCGACAAATTGAGCGCTGTTTTGAACGACTCGCGTTGCTCAACGATCAGATCAAGGACATTGAGCGGGACCGCGCTGAAGTTGTGCTCCAGGAGGAGTCTACCTTCCCATGCCGAGAGAAAGCGGTTCGCCTTGAGCAGCTGAAGGGCATTGGTCCGAACAGCGCGGCAATGTTGGTTGCAGAGGTTTTTTGCCGAAAGTTCGAAAGCCGGCGACACGTCGCGGCCTTCCTTGGGTTAGCTCCGGCGCCCTTCGCCAGCGGCGACGTGTCGCGTGATCAGGGCATCAGCAAAGCCGGTAACCGAAGCACGCGTGTGCAGATGGTGGAACTTGCGTGGTGTTGGTTGAAATATCAGCCAAGTAGCGAACTGACCGTTTGGTATCGCAACCGGTTCAAAGGCAACGGCGCTCGCGCGGCAAAGGTGGGGATCGTTGCGCTCGCCCGAAAATTGTTAATCGCGCTTTGGCGCTTTGTGGAGACCGGTCTGGTCCCTCAAGGTGCCGAGCTCCGCGCCGCCTGATGCTTATGTTGCAACAGGCTCGATAAGGCGACGCGGATTGGTGTGATGTGTGACCGGGAAAGTTGATGGCGCCTGAAAACGCCCAGTAGTAGTTTGGTCCGCATCCGCCTTTGCTCGATCCGGGGATGTGAATACGGATTATGGTGCGCGGGCACGGCCGCGACCGGATACAAGTCTATGCACGGACAGTGCATCAGCTGACCTCGGAACGAATGAAGCCAATCCTTGAGCATTGCGTGTGGGGGCCCCAACCCGTCAACAGAAGGAACCGTTCAATGCGAACTTGACAAGGCCCGGATCATACAAATCGACCTTCATCAGCACCTTGATGCCATCGACATCCATGCTTGCAAAGTCTCGCTCGGGCGAATCCGGGGCGAAGGTGCAATGGCGTAGAGCGGCCATCAACCGAGCCTGGGCCATCATGCTTTGTGCCACCGTGTCGCCGCCGAGTTCTGCAAGCAGCCCGGAGGTTATGACGATGCGAGCCATGCGGTCACGGCCCTGGCGTGCGGCATCATTGAGCAGCGCGATGCGCTCGGTGCGCTGCCGAGCACAAGAGAGGTCGGATGTGTCATGCATTGGAGTTCTCCTCCCGATCAAAGGGGCGATCAGCGGGCAACCGGACGGCCTCGCGAGCCTCAGCCGGCAGGCTGACAAGCGGACAGCTGAACATTGATCGCGGTCCCGGGGGCGACGGTAATGGCAACCTGCCGGTCCTTGGGAATGACCCACAGGATGCCGGCGAGCGTGTCGCGGATACGCGCCGCAATGGCCTCGTCTTCGCCGAGCAGCACGCGGGCCGCAAGCTCGCGCGCATCGCGCAAGAAGTGCTCGTGCTGGGTGTCCCAGGAGTCGGCCTCGCTGTCGTCGCTCGCGCAGAAACAGACGTTCTCGATCAGATCGACCAGCGTTTCGGGGGTCAGCGCCGGACCCGGCACAAAAGCGATACGGATCTGGTCGACACCGCTGTACCAGCCATCCTCGCCCACGACGAAGGCGACGTCTGCCGGGATCCGTTCCTCGCGCTGCGTTTCGCTGGCGCGGTGAAAGACACAGAACCTCAGTTCGATCGTCTCGGCTCGAACATGGTCATCGAGCGGCGGGAAGCTGCCGTTCTCGGCGATGACGTGGCCCTGCTCCCCGGCTGAAACATAGAAGCGCACGTTGCCGAGCTGATGCAGCGCGTCATACCAGCCATAGCCTGCGTAGGCAGGATGGTTCTCGACGAGGTGTGGGCGCAAAGGGTGCTCGCGCAGCGCGCGCTCCAGTCCCTGTGCAATATCGGGCTCAAAATCCGCGACAAGGATCGTGTCCGCACCTGCTGCGACTTCCTCATACTCGACATTGACGTTGTCGCTCTCCGCGATGGCCGCATGCCAGCGGGGGAGGCAGGGGTCGGCCTCCGGCAGGGCGACCCCCAGATCGCGCGCTTCCTTCCAGTTCTCGAAGGAAAGCCGGTGCTGGCCTCTGTGCGCCAGCGCGGCATAGATCGTGCGCTTGCACGCTGCCTGCAGCGCCGCAAATGCGGCGTTCTCGACGAATTCCTTGCGCGCCGGGAGCACAAGGGCAAGGCCCGGGGTGGCCCCGATATCGAGCCGGGCATGGTAGGTCTTGCCGCCAAGGCTCTCCGAGACGCTGGCAAGCTTGCGGGTGAGCACCATGCCATGGAAGTTGGTCGTCGGGTCCTGGTGATATTCGCGGCCCTCGAACACGCCGATCAGGCTGCCGTTCCACTCGGCGATGTAGATTGCTTTGGCGAGAAAGTCCTCGCGCGGCACTTGCGCGCCATTGAAGAACACCGGCAGCGGGTAGAACTTCGCGACCTCGCGCAGAATCCGCTCGGTGGTCTGCTCGCTCACGCCGGGCATCAGGAAGCTGATTGTCGTACCAACCGGGCGAGCAAGGGGCTGCACGGCAATGTCCTGCGCACCGGTCCAGCCATCCGCTGGGACATGGACCGACCATCCGATGTCGGCATCGGTATGACGCGAGCTGATCCGGGTTTCCTTGCCCGCCAGGCTGAAGACACCCATGCCTGCCGGGTCTTCGGCCTCATGGATGTGCTGGCTCCAGCCCGAATCCCCCAGCGCAATCATGGTCTGCGGATGGGCGACTCCGGTTCCATCATCGACAAGGGTCAGGCGCGCTGCGTCCTGATCCGCGCAGCAGGCGATATCGATCCGGGAAGCGCCCGCGCGGCGACTGTTCTGGAGGAGCTCGCCGAGGATATCGCCGATGGTGCCATTGAAGAGGCGCGTGACTTTGGTGATCGTCTTCGGGCTGACGCTGGGTCGAATAACTGTCGGGTTCATGACAAGGGGTCCTTCATCGCACTGTTTCGCCCTTCCCCTCCCCCTTCCCTTCAGAACAGCGGATTGATGCCTGGCCGGAGCCCGGCTGCCTTGGCCTGCTCTTCAGTCAACGCGCTTGGGTCGCAGGGCCTCGGACATCGGGATGATCTCGTGCGCCGTATCGCGCAGCGCTGTGACCTCGCTCCGCGCAGCGTAGAGGTCCTTGGCGATGAGCGCGCACACTTCGGCCTCGCCATAGTTTGGCCGGCCAAGGTGATCGACGCGCTCGACTTGGCGGGCAATCACGCCGACTTTGCCTTCCGGCACCCATTCGGCCCAATCGCCCCAGGCGCTGGTCACGCAGAATTCGCCGATCGCGGCCATATAGGCCTTGCGCGTCCGCAGGATCGCAGAGGAATTCTCCTCTATGGCCTCGCCGGTGAAGGCGCTGAAGCGGTCCGGGTGCCAACATCGGGTAGTATCGCGGGCAAGCTGCAGGAAGCCCACAGAGCAGGAGCCCTGTCCTTCAAGCTCGCTGGTGAAGGCGAGGATCGGGAGAGCCCAGTCGCAGTCTTCCTCGTAGGAGCCGCCCTCGATCAGTAGCGCCGGCGGCATAGCGGCCTGCCTTTGATCAGACAGAATGATGCCGCCGTGGCTGGCGGTCATCACCGACCAAATGCCGGGCCCAAGCTGATCGGCCTGCTGGACTGCGCCCCAGATCGATGTCGATGGGCGCGGCGACGGAGCAAAGCATGTCATGAGCGAACTCTCCTTCTTCAGGTTCGCTCACATCCTCCCCCTCCCCCTCACTCGAGAAGGCTGCGGGCTTCGCTGATAATTGCCTCAGTCGTCACGCTGCTAGCGGCCATGGATACGACAAGCCCGGCCTGACTGAGACGCTCGCGCTCGATGCTGCGCAGCTCAAGATAGTCGGCATCATCCGACTGCAGGATCTGGAGCGCGAACTTGCACTCCACCCCGCTATGCTCATCGAGCAGCGCCACCAGGAAATCCGGCCTCGCCGACCCCGCAGCCAGCGCGATGTCAAAGAGGACCTTCTTAACCGCCATCCTGACACCGAGGCGGCGCAATTCATACTGGGCCTGTTGGAGCGCGCGCAGCACGTCGCGATCATGTTCGCGCTCGGCGGGCACGAACTGGTTTCCGCTGAAGACAGGCTGAGCATAGGCGCGCAGCCCTTGGTATCCTTCACGCCGACTATGCTCCCCGACGACGGCCAACACGAGAAAGGGTGGCTCGACCTCGGCCCGGATGATCCCGGTGTGCTGGATGCGATTGCGGATTTCGACAGTTCCGAGCCCCGTCACCACCTCGCTCGATGTGACCTCGCTTGCTTCGAGAAGCAGAAAGGCCTGCGGCGCAAACTCGGGCGGCCAGGTCTCGGCCGCAGCCCGCAATCGGGCATGGACCCGCCGTTTCTCGTAATCGATCGCGTTGGTGTAGAGATGATCTGATAGCCGGACGCCCGGCGCGATTTCGAGGCCCTGAGCGGCGCGCTTGAGGTGGCGCATTTCTTCGCTGATCGAGCCTGCGCGCCTG
Organism: Erythrobacter sp.; assembly: GCA_041396805.1. Classification (GTDB taxonomy): domain Bacteria; phylum Pseudomonadota; class Alphaproteobacteria; order Sphingomonadales; family Sphingomonadaceae; genus Qipengyuania. The sequence continues at coordinate 1,613,854 of JAWKXV010000001.1, read as the reverse complement.
CCACTGGGCGGTAATTCGCGCAGGACATTCGAGCCAGCGCGTTCGAGCAGCAGCCAGAGCAGCTTGCCAAGGCGCGGGATGGCGACGCCGCGTGAACGGTCGTCAGGCTCTATGTCCTCTGGCTTCTGTGCAAGCTTCTCCGGCGCCTTTTGGTGCGCGCTGAACAGGCCTTTTGGCAGGCCGATGGCATAGAGCGAGTCCTTCATGGTCTCGCGGATGCGCGGCGGCGCCTGCGGCAGATGAAACGGGCAACCTGAATCGTGGCCTGGCCGCGAAGTAAGACGCCGGAGGTAATAGGTTTCCTGAAAACTGAGATAGGCCGCGCTCATCAGCGGCGGCGGATGCTCTGCCCCAAGGCAATCGCAGGCGATCCACTTGTGGTTCTCTCGCGCGGTCGAGACCAGTGAGACTGAAGCGCGGTGGTCGGCCTCGCTGCCCCGGCCCGTATACCAGCGCACCAGCGCAGCCTTAAGCTCGTCGCTGATGGCGACCCTGCCGGTCTTTCCTGTGGTGTCCTTACCTACCAGCCACATGCATGATGACGCCTTGACCCTGTGTTTTGTTCACGGTATGTTCATAATCTGCAGGAGCCCACAAATAATGAACAAGGTCTTTGATATCGGCAAGTTCGACCTCGATGTCACGCTGCGCGACGCGGCCCTTGATCCGAATTGCCGTCCAACCAAGCGCATGCTCGCCAATGCCTCGATCGGAGTGGAGCCGTTCGATGCCTATTACTCGGCGCGCGAGCTCTATGAGACCTTGCAGGGCATCTTCCAGGGCCTGCCCAATGCCAAGGCTCGGCTGACGCAGATCCTGTCCTGCCATTGCGATGACTATCAGCGCTGCCTCTACTATGCGCTGGCAGGGCGCGGGGTTGTCCAGATGCTCGACGATCTCGAATGGCTCTTCGAACTCCTCGGGCCACGGTGCCAGATGTCGGGGCACCTTTTGCGCTCGGGCCAGCACCCTGCGCCGATGGTCAACCCTTACGTCTCGTCAGAGCCTGATGGCCCGGTTCCTGCCCGCAATGCCGACTTTACCGAAGGCCCGTCGTGGTATCTTGATCCCGGCCTCGGAGGGATGATCGAGGAATAAGCGGCCATCAGTTATTGCGAAGGCCAAGCCGGTCGTCGTCATCAACAAGCGTGATGCTCCCGTCCCAGTCCCACAGGACCAGATTGAGCGCGTCCGCGGGAGCACCGCGGGCGTAGCTTGGGACAACGATGCCGGCATAGCCTTGCGCGATCGCGGCCTCGGCCAGATCCTGCGTCGGGACCGGCTTGCCTGAGAGCATCCGATCACGCCACGCGGGGTCGGCGAGCTCAGCCGGTGTGATGCCGAAGGGCTGCAATGCAGCCGCATCGCGGCCATCGAGCAGCGGTCCGATGTCGGCCTGATAGGCGACGAGCGTGGTGGGCTGGAGGGTGCCAACCTGATTGGCCTCGCGCAGCGCGGTCTCAGGGGCGAGGGAAGTATAGAGCGCGATGCGCCCGATGCGATTGAACCGTCCGCCAAACCGGGCCGCCCCCTCCCCTGAGAGGGGTTCGCGGGACCAAACCGGATTGTGGGCGCGGTAGAGCAGCCCGGTAAAGTGCATTGGACTAGGCGTGGACGCCGGCGTCGACCGCGTCGATATAGGTCAGCACGTCGTCGGCCCGGTTGCTCTGCACCAGCTGCATGGCGGTCTGGCCCGAGAAGCCGGGCAGCGGTTCCGAGCGGTACCAGGCATAGGCCAGCAACGCCGAGCCAAAGCGCGGCTCGACCTTGTTGAGCACCTCGACCATCTGGCGAAGGCGGCGCTGGGTACGATCGGACGCGATCCGGTCTTTGCGCTGGATCGCGTCCTTGCCGAGGCCCAGCGAGCGTGCGAGTTCGTCGCTGGTGGTCCGCAGCGCGTCGACGATCTTGCGCGGAGCAAACGCTCCGTTGTCAGCGTAGTTTTGAATCGCCATTACACTTTCCCATTAATTCTGACGCGATATAGCGTCAATTTTTGCGGTAATCAAGGTTTGCTGTGCCAGACCCAGCAGGTGTTCCGGTTCTGCCGCAGAGGTTTCCCTCTCTTACAAAACCACGACCTGCAATTCGATCGCACCGGGAAGGCCCTCTTCTGCAGGCAGAACGCAGAAGGGCTGGAGCTTGCTGTCCGTCCTCACCACGGCATGGCTCTGCCCGGAATTTGCTGTCATCCGGATGGCGAGGCGCTCGGCATTGGCGCGTCCGCACAGGATCGCCCTTCTGGGATCGAGGCTCTGAAGCAGCATGGTCACCTCCCGAGCGTTACGGCGTTGCCGGGAAGAATGTGCGCGGCGCACGCTTGGGGGGCACGACTTCGAACCGGCGCTCCATCAATCTGCTGATGCGGAACCGGCCTCGGCCATCGGGCGTGCTGAGTTCAATCTTCGCGCCGCGCTTTGTCACCCTGAATTCGGCGTGTTCGCTTCCGTCGGTGAACTTCATGGGTTCAGGCAGCCGGATCATGTCGCCATCGGCGATCTTGCGTTCCTTGAGGCGCAGATGGCGGTAGCAGCGGTTGCGCCAGTCGAGGGCATAAGGGTGACTGGTTTGCCCCAGTTCCTCGAGGATACTTCTGGGACACCCGGCCTCCACCGGCCCCGAGTTTTCATCCATGTCCTTGTAGCCGAACAGTAGGCCGTCGGCTGCCTTGGGGTTCCAGCGGACCAGACAGATCACCGCGGAGATGGCGTGGGTCTGGTTGTTCGGTCCATAGCGCTGGACAGCCGCGTAATAGGCCCCGGTTGTGGACACGCTTCTGATGACCCGGCATCCTTCGAAGGTGCCGGTTTCTTCATTCTCGCGCTCCCATGTGAGCTGATTGTCGAGATAGGCCTTGGGAGTGTCGAAGCCCCCCATTCCGGCACGGTGCATGTAAAGCCAGCCCATGCGAGTTCTCCTTCAGATGAGCCCCGGCTGCGCCGGAGGTGCGATCTTCAATTCGCGCGCGATCCGCGCCGTGAGTGCGGGAATGTCTGCAAGGGCGGTGATCGGCGCTTTGCGCATCACCGCGCCAGGCGGTTTCCAGAACGGGTTGCGCCAAGCGAGACCCGGCTCGCCGAACCTTTCCGGGCTGATCCGGATATAGATACCTTCGGCTTCCAGCACATGCTCGCCCGCGAGCTGTTCCTGTGATGTGTAATAGCTGATGCGGTAATTGGCATGCTCGAGCCCGATCCCTGCTGCGATCTGGCGGAGCGCGCGCGTGCCCTCGCGCCGATAGTGGCGCAGCTCTTCGGGACGATAGTCGATCCCGCGCTTGACCAGCGCAATGATCGCCGGTCTGTGCTTAAGCTCGGCAAGGCGTTCGATGCACTGGGACCGCAGCGCCTGGTCGTCTGCCTCACATTCGGTTGGCCTTCCGTCGGCAATCCGCTGAAGGTGGCGGGTGAGGAGCAGCACTGCTGGGCAGTTTGCAGCCTGCCGGCCTGCAAGGCGGACATCATCGACGGCCTCGTTCAATGCTCGCAGCGCATTCTCGAAGGTTGTCAGTCCATCAGGCTGGAGTGCGCGGCGGTAACGGTAATCGATGTCGCAGGACATGAGGCTTCCTTTCCATTGCAAGATGCAATGGCCCCATCCCCCTTCCCTCAATGCAGGCTGCGACGATGTTCGCTTAGGCCCTGCAGCGGCAACGGCTCGTAGATCATCGGTCGCAGGAGCGTGCCTGGCGCAATCTGCTCGAGGATTCGTGCAACGGCCGAGACCGCAGCGCCTGCCTCGGTTGTCTGGATGATGAGCGTTCGGCCTTGACCCGGAGCTGTGCCAAGTGACCAACCGGCGTCCCCCTTGCCAAGAAGACCGTCCAGCACCTGGCGTGGATCCCTCTGGGGAAACAGGCCTGCGATATACTCAGCCAGCACACCGCCAATGGGCGCCCTCCCCCGGCCTGCAACATCGCCGGCATAACGGTGAAGCTGGGTGAGGCGAACGACCTCCTCGGGGGTTGGCTCAAGCACAAGCCGGAACTGGCGCCGTTTCATCGGCTTCCTCCCCTTCATGCTCGACAGGTTCGCTCTGGTAGCCCGAATAGGCCGCAAGATGGTTGAATGCCTGATCGGCCTTCGCGGCCGCGGTGATGATAGCCGTCTTGTCGGCCTTGAGAATCTCCAGCCAGTGCGAGACGTAGCTGGCATGGCTTTCGTGGAGGTCTGCCGGAAGGCCCAGTTCGTAGCAGATCCGGGCACTCACCTGCTCGGCCACCAGCTCCTCGAACGCATAAGCCTTGTCGCCAAAACGCTTGCCAAATTCGCGGGCGAGCCGCGAGGCATGGCCTGACCAATGGCCAAGCTCATGCGCTTTCGTGGCCACGAATCCGTCTTCGGTGTTGAAGACATTGGGGTGCGGAAGCTGAATATAATCAGCGCCCGGCGAGTAGAACGCGCGGTCTCCGCCGAGGCGTATGTCAGCCGGGACGGGTGCGAAGAAGCGCTCGACGGCAGCGGCCTTCTGCGAGGGCGTCGGCGGCGCTTCAGGCACCGGGCTTGGATAGAAATGCGGCGGCAGGCCATCGATCTGCGAGGCGTTGAACACGCTGTAGGCGCGCATGAAGCGGAATGTTTTCGACGACTCCTCACCGGTCGCCTGGTCGACCGCGGTCTTCTTCGTGCTGTTGAAGTAGATGCTCGGCTCGGCGGTCTCGCCCTTGCGGACCTGTCCGCCAAGCTCGATGGCCTGGCGCCACGTCATCCAGTAGCGTGAGCCATAACCATAGTGGTCGGCGACCGCCCAAAGATAGAGGCGGTTGATCCCTGTGTAAGGGACGCCTGCAGCGCGCAGCGGCGCTCCGCCCATACCGGTCTTCTTCCAGGGTCGGCGCCAGGGCAGCGTTCCGGCCTCGATTGTGTTGATGATCAGATTGGTGATTTCCTGCGCGACGTCGCGCTTGGGTCGTTGGCGCATGGGCCTGCTCCTCAACAAAAAGAGGCCCGGCTCACTCAGGCGAGTGGCCGGGCCAGGTCATCAGGAGGGGTGATTGACCGCCTCAGGCGGCTACCGCCGCTTCTTCACAGGCGTGTTGAGGTTCATGGTCATCGATCAGCTCGTCGGCCTCGCTGTCGGCTTCACCGTCATCGCCATCGCAGACGTCGGCGACAGGGTCGCTTTCGTCGGTGTCCGAGATGGCCGGATCAGCGGGATTGGCACCAATCGTGAACTTCATGCCTTCGGGGAGCCAGGCCAGCGCTGCTTCCTTGACGTCCTGTTCAACGATCGCCTTGCCGGCGAAGATCGTCTCGCAGGTCTTGGCAAGGTCAGCTTTCTTCGAGGCGGCATAACGCGCCGCAAGATCACTGCCGCCGACTTCGGTCAGCGCGGCAAGACACGAGGTCTTGCTCACCCGGTCGAAGAAATTCTCGGCTGTCGGCCGCCACATCGCTGCAACGTCGATGTCGAGCATACTGCCGATGACAGCATGGATCGAATGGTATTCCGAACCATAGCCCTTCTTGGCTTCGAGCGAGATGGCCACCGCATAGGCGAGCCACGCCGCCTTGGCTTCGTCGGCAAGTTCGCGGAAGGCAATGAAGCGCTGGGCTGCACAGCTATGTTCCTGCCATGCCGTGTCGAGCGCGTTTTCGGCCTCGGCGAGAATCCCTTCGGCTGTGGACTGCGAAAGTTCTCCGGTCACAGGATCGCTCGGTCGTCCGCCCTTGATCGAGGTGCCGCGGCTTTCATAGCTGCGGCTGTCGGCCAGCGCGAAGATGGCGAAGTCGAGCGCGAGCCCCGCATCGGTGAGCAAAGATGCCGAGAGGATATTGCGGCGCTGCACGGCAAGCTCGTCGAACAGGCGAGCGCTGATCGGCTTTTCCGTGCCCGGCGCAACTGCCTCGGGCCTGGAAGGTGCAGCGCTGCCGCGCTTGGTGGAACCTGGCACCGGCTCTTCGGCCGTCGCTGTCACCTTGCCATTCTCATCGGTCTCGAACGACAGGCGCTTTTCGCTGTAGTAATCGGCCTCGAGTACCATCTCGCCGCGGGTGGTGAGAACCAGGAACCGTCCGGCCTCACTGCGCCATTCTTCGGGCAGTTCGCGCACCGGGTTATTGAGGTCGGCGCGCTCAGCATCGAGATCCTCATACTCGGCCTCGAGCTGCGCGAAATCGGCCTCATTGCCCTCAGGGTCGCCTTCATGGCCTTCGTCGATGATCTCGCTGATTTCTTCCATGCGGGCATCGATCGCGTCAATTCGGGCACGTGCTTCTTCGGAGAGCGGCGCGGGCGGGAGGCGAACCGCGTTGACGCCCATTTCGCTGCGCGCCTGCCATGAATTGGTCGACGCCACCGGGCTGATCCAGGCAAGGCCAGTTTCAGCAGCGATCCGCTGGGCTTCGGCCTCCATTTTCTCGGCCGCAAGCCTGTGGGCGATCTCGATATCGATCCAGCGATCATCTGCCGCTTCGCTGAAGAGGTCGCGCTCGATCTTGCCCCCGGCAGCCACATAGGCATCTTCGCCGATCAGCAGCGCGATTGGGTCATTGCCGCGCATGGAACCGCTCGCCACCATACGCCGGATGGCATCGGCGCTTGGGTTATAGGCGTAGCGCATCTGCTCAAAGACCCGCAGCTGAACTTCGTGCTGGTCGGTCGCGGCGTAAGCCTTGGCGATCTCGAGGGTGACATCGCCTTTGGCGAGTGCTTCGAAGATCGGCTCGGCGAGGTTGGCAAGCCGCAAGCGGCCCTCCACGAAGCGCTGGGTGAGACCGAAGCGTTTGGCGACCGCGGCAACATCGCTGCCTTCCTTGATGAAGTGCTGGAAGGCGCGGCATTCCTCAGCCGGTGACATCCCGACGCGCTGGAAGTTTTCGGCAAGCGAGGCCTCGCCGGCTTCCTCTTCGCTGCCCTCAAGCAGCTTGCATTCGATCTCGGTGTCGGGGTCCCACGCACCGCGCGCGACAATCATCTCGATGGCCCGCAACCGGCGGCCACCGGCGATCACGGCAAACTTGCCGCGCTTCTTGCTCTTGGTGACCAGCAGGTTCTGCAAAAGGCCGCGTGCTTCGATGTCGGCGGATAGCTGGATATCGTCTTCTTCGCTGCGCGTTTTGCGCACGTTGGCATCGCTCAGATAGAGCCGGGAAAAGGGAATAAGCATCGTCGTCACTCCTGATGTGCACCCGGCAATCACCCGGGCACACATCCCCTCCCCCTCCCCTTCTGATCTGCGTTTCACGCAGACCTCAGGGTTAGTCGTTGTCACCCATGCGGGCGAACGGCGTGGTATGGTTCGAAGCTGGACGGCGCGGCTCATCAGAGGACAGAATGCCGTAAAGGTTGTAGGTCGCGTTTCTGGGATGGCCACCCTTCGCAGGCCGAGCAGATGATGACGGTCAGCAACCAGGCTTGCCAGGTTACCAGCGGATCGCCCAAGACGCATCGGGCTGGGCTTAACGTCGCGCCAACCGCATGCGACGAGAGATCTCGCACATACTCATCACGGAGTTTTCCCGCGTGGCCGTCAATTTCATTACATCGCCGAATATCCAATCGATATTCGATAGCCAGGAGCCCCGGAAGGCCGGCTTGGGCAAGCGCACGATCATTCTGGGCTACGAGCGTTGTTTTCATGACGACTGGATTGCTGCCGCCGCCGCCGAGCTTGCTGATCCGAAGGTCTCGGACGCGCTCGACGCCGCCGAGATCGCCGCGCTCGCGCGGGCCGCGGGTCACCGGATCGGCAGCCCGATCGCAGGCATCGGAGACCTTGTGGACGCCCTGCGGCGCATTGTCGCCGCGCGCTGGGACGAGCTTGCCATACCGCTCGCCCGCGCGCTTGTTGGAAACGCATCGCATGGACGCGAGATCGGAACCTGTCTTCCTGACCTTGTCCATTCTCCCGCGCTGATCGAAGGCATGATCGATCTGCTGGAGGACAAAGAAACTCTTCATCTCTCCCTCGTGCTTGATCGCGACGCGCTAAGGATCGCATCGCTCGACCAGGTGCGGCGCCTGCTTCCGCTGACACCGGGACAGTTTGAAAAGGATCTAAGGCTCACTTTCCTCGGAGCAATGGCGCGCACGCTTGGCTGGACGCCGTGGATCAAGCTGCAGACGATTCTTCTCGAACTGCCGAACCTTGCAGGCGATAATTTTTCGGAAGAACCGAACGACCCGAACGCTTCCCATGGCGATTTTGCCCTGGCGCTTCGCAAGGAGGCCTGGGCCCGTATTGTCGATGATGAGCCTGTCCGGGCTATCGCGCAGCTTATCTGCGATCTCGACGGCGCGCTCGCCTACGCCTCGCCCGGCGTGCGCGGCGTCTATGTCGACAGGCTTCGCGTCGCCCTTGGCGATGACAGGGCTCTACGCCACGCCGCGATCGAAGCTCTGCTTGATCGCCCGCGCCAGCGTCAGGAGGAGCTGGGTCTGTTCGCAGCAACCGCGCTCACACAGGCCGACGACGAGAGCTTCATTGCGGACCTCACGCGACATCCCCAGCGCGAATTAGGATATCGGGCTGCGATGGTGCAGACCGCCGTGTTTGGGCGAGACGAGGCCGGGCCGCTCTGGCCACGGCCCACCATCACGGGTCTCGCCGAAGGCCTCTTCCAGATTCGCCTCGCGGCATCTTCGCAAGAGCCGGCGCGCACCTGGCTCGGTGACAGGCTGCTGGAGCAGATGATCGAGCACACGTCGGCGAGTGAGGAGGAGAAATTCGCCCGCGATTATCCGGATTTCAGCGAATCCGATGAGGAAGAAGGACTGCTGCGCCTCTTCTTTGCCCAGCTGGCTCACCAATTTTCCCAGCTCGACCAGGCGTTGCTCGCCACCGCGCGCGCGATCCGATCGGCCCACCGAACCAGAATCAGCCTCGCCTATCGCTCGATCAGCAAGTCCGAAGAGGGAAAGCACGGGATCAGCAGGACCGGAGACGAGGCAGATGCTGCCGAGCGCTTTTCGGCCGATCTCTGTCTGATCGTCGATCCCTATCTCGACGGGCGGGCGCTCGGCAAACGTGCGACCCTGATTCAGGCCAAGCGGCTGCATCGACGTGATGCGAGCGCGCCTGAGAAAGGCTTCGCCGCGAGCTATCGGCTGAAACCGAACCAGATCCGCGACCTGCTCGCGCAGACTTCCTCGTCTTTCTTCCTCTTCCAGGGACCCGGGAGCACTGGTCGGGCGATACCCATGCTTCCTACCCAGCTCGTGTCGGACCTAGCCTATCATCAGGCAGCCACCGCCGGGCAGATTGATCAAGCTATGGTGGGCCGCGCGTCGCAACCCTTCTCGCAGTGGTTGACCTATGACGTGCTCGCGCTGCGAACCGGAGATCCGTTCGAGCAACTCGTCGCCAAGGTCGAGGGTGCCCCTGGGCGTCGACCACGGCCCCTTGCCCGGTTTGGAACGGTCGAAATCGAGGTCCGAGTGGGCGACCCGCTCAAGGAAGCGGAATAAGGTGTTGGAAAACCGTTGGCTTGCAAATGACGGCTTTGTTCCACTTCTCGCCATTCCATGCTGCACAGATGGTGCATAGCGAGAGGAAAACTGTGGGGCGTTAGGGCTCAGCCGAGAACGTCGGCATCGAAGGCTCCGGCATTGCTGCTCCACATGCTCGAAACAGTGCGCTGATGACAGAAGACGCTGCCTCTATCGGAATAAACACCCGGGTGCGAAACGAGATGATTTCCGTGAAACAGCCGATGCTCTTGAGCGAAGGCAGCTGTTCGACAGGCGCTCCGACAATTTCGTAACGCTGCTCCCCAGCCACACGCGAACATTTGATGGTCGCCTCGAACGGCTGCTTGATCGGGATTGTCCGGCCTTCGCCAAGCGCCTTGATGATCATGTCCGAGCTTAGTTCAACGTTGGAGGCAATATCGAATTTCTCGAGCAGCTTTGCCACGTCGAGCTCGTGGACCATGCGGCCGAGCCAGCTTCTGCCCTCTTCGTCCACGATCCGCCGGACCTCCAGATAGTCGATGGGAAGGCTCGACCAGATCGGCAGGAGAAGTCCGGTCGCAAGGTACACGGTCTCTGTCGTTAGCCGTTCGGCAAGCTCCGCAACCTCGCTTTGCCACAGCTTCTCAAAAGTCCGCCGCGGAGCTTCTTCCCAGGCCGATTCCGCAAGGTCATCGAAGTGGTGGTATTCGCGCCGGAGCGGACGGTGGAGGATAACCCGCCTGATGAGTTCGCCCTGTTCGGTCATGAAGTGCCGCGAAGGTTCAGCCAGGGCTGCTTTCCCGCTCTTGGTATTGTGGAGCAGAATGCAGCCGTCAGCGTAGTCGCGACGCTCAAGGACACGCTCAAGCGAGATCGGCCGTGCCCTCGTCTTGAGAGCCAGCTGCAGCAAATGCGACGTGGCGCCGGTTCGCCCGTCGGTCCGCAGGACTATGTCTTCGACAACCTCGGCATGTTCAACCCGAAGGGTTTCGACGCCAACATCGAGCGAACCGGCCTCGCGCGCAGCCGACACCCGCGCCTCGACCAACCCCAGAAACTCCTCAAAGATCGCATTCTGCATTCCGATCGGCAGTGCGAGGATCCGATTGAGCCAACGCTGGATCGGCGGAAGGTCCTCTTCGAGCACGCCATCGTCGGAGACAATCTTGAGCCCGCTACGGCGCTGGAAATCGATCAGCGTTGCGCTCTTGAGCTTGCCGTCCGCCAGCAAGGCAAACCAGGTAGAGAGAGCGGCCTTGGCGTATTCGCTTTCGAGATTGTCGGCAGGGTCAAAGAGGTTCTGGCCGCCCGTCTGGCGTTGGCCCCGGGTCAGCGCCCCCAGGCTGTCGAGCCTGCGCGCAATGGTGCTGGTGAACCGCAGTTCCCCTTTGCAGTTGGTGGTCACAGGCCGGAACAGCGGTGTGTTGGCCTGATGGGTCCGGTGCGTTCGGCCCAGCCCCTGGATGGCGCGGTCGGCTCGCCATCCCGGCTCAAGCAGGAAATGGATGCGCCGCTTCTGGCAAGCTGCGTCAAGGCTGGCGTGATAGGACCGTCCTGTGCCGCCCGCGTCGCTGAAGACAAGGATCGGCTTCCTGCCATCCATGAACTGGTCGGTCTCGGACTGGTTCGTCCGCGGCGAGCGGGTCTCGAGCCGTTGCTGGCCGTCGCTTTGGGTTATGAGCCGCTTGCTGCGCCCGGTCACCTCGGCGACCCTCTCCGGTCCGTAGTGCTCGATGATCCCGTCCAGCGCCGGCTTGATCGGCGGCATGGCGCACAGATGCTCGATCATCTCGCTGCGGCGGGCGATCGCAGTCTGATTGTGGACTGGACGGCCTTCCTCATCGAACATCGGTGCCGAGCGCTGAGTGCCGGTATCATCGACGAACACTTGCATCTGTTGCGTGGGGAAGGCGCGCTCGAGGTACTCGATCACGGCGTCGAGCGGGCTGAGGTCGAGGTCGAGCTCAGCCCGCTCTTCTGGCGAGAGGCTGTCGAGACGGCGATCGAGGATGCTTTCGGCGGTCGAAACCAGTTGGACGACAACCACCTCATCGCGGTCCAGATGGAGATTGATGGCAGCAATCAGCGTTGGCAGCTTCATCGACAGCAGCAGCTGGTTGAAGAACCGCTGCTTGGTGCTTTCAAACCGGCTTCGCGCTGCGGCTTTCGCACCGCTGTTGAGCGTTGTGCCGTCGATCTCGTCGACGACACCGGTCAGCTCCAGCGCCTCCTCAAGGTTCTGATGAATGATCGCCCAGGCGTCGGCATAAGTGTCGTAAACGGCGATCTGCTGAGCGGTCAGGTCATGTTTCAGGATCTCGTATTCGACGCCTGCAAAGCTGAGTGCGCGCGCCTGATAGAGGCCCAGTGCCTTGAGGTCCCGCGACACGAGTTCCATCGCAGCGATGCCCCCTGCCCTGATCTGGCTGATGAAATCTTCCCTGTTGGCAAACGCGGTGCCAGGTCCCCACAGACCAAGCCGCACAGCATAGGCAAGGTTGTTTACCTCCGAGGCTCCGGTCGCAGAGGCGTAGAGAACCCGGGCATCGGGCAGATTGTTTTGCAGCAGCACGCCGGCGATGCCCTGCAGCGATCCGCTTTTCGTGCCGCGGGCGCCCTCGCCTCCTGCAACACCGCCCATCTCGTGGCTCTCATCGAAGGCGATGACACCGTCGAAATCCTCGCCCGCCCAATCGAGCAGCTGCTTCAGGCGGGTGGCTTCCTGACGCTGGCTGCGAAGGGTCGGGTAGGTGACGAACAGGATCCCTTCGCGAAACGGAACCGCCTGATCGATCTTCCAGTTGGAAAGCGGCTGAACGTCGGCCGCAAGGCCGCCGATGGCGCTCCAGTCGCGGCGCGCATCCTCAAGCAAGCTCTCGTTCTTCGAGACCCAGATGGCCTTTCGGCGTCCAGCAAGCCAGCCATCAAGGATGCAAGCGGCGATCTGTCTGCCCTTCCCTGCCCCCGTGCCATCGCCGAGGAAATAGCCTTTGCGGTAGGCACGCCCTTGCTCGTCGAGTTGCAGGCCAACGCCTTCTTCAGCGGGAACGAACAGGCCCGGCAGATACTGCTGCCACGCGTTCCCGGCATAGATGACAGTTTCGATCTGGGCCTCGGAGAGCAGGCTTTCCTGAAGGACCCGGTCCTGCAGCGCCGGGACATAATCGGGGATAGGTGCCGGGATCGAGCCCATGGCCACGCTTTCGACGAGCGGCGTCGGATGCTCGCGTGCGCCAACAATGTCGACCCGGCTTGGCCGGTACGGGATGTAGACCCCGCTTTGCTCACCGAGCACGCGCGGCTTGTCCAGGGTACTGAACGCCAGTGCTTCGATCTTGGGGGCTTGCGCTGCCCTCGCCTTGACGGGCTTTGTGATCGGCGTTGCCCGCATGGCTTTGAAGAGCGCACCCGGCTTTGCTTTCGGCGGCACCGCGCGCGGTTCGCAGTCAGGCTCGGCTGTCACGCGTTTGATGATTGGAACCGCAGACGCAACGTCTGCAACTGTCTGCCGCGCCAAAACTGCAGGTCTGATCTGCCCCGGGATCTTGTCGATCACGTACAAGCGCACGGCCACGCTGGTGCCCTGCTTGTGATAGCATTTGTCGAGCCGGATGGATGTGCGGACTGTGCAAGAGGCAAAGGTGTCTTCGTAGATTTTCGCAAGCTTTGCGCTCGTCGTGAACCAGTCCGGCATGATCGCGACGATCCGTCCCCCTTGCCTGAGGCGCGTTATGGCAGCGCGCAGGTGACGCACCGCTGCGAACTCGTCTGCTCCTCGTCCCATTGATCGGGAGAACGGCGGGTTCATCAGGATCAGGCTTGGCTGCACTGCCGCGTCGAGATGGGAGGCCAGCATGGCTCCATCGATCCCTGTTGTGGTGGCCTGGGGAAACAGCAGGGCCAACTTCTCATGCCTGCGCGGGTCGATTTCGTTGAGATGCAATGCGCTGACATCGGGCAAAGTTGCCACGAGAGCGCCATGTCCGGCGCTCGGCTCAAGAACGATATCGGTTGCAAGCGGCTGCGCCAAAATCACGCAAAGTGCTGCGAGGTCTGCGGGCGTCGAGAATTGCTGGAACCTGATCTGGTCTTCACTTCTGACCGTATGTGTCGGCAGTGCCTCGATAAGCGCACTGATCTCCGAAATCTGGTGCAGCATCTGAGGCTTGTTCAGCAGTCCGGCCATGTGGCGCGTCAATGCCGCCTCGAGCAGGTCAAAGGCGTCCCTCTGGCTCCACGCGCCGTTTGCGGAGCCCTCCCCGTAAAGCTGGCGCATCGTCTCAAACAGGCGTTGCTTGTTCGCCAGTCCGGTGGCGATGGCGTGCTGGATTTCGGTGATTGCTGCGTCCAGCTTCTGGCTGGATTGTTCAAATAGGTCGGTCACGGTCTGCTCCTGATGCTGAACCGCATCAGGTCATCCCCCTTCCCTCTCGCCTCGGGTTTATGAGCCCGTGATCACTACGGGCTATGCGACAAGGGGTGCCCGGCAGCGACGAGGATTCGGGACCGGCACCATCCCGAAGATATCGGTTTGACTTCTACCGCCGAAAATGATCATAAAACACGAACTGGGTCGCAGAACTGCGATTCATCGAAAGGCAGACGCATGTCCTACACCGTGAACACACTGCGAAATATGACCAGATCCTGCGAAATGATGCGCGATCGGGTCAAAGCTGTGGTGTTCAAACCTGATGAACGCAAGGTCCTCGATATCACCTTTGGGCCTACGGCGGCAGCGGAATTGGTCGGAAGAACGCCTGAAGCGCTTGCCAAGGCAGAGAAGGAGGGGCGTCTCGCGCCTCCGAAACAGCTCAACAATGGCCGCCGCTATTACACGCTCGAAGACCTTACTCATATTCGCAAGGCGCTGAACATTCATCCGGGCAAGCTAGCCCATGAGAATGCGGTTGTAGTAGCCGTGCAGAATTTCAAGGGCGGCGTCGGCAAGAGTACGATTACCAAGCATTTCGCCGATTTTCTCGCACTGAACGGATATAGCGTTCTCGTGATCGACTGCGATCCGCAGGCGTCAACGACAACTATGTTCGACATCCAGCCCGAAGCACTTATCGATGAAGAGGAGACTTTAGGAAACTTCCTGTCGCCTCGCAGTACATTCGATGATTTCAGGAAGGCAATCCGAGAAACCGCTTGGCCTACAATCAAAATAGTGCCGTCAAGCCTTGGCCTGCAGGATGCAGAGTGGGACCTCACGGCAACGTTGACGGAGGGCGGACAAGCAGTGCGCGAGGGACTTCAGCGTCTCCGTATTGGCATCGACAGTATCATCAAGGACTTCGACGTCGTCTTGCTCGATCCTCCGCCGGCTATGGGGTTCCTGGGCCTCAATGTGATGGCCGCCGCAACAGGTATGCTTATCCCGGTTCCGGCAAGGCAGCTCGACTACCTTTCAACCATCCATTTCATGGACACGATCGCCGAGAATATCGAGATCCTCGAGGATCACGGAACGCCTGTTGATTACGGGTTCATTCGCGTCGTCTGCTCGGCCTACACCCCCAGCAAGCCAGGTGAAGCCGACATGTGGAAGATGATGAAGGCCACATATGCCAATTTCCTGCTGAATCAGCCGATCCTAGCTTCTGAGGAAATCAAGAATGCCACTCAAGCATTCCGGTCGATCTATGAAAGCAAGCCTTCAGCTGCGCACGCAACCTACCAGCGTTGCCGGGACAATCTCAACGCAGTCTTCGGAGAAGTTCTGAACGAAATACATGAGCAGTGGCCGTCGAAGAGCATTTCGAGACGGTCATCTGACACGGCAGGGAGTGTTGCAGCGTGAGCCGTCGTTCATTGATTGGCGAGGCCCTCGCCTCCCCTGCCCCTGACCAGCCTTCCGTCTCTGAAGCCAAGGACGCTGCAGGGGCAACCGCATCGCGCAATTTCACAACACGTCGGCTTGAAGGCTTCACGGAAGCGGCGCGGATGGTCAAGCGCCCGACCATCCGGCTCAAACCTGCAGAATGTTCGATCTGGCCGGGAAACGCCCGTGATTACGAACAGCTCACCGAACCCCGTTTGCGATCTCTGATTGAATCGATCCAAGCAGAAAACGGGAACCGCATCCCAGTAGTCGTGCGCCGGAAACAGCAAGGTGAGCTGCAGTACGAACTGATCATTGGCACAAGGCGCCACTGGGCTGTCGCGTGGCTCAACGCCAATCACTACCCGGATATCGAGCTCGTCGCGATTATCGAAGATCTCGATGACGAAGCTGCGTTCCGCCTTGCTGATATCGAGAACCGCGAGAGGGAAGATATCTCAGATTTAGAGCGCGGTTTGAACTACAAGGCAGCAGTCGATACTTATTACGATGGCCTTCAGGCCCGGCTTGCTGAACGCGTAAAGATCTCGAAATCTACGCTCGCCCGGTACATCGGCCTGACAGAGATCCCGCAAACAATCGTAAGCGCATTTGCGTCGCCAATGGAGCTTCAGGTGCGGTACGGTGACAAGCTTCTTCCAGCCATACGCAACCCATCGCTGCGCCCTAGGATGGAGGAAGCAGCAAAGCAGATCGCTGCGGAGCAAAGTTTCCGGCAATCCGGAGACGAAGAGCCAATTTCTGGCCCTCAGGTTGTTGTCCGTCTGCTCAAGGCAGTTTCGGGCAGGCCTGGCCGTGTTCAGAAAGCCGTAATCGAAGCGGCGGGATCGTCCATTGGTGTCATCGAAAAGGATCGTGCACGAGGGCTCACGATAACGATCAACCCCACTGATTTGAGCGCTGACGAAATCCTCGATGCATTGCGCCCTCTGATTGAGAAGGCGAAGATTCTAAAAAGGCCTGCCCCATGAAGGAGGGTTTCGGACCCACCTATGGCCATGTGTTCACCACTCTGAAAATGTGGTTTTTATCGTTATATTTCATATGTTTATCTCACTTGTCCCACATGTGGGACAGCGGCAGATTTACTGGGCGAAGAACGTGAGCGAGAAAGATCAGTCCTCCTCCGGTCGCCGGGTGCAGTTCGAGATGTTCTTCACGCTGCCTGATTTCAGCGACATCTCGCTGCGGGACTATCAGGAGACCATGCAGCGTCCTTTCTTCAGCCTTTCGAAGAAGAAGCGCCTGAAACCCATTGAGTACCTCAGTCCGGATAAGTCGGTCACCGTGCATGTATCAGCCAACCCAGCCTATGGGATGGCGACCATCTGGGATGCAGATATCATGATCTATCTGGCGTCCCACCTCAACGAATTGCGCGAGCGGGGTGACAACGACCTGTCGCCGACCATTCGTGTTCAACCTGGCGATCTTCTCAAGCGAATCTGCTGGGGTGTAAGCGGGCGCGCTTATGAGCGACTGATCGCAGCGCTTGATCGTCTTCAGGCCACGACGATCAAGACGAACATCCGCGCGAACTCCAAATCCCGCGAGACCACATTTTCGTGGATCGATAGCTATACTCATCTCGTTGATGAACGAACCCAGCGTTCGCTTGGGATGGAAATCACGCTTTCCAAGTGGTTCTTCGACGGGGTCATGGACAAGCGAAATGTCCTTGCGATTTCGCCTTTGTATTTCGAGATAACGAGCGGACTTGGGAAATGGCTCTACCGCGCCGCTCGCAAGCACGCTGGTGGCAATGGGCCAGAAGGTTTCACGATTGGCTTCGAAACTCTTCATCAGAAAAGCGGCAGCGAAAGCTCCCTACCCTCGTTCAAGAACAAGATTCTTGAATTGGCGCGAGCTAACAACCTGCCGGATATCAGTCTGGAGGTCATTGGAGCAGAGACGCCGCGTCCAAAGCTGAAGATGGTGATGCGTCGCCATCTCGAAAAACCTTCTGGAAAAATCGAGGATAGTGGCTCTGTCACCACGGAGAGCAGAGCCCAGCGCATTCAGCGCGCAACCCCCGAAAAGGCAGCCAAGGTCAGCCCTCCGCCGGAATTCGTTGATCCTGCCCTCGTGCGCAAGCTCCTTGCAACAACGAGTGCGAGCTTGCGCCCCGAACAGCAAGCCGATGCATCAGCCGCATTGGACAGCAACGCAAGCCAATCTCAGTCACGACGGAGGGGAGGGGGCGCGCAAGACACTCTTGATCCCGAAATCTATCAGGCCATCCGTTCTGAATGTCCTGGTTGGGATCTCGATGTGCTGATGCGGCAATTCGATTCCTTTCTGAACAGCAATCCCCATGAGTTGCC
Organism: Erythrobacter sp.; assembly: GCA_041396805.1. Classification (GTDB taxonomy): domain Bacteria; phylum Pseudomonadota; class Alphaproteobacteria; order Sphingomonadales; family Sphingomonadaceae; genus Qipengyuania. The sequence continues at coordinate 1,596,289 of JAWKXV010000001.1, read as the reverse complement.
AAGGAACTACTCGAAGCGGTTCTACGGCTTCATGAAGAAGCACCACGAGCGCAACAAGCATACGCTTCCGGGCTTTTGAAGGTCGCGCCCGTCTGTGGGACCGGTTATGTGCGTCCGGCGCGCTAGTAGCGCCGTCGCCCAGCTTCAGACCGGTGACAGTCTGCGGCAAGCATCGCGATTGATCGGAAATATAAGAACGGTCTCATGATGTACGCCCGTTACCGAACGTGTTTTCGGGAATCACGCCACTTACCCCGCCCGATCAGAAAACTACGTCTACGTTCGGCACCTGCTAAAGAATTGCCGACAAGACCCAAGAGCACCAGCATTGAACACTCCGCGAGTGCTTCAGCCGGTCATCTTTGACTGAAATCAGCCATGTAACGTGGAAAGGTCGGACCAGCTTGCAGATCGCCTAAGCCTCCACTTCGGGCACAGCTTCCAAGAAGCGCGACGTGTCAGCCGGCAAGCTGGAGGAAAAAGGACGCCGCCAAAAGCCATTCCCGAAAACACGTTCAACCGGAGATACCAGATTTCCGAAAACACGTCCGTTTCAGCCTCGGGGCAAATGGGGATCAGAAAGTTTGGGATCGACGCACCATATGTGAATCGGAACGCTAACTGATCCTCTGGCCTCACGCTCTGAGCCGCGCTTTCAAAGTTATCAACAGGGCAGGGAGGTGGCCAACGTGTGATCGGGCATCAGATGACGTGTTATTAGAATCTGGCGGTCGTGCTATCAGAAACCGAACATCGTGTTATCAGATTCGACATAGCGACCCCGACTCGCGAGAAATCAGGAGTTTGCAGGCTGATGGCGAGCAGGTAACCTCTTAACCTTAGAATCTAAATCCCCTAACGTTTTCGCCTGCGGCGGATTTGTTATTGATTTGATTCAAGATTAAGGAAGACCGCGCTCTCGCTTCGAGAATGACCTCGCCCGAGAGACGCGCAAATTCCATAAGAATCAGACGTCCGCAACTGAGCGGCGGTCACAGCCTCAGGATCGATTCCTTGAATCACCATAGAGACCTGTGATTCAAACTTCCGATTGGCCTAGCTCCAGGCGGCTGTCGCATACTCCTCCGTATGTTAGAGCATGATCAGAACGAGTGTCACATTTGGCTCGAAGCCAAAAATCCCGATCTCAATGTTGCACGGCGCTATGCCATATCTTGGAGCCAAGACCTGTTCGGTGTTGCGATTGTTGAATTCTCGTGGGGACGGATTGGAACGCGTGGACAACGACGTAAGTTGTCATTCGCTGACACGGGCAGGGCGAAAAAGTTCGTAGAGCAGCTGCTGCGGCGCAGAGCGAGCTCACGAAATCGAATTGGCGTTTGCTACCGGGAAGTATTCCGGGGTCCATGACACGTTCACGTGTCCGTTCGGACGATTGCGCCATCGGAAGTTCGAAGACTGGCCATGCCGGCAGTCACCAAAGCCACAACTGATTGTGACGCGGTTCGCTTGGTCACCTCAAGGCCTCTGGCAAGCTCCGCACGGGTAAGAGGTCCGATGCCGGCTACAAGACGCCAAGCCAGGGGAGCCGTCGACGAGGCGTAGAGGCCTGAAAGTGCTCCCTCAGCCTGCAGGTGAGCCCTTTGCATCGCACGGAGGTCGGCGGCTGCACTCTCAGCAGCAGCCTGAAGCCCACGACGTAATAGGACGGGCAGGGGATCCTCGTGAAGTTCACGGAACAGAGCCCGCGGCATGACCCCAGCAAGCGCCATTGGCGCCGAGCCCAGCCCAAACAAGTGTGGGCGCATGGCGGCCGCAAGCGACGCAGCCCAGGCCGCCCCCCGGGGCGCCGAACGTGTGACCGCGAACCCACTGACTTGGACCATCTCGCTGCCGCCTTCAAGAAAGTCGATTTCCTCAGTTCGCAGTTCCCCTAGCCATTCAAGGAGGGTGCCCATCGGATCGCGGGTCGGCAGCAGAACATCGAGCCGCTCGAGCGCGCGATCGGCGGGCCTGTATATCTCGCTGAACCCTTCGGTGTGACTTTTGGCGGCCATGGCTAGCTTGGCGGCATGGGCGAGGGGAGGGTGACCTCGCCGGCTAATCCACGACAAGAATTGACGGCGTTCTTCGGAATACCACGAGCGCATCAGCTCGTCGGCCTCGAGCCCAGGGTTGTGTTCAATTCCAAGATTATCAAACGGATAATCGCGCACATGCACGCGCCAGAGGCGCCGGAGTGAGGCCAGCGCAAGGCATTCGGACAGCTCGGGCGAGATGAAGGGAAGGGCGCCTTCGATGCGGGCAAGCGTCAGTTGCCAGGGTGCTGGGGCAGATACCATCAGAAAGATAGTATATAAATGGCATAAAAAGTATACCCAGCTTGTACGGCGCATTTGCTGTCCGATAAGAGCCCTTCACGGACGACTGCATATTCTATATGAAGCAGGCGAAATCCGCTGCGATCTCGCCACTGCCACGAAGCAGGGGCAAGGCACAGCGGCGGCAATGAAGCTTGAGGAGTGTCGCCGTGGACGATGACAGCAGCAGGGCTTTGGGGCTTTCAGATGAAGTCGCGCTTTCGCCGCTGGGGAATGCGATCCCGCCGCAGCTCGCAGCTGAGATCGAAGCGGCGCGCTCGTACCGGGCGCGATCCAAGGCAGCCAACACTGTGCGGGCCTATGATAGCGACTGGCGGCAGTTCGAGGAATGGTGCTGGACGCGCGATCTTGAGCCTATGCCTGCCATGCCGGAGGCAGTGGCCACATACCTTGCCTCGCTGGCGCAGGCGGGGAGGGCGGACAGCACCATCGGGCGGCACCTTGCGGCCATCGCCTGGCATCACAGACAGGCGGGACAGGTCGCACCCCAGCATCGCGACCCACGTGATGTGATTGCTGACACACTTGCTGGGATCCGGCGTGAGCAGCGCGCGCGGCCGACGCGCAAGAAGAGCGCAATTCTGGCGGCCGATCTGGCGCGGATGATTGCAGCTGCCGAAGGACAAAGCCCGCGTGCGATCCGCGATCGGGCGGTTATGGCACTTGGGCTGGCGGCGGCGCTGCGGCGTTCAGAACTTGTCGCGCTGCAGCTGGCCGACCTCGAGCTCGTGCGGGAGGGTCTCAAGCTGACAATCCGGCACTCGAAAACCGATCAGGAAGGGGAAGGGCAGGTGATCGCTGTGCCCTCGGGCAAAGTGCTCAAGCCCGGTGGGCGGCTCAACGAATGGCTCAGCGTCAGGGGAGGGGATGCAGGTCCGCTATTCTTCCGGACTGACGCACAAGGAATGATGACCAAGGAGCCCATGTCAGATCGCTCGGTTGCTCGCCTGATCCAGCGCTACGCCGAAAAGGTTGGGCTCGATCCCATGGCGGTCGGCGCTCACTCCCTGCGGTCAGGGTTTCTTACCGAGGCGGCCAAGGCAGGGGCCTCCTTGCCGAAGATGCAGGAGGTGTCGCGGCAGAAGAAGGTCGAGGTGCTGCTTGGCTATGTCCGCGATGCTGCACTTTTCGATAACCACGCAGGTGAGCGCTTTCTGTGATTGCCATGTCGGGATCTGGGGAGCGCCATAGATGTTTTCGGTGAGTATCAGGCAGTGCGTAAACGCCCAGCAGAGAACAAATGCTTGCGCGTCCCGAAAGGGTTGTGTCAGAATCAGGTGTGAATATCGGATATGCCCGCATGATAATCGATAGAGGCACCTCCGTGTCCGATCTGACGCGCACGTCCAACGTTGGCCGATCGATGCGATATCGCGTATTGCGCATTGATGGTGCGTCGGCATGACCAAACGTATCAAGGCGATGATCAATCCCGCCGTCCTGACTTGGGCGCGAGAAACGGCCGGCTTCGATCTCGCGGCCGCGGCCGCGAAAATTAATGTAGATGAGGAAAAGCTCGCTGTTTGGGAAGCGGGCGACGATCAACCGTCTATTCCCCAACTCCGCAAATTGGCCGAAACCTATAAGCGGCCGCTCGCGGTGCTCTATCTGCCGGAACCACCGATAAATTCGTTCCAGGCGATGCACGATTTCAGGCGCCTGCCTGATTTAGGGATGCGCACCTTCTCGCCAGAGCTAACGCTAGAAATCCGTCTCGCACAGCAACGCCGCGAATTGGCCCTCGAGCTATTTGAGGACGGTGACGAAATCCCCGTCCCCTTCAAGGTCCAGACGACGATCGCCACCAACCCGGAAACGGCCGCGGCCGCGCTCCGTGATGCGCTTGGTGTCGATTACGATCTGCAATCGCACTGGCGCGATCCCCGCATCGCCTTCCTAGCTTGGCGTGGGAAGATCGAGGAGCTGGGTGTACTGGTGTTTCAGGCCTCGCGTATAAGTAGCGATGAGGCCTCGGGCTTTGCCTACTGGTCCGACGTGCTGCCCTTCATGGTCATCAACCGGAAGGATGCTTATGCGCGCCGCACGTTCTCTATGTTCCATGAGCTGGCGCATTTAATGCTTCGGCAAAGCGGCGTTTCCGATCTTGATATCGAAGGCCCCCGGGCTGCCGATGATGAAAAGATCGAAGTATTCTGCAATCAGGTCGCCGCCGCGGCCCTGATGCCCCGCGATCTGTTTCTAAAAGAGGCGTTGATCGCCGCGAAGGGCAACGGACGCCACGAGTGGGATGATGCCAGCGTGCATTCGCTCTCACTCACCTATGGCGTCTCGCGTGAGGCGATCGTGCGTCGCCTACTGACGCTCGGCCGAACCACGGAAGCATTCTACAGGCGCAAGCGCGCCCAATATGCGGTCGAGTACCGGCAACAGCGGGAACGTGATCGCGAGAAGAATGAAGGCAAGCCGATCCCGCGGAACATGCCGCGCGAAACGGTCGCCAATTACGGCAAGCCATTCGTGCGTCGCGTGATCGAGAATTATCATCTCGATCGGATCAGCCTTTCCGATGTCTCGGGATATCTTGGCGTGAAGGTTCGCCACGTTCCCGGCATTGAGCAACAGTTAGGCTATAGCTGATGGTCGCTGCAGAGCAGCCGGTCTACTGCATCGACACTAGCTCGCTCGTGCATGCATGGCGCCGTGCTTATCCGCCGAAGCGTTTCAGTGGTCTATGGAGGGCACAGCGTGGAAAGTACGCCAGACAACGCTAAGTGAGAACGTTCGGAGAACCGTCGATCGGGGAAGGGGCGGGCCTCCATCGAGTAACCGCGATCAACCTGATCACAGCCTGACGTCACAGCACCCTGACATCTGTGACGTCTGACATCTTGCGGAGCTGCTCCAAGAATTCACGGTGCCGCGTGGGAGTGTCGCAGAACGAGATATGCATCCGGGTTACCCCGTCCTGTCGTTCGTATGCAAGCGGACCTTCCTGTAATCGGCATTTGCTGAGAGCGTCGTGGATGGCTTGGACAACGCTCTCGTTCTCATATGTTGTAATTTGATATTCGAGGATTTGCCACTTTTCGCCTAAGCGTTTTTCGATGAGCGCAAGCACGCGCAGCGCGGCCAGCGCCAGACCGACGCCTACGCCCGCCAACACATACTCCTGCGTGGCGGCAGCAAGGCCCAACGCGCCGTTCACCCAGATAAGAGCGGCGGTCGTCAACCCGCGCACGGTGCCGCGATGCTGCAATATAACTCCCGCACCCAGAAACCCGAGGCCCGTCACCACATTTGCCGCGACCCGTCCGGTTTCCATCCCCGGAATTGAGCGCCCAGCCAGGACGAATATGGCCGTGCCCAACGTGATCAGAAACTGTGTCCGAAGGCCTGCGGGTTTGCGCGCCAGTTCACGCTCGAAGCCCAGTGTCAGGCCGACCGTCGCGGCGGCGACAAGCGGCAGCAATGTGTCGATGATGAACTCAGAAAACGACATTGTCACAGCAGGAACGGGGGGCGGAAATCAAACGCGGCGCGACGAGAGATGATGCGCCGCATCGCCGCCGCGAACAGGCGATCGCCCGGGCGGGGGCACGGGTATGATCGCCTATGGTCAGCGATGCGGCGCTGGCCGGGCGCAATTGCGGCGACCCGCCCGGCCAAAGGCGGCAGTGGAAGGATGATTCGGAAGCAGGGTTGTCAGGCACGGGCGGATTCTTTGGCGGTGTCGGCACCGATGGCGGAAATCATTTGCTCCAGATGCCCGTCCAGCACGTCCAGGGCCGCGCGCCGCGCGGCAAGTCGTGCCCGCAGGCATAGCAGAAATTCGATGGCATCGCCGCCGCCGCCGTCCAGAGCGTGACACAGCCTGGTCAGTTCATCGAGGCCGACGCCCGCCTCGAACAAGGTGCGCACGAAGCGCATCCGCTCCAGCGCATGATCGTCATAGAGACGGTGACCGCTCTGCGTGCGGCGCGCCGGGCGCAGCAGCCCGCGCAGCACATAGTCGCGCACAATATGTACGCTCACTCCGGCATCATGGGCCAGACGGGACGCTGTGTAGGGGGCATCGGACACCTCCCTCCTCTGTCGGCAGGGCATGCGCTCCCCGGAGTTCGATCCGCGCGCTGCAAATCCGATGTCAACTGGGTTGTATGCGATCATGGCGTTGCCCGGTGTGGCGGGTGCAACAGCTGTCGATTCAGCTCCTGGCCCACACAAAAAGCCTCCCGAACGCCGATGATGGTCAACCCCGGACGCTTGGAGGCCCAGTCTTGCGCCACATGGGTAGAAGCAAAGAAATGGACGTGGCAGCAGAAGGACCGACGAACGTCGTTCGTTTCCTGCGGCGGCACCAACGACACCGCCACGTCGGCGGGTTCAACAGCCCGTATCTCGTTTGGTGACACGGTAAGCGAAACGGGCGCTCCGGTGGCAGCGCAACGCGATGAGACGCGGGCTGTACAGCCGAGCAGCGCCGGAAACATCAATGTATCCAAAGCGCACCAGGCGTAGAGGCGGCGGCCGTCGATCTCGAAGGAATGCGCCGTTTCGCGTAGGGTGAGGCCGTGGCCGATGATGTTTCCGTCATCATCATATTCGGTACTGGCGGTTTGCGCGAGCACGGCGGCGATGCGCTCATCAGGCCAGTTGAGAATCCCGGCAAGCGTGGTTCGCGATACCGGGCGCCCCTTGGCGAGTTCCCGCAACAGCGCGACGAGGAGTTCCGCGGAATCTTGAGACCGACTGATCGACGGGAAATGCTCGATATATGTAGTGGGGCTCATGACGCTCTCTTTCATCCTGCGCAGCAGGACAGTTTTGCCACATCCTTGCCGAAGCCCTGTGCGGCGAGTTTCAGGCCCTCGACCGTGGTGAGATAGGGAAAGATCGTCTCGCCCAGCGCCTTCGTCGTCATGCCGTGTTTGATCGCGAGCACCATGGTCTGGATGCTGTCGGCTCCCTCGGGCGCGACGATTTGACCGCCCAGCAGGCGATCGGACGTTTTGTCAGCGACCAGCTTGATCAACCCCCGTGTGTCGCGAGCGGCCAGTGCCCGCGGCACCTGGTCGAGGGCGACGATCGAGGTCTTGGTCTCGAAGCCCGCTGCCTGCGCTGCCCTTTCGCTCAGTCCCACGCCCGCCACCTGTGGGTCGGTAAACGTGACCCAGGGCATGACCGTATTGTCGTAGACGAGGTCGTCGCCGTTCAGCGCGTTGTGCGCGGCGAGCTTCGCGCCATAGGCCGCCATATAGACAAACTGATCGCGACCGGTGACGTCGCCGGCCGCATAGACATCCGGTCTCGAGGTGCGCATCCGGTCGTCCACGACCACACTGCCGTTGTCGGCTTGGGCGATGCCCGCTTCGACAAGGCCGAGGCCATCGGTATTCGGCGCCCGTCCGGTGGCTACGAGCACCTGCTCGGCGGCGATCACCTGCTGTGCGCCGTCGGTGGTGATACTCAGCTCGACGCCGGCAGCCGTGCGCGCGATTCCGCGATAAGTTAGTCCGGTCCGGACGGTAATGCCCTCGTCGCGGAGATAGCCGGTCAGCGCCTCGGAGATTTCCGGCTCGGCCTCCGGCAGCAAGCGGCGGCGGGTGATGAGCGTCACCGCCACGCCGACGCGCGCGAACATCTGCGCCAGTTCGCAGCCGATATAGCCGCCGCCGATGACGAGCAATGAGCGCGGTAGCGCGCCAAGTTCCAGGGCAGTCGTGCTGGTGAGATAAGGCACCTCCTCAATGCCGGGAATGTCCGGCAGGGCCGGCGAGGTGCCGGTCGCGATGATGATCTTGCCCGCTGAAATCGCGGCGCCATTCACCATCACGCCCTGCCCGTTCAGACGCGCCGCGCCTTCCAGATAGGCAACGCCGTTGTACTCGGGCAGCAGGTCAATATATTTCTTCTGCCGCAAGCTGGTGACCAGCTCGTCCTTGGCCGCGACGAGCGCGGGCCAGTTGGCCACGCTTGCTTCCCCGACCAGGCCGGGAAAGCGTTGCGCGGCCCGCACACCATGCAGCGCCTCGGCCGCGCGGATCATCGTCTTCGACGGCACGCAGCCGACATTGACGCAGGTGCCGCCGATGGTGCCGTGGCCGATCAGCGCGACATTGGCGCCCTGATCGGCGGCGGTGATCGCGGCCGAGAATCCGGCCGATCCGGCGCCGATGACGGCAAGGTCGTAGCCGCCCTTACGGCTTCCTTCGGTGGTGCAGCAGTCTGACATGTTCAGCTATTTTCCTTGTTCGTTTGTGTTTCAGTCGCACAGCAATCTGCGGCGCGTTGTCGGCGCCAGAGGCCATAGCCGGTGAGCGCGACAAAGAAGGCGAGCGCCGGCATGAGGACATAATCGATCCAGCCCAGCCAGGCCGACAACCCGATCGCGCCGAGCAGGACAACCAGCAAAGGCGTGGCGCAGCAGATCACAGCAATGAGCGAGCCGGCGATGCCGGTCTTCAGAAGCGTTGCGTCCTTCATGCTGCGGTCCTCATCCCGCCGGGCGGGCCGGATAGCCGGCATTGGTGGACGCGGCGGCAATGGCTGCGACGGTGGCGGTCGCCGGGTCATAAATGACCGTCGCCGTCTTGGCGGCGAAGTCGACAGTGACGGACTTCACTCCGGCGACGCCTTTCATCGCCTTTGTCACTGTCACCGGGCACATGGCGCACGTCATGTTTTCGATGCTGAACGTTGTCTTCTGGACCGCGGCGGCTTGCGCGGGGGCAGCTTGCGCGGCGAGCGGTGAAATCGTCGGCGCCGAGAGAAGGCCGGCGGCGCCCAGGGCCGCCGCGCCGAGCGCGATGAGAAGGGGGCGTTTCATATGGGTTTCTCCTATGGGGTAGCGTGATCAGTAGAACAGCGGCGCCCACCAGCTGATTGTCAGGGCAAGGAGGACCAGAACCGTGGCCAGCCACAGCGCCGACTTGGTGATGCGCGAGGCTTGCGGCCGAGCGCAGTAGGAATCTTCCGCGCAGGCCCCCTTCGGCTTGAAATAGACCTGCCGGAATCCGAGCCCGATAAAGACGAGCGCTACGGCGGCGGCGTAGGGCTTGTAGGGTTCAAGGGCCGTGAGGTTGCCCATCCAGGCGCCGGAAACGCCGAGCATCAACAAGAGAAGCGGCGCGATGCAGCACGTCGAGGCGAGGATCGCTCCGACCACACCGCCCGCCGCGAACCATCCTGGCCGGCGGCTCGCCGTTGCCTTTGGCTGCTCAAGAACCTGCATTTGCATATTAGCGCGATCCATGCGACTCGCCTCTCGATTGCTATTCCACTTCATGCTACGCTCTGTAGGTACTACAGACTCAAGAGGTTTTTTGGACCGATGAGCGATCACGTTTTCGGGAAGGGAATGCAGCGCGCTGACTTGGCCAAGCTTACGGGCTGCAATCTGGAAACCATCCGCTATTACGAGAAAATCGGTATGATGCCGGACCCGCCGCGCACGGCCTCCGGCTACCGCATTTATGGCGAGGACCACGTATCCCGCCTGCGCTTCATCTTGCGCGGCCGCGAACTCGGCTTTTCGCTCGACGAAGTACGCGGCCTGCTTGCCCTCGTCGAGGGCGGCGCGCAGACCTGCGCAGAGGTCAAGGAGCGCACTGAGCGGCATCTGGCCGATGTGCGCGCGAAGATCGCCGATCTCAGGCGCATCGAGAAAGTGCTGACCCAGACCGCCGCGCAATGCTCCGGCGATATGGTGCCGGACTGCCCGATCATCGAGATGCTCGCCTCATGACCCGCTGAGCGTTAGGATTTCGTGTTCTCCCGCAAACTACCCCTTCTTGCGCAACAGCGGAACGACTGCAATTCTCCACCCGGCTCTGTTGCAAAAATCGTGAAGCTTGAGCATGCTTGGCGGAGATTGGACGGACGGAACGATGACGGATTTCAAGTGGCGCCATTTCCAGGGTGATGTGATCCTGTGGGCGGTGCGCTGGTATTGTCGCTATCCGATCAGCTATCGCGACCTTGAGGAAATGCTGGCGGAACGCGGCATTTCGGTCGACCATACGACGATCTATCGCTGGGTCCAGTGCTACGCCCCGGAGATGGAGAAGCGGCTGCGCTGGTTCTGGCGGCGTGGCTTTGATCCGAGCTGGCGCCTGGATGAAACCTACGTCAAGGTGCGGGGCAAGTGGACCTACCTGTACCGGGCAGTCGACAAGCGGGGCGACACGATCGATTTCTACCTGTCGCCGACCCGCAGCGCCAAGGCAGCGAAGCGGTTCCTGGGCAAGGCCCTGCGAGGCCTGAAGCACTGGGAAAAGCCTGCCACGCTCAATACCGACAAAGCGCCGAGCTATGGTGCAGCGATCACCGAATTGAAGCGCGAAGGAAAGCTGGACCGGGAGACGGCCCACCGGCAGGTGAAGTATCTCAATAACGTGATCGAGGCCGATCACGGAAAGCTCAAGATACTGATCAAGCCGGTGCGCGGTTTCAAATCGATCCCCACGGCCTATGCCACGATCAAGGGATTCGAAGTCATGCGAGCCCTGCGCAAAGGACAGGCTCGCTGACGTGACCCCCTGATTTTCCTCCAAGCTTGATTAGAGTCCGGCCCATTGGAAGGACGGACAGATGAAGAGAACGAGGTTTTCAGACGAGCAGATCATTGGCGTGCTGAAGGAGGCTGAAGCGGGAGCGAAGACCGCAGACCTTGCCCGACGGCACGGTGTGTCCGAAGCGACGATCTACAACTGGAAGTCGAAGTATGGCGGGCTGGAAGTATCGGAGGCCCGGCGGCTGAGGGAGCTTGAGAGCGAGAACGCGAAGCTTAAGCGGCTGCTGGCGGACACGATGCTGGACAACGTTGCGCTGAAGGATCTCCTGGCAAAAAAGTTCTGACGCCCGCCGCCATGCGGGAAGCTGTCGCTCATCTCCAGACCTGCCACGGGATGAGCGAGCGGCGGGCGTGCCGTGTCATCGATGCCGATCGCAAGAGCGTGCGCTACCGCTCCACACGGGACGATGATGCCGGTCTGCGTGAGAAGCTGCGCGAGTTGGCCAACCAGCGTCGCCGGTTCGGCTATCGCCGTCTGCACATCCTGCTGCGCCGGGAGGGCGTGATGATCAACCGGAAGAAGACCCAGAGGCTCTACAAGGAGGAAGGACTGGCTGTCAGGCGGCGACGCAGCCGCAGGAGGGCCGTGGGGACCAGAGCGCCTGCTCCGGTGCTGGCGCTGCCGAACCAGCGCTGGAGCCTGGACTTCGTTCACGACCAGATGGCGTCGGGGCGCCGGTTCCGCGTGCTCAACGTGGTCGATGACGTGACCAGGGAGTGCCTGGCAGCGGTGCCCGATACCTCGATCTCGGGCCGCCGTGTCGTGCGCGAGCTGACGGAGTTGATCGCACAGCGCGGCAAGCCGGGGATGATCGTCAGCGATAATGGCACGGAACTCACCAGCAATGCCGTGCTGGCGTGGTGCGGAGAGCTCGGCGTCGAGTGGCATTACATCGCACCGGGAAGGCCGATGCAGAACGGCTACGTCGAGAGCTTCAACGGTCGCATGCGGGACGAACTGCTCAACGAGACGCTGTTCTTGAGCATGGCCCATGCCCGTGTCGAGATCGCCGCCTGGGTGGAAGACTACAACCGGGAGAGACCGCACTCGTCTCTTGGCTACGCAACCCCGGCGGCGTTCGCCGCCGAACTGGATAAGCAATGGCCTGCTTCGCTACGCCCTACGGGCTCCGCTACGCAGCCCATTGCTTCAGCCGCGCTCATGCGCAACAAAACGGCTCGGCTCTAATCCCAGCTGGAGGAAAGTTGGGGGTCACGTCAGGGCCCCAAAATGTTTCAGTTTTATTTCCACAAGGATCGCGACCTTAACGATACACTTTTGGAGCGTGCACGGGATGCAAATTTTGAGGTCATGGCTTTAACCGTGGATACAATAACGGGAGGAAATCGTGAACGAGACTTGCGCACCGGCTTCAAGTCTCCTCCAAAGCTGACTCTATCTTCCTTGGCTAGTTTTGCCTCCCACCCGATGTGGGCTTGGAATTTCTTGACGAAAGAGAAATTCGACATGCCCCATTTATCTGGTCACGTGGGACAGGGCACAAATTTGGCAGTATCCGTTGGAGACTATTTCTCCACTATGCTGGACCAATCGATGGGTTGGGACGACGCTGAAAAACTCTGCTCCCAATGGGGAGGGCAATTCGCTTTGAAGGGCATCATGAGTGTTGAGGATGCGCTACGAGCTGTCGAAATTGGTTGCACAGGAATTATGGTTTCCAATCATGGTGGACGTCAACTTGACGGCGCTCGTGCGCCTTTTGATCAGCTGGCAGAAATTTGTGATGCGGTTGGAGACAAGATTGATGTGATCTGTGAAGGAGGAGTGCAGCGCGGCACTCATGTCCTAAAAGCGCTTTCCGTGGGGGCAAAAGCGGTATCAGGAGGACGATTCTATCTGTATGCATTGGCTGCCTCAGGCCAAGCTGGAGTTGAACGCGCCCTTGGAAACATGAGGACAGAAATAGAACGAGATATGAAACTGATGGGAATAAGAAGTCTTGATGAGCTCGGTCCTCATAATTTGCGAACAAGAAGCTCGATAAATGCCGGTCATTAGCAAGCTATCGAGTGATTAAAGGGGCTTTGACCGGGACTCATAAGTACATTGTGGGTGGCATCTCAACAACGCCTGACCAAACCGCCCACGCGCAACCTAGATGGAATATCCGGAAAATAATACCTTTGAGACAGCAATAACTTTAGACGAATGCAGAGCTGCTCGCGAGGATATCGCCAACTATGCTGAAGACATTGCAAGCTTTCTCTTGGCCGATTTCTAGCTGTTTGCAGGGCTTTACGGCGGCACCAATATCTCAATTTAAGCCGATTGAAGGTGTGAATCTGTTGAAGTACGCGCAATGGGGCGAAGCCACGAAGGCATTGTGTTAGGTTTTCCAACTGGAATGTGTGGCTGATCGAATTTGTCGAAAATTGATCATTATGATCATACCTCCGTGAACGTGCTCTGATGTTAGCGTCCGCGCTCGTGGTGTAATTTCCGGTGTAGGCGATGGTGTATTCCGGGGTGGGGCATGCCCCACCCCGGAATGCGGCGTCGCTGGTGGCCACCGGGTTCATCGTTATGGTGGAGTTTGCACACTTCAACCGTGACGAAGAGGAGTTCCCGATGACCGAGGACAGATTACTGATCGAAGAGCTGGCTGCAAAGGGCGGCCAACCGGATTTTTTGCGCACCATCGCCGAGAACGTGCTGCAGCTGATCATGGAGGCCGACGTTGATGGCCTGATCGGCGCGGGTCGCCACGAACGCAGCAGCGAGCGCGCGACCTGGCGCAACGGCTATCGCGACCGTTCGCTGGATACCCGGGTAGGCACGCTGAACCTGAAAATCCCCAAGCTGCGTGCTGGGTCCTACTTTCCGGGCTTCCTTGAGCCCCGCAAGATGGTCGAGAAAGCGCTGGTTGCGGTGATCCAGGAAGCGTGGATCGGCGGGGTCAGCACCCGGCGGGTCGATGAACTCGTCCAGGCCATGGGCATGACCGGCATCTCCAAGTCCACCGTCTCCAAGCTTTGCAAGGACATTGACGAGCGCGTCCATGCCTTTCTGAAACGCCCGCTCACCGGCGAATGGCCGTATCTCTGGCTCGATGCCACCTATCTCAAGGTACGCGAAGGCGGGCGGATCATCAGCGTTGCCGCAATAATCGCCATGGCCGTCAACACCGAGGGCCGGCGCGAGATCGTCGGCCTGCATATCGGCCCCTCGGAAGCGGAGGTCTTCTGGTCCGACTTCCTGAAGGACCTTGTTCGGCGCGGTCTTACCGGCGTGAAGCTGGTCATCTCCGATGCTCACGAGGGCCTCAAGGGCGCGATCACCCGCGTCATGGGCGCCACCTGGCAGCGCTGCCGGGTGCACTTCATGCGCAATGCCCTGTCCTATGTGCCCAAGGGCCAGAACACTGTCGTCGCCGCCGCGATCCGCCAGGTCTTCCTGCAGCCCGATCAGAAAAGCGCAACGCAGGTCTGGCGACAGGTCGCCGACCAGTTGCGCACCCGTTGGCCCAAGCTCGGCGCCTGCATGGACGAGGCCGAAACCGACGTGCTCGCCTACACCGGCTTTCCCACCCAGCACCGCACGAAGTTACACTCAACCAATCCGCTCGAGCGGCTCAACAAGGAGGTCAAGCGCCGCGCCGACGTCGTCGGAATCTTCCCGAACGAAGACAGCATCATCCGCCTCGTCGGGGCTGTGCTGATGGAGCAGAACGACGAGTGGCAGCTCCAGCACCGATACATGCAGATCGAAGGCATGGCCGAACTCAACCAACCCATGATCGAGGAGGAAAATCAGCCCCTACACATCACCGCCAAAGCCGCCTGACGATGGCCCACGGCCACAGCCGAAATTACACCACCTTGACGGACGCGACCTGCTCTGATAGCTATAGAAATAAGCAAAATTATTTTGCGGCACCTGAGGATGGTATCTTGAGCAACAACGATCACAACAAACTAAACTTGGGCGATCAATCTGATTTTTGGGGCAAAACCTCAAGATTTGCTTTGATTGCATCCGCCCTTGGCTATATGGGCGCGCCTGGGATTGCATCGGCAAATGATGATATTCAGCAGGAGGCCCCTTCTGCGCAAGCGCAGAGCGAACCAGAGAGCGACCGAAATCTAATAATCGTCACCGCTACAAAGCGCGAACAGTCCATTGTTGAGACGCCGATTGCCGTTACAGTCGTAGATGCCGAAATGTTGGTGCGTACCGGCGTTTCAGACATTACAAATTTGGAGCGGGCCGCCGCTAGCTACCAGATGAACTCCTCGGATAGTACGACTGGCGGGCTGACGCTTCGTTTGCGCGGGATTGGAACCACCGGTAACAATATTGGTATTGAAAGTTCGGTCGGCGCATTTGTGGATGGGTTTTACATCCCGCGCCCAGGTGCGGTCCTTGGTGAATTGAATGATGTTCAGCAAGTTGAGGTCCTAAGGGGCCCGCAGGGTACGCTTTTTGGTCGCAACACTTCGGCAGGCGCTTTGGTCATAAAGACCAACAAGCCAAACCTTGATGATACAGAAGCATTCTTCGATGTTTCCGCCGGCAATTACGATCTGTTCAAGGTTCGCGGCGGGTTTAATGTTCCGGTTTCTGAAGGAAAAGTAGCTCTTCGGGTCTCTGGCTCGCATGCTGTGCGTGATGGATATGTTATTGGCCCGGACGGATATGATTCTAGCTCGATAGACCGATCTTCCGTTCGCGGACAGTTGCTATTTGACTTAGAAGATGCAGGCGTTTTGCGTCTATTTGCTGGTTATTCTCGAGGGGATGATCAATGTTGTTCGGCGGTGTGGTTGAATCACTCACCCTTTATTCAGGCTAACTCGGCACCATTTTCTGCATTTGGCGGAACAGCAGGGGCTGACTTTGTTGGTCGCCGAGCCCTAAAAGAAGGGTTGGCGAACGACAGCAACTATACCAACCCTTATAACGGTTGGAATGTTGGCGCCACGTATGATGTGGAATTGCCTTTCGCAAACCTCTCTTATCTAGGTTATTATGGCGAATCGAATGCTGATTCTTGTCGCGGTGACTATACCGCATTGAATGTCTATGCGGTCGGCGACTGCCCTGAAATCAGAGCCCTCAATCCTGGAATAGATTTGGATCCACTTAACGGGACCAGCATCAAGTCGACGTCACACGAATTGCGATTGCAAGGCGAGTCATTTGACGGCGCTTTGGATTGGATCATTGGCGCCTACTACTCGCATGAAAAAATCGACCAGAAATACACGTTGTTTTTCTTAGATCAGATGCAGGAAGCGGTTAGCGTTGGGGCTTTTGGTCAGCCTGTATTCAATGAGCTAAATTTTGCTTCTAACGGCGTAGATGCAGCTGGCGACTATGCCGCGCCAAGGGCACAGCAAGATGGCAGTTCTTTTTCGGTCTTCACTCACAATGTGCTGGAGCTTACTGACGGGCTAAATCTGACGCTTGGTGCTCGATACATCACTGAAAAGAAAGATGCCCAAGTCGGCCACCAAGTTCCCGGACAGCACAACGCCTGCGAGGCAACATTCAACAATTTGACAAGCTTAACTTCACCTAATTTTGGTCGGTACAATGGGACGAATGGTTTCTTTGGCGCAGGGGGACCCGCACGACTGGCATCAGTTGTTAAATCGAACTGTTGGATATACAATTCCGGTCTATATGATCCTAGCGACCCAAATAATTTCTTCACCCAATTTGCAAATACGAACGCGGCAAATACATTTGTGACTTCATACTTGAATCTAATCCCACAACCATTTGACAGAGATTTCAAGGATGACCAGCTCACCTATACTGCAAATTTAAGCTACGAAGTTGCAGATCAAACCTTCGTCTATGGTGGATTTACGCATGGATTTAAGTCCGGTGGATTTAACCTTGATGTTTCCGCTGCGGTTGGCGGTGCAGATCCGCGATTCCGCTCAGAGAAAATTGATGCCTTTGAATTGGGTTTCAAATCCGTATTCCTGAACAACCGGGCCTGGGCAAATATTGCCTTGTTCTATTCTGATCTTTCGGATTTTCAGGTGCTGGAATTTGATGGCACAAGGTTTAGCACATTCAATGTCGATAAAGCGCGCTCCAAGGGTGTGGAATTTGAATCAGCCTATGCGTTGTCTGACGCATTATCCCTAAACCTGGCTGCCACTTATACAGACGCCAAATATCCCGATGATTGCACCACATTTGATCCGACAGATGCGAATTTCAACGGCTCTGTCACTGCATTGTGCGGTCAGCAATTCACGAATGCGCCAAAATTGGTTGTGATTGGTGGTGCCAATGTTGATACCGAGATTAACACAAGCGGCGCCTCGATGTTCGCAGGTTTCTCGGTTCGTTATGAATCAAAAAGGCGCACCAGTACTTTGCCTACTGAAATACCTGCGACCTTTGGTCTGACGACCGAAGCTCAAGTACGGGACGCGGTGGCAGCCGCCATTGCGGCACCATTTGATATCCAGAAATCGAACGCGAAGTTGGATCTTCGCCTTGGTTTTAGAACTGCAAATGAGAAGTTCACCATTGAGGCTTGGGCTCGCAACTTTTTTGATGTGCGGACAAGGTTTTTGACATTCAGTATTCCGCTTAGAGGATTCTCTGGCCAGCGAGCACGTGGTGCATTTGTCCAAGAGCCACGGACCTATGGACTGACCCTGCGCGGCAAGTTTTAGTAGAACTCTCCGCTCTACCAGATGCTGGGAATTTGGTGAGCAAAGACTAGCGATCAGGCGAAAGTCTGATCGCAACTTTTTTGACTGAGCAAGCAGCACATAGAAGAGGCATATCAAATGAAAATACACAGCAAACTGTATATCGGCGGCGAATGGGTTGATCCATTGAATCCGTCAATATTTGAGGTTGTGAATCCCCTCACCGAAACAGTTTGTGCAACCGTTGCTGGCGGTGGAGAAGATGATGTCGCTCGTGCGGTGGCAGCAGCCAGGGAGGCGTTCAAGGAGTTTTCCCAATCTAGCGTTGAAGATCGCAGGGCCATGTTGGAACGGATTGCGGCTGGAATCAAAGCTCGAGCTGACGAGTTTTCAGAAGCAATTAGCATGGAAATGGGAGCACCAACTTGGTGGTCAAGCAGGGCGCAAGTCCCGGCCGGCATTGCCCATTATTCAACCGCGGCCAAAGTTCTGGAGAGTTTTGAGTTTCAGAAGATTCAAGGCACTACAGCCATACGACGCGAACCCATTGGCGTTTGCGGGTTGATCACTCCGTGGAATTGGCCGTTGAACCAGGTTGCGTGCAAAGTTGCGCCGGCATTGGCAACAGGCTGTACGATCGTTCTGAAGCCGGCTGAACAAACATCCCTGGATTCACTGTTGCTGGCTGAGGTTATCCACGAAGCTGGTGTGCCTCCTGGTGTGTTCAATCTTGTCAATGGACCTGGTAGAGTAGTGGGTGCGTCCATAGCTGAGCATCCAGATGTTGATATGGTCAGCTTTACTGGGTCTACGATGGCCGGAGCCAACGTCTCAAAGGCAGCGGCGGATACGATCAAAAGAGTATCGCTCGAGCTTGGCGGCAAGTCAGCCAATATTGTTTTGCCAAGTGCCGATTTGAAGGATGCTGTTGGCAGGGCTGTTCAAGGGATTATGAGTAATGTGGGCCAGACTTGTACAGCGGGCACGCGCCTCCTGGTTCCGTCAGACAAAGTGGCAGAGGCCACTAGAATTGCAGTTGAGGTCGCCGAATCCATCCCGCTGGCGACAAGTTGGGATGCGCCGGCGCCGGCTATCGGCCCGATTGCGACGAAACGTCAGCATGCAGAAATTGTGCGGCTGATTTCAGAAGGTGTCAAAGAAGGCGCCAAGCTGGAAACCGGCGGCGCAGACAGGCCCGATGGTGTTAGGAGCGGCTATTTTATTGCGCCAACGATCTTTTCAAATGTCAGCAATGATATGACAATTGCACGAGAAGAGATATTCGGACCTGTGCTGAGCATCATTGCATACGACACGGTTGATAACGCGATCGAGATCGCCAATGATTCGCCCTATGGCTTGTCCGGCTATGTTCAGGGCGAACATCAAGAAGCTGTCGAAGTGGCTCGAAAGATGCGCACGGGCCAAGTTTTCGTGAACGCGGCCCATGCGGATTTCAACGCACCATTTGGCGGCTATAAGCAGTCAGGCAATGGCCGTGAATGGGGCGAGATTGGATTTGATGAATTTCTGGAATACAAATCTGTCCTCGGCTCAGAAATCAAAAATTAGATTGTCATGGCGACCGTTAATCCACCGTTAGAACCAATCTCGCAATCGCCAATTCCTACGCCACCGCTTCCTTGGCACACGCGCGTCTTTTACGGGATGGGCGCTATGGCCTTTGGTATCAAATCCAACGGCTTCGATTATTACCTCTTGGCGTTTTACAGCCAGGTTGTGGGCCTGGATCCCCGATTGGTTGGGCTGGCTCTGTTTATATCGCTGCTTTTTGATGCGGTAAGCGATCCATTGGTGGGTTATTGGTCGGATAATCTGCGCTCCAGATGGGGGCGCCGGCATCCTTTCATGTATGGAGCTGCGATTCCGGTTGCGCTGTGTTTTTTCTTAGTTTGGATGCCCCCCGAAAGCTTCTCTGACACAGAGACTTTTTGGTATCTGTTGTGTTTATCCGTCTTGATACGGACCGGCATCACATTTTTTGAAACGCCCAATATAGCTTTGGCGCCTGAATTGACTCAGGATTACAACGATAGAAGCAGGCTCATCAGCTACGCTCATTTCTTTGCCTGGTCGGGCGGCAATTTCATGAACATCGCCATGTTGTTCATTGTCTTTCCACTTTTCGTAACCGGCTCCATGTCCGAGGCAGTAAGCTCGCGGGCGCCTTACACTGCCTATGGCGTTATCGCTTCGGTGTTGATTTTTATCTCTATTATGGTGTCATCGGCGGGCACGCATTCAAGAATTCCAACGCTTTATAGCCCGCCCCAACAACGCAAACTTACAGTGCCCAAAATCTTCAAAGAGATTTTTGAAACGCTTGCCAATCGCTCGTTCGTATCGATTTTTGCCGCTTCGATGCTCGGCGCTATGGGTTTGGGTCTCAAAGCCTCTTTGCATCTGTATTTTGTTTCCTATTTCTGGGAATTCACGCCCGCGGAAACCGGCTATCTTTCTATCGGGATTTTCCTGTCGGCCTTTATCGGCTTTAAGATTGCGCCATTCGTTTCTGAGCGTATGGGCAAAAAGAACGGCGCGATCATTGTGGGGCTTGTGGCGTTTGTGGCGGCGCCAATTCCTATTTGTATGCGCCTGTTTGATATGCTCCCGGCTAACGGCGATCCGATCATATTCTGGTTTAACCTGATTTTTGGGATCGTTGATCTTGGCCTAATAATTTGTTTCAATATTTTGGTCGCCTCGATGTTTGCCGATTTGGCAGAGCAATCAGAACTGGAAACCGGGCGGCGCTCTGAAGGGATATTGGCCGCGGCCATAACTTTTGCGAAAAAGAGCGTTCAGGGCTTGGGTGTGTTGATGGCATCCTTCGTACTGACGCTTGCACAATTCCCAAAAGGGGTGAGCGTTGATGATGTCTCGGACCAGGCGATTTGGGATCTTGGCGCGTATTTCGTTCCAATCGTGACCGCGATCTATCTTGTTATGATTGGCGCCTTGACTAGTTACAAATTGAGCAAAGAGGACTTCGAAGAAAATTTGCGCAGACTTCAAGACAGAACAATAACCGAGCACCGACAATAGGCAGCATATTGTGCAGCCATAATAACTGGGTGCCATACGCCTCATTATCGCAGAAAGGTTTAGTGCGCTGTCAAGTGCAATAGAGTATGGTGCCAGATTTCCGCTTTCGTGTTGAGAGCTCTGGTATTGTCCTAAGTCTTTTTGGTATCCAATTCGAGAACATGCTCTTTCTGGATCGATTTCTTGTCGATTTTTCCAGATGCAATTCTGGCCAGAGGGGTCTCCGAAATCCGGACATATTTCGGGATCTTGAAATTGGCGAGCTTGCTTTTCAAACTTTCTTGCAATGCCGCAACATCTACCTGATTGTCAGCGTATATCGTGGCCGCAACTTCTTCGCCGAGCCTCTCATCAGGCACACCATAAACACACGCTTCAATGATAGACGGTGACGTGACCCCCTGATTTTCCTCCAAGCTTGATTAGAGTCCGACCCATTGGAAGGACGGACAGATGAAGCGAACGAGGTTTACGGAAGAACAGATCATTGGCGTGCTGAAGGAAGCAGATGCGGGTGCGAAGACCGCCGATCTCGCCCGGCGGCACGGGGTATCTGAAGCGACGATCTACAACTGGAAGTCGA
Organism: Erythrobacter sp.; assembly: GCA_041396805.1. Classification (GTDB taxonomy): domain Bacteria; phylum Pseudomonadota; class Alphaproteobacteria; order Sphingomonadales; family Sphingomonadaceae; genus Qipengyuania. The sequence continues at coordinate 1,575,123 of JAWKXV010000001.1, read as the reverse complement.
AGTACGGCGGGCTGGAGGTGTCCGAGGCCCGACGGTTGAGAGAGCTCGAGAGCGAGAACGCCAAGCTCAAGCGGCTGCTGGCCGACACGATGCTGGACAACGTTGCGCTCAAGGATCTTCTAGCAAAAAAGTTCTGACGCCCGCCGCCATGCGGGAAGCTGTGGCTCATCTCCAGGCCTGCCACGGGATGAGCGAGCGGCGGGCGTGCCGTGTCATCGATGCCGATCGCAAGAGCGTGCGTTACCGTTCCACGCGGGACGATGACGGCTCGCTTCGCGAGAAGCTGCGCGAGTTGGCCAACCAGCGTCGCCGGTTCGGCTATCGTCGGCTGCACATCCTGCTGCGCCGGGAGGGCGTGATGATCAACCGCAAGAAGACCCAGCGGCTCTATCGTGAGGAAGGTCTCGCTGTCAGGCGGCGGCGCAGCCGCAGAAGGGCTGTGGGCACGAGGGCACCTGCTCCGGTGCTGGCGCTGCCGAACCAGCGCTGGAGCCTCGACTTCGTGCACGACCAGATGGCCTCCGGCCGCCGGTTCCGTGTGCTCAATGTGGTCGATGATGTGACCCGGGAGTGCCTGGCAGCGGTGCCTGATACATCGATCTCGGGGCGCCGTGTCGTGCGCGAGTTGACCGAGCTGATAGCCCGGCGTGGCAAGCCCGGCATGATCGTCAGCGACAATGGCACCGAGCTCACCAGCAATGCCGTGCTGGCATGGTGCGGCGAGATCGGTGTGGAGTGGCATTACATCGCGCCGGGAAGACCGATGCAGAACGGCTATGTCGAGAGCTTCAACGGCCGCATGCGCGACGAGCTGCTCAACGAGACGCTGTTCCTCAGCCTGGCGCATGCCCGCGTCGAGATCGCGGCCTGGGTGGATGACTACAATCGGGAGAGACCACACTCATCGCTTGGCTACGAGACCCCGGCGGCGTTCGCCGCTGGACTGGATAAGCAATGGCCTGCTTCGCTACGCCCTGCGGGCTCCCCTACGCAGGCCATTGCTTCAACCGCGCTCATGCGCAACAAAGCGGCCCGGCTCTAATCCCAGCTGGTGGAAAGCTGGGGGTCACGTCACTCGATCTCGGGCCGCCGTGTCGTGCGCGAGCTGACGGAGTTGATCGCACAGCGCGGCAAGCCGGGGATGATCGTCAGCGATAATGGCACGGAACTCACCAGCAATGCCGTGCTGGCGTGGTGCGGAGAGCTCGGCGTCGAGTGGCATTACATCGCACCGGGAAGGCCGATGCAGAACGGCTACGTCGAGAGCTTCAACGGTCGCATGCGGGACGAACTGCTCAACGAGACGCTGTTCTTGAGCATGGCCCATGCCCGTGTCGAGATCGCCGCCTGGGTGGAAGACTACAACCGGGAGAGACCGCACTCGTCTCTTGGCTACGCAACCCCGGCGGCGTTCGCCGCCGAACTGGATAAGGGGGGCTCGCAGAATTCGGAAAAAATCGTACGCTAAGGTTTTCCGGGCATCCGTAGGGGCCGAAACTTCCCGTCTTCCAGTCTGCGGCTCTGCCGCCAGACGTAATCGCCGGTGAGGTTGATGTGCTCCCAGCCCAGCGGCGACAGGAATTGCAGCAGCTCGCCGTCCACCGGCTTGCCGGCCTCGACCAACCCCTGGGTGGCGCGCTCCAGGTACACCGTGTTCCACAGCACGATAGCCGCCGTCACCAGGTTGAGGCCGCTGGCCCGGTAGCGCTGCTGCTCGAAGCTCCGATCCCTGATTTCCCCAAGGCGGTTGAAGAACACCGCCCTGGCCAGCGAGTTGCGCGCCTCACCTTTGTTCAGGCCGGCATGCACGCGGCGGCGCAGCTCAACACTTTGCAGCCAGTCTAGGATGAACAGCGTGCGTTCGATCCGGCCCAGCTCGCGTAGGGCGACAGCCAGGCCGTTCTGGCGCGGATAGCTGCCGAGCTTGCGCAGCATCAGCGAGGCAGTGACGGTGCCCTGTTTGATCGAGCTGGCCAGGCGCAGGATGTCGTCCCAATGGGCGCGGACGTGCTTGATGTTCAGGGTGCCGCCGATCAGTGGGCGCAGCGTCGGGTAGGCCTGCACCCCCTGCGGCACGTACAGCTTGGTTTCGCCGAGGTCGCGGATGCGCGGCGCGAAGCGAAAACCCAGCAGATGCATCAGGGCGAAGACGTGATCGGTGAAGCCGGCCGTGTCGGTGTAGTGCTCCTCGATCCGCAGGTCGGACTCGTGGTACAGCAGGCCGTCGAGCACATAGGTGGAATCGCGCACGCCGACATTCACCACGCGGGTGCTGAACGGGGCGTACTGATCGGAGATATGGGTGTAGAACAGCCGCCCCGGCTCGCTGCCGTACTTCGGATTGACGTGCCCGGTGCTCTCGCCCCGGCCGCCCGCCCGGAAGCGCTGGCCATCGGAGGATGAGGTGGTGCCGTCGCCCCAGTGAGCGGCGAAGGCATGCCGGTACTGGTGGTTGACCAGCTCGGCCAGGGCTGCCGAATAGGTTTCGTCGCGGATGTGCCAGGCTTGCAGCCAGGACAGTTTGGCGTAGGTCAGGCCGGGGCTCGACTCGGCCATCTTGGTCAGCCCGAGGTTGATCGCATCGCCGAGGATCGCGGACAGCAGCAACGTCCGATCTTTGGCCTCGGCCCCGTCCTTCAGGTGGGTAAAGTGGCGGCTGAAGCCCGTCCAGTCGTCCACGTCCATCAGTAGTTCGGTGATCTTGATGCGCGGCAGCAACTGGCTGGTCTGGTCGATCAGTGTCTGCGCCTGATCCGGCACCGCCGCATCCAACGGGGTGATCTTGGGGTTGGGGGAGCAACGGAACAGAAAGTGCACTTAAGCTCAGTCGCTGCCCCGCAAACCCTTGCAACGTCTGGATAGTTTCGAAAAACGACCGTTTTATGAAACCGTTTCCGCTATCGCGAGGAAAGGTCACCAACACCCGAAAATCAGTGCAATAAAGGCTCTTCGCATTTAAGGGTGTAGCTGATTTCTAAACCCTCCTGACTTCAGCAAGCACCTGGCTATGTAATTGGTTAAATTTCTAAAGCCCAAGGCGGTACCTCGTAAGTGCTCAAGTCGCCCGTTGATAGCTTCTGTTGGACCGTTGCTGGTTCCTGGCCGGTCGAAGTAGGCAAGGATGCTCTCAGCGTATTTTTTCAGCGTTTCCCCCAAGCCTTTCACCTCGATGAGCGCTTTGGGCAAGTCGCTGGCTGTAATGATATTTATGACCTCTTCCATGAGTTTTTTACCACGTTTTCGATCCGGCTCGTTGTAGGCGCTGACCACCCGTTGGTACATGCTCCAGGTGCAATCCACTTCGAGGTGGTGCTCATCTGCAAACAGCTGGAACAGTTGCTTTTTGTTGGCGTCAGACAGGTAGCTGATCCGAGTCAGTAGCGTTCGACGGCTTTTGTAGAGCGGGTCATTTTTACGCCCTCTGCGGCCCAGGATGTCGTGTTGCACACGCCGGCGGCATTCATCCAGCATGTTGCTTGCCCAGCGCACGACATGGAAAGGATCCAGCACGGTTTGGGCTTGAGGCAGGGCTTCTTGCGCTGCAGATTTAAACCCCGTAAAACCGTCCATGGCAATGCTTTCGATCTGGTCACGCCACGATTTGGGGCGACTCTGTAGCCATTGCTTAAAGGCTTGTTTGGAGCGGCCTTCCAGCACATCGAGCGTTAGCGTCCGCGCTCGTGGTGTAATTTCCGGTGTAGGCGATGGTGTATTCCGGGGTGGGGCATGCCCCACCCCGGAATGCGGCGTCGCTGGTGGCCACCGGGTTCATCGTTATGGTGGAGTTTGCACACTTCAACCGTGACGAAGAGGAGTTCCCGATGACCGAGGACAGATTACTGATCGAAGAGCTTGCTGCGAAGGGCGGCCAACCGGATTTTTTGCGCACCATCGCCGAGAACGTGCTGCAGCTGATCATGGAGGCCGACGTTGATGGCCTGATCGGCGCGGGTCGCCACGAACGCAGCAGCGAGCGCGCGACCTGGCGCAACGGCTATCGCGACCGTTCGCTGGATACCCGGGTAGGCACGCTGAACCTGAAAATCCCCAAGCTGCGTGCTGGGTCCTACTTTCCGGGCTTCCTTGAGCCCCGCAAGATGGTCGAGAAAGCGCTGGTTGCGGTGATCCAGGAAGCGTGGATCGGCGGGGTCAGCACCCGGCGGGTCGATGAACTCGTCCAGGCCATGGGCATGACCGGCATCTCCAAGTCCACCGTCTCCAAGCTTTGCAAGGACATTGACGAGCGCGTCCATGCCTTTCTGAAACGCCCGCTCACCGGCGAATGGCCGTATCTCTGGCTCGATGCCACCTATCTCAAGGTACGCGAAGGCGGGCGGATCATCAGCGTTGCCGCAATAATCGCCATGGCCGTCAACACCGAGGGCCGGCGCGAGATCGTCGGCCTGCATATCGGCCCCTCGGAAGCGGAGGTCTTCTGGTCCGACTTCCTGAAGGACCTTGTTCGGCGCGGTCTTACCGGCGTGAAGCTGGTCATCTCCGATGCTCACGAGGGCCTCAAGGGCGCGATCACCCGCGTCATGGGCGCCACCTGGCAGCGCTGCCGGGTGCACTTCATGCGCAATGCCCTGTCCTATGTGCCCAAGGGCCAGAACACTGTCGTCGCCGCCGCGATCCGCCAGGTCTTCCTGCAGCCCGATCAGAAAAGCGCAACGCAGGTCTGGCGACAGGTCGCCGACCAGTTGCGCACCCGTTGGCCCAAGCTCGGCGCCTGCATGGACGAGGCCGAAACCGACGTGCTCGCCTACACCGGCTTTCCCACCCAGCACCGCACGAAGTTACACTCAACCAATCCGCTCGAGCGGCTCAACAAGGAGGTCAAGCGCCGCGCCGACGTCGTCGGAATCTTCCCGAACGAAGACAGCATCATCCGCCTCGTCGGGGCTGTGCTGATGGAGCAGAACGACGAGTGGCAGCTCCAGCACCGATACATGCAGATCGAAGGCATGGCCGAACTCAACCAACCCATGATCGAGGAGGAAAATCAGCCCCTACACATCACCGCCAAAGCCGCCTGACGATGGCCCACGGCCACAGCCGAAATTACACCACCTTGACGGACGCGACCCACATAGAAGGAACATCGCGATAGTGTGATTCGAACGGGCGGGGCCTCACGGGCCACCGCCCTTTTGCGTCTGGCACTGTCGCCCGATCTGGACGGGGATGGGCAATGGACAACACTGAATGGCATGATGCACCCGCGTGGGTGCCGCGTTTCCTCGATGCCCTGCGTGCCGGAAATGGGGTGCGCAAGGCATCGCGCGAGGCGGGCGTAACCAGCTCCACACCCTACAATCGGCGCGATACCGATGCGAAATTCCGCGCCGCATGGGACGCGATCCAGCCGGTCGACGACCGCCGCAAGAAAAAGTCCGGCCCAAAGGTTCCGCGCGAGGCCGCCCGGATCGAGCGCTTCCTCGACGAACTGGCGCTTACCTCCAATGTCGCTGCCGCAGCCGCCGTTGCCGAGATCCCGGTGAGCCGAGTCTATCGCCTGCGCCGCGAGAACCCTGACTTCGCCCGGCGCTGGTACGCCGCGCTCGCCGAAGGATACGACAATCTCGAGATGGAGCTGCTCCAGCACCTGCGCTCGGGCGAGACCGGCGCGGATGCCAAGCGCAAGTTCGACACTGCCACTGCCCTACGCTGCCTCAGCGCCCATCGCGAGAGCGTGGCGCGCGAAAAGGGCCGCCGGACGCTGGCTGACGAGGTCACCACGATCGCCAGCATCAACGCCAAGATCGACGCCATGCGGCTGCGCGCGAAGGAGAGCGACAAGGCGATAAGCAAGGCGCGCCGGAACAACGCGGCAAAGACGGGCGGCAGCGATGGGGCGTAGGACAAAGCCCCTCTCGCGCGGGATGTGGCTGCGGCGCGAGGGCGATGAGGCCCTGGCCGAGCGCGAGGAACTCGCCCGCCAGCTCGCCCCACATGAACTGGACGCGCTGGGCAGCTGGTACTGGGAGGGCTGGGCGCGCGATGCGCAATTGCCGCCTGAAGAGGCCTGGCGCACCTGGCTGCTCTGCGCCGGACGCGGCTTCGGCAAGACCCGCGCGGGCGCGGAATGGGTTCGCGACGTTGCCCGCCACGATGGCAATGCACGGATTGCGCTGGTCGGCGCGAGCCTGACCGAGGTGCGCAATGTCATGGTCGAAGGCGACAGCGGCGTCCTCGCCGCCTCGCCCGGCGCGCTCGCCCCGGTGTTCGAACCGAGCCTGCGCAAGCTGACCTGGGAGAACGGTGAGATCGCCTGGCTCTATTCGGCGGGCGAACCGGAGACGCTCAGAGGCCCTCAACATAGCCACGCTGACTGGACAGGCGCAGAAGCAGTTCTTCGTCAACGAAGCACTGGCCCGGCTCGACATGCTGGTACATCCAGTTGCAGAGGCAGAGCAGGCCGACCCGCCCGCCGCACCCGCTCCTGGCCAAAGCTATCTGGTTGCCTCCCCCGCTACCGGGGATTGGGCCACCCGCAAGGGGCAGCTTGCAGGATGGGACGGGACCCAATGGACCGATGCTCCACCATCGCAGGGGATGGGTGACTTCGACCGCTCTGCAGGAAGAATGAAATACTGTCGCAACGGGTGGCAATTACCAGCGCAGCCCTCTGCTCCGTCCGGGGGCGGGGTGGTCGATGCCGAGGCGCGAAGCGCGATCGACCAGGTCCTTCAAGTCTTGCGCGCGGCCGGCCTATTGGCCCAATAGATCGGCGGGAACGTTTTTTACGCGGCGACGTTCGCACCTTCATGGAGGATATCCTATTCTCCTGGCGTAATAATCTCGCTTTCAAGAGCGGCATAATTGCAACAGTTCCCGGACATTGTCCGCTTGCCACTGTAGGGGTTGAAAGTTAGATGTCTTCCACTCGGTGGCTCTAATTCGCAAAAAGGGGAAATAATAATGCGGAAACTCGTCATAGGTATGGCGATGGCTTCGACGGCCCTTGCTTCGCCTGCCCTCGCCAAAGACGACAGCTGGTATGTCGGCGTCGAGGGTGGTCCGAGCATCGTCGAAGATATCGATTTCAGTGTTGATGACGGTGCAGACACGCTGTCCGTCGATATGGACACTGGTTATGACTTCGGCGGCTTCATCGGATACGACTTCGGTGCGTTCCGTCTCGAAGCCGAAGTTCGCTATGCAGGTGCGGATCTCAATACGCTCCAGGTTGGCTCGGGCGGTCTGCCGCTCGGCTCGACTACCGCAGTGGCTGGCACCTACTATCCCGAAGGCGACCTGAACACTCTAGCATTCATGCTTAACGGCATGCTCGACTTCGGTGAAGACGATGGCCTCCAGGGCTTCGTGGGCGCCGGTATCGGTGTCGCGCGGACCAGCGCCGACGCGGCATTCCAGGTTGCAGGTACTGCATTCGACGATTCGGACAGCGGTCTCGCATGGCAGGTTCTCGCCGGCATCCGCGCTCCGCTGACCGACAACATCGACGTTGGCCTCAAGTATCGCCTCTTCACGGCTGAAGACGTGACGCTCGTTGACCTTGGTGGTCGTTCGCTGAACGATTCGATCCGCAGCCACTCGCTGCTCGGTACGTTCACCTACAACTTCGGCGAACCGCCGGCACCGCCGCCGCCCCCGCCGCCGCCGCCGCCGCCTCCGCCGCCGCCTCCCCCGCCGCCTCCGCCGCCGCCGGCGCCGGTTTGCGAGCAGGGTCCGTACATCGTCTTCTTCAACTGGGACGAATCGGACATCACTCCGGAAGCAGCGACGATCCTCGACAACGCGGTTTCGGCCTACGCCAACTGCGGCACCGCCGCGGTCATGCTGGCCGGTCACACCGATACGTCGGGCTCGACGACCTACAACATGGGTCTGGCAGAACGTCGTAACTCGTCGGTTCGCGGTTACCTGACCTCGCGCGGTATTCCGGATGGCCGGATCTCCAGCGAAGCATTCGGCGAATCGCAGCTGCGTGTTCCGACTGCTGACGGCGTCCGCGAACTCCAGAACCGTCGTGTGGAAATCACTTACGGTCCGGGTTCGGGCATGTAATTTTCGCATAAATGCGAAAACGTTCGAGGGGCCGGAGCAATCCGGCCCCTTTTTCGTATGTGCTACAGTGCAGCCCGAAGGAGAGGTCTACAGATGCGCAATCGGACTATTGGCAGCCTGGTCGTGTTCACAACCCTTGTCAGCGCTTGCGCCTCGATCGATAGCCTGCCCGACGAGCGCATCGGCGAAGCCACCCTACGGCTGTCAAACGGAGTGCCCGTCGGAACAGCGCAGCTGTTGCGCCATGGCGATAGCATAAGGCTGTCGGCGGTGGTTGGAGGCCTCGAGCCTGGCCTCCACGGCTTCCACCTTCACACTGTCGGGAAATGCATCGCGCCCGATTTTTCGAGCGCCGGAGGGCACCTCAACCCCGGGAGCAAGGCCCACGGCTCGATGTCGCCCAACGGCAGCCATCTGGGAGACTTGCCCAACCTCGAGATTGCCGGGAACCATTCCGCCACGATCCAGGTCGACCTGACAGGCTCGGCCACGCAGGTCATGGCAGCCATTTTTGACGCCGACGGTTCTGCAATAGTCGTTCACGCAAAGGCGGACGACTATCGCACCGATCCTTCGGGTGATGCCGGATCTCGTATTGCTTGCGGCGTGATCGAGGCCACCTAGCCCTCGATTGCCTCGCCCGCTTCGCGTGCCCAAACCCGGACATTGGCGCTGGCCTTGGGTACGAGCAATAGCGCGCCGATCAACAGGGCAAGGCCAACGGGTGCAATCACCATCGTCGAGAGCACACCCTTTGCCAGATCATCCCCGTTGGTGGCGGAAACATAGCCAGCCATGAAGGGACCGAGCCCGAGGCCGACAAGAGTGGTGGCAAGGAAGAAGGTTGCCGTGGCCAGGCCCCTCATCCGCGGAAGGACGAGTGATTGACTGGTTGCCGCAGCAGCCCCGAGCGCCGACGCACTGAGCATCTGGGCCATGAAGCTCGCAATATAGAAAACCGTGACTTCGCTCGTCGTATAGGCGACCCACATCGCCGGGATCGGGGCGACAAGGCCGACAATGACCACCCAGACGCGCCCATTGGACCTACGCTTCAGGAGAAAATCCGCGAGCGAACCACCCAGGATCACCCCTAGGAAACCGGCCACCGCAGCCGGTGCGCCCAGCAACAGGCCCAGGTCGGACTTTGAAGCGCCAAGCGCGCGCTCCGCGTAGGGCGCACCCCAGTAGGACGCCGCATAGGCCATGAACGACACCGTGCCATATCCCAGAATCGTACACAGAAAGGCCGGCGAGCCCCAGGTAAGGCGAAAGGTCGGATAGTCGCGCGCGCGCAGGCCCATCGCCCAACTGAAGACTGCATAATAGCCGACCCCCAGGAAGACCCATTGCGCAACCACCCCGGTCCAGCGGTACAGAAGCCACGCAAGGACGGCGAAGAACGCCGCCCCGGCAAGGTTCATGAGCAGTGCACGTGTTCCACGCGCGGCGGCACCGAAAACAGTGAAGGGAGGGATCACCTGGAAAAGTTCGCTCAGGAAACCCTTGAACGGCGCCGGGTCCTCTGGTGTCGGCAATCCGTCGATCGCTCCTCTTACCGGCTCGCGCAGGCTGAGTACCCAAAGCGCCAGCAGCAGCCCCGGAACTCCGACCGAGAGGAAGGCCGCCTGCCATCCAGCGAGTCCCAACGGCCCTCCATCGGGATAGGCGGCATTCCAGTTCTCGACGATCAGTCCTCCGATCAGTAGCGAAATGCCACCACCGATATAGAGGCCCGACGAATAGATCGCGAGCGCCGTGGCCCGCAGGCGGGCCGGGAACCAGTCGCTGATCAGCGAATATGCCGAAGGGCTCGCCGTCGCTTCGCCCACGCCCACACCGATCCGCGCGATAGTCAGTGTGCTTGCGTTCTTCGCGAAGCCCGACAGTGCCGTCATCGTCGACCACAGTGCCAGACCCACTGTCATTAACCGGACGCGTTTCCAGCTATCCGCCAGCTTACCGAGCGGAATGCCGAAAAGAGCGTAGAAGACCGCAAATGCGGTTCCGTAGAGGAAACCGAGGTAATCGTCCTCAACTCCCAGGTCGGCCTTGATGTCGTTCGCCAGAATCGAAAGGATCTGGCGGTCGATGAAGTTCAGGACATAGATCAGGACCAGGACGCTGAGCGCGTACCAGCTGTAGGCCGGTACCTTCGCTTCCGAGCCGCTCGCGACCTCTTCGACTTCGGTTGCGGCAGCGTCACTGGTATCGGTCAATTTTTCACTCCGTCAGGTCTGGGTCAGCCTTGGTGTATGGGGTGGTATCGATAAGCCCCGCTTCGTCAAAGCCCTTTCGGCGCAAACGGCAAGAATCGCAGGCGCCACAGGCCAATCCCTCGCTCGTCGGGTCATAGCAGGACCAGCTCCATGCCGGGTCGAGCCCCAGTCGATGGCATTCGTTGGCGATGTCGGCCTTCGACATATGCTGCAGCGGCGCATGGATGGTGAACGGGGCGCCTTCGACGCCCTGCTTGGTTCCGAGCCTCGCGGTCTCGGCGAAACTTGCGATAAATTCGGGCCGACAATCCGGATAGCCCGAGTAGTCGAGTGCATTGACCCCGATAAAGATGTCGCGCGATCCCGATGTCTCAGCAAAGGCGGTCGTAAGGGCCAGGAACACCAGGTTGCGGGCCGGGACATAGGTGACGGGAATGTCGTTACCGACACCCGACTTGGGCACATCGATGTCGGCAGTCAGCGCCGAACCGCCGAACTGGCGCAAATCCAGTGGTAGCAGGACATGCCGCGACACTCCCAGCTCTTTTGCAATCGCCCGTGCAGACTGCAGCTCACGTACATGGCGCTGGCCATAATCGATCGTAAGGGCGTGAATCTCGTGCCCGCGCTCGCGCGCAATCGCCGCGGTGACCATGGAATCGAGACCGCCGGACAGCAGTATTACCGCCGGACCCGGCGTTTTGTGTTCTTCACTTTGCATGGGGCCATGCCGCTAGAACGGATCGCGCCGCGCGGCAATGATCAGTCGCAGCTGGCAGTACGGCGTGCTTCAGCGGAAAACTGGAATGGCTTGCCGTCCGCAATGCCCTGGCTGTCGATCTGGACCAGCGCCGCAGTCTCCTTGCGAATGCTGGTACGACCATAGCCATTGCCGCGGCAGGTGTATTGCACGGTCACCTCATTGGCTCCGTCTTCCACCACGAAGCGGTTGCAGCCGCTGTCGGTATGACGGAGCTGGATGAACTCACGCCCCGAGCGGACGCAGACCTTGCGAGCGGTGCTTCCATCGCGATAGCGCACTTCCCAGCCACCCTTCTGGAGCCCGTCGAGCATGGCGAGCGAACCCTGTGCAATGGCAGGTACGGCCAGAACGGCCGCCGCCATGGCAATCGTCTTTACCGAGAAACGCATCTTCACTTCGAACACCTTCCGGAAAGGGCCCGCAAGCAGGCCCGATTCGCGTATATTAAACCAGAACTGCGCTTAACCGTTGTATAACATCGACAGACCGTTATCCGGCTATGGCGAATTGCTTCGAGCAGAACGAACAATCGACGAGTATCAGGCCCTCGTCGTTTCGCATTTCCCTGCGATCTTCTTCGGGAAACCGAGCGAGTACCTGCTCGTAGTGCTCGACCGAACAGCGGCAACCGCGCGAAATCCCGACGCCGCGCTGGATCCGCACTTCATCTTCCTCATGGAAAAGCCTCCAGGCGATCGCCTCGAGCGAAAGCCCATTGTCCAGGAGTTCATCGTGGCGGATCGAACCCGCCATGACCGCGACATGCTCCCACTCGGGGTGATCGAGGCGTGCGTGCAGGCGTTCGCGCCCCTCTTCGCCATCAGGAAGATGCTGGACAAGCAGGCCCGCTGCGACACAGCTGTCGCCGTCCGAACGGACTGCACAGCGGATTAGTGTCGGCACCTGTTCGGACTGGAAGAAGTAACTCTCGCAAGCCTCCGACAGGCTCGAGCCCTCGAGCGGGACAATCCCCTGATAACGGCCCTGGCCCGAGGGGATGTCAAAGGTAATGGCGAGATACCCCTTGCCGAACAGCGCGAAGAGCGAAGGATTCGCACCAAGCTCCGCCAGCCGCACCTCGTCGAAATCGACATAACCACGCAGTTCCCCGCCTTTGAAATCGCAGACAAGCAAGCGGACCGCGCCTTCCTCGGTTTGCGCCTGCATGGTGACTTGCGACCCGTCATCCTTGAGCAGGCCGCCCATGAGCGTGGCCAGGACCAGCGCCTCGGCCAGAAGGTGGGTTATCGGAGCCGGATAGGCGTGCGCAGAGAGAATCTCGCCAAGCGTGGTATCGAGCCGCACGAGCCGCCCACGTGCATTGCGCGAGGGGATGGTAAAGCCGAGAATCTTGCCTGCATAGGTCTCGTCGGGCTGGATGGGAGTGTCGTCCATCGGCGCCATATGGGGGAGGATTCGCGAATTTGTAGGGGGTTCCAGGGTCCCCTAGAGCTTTCCGTGGCACCACAGGAGGACGGACTTCTGCGCGTGGATGCGGTTTTCGGCCTCGTCGAAGACTACCGATTGGTCGCTCTCGAATACGCCCTCGCTGACTTCGTCGCCCACATGGGCGGGCAGGCAGTGGAGGAATCGCGCATCGGGCTTGGCTCTAGCCATCAGGCGTTCGTCGACACGGAACGGCTCCATCGCGGCAAGCTTGTTGTGGACGTGCTGCTGACCCATCGAAACCCAGGTATCGGTGACGATGATATCTGCGCCTTTTGCGGCCTCGGCAGCGTCCTTGGTCAGGATCACCTGCGCCCCGCCAGCCCTTGCCATTTCCACGAACTCGGCCTCGGGCTCATAGCCTTGCGGTGTCCCGACGCGGACGTTGAACTTGAAGATTCCGGCTGCCTCGAGGATCGAATGGAGCACATTGTTCCCGTCCCCGAGCCAGGCAAGCTCGAGCCCGGGCAATGCCTTGCCTTGTTCCACCATCGTCAGGAGGTCGGCAACGATCTGGCACGGGTGCGAACGGTCGGTCAGCCCGTTGATCACCGGCACATCGGCAAAATTCGCCAGCTCTTCGGCCTTCGCATGATCATCGGTGCGGATCATTATCGCATCGACCATGCGGCTGAGCACGCGTGCAGTATCGGCAATACTCTCGCCGCGACCGAGCTGGCTCGTTCCCGAATCGAGGATCAGCGCCGAACCGCCCAGCTGGCGCATGGCGATGTCGAAACTGACCCGCGTTCTGGTCGAGTTCTTCTCGAAAATCATCGCCAGCACATGACCAGCTAGCGGCGCATCCGCGTCGGGTTTGCCCTTGGGCCAGCCGAGGCGCGCGGCCTTGCGATCCTGCGCGTCGGCCAGCATGGCGGCGATCGCATCCCCGCCCGCATCCGAGAGGTCGAGGAAATGCTTCACCGCCATAGCCTCCTTATGCCGGGACTTCGTAGCTCGCCGCACCAGCGGAGAGCTTGTCGAAGAATTCGTCGAACTCGGCATCGTCGGCCACCAGCGGCGGCAGGACGCGCAGCGTGTTGTCGCCCGCGGCAACGCACAGCAGCTGGTGGTTGTCGCGCAAGTGAACGAAGAAGGGACGGCTTTCGACTTTCATCTTGAGGCCGAGCATGAGGCCCTTGCCGCGCACCAGCTCGAAAAGCTCGGGGTAGTTGCCGATGAACTGTTCGAGGCGACTGCGCAGACGTTCGCCCTTCTCTGTGACTTCGGCGAGGAATTCGTCGTTCGCCACTGCATCCATCACCGCCATGCCGGCAGCCATGGCAAGCGGGTTGCCGCCATAGGTCGAGCCATGCGTGCCGAAGCCCATGCCGCGCGCGGCCTTCTCGGTTGCGAGGCAGGCGCCGAGCGGGAAACCACCGCCGATGCCCTTGGCGGTCGCCATGATGTCGGGCTCAATGCCGTAGTGCTCATAGGCATAGAGCTTGCCCGTCCGAGCGACGCCACACTGGACTTCGTCGAAGACCAGCATGAGGTCGTTCTCGTCGGCCAGCTCTCGCAGGCCGCGAATGAACTCGTCGCTGCCCGGGCGGATGCCACCTTCGCCCTGGATCGGTTCAACCAGGAAACCGGCAGTCTTGTCGCTCATCAGCGCCTTGGCGCTATCGAGATTGTCGAACTCGGCATATTTGAACCCGGCGAGCAGCGGCAGGAAGCCGTGGTGCATCTTCTCCTGGTTCGAGGCGCTGATGGTCGCCATCGTGCGGCCGTGGAAGGCGTTGGTGAAGGTGATCAGCTCGGTGCGGTTCGAATCGCCGTCAGCGTGCTGGTGATAGGCACGTGCGGTCTTGATCGCACATTCGACCGCCTCGGCGCCCGAGTTGGTGAAGAACACCGTGTCGGCAAAGGTCTTGTCGACCAGTCGCTGCGCCAGCTCCTCGCCCTGCGGACTGCCGTAGAGGTTGGAGACGTGCATCAGCTTTGCCGCCTGCTTCTGGATCGCGCCGATCAACCCTTCGTGGCTGTGACCGAGCAGGTTCACTGCGATCCCGCTGGCGAAGTCGAGATAGCGCGTGCCGTCCTCGTCGATCAGGTGGCAGTGGTCGCCTTCGACAGGGCGGACTCCGCAGCGGGGGTAAACGGGCATCAGCGGCGAAATGGACATGGGAACTCCGGTGCTCTCTCTCGGGTCAAAGACAAATGGCGGCCCCATGAAGGAACCGCCATTTGCGTGTTCGTCAGCGATCTATTGCGTCTCGCCTCGCGGGTCAAACCCGCATGGCGGAGGCGCGAACCTTATTCCTGAATGGGAACGAGGTTGACCGCCGAGTATTTGCCGCGTCGGTCGACTTCAAGGTCGAACTCGAAGCGCTGACCTTCGTCGATACCTGCAAGGCCCGAACGCTCGACCGCGCTGATGTGCACGAACGCGTCAGGCTGACCATCGTCACGGGTCAGGAAGCCGAAGCCCTTCATTGAATTGAAGAACTTGACCGTCCCGGTCGCCTTCTCGCCGGTGAGCTCACGGCGCGGAGCCGCTTCTTCACGCTTGGCGACTGCGATGACTTCGCCGACAACCTGAAGGTCCTGCGCCGACACCTTGCCGCCGCGATCGACCAAGTTGAACTCGAGCTCCTGGCCTTCGGCCAGGCCTTCGAGGCCGGCACGTTCGACCGCGCTGATGTGGACGAAAACGTCCTCACCACCGGTTTCCTGCTGGATGAAGCCGAAGCCCTTCTGGCTGTTGAAGAACTTTACCGTGCCTTTGCCAGTGCCGACGACTTGTGCGGGCATGCGGTTGAAACCACCGCCTCCGCCACCGCCGCCGCCGCGCGGGCCGCCGCCGAAGCCGCCGCCACCGCGATTGCCACCGCCGAAGCGGTCACCACCGCCTCCGCCGCCATAGCGATCGCCGCCTCCGCGGTCGTCACGAAAATTGTTATGTGGTGCGAAGTCCGCCGGCGGTCCGCCGAACGGATCGAACCCTTCCTCCCCGAAACCGTCGCGCTTGTCCCGTCCGCGACGGCGCCCTCTGTCGTAACCCATAACTCGAACATTACCTTCGTGCCGCCCATTGGGTAACTGTGCGTCGACGTGGGGGCAGCCAAACACGTCGGGCACTGGCCAGAGCACGGGGAATCCACGCACAATCGCCACATTTTGACCATCACATAGCGCGAAACATCGCCGCGCGCGAATGATTTAGCATAACGAGAGGATGTCACGCAAAAATGTGACATTTTCGCATGGTCCGGCAACCCACTCGTTTCGCTTGCTTATCCAAAGTGCGCTTGGCAAAGCCGCGCACATGGACATTCTGGCCCTGCTCACCGATCCGGCCGCGTGGCTCGCGCTGCTGACTTTGATCGCGCTCGAGGTCGTGCTCGGCGTCGACAATCTCATTTTCATCGCGATCCTGTCGAACAAACTGCCCGAGCACCAGCAGCAGCGCGCGCGCAAGATCGGCCTGTCGCTGGCGCTGATCATGCGAATCGGCCTGCTCATGCTGATCGGCTGGCTGGTCACGCTGCAGACCCCGCTGTTCGACCTCGGAATAACCGGCGCACCGAACAAATATGGCGAGCCGAGCTTCGAGACCGCATTCTCCGGCCGCGATCTCATCTTGCTTATCGGCGGGCTGTTCCTGCTGTGGAAAGCGACCAAGGAGATCCATCACTCGATGGAGCCCGAGGACGATTCGGGCGACCTCCTCGACAAGACGCCCGGGACTGCAGACGCGGTCAAAGCGACATTCGGCACGGTGATTGCCCAGATCGTCGCGATCGACATCGTATTCTCGGTCGATTCGATCCTCACCGCAGTGGGCATGACCGACGAAATTCCGATCATGGTCGCCGCGGTCGTCATTACTGTCGGCATCATGATGGTCGCCGCTGATCCGCTCGCGAAATTCATCGAGAAGAACCCGACGCTTGTGATGCTGGCGCTGGCCTTCCTCGTGATGATCGGCCTGGTGCTGATCGCGGACGGCTTCGGCTTCCATGTTCCCAAGGGATATATCTACGCCGCGATGGGCTTTTCCGTCGGCGTCGAGCTTCTCAATATCATCCAGCGCCGTCGCCGCGAGAGCAAGCGCAAGGTCAGGCAAGGAGAACCGGCATGAGCGATTTTCGCAAGCTAACAGAGGGCTTTTACGCGAGCCCCCAGATCTCGGTCGAGGACATTGCCGATGCCGCAGCGATGGGGGTGACACTGGTGGTCAACAATCGCCCCGACGGCGAGGCTCCCGACCAGCCCGAAGGATCCGAGATCGAGGCCGCTGCGCGTGCGGCCGGCATGGACTACGTCGCGATCCCCGTTTCGGGTGCCGGCTTCAGCCAGCCGCAGATCGAAAGCCTGCGTAAGGCCATCGCCGACACGAGCGGAACGGTGCTCGGCTTCTGCCGATCGGGTACGCGGTCGACCCTGCTGTGGTCGCTCTACCGCGCCAGCGAGGGCGACAACCCCGATGAGATCGCGGCTGCTGCCAACGCAGCAGGATATGACATCGCCCCGATACGCCCTGCCGTTGAGGCGCTGGCCGCCGAAGCCCGCGCCTGACTACTTGCGATAGTCGAGTGGCGGGTCTCGATCGCCCAGCAGCGATTGATAGACGTAGTCCTCGCCACGTGAGGCGTCGAACTCCGCCCGCGCCGCCGCGCGCAGTTCGGGATTGGTGAAGAGTTCGGCCGCCATCAATGTCATCGCCTTGGCCGCCAGCTGTGCACCTTTGAATCCTATCGAGGAGCCGCTGGCAGCCACCGCCTGCCAGCTATGCGCACTGGTGCCGGGCACCCAGGTGGCAGTGCGTACGCCGACTGTCGGCGTTGCCCAGGACACATCGCCCACATCGGTGGATCCATAGCCGAGCCTCTTGCTGTAGGGTTGTACCTGCGCAGCCTCCTCCAGCGGCTTGGCGTCCTCTCCAAAGCTCTTGGCAATCTCTGCCGCCCAAGCGCGTTCCTCCGCCGTGTATTCGACCCCGCCGAGGCTGCGCAGGTTTGCGTCCATCACCTTCTGAAGCGTCTCGTTGACCAGCAGAGGGTTGTTGCCGTGGATGATCTCCCACTCGACCTCGGTTCCGGTGCCCATCGCAGCACCCTTTGCGGCGGCCTCCAGCCGGGTCCACAGCTTGCGCACCTCGTCGGCATCTGGGTGGCGGATGTAATAGAAGCTCTCGGCGAAATCGGGCACGACATTGGGCGCCGATCCCCCCTTGGTGATGACGTAATGGATGCGCGTGTCCATGTCGGTATGTTCGTGCATCATATTGGCCATCATGTTCATCGCCTCGACCCCGTCGAGCGCGCTGCGCCCGCGCTCCGGAGCGCCTGCGGCGTGGGCCGAAACGCCTCTGAAGCGGAACTTGGCCGAGCGATTGGCGAGGCTGGTGCGCGCCGCGGCACTGTTCTCGTCATCGGCGTGCCAGTGGATGGCAATGTCGACATCGTCGAATAGGCCGGCACGTGCGATGTAGACCTTGCCCGAGCCTCCTTCTTCCGCAGGCGTACCGTAGAGCCTGATGCGGCCCGGCGTCCCTGTCTTCTCGAGCCACCGCTTCACCGCGATCGCAGCGGTGAGTGATCCGGCCCCGAAGAGGTTGTGCCCGCAGGCATGACCCGCCTGCTTTTCGTCCAGCGGATCGCGAGAAGATGAAGCCGACTGGGTGATACCGGGAAGCGCGTCATATTCGGCGAGGATGGCTATGACCGGCCCGCCCTTTCCCCACTCTGCAACGAAGGCCGTCGGGATGTCCGCCACTCCGGCCTCGATCCTGAAGTCCTCGCCTTCCAGTTCGTCCTGCAACAGCCCGCTCGACCGGGTTTCGAGGTAGCCAAGCTCAGCCCAGTCCCAAATCTGCTTGGCGACGCGTTCGGTCCGGTCCCCCTGCGCAGCAACCTCGGCGAGCGGGTCGGCGATTTGTGCGGCGAGCGGTGCCGCTGCCCCGGAAAGCAGCACTGCGGTGAAGATTGTGAATGCGGATTTCATCTGTGCCTCCTCTTCGTCACCTGCTTGCCGCAAAGCTGCGCCCGTGCCAATCCGCGCCAATGCAATCCCTCCCACCGCCATTGCTGCAATTTCTCGGCTCGCTTGTCGCGATCCTTGCGCTGGCTGCGCTCGCCTGGTGGCTCAAGCTCGGCCCAGAGCCCCGGCTGGCCGATCGGGAAGCCGCGCTGCGCGCAGCCGACGAGGCGGTGAGCGGGTTCGACGCGGTGGATTGCGCGATCGACCGCGACGGGCACGGCGCACTGCTGCGTGACCGCGGCGGCCGAATACTGCTGCTGCGCCCGCATGGATCGCACTTTGCCGGGCGCATCCTGACCCCGGCAGCATCGATACGGCTCGCAGATGACGTGCTGGTCATCGACACGGCCGAAAAGCGCTATGGCACTGCCCGTCTCCGACTCGAGAACGCTTCGGCTTGGATGCAAGCGATCGAGAGCATAGGATAGGCCGACCATGCCCGATTTCTCGCCCACCGAACTCGCCGTTCCCGGCTTCGTCGCCCTCGTCCTGATCGAGATGATCTGGGCGTGGAAGAAGCGGCCCAACGCCTATGAGCCCAAGGACACGCTGACCAGCCTTGCCTTCGGCCTTGGCAGCACGGTCGCTGGACTGATCTCGGGCGGGGCATTCCTCGCGCTGTTCCTGTACCTGTGGCAGTTCCGCCTGTTCGAGGTGCCCTGGACCTGGTGGGCCTTCGCGCTGTGCTTCGTGCTCGACGATCTCGCCTATTACTGGATCCATCGTTTCGGCCACCGCGTGCGCTGGTTCTGGGCTAGCCATGTGAACCACCATTCGAGCCAGCACTACAATCTCTCGACCGCGCTCCGGCAAACCTGGACCGGTTTCCTAACGCTGGGTTTCGCGTTCAAGCTGCCGCTTGTCCTGCTCGGCTTCCACCCGGGGATGATCGCCATCTGCGCAGGCTTCAACCTGATCTACCAGTTCTGGATTCATACCGAGGCGATCCGCCGGATGCCGCGCTGGTTCGAGGCGGTGATGAACACGCCGAGCCATCACCGCGTCCACCACGCGACCAATCCGCGCTATCTCGACCGCAATTACGCGGGGGTCTTCATTGTCTGGGACAAGATGTTCGGTAGCTTCGAGGCCGAAGTCGACGACGAGAAGATCCGCTACGGCATCGTCAAGCAGCTGGGCAGCTTCAACCTGCTATGGGCGGTCTTCCATGAATGGATCGGCATTGCGCAGGACATGTGGCGCGCGCCCTGGGGCAGCAAGCTGGGATATCTCCTGCGCGAACCGGGCTGGACGCATGATGGCAGCCGTGAGACTTCCGACATGATCCGCGCCCAATGGCTGGAGCGGCAGGGCAAGACGCAAAAACCCGTTGCAACCGAAAACCCGATTGCGGGCGGGACGGAGCCTGCCTAACCTCTCGAATCGAGAGGAGCATTCATGGACGAATTCGATGTTGTGGTAGTCGGCGGCGGAAGCGCCGGCAGTGCAGTGGCCGGACGCCTGGCCGAAGCCGGCAAGAACGTTTGCCTGCTGGAGGCGGGCCAGCGCAACAACACGATGCTCATCAAGACCCCGGGCTTCATGCCCTTCCTCACCGACAAGTCGAATTACCGCTACGAGACGGTGCCGCAGAAGGGGTTGAACGGCAGGACCGGCTACCAGCCGCGCGGTCGCGGGCTTGGCGGGTCCTCGGCGATCAATGCCATGGTCTATATCCGGGGCAACGCCTGGGATTATGACAATTGGGCCGCACTCGGCTGCAACGGCTGGAGCTACGCCGAGGTTCTTCCCTATTTCAGACGCGCCGAACACAATGTGCGCGGCAGCGACACCTGGCACAACGACAGCGGGCCGCTTTGGGTCAGCGACCAGAAATGGCCCAACCCCGGCAGCCTCGCCTTTGTCGAGGCAGCCGCGCAGTTGCAGCTTCCGCGCAACGCCGATTTCAACGGCGAGAGGCAGGACGGCTTTGGCCTCTACCAAGTAACCCAGAAGGACGGCGAGCGCTGGTCCGCGGCACGTGCCTACATCGAGCCGCGAAGGAGCTTCAAGAATCTCGACGTCCGGATCGGGGTTACGGTTCAGCGCCTCGAAGTCGAGAGCGGCAGGGTCACCGGTGTCACCTATTCGGTCGGCAAGAAGCAGAGAACCGTGAAGGCGCGCGGTGCCGTCGTACTCTGCGCAGGCGCGTTCAACTCGCCGCAGATCATGATGCTTTCGGGAATCGGCCCTGCACAGCACCTGCGCGAGCATGGCATCGACGTGGTGCTCGACAAGCCGGCGGTCGGCTCGGACCTGCAGGACCATATTGATTATGTGTCCAGCTGGGAGAGCAAGAACAAGGAGCTGATCGGCGACAGTCTCGCTGGAACGGTCCGCATGGCGAAGGCGATCATCGAGCATCGCCGCAAGCGCACCGGCATAATGACCACGCCTTATGCCGAGGCGGGCGGGTTCTGGACCGTCATGCCCGATGCGCCCGCCCCCGACATCCAGTGGCACTTCGTCCCCGCCATGCTCGAGGATCACGGACGGACAAAGGTGAAGGGCCACGGCTTCTCGCTTCATGCATGCGTCCTGCGGCCCGAGAGTCGGGGCACCGTTCGGCTCGATAGCCGCAATGCCGCCGACGCCCCTCGCATCGATCCCAACTTCCTCGACGACGAACGCGATATCGCCACCCTGCGCGAGGGAGTGCGCCTTTCGCACCGTATCGTCACCTCGCCGAGCCTTGCGAAGTACGATCCGCAGGATCGCTATCCCATCGACCTCGACGACGATGCGCAGCTAGACGAGTTGATCCGGAGTCGCGCCGACACGGTCTATCATCCGGTGGGAACTTGCCGAATGGGCGCGGATGAGGACTCGGTGGTCGACCCGACGTTGAAGGCGCGGGGGATCGAGGGGCTGTACATTGCCGATGCTAGCATCATGCCCCGCCTCGTCAGCGGCAACACCAACGCGCCGAGCATCATGATCGGCGAACGCTGCGCCGATTTCGTGAAGGCGGCACTGGCATGATGCGCGGCCTTCCTTCCGCCCCTCCGGGCGCGAAACCGGTTCCCACTTTCGCTGAGTGGCGGAAATGCATCATGATCGGCGAACGCTGCGTCGATTTCGTGAAGGCGGCGCTTGCCGGGTAGGCTCAAGCGCTGGGCCAGCGCGCTGAGGCGCGATGTGCTGGCCCTCTACATCGCGGCGCGCGACAAGCGAACGCCTTGGCTGGCGCGAATGATCGCTTTGCTGGTCACCGCCTATGCGCTCAGCCCGATCGACCTGATCCCCGATTTCATCCCTGTGATCGGCCTGCTCGACGACCTGCTGATCGTCCCGGTGGGCAGCTGGCTCGTGCTGCGCTTGCTACCGGAAGGGCTGCTCGAAGCCTATCGCGAGCAGGCCCTCCGGATCACGAGCAAGCCAAGGTCCTTGTGGGGTGCCGCGTTCGTACTCGCGGCATGGGCACTCATCCTCATCGCGCTTGCAGCCTGGTTCCAAGCATAGAAGAGGGGCCGGAACTCGCGCTCCGGCCCCCATCCATTCTGGCAAACGGCTGGCGTCAGAAGCTCTGGCGCGCGGTAATGCCGAAGGTGCGCGGCTGGTTCGTCAGATACGACAGGCGCGCCCGTCCGCCGCGTTCGCGGTCGAAGCTGAGCAGCGCATTCTCGTCGAACACATTGTTGACATAGGCCACCAGCGACAGCCCGCTGTCGAGGTCGACGCCAACACTGAGGTTCACGATGTCGTAGGACGGCAGCAGCAGGTTGACCGTGGTCGCGTCAGCTGCATCTGCGCCGCCGAAGGGCAGGCCATGAGTGAAGGTCCGCGGATTGTTCTCCTGGTCCGCAGGCTGCGTATAACGGTTTCCTACGTGGCTGTAGGATGCCGCGATATAGGCATCCGCATTCGCCCCGATGGGGAACTCGTAGCTCGCCGAGGTCGAGAACTGGAACTTCGGCACGGACGGAAGGCGGTTGCCCTCGCGGATACCCGTTGCGGCGGTCAGGGCGCCGGGGAGGGTCGTGTCGAATTCGGCCTCGATCAGGCTGCCGGAGAAGACGAAGTCTAGACCGGAGACCGGCGAAAGGCCGACCTCTGCCTCGAAGCCCATCGTATGCGCGTCGGGCACGTTGAAGACGATGCGTGACGAACAGCTACCGGCATCCAGCGTGACCTGGAGGTTGCTGATGTCGTTGTAGAAGCCTGCGACATTGGCGTAGAAGCCGCGGCCCTGGGCCTTGGCGCCGACCTCGTAGTTCCACAGGGTTTCATCGTCATAGCTCTGGAACGAGCCGAACAGTGCCTCGTCTGCCGGCGAGCAGAGCGTGACGTTGAGCGGATCGTTCACACCGCCGAGGCGGAAGCCCTTCGAGGCCTGCGCATTGATGGTGAGATTGTCGTTGACGTCGTAGCTGAGCAACACACGCGGGCTGAAACCGTCCGACGTGGTCTTGTCTTCCACATTGTCGCCATTGGCGAAGAGGCCGCCCGAGATGAACTTGCGCGTCTCGGTGAAGTCGTACCAGCGCATGCCGACAGTCACGTCGAACGCGTCGGTCAACGCGTAGGTGCCCTCACCGAAGATCGCGAACTGCGTCAGGTCGTAGGGCAGGTCGGCATTGTAAGGCGAGTCCGCCGGGAAGCCGTTGGCGACCGCCGCCGAGGTGCCCGCACCGAGCACGCTATCGGTGAACGCGTCATAGCCCGGGGTCGGAAGGCGCTGGCGATAGAAGCGCTCGGTATCCGAGAAGAACCCGCCGAACACCCATTCGAACGGACCGCCATAGTTCGATGCCAGCCGCAGTTCCTGGGTGAAGCTGTTTACATCGGTCGTATCACGCAGGTTCGACGGCAGCAGGACGCCCGCATCGGGATATCCCAGATCGACCGAGACCGAACCGGTAAGCGCACTCGCGTCGCGGCTGACGAGGATGCTGCGATCGGTGATCGACGAAACCGACGTAAGGGTGATGCCCGAAATGTCCGCTTCGACCACAAGGTCGCCGATGAAAGTCTCATCCTCGAAACCCTCACGCAGCAGCAGATACTGCTCGCGCTCGTCGAAGCTCTGCGGCGTGGTCAGGAATTCGTTGTAATAGAGGTTGTAGATTTCCTGGCGGTTGAAGCCGTCGGCCTTGACCTTCTGGTAGACCACGCGGGGAGTAATCGTGACATCCTCGCTGACTTCGTAGCGCAGCGCCACCCGGCCGCCGTAGCGTTCGCCGCCATTGATGTCGTCGCCACCTGCCGGACCGACCGCGTTGATGAAGCCACCGTATTCGGTGAAGTAGCCGACTGCGCGCAGGGCCATGCGATCGCCCAGCGCGAGGTTGACCGCACCCTTCATGTGCCAGCCCATGTCGTCGCCATCGACGAGGTTCACATTGCCCTCGATCATGCCTTCGGTGACACCGACAACCGGCTGGTTGGTGATGTAGCGGATGGTGCCGCCGACGCTGCCCGAACCGAACAGCGTACCCTGCGGACCGCGCAGGGTCTCGACACGGTTGAGGTCGAACAGGTCAAGGTCGGGAGTGAACAGCGACAGCGAGATCACGCTTTCGTCGAGATAGACACCGACCTGCTCCTTCACGCCCGGCTGGTCGCGCACGACCTGTCCGGCGGAGACGCCGCGCACCGAGACCTGGCTCTGGCCGGGTCCGAGGTTCTGCACCGAAAGACCGGCGACATTGCGCGAAACGTCCTCGAGCGATGTGGCGCCCGACTTCTGGATGTCTTCCGCCGTTTGCGCGTTGATCGAGAACGGCACGTCCTGGATCGTAGAGTCGCGCTTGGTGGCAGTCACGACGATGACGTTACCGCTGAGCTCTTCCTCCGCAGCACCGGCATCTTGCGCTGCAACTGGCGCTGAGATGGCGGCCATCGCGCAGCCCGCCAGCAGGGCAGCTCCGCGCGTGATACGGGTCTCAAATAGGGTCTTCATGATTTTCTCTCCTCCGAGGGAGGCTCGCCTCCCTACGCCCCGAATCATGAATCACCCGAAAATTCTTTTCAATCCTGTCCCGGAGCACCCAATGCAGGGAACAATAGTTCGTAGCAAAAGAGTCACAGTGCCCGATGGCAAAGAAAAAGGGGCCGGAGACACTGCCCCGGCCCGTAGAAAGTCGATGTTCGCAGGAGGAACATGGGTGGGCGGGGCGCCCGAGGAGAGAGAGGTGGCGCCCCGCCGAGCTTGTGATCAGTTGTAGGCACGTTCTCCATGCTCGCCGATGTCGAGACCGTTGACTTCGGTCTCTTCGTCGACACGGAGGCCGATAAGCGCCTTGACTGCGTAACCGGCGATCAGCGTACCGATACCGGCCCAGCCGATGGTGATGAGGACGCTCTTCACCTGGATGCCGAGCTGGACAGCAAGGGCAGTCGAGCCGTCGCCGGGCCCGCCGAGGAATGGCTGGTAAACCACGGCGGTGCCGATGGCTCCGACGATCCCACCGACGCCGTGAACGCCGAAAGCATCGAGAGAATCGTCGTAGCCGAACTTGGCCTTCACCTTGGCGACGAAGAAGTAGCAGACTGCCGCGGCGACGATGCCGAGCAGGATTGCGCCGAACGGCCCGCTGTTACCCGCCGCCGGAGTGACCGCGACGAGACCGGCGATGACGCCCGAACAGAAGCCCAGCGCGCTGCCCTTGTGACCGGCAAGGCGTTCGATCACCATCCAGGTCAGGGCACCGGCTGCCGTGGCGACGAAGGTGTTGATCATGGCGAGACCCGCCGAACCGTCGGCTTCGAGCGCCGAGCCGGCATTGAAGCCGAACCAGCCCACCCACAGCAGGCCCGTGCCGACCATGGTCAGCGTCATGCTGTGTGGCATCATCGGTTCCGCCGGATAGCCGCGGCGCTTGCCGAGAAGGTAGGCGAGCACGAGGCCCGAGACACCGGCGTTGATATGCACGACGGTACCGCCGGCGAAATCGAGTGCGCCGTCTTCGAACAGCAGGCCGCCGCCTGCCCAGACCATGTGCGCGATCGGGAAGTAGACGATCGTCAGCCAGATCGGGACGAACAGCATGACCGCATTGAACTTCATGCGTTCTGCCGTCGCGCCCAGGATGAGTCCTGCCGTGATCGCGGCAAAAGTCATCTGGAAGCTCACGAAGACGTATTTGCTGATCACCTCGTCGGTGAAGGTCGCCGCCGTGCTCGACGCATCCATGCCCGACAGGAAGTAGCTGCCGCCCGAAACGAACAGGCCGAGGGTTCCCTCGTAGACCGTGTCACCGAAGGCGAGCGAATAGCCCCACATGACCCAGACAAGCATGGCGAGCGCGGCCGTCGCGCCGATCTGCGTCATGGTCGAGAGCATATTCTTGGAGCGGGTCAGGCCGCCATAGAACAGCGCGAGACCCGGCAGGATCATGAGCATGACGAGGACCGTGGCGGTCATCATCCAGGCATTGTTGCCAGGATTGGCGACAGGAGCGGCAGCTTCTGCGGCCTCCTGCGCAAAGGCCGCTGCGGGCGTGAGGAGCGCGAGGCCAGCGGCGCTCGCGCGGGAAAGAGTGCGAAGCATGGTGGATCCCTTCATCGTCTTCACAGGGCGGTGTCGCCGGTTTCGCCGGTGCGGATGCGCGTGGCGCTGGCGAGGTCGAAGACAAAGATCTTCCCGTCGCCGATTGCCTCGGTGCTGGCGGTTTGCTGGATGGTTTCGACCACTTGCGGGGCCAGGTCGTCGCTGGTCGCGATCTCCAGCTTCACCTTGGGCAGCATGTTTGTCGAATATTCGGCGCCGCGATAAATCTCGGTCTGTCCCTTCTGTCGTCCGAAGCCCTTGACCTCGGTTACCGTCATCCCGGCCACCCCGATCGACCCCAGCGCTTCGCGCACCTCGTCGAGCTTGAATGGCTTGATGACTGCGATGATGAATTTCACGCGTTCACCCCTCATGTCTGCCGCCGGCCCCAGCACCGGTCTTCGCATACGCAGCATGAAGCGTGCCAAACGGCGTGCACGAGGGGACATACGGTGGAGCGAAAGGAGTCTTGAACCCCTTATTGCTCACAAAATAGGCAAGTGCCTAGATATTGTGCAGCAGAAGGGTGGCAACCACGGGCAAATGGTCCGAAGCCACTGCCGCCAGCGGCGTATGGTGGACGTCGGCACCCTCGCAGCGCCAGTGGCGGCTAATGACGATTCGGTCGAGCGTGGCGACCGGTTGGCGGCTGGGATAGCTTCGCCCCGGCGTCACTATCTCCCAGTCTTCACCGAACTCGCGCATCGCGCCGGTCTGGCGACCCCACTGGTTAAAGTCCCCCAGGATCACCGTTGGCAAATCGCGTTGGCACGCAGCGACGTGGTTGAGCATCGCCCTGATCTGATCGCGCCTCCGCAGGCCCGACAGGTCGAGATGGGTGCCGATGATGCGCATGAGACGGCCTTCGATCTCGATCTCGCCGCAGGCCGCGCCGCGCGGCTCGAGCGTCGGCAGGTCGAGCGCTTCGCCGGTCCTGATCTCGATATTGCGACGCACTAGGATGGCATTGCCATGCCAGCCGATGCTGCGAGGCCTTCGGGCAACCTCGACCACTCGCCAGTGCGTATCGTCGATAGCCGCGCGCGGCAGCACGCTGGCACGCTGGCCGATGCGCCGGTCAACTTCCTGCAACGCGATGATATCCGCATCGATTTCGTGGAGCACGCTAAGGATGCGCTCGGGGTCGCGCTTGCGGTCGAGCCCGACCGCCTTGTGGATGTTGTAACTCGCGACCCGCAGCTGCATGCGCGCTCAGCTGCCGTCGATAAAGCGATCGAGCGGCCGCAGCGGGATGCCGTCGATGCTCCTGGTCTGGTTACGGCGCTTGGTCAGCCACGCGTCGCGATCGGCGCTCGCGTGATAGCGCGTCAGCGTGTCGCGCTCCTTCTCGAAAGCCATGAAGGGCACGGCATAGCCGCAGCTGGTCTGCACGGTCTCGACCTCGATTTCGAAGATCTGCCTTGTGCCGGGCATGAGCTCGAAATTGGCGGCGAGTTCATCCCAATCGGCATGGTCGGGACCGACCGATCGCCCGGTGCCGTAGAGCCGCAGGATCAGCGCGGGCTGCTCGAAATTGCAGAACATGATCGTGATGCGATTCGAGACCGACAGATGCGCCTGCGTCTCGTTTCCTGAGCCTGCAAGGTCGAGATAGGCGACCCTGTTGGGCCCCAGCACGCGAAACGCATCATAACCCTTGGGGCTGAGATTGACCCGTCCATCCGGGGCGGCGGTTGCCACGAAGAACACCGGTTGTTTTTCGATCATCGCGATGTGCTTGTCGTCGAGACAATCGAAAAACTCGGCCATCAGAGGAAATCCTTCAGCGTGGTCATGAAGCGGTCGAACTGGTCGTGGTGGAGCCAGTGTCCGGCATTCTCGAACTCGATCACCTTCGCATTGGCGAAATGGTCGAGCCTGCCATCACCTTCCGGATTCGAGGCCCAACTGTCCGCGCCATAAAGCAGCAGCGTGGGCGCGGTGATCGCGGCCCAGGTCTGGTGGAGGAATTCATCTGCGATATCCTCGGTCGGCCAGACATTGAGATGCGGGTCGAACTTCCAGCTGTAGGTGCCGTCCTCGTTGCGGTTGACACCGTGGATGGTGAGGTGGCGCGCCTGTTCCTCGGTGAGGTAGGAGTTCTCCTCGATCATGCGGGCAAAGGCCGCCTCGATACTGTCGTATTTGCGCGGGGTGCGGCCCGAGGCGGCGCGCTTCTTGCCGATCCATTCGTTGAGGCGCTCGGGATACGGCTTGGCGCGTATCTCTGCTTGCCGCCTGGGGCTGGGGCCGAGGCCTTCGATGGCGACGATCTTCTTCACCATCTCGGGGAATGTCCCGGCATAGCGCAGCGAGACATTGCCGCCCATCGAGTGGCTGACGATGGTCACCGGGCCGACGCCGAGCTGGTGGATCAGCTGGGCGACGTCGTAGACCATGTCGTTCGACGAGTAATTGCCGTCGCTGACCCATTCGGAATCTCCATGGCCGCGGTGGTCCATCGCGACCACGTGCCAGTCCTCGCGCAGTTCCTCGGCAACCCAGTCCCAGCTGCGCGCATGGTCGCGCCCGCCGTGGATCAGAACCAGCGGCGGCTTTCCGCGATTGCCCCAGTCGAGATAATGCAGGCGCAGGCGCTGCGAGATGAAGGTCTGCGAAGTCGGGCCGGGCTGGAGAGTCATGCGAGGGCTTTGCGCCAAGCCAATCGCAGTTTCAACCTCACCGTTCCTTCGTCGCCGAGAAGACGAGGTCGGGATGCTTTTCCTGCTGGTAGTTCACGTCCCACGGGCTCTTGGCCATGAAGACGAGGTCGCCATCGCGGTCGCGCGCGAGATTGGCGCGGTTGAACTTCTCGAACTCGTCGAGGGCCTTCTCATCGCCCTTGATCCAGCGCGCGGTGGCGAAGGGAGAGGCCTCGAGATTGGCGGCGACCTTGTATTCCGCGTCGAGCCGCGAGACGAGCACTTCGAGCTGCAGCTGGCCAACCACACCGACGATCCACTGCGCACCGATCTCGGGGTAGAAGACCTGGATCACGCCCTCTTCCGAAAGGTCGTCGAGCGCCTTGCGCAGCTGCTTGGTCTTGGTCGGGTCGACCAGAGCCACGCGGCGCAGGATTTCTGGCGCGAAGTTCGGCAGACCGGTGAAGCGGATCTTGTTGGTCTCGCTGAGGGTGTCCCCCACCCGCAAAGTGCCATGGTTGGGAATACCGATGATATCGCCCGCCTCGGCCGTGTCGGCCACTTCGCGGTCCTGCGCGAAGAACAGGATCGGCGAATGGATCGCGACCGGCTTGCCGAGGCCCGACGGCGTCAGCTTCATGCCGCGTTTGAACGTGCCTGACACCTGCCGCATGAAGGCGATGCGGTCGCGATGGTTGGGGTCCATGTTGGCCTGCACCTTGAAGATGAAGCCGGTGACCTCGTCGCGCTCGGGGCTGATCTGCTCCTCGCCCGCAGGTTGCGGGCGCGGAGGCGGGGCGTATTTCGCGATCGCCTCGATCAGCTCGACCACGCCAAAGTTCTTGAGCGCCGATCCGAAATAGACCGGAGTAAGGTCGCCATTGCGATAGGCCTCGAGATCGAATTCGGGATAGCCGATCTGCACCAGCTCGACATTCTCCGCGACCTCGGCAGGGAGGTCGAAACCAGTCACGCGCTTGCCCTGGAACTCCTTCGACGGACCTTCGGGGACGACCACTTCGCCGCTGGCGAAATCGAGGATACCCTGAAACTCGCCGCCCATGCCGACCGGATACATCTGCGGCGACACGTCGAGCGCGAGCATATCGGCGATCTCGTCGAGCAGTTCGAACACCGGCCGCCCCTCGCGGTCGACCTTGTTGACGAAGGTGATGATCGGCACGCTGCGCAACCGGCAAACCTCGAACAGCTTGCGCGTCTGCGGCTCGATACCCTTCGCCGCGTCGATCACCATGATCGCGCTGTCGACCGCAGTCAGCGTGCGATAGGTGTCTTCGGAGAAGTCCTCATGCCCCGGCGTGTCGAGCAGGTTGAAGGTGATGCCGTCGCGCTCGAAGGTCATCACCGAGGACGTCACCGAAATCCCGCGCTGCTGTTCGATCTTCATCCAGTCCGAGCGCGCACGGCGAGCCGCGCCGCGCGCCTTGACCTCGCCCGCAAGATGGATCGCGCCGCCAGTCAGCAGCAGCTTCTCGGTGAGCGTGGTCTTACCCGCGTCTGGGTGCGAGATGATCGCGAAGGTACGGCGGTTGGAGGTCATCGGCATGTCTTACTTGTCAAAATCGAACCCCGACCCGCTCATGCTGAGCCTGTCGAAGCATGGTCGCTGCGTTGCACCCGACCCTTCGACAGGCTCGGGGTGAGCGGATTTGATGGCTAATTCTCCCGAGCAACGCGGAAACCGGCAAAATCCTGGCTCACCGGCATCAGCTCGATACGGTTGATGTTGAGATGCGCGGGCAGCTCGGCGATCCAGCGGATGGTGTCGGCAATGTCCTGTCCGGTCATCGGATCCGAGCCGCGATAGAGGTTGTCGCTGGCTTCCTGGCTGCCGGTACGCACCAGCGTGAATTCGGTTTCGACCATGCCCGGCTCGATACTGGTCACGCGCACGCCCGTGCCGTGGAGATCGGCGCGCAGGGCCAGCGTGAAGTGGTTCGCAAAGGCTTTGGACCCCGCATAGACGTTGCCGCCCGGGTAAATGTAGCTACCCGCCACCGAACCGATGGCGATGATCGCGCCCTTGCGCTCGATCAGCATGGGGAGGAGCTTGCGGGTCAGCACCACCATGGCCGTCACATTGGTGTCGATCATGGTCTGCCAGTCGTCGAGACTGGCTTCCTGCGCGGGCGAGAGACCCTGCGCTAGACCGGCGTTGTTCACCAGCAGGTCGATCCCTGCGAACGCTTCGGGCAAGCCATCGACTGCGGCATTCATTGCATCGTGATCGCGCACATCGAAGCACAGCGGATGGACCTTGTCTGCGCCCAGTTCGGCTACCAGCGCCTCGAGCCGCTCCTTGCGCCGCCCTGTCGCCACGCAGCGCCAGCCGCTTGCCACCAGCGTGCGGACGGTTGCTTCGCCTATGCCGGAGGTGGCGCCGGTTACGAAAGCAGTCTTCATCCGCGCAGCTCCGCGCCTTGCTTGGCAGCGGCGGCAACGACCTTGTCCGAAATCGCCTTGATCTCGGCATCGGTGAAGCTCTTCTCGCACGGCTGGAGGACGACTTCGACTGCGACCGACTTCTTGCCTTCGGGCACGCCCTGACCGGCAAAGACGTCGAACACGCGGGCCGAGACGATGGACTGCTTGTCGGCACCCTTCACGGCCCGGACGAGTTCGTTCGCCGCAAGCTCGGCGGGGACGAGGAAGGCGAAGTCGCGCTTGATCGCCTGCAGTGCGGGCGGCGCATAGGTCGTGCGGGCGAAGCCGCCAGCGCCCTTCTTCGGCGGAATGGCATCGAGGAAAATCTCGACCGCCATGACCGGTCCATCGATGTCGAAGGCCTTGAGCGTGGCGGGATGCAGCGCACCGAAGCGGGCAAGGACGTTCTTGGGCCCGAGCCGCAAGGTCGCCGACTGGCCGGGATGGAACTGCGCACCCGCCTCGCCCATCACCATGAGGTTGTCGACCGGCGCACCGGCGGCTTCGAGCAGGGCCATGGCTTCGGCTTTCGCGTCGAAGGCGTCGAACTGTGCAGCCTTGCCGCTGGCCCAACCGCGCGCGGTCTTGTCACCAGCAAGGACCACGCCGAGCGTCGGGCGTTCGTCGCTCGCACCGCCTTCGCCGCGGAAATAGCGGCGACCGATTTCGAACAAGCGGCTGCCGTCGGCGCCACGGTCGGCATTGCGCTTGGCGGCTGCGATGAGGCCGGGCAGCATGGACGGGCGCATGGCCTTCATGTCTTCGCTGATCGGGTTTTCAAGCACCCAGAGGCCGCCGTTACCGTCGGTGAATTGGTCGGCATCCGCTTGCGGCAGGAAGGACCATGTGATCGCCTCGTCGAGCCCGCGACCGGCAGCGACGCGGCGCAGCTTGCGCTCCATCTTCTGCAGCGGCGTGGCAGTCGGGCGAGCAACGCCGTCCACACGCGGCAGCGCTACGCTGGCGACCTTGTCGAGGCCGTGGATGCGGACGACTTCCTCGACCAGATCGGCAGCACCTTCGATATCGTGGCGGCGTGGCGGACAGCTCACCTGCCAATCCGAGCCGACCGAGAAATCGAGCGCTTCGAGGATGCGGAGTTGTTCGGCTTCGTCCACCTCGACACCGCCGAGGCGCGCGGTGAGCGTGGGGTCGAACGGGATGACTTTGGGCGCGACCGGCGGCTCGCCTGCACGAACCACTTCGCTCGCTTCACCGCCGCAGATGCGCTGGATCAGCGAGGTCAGCAGGGCGAGGCCATCGTCGAGGAAGGCCGGGTCGACACCGCGCTCGAACCGCGTGCGGGCGTCCGAAGCGAGGCCGAGCTTGCGGCCCGTCACGCCGATCCGCTCGGGGTCGAAATAGGCGATCTCGAGGAGAACGTCGGTCGTGTCCTCGGTCACACCCGAGTGCTCGCCACCCATGATGCCCGCGACGTCGTGCACGCCGTTGTCGTCGGCGATCACGGTCATGGTCTCGTCGAGCGTGTAGGTCTTCTCGTTGAGCGCCAGCACCTGCTCGCCGTTACTTGCGCGGCGGGCGACGACCGCGCCGCTCAGCTTGGCGAGGTCGTAGGCATGCGCCGGTCGCCCAAAGGCGAGCATCATGTAATTGGTGATGTCGACCACCGCCGAGATCGGGCGCTGGCCCGCAGCCTTGAGGCGACGCTGCATCCACTCGGGACTGGCGCCGTTGGCGACACCCTTGATCACCCGGCCATAGAAGGCTGGGCACCCTTCCGGATCGTCGGTGCGGATCTCGACCGGGCACGAGCCCTTGGCTTCGATCGCCGGAATCTCGATCGGCTTGAAGGTGCCGAGTCCAGCCGCCGCGAGGTCGCGCGCGATGCCGTAAACGCCCATGCAGTCGGGCCGGTTGGGCGTGATCGCCACGTCAAACACCGGCGAGGCGTCACTGTATTCGGCAAAGCTGGTGCCGACCGGCGCATCCTCGGGCAATTCGATAATGCCGTCATGCTCGTCGCCGAGCTCGAGTTCGCGCACCGAGCACATCATGCCATTGCTCTCGACCCCGCGGATCGCGCTCTTGCGCAGTTCCATGCCGTTGGCGGGGACGACCGCACCGGGCAGGCCGAGCACGCCCTTCATCCCCGCACGCGCGTTCGGCGCACCGCAGACGACCTGTAACGGATCGCCCTCGCCGGTATCGACCGTCAGAACCTGGAGCTTGTCGGCATCGGGATGACGGGCAGCGGTGAGCACCTTGGCGACACGGAAGCCGGCGAGCCGCTCGGCCGGGTCCTCGATCCCTTCGACCTCGTGTCCGATCCGGTTGAGCGCAGCAGCGATCTCCGCCACCGAAGCATCGGTGTCGAGGAAGTACTTGAGCCATTCGAGCGAGAACTTCATGCGCGCGCTCCTACACCTGCGGAGAGCGTCGGCTGGTCGAAGGGCGAGAAGCCGTAGTGCGACAGCCAGCGGCCGTCGCCGTCGAAGAAGGCACGCAAGTCGTCCATCCCGTATTTGAGCATGGCGAGGCGGTCGACGCCGACGCCGAAGGCGAAGCCCTGCCAGACGTCGGGATCGAGCCCCGCGAATTCGATCACCCGGCGGTTTATGACGCCCGAACCGAGCAGCTCCATCCAGCCGTGGCCCGGCGCATCGCCGTCACCGCCAAGCACGCGGCGACCGTCGACGTCCTGCCAGCCCACGTCGACCTCGACCGAAGGTTCGGTGAAGGGGAAATAGCTGGGGCGCAGCCGCAGGACGATGTCTTCGCGCTCGAAGAAGGCCTTGAGGAAGGTTTCCAGCGTCCACTTGAGGTGGCCGAGGTGGATACCCTTATCGACCACGAGGCCTTCGATCTGGTGGAACATCGGCGTGTGCGTCGCGTCGCTGTCGCTGCGATAGACCCGGCCCGGAGCGATGATGCGCAGCGGGGCGCCCTGCTCGACCATCGAGCGGATCTGCACCGGCGAGGTATGTGTTCGCAGCAGCATTCGGTGGCTGTTCGGTCCCCCATCGAGCGCTTCAATCGCATCGCTTTCGGGGAAATAGAACGTGTCGTGCATGGCGCGAGCGGGGTGCGTTTCGGCCATGTTGAGCGCGGTGAAATTGTGCCAGTCGTCCTCGATCTCCGGACCCGTCGCGACCGAGAAACCGAGGTCGGCGAAGATCTCCGCCAGCTCGTCCATCACCTGGCTGACCGGGTGAACCGAGCCCTTGGGCGCCGCCGGGGCGGGTAGCGTCAGGTCGAGCGTTTCGGTTGCCAGGCGCGCCTCAAGCTCGGCTGTATCGAGCGCTTCCTTCTTCGCCGCGAGGGCATCGGCAACATCGCCGCGCAGGCCCTGAATTTTAGGAGCTTCGCTCTGCCGTTCCTCCGGGCTCATCTTGCCCAGTGTCTTCATCAGGCCCGAGATCGAACCCTGCTTGCCGAGAAATTCGACGCGCAGCGCCTCGAGTCCGGCGGCATCGCCCGCCTCTTCGATACGCGCCAGCGCATTGTCTCGCATTGTTTGCAGGTTGGTCATTGATTCCTCGGCGTCAGTGCTGGCCGGTGCCTCTAGCGGCATAGGCGCCAATGCTAAAGCCCAGTTTCGGACTCTCGCGACTGGTCGGGGTGATAGAGGGCCTGAAACGCCACACCCGACGAGGCCCTCGTCACCTGCACTGCGGCTCCGATGATGGGATGCGGGCGCTCGCCATATTCGCTCGGCGTCATGTTCATCACCGCACGGAAATCGCGGATAAAATGGGCCTGGTCCCAATAGTGGGTGTCGAGCGAATTGATCCACCGCATCGTCGGGTCGAGCATGTATCTGGCCAGGCTGCGGAGGAACCTCTGGCGACGCAGAAGCGCACTCGGCGGGAAACCGAAATGGCGATTGCAAAACCGCTCGAACGTGCGTGGGGTCAGGCCTGCCATGGCCGCGAGTTCCGCCGCACCCGTCATTTCGGGCGAGATGATTCCAAGGTGGACGGCGTGTACCGTGCTCTCGGACGGCGGGCGCTTGCCGAGCAGCACTCGCAGGGTCTCGGTGATCAGCTGCGCGCTTGCATCGATATCGTCACCGTCCTCACGCAGCCTGTCGAGCATCGATCGAAGCGAAGGATCCGTATCGGTCTGCCAAACGTCGCGGAAACTGTTGGCCATCTCGCTGGCGGGTTTGCGAATTATCCGCGCCCATCCAGCGGGCGAGAGCCCGACGCCCCAGAACTTCCCACCACCAATCCGTAGCTGGGTGCCGCGATCGGTCGGACCGGACAAGACTGCAGGTGGCACTTCGACCAGCGGTTCGCCGCCGATTGCAGCGAGATAGGTACTGGCCCTGCCGGTCCTGAGGTTGCCCTCTTCGGGTGGCAGCCAGTCCTCGACCACCACGCCGTCTGCCACCTCGGTGCGGTAGTAGCCGGAGACATAGGGCACGAGATCGGACGGCGGGCTTACCAGCCGCAGGCGCAAACCGCCGGACTCGAATGTCGTTGTCGGAAATCGGTCTTTTGACATCAGGCCCCCCGAAGTCCTCGTTCTAGGGGCCAAAATCGCCTGAAAGCAAGGAATTGCACCCTTTCGCGACAATGGTGTCGGCAACCTACCCCGGCGGCGGTCGGTGCAACACCTGGACTGCCTCGCCCGCAACGGCCTTGCGCGCATGGGCGGCGGCACCGAGGACGGGGTGAGGCAGACGGGCGTACTCGCTCGGACTCATGCCCATGAAACGCTTGAAATCGCGTACGAAATGGGCCTGGTCGTGATAGTGGCTGTCAAGCGTTTCGATCCACTTCAGCGAGGGGTCGAGCATGAACTGGGCGAGGCTGCGCAGGAAGCGTTGGCGGCGCAGGAGCAATTGCGGTGCAAAGCCGAAAACCTGCTGGCACATGCGTTCCGTCGAGCGAATGCTCATTCCGCCCGCTTCGGCAAGCTCGGCAACCGTGTGGATCGCCGGATCCACCAGCGCCAGTTCGAGACGCAGGATTTCATCCTCGCGCCCATGGGGCGGCGACAGTGCCCCACGCAAGAGCTCGACCAGCCGTTCACGATGCCGCTGCGGCTCGACATTCCGGTCGTCGAGCAAATCCTTTAGCCCATGGAGCCTCGCGAGCGAGGGCTCCTGCAACGCGTCAATATGGCGGTCCGCGTAGTTACTGGCCGGTGCCGTGGTGAGGCGCGACCATCCGAGCGGGAGGATGCCGATCCCCCACGACCTGCCGGGCCGGGCAACGAAGTGCGTGGCATGGCTTGTCGGTCCGGTCATGACGACGCGCGAAACCTGCTCCAGCTCGTTATTGCCGATGGCGGCGGAAACCGAGCCTTCGGAGATGAGCCTCAGATTGGCCCACTCTGGATGAAGGCGATCCTCGACCGGATCATGTTCGGCTCCCTCGCCTATCTCAAGCAGGTAGATGGTGGTGATGAAGGGTCGCAGGTCCTCCGGCGGGAGGAAGAAACGCAGCGTGACGCAATCTGTCGCCAGTCCGCGCGTCATCGCCCGGCAATGCCGTCGAGGGTCGGTAGATACGCGATACTAGTGGCCACGATCACCGATCTAGCAGGTCGGTTTGCGAAATCGAACCGCTATTTGGGCCGGTCGAGAGTCTGGACCGGCGAGCCCCAGACGCGCTTGCGCTCGGCCATGAAGGCGCTGAGGATCGGGTGGGGCATGGCCGCATATTCGCTGGGCGTCATGCCCATGAATCCGTGGAATTCGTGCACGAAGTGGGACTGGTCATGGTAATGCCGGTCGATCACCGAGGTCCAGCTGCCGCCCTCGAGCATATAGGCCGCCAGGGTTCGCATCAGGCGCTGGCGGCGGAGCAACACACGTGGCGAGAAACCGAAATGGCGGTTGCACAGCCGCTCCAGCGTGCGTTTCGAAAAGCCAGTCCGGTCTGCAAATTCGTCGACCTGGATGAGATAGGGGTCGACCATCACCTGGTTGATCCTTGTGATCCGGTCCGCATCCCTTGGCGGATCGGCAAGGCCACGAAAGAAGTCGGTGAGGAGGCGGAACTCACTCTCGTCGTTGGGTTCGTGGTCGAAAAGATCCTCGGCCAGCGGCGCAAAGGGAGAGAAAATCTCTTCTCGCTCACCGTCGACGATCGTGTTGACATGCTCATCCGCAGGTGCGGCGATGAATCGTGCCCAGCCAAGTGGCAACAGGCCAACGCCCCACATCCGAGTCTTTTTCAGCCGGAAATAGGCGGGCCGCGAGCTGGGCCCGGTGGCCTGGAACGGACAGCCATCGATCTCGGGGCCATCCTCTACCTTGGCGTAGGGAGGGTTCGTGGAAAAGAACCGGAGGTTGGCCCATTCCGGCTGGAGGTAATCCTCGACAAAGTCGCAATCGATCGGCTCGACATCCATCCGGTAGAATGTCGTGAAGCAAGGCGCCAGGTCGGCTGGCGGCGCATAGAATTTGACGTCTAGCCGGCAGTTTCCGGTCATGGCGCTCCCCATTCGAAGGGGCCACTTTATCAAGTTGTAAGTTTGCGACAAGTGCGCACGAAAAAGGGCGCCCCGAAGCGGGACGCCCTTCCAGAATTCCGTCGAACGGGAAGGTTAGGCCGGGAGGGCCTTCTTCGCCTGGTCGATGATCGCCTTGAAGGCTGCGCCTTCGTTCATGGCGAGATCGGCCATGACCTTGCGGTCGAGTTCGATGCCGGCAAGCTTGGTGCCGTGCATGAACTGCGAATAGGTCAGGCCTTCGGCGCGAACCGCGGCGTTGATGCGCTGGATCCACAGGGCGCGGAAGTTGCGCTTCTTAACCTTGCGGTCGCGATAGGCATACTGGCCGGCCTTCTCGACGGCCTGGCGCGCGATGCGGATGGTGTTCTTGCGGCGACCGCGATAGCCCTTGGCCTGGTCGAGGATCCGCTTGTGCTTCTGGCGGGTGGTCGTGCCGCGCTTGATACGGGACATAGCTTTGTACTCCTAAACTCGAAACGGGCTCAGTCGAGGCCGTAGGGGGCCCACTTCTTCACTGCCTTCCAGTCCGATTCGGACAGGACGGAGGTGCCGCGGTTCTGGCGGATGTACTTGGCGTTGTGGCTGATCAGGCGGTGGCGCTTGCCGGCGACACCATGCTTGACCTTGCCCGTGGCGGTGAGCTTGAAGCGCTTCTTGACGCCGCTCTTGGTCTTCAGCTTGGGCATTTTCATCTCCTTTACAGAGACACGTCCGACCAGCCCTGGCAGCCCTTTCGGCCAGACCGGCGGTGAATCACGTGTCGGTGAAGGGCGCGCGTTTAGCCTTTCGTGCGCAGAAAGCAAGCCTGCAGACCTGCGTCAGCGACATTCGTGTGAAAGTCGGCTAGGCGGGAGCAGCTTTGTCTTGGGGAGGGTCTTGCATGCCGGACAAGGGTGTAGACTGGAGGAAAGGCGGGCCGATTGGGTGCGCCATTGCGATCGCTATTCTTTTGCTCGGAGCCGCGGCAGTACACCGAGTCCTATCGAGGTGCAGCGGAGGTTTCGAGTTCGGCTTCAGCTTTCGCGAGGGTGTGGTGAAGTGCATCGAACCGACGCCGACGCCAACGCCTCCCCCGACACCCACTCCTACTCCAACGCCCACGCATAGTCCCACTCCACCACAGCCACCGACGCCTCCGCCAGTCATCTGTCACAATATCGGCAGAAACGCCGATCTCGAGCGATTGCCGCAGCGGATGAATTTCGAGTGGGAACTTGGAAACTTCCAGGTGCTCTCCCGACCTGCTGGATGGACCTACTATGAAACCTTCGACCGAGAGTCTGTCGGTGCCAGCTATATGGCCTCGTTCGAAGGCCACCGAACGCCGCGGATCGAAGACTTCGAATGCGGTGCGATCCTTCAAATCACCCACCCCAAGACCTTACGCAAACGCCCGATCGACGATGGCGATCGCAATTCCTTCGACGTTAGGCCGGACACATGCGTCGCGGTCTTGGACGAAACGCCGTTCTTCTATCTCGAGCAAACACCGATGCGATCCGGCGGATTTCTGGCAGTGACGCAGGTGCCTTGCCCTGATCCGGAGGGATAGCATGGTCAGAAGTGCGTCACGTATCCGCCATCGACGATCAGAGTGTGGCCGGTGACATAGGAGCCGTCCGGCGAAGCGAGGAAGGCAACCGTCCCCGCTATCTCTCGCGGCTCGGCCCAGCGGCCGAGCGACGTTCGCCTCGCCAGATGCGCGGCAATCTCGTCACCATCCTTGAACCATTCCTCATTCGCCTCGGTCAGGACGAAGCCCGGGGCGACCGCGTTTACGGTGATCCCGTGAGGCCCAAGCTCCGCTGCGAGCGAGCGGGTCACTCCGTCGAGGCCTGCCTTGCTGGCAGTGTAGGATGCATCGCCTCGCGCAATCTCGCTCGCGATCGATGTGACGTTAATGATGCGACCGTAGCCCCTCGCGCGCATGAGCGGCGCCGCGCGGCGTGCAAGATCGAACGGGGCGACCAGATTGACCCGCAGCAGGCGTTCCATATCCACGCGCTCGATTGCGTCGAAGCTGCGCCGATCGCGACCGCCAGCATTGTTGACGAGTATATCGAGCCCGGTCTCGTGCGCGATCGTATCGAGGGCGGCGATGCAGGCCTGCTCGTCGCAAATGTCGAAGGCGGCCACCCGCGCGTCACCAGCAATGCCTTCGGCCGCAGAAGCAAGTGCAGTCTCGTCGCGGCCATTGACCCAGACCGTCGCGCCCTCCTCGGCCAGCCGTCGCGCGATTTCCAGACCCATACCGCGCGCCGCGCCCGTGACCAGCGCGGTCTTGCCCGCCAGTCGCGTCATGCCGTGCCCGTTGTCAGCCATGACCACTCATGGCCTCCAGCACATCTTCCAGCCGCGCCGGATCGCCCAGCGCGATGACCGAGCCGTCGCTTTGTGCGTCGAGCGGATTGCCTTGCCAGTCGGCCATCATCCCTCCGGCGCCCTCGACCACCGGGACCAGTGCCGCATAGTCATGTAGCTTGAGGCCGCTTTCGATAACCAGGTCGATATGCCCGCTCGCGAGCAGGGCATAGTTGTAGCAATCGCCGCCATAGACCGGGAAAGCGCGCTTTGGATAAGCCTTCGCAACCACGCGAAGATAAGCATCGACCTCCTCTTCGGCGAAGGCATGCGGACTGGTGGTGGCGACGGATGCGCCCTCGAGCGCGCGGCAGGCACGCGAGCGGATCGGCTTGCCGTTGAAGGTAGTGCCCTCGCCGATTACGCCAACCCAGCGTTCGCCAAGGATCGGCTGGTCGATCACACCAAGCACCGGCCAGCCGTCCTGCAGCAGGGCGATCAGCGTGCCGAAGATCGGGCGACCCGCGACGAAGCTCTGCGTGCCGTCGATGGGGTCGAAAACCCACTGGCGCGAGGCGCCCTCGCGGAGGGTGCCGAACTCCTCGCCGATGATGCCGTCGTCCCGACGCTCCGCTTCGACGATGGCGCGCATCGCCTGCTCCGCAGCGCGATCGGCCACGGTAACGACCGAGTAGTCCTCCTTGCTTTCCGCCTGCCAGTCACCCCGGAACAGAGGGCGGATGACCTCTCCGGCGGCATCGGCCAAGCGATTGGCAAGCTGGACATCGGCAATATTCATCTCGATCCTTCCGCGCGGGTCGGGCACTTGTTTCAAAATCGGACATTTTGGCGTAATGGGCGCAGCAACAGGGGCCCATATAGGAATGAAGGACGAAGACAACCATTCGGCTGACCGAAGCGGGCTTCGCTCGGCCTATGGCCATGCCCGCAATGGCGATCCCCTGTCCATCAATCGCGCGCCGGCGGGTGCGATAGCGCCGTGGGTAGCGCGCATCTACGCAACTGACATCGATGCCGCTCCCGACAATGTGGTTCGCTGCAGCGTCCTGTCGGATACGCCCGTCCTAAGGGTCATGTTTCGCGGCGAATGGACTGCCGAAACGGTCTACGGCACCGGACGCTACAGCCGCACAGCCATATTTGCCGGACCGCAAACCCATGCGATGCCGGTGTGCGTGCAAGGCCCGTTCGCAACACTGGCGGTCTCGTTGCGACCTGGCGCAGTGGATGCGCTCAATGGCCCGCCGATTGCCGACACGCTCGATCGCATCATACACTATGACGACATCTATGGCGATCAGCCTTGGGGGCAGAGCAAGACGCTGATCGAATGGTTCGATGACAGGGGGCCGCCGGAACGCTGGCTGGCGATTGCAGACAAGCTGATGGCGCAGCTGATCGCGATCCACGGCAATCACCGGCCCGACCCCATCATCGGTGCATTCGACCGTGCAGCTTTCGAGAACCCCAATTTCGGCTTGCGGGAGTTTGCGGAGGAGAATGGCATCGGCCTGCGCAGGCTGGAACGCGTGATCAAGCGTGCCTATGGGCAAACGCCCACACAGGTGCTGCGGCGCGCCCGCGTCCTGGACGTCGCTGCCGAGCTCAGGGGGGTCGCGGACGCGTCCGAGGCGGAGGAGCTTGCACTACGCTATTACGACCAGTCGCACATGATCCGGGAGTTCACGCGTTTCTTCGGGGTTACACCTAGGCAGTTCGCCCAAAAGCCGGCTCCCTTGATGACCCTCACGCTCGAGGCACGGCAGGCGCGCAGGCTGGAGGTTCTCGGCCGGATGCACCCGGGAGCGCCGGCACCCTGGCGTCGCTAGCCCGCCGACGCCTCCTCAGTCGAACAGAGAGCTGACCGAAGCCTCGTCCGCTATGCGGCGCACCGCCTCGCCGATCAGCGGTGCGATCGTCAATATGCGGATCTTGCTGCTGTCGGCCGTCGCGTCAGTCGGGCGAATGGTGTCGGTGATCACCAGTTCCTTCAATGCCGAGCCATCGACGCGGGCCACCGCACCGCCCGACAGCACGCCGTGAGTGATATAG
This sequence comes from Erythrobacter sp., assembly GCA_041396805.1. Classification (GTDB taxonomy): domain Bacteria; phylum Pseudomonadota; class Alphaproteobacteria; order Sphingomonadales; family Sphingomonadaceae; genus Qipengyuania. The sequence goes on along the minus strand of JAWKXV010000001.1, from coordinate 1,533,300 downwards.
GCGGCGACCGAGCTGGCGCCTTCGTCGAGCAGGGCCTGCGCCGCATTGCAGAGCGTGCCGCCCGAATCGATGATGTCATCGATCAGGATGCAGTGGCGGCCCTTCACATCGCCGATGATGTTCATCACCTCGCTCTCGCCCGGACGGTCGCGACGCTTGTCGACAATGGCCAGCGGGGCATTGTCGAGCCGCTTGGCGAGCGCGCGAGCGCGGACCACGCCGCCGACGTCGGGCGAGACGACCATCAGGTCCTGTTCGCCATAGCGTGCCTGGATATCCGCAGCCATGACCGGGGCGGCGAAGAGGTTATCTGTCGGGATGTCGAAGAAGCCCTGGATCTGTCCAGCGTGGAGATCGACCGCCAGCACGCGATCGGCGCCCGCCTCGGTGATCAGGTTGGCCACGAGCTTCGCCGAGATGGGTGTCCGCGGCCCTGGCTTCCGATCCTGGCGGGCATAGCCGAAATAGGGAACGACGGCCGTAATCCGCTTGGCCGAGGCGCGGCGCAGCGCGTCGACGCAGATCAGCAGTTCCATGAGATTGTCATTCGCCGGGTAGCTGGTCGACTGGACGACGAAGACATCTTCGCCACGCACGTTCTCGTGGATCTCTACGAAGATCTCCTCGTCGGCAAAGCGGCGCACCTGCGCGTCCACCAGCGGCATCTCGAGATAGGCTGCGATCGCGCGGGCGAGCGGCAGGTTCGAGTTGGCGGCCATGATCTTCATGCGGCGAATCCCCGTTCTTGGCTGTGCCAACCGCCTAGCCGAGAGTCATGGAAACGCAACATGCGAAGGGAGGTATTCCCCGCCGCCCGACTTATTTGGCGCGATGTTCGCCTTTGATCCAGCGCACCGTGCCCGAGCTTGCGCGCATGACCACGCTTTCGGTGGTCATGCGACCGTCGCGCAGATATTTGACGCCTTCGAGCAGCGAGCCCGAGGTGACGCCCGTCGCGGCGAAGATGCAGTCACCTTTCACGAGGTCATCGCGGGTGTAGATGCGGTCGAGATTCTCGATGCCCCATTTGCGAGCGCGGGCCTTTTCGTCATCGTTGCGGAAGACGAGGCGGCCATTGAACTGCCCGCCGACGCAGCGCAGCGCAGCTGCGGCGAGAACGCCCTCGGGCGCACCGCCCTGGCCCATATACATGTCGATCGTCGTGTCCTCGTCGGTCACCGCGATGACGCCGGCAACATCGCCATCGCCGATCAGCACGACACCGCAGCCCAGGCTGCGCAGCTCGGCAATGAGATCGGCATGGCGCGGGCGGTCGAGCACGCAGACGATGATATCGCCCGGTTCGACACCCTTGGCCGCCGCGACTGCCTGCACGTTTTCGGTCGGCGTCTTGGCGAGATCGATGATGCCCTCGGGATAGCCCGGGCCTACAGCGAGCTTGTCCATATAGACGTCGGGCGCATTGAGCAGGCCACCCTCTTCGGCTGCGGCCAGCACGGCAAGCGAGTTCGGTCCGGCCTTTGCAGTGATGGTAGTGCCTTCCAGCGGATCGAGCGCGATGTCGATCTTCGGCCCCTTGCCGGGCGCACCGCCCACTTTTTCGCCAATATACAGCATGGGCGCCTCGTCGCGCTCACCCTCGCCGATGACCACCGTGCCGTCCATGTAGAGCGTGTCGAATGCAGCACGCATGGCCTCGACCGCAGCGGCATCGGCGGCCTTCTCGTCGCCGCGGCCGATCAGCTTGGAGGCGGCAACGGCGGCAGCCTCGGTCACTCGGACCATTTCGAGGACGAGGATGCGATCGAGCGGATTTTCGGCCGGCGAGTTCATAAGCTGTTCAGTCCCTGGAAGGTGAATGGGCGTGCGTTCAGCAAGCCATCCGAATTCGTATGCATGGCGCCGATAGACAGGGAGCGTTGCATTGTCGAGACGATGGGCGGGCATATCCAAACCAGCCTTGGCGGCGATGCCCTTCTTCGCCGCGGTTTCGAGCCCGTTGCAGGCACAGGCCCAACAGGGTGTCCCGCCCCAGCGGATCGACCTCACCGTTCACGAGGAAGAGCCCGAAGAGAAGTTCGAAGACTGCAGCGACGAGCAGGAAGCAGCTTCCATCTCCGGCGAGATCGTCGTTTGCCGCAGGAAGCGCGACACCGGCCAGTATGGCTTCGACAAGGAGGAGTGGGAGAGCCGCTATGCCGACGAGACGCGCGACAAAGGCGATCCACGGGCACCCGACCTCGAACCCAAATATCCTGGCGTAGTGGTAGCGCGCGGCTGCTTCATCGGGCCATGCCCGCCGCCGCCTGCCTATTTCATCGACTTTTCCGAATTGCCCGAAGCACCGCCGGGATCGGATGCCGACCGGATAGGACGCGGCCTTGCCCCGCTTGGGCGCGACACGGCGACGACGCCTGTGGAAGCCGCTGCGATCCAGGCGGAACTCGGCCTTCCAACCAAGCCCGGGAAGGACCTGGAGGTCAGTCCTTCAGGATCGGCATCACCAGCGGCGCAGCCGTCAGGCTAGGCGATCCTTCAAGCAGTTCGAGTGCCTGGGTCACGCTGCGCTCCGGCCCCTCGTGCGTCACCATCGCGACCTGAACCTCGCCGCCGTCGCGATCGCGGCCGCGTTGGATCAGGCTCTCGATCGAAACACCCGCATCCCGCATGGCGGCGGTGATCTCGGCCAGCACGCCCGGGCGATCGGCAACGGTAAAGCGGATATAGTCGCGCCCGATACGCTCTCCCGGATCGCCCGGCTCGAGGCTTTCGAGCTGTGCAACGGGTACGGAGAAGGGAGCGCCTGCAAGCCCGCGCGCAATGTCTATCAAATCGGCCACGACAGCGCTGGCAGTGGGCCGGTCGCCTGCTCCGGCGCCCTGGAACAAGAGGCGTCCCGCGAAGTCACCCTCGGCCACGACGGCATTGGTCGGACCGGTCACGGCAGCAAGCGGATGGCGGAACGGCACGAGGCAGGGGCGAACCCGCTGCAAAAGGTGGCAGGTTCCGTCCTCGCCCTCGTCGAGGCTGGCGACACCGACAAGCCGAACCACATATCCCAGCGCATCGGCCTGGGCGATGTCGCTGGCACGAACCTCGGCGATCCCGGAAGTCTGCACGCCGTCGAAATCGATCCGCGTCCCGAAACCGATGGCAGCAAGGATCGCCAGCTTGTGCGCGGCGTCGACGCCTTCGATGTCGAAAGTGGGGTCGGCTTCGGCATAGCCCTGAGCCTGTGCTTCTTCGAGCATGGCACCGAAGTCGGCACCGGTCCGCTCCATTTCGGAGAGGATGTAATTGCAGGTGCCGTTGAGGATGCCATAAATTCGGTTGAGCGCATTGGCAGCGGTTCCTTCGCGCAATCCCTTCACCACCGGAATTCCGCCGGCGACCGCCGCCTCGAAAGCGAAAGGCGCGCGCTTGATCGCGGCGAGTTCGGCCAGCTCCATCCCGTGATGGGCGACCATCGCCTTGTTGGCAGTGACGAAGCCCTTGCCGGCATCGAGCGCGGCGCGCGCCAGGGTCAACGCCGGACCATCGGATCCACCGACCAGTTCGACGACCACGTCGACATCGGCTCGTTCAGCCATGGCGTGCATGTCGTCGACCCAGGCATAAGGAGTGAGGTCGACGCCGCGGTCCTTGCCCCGATCGCGGGCATTGACGGCAACCACCTCGATCGCCCTGCCCGCACGACGCTCCACCATATCGCGATTGGTTTCGAGCAGGCGGATCACGCCGGTTCCGACAGTACCGAGGCCCGCAAGGGCAATGCGAAGGGGCTCAGCCATGGCGGCGTGCTGCCCGGAAATATGAGGAGAAATTACGTTTCATGACCCGCCGACTAGCGCAGGCAGGTGCTCGCTGGGAACCAGTTTGTCTTGGCAGTCGCCAAGCGGAGGCTGTCAGTCCCGAGTGCGCGTGCAGGGACCCAGCTGCTCCATCATGAAGGCGTAGTCCTGCGCCGCAAGCGCGCGTGAACGCGGATCGCGCGACAGGTTCGCTCCGGTTGGCAGGCGCGCCGGTAGAGTGCAGGCGAGCCGGTACCATTCAAGCGTGTCGCGTTGTGGCGCGCGGGCTGCCTGGTCGACGATCTCGGTCCAAGACACACCCCAGCGTGGGGCCTGATTCGGCCGACGGACGATAGTCACCGAGACCGGGCCATCGTTCTCGGTATCGAGGAATATCTGGGTCTCCGATTCGCCCGCCAGCGTTCCCTGCACGGCCAGTGCATCGCGAATCCCGGTCACGCGCGGCGGCGCATGGGGGGACAGCAACGATGCAAGCACCGGACGCAGGCGCGCCTCGAACTCGGGCGTGTAGGCGAACTGCGCATCGGGGCGGACAAGCTGGAGCTGGCCCGGGCGACCGGCAACCGGACGCGCAAGGATGATGAACTCCTGCTTCTTGAGTTTGGGCGGCTTGCCCTTGGCAGTGAGCGGAACGTCGACGAGGTAACGCAGCGATTCGCCAAGTGGGGAAGAGCCGGCGATCAGCGCCGTAGTTTGCGCCTCTATATAAAGGCGTACATGACCCGCTGCGAGACCCGGCGAACGTTCGGGTTCGACGGCGACCTGGTCCTTCACCTTTGCGCGAACAACAAGCGGTGTACCGTCTGTCAGTGCCACCAGATCGGCATAGGACATGGCAGCTGCACTCCCGTCCTGCGCAGCCGCGTCCGACAGGGGGGCAGCCGAGGCGAGAAGGAGGGAGATGGCAAAAGCGGGAATTCGCATGGAGTTCGCTCCGTCGGGAAAAATTTCGGCGCCTGGCCACGATTCGCTCAATCGTCGCGCGCGCTGCACGGTTCCCCGTCACAAATCCGCGCAAGCCACTGAATCGGCGGTTAACCGATAAAGCGTTTGCCCAACTAGGGCATCGTAGCTAAAGCGTCGAGCCGGGCCCAAGCCATGATACATTGTTGCTTGGGGGAGAGGACTTGGGGTTTCTATCGGGAACCACAGGCCTTCCGCATCGTCGTTAACCCATGGGTTGCAGCGATGTTCGAAAGTTAATCGAGGCTCTGGGTCGCACGTCATGAACGTATTACCGACGAGCCTCTCGATCCCGGACCCGACCGGGACGACCGATGGAGTGAAGCGACCGAATGGCATATGCTGACCAACAGATGAGCGGCAATCGCGTTGTCGCGATCATCATTGTTGCCCTCATCCATATCGCTCTCGGTTACGCGCTGATTACCGGTCTCGCCTATGAGGCGGCGACCAAGCTGGTTGAGCGTGTGACCACGATCGATATCGAGGAGCCGCCGCCGCCCGAGCCGGAGGATGAGCCTCCGCCGCCGCCCGAACCCGACACTGCGCCTCCGCCGCCAGTGGCACCGCCGCCGCCGATCAATATCGCGCCGGCACCGCCGCCGATCCGGACGCAGACCACGATTCCGCCGCCGGCACCTCCGGCGCTGACGATCCCGCCGCCGGCTCCCCCGGCGCCGCCGCCGCCTGCGGTGAACAAGTCCCGCAGTGCCACGCCGAAGGGCCAGGCAGGCTGGTCGCGCAGGATCCAGGACAACTACCCCCGTCGCGCCGAACGTGAAGGCATCGAGGGTACGGTCGGGATCACCGCCACGATCGGGCCGGACGGGCGCGTCGCCTCGTGCTCGGTTTCCCGTTCGAGTGGGTCGAGCGACCTGGATAGCGGGGCTTGCGACAGCTTCACCCGCTATGCGCGTTACAACCCCGCGCTCGATTCTGCCGGCAATCCGATTTCCGACACCGTCTCCACCGCAATCCAGTACAAGCTGAACTGAGCCCTCGCGGGACGGATAAGCAATTTCTTATAAGGACAACTCGCTATGACTTTCGAAATTCTTGCAGCTGCCGCCGATGCGGCCCCGCAGAGCTCCTTCGGCTTCATGGAAGCCATGGAACAGGGCGGTATTATCGCGTGGTCGATTTTCACCGTGCTGGTGATCATGTCGGTCGGCTCGTTCTACATCCTGTTCACCAAGCTCTTCGAACAGCGCAAGGTGATGGCTCAGTACAAGGGTGTTCGCACCAATTTCTGGAAGGCCAACAGCCTCAAGGAAGGCGCTACCAAGCTCGAGAAGAACAGCGCATGGCGCCAGCTCGTCGACGACGCCATCACGGCCGAAGACCAGCACGCCAAGATGACCGACAAGCTTGAAGCGCATGACTGGATGCACGGCTCGCTCGCTCGCTCGGAAGACACGATCAACTCGAAGCTGGCCAGCGGCCTGCCGTTCCTCGCCACCGTCGGTGCAACCGCACCCTTCGTCGGTCTGCTCGGTACGGTTATCGGTATCTACCGCGCACTGATCAACATCGGCATCGCCGGTTCGGCCTCGATCGACAAGGTCGCCGGCCCGGTCGGTGAAGCACTGATCATGACTGCCATCGGTCTGCTCGTCGCCGTTCCGGCCGTGTTCGCCTACAACTGGCTGCAGGGCCGTAACAAGCGCATCCAGGAAATGCTGAGCGCTTTCTCGACCGACCTGCTCGCCTTCATCAACTCGAACGGTACGGTCAAGCCGGCCGTGATGACCGCGCCGACGGCCGCCAAGCCTGCTGCGGCCGCACCGGTCAAGAAGTAATCGATGTATCGCGGGGAGTGGTTTCGACTCCTCCCCGCGACACACGCATCGAACCCAAGAATTTCGAACGATAGGATTTGAACCATGGCGATTTCGACAGGAGGAGGAGAAGGTACTCCGATGTCGGACATCAACACCACGCCACTCGTGGACGTGATGCTGGTGCTTCTGATCATCTTCCTCATCGCGGTTCCGGTCGCGATCCAGACCATCGAAAAGCTGGAAATTCCGGTCTTCGAATCGGTCGAATCGAAGGACAAGGTCGAAAACCTGCTTCTGACCGTCAGCACCACTGACGATGCCGGCCTCAGCGCGGGTGAAGCCGGTTTCGCCGGAGCATCGCGCAACGGCCAGTGCCGCGTCTATTTCGGCAATATCTCGCCGGTGACGTCGGAAGAGTTGTACGATCAGGCCTTCGAGCGTCTGGACGCCATCGTCCAGCGTGCGGGTGGCCCCGAAGCGATCATGGAAGACCCGGACAAGATTCCGCAGGTGCATATTCGCGGCGACGTGAACGCCCCGTGGTCCTGTGTCGCCGGCGCGATCTACAACGTCCAGGCGGCGGGTTATCCCACCGTTGGCTTCATCTCGAACCCGGTCGACCCCAACGGTTGATCGAGCGGTTCGGCAGAGAAGATTAGGAGTAACCCACTATGGCAATGTCAGGCGGCAAGGATGATGGCGCGCCGATGATGGAAATGAACATGACGCCGTTGATCGACGTCCTGCTCGTTCTCCTCATCATGTTCATCATCACCATTCCGGTGGCAACGCACTCGGTCGACATCGACCTGCCCCAGCCAAACCCGACCCCGCCCGACGTCATCGTCGAGCCGGAGAAGAACAAGCTGGTGCTCACGGTCGACAACCAGATCCTGTGGAACGGCAACGCGATCGATATGGGCCAGCTGCGCACGCTCCTCCAGGAGTCGACCCAGATGGCCGTCGAGCCGGAACTGCAGTTCGAGCCCGAGCCGCAGGCCAGCTACGATCTCGCAGCCAAGGTGCTGCAGCTGATCAAGGCCAGCGGCGTGACGAAGTTCGGCTTCGTCGGCAACGAGCGCTACCGGACTTTCGGCAAGTAGGGCTGAAGCCAGCCAAGCTTTCCGGTCAGGAACTCGGACCCAAAAGAAGAGAAGGGGCGGAGCGATCCGCCCCTTTTTTGTGCGGCGCCTTCGACGGCTTCGGCGGCCTGCGCTCGCCTCTGATGCGCCAATCGCGAACTCATCAGATCCGCAAGCTCGTCGCCTTTGTGAAAGGCCTGCCCCAAGTCTGGCCCACAACCCCATTGCTATCCCACTCATTTTGTGATGTTATCACATTGCATCTTTGGGAGAGTGTCGATGCCCTACATCTATCGTCGCACCGTGGCTGCCCCACGGCCCATGTCGGAAATGAACATCACACCTCTTATCGACGTCATGCTGGTCCTGCTGATCATGTTCATCATGGTCATCCCGATCGCGACGCATTCTCTGCTGGTGCCGCTACCCAATGGCGAGGGTGAGTTCGAGACACTCGGAATCAACACCGTCCATATCGATGCCGCCGATCGCCTCTACTGGAACGGCAATGCACTCGACCGGCAGCAATTGCTCAACCAGCTCGCAGATGCAGCTTCGCTGCCCGAACAACCCGTCGTCCGTTTCGAGCCCGATGCGAGGGCGAGCTACGACCGCTCGGCCAAGACCATTGCACTGATCAAGGATTCGGGGATCGAGCGCTTCGCCTTCGTGGGAAATGAGAAATACCGGAGCTTCGGTGCCGACTAAGCGGCGCCCCCAGAGGTCGAGGGTTCGCCGCAGGTTCGACCACGGTGAGCCGATCCGCTGGCTCAACCTCGTGCCGCTCGCGGGCGTCCTCGCCATCGCGGCGGCACTCATCCTGAGCGCCTACGGGATAAGGCCGCACGCCCTGATGGTCGATCTGCCCATGCCCTATCCTGATGGCGAAACGGGCCCGCTTACACCCAACGTGAACCGACTCGTAGTACGAGATGACGGCAAGGTTCTGTGGAACGCCCAACCCGTCTCCGACAAGGAGTTGGGCCTGATCCTCGACCAACTGCACAAAATTTCGCCAGCGCCGGGGCTGCTCTTCACTCCGGAAGCCAGGGCGCCCTATGCCCGCGTCATCGAAGTGCTCGGCATGGTTCGCGCGCACGGAGCGCTCGACCGCTGTTTCCGATTCTCCGGCATTGCGCGCTACCGCCATTACGAGCGCCCCGAAACTTTCGACGATCTACTGCCCGCTACGCGCGAGGACTGCCCGCCCCCGCCGCCGCAACTGTAATCGCCTCATGCGGCAGGCGGTTCTTCGAGATCGACCCACATGGCCGCACCGGCAAGGCTCTCGGCCTCGAGCAACAGCTCGTCATCGACCGAACCTTGCGGCGTTGCCTCGCGACCGATCATGACCAACACCGGCACCGCCAGAGGGCTGACCCGGTCCAGCTCGACATGCACCAGCTGCTCGGCGGCCCGGTCAAGCAGATCGCCAAGGCGACCGACATCGGTCATCCGCGCGCGAGCATCGGCCCACGCCGCTTCGAGCAGGACATGATCGGGTTCGTACTTGCGCAGCACGTCGTAGATCAGGTCCGTCGAGAAGGTGACCTGCTTGCCCGTCTTGCGCTTTCCCGGGTGCTGCCGTTCGACCAACCCGCCGATCACCGCGACCTCGCGAAAGGCACGGCGCAAAAGGTGCGAGTTCTGAACCCACTCGACAAATTCGTCATGCAATATGTCGGGCGACAGCAGCGGGCGCGGATCCTCGACCGGCTTTAGACCCCAGACGGCCAGCGAATAGTCATTTGCGACGAAACCGCCGGGCATCAGCCCGCGATCCTCCATCCGCCGCGTGATCAGCATGCCGAGGCTCTGGTTCGCGTTCCAGCCTTCGAATGTATAGTAGACGCTGTAGTGCCGCTTGGCGTGCGGGAAGCTCTCGACCAGCAATTGCCCGGGCCCCGGCATCTGGCTGCGCCAGTCCTGCACTTCCAGCCATTCGCGCACGTCGTCCGGGAAACGTCCCCAGCCCGCACGGTCGACCAGCATGGCGCGCACCCTTTCGGCCAGATGCGTGGTGAGCGGCATGCGCTGGCCACCATAACTCGGGATCATGGCGCTGGCCTTGGCGGCTTTCACCACCACTTCCATGTCCTGCAGCTTGATCACTTCCAAGCTCATCCCCGCGAAGGCGAATGTGTCGCCCGGGCTGAGCGAGGCGGCAAAGCGCTCCTCCACCTTGCCGAGACTGCGACCTCCGCGACCTCGCCCCGCATTGATGCGCACATCGAGCATCTCGGAATCGATGATGATCCCGGCATTGAGCCTGTGCCGCGCCGCCTGTTCGGGATGGGTCAGGCGCCACACGCCCTGCCTGTCGCGCACGATGCGCTTGAACTTGTCATAGGCCTGCAGCGCATATCCGCCGGTCGCGACGAATTCGAGCACACGGATCCAGACCTCCTCGTCCACCCAGGCATAGGACAGGCTCGCGCGCACTTCGGCCAGCAGCTCGTCTTCCTGGAAGGGCGCAGCACAGGCGCAGGCCATCACGTGTTGCGCCAGCACATCGAGGCCGCCGGGGCGGAAATCCTCGCCGTCGCGCTGGCCTTCGTCCACTGCATCCTTGGCCGCCGTCGCCTCGAGGAATTCGAAGCGATTGCCGGGCACCAGCATCGCCCGGCTGCGCTGGTCGAGCCGGTGATTGGCGCGGCCGATCCTTTGCAACAGGCGCGAGGAACCTTTGGGGGCACCCATCTGCACAACGAGGTCGATGTCGCCCCAATCGACACCCAGGTCGAGACTTGCGGTCGCCACCAACGCTCGCAATTCGCCCCGCGCCATCGCACCTTCGACCTTGCGCCGCGCCTCTTTCGACAGCGAGCCGTGGTGGATCCCGATGGGCAGGTTCTCCTCGTTCACCTCCCACAGGTTCTGGAAAATATACTCGGCAAGGAAACGCGTATTGGTGAAGATCAGCGTCGTCCTGTTCTCGCGGATCTGCTCGTAAAGCTGCGGGATCGCCCATGTCGCGGCATGGCCGCCCCAGGGCACGCGCTCTTCGTCGGGCAGCAGGATCTCGACATCGGCCGGCGCGCCTTCCTCACCCACAACCAGTTCCACCGTGTCGATATCGCCCCAGGGCGCCAGCCATTCGCGAAACTTCTCCGGGCTGGCGACAGTCGCCGACAGGGCTACGCGCTGCATATCGGGCGAGATCGCCTGCAGGCGTGACAGGGCCAGCGCGAGCAGGTCGCCGCGCTTGCCGGTGGCGAAAGCGTGGACCTCGTCGATGACGATGCGCTTGAGCCCGCGAAACAACTCCATGCTGTCGGGATAGGATAGCAGGAGCGAAAGACTCTCCGGCGTAGTCAGCAGGATGTGCGGGGGCTTGGTCCGTTGGCGTTTCTTGCGATCCGAGGGCGTATCACCGCTGCGCGTCTCGATGCGGATCGGCATCCCCATCTCCTCCACCGGCGTGAGGAGGTTGCGCTGCACATCATGCGCCAGCGCTTTCAGCGGCGAGACATAGAGCGTGTGGAGGCCATCCTGTGGCTCTCCCCCCACCAGCCGAGAAAGGGCGAAATCGGCCAGCGTCGGCAGGAAGCCGGCGAGGGTCTTGCCTGCACCGGTATCGGCGACCAGCAGCGCGTGCCGCCCTGCATCGCTCGCCACCAGCATATCCGATTGGTGCCGGCGCACACGCCAGCCTCGCCCGGCGAACCAGTCGGCAATTTCGGAGGGGACGGCGGGCTCGCTCTTGGACATCTTCCGTCTTCTCCAGCGAGTGAACCGCGGCGGCGTTCCCCGTGCCCACCAGCTTGAACAATCGCTCCGCCCATGCAAGCCTGATGCATGACCATTACACTGCTCGGCATCCCGCACGACTGCAATTCCAGCTTCCTCGGCGGGACTGCGCAAGCGCCGAAGCCCATCCGCGAAGCCGTCCTAAGCGATTCGGCCAATATGTTCTGCGAAGCTGGCCACGATCTTGGCGCTCCCGGCGTGCTCGATATTGCCGACGATCTCGCTGTGACCGCGCTGCGTGGACAGTCAGGCTTCGATGAAATTTTCGCGGGCGTGACGCGGCATCTCGATCAGGGAAACCAGGTCATTTCGATCGGCGGCGACCATTCGATCAGCTATCCGGCGATCATGGCGCATATCGAGCGGCACGGGCCGCTATCCGTGCTTCATTTCGATGCCCATCCCGATCTCTATGACGATTTCGAGGGCAATCCCTTCAGCCACGCCAGTCCCTTTGCCCGCCTGATGGAAAGCGGCAAGGTGCGCCGCCTGGTGCAGGTCGGCATTCGCACGCTCAACACCCACCAGCGCGAACAGGCCGCTCGCTTCGGCGTGGAGCAACACGAGATGCGCGACCTGTCGGACTTGGACACGCTCTGCTTCGATGGCCCGCTCTACATCTCGATCGATCTCGACGCGCTGGACCCGGCCTACGCGCCCGGAGTTTCTCACCACGAGCCCGGGGGCCTGAGCACGCGGCAGGTGCTAGACTGCATTCACAAGACTCGCGGCAGGCTGATCGGCGGCGATGTGGTCGAATACAATCCGACGCGCGACTTCAATGGCGTCACCGCGATGGTGGCCGCCAAGCTGGTCAAGGAGCTTGCCGGGCGAATGCTCGACGACGCAGTCTAAACCCTGTCTTCAGTGCCCCGCTTGCGGCCCGCGCTTGAGACCCGAAAGGGCCAGTTGCTCGTCGATCTGCGCAACGAGGCGGTCAAGTCCCGCCTCGTCCTCACTCTCCGCGCGAGCGACGAGCACGTCCTGCGTGTTCGATGCGCGTAGAAGCCACCAGCCATCGTCGGTTGTCACCCGCACGCCGTCGGTGGTGTCAGCCACCGCATCGCTTGCTGCAATGCGGTCGGCAATCTCCTCGATCGCGGCGAATTTGCGATCTTCATCGACCTGGAAGCGCATCTCGGGCGTGTTGACCATCGGCTTCATTCCACCGCGCAACTCCGTGACTGATTTGCCCATGCGCGCCGCCGCCGTGATCAGGCGGACACCCGCATAGAGCGCATCGTCGAAGCCGTAATAGTCATCGGCGAAGAAGACGTGACCACTCATCTCGCCTGCCAGCGGCGAACCCGTTTCCTTCATTTTGGACTTAATCAGCGAGTGGCCGGTCTTCCACATAAGTGGTTTGCCGCCGCATTGCGCGACATGGTCGAACAGCGCGCGGCTGGCCTTGACGTCGGCGATGATCGTGGCGTCGGGTCGGCGCGACAGCAGGTCCTCTGCATAGATCATAAGTAACTGATCGCCCCAGATCACCCGGCCCTGGCCGTCGATCGCGCCGATCCGGTCGCCGTCCCCATCGAAGGCCACACCGAAATCGAGGGACTTTGCGGAGACAAGCGCTCGCAGATCCTCAAGGTTTGCCTCGACAGTAGGATCGGGATGATGATTGGGAAAATTGCCGTCGACTTCGGTATAGAGAAGATGATGCTCGCCCGGCAGCGCTGCGGTGAGCTGTTCGAGCGCGGGGCCGGCAGCACCATTGCCCGCGTCCCAGCCGATCCGCATCCCGGCAAGAGCGACAGGATCGATGCCGTCGAGCGCGGTGAGCATCTTCGCGACATAGGCGTCCATGACCTCGCGATCCTCAACCTCGCCCGCGCCGTCGAACCACTCGCCCGCAGCGGCCCTGCGGCCGAGCTCCTGAATGTCCGCCCCGAAAAACGGACGCCCCTGGAATACCATCTTGAAGCCATTGTAATTGGCGGGGTTGTGGCTGCCGGTTATCTGGATGCCGCCATCCACATCCTGAGCTGAGGCCTCGGCATAGTAGAGCATGGGAGTCGGCCCCATCCCAACGCGCACGACGTCCATTCCGGCCGCGGTCAGCCCCTCGATCAGCGCATGTTCGAGCATGGGGGAAGAGACGCGGCCGTCATAGCCTACCGCAACACGGCTTCCGCCCGCCTCGCCCAGCATAGACCCGAAACTGCGGCCGATGGCCCGCGCATCGTCCGGGCCCAGCGTTTCGCCGATAATCCCGCGAATGTCGTATTCGCGCAGCACGGTGGGGTGGAAATCATGGCTCATCAATTCTGCTCCGGTGTTTCATAGGGCAGGTCTTCAAGCAGCAGATCGCGCGCTGCGTTGAGTTCCTGCATGGCGGCATTGGTGCCGCCCTTGTCGGGGTGGATCATTGCAGTCATGCGTCGGTGCGCCTCGCGGATTTCGCGGGCGTCGGCCGAAGCCGGTACTCCAAGAAGCTTGCGCGCCTTGAACAGCGCTTGCGATCGCGTGTCGGGCGCCGAGAGGTATTCCCAGGGCCATTTGCCGAAGATCCAGCGGCAGGCGACCGAGATCAGCACGGCAAGGGCAATAAGGCGGGTCATGCGGCAGCTTACTCCGGTTGCGCGGCGGTGTCTCCGGGCAGTCGTAAGCCTTTGACCAGCCCGCGCAACTCCTGACGCGCAACCAAATGGCTTGTGCCGAGGTCGCCGAGCTGACCCTTGTCGAGCAGCGTGAGGCCCGACGGGAAGAGCTCGCGATAGATCACACGCTCCGAAAGCCCCTTGGCGATGCGGAAACCGACACGCTTGGCCATCTCGGTCAGCGCCTGCTCGATGCGCGCCATATTGCGTGCCTCGGTATGGCCCGTGCGGTTGCGCACGACCACCCAGTCCATCTGGCGGCGGTTCTGCTCGATGCTCGTGCGGCTGCGCTTGAGCCGCGCCTCCCAGATCAGTTCGGCATAGAAGGACAGCTTCTTGACCTTGAAGCTCTCACCCTCGACCTGACCGATGAGATCGAAGTCGACGAAACTGTCGTTCATCGGTGTCACCAGCGTGTCGGCGGTGGTCGCCGCATGACGCGCCAACGGGTCGTCGCGACCAGGCGTATCGATCACCACGAAATCGGCACCCTGCGACTTCTCGGCTATAAAAGCCTCGAAGCCTTGCTCGTCCAGACCTTCGGCCACGTGGCACTCGGCCGTCGGCAGGTCGACTTCGCGCCGGACCATGGTCTCCGCCCGGTTCTCGAAATAGCGACACATGGTGCGCTGCCGATGGTCGAGGTCGAAGGCGACAACCCGCGCTCCGCGATAGGCGAGCGCGACGGCAACGTGGACGGCAGTGGTGGACTTGCCCGTACCGCCCTTTTCATTGGCGAAGACGATACGGTGGGGAACGGCGGTCATATTGGGTCCGTGCTGTGAGTGGGTGCAAGGCTCCTATCCAAGCGGTGCATTCGCCGCAACGCGACGCAGCTACGCTCGCGGTTTTTGTCCCCGCGCGTCGCATACATACTAGGCGCAGATTCGCGAGCTTGGTATCCCCTGCCCCGAAAGGTCGCCATTCCGAGGTACCGAGCGGTCAGAGAAACCGACGGGCCGGAGAGGTTCAAAGGGGATATCAAGACGATGAAGAAGCTCGTTCAGGCAGCTCTGGCCGCCGCCATCATGACCGCCGCATTTGCCGGTCCCGCTGCAGCGCAAGGCAAATCTTCCGGCCGCAAGGCCCAGGAACGTGCCACGATGGAAATCCCGCGCTGCAACCGCAACCTTGGGACTCTCGCAATAGTCGAGCCCGACAACCAATGGTGGCGCGAGTTCAATCTCGGCAGTCCGGAAGCGATCCTTCGCGTTTTCGTCCAGAAGTCCGGTTGCTTCACGCTGGTCAATCGCGGTCGCTCCATGCAGAGCCGCGCAATGGAACGCGCTCTTGCCGATCAGGGCGAGCTCCAGGAAGGCTCGAACCTGGGCAAGGGCCAGGTCAAGGCGGCCGACTACTTCCTCCAGCCCGACATCGTTAGCGCGAATTCCAATTCGGGCGGCGGCGGTGGCCTCTTGGGCGGTGTTGTCGGAGGCCTGTTCGGCCGGACGGCGGGCGCTCTTGCCGGAGGGATCTCGGTAAAGAAGGGTGAGGCGAACGTAACGCTGTCGCTGGTGAACGCCCGAACGACCGTCGAGGAGGCCCTTGTCGAAGGGTATTTTCGCAAGAAGGACCTGGGCTGGGCAGCCGGTGGCGGCCTGTTCGGCGGCGGCGGCGGTGCGGCCGGCGGTTTCGGCAGCTATGAAAAGACGGCAATCGGCCAGATTATCGTCCTGGCATATCTGAACGCCTATTCCGACCTGGTTGCCGATATGGGCGGCCTGCCCGACGACGCCGCTGCTGCCGCGCCCGAAGCAAACTAGGCATCAAGGCTCTTGCACATTAGAGGGGGCGGACGGTTGCGGCCGTTCCGCCCCTTCCTGATATTGCGGGAGCAAGAGTTTGAAGACCGTCACCACACTCGCCGACCTTAGCGCAGAGGTTGCCGACTTGCGCGGTGGCGGCAGTGTCGCGCTCGTCCCGACGATGGGCGCGCTGCACGAGGGCCATCTCACGCTCGTACGCGAGGCACGGTCCAGAGCGGATCACGTCGTCGTGTCGATCTTCGTCAATCCGCGCCAGTTCGGCGCGGGCGAGGATCTCGACGCCTATCCGCGCCAGCTCGAACGCGACGCGCAATTGCTCGAGGCGGAAGGCGTGGCACTTTTGTGGGCGCCTGCGCCTGCCGAGGTCTATCCGCAAGGCTATGCTACCAACGTCTCGGTCGCCGGGGTTAGCGAAGGCCTGTGCGGCGGCGACCGGCCCGGCCATTTCGACGGCGTGGCGACTGTCGTGTGCAAGCTGTTCAACCAGGTCATGCCCGACATGGCCTTCTTCGGCGAAAAGGACTGGCAGCAGCTGGCGGTGATCCGCCGTATGGCACGCGATCTGGACCTTAGTTTTCCACAGGCGGAGGCCATTCACGGTGTAGGGATCGTGCGCGAGCCGGATGGCCTAGCGATGTCCAGCCGCAACGCCTATCTGTCCGAGCAACAGCGTGCGCAGGCGGCAGCACTTCCCGCAGCGATGAAACATGCAATCTCAGCCATTGCCAGCGATGGAGAGCCCGCGGTTATCCTTGCGGAATTGAAGGAAAAACTGGTCGCATCAGGCTTCGACAGCGTAGATTACGCCGAGTTGCGTGATGCCGACTCCATCGCCCTTCTCGACGCGCCTGGCGGCAACGCCCGACTGTTCGTTGCGGCACGGATCGGCGGCACGCGACTGATCGACAATATGGCGCTTTGAGAACGTCCCCAATTTGGGGGAATTGCCCCGGATTAACCTTTCGGCCAAGGCGATCGCACGTTGAGGCTGGCTAGCTACGCCGGCCCTTCGGAGTCGCAATTTTCGGGTGCGTGGTGCGCAAGCGCTTCGCACCCGATTTGCGTTCAGAGACATAGGAAAATAGTGGAGCGGGTAAGGGGAATCGAACCCCTCTAGCTAGCTTGGAAGGCTAGTGCATTACCACTATGCTATACCCGCCCGGCATGGCCACGCGGAGCCAGCGAACTAGCGCGCCAATGCCACTGCTTCGGGGCCATCGTCAACCGCTCTTCGCGACTGAGTGAATTCTATTCTTCGTCAGTCTCTGCCAGGGTCTCGGCAAGCGTCGGCTCCTCGACCACCGGCTTGGGCTTCGCACTGCCAATGTGGATATCGACGCGCCGGTTGGCCGCACGGCCCCGCAAATTGGGGGTACCGTCGGGCAAGGCATTGGGTGCGACCGGGTTTTGTTCGCCGAATCCGATGATCGTTATACGCTCTCCGGCGATACCGTTCTCGACCAGGAAGTCGCGCACATTCTCCGCACGCTCGATCGACGCCCGCATGTTCGAATCGTCGCTACCACCCGAATCGCTGTGCCCCCTCAGGATGATTGGCCAGTCCATCGCGGCCTGCGGAGACTGCGCAACCGTCGCCAGGTCGGCCCGCGATTGCTCGTCGAGTTCGACTCCCTCTTCGAACCGGACCGTGGCGTCGAGCGGCGCAGGCGCCACCACCTCTTCCCCACCGATCGGTTCGACCTGGAACTCCGGGCGGAAGATCGACTTGCCCGTACCCGCTTCGGACGCGGCGGGTTCCGGTGCTGGCTCCCGCTCTCCACAGGATGCCAGCCCCGCGCCGACCAGCACGGCCACGGTCAGCATTGCGATGCCCCTTGCGCTTCCCATCACTTCGCTCCCTCTCCCGCGAGCCGCGGTTTCTGTTTCTTCCCGGCCCGCTTGGCCGCTGCTTCATCGGGCGTGCGCTGCTGGGGCGGCGAGAAGCTGACGATCGTATCGCCCGCGCGCGGTTCGGGCCGTGCGGCGTGGGTGAAGAAGCGGATAGTGCCGTCACGGCGGACCAGCAGCAGCATGTTCGCCGCATTGGGCAGTCGCTCCTGCGCCGCCTGGAAATCGAACTCGTCCGACAGCTTGGTCTTGCGGAAGACCCAGCCTTGCGACTGGCGTTCGTTGACGTCCTCGACCCCGAAGCCGGATTCGAACAAGGCGCGTCCGCGAATCGAGCTGGGCAAGGAATGGCGATCCTTCTCATCCACCGATTCGCCCAGCTGGAACACGCGATCCCGCCCGATCTCGTAGGCAAATTCGTTACAGACGAGCGCGTTGTAGGCCTCGTTCTCGGTCGCAGCGACAAGCACCGAATACGGCGTCAGATCGAGATTGTGCTCGGTGGCCTCATTGAGGATTTCGCCGTGGTAGAAGGGCAGGCCGCGCTGGCGCGCCGGGGCTAGCCTTTGCCAGCTGGAATCGACCACCATGACCGGCGTTTCCATGTCGCGCATCATCCCGGCCAGCGCATTGGTCCATGGCGTACTGCCGACGATCAGCATTCCCGGACGAATGCTGCCCTTGATCTTGAGCAGCCGCGCAACGAGGTCGATGGTAAACCCATGCGCCACGATGGTGGCGACGACCACGGCAAAGCTGAGGCCAATAAGTGCGCGCCCGTCGAAGCCGATATCCGCGAGGCGAAGCGCAAACAGGCCCGAGATGGCAACCAGGACGATGCCGCGCGGGGCGATCCAGGCGAGGAACAGGCGCTCGTTCCAGGGCACCGAACTGCCGAGCAGGGAGATCAGGATCGTGGCGGGTCGGACGATGAACAGCAGCGCCAGCAGGAAGAGCCCGAAACTCCAGTTGAGGTAGGCGAGGTCCTCGAATTCGAGGCTGGCCGAAAGCAGGATGAACAGGCCGGAGATCAGCAACACGGCCACGTTCTGCTTGAACGGGTGGATGCTGCGCAGGGACGAGATGTTCATATTGGCGAGCGCGATGCCCATGACGGTAACTGCCACCAGCCCGGCCTCGTGCTCGATCGTGTTCGAGAAGACGAAGACCACGATCACTGCGGTAAGCAGCACCGGGACCTTGAGGAATTCGGGCACCGCACCGCGCGGGAAAGCCCAGGCAATAGCGGCTGCTGCGACATAACCGACCAGGCCGGCAATAATCGCAGCGAAGATCAGTGGCGGGACGACATCGACGAGTCCCGCTTCTGGGAATTCGGCGACGCGGCGGAAATATTCGTAGGAAACGACTGCGCACAACGCGCCAATCGGATCGTTGACGATCGCTTCCCATTTGAGGATCGCCGCGGGGCGTGGCTTGATCGAGGACTGCCGCAGCAGAGGCATGACCACCGTCGGGCCGGTCACCACGAGGATGCCCGCAAACAGGATCGCCACTGGCCATTCGAGGCCGCCAATAGAATGGGCTGCGATCGAACCGAACAGCCAGCCCAGAGGGACGCCGAATATAACGAGCCGCCAGACGCCGTCCCCGGCATGGCGCAATTCGCGGAAGTCGAGGCTGAGCCCACCTTCGAACAGGATCAGCGCCACACCAATGGAGACCATGGGCTCGAGCAAGTCGCCGAAGGCATGTTCGGGGCTGAACAGCCCGAGAATCGGCCCAGCGAGGAAGCCCGCCGCAAGCATCAGCACGATCGCCGGCCAGCCGGTGCGCCAGGCAAGCCATTGCGCCCCTATGCCGAGCATGCCGACCATTGCTATGACGAGTGTCTGTTCCATGCCCCTCTTTCGCGCACGCGTCTGCACGCGACCTGCGCGCCCTGACTAACCAATGCCCGAAGCGCGCATTTTATCCAACCCGCTCGGGGTTTAGTCGCCTTCGAATTCCATCAGCGCGTGGACCTCGACACCGGCAGAGCGCAGCAGAGCACCCCCGCCAAGATCGGGCAGGTCGATGACGAATGCGGCGCGCGTCACCTGCGCCCCGGCCTGCCGCAGGAGCTGCGTGGCCGCCGTGGCGGTGCCTCCGGTCGCAAGGAGATCGTCGACGATCGCGACCGACTGGCCTTGCGTCACCGCCTGCGGATCCATTTCGAGCCTGTCGAGGCCATACTCGAGCTCGTAGTCGACCCCGATGACCTCGCACGGGAGCTTGCCGGGCTTGCGAATGGGCAGGAAGGGCAGGCCGAGCCGCGCAGCGACAGCCGCTCCGAAGATAAATCCACGCGCTTCCATCCCGGCAAGTGCGGATGCGCCCTCGACGCGCTCCGCCAGCCAGTCAACACTGGCAGTGAAACCTGCGCCGTGGCCGATCAGCGTGGTGATGTCGCGAAACTGGATGCCCGTCTTGGGGAAGTCGGGGATGGTGCGCACCAGCGCCTTTAGCTCGTCGGGGGTCAATTATTCTCTCCCGGAATCGGAAGCGCCCCTCGCATCCGGCGGGATGGAGGGGCGCCTCGTGTTCGCGTTGTGCGGGCGATCAGCCGCGCTTCTTGGGCTTCAGTGCCGCCCAGATCTGCTTCTTCGACAGGTATGCGAGGACCGTCGCGAAGAGCAGGAAGATCAACACCGGCCAGCCGGTCTGCTTGCGCTTCACCAGCGTCGGCTCGGCTGTCCATGTCAGGAACGCCGCGACGTCCTGCGCCATGTGCTCGACATCATTCGGCGAACCATCGTCGAAGTCCACCTGGCCGGCCGAAAGCGGCGGGGCCATGGCAAGGCCGAGATTGGCGAAATATGGGTTGTAGTGACCGGTCGGCGAGAGCGCGAAGTCGGGGAATTCCTCTTTCAGCTCGGCCGGGACTTCCTGATAACCGCTCAGCAGCGACGCAACATAGTTGGTGCCGTCGTGACGAGCCTTGGTGATCAGCGAGAGATCGGGCGGGATGGCGTTGTTGTTCGCCGCAGCCGCAGCCACCGCATTGGGATAGGGCGACGGGAAGTAATCGGTCGGCAGGCCCGGGCGGGTGGTCGCTTCGCCGGTAGCCGGGTCGACACCCGGAACCTGCTTGGAGGCGGCAAAGGCCTTCACCTGGCTTTCGTCATAGCCGATCGCTTCGAGATCGCGGAAAGCGACGAACTTCAGGCTGTGACAGGCTGAGCAGACCTCGTTGTAGACCTTGAAGCCGCGCTGCAGCTGCTGCGTATCCCACTTGCCGAAGGGGCCGTCGAACGACCAAGCGTACTGCTTCGGGTGTTCGTGGAATTCGTGTTCAGCCGTCGCAGGCTTCAACTCGCCTTCCTTGATGACGGCGGTGGCGCCCACGAGAAAGGCCCACAGAACGGCCACGGTGAAGCCGATACCGACGAGGATCGCGACGAGGCGGATGCTGAGAAGTTTGGTCATGACCTTTGTTCTTTCTCGTATCGCTCAGGAGGCCGTGGTGGCGTTGTCGCCGAGCACGGCCTTCTCATCCGAGCCGAGCACGGCTTCGGTGATCGAATAGGGCAGCGGTTCGGTCCTCTCGACCTGGCTGACGATCGGCAGGATCACCAGGAAGTGGAGGAAGTAATAGGCGGTCGCGATCTGGCTGAGCATCACGAAAGGTTCTTCGGCCGGCGCACCGCCGCAATAGAACAGCACCACCATGGCCGGGATCAGGCCGAACCAGAAGAACTTGCGGAACAGCGGGCGATAGTGACCGCTGCGCACCGGCGACTTGTCGAGCCAGGGCAGGAAGAACCACACCAGGATCGCGCTGAACATTGCAAGGACGCCCATGAGCTTCGCCGGGATGAAGAAGAAGTCCGCGGTAAAGGCGCGCAGGATCGCGTAGAACGGCCAGAAATACCATTCGGGCACGATATGCGCCGGGGTCGAGAGCGGGTTCGCTTCGATATAGTTGTCGGGGTGGCCGAGATAGTTCGGCAGGAAGAACACCAGGCCAAAATAGAGCAGCAGCGCCACGCCGAGGCCGAAGCCGTCCTTCGCGGTGTAATAGGGGTGGAACGGAACAGTGTCCGATTCCTGCTTCACTTCCACTCCGGTCGGGTTCGACGAGCCGGGGATATGCAGCGCCCAGATGTGCAGGATCACGACGCCCGCGATCACGAAGGGCAGCAGGAAGTGCAGGCTGAAGAAGCGGTTCAGCGCGGCATTGTCAGGCGCATATCCGCCGAGCAGCCAGACCTGGATCGGCTCGCCGATAAGCGGGATAGCACCGAACAGGCCGGTGATGACCTTGGCACCCCAGAAGCTCATCTGGCCCCAGGGAAGGACGTAACC
This sequence comes from Erythrobacter sp., assembly GCA_041396805.1. Lineage (GTDB taxonomy): Bacteria > Pseudomonadota > Alphaproteobacteria > Sphingomonadales > Sphingomonadaceae > Qipengyuania. The sequence goes on along the minus strand of JAWKXV010000001.1, from coordinate 1,511,423 downwards.
CATGAAGGCGGTGGCCATCATGAGCAGGAAGATCACGACGCCGAGCAGCCAGATCATTTCGCGCGGAGCCTTGTACGAGCTGTAAAAGAAGCCACGGAAGATGTGCAGGTAAACGACGATAAAGAAGAAGCTGGCGCCGTTGGCGTGCGCATAACGCATCAGCCAGCCCCAGTTGACGTCGCGCATGATGTGCTCGGTCGTGCCGAAGGCGACCTGTGCATTCGCCGCGTAGTGCATCGCGAGGACCACGCCGGTGACGATCTGCAGCACCAGGAAGAAGCCGGCGAGGACGCCGAAGTTCCAGAAGTACGACAGGTTGCGCGGAACCGGATAACCGGCACCGATGGCGTTATAGACCAGCCGCGGCAGGGGCAGCTTTTCGTCCATGAACTTCATGAACGGATTGGTCGGGGTATATTCCTTGGCCCAGGGAAAGCTCATGGTCTCTTCTCTTCTCTAAGCTCAGCCGACCTGGATGACGGTGTCGGAGGTGAACTCGTATTCCGGCACTTCGAGGTTGGCGGGCGCCGGACCCTTACGGATGCGGCCCGCGGTGTCGTAGTGCGAACCGTGACAGGGGCAGAAATAGCCGCCGAACTCGCCCTTCACCTCACCCTCGGCAGCGCCGAGCGGGACGCAGCCCAGGTGGGTGCAGACACCCATGGTGACGAGCATGTCCTTGTGGCCTTCCTTGGTCCGCTCCTCCAGCGACTGCGGATCGCGCAGGCTGTCGGTCGGGACGGCATCGGCCTCTGAAATCTCGGTCGCAGTAAGGCGGCGCACGAACAGCGGTTGCTTGCGGAAGACGGCCTTGATCGCCTGGCCCGGCTCGATCGCCGAGACATCGACTTCGGTCGAGCTCGCGGCGAGCACGTCCCTCGACGGAGCCATCTGGCTGACCAGCGGATAAACGACCGCGAGGCCGCCGATGCCGGCAGCGCCTACGGCTGCAATGTCGAGAAAGTCGCGGCGGCGGATGCCGTCGTCGGTCACGCCTGCCGTTTCGGGAGTTGCGGTTGCAGCGGTGTCTGCCATCAGCGCGTTGCCTTGCCTGCCTGTTACCTGCGCCCTTGCCCGATGGAACGGGAGCGACGCTTTTTGCGATTCATTGCCGGAGCCGGGACCGATTGCCGCCCTGCCTTGGATGCAGAATGCGCGAAAGCCCCCGGTTGCCCGGTTTGGTCCGGGCCTCTAGCGGCTCTGCGTGAGGTTGCCAACAGCCATTTTGGCCCGAAATGCCCGGGCTGGGGACATTCAGGCGGGCAGGCCGATAACGCTCAGCTGCCGACCGCCCGTATCCTCACCCTTGTGGGTTGCCCTGCGGAAGGAGAAGAAGCGCGCCGGATCGGCATAGGTGTCGCACGCCAGGTCTGCAGTTTGACCCACTCGGGCGAGCGAAAGTCGATGGATGACATAGGCGGGCAGGTCGAACTGCCAGTGACCCGGCTTGCCGGGCGCGAAGAATCGCTCTTCCGCCTCGGTAAAATGCGCGCGGAAGCCCTCGTCCACTTCATAGCTGGGCAAGGCGATTGTCGGGCCGACTACGGCGCGAATATCCGCGGCGCGCGCACCCAGCGCCTCCATCGCGGCAACGGTATTCTCGATCACGCCGCCATGCGCGCCGCGCCAGCCGGCATGGGCAGCACCGACCACGCCCGACACCGGGTCATGGAAGAGGACCGGCGCGCAATCCGCCGTCACGATGCCGATCAGCAAACCGGGTTGGGCACTCACCAGCGCATCGCCCTCTGGCGGCGTTTCCCACTCGGGATCGGCAACCAGCACCTCGGGCGAATGGACCTGCTTGAGACGCATCAGCCGAGCAGCGGGCAAAACGTCCGCAACTTCCAACGGTTCGCGGGTCGAGAAACCGTGGGGGACGCCGCCCAACAGGCCAGAACGCAGCACTTCAGCCAAGCGAACGGGTCACCTGTTCGAAGACATCGCGCGACAGTTTCGGCGCGGCGGCTATACGCTCGAGCTCGGCGCGCATCAGTGCCGCCCTGCCCGGTTCGATCCGGCGCCAGCGGCCGAGCGGCGGGACGAATCGCGCTGCCGTCTGCGGGTTGATCGGGTCGAGCGCGAGGATAAGGTCGGCGACCATCCGGTATCCCTCACCGCCGACGGCATGGAAGGCCTGCGGATTGGCGGCGAACGCCATATAGAGCGAGCGGACGCGATTCGGGTTCTTGAGCGTGAAATCCGGGTGATCGGCCAGAGCCTTGACGTGTTCGAGCGCTTGCGGGTGCAGCGAGGCGGCCTGGAGCGAGAACCACTTGTCGATGACCAGCGCATTGCCCTCGTAGCGATTGTAGAAATCGAGCAGAGCGCCGGTGCGCTCGGCACTGTCGAGCCCCGTCAGCACCATCAGCGCGCCCTGCCGGTCGGTCATGTTGTCCGAGATATCGTATTGCTTCGCGGCAAGTTCGACCGCCGCCTTGGGATCGCTGGCCGCCAGAAAGGCGAGGACGAGCGTCTTCACCTTACGTGCACCGCGTGCCTCGAGATCGAGCGAATAAGGCAGTTTCTGCGCGGCTTCGTAGAGCGCGCGGAATTCGTCCGACAATTCGCTGGCAAGATGCGCCTTCAATGCCTCGCGTTCCTCGTGGATACGTGCCGGATCGGCGACCAGCATTTGTTCGGCGAGATAGGTCTGGCTGGGCAGCGTCATCAGCTCGCCACGCATGAGATCGTCGAGCGATTCGTCGGTCACGACCGAGCGCATCGCACGGGCAATGTCGGCTCGCGCCGCAGCGCGGTCATTGTCGCCAAGCTCGCCCGCAACCGCAGCGACCAAGTGGCCACTCATCAATTCCTGCATGGCTTCATAACGGGCGAAGGGATCGTCATCCTTCGCCGCGAGGAAAACGAGGTCTTCGCGCGATGCGCCGCGCTCGATGGTCACGGGCGCAGAGAAGGTCCGGTTGATCGAAAGCACTGGCGGCTTCTCGAAGCCGGAGAAGCTGAACTCGGCCTCGGCCTGGTCGAGCACGATTAGTTCCTCGCCCGAATGCGTCCCGCTTTCGCGGTCGAACAGGGCGAGCTTCAGGGGGATGGGCATCGGTCGCTTGTCGTCCTGCCCAGGCGTAGGCGGCACAGTCTGGCTGAGCCTGAGCGTCGCCGTGTCCCCCTGGTGGTCAAGCTTTACCCCGACCTTCGGCGTGCCAGCCTGGGAATACCACAGGCGGAACTGTTCGAGGTCCAGCCCCGCGCCGTCCTCGATCGACTTCACGAAGTCCTCGCAGGTCGCAGCCTCGCCATCGTGACGCTCGAAATAGAGGTCGGTACCCGCGCGGAAGCGCTCCTCGCCGGCCATTGTCCGCATCATGCGGATCACTTCGGCACCCTTGTTATAGACAGTCGCGGTGTAGAAGTTGTTGATCTCGCTATAGGAATCCGGCCGTATCGGATGTGCCAGCGGTCCTGAATCTTCGGGGAACTGCACCCCGCGCAACACGCGCACATCCTCGATCCGCTTGACCGGTGCGCTACCCATGTCCTGGCTGAACAGCTGGTCGCGCAGCACGGTGAAGCCTTCCTTGAGGCTCAGCTGGAACCAGTCGCGGCAGGTGATGCGATTGCCAGACCAATTGTGAAAATACTCGTGTCCGATGACGCCCTCGATCCCGTCGAAATCGCCGTCGGTAGCGGTCTCCGGGTCCGCGAGAACGTATTTCGTGTTGAAGACGTTGAGGCCCTTGTTCTCCATCGCGCCCATGTTGAAATCGGACACCGCAACGATGTTGAACAGGTCGAGATCGTATTCGCGCCCGAAGACCTCTTCGTCCCATTTCATCGACCGCTTGAGGCTTTCCATGGCGTGTTCGGTGCGCTCTAGGTCGCCGTCGCGCACCCAGACATTCAGCTCGACCTCGCGGCCCGACTTGGTCGTGAAGCTGTCGCTGCGCGCCACCAGGTCGCCTGCGACCAATGCGAAGAGATAGGAGGGCTTGGGCCAGGGATCGTGCCATTCGGCCCAGTGGCTGTCGCCATCCTCGCCCGTTTCGACCCGGTTGCCGTTGCACAGCAGGATCGGAAATTGCGCCTTGGGACCGCTCATCCGCACCGAATATGTGGAGATCACATCCGGGCGATCGGGGAAGAAGGTGATGCGGCGGAAACCTTCCGCCTCGCACTGCGTGCAGAGCATTCCATTGGAAGCGTAAAGCCCCATCAGCTGCGAATTGGCAGCTGGCGAGATTTCGGTGACGATGCGCAGCGTGTGTTTGTCGCCCGGCAAGGTGACGACGAGGTCGTCGCCATCCATCATGTGGCCCTGGCAATCGCCGCCATCGCAACTCAATCCAACCAGCGTCAGCCCGTCGCCATTGAGCCGGATCGACGGCGAAGCCTCGGCGGCAGGATTGCGCTCGACCTCCAGTGTCGCGACCACGCGGGTCTTTTCCAGACCCAGCTCGAATTCCAGTCGCACTTGCGGCACCAGCCAGGAAAATGGCGTATAATCCTCCCGGCGGATGATGGCGGGTTTCTGCGGCTCGGCCGCAGCATCGGCCATTTCGGGATTGCCGTCGGGCGTGGCGGGCGTGCGAGCAATATCCATGCAATTTCCTGTCGTCTGCTTTGCGGAGCGTCATGTGTCATCCATTACAACGCCCGTCGAGCCTACACGTTCACTTGTCGGCTCAATGGTTTCTCGCGATTGACAGATTCTGTCCGATTCCCCAGCCAAGCGACCGACGAGAGGGAATGGATTTGATGATCATAGACCTACTGGCCGCAACAAGCGGATCATTCGATGTAGAAGCGGCGACACGCGCCTATCTCGACACGCTGCAAGGCCCGGCCCGCGCACAGTCCGATGCCTATTTCGAAGGCGGCTACTGGCTGATCCTGTTCGGGACCATCGCAAGCGTGCTCGCGGACTGGCTGCTACTGCGCTTCCGGCTGGCATCTGCATTCCGCAATATGGGCGAACGCTTGAGCAAGCGCCGCTGGGTCGTCACGGGCGTAACCGCGCTGCTCTATTCGATCGTCGGTTCGCTGATCCTCCTGCCGTGGACGCTCTACACCGATTTCTTCCGTGAGAAGCAGTACGATTTGCTCGACCAGTCGTTCGGGGCATGGGCCGGCGAGCAGTTGACGAGCATGGCGATCGGCCTCGTGGTATCGACCCTGCTGGTCATCGCCATCTACGCCCTCATCCGCCGTTCGCCGCGCAAGTGGTGGTTGTGGGCGACCGGCGTGATCGGCGCCTTCATGATGATTGCCATGGTGCTCGGCCCGGTGTTCATCGCACCGCTTTTCAACGAATACACCGAGATGGAACCCGGCCCGCTGCGCGACAAGATCGAGGCGATTGCGGCCGACTACGACATTCCTGCCGAACACATCTACGTTTTCGACCAGTCCAAACAGCACAAGCGTATTTCGGCCAATGTCTCCGGCCTCGGCCCGACGATCCGCATCTCACTCAACGACAACCTCCTCGAGCGGACCAGCGAGGAAGAGATCCTGGCGGTGATGGGTCACGAGATGGGTCACTACAAGCTCAACCACGTGTGGATGATCCTAGGCATATTCCTCGGCATCTTTGCTGCCGGCCTCTTCATCACCAGCCGCCTCGCCCCGCGCCTTATCGCACGATATGGCGAGCGCTGGGGCGTGCGAGACATTACCGACCCGGCCTCGCTGCCGGTCCTGGCGATCTGCTTCGCCGTCTGGATGTTCCTGATGACGCCCGCGACCAATTCGCTGGTTCGCGTCGCCGAAAGCCAGGCCGATGCCTTCGGCCTCGACTCCGCAAAACAGCCCGACGGTTTCGCCAAGGTCGCCATGCGCCTGTCGGAGTATCGCAAGATCGAGCCCGGTGAGCTTGAGGAAGTGCTGTTCTTCGACCATCCGAGCGGCCATTCGCGTGTCCACATGGCGATGGATTGGAAGGCAAGGCACGTGAAGAACCCGAAGATCGTGGTGCCTGAGGAAGGCTATCTCGACAGCGAATGAAGCGGCTGTTCGTCTTTGGCCTCGGCTACACGGCTGGCCGCATAGCCGAGGCCTTGCGCGGAAGCGGATGGCAGGTCGATGCGACCGGGAGCGCGGGCAATCTCTCCTTCGAGGACGCCGATGCGGTCCGCGCCGCCCTCGCTCAGGCCAGCCACGTGCTGAGCTCGGTCCCGCCCGCCGAAGAGAGCGACCCGGTGCTCGACCGCTACGGCGAGGTACTGCACGGCAAATGGCTGGGATATCTCTCATCAACCGGCGTCTATGGCGACGTCGGTGGGGCATGGGTCGACGAAAGCTCGCCCACGGGAGGCGGCAGGCGGCCCGCGCGGGTGGATTGCGATGCCCGCTGGCTGGACGTGGGCGCGCGGGTGTTCCGCTTGCCGGGCATCTATGGCCCGGGTCGCAGCGCTTTCGATCGCGTGCTCAGCGGCAAGGCGCATCGGATCGACCTGCCCGATCAGGTGTTCAGCCGGATCCATGTCGACGATATCGTCCGTGGTGTGGTCGCGGCCATCGTGAGCGATGCTCCGCCGGGAGCCTACAATCTCGCCGACGACCTCCCGACCAGCCAGAATGCTGTGATCGAGGAGGTCTGCCGCCTTACAGGTGTCGAACCGCCGCCGCTTCAGACTATGGACGAGGCGGCGCTGTCACCCATGGCGCGGGGTTTCTATTCCGAAAACCGGCGGGTGGCGAACGGGAAAGCCAAACGGGTGCTCGGCTGGCAGCCTCGCCATGCGACCTATCGCGAGGGGCTCGCCTCCATCATGGCTCGGGCGTAGCTCGCCTCGGCGGCGCCGCGCTGCGGGTGCGCATTGCGACGACCATGCCGATCAGCGTGACGACGGCGCCGGCAATCGGCAGCGGCCCCCAGACAAAGCCCTCGAACAGGGTCGAGAGGATCATCGCCACTACCGGCACCACGACCGAGGAATAGGCTGCCTTCCCGGCACCGACCTTGCGTACGAGGCCGAAATAGAGCGGAAAGGTCACCACCGATCCGACAAGCCCGAGATAAAGAATGCCGAGGCCATAGGCGGGCCGTGGGTCGAATTGCGGCAGTCCCTCCGACAGCAGGGCAAATGTCGCAATGATCGCCATGCCACAGAGCATGGACCAGGCGAGCAGCGTCAGCAGCGGCTGGCGTTTCGCGCCTTCGGTCGCCTGCACGATATTGGCGATACTGGCCGAAAGAATGCCGCCGACGCATAGCGCCGCGCCGGTGAGCACCTCACCCAGTGTGGCAGGCGACGCGCGATATTCCTGCGCGAACAGCATGGCGACGCCCACAGCAGCAATGCCCGAGCCAATCACGAATTCGCGCCTTATCGGCTGGCCGAGATAGATGCGGCCGAATACGGCGTTCGGCACCACCAGCAGCGCAAAGATCACCGCGACGAGGCCCGAGGTGACATAGCCCTCCGCCCGATAGACGAAGCTGAAATTGAGCGAGAACTGGAGCACGCCGAGCACCAGCACGAAAGGCCATCCGCCAGGAGCGAGGCGGAACGGTTCCCCGCGCAGGCGCGTCAGCAGGAACATGCCCGCAGCCGCCACCGCGAACCGATAGGCGATCGACCAGCTCGGTGGGACGCTGGATATCTGGTCGCGGATCACCAGCCAAGTACTGCCCCAGATGAGGCTCACCAGCAGGAACGCACCAAGATTGCGCGGAGCGAGCAGGCTCTCGCCGTCCGGGGTCGCGCTCATAGGCCTCCGATAGCCCGGGCGAGCGCGCGGGCGTCTCCCTCGCGCGTATTCCATGCGGTGACGAAGCGCGCGGCATCATCGCCCCAGTCATAAAAGCCGAACCCCTGTTTGCGCAGTACTTCGCGCTCGGCAGAAGTGCATGTCACGAACAGCTCGTTCGCCTCGACCGGGTGCATCAGGCGATCACCGCAGGCCGATGCAATCTCGGCGGCGGCGGCATTGGCCGCGCGCGCATTGGCAAGCCAGAGGTCGCCGTCGAGCATGGCGTGGAGCTGGGCGGCGAGATAGCGGCCCTTGGACTGGAGGTGCCCCGCCCGCTTGCGGCGATAGCGCGCGACATCGGCTGCGGCGGGATCGAAAAAGACGATCGCCTCTGCACCAAGTCCGCCGTTCTTGATGAAGCCAAAGCTCAGCGCATCCACCGGCCCCGCCGCTTCGCCCGCCCCGCAGCCGAGAAAGGCGACAGCGTTGGCGAAGCGCGCACCGTCCATGTGCAGGCCGAGACCACGCTCTTTCGCCAGTGCCGCGATGTCCTGAACCTCCTCGGGCCGGTAGCTGCGCCCATATTCGGTCGCCTGCGTGATCGAGATCGCATGTGGCTGCACCTGATGGACATCGTCGCGGATAGGGTCGATCACGGCGCGGATCGCATCGGGGGTCAGCTTCGCGCCCTCGCCCTCAGCGAGCATCAGCTTGGCGCCGTGGAGGTAGAAGCCCGGTGCCCCGCCCTCGTCGACCTCGATATGCGCCTCTTCGTGGCACACCACGCCGCCATGCGGCTGCACCATGGTGGCGAGCGCGAGACAGTTGGCCGAAGTTCCCGTGGCGGTCCACAGCACGGCGCACTCCCGCCCGAACAACTCCGAGAAGCGCTCGCCGAGGCCGGCGCTAAGCGCGTCGCCATCATAAGGAGAATCAGGTTTATCGGCAGCCTTCATAGCCTCCCAGATTGCAGGATGGACGCTGGCGGCATTGTCGGACAGGAAAAGCATTGGAACGCGCATAACCGCCCGTGCATTTGTTGCACAGAAAGGATTTTGCGCATGAGCGATAGCAGCGAGATTTCCGTCCACCGCGAGGGCAGTGATGCGAAGGGGGCTTATGTGATCGAGCTTCCCGGCATCGAGCGCCGCGCGGAGCTGACCTGGGTCGGGCGCGAAGGTGTGCGCCATGCCAACCACACTTTTGTGCCACAGGAAATGCGGGGCAAGGGGATCGCCGGCAAGCTGGTCGACGCGCTGATCGCCGATGCGCGCGAGCAGGGTTTCAGGATTTCGCCCGACTGCTCATATGTCGAGGCGTCCTTCCGCCGGAACCCCGACTGGGTCGACCTGCGCGCCTGAGGACTCCAGCCCGGGCACCGGGCCGGACAACTCGGAAAAATCCGTCGCGGCGATGCTTTCGAGGATCGCGCTTCGCCATTTGCGCGCATGGCCGATCTCCATTGCCTCGATGGTGAAATCGCCGCCCGCAAGCCCGAGCGCGAGCTTCGCATACCCGCGCCTGCGCGCCAGTGGCCCCTGCACGATCTCGACCGATTGCAGCTTGCTGCGTGAACCGATGGTGAGCTTGGGCGCAAGCCAGCCGTGGCGCGAAAAGAGATGCGCGTCCGCAATCGCATGGCGGTCGAAACGGTAGAGGTAGTAGTGCCGCATCGCCGACAGCACACCCGCGCCCAAGGGCAGCAAGGCACTCCACCACCAGGGCGAGAAGATCGCCACCGGAATGGCAATCGCGGCGAGGATGCCGAAATCGATCAATGCGCCATCGATGCTCGCCTCCTTGCTCCGATGCTCCCAGGCAAGGCCCTTTGCGGGGAGCTCGAAACCGGTCGTTGCGACGATGGGCGCAATCTCGTCCATCTGCGCGAAGGGCGCGGCCTCGTGATTGGCCGAAGCACTGTCGCTGGCGAGACTTACGACGCTCAGGCCATGCCAACCGAACAGGCGACGCACGATTCCGGTCTTGAGCTTGAGCGCCTGCACCCGGTGGACTGGCATCACGACATCGGTGCGCGTGAACATTCCGCGACGACGGCGCAGTCCCTTCTCGGTGCGCTCCAGCCGGAAATCCCATTCGCGCAGCGCAGTGCGCACCACGCCGGTGACCGTGCCGACCAGCAGGAGGGAGATGGTTGCGAGAGTGGCCGCTATCACTTGGGCGGCAAAGCCCAGTTCACCCAGCCAGTGACCCGGCACGGACAGGGTCTCGCGCCACTCGCGCACGTCCCAGATCTCGAACGGGAGAAGGAAGTCGAACTGCTGTGCCGCACCGAAGGCGACAGCCACCACGGCCAGCGAGAACTCAAACAGGCCGAAGGTCAGCACCCGGCGCGGGTTCATCGCGAACAAGGTTTGCGAAGGCGCCTCATCGATTTCTACCGCCTCGGGCGCATCGGGCTTGCCGTCGCGCCGGGCCCGCACGAGTTCGCGCAGGCGCTCGCCCTCACCCTCGCTGAGGAAGGTCAGCTTGAGATCGTCGCCACCTCCCGCACCGGTCTCGAACTTCACTTCTGTGAGGCCGAACAGGCGCGGCAGGAACTTCTGTTCGAGACTGACGTCCTGGATGCGCTCGTAGGGAACCGAGCGGGCCGAGCGGGACAGGATGCCGCTTTCGACCCGGATATCGCTTTCGCGCACAGCATAGGTGAAACGCGTCCAGCGCAGGTATGCGATCGCGAAACTGGCCGCGATCGCCACGAGGACGAATGGCAGGAAGTAGAGCGCCAGATCGCCGATTTCGCCCTTGTCGAGAATGGTGGCCGAAGCGAGCGCGATGGGCACAACCAGCCGCGCGAGCATGGTCGCCGCCTTCACCGCGAAGGTGCGCGGGTCGGTCCTCCTGCCCTTGTCCGGCCCCTCTTCGTTCATTGCGTATCGCGCCGGATCGCTGCGCGAATTTCCTCGCGCATGGCCATCGCATCCTCTTGCGCGAGCCCGGGGAGCGATACCGAAGCATTGTGCGTGCCCGCAGTGTGCACGGTCAGCGTGGCAAGGTCGTAAGCGCGTTCGAGTGGACCCTGGTTGACGTCGATATGCTGCACACGCCCGAATGGCACGACCGTGTCCTTGCGGAACAATATCCCTCGCACCACCCGCAGCCGCTCCTCTGCCAGCGTATATCCGCGCGCGGAATAGCGGCGCATGGGCATCCGGATGAGCAGCCATGCAGCAAACAACCCGACCGGCGCCCAGACGTAGCCGGTGTAGCCCGGGATCGCGATCTCGGCCACGGTCGCCCCTGCCATCAGCACCAGTGCCACGACCGAGAACTTGAGCCGCAGCATCCGGGCATAGGCGGGATCGAGCGGGGTGAGAGCGGTTTCGTCCATGCGTCATAGCTAGGCAATACAGTTGGCTGATTCAATCTGGATTCGCTTCCCCCCTGCGCTATGCCCTGGGGCGGAGAAGGAGAGCGCGATGGATATTTCCAAGCTGATGTTTCGCGATGGCCTGATGGAAGGCGAACGCGTCCTCGTTACCGGTGGCGGGACCGGGTTAGGGCGCGAAATGGCCGAGGCCTTCGTCAGGCTCGGCGCGGAGGTCCACATTTGCGGGCGGCGTCAGGGCAAGCTCGAGGAGACGGCAGGCGAACTGATGGCGGCCCATGGCGGCAAGGTCGTCGGCCACGCTTGCGATATTCGCGATGCAGGTGCGATCCACAAGATGGTCGATGCGATCTGGACCCACGGCCCTCTCACGGGTGTGGTCAACAATGCGGCGGGCAATTTCATCAGCCGGACCGAGGATCTGTCGGTCAATGGCTTCAATGCGATCAGCGATATCGTTTTCCGCGGGACATTCTACGTCACTCTCGATGTGGGCAAGCGGCTGATTGCAGAGAAGCGGCGGGCGAGTTTCCTCTCCATCCTCACGACATGGGTGTGGAACGGCAGCGCCTTCGTGGTGCCCTCAGCCATGAGCAAGGCGGGGATCAACGCGATGACCCAGAGCCTGGCAGTAGAATGGGGGCGTTATGGCATGCGCTTCAATGCGATCGCGCCGGGACTCTTTCCGACCAAGGGCATGAGCGCGCGGCTGTCACCGGGCGGACGCGGCGGCAATTCGAGCGATGCAATGAACCCGACCGGGCGACATGGCGAAATGCACGAACTCGCCAATCTCGCGGTCTTCCTGATGGGGCCGGGTGCCGAGTGGGTGAATGGCCAGACCATCGCCATCGACGGCGGCAATTACCAGGCCAATGGCGGCACCTTTTGGGGCGCGCTGCAAGGCCTCGGCGACGAGGAGTGGGCCGCCATGCGCGATATGATCAAGGGCACGAATGCGGCGGATAAGTCGGAACGCACGACCTAGAGGCGGTTCGCAAGAAACCGGGGCGGCGGAGCCCCGGCAAGGCCGACTGGCCGCCTGCAGCGTGCGCGGCTTGCCGCGCGTCTAGCGAGGACGCTCGCGCGGATGCGCGAGCGAAAAACAATCAACCAGGTATTACCGCAACCGCACTCGCGCCGTCACCTTCGGGCGCGGCGATGATGTCGCGGGTCACCGAGCCCTTGGCCACGGTGGCGGTCTGCGGATCGCCCACGGCGCTGCGGATGCCGGGGGCAGCTGAACCGGCGCGGTCGAGCACGCTGGTTTCCACGCTGCTGCGCGCCGCCGGACCGCCGAAGATTGCTTCGAGCGCCTGCTCGGCAGCAGTGCCTTCCGAGGGACGCGGCGCGCCCGGGGCCGGCGGGACAAGGTTGAAATCGGGCGGCACCACCAGCGGCGCCTGGCGCTGCACGGCGAATTCGTCAGGACGGTCGCGGTTGAGGAAGCCGCCGCTGCCACAGGCCGCGGTCATGGCGCCCAGCCCTGCGACGATGGCGATACGGGCGAATTTGGTCATCAGTTGGTCTCCGCGGCGTCGGGCGCCTTCGTGGTCGTGAATTCTTCGTCCTCCTTCTCGCGCATGAAGAAGGCGCGCGCAAGGACGATGAGAACGCCGATGGTGATAGCTGCATCGGCAATGTTGAAGATGAGGAAAGGCCGGAACTCACCGAAGTGCAGATCAGCGAAATCGACGACATAACCCAGGTCGAAGCGGTCCTTGATGTTGCCCAGCGCCCCGCCGAGGATCAGCGCGAGCGCGAGGATGTCGCCCATCAGTTTCTCGCGCATCATCCACACGGTGACGACGAGCGCGATGAGGCCAGTAACAAGCACCAGGCCCCAGCGCATCTCCGGGCTGCTCGCCTCGAACATGCCGAGCGAGACGCCGAAATTGCGGGTGAAGCGCAGGTCGAAGAAGGGCAGGATTTCCTGCGCCTTGCCGATCTCGTTGATCCCGAGCGGGCCGGTGACCATCCACTTGGTCCACTGGTCAACGGCAAAGATCGCCAGCGCGACGACGCAGCCGATCAGGCGATTGCGAAGCAGCGGGGTCATTGGGCACCGTCCATCTGGGCGACGACCGGCTCGCAGCGATCGCACAGATCGCCGTCCTCGGTGACGCTGGGCAGCAGGCGCCAGCAGCGCCCGCATTTCGCTTCGGAGGTCCTTGTGACAGTCACCGCGTCGCTATCGCCGCGCGTGACTGACGCGGTGATGAACAGCTCGGCGAGATCCTCGTCGCTGAAGCCTTCGGGCACTGCGCTGGCCGGGACCACCACATCGGCCTCGAGGCCCGAGCGGATGACCTTCTCGCGCCGCAGCGGCTCGATTGCCTCCATGACTTTCTCGCGGAGATCGCGCAGCTGGCTCCACTTCGCCCCGTCGGCGGTGACACCCGGAACGGCGGGCCATTCGAGCAGGTGGACGCTGCCACCGTCGGGATAGCGGCTCTGCCAAACCTCCTCGGCGGTGAAGACCAGCACCGGCGCCGCCCAGCGGACCAGCGCGTGGAACAAGAGGTCGAGCACGGTACGATAGGCATTGCGCTTCACGCTATCCGGCCCGTCGCAATAGAGGCTGTCCTTGCGGATATCGAAATAGAAGGCCGAAAGGTCCTCGTTCACGAAGTCCGACAGCAGGCGCGTGTAGGTGTTGAAGTCGTAATCATCGACCGCCTTGCGCAGCTTGCCGTCGAGATCGGCGAGCAGCGCCAGCACATAACGCTCCAGCTCGGGGATCTCACCCGCATCGCCCATATCGCCGATAAAGCCGTCGAGCGCGCCTAGGAGGTAGCGGAAGGTATTCCTGAGCTTGCGATACTGGTCGGCGACGCCCTTTAGAATCTCATCGCCGATGCGGTGGTCCTCGGTGAAATCGACCGAGAGCGCCCACAGGCGGATGATGTCCGCGCCATAGGTCTCCATGACCTTGATCGGGTCGACCGTGTTGCCGAGGCTTTTCGACATCTTGCGCCCGTCGCTGGCCATGGTGAAGCCGTGCGTCAGGATCTGGTCGAAGGGCGCGCGGCCGCGGGTGACGCAGCTTTCGAGCAGCGAGGACTGGAACCAGCCGCGATGCTGGTCGCTGCCTTCGAGGTAGAGGTCGGCGGGCCACCGCAGTTCGGGCCAGCGTCCGCTTTCGAGCGTGAAGGCGTGGGTGCAGCCCGAATCGAACCACACGTCGAGAATGTCTGTGACCATCTCGAACTCTTGCTCGTCGTAAGCATCGCCGAGGAAGGCCGCCTTGTTGGCCTCGCTCCAGGCATCCATGCCGTGCTCGCGCACCGCCGCGACAATGCGCGCGTTAACGGCCGCGTCCTGCAAATAGGTGCCGTCGGACCGGACGAAGAGCGTGATCGGCACGCCCCATGCGCGCTGGCGGGAGAGCACCCAGTCGGGGCGCGTGGAGACCATCGAGCCGAGGCGGTTGCGGCCCTTCTCGGGCACGAAGCGCGTGTCGGCGATGGCCTGCATGGCGCGAGTCCGCAGCGTGCCGCCGCCGGCCAGTTCCTTGTCCATCGGCACGAACCACTGCGGGGTGCAGCGGAAGATGACCTTGGCCTTGGAGCGCCAGCTGTGCGGGTAGGAGTGCTGGTAATCCTCGGAGGCGGCAAGCAGCGCGCCAGCTTCGCGCAGGTCCGAGCAGATCGGGCCTTCGGGCGAATTGAACGGCTTGTTGATGACGCTTCGGCGGCGGTCATCGCTCGCACCCAGCCATTCCCAGTCGTCGCGATAGCGGCCGTCGTTCATCACCGCGAATTGCGGTCCGATGCCGTGCGCCTTGCACAGCTCGAAATCGTCCTCGCCATGGTCGGGCGCCATGTGGACGAGCCCGGTGCCGCTGTCGGTGGTGACGAAATCGCCCGGCAGGAAGGGACGTGGCCTGGCGTAAAACCCGCCGAGGTGATGCATCGGGTGGCGTGCGACGGTGCCGGCGAGTTCGGAGCCTTTTCCTTCCAGGATGGTCTCTACACTGCTGGTGGCCTTGAGAAGCGGTGGCAATCGCAACCCAAACTGGCCGGCGAGCTCCTTCGCCACCACAAAACGTCCGAAAACCGACCACTTCGCGCTGTCGAACTCGCCAGGCTTCAAGAACCTATCGGCGACCTTAACCTCGATCAGTGCGTACTCGACCTCCGGCCCATAGGCGATCGCCTGGTTCACCGGGATCGTCCACGGGGTCGTCGTCCAGATCACCGCATGCGCGCCGACCAGTTCCGGGATCGGCGATTCCGTGATCTCGAACGCCACGTCGATCTGGGTCGAGACGATGTCCTCATACTCGACCTCCGCCTCGGCCAGCGCCGTTTCTTCCACCGGGCTCCACATCACCGGCTTCGAGCCGCGATAGAGATCGCCCGCCTCGGCCAGCTTCATCAGCTCGGCGACGATCACCGCCTCGCTTTCCTTCTGCATGGTGAGGTAGGGGCGGTCCCAGTCGGCCATCACGCCGAGGCGCTTCAGCTGTTCGCGCTGCACGTCGACCCAGTGCTGGGCATAGGCGCGGCATTCCTCGCGGAAGGCGAAGACCGCGGCCTCGTCGCGATTGGCGCCGGAGAGGACGGGTTTTTCCTTCTTCTCCTTGCGGTACTGCTCCTCGACCTTCCATTCGATGGGCAGGCCGTGGCAGTCCCAGCCGGGCACATAGGGCGCATCCTTGCCGAGCAGGTTCTGCGTGCGGCAGACCATGTCCTTCAGCGTATGGTTGAGCGCATGGCCGATGTGCATGTCGCCATTGGCGTAGGGCGGGCCGTCGTGGAAGATGAACTTCTCGCGGCCGGCGCGGCTTTCGCGCAGTTGCCCGTACAAATCTTCTTCGGCCCAGCGCGCGGCAATACCCGGCTCCTTCGCAGGGAGGCCAGCCTTCATGGGAAAATCGGTCTTGGGCAGGAAGACCGTGTCTCTGTAATCGCGCTTCTCAGACATAGAGGCGAGCCGTTAGGGGATTTGGCGCGCGCTTTAAAGCGTCAATCGCCCCGCCGCGCACGGCGGCGTTCGAGGCCGTCGACCACGGCGTCGATCTCGTGCTGCTTGCGGTCGTCGAAACGCTGGATGAGCGCGGGGATCACGGCGAGCGAATCCTCGACCCAGGCATAGCCGTTGAAGCTGGCCGGAATCTCGCCCAGCTGTTCGGGCAGGTCGAGCCCGCGCGGGCGGCCTTCGCCCAGCGGCCCGACCACCACGATCCGCGCGCCATGCGCTTCGGCCCGGGCAATCATGCGATTGGGCCAGCCCCAGAAGAGGAACTGCTTGTCGAGCGGCACCATCAGCGTGCCGTTCTCGCAAGAGGAGGGGAACCAGCCGCTCCAGCCCATCAGGACGTAGTCGCGCGTGCAGGTCTTGGCCTCTTCATTGCTGAAGGCCCATGCGTCGGGAAAGATTTCGCGGATGCGATCGACCGGACCCTGCCCGCCATAAAAGGCATCGCCGCGATTGCCGGTCTTGCGCCCGGCCGCCTTCACCGCCGCCGCGAGCATGTCCGCCTCGCGCGGGTCCTTCGACTTGAAATTGTATATCAGCGCAGCGCGGCCCGAGGCGGCCATCGCCTCCTCTATCGTGGGGATTGCGCCCACATGCTTGCCACGAAAGGGGAAGGTCTTGCCGCCATCGGCGGTGTAGCCGAAGCCCGCATCGAGTGCTTTCAACTCCGCCATCGTAGCATCGCGCGTGTCGCCCGTGCCATCGGTGCGGCAATCGAGCGTCCAGTCATGAAACACGGCGAGCTGCCCGCCGTTCGTGGGCGCAATGTCGATCTCGACCATTGTCGCGCCCAGCTTGGCCGCGCGGGCAATCGAGGGAATGGTGTTTTCGAGATAGTCGTGAACCGGCTCTTCGATCCTTGTCGCGGTGCAGTCGTCCCTGCCGACGCCTGTCTTGTCATATTGCTGGTAGAGCCCGCGATGCGCGATCAGTTTGACGGCACCTTTGGGCTCGGGCGCCAGCCAGCTCGCATTGAGCACCGTTAGGCCAAGGAACAGCACCGCCGCGACGAAGCCGAGGCGCTTGAGCCATAATTTCATGCAAGCAATTCTTTCGCCTTTTCGCAGTCACGCGCCATCTGTTCGACCAGCACATCGAGGCTGTCGAACTTCGCTTCGCCACGCAGGAAGTGGTGGAAGGCCACCTCGATTTCCTGTCCGTAAAGGTCCCCCGAGAAGTCGAAGAAATAGGGTTCGAGCAATTCCTTTGGCGGATCGAATTGCGGACGGATGCCGATATTGGCCGCGCCCTTCAGTTCCTGTCCGGTGGAGAGGATACGACCAGTGACGGCGTAGACGCCATATCTGGGCCGCAGGTAGTGTTCGACCGGCAAATTGGCGGTGGGATAGCCGATCTCGCGTCCGCGCTTGTCCCCATGCTGGACCACGCCGCGAATGGCGAAGGGTCGAGTGAGCAGGCGCGCGGCCTCCTGCGGATCGCCCTCGCGCAGGGCATCGCGCACGCGGCTGGAAGACACGGGTTCGCCACCGTCGAGCACCGGCGGGACGGCGCGAGCCTCGATGCCGACTTCCTTGCCTAGGCTGACCAGCTTTTCGAGATTGCCTCCACGCGCCTTGCCGAAGGTGAAGTCCTCGCCCGTCACGACCCCTGTCACGCCGAGATGTTCGGCCAGCAGTTTGCGGACGAAGTCTTCCGCCGTCGTTCCTGCCAATTCGCCGTCGAAGTGGAACACCAGCATCGCGGTCGCGCCGGCGGCGAGGTAGAGTTCCTGCCGCTGTTCGAGCGTGGTCAGGCGAAAGGGCTCTGCATCAGGCTTGAAGTGGCGCACCGGATGCGGGTCGAAAGTGGCGATGATCGAGGGGCGGCCCTCCTCACGCGCCCAGCGGATCGCCTCGCCCGCCACCGCCTGGTGGCCAAGGTGGAAGCCGTCGAAATTGCCGAGCGCAATCACTGCGCCGCGCAGGCTCTCGGGCAGCGGCTCGCGATGGTCGAGCCACCTCATCCCATGCCCTCCGGCATCGGAAGGGGAGTCAGTCCGTCGCGAATGACCCTCAACGCATTGCCTCCCATTGCCGCACGGATTTCGTCCTCGGAGAAACCCTCGTCCATGAGCGCTTGCGTCACCTGCGTCAGCTGCGAAGTGTCGAAGCGCACCGTGGTCGCCCCGTCATAGTCGCTGCCGAGCGCGACATGCTCGATCCCCACAAGGTCGCGGATATGTTTCATCGCCCTTGCGGTCGCGCGCGGATCGGTGCTGCACACCGCGCCCTCCCAGTAGCCGACGCCGATCACGCCGCCGGTCTTCGCCACGCTGCGGATTTCCTCGTCGGTGAGGTTGCGGTTGACCTCGCAGGTCGCCTGCACTCCGCCGTGGCTGGAGACCACCGGACGGGTCGCCATGGCGAGGATGTCGGCAACGCATTGGTGGCTGCAATGGGCGATGTCGACGATCATGCCCATGCGCTCCATCCGGCGGATCGTCTCACGGCCCATTTCGGTCAGGCCGCCCTTCTCGATCCCGTGCATCGACCCGGCAAGTTCGTTGTCGAAAAAGTGGGTGAGACCCGCCATGCGCATCCCGGCGGCATAGAGCTTGTCGCGATTGCCAATATCGCCTTCGAGGCTTTGCAGGCCCTCGGCGCTGAACAATGCGCCGACCGGTTTCGGACCCCCCTTGCCCTCCCGCGCAAGGATGAGACGGCGAATGTCGTCGGGGGTCCACACCTGGTAGATCTCGTCGCGCCCTTCCTCGAATGCACTATCGAGCTTTTGCGCATGCCACAGCGAGCGCTCGAGCAGGCTGTTCCATGTGCGCATCGGCTGCATCTGTGCCACGGCCAGCAGGGTGATGTTGTCGGTGTCCGCGCCATTGGCATCGTAGTTCTGGCCCTTGGGCGTCTTGGTCACGCTGGAGAAGACCTGCAGCGCGACATTACCCTCACGCAGGCGCGGCAGGTCCATGTGGCCGCGTCCGGCGCGCTCG
Organism: Erythrobacter sp.; assembly: GCA_041396805.1. Taxonomy (GTDB): domain Bacteria; phylum Pseudomonadota; class Alphaproteobacteria; order Sphingomonadales; family Sphingomonadaceae; genus Qipengyuania. Next base: position 1,492,494 of record JAWKXV010000001.1, on the reverse strand, counting down.
AGCAGATCGCGCTTCCACAGCAGCGTGTCCGAGTGCAAATCGACGATGGTGAGCGTCTCGTGAAGCGCCTTCGCCTCGTCCGAAACCGGGATCAGCTCCTGCCCGTCGACCTTGTTCATCCCGCGCTCGACGATTCCGGGGCCGAGGAGGAAGAACCCGCCCAGCGCCAACACAAGCACGAGGCCAAGGCCGGTGAGGATCTTGCGGCGGCGCGTCATGGTGCTCTCTCCAGGGTGACGAAGCTGTAGGCCGGTCGTCCGTCTTCAGCCGGATGATCCTCGCGCGCGGTCTCCACCCATTCGGGGCCGGTTGCGGGCATCACGGTGTCGCCGTCGAATTCGCCATGCACCTCGGTCAATTCGATGCGGTCGGCATGGGGTTCGAACAGTGCATAGATCTCCGCACCGCCGATCACCGAACACTCGGTGTTCGCTGCCAGATCGAGCGCTTCATTCACACTATGGACGACCTCCGCGCCTTCCGCCTGCCAGCGCTTGCTGCGCGTCAGGACGATGTGCCGACGACCCGGCAGGGGCTTGGGGAAACTCTCGAAAGTCTTCCTGCCCATGATCATCGCGCTGCCCATCGTCAGGCGCTTGAAGCGCTTCATATCGTTGGGAATGTGCCAGGGAATTCCGCCGTCCTTGCCGATAGTGCCGTTGGAAGCACGGGCATAGATCATGAACAGGCCCATCAGCGTTCGAGCCGCGTGACGTGGCCCATCTTGCGCCCCTCGCGCACCTCTGCCTTGCCGTAATCATGGAGGTGGGTGTCACGCTCGGCGAGGAAGGATTGTTCCTGCGCGATTCCGTCACCGATGATGTTGGTCATCTCGACCGCCTTCGCCACTGTGGAGGTATCCCCCAGCGGCAATCCTGCGACCGCTCTAATATGGTTCTCGAACTGGCTGGTGACCGCCCCCTCGATCGTCCAGTGCCCCGAGTTGTGAACCCGCGGCGCCATCTCGTTGAACACCGGGCCTTCGCGGGTGGCGAAGTATTCTAGGGTGAGCACTCCTACATATTCGAGCCGGTCGGCAACCTTCTTCGCCAGCGCGCGCGCCTCATCGACCTGCGCCGCGATGATCTCGCCAGCGGGCAGCACTGAAGTGGCCAACACCCCGCCTTCATGCGTATTGCGCGTCGAATCCCAGAACCGCACCTCGCCATCCCGGCCGCGCACCAGGATCACCGAGAACTCGGCCTCGAACTCGACGAAGCCTTCGTAGATCAGCGGAACATCGGGCAGGTTCAACCCATCCGCATCGCGGCCCGATCCGATGCGCCACTGCCCCTTGCCGTCATAGCCGTCGCGCCGCGTCTTGAGGATGCCCGGAGCGCCGAGCCGGTCGACCGCCGCCATGAGATCGTCGCGCGAATCAACTTTCGCATAGGCTGCTGGCGTGCCCCCGAGATCCTCCACGAAGCGCTTCTCGTTGAGCCGGTCCTGCGCCGTTTCGAGCGCGCGCGGGTGCGGAAAAATCCGGTCGGCGGGAATAGCCTCGGCCGTTGCGACGGGGACATTCTCGAATTCCCAGGTCACGACGTCGCATTGCGCGGCGAAGGCGGCGAGCGCCGCCTTGTCATCCCACTTGTTGGTGAAGACGTCGTCGCAAACCTGCTCGATTACATTATCGCCTTCGGGCGCAAAGCCAATGCAGCGATAGCCGAGCTGCGCAGCAGACACGGCCATCATCCGGCCCAGCTGGCCGGCGCCGAGAATGCCGATCGTGCCCCCGCGCTTCAGCATCAATCCTCGGGGCGCTCGGCAACCGCTGCACTGCGCGCCGCGCGCCAGTCCTGCAGGCGCTGCGACAAACCGGCGTCGTGATTGGCAAGGATTGCCGCTGCCAGGAGCCCCGCATTGGTCGCCCCCGCCTTGCCGATGGCAAGCGTACCGACCGGGACACCGGCAGGCATCTGGACGATCGAGAGCAGGCTGTCCTCTCCCGACAGCGCCCGCGACTGCACCGGAACACCCAGCACGGGCACATGGGTCAGCGCCGCGATCATGCCAGGTAAATGCGCCGCTCCGCCTGCGCCGGCGATAATGACCTCGAAGCCCGCCCCGGCGGCACCCTTGGCGAAATCGTACATCCGGTCGGGCGTGCGATGCGCCGAGACAATGCGGACATCGGTTTCGACGCCCAGTTCTGCCAACACCTCGGCGGCGCAGGTCATGGTCTCCCAGTCGGACTGGCTACCCATCACGATTGCAACCTTGGCCGTCATGTCACGCGTCCTTGAGGTAGTAGCGCTCGCCAACTGGCATCGCGCCATCGAAGTCGTAGACGATCGGCTGGCCGGTCGGAATCTCCAGCCCGGTGATATCCTCGTCCGAGATGTTCGAGAGATGCTTCACCAGAGCGCGCAGGCTGTTGCCGTGGGCTGAGATGATCACATTCTCTCCCTTCGCCAGCAGCGGCAGGATCGCCTCTTCCCAATAGGGTAATACGCGCTCGATTGTCAGCTTGAGGCTTTCGGTGCGCGGGATGTCGATCCCGGCATAGCGCGGGTCCGAAGCGAGATCGAACTCGCTGCCCGGCTCGAGTTCGGGCGGGGGCACGTCGAAGCTGCGGCGCCAGATGTGGACCTGCTCATCGCCATGCTTCTCGCGGGTCTCCTGCTTGTTGAGGCCGGTCAGGCCGCCATAGTGGCGCTCGTTCAGGTGCCAGTCGCGCGTCACCGGGATCCACAGGCGATCGCAGGCCTCGAGGGCAATGTTGAGCGTCTTTATCGCGCGCTTCTGGACGCTGGTGAAGGCGACCGTGGGCAGCACGCCCTTGGCCTTCATGAGTTCACCTGCAGCGATCGCCTCGGCGACACCCTTCTCGGTGAGGTCGACGTCCCACCAGCCGGTGAAGCGGTCGGCGAGGTTCCATTCGCTCTGGCCGTGGCGGACGAGGATCAGCTTGGACATGAAGACTCCCGATTTCCTTAGGAGCACCGCGCGTTAGCGGCCCTCGGGGGGCTTGGAAACCCCGTCTTCACCCGATTCGCGCATTTCGCGGTCCTGCGCCTTGCGGCGACGCAGGTTTTCACGCAGTTTCGCGGCGAGCCTCTCTTCGCGGCTCATCTTGTCGTTCTGGCCAGACATCGCGCAACCTTTTGCGAATTTTGCCGTGAGGCTCAAGCGGAGGTTGACTTATCCTCCGTCTCTGCCAATAGCGCGCGCCTCCACCCCGCGAGCCATCTCGCGGTGGAATCGTGCTGCTGTAGCTCAGTGGTAGAGCGCACCCTTGGTAAGGGTGAGGTCGGGAGTTCAATCCTCCCCAGCAGCACCATTCTCTTCCTAGGAATGGCGGAAATCCGGCAGAGAATCGAGGCTTATTGGCATCTGGCTGTTACAATTGTAACGGAGAAATCCAATGTGCTCATATCTCGATCAGGCCGACTCGACCTACTATTTCCGCCGCGCAGTTCCCCAAGACTTCATCCGCTGCCTCAAGACTGAGACGGGGAAATCGCGGACGGAGTGGAAGTGGAACCTGCGGACGAAGGACCGGGAAACGACAGAGCGTCTCCTACGGCCCCACGAGGTTGAAACCGACGTTCTCATTGACAATGCCCGAGAGGCTATCGCCCCTGCACCCGTTGACGGCGCCGAGCGTGTAGAGAGTGCTAGCGCGACGAACAAGCGGGAGAGGCTAGAACAGTTACAGCTTGGAAGTGGTTGCCGTGCGCCTTCGGTGTCAGAAACGGTGTGCTAGACCATGTCGCATTGGGCCTGGCCTCGGCCGCTAGAGCACCAATTCGGTTGAGAGCCGCAACGATGGCTATGCTTTGATTGTTCATCACGCCGGGCAAAGCAGGCGAAAACACCTAACGACTGTGCACCAAAGCGCAGGTCGCCAATTCTAGGGTTTAAACTCCTACAAAATAGGAGTTCCCGATGAAAAAGATCGCAGCCATCTTGCTAATGGCTATCGTTCCTGCGAGTGCAAGTGCGAATGCATATCAGGTTACGCATTCTTCGCCTGCCTCTTCACCAGATACCGATCCGCACGTTGGAATAACGGCGTGCATCGTTTGGGGGCTGTCCAACGCCGATTATCACGGTGCCGTTTTTTTGTGCGATGTCTATGATGGCCCCTTGGAAGGAACGCCGAATTGGGATCGCTGGAACCACCGCAGGTAATCGATCTATGGGCCAAGATCGAGCACCTGATTGTCCGTCTTGACGCAACACAGGTATGACCAACCATCCTCGCGACAACTCATATCTTTGGTTTCGTTTCCAATAAGCGTTTCGGCAATTCCTGCCCCTTCCGGCACTACCTACCAAACGGCTCCCGCTGTCCCGCCCATTGGAGGGCAAGGCGCTCGGAAATCAGCCCATCGCCGACCGATGGCGTGATGCACACATACGCATCCACCCTCATCGCCATAGCAACCTCAGCCAGCTAGCAGGCTGCAGAGGCGCGAGATCTCGCTGTTCCAATCCTGGGTCTCGCGCCTTCCTCGGTAGCTGCAGACCTGTCGCCGGGTCGAGGCCCGCGATAAGTCCTTCGTCCGCAGTTCTGCTATCAATGACCTTAAGATCGTCGCCCAGCCTCTGCTGAAGCTCCGCACAGAGCACAGCCACCTGGTTTTCCGTCCGACATTCATCAAGCGGAGCGATTGCACCAAGGACGATGTTGGTTTCCCGGTCTGCGACGAGAAGAAACCCCTTCACTGCGCGGGGCCTCGCAGAACCTGCACGGTGCGATCTGCCTTTTGTTCTGCTTCCTCAAACCTAGTCAGCAGCTTTTCCATCGCACCCTGTCCTGCAGGCGTAAGTCGCACAAGCTGCCGTCTGCGATCCTGCCGATCCTCAATTCGATGGACGAAACCCATTTCCATCAACAATCCAAGGTAGCGGAGTGCAGTGGTCGGCGGCACATCAGCCGCCGTGCAGATGCTCATAATGCTCACAAGGTTTCCCTGCCTCTCCTGAAGGAAGAGATCGAGGAGCATGTTCCATCCGCCCTCGGCGAACAGATCTGGCGGCAGGTAGTGTTTCCGAACTCCTCTTCGCCCCAATTCGCGCGCGGCGGTACGGCATAGCGAGTCCGCTGGATCAATTGATACTCCGGAGACATCTCCCCCACCGCCTTCATGTAACTCGAAACCAGTCAATCCGAATAGCCGGTTGGCTAGGCCCCTGATCTCGGCCTTCTCATCCTCATTCACAGCAACCCCCTGCCTTTCATGCTCACCACTTCGTGGCGCCCCACCACGAAATGATCATCCAGCGCGATATCGACCTCGCGTGCAAGCAGGCCGAAAAGTCGCGTATTCTTGATGTCTTGTTCGCTCGGTTCTGCTGAGCCGGACGGATGATTGTGCGCGAGCAGGACGCTCTTCGCGTCGAGAGCTAGTGCACGAGTAAACAGACGACGGGTCGAGACGCTAATTGCGCTCTCCATGCCGTCTGCGAGCCGCTCTTCTGAAATCAGATACCCATTCCCATCGCAGAAGAAAGCTATCAGCCGCTCGGTTCTCAGACCCCGCATCTTGCTCAGGAGATAGTTGTGGAACCCGACCGGATCGTCGCCGATGCGCGTTCGCGTCACACGCTCGCGGAGCGCAACTTGCAACAACCTCCTGACCGCGAGGAAGCACTCTATCAGCTCACCGCTTTGGCGTGTAACCCGCCTAAGGTCCTCGTCCGGCGCGTCAGCGATAGCGGCAATGGAACCAAAGTGGTCGTAAAGGCGGCAAGCAAGAGCCGGAGCGTCAGGATGAAGAGGCCCGAGAAGTTGAACTAGAAAGTCTCGTCCTGATCCTTGCGGTTCAACGCGTGTTGCAGTGTTCCCACTCCTACCAACACGATTGCCAGCCATACCGGCCAGCGCTCCATCACGGCGTATGCGATCGGAGGAAGAGGCACGCCGCTCATCCTCAACAAGTGCGCGCTGACGGCCAGCAACTGAGCCGATCCTACCCATATGACCCACCAGCAATTTGCGTGCAGGGCGACATGGACGACCGCCATGAGCGCGGCGAGGTCGATAGCGGCTCTGTAGTATGGGACCACGACGTATCCCGCCCACTCACCATTGATAAGGGCAATCCCCGTTGCGAGTACCAGCATTGCCAAATAGATTGCTGCGACATGTTTCTCAGCTTTCCCGCCCCACCGCCAAGCGCAGGCGGTAATGGTCAGCAGCAGCGCAACCTGGATTAGGAATCTTGTCATCCGTGCCGCTGCTGACCCATCGTTGGACCAGCGTAAAGTCAGGCGGCGATATTTTCCTGATTGGCTTCGCCCGAAGTGAGGAACTCTTCGGGACAGGATGGTTCTTCGGTAGCGCCGGTTTCCCTTGCGATGTCGGTGAGTTGGCTGTGCACGCGAAGCGCGTCGCCTTGGGCTGAAAGCAAGCCGTCAGCCAGCTTGCCGATCCGGAGCATCGCCAGATGCGTGCTCTTGGCATCCACACCACCGACTTCGCGGCGTGCTAGGGCTGCAGTGTGGAGCAACCCGGTAGTTGCGACCAGGGCATCGGCAATTGCGGTTTCGGATTCTCTCATCTGGCGCGAGAGACGTGCGGTGGCGGAATCGATTGTAAGGCTCATCGGAAAGGCTCCCCTATTGCGTTTCAACTCCGGGGAAATTTCCTAGCCGTGAAGCAATGACATCAGCCCGTTGCTAAAGCTCATCAAGAGGACTGCAATTGCGAGCAGCGCAACAGCACCCAAGATCATTGCCAGCAACTTGCCGCCCACTCCAAGATCGGCAGGTCTTAAACCCGGACGCGACCGGAGCTGACCGCGATCCCAATCAGCGCGACCGTCAAAGGTCATCACATCATGAAACTCGAGTTCGCCCCTAGGCCGCTGGACGTCTAGTGCCTGCTCAAGGTCGATCTCTGCGAGAGGGATTCGGTCATATGTGGTCTGATCACATATGGCTTTCCACTCACGATAGGCACGCAGCAAGTCGTTGCGCGGTATCCCTTCCAGTTTGATGCGGACAGAATCAATTCGCTGATCGGCCGTGCGTGGCGCTATTTCCAGCTCGCGAGCGATCTGTTTCGAGGTAAACCCCTCAGCAGCGAGGTCCAGCGCTTCAATCTGCTTCGTTGTTGCAGACTCGAAAACGGATCTGGGAGACAAGCCCGGCATAACTTAACCATATGCCGTAAGTATCGGAATTTAAAGTACCCTATTCTAGGGACTCTCCACCGTTTTCGACTCTTTCAGTCGATTCAACGCTCTATCAAGATCGATGGCGACTGCCGACAGTCCAAGTCTGTCGGCTTCACGCAACGCCTTTTCAACGCTCTCCTGAAGCGAAGCGAGACGTTCGCAATCCTGATTTTCTGGAGAGGTCATTGTGTCCCGATGATCTGCAAGTCGGGCGCTCTATACTGAAGAAGTGGTAAAAATCCAGTTGCTGGAGATTTACGTGTCAATCTCACGTTCCAGAAGCTGGGCAACGCGTTCCAAAGCACCACGAGTATCTGCGTCATCATACCGCTCGGCGTCAGCGCGGATGAAGTCAGATGCTGTAGGCAAGCCCAGGTAGGCACGTTCTACTGCTCGATATTCCCGCATCGCCCCGTGAAGCGCTGCCGGGTCATCCAATCGTCCTTCATGTGCTGCAGCCGCAAAGTCTGCAAGAATGCGCGCCTTGTGAGCGAGTAGTCGAAGTTCTGGTTTGTGGTGCATGAGCTCGGGAACGCCATATCGAGTGATCGGCTATGGTTCTCGCTCGACTCGATTCGGTCAATGCGACCCTACTTCATGGTTACTCACGATGGTGCTCTTGCCGAATACGCACTTGCTGCGAGCTTTTGCAGGAAATCCAGTGTGCATAGGATTGCCGACCACAGGGTACGTACATCTGCGACCAAGCGCAGAACATTTGAATTGCGGCACTTCGCTAGTAGCTGGCGCACTTTTCCTGCTTGGGACACATCCTGCTTGGGACACACCAATACTCTTGGGACCGAATGCCTCTCGGATTTCGGCAGGCGCATTGAGACCAGGCACGAAATACCCGAAAACTCCCACCAACCTTGAGCAATGGAGTGTTCAGAAGGGATGCTGCCTTGCCAAAACTGTTACAGTGCTCCATACCAGCGAGGACAGTAGAACCAATTTTTCTCGTTATTTTGCAGTAGGTTGACTGTATGGGGCCGGAGTTCAATCCTCCCCAGCAGCACCATTTTCCTGATCGTCGGAGCCGGACACGATTGGCGCACCGTCCTCGCGTGCGACCAACAGCTTGTCGATGCGGCGACCATCCATGTCGACAATCTCGAAGCGATAGCCCTGGTCGGTGAAGTGCTCGCCCTCCACCGGAAGGCGTTTGAGCACGTGGAGCGCATAGCCTGCGGCCGTGCCGAACTCGCGATCGTCACCGTATTCGATGTCGAGCCGGTCGGCGAGAACGTCGGCGGACAGCGAGCCGGAAACGAGCAGGCTGCCGTCCTCGCGCTCGACCATGCCCGGACCATCGCCATGCTCCTGGTCGCTGACGAAATCGCCAACCAGCGCGGTGAGCAGGTCGACGGGCGTGACGATCCCGTCGAGATGGCCGTACTCGTCATGAACCATCGCCATCGCGATCTCGGATTGCTGGAGCACTCGCAGGGCGTCGACGGCGTCGAGCTGGTCGGGGACGACCTCCGCCTTCTTCATCAGTATCGCGAGATCGACCGGCTCTCCGGTAACAAGCCGCGTCAGGATCTCGCGCACCTTGACCACGCCGACCACCTTGTCGGGCGAGCCTTCGGCAACCGGTAGCAGCGAATGCGGGCTGCTTTCGATGGTGGCCCGGATCGCTTCCTCATCGGCAGCTAGGTCAATCCAGTCGATTTCGGTCCGCGGAGTCATCATCTCGCGCACGGGCCTTTGGGCAAGGCGGACGACGCCCTGCAGCATCTGGTGCTGTTCATGCTCGATCACTCCACTGCGGGTCGCTTCTGCGAACAGCATGTGGAGTTCTTCCGCCGTGACCGAACTCTGACCTGCGGGGCGGACACCCAGCAGGCGAATCAGCAAACCGGAGGATGCGTCGAGCAGCCAGACGAGCGGTGCGGCAACGCGGGCAAGCATGGCCATCGGGCGCGCCATCGCGGTGGCAATCGGCACGGCGGCACGCAAGGCCACCTGTTTCGGCACGAGTTCGCCGACGACGAGACTGAGAAATGTGGTCAGCGCGATGACCGCAGCGAAGCCTGCCTCCTCGGCCCACTCGATGGGAAAGCCCCAGGCTGCGAGTCGCTCGGCAACCGGGCCGCCAAGGCTGGCGCCCGAATAGGCACCGGCGATGATCCCGATCAGCGTGATCCCGATCTGCACGGTCGAAAGGAACTTGCCCGGCTCTGCGGCCAAGGCGAGCGCCGCCTTCGCGCCGCCATTGCCGGCTTGCGCCGCAGCGCGCAGCCGCGCTGTGCGTGCCGAGACGATGGCGAGTTCGCTCATGGCGAAGACGCCGTTGAGCACGATAAGCCCTGCAATGATGAGCAGGTCGGTCCAGGGAAACGGTGTCACGGGCCTGCGCTAGCACAATTGCCGGTCTCTGCCAGTGGCTTCCCCAATCCACCCTCCACACAATTTTGCAGGCTGTTCAGGAACGAGCGGGTGTGAGGAAAGTTATTCGACCAAGGCGCGGGTGGGCGCGTCCCATGAAATGCGGGTCCGCTGTCGGACCCCCGAGGACCAAAGGCCCGTCGCCAAGGAGGAATAGAACATGAAGAAATCACGCATCCTTACTGCCAGTCTCGCAGCAGTTTCGCTAATGACCGTGTCGGCTTGCGTCACCGACCCCAACACCGGCGAGAAGAAGGTCTCGCGCACGGTTCTCGGCGGTGCCGGCGGTGCCGTCCTTGGCGGACTTCTGGGCGGCGTTATCGGCGGCAAGACCGGACGCATCGTCGGCGCGGTCGGCGGTGCTGCAGCTGGCGGCTATGTCGGCTACAAGATGGACCAGCAGATCAAGGAACTGAAGGAGACAACCGCCGGTTCGGGCGTCGATGTCACCGAGGTCGATGGTGGTGACGCGATCCTTGTCAACCTGCCTGACGGCGTCACCTTCGCCACCGGCAGCTACACGATCTCGCCGGGCTTTCGCGACCTGCTCGACCGCGTTGCGACAAGCCTCAAGCAATATCCCAACAGCCTCGTCGACGTTTACGGGCATACCGACACGGTCGGCTCCGCCTCGTCGAACCAGCGCCTGTCGGAACAGCGTGCACAGGCAGTTGCGAATTACCTGATTTCGCAGGGTGTCAGCTCGTCGCGCATCCGCTGGATGGGCTTCGGCGAGACCCAGCTCAAGGTTGCAACCGGCGACGGTGTCAACGAGCCGCTGAACCGCCGCGTCGAAATCAAGATCATCCCGTTCGATCAGGATGACGTTGCCGCGGCACAGGCCGCGCAGAACTGAGAATCGAGCCCTTCACGGAATCGCAAACAGGAAAGGGTCGCCCTTCGGGGCGGCCCTTTTCCTATGCGTTGAGCTGTGCTGCGCGTGTCGCGAGCCGCTCGACAGCGGCGCCGTGTATGGCGGGGGCGCTAGCAAGCACGCCAAATGCGCGCGGGTCGCGCTTGTTGTAGTCGAGCTTGTTACCGAAGGCATCGCTTACCGCAGCACCCGCCTCGCGTGCGATCAATCCGGCGGCAGCGATATCCCACTCGAAGCCCCAGCGCAGCGTAGCGACAAGGTCTGCTTCGTCCGCCGCAACCATCGCGATTCGCAGGGCTATGGAATTGGGCTGGTCCACCGTGACAAGGTCGGCGTCGGTCCTGGGCAACGCATGGGCCGGGACCCGCGACCCCGGGAATTCGGAGCGCGCCGAGGCCGAGAGCTGCTGCCCATTGCGCCATGCGCCCTGCCCCGCCACCGCACTCCAGTTTTCCTCGCGAGCAGGTGCGGCAAGCATACCGATAAGCGGGCGGCCCGCGCTGATCAGCGCCACCGACACGGCCCAGCCACTCCTACCGCGAATGAAATCTCGCGTCCCGTCAACCGGATCTACCAGCCAGATCAGGTCGCGATCGAGGCGCGAGGGGTCATCCGCGGTCTCTTCCGAAAGCCATCCGGCGGAGGGCAGCAAAGCCCCGAGTTCGCGCTTCAGAAATGCGTCCACGGCAAGGTCTGCCTCGCAAACCGGGCTGTTCGGTTCCTTCTCCCAACTGCGCACGGAAGCACCCGCTCCCGGCCATAGCCGGAACGCGATCCGCCCCGCTTCGGAGACGATCGATTCGAGACGGTCACTGTCGATCATGGAGACAGGCTATGCCCTGCACTTCAAAGCAGCACTTTTCAAGCGCGCCCAGACATGCTTATGCGCCCGGCGACTCCCTTTCCCCCAACGCGCATCACGCGAAGGACGAACGAACCCATGAACATCCATGAATACCAGGCCAAGGAACTGCTCGCGAAATACGGCATCGGCATCCCCGCCGGGCACGCCGCGCTCACCGTTGAAGAAGCGGTCGAGGGTGCGAAGAAGCTGCCTGGGCCTCTTTATGTCGTGAAGGCCCAGATCCACGCCGGCGGTCGCGGCAAGGGCAAATTCAAGGAACTGGGCCCCGATGGCAAGGGCGGCGTCCGCTTGTCGAAGAGCATCGAGGACGTCGAAGCCAATGCGAAGGAAATGCTCGGCAACACGCTGGTGACGATCCAGACGGGTGATGCCGGCAAGCAGGTCAACCGCCTCTATGTCACCGACGGCGTCGACATCGCTTCGGAATACTATCTCTCGATGCTGGTGGACCGTGCATCGGGCCGCGTCGCCATGATCGTTTCGACCGAAGGCGGCATGGACATCGAGGAGGTCGCGCATTCGACGCCCGAGAAGATCACCACGATTACGATCGATCCAGCGCAGGGCTTCATGCCGCACCACGGTCGCGCGGTGGCCTTCGCCCTCAAGCTGACCGGCGAACTCAACAAGCAGGCGCAGAAGCTGGCCAGGCATCTCTATACCGCCTTCATGGACCTCGACTGCGAAATGCTTGAGATCAACCCGCTGGTCGAAACCGAGGACGGCAATTTGCTCGTGCTCGACACCAAGATGAGCTTCGACGGTAATGCGCTGTTCCGCCACAAGGATGTCGAGGCGCTGCGCGACGAAACCGAGGAAGATCCGGCCGAAGTCGAGGCAAGCGAGTACGACCTCGCCTACATCAAGCTCGACGGCAATATCGGCTGCATGGTCAATGGCGCCGGCCTCGCCATGGCGACGATGGACATCATCAAGCTGAACGGCGCCTTCCCGGCCAACTTCCTCGATGTGGGTGGCGGCGCGACGACCGAGAAGGTCACTGCGGCGTTCAAGATCATCCTCAAGGACCCGGCGGTCGAGGGCATCCTCGTCAATATCTTCGGCGGCATCATGAAATGCGACGTCATCGCCAATGGCATCGTCCAGGCGGCCAAGGACGTGAACCTTTCGGTCCCTCTGGTCGTCCGCCTCGAAGGCACCAACGTCAACGAAGGCAAGGCGATCCTCGACAACTCGGGTCTGGCCATCGTCAGCGCCGACGATCTGGGCGATGCAGCCCGCAAGATCGTGGCCGAGGTGAAGAAGGCGGCCTGAGCCGAGCTTACATCGCCGATGAATCAAAAGGCCCCGTCGGTTCGTCCCGGCGGGGCCTTTGCTTTGCGCGCTACTATTCTTCGATGGGCTGGGTGACGCGCCGCATGCGGAATTGCAGCTCCTCCACTTCCTCACCATCGCTTTTCATTCGCACCGCCGCCACCAGCCCCTCTCCGGGCGCCTCCGGGTCGGCACAGCGCAGCGTCAGCGCGTGGAAGTATGCTGCGCAAGGCTCTATCGCCAGCAAGCGGAAGCTGGTCATCCCGTCGCGTTCTTCCCAACCGGTGAGGTCGGCGTTGAAATGCTTGAGGCGCAGAACGAGGCTACCCTCTTCCTCCATAAGGTAGAGATGCTCTGTGAACATGATCCCGGTGTCCGTCGGGCTGTGGCCGGTTTCCTGCACGAAAGTGCCGACCATCGTTCCCGCAATCGGCGGCAGCCAGCTTTCATGCGCCGGTGCGCCCTGGATTCCCTCGCCCGACCATTGGCCGACGAGCCAGTCCACTTGCGCAATTGTAGCAGGAGGTGAGACGAAATCTTTCGCTCCGACCCGGGTCTCCAGCGTCTGGGCCCCGGCCGAACTGGCGAGAAGCCAGGCGAACAATCCGATTGCCGTTAGTCTCATCTGGCTCTCCCAAATCCCGGGTGGAGGGTATTCTCTCAGGCGTCGCAGGTAAACCATGCGTAGCTTACCTCTTGACCGGAGCCTTGGGGAACGCGAGGGCTGGCGAGCTATTGGTCTTGTAAGCACGCAAGCCTTGCTTGGTTGACGTTTACGTAAACGCAAGCTAGGCGGGCGCCACAGTTTCTATCGAGAGGAAGGTAACACCCATGAAAATCCTCGTCCCCGTCAAGCGGGTGATCGATTACAACGTCAAGCCGCGGGTCAAGGCCGATGGTTCGGGCGTCGATCTTGCCAACGTCAAGATGAGCATCAACCCCTTCGACGAAATCGCCGTCGAGGAAGCGATCCGTATCAAGGAAGCCGGTAAGGCGACCGAGATCGTTGCCGTCTCCATCGGCCCGGCAAAGGCACAGGAAACGCTCCGCACCGCTCTCGCCATGGGCGCCGATCGCGCGATCCTCGTGCAGACCGATGACGAGGTCGAGCCGCTCGCCGTCGCCAAGATCCTCAAGGCGATTGCCGAAGCCGAAGAACCGGGCCTGATCCTGCTCGGCAAGCAGGCGATCGACGACGATTCGAACCAGACCGGCCAGATGCTCGCCGCCCTCATGGGCCGCCCGCAGGGCACCTTTGCCAATACGGTCGAGGTCGATGGCGACAGCGTAACCGTGAAGCGCGAAGTCGACGGCGGTCTCGAAACCGTGAAGCTCACGCTTCCGGCGATCGTCACCACCGACTTGCGCCTCAACGAGCCGCGCTATGCTTCGCTGCCCAACATCATGAAGGCGAAGTCGAAGCCTCTCGATACCAAGGCCCCGGCCGATTACGGCGTCGACACCGCACCGCGCCTCAAGACCCACAAGGTCACCGAGCCGCCGGTGCGTCAGGCCGGCATCAAGGTCGCCGACGTCGATGAGCTGGTCGCCAAGATCAAAGCCCTCGGCATCGCCTGAAACCCGGACAGGAAAGGATAGACACATGAAAACTCTCGTCTGGGTCGAACACGACAACGCCCACATGAAGGACGCCACGCTGGCTGCGGTTACTGCCGCTTCGAAGCTCGGTGAAGTCCACCTCCTCGTCGCCGGCAAGGGTTGCCGCGCCGTGGCAGAGGAAGCCGCAAAGGTCGCCGGTGTCGGCAAGGTGCACGTCGCCGATGACGCCGTCTACGAACATGCGCTGGCCGAAAACGTCGCGCCGCTCGTGGTTGAACTGATGGGCCATCACGACGCATTCGTCGCGCCCGCCACCACCACTGGCAAGAACATCGCGCCGCGCGTCGCTGCGCTGCTCGATGTCATGCAGATTTCGGACATCCTATCGGTAGAAGGCGACAAGACCTTCACCCGTCCGATCTATGCCGGTAACGCTATCGCAACCGTCGAATCCTCCGATGAGAAGCTGGTCATCACCGTTCGCGGCACGGCCTTCGACAAGGCGGCGACCGAGGGTGGTTCGGGTGCGATCGAAGACGTCGCCTCGACTGGCGATGCGGGCACGTCGAGCTTTGTCTCCGCCGAAATCGCCAAGAGCGAGCGTCCCGAGCTTACCAGCGCCAAGGTGATCGTCTCGGGCGGTCGTGCACTCAAGGACTCGGCGACTTTCGAGGAAGTCATCACCCCGCTTGCCGACAAGCTCGGTGCGGGTATCGGTGCAAGCCGCGCGGCAGTCGATGCAGGATACGTCCCCAACGACTACCAGGTTGGCCAGACCGGCAAGATCGTGGCTCCGGAAGTCTACATCGCTATCGGCATCTCGGGCGCGATCCAGCACCTTGCCGGCATGAAGGATTCCAAGACCATCATCGCCATCAACAAGGACGAGGATGCCCCGATCTTCCAGGTGGCGGACATCGGACTCGTTGCAGATCTCTTCAAGGCCGTACCGGAACTGACCGAAAAGCTTTGAATTCACGCAAAGTTTGCAAGTCTTCTTGCATATGGAGGCCCGGGTATTTCGCCCGGGCCTTTTTCGTTGCATGAGAACCTTATGACCGATCACCTGCCGTCCTACTCGCAGGGAGAAGTGAAGCGAGCGCTGCTTGCCGCCGGTGCGTCGGGCACGATCTATTCATTGGTCATGCCCGAAAGCGAAGCCGTGCTGGCCGAGGTCATGGATGGCGGTCCAGCGGGCCGGGATGCAGGCCTGCTTGAGCATTATCGCGAGGCATGGACGCAGAAGCAGGACGCACTGCACGAGAGCTATTTCGAACGCTGGGTCGCGTGGTCCGCTCCCGTCGTCAGATTCGACGCAGCAGGCTTCCCCCACCGCTATCCTACCGCCGGAGCGAGCGAGGGTATCTTCAAACTAATGGCCGAATATGCCGCCCGCGCCCGCAGCGACGGGTTCGAGCCGTCTGTCCATATCTTCGAAGGCGAATACGAGGGCTTTCCTGCCTATGCCGCCAGCCTCGGTTTGCCGTTGGTCCGCCATCCGCGCTCCGAATGGGAAGACGTCGCCGCGCGCGCCGGTCGCAATGCCCAGTTCTGGATTAGCCAGCCTTCCGCAATCGACGGGGCGGTCTGGCAGCATTTCGACAGTTTTGCGCGCGGTCTCGCCGAAACTCGCCCCGATATCGCGCTCGTTCCCGACCTGACCTACGTCGGCAATGTGGCGCGCGCATTCGAGATTGCCCTCGACCTCCCGAATGTCGCGCATCTCGTGTTCAGTCACTCCAAGCCGTTCGGCGGATACTACCACCGCGTCGGCGGGGTCTTTGCGCGCGAGGAATGCCCCTCGCTCTTCGGCAACAAGTGGTTCAAGAACCTCCTCAGCCTCGCCTGGGGTAGCGCGATGATGGATCGCTTCGACGTCCGCGAACTGCCGCGACGTTATGCCGGTGCGCAAGCCGAGGCGGTAAGAAGGATCGGGCAGCTGCTCGGCGTCCAAGGGCTAGTTCCAGCCGACGTTTGCCTGCTTGCCACCGCGCCAGTCCAAGAGACCGACTCGCCGCTGATCCAGACCCTCCATCGCGGGTGCGAGAAAGAGCGGGTTGTCCGCATTTGCGCCACGCCGTCGATGGCCGCGCTGATCGATCCGGCGCTCGCCGTGACAACAGCGCCGGGCCTGATCGAGCGCTGGGCAGCAAAGGGCCTGACATGAAGACCGACCGCATCGACCTGCTCATCACCCGCGAGGAGATCCACGACTACGTGATGGGCCTGTGGGCCGATGGACCCATCGCGGAATCGCACCGCAAGGGCGGGCTGGTCCATGATATCGTCGACCGATTCGGCAAGGTACCGCGCTTTTTCTACGAGCCCTCCGAGCCGGAGATCGAGTGGACCCATTTCTCGACCTGGTGGGGCGGGATCCTGTTGTGCGACTACGATAACCCGCACATCCGCGACCTGCGCTACCTGCACGAGATCTACCACGCCGCGACCCTGCCATATTTGCGCGACTGCAGCGTCGCGATGCTCGAATCGAAGAACTTCGCCAATGAGCGGCAGGCATCGACGCTGACGGAAATGGCCATCTACCTCGAGATGCCCGAGCTGCGCGCGTTGACCTTCGACCACCCCATCTTTATGGACAGATTCCTCTATCCGTCGGGAAACTTCTCAAGGCCCGATGTCCAGCTGCTCGATCACTGGAAGGCCGACAGCCGCACGACCTTTGACTTCCTCCTCGAGCAAAGGCGCCGCGTTATTGAGGCACCTGCGAACGAGATTGACCCCGACGATCCGCAGGTCATCTGGCTGCGCCGCTATGGCGAGCAGGGGAAGAACTGGGTGCGCATCTGGAGCGAGCGCTATTGCGAGGTCGAGGATGCAATGCTCACGCTGATCGAGCGCAGTGCTTCAGGCGAACGCGAAGCCGCAGGCCGCGATCATCTCGCCTGGCTGCTTTCCCACGCCGTAAGCGAAGGCACCGGCGTGCCCTTCCACCGCGAGGCGCACGCCTTCCGCGAGGCATTCGATGCACTCGTGACCGCCTATGACCGCGCGATGACCGACAGCGGCGAAATCGCAGTCAAGGGCAAGGCGCCACACTAGGGCTGTGGCACGGTGTCGCTTCTGTACTGGCCAAGCAATCCGTGCTTTCATAGGCTTGCTCCAATCGCATCGGGGGATCGCAATGCCCATCAAGTCCATTCCGTCTTGGGCCGTCTGCCTGCCGCTCGCAGTTTCGCCCATAGCGACACAAGGCGCGACAAGAGATCGCGTAGTGCTCGAACCGATCAGCGCGTGGAATCTCGACATGGCAGAGAACAAGTGCCGTATCGCCAGGCTCTTCGGCAGCGAGGAAAGCAAGACGGCCTTCTACCTCGAGCAATGGGCTCCATCGAAAACCGCCTATTGGGCTGTGGCCGGACCCGATGTCGCCAGGTTTCGCAGCGACCGCAAGGCCAGCTACATGTTCGGACCGGGCGGCCAGAGCGAAGAGTTCGAGTTTACCAAGACGACATTCGGAATCTACGGAAACCTCGTGGGTGCGGACAGCAAGATAGTCGACGATGGGCGAGGCGAGGAGGCGGACGACGAAGGTGATGGACGCGACTGGAAAGCGGACCCACGCGGCTTGGCACATCTTGATGCCGATAGAGCAGAAGAGATCACTTCGTTGACTCTCTCGCAGCCGGGGCGTTCGGACGTGGTCGTGGAAACGGGCAGCATGAAGCCGATCCTTGCGGCGATGAATGCCTGCATGGAGGATCTGGTAGAGCATTGGGGTCTCGATCCTTCCGAGCAGCGCAAGGTCGTCAGTCCTCCGAGGGCCACCAACCTTCCCAGCGTGGTGCGCTATATCCAGAGCACCTACCCGTCAGGCGCGCTAAGGAAGGGAGCCCAGGCGTCCTTCCATTTGCGGATCATGGTGGGCGTCGACGGTTCGATTGAAGATTGCGCTCTGGTCAACCAGACCCTTGCCGAGGACTTCGACATGAAGCGCCACCCCTGCACCGCCTTCCAGACCCGTGCGGAAATGGAGCCGGCGCGAGACGCCGAGGGCAAGCCGGTCAGATCCTTCTATACCAACCGGATCGTCTATCGGATCGGGTAGCCGCTATCCGAAGGTTTCGGACAGGAAGTGCAGCGCCAGTCCCACCAGCCCGCCAACCATGGTGCCGTTGATGCGGATGAACTGGAGGTCCCGACCGACGGCCCCCTCGACACGGTCGGTGATCGTGCGGGCATCCCAGCGCTTGACCGTTTCGGACACCAACCGGACGATCTGGTCGCCGTAGCGCGTGGCGATGCCCACGGCAGTCCGGCGGGCAAAACGGTTGACCTGTCGCTGGAGCCGCTCGTCGTCACGCAACGCAGCCCCAAGCTCGCCCAGGGTCTCGCCCACATAGCTGTTGCCGGTGCCGCCCGAGGTGCGGATCGTCTTGATCAAGCCGCTGCGCAGGCGCTCCCAAACGCCCTGCCACCACTCGCCAATGGCCGGATTGCCGAGCATCTCGCGCTTCAACCGCTCTACCCGCTCCTGCATCTCGGGGTCTTCTCGCAACCCCTTGGCGAGCTCCTGCAAGCCTTCCTCGATCTTGTCGCGAAGCGGATGTTCAGGATCTACCAGCACCTCGGCTAGCAGCTTGTACAGCCCGTCGAGCACCGAGTTCGCCAGTCGCTCGTCGAGGCCGGTGAAGCGCAGCACGGCGTTGGCACGGTTGTGAACCATGTCGCGCACCAACGCTTCATTGTCTTCGAGCACCAGGCCAGCCCAGCGGATGATCTTGTCTATCAGCGGCTTGTGGCGGCCGTCGGCGATCATCGCGTCGAGCATCCCACCCAGCAATGGGGAGATATCGAGCTTCTCGAGCTGTGCCTTGATCCCGCTACGCACCTGCCCGCCAAGACGGTCGGGGTCGAGCGATTGCAGCACCTCGATCGCCAGCTCGCCCGCGCCTGCACGAATACGCGAGTCGCGGGCGGATTTGGGATCGGCGAGATAGCTGCCAACTGCCCTGGCGAAGTTCATCGCCCCCATGCGCCTCCCGACCACGGCAGGAGTGAGGAAATTCTCGCGCAAGAATTGGGCCATTGTATCCGCGATACGGTCCTTGTTTTCCGGAATGATCGCCGTGTGCGGGATCGGCAGGCCGAGCGGGCGGCGAAAAAGCGCGGTAACTGCGAACCAATCGGCGAGTCCGCCGACCATCGCGGCCTCGGCAAATGCGTGGAGATAGCCCCAGGCGGGGTGGAACCGCAGGTAGTGGCCAGACAGCAGGAACAGGGCTGCCATCAGAAGGATCAGTCCTGTCGCGGTACGCCGCATGGCCCGCGCGCGATCGGGTGGTATCGGGGGACCCGCCGGAGCCGAACCCGCGGGAAAGCTACTGCTCACTCCGCGGGCTCTGCCTCCGGTCTGTCACCGACCGTACCGCGGTGCTCGTCGCCCGGCTTGTAGGTCAGCAGGCGATTGCGCAGCCATGGCCCTGCGCGTTTCTCGAAGCCGTCAGCAAGGCTGAAGCCCGCGGGGACGATAAGCAGGGTCAGCACGGTCGAGAGGATCAGACCGCCGATAACCATAGTGCCCATCGGCGCGCGCCATGCGCCATCGCCCGATCCCAGGACGCCCGACATCGCGGTCGGCACCATGCCCGCGGTCATGGCGACAGTGGTCATGACGATAGGCTGCGCACGCTTGTGACCCGCATCGAGCAGGGCGTGCAGCTTGCGCGTGCCCTTGGCCATTTCCTCGATCGCGAAGTCGATAAGCAGGATCGAGTTCTTGGACACGATGCCCAGCAGCAGCAGGATTCCGATGTAGATCGGCATGGATTGCGGCTGGCCGAAGAGCCAGACCAGCATGATGCCTCCGAGCGGCGCCAGCGGCAGCGAGGTCATGTTCACCAGCGGGCTAATCACACGCTTGTAGAGCAGCACGAGCACCGCGAAGACGAGGAAGAAGCCGGCAACGATGGCGATCATGAGATTGGTCAGCATCTCCTGCTGCCACTCGTCCTCGCCAACCACGTCGCGGATCACGCCTTGCGGCAGGTTCTGGAGGATCGGCAGCGCATCGATCTTCTTTTGTGCCTCACCCTTGATCACGCCCTGCGCCAGATCGGCGCCGACCAGGACGCGGCGGTTCTGGTTGTAGCGCTGGATGGCCGTGGGGCCCGAGCCGAAGGTGACCTCCGCCACGCGTGACAGCGGAACCGAGCCACCGCTTGCAGTCTGGACCGGAAGGTTCTTGATCGTCTCCAAACTCTCGCGAGATTCCTCAGGCAGCTTCACCCGGATCGGGATCTGGCGATCGGAAAGCGAGAACTTGGCGGCGTTCTGCTCGATCTCGCCCATGGTCGCAATGCGGATGGTCTGGCTCAATGCAATGGTGGATACGCCGAGCTCGGCCGCGAGATTCTCGCGCGGGCGGATGATGATTTCCGGCCGGTTGACGTCGGCGCTGATGCGG
Source organism: Erythrobacter sp. (assembly GCA_041396805.1). Lineage (GTDB taxonomy): Bacteria > Pseudomonadota > Alphaproteobacteria > Sphingomonadales > Sphingomonadaceae > Qipengyuania. The sequence goes on along the minus strand of JAWKXV010000001.1, from coordinate 1,471,972 downwards.
GGTGCGACGAGCGTGTCGATTCCCTTCATCTGCTCGACCAGCGTCGAAGCGGTTTCCTCGAGCAGCTTAGGGTCGGAACCGGCCAGCATGATCGTCATGTCACGCCCCGAGCCGAACCCACCCGACTGCGAGGCGAAGCGCACGCGTGCATCGGGAAGCTGAGAAAAGACCGGGGCGAGGCTGCGTTCGAAATCGATCGAGCTGCGTTCGCGATCTTCCTTGAGGGTGATGTAGATCGTCGCCTGGCCTTCGCGAACGCGCTCGAGGGCAAGCTCGACTTCGGGCTGTTGGTAGAGGAGTTCGGCGACGCGCTCGGTGACCGCCTTCGTGGACTCGAGCGTCGTTCCCGGAACCATCTCTATCTCGACGCGGCTATTCTCGCTGTCGATGACGGGCTGGAACTGTGCCGGAACGATCTGGAACAAGAGCACGGTTAGCATGAGCGAGAAGTAGCCAATCCCGAGCATCCACACGCGGTGGTCGAGGAAGCGTGCGTGAGTGTACTTCCACACTTGGCGCATATGGTCGCCGAACAGACCCGTGACGAAGCCAATCACCTTGAAGAGAAGCCACACCGCAACCAAACCGGCAAACAGCGCAATGCCGACCTGAATGATCTCGATTACCTTCGCGATGATCACCGCAATGATGTTTTCAGAACCACCAGTGATCAGTGCGGGCAAGCCGAAGCCGCTGATTATTCCGAACAAGGCAAAGATGGCGACCGCCGATACGATCAGGGCCACGATCACAGTGAAGAGCAGACCAAACACATAAAGCCAGCGATGACGCGGGCCTTCGAGACCCTCGCGCGCGGCATACATCTTCCCGCGATCAAGCGACCAGCGCAGCACGTCCATATAGCGATCCATCATCGGGCCTTCGCCGTGCGCCGCCTCGCCCTGCGCCTTGAGGAAATAGGCCGCCAGCATCGGCGTGATCATGCGAGCAACCGCTAGCGACATCAGCACTGCGACGACGACGGTTAGTCCGAAGTTCTTGAAAAACTGACCCGAGATGCCGGGCATGGCGCCGACCGGGAAGAAAACGGCGACGATACAGAAACTGGTCGCGACCACTGGCAGCCCAATCTCATCCGCCGCGTCGATCGAGGCCTGATAGGCCGTCTTGCCCATGCGCATATGGCGCACGATATTCTCGATCTCCACGATGGCATCGTCCACCAACACGCCGGCTACCAGCGCCAAGGCCAGCAGCGAGAGCTGGTTCAGGTTGAAACCCAACAGGTCCATGAACCAGAAGGTCGGAATGGCGGAAAGCGGGATGGCGACAGCGGAGATCGCCGTAGCGCGCCAGTCGCGCAGGAAGAAGAACACAACGACGACGGCGAGGATAGCACCCTCGATCATCGAGGCCATTGCGGTCTCGTACTGTTCCTTGGTGTACTTCACCGTGTTGAACAGCGGGATGAACTTGATCCCGGGAGTCTCCGCTTCGATCCTCGCGATTTCCTCGAGCGCATTCTCGTAAACGGTTACGTCCGAAGCGCCCTTGGCGCGGCTCATCGCGAAATTGACGACTTCCTTGCCGCGGACCGTGGAAATCGAAGTCTGTTCCGAGTTCCCGTCCCGCACAGTTGCCACATCGGCGAGCTTGATGGTGCGGCCTCCGCCAAGCTGGATCTGCCGCTGGCTCAACTCATAAGCGTCGGCATTGTTGCCCAGCACGCGAACCGACTGGCGCGTCCCACCGACTTCGGCGAGGCCGCCGGCGGTGTCGATATTGTTGCTTCGCAACACGCTGTTGATCTGGCTGGCGGTCACGCCCAGCGCCTGCATCTTGGGCAGGTCGAGAATGACCTCGATCTCGCGATCGACCCCGCCGAAGCGGTTTACCTCGGCCATGCCATCAATGCCCAGCAGCCGCTTGGCGATCGTATCGTCGATAAACCAGCTAAGCTGCTCGATCGTCATATCGTCGGCTTCGACTGCGTAGATCGCGAGGAACCCGTCTGAGATCTCTTCCTTAGTGACGCGGGGCTCGAGAATACCGTCGGGCAGGCTGCCGCGAATCGTGTCGATGGCGTTCTTGACTTCTGCGACGGCATCGTTCGGATCGATCCCGATCTCGAACTCGATAAAAGTGTTGGAATAACCCTCGCGCGCCGTCGAATTGATCGAGTTCACACCGTTGATTGAGCGAACTGCCGCCTCGACCCGCTGGGTGATCTGATTCTCGATTTCCGTCGGAGCGGCGCCAGGCTGTGAGATCCCGACGCTCACGCCAGGGAACTCGATCTCGGGATTGTTCACCACATCCATGCGGGCAAACGAGATCAGTCCCGCAAGCAAGACCGCAATAAACGCGACCAGAGGGATGGTCGGATTGCGAATCGACCAGGCGGAGATATTGCGGAAGTTCATCGCTTTGTCGCCTTACTGGTCCTTGGCCATCTGCGGCTTGACGGTTTCGCCCTCAGTGAGGAACCCACCGGCGCGCAGCACGACCTGCTCCTTTCCGGTGAGCCCTTCAGTCACGACGATGCCCTGCGGGGTTACGGCGCCGGTCTTGATTGGGCGGCGCTGCGCCTTGCCCTCACTATCGACGAGATAGACATAGGTACCTTCGCGATCCGAGAGGACCGCCGATTCGGGAAGGACGGGCGCGACCACTGCACCGCTTGCGATGGTCGCCGTAGCGAAGCCGCCCGGGCGCAGTTCCGGCGCATAAGGAAGTGCGATCCGCGCAGTCCCCTGGCGGTCGGTATTGCTGATCGTCGGCGAAACCTGCCACACTTGGCCCGAGAAGCTCTTGTCCGAACCGATCGGCTGGATCTTGGCCGTGGTCCCAGCGGAGACCGTCGCCAAATCGCTTTCGCTGAGCTTGGCAAGCATCTCCATCTCACCGCCGCGCGCGATGCGGAACAGAGCCTGCGCGCCGCCCGAAACCGTCTGGCCGACTTCGACATTGCGTTCGAGAACGAGGCCGGCCGCCGGTGCGACGATGTTGAGGCGCGCGTTGCGGGCCTGAAGCTCACGCAGCTGCGCCTGAGCCACACGGACGCGCGCTACGGCAGCATCGCGAGTTGCCGTCAACCGGTCCACGTCGGCGGTTGAAACGAACCCGCGCTCGACCAGCTTGAGCGCACGGTCGAGATTGGCCTGCGCAAGGTTGGCGTCGGCTTGGGAGACCTGCACTTGGGCGGCTGCACTTTGCGCCTGCTGTGACTGCACCGAGCGATCGATCACCGCAAGAACCTGGCCCTGGCGCACCCAATCGCCCGCATCGACCGGAATTGCAGTTACGCGACCACCTTCACCGACGGCACCGACGGGCATATCGCGACGGGCAGCCAATGTGCCAGTCGCAATAATCTGGCCAGCCACGGTCGTGCGACCCGGCGCGATTACCGTCACGGTGGGAAGCTGCTGGTTCTCGTCCGTTGGAGCCGCGGCGGTGCGGCCGAAGAAGAAGTAGGCGAGGCCCATGATCACAGCCAATGCGACGAGGATCGCGATGACCCGGTTGCGCCGCGATGCTCGCGCCGCCCGGTCATCGACATCAAAGCCGATCGTACCCGCGTCGCGCGTTTCGAAACCAGATTCGTAATTCATCGCCATCATGCCCCGGAACTCGTCGCTTGGACGTAGTGTGTTATCTTGCTATATCACTAAGTGCAAGAAATTACCGATTGGGGGGATAAACGCATGGTTGGACATCGGCAACGCGCCTCTCTGCGAAACGCCAATTCGGGCAGACCAATGTCGCGTGGATACAACATAGTCGTGCCGTTTCCGCCACGGCTCTGAATGGCAGAAAAGTAAAGGCGGCAGCCCCGATAGAGGAGCCGCCGCCTTTGACTTGTGGAATTACCGGTACTTAGCGAACGCGTCCGCGCTGCACCAGATTGGCGATTCCGAGCAGCACGATGGCGCCGAGCAGCGACATCAGCAGGCCTGGAACGCTGAATGAGGTAAGGGTGGCGCCGACACCGACCGCCTGGCCAATGAATCCGCCGAGGAACGAGCCAACAATTCCGACGACGATGTTCCAGAAGATGCCCATCGAGGCATCGCGGTTCATGACGAGGCTAGCAAGCCAGCCGATAATACCGCCAACGATGATTGCAATGATCCAACCCATTCTATTTCCTCCTGTATTTCCCGTAGACCGTATGCCTCCCTTAACGGACGGCAGGACGAAACGGTTCCCCGTTGTTCACCGGGGATACAGGTGGAGCGAGCGGATCGGCATTTTGTTCCCGGCCAGGAACTTGTGGCTCAGTATTTGAGCTGACGCTCGTAGAGATCGCGATAATGCTGGATGCGGGTCACGCGCAGCCCCTGCATTCCCGAACGGTCGACGGCGCGCTGCCAGGAGGCAAATTCTTCGAGGCTGAGGCTATAGCGCTCGAGCACTTCGTCGATGGTCAGCAGGCCGCCGTTTACGGCAGCCACGACCTCGGCCTTGCGCCGAACGACCCAGCGCTTGGTCCCGGGCGACGGCAGGTCGGCGAGCGTCAAGGGCTCCCCGAGCGGGCCAATCACCTGTGCAGGGCGTATATCCTGGTTTTCAATCATTCTTTCTCTCGATCGCCATGCACCGCATCATTCGCGGCTGGGTCAAGGCTTAAACCCGTGCCTTTTCCATGACCTGAAGCATCATGGTTACCCGGCTGTTTACCCTTTTCATTCCCTTCGCGACGAACCTCGCCGAACGCTCCGAAGCCCGCTTCGATCCTTGCGAACTCGTCCCGAAGATCGCGAGTCGCAGCGATGCGGGCCACGAGATCCGTCCACTGAAAACGGCGCAAATCTGCGCTGTCTCGCGTTTCCGGGAACCCTGCCCTGTTGAAATGCCCCTCGTACATTCCACTGTGGATATCAGCACATGGTGAACGATCCGTAAAACATCGGATACGGCCTTGCAGGCTGCCTACTGGTGGCAAGCCCCCAAGCCGTGTATGGCGCGCGCCATGCCCACCAGCACCGAGCTTTCTCCCGAGGCCGCAGCGGCCCTGTTCGACCTTCCGCGTCCTGCCGCGGAATGCCGGATCGTGGTCGCCATGTCGGGCGGCGTGGACAGTTCGGTGGTCGCGGCGCTGGCCGCACGTAGCGGCGCGGAGGTGATTGGCGTAACGCTGCAATTGTATGACTACGGGGCAGCGACAGGCCGGAAGGGTGCCTGCTGCGCTGGCGACGACATCCGCGATGCACGCGATGTCGCCGAAAGGCTGGGCATTGCGCACTATGTCCACGACCACGAAAGCGCATTCCGCGAGGAAGTGGTCGAGGGCTTCGCCGATGCCTATCTCGCCGGCCAGACTCCCGTTCCCTGTATCCGCTGCAACATGGGCCCCAAGTTCACCGACATGTTTGCCATGGCGCGCGAGCTGGGCGCAGACTGCCTTGCTACAGGGCATTATGTCCGCCGAGTCATGGGCGCAGCGGGGCCCGAGTTGCACCGTGCGCTCGATCCGGCGCGTGACCAGTCCTATTTCCTCTACGCCACGACCGAGGAGCAGCTGGACTTCCTGCGCTTCCCCCTCGGTGGCATGCCCAAGGATGAAGTACGTGCGCTCGCGGGCAATGCAGGCCTGCGCAATGCCCACAAGCCCGATAGCCAGGACATTTGTTTCGTACCCGATGGCGACTATGCGAAGATCGTGACCAAGATGCGCCCCGAAGGTGTTCGCCCGGGCAGGATCGTCCACGCGGCAAATGGTGAAACGCTGGGCGAGCATCGCGGGGTGATCCACTTCACCGTCGGTCAGCGGCGCGGCCTCGAAATCGGCGGTCAGCCCGAGCCGCTCTATGTGATAGGCATCGATGCGGACAGCGCCGAGGTGCGCGTCGGGCCGAAGCGAATGCTTGCGGTCGGAGCTGCCCGCGTGATCGAGACGAATCGTATCGGCCCGATCCCCGATGCGCCGCTTACGGCCAAGGTTCGCAGCCTCGCGAGGCCCGTACCGGTCATGCTCGTAGGGTCCCTTGGCGACAATGCCGAGACCACGATCCGCTTCGCCGAGCCCGAATTCGGCGTCGCCCCGGGACAGGCCGCAGTGATCTATGCCGGGGAACGGGTGGTCGGCGGCGGCTGGATTGCCTCGACCGAGCGAGTGGAGGCCTGATCAGCCCTCGTAAGGCTGAAGGACGCAGCCGTAGCCTTCACGGTAGAATGCGGTGTCCGAGGCCACCAGGGGGATCGAGGCGGTCACACTTTTTGCTCCCGCATCCTCGCTGAGGCGAATCAATTCCATCCCCGCAAGCTTGTCCTTGCTGCAATCGCCAAGGCTGCGTCCTGCGACGAAGCGGCAGGAGCAGGCGACGCGAGCACCATAGGCCGTGCCTGCCCCGGCCGTTCTGCGGAAGTTCTCGCCATAGACTATCCACGCACCGCCGAGCAGTGCCGCCGCGATGAGCGCGAGCCACAGCCAGAGACGCGTTTTGCCGGAGCGGGTTTTGGCAATTGCCAAGCGGGATTCCTTCGTGCGAGTGACGCCGCATGTCCAAGCGGCCCGCACCCCTTATCGCGCTTCTCCTCACCGCCACAAGCCTTGCGTCCTGCGGCTCCCCCGGCCCCGCGGAAGAGACCCCGTTGAGCGAGGAGGCCCTGGCCGCCGTCACTGACAATGCGGGCGCCCCGAAGGAGCAACTGGCGCGGCAGGTGGACGAGATATTCTCCACCGAGGGCGTCGGCGACACGCGGGCGGTGGTAGTGATGCACGGCGGCAAGATCGCCGCCGAACGCTATGCCGAGGGTTACGACAAGAATACGCGTTTCGTGAGCTGGTCGATGGCCAAGACCGTCACTGCCGTGATGATCGGCATGCTGGTGGCAGACGGACAATTGCGCCTCGATGCCCCCGCCCCCGAACCGCGCTGGCAGCGGACCGGTGATCCGCGCGCGGAAATCACCTTGCGCCAGCTGCTCCAGATGCGTTCGGGCCTCGAACATACCGAATCTGGCGACCCGCCTTACGAAAGCGGTGAGGTCCGAATGCTGTTCCTCGACGGGCGTGACGACATGGCCGACTATGCGACCGCACAGCCGCTCGAAGCGGAACCGGGTTCGAAGTTCGAGTACTCCTCTGCGACCACAGTGATCCTGGCCGATATTGCCGCGCGCGCCCTGACGCCGAGCCGAGATCCCGAAGTGCGCCGGAAGGCGGTGTCGGAATATCTTCATTCGCGCCTGTTCGGCCCATTGGGCATGACCTCTGCCGTCCCGGAGTTCGACCGCGCGGGCACACTTATCGGTGGTAGTCTGATCCACGCGACAGCGCGCGACTGGGCGAGATTCGGCGAATTGCTGCGCAACAAGGGCTCGTATCGCGGCGAGCAGTTGGTGCCGCGCAAATGGATCGAGCAGATGGTGACGCCCAGCCCGCGTTCTCCGCAATACGGGATGCAGACCTGGCTCAACCACCAGCCGCCCGAAGGCGAAGACTATCCGCTGTTCATGCGCGGCGCGCCACGCAGCATGTTCGCGATGAGCGGGCATATGGGGCAATATGTCTTCGTCTCGCCCAGCCAGAAACTGACCCTGGTCCGCCTTGGCCATTCGGGCGCACCGCAGCGCAAGCAGGTGCTGCAACAGATCGAAGATGTGATCGAACTCTATCCCGCCAGCTAGGGCAGGAAGAACTTACCTTCGACGACGGTAACGCAGGGTCCGCCGAGCCAGGCCTGGTCGCCGGACCTGCGACAGGTCAATGTTCCCCCTCTCGCGCTCGCCTGGTGCGCAGTGAAACTGTCGCGTCCCAGCCGCTCGCTCCAGAAATGGGTCAGCACGGCATGTGCCGAACCGGTCACGCTATCCTCGTCAACCCCGCCGCCCGGCACGAATACCCGGCTCACCACGTCGGTCTTCTTGCCCGGCGCGGTACAGATGAACTGGTCATTCCCCAACGTTCCCAGCGCCCGCAAGTCGGGAGACAGCCCTCTAACCGCCGCTTCATTCTCGAACAGGAATACATTGTAGCGCGTGTCGTTGCGCCAGACTTCCAATGGCTGGGCACCGAGCAGCGTGACCGCCTCGTCCCATCCTTGCGGCGCGGTCTCGATCAGCGGCAAGCCCAGTTCATAGCCCTCGCCCGCGCGCATTACTTCGAGAATTCCGGCATGGCGGGTACGAAAGGTGACCTGATTGCCTCCGTCGCGGCCAAGGAGCACGTGGCCGCTGGCCAGCGTCGCATGACCGCAGAGACGCACTTCCTCGGACGGGGTGAACCAGCGCAGTTCCCAATCCGCTGCGCCGCTCGCGTCGCGGATAACGAAGGCCGTCTCGGCGAACATGTTCTCTTCGGCGATGGCGAGCATGATCGCATCGTCCAGCCATTCGTCCAGCGGCATGACCGCTGCCTGATTTCCCGCGAAAGGGCGCTCGGCAAAGGCATCGACATGCCAATAGGGGAAGGCGCGAGTCATTTGTCTGGCTCCAGCTTCGAAAACTGGTCCTCTTCGACCAGCGGGTTGTCGGGTTCGTCGACATGCCCTTCGGGATCGATATGGATCAGTAGCTCGAGGCCGGGAAACTGTCGGCAGAGATCTTCTTCCACGCGTTCAATGATGTCGTGTGCTTCCCCGACCGTCATGATCGGGGGCAAGTCGACATGGAACTGGGCGAAGTCGCGATTGCCGCTGGTTCGTGTGCGCAAGTCGTGGAGGTTGGACAGTTCGGGGTGCTGCGCGGCTGCTTCGACGAAGGCGAGCCGCTTGGCTTCGGGCCATTCCCGGTCCATCAGATCGTCGACTGCCTCGCTCGCGCCGCGCCAGGCGCCGAAGGCCAGCCAGGCTGCAATCGCCAGCCCGAACAGCGGGTCGGCGAGACCGAAGCCGGCGTACTGGTCAAGCGCAAGTGCCGCAATCACAGCGAGGTTGAGCAGCAGGTCCGATTTGTAGTGCAAATGGTCGGTCTGGATCGCGAGGCTGCGCGTGCGCGACATCACGTACCGCTGCCAGCCGAGCAGAGCGAAGGTGAGCGTAATTGCGGCCAGCGAAACGGCTATTCCTTCACCAGCAGCAGCAGTCGCGCCCTGTCCGGCGAGCTGCATGAAGGCCCTTACCGCGATACCGAATGCCGATAGCGCGATCAGCATGACCTGGAAGATCGCAGCCAGTGCCTCGGCCTTGCCATGCCCGAAGCGATGATCCTCGTCCGCCGGCTGCGATGCGATCCACACTCCCGTCAGCGTGGCGAGGCTGGCAATAAGGTCGAGCGCGGAATCGGCAAGGCTGCCGAGCATGGCGGTCGAACCGGTGCGCAAGCTGGCCCAGGTCTTGAGCGATACGAGGATCACCGCCACGCTGATCGAGGCAAATGCCGCCGAACGCGCGAGGCGCGCGCGATCATCGCTCATGGATAAAGCAGCGTGTTCGACCACGCCTCCCCGTCACCGTCGCGCGTGAACAGGCGCCTGTCGTGCAGGCGGAATTCGCGATCGCGCCAGAATTCCATGCGGCGGGGGCTGAGACGGAATCCGGTCCAATGCGACGGACGGGGAATATCCCCCTCGGGAAAACGCGCCTCCAGGGCGGCCACGCGGTCGAGATAGAGCTGGCGTTGCGGCAGCGGGCGCGACTGGTCGGACGCCGCCGAACCGATCTGCGAGACCCGCGGGCGCGAGTGGAAATAGGCATCGGCCTCCGCCTCGCCAACCTCTTCCAGCGGCCCCTCAATGCGAATCTGGCGGCGCAGGCTCTTCCAGTGGAAAAGGAGCGCGGCGCGCATATTTGCGCGGATCTGTTCGCCCTTTCTGCTTTCGGCATTGGTGTAGAACACGAAGCCATCGGACCCATGACCCTTGAGCAAAACCATGCGAACCGAAGGGAAAGCGTCGGGTGAAGCGGTCGCCAGTGCCATCGCATTGGCATCATTGGGCTCGTTTGCCTTCGCTTCACCGAACCAGACCTCGAACAGGGCGAAGGGATCGGTTTCGGGAATTGCGCTTTCATGTTCCATGACGACACGCCTTAACGCCATGCCGGCCTTCGCGAAAGCGGGATGCTTGCGCAGTCGTGCTGTTACACCTAGCTAACACGCATATGGCCGATCCCTATTCCACCCTTGGCGTTGCGCGTGGTGCGACCGAGAAGGACATCAAGAGCGCCTATCGCAAGCTTGCGAAGGAACTCCACCCCGACCGCAACAAGGACAACCCCAAGGCGGCCGAGCGTTTTTCCGAAGTGACCCGCGCCTACGACCTCCTTTCCGACAAGGACAAGCGGGCCCGCTTCGACCGGGGCGAGATCGATGCCGATGGCAACCCCGCCAATCCCTTCGCCGGCATGGGAGGGGGTGGCTTCAACGGCGGCGGCGGACAGCGCGGCTTCCGGGCAGAGGACTTCGAAGGCTTTGGCAACGAGGGTGTTGACCTCGGCGACATTTTCGAAGGTCTGTTCGGCGGTGGAGGCGGCCGTCGCGGCGGCAGCCCCTTCGGCGGTGGCCAGCGGCGGTCGGCACCGCCACCACGCAAGGGCGCCGACATTGCATATCGCCTGCGAGTCCCCTTCGTCGAGGCGGCAACGCTGAAGGACCAGCGCATCACCATGGCCGACGGCAAGACGATCGACCTCAAGCTTCCCAAGGGCGTCGAGAGCGGCACGCAAATGCGCCTCAAGGGCAAGGGCGAGAAAGGTCCGGGCGGCGCCGGCGACGGTCTCGTCACCATCGAAATCGACCGGCATCGCCTGTTCAGGCGCGAGGGCAACGACGTGCGGTTCGACCTGCCGATCACGCTCGACGAGGCGGTGAATGGCGGCAAGATCCGCGTGCCCACCGTAGACGGCCCGGTCATGATGACGGTCAAGCCGGGGACGCATGGCGGCACTGTTCTCCGCCTGAAGGGCAAGGGCTTTTCGACTAAGACCGGCGGCCGCGGCGACCAGCTGGTGACGCTGGAAATCCAGCTGCCAAAAGATCTCGACGAACTTGCCAAGCGGCTCGATGGGTGGAAGGACGAGGGCGACCCGAGGGCCGACCTGGGAGCCTGACCCTTTGAGCAAGCATGACCTTCCGGCACCGGAGGAGCGTGAAATCCACTCGCTCACCCCCGAGGCACGCCGGAAGGAAGCCCGCGACCTGCGCGGTCGCATCGAAAGACGTGTCGGCCCGGGAACGCGGGCATGGGAAGTAGCCCAGCGTACCTTGATCGGCACCTATAACGACGGCTTCATCCACGCTGGCAACCTCGCATATCTGGCGATGCTGGCGATCTTCCCATTTTTCATTCTTGGCGCGGCGATTTTCTCGCTGTTCGGCGAAGAGGCCGAGCGCGCGGCAATGATCAATGCCGTGCTGTTTGCCCTGCCCCCCATGGTCGGCAATGTCATTGAACCCGTGGCCCGTGACGTGATCGCGGCGCGCAGCGGCTGGCTGCTCTGGGCTGGCGCCCTGGTCGCATTGTGGACCGTGGGCAGCCTGATCGAGACGATCCGCGACATCCTCCGCCGGGCCTACGGGACCGAAGCGACTCATGCATTCTGGAAATACCGCCTATTCTCATCCGGCGTAATTCTCGCGGCAGTCATGCTGCTGATGCTCTCGCTGATCGCGCAAGTGGTGATCGGCACCGCGCAGGAAGTCATCCAGGCCTACTTCCCGCAGCTGGTCGACCGCGTCTCGGACCTGCGCCTGACGCGTGTCGTCCCGGCGCTCGGCCTGTTCGGCTCGCTTTACCTGATCTTCTATACACTCACCCCTTCCAAGTACCGTCGGCGTCGCTATCCCAAGTGGCCGGGAGTGCTGATGACGACGGCGTGGTGGATAGCGGTGACCACTCTCCTGCCCCCCATCCTGCGTAGCTTCTTTGCCTATGACCTGACCTATGGCGGGCTGGCAGGGGTAATGGTCGCCCTGTTCTTTTTCTGGCTTGTCGGCCTTGGTGTGGTTATCGGCGCTGAACTCAACGCTGCGCTCGCCGAAACGCCGGAAGAGGAAATGAATCTCGTCGGGCAGACGGACGACCGGCGCAGAGCCGCGCTGAAACGCGAAATCGAGGAGGAAGATACGGCATGGTCGGACTGATGGCAGGCAAGCGTGGCCTGATCATGGGCCTCGCCAACGACAAGTCGCTGGCATGGGGTATCGCAAAGCAATTGCGCGATCACGGCGCGGAGCTGGCCTTCTCGTACCAGGGCGAGGCGCTCAAGAAGCGCGTCGGGCCGCTGGCTGAGCAACTCGGCAGCGATTTCCTGATCGAATGTGACGTGTCGGACATGGCAGCGCTCGACACCGCGTTCGATGCGCTGAAGGCGCGCTGGGAGACGATCGATTTCGTGGTTCACGCCATCGGTTTTTCCGACAAGAACGAGCTGCGCGGACAGTATGTCGACACCAGCCTCGACAACTTCCTCATGACGATGAACATCTCGTGCTATTCGCTCGTCGCGGTGGCACAGCGCGCCGCAGCGATGATGCCCAATGGCGGCTCGATCGTAACGCTGACCTATTACGGCGCCGAGAAGGTCATTCCGCATTACAATGTCATGGGCGTCGCCAAGGCCGCGCTCGAGACTTCGGTGAAATATCTCGCCAACGACCTTGGCCCGAAGAACATCCGCGTCAATGCGATCAGCGCGGGTCCGATCAAGACGCTGGCCGCGAGCGGGATTGGCGACTTCCGCTACATCCTCAAGTGGAACGAATATAATTCGCCGCTGCGCCGCAACGTAACGATCGAGGATGTCGGTGGCTCGGGCCTCTACTTCCTCTCCGACCTCTCATCGGGTGTGACCGGCGAAACGCATCACGTTGATGCCGGTTATCACGTGGTCGGCATGAAGCAGGAAGACGCGCCCGACATCGGGCTCGACAAGGCGTAAGGTACCCTAAGCCACGTCGGGCCAGATGCCGCGCGTGTCGTAGACGGCCTTGCCCTGGCGTTCTTCTGGCGGGATGACCTTGAAAACGTCGTGGTCAACAAGCGGGATCAGTACCCCGCATTCCTCGAGCGCAGTGTCGATATCGACCAGCTCGGCGCCTGTGCCTTCGAATTCTGCCGGCAGTTCGCCAGCATAGGGTTCGACCACCTGCACCCGTTCGCCGAACTCGCGGGCCAATGAGGCTGCGACATAGCGCGCCGGCGATTCGCGAAAATCGTCGATATTGGCCTTGAAGGCGAGGCCGAGGCAGGCGACTTTCGTGCCCGGATTGGCCTCCACCATTGCCTTCGCGCGGGCGAGGACGTGGTGCATCTTCGCATCATTCGTCTCGCGCGCCTGGCGGATGATCTTCGCCTCTTCGGGCGCGCCGTGGACGATGAACCAGGGATCGACTGCAATGCAGTGGCCGCCCACACCTGGTCCCGGCGTCAGGATGTTGACCCGAGGGTGACGGTTGGCGAGGCGGATGACCTCCCATACGTCCAGTCCCTGCCGGTCGGCGATCATCGACAACTCGTTGGCAAAGGCGATGTTCACGTCGCGGAAGCTGTTCTCGACCAGCTTGGTCATTTCAGCGGAACGCGCGTCAGTCGTGACGCATTCGCCCTTCACGAAGCGCTTGTAGAAAGCGAGCGCCTTGCGCGCGCAGCGGGGTGTGATCCCGCCGATCGAGCGGTCATTATGCGTCAGCTCCTCGAGGATCTTCCCGGGCAGCACGCGCTCGGGGCAATAGGCGAGGCTGACGTCAGGCTGGCCCTCTGCGAGACCGGGCATGGCCAGATCGGGACGCGCAGCTGCGATGGCATCACGCATGGCCTCCGTCGTGCCGACGGGCGATGTGGATTCGAGGATCACCGTGTCACCCTTCTTGAGGACGCTTGCGACCATTTCCGCCGCAGCCATCACATAGGAGGTGTCGGGCGTGTGATTGCCGTCCTTCGCAAAGGGCGTCGGCACCGCAATGACAAAGACATCGGCGGGCGAGATGTCGGTCGAAGCGCGCAGCAGGCCGCGCTGTACGACTGCCTGCACAAGCCCGTCGAGATCGACTTCCTCGATATGGATTTCGCCGCGATTGATCGTCTCGACTACTTTCTGCGAAACATCGACGCCAAGCACCGGGCACCCCGCACGCGCGATGATCGCTGCAGTGGGGAGGCCGATATAGCCGAGGCCAATGACGCAAACGTCGGGCTTGGTGTCACCACGCATGTTTTGAAATGATCCCGTCAGAAGTTTGCGCCATCCCTAGCGCATGAAGGTAAATGGACCAGTAACGCTATGTCACGCGCCGGCGAGGAGGTCACAGATCCGCCTTGCCGCGTGACCATCGCCGAAGGGATTGTGCGCACGCGCCATGGCAGAATAGGCCTCGCTTTCATCCAGCAGCCGGAAGGTTTCGCGCACGATCGTATCCGCATCGGTGCCCACAAGTTTTGCCGTTCCGGCCTCCACGCCCTCCGGTCGCTCGGTCGTCTCGCGCATCACCAGCACCGGCTTGCCCAGCGCCGGAGCCTCCTCTTGCACGCCGCCACTGTCGGTGAGCATGAGATCGGCGATATTCAGCAGGCGGGCAAAGTGCGGATAGTCCAGCGGTTCGATCAGCGCGACATTGTCGAGTCCCGCGAGCTGCCCATTCATCACCTCGCGCACGTTGGGGTTGAGGTGGACCGGGAAAATAACCGCAACATCATCTCTCGATGCGATATTTCTAACCGCATTGGCGATATTCTGCATTCCTTCGCCGAAATTCTCGCGGCGGTGGCTGGTCATGCCGATGATACGCTTGCCAGCAAATCGCTTTTCAAGCTCCGCAAGACCCGCAACCAGCCCGGGCTCGCTCTCGACCTTGGCGCTGACCCAATGGAGGGCGTCGATCACAGTATTGCCGGTCACGTGCACGGTCGCCGGGTCGACACTCTCACGCAACAGTGCGTCACGCGCGGTCTCGGTCGGCGCACAATGCAGCGCCGCGAATGTGCCGACGACGCGACGGTTCACTTCTTCGGGCCAGGGATGGTAGATGTCGCCGCTACGCAGGCCTGCCTCAACATGGCAGACCGGGATCTTGCGGTAGTAGGCGGCAATCGCTCCGGCCATGACAGTGGTGGTATCGCCCTGCACGACCACCCAGTCGGGCTGCTCCTTGTCCAGTACTTTCCCGATTTCGATGAGTGCGCGGGCGGTCAGCGCGTCGAGCGTCTGGCCTGGAGTCATCAGGTCGAGGTCGTGATGAGGGTCAACACCCGCGATATCGAGCACCTGATCGAGCATCTGGCGATGCTGCGCCGAGATGCACACACGGCTGTCGAAGCGTTCGTCCGCCTCCAGCGCATGGATCAGCGGGAAAAGCTTGATGGCCTCGGGCCTTGTACCGAAAACGGTGAGGATCTTGCGCGGCGCGGTCATGCGCCGCCTAGTAACCGCAAATGGTTAAGCGGCGATAGACGATGTCAGCCTTCAGGCTCGGGCAGCGGTTCGGCTTCGATTGCCGGTGTCTCGCCCTGACGCTCGCGTTCGAGACGCTCCATGTACTCGCGCTCGATCATCTCGACCCGCTCCTGCTCGAGCCGGGCCTCTTCGTCGACACCCTCGAGACGTTCCTGGCGCGCCTGGTTGACCAGCGCGCTGAAACGGACGTCCGAGCCTTCCGCCTTGTCGGCATAGGCATCGGCGATCAGTTGCTGGGTGCAGCCGGTAAAGCCCCCGGCACCCACGGGGCTGCATGACATGGTTCCGAATTTCCCGACCATTTCCAGCCGTTCTACCCGCTGGGCCCAGGCCTGCCCCTCTGGGCTGTCGGAAAAGCGCAGGCGTTCGGGGATGCGATAACGTTCCTGCTCCGCCTTGCGGGCGCAGACGACGATCTGGTCGGTCGTACTCTCGGGACACGCGTCCTCACCATAGACGATGACCATATTGTAGCTGTCGTCCCCGGTCTCGACAGGTGTCTGGGCCGCGACAGGGACAGCGGCACCGAAGGCGAGTGCGACAACTAGCGGCAGGGACTTGGACATTTGAACCTCTCGAATTCTCTTCGGGCAGTAGTTGACGCTTCGCCCGGTGAACCACCCATGAAGCGCTTGAACGCAGGGCTGTGTTCCCGTCAGATCCTTTCCGACAGGCGGATCGCGGCGCGGCAGCCAAGGCGGATCAGCCCCGACAGGAGTGGATAGGCCGGCGCGCGCTCGGCGCCTGCAGCCAGTGCTGCATCGCGGTGCTCGCGTTCATCCTCGCGGAACTCCTCGATCATTGCCGCGAGTTCGGGGTCTTCGCCGCTTTCGTGCAGTTCTTCGAGCTGGCGCGAGTAGTGCTCGTCGATCTCGGTTTCGATCGCCGCCGTGCAGGCCATCGCTGCCTCGGGTCCGATCATTGCCGTCACGGCGCCGAGTGCAAAGCCAGCGCGATCCCAAAAGGGCTGCAACGCCGTCGGGCGCACACCGCGTCGCGCCATCAGCGCGTCGAACCTTTCGCGATGTCCCACCTCCTGCTCGGCCATCCCCGCGATCTCTGCCGAATGCGGCCCGCGATTGCCCATGACGGCAAGTTGTCCGGCATAGATGCGTGTTGCACCGAATTCGCCAGCCTGATCGACGCGGATCATGCGCGCGAGATGTTCGGGAGTTTTGCTCATGCGCGACGATCCTTCCCAAGCAGGACGAGAATCGCAATCGCCGCAGATGTCGAGATGAGGAAGTTGAAGCCGGCAAGGCTGATGCCGAACAATGTCCAGGCCGGCTCGTCGCAGCGAACCAGCGGCGTGTTCATGATGTCCTCAAGCGCACTACCGCTGCTCTCTCCGAAGACGGCTGCGCAGGAGGTGATCCCCGGCCACCAGCCATATTCCACCCCTGCATGGAAAAAGCCGATCAGGCCGGAAGCGAGGACCGCCAGTGCCGCCAGCGATATGAGCAGCTTGCGTGGCTCAATCACGAAGGCGAGCAGCGCCAGCGCCACCGCCGCAAAATGCGGCCAGCGTTGCCACCAGCACATTTCACAAGGGTAGAGGCCGAAGCCATATTGCGAGACATAGGCGCCGCCAAGAAGCAGTGCCGGGATCGCCAGCGCAAGATTGCGCGCCAGTCGCGTGTTGGACGAAAGCGTCATGCCCCGCCGTTTAGCCTACTTGGCGCGCGCGGCAACCGTGTTCGGCGAAGTACGACGCAGGGTTTCGAGCGCATAATGCAGCTGGAAATCCTTGATGCCCTTGGCTTCGAGCTGCTCTGCCGTCAGCTGGAAACGCGGATCTTCGCGCAGATCCTTCTCCATCGCCTCGTCGGCAAGGCCGGCCTCGTTGACAAGGTGACCGCGCAGGTCGCTCTCGCGCATGACGAATTTCGACCGCTTGGCGAGATCGGGATCGGACAGCTGGGGAACAGCGATGTCGGGCTTGATCCCGCCTTCCTGCACCGAGTGGCCCGAAGGCGTGTAATAGCGCGCCGTTGTCAGTTTGAGCGCGGCATCGCGGCCAAGCGGCAGCAGCGACTGGACACTGCCCTTGCCGAAACTGCGCTCGCCCATAATCACTGCGCGACGGTGGTCCTGCAGCGCACCCGCAACGATTTCCGAGGCCGAGGCAGAGCCTGCGTCGATCAACACAACGATCGGCAGTCCCTCGGCGATGTCACCACGGAAAACCGTCTCAGCATCATAGGTGATATTCTCGCCCCGTGCGCGGCCACGCTGCGAGACGATCCGGCCATCGGTAAGGAAGAGGTCGGACAGGGCCACTGCTTCGTCGAGGCTGCCGCCCGGGTTCGAACGCAGATCGAGGACGAGCCCGTTGAGACGACCGGTCGCCTTGGACTTCAGTTCCTGCCACGCAGAGAAGACATCGCTGCCCACATCGCGCGAGAATTCGTTGACCATGATGTGGCCGATATTGCCCGCTTCGAGTTCCCAGGTGACAGGTTCGAGCTCGATAACGCCGCGGGTGACAGTCACGTCGAAAGGTTCGTCGCGGCCGGAGCGGAAGATCGTGAGGCGGATGCTCGTGCCTTCCTTACCGCGCATCTGCGCCACCGCTTCGTCGAGACTGCCGCCGTAGATGAGCTTGCCGTCGAGATGGGTGATGAAATCGCCCGCCTTGATGCCCATCTTGTCGGCCGGGCTGCCGCGGAAAGGCGAGACGACCTTGACCGCTCCGTCGTCCATTACCACCGACAGGCCGAGGCCCGAATAATTGCCGTCGATCATGGTTTCGAGGCGCTGGAGGTCGCCACCATCGAGATAGGTCGAATGCGGGTCGAGCGAGGCGAGCATGCCGTCGATCATGCCCCGCATCAGCGTCTCATCGTCGACCTGCTCGACATAGCTTGCCTTGATCCGCTGGTAGACCGCCGCGACCTTGGCGAACTCGGGACCGGCGCGCCCGTCGATCTGGGCGACGCCCGCCGTGGTCGCAGGGATCAGGGCCACAGCCGTGACAAGGGCAGCTGAACGCAGCAGCGGGGCGATTTTCATCCAGACAATCTCCAAACAGGCGCACATGATATCGCGCACGCGCCGTTAATGCCAGATGAGCATCCGCGCGGCATGACGAAAGAATTTTTCGATGAGTCGCCTACCTGAGGTAGTCGAGCGGGTTCACCGCGGTTCCCTTGCGTCGCAACTCCAGCGTAATCATGGGTGCACCGCGAGCAGCCGTGCCCAGCGGTGAGCCTGCCGTTACGTCCTGCCCCACCGCCGCCTGCAATGTGGCAAGGCCGGTCACGAGGCTGGTCCACTCGTTGGCATGTTCGACGATCACGATCATCCCATAGCCACGATAGGGCCCCGCAAACGCGATGCGACCCTCGGCTGGCGCGACGACCTGGGCCCCGGAACGCGGGCGTAGCGAAATGCCCGCGTCGCGTGGGCCGCCCTCGCCTGCCTCGCCAAAGCCGCTGGCAACCTTTCCATCGACCGGCAGGAGATAACGTGCGGGCGGAGTAGTGGCGCTCGGAACAGGCGTTGTGGCCATCGGCGCGGCGAGCGCCACCTTGCCAGGTTCGGCGGGGCGGGGAATCGGACCCGGCAAGGCCGCAAGCTGCTCACGCAGCGATCCTGCCGCCTCGAGCTTACCCACCAGGCTATCGAGATCGCGGGCCTCTTCGGCGAGCGCCAGCGCGCGGCGAGCCTCGCGATCCGCGCCGCCGGAAGCCTGGTTGGCCGAAAGCCTCTCGCGTTCGGCCAGCGCGGACAGCTGCGTCCTGCGCTGGCCAAGAGTTTTCTCGCTTTCGCGCCTGTCCGCAAGCGCCCGCGCCGCATCGGCCTCGAGTGCACGGGCTCGCTCGAGTTCGCCTCGCAGCGCTGCGGTCCGTTCGCGGACAAGCGGGATCGTGCTGTCGAGCACCGCGCGCGTGTGGACGAGGTCGCGCAAGGATCCTGGCTGGAGCGCGGCAAGTGTGAGGGGGCGGCGCGCAATGCTCTGCAAGGCGCCCGTCAGGCGTACCAGGGGTGTCCGGCGCTCGGCCAGCTCCGCATCGAGCGAACGGCGCTGAGCATTGGCGATCGCCAGGCGGGCTTCCGCCGAGACGATCGCTGCCTCGGCCTGCTGCACACGCGCGGCGAGTGCAGCAATCTCCTGCCGTGCCTTATCAGCCGCCTCGCGCGATTGCGCGGCCTTCTTCTCGAGGTTTTCGCTGCGCGCCCGGGCATTGCGTTGCTGTTGTCGCGCGGCATCCAGGGCTTCGCGCGCCTCATCCGCGCTTGCAAAACCCGCCGATCCCTGCGCCTCTGCCGGTGCGCGCACCAGAGCCAGCACGCCGAGGGCGGCAATCAGCGAAAAGGACAGCGCAACGCGGCGGATCATGACGTCAGTCCTGCCGCATTATCCGCTACGATGATAGGGGTGCCCGGCGATGATCGTCGTCGCCCGGTATAGCTGCTCGGCCAGCATTGCGCGGGCCAGCAGATGTGGCCAGGTCGCCGAACCGAAAGCTAGCAGCAGGTCCGCATTCCGGCGTTCTTCATCCGAGTGCCCGTCTGCCGCGCCCAGCACAAATCGGCACTCGCGCATGCCGTCATCGCGCCATCTTCCAAGGATCGCGGCGAAGTCCTCGGAAGCAAGATCCATGCCTCGCTCATCGAGGAGCACGGTTTTGAAGGGTGATTGCGGATCGGGGATTCGCCCGCCAGTTTCCGGCAGTTCGGTGAACTTTACCGGCCATGTAATCCGCTTCTCATAGCGCGCGACCAGTTCTGCCTCGGGCGAACGGGCAATCTTTCCGCGAGCGATGACATGGAGCAGCAAAGGCAATATTTTCCGAGGCTAAGCCGGGGCAAGGGCGAGCGCGCGCCCGAGCTCATGCGAGGAAGCCAAGCCGCACGGATGTGCGGCGCCTGGCGCCTGAGGGCGCCAGAAAGCTAGGCCGTTCCGGCCACCGGCGGTGCGTCACCAAACGCCCACATGCGCTCCAGATTGTAGAAGCTGCGGACTTCGGGACGAAACAGGTGGACGACGACGTCTCCGGCATCGATCAGCACCCAGTCGGCCGCCGGCAGGCCTTCGAGCTTTACCGGCCCGTGACCTTCCTGCTTGACCTTGTCGGCCAGTTTCTGCGCCATGGCCGCGACCTGCCTGGTCGAACGACCCGACGCGATCACCATGTGATCGGCGATCGAGCTCTTGCCTTCGAGCGGGATGGTCACAACGTCCTGCGCCTGGTCGTCGTCGAGCTGCTGGAGCACGAGTGCGAGGAGCGGATCGGTATCAGCCTTGGCCAAGGGAACAACCTTTGCCGAGGCCTGCCCGGTGGATGCCGGGTTGGTGTGCGCCTGAGTCATAGGCGAATGCGGTACTCCAGGATTGGTGGGCGTGGGCCATACGGTCAACAACGCGCATCATGGCGCGGTTGTTTCCTCCCGCGCTTCGATAAGCCGATGTGTCAGCTGGTCCCTTGGAGGCGGCCCGGCGAAGCGTGCGGCCCAATCGGGATCGGCGCGGCGGATGGCCGTGGCCGATCGTTGATCGGGATCGAAACGCAAAGTCACCAGTGCTGGTGCACTCCATGCGCCCCCGTTGACGAAACTGGACAGCGGCACCGAAAAGCGCCTCAGCCAGGCCATCGCGGGGCTTGCGACAGCATCGTCATCATAGCCGGGCCGCGCGACGACTGCAATCGGCATGCTGCGAGCAATCCTCCGCCAGTCGCGCCATAGGTGGAACTGCGCTAGATTGTCCGCGCCCATCAGCCAGATGAACTCCTGCTTTGGATAGCGACGCTTGAGCGCTGCGAGGGTGTCAGCGGTGTAACGCGTACCCAGTTCGCGTTCCACGGCCGTCACGCGGATGCGCGCGCGTTTCGCCTGTACCATCGCCGAACCGACCCGCGCCCCAAGCGGGGCCATGCCCTGCTTTGGTTTGAGCGGATTTCCAGGCGATACCATCCACCATATCTCGTCGAGCTGCAGAGCCTCCAGCGCGAACAGGGATACCCGGCGATGCCCGCCGTGCGCAGGATTGAAACTTCCTCCGAGCAAGCCGATTCGCGCCATGGCCCTCAATACGCCCGGCTGCGACAGGGAGGGGAGGCCAAGAAATCATTCTTAATCAATGGCTTGGTAGAATTCCTGTCCGGAGAAGCCCGGACGAATCGCAGGGAGATGGTAAACATTGGCGTAACTTTTGGTTCCCGCATTTGCATGAAAATTTTCCTGCAATGAAACGCTTCACCGCATCCTTCCTTCGACTCATGGAATCCACAGGTCGCGCGATTCGATTTACTCGGGAACCTTTGATAGCGATCACTCCGGGACGTGAAAGACCAATAAGGGACGGGTCGTTTTGCAAATTCAATCTGCCACCAGCGGCTGGGGGAGCCGTTTGCGTAGCTGGTTTCCGGATCGCGAATTCTTCATGCGATCGGAAGGCCAGGTCCGCTTCATCACCATTTCGTCCAGGGTCCAGATGACTGCTGCAGCAACTGCCGCTGCCGTTCTGGTCGTGTGGGCGCTGTCGATGGCCGTCGCCGGCTGGACGCAGTATCGCGCCACCGCCGACCGCCTGTCGTTGCTCGACCGCGAGGCCAAGGTGGCCAGCGCCGAAGATCGCGTCGACGCCTATCGCGGCGATATCGACGCGGTCGCCACCGATCTCGTCAAGCGCCAGGAATTCATCGAGGACATGGTCGCCTCGCTGCCCGAGGACGTGAAGAACGTCGAAAAAGTCAGCGATTCCTCAGGTGAGGCCGCGAAGACCGTCGACAAGGTAAGCATGGCCATCCCCGAAGCGGCGGCGCTCGCCAAGGTCGAGGCCCGTCAGCTTGCCTTCGTCGAGGGCCTGACTCGCTATGCCGACTGGCGCGCAGCACGTGCTTCCGAAGCGCTCAAGAAGCTGGGACTCGACCCCGGCACCATGCTCGCGCGCGCCGACCGGACCGCGATGGGTGGTCCGCTTGAGAAGCTCGTTACTTCGCGTGACGGCACGATCGACCCGCGCTTCGAGCGTCTCGGTCTTTCGATTGCGCGCATGGCAGCGCTCGAGAGCGGTCTTGCAGGCGTCCCGCAGGTCGAACCTGCGAGCCTCGAGTATATCTCGTCCGGCTTCGGCTATCGCCGCGACCCGTTCACCGGCGGCGGCGCCATGCACAAGGGTCTCGACTTCCGCGGCCCCACCGGCGCCCCGATCTACGCCGCAGCCACCGGCCGCGTTAGCTTCGTGGGTCGCAAGTCGGGTTACGGCAATACGGTCGAGATCACGCATGGCAACGGCCTGATGACCCGCTACGCCCATATGTCGCGATTCAACGCCAAGGTTGGCCAGAAGGTCGCCGCCGGGCAGACCATCGGCGCCATCGGCAGCACCGGCCGTTCGACCGGCCCGCACCTCCACTTCGAGGTGCGTATCAACGACCGCGCGGTCAACCCGCGCACATTCCTGGAGACAGCCCCCCATGTTCTCGAAGAAATCCGACGAGCTCCCCAGCTCGCCTCCGCCAAGTAATCCGGGACGCAACATAATGAGCAGCAAGGGCAGTTCGACTTTCTCGGTCCTCGGGTCCGATCTCGCCATCAAGGGCGACATCAAGGCCTCGGCCGATCTCCACATCGACGGTTCGGTCGAGGGCGACATCACCTGCTCAAGCCTGGTGCAGGGCGAGACGAGCACCGTCACCGGTGCCATCAAGGCGGAAACCGCGCGCCTCGCCGGAACTGTCAACGGCTCGATCACGGCCCGTGAGCTGGTGATCCTCAAGACTGCCAGGATCAACGGCGACGTGTTCTACGACGCGCTGACAATCGAGCAGGGCGCGCAGGTCGAAGGTCGCTTCGCGCATCGCGACACCAAGCCCTCGGTTGCAGCCGCGCCGCAGCCGGCCAAGCAGCCCGAGCTTTCGGTCGCAAACTAGTCAGATTTCCGGTTTGGAGGGGATGGAGGCCGCTGGCGCAACGACGCCGGCGGCCTTCTCTTTTGCCTTCAGTCGAGGACTTCGGCGCGAAGCGCCTTGCGGTCGAGCTTGCCAATCATCGTCTTGGGAAGCTCGTCGCGCACGACCACGCTTTCGACGCGCTCATGCTTGCCGATACGTGCGTTGATCCATTGGGCCAGCTGCTCTCCCGTCGTGTCGGAACCGCTGTTCAGCGTGACATAGGCGCGGGGGCGTTCGCCGAGATAGGCATCGGGCACACCAATCACGAGTGCTTCCTTCACCGCCTCGTTCTCGAGCAGCACATCTTCGACCTGGCTCGGGAAGACCTTGAAGCCGCCCACCGCGATCATGTCCTTGATCCGGTCGACGATCTCAAGAAAACCCTCATCGTCAACCGTGGCAACATCGCCGGTGCGCAACCACGTCTTGCCGTGATGTTCGACAAAGACGTCGGCCGCGGCTTCGGGGCGGTTCCAATAGCCCTGCATGATCTGGGGTCCGTGAAGCGCAAGCTCGCCAGGCTCTCCATCCGGAGCGACCTTCCCCGCATCTTCTTTGTCGAGAAGCAGCACTTCGGTTCGCATGACTACCTGGCCGATTGTACCGGGTTTGCGCTTGCCATCGTATGGATTTGCCGAGACCACGCCCGAACTCTCGGTAAGGCCATAACCCTCCACAAGCCGAACACCTGTCGCGGCCTCCCACCTCTCGCGCAAAGGGCCCGAAAGCGGCGCGCCGCCCGAAATACAGACCTTGAGCGTCGACAGGTCAGTCTTGGCGAGGTCGGGATGGTCGAGCAGCGCCTGGAACATGGTCGGCACGCCGGGAAATCCCGTCGCGCCATATTTCTCAATGGTCTGGAGCACCTGCTTCGCCTCGAAGCGTGGGACCATGGCGATCGAAGCGCCGGTCACTACGGCATGGTTGAGCAGCGCGGTATTGGCGAAGACATGGAAGAAGGGCAGCGCCCCCATGAATACTTCGCCCGCAGGATCGCCGAAGGGATTGAGCCCTGCCGTCTGCTGCGCGTTGATCGAAAGGTTAGCGTGGGTGAGCATGGCACCCTTGGGCGTGCCGGTGGTCCCTCCGGTATATTGCAGCAATGCGAGGCCCTGCGGGTCGATCGCGGGCAAGACCTCTGACGATCGGCTTGCACCTTCCTTCACCAAGTCCGACCAGGCGAGCACCCCATCACCGTATTCGACCTTGGCAACCTTGCTTCGCGCGAAGATCCGCAGCGCTAGCCCCTTGAGGCGCGGCAGCATCTGCGACAGCGAGCTGACCACCAGTGTCTCGAGGGCGGAAGTACGCAGGACCTTCTCGGCCGTGGTATAGAGTTCGGGCACATCGACCGTCACCAGCATGCGCGTGCCGGAATCGGCGACCTGGGTGCTGAGTTCGTCGACCGTGTAGAGCGGCGAGAAATTTACCACCACCGCTCCCGCCATCATTGCCCCGTAATAGGCAGCAACATAGCTCGGGACATTGGGAAGAAAGAGGCCAACCCGGTCGCCCTCGCCGATTCCCGATGCGCGCAGGGCATGGGCAAAGGCCCGCGCATCCGAGAAGAGGTCGCGGTAGCTGTAGGTGCGACCGAGGAAGTGGAGTAGCGGCGCACCCGGAGATGATCGCGTCGTCCGGTCGAACATCACCGGCAGGGCCAGCGCTTCGAACTGCGAATCCCACGGCAAGGGATGGTAGTTGGGCAGCTTGCTTACATCCATGTCAGTAGCATGGCCTATCCAACCTTAAACGCAAGTAAAAAGGGCGGGCGAAGACTGTGCCTCGCCCGCCCCTATTGCGTCGAATTCTTCCTGCTCAGGCTTCTTCGGAGTCTTCCGAAGCGCGCTTCGCCTCAAGCCAGGCGGCAGCTTCAGCCTCCTGCGCGGCCTCTGCAGCGGCTTTGTCATTGGCATCGCGTTCGGCGCGCAGTTCCTCGATCAGCTTCTCGCGATCGCTCGCACCGCTCGGAGCAACAACGGCCTCTTCTTCGGAGACCGGAAGGTTCTTGGCGGCCTTCGCCACGACAGCATCGAGTTCGCGCTGCGAACACAGGCCTAGGGTCACGGGATCCTTGGGCTGGATGTTCTGGATGTTCCAGTGGCTGCGCTCGCGGATCGCGGTGATGGTGTTGCGTGTTGTGCCGATGAGCTTGGAGATCTGCGCGTCCGAAATCTCCGGATGGCTGCGCAGGATCCAGGCGATGCCGTCCGGCTTGTCCTGGCGCTTCGACACCGGCGTGTAACGCGGACCCTTGGTGCGGCTCACCGCGACCGGTGCGCGCTGCATCTTGAGCGCATATTCCGGATCGGCCTGGCCCTTCTCGATCTCTGCGAGCGTGAGTTCGCCGGCGTGGACCGGGTCGCGCCCGGTATATTTGCTGCTCGCAAGGTCGTCGGCCATGGCCTGGACTTCGAGGATGTGGAGGCCGCAAAATTCGGCGATCTGCTCGAAGGACAGGCCGGTATTATCGACCAGCCAGGTGGCGGTCGCATGCGGCATCAGCGGTTTGGGTTGATCGGCCATGGAAGTGCCTTTTCTCGGGTCTGAAAATAGAAGGGCCGCCCCTTGCGGAGCGGCCGTTGCGGTCCTGATGTAGGCGAGCGGGGCGGATTCGGCAAGCGAATCCCTAGGTGGTAAGCGGCAGCTCCCAATCCAGCGTCGCAAGCCCGGCCACGAACTGGCGCGTCGCCTCTTCCCAGCCGAAAGTCGCGCCATAGCGGGCGCAGGCCTTGCGATCGCAAAACAATGCAGCGTCTATGGCGCGGTCGAGGTTGTCGCACAGCGCTCCGACATCCTCGGTGACAATGTCCTTCGGGCCGGCGACCGGAAAGGCCGCAATCGGTGTTCCGCAGGCAAGCGCCTCGATCATTACCAGCCCGAATGTATCGGTCCGGCTCGGGAATACGAAAACGTCGGCACCGGCATAGCATCCCGCGAGTTCGCGCCCCGAACGGCGGCCCAGGAAGATCGCATCGGGGAAGCGCACCTTCAGCGTTGCCAGTTCGGGCCCGTCGCCGACCACGACCTTGCTGCCGGGATAGGAGCCCGACAGGAAGGCCTCGATATTCTTCTCCACCGAAACCCGCCCGACATAGAGCTGGATGGGGCGCGGCAAGTCTGCAAACTCGCCGGGAGGCGGCGCATCGGGCGTGAAGCAATCGAGATCGACACCACGGCCCCAATGATGGAGCTGGTGCAGATTCCGAGCGCGCAGCTCGTCGCGAATGCTCTCGGTCGCAACCAGCACGCGATCCGCAGGTGCGTGAAACCACTTGATATAACGCCAGAATAGTGCGGCAGGAAGATTGGTCCTGCGGGCGAGATAGTCGGGAAATTGTGTGTGGTAGGCAGTAGTGAACCTCACGCCGTAGCGCGCGCAGTACCGCCGTGCCGCCACACCGAGCGGGCCCTCTGTAGCGATATGGATCGCGTCGGGGGCAAAGGAACGCAGCCGGTCCGAGACGGCGCCCGGGCAAGTGAGCGCCAGGCGAATCTCCGGGTAGGACGGGCAGGGTATGCTGGCGAACTGGTCGGGCGAGATGACAGACACCTCGCGCCCCTGCCTGCGCAAGATGTCACAGGTCGTGGTCAGGGTTCGGACGACACCGTTCATCTGCGGCAGCCATGCATCGGTGACGATAGCGATGCGTTGCGGCTCGACCGCGACAACGGCGGCGACAAGCGAGTCGGTCAGCGGAAAGGTCTGCGCGTTCACGCTGCCGCCCTCCCGGTTGCAGCTTCCTGCTTGTTGCGCCGCGCAACTTCTTCGGCCCATTGCAACACTTCCATGCGCCCGTCGAAATGCTCGACCAGAGCGGTGCAGCCCTCGACCCAATCGCCGTCGTTGTAATACTGGACGCCATCGAACTCGCGTATCTCGGCAGTGTGGATATGGCCGCAGACGACCCCGTCGACACCGCGTTCACCTGCTGCCCGGGCAATGATCTCTTCGTATTTGGAGATGAACTCGACCGCGTTCTTGACCTTGTGCTTGGCCGCCTTGGAAATCGACCAATAGGGCAGGCCAAGCCGCTTGCGCACTGCGGCCACCCAGCCGTTGAGCTTCATCATCAGGTGGTATGCCGCGTCGCCGACGAATGCGAGCCACCGGTGGGCAAGCATCACCGTGTCGAATTCATCACCATGCAGCACCATCAGCCGCCGACCGTCAGCGGTGGTGTGAAATGCGGCGCGCATGATCTCGACCCCGCCGAAATTCATGCCGCTGAAGGGGCGCACCATCTCGTCGTGGTTGCCGGGGATGTAGACGATCCGCGTCCCGCGTTTCGCCCGTTTGAGGATTCGCCACACAATGTCGTTGTGTTCGGCCGGCCAGTAGAACTTCTTCTTCAGGCGCCAGCCGTCGATGATGTCACCGACCAGGTACATCGTGTCGCTGTCGGTGTGGTCGAGAAAATCGATCAGCAGTTCGTGATTGCACCCCTTGGTGCCCAGGTGCACGTCGCTGATCCAGATCGTGCGGTAGCGCCGCCGCTCGCCACTTGTGCGTTCGGGAATGGCAGGTTTGATCGAAGGGAAGTTGGCGACGTTGTGTAGAGCTTCGAAGCCGCTTGGCAGTTCGGTCATGGGTATGGTCCCCGCTGCATCTTCGCAGGGCCAATGGCATGGCAATGTTACGTGCTGCGCACTGCTGGGTTACCGAACAGGGACTTTGCTACGATTTTGAGTCAGGCCATCGGCACGTAGCCGGGCAATGCCGCGATGCGTGCCAGCCAGGCCTTGATCGCCGGATAGTCGTCGAGGCCGAAGCCGCCCTCTTCCGCGACATGGGTATAGGCATAGAGCGCGATGTCGGCGAGCGTAGCGCCACGACCGACGAACCATTCGCGGCCTGCAAGGTGCCGGTCCATCAAGGCCAAGGCATCGCAACCTGCAATCCGCTTCGCGATGAGCTGCGCGCGCTGCTGCTCCGACAGATTGGCTTCACCCACGAAGTGCAACCAGAAGCGCAGCGTGGCGACATTGGGTTCGTGATTATATTGTTCGAAGAACATCCAGCGGAGCATATCGGCGCGCTCGAAGCGGTCCTCCGGGATGAGCGAGCTTCCCTCTGCCAGGTACCAGCAGGCGGCATTGCTCTCCGGGAGGAACTGGCTGCCGATCTGAAGGACGGGGATTCGCCCGTTGGAATTTACTTCCGCCAGGAACTGCGGCGTTCGCGTCTCCCCCCGCATGATGTCGTATTGCCTGATGGCCAGCGGCAGGCCGAGCAGCTTGGCGGTCAGCTTGATCTTGTAGCAATTCCCGCTGCGCGGGTCCTCGTGGAGCGTCAGCTCATCCACCGGCCACCTCCAGCACGATCTTGCCTACGTGGTCGCCACCCTCCATCCGCGCATGCGCCGCCGCGACGTCGCGCAAGGTGAAACTGCGGTCCATGACCGGACGGATCGTCTTGTCTTCGAACAGTGGCCAGGCGTGGTTGTGGATCTCATCCGCCAGCAGTGCCTTGAACTCGTCCGAGCGTGGACGCAGTGTCGAGCCTGTCAGCGTCAGGCGCTTGCGCATGACCGTCGCCATGTTGATTTCGGCTTTCAGGCCGCCCAGCACAGCGATGGTCACATGGCGCCCGTCTTCGGCGAGGCATTCGATGTTGCGTGCCACATAGTCGCCCGAGACCATGTCGAGCACCACATCGACACCTTTTCCCTTGGTGAAAGTCTTCACCTCGTCGACGAAATCGCTGTTGCGATAGTTGATCGCCAAATCCGCCCCCAGACCACGCGCGGCATCGCATTTGTCTTCGCTGCCGGCAGTGGTGATGACGGTCATTTCGAAAGCCTTGGCGAGCATGATTGCCATGGTCCCGATGCCGGAGGTCCCGCCGTGAACCAAGAGTGTCTCCCCTTCGCGCGCCCAGCCGCGTTCGAAGACATTGTGCCAGACGGTGAACAGTGTTTCCGGGATCGCTGCGGCGTCGGCCATGTCCATGTCGTGCGGCACGTGGAGGCAATGCGCAGCGTGGGCGAGGCAATATTCGGCATAGCCGCCACCCGACACCAGCGCGCAGACGCGGCGGTTCAGCATCTCGGGCTGCACACCCTTGCCGATGGCAACGACCTTGCCCGAAACCTCGAGCCCGGGGATCGGGGAAGCGCCCGGCGGCGGCGGGTAAAAGCCCTGGCGCTGGATCACGTCGGGACGGTTCACGCCCGCCCAGGCGACCTCGATCAGCAACTGGTTCTCGCCCGGTTCAGGCAGGGGCAATTCCTCGGGCCGGAAGACGTCCGGGCCGCCCGGGGCATCGAACCCCATCGCTGTCATCGTTGCGGGCAGTTCTGCGGCCAACTCACATCCCCTGTGTAATGCACGTCGAACTTTCGTGGCCCTGGTGCCACGGTCGGGGGCAATAGCGGGAGCCCCCGTTGACAGCAACCGGCCAGAATTGCGAGATTGGCTCCTGATGGAAGACGACGACCGTCCGCGCCCGAGAGGCGACGCCGCGAGCAAGCTCGCCACCGAAGACCTCGGCCCCTATTCGCAGGACGAGCTGGAACAGCGCATCGCCCTGCTCGAAGCCGAAATCGCCCGCGTCGAGAAACATCGTCTCTTCGCCGCCGCGCATCGCGACGCCGCCGAGGCCTTGTTCGGGCGAAAGGATTAGTTGGCCATGCGGGGGCTGCAATCATCCGCACCGCCCACCATATCGGCCATATATCCATCCGCATATACAGCTTTGGTCAACCTTGCCGGCCTAGGCTGCTCCCGTCTCGCTAGCCGCGAGTCCCCTTAGGAAGACGTTAGATGCCCAGTTTCGCAGCCAATCTCGAGAAAACCCTCCACGCAGCGCTCAGCGACGCGGGCGAACGGCGTCATGAATACGCCACGCTCGAGCACCTGCTGCTGGCACTGATCGACGACGAGGACGCAGCGCAAGTGATGACCGCTTGCGGTGTCGATCTCGACGAACTTGGCGGCGTGGTGCGGCAGTATCTCGAGCAGGAATACCAGTCGCTGAAGTCCGACGACTCCGGCGATCCGCAGCCGACCGCCGGTTTCCAGAGGGTTATCCAGCGCGCGATCCTGCACGTCCAGTCGAGCGGCAAGGACACTGTGACCGGCGCGAACGTGCTCGTTGCGCTGTTTTCCGAGCGCGACAGCTACGCGGTCTATTTCCTCCAGCAGCAGGATATGAGCCGCCTCGATGCGGTGAGCTTCATCAGCCACGGCATCGGCAAGGGTGGCAAACAGATCGAGAGCCGCCCGCCGCAAGGTGCCGAGGAGGCGCAAGCCGAGGGCGAGGAGAAAGCCGAAGGCAAGGGCAAGAAGGAAACCGCGCTCGACCAGTTCACCGTCAATCTCAACAAGAAGGCAGAAGACGGCAAGGTCGACCCGTTGATCGGACGCGGGCCCGAGGTCGACCGTACGATCCAGATCCTCTGCCGCCGCTCCAAGAACAACCCGTTGTATGTGGGCGATCCCGGCGTCGGCAAGACCGCCATCGCCGAAGGTCTCGCGCGCAAGATCGTCGAGGGCGAAGTACCCGAAGTGCTGCGCGATGCGGTGATCTACTCGCTCGACATGGGCGCGCTGCTCGCGGGCACGCGCTATCGCGGCGATTTCGAGGAGCGGCTCAAGCAGGTCGTCAACGAACTCGAGGGGATGCCCGACGCAGTTCTTTTCATCGACGAGATTCACACGGTAATCGGAGCGGGTGCGACCAGTGGTGGGGCGATGGACGCGTCCAACCTGCTCAAGCCCGCGCTGTCGAGCGGCGCAATCCGCTGCATCGGTTCGACCACCTACAAGGAATTCCGCAACCACTTCGAGAAGGACCGCGCGCTGCTGCGCCGGTTCCAGAAGATCGACGTGAACGAGCCGACGGTCGAGGACACGATCAAGATCTTGAAGGGCCTAAAGAGCGCCTTCGAGAACCACCACAAGGTCACCTACACGCAGGATGCGCTGAAGACCGCGGTGGAGCTGTCGGCGCGCTACATCAATGATCGCAAGCTGCCAGACAAGGCGATCGACGTGATCGACGAAGTCGGCGCGATGCAGATGCTGGTGCCGCCGAGCCGTCGCAAGAAGAAGATCACCGCGCGCGAAATCGAAGCGGTCATCGCGACAATGGCGCGCATCCCGCCCAAATCGGTCAGCAAGGACGACAAGAAGGCGCTCGAAAACCTCGAACGCGATCTCAAGCATGTGGTCTTCGGCCAGGATGCCGCGGTTCACAAGCTCTCGACGGCGATGAAGCTCAGCCGCGCTGGCCTGCGCGATCCTGACAAGCCGATCGGCTCGTTCTTGTTCAGCGGTCCGACCGGCGTCGGCAAGACCGAAGTCGCGCGCCAGCTCGCCAGCATCATGGGTATTGAACTCAAACGCTTCGACATGTCCGAATATATGGAGCGCCACTCGGTCAGCCGCCTGATCGGCGCGCCTCCGGGCTATGTCGGCTACGATCAGGGCGGCCTGCTCACCGATGCGATCGACCAGAACCCGCATTGCGTGCTGCTGCTCGACGAGATCGAGAAGGCGCACCCGGACCTGTTCAACATCTTGCTGCAGGTGATGGATAACGGCCGCCTGACCGACCACCACGGCAAGACGGTCGACTTCCGCAATGTCGTGCTGATCATGACCACCAATGCCGGTGCAGCCGACATGGCGCGCCAGGGCATCGGTTTCGGCGACGTGAGCAAGGAAGATGCGAGCGAGGAAGCGGTAAAACGCATGTTCACGCCCGAATTCCGCAACCGTCTCGATGCAGTGGTGCCCTTCGGTTATCTCGGCAAGAACACTGTCGCCCGCGTGGTCGACAAGTTCATCCTCCAGCTTGAACTCCAGCTGGCCGAGCAGAATGTCGATATCCAGTTCGACAAGGAAGCCCGCGCCTGGCTGGCCGACAAGGGCTATGACCGCCTCTATGGTGCGCGCCCGATGGGTCGCCTGATTCAGGAGAAAATCAAGCAGCCGCTGGCCGAGGAACTGCTGTTCGGCAAGCTGTCCGACGGCGGCGAGGTTTCGGTGACGATGAAGGATGGCAAGCCCTCCTTCGAACTCACCCCGGCCCCGCCCAAGTCGAGACCGGCGCGCAAGAAGAAGGCTGCGGCGAAGAAGAAGCCGGATACGAAGAAGCCCGAAGCCGGGACGAACGAAGATACCGACGAAGCCAAGAAATAGCTTCACCCGGACAGGTGGAATGAACAGGGGCGGCTTCGGTCGCCCCTTTTTTGTTGTTCGTCAGAAGGTTCTTGAGTGCATCGCGGCCTCATCCTACTCGTGAGCAACACAGAGGGGATTGCTGCATGTCGGTTCTGAGGGTCGAGAACCTCACAAAGCGTTTCGATGGCGTACTCGCGGTGGACGACTTGTCCTTCGCAGTCCAAGCCGGCGAGATCTTCGGGTTTCTCGGCGGAAACGGCGCTGGCAAGACCACGACCTTACGCATGGTGCTCGACATAATCCGGCCCACTTCGGGCACGATCGAAGTGCTTGGCAGCTCGCCCGACCGGCGCAATTCCGCCGCGATCGGCTTCCTTCCCGAAGAGCGCGGCCTCTACAGCCATATGAGTGCGATCGAAACCATCGTCTATTTCGGCCAGCTCAAGGAGATGAAACCAAAGCTCGCGCGCGAACGCGGCATGGCGCTGCTCGAACGCTTCGACCTTGCCGACCGCGCAAAAAGCAAGATCGGCGATATGTCGAAGGGCATGGCGCAAAAGGTCCAGCTGGCCTGCTCGCTGGTCAACGAACCCGAACTGCTGATGCTCGACGAGCCCTTCTCCGGCCTCGATCCCGTCAACCAGGGCCTACTCGAGGAAGAGATCCTGCGTGCATCGCGGCGCGGAGCGGCAGTGATCTTCTCCACCCATGTAATGCAGCACGCCGAGCGCCTTTGCGACCGGCTGCTTCTGCTGCGCAAGGGCGCCAAACGCTTCGAAGGCACGCTGGACGAAGCGCGGGCCATGTTGCCGACGCGGATTGCGGTGGTCGCCAAGCCCGGGATCGCCGGCGCACCTGGCGTCGTGGAGGCGGCGCCAGGCGAGAGCGTGGGTGAGGGTTGGTCGCATTACGACCTCGCACTCCAGCCCGGAGTCTCCTCGGACGCAGTGCTCGAGCATTGCACCGCCAACGGCGTGGGCGTGCGGCGCTTCGACGAACATCGTGCTTCGTTGCACGAGGTATTTGTCGAACTGGTCGGCGACGCGGGAGTGAAGCAATGATCGACAACATCCTCCTCGTCGCAAAACGCGAGTTCCGCCAGATCGTGGCGATGAAGAGCTTCTGGCTCACGCTCCTCATCCTGCCAGCGGCTCTGGCGCTGGGGCCGATCTTCGCGCGCAGCCTGGACGAACCCGAGTCCCAGCGCATCGTCGTGATCGATCGCGCAGGAGGAGCGGCAGCGCAGGCGATAGAGAACCGTTTCGCGATAGAGAACGATCGCCACACCATGCGAGATCTTGCGCGCTACGTCCGCAAGCAGAAGCTGGAGGACGATATTCCCGAAGCAACATGGGCGCGAAGCGATCGCTGGTTCTCCGATGCAGATGTCGCTGCATTTCGCACGGCGGGTGGCGTCGATGCGGCAATCGCTACAATCGACAAGGTGCGCGGCGAGGACAGGCCCGCGTTCAAGACACACGCCCCGGGCCATGTGGTGGCGCGAGGGGACGATGCACTGGCCGCCGCGCAGGGCGGCGCATTGCAGGATAAGGTCGACAGCCTCTTTGCCCAGAACAAAGCCGATAAATCCACGGGCGCCGACTTCGTCTTGCTGGTCGACAAGGGCTTCCCGCGCGACCCCAGCGTCCATCTGTGGTCGAGCGAGCAGCCCGATTCTGAGTTCATCGGCACGATCCAGGACGTGCTGACCGGTGAACTGCAGCTCGGCTTGCTGCAATCCCGGGGTGTCGCACGCGATGATGCGCAGCTGATCCAGGAGGCGCGACCAGCCATCGCAGTGACCGCTCCGCCACCTGGCGGTGGCGCGCGCGAGTCGGTCCTTATCCGCTCGATCCTGCCTCTCGCGGCAGCCTACATATTGATGCTCAGCCTGCTGCTTTCGGGCAGCTGGATGCTGCAGGGCTCGGTCGAGGAACGCTCGAACAAGCTGATCGAGAGCCTGCTCGCCTGCATCCGCCCCGAGGAGCTGATGTACGGCAAGCTGCTCGGCGCGCTCGCGGTCGGCCTCTCGATGATGGGCGTGTGGGTCGTGTGCGCCGCTGTTGCCGCCTATGCAGGCCAGGGTGCGATTGCGGACTTCATCCGGCCCGCGCTCGAGCCGCTGACTTCGCCCTTCAACATCGCGACGATGATCTATTTCTTTATCGCCGGTTATGTCGCCATCTCGATCATCTTCGTCGCCATCGGCGCGCTGGCCGATTCGATGAGCGAGGCACAGGGCTACCTCATGCCGGTGATGCTGCTGATCCTGCTGCCAATCACCTTCCTCATCAACACCATCGTTGCGGGCAAGGAAGGATTGCTGGTGCAGGTGTTGACCTGGGTGCCGTTGTGGACGCCCTTCGCCGTGCTGGCTCGCCTCGGCATGGGGATCGAGGTCTGGGTGGTGCTGGCCACGGGAACCTTCCTCGCTGCCTTCGTCATCCTCGAGCTCGTTTTCCTCGGCCGCCTGTTCCGCGCGAGCCTGCTCGCGACCGGGCAGAAGCCGGGCATCAAGCAGCTGTGGGAGCGGTTGAAACCGGTTCGCGAATAACGCCTCGCGGGAACGCAAGCGCCGCTGCCCGCTTGAGTCGGGAGTGAGCGCAGACTTTTCCTGGATCAGGCCCGAACCGCACGGCATCCATATCGTCCCGGCCGATTGCTGGGTCGATCCCAGCCGCGCGGTCGAAAAGGCGCTGGTGACCCATGGTCATGCCGACCATGCGCGCGGCGGTCACGGTCGGACGATGGCCACTCCCGAAACACTGGCGATCATGAAGTTGCGCTACGCAACTTCCGACGGGGCCACGCCCGTCGACTATGGCGAGACGATCAGCCTGCCGGGCGGTGTCGACGCGACCTATATCCCCGCAGGCCATGTGCTCGGCAGCGCGCAGATCCTGCTCGAGCATGCAGGCGAACGCGTGATCGTGACCGGCGACTACAAGCGGCGGCCCGATCCGACCTGCCCGCCCTTCGAAGTCACGCCCTGCGACATCTTCATCACCGAAGCGACCTTTGGCCTGCCGCTCTTCACCCACCCGCCGATCGAGGACGAAATGGCGAAGCTGCTCGACCGGCTCGCTGCGCATCCCGATCGCTGCGTTCTGGTGGGCGCCTATGCGCTCGGCAAGGCGCAGCGGGTGATCGCCGAGCTACGCCGCGCAGGCCATCGCGAACCGATCTACCTGCATGGCGCGCTGGAGAAGATGTGTCGCCTCTATGAGGAACACGGCGTCGACCTCGGGGATTTGCGCCTGGTCGCCGATCACACCAAGGAGGATTTGCGCGGCGCAATCGTGATGTGCCCACCCAGCGCGCTCAACGACCGCTGGAGTCGCCGTCTGCCCGATCCGATTACTGCGATGGCAAGCGGCTGGATGCGCGTCCGCCAACGCGCCCGACAGCGCAATGTCGAACTGCCGCTGGTCATCTCCGACCATGCCGACTGGGGCGAGCTTACGCGCACGATCGAGGAGGTCGATGCGCATGAGAACTGGATCACCCACGGCCGCGAGGATGCGCTGCTGCGCTGGTGCCAGCTCCACCAGCGCCGCGCCCGCGCGCTGGCGCTGGTCGGCTATGAAGACGAGGACGACTGAGGCGTGGAAGAATTCGCCGCCCTCATCGATGCGCTGGTCTATACGCGCAGCCGCAACGAGAAGCTGCGACTGATCGCAGAATACCTTCGCGCCACGCCTGACCCGGATCGCGGATGGGCGCTCGCCGCGCTCAGCGACGGTCTCGATTTTCCCGCGGTAAAGAGCTCGACCATTCGCAATCTCATGAAGGACCGGGTCGATCCCGTCCTGTGGACGTTAAGCAGGGATTTCGTCGGCGACACGGCAGAGACTGCGAGCCTCTTGTGGCCTGCCCCCGACATTACTCCCTCGCCACCGACGGTCAGCGAGGCCGTATCGCTTCTTGCCGCCATGAATCGCAAGAGCGTGCTGACCGACTTGCCGCAACTGCTCGACCGGCTCGATCCATCCGGGCGCTACGCCCTGCTCAAGCTGGCGACAGGGGGCATGCGGATCGGGGTTTCCAGCCGCCTGGCCAAGACTGCCTTTGCGCAGGCCTTTGACGTGTCGGTGGAGGAGGTCGAGGAATATTGGCACGGCCTCCAGCCGCCCTACCCCGAACTCTTTGCCTGGGCCGCTCACGGCGCAGAGCCGCCCGACACGGAAAACCTGCCGACCTTCCGCCCATTCATGCTCGCCCATCCGCTGGAAGACACGGTGGTCGATCTCGCCGCCTATGCGGCCGAGTGGAAATG
Source organism: Erythrobacter sp. (assembly GCA_041396805.1). GTDB lineage: Bacteria > Pseudomonadota > Alphaproteobacteria > Sphingomonadales > Sphingomonadaceae > Qipengyuania. Next base: position 1,435,370 of record JAWKXV010000001.1, on the reverse strand, counting down.
GGACGGCATCCGCGTCCAGCTCGTCCGTGCCGGTGGAGAATCCCGGATCTATTCGCGCAGCGGCGACGATATCTCGGCGACCTTCCCCGAGCTGCTTGACGTCTTGCCGGTGAATGCCGTGCTCGATGGCGAATTGCTCGTCCGCGGCAGTCATCAGGGTGGCGAAGAGGGCGGCGCCGCCAGTTTCAATGCGCTCCAGCAGCGACTCGGGCGCAAGACGGTGAGCAAGAAGATGCTGGCCGAATATCCGGCCTTCGTGCGGCTTTACGATGCACTGATCGTCGAGGGCGAAGATTTGCGCGAACAGGCCTGGGAGAAGCGACGAAGCGACCTCGAGGCGCTGATGCCGCGCTTGCCGGAAACGCATTTCGATCTCAGCCAGATCGTCGAAGCCGACGACTTCGCGCACCTTGCCGCCATCCGCGAAAGCGCGCGTGACGACGCGATCGAGGGGCTGATGCTCAAGCGCAAGGACAGCCCCTACATCGCAGGGCGCCGCGTCGGCTATTGGTACAAATGGAAGCGTGACCCGCTGCTGGTCGACTGCGTGCTGATGTATGCCCAGCGCGGCAGCGGCAAGCGCTCCAGCTTTTATTCGGACTACACCTTCGGCTGCTGGGACGGTGATCCCGACAAGGGAGCAGACCTACTGCCGGTGGGCAAAGCCTATTCCGGATTCACCGACGAGGAACTGAAGAAGCTCGACCGCCATGTGCGCCAGAACACGGTCAATCGCTTCGGCCCGGTGCGAGAAACCGACAAGAGCCTCGTCTTCGAAGTCGCCTTCGACAGCGTTCATGAAAGCAAGCGTCACAAGAGCGGCCTCGCCATGCGCTTCCCGCGCATCCACCGCATCCGCTGGGACAAGCCGCCGCATGAGGCCGACAGGATCGAAGCTCTGCGGGCGTTGATCAGGGATTGATTTCAAAATCCTTCGCGGCATGGTGTCAGCGTGCATCGCTATGATCCTGCCCGACAGAAGCTGGCCCTGGGCCTCGCCTTCCTGGCCGGAGCCGCCGACGCCACGGGCTTTCTTGCGACCGGCGGCTATTTCGCTTCCTTCATGTCAGGAAATACGACCCGACTGGGTCTCGATGCCGTGTCCGATCCGGCGGTGGCGCTCCTGCCCATTGCGATTATCGCCAGTTTCGTGACCGGTGTCGTGATCGGGGCGCTGATAGCCACGCGCCTGCCAAGTCATCGTAAACGCAGCCTGCTTTCATTCCTGACCGTCATTCTCGGCACTGGCGCCTTGTTCTGGCATTTCGGCTCGGTGCTCGGCTTCATTGTGGCGACCGCCACGGCCATGGGTCTCGCCAACAATGTGTTCTCGCGCGACGGAGAGGTGACTGTGGGTGTCACCTACATGACCGGTGCATTGGTCCGTTTCGGCCAGGGCCTCGCCGCGTGCCTTGCGGGCAAGCCGAACCAGAGCACACGTGGATATGGGCTACTATGGACCGCGCTCGCCATCGGGGCCGGAGCGGGCGCATGGGCGCATAATGCCGCACCAGCCATCGCACCGGTGCTGCTTTGCGCAATATCCTTCACCCTCCTGCTCGCCGCATTCGGCATCGAGCGCGATAGTGGCGTTGAAGCGGGAGGTGGGGCTTCCTAGCTTGGCGATACCAACACGGGAGAGAACCATGTCCTACGCCACTGCCGCGCTTGCCACCTACACCAATATGCTGGGCACTCTGGCGCATCTCGTCGCCAAGGCAGGCGAGCATGGAGAAGGCGAAGCGCTGCTCGAAGCGCGGCTGGCCGAGGACATGTTCCCGCTTCACACGCAGATCCGTTTTACCATCGGACAGGTGATCATCACGCTGAACCGTCTTGGGGATACCGGCTTCGTGGAGGACGAAAGCGACATCGCGGATTTTACCGAGGCGTGCAGTCGGATTGCCACGGTGCGCGAGCTCGTCGCCTCCACCGATCCAGCCAGCTGGCCCGCATCGGATGGGTTGGTCGAGTTCGACCTGCCCAATGGCATGAGCTTCGCCATGCAGGCGCATGAGTACATTCGCGACTGGGCCATGCCGCAGTTCTACTTCCACCTGATGACGACCTATTCGATCCTGCGGTCGGAAGGGTTGCAGATTGGCAAGGCCGACTACGTCCCGTTCATGATGAAGTATCTGAAGGCCCCTGCGACCGCCTAGATCGCGATCCGGAAAAGCTTCTCGCGCGAAGTTGCGCCGCGCAACAACTCGACATTCGAGGGGGCGATGCCAAGCGCCTTGGCGAGGAGCTTGCGCACCGCATCGTTGGCCGCACCGTCCTGTGGCTTTGCGCGGACCTTCACCGTGACCGAACCGCCCTCGATCGTCACCGCCTCGACGCGCGCGCCGGGCGTTGCGCGGATGGCGACGCGACCCTCGGCGTCGACCAGCGTCTTCAGTTCGTCTCGATCCGGAAGTTCAGCCCTTGATCGCTTCATCGACCGCTGCCGAATGGTGCTTCGCATTCTCGGCGTAATGCGCGACACCCATGCGCATGCCCAGGACTGCAGCGTCGTCGAGCTCGCGCATCAGGCGGGCCGGGCGGCCACCCCACAATTCGCGCGGGCCCATGACCTTGCCCTCGGTCAGCATCGCTCCCGCCGCGAGCATGGCATCCGAGCCGATCACCGCCTTGTTCATCGCGATCGCGCCGAGGCCAACGAAGCCGCGGTCCTCGATCCGGCACCCGTGAATCATTGCCATATGGCCGATCAGTACATCGTCACCGATGATCGTCGGCGAGCCATCGGGGTCGCCGGGGCGCTCGGGATCGCAGTGGACCACGCTGCCGTCCTGGATATTCGAGCGCTCGCCGATCACGATGCGACTGACGTCGGCGCGCAGCACGCAATTGTACCAGATCGAGCTGCCGGCCCCGATCTCGACATTGCCGATGATCGTGCAGCCGGGAGCGACAAAGGCCGTGTCGTGGATCTTCGGCGTATGGCCGTGGATCGGAATGATGTTCACCCCGGGGCGGCTCGCGGTCATTTCGCGTTCTCCCATTGCTCGCGCGTTATGCTGTAGAGGATCGTTGTGCGGTCCTCGGGTGGATAGGCGGGATCATCGAAATCGAGGTCCTCGCGCCGCACCATGCCGAGCTTTTCCATCAGCTTCCAGCTCGCGACATTGGCGTTGCTGGTGAGCGCCACGACATGCGGTGCGGCCACGCGGCCAAAGGCCCAGTCGAGCACGGCGCGCATGGCTTCTTCCGCGTAGCCTCGGCGCCAGCGATCCTCGCGCACCAGCCAGCCCACCTCGTGATCGTCTTGATTCTTCGCCAGCGGATTGTCGACCAGCTTGATCCCGCAATGGCCGACCATCTCGCCGGTTTCCTTCTCGATCATGAAAAGAAAGCTGAAGCCGTGCTGCGCATAGAGCGCCATCGACTTGGCGTGCTTGGCTTCGATCTCGTGCAGTTCCTTCACGCCGCCAAGCCGCGCCATCACGGTTGGCGTGTTGAGCAGGCGATCCTGCTCGGTCGCATCACCCTCCTCGATGGTGCGCAGGATCAGCCGGTCGGTCTCGGCGATGATGTCAGCCATGCCAGTCCTCGCGCGCGATCGAATACACGATGATCACAGGCTCCTCCTCATCGAAGTCGCTGTTGGGAAAATCGAGATCCTCGCGCCGCCGCATCCCGAGGCGTTTCATCAATCCCCAGCTGCCCTCGTTGCGCTGCACGGTGAGCGCAATCACCTCATCGGCTCCGAAGCGATCGAATGCGAGATCGAGCGAAGCGCTCGCGGCTTCGCGAGCATAGCCCTTCCCCCAGGCATCCTCGCGCAGACGCCAGCCGGCTTCCATCATGCCCATCGGACCGCCCGCCTGGTTGGATCGCTTCAATCCGCAAAAGCCGAGGATCGCGCCGTCTTCCTTGCGCTCGACGCACCAGAAGGTGTGGCCGTGCTCACGCTCATAGGACAGCAGGCGATCCTGCGCGGCGAGACGTTTATCCTCTTCGCATACGCCGCCGAGCCAGCGCATGACTGCGGGGGTGTTGGTGGCCTGCCAGAAGGGCTCCCAATCCTCATCGCGCCAGTCGCGCAAGATGAGGCGCTCCGTCTCGTGCCGGAAATCACCCATTGAGGATACGTGCCGCGACGGGAGCGTGGTAGGTCAGCACGCCCGAGCAGCCTGCGCGCTTGAAGCCGACCAGCTTCTCCATGAGCAGCGCATCGCGATCTGCTACGCCAGCCGCTGCGCCCGCTTCAATCAAGGCGTATTCACCACTCACCTGGTAGGCGAAGACAGGCACCCCGAAACGCTCCTTCGCGCGCCAGATAATGTCGAGATAGGCAAGGCCCGGTTTAACCATCACGCTGTCGGCACCCTCGGCGATGTCCATCGCGATTTCACGCATGGCCTCGTCGCCATTGGCGGGATCCATCTGATAGCTCTTCTTGTCGCCCTTCAGCAGCCAGCCCGACCCCACGGCGTCACGGAAAGGGCCGTAGAAGGCCGAGGCGTATTTCGCCGAATACGCCATGATCTGTACGTTCGGGTGGCTGTTCATCTCCAGCGCCATGCGGATCGCGCGCACGCGCCCGTCCATCATGTCGGACGGGGCGATGATGTCGGCTCCGGCATCGGCCTGGTTCACTGCCTGATCGACCAGAACCGCGACCGTATCGTCATTGACCACATAGCCATCGGCATCGAGCAGGCCGTCCTGCCCATGAGTTGTATAGGGATCGAGCGCGACATCGGTCAGGATGCCGATATCGCTGCCGCAGGCATCGCGCACTGCCTTGATCGCACGGCACATGAGGTTGTCGGGATTGAGCGCCTCGGCCCCGTCGTCACTGCGCTTGTTAGACTGGGTGTTCGGGAACAAAGCGATGCACGGAACACCCAGATCGAGCGCTTCTTTCGCACGTTTCGCTATCCCGTCGACCGACCAGCGGGATACGCCCGGCAGGCTGGCGATCGGCTCCTCGACACCCGAGCCATCGGTCACGAAGAGCGGCCAGATCAGGTCCGCAGGCGTCAGCACCGTCTCGCGATGCATGGCGCGGCTCCACGAAGTCGCACGGGTGCGGCGCAGGCGGGTGTTGGGATAGGAAGCGTCACTCATGCGGCACCGTCTGCCGCAAGCGCGCGCGCGGCGCAATCGTGCGCTGCCTCAGCGCAGTTTCTTGGGCGCCTCGACCTTGTCGATTTCCCTGATCGGCTCTTCCGCCGCAACTTCGTTCGGCGCCGGGGTGAGGTCGGCGAGGGCGGCTCCAGCTTCGACAGTCTTGAGTTTGGCGAGCATGTCGCGGAAGCGCTGGAGTTCGGCCCCGCTCAGCTGGGCGCGAGTGACGTACTTCACCGATGCCGGGTCTACGGCGCGGCCGTTGCGATACATTTCGTAGTGGAGGTGCGCGCCCGTCGAGAGGCCGGTCGAACCGACATAGCCAATCACCTGTCCGCGGCGCACCTGTTGCCCACGGTTCACCGCCATGCGGCTCATATGGCAGTAACGCGTATCGATCCCACCGGCATGCCGCACCTTGACTGCATTGCCGCAACCGCCCGCGCGACCGGCGGACAACACGCGGCCATCCGTCACGGCGACAATCGGCGTTCCATAGCTGGCCTTGTAGTCGAGCCCCGAATGCATCCGGCGATATCCAAGAATCGGATGGCGCCGCATGCCGAAGCGCGACGAAGTACGACCCGGGACCGGCGCCATCAGTCCGCCCCTCTGCTCGCCTACGCCCGAGGCTTCATAGAATTGACCGTCCTTGCCCCAGCGCATCAGCTGGACGCGCGGTTTGTCGTCGCGATCGATACCGGCATAAAGCAACTGCCCCGCCTGCCGCTCACCGGTTGCGGCGCGCCGATGCGCAAGGATGAAGTCGAATGTGTCGCCCGAGCGAATGTCACGGTCGAGATTTACCTGCTGGCTCAGCGTCTTGAGATAGGCCTGCACCGCGCTTGCGGGTGCTCCGGCGGCGCGCGCTGAACGATAGAGGCTGTCGCCTACAGTCCCCCGGATGCGCAGTGGAGTCTCGTCGACGCGAATGGGTTTCTTGATGAGCGTCAGCTCGCCGCCCTCATCCAGCCGCGCGACCGAGAGTTCGAGGTCGAAACGGGCACGAAACGCCAGTTTTTCGAGCGGGCGCGGCTCGTCCGGTGCCGTCCTGCGGCCAAGCACGATATCGACCTGTGTCCCCGGCTCGACGTCATCCAGCGTAATCGCGCTGGCGACCATGTCGGTCACAAGCCTGGTGTCGGACACACCCATGCCTGCACGCCGAAGCATCGTCTGGAAGCCATCACCCTTTGCGAGCGTTGCGACCATTTCGATGCGCGGGCGCTCGGGCGCCTCGGCGAGCGGTTCGACGAGCGAAGTCGCGCCCATGTGGCGGCCGCTATCTGCCCCCAATGCGAGCGGCATGATCATCTGGCTGCGGTATTCGTCGCGAATGGCATCATCGACCTGCATCGGTGGCGCGGCTTCGAGCGGCTCGAAACTGGGCCAGAAGCTCAATGCGAAGGCCGACAGGCCGACAAGCGTGCCAAGGCCGCGGAACCAGCGCTTGCTGCCGATTGCCTCGCCAAGGTCGGGTGCCATGTCGATCTTGCCGATGCGCGAGGAGAGATTGTCGCGCAGTTCGGTCCATTCGAACTTGGGTAGACCTGATGCGGGTATGGCCTGATCAAGGGCGAGCGCGACGGTGGGCTGGCTCATGCCGCCCCCGGATGCCCGTGCATCATTGCCGCTGTCGTCCCCCTGGGACCTATACACGCCTGACCCTCCGTCCGAGATCCGACCGGCGTGAACGGCAGGACCTGACCCTTGCGAGTCTGTTGCCCGCAATTCCTGACAAATCAAAGTAAAGGTACGATTAACATGCGCCCACCCGAGTCCGTATTGCGGTGAATCGAGGATGACGCGCGCTGGGCAGTTGCGATGCGGGTGGCCGAATGCCACCTAGGCAAGGTGCAGGATAGCGCGATCAAGGCGGTTCTCGGACCCACAAATACCGGCAAGACGCATCTCGCGATCGAACGCATGTGCGGCCATTCGAGCGGTTGCATGGGCTTCCCGCTGCGCCTGCTGGCGCGCGAGGTCTATGACCGTGTCCGCGCGATCAAAGGCGACAACCAGGTCGCGCTGATCACGGGCGAGGAGCGGATCGAGCCCAGGGACGCGCGCTACATGTGCTGCACGGTGGAAGCCATGCCCCGCGACGGCGCCAATGCTGCCTTTGTGGCACTCGACGAGGCGCAGCTGTCCGCCGATCGCGAGCGCGGGCATATCTTTACCGACCGCCTGCTCAACACGCGGGGCCGGGAAGAAACAATGCTGCTGGGTGCCGCAACACTCGCGCCGCTTGTGCGCGAACTCGTCCCCAAGGCGGAGATTTCGGACCGTCCGCGCTTCTCCACGCTCACGCATATCGGCCCGCGCAAGCTCTCGCGCCTGCCGCCGCGCAGTGCGATCGTCGCCTTCAGTGCCGAGCAGGTTTACGCTGTTGCCGAAATGCTGCGCCGCTTTCGCGGTGGTGCAGCCGTGGTCATGGGCGCACTCAGCCCCGAAACGCGCAACAAGCAGGTCGCTCTCTTCCAGAGCGGCGAGGTCGACTACATCGTCGCCACAGATGCGATCGGAATGGGGCTCAACCTCGATGTCAACCACGTCGCTTTTGCCGGACTGACCAAGTTCGATGGCGTCCGCATGCGGCGGTTGTTCCCGGCCGAGATGGCGCAGATTGCCGGACGCGCAGGGCGGCACCAGCGGGACGGCACATTCGGCACACTCGCGGGGCAGAAAGGTCCCTCGCCCGAGGTCACCAATGAAGAGATCTACGCGATCGAGGAGCACCGTTTCGCGCCGCTGACCCATCTCTTCTGGCGCGAGCCCGAGCCGCGGTTCGACAATCTCGCCACATTGATCGCCGATCTCGAGGCATCGCCGAATGACCCGGTTCTGCGACTCGCTCCGGAGGCCATCGACCTCGCGACCCTCAAGCGCTTGGCGGACGAGCCGGTGGCGGCGAACGTCCGCTCACCAGGCATGGTCCGGCGCTTCTGGGAAGCCTGCTCGTTGCCCGATTTCCGCCAGCGTGGACCGGACGTCCATGCACGCTTCGTCGCCCGATTGTGGCAGGATCTGTCCGAAGGCTATATCGGCGCCGATTACGTCGCCGCGCGCATCTCCGAACTCGACAATATGGCGGGCGACATCGATACGCTGCAGGGACGCATCGCTGCGATTCGCAGCTGGGCCTATATCTGCCAGCGACCCGACTGGGTGCTGGCGCGCGACGAAATGGCGTCGCGCGCGAGGGCCGTGGAAGCAAAATTGTCGGACGCGCTCCATGCGCGACTGACCGAAAGATTCGTGAACCGGAGGACGGCAATCCTGATGAAATCGCTGGGTGAAGACGCCGGCATGCTGCCTATCGAGCTGGGCGAGGACGGAAGCGTGACGGTCGAGGGCGAACACCTCGGCCGGGTCGAGGGGTTTCGCTTCACTGTCGATCCTTCGGCACGGCACGAAGACCGCCACATGCTTCTGGCCGCGGCCGAGAAATCGCTGCCCCGGCTGCTGGGTGAGAAGGCCCGGGCGCTTGCCGCATCGGATATGACCGAGATCGAGCTTCATCGCGGCGCTTTGCGTTGGAAGGGGCAGGAGCTCGCCAGGCTCGAGGCGCGTGACGGCACCGTGACGCCGATGCTGCAACCGGCGAAGGAGCTCACTCTCCTGCCAGAGGCTGCGCGCAAAAGCTTGCTCGAAGCACTCGAGACATGGCTTGCGGCCAAGCTGGCCCCGCTCGAGCCGCTCGAAAAACTGCATGCCGCCGCTCGCAATCCGGAGGCCGGATCGCAGGCGCGCGCATTGCTGCTCAACCTGATCGCCGGCAATGGCTACATCAGCCGTGAACGCGCGGGAATCGAGCATCTGCCCAAGGAAATGCGCCCGTTCCTGCGCAAGATCGGGGTTACGTTCGGCGCTCTCGACATCTTTGCGCCAGCCCTGCTCAAGCCCGCACCGCGCCAGTTGTTGGCAGCACTGGGAGTCGATCGCCGCCCGCTGCAAGATGCGATGCTGCCGGTGATCGCGGGCGGCAAGAAGCTGCCCAGTGGCTACCGCCCGGCGGGCGAGCAGGCGATCCGCATCGACCTTGCCGAGAAGATCCTGCGTGCCGCACATGAAGCCCGGGCGAAGGCGCAGGCCAAGGACCGGCGTCGCAAATTCGTGCTCGATCTGGCCCTGCCGATCTCGGTCGGACTCGAAGAAAAGAACGCCATTCGCCTGTTTGGCGGGGCAGGCTTCCGCGTACAGCAGGCGCGCAAACTGCCCGAGGGTGCCTATGGTCCGCCCCGCCCCGATCTGTGGGAATGGCGCCCGTCGCGCCGCAAACAGGAACGCCAGACGCCCGCCCAGCCGCGCGAAGGCAGCGCTTTTGCCGCGCTTGCCTACCTGATGCGTTGACCGGGGGCGGATGAGGATCGACCGCCTGCTCTGTCACCTGCGCTTTGTGCGCACGCGCAGTGCAGCACAGAAGCTCGTCGAACAGGGTCACATCAGGCGTAATGGTGACCGGGTGCTCCGCGGATCCTGCGACATCCATATCGGCGATGTCCTGACGATCCCGCTCGGAAATTTTGTCCGTCTGGTAGAAATCCTCGAGCTTCCCGAGCGTCGCGGACCGCCGCGCGAGGCACAGGCCTGCTATCGCGAGCTTGACCCCAAAGGATAATCGGCCCTAGCAGCGACTCAGGGAAACACTTCAAGGGATCCGACTACCCATGACCTATGTCGTCACCGACGCCTGCATCAAGTGCAAGTACACCGACTGCGTCGAGGTCTGCCCTGTCGACTGTTTCTACGAAGGCGAGAACATGCTCGTCATCAACCCCAGCGAATGTATCGACTGCGGCGTTTGCGAGCCCGAGTGCCCGGCCGAAGCGATTCTTCCCGACACCGAAGACGGTCTGGAGAAGTGGCTGGAACTCAACACGAAATTCTCCGCCGAGTGGCCGAACATCACGCAGAGCAAGGATGCGCCTGCCGATGCCGATGACCACAAGGGCGAAGAAGACAAGTACGACAAGTACTTCTCGGCCGAACCCGGCGAAGGCGACTGATCCCACGCGTCGGGCGCGGCCCGCCCGACTCCAGGCCGAATGCATTCAATTGCGATTCGCAATTTTGTTGCGGGCGTGCTATATAATGCAACAACTGCACCGGCTTGCTCCCGGGCAGGTGAGACAATTGAAAGGGCAGGCCAGCCGCAACGTGACAGGAAAGTACCCACCCGCGCATCCCAGGTGAAGGGACGCGGACCGTACCCTCGTTACGCTGCATCCCGCGATGGCTGAACCCTGACGAAAGGATGGAATGCATGGCTAGCCAGGCGAATGCCTTCGATGTCGGCGATTATGTTGTTTACCCCAAGCACGGTGTTGGCCGTGTCATCGAGCTCCAGAGCGAGGAAATCGCCGGTATGCAGCTCGAACTCTATGTCCTCCGTTTCGAGAAGGAGCGCATGACGCTCCGCGTCCCGACCAACAAGGTCGAATCGATCGGCATGCGCAAGCTGTCGAGCGACAAGACGCTCAAGGAAGCGATGGAAACCCTCAAGGGCAAGCCCAAGGTCAAGCGCACCATGTGGTCGCGCCGCGCCCAGGAATACGAAGCCAAGATCAATTCGGGCGAAATCGTCCTGATTGCCGAGGTCACGCGCGACCTGTTCCGCCCCGACGACCAGCCGGAGCAGAGCTATTCGGAGCGCCAGATCTTCGAAGCCGCTTCGAGCCGTCTCGCGCGCGAACTTGCTGCGATGGAGAAAACCGACGAGCCGACCGCGCTCGAGAAGATCCTTGAGGTCCTGCGCGAACATGCGCCGCAGTATTACGAGAACACCGAAGACGCCTGATCGACAGGCGGCAATTGGTGCTCGACGAGGGGCCGCTCCGCAAGGGGCGGCCCTTTTCGCATGCCTTGCCCTCTCTCCCTCGCTGTATTATATCGGCAATACGGACCGTCGGTGACGAAGGGAAAGATTTCGATGCTAAACAAGATTCTCAAGGGCCTTGCGCCGCTGGCGGCGCTTGCGGGCGCAGTGATGGTTAGCGGGTGCGATGGCGTAAACATCCAGATCGGCGATGAAGAGGGCGTACCGCTCGCCGAACTCGACATGAGCGGCGATGCGCCGACCGAGATCGTCCTGGCCGGCCCCGACAAGGTGATTGTCCGCGACGGCTCAGAACTCGATATCGATGTTACGGGCGATGACGAAGCGGTCGACGCGCTGCGCTTCTCGATCGACGACGGAACGCTGGCAATTACGCGCGAGAAGAACAGCTGGAAGGACAAGGGAACCGCCACCGTCACGGTGACGCTGCCCGAGGTCAACGAAGTCGTTCTCGCCGGATCGGGCGACATCGAAATTGAAAAGATGACCCGACGCGCCGAAGTGACCATCGCAGGCTCTGGTAGAGCCAAGGTTGCCGAACTCAGTGCCGAGAACTTCGACATGACCATCGCCGGAGCGGGTGACTTCGAGGCAGCGGGCGCCGTGGATCGCCTGGACATGACCATCGCCGGTTCTGGCCGTGCGCGCATGGCAGGGCTCAAGGTCGAACGGGCCGATATCTCGGTGGCCGGATCGGGTGACGCCGAGTTCTCCTCGGACGGCAAGGTCGAAGCCTCGATCGTCGGCTCGGGTCGCGTGACCGTGCTTGGCCGCGCGGATTGCACGGTCAGCGCAGTCGGCTCCGGCAAGCTGAACTGCAAGCCAGCCAGGGGCGGCGATGACGCAGGCGATGCGAAGGGCGAGGAAACCGAGGAATAAATTCATCGCCGGCTAAAGGTTGCAGGACTAGGTGGCGTGGTGAAAGGTATTCCCATGCGTCGCCTAGCCCTTTTTCTTGCCCCGCTCCTCCTGCCCGCTCTCTCCGGCTGCATCGCAAAAACGGCGCTCGACGTCGCGACGGCGCCGGTGAAGGTGGTCAGCAAGGGTGTCGATCTTGCCACGACCAGCCAGTCGGAAGCCGATGAGAAGCGCGGCCGCGAGATCCGCAAGCGCGAGGAACGCCTCGGCAAGCTGCAGCGCCAGTATGAGAAGCAGCTGGATGAATGCCAGGATGGCAGCCGCCGTGCTTGCGACGATGCCACGCGGACCTATGCCGAAATGCAGCAGATCATACCGGCGATCCCGGTCGAACCCGAAGACTAGGCGGGCGGAGTCGCCGCGCGGCGCAGCCGGTCGTTGATCGCGATACCCACGCCCTTCTCGGGGATCGGCGCCACGGCAATCCGGAATTTATTCGAGCGCGCCCCTTCGTGGAGGCAGGCATAGAGGCGTGACGCCGCTTCGACGAGATTTCCGCTGGAGGATAAGGTACAATCCCCACCGATCGCTCCGAAGCCGATCATGAAGTCGTCTGGCGCGACTTGTGTGGCGTTGAGGCGAACCGGCTTGCCGGGCGCGTAGTGACTGGCGAGCTGACCAGGGGCTTCGATGTTTTCCGAGGTCGCAGTATCGCCGAGGTTGATCGGTCCAGGCCGAAGAGTCTCGATCACTCCGCCATCGCGAATAGCCACGATCGTCGATTCCACCCCCGCCTCGCAAGGTCCCGCATCGATCACGGCATCGATTCTGCCCGCAAGCGAAGCGAGCACATGCGCGGCCTGCGTCGGGCTGATGAAACCGCTACGGTTGGCCGAAGGGGCTGCCAGCGGCGCGTCTAGCCCGTCAAGCAGGCTGCGCATGGTCGGATGGTCGGGCATCCTCAGCGCGACCGTACCGAGACCTGCCGTCACGGCGGCGGTAAGCGCAGCCTCCTTCCGGCGCGGCAGGACCAGCGTGAGTGGGCCGGGCCAATGGGTCTCCATGAGTTCGCGCGCGATATCGTCAACCTCAGCCAGGCGCTCGGCCTGCGCAATGGAGTGCACATGCACGATCAGCGGATTGAAGCTCGGCCGCCCCTTCGCCTCGTAGATCCGCGACACTGCCGCATCGCTGTCGGCACGCGCAGCAAGGCCGTAGACCGTCTCGGTCGGCACGGCCACGAGTCCGCCATCGCGCAGGATCTGCGCCGCACGCGCGATTCCTTCCGCGTCTGCCAGTATCGTTTCCGTAGCGTATTTGCCGACCATGCCCGCGCGCTATATCTGCTGGCACACAAAGCCAAGAGGAATGCCGACGTGCCCTACACCGCCGCCACCCAGGACCAGCTGCTCGCCATCCGCGTAAATGCCGGAATCGAGGAACTTGCTCAGAGCGAGGAATTTGCCGCTGCCGAGCCGGATATGGTCGAGGCCATCGTCGAAGGTATCGGTCAATTCGCCGCCGGCGAATGGGCGCCACTCAATCGTGTGGGCGATCTCGAGGGTGCAAAGTTGGAAAATGGTGTGGTCCGCCTGCCCCAAGGCTTTGCCGAGGCCTATCAGGCCTATGTCGAGCAGGGGTGGAATGCGATTGCCGGACCGACCGAGTTCGGCGGCCAGGGCCTGCCCTTCACCCTCTCGTGCAATGTGCTCGAGAATCTCGGCACCGCGAACATGGCCTTCAACCTCCTGCCCATGCTGAGCGTAGGGGCAATCGAATCGCTCGAACACCACGGTTCGAAGGAGCTGCAGGAGAAGTACCTCCCCAGGCTGGTGAGCGGCGAATGGTCGGGGACGATGAACCTGACCGAACCGCAGGCAGGCTCCGATGTCGGGGCGCTGCGCACAACTGCCGTACCGATCGAGCAGGGCGAACACTCCGGCAAGTACCTGATCAAGGGCCAGAAGATCTTCATCACCTGGGGCGAGCATGAACTGTCCGGGAATATCGTCCACCTCGTCCTCGCGCGCCTGCCCGATGCGCCCGAGGGCAGCCGCGGCATCTCGCTTTTCATCGTGCCGAAGTATCATGTGAAGGAGGACGGGTCGCTCGGATCGCGGAATGACCTGCGCTGCGTCAGTATCGAGCACAAGCTCGGGATCAACGCCTCGCCCACTTGTGTGATGAGCTATGGTGACAATGACGAATGCATCGGCGAGCTGGTCGGTGCACCCAATCGCGGGCTCGCGGCCATGTTTACGATGATGAACAATGCGCGCATCAACGTCGGCAACCAAGGCGTGCAGATCGGCGAGCGTGCGACGCAGCAGGCGCTCGAGTATGCGCGCGACCGGGTCCAGTCGGCGCGTGCCGGATCGCCCGATCGCACGCCCGTAGCGATCATCGAGCATCCCGATGTGCGGCGCATGCTGCTGCGGATGAAGGCGCTTACCGAGGGCGCGCGTGCCTTGCTGTACTACACTGCTGGCCAGGTCGACCGTGGCAGCCTGGGCAATGCCGAGGCCGCCGCGCGCGGCGAGGTGCTGACTCCGCTGATCAAGGCCTGGGGCACCGACGCGGGTATCGAAGTGGCTAGCCTAGGTGTGCAGATCCATGGCGGCATGGGGTTCATCGAGGAAACCGGTGCCGCACAGCACTGGCGCGATTCGCGGATTGCACCGATCTACGAAGGTACCAATGGTATCCAGGCGGCCGATCTCGTTACCCGCAAGCTCGGCATGGATGATGGGCAGGCGCTGATTTCGTTGACCGAGGATATTGCGCGCGACGCTGCTGACGAGCCTGCCCTCTTCGCGCTAGCCGGTGAATGCGCCGGAATCGCGAAATGGATGCGCGAGACCGCCAGTCTCGACGACCGCCTGGCGGGGTCAGTTCCCTTCTGCACCATGCTCGCAGTGGCCGTCGCCGGATGGCAGCTTCTGCTCCAGCTGCGCGCGGTCGATAACGGCGCGGCCCCTTCGCTGGCCGCAACCAAGCGCGCGAGCGTGCGCTTCTTCCTCGATCGCATCGTGCCCGAGGCGCTGGGCCTGAAGTCCGGTGCCGTGGCCGGGGGCGAGGGCCTCTATGCGATCAGCTCCGAGCAACTGCTCGGCTAGGAAGTTGCGCCGCGCGACTTAGTCGGCGGTAACGGTGCGGGCGTAATCGTCCTTGCCAAAGGTCGCCTCCTGTCCGCGCAACTCGCGCTGGGGCGGGAGGCGCCGTCCGGTCACGCGCCCGATCCCGGCCTGCCCCTCTGCGCCGGGAGCGACCACGCGCCAGATGATGCCTGCAGTATCGTCACTGACCAGCAATGCGCCGTCGCCAGCCCATTCGACCCAGGTCGGACGGCCGCGCGTCGTCCCGTCGTCCTTGAGGAAGCCGCTGAGCACGGGGACCGGCTTTCCAGTCGGATTGCCGCGCTCTTCGAAGGCGACATAGACCACATCGTAGCCCGAGGGCGGCTTGCGGTTCCACGAGCCGTGGCGCGCAATAAAGGCGCCACTGGCGAATTTCTCGCCCATTTTCGCGCCTTCCTTGCTGAATACGAGGCCCAGCGCCGCGACATGGGGGCCGAGCGCATATTCGGGGCGGCGGATATAATTGATGATCGAGGGGACCGGATATTTCACGCGGCGGTCGAAGTTGTCGCCCCAGTAGACCCAGGGCCAGCCGTAATGCACGCCGACCGGAACGTTGGTGAGATAGTCGGGCACCAGGTCACTGCCGAGCATGTCGCGCTCGTTCACCGTGGTCCAGAGTTCGCCCGACCATGGGCTGAAATCGAGCCCGTTTGCGTTGCGCAGCCCGGCACCGAACACCCTGCGCCGCCCGCTCTCGACATCTATTTCCCAGATGAGCGCGCGGTTCTCTTCGGCTTCCAGCCCTTTGTCGGCGATATTCGTGTCCGAGCCGACCGCCGCATATAGCTTGGTGCCATCCTCGTTGATCGCGAGGTTGCGCATCCAGTGCCCGCCACCGCTGGCAAGATCGGTGATCTTGCGCGCCTCGCCCGATACCTTGGCGTCGCCGAGCTTGTAGGGGTAGGCGAGCACTGCATCATTGTTTGCGACGTAGAGCACGTCGTTGGCCCAGGCGAGGCCGGAAGGCGAGTTCAACCCCTCGAGCAGGACCTGCCGTACTTCGGCGCTTCCGTTGTCATCCGCATCACGCAGGAGCACGATCTGGTTGGGCGAATCCCCGGTCGCGCCGGCGCGCGTCATCAGAATGTCCGCGATCCAGCCGGTCAGGCCCCCACCTTCGCTCTTCGGCGCGCGTGTCAGGGAAACAAGCACATCACCATTGGGGAGCGCCTGCATGGTGCGCGGGTGCTCGAGCCCGTCGGCGAAGCGCGTCACGGCCAATCCCTCTGCCGCTGCAGGCACCTCGTCCGCACCCCAGCCAACCGGCTTGGCGATTGCCACGGTGGGGAAGGATTCCGCGGCCGGATCCTCGAGAATCGGATCGGTGCCGACCACATCGTTCCACGCAACGGTCGCGGTATCGCCGCGCGAGAGGAACCAGAATGCCGCTGCCAGGACCAGCAGGAAGACGAGGAGGGCGATGCCCAGCTTCTTGAGAATGCTCATGTGTCCCCGGATAGGCGAGCACCGACGGCGCGGCAATGGCGATTGCCTCTTGCCGTGGTCCGCACTGGCACTAGATCGTGACCATGTTCGATTTCCGCCCCGCAGACGACTGTCCCAAGCCCGAAGCCTATCGCCAGCTTGTCGATGCTGCCGAAGCACTGACGTCCGGGGAGCGCGACGCCGTCGCCAATATGGCAAATGTCGCGGCTCTGTTGTGGGATTTCCTCCCCGACCTCAACTGGGCCGGCTTCTATCGCGTAATCGATGGCGAGCTGGTGCTCGGACCTTTCATGGGGCGCCCCGCCTGTATCCGCATCCCCATGGGTTCGGGCGTTTGCGGCGCTGCGGCAGCAAGCGGCGAAACCCAGCTGGTTGAGGACGTCCACGCCTTTCCGGGCCATATCGCCTGCGATTCAGTCACCAATTCCGAGCTCGTCGTCCCGATCGTGCGGAACGGGGCTGTCATCGCCGTGATCGATCTCGACAGCCCATCGCGGGCGCGCTTCGATGGCGAGGACCGGGCTGGGATCGAGAATTTGGCCGGGGTGCTGTCCCAGCGCATCTGAGGCTTGCGGCCCGATTTGGAACAGATGGTGGAGCGCTTTTGGCGCAGCTTGTTCATCGTGTTAGGAAATGGGAAACCATAATCGGCGCGCTCTTCGGGAGTCGCGCACGGAGAATTCCTATGACCGCCATCCGAATCCTGGGACTCGTTGCCGCACCCCTTGCTTTCGCCGCAACTGGCGCAATTGCGCAAGAAACGATCGCCTATGACAGCGGCGAATACGAATATGCGCAGGCCCCCGAGCCGGAAGTGGCCGACCCACGCGAAGCGGTAGTTTTCCAGGAGCGGCCCGTCGTCCAGTCGATCCCCTCGGTGGATCCCGACGTGGAGATAGGCGATCTTCCCGCGCAATCGGAGGCACCGATTGTCGAACCTGCTCCTGCCACGACGGGGTCAGCAGAGGCTCCACGCATTCGCTATGCAGACCCCGCAATCCATGCCCAGCCAGCGGCACCAGGCGGCGCATCGCGCGTGATCTATCGTCGCAACGGACAAGATGCTCTGCCGGGCTACACCTATGTCTATGAAAGTTCGGTTCCGACCCTACCTGCCGGTGGGCGCGTGGTGCAGTTCGACCGCGAGGCGTGGCTGGCAGAATGTCGCCATCGGCTTGGCCCGGTGACCTACTACGTCGAAGATGGCTATGACGAAGTAATGGTCGAGAGCGAGGACCGATCGGGCGAATGCGAGCCCTATCTCGACGGATATATGGAAAGCGCCCGCACCGGGGGCCTTCACAACCGGCATTCTTCGACGGGCGAATATATGCTGGTCCCGGTGACCGTCATGATTCCACAACGGGCCGTCTATGCCGACGGCACGCCGGTCAAGCGTTAGGAAAAGTCGCGCCACGCGACTGCGCGGATACAACCGATTGATTTGCCTGACTAAATATCACCACCGGTAAGGCGCTGGCAAATCAGATCGAGCTGGTCGAGCGTGCGATAGCGGATCGTGACGGTTCCGGTATTCGGTGAATCCTCGGTCTTGATCCGCACCTGCATTCCGAGGAATTCCTCAAGATGCCCCTGAACGGCCGAAATATCTGCATCGTTCTCGGTCGGGCGGGTCGATACCGGCTTCTTCCCTGACGCAGGCTCCCGTCCGACGGATCGGGCGAGTTTCTCGATCTCGCGAACCGAGAGCTTCTGTTCCACCGCACGACGGGCAAGCGCAGAAGCCTCTTCATTGCCGATCAGTGCACGCGCGTGCCCCATGGACAGCGCACCATCTGCCAGAAGGGCCAACACATCTTCGGGCAGCGCGAGCAGTCGCTGGAAGTTGGCCACGTGACTACGTGACTTGTCGACGAGTTTGGCGATTTCCGCCTGCGTCATCCCCTCATCGTCCGCAAGCTTTTGATAAGCCCGGGCTTCTTCCAAAGGGTTGAGGTCTTCGCGCTGGAGATTTTCGATCAGGGCCAGGGCCATGACTTCGCGCTGGTCGAGCTCGCGCACGACAGCCGGAATTTCATGCAGGCGCGCTCGTTGGGCGGCACGCCAGCGGCGCTCGCCTGCGACCAGTTCATAACGACCTCCACCGAGCGGGCGGACGATAATGGGCTGGATAACCCCGCGCGCGGCAATCGAGGAGGCCAGCTCGTCGAGCGCTTCTTCGCGGAAATGTGTACGAGGCTGGCCCGGAAGCGGGCGGATGTCTGCCACCGGGATCGAGGCGAGGCCATTGGCAGGAGGCGTCGGAGATGCCCCCATACCGCTCACTGTATCGTTGCCAGCGCTACTATCCGCGCGCACCAGTGGCTCTTCGCGCCGTGTCTCACCCAGAAGCGCACCGAGCCCCTTGCCGAGCTTCTTCTTGCGATCGATCATGCGGGCAGGATTGGTGGTGTCGCTCATGCGGCTTTCCTCTTTTCGGACAGTCTTCCGATCAATTCGCGCGCGAGGCCGATATAGGCGCGGCTACCGGGGCAATTGTGGTCGTAAACCAGCGCAGGCATGCCGTGGCTTGGCGCCTCCGACAGGCGAACATTGCGCGGAATAACGTTTTCAAACACGAGGTTACCAAGGCAATCGCGCACATCGTCGGCCACCTGGTCGGTCAGGCGATTGCGGCGGTCGAACATGGTCAGGACCACACCGACAATGCCCAGATTGGCGTTGAAACCCTGCTGGATACGCTCGACCGTCTGGAGAAGCTGGCTCAACCCCTCAAGTGCGAAGAATTCGCATTGCAGGGGCACAAGCAGCGTGTCGGCCGCGCACAGCGCATTGAGTGTCAGCAAGCCAAGCGAAGGCGGGCAATCGATGAAACAGACATCATATCCCGAGAAACCATCCTTGCCCTGCTGCGCGAGGGCATTGGTCAGGCGCGCGGTGCGGTCGTCGACAGAGACGAGCTCCACCTCCGCCCCGGAGAGATCCTGTGTCGCCGGAACTATATCGAGGCCGGGAATTTCGGTCGGTTGCGCGCACTCGGCCAACGTCGCCTGGTCCAGGAGCAAGTCGTAGCTGGTGTTCTCACGGGCGGCAGCTTCGATGCCAAGGCCGGTGGATGCATTCCCCTGCGGGTCGAGGTCGATCAGCAAGGTCTTCCAGCCCGTCGCCGCCATGGCCGTCGCGATATTGATTGCAGTGGTGGTCTTGCCCACCCCACCCTTCTGGTTCGCGATCGCGACCGTGATCATGCGCTTTCCTTCCATGTGCCCGTTCCAACGACGATTCCGGCCTCCGCGTCGGTGAGCGATTGTTCCACGTGAAACATCTTGCGCCCGATTCTGGAGAGCGCATCCACTTCTTGGGCTGCAGAGCGCCCCTTCGGCAACACCCAGCGGGTCCGACTTGTGGAGAAGCGTGCGGATAATCGGAGCAAACGATCGAGAGGCGCAAAGGCTCGGGCCGAGATGACGCCGGCTGCGAAGCCATCGACCATCTCGAGCCTTGCGCCCTCGACACGGCAGTTTTGCAGATCCAAAACCCCACACATCCGCTCGAGCCACTCGATCCGACGCTTGCGAGATTCCACCAGAATTACAGATGTTTGCGGCCTGAGTGCGGCAATCACCAGGCCCGGGAAGCCCGCCCCGCTCCCCAGGTCGAGCCATGGTCCGTCACTACCGTCGACATGAGCGAGAAGTTGCGCTGAATCCGCAATGTGGCGCTGCCAGAAAAATTCCAGCGAGTTTCTGGCCACCAAATTCTGCAGTTCGTTTTCCTGGCGCAGTTCAGCTTCGAGCACAGCCAGCCTATCGAGTGCCGCCTCGTCGCCCAGGCTGGCGACATAGGCGCGGGCAGCTGCTTCATCTCCGATCATCACTGCACCTTTGCCCCAGCCTTCCGCGCAAACACCAGCACCGCAGCCAATGCAGCCGGGGTGATGCCCTGCACACGCGAGGCCGCCGCCATCGTCTCCGGGCGAGCGCGAGAGAGCTTTTCGACCATCTCGTTCGATAGCCCGGGGACCTTGGAATAGGCGAGCTCGGATGGCAGCGAGAGCCGCTCGCTGGCCCGCAGTTCGGCAAGTTCTGCATCCTGTCGTGCAAGATAGGGGGCGTACACAGCATCCTCTGCCAGCTCGACTGCCAGCTCGTCCGCGGCATTCATATCGGGCAGAAGCGAGGACAGCTTGGCCAGATCGATATGCCCGCCAGAGAGCCATTCGCTCGCACGTCGTTCGCCTGCGTCTCGTTTCACGTGGAACCCTTGCTCGATCAGGTCGCGGGCGTGCAGCGGTCGGTCGAGCAACTGCTCGAGCTGCTCTCGGCGCTCCTCACGCCGCGCAAACCACTCGGCGCGTTCTTCCCCGACAAGCCCAGCCGCGATGGCGCTTGGTGTGAGCCGTGTGTCGGCATTGCTGGCCCGCAAGCGCAGGCGATACTCCGCGCGCGAGGTGAGCATGCGATATGGCTCTGTGATGCCCTGCAAGGTCAGATCATCGAGCATCACAGCGATATAGGAGTTCGCTCGGTCGAGCTGCGCCGGCTCGCGTCCCAGTACCTGCGCCGCGGCATGCATGCCGGCCACAAGCCCTTGTGCCGCTGCCTCCTCATAGCCCGTCGTTCCGTTAATCTGCCCGGCGCAATACAGCCCGGGAATGGCGTGCAGTTCGAGAGAGGTCTTGAGCGCACGCGGATCGATATGATCATATTCGACCGCGTAGCCCGGAACCTCCATCACCACGCGCTCAAGCCCCTTCATGGCGCGAAGCATGTCCAGCTGCACATCCACGGGGAGCGATGTGGAGATGCCATTGGGATAGACGAGGTGTGTCTCGAGGCCTTCTGGCTCGAGGAAAATCTGATGCCCATCGCGGTCGCCGAAACGATGGATCTTGTCCTCGATCGAGGGACAATAGCGTGGACCGGCGGCACCGATAGCGCCTGAGAACAGGGGCGAGCGGTCAAGATTGGCGCGAATTATGTCATGTGCGCACTCGTTCGTCCGGGTTACCGCACAGAAGACCTGAGCATTTACCCTCCCCCCGGAGAGCGACGACATGGTCCATGAACCATCATCCGAAGGCTGTTCGTCGAGGATGGCCCAGTCGATCGTCCTTCCATCGAGCCTGGGCGGCGTCCCTGTCTTCAGCCGACCCATCGGGAGTTCGGCGCCGCGCAATTGCTCGGCCAGGCGGTGGGCGGCGTTCTCGCCGACGCGACCACCTTCAAAGCGCTCCTCGCCACGGAAAAGCACTCCCCCGAGAAAAGTGCCGGTACACAGGACAATGGCGGGTGAGTGAAGTCGGGTGCCATCTGCGAGTTCGAGACCAGCGACGCGCTCGCCTTGCAATACCAGCGCAGCGGCCTCGCCCTCCACAATCGAGAGATTGTCCTGTCGCGCAACCTGCTCCTGCACCGAGGCACGGAAGAGCTTGCGGTCGGCCTGCACACGCGGGCCCCAGACAGCACTACCCTTTGACTGGTTGAGCATACGATAATGGATCGCACCGGCGTCGGCCGCGCGAGCGATCACACCATCGAGCGCATCCACTTCGCGCACGAGGTGCCCCTTGCCCAATCCACCGATCGCCGGGTTGCAACTCATCGCACCGACCGTCGCCCGGTCGAAAGTCACGAGCGCCGTGGTCGCACCCATGCGCGCTGCCGCGCAGGCAGCCTCGACCCCGGCGTGTCCTCCGCCAACAACGATCACATCGAATTCGTGCATGACCCGCCGATTAGCCGTGGCGATGGCGCAGGTCAAAAGCCTTGTGTTTCACGTGGAACATCACTTGCCGATACAGAAGCGCCCGAACAGCGCATCGAGCATATCCTCGGTCGAATTGCGTCCCGACATGCTGTCGAATGCAACACGAACTCGCCGCAGGTTCTCTGCTGCTATGAGATAGTCGTGCTGGCCCATACAGGCACCGAGGGCATCCAATGCTTCACCAGCAACCGCCTTCTGGCGTCGGTTGAGGGCAATGCGATCCGGTGGCGGGAGCACAGTCTTGCCACGCTCAATGATCCGATCGACCAGTTCAGGCACACCAACACCGGTTACAGCCGAAACCGCTATACCCTCCGCTACGCCAGTACCCTCCTCGGCGAGATCGCTCTTGGCAAGAACCTGGAGCGCGCCTTCGGGGCGTTCGGATGGATCGCCCAGCCATAGGACGATGTCCGCCCTCCCCATCTGCTCAAGCGCGCGTTCGATCCCGATTGCCTCAATCTCGCCCGCGCTATCGCCCCTCAGCCCTGCGGTATCGACAAATACGAACGGGACACCGCCAAGTGCGACGGGACGCTCGATAACATCACGCGTCGTACCTGCTTCGGCGGACACAATTGCAGCCGAATCTTCAAGTATCGCATTGAAAAGAGAAGATTTTCCGGCATTGGGCGGACCGCCGAACACCACCCGAACACCTTCACGAAGGCGATCTGCGGAAGGACGGGCGAGGACACGCTTCAGTTCCTCGTGCAAACCGGCGATCTCATCGGCAAAACTCGCGGGCAGATCATCGACATCGTCCTCATCGGAGAAGTCTATCGCGGCCTCCAGCTGGGCGGAGAGGACCAGCACCCGTTCACGCCATTCCTCGATCCTGCGCGACAATTCGCCGCCCGCCGCCCGAAGTGCGCCGCGACGCTGCCATTCGGTTTCAGCTGAAAGCAGATCGGCGAGGCCCTCGGCCTCGGCCAGATCGATCCGGCCATTGGCAAACGCGCGCCGTGTAAACTCGCCGGGCTCGGCTTCGCGCAAGCCCTCGATCCTGCCAAGCGCATCGAGCACCGCTGCAACAACCGCTCTGCCCCCGTGGCAATGCAGCTCGGCTAGATCCTCGCCGGTCACCGTCCCAGGTCCGGGGAGCCACAGGACAAATGCCTCGTCGAGCAATTCGCCAGCATCATCGCGGATCGCACGCACAACCGGCTTTCGGGCCGGTATCCCGCCACATCCCAGCGTGTCGAGCGCGCCCTGCGCACCCTCCCCGCTGATCCGGATTACCGCAATCCCAGCCGGCGGCGCACCGCTCGACAGGGCGTAGATCGTGCCAGTCATCGAATGGGCTGGTGTCGTCAGTCGTCGTCCGACTTCGACTTGCCAGCCTGGCTGCGCGCCGCATTGGCGCCTTCCATGAAGCTCTGGAACAGCTTGAACCCGGCCTGCCCCATCGGCGCGAGCTGCTTGGCATATTCCTGCAGCTGGTCGGTGTTCGAAACCCCCTTCATCGCCTTCGACATCATGTCGACATAGATGTCGTTGGCCTTGCCCACGTCCGGTAGCCCCATGAAACTGCGGGCCTCTTCGGGCGTGCAGTCGATTTCGATATGGACCTTCATGCGGCTTCCTCCGTTATGCGGGTGTGCACCCTATCTGGGTTTGCCAAGCAATTGCTGCAAGCGCTAGGTCGTTGCGCAAGAAATTACGAGGGAGGCTTTGTCGATGACCGGGACCGTCGAGATCACCACACTAAGCGGGGCCGAGAGCTTCAGCGCCTATGTTGCGCGGCCTGCGGACAGCCCGAAAGCGGCGATCATCGTGATCCAGGAGATCTTCGGTGTGAACGCCGGCATCCGTCGCAAATGCGACAAGCTGGCCGAGGAGGGCTATCTCGCCGTTGCGCCGGACCTCTTCTGGCGGCTGCAGCCCGGCATCGAGCTCGACCCGGACGTTGAGCCTGAGTTCCAGCAGGCGCTCGAATGGATGGGCAAGTTCAACCAGGACCAGGGCATCCGTGATATCGAGGCGACGATCCATCATATCCGCCGCGAAGAAGGCATCGCGAAGGTTGGTTGCGTCGGATACTGCCTCGGTGGCCGGCTCGCCTACATGACCGCCGCACGCACCGATGTGAACGCATCGGTCGGCTATTACGGCGTCGGCATCGACGGGCTGTTGGGTGAAAAGCATGCGATTGCCCACCCGCTCATGCTCCACGTGCCCACGGAGGACGGCTTCGTCGACAAGGCCACGCAGAAGGCGATGCACGAGGGGCTCGACGATCACCCCAGGGTCACGCTCCACGACTATGCAGGGCTCGACCATGGTTTCGCCACCGAGTTCGGCAAGCGCCGCAGCGAGGACGCGGCCAACCTCGCCGACGACCGCACGAGCGCCTTCTTCGCGGAGCACCTCGCCTGATGCGCAATCTTGCGCGGATGCGCGGATCGTCGGAGTTGCTCATGCGCTTCGGCCCAACAGTGGTGGTGGCATTGCTCGCCGCATTGAGCATCACGGTCGAGCCGCTGCGCTGGGGGTTGTTCATCACCCTGCCCCTGTTGGCACTGGCGATCTACGACTTCATCCAGCGCCGCCACACGCTGTGGCGCAACTATCCGCTGCTCGGCCACATCCGCTGGATCATGGAGGACCTGCGCCCCTATGCGAGGGCATATTTCGTTGAAGGTGATCTCGAGGGCCGTCCCTTCAACCATGACCAGCGGGCACTCGTTTATGCGCGGGCCAAGGGGCAGCTGGACTCGCATCCCTTCGGCACTGAGCTCGATGTCTATTCGGACGAATATGAGTGGCTCGCCCATTCGATCGTGCCCAAGGAGGACGCCCCCGAACAATGGCGCGTCGAGGTCGGCACGAGCCAATGCGCGAAGCCCTATTCGGCATCCCTGCTGAACATCTCCGCGATGAGCTTCGGCTCGCTCTCGGCCAACGCGATCATGGCGCTCAACAAGGGCGCAGCGATGGGCGGTTTCTACCACGATACGGGGGAAGGTGGCATTTCCCGCTACCATCGTTCGCATGGTGGCGATCTCGTGTGGGAAATCGGCAGCGGCTATTTCGGCTGCCGCGCAGAGAACGGCGGATTCGATCCCGGCAAGTTCGCCGAAACTGCCAGCGACGATCTCGTGAAGATGGTCGAGATCAAGCTCAGCCAGGGCGCCAAGCCGGGACACGGCGGCGTCCTCCCCGCCGCCAAGGTAACCGCCGAAATCGCCGAGGCGCGTGGCATTCCCGAGGGCCAAGCCTGTGTCTCCCCGGCCGCCCACTCCACCTTCTCGACCCCGATCGAGTTGCTCGAATGGGCTGCGAAGCTGCGTGATTTGTCAGGCGGCAAGCCGGTCGGCATCAAACTCTGTGTCGGCAAGCCGCACGAGGTCTTCGCACTGATGAAGGCCATGCGCGAGACCGGAATCAGGCTCGATTACATCGTAGTCGACGGGGCCGAGGGCGGCACGGGCGCTGCCCCCGTCGAGTTCTCCAACCGCCTGGGAATGCCGCTGCGCGAAGGGTTGATCCTCGTGCGCAATGCATTGGTTGGCACCGGGCTCAAGAATGAGGTCAAAGTCGCCGCGGCCGGCATGGTCCATTCGGGCGCGGGGCTGGCAATGAACCTTGGCCTCGGCGCCGACTGGTGCAACTCGGCACGCGCTTTCATGTTCGCGCTCGGCTGCGTGCAATCGATGAAGTGTCACACTGACGCCTGCCCCACCGGGGTCGCGACGCAGGATGCGACCCGCCAGCGCGGCCTCGTGGTCGAGGACAAGGGTGACCGCGTTGCGCGTTTCCAGCGCCAGACGCTCGGGTCGCTGAGGGAAATGGTCATCGCGATGGGTCTCGAAAATCCCTGGCAGATTGCGCCCTGTCATATCTCCGAACGACAGAATTCGGCGCGTTCGGACCGTATCGACAATATCTACGGCTTCCTGAAAGAGAACCAGTTGCTCGACGATCCCGGTTCGACGCAATATGCCGAGGATTGGGAAGCAGCCCAGGCACACACATTCGGAGAAGCGACATGTCGGCAGAGGTAGGATTGAAGCGCTGGCACGAGGTCATCGAAGGCGGCAGCTCGCCCGAAGCGCTCTCGAAGATCATCCGCGAGGACGCGGTGTTCCACTCCCCCGTAGTCCACACCCCGCAGGTCGGCCGCCCGATTGTCGTCGCCTATCTCTCCGCCGCCGGGCAGACGCTCGGCAATGACAGCTTCGAATATGTCCGCGAGCTGGTCGATGGCGAGAATGCCATGATCGAGTTCCAGACCACAATGGACGGCATTCACGTCAACGGCATCGACCTGATCCGTTTTGACGAGGACGGCAATATCGCCGACTTCAAGGTGATGGTTCGCCCGCTGAAGGCCGTGAACAAGGTCTGGGAACAGATGGCTGCCCAGCTGGAGCGGATGAAGAACTAGGGTGGTAGTCGGCCACCGGGAAAGATGAATCGAATCAAGTGACTCAAAAGATTCAGGTTTTTTTATTTGGTCTAGAATCCTGATTCTGTTAGATTCTTCCTGATTGGGGATGATATCATGAGCAGTCAGGTCGAACTGAATTACAGCTGGTTCAAAGCGAACCTCGCTTCGCTCATCAAACAACATCGAGGCGCACACGCCCTAATACATGACCGCGCGATATCCGGATATTACCCTTCAAGTCTCGAGGCTGTTACCGCTGGACTAACGAAGTTCGGCGAAGGCAATTTTTCTGTCGAGGTAATCGACGATCGAGTTGAGGATTTAGGATTCTATTCGCATGTTGGTTCAGCGCTGCAGGCTTGATCAGCACCGGCTGATCGTTCCCGTCAGTGTCTCGAAACCCACCTTCGAGTCCGGTATCTTCTCTCAGAACTTTGCGCAGTCGGAATATCGAGCACTCGTTGATACGGGCGCACAACGGACCGTCATCTCACGCTCAGTGATCGCGGAAAATTTGCTCATGCGTGTCGGTCACATGGAATTCGGTGGCCTACATGGACCAAGAACGCATACGCGCTACTTGGCTGCACTTGGACTATGGGGTCGCCGAGTATATCCGGCAGATTCGTCAATTTCCTACGAACAATCTGAACAGTCATTGTTTGCGCTCGAGGATCCCCTCGAAATCGTGAACATGGACGACAACGCCAACTTTGACGTAATCTTGGGTTTCGACGTTCTGAAAAACTTCAACTTTTCGTTCGACCATCAGTCGAGGCTGTTCGAGATTCAGCTAGGCAACTAAGGCTATCGAGTCAGGTTCAAAAATAGGCCGCTCCCCAATCTGGAGAGCGGCCCTTTCGCTTACTGGTTCATATTGGCGAAGAAGTCCTCGTTGGTCTTGGAATCCTTCATCTTGTCGAGGAGGAATTCCATCGCGTCGACCGTGCCCATCTGCATGAGGATACGGCGCAGGACCCACATCTTCGACAGCTTGTCCTTCTCGACCAGCAGCTCTTCCTTGCGAGTGCCCGACTTGCCGACGTCGAGCGCAGGGAAGATGCGCTTGTCGGCGACCTTGCGATCGAGGACGATTTCCGAGTTACCGGTGCCCTTGAATTCTTCGAAGATGACCTCGTCCATGCGGCTGCCGGTATCGATCAGCGCGGTGGCGATGATCGAGAGCGAACCGCCTTCCTCGATGTTGCGCGCAGCACCGAAGAAACGCTTCGGACGCTGGAGCGCATTGGCGTCGACGCCGCCGGTCAGCACCTTGCCCGAGCTCGGGACCACGGTGTTGTAAGCGCGGCCGAGACGCGTGATCGAGTCGAGCAGGATAACGACATCGTGCTTGTGTTCGACGAGACGCTTGGCCTTCTCGATCACCATCTCGGCGACCTGGACGTGGCGGTTGGCCGGCTCGTCGAAGGTCGAGGAGATGACCTCGCCCTTCACGCTGCGCTGCATGTCGGTGACTTCCTCCGGACGCTCGTCGACGAGCAGGACCAGCAGGAAGACCTCGGGATGGTTGTCGGTAATCGCCTTGGCGATGTTCTGCAGCAGCACGGTCTTACCGGTGCGCGGCGGGGCGACGATCAGCGCGCGCTGGCCCTTGCCCTGCGGCGAGATGATGTCGATCACGCGGGCCGACTTGTCCTTCACCGTCGGATCGAGCGTGTCGAGCGTCAGCTTCTGTTCCGGATAGAGCGGCGTGAGGTTGTCGAAATTGGTGCGGTGGCGCACGGCGTCGGGGTCGTCGAAATTGACCTTCGACAGCGTGGTCAGCGCAAAATAGCGCTCGCCTTCCTTGGGTGCACGGATCTCGCCTTCGACAGTGTCGCCGGTGCGCAGGCCCCATTTGCGGACCTGGTTGGGCGAAACGTAAATATCGTCGGGACCGGCGAGATAATTCGCCTCGGGGCTGCGCAGGAAGCCGAAGCCGTCCTGCAGCACCTCGATGGTGCCGATGCCCATGATCTTTTCTTCGTATTCCTCGTCCTCAGCCAGTTCGCGCAGGATGCAGAACATCAGGTCCTGACGGCGCATGGTCGAGGCGCCTTCGACACCGAGCTCTTCGGCCATCGACACCAGTTCGGCGGGAGTTTTTGCTTTTAAGTCTTTGAGATGCATTTGTTTTCTCAGGTATATATTCGGTTGGGATGGCCGGCAGGTCGGTATGGGCTTGGAGAAAGCGGACCTAGTCCCTCCGGATGGGGAGCAAGTAGCCGGAATGCAATGCTGATACGCCGCCATGCGTCGAGCGTCAATTGGCACAAATATCCTTGCGGATGCATCATATGTTATTGTTTTATATGATAAAATACATCAATCGGCTGTTGTGCATGGTAAATCGAGGCCAGCAGGCCGGGTCGTCGCAGATCGAACACAGTATTGTCGGGGAATCAAACCGCGTGATGTAGCTTATATTATCCTTGGCGCAATGGCTTTTTGTGCTGTTATTCTGACTATACTTAGCCCGGTTTCCTATGATCATGTCAGCCTCGATCCGGTCTGGGCAGCATCTGCCATGCTGGTCGGAACAGGAAGATTTCTAGGGCGTGGTCGCTACAAAGCCTTCGGTTTAATACTCGAAGGTCTTGGCTGCTATTTCTTCGTCTCGCTGCTCGGCGCCTATCTGTCAGTCGTGATCTGCACATTCGTCACGAATCTCGTCGATACCGACCTCGTCCGCGCCGACGCACTCCTTGGCTTCGCGTGGGACACAAGCGTCCTCGGCTGGTCTGATCATCGCGGCATTTTCGTGGTCTTGAGCATGGCCTACTCGACGCTCGCATGGCAGCCAGTTGTCCTCATGGGTGTGATCGTCACTCGGACTGCCCCGGAGTGTCTGTGGAACTTCCTTGCCGCATGGTCGCTCGCTCTGGCGGTTACGCTCCTGTGTTTCCCCTTCTTTCCCGCAGTCGGGAACATGACAGCACGGGGAATAGGTCGCGAGGACCTTCCTCACGCGATGGTATCATCGGGATGGACTTACGGAGAGCACATACTGGCAATACGCAAAGGGCTCGTTCAATCCATTGGTCGCGGTGAACTCGACGGGCTGGTTACCTTTCCCAGTTTCCATGCCGCAGGTGCCGTCATTCTGATGGCGGGATGGTGTCAGGCTCAACGGATCGGAATTCCCTTCGTGATCCTGAACTTCATCATGATCGTGTCGGCCCTTGCGATAGGCGGCCACTATCTCGTCGATGTCCTTGCGGGAATAGTCCTGGCCCTGGCCTGCGTTGCCGGTGTTTTCTACATGCCGTCCGTCAGAACGGCTTCACCACCACCAGCACGACAATGATCGCCAGCGCGATTCCCGGGAATTCACCCCACATGCGCAATTGCTTTTCGGTCAGCGGACGCTCGCCTCCGGCCATCGCCTTGGACTTCGCGACCATGAAGCCGTGAAAACCGGTCAGCGCGACCACCACCAGCAGCTTGCCATGAAACCAGCCCTGGTCCCAGGCGCCGATGGTATAGGCGAGTGCAAGGCCCAGCACCCAGACGACGATCAGGCTCGGGGTGAGGATGATCTTGCGCAGCAGTCCCATGCGCTTGCCCCACAGGGCCGCCTCCTCAGAGCCGGGTTCCGCGCCGTGGAGATAGATCATCTGGCGCGGGAGCATGAACAGCCCCGCCATCCAGAATACCATGAAGATGATATGGCCAGCCTTGAGCCAGAGATAGGTCATGGCGAGCAGCTTTTCCATAGTTCGCTCATGTAGGAAAACTGTTTCTACCCGTCACCCCTGGAAACCGCGGACTGCCGAAATCAGCCGCTCGACATGTTCGATCGGCGTGCGCCGATCGATACCGTGGCCGAGGTTGAAGACATGCGGCCGGTCGGCAAAGGCTTGGAGGATCGTCGCAACGCGGCCTTCCAGCTCGTTGCTCCCGGCGAGCAGCAGCAGCGGGTCGAGATTGCCCTGCACCGGCATGTCCGCGGGCAATTCGCGCGCGACCCATGCCGGATCGAGCGTTTCGTCCACACCGACTGCATCGACCCCGGTCTCGCGGGCATAGGCGGGCAGCTTCTCGCCAGAGCCTTTTGGGAAACCGATGATTGGGGTGTCAGGGTGCCTTTCGCGCAATGCGGAAACGATGGCGGCATTGGGCGCGATGACCCATCGTTCAAACTGGTCGGGAGCAAGGCTTCCAGCCCAGCTGTCGAACAATTGCACGGCCTCTGCGCCCGCCTCGATCTGGCCTGAGAGATAAGTAACGGTCTGCTCGACGATGGCATCGAGGATCGTCTGAATCGCCGAAGGATCGCGATAGGCCATGGCGCGGGCCTCGTGCTGGTCACGGCTCCCCTCGCCCGCCACCATATAGGTCGCGACGGTCCAGGGGCTACCTGCAAAGCCAAGCATGGTCACGCCATCGGGAAGCCGCTGGCGGCACAGGCGCACCGTCTCGTAGATCGGGTCGTAGCGTTCACTCGCCGAACACAGCGAATGAAGCGCTTCATCGACGAGCCGTGGGGCGAGCTTGGGCCCTTCGCCTGCCTCGAACCACAGGTTCTGGCCCATCGCATGGGGCACGATCAGGATATCGGAAAACAGGATCGCGCCATCGAATCCGAAGCGGTCGATTGGCTGGAGAGTGATCTCGCAAGCCGCCTCGCTGTCGTAGGCCAGCTCGAGAAAACCGCCCTTCTTTTCCCGCAAGGCGCGATATTCGGGCAGGTAGCGCCCGGCCTGTCGCATGAGCCACATGGGAGCCTGGCGGGATCGCTTTCCGTTCAGCGTGTCGAGAAGGAGACCGGGCATTCTTTAAGAGTCCAATCCAATAATTCTTATTATTGATAAGGGTTGATGGAGTCTGTTGGGCCTGTGGATTTCAGGGATAACCGGCCCCTGCCCGAATTCTCCCGCAAAGCAAAGGGTCGAAGCGGGATGCGACTCGCGGTCCGGCTTGAGTCGAGTCAAACTTATCCCTGCTGTCCCCAGCCTGTCCAAAAGCCGGCGGGCCTGTGCGGGAATTGCCTGCTGAAAGACTCGTTGTGGGGAGGGAAGTTCCTCCCGAACTTGTCGGCAGGTCTGTCCCGTGGTTTATGCCGGTGCTTCTCCACAGGGTCCGGAGCCTTTTCGATTTCCA
Source organism: Erythrobacter sp. (assembly GCA_041396805.1). Classification (GTDB taxonomy): domain Bacteria; phylum Pseudomonadota; class Alphaproteobacteria; order Sphingomonadales; family Sphingomonadaceae; genus Qipengyuania. Next base: position 1,403,782 of record JAWKXV010000001.1, on the reverse strand, counting down.
ACCGCGTCCACCTCCACCTGCTGTCGGATTCCACCGGCGAAACGCTCGAGATGCTCGCCAAGGCCGCACTCGCGCAGTTCGAGGATGCCGATGTCATGCGGCATTTCTGGCCGATGGTGCGCAGTCGGCAGCATCTTGAGCGCATCGCGCCCGAACTCAAAGCGAACCCGGGACTTGTCCTCTTCACGCTGGTCAATCTCGAAACCCGCGCGCGGCTGGAGGAGATCTGCTCGCAGCTCGGCCTGCCCGCGGTTCCCATACTCGACCGCGTGACCGAGGCGCTGGAGAAGGCGATCGGCCAGGAGGCGCACGGCAAGCCCGGCCGCCAACACGCGATGGACCAGGCCTATTTCAAGCGGGTCGAGGCGATCCAGTTCACCATCGCGCATGACGACGGCGTTGGTTGGGAGAACTGGGAAGAGGCGGACATCGTGCTTGCGGGCGTTTCGCGCAGCTCGAAGACGCCGACCAGCATCTATCTCGCCAATCGCGGCTACAAGGTCGCGAATATTCCTCTCGTTGTCGAAAGCCCTCCGCCGCCCAAGCTGTTCGACCTCAAGAACCCCATGGTCGTCGGCCTCACCACCGCGCCCGAGCGTCTGGTGCAGGTCCGCCGCAACCGCCTGCTCAGCCTGAACGAGGAGCGGACAACCGACTATGCCGATCAGGAAAAGGTCAAGGACGAGGTCGCCTTCGCCCGGCGGATGTTTGCCGACAATGGCTGGGCGGTGATCGATGTGACCCGCCGCTCGATCGAGGAAACGGCCGCCGCCGTAATCCGACTGTTCAACGAACGTGAACTGCGCGGCACGACGCAGGGCGCGAAGCCGATATGAGCGCGATTGCCGGCAAGGGCCTCGTGCTCGCCTCGAACAGCGCCTCGCGCAAGGCGATGCTGGAAGCTGCGGGAATCGCGTTCGAGACAAGGTCCGCCGATATCGACGAACGCGCGCTCGAGGCCGAGATGGAGGGTGCCGACCCGGCGGAAGTCGCTCAGGCTCTGGCAGCTGCGAAAGCCGGAGCCGTCTCCGCAAGTTCGGGTGAGGTTTTGGTCCTCGGCTCGGACTCGCTGGTCGAGGTCGATGGCCGTCGTTTCGACAAACCGCAAACCCGCGATGATGCTGCAGACCATCTCCGTTTCTTCTCGGGCAAGGTAATGACCCTGCACAGTGCCGCTGCACTCGCGCGCGGCGGCAGGATCGTCTGGATCGACAGCGATTTTGCGCGGCTGAAGCTACGCGTTCTCAGTGAGGAGTTCATCGAGGCGTATCTCGATGCCGAATGGCCCGCGGTATCCTATTGCGTTGGGGTGTTCCGCATCGAGGGCCCGGGTGTTCAACTCTTCGAAGCGATCTTGGGTGACCAGTTCACCGTACTCGGCATGCCGCTCCTCAAAGTGCTCGCGGCGCTGCGCGATGAAGGCGCTCTCCCCGCATGACCGCTTTTGCCGAAGTCATTGGCGATCCGATCGCGCAATCGAAATCACCGACGATCCACGGCTTCTGGATCGAAAAGCTCGGCCTCGACGCCGACTACCGTGCAAACCATGTCACCGGTGATGCACTGGCGGAGTATTTCGCCGCTCGCCGCGAGAATCCCGAATGGCGCGGTTGCAATGTTACCATGCCGCACAAGCAGGCAGTCCAACCATTCCTCGATACAATCGACGAGACGGCAGCCACCATTGGCGCCGTGAATACGATCTATCGTGACGAGGCTGGACGGCTGGTCGGAACGAATACCGATATGGCCGGCTTCCTCGAACCGTTGCGCGCAGTGCTGTGTGGAACGCATTACTTCCGCATGGCACGAGTTCTTGGCACTGGCGGAGCGGCTCGCGCCATCGTGACCGGACTTTCGGGCGAAGGCTTCACCCTGGTGCTTGCGGGGCGCAACACCGGGAAGGCACGCGAGCTGCTCGATGAGCTTGCGCAAGGTGGCGAACATCATGTCGCCCCGCTGGATCACTTCGCTACGCCGACCGACTTCGCTTTCGACGACCGCCAGGGATGTTGCGACCTTGTTGTCAACGCATCGCCACTCGGAATGCGTGGCCAGTCACCACTTGCCTTCGACTGGAGCCATGCACCGCCCGGATCGATCGCCTATGATATCGTCACCGATCCGGTGGAGACGGAATTCCTGCGCAATGCTCGCATGGCGGGGTTCGAGACGATCGACGGGCTTTCCATGCTGATCGGCCAGGCTGCCGCCGCATTTACCCACTTTTTCGACAAGGATCCGCCACGCGAATGCGATGCCCAGCTGCGCGAGAGGCTGACCGCATGACGCGCCCGTTGATCGTTGGCCTCACCGGCTCCATCGGTATGGGCAAGTCGACCGTCGCAGCGATGTTCGAGGCTGCGGGCGTCCCTGTTTTCGACGCCGACGCAGAGGTTCGCGCCATGCAGGCCGCGGGCGGCGAGTTGCTTCCGGCTATAGAAGCTGCGTTTCCGGGATCGACCGGCCCCGACGGCGTGCTGCGCGAGAAGCTCGGCGAGCAGGTCTTCGGCGACAAGCTCGCCCTCGCGCGGCTGGAGGCCATCGTCCATCCGGCCGTGGCGAGGAAGCGTGAGGCTTTCCTTATCGAGCATGCAGGCGCAGCCGTCGTGGTCTTCGACATCCCGCTATTGTTCGAAAAGGGCGGCGCTGCCGCAGTCGATCGCGTGGTCGTCGTTTCGGCCCCGGCCGAGGCGCAGCGCGCGCGGGTGCTCGCCCGGCCCGGCATGACCGAGGAGAAATTCGCCCATATCCTCTCGCTGCAGGTGCCGGATGTCGAGAAGCGCGAACGGGCCGACCACGTCGTCGATACCGGCACCTCGATCGAGGAAACCGAGAACGAGGTGATCGACCTCATCGCCGAATTGCGGGCTGCGCGGGCTGCGAAATAGGTGCTCGGGACCCCTTGTATTCCACGCATTTGAGTCCGATAGATCAGGTGATGCGCGAAATCGTATTCGATACCGAGACCACCGGCCTAGACCCCAAGACAGGGGACCGGATGGTCGAAATCGGCTGTATCGAGATGGTCAATCTCGTTCCGACTGGCGAATCGTTTCACGCCTATTTCAATCCCGAGCGTGATATGCCCGCGGCTGCGGAGGCGGTGCATGGCTTGTCGGCGGCATTCCTGTCGGACAAGCCCCTGTTCCGCGACACCGCGCAGGAGCTGCTCGCATTTCTCGGCGAATCGCCGCTGGTGGCGCACAATGCCGGCTTCGATTTCGGCTTCCTCAATGCCGAGCTGGTTGCTTGTGAGCTGGAACCCGTTTGCATGAGCAGGATGGTCGACACCATCGCCATTGCAAAGAAGCGTCACCCAGGCGCCAAGCTATCGCTCGATGCCTTGTGTTCGCGCTACGGCATCGATCGCAGCCATCGTGTGAAGCATGGCGCGCTGCTCGATGCGGAACTTCTGGCGCAGGTCTATGTCGAGCTGAAGGGCGGTCGACAGATCGGGCTTGAGCTGGCGGCCGACATTGCCGCGCGTGAGACCTCCGCGAAGGTTGAGCCGGTCGCCGTGCGCCAGGCGCCGGAGGGCCCGCGCCGCGAACCACGACCACATTCGGCGAGCGAGGCCGAGCTGGCGCGCCACAGGGAATTCATGGCCGGGATCGAAAACCCCCTGTGGGGCTAGAGATCGGACATACCGGCGGACGGGGCCGGAAACGGGATCGAAGGGCAGAAAAAGGAGAAAACGATAAGATGGATATTCGTGTTTCTGGCCACCAGATCGATACCGGCGCGGCCTTGCAGGAGCACGTCGATGATCGGCTGAACTCCATCGTCGACAAGTACTTCAACCGCGCGATCTCCTCGCATGTGACCTTCGGCAAGGGGCCGGGCGGCTCCTACACTTCCGACATCGTGACGCATGTCATGCAGGGCCTTATACTCAAGGGCCATGCCGAGGCGCATGACGTCCATCAGGCGTTTGATTCCGCTGCCGGCAAGATCGAAAAGCAGTTGCGTCGCTACAAGCGGCGGATCCAGGATCGACACGAACAGGCGAGCTATGCATTGCGCGAGGAAGAAGCGGCCTACACCATCCTTGGCGCGTCCGACGTCGACGACGAGGAGGAGATCACTGCCGACAGCCCGCCTGTCATCGCTGAAACCCGTGCGATCATCCCCGAATGCAGCGTGGCAGACGCAGTGATGATGCTTGACCTGCAGAACGCCAACGCCCTGTTGTTCAAGAATGCGGGCAGCGAACAGCACAATATGGTCTATCGCCGTCACGACGGATCGATCGGCTGGGTCGAACCGCGCTAACCGATCGGAGGATTGCATGACCGGGGCCGCTACCAGCGGGGCTGAGCGCCATTTCCGTGCGCTAGAAAGCCTCTACGCTTCCGCCCCGGTCAATGCGCTGTTCGAGTCCCGGCTTGAGATTCCGGGCGATGGCCTTTCGCGGATCACGTTCGAAGTGACCGAACAAAGCTATCATGCTGCGGGTGCAGCGCATGGTACGATCTATTTCAAGATGCTCGACGATGCCGCTTTCTATGCCGCCAACAGCCTCGTCACCGACCGCTTCCTGTTGACGACCTCCTTCAACCTGCACTTCACCAAGCCGGTGCGCAGTGGCAAGGTTGTTGCAGAGGGCAAGTGGGTCAGCGGGCGCAAGCGCGTGTTCGTGGCCGAGGCCCGACTGATCGACGAGGAGGGCGACGAGATCGGCCGCGGAACTGGCACTTTCATGCGCTCACGCATCGCCCTTTCAGGCCTTGCTGGTTACGCTGAAGGCACATGATCGTGATGGGTGCGCGACTTCCCGCCCATCTCGAAGTCAGCGGGATGATCCGCCGGGCCGAGATTGAGGGAGGCTTCGCGACCGTGTTGCAGCGCGGCGAACGTGATGCAGGAGCGATCCTGATATTAACACTCGAGCGTGGCAAAAATGCCGCCCTATGGGAGAGGATGCCGCAAATCGATGGCTCGCTACCATTCACCCGCTCTCGCGAAGAAGATTCTGAAAAAAAAGATGAATTTGTTGATTATATCGAGCGCAGGCGTCGCCAGGATCCTGACTGCTGGCTGATTGAACTGGATATCGTTAACGCAGGGCGCTTTATCGAAACCATGGTTACTTAGCTTGACACGGTTTCAATTGAGACTATTTGGCGCCGGACTTCGATGCGAAGGCGGTGCTCCGGCAATACGGTTGGCGCGCTAGCACGCAGACGGGGGATGGCCGGCAGGCCCGCAAAGGACCCGACTACCACGACGCAACAAACGCGCGTGGGTCCCAGCCTGCGACAGACCATCAACCGCCGAATGTTTCGGGATCATGGTTCGCAAGACTACCGGTTTTACCGCGGCGATTGCCGCTGCCGTTACACTTACCTTTGTCGGGATCGATAGTTCCGGCGCAAACGCCCAGGTCGCAGCGAATGCGACTCCGACCACCGCCCTCGAGGCACCGCTGACCGAAGAGGTCGTGCCGGTTTTCGTCGAGAAGGAAGTGGTCCAGGAGCTTCCCGTGGAAGCACCGCAAGAGATTCAGGAAACCGCCGAAGCCCCGCGCGCCCAGAGCCTGCGCGAACTTGTCGCTGCCATGCCTGCGACGGGCGAGCTTTCGGACGAACTCCAGTGCCTGGCCGGCGCGATCTATTTCGAATCGCGTGGCGAGCCGCTCTCGGGCCAGCTGGCCGTGGCGCAGGTCATCATCAACCGTGCCGAAGACCGCCGCTTTCCCTCGAGCTATTGCGGCGTGGTCTACCAACGCTCGCAGTTCTCGTTCGTGAAGGGTGGCCGGATGCCGCGCATCAAGACCGGTTCGGCCGCATGGATGCGCTCAAAGGCCATCGCGCGCATCGCCCATCGCGGGTTGTGGGACAGCGAAGCTGGAAACGCGCTCTACTTCCACGCGAAGTATGTCCGCCCGAGCTGGAGCCGCAAGAAGGTCGCCTTGGCAACCATCGATACGCACGTCTTCTACCGCTGATTTCAGCACAAACGAGATAGCGGGGGGCTGCTGCCGGGAGGCGGTGGCCCCTTCGTCTATGCGGCGTCGGCGATCTCGACCCAGACGGGCGTATGATCGCTGGCCTTTTCCCGCCCGCGATATTCCTTGTCGACACCCGCAGCAGTCATGCGATCGGCAAGTTCGGGTGACAGGAGCAGGTGGTCGATCCGGAACCCGTGGTCGCGCTGCCATGCGCCAGCCTGGTAATCCCAATAGGTCCACACACCGCCGCGCGGGTTGAGCGTGCCGATTGCATCTGTCCAGCCATCGCCGAGCATACGCGCATAGGCATCGCGCGATTCGGGCTGCATCAATGCATCGTCCTGCATCGACTTGACCGACCAGACATCCTTGTCCTCGGGAATCACATTGAAATCGCCGAGCACGACGGCAGGAACCTCTTCGGCCCAGATCGCGTCCATGCGGGTGCGCAGCTTCTTCATCCAGGCGAGCTTGTAGTCCCACTTGGGTCCGGGATGCGGATTGCCATTGGGTAGGTAGAGATTGCAGATGCGCACGCCGTTCACTTCAGCTTCGAGATAGCGCGCCTGTTCGCCCTCGCCCTCCTTCGGACCGTCGATCCCCAGCCCGCGCTGGATTTCGACCGGCTTCTCGCCCCTGGCGAGGATGGCGACGCCGTTGAAGCTCTTCTGCCCGTGCCAGATTGCCTGATAGCCGATCTTTTCGAACTCATCGGCCGGGAAGCCCTCGTCCATCGTCTTGATTTCCTGCAGGCAGGCGACGTCGGGCCGGGTTTCCTCGAGCCATTCGATTAGGCGCGGCAGGCGCGCCTTCATCCCGTTGATGTTGAAACTGGCGATCTTCATCGCCCAGACACTAGATGCCGAAGCTCGAACCGCAACCGCAACCTGCGGCTGCCTGCGGGTTTTCAACTTTGAACGCCGCCCCACCAAGAGATTCGACGAAATCCACCGTGCTGCCTGCAACCAAATCGAGGCTCACCGGGTCGACCACCAGCGTTACGCCTTCGGTTTCGCTTACCGCATCGTCACCCTCGGGCGATGCGGCGAGGTCGAACTTGTACTGGAAGCCCGAGCAACCTCCGCCCTCGACCGAGAGGCGCAGGATTGCAGGCTTGGCCTGCTTTTCGGCGATTGCGGCAATGCGCGCGGCCGCAGCGGCTGTGAGGGTGGGCGCTGTGCTCATGGTGGGGATGTAGGGAGTGTAAGCCGTCCCCTCAAGCAGTCTGGATATACTCGCGCATCGCCTCAGCCTCGTGCTGGATCTCCTCGAGCCGGGATTTGACCAGATCGCCAATCGAGATGAAGCCGCACATCGCCTCGCCGTCGACGACGGGAAGGTGGCGAATTCGCCGCCTGGTCATGAGTGCCAGCGCATCGAGCAGACTGGTCGAGCGTTCGACCGTAATCGCCGGAGATGTCATCACCTCGCCAATCCTGCGCGTTAGGCAGGCATCGCCTTCGCTGGTCAGGCGATAAATGACGTCGCGTTCCGAGAAGATACCTACTACGCGGCCCTGTTCCATGACGGGCAGCGCACCGATGCGCCGTTCCGCCAGCAGGGTAATCGCCTCGCGTACCGGCGTATCGGCACCGCAAGATATGACCTCCGAACTCGCCCGCCCCGCGATCATCGTACCGATGTCCATCGTCATCTCCTCCGCTGCCAGTCGCGACAGGATGCCACTTTCGCGGGCCAAAAGCGAATCACCGAGGTTGCGCGGCATTGAAACGGGCGAGATCAGCCGCCATTGCAGCTTGCGATGGTCAAGAAATCACCCCTCGACGATCCCGAAACCGCCGCCTTCGCATGGGCGCGCTTCCGCCGGATCATGCGCTTCATGTTCCTGCTGACCGTCGGCGTGGTGGCCATCTCATTGGCGCTGCTTTGGAAATTCGGGACCGAGGAGGCCTCGATCCACTACTATATCGCAGCAGCGCTCGGCATCGGCTTTACCATGCTGCTGGCGAGCGCGCTGATGGGACTGGCGTTCCTGTCATCGGGGACCGGTCACGATGAATCGATCGAAGACCCGCTCGGCGACCGGGATTAATCTTCCGCCGGGTGAAGGCGATATTCCTCTACCGGGACGCCGCCGATCAGGTGACGCCGGATGATCGCCTCGAGCACTTCCTCGTTGCACGAGTGGTACCAGACGTTGTCGGGCCAGACGACCGCAATGGGCCCCGCCTCGCATACTTGCAGGCAATTGGCCTTGGTCCTTTGCACGGTTCCGCCCGGTCCGACCAGTTTCAGCTCCTTGAGGCGTCTCTTGAGATAGGACCAAGCGGCACTCCCCTCGTCCCGGCGACAGCATTTCTGCTTCTCCGAAACAGCACAAAGGAAAATCTGGCGCTCGACCCCGGCCCCGCCTGTTTTGGCGAGTGCAGCCTGGGCTTTCTTGAGATGCCTGGAGGGGGCGCTCATCGACAAATCACGCGTTCAATCGGGCCTTGTCCGTGCAGGCATGTCGGGACAAGTGCCGAATCGATCAGGATTTCTTGCCTGCGATCCGGGCGATCTCTGCCTTGACCAGCTCCTCGACCATTGAGGGCAGGTTCTCGTCGAGCCATTGCGCCAGCATCGGACGAAGCATTTCGCGCACGAGGCCTTCGAGCGAGGTTTCCCCGGAACGGACGATTTGCGGCGCCTTACCCGGCTGGGCGAGCATGGCGAGTGCGGCGAAGTTCTCACGCATTGCCTCATGGGCGCCGCCGCGGGTCAGGGCATCCGCGTCCTCGCCTTGCGCATCGCCTTCCTCGGAGGCTTCGGCTTCAACGACGTAGTCGGAATCAAGTTCGAGGACTTCTATGGCCTCGTCCTCGTCGGCAGGTTCGATGGCTTCTTCGCGTTCTGCAGATGCGCGGCGGCGGCGATCGGCAATCATGCCGTCGCGATTATCGCGTGCGATGACCTTCTTGATCGAGTCGAGGATCTCTTCGACCGACGGCTCACCCGGTTGCTGCATCTCGCCTCACTACCCCTGTCCCGAATCGGGAAATCCGATTCGTTCCGCAGTCCTAATAGCCTGTTTGCGGGGCGAATTCACCTTCTTCCGGGACATCGGCTGTTGCGGCAGGTATGTCGACCGTGCGCGTTGCCTGCGGCTCGGGGTCGGAATCGCTTTCCCAGTCGATGAGCTTGCCTTTGACGCGGTCGTAATTGGCCACCGGGTCGTAGAGCAGCCCTTCGCCATCGAGCCCGAGATCGCGCGCTTCGGCGCGGCCCATGGCGGCAAGCAGCGAGAATCCGGCGACATAGGCGTTGCGGCGGGCGGTCACGAGCTGGACCTGCGAGCGAAGCAATTCCTGCTCGGCATTGAGCACGTCGAGGATGGTGCGATTGCCGATCGAGTTCTCGGCCTTCACCCCGTCGAGGCTGAGCGCGGCGGCATCTACCGCGACCTGGCTGCTTTCGATGATCGCCAGCGATGCTTTCCAGCTCGACCAAGCGGCGCGAACCTGCGCGATCACGTCACGCTCTGCTGCGATGACCTGCTCAAGAGCCGCTTCTGAGCGCGCCTGAGCCTGCCGTTCCAATGCAGCCGGCAGGCCGCCCTGGAACAGCGGAAGGCGAAGCTGGACCCCGACCTGCCCGTCGCGCGAGGTCTGAGTGGGCGCGGTTTCCAGCTGGCCGGTGCCCGAATTGCGAACACGAAACGAATTGAGTGTGTTCGAATAGTCGTAACCAGCAAAGACCGAGACACGCGGCAAGCGGCCCGAGCCTGCAACCTCGATGTCGTATGCGGAGGCTTCCGCGCGTTCCTTGGCGGCGATCAAATCGGGATTGTTCTCCAGCGCGACATCGACTGCCTGTTCCACATCTTCGGGCAGGTTGGGAAGTGGTGGCGGAGGCTGGAGATCGTCAGGCGCTTCGCCAACGAGAGCGATGTAGTTTTCGCGTGCGCTGATCAGATTGGCCTGCGCGCTGCGAAGATCCCCCTCTGCCAGTGCCAATCGCGATTGCGACTGCGCGACGTCGGTGCGGGTGAGGTCGCCGATTTCGAACCGGTCGCTGGTTGCCTGCAGGTTCACGCCAAGCACATCGACCTGGTTGGCCGACAGCGCGACCAGCGCCTGTCCGCGGCGGACGTCCATGTAGGCGGCCACGACCTGGGTGAAGATCGCGCTTTCCGTGCCGCGCAGGTCCGCCCGCCCCGCTTCGACGCGGTCCTTGGCAGCCTTTATCGAGTTGCGCACCGCCCCACCCGAGTAGATCGGAACCCCGAGGTCCACGCCGACGCCGAGAAGGCGATCGGGACCGTTTGCAGAAGCTCCCTCGACGATTTCGGTATAGGTCGAAGTCCCGGTCACGCTCGGCCGGCCGGCGGTCTTCTCGATCACCACGTTCTCGTCGGTCGCCCGCTGGCCCGCGCGCGCCGCAAGCAGTACTGGGTTGTGCAGATATGCTTCGGTCAGCGCCTCCTGCAGCGTATCGGCCGAGGCCGGCGCTGCCAGAGCGCAGCCAGCAAGCGCGGTGGTCAGTGCCAGCCGCCGTGCGACGCCTTTCAAACGCATTCAGAAACTCCAGCTTGCGGGACGGTCGAACTGGTGCATCCGTGGCACACCGATCTCGGCGAGCGGGAGCAGGGCGAGCGACCCGGCGGCCTTGCGGCCCGTGGCAAGGCGAGTGACGCCGCGGTCGACAATGCCGGTAACGATCCGGCCACCTTCCGCAACGAGCTTGGCAATGGACGGCGGTAGGTGTTCGACCGCTCCATCGATCAGCACGAGGCTGTAGGCACCCTTCTTGCGACCGCCGACAGCCTCTTCCGGGGTCATGACCCGAAGCGAGGAGACCAGCGGCTCAACTAGGGCGGCGAGATAGCCGCTGCCTCCGTCGATCACGAGCACATCGTCGGATGCAGTGGGCTGGGCTTCGGCCAGCATCATGCCGTGGAAGATCGGGGCCGGCAGGGCCTTGCCGTCACCTAGGCGGATCGCGCGGTCCATATAGGCGGTGCTGCGCAGCGCGTCAGGCACGAAGTCCTCGCGTGCAACCGCACCCATACGCTCGATCACAAAGCCCTCGTTTACGCCGCTGGTGCGCAGCTGGCTGTCGATCATCGCGCGGCGAGCTGTGGTGAAATCGGGTGAGGAGGCGAGGGTGGTGGTCATGATCTCTTGCACTGTATTAGTAAAATAACACGCTTGGTCAAGCACGGTTTGCTTTAGGCGCAACATCCCATGTGTCCAAGCGCTTTGACCAATGGTGGGAATCGTGCCTAGGGGGGAGCGCAAATCTGCAACAAGGGAATGCGCAGCGATGAGCGACATGGTGACCATCAGCGAAGACGACCTTATCGAAAGCGTCGCAGACGCCTTGCAGTATATCTCCTACTATCACCCGATGGACTATATCCGCGCGCTGGGCGAAGCCTATAAGGCGGAGAAAGGGCCTGCGGCGAAGGATGCCATCGCGCAAATCCTGACCAACAGCCGGATGTGCGCCGAGGGGCATCGTCCGATCTGCCAGGACACGGGCATCGTCAATGTCTTCGTGAAGTGGGGGCAGGATTGCCGCCTCGGCTCCGAGAAGTCGCTGCAGGACGTCGTCGACGAAGGCGTGCGCCGCGCCTACAACCATCCCGACAACAAGCTGCGCGCATCGATCCTCGCCGACCCCGCGTTCACCCGTCGCAATACGCGCGACAACACGCCCTGCGTGCTCTCGGTCGAGATGGTGCCTGGCAACACGGTCAGCATCGATGTCGCAGCCAAGGGTGGGGGCAGCGAGAACAAGTCCAAGTTCAAGATGATGAACCCCAGCGACAATATCGTCGATTGGGTAATCGAGCAGATCCCTTCGATGGGCGCGGGCTGGTGTCCGCCGGGAATGCTCGGCATCGGCATCGGCGGCACTGCAGAACACTGCGTCAAGCTCGCCAAGCTGGCGCTGATGGACCCGATCGACATGGGCCAGCTCAAGGAGCGCGGCGCCCAGAATGACATCGAACAGCTGCGCATCGATATCTTCGACGCTGTGAACGCTATGGGTGTTGGCGCGCAGGGGCTGGGCGGCCTGTCGACCGTGCTCGATGTGAAGATTCTCGACGCACCTTGCCATGCGGCGGGCAAGCCGGTCGCCATGATCCCCAATTGCGCGGCGACTCGCCACGCGCATTTCACGCTCGATGGGAGCGGCCCCGCCTATCTCGATCCGCCGAATATCGCCGAATATCCGCAAGTGACCTGGCAACCCGATGCCGCCGCAAAGCGCGTCGATCTCGACAACCTTACGCCCGAAGAGGTGGCGAGCTGGAAGGATGGCGATCGCCTCCTGCTATCGGGCAAGATGCTCACGGGGCGCGATGCAGCGCACAAGCGGATCAAGGACATGCTCGAACGCGGCGAGGAGTTGCCGGTCGATTTCAAGGGCCGCGCGATCTACTACGTTGGCCCGGTCGACCCGGTGATGGGCGAAGTCGTTGGCCCCGCTGGCCCGACGACCGCGACCCGCATGGACAAGTTCACGGAGATGATGCTCGACCTTGGCCTCCTCGCCATGATCGGCAAGGCCGAGCGCGGGCATGACGCGGTCGAGGTGATCAGCCGCTTCAAGGTCGCCTACCTGATGGCAACCGGCGGTGCGGCTTATCTAGTCAGCCGGGCGATCAAGGGCGCCAGGGTCGTCGCCTTCGAAGATCTCGGGATGGAAGCGATCTACGAGTTCGAGGTGCAGGACATGCCCGTGACCGTTGCAGTCGATGCCCGGGGCAACAATGTCCACACGCTGGCACCTGCGGAATGGAGGCGCCGTATCGCCGAAGGGGATTTCGAGCCCGCCGAATGACGTTGCGCTCGACCAACCGCACAGGAATGTCGACCGCGGCGCTGGAATTCGGCGCGGGGCGGGGCCAAAGCTGACCTGTTTTGACGTTCGACCACTCTCTTTCCGATTCACCGGCGCGGCTGGCGCTACGCACCGTGCTGATGTCGATCATTGGCCTGTGGCTGGCCTATTTCGTGATCTTCACCCTGCGCGGCTTCGTTGTCGGGCTCGATATCCAGCCTGACCTGTTGATGAGGCGCGGTACGGTAGTGATTGGCGGTGTCGCGGCGACCTTCCTCCTGTGGCTGGTGCTGCGACTGTTCGACCATCGGTCGCTCGCGCTCCAGATCACTGCGGCTGTCCTGCTTGCGATGCCGACTTCCTTGCTGATCGCCCAGATCAACCGTGCGGTCTTTGCCGAGGTCCAGGACAAGCTCGAAAGCCAGATTGCAGCCGATCGCGGCTTCTCGCTGCGACGCGATGAGGCGGGCAATATCATTATCGAGGCTCCCGCACCCGGCGGAGAGCTCGAAGATCCGCTGCGCCCCACCTCGCCGGTGCTGGGCAAGGTTGTCCTTCCGGGCGAGACCAGCCGTGATCAATGGCTGCGGCTCATTGAGGCAGCACTGAGCCAGTACTTCCTCCTGCTGGCCTGGGCCGCGATCTACTTCGCCTTGCTTGCGGGAGCCCGTGCGCGCGAGGCTGAGCGCAGGGGTGAGCGCTTCCGCAGCGCCGCCAAGGCCGCTGAGCTACGTTCATTGCGTTACCAGGTGAACCCTCACTTCCTGTTCAATACGCTCAACTCGCTGAGTGCGCTTGTCATGACCGGCAAGGCCGATCGAGCCGAACAGATGATCCAGTCGATCTCGCGCTTCTACCGCCACAGTCTGGCGGATGATTCGACGGTCGATGTTACATTGGCCGACGAGATCGATTTGCAGGAACACTACCTCGAGATCGAGACTGTACGTTTTCCCGAGCGCCTTCGCGTTCGGGTCGACCTTCCCGAAGAGCTGGCAAATTACAAGGTCCCGGGGATGATCCTCCAGCCGCTGGTCGAGAATTCGGTCAAATACGGCGTTTCTGCCAGTGCCCGACCGGTGACGGTATCGATCGTCGCGCGTGAGGAGTATGGTAGGCTTGTCTTGCGTGTGAGCGACGACGGGCCCGGTGTCCCAGCCGGTCAGGCGGGCGGGTTCGGTATCGGGCTTGCCAATGTCCGCGACCGGCTCGAGGCGCGCTTCGGCAACGAGGCGACGATTACGTCCGGCCCGGCGCTACAGGGCTATGAAACCGAACTGAGATTGCCACTGGTGAGACATGGCTGAGGAAGCTGCCGACAAACTGCGGACCCTGATTGTCGATGACGAACCGCTCGCGGTCGAACGGATGCAGGTCATCTGCTCCAAAATGGGCGATCTTGCCGTCGTCGGCACAGCGAGCGACGGCGCGCAGGCACTACGCCTGATCGAGGCGCTGACTCCCGACCTCATACTACTCGACATGACCATGCCCGAAGTCGACGGCCTGTCGGTTGCGCGCAAGTTGTCGGCCCAGGACGAGCGTCCGGCGGTGGTCTTCGTGACGGCACACGACAATTATGCGGTCGAGGCCTTCGATCTCGACGCAGTCGACTATGTCCTCAAGCCGGTAAAACCCGAACGGCTGGAGCGGGCAATCAGGCGCGCGCTTGCTCGTCGCGGAGACGAGGCGCGCGAGGACAGTCGCTGGCTCGAGGAGCTGTGGATCCCCCACCGGTCGGAACTGATCCGGATCGCCACTTCCGAAGTAAGCCGCATCGACGCCGAGCGTGACTACGTGCGCCTGCACGTGGGCGAAGGCGAAGATGCGCGGACCTACCTTCTGCTGCAGACCATTGCGGGACTCGAGAAACGGCTCGATCCCGGGAAGTTCATCCGCATTCATCGCTCTACAATCCTCCGTCGCGACAGGATCACAGGCCTGCGCCATGACGGGCTGGGGGTATGGTCGGTCGAGATGGAAGAGGGTGAGGCGTTACGCATCGGGCGCACATACCTCCCAAAGGTCAAGGCGATGGCGGGCCGCTGAACTCGGCGGGCTTTACCACATATCTGCGAAGGAATTCCGGTAAAGATCGACCCCGGCCGGGGGACTGCATCCGGCCGAGGTCTAGTATGTTGGGTCGGGGCTGGGGGTTCAGCCACCCTTCAAGCGCTGCTCTGCGACAGCTTTGTCCTGGTGAACAAAGGGGGTGGTTCAGCCGCCCTTGGAGTCGCGTTCAATCACGGCAGCGACCTGCGCGCGCGACTTGGCCTTGGCTTCCTTGAAGCAAGCGGCGGCTTCCTTGTCGCGAATGCGGGATCCGAGCCGAACTTCGTCGAGCCCGCAAATGGCTCTCGCGGCCTTGTCAATCCTGCGGTCGAGGGTCTTCTGACCCTTGGTCGTCGACAGGTCGAGATCGTCGAATGCTACCTTTACGCCTCCGGCTTGGGCAGAAACGGCTGAGGCAGCGAGTCCGATGGCGGCGAGTGCGGCGAGGGTCTTCTTCATGATGTTCCTCCGAAATCTGCGGAAGGTCCCGTTGGGGGACTGGATGGGTCAGGACCTTCCGCAGAACCAATATTGCGCGTCTACGAGTGTAATCGCATCCCCTGATCGACGGGCGGCGCAAGAATCTGACGAGATGCTGCGGGATGCCGATGAAGTGCGCTTGGCAATCGGCGGACGACAAGCCTATGCCTCCCGTCGATGGTGCTTGCGCTGCTCTTTGCCCTTGGGGTTGCCAATTTCGCGATTCACAAGGCGGTTCTGGAAAGTGGGCACCCGCTGCTGGAATCGCTACCCGGACTTATGCGCCGGGGTGGCGGGCGGATGTCGCTCTTCTTTGAATTCATGGTCCTGCTTGCTGCAATGCTGATGGCCAGCAATGGCTGGCCGGGTGCTGCCGTGCTCTACTTTGTCTACAGCCTGCTCAATATCGTGACCGGCTGGCTGTTACTCGACGGCCGCATCTAGGACGGGAACCTGCGCGAGGCCTCCGCGCTTTGTCCTGCATGAGTACAGGTCTCAACTGGCTGATCGTAAATGCCAAGAGCGGCAGCAATAGCGATGCCGCGCTCGAGGTATTGCACGCCGCCTTTGCGGAGCGCGGAATAGAAATCGCACGACAGGTCGACTTCCCGGACGAAAAACTGCCCGATGCCGCAGTGCTCACCGCTGCCGGCGTGAAGCGTCTCCTTATCTACACGGGTGACGGATCGCTGAACGCGGCAGTCGCACAAGCCGCCGGCTGGGAGGGTGAAGTGCTGGTCTTGCCCGGTGGGACGATGAACCTGCTTTGCATCCGGCTTCATGGAGAAGATGCGACGCTGGAAGAGATACTCGACCGCTTTGCCCGAGGGGCCACAAAGCCCATCCGGCCGCTAATGGCACGATGCGACAAGGGCGATGCACTGGCGGGCTTGCTCGTTGGCCCCGGAACTGCCTGGGTGAACGTGCGTGAGGCCATGCGCGATTTCGACATCGCTGGGGTGGCGTCGGGTACCGGCGAGGCTGTGGCGGAAAGCACTGGCGGCGCGAGAGTCAGGCTGGTCGAGCCCGAGACCGGGCATGAGGACGGCTATCCGCTTGTCGAGATCACTCCGAGCGACCGTGGGATGCAGGTCGACGGCTACCGCGCCGAGGGTGCGGGCGATTTCCTGCAACAGGGCTGGGCACTCCTGCGCAGACGGTTCCGCGAAGGGCCGCATGAGCGCCTCGGCATGCTCGACCGGATGGTTATAGAGAGCTGCGCGGGCGAGCCCGTCGAGGTTCTCATCGATGGCGAACCCGCGACGCTCGGGCCGCGGGCGGAATTCACTGTGGCCCCATGCGAGGTCGATCTGCTAGCGACCGACCATGGCTTCTGACCACCGGCGCATTTTCCACCTTTCAGACATCCATTTCGGCCTCGAGAACAATCGTGCGCTCGATTGGGTGAAGCAGGAGATTGCAGAGAAGCGGCCTGACGCAGTCGCGATTACGGGCGACCTGACCATGCGCGCGCGTCATCGCGAATTCGCCGCGGCGACCAGCTGGATCAACTCGCTTGATGCTCCGGTGACGGTCGAAGTGGGCAATCACGACATGCCCTATTTCAACCCAATCGAGCGGTTCTTCGCGCCCTATCGGCGATTTCGAGGGATGGAAGAGAAGGTCGAGCGCGAACTCGATCTGGGCTGCCTTGCGATCGTTCCCCTCAAAACTGCGGTGCGCGCGCAACCCCGGTTCAACTGGTCGAAGGGCTGGATAACCGATGCGGCGTTGTCCAAATGCCTTGCGGCGATCGATGCCCTGCCAGTGGGCACCAGGGTGGTGGTCGCGGCCCATCACCCGCTCCGTGAAGTGGGCACGCAGGGGACAGCGCTGACCAAGCATGGCGAGCGGGCGCTGCGAGAACTCGCAAAACGCGGCATCGTTGCGGTGCTTTCGGGCCATGTCCATGACGCCTTCGACATCATGGAGGATACGTCGGCCGGCCCGGTACGCATGATCGGGGCGGGAACGCTGTCTCAACGGACCCGGTCGACACCGCCCAGCTTCAACGAACTCGAATGGGACGGCGCGACGCTCAAGGTCAAGGTGCGCAACCTGCAGGACGTCGAAACCGCTGACATGCAGATCGACGACGTACCCGAGGATGCCATGCCCCCGCGCAAGCCGGGTGAGCCGGTCGCGCCCGTCCGGCAGATTCCGCGGGTCGACCCGCCGGTCCATTAACCCTCATCCATAAATCGATCTAAACCAGCACGCAGCCAAACCCCCGGTCGAGCCAGACTGGAGGACTAGATGGAACTCGTGAAAGCGATACCGCTGGGCGCGATCCTGTCAGGCGTGCTGTCGCTGATTGTGGGATCGCAGGGTGTCAGGGGCGGACAGATGGCAGTCCATATTGCTGAAGTCTCGAATTATTCGTTCTACTGGTCGTGGCCGGTATTCTTTGCCGGTGCGGGTCTCGCCTGGGGCATCATGCTGCTCCAGCGCTGATCGACCCGCCTTTCCATTCCGGCAACGTATACGAAAAAGGCGGCCCCTCGCGGGACCGCCTTTCCTCGGTGACCGAGTAATCGGTTTCGAAACTTAGCGCTTCGAGAACTGGAAGCTGCGGCGTGCCTTGGCGCGACCGTACTTCTTGCGCTCGACGACACGGCTGTCGCGGGTCAGGAAGCCGGCGGCCTTGACGGTGCTGCGCAGGGCAGGCTCGTACTTGGCGAGTGCCTGGCTGATGCCGTGCTTCACAGCGCCGGCCTGGCCCGAAAGCCCGCCACCCTTGACGGTGGCGACGACATCGTACTGGCCCTGGCGATTGGTGATCGCGAAAGGCTGGTCGATGATCAGGCGCAGCGTCGGGCGAGCGAAGTAAACTTCCTGGTCGCGGCCGTTGACGGTGACCTTGCCGGTGCCGGGCTTGAGCCACACGCGTGCGGTTGCGTCCTTACGACGACCGGTGGCGTAGGCGCGGCCCTGCTTGTCGAGCTCCTGCTCGCGCAGCGGGACGTCGGCAGTCTGGGCGATCTCGGCAGCGTCGCCCTGCGGAGCGTCGGCTGCGATGTCCTTCAGATCGGCGAGATCGGTGACGGTTTCGTTCTTCTGTTCGTCGGCCATTATGCGACAACCTTGTTCTTGCGGTTCATCGAGGCAACGTCGAGCGTTTCGGGCTTCTGGCCGTCATGCGGATGCTCGGTGCCGGAATAGATATGCAGCGCGCGCATCTGTGCACGGCCAAGCGGGCCGCGCGGAATCATGCGCTCGACAGCCTTCTCGAGCACGCGCTCGGGGAAGCGGCCGCCCAGCACCTTGGCAGGGGTCGTTTCCTTGATGCCGCCCGGGTGGCCGGTGTGCTTGTAATAGACCTTGTCGGTCATCTTCTTGCCGGTGAATTTCACCTTGTCGGCATTGATGACGATGACGTGGTCACCGCAATCGACATGCGGGGTGTAGCTCGGCTTGTGCTTGCCGCGCAGGTGGTTGGCGACGATCGCAGCGAGACGACCAACGACGAGGCCGTCGGCATCGACGATGTGCCACTTCTTTTCGACCTCGGCCGGCTTGATCGACCGGGTCACCTTGGTGAGAGCCTTCATGGCTGGTGTTCCGTTTCTAGTGTTCGTGCCGCACGCATGGGGCGACGGCCTCAATTCGGCGAATCCCAGGCAATCCGGAACCGCGAAGCGGGCGCCAAATGGCGATACACAGGGCTTAAGTCAAGCGATTCCGCGTGTTTCCGACGCGGTAAAATAGAACCCCAACTCAAACCGCGATCAGGTTTTGTCCAGTGTCCAGACCTCTCTGGACAACCTCTCGTCATCGCCAACTCGGGTGACGAGCCGCCTTTCGATGCGCTGCAGCAGCCCATTGTCGGGCCGGGCAACAGACGCGATTTCTACCTGGAGCTGTCCGGCAAGACCCGGACCGATTTCTACCTCGCGAGACATGCTGCGGGGCGTGGTATCCGGAAAAAAGAGGTCGGGCGGAATAATGCTCAGCGACTTGCCCGCTGCCGACGTCAGCCGTGTCAACACCGCGCCGGCTTGCGCCAGGCCGCCTTTATCCCGGAGCCTTTCCTTCAGGATTGCAAGCGCGGCCTACACGGCCTCTGCAGTCTCTATTGGCTGTTCATCGATCGGGCTGGCGATGCGCCCCGTGCCGGTAAGGAATGCGGGGAATGGCCCCGATACAGTTCGTCGCCTCTCCATATCGGCTAGGGTGGCAAGAGCGGCGGGAGCACGGACGATGCAATCGAGTTGCTCGCCGTTGACCCTCATCCCTCTCCCCGCGTCCTCGAAACGGCAGGACCAGCTGCGCTCGACGGCCAGCATCTTTCCGTCAACCAGCTCTCGCTCGACAAGCCGGGTAAGTATGTAGCTCCCCTGAGGCAGGCTCACTCGAGTGCCGAGAGTGCCGGCTCGCGAAGATGCGGAAAACCCGATTGCAGAGAGCAGGGCGCTCGCCCCGAGAAAGCGCAGGGCGTCCCTGCGGCGACTGTGACCCATTTCCAAACGACCCCCTATCGCGACTACGTGAGTTCACCCAGCCAGGCCTGCGTCGCACTTCCCGCTGCGTCGCAATGCCAGCCCAATATTGCTGGCGTATCATAGGGATGCAAGTCCTCCAGCCGCGCTATCGCTTGTTCTAGCAAGGCTCGATCGGTCTTGAGCACGGCGGCAATTTCTTCCCCTTCATCTGTCTCGCCGCGCCAGGAGAAAAGGGAGCGGATGGCTCCCCCGATATTGATACACGCAATCAGCTTCTCGTCGATCAAGGTCCGGCCGATGCCCATCGCAATCTTCTCGTCCGGGAAGGTGCAGTAAATAAGCGCGGTCAAGACCTGCGCCCCAGCACATGTGCTCCCCATGCGAAGCTCGCGACGAGCAGCGCCCCAACCACCTGGTGCGCCACGGCGACCCACAGGGCTACTCCGGTCATCACCGTGGCGATGCCGAGCAGGATCTGCGTGCCGAAGGCTGAATGGATGGCCACCGAAGCCTTGCGTTCGAGCGGTCGCACTCGCCGCGCCATCACCACCAATGCGGCGACGGCAACCCATGCCCACCAGCGATGGAGGAAGTGGATCAGGAACGGGTCGTGGGAGGCAGCGTGGAAAATTCCCATTGCGCCGTCAAACTCGGGCACGAGCCTGCCCTGCATCAGGGGCCAGCTATCCGATGCGAGTCCTGCATTGAGGCCAGCTACCCATGCACCGAGCAGGAGCTGGACGAACAGGATCGCCCCGACCCCGCTGGCGGTTACGGACCAGCGGGCCGGGCGTTCATTGCCCTTGTTGAGCTGGAGCAGATCGAGCGCAGTCCAGATGAGGCCGCCGAGCGTGAACAGCGCAGTCAACAGATGGATCGAGAGCCAGAAGTGGCTGACGTCGGTCATCGTGCCCGCGAGGCCGCTCCTGACCATAAACCAGCCGAAAACGCCTTGCAGTCCGCCCAAAGCCAGCAGGGCCAGAAGCCGCGGTTTGTAACCCTGAGGGATCGCCTTGCGGACCCAGAACCATGCGAGCGGGAGTGCGAAGGCCAGCCCGATCAGGCGGCCGAGCAGGCGGTGGAACCACTCCCAGAAGAATATGAACTTGAACGCAGCGAGGTCCATGCCTGCCGGTCCGGTGACATTCACATACTCGCCCGTCTGCTTGTAGAGATCGAACCGTGCCTCCCAGTCGGCTTCGTTGAGCGGCGGGATGGCCCCGCTGACCGGGTTCCACTGGGTGATCGACAACCCGCTTTCGGTGAGCCTTGTAATGCCACCGACCGAGACCATCAGGACCACCATTGCAGCGACGACGAAAAGCCAGATAGCAATGGCTCTGGGCTTGAGGGGCGAAGAAGGCGTTTCCATGGCGGCCCCTCTGCTGCGCCAATGTCCATTTCGCAAGGCCAAAGCTGCCCCGCGACAGAACGGCAACTGCTCCCGACAAATCGCCCCTCACAGGGGCCATCGCCCTTGAATTATGTTACATCGTCACATAAGTGGCTTTTCGCAATGCTTGAACGCGCCATCTCGCCGATTCGTCGTCGACTCGACCGCGCAGGAATCTTCCTGTCGGGCGCCTGTGCGGTGCATTGCCTGCTTTCGATCGTGCTTGTCTCGGGCCTCGGCATTGGCGGCGAGTTCTTCCTTTCGCCCGATATCCATCGCATCGGATTGGTGCTGGCGACACTGATTGCCGCCGTGGCCATCGGCTGGGGCGCGCTGCGGCATCGCATGGCGGCACCTTTCGTGGTGGCCATGACCGGCCTCACCTTCATGGGTGGCGCTCTTGCCGTTCCGCATGGCTACAAGGAAGCGATCCTGACGATCATCGGCGTGGCGCTGGTGTCGCTCGGCCACATCCTCAATCTGCGCCATTCGCACTCTGCGGCTTGCAAGGAGCGCTGCGGGGACTAAGTCGGGCCGCATGATTTCCCTGACCGTTAATGGCGAACCCCGCCGAACCACTGCATCGACCATCGCCGAACTCGTTCGCGAGCTCGAGCTCGACCCCGCCAAGGTTGCCGTAGAGCGCAATGGCGAGATCGCTCCGCGTAGCGAGTTGGCTTCGCACCCGGTGGCCGAGGGGGATGTGCTCGAGATCGTCCACTTCGTCGGCGGGGGTCAGGACGACACATGGTCGGTCGCCGGCCGTACCTTCAAATCTCGCCTGATCGTCGGCACGGGAAAGTACAAGGACTTCGCACAGAACGCCGCGGCGCTCGAAGCATCGGGTGCCGAGATCGTCACTGTCGCCGTACGCAGGGTCAATGTCAGCGACCCCAAGGCGCCGATGCTGACCGACTATATTGACCCCAAGAAGATCACCTATCTCCCCAACACCGCCGGCTGCTTCACGGCAGACGAGGCGATCCGCACCCTGCGGCTTGCGCGTGAGGCGGGGGGCTGGGATCTCGTCAAGCTGGAGGTGCTCGGCGAAGCGCGCACGCTTTACCCTGACATGCGCGAGACGCTGAAGGCGACCGAAGTGCTCGCGAATGAAGGTTTCCACCCGATGGTCTACTGTGTCGACGATCCGATCGCGGCGAAGCAGCTCGAGGACGCAGGCGCGGTGGCTGTGATGCCCTTGGGCGCGCCGATCGGCTCTGGCCTGGGCATCCAGAACCGCGTGACTATCCGGCTGATCGTCGAAGGCGCGAAGGTTCCGGTGCTGGTCGATGCCGGCGTCGGCACTGCATCGGACGCTGCCGTGGGTATGGAACTGGGCTGCGACGGCATATTGATGAACACTGCCATCGCCGAAGCGAAAGACCCGATCCGCATGGCGCGCGCGATGAAGCTGGCGGTGGAGGCGGGCCGCGATGCCTATCTTTCGGGCCGCATGGCCACGCGCAAATATGCAGACCCCAGCTCCCCGCTTGCCGGACTGATCTGACTGATCAGCTACTCGCGGGCGCGATGCGGTAGAACTCGAGGTGCTCGATCCCGCTCCGAAGTAGGGGGAGCTGGCGTCTGTAGGCGGGACTCTGGCGCAACTGGTCGAGCGCCTCTTCCGAAGGCCACTCGATAATCGTGATCCGCTCGGGAGCCTCGGGCGAGGCGGCATGGGCCTCGACGCGCGGGTTGTGCATGATGTGAATCACCCTCGCCCCGAGTGCGCCCAGCAGAGGTATCACGTTATCCATGTAGCGGGCGTAGTCGCCGGGATGCTCGGGATTGGTCCAAGCGACTGCCAGAGTGTAGGTCTTGGCAGGATCGAAGCGTAGCGCGAGCGGTTGGGCAAGCGTTTCGGTATAGACCCGCACTTCTT
Source organism: Erythrobacter sp. (assembly GCA_041396805.1). Taxonomy (GTDB): domain Bacteria; phylum Pseudomonadota; class Alphaproteobacteria; order Sphingomonadales; family Sphingomonadaceae; genus Qipengyuania. The sequence goes on along the minus strand of JAWKXV010000001.1, from coordinate 1,380,788 downwards.
CCCAGGCGGCCCTCCGCAGGGCCTTGAGGCCTGGCCAATCGGGATGCGCGGTAAAGGCCTTTTCGCTCTGCTCGCCGGGCCAGGAATAGAAGATTATCCCGTCGGGATCATATTCGCCGATCAGATTGTCGGCATTGCGGAGGCTGCCCTTGCTCCTGAGACCATGCTCCTGTGCCAGCGGGATGGCGGTCATGTAGTAATCCTCGCGGGCATCGGGTGAGCCATCGCCGATCTTGGGCATGACGATGGAGAGCAGTTCTCCGGCCTCGAACTCCATCTCGAGCGCCTGCGCTTCAGGTGCGGGGGCGAGAACAGGCACTTCGGTCGATGCGGCGCAGGAGGCGGCCGCGAAAGAGGCGCAGAGCGCGATGGCGAGCTTGGCTGGCATTTCCGATCCCGTGGCTTGTTGTTGAGATATTGCACCGATAGCGCGCTGGATAGGTTCGAGAAATTGTTGCTTTGCTCCACAGATGGTGCATTGTCGCACCAATGGACCACTGGGACGACTATCGCCTCGTACTAGCGCTCGACCGCGCGGGCACACTACGCGCCGCGGCTGGAGACCTAGGCGTCAACCATGCGACAATCTCGCGTCGGCTGGCCGGTTTGGTGACGCGTTTCGGGGGTGAGATTTTCGAGCGGGTGGCCGGGCGCTACCGGACAACCGGCTTCGGCAAGGAGATCGTTGCGGCGGCCATGCAGATGGAGGTCGCAGCCTATAGGGTCGAAAGAGCAAGACGGGGAATGGATGGCGAATTGGCGGGCGAGATCCGCCTCTCACTGCCCGCGCCGCTCGCCCTGCATTTGCTTGCAGACTCACTTGAGGCTTTCCGCAAACTGCATCCGGCCATCAGGCTCAACGTCGATGTGTCCAACCGCTTCGCCAGTGTCGAGCGAGCCGAAGCGGATGTCGTCGTGCGGGCCTCTGCAAGCCCGGGTGACGACCTGGTCGGCCTGCGCCTCTTTCCCTATGCCCTCGCCCACTATGCGGCCCCGGCCTATCTCGAGCGCACGGCGCCCGAGGACCTACGCTGGATCACATCGACCGACGAGAAGGCCGTTGCGCAATGGATTGCCGCCAGCCCCTATCCCGATGTCCCGGTGGGCATCCGCAGCAATGATCCCCTGCTGCGTCACGAGCTCGCCCGGCTGGGTTACGGGCTGGTGCGCGACGCCTGCTATATGGCCGATCCGGCGAGCGAATTGGTGAGGCTGGGCGACAGTCGTCCGGTTCCGCACCAGGACATCTGGGTTCTCACTCACGAAGACCTGCGCGATGTGCCGCGGATCAAGGCACTGATGCGACACCTTGCCGATGCCCTGCGCGCGCGCCGTGGACTGATCGAGGGGACGGGCGAAACCGCTTGTTAACCATATTGGGCGATGTTTGTCTCCAGATCAGGGGGCAACCGATCATGGCTGTTACGAATACCGCTACGCTGACCATCGCCGAAATGCGCGAGTTTGCCGGTTTTTCCGCCGCCGAACAGCGCTATATCCGCCGCAGCCTCGATATCGGCCTCGGCCGCTGCGATGCCTTTCGCATCTGGGGCCGCAATGCCGGCGAGAATGCCGCGATCCGCAGCCAGTATGTCGCCTATCAGGAGCTGAAGGCGCTGCGGCAGTCTATCCCGCAATCCTCGGGCTTCGACATGATCGAGGGTTTTGTCGGCAAGCTGACCCGTGTGGCCGCATTCGATCTCGCGCAGGAGCGTATCGAGAGCTTCTCAGCCTTCCGTTTCCTCTACGAACGCCTGATTTCCGCCGAGGCTCGTCCCTGGCTGCCAAGCGCCTTCTGCGCCGCTGCGGCGCTGCCGCAGATCCGCCCGGAACGCCGCAAGATGCTGCTCCAGAGCCTCAGCGAAGCCGCTGCGACCGCGCCCGGGTGGTCCGATCGTGCTCCGAGCTTCTACCCCGAGTTCATCGAGAGCGAAGCCGCCTAGAGCTCCTCGACGATCAGGTATGTCACCGTCGTGTCGCCGACATTGACCACCTGATGCCATTCGACACCGTCGCTGGAGTAGCTCGATCCGGTGGCGATTTCGGCCACGCGATCACCGCGCCCATCGGTCAACTTCATTGTTCCGCCACTTAACGCATAGCCGAAATGGGCCGGGTGGAAGTGACGCTCGTGTCCCACGCCTGGTGCGAAACTGCACTTTAGGACGCGATGGGTGCTCGTCTGGTGGCGCAACTCGCACACCGGCTCACCTTTCCATCCCGCCTCGAGGGCCGAGGGGAGTGCTTCGTTCGCTTCAGTGGCGGTAACGCAGGCGCCCAGGACGGCAAGCGCTGCCAGGACGGGGGTAGCCCGGAAGAAAAGCGGCATGGTCAGCCCTTGTAGAGCCCGTCCAGCCGCTCGGCGTAACGTTCCTTGATCTTGTGCCGGCGGATCGACTGCTTGGGAGTCAGTTCCTCATTGTCGATCGTGAAGGCTTCGTCGGCGAATGCGAACTGGCGAACCTTCTCGATCACCGAGAGGTCCTTGTTCACCCGGTCGATCCCGGCCCGGACCGCGCCGCGGAACTCGGGATCGTCCTGCAAAGCCTTTAGGTCGAACTTCTTGCCATTGGCCTTGGCCCAGTCGACAGCCCATTCGGCGTCGGGCACAATGAGTCCGACCACATAGGGGCGCTTGTCGCCGCTCACCATCGCCTGCGCGATCTCGGGTTGCAGCGTCAGCATGCCCTCGAGCTTCTGAGGGGCAACATTGTCGCCCTTGTCGTTAACGATCATGTCCTTCTTGCGGTCGGTGATGACGATCCGGCCTTGCTCGTCGAGGTGTCCGATGTCGCCGGTGTGGAGCCAGCCGTCCACGATCGTGCGCGCGGTCTCGGCATCGTTGCGCCAGTAACCGTGCATCACCAGTTCGCCGCGGCACAGGATCTCGCCATCCTCAGCAATCTTGATCTCGACCCCGCGCATCGGGGGGCCGACCGTATCCATCTTGAGTCCTGCCTTCGGGCGATTGCAGCTGATCACCGGGCCGGCCTCGGTCTGGCCATAGCCCTGCAACATGGTGAGGCCCATCGAATCGAAGAAAACTCCGACTTCGGGATTAAGCGGAGCACCACCCGAGACCATGGCCTTCATGCGCCCACCGAATTTCTGGCGGATCTTGGGCTTGAGCAGGCGACCGACCACGAGGTCCTTTGCGCCGTCTCCGAACTTGCGCGCGCCCGCCGCCTTGCGCTCACCCACGCCCAGTGCAGTGTTCATGAGCCTTTCGGCCAGTCCGCCCTGCTTCTCGATCTGTTTCATGATGCGGCTGCGCAGCACTTCGAACAGTCGCGGCACGACCACCATGATCGTCGGACGGGTCTCCTCGATATTGCTGGCGAGCTTCTCAAGCCCCTCGGCATAATAGATTTGCGCGCCGACACCGATGGGCAGGAATTGCCCGCCCGTATGTTCATAGGCGTGACTCAGCGGCAGGAAGGAGAGGAAGCGCTCGTCTTCCTCGATACCGAAATCCTCGATCAGGATTTCAGCTGCGCCTGCCGAATTGCACAGGATCGCCCCGTGGTGTTGCAGGACGCCGCGGGGTGCGCCGCCGGTGCCGCTGGTGTAGATGATGCAGGCCGTATCACCGCGACCGATATGGGCGATGCGTTCTTCGACCGCCTTGCGCGCATCGCCCGCATCGCCTGCCATCATGCTTTCCCAGCTGTGGAACTGGAAGCTGCCCGACTGGTGACGGTGAAGATCCTCGATCCCGATGACGTGCTCGGCCACGCCCGAAGCCTGCAGGGCCCCGTGCAACGGCTTGAGCAGTTTCTCGTTCGAGACGATCACTGCCTTGGCCCCCGAATTGTCGAGGATGTGCAGATGGTCGCGCTCGGTATTGGTGACATAGGCGGGAACGGTGACGCAGCCCGCAGCCATGATGGCGAGGTCAGAGATGCACCATTCGGGCCGGTTCTCGGAAACGAGGCATACGCGATCGCCGGGCTTGAGACCCAGCTTGTGCAGGTTTTCCGCCAGCAGGCACACCTGGTCGGTCACTTCGCCCCAGGTCATCGTCTGCCAGCCCCCGTCGCGCTTCGCGCCAAGGAAAGGCTTGCCGCTGCGCGCATCGGCGCGTTTCAGGAAAAGGTCGACGAGATTGTTTGCCGAATCGATGTCGGACAGCACGGCAGGCTCCTCAGTCTTGTCTTATCTTTTGTGACCCAACGGTGTGGCGAGGCTTAGGCTCCCGCTTTTGCGAGGGCAAGTTGCCCGCGTCGCCCGTCACGGCATATCGAGCTGGCCGTCGAGGCGCGGGTCGCGGGCGCTGTGCCATGCGCCGCCGCTATATTGCACCGCACCGCCCTTGATCGGGGCGGGGGCAAAGAACAGCTGAGTATGTCCCAGTGCGCGGAACGCGTCTGCCCCGGCCTCCATCCAAGTCCCCTGTTCGAGCAAAACCCGATCGCCGAATGCCATTGCAAATGGCAGGCCAAGCGCCTCTTCAGCGCTCAGACCGAAGTCGATCGCACCGATAATCGTGCGCACGGTGGTGATCGGAATTGTACTGCCGCCCGCGGCACCGACCGCCATGAAGGGATGGCCTTGAGGGTCATAGATGACCGTGGGCGACATCGAGCTGCGCGGCCGCTTTCCGCCTTCGACCCGGTTGGCCACGTCCCTGCCGCCCACCCTGGGCGAACGGCTGAAATCGGTGAGTTCGTTGTTGAGGTAGTACCCGCCGACCATGAGGCCCGAACCGAATGCGCTTTCGATCGTGCTCGTGTAGCTGACCATGGTCCCGGCACTGTCGACCGCGGCGAGATGCGATGTGCCGTGTTCGACCGGTTCGTCGCCATCGGCCAGTGCGGTCGGCGCACCAGCAGGCCGGCCCGCCTCGACCTGCACCAGCGAGGATTCCTTGGAAATAAGCGCACTGCGCGAAGCCAGATAGCCCTTGTCCAGCAATCCCGCGACCGGCACGCTGACAAAGTCGCTGTCCGCCAGATACATTTCGCGATCGGCATAGGCGAGGCGCTGGGATTCGAGGAAAAGGTGCCAGGTCAGCGGATTGTCCCTGCCCAACGCAGCGAGGTCGAACCTTTCCAGCTGGCCGAGGATCTGCTGGATCGCGATCCCGCCCGAAGTCGGCGGCCCCATCGAGCAGATGCGGTAAGCACGATAGCTGGTGCAGACGCCGTCGCGCACCTTCGCTTCGTATCCGGTAATGTCCGCATAGGTCATCGCACCCGGCTTGGGAGTGTCCGCCGCAACAGTCGCGGCCAGTGCCTGTGCGTTGGCCCCGCTGTAGAACGCCGAGGGGCCTTCCTGCGCGATCTTCTCGAAAGTGCGGGCCAGATCTTCGTTTCGTACCAGCGTGCCGACAGCCAGCGCCTCGCCATCGGCGTCGTAGAAGAGTGCCTGCGCCGCCTCGCTGAAGCCACCGGTAGCCTTCGAGCGGGTCAGCGCATCGCGCAGCCGAGGGTTGATGCGAAACCCTTCGCGCGCCAGACGGATCGCCGGTTCGAACAGCTCAGCCCATGCCAGCTTGCCATGTTCGCCATGAGCCTTCGCGGCGAGTGCGATATTGCCAGGCACGCCGACCGAAAGCCCGCTTCGCACAGAAGCGATGAAGTCAGGAAGCTGTCCTCTTTCGTCGAGGAACCATTCGGGCGTCGCACCGGCGGGCGCGGTTTCGCGGCCGTCGTAGGTGGTAATCGTCCCGTCACTTGTCCCACGGACCAGGAAGCCACCGCCGCCAATGCCCGAACTCTGCGGTTCCACCACGGTGAGCGCAAGCATGGTCGCGATGGCCGCGTCGGTAGCACTGCCGCCCTTGCGCAGAATCTCCTCGCCCGCCTCCTGAGCGCGCGGATCAGCGGCGCTGACGGCACCGGCGAGTGCAACGGCTTCTGAGGGCGCCGTAGATTGCGGCAGGGTCGCGCAGCCGGTGAGGGCGAGGGCGACAAGCGAGACGAACGGATAGCGGCTCATGCAGCCGGTGCTATTCGCTTCCGACCGCTTCGGCAATCGAAGAGAATCCATCGCGATGCATCAGGCGTTCGAGCCCGCGCACGATGCGGCGCGGCAGGCCCGGTCCTTCGAAGACCATGGCGCTATAGGTCTGGACGAGGCTGGCGCCCGCTCGAATCCGCGCCCAGGCGTCCTCCGCGGAGCCAATGCCGCCAACACCGACCAGCGGGATCACCCCACCCGTTGCCTTGCGGAAATCGCGCATCCGCTGCTGGGCGAGATCCCGCAGCGGTGCTCCCGAGAGGCCACCCGTTTCGTCCCGATGGCGCGAACGCAAGTCCGGTCGCGAAATCGTGGTGTTCGACACGATCAGCGCGCCGAGACGCTTGTCGAGCGCGATCCGTGCAATGGCATCGATATCGGCTGGCTCGAGATCGGGGGCGACCTTGAGGAACACTGGCGGCCCCTTCTCGCCGCGCGCTTCGACAACGGCGTCGAGCAGTTCGGTCAGCGCCGATTCGTCCTGCAATGCGCGTAAGCCCGGCGTGTTCGGGCTGGAGATATTCACCGCCAGGTAGGAAGCGAGCGGTGCCATGATCTCGGTCATGGTCGCGTAATCGGCAATCCGGTCCTCGCTGTCCTTGTTTGCGCCGATATTGATGCCGACGATCCCGGGACGGTGCTTGCGAGCCGAAAGCCGTCGCTGTGCGACCTCGGCACCGCCATTGTTGAAGCCCATGCGGTTGACCACCGCGCGGTCCTCGACCAGGCGGAACAGGCGCGGTCTGGGATTGCCTGCCTGCGGAAGCGGCGTGATCGAGCCTACCTCGACAAAACCGAAGCCCAGCCCAAGCAGTTCATCGGGGACTTCCGCATCCTTGTCGAACCCTGCCGCCATGCCAACGGGGTTGGGGAAGGCGAGTCCGGCCACCTCGATTGCGAGAGGCCCGGGTCTGGGCGGAGTGCGCATCGGCGAAGTCGCAAGCGCGCGCACCGTAAGGCGGTGAGCCCGCTCCGGATCGAGGGCGAACAGGGCGGGACGCGCGAGATCGAACAGCATGGCCGCGGCCTATGACTCAGCCCTGCTGCGCTGTCGATACGGTCTGCAGTCAAGGCGCGTGAAATCCGGCCTTTCAGGCCAACAATCTCGAATTTTCTGAAAGTGTCGCTTGCATACAATCAAGTCTGAGTGATTCGGCCTATCTAACCCCTGCGACCCGAAGGGCTCGGAGCAGCTTTGCAACGAGTTCTCGACTTCAAGGGGCGGCTCTTAACCGGGCCGCCCTTTTTTTGTCTTGCCGACCACAAAAGCGCCGATACCATCTTTTGAGGTGGGTGCCTTGATGGTTACCTGCTATTGCGGATGACGATTTTATACAATAGTCGAAGGCGACAAATCTCGGGAGCATTTCGCTTTGTCTGGTTCGCCAGAGGGAAACGAACCTCACCATTTCAATTTCATACAGGCGCCCGCGGATTTGGCGCCCTACGTAAACTCGCTCTACATCTGGCGAAGCGAGCCGGGCGATCTCAACGACGCGCTGCCCGCCTATTCCGCACAGATGGCCAGCTTCGCCGAGGGTGAAGGCAGGATGGCCTTCGACGATGGGGCCATCGGCGAAACCAGCGACCATTTCTTCCTTGCCCCGCTCTGCCAGGCGCGCAAATTCCATGTTCGCGGACCAGCAGTCTTGTTTGGGGTGTCGATCAACTTTCGCGGTTGGGCCGCGCTTTCTGGCCTTTCGGTGCAGGAGCATCACGACCAGTTCCTGCCCTCCGAGATGGTGATTGGCGAGCAATTGTCCGAAGAATTCGCCGGGCTTGCCCCGCGCTGGCGCAAGGGCGAGATCGACGAAGCCGCCTATCTCGATGCGATGGCCGATATCGTCAGGCGCGGAATCACCTCCCTGCCGAAGCCGCACCTCCAGGTCATCGACCGCACGCTCGAATGGCTGTCGAGCTCATTCAGGCCTGATCTTGAGGACCTCTACTCCACGCTTCCCTACTCCAGGCGGCAGGTCCAGCGGCTGGTCGCGCAGTTCTTCGGGCAATCGCCGGTCCGCCTCGTTCGCCGTTACCGCGCCGTGCGTGCCGCGACGCTGCTATCGCTGCCGGTGCTGCCCGACGAGATCGAATCGGACATCCATGCGGCATTCTACGACCAGGCGCATCTCATCAAGGAGTTGCGCTTCTTCACCGGCAGGACGCCCAAGCGCCTGCTGCCCGAGGGCGCCTCTCCGGTGCACGACATGCTGGGTGCCGATGGCTACGGCTCGGTCGACCTCTTCGGCTCGAGCGAAGCACGACAACTCGGCCTCGACGATCTCTAACTGCTAACGACTCGCAACAAGCCGAAATCCGTTGAAATCGGCCATTTCGAGGCCTAGCTGCCCAATCGGAACGAATTGGTCCGATTAAGCTATGCGCCTTTCAAACCTCGCCGACTACGCTGTCGTCACGATGTGTGCTGCGTCCCGCCATTGCGGCGGGGGGCGGACCAGTGCGGCCGAGCTGGCGGCGGAAACCGACCTGCCGGTACCGACCGTGCAGAAGCTGGTCAGCAAGCTCTCGGCGGCCGGACTGCTGCGCTCAACGCGCGGTGCGGGCGGCGGGCTGCAGCTCGCACGGCCGGCGGCGGCGATCACGGTGGCCGACATCGTCGAGGCGGTCGAAGGGCCGATCGCGCTGACCGCCTGCATCGAAGGCGCTGACTGTTCGGTCGAGCATGAGTGCTCGGTGCGGCCGCATTGGCCGCTGGTGAATCAGGCGCTGCGCGGCGCATTGGCGGCAATTCCGCTGACGCAGCTCGCGCGCACGGAAGAAATGGCATGAGCGAAGAAGTCGAAATCCAGGATCGCGAGGCCCGCGAGGCTGCCGACAAGGCTGCTGAATACGAGCATGGCTGGTCGGCCGACATCGAAACCGAATTCGCCGAGAAGGGCCTCAGCGAAGACACAGTCCGCTTCATCTCGGCCAAGAAGGGCGAGCCCGAGTGGATGCTCGAATGGCGCCTCAAGGCATTCCGCCTGTGGCAGGAGATGGAAGAGCCCGACTGGGCCAAGCTCGGCTATCCGGCGATCGATTACCAGGACGCCTATTACTACGCCGCGCCGAAGAAGAAGCCGACGCTGGCATCGCTCGACGAGCTCGATCCCGAGATCAAGGCGGTCTACGACAAGCTCGGCATTCCGGTGGCGGAGCAGGAAGTGCTCGCCGGGGTCGAGGGCGCGCGCAAGGTCGCGGTCGATGCGGTGTTCGACAGCGTAAGCGTCGCCACCACTTTTCGCGAGGAGCTGAAGCGCGCGGGTGTGATTTTCCTTTCGATCAGCGAGGCGATCAAGGAATATCCCGAGCTCGTGAAGAAGTGGCTCGGCAAGATCGTGCCGCAGCATGACAATTTCTTCGCGACGCTCAACTGTGCTGTCTTCTCGGACGGCACCTTTGTCTACGTGCCCGAGGGCGTGCGCTGTCCGATGGAGCTCAGCACCTATTTCCGCATCAATGCGGAGAATACCGGCCAGTTCGAGCGCACGCTGATCATCGCCGAGAAGGGCAGCTACGTTTCCTATCTCGAAGGCTGCACCGCGCCGATGCGTGACGAGAACCAGCTCCACGCCGCAGTGGTCGAGCTGGTCGCGATGGAAGATGCCGAGATCAAGTATTCGACGGTGCAGAACTGGTATCCCGGCAATGCCGAGGGCGTGGGCGGGATCTACAATTTCGTCACCAAACGCGGCCTCTGCCAGGGCGCGCGCAGCAAGATCAGCTGGACGCAGGTCGAGACCGGCAGCGCGGTGACGTGGAAATACCCCAGCTGTGTCCTCAATGGTGAGGACAGTGTGGGCGAATTCTACTCGGTCGCCGTCACCAACAATTACCAGCAGGCCGACACCGGCACCAAGATGATCCACAACGGGCGCGGCAGCCGTTCGACGATCATCTCCAAGGGCATTTCGGCCGGCAAGAGCAACAACACCTATCGCGGACTCGTGCGCGTGGCCGCCAATGCCGATGGCGTGCGCAACTTCACCCAGTGCGACAGCCTGCTGCTGGGCGACAAGTGCGGCGCGCACACCGTGCCCTATATCGAGGTCAAGAACCCCTCTGCGCAGATCGAGCACGAGGCGACCACCAGCAAGATCAGCGACGACCAGCTGTTCTACGCCATGCAGCGCGGATTGCCCGAGGAAGAGGCCGTGGCGCTGATCGTCAACGGCTTTGCCAAGGACGTATTGAAAGAACTGCCTATGGAATTCGCCGTCGAGGCGCAAAAGCTTCTCGCCATCAGCCTGGAAGGATCGGTCGGATGAGCGAAAAGAAGACTCTCAAGCTCAAGTCCGCCTCCGAGACTGCCGAAGACACCCCCGCGCTCAAGAAAAAGGGCCGCGGGTGGGAGATTTCGGAGAAGCGGCTCGATGCGCTGCACGAGCGCGCGCGCGACATGCGGCGGCATTCGACCCCGGCGCACAAGGCGCTGGCGAAGAAGTTCGCCGAGGCCGACATGGGGCGCTACAAGTTCACCCGCCACGCGGTGGTCGGTAGCGCGATCGTCGACCTCAATTGCCACAACCTCGGCATGGCGATCATGATCGACGAAGACGGGCAGGACCAAGCGCTTGCCAAGCGTCGCGACAAGAGCCTTGAAAGCGTCGGCATCCGGGTCGAGCGGGTTGCCGCCTCCGACATTCTCGAAAACATGGACGAGGTGCTCCAGCGCCTCACCGTGGCGATGCGCGAGTGCATTGCCGACAAGAAGGAAAAGGCCCGCGCCCACGCCGCGGCCAATCCCAACCAGCACTATTCGCGGCCAAACCGTAAACCGGCGCCGCGCAGGAACGACTACTGATGCTCGAAATCACCGACCTCCACGCCACCGTTACCGACAAGCCAATCCTCAGGGGCCTCTCGCTCACCGTCGCCGCGGGCGAGGTCCATGCGATCATGGGTCCCAATGGCGCGGGCAAGTCGACGCTCGCCTATGTCCTGGGCGGCCGCCCCGGTTATGAAGTGACCGGCGGCAGCGTACGCTTCAATGGAGAGGATTTGTTCGCGATGGACCCGCACGAGCGCGCGGCGGCGGGCCTGTTCCTCGGCTTCCAGTATCCGGTCGAGATTCCAGGCGTGTCGAACCTCCAGTTCCTGCGCGAAGCACTCAATTCGCAGCGCAAGCAGCGCGGAGAGGAACCGCTGTCCGGCGGTGAGTTCATGAAGCTCGCCAAGGACAAGGCCGCACTGCTCAAGCTCGACCCCGAAATGCTCAAGCGCCACGTCAACGTAGGCTTTTCCGGCGGCGAGAAGAAGCGCGCCGAGATGGTCCAGATGGGAATTCTCGATCCCAAGTTCGCCGTGCTCGACGAGACCGACAGCGGCCTCGACATCGACGCCCTGCGGATCGTGGGCGAGGGGATCAACGCGATCATGCGCAGCCCCGAAAAGGGCGTACTGCTGATCACCCACTACCAGCGCCTGCTCGACGTCGTGAAGCCCGACCGCGTGTCGATTCTCTCGGCCGGACGCATCGTCCAGACCGGCGGCCCCGACCTCGCCCTGCGCCTCGAGAGCGAGGGCTATGACGCGGTGATGGCGGCGTGATCTACCTGCTGACCCTCGCGGCCGCACAGGCCGCTTCGCCCGGCGTCGAGGCGGTGCCGGACGAATCCGATCCCATCGTGGTGATCGGCAGGCGCCTGGAGTCGATCGAGGTTCGCGTCGGTCGTGACCCCCAGGGCAGCTGGCACTGCAGCATGGACGGCTCGACCGGGCGCCTCTCGCTCGACAAGAAGCTGTGCAAGGCGGTCACCAAATGCGTCCGCAAGGGCGCGACATCCGACGTGTCTATCCGCGACTGCGTTACCACCACGAAACGCAAGCTCATGCGCGACATCAAACGCGAGCGGAGGCGCAAGTGAGCGCCGTTACCGAACTTCCTACGCGGCGCGAGGAGGCGTGGCGTTACTCTGCGGTCGACCGGCTGCAGGGCGTGGCGCTGGACGACTGGCGCGTGATCGATGTTACGGCGGGCGAGAGCTTCCGCGACACGCTGGTCATCGCCGACGGCGCAGCGACGAAGCCGACCGAACTCCACCGCTGGCGCGTCACCGTGGGCGAAGGTGCGACCTGCGAACTTTTCGCGGTGCTCTCCTCCGCCGAATATGCGCGGCTGGAAATCGAGGTGACGCTCGCCAGGGGCGCGCATTTCGAACTGGGTGGCATCACTGTCGGCGGGCGCGAGACCGTGCGCGAGTTTGTCACTCGCGTGGTCCATGCCGAGCCCGAAGCGACCAGCAACCAGGTCGTTCGCGCGGTCCACTGGGGCCACGGCACGGGCAATTTTCTCGGCAATATCGACGTCGTGCGCGATGCGCAGAAGACCGACGCGGCGCAGGACTTCAAGGGCCTCCTGCTCGAAAAGGGCGCGAGCGTGAATGCCGTGCCGCAGCTCGAGATTTTCGCCGACGATGTGAAGTGCGCCCACGGCGCCAGCATCGGCCAGCTCGACGAGACCGCGCGCTTCTACATGGCCGCGCGCGGGCTTTCTCCCGACCTTGCCCGGCGCCTGCTGGTGCAGGCCTTCCTTGGCGATGCGCTGGTCGCGCTCGACGATGACGAGATGCGCGATGGCATGATGCAGGTCGCGCTCGACAAGGTGGACCGGGCGCTGTGAGCGACACCGCCATCCTCACCCGGAAAGCGGACTTCCCCGGCCTCGTCACTGCCGACGGGCAGCCGTGGCATTACCTCGACACCGCCGCGACGGCGCAGAAGCCTCAAGTCGTGATCGACGCAATGACCCGCGCGCTGGGCCGTGACTATGCGACCGTCCATCGCGGCGTCTATTCGCGTTCCGCCAACATGACGCTGGCCTATGAGGCCGCGCGCAAGCGGGTTGCGGATTTCATCGGCGCGAAGAGCGAGAACGAGATGGTCTTCGTGCGCGGCGCGACCGAGGCGATCAATCTCGTCGCGCAGAGCTGGGGCATGGTCCATATCGGCGAAGGCGACCGGATCGTGTTGTCGACGCTCGAGCACCATTCCAACATCGTCCCCTGGCAGATGGTGGCCGAGCGGACCGGCGCGCAGATCGACGTCTGCCCGCTGACCGAGGATCACCGCATCGACCTCGGCGCGCTCGAGGCGCTGCTGACGCCGCGCACAAAGTTGGTTTCGCTCGCGCATGTCTCCAACGTGCTGGGCAGCGTGCTCGACGCGCGCGCGGCCGCGGATCTGGCACATTCGGTGGGTGCGAAGATCATGCTCGACGGATGCCAGGCGGCGCCGCGGATGGCGCTCGACATGGCCGCGCTCGACTGTGATTTCTACGCCTTCTCGGGCCACAAGATGTACGGCCCCACCGGCGTCGGCGTGTTGTGGGCGCGCGAGGAAATCCTCGATGCCATGCCTCCCTACCAGGGGGGCGGATCGATGATCGAGAAGGTCACTTTCGAGAAGACCACCTACGCCCCGCCGCCGCAGCGGTTCGAGGCCGGGACGCCGATGATCACCGAGGTCATCGCGCTCCATGCCGCCATCGATTACCTCGCCCAACATGGTGTCAATGAAGCGCTCGATCACGAGCGTTCGCTGGCCCGAACACTGCGCGAACAGCTGGACAGTATCAACTCGATCCGCGTTTTCGGGCCGGACGACAGCGCGGGCATCGTCAGCTTCGCGATGGAGGGGGTTCATCCCCACGATCTCGGCACCATATTGGACGAGGAAAATGTCGCTATTCGTGCCGGACATCACTGTGCACAGCCGCTGATGGATCACCTCGGCGTGCCCGCCACCGCACGGGCCAGCTTCGGGCTGTATTCCGACGAAAGCGATATCGCCGCCCTGCTGCGCGGCATCGAACGCACCCAGAGGATCTTCGGATGAGCGAGGACATGGACGATAAGGATTTCATCGCCGCCCCGGCTTCGGCCGAGGACGTATTGAGCAAACCGCCCCGCGCGAGGGTTGAGGACGCCGTCGATCCGGACGAGACCGCAGGCCAGAAGCTCGAGCGCAAGCGCGACTATCTCGAGGGGTTCCTACAGCAAAAGCCCGAAAACCTGCCCGCAGGCGCGCCGGGTGGCGAGCTCTACGAAGCGGTGATCACCGCGCTCAAGGAGATCTACGACCCCGAAATCCCGGTGAACATCTACGACCTCGGGCTGATCTACGGCGTGGAGGTCGATGACGAGAGCGATGTCACCGTCACCATGACGTTGACCACGCCGCATTGCCCGGTCGCCGAAAGCATGCCCGGCGAAGTCGAGCTGCGCGCGGCCAGCGTGCCCGGTGTCCGCGATGCCGAGGTCAATCTCGTCTGGGACCCGCCATGGGGCCCCGACAAGATGACCGACGAGGCCCGCCTCGAACTGGGGATGCTATAGCATGGAGGACATGCTCAAGGCTGCGGATTGCCTGCTCGATCCCGGGCGCGAGCATTGGGAACGCATGCATGCCGTGCAGGACCTGGAGTGGTTCGGCCCGGCCGCGCTGCCCTATATCTTCGAAGGGGCCAATCTCGACTGGAGTCACGATCCCAACATGATGGGACTGATCGGCGACACGATCGCCAATATCTGGAGCAAGGAGGGCGTATTGATGACCGCCCCAACCGAAGGCCTGCCGCAGCTGACAATCGCACAGATCGAGACTCATCGATCCTTCTTCCGGGAGCCGAAATCATGACCGGTCGCGTAATCCCTGCCGCCGTCAAGCTCACCCCCGGCGCCGAACAGCGTGTCGCCGAACTGATGGCCAAAGCGCCTGAGGATGCAATCGGCGTAAAGCTCTCGACCCCGCGCCGCGGCTGTTCGGGCCTCGCCTATTCGGTCGACTATGTGACCGAGGAAGCGAAGTTCGACGAGAAGATCGTGACCCCCGGCGGCATATTCTACATCGACGGCGCCAGCGTGCTTTATCTCGTCGGCAGCACGATGGACTGGGTCGAGGACGATTTCACTGCCGGTTTCGTGTTCGACAACCCCAATGCCAAGGGTGCCTGCGGGTGCGGCGAGAGCTTCATGGTCTAGGTATGGGCGACGGCGACGACTGGACCGACGAAGAGATTGCGCGGCTGCTGGCGGCGCTCGACGGTCCCAACCGGCGCCTGATGGAGCGGATGGCGCGCCGCCGCCGCAAGCCACCCGAAGCCGGCATCGCCGTGCCAGCTGTCCCGCCACGAGGCCCGCTGCCCAGGCAGGGCGGGGCCGAGGCACCGCTCACCTTCGACTGATCACTCCTCGGCGAGGAAGTCGAGCAGCGCCTGCTCGTAGGCATCGACCTTGCCGTCCGCCTCGATCCTGGCCGATAGCCATTCGCGCTCGTTTGACGTGACCTTGTGTGCGTCGGCGACCTGTTCGCCGCGCGAGGGAGCCTCGTCCTTGCGTCCGAAGACCACGCCCAGGGCATTGGGCGCCGATTGCGCCATGCGCCCGAGGAAGCCGCCCACGCTCGACGAAGTGTCGTCCATGAAAGCCTGCAGCTCTGCCGCGCGTTCATGGCTGATCTGCGCCTTGGCACTGCTGTAGCCCTGCAGGAAATTGGCGACGCCCTGCACGAAAAGCGTCTTCCACTCGGGCGCATTGTCCGCGTGGAGCGTGGCATCCTTGAGCCGGAACAGCATCTCTGCCTCGTTCTTGCCGACCGCTGCCGGGCGCTCGCTGGCAGGTGCGAAGATCGCGCGGCGCAGCAGCTTCGCCTCGGTTGCGTTGACATTGCCCGCCTCGAGCCGGCCACCGTCGCGCGTAGGTCCGGTGCCCTCGAGCACGGCCTTCTCGACCTGGCGCAGCGCATAGTCCTTAAGTGCGACCGGCACGTTGTGCGCGCGCTCAAAGACACGGACCAGCAGTTCGAGCTCTGCCATCGAGCCGAGTTTCCCGTCGGCATCGATCTGGCGCATCAGCCATTGGCCGTTTTCGGCATCGACATAGCCGGCGGGAGCGCGCTGGTTGACGATATATTCGCCCAGCGCCTCGACGAAGAAATCGACCCATTCGTTGCTCTGCGAGCGGAGCTGGCGGTTGAGTGCGAAGATTGCTTCCGCCTCGTCCTGCGAGATACGCCCGTCGGGCCATGCCTCGCGCCGCAGGGCGAGCACTTCCTCGCCCGAAATTGCGCCGTCTGCGACGACCTTCTTTGCCAATTCGCCGAAATGCACGCTCATAGCTTGCCCACTTCCCGTATTTTCAGTCGGGAAGGGGTTAGCGCGGTTTGCTTAAAACGGGGTTAGCAACGCCCTCTATCGCTTCAGGGCAGCGACACAGGCGGCGCGGTCGACATCCAGCCCGTCGCTCGCACGTCGCGCATCGACATAGGTCGCGCTCGGTTCGGCGCGCGGTTGCAGCGGGTAGAGATAGACATCGAGTACGCAGGCCTCGCCGACGAATTGCAGCTTGCGTGCGTCACCCTCCTTCACCGTCAGCCGTGGCGGGCCGAAGATATTGGCCAGCGCCGTCTCGTTGCGGCCGATTACGCCTTCCAGCCCCGGCAGGTTCATCACTTTGGGTGCGCGGAATGTGTCCGTCGATGGCAAGGGTCGGGTGATTTGCGGCGGAGGGGGCGCCCTGACGACGCCTTGCTGCGGTGCGGGCGCTGCGACACGCGGTGGCGGGGTCGAGGTGCAAGCACCCAGCAGCGGGATCAGGAGAAGGGCGAGCTTACGCATGGCGTCTTTCGATGCGTCCACGATGGACGAGGTGGGCAGCGGTCGCGGCGCCGAGCACGGGCGCAATGAGATTGACGAAGGGGACAAGCAGCAGCGCCGCGACCACACCGCCAAGAGCGAATCGTGTCAGCGCGCCAATCGGCGCGACCTCGTGTGCGTCGTGGCGATGGCGCAGCCAGACCATGTCCTGCAACTCGCGCCCCAGCAGCACCGCGTTGACGAACCAGAACACCAGCGCGGTTCCGATCCCCGTCACCAGCAAGGCTGCTGCGACGGGCAGGGCGAGCAGGTTGAAGCCCACGGTCCGCCCGAAGCTGCGCAACCCGTTGGCGACCTCCTCCCGCAGGGGAAGGTCGCGGATCGTGTCCGCCGCGCCGGGATAGTGCCTTGCCTCGACGGCGCGCACGACTTCCTCGGCAAAGAACTGCAACACGAACAGCGCGACCACGCGGAACAGCAGCCATGCAGCGACCAGCATTCCCGCGGCTGCGACCAGCGCTCCGAAACCGCTGGCGTCGCCCCCTGCCAGCCAGGTGAGTGAGGCCTCGATCGCGAAATAAAGTCCGACACCGACTGCGCCGAAAATCGCCAGCGTTATCAATGCCGTCTTGCCCAACACCCGCAGGATTGCGGGATCGCCGATCTGGCCGACGGACAGGGCAAGGGCGCGTGCAAGCGATGTCATGGGAGCGCGGGCTTGCAGGCGGCTTGGCGCTGAGTCAACGCCGCCCTTGGCCTATGCCCGACGAAAGGCTAACCGCGCCCGACATAGAGAGAATCCCCCTGTTTCCGGAGTACCCATGACCGAACCCCGTTATGACGTGATCGCCATCGGCAATGCGATCGTCGACGTGATGTCGCCTTGCAGCGACGAGCTGATCGACGAGCTTGGCCTGAACAAGGGCGGCATGACCCTCGTCGACGAGGAAGGCGCGCAGCGGCTTTACGATGCGATGGGGCCGGCCCGGGAAATCTCGGGCGGTTCGGCGGCCAACACGCTCGCAGGCATGTCGGCGCTGGGCGCGCAATGCGCCTTTATCGGCCAGGTCGCCAAGGACCAGCTGGGCGACGTCTTCAGCCATGACATCCATGCCGTGGGTATCGACTTCGACACGCCTGCGCGCGAAGGCCAGCCTTCGACCGCGCGCTGCCTCATTTTCGTGACGCCAGATGGCGAGCGGACGATGAACACCTTCCTCGGTGCCAGCCAGTTCCTGCCGCCTGCCGCGCTCGACGATGCAACCATCGCCAGTGCCGCGATCCTCTATCTCGAAGGCTATCTGTGGGACCCTGAAGAACCGCGCAGCGCCATGCGCCGCGCGATCGAAGTTGCCCGTAAGGCCGGGCGGAAGGTCGCCTTCACGGCATCGGAGAGCTTCGTGATCGACCGCCACGGCGATGATTTCCGCGCGCTGATCGAAGAGGGCCAGATCGACATCCTCTTCGTCAATGAGCACGAACTGGCGTCGCTGACGGGCGAGAGCGACTTCGAGGCGGGCGTCGCCGCGATTGCGGGCAAGGTCCCGGTCCTCGTCGCCACCCGAAGCGCAAAGGGGGCCATCGCTGTCGCCTATGGCGAACGCGCCGAAGTCGAAGCCGAGCCGGTCGACAAGGTGGTCGACACCACCGGCGCAGGCGACCTCTTCGCCGCCGGCTTCCTCACCGGTCATGCCCGCGGTGAAGACCTCACCACCTGCCTGCGCATGGGCTCGATCTGCGCTGCCGAGATTATCTCGCACTACGGCGCGCGCAGCGAGGTGGACCTCAAGGCGCTGGTGGCGGAAAAGCTGGGCTAGACACCCGGCGTCAATAGACCGACTTCTCGTAACCGGGATCGCGCAGCCGCAACATGTGGCGCGCGATGGTCTCGACCTGCTTCTCGTTGAGATCGAAATCCATCTCTTCGGGATAGTTGTGCGCGTCCGACAGCCACGCGGCCAGCGTGTCATCGGTCAGCCCAGCACTATTCGCGATATCGGCGAACGTCGGCGATTTCGGATTGGGCGAGAGACCCGGCGGCTCGACCGCATGGCAGCCCCCGCAGGCGGCCTGCGCGAAAGCGAGGTCGGAGGCAGGATCGGTACCGCCCTCGTCTGCCAGCATAGGGCGAGGAGTGGAGGCCAACTGGGCATTCGTAGCCGGGTCACTCGTGGTGACGCAGGAAGCGAGTGCGAGGGCGATCGATGCCGAGGCAAGAGTCGTGGCTTTGGTCATCACCGCAGTGTGCTCTTTCGGGCGGAGTCCCTGCAACTGCAAAATCGACACGCGCGATTGCGCTTGATGCGTCAGCCGTGCCGCTCGCGCCGCACTTCCCGCTGGCCGATATCGCGGCGGCAGAAACCGTCGGCGAAGTCGATCGCGTCGACTGCGGCATAGGCCCTGGCCTGGGCTTCGGTCGCGCTGGCGCCCTTGGCGGTGACGTTGAGCACGCGGCCGCCGCTGCTGGTGAGCTGGTCGCCAGACATGGTCGTGCCTGCGTGAAAGACCTTGGCGCCATTGGCTTCAGACTCGCCAAGATCGATCGCGCCGCCCTTCTTCGGGCTGCCGGGATAGCCCTCGGCTGCCATGACCACGGTCAGGGCGAACTTGTCCGACAGTGTCGGCGCCGCGACTTCGCCCAGCCTGCCTTGTGCGCAGGCGAGCATCAGTTCGACGAGGTCGTTCTCGAGCCGCATCATCAGCACCTGGCACTCGGGATCGCCGAAGCGGGCGTTGTATTCGATCAGCTGCGGGCCTTCGCTGGTCAGCATCAGCCCCGCATAGAGCACGCCCGAATAGGGCATGCCTTCCGCGCGCATGGTGGCGACCGTCGGCTCGACGATCTCGCGCATGGCGCGGGCTTGCAGCGCATCGGTCAGCACGGGAGCGGGCGAATAGGCGCCCATGCCGCCGGTGTTGGGACCGGTATCGCCCTCGCCCACGCGCTTGTGGTCCTGCGCGGTGCCGATGGGGACGATGGCGGTGCCGTCGGTCAGCGCGAAGAAGCTCGCCTCTTCGCCGGTGAGGAACTGTTCGATCACCACTTCGCTGCCCGCACTGCCGAACTGGCCGTCGAACATGTCGTTGAGCGCGTGCTGCGCCTCTTCGCGGGTCTCGGCGATGATCACGCCCTTGCCCGCAGCCAGCCCGTCGGCCTTGAGCACGAAGGGCGGGTCGAAGCGCTTCAGCGCACCCCATGCCTGTTCGAGCGAGGCGCAGCGCTCGTAGCGCGCGGTGGGAATATTGGCGCGCTTGCACAGCTCCTTGGTGAAGCCCTTGCTGCCTTCGAGTTGCGCGGCCTGCTGCGAAGGTCCGAATGTGTTGATCCCCGCACCGCGCAGCGAATCGGCAAGGCCGTCGACCAGCGGTGCCTCCGGCCCGATCACGACCAGGCCGATCCCGTTCTCGCGCGTGAAACCGATCACCGCATCGTGATCGGTCGCATCGAGCGCAACGCACTCGGCCTCCTGCGCAATGCCGGGATTGCCCGGTGCCGCCCACAGCTTGTCGCACAGCGGCGATTGCGCCAGTTTCCATGCCAGCGCATGTTCGCGCCCGCCCGACCCGAGCAACAGGATATTCATGGCTTCCGATTTCCCGCCCAATTCCGACAACGACGGTCTCGTAGCGAAGGGTCGCGCGGGCGACAACGCCGAGCCGCTGACGATCAGCGAAATATCGCAGGCACTGAAGCGCACTGTCGAGGATCGTTTCGGCTTCGTGCGCCTGCGCGGCGAGCTGTCGGGCGTAAAGCGGGCGGCATCGGGTCACCTCTATTGTGCACTCAAGGACGAGAAGGCGGTGCTCGACGGCGTGATGTGGCGCGGGCAGGTCGACCGCTTGCCGTTCCGCCCCGAGGACGGGCTCGAGGTGGTCGCCAGCGGGAAGATCACCACCTATCCCGGACGCTCGAAATACCAGATCGTGATCGAACGCATGGAGCTGGCGGGCGAGGGCGCGCTGCTGGCGCTGCTCGAGAAGACCCGCGCACGGCTGGCGGCGGAAGGCCTGTTCGACCGCGATCGCAAGCGCGCACTGCCGTTCCTGCCGAGGACCATCGGCGTGGTCACTTCGCCCACCGGTGCGGTGATCCGCGACATCCTCCACCGTCTTGCCGACCGTTTCCCGAGCCGCGTTATCGTCTGGCCGGTGCTGGTGCAGGGGCAAGGCGCTGCGGAGCAGGTGGCGGGCGCGGTGCGCGGCTTCTCGGCCATGCCCGAGGGCCATCCCGACCGGCCCGACCTCGTGATCGTCGCGCGCGGCGGCGGCTCGATCGAGGATCTGTGGAGCTTCAACGAGGAAGTCGTCGTCCGCTCCATCGCCGAGTGCTCGATTCCGACGATCAGCGCCGTGGGGCACGAAACCGACACTACGCTGGCCGACTATGCCGCCGACCGCCGCGCCCCCACGCCCACCGCAGCCGCCGAGATCGCCGTGCCGGTGCGCGCCGAACTCGCGGCGACGCTGAAGGATTTCGGCGCGCGCAAGGAGCGGGCGATCCTGCGCCCGGTGCAGCTGGGTCGCGAGCGGCTGGAGGCGCGCGTCCAGCGCCTGCCCGCGCCCGAGGCGCTGCTGCAACCGCAGGCGCAAAGGCTCGACGATCTGTCGACGCGGCTCGGCAACGGATTGCGCGAACGCGCCAATCGTGCGCGCGAGCGGCTGCAGTCTGACCGCGCGAGGCTCAATGCGCCCCTGCTCAGGGCGCGGGTCGAACGGGCGCAGGACCGGCTGAGCGCGATCGCGCGGCTGATGACCTCGCTCGATCCCGACAATGTGCTCCAGCGCGGTTACGTGCGCGTGGTCGGGGCGAACGGCACGGTGACCGACAGGGTGAGCGCGGCGAAGGAAGCGGCCCTTACGCTCAAGTTCCGGGATGGCGATCTGGCAGTGACTCCTGCGGGAGGCACCCCACCGCCAGCTCCCAGACGCAGGCCGCGTCCCGCCGGAACGCCGCCGCGGCAGGATGATTTGTTCGGATAGGATCGACCTGCTAGGAGCGCGGCCATGCTGATGAACAAGAATTCGACGCCCTCCAGTGGCGAAGCGCGACTGCAATACGGACCCAGCGGCTTTCGCGTGCTGCGCCCGGGCCAGTTCGTTACCTGCGCGATGAGCGGAGTGCCGATCCCACTGGACGAGTTGCGCTACTGGTCGGTCGAGCACCAGGAACCCTATGCCACGGCCCAGCTTGCCACGGAGCGCCTGAAGCCGTGATCTTGCGCCGGGTCGCTCCGCTTATCGTTTCTTCTGTCATTGCCGCCTGCGTCCCTGCCGCCGAGGCGGTCGAACCGGCACCACAGGCGCAACCGTCCCAGGCCGCAATAATTCCCGCCGATGCCGCTCCGACTCCCAGTCCGACGGCGCGGGCCACGAACGATTTGCTCGTCTTCGACGGCGAGCTCACCCAGGGCGGGTGGATTCGTGGCAAGCTTCCCCCGGGCGAGTGGACTGCCCAGCTGGGTAGCGAAACCATCGAAGTCGAGCGTGACGGCAGTTTTTTCGCCGCCTTCGACCGGGACAGCGCCGGGACAATCGTGTTCAAGGCGGTCGATGCCAATCTGATCGAAGTCACCAAGGCAATCACTGTCGCTCCGCGCGACTGGCAGATCGAGCGCGTCAATATCGCCCGCAGGCCGGGCGGCGCCTCCGACGCCTTCATGAAACGACGCCAGCCCGAACTCGACGCGATCTGGAATGCGCGGTTGAAGGAGACCGGCGCGCAGGGCTGGCGGCAGGATTTCATCTGGCCGGTGAAGGGCCGCATCTCGGGGCGCTTCGGTTCGCAACGCATCTATCGCGGCGAGCCGGGCAGCTATCACTCGGGTCTCGACATCACCACCGGGACCAGCGGCTCGCCCTACGTCGCCCCTGCCGATGGCGTGGTGGTGCTGGCGGTCCAGGGCTACAGCCTTGAGGGCAACCTCCTCATCATCGATCACGGCAACGGGCTCAACAGCGCCTTCCTCCATTCCTCGCGCCTCTATGTGAAGGAAGGGGATGCGGTGAAGAAGGGCCAGCATGTCGGCGACATCGGCATGTCGGGCCGCGCGACGGGGCCGCATTTGCACTGGAGCATCAAGTGGAAGAACGCGCGGCTCGATCCGCTGCTCTTCACCGGGCCGATGAACTGACCGGTCCGGCAGGCCGACGATCCATGCGCATCGGACGTATCCTCCTGGCGCTACTTGTGGCGGCGGCCCTCGCGCCGGGCACCGTGGTGCGCAGCCCGCAGGCCATCTATTCGCTGGAGGGTGAAGTCACCTTCGAACCGGCGGAAGTGCAGCACGTGCGCGCAGGGCCGTTCACGCTCGAACAGGCCTGGTTGATCGAAGGCGAACAGCGGGGGGTTGGCGGGTTCTCGGCGCTGGTTGCGCTCGATGACGACCGTTTCCTTGCTGCAACCGATGCTGGATGGCGGCTGGAGTTCTCGCGCCCCGACAGGGGCGATCCCGATCCGCTTGTGGCGGTTCTGGGTCCGCCGATGAGCGAGGACAAATTCGCACGCGACCTCGAATCGCTGACCCGCGACCCGGCAACGGGGATGATCTGGGGCGGCTATGAGATGAGCAATTCGCTTGCCCGTTTCTCGGATACCCGAAAGATGGAGAAGCGTGCCAGGCCAGTCGAGATTGCCGACTGGGGTGACAACTCGGGTCCCGAAGCCTTCGTGCGCCTCGCCGACGGGCGTTTTCTCGTGGTGGAGGAGCGGGAATCCGGCTGGAACAGCGCGCGCCACCGCGCGGTGATCTTCGCGGACGACCCGACTGCAGGCGGAGCAAGCGAGAAACTGGTTCTTCAGGGCATCGCCGGATACCGGCCGGTCGACATGACGCCGCTCGACAAGGGGCGGGCGCTGGTGCTGTTTCGTGACCTGCGTTTCTCAATTCCGCCGACATTCGCCACGGCCATTGGCGTGGTCGACATCGACCATCGGGCTGCCGACGGGGCGCTCGAGGTGCAGGAACTGGCGCGCTTCCAGCCACCCTTTCCCTTCGAGAATTACGAGGGGATGGCGCTGACCCGTGACGCCGACGGACAACATCTGTGGCTGATATCCGACGACAATTTCATGCGTTACCAGCGGACCTTGCTGCTCAAGCTGCGCTGGGACAGGCCGCCAACACGGCAAAAGGCGCGCGAGTGAACCCGCGCGCCCTTGCGTGATCGGTTGAGGAGGCGGCGCCGAAGCGCCGCGCTGGCCTTAGGAGGCTGCGACAGCCTTCTTCAGCTCGCGCTTCACCTTGAGCGCGTTGGCCGAAAGCTTCTCGTCCTTGGTCTTCAGCAGCCAGTTGTCGAGGCCGCCATTGTGTTCGACCGAACGCAGGCCCTGGGTCGAAACGCGGAACTTGAAGCTGCGGTCGAGCTTTTCGCTCAGCAGCGTGACGTTCTGCAGGTTCGGCAGGAAGACCTTCTTGGTCTTGTTGTTGGCGTGGCTCACATTGTGACCGACCTGGCGGCCCTTGCCGGTGAGTTCGCAAATGCGCGACATGATACGTCTCTCGTTCGAATGGGCGGGCGAGTTCCGAGGTCCGCATTTTGCGGGCGCGGGGCTCATTTATCCCGGAAAGCGGCGCGCATAGCGGCGACCTCGCGAATCGTCAAGCACGTTGCGCCCCCGGATGCGAGGGGCTAGCGCCGGGCCCAGATGACCGGCTGGACCCTCCCCGAACCCATGACCCGCGCCCTTGCGCTGGCCGAACGCTCAGCTGCGGCGGGCGAGGTGCCGATCGGTGCCGTGGTGACGCATGGCGGCGAGGTGATTGCCGAGGCGCATAACGAGCCCCGCGCGACCCACGATCCCACCGCCCATGCCGAAATCCTCGCGATTCGGCGAGCGGCTCAGGCGCTCGGCAGCGAACGACTGACGGACTGCGAACTGTGGGTCACGCTGGAGCCCTGCGCCATGTGCGCTGGCGCCATCGTCCACGCGCGCATCGCCAAGCTCTATTATGCCGCCAGTGACCCCAAGGGAGGTGCCGTGGAGCACGGCGCTCGGGTGTTCGAACAGGAGCAATGCCTCCACCGGCCCGAGGTCTATTCCGGCATGGGTGAGGCAAGGGCGGCAGAACTCCTGCGCGATTTTTTCAGAGAGCGGCGGTAGGCTTACAGGCCCCGCCAGATCTTTGCCGCCCGATCGTCCTTCGACCCGAACCGCCCTCGATCGCACGCCTTGGGCATGAAGCGCTTGTCGTAGCAAAGGCGCAATTCCTCCAGCCAGCCGCGCGAATTGAGTTTCACGCCCACCGCCTCGGCAAACCAGCCCGGGTTGGCGTCGACGAAGCGGGTGCGAATCGTGCCTGCGGTAAGGTCGACCTCGCGGCTCACGCGGTCGAAGTCGGGCATGCGCAGCCCGTTCCACAATATGCGTGTTACCTTGAAATAGGTCGCCGGGCGCCGCGCCATGCAGCTGCCGTGCTTGGCCCATTGGCGGGCGAGCAGGCGGGCGGAGGGCGAGATGCACATATTGCCGCGCAGGTCCTGTGGCTGTGGCCTGATTTGCGGGGCGCACCATTGCGGCCAGCTGCGCCCGCCCTCAGGCCACAGTCCGTGGACGACAATGCCGAAGCGGCCCTCGCGACCCGAACACTGGCGGCGGTCGGCGGCCCGCCCCTCGCGGCCACGGCAGAAACCGGGGCTCCAGCTGAGCGCCAGCGTATAGCCGGTGACGGGCATGCGGCGCACAGCGCTGTCGGGCGACACCTGCGGGATCGTGACCGTGCGCGGGATGCGGCACTGATAGGCCTGGGCGAGGAGTGGCGCCGGCACACCGGCGGCCACGGTGACGAGCGCAGCGAATCCCGCCCGGAAGCGAATGTCAGCTGTCCCGCTTCTCGTCGAACCATGCCTTCGCGTCGGGCTGGAAGAGGAAATAGAGCGCAGCAACGGTCATCACCGTACTGACGATCTGCAGTACGACCAGCTGGTCCAGCTCTGGCTCGAAATTGCCCAGGTAGGAATAAAGGCTCCACGCCGTGATGGCGGCGATGAGCCACTTCACAACTTCGATCCGCAAGACCGAGATCAGAAACCACAGGGCGAGGCTGAACCCGCTCACGAAGAGCAGCGATGCTGCCATGAGACCGCCGCCCATGCTCTCGACACCCTGCGCGGCCAGCTCCGCATCGGCGGCTTCGACGAGGTTGCCGTAATTGAGTGCCACACCGGCGAGGCCCACGGCCACGGAGCCGAGATAGAGCCAGTCGAACTTCTTTATTGATGCGGGTTTCATGCGGCGATCCTTGTCTCTTTGGGATGCAGATGCCGCAATCCTAGAGAGGCGTAAAGTCGAGACCGATATCTGCGGCAGGCGCGCTTTGCGTCAGGCGTCCGACCGAGACGTAATTCACCCCCGTTGCGGCCTTGGCCCTGATCGTGTCGAGATTGATCCCGCCGCTCGCTTCGGTGGGTACGCGGCCGGCCACCAGCGCCACCGCTTCGCGCAGGGTCGGCGGCTCCATATTGTCTAGCAGCAGGCGCGTGGCCCCGGCTGCCAGCGCGGGCTCGATCTGGTCGATCCGGTCGACTTCGCAGATGATCTCGCTGACACCCGCCTCGACCGCGCGGCGAACGGCTTCGCCCACCGAACCTGCGACCAGCACGTGGTTGTCCTTGATCATTGCCGCATCCCACAGGCCCATGCGGTGGTTCGATCCGCCGCCCATGCGCACGGCATATTTCTCCAGGTAGCGCAGGCCGGGAATGGTCTTGCGTGTGTCGAGCAGCGTGCAGTCGGGATTGTCCATCGCGCGGACATACTCGGCGACCATGGTGGCGATCCCCGAGAGGTGCTGGACGGTATTGAGCGCGCTGCGTTCGGCGGTCAGCATCGCGCGAGCATTGCCTTCCAGCCGCATCAGGTCTGTGCCGGCCGGGACGCTCGCGCCCTCTTCGACGAGGATATCGATCGTCATTTCCGGATCGAGTGCGCGAAAGAAGGCCTCTGCTACAGGAAGCCCGGCAACCTCTATGGCATCGCGCGTGTCCATTACACCGGAGAAGCGCGCATCGGCGGGGATGACGCTCTCGCTGGTAACATCCACGCCCCCGCCGGGACGCCCCTCGCCGAGGTCTTCGGCAAGCGTATCGCGGACGAAGCGGTCGAGGTCGAAGCCTTCGAGTTCGAATTTGGTCATGGGGAGCCTTTAACCGGGCCGGTGGAGGCCCGGCAAGCGCGACTGCGCGCCCGCAGGCGCCCGACCGAAGGAAGGAACTGCGCCGAGGACGAAGCCGCGGAGGCGGCTTCGCAAACCATCAATGCACGAAGCGCGCCACGACATCCCGGTACGAGCGCGACACTTTCACTTCGGCGCCGCTGTCGAGCACCAGGAAGCACTCGCCATTGGTGTGCGGCTTGACCTGCCGCACCTGGTCGAGATTGACGATGGTCGAGCGGTGGACGCGCTGGAACTTGCGCGGGTCGAGTCGGCGTTCGAGGTCCTTCATCGTCTCGCGCAGGATCAGCGAATTGTCGCCGGTGTAGATGCACATGTAGTCGCCCGCAGCTTCGATATGCTCGATCGTGCCGACCTCGACACGGAAGATCTGGCCGCGGTCCTTGACGTTGATGAGCTTCTCGTAGCGGCTGGCTGCTTCGGTCTCGTCGGCTTCGAGTTCCTCGACAGCCTCGGGTGCAACTTCGGAAAGCACGTTCTTGAGCTTCTCCGCCTCTTCACGCGATTTGCGCTGGGCGAGGCGACGGCGGACCCGCTCGACAGTGTCGGCCAGCTTGTCTTCGTCGACCGGCTTCATCAGATAATTGACCGCATTGGCCTCGAAAGCGCGGATCGCGTGTTCCTGGAACGCAGTCACGAAGACGAACAGCGGCGGTTCGATCTCCATCACGCCCTGGACCACCGAGAAACCGTCGAAACCCGGCATCTGGATGTCGAGGAAGACAAGGTCGGGCTTGAGCGTCTTGATCGCGCGGATCGCCTCGCGGCCATTCTGGCAGGTTTCGATGATCTCGACGTCTTCGAAGGGTTCCAGGCGGAGCTGGAGACCCTGAATGGCGAGCTTCTCATCGTCGACGAGGATGGTGCGAATAGTCATGATACCTGTGGTGCTTTCCGGGGGGCTTGCATGGGGGTAACGGGCGAAGCGCCCGCTTGTTTCTGCGATAGTGCGGTTTGGGCGTCGGTTTCTGGCGCTGCGGTGAACGGTGCTGGCGCTTCGTCGCTCTCCAGGGGCAGTTCGATGAGAACCGTGAAGCCGCCGCTTTCGGGTGAGCGGATTTCGAAGCGGTGCTCGTCACCATAGGCCTGCGCGAGCCGGTCGCGGATGTTGGCAAGGCCCACGCCGGTCGAATCGCGGCGAGCATTGGTCGGGCGAACCGCGGGCAGGCCTTCCTCGACATTGTTGAACGACATTCCCGGCCCCGTGTCCGACACGGTGACGCGCAGGCGCGGGCCGACGACTTGTGCCACTACATTGATCTCGGCACCCTCTTCCTGAGGGCTCACGCCGTATTTGATCGCGTTCTCGACCAGTGGCTGGAGCAGCATGGAGGGCAAGCAGGCCTTGGCCGCCTCGGGTTCGATGCGGAACTCGGCGCGCAGGCGTTCCTCGAAGCGCATCCGCTCGATGTCGAGATAGAGCTTCAGCGTCTCGACCTCCTGCGCCACGGTGACCTTCCCGCCCGGTTGCGCCACCAGCGTATGGCGCAGGAAGCTCGACAGGCGGGTCAGCATCGCATTGGCGGTCTCGGTCTGCTTGAGCAGGACCAGCGTGCTGATCGAATTGAGCGTGTTGAACAGGAAATGGGGGTTGAGCTGGTAGCGCAGCATGGCGAGCTGCGCACTGGTTGCCTGTGCCTCGAGCCGTTCGAGCCGGTCGGCCTGTTCCTCCACCTGGAGGAAAAAATTGATGGCGTAGTAGAGCGCCGACCACGCACCCAGCAGGGTCAGGTCGATGAAGTAGATACCGACGAAAAGGCTCGCGAAGCCGCCCGACGTCGCGCCCCCGGCCAGTTCGAGCACCCAGCTGTCGATGAAGGCATAGACGCCCGTCGCCACGACCAGGACGACTGCCGTGATGCCCCAGGTGATCAGCGGCCTCTGCCGGATCAGCTGTGAATAGATCACTGCGAGAATCAGGCTGATCGAGAAGCCGGTGATCGTCGCGATCAGGATGATGACCAGGCGGTCGGGTGGCTGCCCGTTGGCCAGCGCCGACATGGCGCGCAGCATCGCACTCCCGCCCCAGCCCGCCAGCTGGAGGTTCCAGAACGCCTGGTTCTTGTTGGCGAAGAACGGCGTCGGACGGATGGGCAACACGGCCATGCGCCCCTGCTCTAGCCCAATTGCGACGAATTGCACCAGTCGCTACACTCTTCGCCTCTGACGAAGCGAGGGAGAGACACGATGGGCGTGCAGGAAAATATCGAACATTCGACCGCCGAGCGCGCCAAGTTCCGCGAGATGAAGGAGGGTACGGCTGAAGATTGGGCGATCATCGGCGGCGAATATCGCGCCTTCGCCAAGGGCTTGGCCGACCGGGTGCTCGATCACCTCAAGCTGCTCGATGGCGATTTCGGGGGCTTCCCGGTCGACCGGCTCGAGCATTCGCTGCAGACCGCGACTCGCGCGCATCGTGACGGCCGCGACGAGCAATATGTGGTGATGGCACTGCTCCACGATATCGGCGACACGCTGGGGAGCTACAACCACCCTGAAGTCGCGGCCTCGATCATCAAGCCCTTCGTTTCGGAAGAGATCCACTGGATCTGCCAGAACCACGGTGCCTTCCAGGGATATTACTACTTCCACTTCCTGGGCATGGACCAGAATGCGCGCGAGCAGTTTCGCGATAATCCGCATTTCGAGGCCTGCCGTGAATTCTGCGAAAAATACGACCAGTCGGCCTTCGATCCCGACTACGACAGCGAACCGCTCGAATTCTTCGAGCCGATGGTGCGACGGGTCATGGAGAGGCCGCTCGCCTCGATGTACGCCAAGGCAATCGCCGAGGGGTAGGCCCTAGCCTTTGACGTCGAGCGCGTCGGCCAGCCGCGAATAGGGCACCAGCCCCTCGACGACCTCGTCACCGGCCACCCAGCTCGGCGTGCCGGTAAAGCCCAAAGTCTGCGCGAGCGCAGTGTTGCGCTGCAGTTCCTCGGTCACTTCGGGAGACGCAGCATAGGCGAGCGCAGCATCCATATCGACGCCGGCGATCTGCGCAGCCCTGTTGATCGTGGCTTCGCTCGGCGGGCCGAGTTCGAACATGGCGTGGTAGAATTGCTGGTACTTGCCCTGCTTGGCGGCGGCGAGACCGATGCGTGCCCAGCTCTCGCTACCCTCGAAGATCGGCCATTCGCGGATGACGACCTTGAGCTCGGGATCGGCCGCGATCAGCCGGTCGACCTGGGCCACGCTCTGGCGGCAATAGGTGCAGGCGAAATCGGTGAACTTGACCAGCACTTTCGATCCGTTGGGATTGCCCAGCACCGCGCCGGGGAAGACATCGTCGACGGCGTCCTTCACCTGGGCAAGCCGTTCCTGCGATTCACCCTGCTGGTAGGCCTGCGCCATCTCGGGCAGGATGTCGGGATTGGAGACGAGATATTCGCGGACCTGCCCGTTTCCGAGGCCGCTGACGGACCAGATGCCCGCCCCTGCGAAGCCGAAGACCAGCGCGATGAGTGCGGTGACGATATGGTTCTTCATGTCCCCCTCCTATGCGGCCTTATGACCCGTCGCAATTGCGCTGGCGACGCATCTCGCATTCGCGTTCCAGCATGGCACGGGCCTGCAAGCCGATATCCTGGGCGCGCAACCAGTCGGGCGTTCCGGTCGGCAGGCCTGCTTCGGCGGCCTGCGCGCTGCGGATGGCCAGCGAATATTGCCCGCTCATCACCTGCTGTTCGGCGCTGGCGAGCCGTGCGCGGGGCATGTCGCCATTGGCGGCATAGACCACGCCGAGCTGGTACCAGGCGAAGGGGTTAAGCCGGTCACGCGCAACCGCCGCACGCAGAACCCGTTCGGCTTCCTCGTAATTCGCCTTGTCCTCGGTGGCGATCAGCGCATGGCCGAAAAGCCCGGCAATCAGCGGCTCGGCATTGGTCAGCTCGGTCGCCTTGCGCAGCGGTTCGACCGCCTCGCCCGGTCGTCCCGATTCGAGCAGGACCTGGCCCTTCAGCTCGAGGAAGTAGGGGTCGGCGGGGTCGGCTGCGAGAAGCGCATCCGCCGCCTCGAGCGCGCGGTCGACGCGGGCGTTCTTGTGATAGGCATAGGCGCGGGCATAGAGGGCGGGAATTGTCCGGTCGCTCTCGGGATAATCGCGCAGCGTCACGCTGGGCTTGGCGATATAGCCGCTCAGCTTGGCCTTGATCCGCTCGAAATTGCGCTGGTTGCGTGCATTGGCGGGCCGGTCCCATGCCGGATCGTTCTCATAGACCTGGCGCAGCGCAGAGATGCGGTCGCCCGAAAGCGGGTGGGTGCGGTAGAACCCCGCTTCGTCGCTCTGGCTGTAGCCATAGCGGAATTCCTGGTTGAGCAGCTTGCCGAAGAAGGTCAGCGAACCGCGCCCCGAAATGCCCGCTCCGGAGAGATATTTCGCGCCTGCGGCATCGGCGGACGATTCCTGCGTCCGGCTGAAGGCGAGGAACTTGCCGAGTGCGGCCTGCTGCCCCATCGCGATGATGCCCATGGCGGCATCGCCCGCGCCTGCAAGCGCTGCGCCGATGCCTGCGAGCATGGAAAGGATGGTGATCTTGGTCGCATTGGCTGCGCCCTCGCCATAGCGCAGGACATGGCCGCCGGTGATGTGTCCGATCTCGTGTGCGATGACGCCTTGGACTTCCTCTGCGGAATCCGCAGCCTCGATCAGCCCGCTATGGATATAGACAGTCTGCCCGCCTGCGACGAAGGCATTGATCGAAGGATCGTTGATCAGGACAACGTCGACATTGCCCTGCTTGAGACCTGCCGCCTCGACCAGCGGAGCGGCGATATCCTGGAGGAAGCGTTCGGTCTCTGCATCGCGCAGAACGCTTTGCGCCATGACAGGCTGGGCGGCGAGGACGCCCACGGCAAGGAGGGCAAGCAGGCGTGAGAGCAGGCGCATTGCGCCCCTGCTAAGGCCTTCCGGCCTGAACCGGAACTGAAATGTCGGTGATGCGGTGCGCGAAATCGGTGATGCGCTGGGCAACATCGCGCCGGTTGCGCCAGGGGGCGGCGAGCGAGATCAATGGCTGGTTGTGGTCCATCCCGGGATAGAAGATGGTCTCGGCAGAGGCGCCCTTTTCGCCCAGCACTGCTGCCAGCGCGCGCGTGTTGCGCGGCTTGACCAGCGTGTCGAGCTCGCCATGGACGAGCAGCATGGGCGGCGCATCGGCGCGGGCATGGTTGACTGGCTGGCTTTCGGCTCCGGCCCCGACCGAACCGAAGCTCGCGCGGGTGGAATCGCTGTCGAAGGGGAAGAAGTCGTATGGGCCGGCAAGGCCGACCACGCCCTTGATCACATCCGGCGGCACCCCGGCTTCCCCAAGCCAGCGGTGTTCGAGGGCGACCTGCACGACATTGTAGGCGCCCGCCGAATGGCCTGCGAGGATGATGCGGTCCGGATCGCCGCCCAGCCTTGCCGCATTGGCGCGGGTCCAGGCGATGGCGGAAGCAGTGTCCTCAAGCATGGCAGGGTAGCGGCCTGCCTGCTCGAGCCGGTATCCCGCAAGCACGACCACAAAGCCCTCGGGTGCGATCGCGCGGGCAATAAGACCGTAGTCGTCGGGGTCGCCCCATCGCCAGCTGCCGCCGTGGACGAAGAGGAAGATCGGTTGCGGAGTGCTGCCGTTGCCCTCGCGATAGACGCGCACCTTCTGGGCAGCGGCATCGCCATAGAGCGCCTGCTCGACCAGTTCGACGTCGCGCGCGCCACCAACAATCCGGTCGACCATATCGAGCACAGCCGGCCCGTTCTGGCGGATCGCGAACATCACCGCGGCACCGGCGAGAAGCAGCACCAGTATCGTGCCGCCGAGAATCTTCATCATGCGCTCTATTCCGTTCCGGGAGTGGTGTGTTCGACCGCTGCCACGATCGCCTTGGCTTCCTCGTCGCCGAGCAGGCCGATGGAGGCAAGGAATTCGCGACCGGTTTCATAGCTGTCGCCGAGCCAGAGCGGGATTTTCGCCGCCTCGATCGCCTTCTGCGCGGCGAGCTCCTCGGGGCTCATCGCCTCACCCACCTTGCGGATGAAGATTGCCCGCACGCGGCCGGGATTGCTGGCCGCAATGTCGGCGAATGCGGTGAGATCGCCCTGGCTGTCGTCACCGATCAGTGCGAATTTCAACCCGGGATAGGTGTCGATGATCGCGTCGATCGCCGTGCGCTTGTGCCCTCCATGGCTAGCGGAACCGAAGGTCTCGCGATTGAGGCCCCAGTCGCGCAGCATTGTCGGTCCAAGCGGCAGGCCCCGCCCGCGAATATAGGTAACGAGGTAGGAAAACAGGTTCCACGGGCTGGAGGAGACGTAGAAGAACGGACGGCTGCTGGCGGGCTGGCGCTCGCCCGGATGGCCATCGCCACCCGGCAATATCTCGCCGCCGCCCAGCGCGTTGTAAAACACGTCGGCGCCCGGCACGATGATGCGCTCTTCCGGCATCTCGATCAGCACCCGCCGCCAGTTGCGCATGACGGCACGAAAATCGCCGGTAATGCCGGTCTCGATGATGGTGTCGTCTATGTCCGAGATGACTGCGAGGCCGGTCGTCTTTCCCGGCGCCAGGACATGTCCGTCGATGCAATGGGCGCCCTCGCCATTGCTCCAGTGGAACACCACGGTTTCCCATTGCGGCTGGTCGGCCAACTCCCACTCGGGATCGAGCCTGATGTCGAAATGGACGAAGCCTTCCTTGTCGGTCAGGCCCTGGTGGCGATGGCTGTCCCCACCCGGTCGCGCGATTTCGAGTTCCACCGGCAAGTCCGGGACTTCGTGGCTCACGAATTGCCCCAACATGGTACGCGCCGCCCGCCAGCGGCCGCTTTTCTCGAACCGGTCGACCCGCGACCGCAGCGCCCGTGCGGTGATGTGCAGCCGCTCGCGGTTGCGATAGCCGAAATAGGGCTGGATGCGGACCGGGGCGGTTGGGAGAAATGGCATCGCCCGGGCGCTACCCAATGGAGCACCCGGGCGACAAGGCATTTCTGCCGGTTGAAAAGCGGTGTCAGGCCAGCAGCTTGCGCGCCGCGCGTTCGACCAGCGGGATATCCTCGGGAACTTCACCCAGAACCACCAGCTCGCCTTCGGGCGTGCGGCGGACCATGACCAGGGCGAACTCGGGGCCGTCCTCGTCCAGCGCATCGAAATCGACCGGGTCGATTTTGCGCAGCTTCTTCGCGAGCGCGGAGCGGACCCCGTTCTCGTCCTCGACCGGCTTGCCCTGCTCTTCCTTGCGAGCGCGGCGTTCGGCATTGACCACGCCCTTGAGACCGCCGTCTGCTTCGTGGAGGAATTTGGCGAGCGAGCCGCGCTCCAGCCCGATGCGGCGCGCATGCATTAGCACTGCGGCATATTCGGTGAGGCGGGTCTTGTCGTAGTCGGCACCGAAGACGAGCTTGACCACAGGGGTCATCGGCGCACGTTCCTGCACCGTCAGCCCGTTGTCGTTCAACAGTTCGTCGAAGCCTTCGGGATCAGACTCAGTCTCGAGGCTGAAATCATAGGCGAGGCCGACTGCCGAGTAGAGTGCCTTGCGGCTGCGATCCTCGGTGTTCTGCGCCGTCTGCGCCAGTTCGCGCGCGGCGGCGAGGCAGTCGTAGAGACCCTCGGGTGCATCGTCGGTTTCGTCGGCGAAGATTTCGGCCACTTTGGCGACTTCGATCTCCGGTTCGGCGACGGCCGGTTCTCCGCCTTCCGCGTGGTCCGGCTCCGCCACCTCGATCTCGTCCTCGACCACGTCTTCGAGTTCGAGCGGCTCTTCGTCCTCTGCA
The DNA here is from genome assembly GCA_041396805.1 of Erythrobacter sp. Lineage (GTDB taxonomy): Bacteria > Pseudomonadota > Alphaproteobacteria > Sphingomonadales > Sphingomonadaceae > Qipengyuania. Next base: position 1,346,309 of record JAWKXV010000001.1, on the reverse strand, counting down.
ATATCCTCGATACCGAGCTCGTAAGGCTCTTCCTCGAGGGCTTCTGCGAAACCGTCACCCTCGTTGTCGAACTCGTCGAAATCATCGGCATCGGCGGGTTCGACATCGACCGGTGTATCGAGTTCGTATGCGTCCGCCGTGAAGTCTTCTTCCTCGACTTCCGCATCCTCGCCAAACGGTTCGGGCTCGAGTTCGGGCGCGGAGAAGGTGATCGTCGGCGGCTCGGGCTCGAACGCCTGCGGGATGGCCGGTGCTACGTCCATGCTCGACAGGTCGACGGCCTTCTTGGTGCGCTCGCCGCGGCTGACCAGTGAAGTCAGACTGCTCGTGGCGTCCTCGTCGGCCAGCGGGTCGACCAGATCGTCGACATCGTCGCCGAAGTCTTCCTCGTCGTCCCAGTCGGGCAGGCCATAGTCGGCAGCGGTTTTCATACCGCTATCGAAATCTTCTTCGTCTTCTTCGGAGGTTTCGAAGTCATCACGCAGGCTGCCGATCGGATTGCCCAGCGCATCGACGCCGCGGTGAGGCTTCGGAGCCGAGTCGACTGGTTGCTCGACCGGCTCCTCGACCGCGCCGAATGCGGGCTCGGGCAGGGCGGAGCCCTGACTGTCCTCGGTCATGGCTGCGTCCTCCAGTTCGAGGATCGCGTCCTCGCCTTCTTCCTCGTCCTCGCCGTCATCGTCCCAGCCATCGGTGTCGAGGGCGGTCAGCGATTCGGCAGTCTCGATCTCTTCGTGCTCGCCAACGGGCTCGTCATCGAAATCGCCCAGCGCCTGACCAATCTGCAACAGCAGCTCGTCGGCGGTCTGCTGGTCGGCCATCTCCTTCCAGTTGATGACACCATAGATGTAGTCGATCGTCTGGTTGTCGCTGGAATAGGGCAGCAGGATGCCGCGATAGAGTACGGTGACGCCGCGCTCGTTGACGAATTCCGCCTCGAAGCCGATCGCGGCCTGGTTGGCGAGAATCTGCATGTAATGGTCGGTAATACGGCTGAGCACCGAGCGGCTCGGCACGTCGGACAGCTTGCCCAGCGCGCCGGTTTCGCCGCAGTCGGCCTCAAGCTCGGAACCGACGAACAGCACGTCGGGATCCTCGATACCGCCGACAAGGCCGAGCAGCACGGAATAGGGGCCGAAATCGTCGAGCTTCTCGGGCTCGAGATCGTCGATATTCGGGAAGTTCAGATCGCCGAGCAGGCTCGCCCAGTGATTATAGGCGCGCACCTGCATACGGCGCTCGTCCTGCCCGACCGGCGAAGGCGGCGGATCGAGATCGGCATCGCCCTCGTCGACCTCATAGTCGTCGAAGGGTTCGTCATCATCATGCGCGCCGAAATAGCCGCCAAGCCTGTCCATTGGATTCCACTGCCCCCGAAAGAGTTGTGCTCATTCGGAAAAGTGTATGACCCCTGCGTGGTAAACATTGGGTTAAATACGTTTACCAACTTTGTCGGCGAGAGGGCCGGTTCCTGTCAGAGCATGTAGCGCATGCGGATCGTCAGCGTGCGATCCTCCGCGCCGATGTCGACGGCCGCGTCGCCGAACTTCGGCGGGCCCATGCGAACCTTGGCATCGCGCGAGAAGCCGAAGCCTTCCTTGGGCATCATCCCCAGCGCGCGGTCGGCCTTGCCGTTGGAATTTTCGTCATGAAGCAGGGCGATGGCATAGCGGCCGGGTTTCACGCCGGCAAAAGTGAAACTCACGCCACCCTCATGCGCCTGGGCCGTCGCGCCATAGGCGCCCTGAACGCCGCGGCACTTCGGGAAACTCTTTACATCGGTGGTCATGCAGGCGCGAACCACGCCCTTGGCATTACGCAGTTCGGTCACCTTGACGGTAATCGTCGCTCCGTCGGCGGTCGCTGTCGCGCCACCGAGCATGGCAGCCAGAGGCAGTGCAAGTAAGGCTGCAAGGCGACTCATATGTTGGCGCTGAGGCCCTTGTCGGTGCCGCAGAGGCGATCCCAGAAACGGAAATAGAGGCCGTAGTTGCATCGATACTCTTCGTGATGACGCTGGTGGTGGCTGGCCGTTATCAGCCATCCCCCCAACCGCGAATGAACGAGGCGGCGGGGAAACATCTCCCAGCCCATGTGATTGGTGACGCCCATCACCGTCATCACCAGCAGGACCAGTCCGAGCATGGCGGCATGGATCGGGATCGCGAACACGAGCGCGGGGATGACCACCGCGCCGGTGATCGCCTCCCACGGATGAAAGCTCATCGCTGCCCATGCCGTGGGTGGGCGGCTGGCGTGGTGGACGGCATGGGCGATACGGAACAGGCGCGGGCGGTGCATCCAGCGGTGGGTCCAGTAGAACCAGGTATCATGCACGATGAGGTAGAGCAGCGGTGCGAGTGGGAGATACCACCGCGGATAGTCGCTCCAGCCAGTGTAGATGCGCGTCCAGCCATGCTCTTGCCAGCCCCAGGCGACAACGCCCGCCGGAATTCCGTAGATCGCGGCCGAGGCGAGCGACCAGCCGATCTCGCGCCTGATCTGCGGGCCGAGTTTCGCATGATAGCCTGGGAGAACGCGGTTGGTGAGCAGGGCAAAGCCGCCGCTGGCCGCGAGATAGCGCACCGCGACGATCGCAGTCATGGCTAGCGCGGAAATGGCGATCCCCGTCCACATGATTGCCGTACATTATGCCGCGGACAGGCCCGCGACCAGCGCGAAGCTAGTCGGCCGTGCCCCAGGGCGCGCAGTGTGGATCGCCGGCAACGGTCATCCGGCGCAATGCAGCGCGGGCGAGGCGCTCGACCTCGGTCTTGCGGCGCGCAGCAGCGAGCGGGTGGAGCGGGGCGGGACGCACGATCTCTCCGTCATAGCCATCGGCCACGATGATCCCGCAGCAATCGGGTCGATAATCCGGTCCCTCGAGCGGCGAGCGATCCAGCGCAGGTGGCAGGCCCCAATAGAAGCGGTCGCAAAAGTCGAGATAGTCGGGCCATTTCCCATCACCGAGCAGGTCGCCACGCTGCACCTTGATCTCGACAATGATGATCCGGCCCTTGGGATCGACGCCCATGAGATCGGCCCTGCGTCCGTTACGCAGCGGCATTTCGGGGATGCACCAGATGTCGTTCCGCGCGAATAGCCTTGCAATGCCGCGAGACACGCTCGCCGCGGTTTCTGCCTGAGCCAATACCGATTCCGTCATCCGGAATAGGTGGAACAGATAGCGAACGACGTCAACCGCCCTTCGGCTTTTCGGCTTTTGTGTGCCTGTCAGGCCGCTTCGACGACGTCGAGAATGGCGGCGCGCGCATGATGGAACTCGCGCCACAGCGTCAGCGCCGCAGCGGTGGTGTCCCGTCCCTGTGCGCTCAGGGTGAGCAATGCGCGCAGCCCGGGCTGCATGACAGCGGCCAGATCGTCGATCCCGCGTGCGGCGGTTTCGAAGGCATAGCCCCCCGCCTCGGCAGCGCGGAGTGGCAGAGCCAGCACCTCGTCGTCCGGCTCCTCGCGGCCCAGTTGCGCCAGATGGCCGACTGCTGCGGCCGCCTCGTGCACAGCCTCCCACTGGTCTGCAAGTGTTGCGACATCCGACAGCAGCCGCGGCGACGCCGTCGGCGGCAGCATGGTGGCCTGGCCCAGGTCGAACTCGTGTGACATCGCGCTCATGCGGGTGATGATTAACTGCGCATGCTTGCCAAATGGCTAACGCCACGCCGGTTCACGCTGCGCGATTTGGACTGGCGAGCGGGTGAACCCTTTGCTAAGCGCCCCGCTCGCCGAAAGGCTGCCCTCGCGGCTCCAGGCACCCGTAGCTCAGCTGGATAGAGCGCTGCCCTCCGAAGGCAGGTGTCAAGGTTCGGATCGAGAAGGAAAAGGAATTTTTTTGCAGTAATTACCGTGAGTTATGTGACGTCGGCATAGAGCCTTCACACCGCAATAATTCCCGCGTAAGCACTGCGTAAGCAGGAAGCACCCGTAGCTCAGCTGGATAGAGTGTCGCCCTCCGAAGGCGAAGGCCACAGGTTCGAATCCTGTCGGGTGCGCCAGCTTTCTAAAGAAATTCCCTGATTTCAGCTGGTTCGCGGCATTGAGTGTTGAGGCAATGGGAGCAGGTTTCTTTCCACGCAGAAGCCGGAATGCGCTACCTCGCCAATGTCAAAGCGAATACGCAGCTTCTACCTGCTCGTGGACGAAGGCGGGCTCATATTCCTTAGCCAGATTACCCGAAACGCCCACCTCGCGCAGCACTTCGCGCCAGTTGTCCGAAACCTTCTGCGCCATCTCCCGGATCATCCTGCGAGCGTCGTCTTCGGCGATCGGGGGCCGGGTTGAAAAACTGCGAAGCTTCGAGTGCAAGCATGATCGACCGGTCATGCGAACCGCCTTCCATGATCGCGGTTTCGAGATGCGGATTGCGATCGGGGGCCGGGTTGACGTCAAAGACTGGCGACAAGCGCCATTGTCCGTTGCCGACATAGAGGAAGCCGTGGTTCTTGAGGTGATCGTCCTTGTTCGAGACCAGGACCGTAAAGATGAGCCGCCGGAACAGTTCTTCGAAATCGGCCTGCGGGTCGGCCGAATGCCCGCGCATGAAATCGACGATCTCGGTGTAGGACCCGTATTCTGTCCCGGTCTTGCCCAGCGCCGTCCGGGCCGAGATATAGGGAATGCGCGCACTTCCGCGCCGGTCGAAGCGTTCGATCAGCGCGACCGGGAAAGGGATCGGGCAGTTCCAGCCGGACCTCCGGCGTGCGAATGCCGCATGCGCGCGCAAGGCGCAGCGTGGCGACTTCGACGCGCTCGATCGGTCGCTGGTCGTGAACCGACGTGAACTTCGCGAGCCAGAGCGCGTCACCGTCGCGAACATTGGCCTTCGGGCGGGCACCGCCAGAACCGCCCGCCCCGGCAAGCACCTGCATCTCTTCGGCAGAGATCTCCTTGCCCTGTTCGTAGGCGCGGGCGATGGCCGTGATGGTTTCCAGTTCGACAAGGCGCGGCACGGCATCGGCGGCATTGCCCCTGATGACTTGTCCGTCAGCATCGAGAAATCGCAAGGCGCCCTGGCGGCACATGTCGTCTGAGAGCGTGAGATACTCGAATTCGGAAAGGCCATTTCCATAGGCCCGTTCGAGCAGGCGACGACCCCAATCATCGGGCGCGGCGTCCGAGAATACGCCCGGCAAGGCATCGCGCATGTGACCAGGCTTGCCCGGCGTGTGGAACGGCCCCCCTTCAAGCGGCAGCACCGGGTCAATTGCAAAGGCTTGCGGATTGTCGCTCCATTCCTGGTCATAGGTAAAGGTCGAGAACTGGCGCGGCCCGGTTTGCGTGAATCGCAATTGTCCGACCGATGTCAGACTTTCGCCAAGTGCGACCTGTGCGGAAAAATCGGCCATCAGAATGCCACGCCGTCCTGATCGGTGTCATCACCCTCCTTGCCAAGCGACTGGCTTTGCCGCGAGCCTGCGCGACGGGTGCCGGCGGACGACCTGCCCCTGCGGGGCAACCGCTCGGCATCGAGCGCCATTCCCAGCTCGTCCTTGCGGGCGTCGATGAGGTCGGCCAGTCGATCAATAAGGCCGAACACCACCAGAACATCGCTTAGCGTTCCAATCCCGACGCCGGAATCGCCTTTCTCCAGGCGGGTTATTGTACTGGCTGACGTTCCTGCGCGCACTGCCAGATCGGCAACAGAAATGCCTCTGCGCAGGCGGGCGCTGCGCAGGTCATTGCCCAGCTGTTTCAGGGCGCTTCTGGACTTGGGCGAACTCATCAGCAATCTTCCATATATGACGCGAAATGGCATTCAATCGTTCATATATGACTAATTATTCGATAGAGCAAGCTTGAGTGGAATTAGCCTTGCGCGTTATCGATGGCGGTCAGCACATCAACCAGTTGCGCCCGCAGCCCGGATAGGCCGACTGCAAGCATCAGATCGCGCCGGTCGGAGAGTTCGAGTACTGTCCGCAATATCTGGTCCGAATGCCGCATCAGGACAACCAGATTGTCTGCGCTCGGGCTGTTCTTTCCATCGAACCAGTTTCGTACCGCCCGCTCGTTGGAATTCGTCAGCCTGGCAACTGTTTTGACCGACGATGCGAGCGCGCCAAACTCCTCCTTCAAGGCCAGTGCCAGCGCTTCGCTCAGCATGGATGGCGACAGTTCCGGAAAAGTCTTTCCTGAATTCGACTGAATAATTCGGTCCTTCTTGGTGAACGACATACCTCTGATCTCCCAATAAGTTTCACGGGAATCGGAGGGTGTCATTCCCTGGCGGGCGGAAAGCACTGGGCAGATGCAGGCAAGCGAAGAACAGACAGGACAGGATCAGGACGGACCATTGGTCCGGGCCGCGCAATATGTGCGCATGTCGACCGAGCATCAGAAGTATTCGACCGAGAATCAGGCCGAGATCATTGCGCAATATGCCGCGCGGCGCGGTTTCGAGATCGTCAAGACCTATGAGGACTCGGGCAAGAGCGGACTGAAACTCGAAGGTCGTCTCGCGCTCCAGCAGCTGATCGACGATGTCCGGGCAGGACGGACCGACTTCGAGGCCGTGCTTGTCTATGATGTCAGCCGCTGGGGGCGGTTTCAGGATGCTGATGAAAGCGCCTATTACGAATTCATCTGCCGCGAGGGCGGGATTACTGTCCACTATTGTGCCGAGCAGTTCGAGAACGACGGCAGCCTGAGCGCCACGATCATCAAGAGCATGAAGCGGGCCATGGCGGGCGAATACAGCCGCGAACTTTCGGCCAAAGTGTTCACCGGGCAATGCCGCCTGATCCGGCTCGGTTACCGCCAGGGTGGTCCGGCTGGCTATGGTTTGCGGCGCGTGCTGGTTGACGAGCATGGACAGGTGAAGGCCGAACTCGCGCGCGGCGAGCACAAGAGCCTGCAGACCGACCGCGTCATCTTGCAGCCCGGGCCGCCCGAGGAGGTCGAAACAGTCCGGCGCCTCTACCGCATGTTTGTGGTGCAGCAGCGCAGCGAAAGCGAGATCGCCGACGTGCTCAATGGCGAAGGGCTTCGGACCGACCTTGGCCGCCAGTGGACGCGCGGAACCGTCCACCAGATCCTGACCAATGAGAAATACATCGGCAACAATGTCTACAACCGCATCTCCTACAAGCTGAAGGCGAAGCGCGTCGCCAATCCGCCCGACATGTGGGTGCGGCAGGATGGCGCCTTCGAGCCGATCGTCGAGCAGGACTTCTTCGACGCAGCCCAGCGCATCATCCAGGAGCGCTCGCGTCGTTTTACCGACCAGGAACTGCTCGATCGCCTGTCCGAACTCTTTGCCGACAAGGGATGGCTATCGGGCGTTATCATCGACGAATTGGAGGACATGCCGTCGAGTTCGACCTTTCGGCATCGCTTCGGCAGCCTGACCCGCGCTTACGAACTGGTCGGCTACACCCCATCACGCGACTACAGCTACATTGAAATCAACCGGGCGCTGCGCGCCATGCATCCGGACATTGTCGCGTCGGTCATCGGCGACATCGAAGCGCAGGGCGGCGCAGTCGAGCGTGATCCTGTGTCCGACCTGTTGCGGATCAATGATGAATTCACGGTCGCACTGGTCATTGCCCGCTGCCATGTATCACAGGCTGGTGGAATGCGCTGGAAGGTCCGCTTCGACAGCGGCCTGCGACCGGACCTGACCATCGCGGTGCGGATGGAGGACGACAACCGCACAGTGCGCGATTACTATTTGTTCCCCCGGCTCGACCTCAGCAGGACACCGAAGCTGCGCCTAGCGCCTGACAACGGTATCCTGCTCGACGCTTTCCGCTACGACAGCCTCGACGCCTTCATCGACCTGACACGCCGCACCTCGCTGAGGAAGGCGGCATGAGCGACGCAAGCACCGAAATCCGGCAAGTGCCGATCGATCTCATCACCGTGCTCAACCCGCGTGTGCGCAACAAGCGGGTGTTTCAGGAACTGGTCGATTCCATTGCTGCCCTTGGCCTCAAGAAGCCGATCACGGTCAGCCAGCGACCCGGAAAGAACCGCTACGATCTGGTCTGCGGGCAGGGGCGGCTCGAAGCGTTCATGGCTCTTGGCGCGACGGAAATCCCGGCGATGATCGTCGAAGCCAGCGAAGAAGACTGCTTCGTGATGAGCCTGGTCGAGAACCTCGCGCGCCGTCAGCACAGCCCGCTCGAACTGGTTCATGGCATCGGAGAGTTGTCACAACGCGGGTACTCGCATGCCGAGATCGCCGAGAAGGTCGGCTTCTCGATCGACTATGTCTCAGCCATCTGCGTGCTGCTCGAGCGTGGCGAGGAAAAGCTTATCAACGCGGTCGAGCGCGGCACAATTCCGCACTCAATCGCAATGGAAATCGCCAAGGCCAAGGAGGGCGAAGTCCAGAAGGCGCTGGCCGAACTCTATGAGGAGAACAAGCTGCCGGGAAACCAGGTTCTCGCGATCCGGCAGATCATCGAGCAGCGCAAGGCGAGCGGCAAGCAAGTCCATCGCAACTCGAACACCGACGTGCGACCGCGGCGGGTCAGTTCGGAAAGCCTAATCCGCTCCTACCAGCGCGAAACTGAACGCCAGAAACTGCTGATCAAGCGGGCTTCGCTTGCGCGAAGCCGCCTGCTGTTCGTGTCCAACGCACTTCGGCGGCTTCTAGCGGACGAGCATTTCGTAACCCTAATGCGTGCCGAAGGCATCACTTCCTTGCCTGAGGCTTTAGCCGAGCGTGTCGGTGCGGGGTTCGCGACATGACCAAACCGGTCAGGATCGCCTTCGAGCAGGACGTAGTCACGGTTCCCATCGACCGGCTTCTGCCGACGAAGAATCTGCCTAAAACCCTGCTGAAAGGCGTCAAATACAGCCGGATCGTTGCGTCGATTGCCGAAGTGGGGATCATCGAACCACTGTCGGTTGCGCAACAGAAAGGCGGGACTTATCTCCTGCTCGACGGACACGTGCGGCTCGCAGCCTTGCGCGAGCAGGATGTCAGCGAGGCGCCGTGCATCATCGCGCATGACGATGAATCCTTCACCTACAACAAGCGAGTCAATCGCCTAGCGGTGATCCAGGAACACTACATGATCGTGCGGGCACTTGATCGGGGTGTCTCAGAGGAGAGGCTCGCCCGTACGCTCAATGTCGACATCAAGGTCATTCGGAACCGGCGGCACCTCTTGCGCGGCATCAGCCAGGACGTCGCGGAACTGCTCAAAGACAAGCAGGTTGGCCATGTCGCGTTCCAGAAGCTGCGCAAGATGAAGCCCATTCGGCAACTCGAAGTCGCTGAGCTCATGGTCTCGGCGAACAACTTCACCTCGTCCTACGCCAAGGCGCTGCTCGCGACCACGAAGCCTGAAGATCTTCACAACCCCGACGAGCAACGCAAGGCAACCGGGCTGACGACGGAACAGATGGAACGGCTTGAACGCGAAATGGCCGAGCTCAGCACCGACTACAAGGAACTGGAGATGTCCTACGGCGACGACATGCTTGTGCTGGTCGTGGCGTCGGGCTTCCTGGATCGCCTGCTTGGCAAGCCGGAGATCGAGCGCTTTCTTGCAACGCGCCATCCCGAGTTCTTGGAGAATTTCAGGTCAATCGTTCAGGCGACATCGCTCGACCAGCCGTCAACTGCTGGCTGATTGGCCTGACATGATGGGGACCGGGACCCGAAAGCGCCGGGACCGTCGGAGAAGCCGCCGTGAGGGGCGGATCAAGGGCGGCGGCGGGAATGGCGGCGAACCCGCATCAAGCCCGCTAGGCCAGTCGCCATAGGACTGGCTGCATGCCGCTTGCGGCATGTTTCGGGATGAGGGCGGCCCGGGGCGCGCCGGTGCGGGGGACCGGCGCGCCCCATTTTTTGTGGCTCTTTCATCGCTCGGAAATCGCTCGTCCAGTGCGAGGAACAAAATCAGACTCGACAAACATGGAACACAATTATATTGTTGTGTTGATGATACCGGACTTGATCGAGTTGGGCTCTCCGTGCCCATGGGCCGTACTGCCTCCCGGCATTCACGATACGACTCTCGCTGAGGTCGAGGCACGCTTCGCGACGACACCGCATCGCGAGCGGCTGTTCGGCGGCTTCGTTCGCATGGCGCAGGCTCTCGCCATCGCTGGCTGCAGCTACGTCTATCTCGATGGGAGTTTTGTAACCGCGAAGCCGCACCCGGGCGACTACGACGGTTGCTGGGACCACGTTGGGGTGGATCCGAACAAGCTCGATCCGGTCCTTCTCGACTTCAACAACAAGCGAGCTGCGCAAAAAGCAAAATACCTTGGCGAGATGTTCATTGCCGGGATGCCCAACGGGCCGGGCGCCCCATTTCTCGACTTTTTCCAGGTCGAAAAGTCGTCGGGCCAGGCCAAGGGTATTCTCCGCATCCCGCTCGCGCCGCTGAAAGGAGCGACGCCATGATCACCAACGAAAAACAGTACAGGTCTACCAAGGCCTCGATCGAGAAACTGGCGGGTGCCGTTGCCGCGCTTGATGCTCCCACTGGCGATTTCCCGGAAGTGTTCGCGAAGGCCCAGCGCTCGGCACTGCGCAGCCAGATCGACGAGCTAGAAGAAGAAGTCCGATTCTACGAGGACCTGCGCGCCGGCAAGATTTCTGCGTTCTCGGCCGAAAGCCTGCACGACCTTCCCGATATCCTTATACAAGCGCGCATCGCGCGTGGCATGAGCCAAAAAGACCTAGGCGATTTCCTTGGCGTCGCCGAGCAGCAGATTCAGCGCTATGAGGCCGATCGCTACCGGATGGCGAGCCTCGACCGCCTGACAGAAGTCGCCGATGCCTTGAACGTGCGCATCGTCGAACGCGCACAACTGGTCGGCAGTCCGAAGCTTGATAGCTTCGACCCTTCGGTCTGGCAGGCCTTCCCGCTCGCCGAAATGTACAAGCGCGGATGGTTCGAGGACTTCTCGGGGACGCTCTCACAGGCGAAGAAGGCTGCTGGTGACCTGATCCCGGCATTTCTGCACGGCGCTCATTCGCAGTTTGCGCCGATGGCTCTGCACCGCAAGTCGGTGCGGTCGAGCGGACAAGTCCACGAGGCCGCTATTGCCGCGTGGGAAGCGCGGGTTCGGACACTCGCTGATCGAAATCCACCCGACCGGGCCTTTGATCGTGACCGTCTCACCGCGGACTGGGTGCGCGGCCTTGTCGGGCTCAGTCTGGAAGACAACGGACCGTGCCTCGCAGCCGACTACTTGCACGATGCCGGCATATCGCTGGTGATCGAGCGACACCTGCCGGGCACATTGCTTGACGGTGCCGCGCTGGCATCGGCGGATCATCACGCGATCGTAGCCATGACGCTCCGACATGACCGCCTCGACAACTTCTGGTTCACGCTCCTTCACGAGATCGGGCACCTCAAACTGCACATCCGGCTCGGCGAATACGCCGCGATCTTCGATGACAATGATGCACCGGCTGCTGACGAGATCGAACGGGATGCCGACTATTTCGCGCAAGAGGCGCTGATCCCGGAGGCAAGCTGGAACCAGGCGGTGTCACGCTTCACCCGTAACGACAAGGCCGTCCTTGGCGATGCCAAGCGCTTTGGCGTGTCGCCAGCTGTAATAGCAGGTCGGATTCGGCGGGATGCGAATGATTACACTTTGTTTCGCACGCTTGTTGGTAACGGCGAGGTTCGTCGCCAGTTTGATATTTGAGGGGCGAAGACATGCCGATCTCGCATACTGACTACGTTCCGATCATTAAATGGCGACAGGGGGAGTACCAGGCACTCTGGAGGCTCACCGATGCCACAAAAGATCGTACGGTTCCGCTGATTGAGATCACTCCGCCAGATTTCGACTTCGAGACCTGGACCCCATCAAAGACAATCGACGAGCACCTGGCCCCCTTTGCAACCCGACTGCATAAGAAATGGGGCGCACGGCTTGCGCTTTTGGACTGTGGCCTGCTGGATCCGGCAGCCACCATGCATGGCGGCAAGCATCCGATGTTGTACTTGTGCGAGCAGGCCTTCGCGCAGAACGCAGTGATCGTTCCGGTGGTCAAGCTCACTAGTGACGGTGCGTATCGGGCAGCAGTCGCGACCGCTCAGGCTATGATGCAGACTGGAGTTGCGCTTAGATGCTCGCTCGAAGAAGGCATGGATACCGCCACGTTTGACGCGGGTATCGGTGTTCTGTTGCACCAGCTCGACGTTGCGCTGGAAGACTGTGACATCGTCCTCGATCTGGAGGCCCCGACCTGGGAACCTCAGAGTGTTCTGGTTGGGATCGTTTCTGCCGCACTCAAGGGATCGAGTGCCATGGCAGGTGCACGAAGCATAACCGTAGCTGGCACATCATTTCCGGCTTCGATGGCTGACGTAACCGGACCACTCCAATTCTGGCCAAGACGCGAATGGTCCTTCTATCAGGCCGTCTTGGCATCATTGGGTGAGAACGATCGCATTCCCGGCTTCGGAGACTACGCGATTGCCGGGCACGGATTTGCTCAGGGCGACATGCGCCTCCTCAAGCCCGCAGCAACCATCCGCTACACGTGCGATGATGGCTGGATCATCGCCAAAGGATCGAATGTCCGCGACAATGGATTTGGTCAGTATCGCCACTGCAGTGGTAACGTCACGAGCTCACCTCGTTACCTGGGCGCAACGTACTCACCGGGAAGCCGCTACATTGACGCCTGTCGCAGCGGTAACGCAAGTACCGGCAATCTCAGCACTTGGCGATGGGTGGGCTCCAACCATCACATCACGAAAGTGGTGAACGATCTCGCCACGTTGTTCGGGCTTTGAGCGTCTGACGCACCGTCTGCGCCAACCTACGCAACGGCAGGCGTTCCACCAGCATCGTGTATAGCGTTGCCCGGGGAGCCCTGAGTTCCCGCTCCGAAACACCAAGTCCTCTCAGGATAGCCTGCGCCTCAGGCCGCCACAGCAGACGGGCCAAGACAAGTGGATCGATGCCCCTGTTTGCCCGTTCGGCCCGCACGCGCCGAAACTTCACTCCCTTGGTCGTGCCTCGCTCAGCGACCATCACACCCCACCAATCAGGCACAATTGCCATGGCTGCCTCGAGATGTTTTGGGTCAACAATCAGCAGGGCCTTGTCGACGACCTCGCCATAGGCTGCCACCTGCCTTGGCAGGCGCTCCAGAGTGTCGGCCTCGGCCTTAATTTCGACGCCTCGGATGTGGCCGTTGATGACTGCGATATCGATCCGGCAATTGCCGTGATCAAGGCCGAGTTCGTCGATCACCAAGGTATCGGGACAAGCTCGCGCGTGGGTTAGCAGCCGCCGGTAGGCGGCTTGCCGTACATCACTGTCCCGAAGCGGTCTCGAAGCCATGCCGAATCGATAGCCTTGGCTATGGCTCTCATGCAACGCCCAATTGCACGCTCCGCCCCGCTCCAAATCGCTAACCGTCAAGACGATCACGTTCCCGCAGCAGCCACTCGAAGACTTCTTCGGCATTCCAGCCGGGGAGGCTTCCCGATTGCGTCAAGTCTGCGATCGCGTGTTGCTTGGCGAGAGCCAGAGCCATTCCTCGCCCCTTGGTATACTGCAACAGACGCAGTGACGCTTCGCTCGCGTGGCCGCAATGCTCCCAGAAATCGTCAGCCGCACTCGACCATGAACGGCTCGTCTCAAGCGCGTGCTGCAACTGCTGATCGGCAATTTCGTGGCGGCGATTAGGTTTCGCATGTCCGACCAATGATCGGATGACGTCCGGCGACAAGCAATTGTCACCCCCGCGGCCATCCCCTCGAAGTTTGCCAGCATCGGTCAGGACAAGCTTGCAGTCCTGGCAGATGGTGATCTTGAGGTACGACCCGAAGATAGGGCTCTCAGTTCTGTGGGCCGAGCGGTACGCCAAGGCGCGCTCGTCCACCTCCTCCCGATAGTCGCAGATCTCATGGATCTGCCCGGTCCATTTCCCCTTACTCGAAATGCGCATGATCTCTTGCTTCGAACGCGAGCAGCAGGCGCAGCGCCAGTCGGTAGATGCCTTTCCCCAAGGCCCAGGCTTCTGCATGGCGCGGTCATGGTCAGCGAATTCCTGTGGTGTCGGAGTCCGAACTCGCCGTATAGGGCCGCGTTTACTTGCCGACTTGTGGCCGTCATTCGCACATGACCTTGCACGCAAAGCCAGAGACAGTTGGGGCAGCCGGCCTCGGGCACCAAGCTGCTCAGTTGCAAGGCTTAGAAACATCCCGGCATCTCGGTCGTCAGCCAAGCTGTATAGATCGATATATTGCTCGCGATCGTGCAAGCCGCGGCTCAACCTTCCCGCAATTTGCTCCAAGAAAGCCAAACGCTGCCGGAAATCCGCGTCGGCCTTCACCCAGATCTCCTTGCCCTTCTCTACATCGAGTGTGTGCGGCTGGTTGGGCAGGGCGACGACAAATGCTCCGATCTCACTTGGACTGAAGCTGAAGTCGCGATGGACGCCGTCGCCGAGTTCCTTTTTCATCGCCGCATCTGCGGCGTTGCAATCAAGACATACCAGGGTCTCGGCAAACCGTTCAACAAGGGGCAGAACTGCGACACAAGCGCGCTTGCGCTGAGCGTAGAAGGTATCCGGTACGTCCTGGCACACGGTTTCTCGCAGGAGGCGGGCGGCGAGGTCCCCAAGATGGTCATGATGGCGCTCAAGCTGGCACAGGATGACCCCGCTGTCGGTTTTTCTGGCGATCTCGGCCTTTTCCCTTCGGCAAGCCGGGCACCGCCACCCAAGCGAGGTCATCGCCCACGCTTCGTTCAGGTTCATGCGCTCTGCCTCGAAGCGCTGTTTCAGATATTTCGACAATGCACTCCAGCGGCCGTCGCGAGATCTCGCCAGCGGGTGATGCTGGACATCGTCGTCGTCCATCGTTGCGAAGTCAGGAACCTGAATGATGATTTCACGCATGCCCTTTCGTGATCGGAATTTCCCTCCCGATCAATGGATGGATGCCCCTACGAATGATGTCATTCACCGCAATTTCTTGAATGCCCACAGGTGTCCGTAGATTTCAGTGAGTTCCGAGGCCTGCTGTGGTGAGAACCCAGCATCTATCAGATATGATCGCAACAGGTGGTCAGGAATTTCCTGTCGCCCTTCACGCACCATCCCATAGAAGCGCTGCCAGTCATAGAAGTGGAGCGAAGACGTATTTGCGAGCATCGTAAAGCGCTCGAGCAACCTCTTCGTGCGCTCGCTCATTTCAAATGACTTGCTCTGGCGCGCACCTATCCGAAGGCGATAGCGCGCGCCGAACTGTCGATTGTACCGCGTGAGGAGAGTGCCGGCCAAGGCACGTGCAGAGTCGATATAGACCGCCTTGGTCGGCGGGTCCGGGGTCCATTGCGCCGCCCGCATCTCGACGTTCACCCGACCCAGCTGGTCGCCATAGGCAATCAACTGGAACCCGTGACCGTCGTGAGTGCTCTCGGTGATGAGCCGGAAATTCACGATATCGGTGCGGTGCTTCCCTGGATGAATACTATGCCGTTCAACCTGAAATTTGCCGGATTTCTCGCCGAGCCCGGCCATCCGTTCAAGGAATTGGGTCGGTTTGACAGACACTGCGATGTCAATCTCGGGAAGTAGCTCAGCCATGGCGAGCTATTCCCTCGCTTCCAGGACCTCGCCGAAGCCCCTCCTGATCGCTACGCAATCGTTACACAGCCGCAATGACGGAACCCCTGGCATTGCTTCTGCCGAATTCACGATCCGGTAGTCATTGGCTGGATCACCGCATGAAGAGCAGACCTCCTCCGATTGCTCACGTGCGATGGACAAACGCGCCATTGCCCCGAGGCGCGGCTCGACCCGATCCACGATCATGAACCAGAGCGGCGTGTGCGGCACGATCCACTCAAGATGATGTTCGAGGTCTTCCGGGAAGTGTCTGGCCAACCATTGACGCGCTGTTTCAACGCGTCGTCCGTGATCACGGACGAGGATCCGATACAGCTCGATCAATATCCCAATCGTCTCGCGGGGACTTTCCTGCTGTGATGCCTCATAGTGCGCGAGATTGACCGCAAACCGCGATCCGCCGGAGTAGTACTCGCGGACAGTGTGCACGCAGTAAGCCCGCATGTCCCCGACGAGGTGTGGTTCGGCGTACTCTTCCATCAACGACAGATCGTACCGATAGGGGTGAGCAGCAAGTTCGTGCTCCCAAAGGTCGAGGTAGCCTGACTTGCGATATGCATCGGCAATCGCAGCGTCCCACTCCGGGTGTTCGCGCACGACCCGATCGACATCACTGAAATTCTCAACCTCCGGGTCGAGCGAGCGAACGAAGTCCAAAACCGCATTCTGCGCCTTGCGCATCAGTTGCTGTGGATTTGACCGCTTCGACATCGCGGTCACCTCTTCGGCAGACACCGGGACGGTAATGTCATCCAACTCCTGGAGCAGGTCGCTCTTCCGCAATGCCTCAGGGGTACAATAGTCCTGGTCTGCGACGAGCTGGATGCCGACGCTAGCGTAGGCCCTGGCCACCAGACGTGAGCAAAATTGTCGCCGACCGCGAGGCTTCGCGATTTTGAGCACTGAGCGAGCGGCTTCGATCTTGGAGTATCGCGTTCCGACCTCGGACCGCGCAAAGTCCACGACTTTCTGCATTTCAAGCAGCGGCAAGCCCGCGCGCAAGCGGAAAGCGCTCACCTGCTCGTCGTTGCGAAATAACTCGCGCTGAAGATTACGGGCTTGCACGCCTTCGGACGTAGAGTCGATTATCGACCCGTGTTGAACACAGATCATCGCATGAGACACGTCCCCACCACTCGCCGTTCGGACCAGCTTGCCGGTCGGGCTCTTGCTGGCAGTAAGGATGATGTCGCCAGGTTGCAGCCTGTCGATATCGATGCACTTCATTTTCGCTTTAGCCGCATCTGTCATCGCGGCACTGGACACAAAAACCCAAATAACTGCAATTGCTCAGATCATGATCACAATTAGTCAGAAGCGCTTCGACGCACTTGCAGGATACACCCGTCTGCCGGCGATCGTCCTGATCATCCAGGAGGCTGGCTGGTTTGCCACCGACGATGAACGCCTGCTTGGTCTCATTACTTGGGACCGGTTCGACCGAGATTACGGTTGGATCGTATTGGGCCGAGACGGGCGGGGCCGCTTTCGAGCAATCGATCAAGACGTCTCATTGCCAAGCTTCGATGATGCGAGAGAGCGGCTTGCAATGGCGCTTGATAAGCACGCTGCGCTCCCGGATGAATCCTATCATCAAGGAGACGAACAAGGCGTTCCCCTGGATTTCTTCACTCCGATCGTCGCGGACGACCGCATCAACAAGACTTTCAAAACGCTCAGCAGCGAAGAGCGGTATTCGCCCGCCCGCGAGCTGATCGGCGCGATGATGCCATTCTTCGAAGACGCAGACGGTAATTTCGTCGAGCAGTTTCAAACGACCGGCTTCGATCCCAGGCTTTGGGAGCTGTATCTGTTCGCGACCTTCACCGAGCTTGGATATGCGCATGAAGAAGGCGTAGCGGTGCCCGATCTGCTTCTATCGAGCCCGGCAGGCTGCATCGCCATTGAGGCAACAACTGCAAATCCACCGCAGGTTGGTGCGGCACCGGACCCAAAAACTGACGCTGAAATGCAGGCGTACCTTGAGAACTACGTTCAGATCAAACTGGCCCGCGCTCTCACTCGAAAACTCTACCATAAGCAGCGCTACTGGGATGTGGACGGAGTAGACGGCGCTCCGTTTGTCATCGCCCTGCAGGATTTTCACGCGCCTGCGGCCATGACACGCATTGTGCCCCTGGCAGCTGAATATCTGTTCGGTGTCCGCCATTCGATTGTCGATGGCGCGCGCAAGATCGAGCGCCTCGAAGAGCATGTCTATGGGAATGCCCGGGAGGCTTCGAACTTTTTCGGGTTGCCTGAAGCCGAGAATGTGAGCGCCGTTCTGCTCAATCCCCAAGGCACAATCACCAAATTCAATCGACTTGGTTACATTGCTGGCTTTGGCAATCGGGATGTCCACATGGTGCGCTCGGGCATTGCGCGCGGCGAACTCAATTCAGACGATCCACGACCGACAGATTTCTGCCATGACGTTCGGGATCCGGAATATTCCGAAAGCTGGATCGAAGGAGCAGTCGTCCTGCACAATCCCAATGCTCGCATACCGCTCGACCCGGACCTGATCCCGGGCGCTGCTCATGAGTTTCTTCAGACTGACGGCAGTATCATGTCGCTCTTGCCCGACTTCCAGCCATACATGTCGAGGACAAGCATTACGCTGGGTAGTGAATCCAGCGAGAACGATGACACAGCCTCTGTCGAATTAGGAATATGAGGGGGAAAGCCTTCCCCTGAGCCGGAGCCGCTACGCTGTCTCCGTCTACCCCTTCAAGCGGGGGCACCCCGCAACGCCCCGTCATTCGGAACGGAGCTGATGACGCGCTCGGTCCCGCGCACCGTTCCGGCGCACTCCTGCGGGCGCGGCGTTTGATGTGGTGCCCCGCACGCACTCTGCCTTCGGCGGTCATGGTGGCATGCGCAGGCCCGGAAAGCCGACAGGCCCCGCCTTTCCGCCTGCACGGGCAACTTCAATAATTCCCGCCTCCATCAGGGTGCGGTTTCCTGTTTGGGCGATCTCGCTGGCCGCTCGCGCGATTTCGAGCATGAGCAGGTGAGAGTGAGAGGGTGGCGGGCTTCGCCGTGACGGGATGAGGGTCGAGAGAGAGGCTCCCGGCAGCCCGTCATGGAGGTTTTCTCATGAACATGCAGGTTCTCGATGCGCGCCGCGACATCAGCGGCGGTTACAAGGTCGATGTCTCGCGCGGCTCCCACAATGGCCGTGTCTCTTCGGAATGGTTTTCGCGGCCCGACGATCAGCGCTATCTCTCGCTGGACGATCTGGCCCGCTCGGTCCGGGGGCGGTCGGAACGCAGCCGCACCCGCGTGATCGAAAGCGCGCTGATCCACGTCGAGGCGAACCGGAACAATCCCGAGCGCCTGGCGCTGATGCTGCCCGGTGCCGATGAGCCGGTCACGCCGACCCACTGGAGTTTCGGCCAGCTGGCGAGTCAGGTCGGTGCTCCGGCTGCCTATCTGCGCCAGCTTCCGGCACCGCTGGCCGCCATCAATCTGCAATACGGGCTGACCTCGAACCGGACCGAGCAGATCAAGACGCTCGAGACCGACGAACCCGTTGCCGGGCGGCGCGTCGAACTGCGCGCGGTGACCGGTCCCGACTATGGCCGGATCTACGATCATGAACTCGTCGAAGCGGTGCAGAAGATCGCGGGCAATGGCACGGGTGACACCCGCTGGAAGGTGCCTGGCGTGCTCGACTGGTCGACCGGGATATACAATCCCAATGTCGACATCTCGAAGGATACGACCACGCTCTATGCCTCGGATCGCGATATGTTCCTGTTCCTAGTCGACGATCTCAACCCGATCGAGGCTGGACGACTGCCCGACGGCTCGCCCGATCTCTTCTTCCGCGGCTTCTACTGCTGGAACTCCGAGGTCGGGGCGAAAACGCTGGGCATGGCAAGCTTCTACCTGCGCGCGGTTTGCCAGAACCGAAACTTGTGGGGCGTAGAAGACTTCGAAGAAATTTCGATCCGCCACAGCAAGTACGCAGCCAATCGCTTCGCCCACGAAGCCGCGCCCGCGCTCGACAATTTCGCGAACTCATCGCCGCAGCGCTTCATCAACGGGATCAAGGCGGCGCGGGAACGGATCGTCGCTCGCAGCGACGAGGATCGCAGCGATTTCCTGCGCGGACGGGGCTTCTCCAAGGCCGAGACCGGAAGGATCATCGAGCGGGTGCTCGCCGAGGAAGGCCGTCCGCCGGAATCGATCTTCGATTTCGTGCAGGGGATCACCGCGCTGGCCCGCGACAAGGCGCACCAGGACGCCCGGCTCGACATGGAGGGCAAGGCGAAGAAGTTGCTCGACCGGGTCCATTGAGCCCGAGCCATCACGGTGTTTCTCCAGCTTGGCGCTGCTCTCTCCCGAGTGAGAGGGCGGCGCTTCGCTTCGTGACGGGTCGAGGCCGAGAGAGAGGCTCCCGGCGCCCGTCATGGAGAATTGCCATGACCAAGTCTGTTCCCAAGCTCGTGCTCAGTTCCTCGCGCGACATCCCATTCTCGCAGCTGGTGCTGAGCCAGAAGAACGTCCGGCGCGTGAAGGCGGGCCTCTCGATCGAGGACCTTGCCGAAGACATCTATCGCCGCACTCTGCTCCAGAGCCTTAACGTCCGGGCCATGGTGGACGACGATGGCCAGGAGACCGGTCTGTTCGAGGTTCCGGCCGGTGGTCGCCGCTTCCGCGCGCTCGAGCTGCTGGTGAAATCAAAGCGGATGGCCAAGGACCAGCCCGTCCCCTGCGTGGTGCGCGAGGGCGGCATCGCCGAGGAAGACTCACTCGCCGAGAACGTCATGCGCGAGGGGCTCCACCCGCTCGACCAGTTCCGTGCCTTCAGCGCGCTGGTCGAGGCAGGGCTGTCCGAAGAGGACATTGCGGCCCGGTTCTTCGTCTCGGTCTCGACCGTGCGGCAGCGTCTGCGGCTTGTCTCGGTCGCGCCCAGTCTGCTCGACATCTACGGCGAGGACGGCATGTCGCTCGAACAGCTCATGGCCTTCTCAGTCACCGACAACCATGCCCGCCAGGAGCAGGTCTGGGAACAAGTGAGCGGAAGCCAATACATCTCTGCACATCAGATCCGCCGCCTGCTGACCGAACAGGCAATTGCTGCCAGTGAACGCCGCGTCCGGTTCATCGGCATCGACGCCTACACCGAGGCGGGCGGTTATGTGATGCGCGACCTGTTCTCAGAAGGCGACGATGGCTGGCTCCAGGACCCGGCGCTGGTCGAATTGCTGGTGAACGAAAAGCTCAATGAAGCAGCGCAGGAAATCGGCGCCGAGGGCTGGAAATGGGTCGAGGCCGCAATCGACCTGCCGTACGGCTGCGAGCGCGGCAAGCGCCGGATCACCGGCACGACCGTTCCCCTGACTGACGACGAACAGGCGCGGCTCGATGCATTGGTCGAGGAATACGATGCCATCGGCGAGGAATATCGCGATGGCTGCGACCTGCCCGATGAGGTCGAAGCCCGGTTGGCCGAGATCGACGCCGAACTGACGCCGCTCACCTCTCGCCCGGTGTTCTATGAGCCCGATGAGATGGCACGCGCAGGGGTGTTCGTCTCATTGGCTCATGATGGCCGGCTGCGGATCGACCGCGGCTATGTCCGGCCCGAGGACGAACCTGTTGCCGAGGACCAGGGCGCATCGGTCGATGTCGAAGCAGGCCAGCAGGCATCCGGTCCCGCAATCAGCGTTGGCGGGCAGGTCCAGGATGAGCACCAGGGCGACGAGGAGGACGACACTATCCGTCCGTTGCCCGACCGGCTTGTCTCCGAGCTGACGGCCGTGCGCACGGTGGCACTGCGCAATGCTCTTGCGCAGGATCCGTCGGCGGCGTTCATTGCCGTTCTCCACGCACTCACCCTGTCGGTGTTCCGTTCGCACGGCACTTACGGCTGCGTGCAGATCGGCGTCACCCAGGCCTGGCTCGGCAATGTCGCCCCCGAGCTGCGCGAAACGCCGTGGAGCCTGGCGATCCAGGAGCGGCACGAGCAGTGGGCGGCGCGCCTGCCCGACGAGCCGGGTGCGTTGTGGGACACGCTAACCGCGCTCGCCCATGACGAGCAGATGGCGCTGCTTGCCCACTGCGTCTCGCTCGGCGTCAATGCGCTGTTCGAACCGGTCAAGGGCTACGGCGGGCAGATTTCGGCACACGGCATTGCCTGCCGAATCGCTGCGGCTGATGCGCTGGCGTCGGTCGTCGGCCTCGACATGGCCGAGGCAGGCTGGACGCCGACGGTCGACAACTACCTCGGCCGCGTGACCAAGCCCCGGATCATCGAGGCCGTGCGTGAAGCCAGGGGCGATACCACCGCCGTGCTGATCGAGCATCTCAAGAAGGGCGACATGGCCCGCGAGGCCGAACGGCTGCTCGAAGGCACGGGCTGGCTGCCCGAACCGCTGCGGTTGCCGGTCACCGAAGCTGCCGAGCAGGAAGCGCCTGACACTGACCTGCCCGACTTCCTGGGTGACGAGGATGGCGAGTTCGATCCGTTGGCGATCGCCGCCGAATGAACCGGTGCGCGGGGCGGCTCTGGTCGCCTCGCCATCTCCCGATATTCCCAAAAGGAGGAGCCACCGATGGCTATCCCCGAATATGCCCGCACCAACTTCCAGACGCTGCTGAGGGCAGCTCGGGAAGATAACCTCGCGCTGATGGAATGCACCGAGGTCGGCAGCGGCGAGACCCGCTATGTCCTCTGTGCAGTCGGCCGCGATGGCGACGCCTATGTGATGACTCCGTTTGGTCATCTCGCCCCCGGCAACCCTTACGAGGCCTACATTCCGCCCGCTTGACCGCGGGCAAAGCAACACCACACCTCCAATCGAAGGATCATGACATGACCAACTCGCCACTGGCGGGTGCCGCCGTGCGCCCGCTTGCTTCCGCTCGTCCGGACCAGACTGCCCGCTTCATCATTGCAGCCGCCCAGGACTTACTCGGGCATCTTGCCGCCGGTCGCCGGATCGAGGCTCCCGCCATTCGCACCGCCATGCAATCGGCCTTTGGTGCAAGCGATGCCAGCGGGGCCTGGGACTGGAAGACCGCCTACGAAGCGGTCGAAGTCGCGCAGTTGCTGTTCCTGCGCCGCTATGGCCCCGCAATCCACGCCAAGACCGCCGACCCGTTCGAGCGGCTGAAGCTCATTCAACGTATTGCCCGGCTCGCCCCCACCCACACCCGGCGCAGCGAGGACATGGTACAATACCAGCAGTTCTCGACGCCGCTTGGCCTCGCCTGGGTCGCAGGGATCGCCGCGAATTTACAGCCGGGCGAATTGGTGCTGGAACCGTCGGCGGGCACCGGCTTGCTGGCAATTCACGCCGAACTTGCCGGCGCAGGTCTCGTGCTCAACGAGGTCGCCGACATGCGGCTCGCACTGCTGCGCCACCTGTTCGATGGTGCGATCGTGACCGCACACGATGCGGCGCAGATCCACGATCGGCTCGAACCCGGCCTGGTGCCAAGCTGCATCGTGATGAACCCGCCGTTCTCGGCCGCGCTCGGCGTCGAGAGCCGCGTAGCCGACGCCGCATTCCGCCACATCGCATCCGCACTCGCCCGGCTCGCCGATGGCGGACGGCTCGTTGCGATTACGGGGAGCAGTTGTGCGCCCGATCATGCCGCCTGGCGCGGCAGCTTCATTCGGTTGCAGGAAAAGGCGCGGGTCGTCTTTACCGCGCCGATCGCGGGCAGCATCTACGCCAGCCACGGCACGACGTTCCAGACCCGGTTGACCGTGATCGATAAGCTGCCTGCGGACGATCCCGGCGCCTTTCCGCAGTCGCATGAGATGGCCACCGACCTGCCAAGCCTGCTGCGAATGCTGCTCGATGCACTGCCAGCGCGGGCGCCGGTTGCGGTAGTGCCTGTCATTCCGTCGCCAAGAACGATCGCTAGCGCTAGCCGCCGCGCCGCCCCTCCCAAACCTCGCCTCATGGCCGCGCCGCCGGGTGAACCTGCCGGAGCCTTGCTCGACTATGAAACCGTCGATTGGGCAGCGACCTGTGGAGGCCACCTGACCGACGCCCTCTATGAGCCTTATGTGCTGCAATCGATCCGCATCCCCGGCGCGCAGCCGCATCCGACCCGGCTCGTCCAGTCCGCCGCCATGGCCTCGGTCGCGCCGCCCAAGCCCAGCTATCGGCCCCACCTGCCCGAGGGCCTGGTCGAACGGGGTCTCCTCTCCGACGCCCAGCTCGAATCCGTGATCTACACGGGCGAAGCCCACTCCAGCCACCTCGCCGGAAGCTGGAGCGTCGATGCGACCTTCGACAAGATCGAAGCCGCACACGACGATTGCGATACTGCCGTCCGGTTCCGCAAGGGCTGGTTTCTTGGCGACGGCACCGGCGCCGGCAAGGGACGCCAGGTCGCAGGGGTGCTGCTCGACAACTGGCTCAAGGGTCGTCGCCGCGCGGTGTGGATTTCTAAGTCGGACAAACTGCTCGAAGACGCCCAGCGCGATTGGCGCGCACTTGGGCAGGAACCCCTGCTGATCCAGCCTCTCGCCCGGTTCCGACAGGGCACGCCGATCCGTCTCGATCAGGGTATTCTTTTTACGACCTATGCCACGCTACGCTCCGACGCGCGTGATAACCGGGTTTCGCGCGTTGCACAGATCGTCGATTGGCTGGGGTCCGACTTCGACGGGGTCATAGTTTTCGACGAGAGCCATGCGATGCAGAATGCCGGTGGCGGCAAATCCGACCGGGGCGACACCACTCCCTCACAGCAGGGCCGCGCAGGGCTGCGCCTGCAACACGCGCTGCCTGATGCCCGCGTGCTCTACGTCTCGGCAACCGGCGCGACCACGGTCGAGAACCTCGCCTATGCCCAGCGCCTTGGACTGTGGGGCGGTGCGGACTTCCCGTTCGACAAGCGCACCGATTTCGTGGCGGCGATTGAAGCTGGCGGGGTTGCTGCCATGGAGGTGCTTGCGCGCGATCTGAAAGCGCTCGGCCTCTATGCAGCCCGTTCGCTCTCCTATGAAGGCGTCGAATACGAATTGCTAGAGCACCAGCTGACCCCCGACCAGGTGCGCATCTATGACGCCTATGCCGGGGCCTTCCAGGTCATTCACAACAACCTTGATGCTGCGCTCGAAGCTGCGGGTGTGACCAGCAGCAGCGAGGGCACCTTGAACCGTCACGCGAAGTCGGCGGCGCGCTCGGCCTTCGAGTCTGCCAAGCAGCGCTTCTTCAACCACCTGATCACCGCGATGAAGACGCCGACGCTGATTGCGGCGATTGAGCAGGGGCTTGCCGATGGCAATGCCGCCGTGGTGCAGATCGTCTCGACCGGCGAAGCGCTGCTATCGCGCCGCCTTGCCGACATCGATCCTGGCGAATGGAACGACATCCAGTGCGACGTCACGCCGCGCGAATACGTCCTGGACTATCTCGCGCACAGTTTCCCGACGCAGCTCCACGAGACCTACACCGACAGTGACGGCAACCTCGCTTCGCGGCCTGCCTGGGACGATGCAGGCAACGTGATCGAATGCCGAGAAGCAATAGAACGGCGCGACCGGCTGATCGAGCAATTGGCGGCGATGGAGCCGGTGCAAGGCGCGCTCGACCAGATCGTCCAGCGCTTCGGAACCGACATGGTTGCCGAAGTCACTGGGCGCTCGCGCCGGATCGTGCGCAAGGTCGATGCGGACGGTGAGCGGTTTGTCGTCGAGAACAGGCCCGGTCAGGCCAACCTTGCCGAGGCGCAGGCGTTCATGGAGGACCAGAAGCACATCCTCGTCTTCTCCGATGCGGGCGGCACGGGCAGGAGCTATCATGCAGATCTTGGCAGTCGGAACCAGCGGCTCCGGCATCACTATCTGCTTGAGGCCGGGTGGAAGGCTGATACCGCGATCCAGGGGCTCGGGCGCACCAACCGCACCAATCAGGCGCAGCCACCACTGTTCCGCCCAGTCGCGACCGATGTCCAGGCGGAGAAGCGCTTCCTCTCGACCATCGCCC
This sequence comes from Erythrobacter sp., assembly GCA_041396805.1. Taxonomy (GTDB): domain Bacteria; phylum Pseudomonadota; class Alphaproteobacteria; order Sphingomonadales; family Sphingomonadaceae; genus Qipengyuania. The sequence continues at coordinate 1,320,755 of JAWKXV010000001.1, read as the reverse complement.
GGCGGCTTGACACGCTGGGTGCGATCACCCGCGGCCAGCGCCAGACCGGCGGCCAGGGGCTGTTCCGCCCCGAGGACAATCTCGAAAGCCAATACGCCCGCGACGCGCTACGCCAGTTCTACCTGTTGATCTATGCAGGCAAGGTCGAGCAGTGTTCGCTCGCGACGTTTGAGGCCATGACCGGCCTGTCGCTGACCGATGGCAGCGGGTGCCTGAAGGACGATCTCCCGCCGATCACGACCTTCCTCAACCGGCTGCTGGCGCTGACCATCGCGATGCAGAACGTGCTGTTCACGGTGTTTGAGCAGTTGCTCGCCGCCAGGGTCGAGAGCGCGATGGCCGCTGGCACTTACGATGTCGGATTGGAGACGCTGGTCGCCGACAGCTTCACCGTCACGCGCAGTGAGCCGATCTACACCCACCCCGCCACCGGCGCCGAAACACGATTGCTCACAATCGCCATGCGCGAGCGCAACCAGCCGGTGACGCTGGATAAGGCGCTCGATCTGCTGCGCGAGGCTGGGGCGCGGCTGTTAATCAACACCCGCTCGAAACGCGCCGCCGTCCAGCTTCCTGCCCGCAGTGTCATGCTCCACGATGGCGAGGTTGAACGGCGCGTGCGGCTGATCCGGCCGATGGAGCGGCTGAACTTTGCGCTGGCTCACCTTGCCGAGACCAACTGGGAGCAGACTGACGAGGCCAGCTTTGCCGCCGCCTGGACCGACGAGCTCGCGCAGGTGCCCGAGTTCACGACCAGCGAACTGCATATTGTCACCGGACTGCTGCTGCCGATCTGGAAGCGGCTCCCCGAGGAATCGACCCGGGTTTACCGGCTCCAGACCGACGATGGCACGAGCATCGTCGGGCGCAGGGTGTCACCGGCATGGGCTGCAAGCGCCATGGCCAGCACCGACGCGCCAGACCTGTCGCCGCCGCAGGCACTGGCCTTGCTGCGTGAGGGGCACACCTTTCTTGATCTCGCCGACGGACTGCAACTGCGTCGCTCGCGTCTGATGCAAGTGAACCGGATCGAACTCATTGGCTTTGGTCCGAACGCGGTCGACCGGCTGAAGTCCATGGGGCTGTTCTCCGAGATCATCAGCTGGAAGCTGCGGCTGTTCGTCCCCGACGATGCGGTGGAGGGGAGCCAGGTGCTCGAACGGCTGTTCGCCCGCCATCCGCTGGCGCGGATTATCGATCGCAAGGCCGCGTGATATGTGCAAGCTTTCGACCCGAGCGGCAGAGCTATCGGAAGGACTCGCCCGGAATGCGCAGGCCGTTTGTCGCCATTACCTCCCCGCCGGACGGCGTGAGGGGCGTTACTGGATGGTGGGCGATGTTGCCGGAACACCGGGACGGAGCCTCTATGTCCGCCTGTTCGAGGCCGAGCGCGGCAGGGTCGGTAACTGGGTCGATGCCGCGACCGGAGAACATGGCGACCTTGTCGACCTGATCCGGCTCAACCAGCGGCACGGACGGCTCGTCGAGACCATCGAGGAGGCCGAACGCTTCCTGTCACTGCCGCCATCCGAAGATGACGAGCGTCGCCGCTCGCCCGGCGCACCCGCACGGGCAGGGTCACCGACTGCTGCACGGCGACTGTTCGCGGCTTCGAAGCCGATCAGTGGCACGCTGGCTGCAACCTATCTGCAATCGCGCGGCATCCTGCATATCGCGGACTTGCCGACGCTGCGGTTCCACCCGCGCTGCTACTATCGCCCCAATGACGACGACGTACCCGGCACACCCGGGGCCTTTCCGGCTCTGATTGCAGCGGTGACCGATGACGATGGGGTGCAGACCGGAGCCCATCGCACATGGATCGATCCATGTGACGGCACGAAAGCAGCCGTCGCATCGCCGCGGAGGGCGATGGGCAATATCCTCGGGGCTGCGATCCGGTTCGGGCACACGATGGATGTCATGGCCGCGGGCGAAGGCATCGAGACCATGCTCTCTGTGCGTGAAGCCTTGCCGACATTGCCACTTGCCGCTGCCACCTCGTCTTCGCACCTGGCCGCCATCCTGTTCCCGCCTGACCTCCGCCGCCTCTATGTTGCGCGCGATCGCGACGCTGCCGGGGATGCTGCCTTTGCAATCCTGAACGAGCGGGCCCAGGCCGCAGGGATCGAACTGCTGCCGCTCATGCCGCTGCTCGGCGACTTCAACGACGACCTGCAGCGCGATGGCGTTGATAGGCTGGGCCAGTGTCTGATCGCCCAATTGCACGACGCCGACCGGGCCAGATTTCTTCGTCGCTGAGTTTCGCCGAGACGGGATCGGGTCTGGGTTCGCGGCATGGGCTGGTCCATGCATCGTGCCGGTCACCCGGCCTTCTTTGGGGGCGATCTGAAGACCGGCGGCGTGGCGGCCGCAATGGCTGCGCCATGCTCCACTGCGTTGCGACCACAAGGGTGCGGCCACCCCGCCGCCGGTCAGGGGGATCGCCGGAAGGCCGGGCGAGGTGCCCGGCTCAGACCTCCAAGGACCGCAATCATGGCCTACCAGCAAGAACCCGATCACGAAGTCTCCCCCACCGCCCATCTCCTCGATGAGATCGCTCTCTACGGCTATCGCCCCTTCTCGGATGAAGCTGACCCGAGGCCCCTTCCCGACGAACGCATCGCCACCGGCGCTATCGCTGACATGTTCGATGCGCTCATTGCCACCATGATCGACACAAGGCTCGAACCCGATCTTGAAGACCTGTGCTGGTCGCTCGCCAATCTCTTCTACCGTGCCGAGGGCCGGATCCAGCGCGAACTCGACGACAACGAACACGCCCAAAGGCGCGGGCAGCGCGAGCAGGATGGCTCCGAGGTCAAGTCGGTCGAACTCGAACGCCTCGTCAATGAAGGGATTGGTCTCATCGAACGCCGAAACGCCATGGAGTTCATGCGCGAGGCCGCTTCCGACCAGTTCGAAAGCCATTTCCGCAAGGCCTGGACCCCGCGCACGGGATCACTCGTCAATCACCGCACCTTGACTGCCGCCATGATCGACAGCCGCGACTTCCTCGCCGCAAAGCGCCGCGCGGAAACCGAGCCGTTGCTGCCGACCGGCACGCGGATCGCGTTCACTTCCGGTCCCGCCTATCAGGATCATGGTCGCATCTGGGCCGTGCTCGACAAGGTTCTCGCCAAATATCCCGATATGGTCCTGTTCCACGGTGGCAACCCGACCGGTGGCGAACACATCGCCTCGCTTTGGGCACGCAATCGCAAGATCGTCCATGTCCCGTTCCGGCCCGACTGGGACCGGTTCAAGAAGGCGGCACCGTTCCGCCGCAACGATCAGATGCTCGAGGCGCTGCCCAAAGCCGTCGTCGCCTGCCCGGGCAACGGCATCAATGCCAACCTGGTCGACAAGGCCCGCAAGCTGGGGATTTCGGTCTGGGCGATTGAGTGACGGCTTGCGACCCAGGCCTATTCGTCTACGAGCGCCACATTGGACGTCCGCTCTTGACAGTAGCTGACAATCGAGGGGCCCAAAGCAGCCGGTCAGCTTTGCGCCCCAACGTCGGTCGTTGCGGCTCGCGGGCGGATCGCCTGAAAGCGGACAAGGTGAACGTCGGGCGTTGATGGCAGGGTCTGGGACGTAGCTGTCTTTCCCAAAAACACGCTGAATGACTGGCTTTTCCTGAAGCAGACACGAACCTGAATTTGAGTGCAAACTGCGGCAATCAAACCCGCTTCTGATTTGCTCCCCGAGAGGGGAGGATCGCTGGCAATCGGATAGAATGCCCAAAGGCGACAGTCTTGCCTGCTAGACTGGTCTAGCGCCGCCGCCAGGCTGGGGACAGGCCGTGCCCCAAAGGAATGGGAGGCAGATAGTGCTGGATCGGCAGAATATCGCAGCAGGCGCGCACCAACCCGAAAAGTTCGATGTCATCATCGTTGGCGCGGGCATTTCCGGGATCGGCAGTGCCACCCTGCTGCGCAAGCAATACCCGGATTTGAGCTTTGCCATTCTCGAAGCTCTGGATGGCCATGGCGGCACCTGGCTGATCCACAAATATCCCGGCACTCGGTCAGATAGCGACCTGTTCACCTTCGGCTACGGCTTCAAGCCGTGGACCGGGCAGCCGATCGCCTCGCGCGATCAGATCCTCGACTATCTGGGTGATGCGATTGCCGATGCGGGCCTTGGTCCCTTCATCCGATATGGCCACAGCGTCACGTCCGCCAACTGGTCCAACGAAACCGCCAGCTGGCAGCTGACGGTCGAACGCAAAGGGGCCGACGATGTCGTGCAGATGGAGGCGAGCTTTTTGTGGATGTGTCAGGGCTACTACCGGCATGAGAAAGGCTACACGCCCCAATGGCCGGGCATGGACAGGTTCAAGGGTCAGGTAATCCACCCCCAGCACTGGCCAGAAGATGTCGATCTGGCGGGCAAGAACGTAACTGTGATCGGTTCGGGTGCGACCGCAGCAACCCTGATCCCGGCGCTGGCCGACCGCTGCGCGCGCGTGACCATGCTACAACGCACGCCGACCTATTTTGCCGCTGGTCGCAATGCTGACGCGCTGGCCGAGGAATTGCGCAGGCTGGATGTGGATCCTGTGTGGATCCATGAGATCATGCGGCGCAAGGTGGTGCGCGACCGGGCCGATCTGCTCGACCGCGCGCAATCATCGCCTGACAAGTTGAAGGCGATGCTGATTGGCGGTGTTCAGGCGCTGCTTCCGCAAGGGTTCGATGTCGAACGGCATTTCACGCCGCCTTATCGCCCATTGCAGCAGCGCGTGGCGTTTGTGCCGGACGGTGACCTGTTCAAGGCTATTTCGGCGGGCAAGGCGTCGGTCGTGACAGATACGATCAGCACCTTCGACGATACCGGGATCGTGCTTGCTTCGGGCGAGCGGATCGATGCCGATGTGGTGATCACCGCCACCGGGTTCGATATGGCAGTTATGGGCGAAATCCCGTTCAGCATCGACGGCGCGCCGGTCAACTTCGCGCAGACCGTAACCTATCGCGGAATCATGTTTACCGGCATCCCCAACATGGCATGGGTCTATGGCTATGGCCATTACAGCTGGACCTTGCGCGCTGATCTTGTCGCGGGCTTCGTCTGCCGGCTGCTCGATCACATGCACAAAAGCGGCGCGAGCAGCGTGATGCCGGTGCTCAGGCCCGAAGATCAGGGCATGGAACTGAAGCCGTGGGTCGATACCGATTACCTCAACCCCGGCTATCTGCTGCGCAGCCTCGACCGGCTGCCCCGGCGCGGGGACACGCCTGAATGGCAGCACAGTCAGGACTATTTCTACGAAAGCGAGGCGATCCCTGCGATCGATCTCACCGATCCGGTTTTCGCCTACAGCTATTGGTCAGAGCGGCGGGATGCTGTCGGCAACAGACACCATCAAACAATGAGGAAGGCAGGATGATGAACATGAAAGGCGGCGTGGCCGTGGTTACCGGCGGGGCTTCGGGCCTTGGCAAGGCCATGGCCGAGGAGGCTGCGCGGCGCGGCATGAAGGTGGTGATTGCAGATGTCGAGGCTGGAGCGATGGAGCAGGCTGTTGCTGACCTGCGTGCAGGCGGCGGCGAGGCGATTGGCGTGCTGACCGATGTGACATGCGCGGCGTCTGTCGAGGCACTGGCGGTCGCGACCGAACAGCATTTCGGGCCGGCCAACCTGCTGTTCAACAATGCCGGTGTCGCATCGGGCGGGCCGATCTGGGAAAGCACCGAAAATGACTGGAAGTGGCTGTTCGGCGTGAATGTCGATGGCGTCGCCAACGGGGTGCGCAGCTTTACCCCTCGCATGCTCGCGGCGGCCGCTGCCGATGCGGCCTATCAGGGCTGCATCGTCAACACCGCATCCATGGCCGGGCTGGTGACCGCGCCGGGGATGGGCATCTATAGCGTTTCCAAGCACGCGGTGCTGGCCTTGTCCGAATGCCTCTACCACGACCTCGAACTGGTCGGGCCGCAGGTGCGGGCGGCGGTGCTGTGTCCGTTCTATGTGACCACCAACATCAGCCAATGCCACCGCAACCGCCCCGCCGATTTGCAAAATGACAGCGGGCCGACCCGCTCGCAGCTGGCCACGCAGGCGATCTCCGCCAAGGATCTCGCAAACGGCACGCTGACGCCCGAAGAGGTGGCCGCGATCACCTTCAAGGCGATCGAGGAAGGTCGGTTCTATATCTATCCCAGCCCCGAGCAGCTGCCGATCGTAAGAAGCAGACTTGATCATCTGGGGAACGGCACCAATCCCGACATCCCCTATGACGACATTCCGATGTTCAAGGCGCGGCGGGACAGTCTGAAAGCTGCGCTAGTCGGGTGAGCAGGTCGCGCTCTTGCTGTGTGCTCTGCTTGTTGTAACAAAATGGCCGTTGCTGCGATGATCTGGCGGCGCGGAGGGTGTGCTTGGCCGAACCGGGAAAACTGGACGAGGAACTCGATGCCCTACTGCGCCAGCATGCGCGGCAGCGGGTGCTAGCGCGAGGCGAGGCGCTTTACGGGCGCGGCTCGCCGCCCGATGCGCTGTTCTGCGTCGAGCGCGGGATAATTCGACTCAGTGTTACCAGCCCTGCCGGCCGTGAAGCCGTGCTGGGTCTGGTGACGCCGGGGCACTGGTTCGGCGAGGCATCGCTGTTCACCTGCGAATCGCGCGGCAATGATGCGGTAGCCGCCGTCGAGAGCACCGTGTTGATGGTCCCCGCTGCCTCCCTGCACGCCTTAATCGACGACCGCTCCGATTATCTACGGCAGTTCCTCGCCATGATGGGCCAGCGTTACAAGGCGGTGCTAAGCCGGATGGACGACACCGTGCTGCTGCCGTTGCGTGAGCGCCTCGCACGGATCATTGTGCAGATGATCGACGCAGGCGACAAGGCGGGCGATGCGCCGGTGCTGCGCTTCTCGCAGGAGGAGGCCGCTCATATGCTTGGTGCATCGCGGCAAAGCGTCAATCGGGTGCTGAACGAGTGGGAGGCTGCAGGCATTGTGCGCTTGAGCTATCGCACGCTTACCCTCGCCGATCTCACGGCCATACGGCGGCTTTGCCGGGCGTGAGCGGCACGGCGAGAGGTGACAGATCGAGAAGGGGTAAGCCGGCCTTAGCGACCTGCGATGAATACAAGAAAGCCGAATTCGCCTTGCCACCCACGAGCGGCCAAATGCGTGGCCGATCGGCGATTCCATTAGCAGCCTGGCGGGTTTTGGCGGAACCAGTCGTTCAACGCGGTGGCTGCCAACGACCGCGTCTGGGTCGTTTGCTGAATGTCGGCTCTGCGTGTCTTCAGAGATGAAAGCCGACAGTCTGCTACCGGCCCATTTTCTGTCGCGACGATGAGGCAGCTTGGCAAACGCAGCATGTCCGTTCTCGGCATAAGCAGGCATTTTCGGTGGCGCTGCCGATCGGCAGGAATGGCCCAATTCGAGCCATGGAAACCACCCCACTCTCAAAGGCCAATCCGTTGGCCGCCTCAAAGCCTCCCTCAATCAACCCGTGAAGGGTCCGCTACGCATTCGCGTGCGGCCACTGCGTCTGTCGCCTTCGTGGTGATTGCGGCTTTGCGCCGCCTGTCCGGAGCCTGTCGAGCGGGGATGGTCCCTGCTCCGAGACAGGAGCTCGAACATGTCACTCATCATCGCACAGCGTCACGCTTGGAGCCTCGCCCGCACCCTGATGGTCTGCGTCACCCTGTTCCACGCCGGTAACGGCTACGCCGCCGTGCCCACTTCCGAGTTCGATGGCGATCCCGGCAGCGTGATCCGCGAATATGACCCGTTCAATCCCTGAACGCGTCACACCGCATTGCGCAAGCAGGCCGGATGCCCACCGGGTATTCCGGCCAGCACCCGAGTCTGCTATGCTCGGGGAGCACATTGCGCTGCGGTGGAGGAGGAGAGCGCGTCCCTTGCCCTTGGTTTCAAGGAGGACGCCATGCTGATCGGCCTTGACCTGATAATTGTCGCAGTCTTCATGATCTGCGCGCTGCTTTTCCGCCTCTCGATCTACGCCCTGCCTTTGTTTGTCGCCTTTCTCGCTGGCTCCGCGACCTATCGAAGCGATAGCGGCATCGTTGCCGCGTTCGCCGCCGCAGCCATTGCCGCGATCGTTTTGCTCGTCGCCGCCCAGCTCGCACTGGCCTTCGTCAGGTCCGACTTGACGCGGGCTGCAATCGGCATTGCCTTTGCGGCTCCCGCTGCCGTCGCAGGCTATCATGCCGTCCATGGCATTGCAGTTGCGACCATGCCGCAGAGCGCGTGGCAGTCGGTCGTTTCGCTAATCGGTGCAGCCATCATTGCCATAGCCTCATGGACGCAATGGAGCCGCACCCGCCTTTAGCTCCGGCGGCGCACAAAGCCGCGCCCGGCAGGTGCCGGACGGGGCTGGCATGGTCAGATTGGCCGTGACGGGGAAGACACAGGGATCAGACAAAGCCTGCCTTCGTCGGTCCGGGTTCGAGGCAATCCGGTCGGTTACTGTGTCGAGCCTGGGAGGGGGGCGTCCTGTCGGGTGCAGGTCCGGGACGAGCCGGTTGCGGGATCGCCTGGGGACCGGTGTCAGCTCGTCCCCTATTGGATGACTGCGGGTTGCGGAAACGATCAGCAGGCACACGATTGTAGAAATCACCTTGTTCGCTGCATAGTCTGGCAAGTCCGGGAGGGCCATATCATCCTGCTCAAGTGCGACCCGAGCCCAATGCCGCCTCTTCAATGGCTTTGGTTGGCAGGGGATGGCTACGCCGCTTGATCCCTTGCTGCAACGCCGTCTCAGCCAACTTTCTTCCCCTGGGCGTTCCGCCCATTCCTCGCGAGGCAAGAAAGCCGTCTGGCCGCCGTCCTCCACTCTCGTTCCGGCCGTCCCGGTGCAGCGGGCGCAAGCCCCTGCCTTGAACCAGCCATCGAGGCCGCGATGGGCGCGGGTTCGACCAACTTGAAGGAAATCATCATGGCCAACATCGGAACTTTCACCAAGACCGGCAACGAATACAAGGGCGAGATCGTCACCATGTCGGTGCAGCAGAAGAACGTCCGCATCGTCCCCGAAGACAGCGACAACGAGAACGCACCGTCGCACCGGGTCTTCGTCGGCCGCGCGGAAATCGGCGCCGCCTGGACCAATACCTCGACCGAAGGCCGCGAATACCTCTCGGTCAAGCTCGACGATCCCAGCTTCACCGCCCCGATCTTCGCCAACCTGTTCGACGACGAAGATGGCAAGAGTTACAACCTGATCTGGTCGCGCGCGCGCCGCAGCAACGGCGACTGACCGGACAGCCCGCCCCGCCCGGCACCTGCCGGGTGGGGCTTCGGCCTGATCAGGCCTCGCTGTCGGAGGGCGGATCGGCGAGAAGGTCCGCAGGCTTCACCTGCAGCGCCTGCGCCGTTTCATGGACCGTCAAAAGCGTCGCGTTCTGTTCGCCGCGCTCGATCAGACTAATATAGGCGCGATCGACACCCATGCGTTCGGCCACCGCTTCCTGGCTGAGCCCGGCTGCCACGCGGTAATGACGCACATTGGCGCCGAACAACTTACGGATATCCATCCGTAGCTTAGAAACCGTTCGCGTATCTCCGTGCTACGTATTATAATACGCGGGCGCCGCGTCAGGTCCTCATCCGCAGAGGGGTCAAAGACTACTTTGCTTATGCCAGAAATTGAATGTTGCCCTACCGCGAATGGCACAGGCCAAGTTTTCGCCAATCTTGTGCGGCTTCGTGCTAAATGCGCCTTCAAGAACAACGAGTCGAAGCGAAGGCTCGTCCCATGACGACACCACATTTCGAAGATCGCGCGCCATCCGATGATCACATCACGGAGTACGACGAGCGCCATTTTGTGACGTATTTACGGATACTTGACGCCGATGACGAGGGCGCTGACTGGCGCGAAGTCGCCCAGATCGTCTTCGGTCTGGATGTCGGGACAGATGAGGAACGCGCGCGTGCAGTGCACGACAGTCATCTCGAGCGAGCGCGCTGGATGACGACGCATGGCTATCGCCACCTGCTTGATAAATCACGAAAAGGTTGATTTCAGACCTTAGTATTGAGGGTTTCACCCTAGTAATGGTCCCCGATGACCTTCGAAGCGCCGGACAGAGTTGCGCAAACTTGGTTACTTCCGATTTATCTTTGTCGAACAGACAGTTGACGCTTGGCCTTTCCGCCTGTGCCATTCGGGGGTTGCCATGTCCGGTGGTTCGTCTTGGCGGTCACCATCGACCGCAGATCAATATTGCGATCACGACTACGCGGATTTCGCGCAGGAATTCCTGAATCGCAATCGCGACTATCGGCAGGACCACGCCGATACCCAGGCCCGCATCGCCGAGCATCCTTCGAAGCAAAGAGAAGAACAGGAGGGCCTGGCCGGGCGGTGGGGCCTGTGCTTTCCCCACCGATCCGCACGCGAACGTCCGCAAATCACCTGCGCTCTGGTCGCCCGAGATTGCGCCCGATGTCGTGACCCTCGACGCTTCGGATTGGGCTGTTGCGATCCCGCTTCCACCGGGCTCGGAACCGCTGGTGGAATTTGCCAGTGAAACCGAACGCCATTCCGTCGTCGCCATCGCTTCAGCGCGTCTGCGCCTGTGCGTTCACAAGGTGCCGGGCCTGACCGTCCCGACCCTCACGATCCCCTGTGACCCCAGCTGCGCCTTGCGGCTCGCTGCTGCTGCCCGCTTCCAGCGGGTGACGCAGGGCAAACGCGTGAATGTCGATCGCGCGGCAGTGCCAACGGCTTACCAGCGCACCCGGTGGGTCCAGTTCCTCGCATTGCATGACGCGCTGGAGGCCGGGGCCTCGTCGCGCGACCTCGCCTTCGGCATCGTCTTTCCCAATCACCGTCCGCTCAAAGGCGCTGAATGGAAGGGCTCCGGCGAACGGCGCCATGTCCTGCGCCTGACGGCTGCTGCGCGCCGTCTCGTCGCCAGCGGATACCGATCACTGCTCCACCACCGCTGACGTTACCCATGGGGTGACAATCGCGCCGCCTCCCACTCTGTCACTCCCTCTAGGCACCGCTGCCACGCCAAAGCTCGCGAACCCCAGCGACAGCCCGCTGTCGCAACCCATCTTCGCCGGAGCCTTGCCATGGACGCCAGACCCGCGCCTGTAACTGCCCGTTTCCTGCGGACGCCCGATGCCGCCGTGCATCTAGGCCTCTCGGCCCGCACGCTTGAGAAGCACCGCTGCTTCGGGACCGGGCCGGTCTACCGCAAGCTCGGCGGGCGGATCGTCTATGCGCTCGCCGATCTCGATGCCTGGGCCGAACAGGGGCTGCGCCGCTCTACCAGCGATCCGGGCAAGGGTGTGGTCCATCCCGCCAAGCGGCTCGACGGCTACACTCCGCCGGTGCGGCGCTGAGGGACGATCCATGCCCCGCATGTCCGCCCTTTCTGCCAGCACGGCCCAACTCGACCTCTTCGTCAGCGCCGGGGGCGATATCGCCACCCGCGACGCACAGGACCTGATGGCCTGGCCCTTCTTCAGCCTCGCCAAATCCAAGCGGGTCAAGCCCATCGACTTCCGGATGGGCGAGGTCTCGATCCTGGTCGAAGCGACCGCCGAGCATGGCATGGCGACCATCTGGGACGCCGATGTGCTCATCTGGGTTGCCAGCCAGATTGTCGAAGCGCGCGATATGGGTCGCCCGACTTCGCGGCTGATCGCCGCCACCCCGCACGAGATCCTCGCCTTCACCCGGCGCGGCACCGGCAAGGCGAGCTATGAGCGATTGAAGGCAGGACTCGACCGGTTGCAATCGACCACGATCGCGACCTCGATCCGCCAACGCGATGCACGGCGGCGGCACCGTTTCTCCTGGATCAACGAATGGAAGGAGCGGCTCGACGGTTCGGGCCGCGCACTCGGGATCGAAATGATCGTGCCCGACTGGTTCTATGAGGGCGTGATCGACCAGGCACTCGTACTGACCATCGACCCTGACTATTTCGCACTGACCGGCGGACTCGAACGCTGGCTCTACCGGCTCGTGCGCAAGCACGGCGGCAAACAGAAGAATGGCTGGAGCTTCGATTTTCAGCACCTGCATTTGAAGTCTGGCGCGTTGTCGCCACTCAAGCGCTTCGCCTTCGAGCTGCGCGACATCGTGCGGCGGCAGGCGCTCCCCGGTTACCAGCTCACCATCGAACACGCGCTCGGCCGCGAGCGACTGATGTTCGCTGCCCTGCCCGCCGATCCCTTCGATGTTGCCATGCGGCGCGTCGGTTGGCGCCCTGTGGATATGTCGTCATGACGTTCGGACTATCAGGAACCGCCATACTCGGACGATCAGGAACCGAAAGTTCGGACTATCGGGAACCGAAATGGCCCGTAAACCCGCAGATTCCCTCGCGTTCCGGCTCCCTTAACTATGCTAACAAAGAATCCTTCGGATTCTTGCTAACGTCAGAACGCCTGTGGACGGACGGCGCGGTGCCACCGCGCGGGCCTGCCAAGACGAGGGTGAGTGACGGCGGTCCGCTGACCCATGTCACGCTGGTCTGGCGTGAAGGTGAGCGCGAGGACTGGCTCAAGTTCGGCAAGCCGGTGGCAGAGCGGATCATCGACCGCAGGCAACGCGTCGAAAGCTACGCGGCAGGCCAGGTGTTCGCATTGGTGCGCTGGGCCTCCAATGAATATGGCACGATCCGCTCGACGCTCGACATCGTTCGCGCTGTTGCGGCGTACGAACCTTGTGTCCCGATTGTGCAGGTCGATCCCGGCGGTGATCTCCTCCTCTCGGCCAAAGGCTGGTCCAAGGTCGCACAGGTCTTCCGCCTGATCGATGCGATCGAGGCGTCGGGCATCGACCCTTGCGAGGTCGCGCCCGATCATTGGCGCCACATCCACAACCGCATGGCGGGGCGCGAGCGCCCGCGCGGCTACAGCCCCGCGCGCCATCGCGCATGGCTTCAGCGCAGGGCGCTCCTGCCATGATCCGGCGTCGATACATCCTCGCTGGCATCGTTGCTGCCGCCACCCTCGCGACGCTGACCGTGCCGGTCTCGCGTTACGCGGTGTGGAATGCCACGGCTTCCGTGCCCACAGGCCTCTACCTCATTCGCGGCAAGGCGAACCTGCATGTTGGCGAGCGGGTCGCGGTCGAGCCGCCGCCCGCCATGCGCCGCCTGCTCGCCGAGCGGAACTATCTGCCACGCGGTGTTCCGCTGCTGAAGCGCGTGGCTGCGTTACGCGGACAGCGTGTCTGCCGTTTCGCCCACGGCGTGACCATCGACGGTGAATATGTCGGCGCAGCGCGGGCCCGCGACAGTCTGGGGCGACCGCTTCCCGTCTGGGCGGGCTGCATCACGCTGCGCTCGGGCGAGCTGTTCGTGATGAGCCCGGCAGCGCCCGACAGTTTCGATGGCCGCTATTTCGGCGTGCTGCAGATGAGCAACGTTATCGGCCGGGCCAAGCCTGTCTGGACCGACGAAGCGGGTGATGGCGACCATCAGCTGTTCGCCGATCCCCGCGCCAATGACCCTTTCATCCCCCAAGCAGAAGGAAACTAACCCATGAAGATCGGAACATTTGTTGCCGCCGATGGCGGCTTTGCCGGCCGCCTGCACACGCTAACGCTCGACATCGATCTCACCCTCGTCCCGGCCGATTCGTCGGACAGCGAGAACGCGCCCGACTACTGCGTCATGGCAGGCGAAGGCGACGAGGCGCGCGAAGTGGGTGCGGCCTGGAAGCATGTCGGCGAGAAGGCGGGTGATTATCTCTCGCTCCAGATCGACGATCCCGCCTTCGTTCAGCCGCTGCGGGCCAACCTGTTCCAGGACCATGGCAACGCCCATGTTCTGGTCTGGTCACGCCCGTCGCGCCGCGAAAAGGCGGATTGAGCGATGCGCATCGTTGGCTCGCTGCGCATCGCCTGCTTCGCGCTCGCCCTGTTCGGTTCTGCGCCTGCGCTTGCGCAGGTCGCTGCCGAACGGATGCAGCAGCGTGTCGTCGACATTGCTGCGCATGTCACAGAGGCCTCGCGGCGCTTCGGCATTCCCGAGGCGTGGATCTATGCGGTCATGCGCACCGAGAGCGCAGGCCGGATCGGTGCCGTATCGTCAGCGGGTGCGATGGGCCTGATGCAATTGATGCCGGGAACCTGGGCGCGCCAGCGCGCCCGGTTCGGGCTCGGCAGCGATCCGTTCGACCCGCGCGACAACATCATGGCGGGCACGTCCTACCTGCGCGAAATGTACGACCGCTACGGTGCCTACGGCATGCTCGCGGCCTATAATGCGGGACCGGGCCGCTACGAGGCTTGGCGGGATCGCGGCAAGCCGCTGCCCGCCGAAACCCGCGCCTACATCGCCCGGATCGCACCGATGCTGCAGGCCGGACGCAGCGCTACCGCCTTTGCCAGTGCCTCTCCCTTGCAGACAGTTCGCCGGAGTTGGACTCAGGCTGAGCTGTTCGCCGCGCGCGAGGATACACCGGCGGACGCATCCGGCAGCTTCGCCGCCGCCGCGCTGCCTCCTTCAAATTCCGCTCAGCCTGTCCAGCCAGACGGCCTCTTCGCGCCCGTTTCGGGGAGCATCCCGCAGTGATCGCACCCTTTGACCTCTGGCGCGTCATGGCGTGGATTGGCGCAGGATTATGCGGAAGTGCGGGGGCAAGAAGGCAGGGGGAAGGAGGATGGCAAGATAAAAGTAGCGCCATCGGGTGGGGTGAAGGTCTTTGGAATCACTCGCCTTTCAGCGCCATCGCTCAACGACCCCTGCTGGCAGCTTTGCCGAAAACTGGCGCAATTCTGACATTTTCAGCGCCGTCGCCTGAATTCTGCCCTCCAATCTGGTGAACGACGACGACTTCAATGTCAGGCCGGGACGGGTCAGGGATCGGGGCAGGCGTTCGGCTAAGCCCCGCTCGCTTGTGGCCCAGGTCCGCGCGCTGTCGAACAAGGCCGGGCGGGTCGGCATCACCGGGCGCAGTCGGCGCGGCACGGGTCGCAATGCTCGTGGCCGCAGCGCCGTCCTGCGCATGCGCGCCAGTCAGGGTCAGCGTCGCGTGCTCGTCAAGGCGCGGGTGGTCCGGCACGTGGGCACGCGCTTCTCGGCAGCTCCGCTGGCGCGCCACGTTACCTATCTGAGGCGCGATGGGGTAACCCGCGACGGGAAGGATGCCGAGCTGTTCGGGAGCGACGGCGCTTCTGCCGATGGCAACGTCTTCGCAGAGCGCTGTGCCGACGACCGGCATCACTTCCGTTTCATCGTCTCACCCGAGGATGCTGGCGAACTCCAGGACGTTCGCGCCCTTACTCGCGAATTGATGGCCGACATGGCGAGTGACCTCGGCACCCGGCTTGACTGGGTCGCGGTCGATCACTGGAACACCGAGAACCCCCACATCCACATCCTGCTGCGCGGGCGTGCCGACGATGGCCGCGACCTGGTGATCGACCGCGACTATATCCGCTCTGGTCTGCGCGGCCGCGCCGAGGAGCGGGTGACACTGGAACTCGGCCCTCGAAGCGAGCGCGAAATCGACCGAGCACTTGCCCGAGAGGTCGATGCTGACCGCTGGACCAGCCTTGATCGCCGGTTGCAGCGCATGGCCGATGAACTGGGTGGTGTGGTCGACCTGCGGCCGGAAGCCGGTCGACTGCAATCGGCGCTTGATCGCCACTTGATCGGGCGGGCCGGCAAGCTCGAACGCCTGGGGCTGGCCGCCAGCGTCATGCCGGCCTGCTGGACGCTCAAGCCCGACCTCGAACCGATTCTGCGCCAGCTTGGTGTGCGCGGCGATGTGATCAAGACCATGCACCGGGCCATGAGCGGTCAGGGTCTCCATCCCGATGCCGGGCGCTTCGCCCTGCATGACGATCACGCCGCAGATCCGATCATCGGTCGCCTCGTCGAACGCGGTTTGCACGATGAACTCTACGGAAGCGCCTACGCCGTGGTCGATGGCGTGGACGGACGGGTCCACCATTTACGCTTCAACGATATCGACCAGACCGGCGATGCCAGTCCCGGCGCGATCGTCGAACTCGGCTACTGGCGCGATGCACGGGGGATCGATCGCCAGTCGCTGAACCTGCGCTCGGATCTGTCGCTGGCCGAGCAGATCAAGGCGCCCGGCGCGACATGGCTCGACCGGCAATTGGTCGCGCGCGAACCGGTCGAAACGGCAGGCGGATTCGGGGCCGAGGTGCGCGACGCGCTGACCGCACGATCCGAGCAACTGGCATCGGAGGGATTGGCGCGCCGCCAGGGGCAGCGGTTTGTCTTTGCCCGCGACCTGCTCGACGAATTGCACAATCGTGATCTTGTCAAGGCGGCCCAATCCATCGCCGCGCGAACCGGGCTGCCGCATGCGCCCGCGCGGCCTGGTGAGCATCTCGCCGGCATCTACCGCGAGCGGGTTACGCTTTCCTCAGGCCGCTTTGCGATGATCGACGATGGGCTCAGCTTCCAGCTCGTTCCGTGGCGAAAGACGATGGAACAACATCTCGGTCAGGCGGTCAGTGGTACGGTCAACGCTCAAGGTGGGATCGACTGGAGCTTCACTCGCACGCGGACATTGGGGATTTGAATGGGGCAATTGCGACAGTCTGCGGGACGGGCATTTTCGCCAGCCTTTGTCCTTTTGCGCCAGTCCGCGCTCGCAGTGCGCAGAAGCTTGCGATCATCGCCTCGCCGGTCACGTGTAGCCCGACAAGGAGATGCCTGATGGCCGCAACAAAGATCCTCTGGGGTCAGATCATTGCCGTATTCATGCTGGTGCTCACTGGTATCTGGGGCGCAACCCAATGGACCGCCGCAGCGCTTGGCTACCAGTCCGAACTCGGTCCAGCCTGGTTCTCGCTATTCGGGCTGCCGGTCTATCGGCCCTACGACTTCTTCTGGTGGTGGTTCAGCTATGACGCCTATGCTCCGCGCATCTTCGAGACCGGCGGACTGATCGCCGCGTCGAGCGGATTTGCCGCGATCATCATCGCCATCGGCATGTCGGTCTGGCGTGCGCGCGAGCTCAACAATGCCCAGACCTATGGCTCGGCGCGATGGGCCAACCGGCAGGAGATCAAGGATGTGGGCCTGTTCGACGACAAGGGCGTCGTGCTGGGCCGGTTCAACAATGAATATCTGCGCCACGATGGTCCCGAACATGTCCTGTGTTTTGCTCCCACCCGCAGCGGCAAGGGCGTCGGGCTGGTCGTCCCGACTCTGCTCACCTGGCCGGGCTCGGCTATCGTCCATGACATCAAAGGTGAGAACTGGACGCTGACCGCTGGTTACCGCTCCGGTTTCAGCCGCGTGCTGCTGTTCGATCCGACCAATGCAGAGTCCGCAGCCTACAACCCGCTGCTCGAAGTGCGACGCGGCGTTTGCGAAGTGCGCGATGTCCAGAATGTCGCAGACGTGCTGGTCGATCCCGAAGGGAGTCTGGAGAAGCGCAACCATTGGGAGAAGACCAGTCATTCTTTGCTGGTCGGCGCGATTCTCCATGTACTCTACGCCGAGCTGGACAAGACGCTCGCCGGGGTGGCGGCGTTTCTGTCCGACCCAAAGCGCTCCTTCGAATCCACGCTTGCCGCGATGATGATGACCCCGCACCTGGGCGAGGATGGCGTCCATCCGGTAGTGGCAAGTGCGGCGCGTGAGCTCCTCAACAAGTCTGACAACGAACGCTCGGGAGTACTCTCAACTGCTATGTCGTTCCTCGGTCTCTACCGCGATCCCGTCGTGGCGCAGGTGACCCGGCAATGCGACTGGCGGATCGCCGACCTGGTCGATGCCAAGCGACCGGCGACGCTTTACCTCGTCATCCCGCCATCCGACATCAGCCGGACCAAGCCGCTGATCCGCCTCCTCCTCAATCAGATCGGCCGCCGTCTGACCGAGGAGCTTGCCCCCGACAAATCACGCCAGCGGGTGCTACTCATGCTCGACGAATTCCCGGCGCTTGGGCGGCTCGACTTCTTCGAAAGCGCGCTGGCGTTCATGGCCGGATATGGGCTCAAGTCGTTCCTGATCGCCCAGTCATTGAACCAGATCGAGCATGCATACGGCCACAACAACGCGATCCTCGACAATTGCCATGTCCGGGTCTGTTTTGCGACCAACGACGAGCGCACCGCCAAGCGTGTCTCGGAATCGCTTGGCACCGCGACTGAGCTGCGCGCGATGAAGAACTATGCCGGGCACCGGCTATCGCCATGGCTCGGCCACCTCATGATCTCCAAGTCCGAGACTGCCCGCGCGTTACTGACCCAGGGCGAAATCCAGGAACTTCCCGCGACTGACGAGATCGTGATGATGGCGGGCATGCACCCGATCAGGGCGAAGAAGGCGCAATATTTTCGGGACCGGCGGCTCTCGGCGCGTGTGCTGTCGCCGCCGCAGGTCCGCGCCAGCGAGGGGATGGGAGCGCCACACGACTGGGTGGATCGCCTCGCAAAAGCGCCTGCTTTGGCCACGCCGCGCACTGGCGCGGTGGAATCCGAAGATTCGGATCCCGCCAACGCTGGCATTCGAACCGAACCGGAACTGCCGGTGCACGAGGACATCGTTCCACCGTTAAGGGCTGTGAACCGGGAATTTGAGTTCGATCGGGACGATCAGGCCGAAGATGATGCCGCCCGCAACCGCCGCCTTCAGGAAGCGATGCGCAGCAACGCGCGGCGGGCGTCGCTCGACCCCGACGATGGCATCGCGCTGTGAAATCGAAGCATACCTTCCGGCTTTCGCCGGAGATCGCGCGGCAACTGGCTGAACTTGCCATACGGCGGCGCGCCTCGCAGGCAGAGATTGTCGAAGCGGCGCTGGCGTCGTTCATGTCACCTGATGCCTCAGAGCGCATGGAAGCGGCGTTGAGTAGGAGAATTGATCGCTTGGTGCGTCAACTGGAGCAGGTTGCTCAGAGTGTTGAAATTGGCAATGAGGCCTTGGCCCTGTTCGTTCGATTTTGGCTCACGGCGACGCCCGCGCTGCCGGATGGAACTGGTGCAGCCGCGCAAGCCTCTGGCAAAGAGAGGTACGACGGGTTCATTCGGGCATTGACGCGTCGCATAGAAAGCAGTGAGCGCCTGGGCCGCTGACGCTAACATTGCGGTCGTTCGGCTCGCTCAAATCGCTCCCCGATAGCAGCCGTTCATTCACCTGCGAAGCGCGGAGACCAATATGGGCTGGTGTGGGGCCGCTTGCCGGCTGTCAGGTTCCGGGCAGCGAACCACGGATAGCTGACCTTCCTCGCACCGCCGCCGCGGAGGCGGCTATCGACCACACCCAGTCGTTCACGGCACCGGCCGGGGGTGTCTGCTCCTCACAAGAGCTGTCGTATCGACGGGACAAAGCGCAGCAGCAGCTTTGCTCCCTAATTTCTACCGTTCGGCATTCGCACCGCGGCTGCCGAAAGCGGTCATTCCAGACCTAACTTCGGCGCGCAATCTTCAAGGGAACCCCAACCTATTGGTGAACGCCGTTTCGTTCTCTTGATGTTCTGGCTAACGTATGGGATAGCCAGGATAGAAATTGAGGGGAATCATGGCGAAGCCATATGCAGCTGAGATGGCGCGGCTTGCGGAGACGTTCGCTTGGGCTTGCGAAGCAGACATCGGAGCTTTGCGACGCGCCATCAAAGCGGCCGGAGGAATGCCGCTTCGCGCAGTGGGGTCTGGTGGATCCCTTACGGCGGCGCATGCGCTGGCGCAGATGCACCAATATGCTACACGCCAACTCGGCGTAGTGGCGACTCCTCTTGATGTCACCGAACCAATCGCAGCGCCGCTCGCGAATTGGCTGCTAAGTGCCGGCGGAAGCAACGTCGACATTCTCGGTGCAGCACGCAAACTTGCGAACCAGGAGCCGCGGCAACTCGCAATTCTCTGCGGTCGCCCGGACAGTCCTTTATCCGATCTTGCTCGCGCGCATCCTTTCGTTGATCTGCTGCTGTTCCCACCGCCAGCGGGCAAAGACGGCTTCCTCGCCACCAACTCCCTGCTTGGCTTTATCGCCGTGCTTGTTCGTGCGTATTTGCTTGAACTCGGCCGTGTGGAAGAGTGGGAAATGGTGCGTGTTAGCATAGCTCCGCTGCTCAGCGCTCAGTCTGCTCAGATCGAAGACTGGGCAGCAACAACCGAGCCTCTGTGGTCGCGTAGTACGACTATTGTCCTTCACGACGCGGACAGCCGGATCGGTGCGATCGACCTCGAATCCAAATTTACTGAAGCTGCGGTGGGCAATCTGCAGATCGCTGATTACCGGAACTTCGCGCATGGTCGGCATCATTGGCTTGCCAAGCGTGGCGATACCAGCGCCGTTATCGCGCTGTATTCACCGACGGGAGCTGATCTAGCGGAGCGCACACTGGCGCTGTTGCCGGCCGAGATACCCATCGCACGGCTTGGACTACCTGGATCGTCGATGGCGACTATGCTGGCCTCCCTGATAGCGGCTTTGCAAGTCACGGGCTGGGCAGGACGCGCACGGGGTCTTGATCCCGGACGCCCTGGCGTACCCGAATTTGGGCGCAAGCTCTATCATCTGCCGTTGCCGCGCGTCGCGGCTCGGCGCATCGCTAACCTGTCCCCCAGGCATGCCGTCGCGATCCATCGCAAGGCCGGCGTTTCCGCGGCGCAGCTCGCTGATGCGGGCGAGTTGGCGTGCTGGCAGAGGGAGTTGGACGCTTTCCGCCAGCGGCTGTTGGGGCCCGTCTTTCAGGCGATCGCGCTCGATTATGACGGGACTTTGGTCGACACGCGCCATCGGTTCGATGCGGTGACGCCCGAGGTAACGGGCCATTTGAGCCGCCTGCTGGGCGCAGGCGTCACGTTGGCGATTGCTACGGGGCGGGGCGCTTCCGTGCGACGCGACCTCCAGGCTGCGCTGCCTAAATCATTGTGGGAAAACGTGCTGATCGGCTATTATAACGGTGCCGAAATATCTGGGTTGGACGAGGATAATGCGCCGGATGGCAAAGACGAACCGTGCGCCGAGCTTGCCGCATTGGCGCTAGCGCTGCGCGGCCAGCCTGAACTGGTAGGTGCCGCGATACAATCGAACCGAAAATATCAGATCACCTTGGAAGCCCGATCGGGACTATCGGAAACGCGGCTATGGGACCTTGCGCATGAAGTACTGCTCAAGCAGGGAATGCGCGACGTGATCGTCACTCGGTCGAGCCATTCTATTGATATCGTTCCCGAGTATGTGTCAAAGGCCAATGTGCTGGCGGCGATCCGCCGACGGATCGACGATGGCGCCGTACTGGCGATGGGCGATCGCGGTCGGTGGCCAGGAAACGACTATGCGCTTCTGCGCGAGCCGTTCGCTCTGAGCGTGGACGAAATCAGCGTCGATCCTAGCACGTGCTGGAACCTTGGTCAGCCGGGGCAACGGGGCCTTCAAGTGACCCTCGAATATCTGGACGCGCTTGAGCCGTGCGAAGGTGGCGTCCGCTTCAAGGCGGATGCTCTGTCGTGAACCAGGATCTCGGCCTCAAAATCCTTGCCGAGATCATGCACTGGAGTGACGAGCGCGCCCGCGAGGAATATCGCTGGCTGCGGCTGATGGCGCGGCTGAAATATGATGGTTACCGGGACTTCCAGGCGGGCATGCGGTTTTTCGAGAGTCTCGCCACCTGGCTCCAGCAGTTCGATCGAGCGGAACGCGAGACGGCCTATGAGTTTGTGCGCAGAAGGCTGGTCTATGTCGGGCCCATCGAAATGCAGAAGCTCGTCGAGCAATTCTATCCGAAGACGATGCGGGAACGTTTGGTGTCGACGATCGCGGCGCAGCGCGGCATTCCCGCTTTTCGAGTGCTGGGCGATGAAGCGGCACGTCGCGCGGTGGATCGCTTGCGCCGTCAGACCCTCGTCATGGGGTTGAGCGACGGGGCGCGGATCGACGGGATTCGTCATAGCAATGTCGGTTTGCTAACCAATGAGCAGTTGGTGCTCGCAACGCAGCTCGACAAGGAAAAATGGGAAGACCTGCTCGGCAATCTTCGTGAGGATCTGAAGGACGAGCAGGCGCTGTTTCGGCTCGTCTATCTCGTCGACGATTTCGCGGGGACGGGCACGTCGTTCTTCCGTTACAACGATAAGAAGCAGAAGTGGTCGGGGAAGCTCTGGCGCTTCAAAGACTCCATCGAAGGCGCTCGCCAGGTGCTCGGGAGCGACCCGTTCGATCCGAATTGGGAGCTTTGCGTGCATCACTATATCGCCTCATCGACCGCAGCGCAGGCAATCGGCGAGCGTCAGGAGCTCGCAACGGACGCGCTCGCTGGCGACGGCTGGGCCAAGGCGGTCCATATTTCGTTCGGTACGGTCCTGCCTACCGATCTGCCGCTGGGTGCGGTCGAAGGGCGTGACGCTGCGTTCATCAAGCTGACCCAGTCGTATTACGATCCGATCATTCGCACCAAGCACACGGATGTTGGCGGTGTCGAGCATCTCGGCCTGGGCTATGGCGGCTGCGCGCTCCCGCTCGTGCTGGATCACAACACGCCGAACAATGCAGTCGCGTTGCTCTGGGCCGAGACCGCGGGCGGCGACCGTAACGGGGTGGTGGCACCGGCGATGCGTCCGCTGTTCCGGCGGCGGCAGCGGCATGTCTGAGCGGCGGCCATGATCAATCCCTTCGAGAAACGAGCGACCGAATATCTTCGCGATGACGAGGCCTTTTTAGCCGTCGTGACGCCCGAACCGCTATCGACCTTCTTCGAGAAGCCAGCAAAGGACGGGCGGCTCTATGATCGCTTGGCGATGGTGATCGGCACTCCGGGCAGCGGCAAGACGACTCTGGCCCGGCTGTTTCAGTATGCGACGCTGCGCACGCTGCTCCGCAATCGCGGCCTCAACACCTACAAGCCGTTAATCGACACGCTGACGGCATGCGGGGCTCTGGTCGATGAGCAGCCGGTCCTGCTGGGGGGCAGGCTTCCGCTCGAGGCGGAATATCGCGAATTCTGGGAGTTCCCCTATCCCGACGATCTCAAGACGGGCCTGATGATCGCTCTCCTGCAGGCGCGCACGATCCTGGCGTGGCTGCGCAATTTGCAGACGGCAGGTGTCTCGCTGGATCAGGTCCAGATCATTCCGCGCGCAGACGCCGATGCCGCGTTGACCGCGATCGGAGGGACTGCCGGACCCGATCTGCTAATGCGCGCCCGCGAGGTCGAGCTCGCGATCTATCGGATTTCAGCGGCGCTCATGCCCCCCGACGTCAAGGATATCGATAGCCAGGCGGCAGCGGCCTATCGTCCTTTCGACGTGATCGAATCTTTCCGCGTTGTCGATGGCGAGCAGGTGCTGACGCTCCGCCCGTTGATCATCTTCGACGATGCCCACAGCCTCCATCCGTCTCAGCTAGCCGCCTTGCAGCGCTGGCTCGCGCGGCGAGAGCTCAAAGTTTCGCGCTGGATCCTGACTCGACTCGACGCGCTTACGCCGGCTGACGTCCTGTTGGATGCCGAACCGCAGGATGGGGAGGAGCCGGGCCTCAAACGTGCTCGGGAAATCACCGATATCTGGATGCAGAGTACCGATGACCGGCTCGGGCAGCGGCGCGCGTTCCGCAAGATGGCTCGCGATATGGCCGGCCGCTATTTGAGCCAGATGGAGGTGTTTAATCGCCGCCGACTGAACAATCTCGGCGATCTGTTATCGACCACGCCTGAGATCATCGCGCAGAGCAAGCGGGAACGGTTGGCGGAGCATGTCGATGTGCTCCAGCGCCGTCATAACATCTCAGCCGATCGCCGCGCCGCGCTTGCGCAGGACGTCGCTAACTATCTGGCGGGGACCGGCGAGGCGGGCGAGGACATGCAGATGGCAATGCTGTCGGTGCTGTTTGAGCGCTATGCCAAGCGGGTTCCCCAGCGAGGCCTGTTCGATCATCCTGAGGAGGATGTCGAACCGAACCGCCCGCTGACGGTCGATGCCTCAATCGCGGAAGGGGCACGCATTCATCTCCTTCATCGCTATGACCGGCCCTATTATTTCGGGATTGATGCGCTCTGCGATGCCAGTTCGGAGAATGCCGAGCAGTTCCTGCAGCTGGCTGCCCGCCTGGTCTCGCAATCCGAAACCCAGCTGATACGCGCCAAGGCTCCGACGTTACGCAGCGGGATGCAGCATAAGCTGCTGCGCGAACGCGCGAGCGAGATGGTGCGGGGATGGGACTTCCCGCAGCAACAGCTGGTCAAGCGTCTGTCGGACGGGATCGCTCGGGAATGCGTGACTAAGAGCCTTGAGGGCAATGCGTCGTTGGGGGGCGGAGCGACCGCATTTGGAATTCCGCAGGACGAATTCGACGCGATCCCGGCGAGCCATCCCGATCTCGCTCGTGTGTTGCAGTTCGGCGTCGCCTATAACGCCTTCGTGCTGGTGCCGGACCATGGCACGAAGAAGCGCAAATGGTGTCTCATCGAGCTGGGCGGCGTGTTGCTGCTCCATCATGGCCTGACCCTCAAACGCGGCGGATTTCTGGAGCGGAGCGCCGACGATCTGGTTCGGCTTCTGGATGAGGTCCCCTGATGGCGGGCCGGTGGGATCCCTGCGTCTCGCATCGCGGCGCCGAGATTGACGGCTTCGTGGACACCTATTTCGCCCAGCCTGAGCGTCGCATCCTGCTGGTGGGCGGGGCCGGCTTTGATCCCCGGTCCACGGCGGTGGCGCGGCGACTCGCCAACACGGAAGGCCAAATCCGGGGGTTGTTTCTTCAGGAGGAGCGCCCGAAGCCGACGCAGGCGCTGATCGACCGCGCCACGACGAATAGTGACGTGTTACGGGCGGCGATCCCCGCCCATGAGATGGCATCGGTGCCCATCTTCGGGAGCGACGGAGCGGTGGTGGGCGGCCGGAATGCAGTCGGGCTGATCGGCCGGCAAGATTTCGCCGAGACGACAGACGTCGTGGTCGACATCAGCGCGCTTTCGGTCGGAACGGCGTTCCCGATCATCCGCTATCTGGTCGAACGTTCGGTTCGGGCGCCGGCCGAGTTCAATCTTCACTTGTTTGTCACCCATGATCCGGCTCTCGATGGCGCGATTACCGCGATTTCGAGCGATGCGCCGGGTTTCGTGCATGGCTTTCGCGGCGGATCGACGCTCGACGGCTCGGCCGGCGCTGCGAAGCTGTGGCTCCCACAACTCGCATCCGGGCGAGCGGGTGCCCTTGGTCGGCTACATTCCTTCGTCGACCCGCACGATACCTGTCCTATCCTGCCGTTTCCGGCAATCGATCCGAGGGCTGGGGATCGCCTTGCCGAGGAGTTCCTGACCGAGTTCGAGAGCGGGTGGTCGGTCGATACGCGCAACATCGTCTACGCGGACGAGTCAGATCCGCTCGATCTGTATCGGACTATCCTGCGCCTTGATGACCTGCGAAAGCCGGTCTTTGCGGAGGTGGGGGGATCGCTGCTGATCCTTTCACCGCTCGGAAGCAAGGTCATGTCGCTTGGCGCCTTGATGGCCGCGCTCGAGCGTGATTTGCCTGTCGCCTATCTGGAGGCAATCAGCTACGAGTTTGAGGGGCCGACCGCAGACGAGGAGGAGGCCGACATGATTCATATTTGGTTGGAAGGGGAGGTCTATCCGGAGCCTCGACCGGCGCTTCATAATGAGGGGTAGCGGCGTGAACACAGCCGAAAGCGGAAAGCCGCGCGCATTTGGGACCGGCCTGATCGCACTTGATCTGGTCATGAGCGCGAATCCGAACCTGCCAGTTCAGGCTTGGGCAGGCGGTACTTGCGGGAACGTATTGTCGATCCTAGCCTACCTCGGGTGGGAGAGCTATCCGATCGCCCGTATGAACGGCGATCCTGCCTCCGAGCGGGTCAGGGCCGATATGAGCCGCTGGGGCGTGAAACTGGATTTTGCCGGTTGTGAGCCGACCAGCCATACGCCCATAATTATCCAGGAGATTCGTCGCGACCGCGACGGATCGCCGACGCACCGTTTTTCTTGGGCTTGTCCGCATTGCGGCCAATGGCTGCCAAGCTTCAAGCCGGTCACGCGCCAGGCCGTCGATGCCGTCGGCGACGGGCTAAAAGGCGCGCAAGTGTTCTTTATGGATCGGCTATCGCGCGCGGCGCTAACCTTGGCAGCGCGAGCGTCAGATGCGGGAGCGATCGTCATGTTTGAGCCATCGGGCAAATCCGATCCCAAGCTCTTTGCAGAGGCGCTGCAGCTCGCCCACATCGTCAAATATGCCGATCAGCGCCTGAGCGAAGCGGGCGGCGCGATGGCCAGCAACAGCGCCACGATCTTTGAAATCCAGACGATGGGCGTCGACGGGCTGCGTTATCGCCATCGCCTTGAAAAGCTGTCCGACTGGACGCATTTGCCCGCGGTCAACGCGCCGCGGTTCTTAGACAGCTGCGGATCCGGTGATTGGTGTTCGGCCGGTTTCTTGTCGAAAGTCGCAGGCGGGGGCCTCTCAGGATTGAAATCCGCAAGTATCGAGAGTCTGACCAGTGCCCTGCGTTATGGTCAGGCGCTCGCCGCCTGGAACTGTGCTTTCGAAGGCGCGCGGGGCGGAAT
The DNA here is from genome assembly GCA_041396805.1 of Erythrobacter sp. Lineage (GTDB taxonomy): Bacteria > Pseudomonadota > Alphaproteobacteria > Sphingomonadales > Sphingomonadaceae > Qipengyuania. The sequence goes on along the minus strand of JAWKXV010000001.1, from coordinate 1,294,290 downwards.
GTATGCGGTGGAGCGTGACCGCTTCGACAATCTGATTGGGCAGATTCTCGATGGGCGCCTAGGAGGCCCAATTCCAGGGCCGAAAGCGATGGCTGAAGAAGCCATCAGCTGTCCTGCCTGCCCGCCGGCGATGCGCGTTGGTCCCGGAAGGTCCCGCAGTTTGCCACAGCGTGGCAAAATGGGCCGACGAAACGTAGCTTGAGTCTCACGCAGGTACGCAGCCCATTTAACGATGCGCGTAACAGTGAACTACGTTAATTGCCGATCATGCACGGCAGGACTGATGGCGGCTTACTGCGCTCTCGGCTTTTGAAGCATAGTGGCTGCTGTCGGCCGAAAAACCGACGTTCTGAAGTCTCGCTTGGGCAAATGCCGAATGTCCGCTGTTGGCCAGTCCTGGCGTTTAGCCAGCAGTGAGGGAACGGCAGGAATGTCCCAGACCCAGCTCTTCAGGTTGATCGAAAGGTATGTCCGCTTTCGGGCCACCGGCTGGCAAGCTCTAATGACCGAGATTAGGGCGCACAGCTGCCATTCCACTCAACGCTGAACGAATGTCCGCTTGACCGCTTTCGAAGCACATTACCGGACTGTCGCCATCGTCCAACACTGCCGCCCCGTCTCGGCTTGTTATCATCCCCGTTCACGTCGTAGTGAAGGCGGATGAACGCAGTCGAGATCGAACAGGCAATATCGGAGTTAGCTGAACATCCCTTTGACCGGGCGGAGTTTCCGTTCGCGTTCCTCGAAGCCTTTGGAAACAAAGCCACAACGCTCAAGAAGCTGCGCAGTGGGGCATCGAACGCGTCCGATCTGCCGGGCGGTGTGCTTCAGCGCAGCAACATTCACATCGCCACCTGTGACGCCGGGACCGTCGATCAGACGCTGAAGGCGCTGCGCGAGAGCCCGAAGACGGCCGCGGCGAAGGCAAAGTTCATTCTCGCCACCGATGGGGCAGATTTCCAGGCGGAAGACCTCAACAGTGGCGAGACGGTCGCCTGCACATTTGCCGATTTTCCCAACCACTTTGGCCTGTTCCTACCCCTTGCCGGCATCACCACCGTCAAGCAGATTCGCGAGAGCACATTTGATATCCGGGCGACGAGCCGGCTCAACAAGCTCTATGTCGAGCTGTTGAAGGACAACCCGGAGTGGGCGACGGCCGAGCGCCGGGCCGACATGAACCACTTCATGGCCCGGCTGATCTTTTGCTTCTTCGCCGAGGACACTGACATCTTCAACGGCGAGGGTCTGTTCACCCGCACCGTAGAACAGATGAGCGCCCGGGATTCGAGCAACACCCACGAAGTCATCAGCCAGATCTTCCAGGCGATGGACACGCCCACGCGGCACGAAGGCAAGCTGGACGAGCGCTATCGCAAAGCAGCCGGCACGCCGCGCTGGGCCGACGTGTTCCCTTACGTCAACGGTCAGCTGTTCTCCGGAAACACCGATGTCCCGCGCTTCAGCCGGATCGCGCGGTCATATCTGATCCAGATCGGCAACCTGAACTGGAAGAAGATCAACCCAGACATCTTCGGCAGCATGATCCAGGCGGTGGCCGACGATGAGGAGCGTGGCGCGCTCGGCATGCACTACACGAGCGTGCCGAATATCCTGAAGGTGCTGAACCCCCTGTTCCTCGACGATCTGCGAACGGCGCTCGACGAGGCCGACAACAATGCCCGCAAGCTGCTGAACCTGCGCAACCGCATGGCGCGCATCCGCGTGTTCGATCCGGCATGCGGGTCGGGTAATTTCCTGGTCATCGCCTACAAGCAGATGCGGGAGATCGAAGCCGAGATTAATGCGCGGAGAGGTGAGGCCCACCGAAAGACCGCCATCCCGTTGACAAACTTTCGAGGCATCGAGCTTCGCGAATTCCCAGCCGAAATCGCGCGGTTGGCGCTGATCATCGCCGAGTTCCAGTGCGACGTCCTCTATCGCGGCCAGAAGGAGGCGCTAGCCGACTTCCTACCGCTAGACAGCCAGAACTGGATTACCTGCGGCAACGCGCTGCGGCTCGATTGGTTGAGCCTGATGGATGTTAAGGCAACGGGCGTAAAAATTTACGCAGATGATCTGTTTGGCAGTCCACTCGATCAAGCATCGATTGATTTCGAGAATGCCGGCGGCGAGACCTACATCTGCGGAAACCCGCCGTATATCGGCGATAAGTTCCAAACAGAGAGTCAAAAAGCCGATCTGCGGCAGCTCGATTATGGGAAGACAGTTAAGGCGATCGACTACATTGCCGGCTGGTTCTGGAAGGCCTCCCAGTTCATCAAGAACGGCGGGTCCTTCGCTTTCGTGTCGACGAACTCGGTATGCCAAGGCGTCCAAGTCCCGCTCATCTGGCCACCGATATTTCGTGCCGGACAATCCATATTCTTTTGCCATAAAGATTTTTATTGGGCTAATAACGCAAGCAGGAACGCAAATGTAATTTGCGTAATTGTCGGTGTCACCGCATTATCATTGAACAAGAAATACATTTACGACGGCGACGTCAAGAAGCTGGCGTCCCACATCAACGCTTACCTAATCGATGGACCGGACGTCATCATCGACAAATCTCCACAACCTATAAACTCTCTGCCGCAGATGTTTGCTGGAAATATCCCCAGAGACCTGGGGAATTTCACGCTCACCCGCATGGAGTATGACGAACTGTGCAACGCCTATCCCGAAGCGAAGCAGTATTGTCGCCGGATTATGGGCTCGAGCGAATTCATCAATGGCATTGAGCGATATTGCCTCTGGATCGGGGACAGCGACGCTGATGTTGCGTTGCGTATTCCGCCGATTGCAGGTCGGGTTGAGAGAGTTCGCCGCTATCGGGAAAGCGGCAGCGACCGGGGCAAACTCGGCGTCGATACGCCCTACAAGTTTGAGCGGACGATCACCGGCAAGCGGGATCAATTGATAATTCCTCGGGTATCGTCAGAGCGCCGGAGCTACATTCCTATAGGCCTCCAAAAGAGTGATACCGTAATCTCGGATGCGGCACAGGCCATCTATGATGCCCCTTTATATACTATGTCTCTCATTTGCTCAAAAATGCACACTTGCTGGGTTGGTCTGACGGCAGGTAGAATGAAGTCAGATTATCGTTACTCTTCGGGCGTGTGTTATAACACCTTCCCGGTTCCAAAGCTGACCGAACAGAACAAGGCCGACCTCACCCGCTGCGCAGAGGACATCCTCTTGGCTCGCGAGGCCCATTTCCCCAAGACCATTGCCGAGCTCTACGATCCAGAGAAGATGCCCGAAAACCTGCGGCACGCGCATGAACGCAATGACGAGGTGCTGGAGCGGATCTATATCGGGCGCAAATTCCGCAACGACACCGAGCGGCTCGAGAAGCTTTTCGAGCTCTACACCAAGATGACCGGCAAGAAGGCAGCGTGAACTGCATGGCAAACGGCGATATCATCCCCACGGTCACCTTCCGCCCAGCCGGCACCGGTGCGACCGCCAAGGCAAACGAACTCGGCATGCGGCCGATGCAGGCCCGCGCCTATGACAAGCGGGGCGAACAGTACCTGCTCATCAAGTCGCCGCCAGCTTCGGGCAAGTCGCGCGCGCTCATGTTCATCGCGCTCGACAAGCTGACCAACCAGGGCGTCAAGAAGGCGATCGTCTGCGTTCCGGAGCGTTCGATCGGTGCAAGCTTTGCCAGTGAACCGCTGAGCAAGCATGGCTTCTGGGCGGACTGGGTGGTCGCGCCGCAGTGGAACCTGTGCAACACGCCGGGTGCCGACGACCCCAAGGTGGCAAAGTCCAAGGTCAAGGCCGTAGGTGAGTTCCTGGCGGGCGATGAGAGAGTGCTGGTCTGCACTCACGCCACCTTCCGCTTCGCCTTTGACGAGCTGGGTGTGGACGCGTTCGATGACACGGTCATCGCCATTGACGAGTTTCACCATGTTTCGGCGGATGCTGGCAACCGGCTAGGTGCGCAGCTTGCCCAGCTGATCGGGCGCGACAAGGCGCACATCGTCGCCATGACCGGCAGCTATTTCCGGGGCGATGCCATACCCGTGCTGGCGCCCGAAGACGAGGCGAAGTTCGAGACCGTTACCTACACCTACTACGAGCAGCTCAACGGCTATGAGCATCTGAAGGTGCTCGACATCGGCTACAGTTTCTACATGGGCCGCTACACGGACAAGATCTCGGCGCTGCTCGACCCCACGGTGAAGACCATCGTCCACATCCCCTCGGTCAATTCGCGGGAGAGCCTCAAGGACAAGCACCGTGAGGCCGAGGACATCATGAACCATCTCGGCGACTGGCATGGGGTCGATCCCGAGACTGGCTTCCACCTGGTTCGCACGGCAGCGGGCGGCGTCATCAAGGTCGCCGACCTGGTCGACGACGATGCGACCAAGCGCGACAAGGTGGTGGCATCGCTGAAATCACCCGAGGCCCGCACCAACCGGGACTTTGTCGACATCATCATCGCGCTCGGCATGGCCAAGGAAGGGTTCGACTGGATCTGGTGCGAGCATGCGCTGACCGTCGGCTATCGTTCGAGCCTGACCGAAATCATCCAGATCATTGGGCGTGCCACCCGCGATGCGCCGGGCAAGACGCGGGCGCGCTTCACCAATCTGATCGCAGAACCGGCGGCTGACGATCCGCTCGTGGTCGATGCGATCAACGATTACCTGAAAGCCATCGCGGCCAGCCTCTTAATGGAGCAGGTGCTGGCACCGCGCTTTGAGTTCACGCCGAAGGACGCCGGACCGAAGGAGGGTTTCGACTATGGCGAGGAGGGCTACAAGCCCGGCGAGGCCAATGTCGGCGTCAACGCCCAGGGCCAGATGCACTTCGAGATCAAGGGTCTGAAGCTGCCGACCAGCATCGAGGCCACGCGCATTTGCCGCGAGGACCTCAACGAGGTGATCGCGAGCTTCGTGCAGGACAAGTCGGTGGTGGAACGCGGCATGTTCGACCCTGACGTGGTGCCGGAAGAACTGACCCAGCTCAAGATGGGCAAGATCATCCGCGAGAAGTATCCCGAACTCAGCACCGAGGATCAGGAAGCGGTACGCCAGCACGCGATTGCAGCGATGAACGTCACCCAGCAGGCCAAGGCGATGATGGGCGGTGACGTTGTTGATGGCGAGATCAAGGCGAACACCGCCTTCATCGACGGGGTGCGCAAGTTCGCGCTCAGCGTCACCGATCTCGACATTGACATGATCGACCGGGTCAATCCTTTCAGCGCTACCTATGCCGTGCTGGCCAAGGCGATGGATGAGAAGACCCTGTTGCAGGTGCAGGCGGTGATCAACGCCAAGAAGGACAAGCTCACCTACGAGGACGCACGGGCGCTGGCGGAGCGGGCGCTGGAGTTCAAGCGCGAGCGTGGGCGGCTGCCTTCGCTGACCTCGCAGGACGCCTGGGAGCGCAAGATGGCCGAGGGCATTGCGTTCCTCCAGCGCCATGCCGCAAAGGCCGGCGCCGATGACTAAACTGAGCGATCTCGAACTGTTGGCGGAACTCGGCGTCGACATGACGCCTGAGGTTCAGCGCACGCTGACGCCGTTGCAGGAGCGGATTGTTGCGGGATTCGAGGAGATCCAGCGGTTTGTCGCGGAACATGGCCGTTTGCCCCGGCATGGCGAGGACCGCGACATTTTCGAGCGGCTCTATGCCGTTCGCCTGGACCAGCTTCGCAACATGCCGGAAGCACGTGAACTGCTGACGCCGCTCGACGCGGATGGCATCCTTGATGGCGCGACCCCTGCGGCGGCCCCGGCGGCGCTCGATGATGAGGCATTGCTCGCCGAACTTGGTATCGCTGGCGGGTCTGATGCCGACATCACCCGGCTTCGGCACGTCTCGTCACGCGCCGACAAGCGCGCTGCCGAGGAAATCGCAAATCGTGAAGCATGTGTCGATTTCGACAGCTTCAGGAACCTGTTTGAGCGGGTTCAGGCCGACATCAAGGCGGGTGCCCGGCAAGCCAAGGTGCTCGAGCAAACTGAAGTCACCCTCGCGGAAATCCAGCCCGGCAACTTCTTCATCGTCGGCGGGCAGCTCGCCTATATCGCCGCCTCAACCGAAGACTTTGTCACCCAATACGAGCGCAAGGATCGCCGGGTTCGGGTCATTTACGACAACGGAACCGAAGCGACCGTCCTGTCGCGGTCGTTCCAGAAGGCGCTTTACCGGGACGATACGGCCCGCAGGATAACAGAGGTAAGCGCTGGTCCGCTGTTTGGAGATGTGGCCGAGCCGGACGATCTGGCGAGCGGCACGATCTATGTCCTGCGTAGCAAGTCCGCTCATCCCTATGTCGAGCAGCACCGGGAGTTGATCCACAAGATCGGGGTTACCGGTCAACCGGTTGCCAGCCGGATCGCCAATGCCCGCAACGATCCGACGTTTCTCCTCGCCGACGTCCAGATCATTGCCCAATACAAGCTCTACAACATCAACCGTAGCAAGCTCGAAGGCCTGATCCATCGTGCGCTCGCGCCAGCCCGGTTGGACCTCTCGGCCGGAGACCGGTTCGGCAAGTCCGTCCAGCCGCGTGAATGGTTCCTGATCCCGTTCGCAGCTATCGATGAACTGGTCACTCGCATCGGCGACGGAACGGTGACTGAATATCGTTACGACAGGGACCAGGCGCGCTTCATTCGGGCCTGACACCCCACACTATCTGGCCTTCTGTGCGCCAGGATACGCCCTGCGCAACTTGCTGTTGCGCAAACACGATTTGATGTCCTTTTGATCTGCCTCGCGAGCGCAGCCGATGGTCGGCTGGCTTGCATCTGCGAGGCAATTCATGAGCGCCATCCCGATCCGGACAGAAGCATCGTCACGCGGCGCGCGCATGTTGCGCACCGCGCTTGGGCCAGAGATCGCCACTTGGCTTGAAGACGCCTCGGTCATCGAGGTCATGCTCAATCCCGACGGGCGGCTGTGGATCGACCGGCTGGGTGCCGGGATCGCCGATACGGGGAAGAGGATGTCCGCTGCCGACGGCGAGCGGATCATCCGGCTGGTCGCGCACCATGTCGGGGCCGAGGTCCATGCCAAAGCGCCGCGGGTGTCGGCCGAGCTTCCCGAGACGGGGGAGCGGTTCGAGGGGCTGCTGCCGCCGGTGGTGGCAGCACCCAGCTTCGCGATCCGCAAACCCGCTATCGCAGTGTTCACACTCGCCGATTACGTCGCGACCGGGATCATGGCTCAGGGTCAGGCCGATGCCCTGGCCCGCGCTGTCGGCGAGAAGAAGAACATCCTCGTCGCCGGGGGCACCTCGACCGGCAAAACCACGCTAACCAACGCCCTGCTCGCCGAAGTCGCGAAGACCGACGACCGGGTGGTCCTGATCGAGGACACCCGCGAGCTGCAATGCGCCGCGCCCAATCTCGTATCTCTGCGCACCAAGGATGGCGTTGCCACCCTCTCCGACCTGGTTCGCTCCGCGCTCCGCCTACGGCCCGACCGTATTCCAATTGGCGAGGTGCGGGGTGCCGAAGCGCTCGACCTGTTGAAGGCCTGGGGCACCGGCCATCCCGGCGGCGTCGGTACGATCCACGCCGGATCCGCGCTCGGCACTCTGAGGCGCATGGAGCAGCTGATCCAGGAAAGCGTGGTCACCGTGCCGCGCGCGCTGATCGCCGAGACCATCGACGTGATCGCCGTGCTGGTCCGCGATGGCACCGGGCGGCGCCTTGCCGAACTCGCCGAGGTCACCGGGCTCGATGAGCGCGGCGATTACCGCATCCTTCCTCTCACCCCCAACGTTCAAGGAGACAATTCGTGATCCATACCCTTGTCCGAGCCCGTGCCCGGCTGTCCGCCGCCATGCTCGTCGGCTTCGTTGCCCTCACCGTTACCGCACCCGCTCACGCCGCCGGTTCGTCGATGCCGTGGGAAGCCCCGCTCCAGTCGATTCTCGAATCGATCCAGGGGCCGGTCGCCAAGATCGTTGCGGTGATGATCATCATCGCCACCGGTCTGGCGCTCGCGTTCGGCGACACATCGGGCGGCGCGCGCCGGATGATCCAGATCGTATTCGGCCTCTCGATCGCCTTTGCCGCCTCCTCCTTCTTCCTGTCGTTCTTCAGCTTCGGTGGCGGGGCCTTGGTGTGATGGGGGGGGGCTGATGGATACCGCGCCGCCTGAAGCTGTCCCCGGATACGTGGTGCCCGTCCACCGCGCGCTGACCGAGCATATCCTGCTCGGCGGGGCGCCGAGGGGCCTTGCGATCGCCAACGCCACTCTGGCTGCCGCGATCGGCCTGGGCCTGCGCCTGTGGATCGCCGGCGTAGTGATCTTCGCACTCGGCCATGCGGTCTCGGTCTGGGCGGCGCGGCGCGATCCCCAATTCGTCGATGTCGCGCGGCGGCATCTGCGCTTTCCCACCTATTTGAGGGCCTGAGGCCATGCTGTCGCTTCGTGAATACCGTAACAGGGCCGACCGGCTCGCGGACTTCCTGCCCTGGGCGGCATTGGTCGCGCCGGGCGTAGTGCTCAACAAGGACGGAAGCTTCCAGCGCTCGGTCCGCTTCCGCGGCCCGGACCTCGACAGCGCAACGCCCGCCGAGCTGATCGCGACGACCGCGCGGCTCAATTCTGCGCTGCGGCGCCTTGGCTCGGGCTGGGCGATCTTCGTCGAGGCAGTGCGCCGTCCGGCGCAGGACTATCCCGAGAGCAACTTTCCCGATCCGGCGTCCATGCTGGTAGAACGCGAACGCGCCGCACAGTTCGCCGAAGAAGGCGCGCATTTCGAGAGCGGCTACTATCTGACCTTGCTGTGGATGCCGCCCGCCGAAGAGGCGGCACGCGCCGAAAACTGGCTCTACGAGGGCAAGGCCGAGAAAGGAATCAATCCCAAAGAGCTGCTCGATCTCTTCACCGATCGGACCGACCGGCTGCTGCGACTGGTCGAAGGCTTCGTGCCCGAAGTCGCCTGGCTCGATGACAGCGAAACACTGACCTATCTGCACAGCTGCATCTCGACCCGCAGCCATCGCGTCCGCGTTCCCGAGACTCCGATGCATCTCGACGCGCTGCTGGCTGACGAACCGCTTACCGGCGGGCTCGAACCACGCCTAGGTCGCGCCCATCTGCGCACGCTGACCGTGGTTGGCTTTCCCAGCAGCACCTTCCCGGGCCTGCTCGACGAACTCAACCGGCTCGCCTTTGCGTACCGCTGGTCGACCCGTGCGGTGATGCTCGACAAGACCGATGCAACCAAGCTGACCGCCAAGATCCGGCGGCAGTGGTTCGCCAAGCGCAAGTCGGTCGCCGCGATCCTCAAGGAGGTGATGACCAACGAGGCATCGACGCTGCTCGACAGCGATGCCTCGAACAAGGCTGCCGATGCCGATGCGGCGCTCCAGGAGCTTGGCGCCGATCATGTCGGCCAGGCCTATGTCACCGCGACGGTGACGGTGTGGGATGAGGATCCCGCACTCGCAGCAGAGAAGCTCCGCCTTGTCGAAAAGGTCATCCAGGGCCGTGATTTCACCGTGATCGTCGAAGGCATGAACGCCATCGAGGCCTGGCTCGGATCGCTCCCCGGCCATCTCTATGCCAATGTCCGGCAGCCCCCGATCTCCACCCTCAATCTCGCCCACATGATCCCGCTGTCCGCAGTTTGGGCCGGGCCTGAACGCGACGAGCATTTTCGCGCGCCGCCGCTGTTCTATGCGCGGACCGAAGGTTCGACCCCGTTCCGCTTCTCGCTCCATGTCGGCGACGTCGGCCACACTCTGATCGTCGGGCCAACCGGGGCGGGCAAGTCGGTGCTGCTGGCGCTGATGGCGTTGCAGTTCCGCCGCTACCAGGGTGCGCAGGTCTTTGCCTTCGATTTCGGCGGTTCGATCCGTGCGGCGGCATTGGCCTGTGGCGGTGACTGGCAGGACCTTGGAACCAGCCTGTCCGATGATGGTGTGGGCGCCGTATCGTTGCAGCCACTGGCGCGGATCGATGAGCCCGCCGAGCGCAACTGGGCTGCCGAATGGCTGCAAGCGATCCTGACCTCTGAAGGCGTCACGGTCGATCCGGTCACAAAGGAACATCTCTGGTCAGCACTGACCTCGCTCGCCACCGCGCCCATTGCCGAGCGTACGCTGACCGGGCTCGCCGTGCTGCTGCAATCACAGGCCTTGAAACAGGCGCTCGCCCCCTATTGCATCGGCGGGCCGTTCGGCCGTCTGCTCGACGCCGAGGTCGAACATCTGGGCGAAGCAAGCTTCCAGGCCTTCGAGACCGAGGGGTTGACCGGCTCGGCGGCGGCACCCGCCGTGCTGTCCTACCTGTTCCACCGGATCGAAGGGCGGCTCGATGGCTCGCCGACGATGATCATCATCGACGAGGGCTGGCTGGTGCTCGACAGCCCCGCCTTCGCCGCGCAGCTGCGCGAATGGCTAAAGACACTGCGCAAGAAGAACGCGAGCGTGGTGTTCGCGACCCAGAGCCTCGCCGATATCGAGACGTCGGCGATCGCACCGGCTATCATCGAAAGCTGTCCAACCCGGATATTCCTGCCCAACGAGCGCGCGGTCGAGCCGCAGATCCTCTCGATCTATCGTCGCTTCGGTCTCAACGACCGGCAGATCGAGATTGTTGCCCGGGCCACTCCCAAGCGCGACTATTACTGTCAGTCAGCGCGCGGCAACCGGCTGTTCGAGCTGGGCCTGGGCGAAGTCGCGCTCGCCTTCACCGCAACCTCGTCAAAGGCAGACCAGCTCGCGATCGGTGAACTGACCGAGGCTTACGGTGCTGACGACTTCGCGCGGGCCTGGCTGCGCCATCGCGGCCTCGCCTGGGCCGCCGACATGCTGCCCGCACCGCCATCCGTCCCCCCCGCCCGAAACCCCAATCCCCCTTCGGGCCAACCCAAGGAGTAAGCCCCATGAAGTCCCCCCGTCTTGCCCATGCGCTCGCCGCCGGCGTTGCCACGCTGTCGATGACCGCCACCGCGCTGGTTCCTGCGCCCGCCTATGCCCAGTTCGGCGGGATCGTCTACGACCCGTCGAACTACGCGCAGAACGTGCTCACCGCCGCCCGCACGCTCGAACAGATCAACAACCAGATCCGGCAGCTGCAGAACCAGGCGACCTCGCTGATCAACGAGGCGCGCAACCTCACCAGCCTGCCGACCAGCGTGCTCGAACCGCTCCAGCAGCAGATCCGCCAGACGCAGCAACTGCTCAGCCAGGCCCAACGCATCTCCTACGATGTCCAGCAGATCGAACGCGAGTTCGAGCGGCAATATTCGGGACGCAACCTGACCGGTAGCCAGCGCCAGATGGTGCAGGCCGCCGAGGAGCGCTGGAAAAACAGCGTCAGTGCCTTCGAGGATGCGCTCAAGGTCCAGGCCGGCGCGGTCAGCAATATCGAAGGCGCGCGCAGTGCGGTGCAGAAGCTGGTGACTGCCAGCCAGTCGGCTACCGGCGCACTGCAGGCGGCCCAGGCCGGCAACCAGTTGCTCGCGCTCCAGTCGCAGCAGCTCGCCGATCTCACCGCCACGCTCGCCGCCTTCGCCCGCGCTCAGTCGCTCGATGCCGCCAATGCTGCGGCGGCCAAGGCCCAGGCGCGCGAGCAATTGCGCCGCTTCCTGTCGCCGGGTCGGGGCTATGTGCCCGCCAACGCCCAGATGTTCCGGAACTGAGGCGATGGACATGAGGCTCTTCGCGCGGATCGGAGCGATCGGCTTTGTCGCCGTCGCGCTGACCATGACCGCGCTCCAGCTGCGCGAGGAGCCAAGACCTGTGCCCGTGGAGGTCATCACTGTGTTCGAGCCGGACGGCGATCCGCTGCCTTTGCAGCTGCGTGCTTGCGCCCAGATGGGCGAACTCGCGCTGTCCTCGCCCGACTGCCACGCGGCCTGGGCCGAGAAGCGGCGGCGTTTCCTCGGGCTCGAAAGCGGGGTGATGGAGGCTTTCGATGGCGCCGCCGCTCCGGCCTCCTCACCCGAACCCCAGCCAGCAAAGGATCAGTGACATGGGTGGCACCGGCGTTGTCGACCGCTTCCTCGACATCTTCTCGCGCTACATCGACAGCGGGTTCGGCCTGCTCTCGGGCGAAGTCGCATTCGTCGCGACCACGCTGATCGTGATCGACGTGACGCTCGCTGCGCTGTTCTGGACTTGGGGAGAGAACGAGGACATCATCGCGCGCCTCGTCAAAAAGACCCTGTTCGTCGGTGCCTTCGCCTACATCATCGGCAACTGGAACGCGCTCGCCCGCATTGTCTTCGAGAGCTTCGCCGGACTCGGCCTCAAGGCCAGCGGCACCGGGTTCTCCGCATCCGAACTGCTCCAGCCCGGCCGTGTCGCACAGGTCGGCCTCGACGCCGCGCAGCCCATGCTCGAAGCCATCGTCGACCTCATGGGCTTCGTGAGTTTCTTCGAGAATTTCCTCCAGATCGTGATCCTGCTGGTCGCCTGGGCGATCGTCATCATCGCCTTCTTCATCCTCTCGATCCAGCTGTTCATCACCCTCATCGAGTTCAAGCTGACCACGCTCTGCGGTTTCGTGCTCATCCCCTTCGGGCTGTTCGGCAAGACCGCCTTCATGGCCGAACGAGTGCTCGGCAATGTGGTCTCGTCGGGCATCAAGGTGCTGGTGCTGGCGGTGATCGTCGGGATCGGCTCGACCATCTTCACCGAGTTCACCAGCGCGATTTCGAGCGAACCGACCATCGAGGATGCACTCTCGATCGTGCTGGCCAGCCTGACCCTGCTCGGCCTTGGCATTTTCGGCCCCGGGGTTGCCAATGGCATCGTCTCTGGCGGGCCACAGCTGGGCGCTGGTGCGGCCGCAGGAACAGCTCTTCTGGCAGGCGGCGCAGCTGCGGGAGCGGTGGCTGGTGCCAAGCTGGCGGGCGGCGCGGTCGCTTCTGCCGCTTCCAACGTCGCCCATGGCAGTTCGCGCGCTGCAGGCGGTGCTACCATGGCCTATGCACTCGGCTCGGCAGGCAAGTCCGGCCCGGCTGCGGTCGGCTCTGGAATGGCCGCTGTCGGCAAGGCCGGGGCAGGCGCCGCGACCTCGCCGCTGCGCAAGGCGGGCGACAGCATGAAGCAGTCGTTCCGCGATGGCAGCCGCGCCGCGATCACCAACACCGGCGGCACCATCACTCCGGGCCCCAACACGCCCCCGCCGCCTCCGCCAACCGATGCCGATCAGGGGCAACCTGCCTGGGCCAAGGCGATGAAGGACCGCCAGACCATTACCCATGGCGCCACCATCGCCGCGCACACCTTGAAGGCCGGCGACAGCCATGGCGGCGGCGCCTCCATCGACACTTCCGAAAAGGACTGATCCATGTTCCGACGCCCATCGATCCGCTACGGCAAGACCCCCGAACCCGAGACCCCCTACCAGCGCGCCGCACAGGTCTGGGATGAGCGGATAGGCTCCGCGCGCGTCCAGGCGCGAAGCTGGCGGCTTGCCTTCTTCGGCGCGCTGGGTCTTTCGACCTGCCTCACCGCCGGGATCGTCTGGCAGAGCGCGCGCGGGTCGATCGTTCCCTGGGTCGTGCAGGTCGACAGGGTCGGCGAAGCCCAGGCGGTCGCGCCCGCCGATACAGGTTACACACCTTCGGACCCGCAGATCGCGTTCCACCTTGCGCGCTTCATCGAACAGGTCCGGGCTGTGCCCGACGATTCGATCATCGTGCGGCAGAACTGGCTGCGCGCCTATGATTTCGCCACCGACAGGGGCGCATTGGCGCTCAACGACTATGCCCGGACCAACGATCCCTTTGCCCTTATCGGCCGCGAACAGGTCGGGGTCGATGTCACCAGCGTCATTCGCGCTTCGCCAACCAGCTTCCGCGTCGCCTGGGTCGAGCGCCGTTATCGCGACGGCAGCCTTGCCGAGACGAGCCGCTGGACCGCGATCCTGACCATCGTCGTCCAGACCCCGCGTACCCCCGATGCCCTGCGCAAGAACCCGCTCGGCATTTTCGTCAACGCCATCAACTGGTCGAAGGAACTCGGATCATGATCAGCAATCTCGCGCGCCGTCGGCGCACTGTCACCCTCACAATGCTTGCAGCAAGTGTCGCCACCTTCAGCCCCTTGCAGGCCCGCACGCAAACCGCGTCGCCGCCTGCCGTGCCTGCGCCGCGCAGCGAGGCGGCGCAGGCACTCCCTTCGCGAGCACCGACAGAGACTGTCGTGGCCATTCCCGTTCCGCTGCCGCTTCCCGGCCAGCTACAACCCCTACCGCGGCCAACCCCTCCCCGGGCCGCGGGTCGCTCCCGCCCGTCCCAGAGTCCCCCTGCTCCAAGGGACCGGGTGGGAGCGGCAATGGAGGCGGCGCGCGTACAGCCCGACGGCACCGGGTTTTTGAACGCGATCCAAGTCTACCCCTTCACCGAAGGTGCGCTCTACCAGATCTACGCCAAGCCCGGGCAGGTGACCGACATCGCGCTGCAGGAAGGCGAACTGCTGGTCGGCTCCGGTCCGGTCGCCTCGGGCGACACGGTGCGCTGGATGATTGGCGACACGGTGAGCGGCAGCGGGCCGACTGCGCGGGTCCATATCCTCGTCAAACCCGTCCGCCCCGACATAGCGACCAATCTGGTGATCAACACCGACCGCCGAACCTATCATCTCGAACTGCGCGCCAATCCGTCGGTTTATATGGCCTCGGTCTCCTGGACCTATCCGCAGGACGAGCTGATCGCTTTGCGGCAAGCCCAGGCCGAAGCGGAACGTGCAGCACCGATTGCAGCGGGCATGGACCTCTCGCTGCTCAATTTCCGCTACAAGATCGATGGCGACAGGACCGACTGGCGTCCGCTGCGGGTGTTCGATGACGGCACCCGCGTGTTCATCGAATTTGCCGAAGGCGTGGCGCAGGGCGAACTGCCACCTCTGTTCGTGATCGGCGCGGGCGGTGAGGCCGAACTGGTCAATTACCGCGTCTCGGGCCGCTTCATGATCGTCGACCGGCTGTTTGATTGGGCCGAACTGCGCCTTGGCAATCGACGCGGCCAGAAGACCGTGCGCATCACCCGAGTCCAAAGCAATTCTGGCCGGCGGGGGCGGGCATGACGGGCGACGATCACACCGAGCGTGCCAAAGTCGCGCCCATCGATCCCGAGGCAGCGGTAAAGCTGCGCGGCGATCCGCCGCGTGTCATGCGCCTCTCGCGCAAGGCCATCGGCATTGCCTCGGCTTGCGGCTTTGCGCTGGTGGGCGGAGCGCTGATCTATGCACTCCAGCCTTCGGGTCGCAGCGATGGCGAAGAACTCTACAACACCGATGGCACTGCCGTGGCTGACAATCTTGCGGGTGCGCCCAAGGATTATGGCGAGGTGCCCAAACTCGGCCCGCCGCTTCCAGGTGACCTCGGCAAGCCGATCCTCGATGCCCAGCAACGCGGCGACATTGCCGAACTCCCGCCCATCGGAGCGCCGCCGCCAACAGCGCCGCCGCCTGATCCTGCGGCTGCTGCAGCGGAGGCAGCCCGCCAGCGTGCCGAGCAGGAGCGTGAAGCCGCTCGCGGCAGTCGATTGTTCTTCGGTGGCGGGGCTCCGACTGCGGCGGGCGCGGGTCTGCCCGTCCTGCCCGCACCGGGTGCTGTTGCTGCTGCTTCACCCAGTACGGCGCCACAATCCGAAGCTGACAGCAGGCAGGCCTTCCTTGAACGTGCCAGCGACCGACATACGGTATCGAGCGAACGGCTGACCGGGCTGGCCTCTCCTGAAATCCTGCAGGCTGGTTCGGTCATTCCGGCGGCCCTCATCACCGGCATCCGCTCGGACCTGCCCGGCCTTGTGACCGCGCAGGTCACTCAAAACGTCTATGACAGCCCGACCGGGCGGATATTGCTGATCCCGCAGGGCTCGCGCCTGATCGGTGACTATGACGCCGATGTTGCCTTCGGGCAGAACCGGGTTCTGCTGGCCTGGAACCGGCTGATCCTCCCCGATGGCCGTTCGATCGTGCTCGAACGCCAGCCTGCCTCGGATACGCAAGGGTTTGCCGGTCTTCAGGACGGCACCGACTATCATTGGGGCGGGGTGCTCAAGGCCGCGTTGGTCTCGACCCTGCTGGGCGTCGGTTCGGAATTGGGTTCGGGCAGCGATGACAACATCACGCGCGCATTGCGCCGTGGCAGCCAGGACAGCGTCAACCGTGCCGGCGAGCAGATTGTCAGCCGTGAGCTCCAGGTCAGACCGACCATCACCATCCGTCCCGGCTATCCGGTACGGGTGCTGGTGACGCGCGACCTGGTGCTGGGAGGCGGGCAATGACCCGTTTGAAGCTCTCCGACATCGCCGATGAAAAGCCGGTCAAGCTGACTATCGAAGTGCCCGCCAGGCTGCACAGCGATCTGGTCGCCTATGGCGTGGTGATCAATGGCGGCAATACAAGTGGGGCGCCAACGCCTGAGCAACTGGTCGCGCCGATGTTGGCGCGGTTCATTGCCACCGACCGGAGTTTCGCCAAGGCGCGCCGCGCGGCTCAGCCGGGATAGCGTTCCTCGATCAGCTTGAAGAAGCGCTGGAGCGCGGGGTTGTCATTGTCCTCGCGCCAGTAGAGCGCATATTCGAGGCGGGCAGGGCCGGTGGGATCGTGGATCTCCTGAAATCGCAGGTCGCTCCATGCAACACCTTGTGACGCTCCCGTCGCGATGGAGATGTAACGCTTTGCCGCCACGATGCTGAGAACGCTTTCGAGGCTGGTATCCTGGACGATGATATTCGGGCGTCGCCCTTGTTCGGTCAGGCGGGATGCGATCAGGTTCTCGAATATGGGGCCAAGGCCGCTCGAAGGGACCACGAAGATCTCGCGGCGCAGGTCCTGCCAGTAAATTTTCTGGCGTGTCGCCAGTTCGTGATCATCCGGCAGTGTGACGTAGAGTTTTTCCGACCAAACGCTGCGCGAAGCGATCCCGTCTTCAAGCTGGCCAACCGGTGCCACTGCGACATCGATCATGTGCGACTGCAGGCCATGTGTCAGCCGTTCCAGACCCGCCTCGACGCCATCGAACTGAACGTCCGGGAATTTGGTCAAATAGTCCGAGATCGCCAGCCTGAGATTGCCCGCCATGAGTGGAGAACAATAGCCCACGGCAATCCGCCCATGCAGGCCGTAGCTCACATTGCGGGCCGTCGTCCGCAGGTTGTCGACATCGGTAACGATGCGGCGTGCCTGCTCGATGAATGGGCGACCACTCTCCGTAATCTCTGCTCCGCGCGTCGACCGCTCAAACAGTTTGACACCCAGGCGGTCTTCGAGCTGCTGCACCTTCCGGCTGAGCGTGATCTGTTTGACATTGAGCGCTGCTGCCGCCCGTGAGAAGCTCTTCGAGTCAGCAGTCGCAACTGCGTAGCGCAGCTGATGGATCTCAATCATGGGTCCTACGATTGTTCAAGTCTGCCAAACCTTGGGCCTTCAGGGAAGGCAGTCCGCGCAATCTTGCCTCGAAGCGATTTCGATCGGGCACCAGATCCTGCAGGCTATATCCATCCAAACGTTTCAGGAAATCGCCGACCGCGAGCCCTAGAGCGCCCTGCAGTCCGCACGCACCGGCAATCGGGCATTTGTTGGTCTCAGGCGTAAAACACTCGACAAAACCGGACAGCGATTCCATCGAGCGCACGACTTGCCCCACACTGATCTCGCGTTTCGGCATTGCGAGCGCCAGGCCGCCGCCGCGACCACGCTTGGCTTCGATATAGCCGCCATCCGCAAGGTGCTTTGCAACCTTCATCAAATGGGTCCGGGAAATGCCGAAGGCGTCCGCGATACGGTCGACTGAAGCAAGCTCATCGGTCGTCGCTAGGTACATCAGCACGCGCAGCGCGTAGTCAGTATGCAGGCTCAGTCTCATAAAAGTGGTATATTGGATGTTGCTTAAACCGCAACCGCATATTAGTAGTATATAAAATACCACTTTGAGTCGGGGCCTACAGAATGTCAATCAATCACGCAAAGTCCGTGCGCGCAGAGCGGCTCAGCTCGGCGGAAGCGATGGGGATCGATAGCGACTTCATCGATGGGTTGGTCGAGCGCTTCTATGGCAAGGTTCGTGATGACGAACTTCTCGGACCAATCTTTGCTGTGCGGATTGCGAACTGGCCGGATCACCTTGCACGGATGAAGGCCTTCTGGCGTTCAGTTTTGCATCAAAGCGGCGAATTTTCTGGGAACCCGATGCTCAAACACATCGCGATCCCCGGCATTGAGAGCGCGGAGTTCGAGCACTGGCTTGCGCTGTTCGATCAGACCCTGCTCGAGATCGAACGCGACGAAGCCGCCAGCAACCTCATAGGCAGCCGGGCGCGAATGATCGCCGACAGTCTGCTTACCGGCATTCGCATTCACCGAGATGGGCGGCGCGACATCAAAGCCATGAAGGGATTGACCGATGCTTGACGAAAACAGCGTTGCCGCGCTCTCAGAGGGCCCGGGCGCGGCTAAGCAACCACTGGACTGCACGAACACCTCCTCCGAGCCCTCCGGCCCGGCCCAGCCGGAACATTCCGACATGGAGTTTCCGGCATGGATCTGGGCTGTGATGTTTGCCGGATATGGGGTCTTCTTCGTGTGCATGATCCTTGCAACTGGCAATGACCTGCATGCACTCTTCGCGATCATCGTCAGCATCGGCTACACCGTCATATACTTCGCAGCCGCCAGCATTTTGGTGGGCCTCAAGCCGTCCAGGCGTAGGTCCGATTTCGCACGCGGCGTGGCACCGCTCCAGACCTACACCGGGCCAATGTCGATGAAGGCCGTGTTTGGACAGGTGCTTGTTATCCCGATATGTCTCGCGCTGTTCGGCTTTGCGGTCGTGATCATCCGCGCCATCGTATTCTGATGAAAGCAAGCCCTCTTGTCAGGTTACCGCCTGGTACGAAATGCTACCGCCATCTCGGCCCTTTCAATGAGGTATCTATTCCGCGCGGCCTACTGGCAGAGCACCGCCTTAAGCCAGATGTCTGGGCTGTCCTTGCTGTCGAGGCGGGTGCAATCATGCTTGTTTGGGACGACAAGGAGTGCGATCGCTGCAAACTTGTCGCGGGCGACGAGTTTGTCGTTCCACCGCGTGAGCAGCATCATCTGGAACTCGTAGGTCCTGTGCGGTTGTCGATAGCCTTCCACCGCGTTTGAGCGAGACTTACTGCCACTGTCCGGAAGGTCAGAACCAACACATCGCGGTGACCTGTCGATTGCGCGTCTTGCGCCGTGATTGGCGTGACGCCATGCAGGACGCGGTTGTCTTTGATGAATACGGCATCGAGCGGCTCGACCAGAGTGAACTCAGCCGGATCAACTAAGCCATCGACGCAGATTTGCGTGGTTCCGGCCTCGACGTTCTTGCGTTCGACAAGGAAAATTCCGACCCAATCAACCCCGTCACGGTGCATGCCCTCCGGTGTCGGATGTCCGGCGGACAGGCCAGCTTCTATGCGGAACTGGTGCACCTCGATTTCGAGAGTCGTAGTACCCGTTTCGAAGACAGCAAGGCAGAGGTTGAGCAGGTCGGCAAAGACTGGATTTTCAAGCGTGGCCTGCTCCACCTGAGCAAACCAGCGCGCTATCCCGCCGTTGAGCGGATTGTGGTCCCGGCTTTGGAAATGCGCCCGAGGCGTGAGCTGGGCGAGACGGCCTTCGGAGAAGCCCAGAACGGCATATCGCCGACGCCGATAGCGTCCACCATCCGCCATATAGGTGTCAAGCTCAAGCCGATCCCAACTCGCTGCAAATCCTGACCACGCTTCTTCATTGAGCGGCCCTAACAACTGGCACGTCGTCTCGCGGGCGGCGGATGCCCAGCCGAACGATCGGACACGGACAATCAGGTCACGCAAAACGTCAGGCAAGGTTGTCGAGCTTGGCAATGGCAAAGAATCCTCGCGCTATCCGCATTCCCCACCGGGCACGCAAACTGCGGCGCCGGATTCTCCTGCGGTCGCCATGCCGACATCCTGCTGCGCAATCAGTTGAGCGATGCGGGCACCCACTGCCAGATCGGGTTCGTGACCAAACCCGCGAAAGCGGATCAGGCCAGCGCGATCAATCAGCACCAGCGAAGGCGTGCCGCGCAGACCGTATCGGGTCATGGTAATGGGCGTACCGGACGAATCCTCATGCGAATCCACCCCGACGGGAAACCCGATCCTGTATTCCAGCAAGAAGGCTTCGAGCGAAGTTGGGGTCATCGCTGCATGATGCTCGAACACGGTGTGAAGGCCGATAACCGCGACATCGCGGCGATTGAACGTCTGCTCGATCCGCTGGAGCTGCGGGAGACCGTTGGCAACGCAGCCTGGGCACAGCATCTGGAACGTACCGAGGACGATAACGCGTCCGCGCAGATCCTCCAGGGTCAGCGGTTCACTGTTGAACCATCGGGTAGTCGTCCATGGCTGGGCCGGTTCGGTGTTCATGGGTGTCAATCCTTCCAGTAATTGTTGGCTGCGGCAATTGTGGCAAAATGCGTTGCCACGACCTGGGCAACAGCGACGAGCGCCATTGCGTCCTGCTCATATTCGTTGCGCAAGCTGGCGCGGATTTGCGCATCAGGCTGCGTCAGCTTCACCGCAAGGCGTGATAACTTGATTGCGAGGGCAAAGCCTTCGTCCGGGTTGGTGGTCAGGAGTGACGCAATGTCAGCTGGTGTTTGCATCGTCGGGCCTCCGCAATCCGGATCGGGTCCGGCCTAAGCCGGACCCGCCGACAGAGCCGGTATGGCTCTGGTCTCTGTCAGGGACTTCTATTGGTTTACCCTGCCGGGCAGGCTCAAATCGCCTGAGGCAACCTTGAACACATTGGCAACGCACAGCAGCGGCGAATGTGCGCTTTCGTTGACGCGCAATCCAGCCGTCACGCCATCAAACCCGGCGGTCTGAACAATCGAGATGTCACCGAACGGTACTCTCACTTCAACCGTTTCCTGAGTGAGGTTCGGTTGCCAGCCGGGACTGTCGAGCAGGATTGGGGCGCCCGGCCAGGTCATGGGAAGACGCGGACTGGTGCCTGCAGGAATGTCCTTGACCTTGAGTCCATTGGCTCCGCAGGCTTCGTCCGGCCCGAGCACCACCCAGTGCATGTGCCATTCGCCGCCATCGTTGGCCAGATCTCCATCCCTCGTCTCATCGAACAACGGTGTGTCGTCGAAATCGGGGTGGGAAGTGACGGCCAGCGCGAGAATGCCAGCGCCGCGCTCGAAGCCGACCTCGTAGGGGTCGATCGTCGTCGGCCAGACGTAGGAGAAGACACTCGATCCCTCGAACCGCCCGGTTGCGTTGGGGCGCGTAACGCCCGCTCGTCCAGAAACAGCCATGTGGAATATGGCCACATTGCCCTCCGTCCTGATCTTCGCGTGGACGATATCGAACGGTGCCTGCACGGCAGTATCCGCTGCTGGACGGATACCGCCGGTATGTTCGTGCGAGGCCGCAATTCGCTCGCTCGACGGGTCCTGGGAATGGGCGCTACCATCGTGTGCCTGCACCGCCGGTGCGCCCAAGGCCAGCGCGGCCGCGACTATGGCAGGAGCGCGCATCATTCCTCTCCCTTGACCGCCGCCATCGAGGCACCGAAGTTGATGTGGAACGCTTGGCCGTCGATGACATAGGCCGGAACCGATTGCACACCGGCAGCTTCAGCTTCGCCGACCCGGTCCGGTGCGGAATTGAAGTCGACGATTTCGACGTCGTAGCGCGCCGGATCGAGCGCCTGCCCCAATGCCTGTTCGGCAGCGACGCAGACGCCGCAACCGGCGTGATAGAAAATGGCTTTGGATTTCATGATAGGACTCCTAATATTCAAAGGCACAGAAGACGCTGTGCGCGTTACCCCGGTGCGACCCGAGGGCATCTAGGCTGAGGAGGAGGCCTCCTCGTGCTCAGGACAATTGAGGCGCAAATCAGATTGGCGAAGCGGCGCCTTGATCAATCGGCAATAATGCTCGCCTGATTCGGTCGTGCTCGTATCGGACACAAAATACCGGCAGGTCAGGCACATGCGCTGGGGCGCAATGCGTCCGGAACGTTGCAGTTGCGCGATGGTTCGCACGACTATGCTATGCAGGCTTTCGGCATTGCCGTCGCTCAGCAGACTGACAATGTCTTCAAAGCCGTCCGGAAGCTGGCCAAGCAGGGCGCGGCCCTCCAGAGACAAGGACACCCGGATTGCCCGGCCATGATCAGGGTCAGGCCTGCGTTCCACAAGGTGTTTGCTGGCGAGAGCCGAGACAGCATCGCTGGCAGTTGACGAGCGCACACTGAGCTGTGCGGCAAGGTCCTTCAGGCGCAAGCCCTCCGGACGGTCGGCCAGCAACCTTAGCGCATCCCCTTGGGTGGGAGTCAGTCCAGCGCCTTCGCCGGTCTGCCAGTCCTTCTGGCGAGCCAGGGCGGCCAGACGGCTGAGGCCATAGATGAGCTGGTCACGAATCATGTTAGGAGTCCTAATCAAATGGATTTCTGTGTCAAGGTTGTTGTTAAATGCGTGCGGAAGCTTCTGATGCAGGCGCATCGCAATCTTCAGGTTCGTGCTGTTGCGCCAGGAAGCGCAGGGCTGCTCTGCGGCGCGATGTACGGTCGAACGCATAGATTGTCTGCTTGAACGCGACCCCATTGAGCAGGGCTTCGATGTAGCTTGAGACCGTGTCGGCAGCCATGATCAGTGCGCTGTCCATCGTGTGGATGTATTTGCTGGTCATCGTCCCTTTGGAATGGCCGAGAAGGGCAGCGATGGTCACTTCAGTGAAACCGAGATCGTTCGCGATGCTGGCGAAACTGTGCCGCAGCACATGGGCCGTGATCCCCTCCAGCGCCGTGCCTTTGACGAGCTTGTTCCAGTGCTTCGGGAAACTGCCGAAGGGGCGGTCCTTCTGGCGCTCGCCGGGGAAGACATGGAGGCCGGGCTCGTCGGGGCGGATTGCTTCCAGAAAATCCACCACTGGCAGGCCAATCGGCCGGATGGACTCGCCGGTCTTGGTATCCGTGAAGCGGAAGGCGCTTCCTCAGTGTCAGCCTCGGCCCATCTGAGGCCGATGATCTCCCCACGGCGACAGCCGGTCAATGCGATCTGACGGATGATCCTCATGGCCGTGAGGAGTGCGCTGTCCAGTTCCGCCTCCGCTTTGGCTTCGGCATCGCGCAGAAGTTGGCCAAGCACACGATACTCGTTCTCTGAGAGCCTGCGGCGGCGGGTATGATCCTTGGGCCGCTTGATGCCATGCGCCGGGTTCTTCTCGATGATGCCGAGATTGACGGCATAGGTCAGAATGCCACTCAGCAAGCCAATGGTCCTCGCCGCCGTACCGACGCCTCCTGTGACGATAGAGCGGCCACGAAGGTTCTCGGTTTTGACGTTGACCTTCGTCCGGCCGGCCATGATGTCCATCATGATCTTGATGATCTCGGGCTGGGTCAGATCCTTCACCCGGCGGGTACCGACCAAAGGGATGATATGGCGGTTGATCCGGCCCGTGTCGGTGATCTTGGTCGAGGGCCGCTTGGGCCGATTGCCCTTGCCCAGGATCAGGCCATTGCCGAGATCCTCGAGATAGCGCTCGCACAATTGCTTCATCGTGATCGCCTTGTGATCTAGTTCGCGCTCCTCGGCCGGGTTCTCGCCCTTGGCCACCCGGGCGAGTTGGATCAGCGCTTCCTTGCGCGCGGTCTCGGGCGTCCAGACACCGTGCGGACCAATTGTGTAGCGACGGGACCGGCCCAGCGCGCGATACTGCAGGACGTAGCTGCGCTTGCCGGTCGTGAAGACCCGCAGTCCGAAACCAACAAGGTCGTCGTCCCAGATGACATAGTCCTTGCTCTTCGCCTCGGCTGCATCCACGATCCGTTTGCTGAGTTTCGGCACTGCACTTCTCCGGCTCATTTCACCCGATTTCGCGTAAGCACCACGTAAGCAGTTGGGAGCGAAACGAAGCGAAGTTTGGGTTAGGCCAGCGAAGCTAGTGTCGCAATTTAGATGATTGAAAACAGTGTGTTAGAGTGAAATAAGCGGCTCTGGCGCACCCTGGCGTAGGGGGGTCCTTACCGGCTCCGAAGGCAGAGGTCACAGGTTCGAATCCTGTCGGGTGCGCCACTCGCCGTGGTCGGCAGGATCGGCGCGACGCCCTGCTCGTCGCAGCGAGACACGGGCGCAGCCGCCATAGCGCAAGGCGTTGTCGGTCAGGCCTGAGTGCCAGCCGGAACGCCGAATTCGGCGAGCGCTTCCTGCGCACGCTCGACATCGCGGCGGTAGGCGAGGGACCGCGTTTCCTCGATGATTCCGGCCGCTTCCGCGATTTCGCCACGGGCCGTCGGCAGCGCGGCCTCGCCATCGCGCAGCAACATTGCATGGGCCCTGAGCGCCAGGGCACAGGCAATGATCGGCTTGACGTTGCAGCGCCGCGCAACCGCGTACGCCTTGTCGGCCTTGGCGTGGGCCGCGTCATAGCTTCCCTTGCCGAGCAGCGCCCGGGCATGCAGCATGATCGCATAGCCTTCCCAATGCCGCTCGACCCGGGAAAAGAAATCTTCCGCGCGTTTCGCCGTCTCGACCGCGTCGTCGTAGCGCGCTTCATACGAAGCCAGCGCTGACTGGGCGAGAAGGAGGTTGGCCATATTGATCGGGCCCCCCGTCACTTCGCACAACTTCTCGAGTTCCGTTGCACGCCGCACTGCAAGCGCATGGTCGTCCTCGGGCAATCCGCAGAGGCATGTCGTGGAGTAGATCCAGCCGAAGAATTCGGGCGTGTCGTCTTCCTCCACCATCGGGATCAGGCGCTCGAACTCGGCGATGCCCTCCTTGTACCGGCCGGAGTAGCAATTGCTCGCGGCGGCCATGAACCGGTGGAAGGTGTAGGGATTGACGCCGGTGACCCATTGTTCGCGGGGTAGGCTTCTCGGGTAGTCCTCGCCCCATTTCGACGCATTGGCGATCACCTCGTCATAGAGGCTGGAGTAGATTCCCGAATCGAGTGCCATCACGCACGCCGCCATAAGCGGCCCTGGATCGCCCAGCTCTTCGGCCGCCGCGAGGTTGGCGCGTGCATTGGCCAGATAACCATCGAGGTCCCCGGCACCGCACAGGATGCGCGAGAACAGGATCGAAAGTTGCAGCTTGAGACCTTCGTTCCCGATCATGTCGGCGATGGCCTGACCCTCGGCGAGCAGGGTCCTGGCCTGTTCGAGATCGACGCTCACCCGGAAATTGAGGTTGAGCAACTGCATGATAGCCTCGAGCTTGAGGCCGATTTCCTCTTCGGTGGCAGGCTCGGTGCCTATCAGTTCGCGCACTTTCGACCAGCTGCTGTGCGAAGCCGATTGGTTGGTCAGCGTGACCCAGCGCGCGGCTCTGGCGTACCAGCCGGCTGCTTCGATATTCTCGCCGGCTTCCTCCTGGTGGTGCGCGATCAGGCCCGCCTGCTCATCCAGCTGCTTGGGATCGCCCCGCTCGAGAATCGCGGCGACCTTCGCGTGAAGCTCGCGCCGTCGCTTGCGCAACAGGCTGCCAAGCGCGGTTTCGACGACCAGCGGATGGCGGAAGGTGAAGCGGGCGACCGGGAAGATTTCGGTCTCCTCGATGAACTCGCTGCGCTGGAGCTTGGCCAAGGCTTCTCCAAGCTCGACTGCCGTGAGACCCGAGATCTCCTCCAGCACTGGCTCTGCGAAGTCCTTGCCGATCACCGATGCCGCCTGGAGAACCGCCTTGTCCTGGGGTGCCAGGCGATCCATGCGCGCGGCCAGTACCGCCTTTACGGTGTCGGGTACGCCAAGGTCTTCAACGTCGCCGGAGAAACGATATGCGCCCTTCTCGCCCGTGAGTTGGCCGGTTTCCGCAAGCGTCCGGACGATTTCCTCGATGAAGAAGGGGTTCCCCTTGGTCCGCTCGAGAATGGGCGCCCGCAATGCATCGGTCGAAGGATCGGACCCGATGAGATATGCAAGCAATGACCCGACGTCGTCGCTTCCGAGCGGCTGTAACGCGATCTGCCGGCAATGGCTGGCCTGCATCCATGGTGCGCGGAATTCCGGGCGGTAGTTCAGCAGCAACAAGGACCGCGAGCGTGGCTGAGCCTCGACCAGCGCCTCGAGAAACTGGCCGGAGGATTCGTCGAGCCAGTGCAGATCCTCGACCAGCACCAGCGCCGGGGTGTCCTGGCTGACCAGACCGATAAGATGCCGCAGCATGCCGACCAGCTGGCGCTGGCGCACTTGCGGGTCGATCCCGCTCGGTTCTGCTCCTTCTTCGGTTATGGAGAGAAATTCGAACAAAAGGGAAAGCGCGGATTCGAGCTTTGGTTCGTGGTTGGCAACCCAGCCGGCAATGCGTTCGCGTGCTTCCTCGGGACCTTCCTGGCCCGTGAGATCGAAGAAACTGCGAAACAGTTCCAGAACGGCGAGCAGCGGGACATTGCCCGCGTTCGATCTGGCCGAGCCCTCGATCACGCGCATCCCCGAGCGACGGCACTCCTGTTTCAGCTCGTGGCAAAGGCGCGATTTTCCCGATCCGGCTTCCGCAACCAGGCCGACCACGCGTCCTTCACCGGCGGCTGCCGCGTCGCAGGCTTCGCGCAGGATGGCGAATTCGCTTTCGCGGCCGACGAAGGTGGTGAGGCCACGCGAGCGCGACAATTCGAACCGCGTTTCCGCCGAATGGGGCCCATCGACCCGCGTGGTGCCTTCATTGGTCTGCGATAGGGGAAAGAAGCCTTCGACGAGATTGGCTGTGATCGGGCAGACCAGGACTTGCCCATCGCCCGCACGCATCTCGAGCCGCTGGGCCTCGTCGATCGCCCCTCCGAGCGGCCTGGCGTTTTCGTTCTCGATGATCACGGTGCCGGTGCGGATGCCGCAACGCAGGCGGATGCCCTGACCCGTCCTTGCCGACAGCCTGTCGATAGCGTCCTTCCCGGCAAGCGCGGCATCGACCGCGAGCACGGCGTCATCCTCGTGTGTGCGGCGCAGGCCGAAGAGCGCAGTGAAGCTCTCGGTCGGCGTATCGATTACACGCCCGCCGAAGGGTGCCATCGCCTGGCTCAGGACCTTGTGGGCGCCTTCGACCAACTCGATCCGGTCCTCGGGGTCGTCGGCAGCATCGTCGGGCAGGGTGAAATTGCAGGTGACGACCGTGACCTGACGCCGTTCGCCCCCGGGAACGCCACTCTTGGCCCCGGCGGTAGTGGGGTGAGAGTGCGACGGCCGTTGCACGTGCCCGCCAGATCGCTCGACCTTCGACACCACGTCCGAGAGGAATGCCTGCCATTTGGCGTCGCTCGTGTCGCCCGACCAGTGGGAAAGGTCGGCGGTCTGGGTCATCTCGAAGACGATGGGCAACTGGCAGGGGACGATCATGGCCGGCATGAGACTGCCGATCCGCTGTGCCACTGTCGCCTCGGCCCGCACCCAGCGCGAGTCCACCGCGTCGGGCGACCAGAGCACCACTACCGCATGTGCCGAGCGCAACGCCTCTTCGATGACCCGGTCCCACTCCTCGCCCGAGCGCAGGTGGCTGTCCCACCATACGTCCATCCCCGCCTCGATGAAGCGGTCGGCGTAGCGGCGCGCGACTGCCTCGTCGGGACGACTGTACGAGATGAAGATATCGGGCATCCGTCGATGCATCCCCCCTTCAGTGCACCCCTATACAACCATTAATCATAAAACGGGAATCGTCGAGTCGGCGCCAGGCCTTGACTCTGCGCGGAAAAACGCGCGGGTTGTTCGACAACATTCTCCATCCGGGTCGACAGGAGGGGGCATGAGTCGACATTCGGTGGCAATTATCGGCGGCGGGGTCGCGGGGATGAGCGCGGCGCATGAACTCATGCGACGTAACGGCGAGCCCGTGGAATACGACATCACCGTCTATGACGCGAACGCCAGGCGCTGCGGCGGCAAGGCGCGCTCGATTCCGGTACCCAACTCGGGGACGGACGGGCGCGAGGACCTTCCGGGCGAGCACGGATTTCGCTTCTTCCCGGGCTTCTATCGTCATCTGCCCGATACGATGACGCACATTCCCTACGGCGATCCGGCCAGGAAGGGGAACGTGTTCAAGAACCTCATGGTTGCCGACCGGCTGGAGATCCCGCGCCACAACAAGCCGCCGCTGGTCATATCGGCGCGCTTCCCGAAGACGCTGGGCGATCTTGTTACCGACTTCAAAGCGGTGTTCCTCGATCACACCGGCCTGACATCGGAAATGATCGAGTTCTTCGCCGAGCGCATCTGGCAGATCCTGACAAGCTGCCACGAGCGCCGCCTGCACGAATATGAGAAGATTACCTGGAAGGCATTTCTCGAGCCCGAGCGATTTCACGACAATCGCGAATATATCGAGCTGCTGATCAACGGCCTGTCACGCTCGCTGCTCGCCAACGATCCCTCGATCGCCAGCCTGCGCACTACGGGGGATACCAATGTCCAGCTGATCCTGGGCATGGTCGATCCGGGCCATCCAACCGATCGTCTGCTCAACGGTCCGACCAGCAAGGTCTGGCTCGATCCCTGGCTCGACTATCTAAGGGGTCACGGCGTGACCTATCAGCTGGGCCACAAGGCGAAGGAGATCACATTTGCCGGCGGCCAGGTCGAAAGTGTAATGATCGAGAGCGCTGCGGGCAGCGAAAGGATCGCAGCGGACTACTACATCTTCGCGCTTCCGGTCGAACGCATGGCGGAGCTCCTCGCGGCCAGTCCAACCGGCAAGGGGCTCGTTCCGGCTTTCGCCAATATCGACGAGCTCAGTGGCAATGTTCGCTGGATGAACGGCGTTCAGTTCTTTCTCTACGAAGATATCCCGATTACGCATGGCCACCTGCTGTTTGCCGACAGCCCCTGGGCGATTACCGGCATCTCCGAAGCGCAGTTCTGGAAGCAGGAACACCTCGAGAATGCGGGGGACGGGACCGTCAGGGGTGTCCTCTCCTTCTGCATTTCCGACTGGGACAGGCGCGGTCGCTTCAATGGCAAGAAGGCGAATGACTGCACCGACGAGGAATTGGCGAAGGAGGTCTGGGAAGAGGTCAAGCAGGCGGTCAATGCGGGTGGCAAGGAGCTGATCAAGGATAGCAATCTGCACAGCTGGTTCTTCGATCCGGATATCGTCGACCACGAAAACGGCGGGGTCCTGACGCTGTCCGATTCCGAGCCGCTGTTCATCAACGAGGTCGACAGCTGGGAAAAGCGGCCCGAGGTCGAAATCGGCGTGCCCAACATGCTGCTCGCGTCGGACTATGTCCGCACTTTCACCGATGTCGCCTGCATGGAAGCCGCCAATGAGGCGGCCCGACGGGCGGTGAATGCGCTGCTGCAGATGACGGGATCCTCCGCCAATCCCTGCGAGCTGTGGCCGCTCCACGAGCCGGTGATTTTCGCTCCGTTCCGCTGGCACGACAAGCATCGCTTCGAACGGGAGCTGCCGTGGGACGGGAAGATCTAGCAAGTCGAAGGGGCGCGAACATCCTGGAAGGGGAACCAGCATGGGAAGCAATTTGCCGGAATATGTCGTGCGGCCGGGAGAGCCATCGCGAAAGCCGCCGTTCGCGTGTGTCGGAATGCAGCTTTACGGCTTCTACGTCGAAGGCGACCGCAAGACGATCCAGGAGAAGATGATCGATCCTGTGCTCAATGCCCCACGCGGCACGACGCACGAGCACTACCGCACCTTCACCGACTTCATCCTCGTCACCTATTCCTACACCGACAAATGCGAGTCCACCGAGCTGCCGGACAAGAATTTTGGCTACGTTCCGGAATATTGCTGGACCGTGTGGGTGCCGTTGCTGGTGGTCAAGGAAGAGTTCGGCCTGCACGTCGCCCAGAGGCTGGTCATGTCGCCCGCCTTCATCCAGGTCGACAATGAGTGGTCGCTCGTGGCGGGACGCGAGGTTTACGGATTTCCCAAGAATTTGGGTCCCATCACCATGCCGCTCGCAGGCGATGATCCGGCACTATTTTCCAATTCGACCCTCGCGCTGAAGAATTATGGTGCCGACAACGAGGCGCTTACCGAGGAGTTGATGCGGATCGAGCGCACCAGGAAGCTCTCGACTGCGGCAGCGGCGTGGGACGATCTGGAAGAGGCTATCAGGGCAGTTGCCGGCTTCCTCCACAAGAAGGACGGGCTGCCGATCCCCGGCTTCCATCTCGCCATCGACCTGTTGCATCTGGCGAAGCATCGCGAGGTGCCCGCAGCCTTCCTCAAGCAGTTTCGCGACGCGCTGCATGGCGAGAGTGCCTGCTACCAGGCCGTGATCGAGTCCGGCTGCGAGATCAACAGCTTCAATGGTGGCGGATTGCTCGACGGTGAGTATGTCATGACGGTCGCCGACTATGACAGCATTCCGATTGCCAGCTCGCTCGGCCTCGATCCCGCCGGAGTGCCGTGCCAGTTTCCATTCTGGGCCAATATCGGTTTCGTCGTCGAGGACGTGAAGGAAGTCTGGAAGGCCGGCGGCCATGGCTGAGGAGAAGATCAAGATCGCCGTCCTCGGGGGCGGCGTCGGTGCGGTTACGGCGGCCTTCGAAATCACCGAAAGCCCGGGTTGGGAGGACAAGTACGAGATCACCTTCTACCAGCTCGGCTGGCGGCTGGGCGGCAAGGGTGCGAGCGGGCGAAACCACGATCGTGGCGACCGGATCGAGGAGCACGGTCTCCACATGTGGTTCGGCTATTACGAGAATTCCTTCAATGCCATGCGGCGCTGCTACAAGGCGCTGGGGCGCGATCCTTCCGCACCCCTTTCGACCTGTCTTGGCGGGGAGAACCCGGCGTTCAAGCCACACGACCTGTTCGTCATCTGCCAGTTCTGGAATTCGAAATGGAGCCAGTGGGACCTCAAGCCGCCGGTGATCGGCGACGAGGTGCCCGGCGATGGCAAGGTGCCGCCCCTGTGGGAAGCGCTCGACCGGTTGCTCGACTTCCTGCATCGCCATTACCTCGAGCACGTCCCCGCGCCGGTGATGAAACTGATGAGGAGTGGCCCGCTTCCGCACGACATCCACGGCTGGCTCGAGCGGGCCGGCCACCTGATCCACCATGACCAGGACGGCGCGGCTGAGTTCCGCGCGGCGCGGGCGACGTTGCAGAAGATCGGTACGCAATCGACCATCGACCAGTTGCTGAGAAAGGAGATGATGGAGGCGGTCGCCGGGATCGAGAGTTTTCTCAATCGCCTGAACGAGGCGCTGACATCGCATTTCGCGGAGAAGATCGAGGTCTTGTTCGGAGTCGAGGCGGTGGTGAACCGGCTGCTTTCGTTGATCGACCTCGGCTTCTACATGTTCAAGGGAATCGTCCTCGACGACGTTTTCGAGAAGGGTTTCGACCACCTCGACGACATGGATTTGCGCGAATGGTTGCACAGCCACGGGGCCGGCAAGTTCGCGATCAATGCCGATGCCCTTCGCGTCGCCTACGAAAGCATCTTTGCCTACGAACAGGGGTCATACGAGCTGCCCAATCTCGCTGCGGGAACCGGGCTACGCGGCCTCCTTCGGCTATGCTTCACCTTCAAGGGCGGATTCTCCTACAAGATGCAGGCGGGCATGGGCGACACCATCTTCGCCCCCTATTACGAAGTGCTCAAGAAGCGCGGCGTGAAGTTCCAGTTCTTCTGCAGGGTAACGGACATCGTCCCCTCGCCCGACGGGACGGCAATCGACCGGATCGTGATACGGCGACAGGCCATGCCGATTGGCGGGCCTGACAATTACGATCCGCTTTACCCGGTGAAGGGCCTGCCCTGCTGGCCCAGCAAGCCGCTTTACGACCGGATCGAGGAGCCCGAGAAGATCGAGAAGTACAACCTCGAAAGCTACTGGAACCACGGGCCCGAGCCCACCGAGTTCACGCTCGAGAACGGCGTGCATTTCGACAAGGTCATCATGGGTATCTCGCTTGGCGCGATCCCCGATGTCGCCGGAAAGCTCGTCGACCAGAACCCCGCATGGGGGGCGATGGCGAAGAACGTCCAGACGGTCCAGACCCAGGCCTTCCAGATATGGACCCAGGTCGCGACTCCCGAAATGCGCAAGCTGCCGGGGCAGCCGCCGACCGCGCCGGAGGAGATCCAGCACCCGGTATTCGGGGGTTTTGCCCAGCCCCACAACACCTGCGCGGACATGACGCACCTGCTTCCGCACGAAAACTGGCAGAAGGGCGACGAGCCCAAGGCCCTGTTCTATTTCTGCGGCCCAATGGCCGAACCCGCGCTCGAACCCCTATCTACAAATCACGACTATCCTGCCGAGGCGCTCGCCGCGGTCAAGGTCAGGGCTGCGCAATGGCTACGCACGAACGGCCAGTTCCTGTTCCCCAGCGCCGTCGCGTCGGGCGACTATCGGGGCGGTTTCCCCGATACCTGGGATTTCGACATCCTCTACCCGAAGAGACTGGCGCAGAGCTACCGGTCCGAGGCCTTCGACGGCCAGTTCTGGCGGGCCAATATCGATCCCTCGGAACGCTATGTCCTGTCGGTGAAGGGCAGCACGCGGCACCGCATCAAGGCGGGAGATACAGGATACAGCAACATGGTCTGCGCGGGGGACTGGACGAGGACCGGGCTCAATTACGGCTGCGTCGAAGCCGCCACTATGTCGGGCATGGAGGCGTCACGCGCGATTTGCGGCTACCCGCAGGTCATCTTCGGGGAGAATTATCCCAAGAATTGACCGCTTCCCGCCACGACTCGCGCCCTGGAGCCCGGGACGGCATGCGGGAGATTTCGGCACGGGGACGGGATCGGGCGGCCGACCGGTTGGCGCGAGCCGAGAAATTCCTAGATATGCGTCCCCAGCAAGGGCTAAGGCTGCAGCCAACCATGGAATTGACGATATACCGCTTCGACCAGCTGCAGATGCACGCTCCCGACAACGGGCGCGCGAGCACGCCTGTGGGACGGCCGGGCAAGGCGAAGGTGGCGAAGCCGCGCATCGGGGTGATCTATAATCCGCGAAGCCATCGCAATCGCGGGCAGGATCTCGATTGCGCCGAGGGCGCCGAAATCACCGTCATGCAGCCGGCCAAGCGCGAGGATATTGCCGAGGAGCTGGCCGATCTCGCGCAGCAGGGTATCGACTACCTCATTATCAATGGCGGTGACGGCACGGTGCGCGATGTGCTGACCATGGGGCAGGGCGTTTTCGGTGACGACTGGCCTGCGCTGGCGATCCTGCCCAAAGGCAAGACCAATGCCCTAAACGTCGATCTTGGTGCTCCGGCGGGCTGGAACCTTGCCGACGCCATTGCAGCTTATGCGAATGGCAAGCGGATCGTGCGGCGTCCGCTGGAGGTCGTGCGCGAAGGTTCGGGCGAGCCACCGATGGTCGGCTTCATCTTCGGCGCAGGCGGTTTCACGCTGGGTGTCGAGACCGGGCAGGACGCACACAAGCTTGGCTTCTTCAACAGCCTTGCGGTCGGTGTTTCGAGCGCCTGGGGTCTTGCGCAAGCGCTCTTCGGCACCGACGAGAACAAGTGGCGGCGCGGCACCGGAATGGTGCTGGAGCACCTGCCCTCGCATGAACCCATGCCGCGTTCGCGCCACGGCAATCCCGGGCGTCGCGCATTCCTGCTTGCATCGACCCTGCGCAAGCTGCCCGGCGGCATCCAGCTGTTCGGCGCAGAGCGCGACGGACTCAAGCTGACACTGCTCGACAAGCCGCTGCGGAGGATCATCCTCTCCGCTCCCGCGATCCTGATGGGCTGGCGCCCGAAATGGCTGGGCAATTCCGGGTTCCACCAGCTCGATGCCGAAGGTTTCGCAATCGACATCGACGAGGCGGTGATCCTCGATGGCGAGGCTTTTCCGCCCGGCCGCTACACGGTCCTCCAGGGGCCGGAACTGACCTTCGTCACCCCGTGAGCGGGGCGCTTGGTCAGCGCGTGAGCCTGTCGCTGGCGCGCGAGATTCGCCCCGAAGTCGCTGCCTATGCGCAGATGCTGGGCGCGGAGGCAGGTGCGCTGGGTGTGCTGTTCTACGGCTCGAACCTGCGGACCGGTACTCTCGAAGGGGTACTCGATTTCTACGTGCTTTTGCCCGGCCCGCAGCGCGAACGAATCTGGCCCCGCGTCAGTTACCGCGAATGGAAACATGCCGGTGAGACACTGCGCGCCAAGATCGCAACCATGTCGCTCGAGCAATTTGCCGCCGCGGCCTCGGGCAAGTCTCGCGACACGACGATCTGGGCACGCTTCGTCCAGCCCAGCGCGCTGATCTGGGCGCGTGACGGGGAGGCGCGCGCGACGATTGCCGAAGCGGTGACGGGAGCAGCGCGTACCGCAGGGCGCCTGGCGGCGGCGCTGGGTCCGCCGCAGGGGGAGGCCGAAGACTATTGGCGGGCGCTCTTCCGGGCGACATATCGCGCCGAGTTCCGGGTGGAGAAGCCAGGGCGCGAAGATTCGATCCTCTCGGTCAATCGCGAGCATTTCGACGGGCTCTTGCCGCTCGCCTGGGATGCCGAGCAAATTCCCTTCGAACACGAGGGCGCAAGGCTCACACCTGAGCTTTCACCGGGGAAGCGAGCTGAAATCCTGCGCTGGTGGAACGCCCGTGCGCGCTGGGGCAAGCCACTCAATGTCGTCAGGCTGGCCAAGGCGACGACGACGTTCGACGGCGCTGCGGATTACGCCGCCTGGAAGCTCCAGCGGCACACCGGCATCGAGCTGGAGGTGACCCCGTTCAGGGCGAAGCATCCGCTGCTGGCGATGCCAGGTGCGCTGGTGGAATTGCTGCTGAAGCGCCGCGCTCAGCGATAGCGCATTTCGATCGTGATCGAGCGTACGCCCGGACCCACGTCGAAGGCCGCCTTCTTGTAGTTCGGCTTGCCGAGGTTGAAGATGTTCACGCTCGGATCGTTCGACATGGCGCCGCCGTCACCGAAAATGTCGGTCTTGCCATTGCCGTTGAGGTCGTGGCGCGCGGCGATGCCATAGGAGCCGGGGCCGGGGACGGGCACGCAGAAGGTCATCGTGTCGACCTTGGCCGGCGCCTCCATACGGTTGATCCACTTGCCCTTTTCGAGCCAGTCCTGCTTCGTGGCGCGATAGGATTGGACACGGATCGTCCCGCGCGCTTCTTTGATGTCGGTGATCGTCACGCGTACGGCAGAGCCTGCGCCCGCTGCGCATTTACCCGCGTCGTTGGCGATCTTCTCGCGATACTGGGCCTGCACCGGAACGGCGATTGCCGTGGCGGCGAGCGCGGCGCCGGCCATGCCGGCAAGGGCGAGTTTCGTGCTGGTCATATCGATCCCTGTTGCTTCAATTCCATTGCCGCCCGGTCGCGGCTGCTGGCCCAATGCGGCCAGTTTCTGCCTGCGGTTTAGCATTTGGCACTGAATTGCGCCTGAATTTGCCCGCCAACCGCCATTCATCCTTCGGACAGGCGTCCATCGCACAGATGGAAACGCAGGGCGGCTGCGTCAACCAGCGTTCCGCGATGGCCGATCACCAGCACAGTCCGCTCGCCTGCGAGGGCGGCAACGGCCTGGGCAATGACAATCTCGTTCTCGCTTGCGCGGCCGCCGCTTGCGAACCAGGACCTCGTCATCGACCTCGGTTGCGACGAAATTCGCGGTCAGTTTCCGTGGAACGGGCATAGCGCGTGACTAGCCGTGAGGCGCCATGTGGAAAAGGGCCGTGGGCCAGCTTGTTAACCGTCCTTTCGCGCGCGTAGGGCTGGGCGAGGCTAAGGCGACAGGGCCCACCCACAGATGGCACCACTGATTTCACCCTCCATTCTTTCGGCCGATTTCGCGCGTCTTGGCGAAGAGGTGCGCGCGATCGACGCGGCTGGAGCGGACTGGATCCATGTGGATGTGATGGACGGGCACTACGTGCCCAATATCACCATCGGTCCGGCGGTGGTAAAAGCGCTGCGCCCCCACACCGACAAGCCTTTCGATGTCCACCTCATGATCGCGCCGATCGACCCCTATCTCGAGGCATTTGCCGAGGCGGGGGCGGACATCATCACCGTCCATCCCGAGGCCGGACCGCATATCCACCGCACGCTGCAGGCGATCCGCGGGCTGGGCAAGAAAGCGGGCGTGGTGCTCAATCCGGGCACGCCGGCCAAGATGCTCGACTACCTTATCGACGAGGTCGACCTCGTGCTGGTGATGAGCGTCAACCCGGGCTTCGGCGGGCAGAGCTTCATCTACAGCCAGCTGAGGAAGATCGAGGCGATCCGCAAGATGATCGACAAGGCGGGGCGGGACATCCACCTGGAGGTCGATGGCGGGGTGAACGAGGAAACCGCGCGCCTTTGTGTCGATGCGGGCGCGGATGTTCTTGTCGCTGGCTCTGCCACCTTCAAGGGCGGTCCGGATCGCTACGCGGCCAATATCGCCGCGCTGAAAGGCGGGCAGTGAACGATATGGCGCGCACCCTGCTCCATGATGCGAAGGGTGTTCCGTCACCCGCCGCGTCTTCCGAAACCTCCCCTGCGCTCCCGCTGGGCGATGGCGAAGAGATGCTCGTGGTTGACCGTTCGGACGAGACGCTTGCCGATACTGTCCCGCTCGAGCCTGCCCGTGCGCTGGTGCTGTCCGATTTCCAGCCGCCGCGCACCGGCCCTGTCGATGGCATGCTGCGCTGGGCCTACCGCCTCGGCATTCCCGGCTCGGTCCTCGCCTCGCCGTTGCGCAAGCCATCCTCGCCGCGCCTGCTCGGCACTGTCGCGAGCGCGGTAGCGGGCGATCGCGCCTCGGGAATGGCGATCCGTGCGGGACAGTTCCTCGTTCACGGGCTGAAGGCACCGATCGACAAGGTCGATTTCACCAGCGGCTCTCCGCTCACCCCGCCATTCCTGCGCACGGTGCACGGCTTCACCTGGCTGCGCGACCTCGCCGCCAGCGGTGTGCGTGAGGATTGCGCGACCATCGGCGAGACCCTGCTGAAGAAATGGCTCAAGGCCAATCCGGAACCCGCCAAGGGTCCGGCCTGGACGGTCGAGCATGCGGGACTGCGCCTGCTCGGCTGGCTGACCCATGCCCCTCTGATCCTCTCGGGCGACGCCAGGCTGCGGTCGCAGGCGCTCGAGCAGTTCGAGATCACTGCGCGCTGGCTCGATAGGCAGGTCGCCCGGGCGGAGGACCGGCTGGGACAGGTGGCCGGCTGGTGTGCCATTGTCGGTGCCGGGTTGTTGCTGCCCGACGGTCGCCCGCGTCGCCTCTATGGCGAGGCAGGCCTGCTACGCGCACTCGGTGAGCTGGTTAGCGACGATGGCGGGGTTCTCTCACGCAGCCCGCTTGCGCAGATGGAAGCGATCACGCTGCTGGTCGATGTGAAGGCCTGCTATGCAGCGGTGAACCGCGATCCGCCGCAGGCTCTCGATACGATGATTGGCCTGCTGGTCCCGCCGCTCCTTACGCTGCGCATGGGTGACCGCGCGCTGGGCTGCTGGCAGGGCTCGGGCGCAACTGCGGCCTCACGGCTCGATGCGCTCATCGCTGCGAGCGGAGTGCGCGCGCGCCCGGCCAAGGACATGCGCCACTGGGGCTACCAGCGCGTCGATGCGGGCAAGGCCGTGCTGGTTCTCGATGGCGCCCCGCCGCCGCGCGCACGCCATGCGCGTTTCGGTTGCGCCTCCACGCTGGCCTTCGAGATGTCGCATGGCGAGCAACGCCTGATCGTCAATTGTGGTGGTGCCGAGCTGGCAGGCGGGCAAGTGCCCGTGCGTATCGAACAGGGGCTACGGGGCACTGCGGCGCATTCGACGCTGGTGCTCGACGACGCCAATTCGACCGCCATCCACATCAAGGGCCAGATCGGCAAGGGCGTGGAAGAAGTCGACCTTGCCCGAAATACCGTCAAGCAGCGCGGGCGCGATGCCACGCGGCTGGAAGCGGTCCACAATGGCTATGCCGCGCGCCACGGGCTGATGCACCGGCGCATATTGCTGCTGAGTGCCGATGGCGAAGAACTCCGCGGCGAGGACCTGCTCGAGCCTTCGGGTCGCAAGGGGCAGCGCGGCAAGATCGGCTTCGCGATCCGTTTCCACCTCGGATACGGGATCGAGGCGGGCCTGTCGGAAGACAAGCGCGGCGTGGGCATGGCACTTCCCGACGGAAGCTACTGGCAATTCCGCCTCGGAGGCGATAGCGGCGAGGCCGAAATTGGACTCGAGGACAGCCTGTGGGTCGACGGGCACGGTCGCCCGCGCGCCACACGGCAAATCGTGGTCGAAGGACTGACGCCGCGCAGTGGGGGACGCTTCCCCTGGCTGCTCAAACGAATGGGATGATTTTCACGTGAGTGACGTAGCGATCAAGCGGGCACTGCTATCGGTGTCCGACAAGAGCGGTTTGGTGGACCTCGGCAAGGCGCTGGCTGCCAAGGGCGTCGAGCTGGTTTCGACCGGCGGTACCGCCAGGGCGTTGCGCGAAGCGGGGCTCGTGGTGAAGGACGTCTCCGACCTGACCGGCTTTCCCGAGATGATGGACGGTCGCGTGAAGACGCTGCACCCGATGGTCCATGGCGGCCTCCTCGCCGTGCGCGACAATCCCGAACACGCCGCCGCGATGGAAGAACATGCGATCGGCGCGATCGACCTCGTAGTCGTGAACCTTTACCCCTTCGAGGCCACCGTCATGCGCGGGGCAGAGCGTGACGAGATCATCGAGAACATCGACATCGGCGGCCCCTCGATGGTCCGCAGCGCCGCGAAGAACCACCAGTTCGTCACCATCGTTACCGATCCGGCCGATTACGGCACGCTGGTCGGCGAACTCGAAGCGAGTGGGGCGACCTCGCTCGAATTCCGCCGCAAGTGCGCGGCCAAGGCCTTTGCCGCGACGGCCGCCTATGATTCGATGATCAGCCAGTGGTTCGCCTTTGCCGACCAGCAGCAGCTGTTCCCCGATTTCCTAGCCGTCAACGGCAAGGCTCCGGTCGAGCTGCGTTATGGCGAAAACCCGCACCAGAAGGCCGCGCTCTACACGCCCGCCGGCCCGCACGGCCACGGTATTGCCCAGGCCGAACAGTTGCAGGGCAAGGAGCTCAGCTACAACAATTACAACGATGCCGACGCCGCGCTCGAGCTATGCGCCGAGTTTCGCGGACAGGATCCGGCGGTTGTGATCGTGAAGCATGCCAATCCCTGCGGTGTCGCACAGGCGAACACCCTGTTCACTGCATGGAATGAAGCGCTTCATTGCGACTCTGTTTCGGCCTTCGGCGGCATCGTCGCGGTCAATACGGAGCTTGACGGCAAAACCGCCGAGGCGATCTGCGAGATCTTTACCGAGGTCGTTATCGCTCCCTCGGTCAGCGACGAAGCGCGTGAAATCTTTGCGAAAAAGAAGAACCTGCGCCTGCTCGTCACCGGCGACCTGCCCGATCCGCGCCGCGGCGGTCTGACGGTCAAGCCGATCACCGGCGGGTTGCTAGTCCAGACCCGCGACAATGGCGCGATCAGTGAGGAAGAACTGAAGGTCGTCACCAAGCGTGCTCCTACTCAGCAGGAGCTGAAGGACTGCCTCTTCGCCTGGACCGTCGCGCGCCACGTAAAATCCAACGCGATCGTCTATGCCAAGGACGGCGCGACAGCCGGGATCGGCGCAGGTCAGATGAACCGCCGCGATTCCAGTCGCATCGCCGCGATGAAGGCCGCCGAGGCCGCCGAGAAGTACGGCTGGGACCAGAGCCGCACGGTCGGCAGCGCGGTCGCCTCGGATGCCTTCTTCCCCTTCTCCGATGGCCTCCTCGCCGCCGCCGAAGCGGGCGCAACCGCGATCATCCAGCCCGGCGGCTCGATCCGCGACGACGAGGTCATTGCCGCTGCCGACGAGGCGGGCCTGGCGATGGTTTTCACCGGGATGCGACACTTCCGCCACTGAGTTAGCGGCACGTTCACGATTATGAACGTCCGGCGACGGACGCATTAAGCATGTTGCAATAGCTGAATGTGTAACCACGTTGGCAAAGCTGACGAAAGAACCAGAACAATGAGCCTGTTCACACCTGACCTCTATCGCAACTTCGGCATCGGATTTGGCGTGGGCGCCGTCGCCGTCCTCATCGCCAATGGCGGTGAATTCCTGTCCGCAGTTCCCCAGGTCATCGCCTCGATTTTCTGATGCGTCGGGCCGCCTCGATCTTCGCGGCCAGCATCGCCCTCGCCACCGCAGCCTGCCAGCAACCCGCATTTGCGGCCGAGAGAATTGTGGAGGCGCCCGCCGCAAAGCGTGTCGCCAAGGAGAGCAAGGGCCTCAAGACCGCGATCTTTGCCGGCGGATGCTTCTGGGGCGTCGAAGGTGTCTTCAGCCACGTGAAGGGCGTGAAGAGCGCCGTCTCCGGCTATCACGGCGGAACTGGGCGTCAGGCAAGCTACAAGCTTGTTTCCTCTGGCATCACCGATCACGCCGAGGCGGTGAAGGTAGTCTATGATCCTTCCGTCATCCGCTACGACCAGTTGCTGCGGATATTCTTCTCGGTCGTCACCGACCCCACCCAGTTGAACCGTCAGGGCCCCGACACCGGGACCCAGTATCGCAATGCGCTCGTCCCCATGTCGGCCGAACAGGGCGCGGTGGCGAAGGCCTATCTGGCCCAACTAAGGGCCGCGAAACTGTGGGATGATCCCATTGTGACGAAGATCGAGCGTGCCCAGAGCTTCTACCCGGCCGAAGACTACCATCAGGACTTCATGCTGAAGAACCCTCGCCAAGGCTATATCGTGCGCTGGGATGCCCCCAAGGTGGCGGCGCTGAAGAGGCTCTATCCCGGCGTCTACAGCGCGAGCTTCCAGCGCAACTAGCTTGATACTCGCCATGTGCGAGCCTACTTCTTGCGCATGGCAACACACTCTCACGCTCACAAGGAACACGAAGGCGCCGCACTGATTGATGCTGCGCGCAGCACGCTGGTCGAAAACGGCGAACAGTGGACCGGCATGCGCCAATCGGTGTTTGAGGAACTTGCCCGGCATGACAAGCCCGCCAGTGCCTATGACATTGCCGACAATCTCTCGGCTGCGCGCGGCAAACGCGTCGCACCCAACAGCGTCTACCGCATCCTCGACCTCTTCGTGCGCACCAACCTTGCCAACCGGATCGAGAGTGCCAACGCCTATCTCGTCAACACCCACCCCGGCTGTCGACACGACTGTATCTTCCTGATCTGCGACGATTGCGGAAAGGCGACGCATATCGACGACGACCGCGTGACCGGCGCGCTGCGTGCAGCGGGCAAGGACGCGGGCTTCACCGATGTGCGTCCGGTGGTAGAATTGCGCGGGCTGTGCGACGATTGCGCCGCTTGATCTCCGTTCAAGCGTGCATTTTCATCGATAAAGCGTTCATCGACAGTTTCGTTTCGCGCGTGTAAAGCCACCCGATGACGACGCGACCCCACACGCCGCTTCTCGACACGGTCGATACGCCCGCAGATCTTCGCAAGCTCGAACGCGAACAGCTCCGCCAGCTGGCCGACGAGCTGCGCACCGAAGTGATCGACGCGGTCGGCAGTACCGGTGGCCATCTTGGCTCGGGACTGGGCGTGGTCGAGCTGACCACGGCAATCCACTATGTCTTCGACACGCCGACCGACAAGCTCGTCTGGGACGTCGGACATCAGTGCTATCCGCACAAGATACTCACTGGCCGCCGCGACCGCATCCGCACGCTGCGCCAGGGTGGCGGGCTGTCGGGCTTTACCAAGCGCGCGGAGAGCGAATACGACCCCTTCGGTGCGGCACACAGCTCGACCTCGATCAGCGCTGCGCTCGGCTTTGCCATGGCCAACAAGATGCAGGACCGCCCGGGCCGCGGCATCGCGGTGATCGGCGACGGCGCGATGAGCGCAGGCATGGCCTATGAGGCGATGAACAATGCCGAACAGGCGGGCAATCGCCTGGTCGTCATCCTCAATGACAACGACATGTCGATTGCGCCACCGGTCGGCGGTCTTTCGGCCTATCTCGCGCGCACCGTGTCGAGCAGCGAGTATCTCGGCCTGCGCAGCCTCGCCTCGCGCATCTCGAAGAAGCTCAGCCGCCGCATTCATGACGGTCTCGAAAAAGCCGAGGAATATGCCCGCGGTATGGTCACCGGCGGCACGCTGTTCGAGGAGCTGGGCTTCTATTACGTCGGCCCGATCGACGGCCACAATCTCGACCACCTGATACCCGTGCTGGAGAATGTGCGCGACAGCGAGCAGGGTCCGGTCCTCATCCATGTCGTTACCATGAAGGGCAAGGGCTACGCCCCGGCGGAGAACAGCGCCGACAAGTATCACGGCGTGGCCAAGTTCGACGTGGTTACGGGCGAGCAGAAGAAGAGCTCGGGTGGCCCGCCGGCATACCAGAATGTT
Source organism: Erythrobacter sp. (assembly GCA_041396805.1). GTDB lineage: Bacteria > Pseudomonadota > Alphaproteobacteria > Sphingomonadales > Sphingomonadaceae > Qipengyuania. The sequence goes on along the minus strand of JAWKXV010000001.1, from coordinate 1,252,027 downwards.
TTCGGCGATACGCTGGCGAAGCTGGCGAACGATGATCCGCGCATCTGTGCCATCACCGCCGCCATGCCGAGCGGAACAGGCGTCGACCGCTTCGCCAAGGCGCATCCGGACAAGAGCTTCGACGTCGGCATCGCCGAACAGCATGCGGTGACTTTCGCTGCTGGTCTCGCCGCGGAAGGCATGCGGCCTTTCTGCGCGATCTATTCGACATTCCTCCAGCGCGCCTACGACCAGGTGGTGCACGACGTGGCGATCCAGAACCTGCCCGTGCGTTTCGCCATCGACCGTGCGGGGCTGGTGGGCGCGGACGGATGCACGCATGCCGGTTCGTTCGACATTGCTTATCTCGCTACGCTGCCGAACATGGTCGTGATGGCAGCCGCCGACGAGGCGGAACTGGCGCACATGACCTATACGGCGGTGGAGTATGACGCCGGGCCCATCGCCTTCCGCTATCCGCGCGGCGCGGGCGTTGGTGTCGAAATTCCGGAGAAGCTCGAGAAGCTCGAAATCGGAAAGGGCCGTGTGGTCCGCGAAGGCAGCAAGGTCGCGATCCTGTCGCTGGGTGCGCGTCTGGAGGAGGCCAAGAAAGCCGCCGACCAGCTTGAGGCCAAGGGCCTGTCGACCACGGTCGCCGACATGCGCTTCGCCAAACCGCTGGACACAGCACTGATCGAGAAGCTGATGCGCAGCCACGAAGTCGTGGTAACAGTGGAGGAAGGCGCCGTAGGCGGCCTCGGCGCGCATGTGCTGACCTTCGCGTCCGACGAGGGCCTCACGGACAACGGACTCAAGGTCCGCACCATGCGCCTGCCGGACACCTTCCAGGATCACGACGATCCGGCGAAGCAATATGACGAGGCATGCCTTAATGCGCCGCATATCGTCGACACGGTGCTGAACGCTTTGCGGCACAATTCGACTGGAGTCGAAGAAGCCCGTGCCTGATTGACAGTGTATTATTGAAACAATACACGCCGGCGATGTTCACGCTCGCATTGCTGCTCGCTGCTGCTTCACCAGTTGCTGGTGAAGTCCTGACCTACATCCGTTCCGACACTGACGGTGCGGAAGCGGAAACTGTCGTCATATACGATCATGCTCCAGGCGAAGTCTGGGTGCACAAATCGCGCACACAATGCACGAATGCCGCGTTCGTGGTTGGCCATCTCGATCCCGCGACGGGCCAGGCACTGCGGCTAGTCGGGGGGCGCCTCACCCGCGAACTCGACCAGGAGCCCTTCGCCTGGCTGGCTCGCGAAGGTGATGGCGTCATACGCGCGCGCCTTGGAAACGAGAATGCGCCGCCGATATTCGAAGTGGCAGTCGGCGATCGTTGGGTCCTCTACGATTTCGACTTCTCGGACATCATTGCCCATCCTCCGAAGGAGATCGCCGCGCAGCGCGATTTCTCCTTCGATCTCCCGCTGCTGCTGGTCGGGGACGATCAACCGACCTTCGAGAATCTCGGTCGTTTGGAGTTACGGTTTGTTGGCGCGGGTGAAGTAGATGGACGACGTTTCAGCCACTACACCGCGACCGGCGAAGCATTGAAAGGTGGCGAAGGGCTGTTCTGGTTCGGCGAAGATGGCAGACTCATCGACGCCATCATGCCGATTCCCAATCATTCGGAATATCGCGACTTTCGATTGCGCCGCGTAGCCACCGAACAGGGTGAGGAGGCATGGCGCGAGCGTCTGGCGCGGCATTGGCAGGACTGTCCCGCAAGCGATTGACCTTCACTCGACAAGCAATGAGCGCAGTGGCAGTGCAAGGGCCATAGGAGAAATCGCTCATGTCCGTCGTCACACTCGCCCATGAAGGGCATGTCGCCACTCTTACACTCAACCGACCCGACACGATGAACCCGCTCGGAGCTTCGGGCGACGGCGATGCATTCGCCGCGTCCTGCGACGCGATCAATGCCGACATGGATGTGCGTTGCGTGATCCTGACCGGCGCGGGGCGTGCGTTCAGTGCGGGCGGCGACATCAAGGCGATGAAGGAGCGGACGGGCACCTTCGGAGGCAGCGCTCCCGAGATTTCGGATGGCTATCGCAACAACATCCACAAGGTTCTGCGCGCCCTTTATGGCCTGCGAGTCCCATTGATCGCGGCGGTCAACGGACCGGCAATTGGCCTCGGCTGCGATCTCGCTTGTCTCGCCGACATCCGGATTGCCAGCGACCGGGCCAGGTTCGGCGTGACCTTCCTGAAACTCGGGATAATCCCGGGCGACGGTGGCACCTGGATCCTTCCGCGCATCATCGGCGAGGCGCGCGCGGCGGAGCTGTTCTACACAGGCGACGTAATCGATGCGCAAACGGCACTGGACTGGGGCCTGATCAGCCGCGTGATCGAAGGTGATGCATTGATGGACGAAGCGCGGGCGCTCGCCGCCAAGGTCGCTGCCATGCCCCCGCACGCCCTCCGTCATGCCAAGAACCTGATGCGCCAGGGGCGCTCGGTCAGTTACGACACTGCCCTCGAACTCGCCGCCAACACGCAGGCGCTGATGCACCTCACGAACGATCACATGGAAGGCGTTGACGCGCTGATCGAGAAGCGGGCGCCGGTATTCAAGGGCGAATAGCCTATCCGATCCAGCGCCAGATCCCTGCGGGTATGCCGTTGGCGTGGATATGGCCGTAGGTCGCGGCGAGCCATATGACGATCCCGCCGATCCAGGCAATCGAACCAGCCTGCATGAAGGCACCGAGACGCGGCCAATAGCTGGTCTGGGCTTCCCAGCCCGCCCAAGCCTCGCCCATCAGCAATTCTTTCTTGCGGTCCTGCATATGCGCCCCGACCAATGCGAGGAAGCCGAGCGCACCCGCGAGAACCAGCTGGCGCGGCGTCGGGCTCAGCAAGATGTGGATCGCGGACCAAAGGGCGAAGGACCACATCATCGGGTGGCGGGTGATATGAAAGACCCCGTGCGGCCCCAGCGCGGCATGCGCGGCGGCTCTCGGGTCGGGCAGTGCCGGATTGCGAATGAAGGATCCTGCCAGCAGTACCGAAGCGAACAGCATTGCGACGCTGGCCGCGATCCACATCACCTCGCCCATGCCGTCCCACAGTGGCGAGCCGCCCGGACCGACTGCGCGAAAGGCAAGGATCATCCAGGCAAATGTGGCCAGCGAGAGCAGCGAATAGAGCCCGCGGAAAGCATTCTCACCGACCCGTGTGACGAGTGGCGCACGCAGCGGGTGTGAGAGAGCGAAATGCAGCCCGACAAATGCAGTCGATGCTGCGATCAGCGAAATCAGCGGCTGTTGCATGGCCAAACCCCATGTTCACGATGTAAACATTGGTAGCATCTTCCCGGCCCTTGGCAAGCCCCGGGGCGTCGTGCCTTACTGGGCGCTCTCGATACCCAGCAGCTTGACCTTGAACAGCAGCGTCGCGCCGCCCGGGATCGGCCCCTTGCCCTTCGCGCCATAGGCGAGGTCGGCAGGAGCGGCGATCTCGATCGTGTCGCCCACATCCATCTCGGGAATAGCGATCTGCCAGGCCTTGATCAGGCGGCCGAGCGGGAAGGTGGCGGGCTCGCCGCGGTCGAAGGAGGAATCGAAGGTCTCGCCATCGATGAAAGTGCCTGCATAATGCACCGTCACCGTGTCTGCGACCGTCGGCTTCTTCCCGCTCCCGGTATATTCGAGATAGCGCCAGCGCAGCCCGCCATCCATGTAACGCCAGCCATCCTCGCGCTTGAGGCCGGCGAGGTAGGATTGCTGTGCGCTCATCCAGGCAATATCCTGCGAGCCGTCGGGTCCGGCATCCTGCGCCGAGACTGCATGGAAGCCCACCGCCAGCGCCGCCGCGCCCAGCGCGATGAATGTCGTCCGCATATCCTTCTTGTCCTTACCAGTCATAGGCCTTGGGCTGGTCGCTTTCGTCGAGATCACGGTAGCGGTCGCGCAGGCGGGTCTGGTGGTTTTCCATCGGCTGCCTCACGCCATCGATGAAGACTTCGGTCGGGACTGAACCGACTTCCAGCGGATCGCCGTCCCAGATTACCACATCGGCTACTGCGCCCGGCGCAAGCTGGCCTCCCTGGGGACCGAGGCCGCTGATCTGCGCCGGGACCGAGGTGATCGTCGCAAAGGCCTGGCCCCAGCTCAGCCCGTCCGCACCGGGAATACGCGTGAGTGCGACGAGATTGCCTGCGTATTGGTTGAGGTTGCGCGGATTTTCCATCGCCGAGGCGTTGATCGCCACGCGGACGCCCGCCTTGACCATGCGACCGACATTGGACTGTGTGCTTGCCAGTTCCTCGAAGCTGCCGGGCAGGTCATCGAGTCCGTCTGCGATCACCGCCACGCCTGCACTCGCGATCTCACTCGCGACGAGCCAGCCTTCGCTTGCGCCGACCAGCACGAGGTCCAGCTTGGGCATCTCGCGCTTGAGGCGGAGTACGGAACGGATGTCGCTCGCCCGCTCGACACCGACATACAGCGGCTGACTGCCGGATATCACGGCACCAAGCGCTTCGGCGTCTGCGCGGGGCAGGGTCGCGCTTTCCGCGTCCCAGCGGCCGTTGGCATAGGCCGCCGCCTCGCGCAGTGCCTCCGCCAGTTCGACATAGGTTGCCGCCCTGCTGCCGCCCGAAATGCTGGCTCCGCGCTCGCCGAGAGCGACAACCTGAAAGGCCCGCGCTTTGGTCACCGGCTGGCTGTCGGCGCCCAGATCGATGATCGAACCCTGCCCGCCGAAAATCGAATCTGACGGCAAGGTCACGGTCGCTGCGCGGGTAATGCCGGCGCGGCGATGGACGAGAATGTGCTGCGACGAGGGATTGATCACCGGCGCGACGTCGAGTGCGGCCCCCCAGTGCGAGTTTCCGGGGCGGATGTCGTTCGATTCGCTGACTGCCGACACATCCGAAAGTCCCAGGGTAGTAAGCGTGGCGACGAGGCCGGGGGTGACCCACTTGCCCTCCGCATCGATAACCATGTCGGTCGCATACGAGCGAGCCCCGGCAAGCGGGCCAGCGTAGGTCACGCGGTTGTCGTCGACGATCAGCACGCCATTCTCGATCGGCTCGGTTCCGTCGCCGATAACGACCGTCGCGTTGACAATGACGAAGTCTTCCGCTGCGGCGGGAGTGGTGAGGGCCAGCGTAGCGGCTGCTGCAAGCAATGCGCGGCGGATCATTTCACGTCTCCTTCGCCGGGCTGGCCGAGCTCGAAGTCACTCACCGGCCTGCGCTTCCTGTCCATTGCGTCGAACATGAGCGCGCCGTCGATCCAGACCTTCTCGGGACGCGAATAGACGCTGAGCGGATCGCCGTTCCAGAGCACGACATCTGCCATCTTGCCCACCTCGAGGCTGCCGGTCTGGTCGTCGATGCCCATGGCCTTGGCCGGATTGAGCGTGAACCAGCGGACGACTTCCGCGTCGGGGATTTCAATGCCCAGCCGATGGCCCGCGGCCTGCGCCTTGGCGGCCTCCTGGTTGAGGCGCTGGATGCCATTGGCATCGTCCGAGTGGATGACCACGCAGGCACCTTCCTTGAACAGCAGCGCGGCGTTCTCGAGGATGCCGTCGTAGCTTTCCATCTTGAAGCCGTACCAGTCGGCCCAGATCGCGCTGCAGACATCGTTCTCGCGCAGCAGATCGGCGATCTTGTATGCTTCGACTGCGTGGTGGAAGGCCGAAACCTTGTAGCCCATCTCCTTGGCCATATCGAGGACCAGCGCCATCTCGTCGGCGCGGTAGCAATGGTTGTGGACGAGGATTTCGCCGTCGAGCACGCCTTTCAGCGTTTCCTTGCCGAGGTCGCGCTTCTTGCCATCGTAGTCCTTGGCATCGAGCCAGGTCTGCCGGTTGACCGCAAAATTGCCCATCCGGGTGGAAGGCATCCGGCCCTTATTGCCGTAAACCCGCTTGGGGTTCTCGCCGCAGGCCATCTTGAAGCCGTAGGGGGCTCCAGGGAACTTCATGCCCTGCACGGTACGGCTGGGGATGTTCTTGAGTGTCGCCGAGCGTCCACCCATCAGATTGGCCGAACCCGGCAGGACCTGCAGCGAGGTCACGCCGCCATTGGCCAGCGCGCGGGTGAAACCCGGGTCCTGCGGCCAGACCGAATGCTCGGCCCAGACCTGCGGTGTCGTCGGGCCCGTCGCTTCGTTGCCGTCCGAATGCGCGTCGACCGCAGGGGTCGGATAGTCCCCGAGGTGCGAATGGATGTCGATCACGCCCGGCGTGACGAACTTGCCGGTCCCGTCGAACACCGCGATGTCAGCCGGGATGGGCGTGTCCGGGCCACCGATCGAGACGATCTTGCCGCCGCTGAAAAACACGGTTCCTTTGTCGATCCGGCCACCCTTGCCATCATAGACCGTCGCGCCGACCAGAGCGGTGGGCGTGCCGGGATAGGGTTTGTAGGTTGAAGGGAAGGGCGTCTGCGTCGTCGCCGCGTCACTCGCGCTCTTGGTGTCGGACCCGCCCGTGGTCGAGCAGGCGGCGAGCGTCACGGCGAGCGCGCCGGCGGCGATGGTCTTGATCGATTTCCTCATGCTTCCCCTCATGCCGTGCGATCGGCAGCTTGCAAACAAAAAGGGCGCGGATCTCTCCGCGCCCTCGTTGGTTTTCGGCGTTAGCCCTGCGGGCGCGTTGCCGGGTGTGCCCCGGCGGCCTGTGCTTCGCCTGGCCCCCCCTGCTCGCCGAGCAGATCGTCGCCGACAGTGTCGTCTCCGAGCGTGTCGAGATGCATCCACTTCTTCACGATCGGGCTCAGCAGCAGGACGACCGCGCTGACGGCGATCGCGACCCAGCCGATCTGGTTGTAGATCGAAAGCACTGCTTCCTTGGTCATGTCGCCACTTTCGCCGCCGGTTGCTTCACCGATCTTGCCGGCGACGAAGTTGCCGACAGCGGACATATAGAACCACGCGCCCATGATCAGGCTAGCCATGAAGCTTGGCGCAAGCCGGTTCATCGCCGACAGGCCGACCGGGCTGAGGCACAGCTCGCCCGTGGTGTGAAGCAAGTAGATCAGGAACACGAAGAGGACCGGGGTCGCAACCTCGGGGCCGACCGAGTTGGCGCCCCAGACAAACACCAGGAAGCCGAGCCCAACCTGTGCCAGCGCGAGGGCGAACTTGGCCGGAGCCGAGGGTTCGAGGCCGCGTTTGGAGAGCAGAGCCCAGAGCGCCGCGAAAACCGGTGCGAAGAGGATAATGTAGATCGAATTGATCGACTGGAAAACCGAGGCCGGGACGTCCCCGATGGAGACATAGCGATCGGTGTAGAGGTTCAAGCTGCCGCCGGCCTGCTCGAACAGACCCCAGAACAGCGGGTTCAGGGCGACCAGGAACAGGATCGCATAGATTCGCTCACGCGGCTCCTTGGGCAGCTTGGTCGCTTGATAAAGCACGTAGCCGAGGAGCGAGACGCCGGAGACGATCAGCAGAGTCTGGATTACGTCGACATACTGGACCAGCGCCCACATGATTCCAACCGCTGCGATGCCAGCACCATAGACCGCAAGTTCCTTCGAGCGGTCGAGCGGAGCCGGCGGCTCGCCTGCGCCTAGCAGGACCTTCTTGCCCAGAACGAAGACGACGAGGCCGGCGAGCATGCCGATGCCTGCAAGCCCGAAGCCGTAAGCCCAGCCCAGTGTCTGACCAAGATAACCGGCGAGGATCACACCGAAGGCGGCACCAGCGTTAATGCCCATGTAGAAGATGGTATAGGCACCGTCACGGCGCAGGTCGGTAAGCGAATAGAGCTGGCCGACCATGACCGAGATATTGGCCTTGAGAAAGCCCGAACCGACGATGATCAACGCGAGTGCGAACCAGAAGACGTTGATCGTCGGGTCACTCTGCCCACCGACACCCTCTACCGCCATGAAGCCATGGCCCAGTGCGAGCAGGATACCGCCGAAAAGCACAGCCTTGCGTTGGCCGAGATATCGGTCGGCCGCCCAGCCGCCGAGAACCGGCGTGATGTAGACTAGGCTGGTGTATGCGCCGTAGATCAGCGTCGACTGACCGTCGCTGAAGAGCCAGTGCTGGGTAAGATAGAAGATCAGCAGCGCGCGCATGCCATAGTAGGAGAAGCGTTCCCACATCTCGGCGAAGAAGAGCATGTAGAGGCCCTTCGGATGCCCGGCGAACTCCGGTTCCTTCTGCATCGCGATCTTGGCGCCGATAGTTAGAAATACGCCGAGCACGACCAGCGCGATTGCCGCGATCCAGTCGCCCTCGTTCCAGAGAGCCATGTCTTTCATTGCGGGCCTTCCCCTCGAAATTCTTGTTTGCGACCACTTTGGGGTCTTGATGGGCGCGCACCCTAGCGGCTCATGCGCTCATGTGAAGCATTAGTTACAGCTGTCACCGCCTTGCGTGACGCTGAACGGCCATCGGGAGCGTTGCCACGGGAACCTTGTGCGCCGCGCTGTATTATGGCACTGTAGCACTCTGCTTCGGGGAATCGCCATGTCCAACCAGAACAAGCCAGTCTATCTCAAGCTGCGCGACATGATCGCGGCAGCCATCATTGACGGGCGTTATGCCGAGGGTGAAATGCTGCCTTCGGTCCGCGCGCTGGCGGCCGAGCAGGGGGCCAACCCGCTGACTGTGGCCAAGGCCTACCAGCAGTTCCAGAATGACGGGCTTGTCGAGGTCCAGCGCGGCGTCGGCATGTATGTCGTCGCCGGTGCGGCCGATCGCCTGCGCTTGAGCGAGAGGCGCGAGTTCCTGTCGCGCGAATGGCCTGAGATCCGCGCACGGATGGAACGCCTCGGGGTTAGCGTCACCGAGTTGCTGTCAGACGCCTGAGGTCCGATTCTGCCAGTTGATTTGGCGACTTGCCCGAAAGCGGGCCATCTGCCAGAGTATGCGGATTCCGTAGTGCGAATGCCCGACGGAACGGGTCGCTTGAGATGGAATGATACGGTTGCGCCTGTTTTCAGGTGACCGGGAGAGCGCGAATGATCCGATCCGAACTGCTGGCGGCAATGGCCCAGGACAATCCCGACTTGCGTGCCGAAGAGGTTGAACAGGTCGTCGACATTTTCTTCGAAGAGATCGCCCAGCGCCTCGCAGAAGGTGGACGTGTCGAGCTGCGCGGCTTCGGCGCCTTTTCCACCCGCGAGAGGGAGTCCCGCAAGGGACGCAACCCGCGAACTGGTGAGACTGTCGAAGTACCGGCCAAGCGCGTGCCCTATTTCAAGCCCGGCAAGGACATGCGCCGCCGCCTCAACGAAGATTGATCCGGCGCGACGCGCGATTGCACCCGTCCCTCCCAGCCGTTAACGCCCGATCTGCTTGCGGGTGTGGCGGAATGGTAGACGCCGGGGACTTAAAATCCCCTGAGCCTTGCTCGTGTGGGTTCGAGTCCCACCACCCGCACCAGTTTCGTCTGCAAGGCTTCATTCGGCGATGGAGCGCCCTTGTCGCGCCTGATTGATTCTTCAAGCGCGGTCTTATTCCGGTGTTAACACCTATGTGCCAGTTAGCCACGAACGAACGGGACGAAGTTAGATCCTGACAACACGGCCGATCGAGGGCCGGGGTGGCTAGGGAAGCATATTGATGGATTTCACGTCGGGACACGTGAGTGAACATCTCGGGGCAGAAGCTGCGAGCGATCAACGCAATTCTCCGCGTTACACCTCGCTGATTCGCGCGGCCAAGCTGGTTTGCGGGCAGGGCGAGTTCGTCTGCGTGATACGCGACGTCTCATCGACGGGGGTCAGCCTGCGCACCTTTCATGCCCTGCCGACCGATGTCGCGATCGCGCTCGAGCTGCAGAACGGCGATTCGTTCGAGATGCGTCAGGTGCGCAAGAACGGGTTCGAAGCGAGCTATCGTTTCATGAAGCCGGTCCCGGTGGAGCGGCTGATCCACGAAAACTGGAACTTTCCCAAGCGCCAGCTGCGGCTCAACCTGGTCATGCCGTTGACCATCTCCACCCTGACCCAGAAGGCCAATGCGGTATCGATCAATATCTCGCAGCAAGGCGCGCGGGTGGAATGCGATTCGGTCTTTGCCATCGATCAGAGTGTGCGCATCCACAACGAATATGTGCCCGAAATCCGCTGCAAGGTGCGCTGGCGGCGCGACGCGAACTATGGCCTCGCATTCGACAATTTCTTCACTCTGCGCGAATTCGCTCTGCTTGCCGCGCGGGTCCAATGCCCGATCCTGCTGCAGGACGAAGGCGCCTGACCGACGGCTTGCGCCGTGCGTTAACCATGCCCTAACCATTTTCCTTCATCCCCCGAAAAGACAGCCAAACAGGGGGTTTGAAGGGTATGCAGGCGAAAGAACTCAGCGTCGACGTAGCGATCATCGGCGCGGGTCCGGCGGGACTTACCGCAGCCTACCTGCTGACCAGGCAGGGCAAGTCGGTCGCGATCATCGAGAAAGACGATACCTATGTCGGTGGCATCAGCCGCACGGTGGAGCATGAAGGCTATCGTTTCGACATCGGTGGCCATCGCTTCTTCTCGAAGAGCCAGCAGGTTGTGGACCTGTGGAACGAGATCCTGCCCGACGATTTCATCCAGCGACCGCGCATGAGCCGCATTTATTACGAGGGCAAATTCTACAGCTACCCGCTGCGTGCCTTCGAAGCCCTGTGGAACCTGGGCATCCTGCGCTCGACCGTCTGTATGGCGAGCTATCTGCGCTACAAGCTGTTCCCGATTTCCGAAGTGAAGAGCTTCGAGGACTGGACCACCAACCAGTTCGGCCAGAAGCTCTATTCGATCTTCTTCAAGACCTACACCGAGAAGGTGTGGGGAATGCCCTGCGACGAGATGAGTGCCGACTGGGCGGCGCAGCGCATCAAGGGCCTCTCGCTTTGGAGTGCGGTGGTCGACGGGCTGAAGCGCTCGCTTGGCCTCAACAAGAAGCCGAACGATGGAATGGCGACCAAGACGCTGCTGGAAACCTTCCGCTATCCGCGCCTTGGACCGGGCATGATGTGGGAAGCCGCGCGCGACAAGGTGCTCGCGACCGGACATGGCCATCTCTTCATGGATCACAGACTCAAGCAGCTGAGCGCCGACGCTCAAGGCGGCTGGCGCATGAGCGCAACCGGTCCGGATGGCGAGCTCGTGGTCAGTGCGAAGCACGCAATCAGTTCGGCCCCGATGCGCGAGCTGTCGAAGCGCCTCTACCCCCTGCCGCAATCGGCGCTGCAGGCAAGCGATCTCAAATATCGCGACTTCCTCACGGTCGCGCTGATGGTCGAGGGCGAAGATCTCTTCCCCGACAACTGGATCTATATCCATGACAGCAAGGTGAAGGTCGGCCGCGTGCAGAACTTCCGCAGCTGGTCGCCCGAGATGATTCCGGACGAGGACATGGCTTGTGTCGGCCTCGAATATTTCTGCTTCGAGGGCGATGGCCTCTGGTCGATGGAGGACGAGGACCTCGTCAAGCTCGCCACCGACGAGATGGAAATCCTCGGCCTGGTCGACCGCAAGAAGGTCAAGTCGGGCGCAGTCGTGCGTCAGGAGAAGGCCTATCCTGTCTATGACGAGACCTATGCCGCCAATGTCGATGCCATGCGCCGCGAGCTGGAAGAGAAGCATCCGACACTGCATCTCGTCGGTCGCAACGGCATGCACCGCTACAACAACCAGGATCATGCTATGATGACCGCAATGCTGACGGTGGAGAACATCATTGCTGGCGAACGGTTGTATGACACATGGTGCGTCAACGAGGACGCCGAATATCACGAGGCGGGCGACGAGGGAGCGGAGAAGTCCATTGCCGCTCGCGAAACCGTTCCGGCCACCGAGGACCAGGCGGCTGCACTGGCATCGGTCCGTGACGTTCCGGAACGCATTGCCAAATCGAAGCGGGCCGCCTGACGGCTGCGCGGGGGAACGGGACATGGGGGCATTTCTCGTCAAGCTGCGCGACGTCAGGTTCCTGCGCTACCTGCTGGCCAGCGTCGGTGCGTTGGCAGTCGATATGGGCAGCTTCCTGTTGCTGCTCTCGGCCGGAATAGCCGCCGCCCCGGCCTCTGCCGCGGGCTACAGTTTCGGCATCCTTGCCCACTGGCTGTTGTCGAGCCGCACCGTGTTTGCCGACACAGTTGCCGAGCGTGGTCGTGCCCGCAATGCACAGAAGGCGGGTTTTGTCGGTTCGGCGCTGCTCGGCCTGCTGCTCACGACATTAATCGTTGGCGCAGGCGATGCCGCCGGTCTCGATCCGAGGGTGGCGAAACTCGCCGCGATCGGGATCAGTTTCCTCGCCACATGGATAGTGCGCAGCCGCTTCGTATTCCGCGCACCGCGTTTGGCATGATCGGGTTTGCAGAGCGTCGCAGGCAAGCGCCTGTGAAGGTGCCGGAGATTTCCGCGCACCGCATGCCGTGGCGTGCGCTCCATGATGCGCATAGCGCTGCAGCACTGGTGTTGCCGTGGGTCGCCTTCGCCCTGCTGCTTGGCTGGACGATGCGCGGGCAAATCGCGGCGCTGGCAATCGAGGATCCCGACGATGCCATGCGCCTGCTTCAGGTGCGCGCCTGGCTGGCGGGGCAGAGTTGGTGGGACGTCACCAACTACCGCGCCGGTGGGCCGAGCGGTTTCTCGATGCATTGGTCGCGCCTTGTCGATGTCCCGATCGCCGCACTGATCCTGTTCTTCGACGTGTTCCTGCGCCCGGAAGTAGCCGAGCGGCTGGCGATTGCCGTGCTCCCGCCGCTCCAATTGCTGATCGCCCTGTTCATCCTGCGCAGCACGCTGCGTTGTCTTGGCTTCCAGGCTGCCGCAGCGAACATCGTCCTGCTGGTCGTCCCGCTTCTTTCGCTCGCGGTCGGCAATATGGTGCCGATGAAGATCGATCACCACGCCTGGCAGGCGCTCTGCGCCCTCGGCATTTTCCGCTTGATGGTCGACCGCCGCCACATGGTACGCCAGACCTTGCTTGCAGGTGCGTTGGGCGCCTTGCTGGTAACAACCTCGGTCGAAGGCCTGCCCTTCCTCGCTGCGGTCTGCGCCGTCTATGCGATCCTCTACATCCAGGATGCACACGATCGGGGACTCGCGCTGTTCCTCGGGAGTCTTGCGCTCGCTGCACCGCTGCTGTTCCTCGCCACGATCCATCCCTCGCTCTGGTCGCAGCCCCGGGCCGATGCGGTGGGATGGCCCCATCTAGCCGGTTTTGCCCTCGCGGCAATTGCCGCGTGGCTGCTCACACGCCGCCAGAAACCGCCTTTGCCGATCCTCCGCCTTGTCTTCCTGTCCGTGATTGCACTCGCCGGTGCGCTGCCGGTCCTGCTCGCCTTCGGGCTTGAAGGTATTGCGCCCTTCGGCCGGATCGATCCGCTGGTGAAGCAATACTGGCTGAACGGCATCCAAGAGGTCCGCCCCGTATTCCGCCTGCTCCCCGATGCCGCCGTCATGCTCGGCTGGATGGTCGTGCTTTACGTGCTTGCGCTGGCCACGCAGGCACGCAAACAGATGAGTGGTGACAATGTGCGCGGCTGGTTCATCGCCTTTGCGCTGGCAGGCCTGATGCTCGGCCTGTCGCTGGTCGTCTTCCGTATCGCGCTGCTCGCGCAGCTGCTGATGACACCGCTGCTTGCGGCCATGCTCTACGATACCCTGCGCACGGCCTCGCGTTTCGACAGCGCGGTGTTCCGGGTCCTGGGGACGGCGCTGGCGATCATCGCCCTCAGCCCGACGGCGGGTTCACTGGCGGGCAAGGCAATTGTCACGCAGACCAGTGGCGGGGTCCGCGGTTCGTCGGAGGTGGTTGCGAGCAGCTGTGACCTCTCGCGTCTGGCAAGCCTGCCCAAGGGCCGGATGCTGACCTCGATCGATATCGCGCCGGGAGTAATGCTGCGCACGGCGCATTCGACCGTTGCCGCCCCCTACCACCGCAATCAGGCCGCGCTGCGCAAGGCGATCCTCGCATTCACCTCACCCGGGGATGAAGCCCCGATCCATTTGGCTGACGTAGACCTTGTGATGATCTGCAAAGGCACGCCCGATACGGCCAGCTATGCCGCAGCGGGCGAGGATAGCCTCGCCGCCATGCTGCTGGCGGACAGGGCGCCCCGTTTTCTCGAACCGGTTGTGGGATTCGACACGGGTGCGCTTCGTGTGTGGCGCGTGCGTTAGGCGGCGACGAAATCGAGCGCGACGCCGTTGATGCAGTGCCGCTTCCCCGTCGGGCGCGGACCATCGTTGAAAATATGGCCCAGATGCCCGCCGCAGGTCGCGCAATGAACCTCGGTGCGCGGATAGCCGAGCTTGTAGTCGGTCGAGGTGCCCACGGCGCCCGGTAATGCCTGCCAGAAGCTCGGCCAACCCGTCCCCGAATCATACTTCGCCTTCGACGAATAGAGTTTCGTCGCACAGCCCGCGCACGCGAAAGTCCCGACGCGCTTTTCCTTGTTAAGCGGCGAGGAATAGGGCCGCTCCGTACCCTCTTCGCGCAGCACCCAGTACTCGGTCCTGGTCAGTCGCTTGCGCCATTCGGCATCGCTCAGCTTGAGCGGGAAAGCCTTCGCTTCCGCCTTGCCCGAACCGCAGGCAGCGAGCGTGGCGAAACTTGCGGCCGCGCCCATCCAGCCGAGGAGGCGGCGGCGGTCGATCGAGGATTTCTGCATCGCGTTTCGTCCCATGGCGCAGGGATGGCTCCCTGTGCCTGAACCTACGCTTGAAGGGCTCGAAAGGTTACGCCAACCGTCAAAATTCGGTGATTTCGACCTCAAGCTTGCGGAAGCCGTGCACGAAATTCGCCTTCACCCGCTCGATGTCGCCGGCGAGGTGTATGCGCATGCGGCGCTTGTGGATCTCCTCCAGCAGAACGCGCAGCTGCAATTCGGCTAGACGGGCGCCCACGCAGCGGTGGATGCCATAACCGAAAGCGATATGGCGGCGTGCGTTCTCGCGCTGGATGTCGAGCTTGTCGGGGTTCTCGAACACTTCCTCGTCGCGATTGGCCGATAGATACCAGAGCACGACCTTGTCGCCCTTCTTGATCTGCTGGCCAAATACCTCGGTATCCTCGACGCAGGTGCGGCGCATATGCGCGAGCGGGGTCTGCATGCGCAGGATCTCCTGCACCGCATTGGGAATGAGGTCGGGATTGTTCTCGAACAGCTTGCGCTGGTCGGGGTTCTTGTCGAGCTGGTAGATAATCCCGCTCATTGAATTGCGGGTGGTGTCATTGCCGCCGACGATCAGCAGGATGAGATTGCCCATGAATTCCTGTGGGCTCATCTGGTTCATCGCCTCGGAGTGGATCATCATCGAGATGAGATCGTCTCCCGGCTCCTTGTCGTGCGTACGCTCGATCCACAGCGACTGGAAGTAGGCCGCCATTTCGTGGAGGAAGCCCCAGCGCATCTCGTCGAGCTCGCGTACCGTCGCGAGCTCGGTGTCGCCCGACCAGTCGGACCAGAAGGTCAGCAGTCGGCGGTCTTCCCAGGGAAAGCCGAAGAGGATCGCGAGCATGCCCGTGGTGAGCTCGATCGAGACCTTGTCGACCCAGTCGAACACCTCGCCGCGCGGCAGGCTGTCGAGCAGCTCTCCGGTACGTTGCCGGATCTCGCCCTCCATCTCGGCCATGCCGCTGGGGGTGAACTTGGGAGCGACGGTGCGGCGCTGGCCGGTATGCTGCGGCCGGTCCATGGCGATGAACATGGGCAGTTCGCGCCGCTCTTCGATGCCTGCTTCGGCAAGTTCTTCCTCGGTCAGGCGATTGAGGATGGTGATGCCGCCATGCTCCCAGCTGGAAGAGAAGATATCCGGCAGCGCCTCGATATGCTGGATCGCCTTGTGCTGCACCACGGCCCAGTAAGGACCGAAGGGGCTCTCGGGGATATAATGCAGCGGTCCCGCTTCGCGCATTTCACGGAAGATCGGGTGCCAGGTATTCTCCGCATAGATGTCCGACCGGCTGACGTCCCACTTGTGCGGATGCTCGAGCTTATGCTCGGGATGCTCCTCGAAATGCTTCTTGAGTGCCTGGTAGGCGCTCGGCTCGGAGCGGCATTCGGGACGGGTAATAGCGGCGGTGGCCATGATTCTCTCCTCTCGCAGCGCATCCTGCCGCAACTGACAGGCGTGTCAATAGTGCGTTGCAAATTGGAACCTATCTACTCGGCTTCGCTGCCGCAGTATTGCAGGGATACGACGCGTCAGGCCGGACGTGTCGAGCGGATCTGACCCTTGATCGCGCGGCCGGCCCTACCCGATTTCATCACCCGTCGCCGAAACAGCTGTGCGCCGAAGCGGACGAAGAGCGCGACGCACAGCCCCTGCCAGGCGAGTGCCAGCGCGTGCGGCCAAAGCGCCTCGGACTGGGCGGCCCGCGCGAGCATTGCGAAGGGCGAAGACAGCGGGAAGGCCGCCGCGAACAGCTCCATTGGCGAACCCGGACGCGTGATCGAACTTGCGGCGAGGAAGAACACCAGCAGCTGAGCCATCGTCACCGGCATGGACAGTGTCTGCACCTCGCGCACGGTCGCAGCCATGCCGCCGATGGTAAGGAACAGCGAGCCGAGCAGCAGGTACCCCATCGCGAAATAGGCGATGCCGAGCGCAATGAACGCAGGCCAGCCCAGTGCAGGCTCGGGCAGCTGCGGCAATTGTTCGCCCATCAGCAGCCCTATCGCGCTGCCGAAGCTCGCCCAGACGGCGATGCCGACGAAGCTGACACCCAGCATCGCGAAGAGCTTGCCGAGGAACACCGCGTCCATCGGGACGGCGGCGGCTAGGACCTCGATGACCTTGTTGGCCTTCTCCTCGACGAGGTTCGACAGGACCATGCCTGCGAGCAACATCATGAGGAGGAACAGCAGCAGCTGGCCAGCCTGCGCGGTGCGGATGCGGTCGGTTCGTGCGGCAGCGGTGCTTGTTGCCACGGCATCAACCGCGATATCGGGAAAGGCGCTTGGCGAGGTGCCGCTGGCGGTAGCTGCGATGAGGGCGACCGGACCACGCCAACGTTCGATCTGGCCTTCCGGCGCAGTCAAGCGTGGTTCGGCGACGGTACCGGTCACAACTGCAGCGAAGTTCTGTCCCGGACGCTTGAGGATCGCTTCCGGTGCCTCGCCGCTCTTGTCGACAGCCAGACTTGGCAGAATGATGCCAATTTGCGGGCCGAGCGTTTCTCGCGCGGCAATCATCGCCTCACTGTCCGCGTCCGACATGACCAGGGCGACGCTGTTGGTGATCGCCTCGCGCTGGACCTGCCCGCCGATACCGCCAGCCAGCGCGCCGATAATCAACGGGAACAGCGGCCCGAGCAGGAAGAAGAAGAATGCCCTGCTGAACAGGATCGCATGGAAATCGCGCCGCGCGATGACGCGGGCGGCTTCGAAACGGCTGAGGCGGGTGGTGTCGCTCATCGTGCAGCCTCCCCAGCATTGTCTTCCTCGAGCGCGCGCGCCGCGGCCTCGCCGGCAATCTCCACGAAGGCATCGTGCAGGCCGGCGCGTTCGATCGAAAGCGAGAGGATGCCCGCGCCGCCATCCATCAGCCGCTTGAGCAGCGCCTCGATCCCGCTGTCGGGGACGGGGAAGTACCAGAAATGGCCCGCACCGGGCTTGGCATCGTGGCGCGCATCATCGGGCAATGCGCTGCGCCATTCGCCGCCTTCCGCCTTGGTTTCGAGCCGCACCTGCGCGGGAATCCGATCGCGCGCGACATCGACCGAGCCGGCATAGGGCACCTTGCCACCGGCAATGATCGCAACTTCGTCGCACAGGCGTTCGGCATGGTGGATGACGTGGGTGGAGAAGATCACCGTCGTGCCGCTATCGGCGAGGCGGCGGATCATCTGTTCGAGCTTGCCCTGGTTGATCGCATCGAGCCCGCTGAAGGGCTCGTCGAACACGACCAGCTTCGGCTGGTGGACCAGCGTGCCGAGCAGTTGCACGGTCTGCGCCATGCCCTTCGACAGCTGGCGGATCTGGCGATCGACCGCATGACCCATGCCGTGCGCCTCGAGTAATTCGCGCCCGCGCGCCTTGCCTTCTTCGAGCGGCAGGCCACGCAGCGCGCCTAGGAAGGCGATGGCATCGTCACACTTCATAGCCGGATAGAGCCCGCGTTCCTCGGGCAGGTAACCGATCAGCTTGGCGACCTCGTGCGGACGGTCATTGCCGAACACGCGGCGCACGCCTTCGTCGGGGTCGATGATACCCAGCAGCATCCGCAGGGTCGTGGTCTTGCCAGCACCATTGGGGCCGAGGATGCCGTAGATCGCACCTTCGGGCACCGAGATGTCGACACCGTCGACCGCCAACGTGTCGTCGAAGCGCTTCACCAGTCCGCGTGCTTCTATGGCAAGCGGTGTGTGACTGTCAGCAAGGGGTCGCGTCATGGCGCCTGTCTCGGTAAGCATGCCGGGTCGTTAACCGCTGGCAGTGAACGGGAGCCTCCGCAAGATTGGTTAATCCTGCCTCAACAGGCGATTTGCGTTCGGCCCTGATGGAGGAGGCTGGACGGCTGGGCTTTGCGGCCTGCGGCTTTGCAACCGCCGGGCACGATCCCTTGCGCGCCGAACGTTTCGAGCAATGGCTCGGCGAAGGGCGGCACGGGTCGATGGAGTGGATGGAGGCGCGCAAGGAGCAGCGTGCGAGCCCGACCGGCTTATGGCCCGAGGCAAGGAGCGTGATCGCGCTTGGCATGAGCTATGCGCCGGAAGTCGATCCACTCGCATTGGAGGCGCAGCCCGACAAGGCTCGCATCTCGGCCTATGCGCATGGACGCGACTATCACGATGTCGTGAAGAAGGCGCTCAAGGCACTGGCTCGCTGGCTGATCGAGCAAGCACCGGAGAGCGAACTCAAGGTCTTCGTCGACACGGCGCCGGTGATGGAGAAGCCTCTGGGGCAAGCTGCCGGGATCGGCTGGCAAGGCAAGCACACCAATCTGGTCAGCCGCGATCACGGCAGCTGGCTGTTCCTAGGCGCAATCTACACGACGCTGGAGTTCGAGCCGGATGCGGCGGGCGAGGATCGCTGCGGCTCGTGCCGTGCATGTCAGGACGCCTGTCCGACCGATGCCTTTCCCGCACCCTACACGCTCGATGCGCGGCGCTGCATTTCCTATCTCACGATCGAACACAAGGGGCCGATCCCGGACGAATTTCGCGAGAAACTGGGCAATCGCATCTATGGCTGCGACGATTGTCTGGCGGTTTGCCCGTGGAACAAGTTCGCCGATGCGGCGCACCGCCACATCAAGCTGGCGCCGCGCGCGGAGCTGATCTCACCCGAGCTCACCACATTTCTCGAATTCGACGATGCCGGTTTCCGGCAGTTCTTCTCCGGCTCACCGATCAAGCGGATCGGGCGTGACCGGTTTGTGAGGAATTGCCTCTATGCCGCGGGCAACAGCGGGAATGCGAAGCTGGTTTCGCGGGTCGAACAGCTGACATCGGATCCAGACCCTGTCGTCGCAGAAGCTGCGCGCTGGGCGCTCGTCAGGCTGCGCCCATCTCCTTGAGCTGGACCTCGGCGTCGGCCAGCAATTCGGGAGCGATCTCTGCCCGGTCCATCACCAGCTTGCGACCCTGGACATAGTCCTTGGTGTTGTTCACGCAGTCGAGTGCGATCACCTTGCCTTCCTTCAGATAGACCACGCTGAACTTGCGGGAAGGCGGGTCGCCGCGCAGCACGGCCTCGTCGAAGCCAAGCGAGATGCCGACGGTCTGAAGGCGTAGATCATACTGGTTCGACCAGAACCAAGGCACTGCGTCATAGTCCTGCTTGTCGCCCATGATCGCCTTGGCAACCAGCGTCGCCATGTCGTTTGCGTTCTGGACCGATTCCAGCCGGATCACGGCATTCCCGGCATAGGGATTGGCATGGCTGGCGCAGTCGCCGATGGCATAGATATCGTCGAGCGGCGTGCGGCAATGGCGGTCGACATCGACTCCGTTCGAACCCGAAGCCCCCGCTGCGATCAGCGGTCCTACTGCGGGGACGATGCCGATGCCGACGATCACGATTTCACAGGGAATGGTCTCATTGGCGTCGGTCACCACACCGGTGACGCGACCATTCGCGCCTTCAACGCGTTCGACTCCGGTCGACAGCCGCAGGTCGACGCCATGTCCGCGGTGCTCGGCGGCGTAGAAATCGGACAGTTCCTGCCCCGCCACGCGGGCGAGAACACGATCCTGCATCTCGATCACGGTCACGTCGCAATCGAGCTTGCGCAACACGGCAGCGGCCTCAAGACCGATATATCCCGCGCCGACAATGGCCGCCCGCCTGGCACCGGCGGCGAGTTCGTCGCGCAGAGCGTCGACATCGCGGCGATTGCGGACATAATGGATGCCTGCAAGTTCGGCGCCCGGACAGGAAAGCCGCCGCGGATCGCCGCCCGCCGCCCAGATCAGCTTGCGATAGGTGATCCGCGTGTCGTCGGACAACAGCAGTTCATGCGCCTTGGCGTCGACTTCGTTGACATTGCGACCAAGCCGCAGCTCGATTCCCTTGTCCGCCCAGAACTGTTCGGGCCGGATCTGGATGCGCTCGAAGGGCTTCTCGCCGGCGAGGTATTCCTTCGACAGCGGAGGGCGTTCGTAGGGCGGGTTGCGGTCGCGGCTGACCATGAGGATCGTGTCCTCGTGGCCCGCTTGGCGCAGGGCGATGGCGGCCTGGGCACCACCGTGCCCCGAGCCGACAATGACGACGTCGGAATGCTCCATTGCGCCGCTGGCTGGCGTCAAAATGGCCAGCGGTCAAGCGTTCGTGCGCCTTCTTCTCACCGCCCGAGGAGGTTGCGCGCCATGCTTGCGACCTGTGCCAGCATGGCCGGGGCGACTGGCGTCTGCGCCTGGGCACGAGCGATCATCATGCGGAAATTGCGCACCGCGACATCCTGTTCGCCAGCCCACTTGCCTGCCATGGCCTGCATGTCCTTCTTGGCATCCTTGCGCCGCGCGAGGCGCCGCAGGAGTTCGAGCCGCATCTGCTGGAAATCGCGCGCGAGGCCCGAAACGAGCAGGCGTTCCCACACATCCGAGGGGCTCATCAGGGCAGCAGTCGACTGCGCCCAGTCTAGGCCAAGGCGATGGCCGATCTCGGTGAAGGCGCGCGTGAGGTTGCCGGGCTCGATTCCGGTGTCCTTGGCGAGGCGGGCGAGGCCGACCGAGCCGTCGAGATCGAACAGATGGGTAACCTTGGCGGCGAGCTTCTCTGGCGCACCCGCCTCGACCAGTTGAGCGAGCAGGCGCGCCGACTGCTGGCGCGATTCCGACGACAGCAGATCGTCGGTCGCTTCCGAAAGGTAGTGCACGCCCTTGCCGAGTTCGTGGACGAGAGCGCTCGGCTCGACGCGTCCGGCGGCGCTCCGCAAGACGTCGGACATGAGGTTGCCCACGGCGGCAGCGAGGCGGTCGAACAGCATCAGGCGTGCGGTTTCGGGCATGGCGGTCGTGTCGATTGCGGCCCACAGCGCCGGAAGATCGAACAGCGTCTCGGCTGCGACGAAGGCCGACGCGACCTCGGCCAGTTCCACGCCTTCTTCTTCTGCCAGCTCGAAGGGATGAATGACTCCCAGCCGGTTGACGATGCGGTTCGCCAGCTTCGTGGCGATGATCTCGCGGCGCAGGCGATGGCCAGCGATCTGGGTCTTGAACTTGCCGCGCATCGGCGCGGGGAAGGCATTGCTCAGCGTTGCAGAAAGCAGCGCGTCGTCAGCGAGTGCGCTCTTTTCAATCGCGTCCTGCAGCACAAGCTTGGTCGAGGACAGCAACACTGCAAGTTCGGGTCGGGTCAGGCCGTGTCCGTCGGCGGCGCGACGGTGGAGCGACTGATCGTCGGCCAGTCCTTCGGTGCGCCGGTCGAGATTGCCGCCCGCTTCGAGCGTTTCTATGATGTGCCGCTGCGAGTTCATCGCGCGTGCCCCGCCGAAGCTGGCGATGGAGAGCGCGAGCGCCTGGAGGCGGTTGTCCTCGAGCACGATCGCGGCAACTTCGTCGGTCATTGCCTCAAGCAATTCGACGCGTTTAGCTTCGCTGAGCTTGCCGGTGCGTTTCGCCGCCGCAAGCGCGATCTTGATATTGACCTCGTTGTCCGAGCAATCGACGCCTGCCGAATTGTCGATGAAATCGGTGTTGATCCGCCCGCCGCGCATGGCGAACTCGATCCGGCCCGCCTGGGTGATGCCGAGGTTGGCGCCCTCGCCGATGGCCTTGGCGCGCATTTCCATGGCGTCGACACGCAGCGCATCGTTCGCCGGATCGCCGACCTGCACGTTATTCTCGTGGCTGGCCTTGATGTAGGTGCCGATACCGCCGAACCAGACGAGGTCGACCGGTGCCTTGAGGATTGCCGAGATCAGCGCCTCGGGCTCCAGCTCGTCCTCTTCGATGCCGAGCTTGGCCTGCATGACCTTGGAGATCCTGATCGACTTCGCATCACGCGGATAGACGCCGCCACCCCGCGAGATCAGATCTGCATTGTAATCCTCCCAGCTCGAACGAGGGAGGTCGAACATGCGCTTCCTCTCCTTCCAGCTCGTCGCCGGATCGGGATTGGGGTCGAGGAAGATGTGACGGTGGTCATAGGCCGCGACCAGCTTGATCGCCTTCGACAGCAGCATGCCATTGCCGAAGACGTCTCCCGACATGTCGCCGCAGCCGACAACCTCGATCGGATCGGTCTGCACGTCGACGCCCATTTCGAGGAAGTGGCGCTGGACCGACACCCACGCGCCCTTGGCAGTGATGCCCATGGCCTTGTGATCGTAGCCCTTGGAGCCGCCACTGGCGAAGGCATCGTCGAGCCAGAAGTCGCGCGATTCCGCAATCCCGTTGGCGACGTCGGAGAAGGTCGCGGTGCCCTTGTCGGCGGCGACCACGAAATAGGGATCCTCGCCGTCGGTGATGACGACGCTTTGCGGATGGACGACCTTGTCCTTCACGATGTTGTCGGTGATCGACAGCAGCGTGCGGATGAAGACCTGGTAGCTCTCCTTGCCCTCGGTGAACCAGGCATCGCGATCATGCGCAGGGTTGGGCAGCTGCTTGGGATAGAAGCCGCCCTTCGCGCCGGTCGGCACGATCACCGCGTTCTTGACGCGCTGCGCCTTCATCAGGCCGAGGATTTCGGTGCGGAAGTCGTCGCGCCGGTCGGACCAGCGCAGGCCGCCGCGAGCCACAGGGCCACTGCGCAAATGGATACCTTCAACGCGGCGCGAATAGACGAAGATCTCGCGCCAGGGCAGCGGTTTGGGCAGGCCGGGCACGCGCGCGGAATCGATCTTGAACGCCAGCGCCTCATGTGCAGCCGGCGCGAAGGCATTGGTGCGCAGGATCGCATCGATCAGGGAATTGTACAGGCGCAGCAGGCGGTCGTCGTTGATCGCCTTGACCTTGGCAAGGCCGCGCTTGATCGCGGCCCGGGCTTCCTCGACCGCCTTGTCGCGACCGCTGCCGAATTCAGGGTCGTGCCGCGCGGTGAACAGCGCGACAAGGGCGCGGGTCACATCGGGTGCGGCGGCGAGTGCATCGACGACAGTATAGATGGTGAAGCTGACGCCGGCCTGGCGCAGGTAACGATAGAAGGCGCGTAGCCAGTCGGCTTCGCGCGCAGACAGGCCTGCCTCAGGCACGAGGCGGTTGAACGGATCGTTCTCTGCCTCGCCATTGAGGACGGCAGCGATGGCCTCCTCGATCGCTGCATCGCGTTCGATCAGGCCCTTGGGCTCGGCATCGTCCTTCAGCTGCAGGCGGAAATCGTGGATCGTACCGAGGCGACCGTCATCGAGAACGGTGGGCATTTCCGACTGCACGTGGAAGCCGAAGTTCTCCAGCGCCGGTACGCCTTCGGACAGGGGCAGGCTGCCCTCGGACTGGTAGAGCTTGAGCCGCAGGCAGCCGGTCGCCTCCCGATCGCAGAAATACATGCGCGCGCCGCGAACCACTTCCTCGCTTTCGAGGCTGGCGCCGAGATGATGCAGTCGGGCAATGTCGAGTGCAGCTTCCCGCGGGCCGAAACGGCCGCGGAAGGCGGTCGGGAAGCTATCTGCGAAACGCAACGCAAGCGCGGCCGCGCGCGAAGGTTCCTCGTTGTGGGCAAGCTCGGCCTCGACCGCTTCGCTCCAGCCGCGCAAGAGAGTCTGGAGCTTCTCCTCAAGCACATGCTCTTCGGGAACGCCCGCACCGTCGCGGATGTCGAGAACAAAGCGCAGCATGGCAAGATTGCCGCCTTCGACTTCGAGGCTCCAGTCAAGCATGCGCGCGCTCGCGCCATCCTCGAGCAACGCCTGGACTTCGAGCCGGACCTGCGTGGCGAGCATGTCGCGCGGCATCCATACGAAGGCGAAAAGGTGACGGGCCAGCGGTGCCTCGACCAGCGCCAGGCGGGGGCGTGGGCGGTCGACCAGGCTCATCATGGTGGTCGCAACACGCTCGACGTCTTCTTCCTGGAAGCCGATCAGCAGGTCGTGCGGCAGTGCGGTCAGCGCGTGGACCAGAGCCTTGCCGGCGTGACCGGTCTCGTCGAAGCCGTAGCTATCGTGGAGCTGGTCGAGCTGTTGGCGCAGGCGTGGTACGCTGCGCGGCGAGGTGGCGAGCGCGGCACTCGTCCAGACGCCGGCATGGACCGACAGCGAGACCAGCTTGCCGCCTTCGCGGACGGGCACGATGAACAGGTCGAGCGGCACACGGCGATGGACGTGGCTCAGCCGGTTGGCCTTGATCACCAGCGGAATGCGGGTGTTGGCCTTGTCGTCGAACCAGGCAAAGGCGCGATCGAAGGAGGCGTCGGCCAGCAGGTCGGCGGCGCTCTTGCGGCAGATGCCGAGCGCATGGTCCTGCTCGCCATTGCGGTGGCGGACCAGATGGCCGAGCTGGGTCAACATGCCCGAGTTGAGCCATTCTAGCAGGGCAGCGCCTTCGCTGTCGGCATCGGCGATGCGCTTGGCATCGGCGACCATCGCCTTCTGGAGCTTGGCCCAGTCCGTCACTGCAGCTCGGACATCGGCCAGCGTGTCGCGCAGGGTCTGCTCGAGCAGGCGGCGATTCTTGGCATCGACGCGTGCGGTCTCGATGTAGATCATCGATTCCCAATCGGCGTCTTCCGGATCGCCTTCCGGTATCGCCGCCAGCGTGAAGTCGGCCTTGCGTTCAACCGGCACGACAGGGTGGACGAGGCGGTCGATCGACAGGCCCAGCGCGGCAATCGAAGCGGCGACCGAGTCGACAAGGAAGGGCATGTCGTCATTGACGATGGCGATACGGGTGAAGCGGCGGTCTTCGGTCGCACTCTCGACCGTCATCGCCGACTTGCCGAACTCGCGGCGATAGGCGGTATCGGCAAGGAAACCGGCGGCGTCGCCGAGCTTGGCTTTTTCGAAAGGAGTATCGCCGCGCAGCAGCGATTGCCGCATCCGCTCGGTGATATCAGCCAGCAATTTCCTGGAAATCTTGCCCGTCTTGGCCTTTGCGGCGCTCTTCGAACCCATTGGGGGCCTCTCGTCTGTCGGCGTACGATCATTTCGCCACCGCGTAACTTCCGAGTCGTGCAGCAGCGAGGTCTGATGGCGCGCCTAGGCCTGTTGCAAGCGCTCCGCAAGGTGACGTGTACGGCAAGGCGCAATCGTATGCATCCTCGGGCGGAATTGCGCGCCCGACGCTACGGTATCTCAGCCTTGGAGCACGTCCATCGCAAGCTGAACCGAGCGGATGCGTGCCGCCGGGTCATAGGTGCTGCCGCCGAAGATGATCTCGTCCGCCTGTGTCCTCTGGAGAAAACCGGCCACCGCTTCGCGCACGGTTTGCGGCGTGCCGATGACGCTGGCCTGCCCGATGTGGGTGAGCATGGCCTGTGCCGGTGCTGGCAGCATCGCGCGATAGCCAGCGACGGGCGGCGGCAGCTTGCCCGGCTTTCCGGTGCGCAGTGCAACGAAGGCCTGCAGCTGGGAACTGGCGAGCAGCTCCGCCTCTTCGACCGTGTCGGCGACGAAGAGGTTCATCGCGACCATGACATGCGGCTTTTCGCAAGCCGCCGAAGGCTGGAAATCGCGGCGATAGATTTCGAGCGCCGCATCGAGATGGTCGGGCGCGAAATGGCTGGCGAAGGCGTAGGGAAGCCCAAGCTTCGCGGCGAGCTGCGCGCCGAACAGGCTCGATCCCAGCATCCAGAATTCGGGCTTCGCGCCGAGGCCGGGCGTCGGGTGGATCGTGGTGTCGCCCTCCATCAGCGCCATCAGCTCGAACACGTCCTGCGGGAACATCTCTGCGGCGCGGTGGAGGTCCTTGCGCAGGGCGCGCTGCAATTCCGGTCCGGCTCCTGGCGCGCGACCAAGACCGAGGTCGACACGCCCGGGGAACAGGGCATCCAGCGTCCCGAACTGTTCGGCGATCTGGAACGGCGTATGGTTGGGCAGCATGATCCCGCCCGAGCCGATGCGGATGGTGCTGGTCGCATTGCCGATATGCGCGAGCACGACCGAAGTCGCCCCGCCGGCGATGCCCTCCATGGCATGGTGCTCGGCCACCCAGAACCGCTTGCACCCGGCTTTCTCGGCCGCCTGCGCCAGCGCAGTCGCCGCCTCCAGCGCCTCGCCCACCGTTCCGCCGTCGCGAACCGGCACGAGGTCGAGGAGGGAGAAGTCGGTCACTGTTTAAGCTGCTCCAGATAGGCGGTGGCGCGATTGGCCCATTCGCTGTCGGGTGCGACGATCAGCACCGATTCGAAACTGCGCCTCGCATCCTCCTCGCGGCCCGAGAGCGCGGCGATGATTCCCGCTTCGAGGCCTACTGCAGGATCGCGCGGATTGATGGTCGCGGCCTGCTCGATCATCTGCTGCGCCTCGCCATAGCGTTCGAGGCGGCGCAGCAACATGGCCGACATCAGCCAGGCGCGCATGCTCTGGGGATTTTGCTCACGCGATATGCGCATCGCTTCGACGGCGTCATCAAAACGCTCGGCCATTGCGAGGGCACCCGCACGATCGGCGGAAAGGTCGGAGGCGAGTTCGGCATCGCCTTCGCTGAGAGCACGCTCCAGCGCTGTTGCGAAAAGCGGCTCCGCCACCGCTGCCTTTCCGTCCCTGAGGGCGGCATTGCCTGCCATCGCAAGCAGCCGGGCTCGGTACTTGCCGAGTTCTTCGGGAGCCTCCGCACTGGCAACCTCGAAGATCTGCCGCGCCTCGTCGAACCGTTCCAGCGTCACGAAAGCGAGGCCGAGGCAGTGTGCCGAGCGGACAAGGTCGAGGTCGTTCTGTGCGCCCACCCGCCAGGCATTGGCGGTATCGAGTGCAGCCTCGGGATCGTCACGGGCTTGCGTCAGGCAATCGGCGAATTGTTGCTGGCGTTCTTCGGGAATGCTCATGGTGATCGCCGGTTTTTCCCGCGGCGGGCGATTGCGCAGTTCCTCCGGCGTGCCGGGATAGGCGTCGAGACTGGGATTGGGCCCCACCTGAATGAGGGCAAGGGCGAGGATGCTGGCGATCAAGTCTGGCTCTCCAAAAGGCTTTCGACCGTGCGCAGCAGAAGGGCAATGTCCTGCTCGCGCGACAGGCGATGGTCGCCGTCCTTTACCAGTGTGACCTGTACCGCGTCCGAACGCAGCGCGCGGGCGAGGCGCATGGAGATATCCCAGGGCACGTCGGCGTCGCGCTGGCCGTGCAGCAGGTGGCACGGGGCGTCGATCGCGATCTCGCCGCCGAGCTGGAGTTGCGCCTGGCCGTCGGCGAAGAAGCCCGGATGCATCGGGGTCGGCTCGGGGCCGTAAGGGTTCTCGTCGAAAATCGTTTCCCCTGCCAGAAGCCGCGTCTTGTCCGCTTCGCTGCGGCCCCATTCGGTGAAGTCGGGGGCAGATGCGATACCGACGATTCCCGCAAGACGCTCGCCAAGGGCCCGGCCGACCAGCAGCATGAGCCAGCCGCCCATGGACGAGCCGATGACCACGACCGGCCCGGCCACCTGCGCCTCGATCAATGCAAGAATCTCGTTGCACCAGCGGGTCAGAGTACCCTCGGCAAATTCGCCATCACTCTCACCGCACCCCGAATAGTCGAGCAGCAGGCAGGCCTGCCCGCGCGCCTGCGCCCAGTCGAACAGGGCGGTCGCCTTGCCGCCCGCCATGTCGGACATATAGCCAGGCAGGAAGACCAGCGTCGGACCTGTGCCGGCATTGTGGCGGAAGGCGATCCGGCGCCCGTCGGGCATCTCGTGGAATTGCGTGTCGCTCATTCTGCCACGCTGTCGAGCCTTGTTCGGGCGAATGCAAGAGGGGCGGCCCACGCGGACCGCCCCAATGTGTTTGCAGCTCTCGCCAAAGCCTCAGTCGCGCAGGAAGATTTCTTCGATCCTGA
Organism: Erythrobacter sp.; assembly: GCA_041396805.1. Classification (GTDB taxonomy): domain Bacteria; phylum Pseudomonadota; class Alphaproteobacteria; order Sphingomonadales; family Sphingomonadaceae; genus Qipengyuania. The sequence continues at coordinate 1,223,757 of JAWKXV010000001.1, read as the reverse complement.
GCCCGAAAGTGTCGGCGATGCGAAATGCGAGGGGCAGCGAAGGGTCGTAGCGGCCTGTTTCGATTGCATTGACACTCTGCCTGCTGACTTCGAGCCGGTCGGCTAGGTCCTGCTGGCTCCAGTTGCGCTCTGCGCGGAGCACCTTGAGGCGGTTGTTCATGCGCCCCTCCTGCTCTGCCAGAACTGGCCTACACCCATGCCGAGCGCCCAGATGGGCACCGACCACCAGCCCGGAACATGTGGCACAAGTTCGAAAGTCTCGAGAAAGCCCCAGAATGAACCGATGGCGAGTACGAAACCCAGCCCCACGAGCGACGCCATTATCGCGCGGTGGCGCAAATATTCATCGGTCTCCTCCGCGACATAGCGGCCCATGACGAAGATCATCCAGAAGATCGGGATGATGGGCAACATGGCCAGAAGCCAGGTGAGTTCGGTCGATGGCTCGAGATTGCGCCATACCCACATCGCCACGCCGAGCCCGAGCATATAGGCGAGCGAACTGGCCATGATGCCTATGGTATAGCGTGCTGCCGCGCGGCTGGCACCGGCTCCCGAGTTCGCCGCGTCGAGCGACGCCCTGTAACACAGGAACAGGAGAACCAGGGGGATGATGGCTAGCAGATAGGCTGTACCCGGGCCGATCGCATCGGCGAGCTTGAGGCCGAGGATGGCCGCGCCGGTTGCGACCGAAAGGCCGCCCCAGCGCGATGCTCGCGATGCGCTTGAGGAGGACGTGCTCATGCTTTGCAGCCTCCGAATGCACAGCCCTTCTTCGACTGGAGGACGGCCACGGCAATGCCGGGCAGCAGCACCATCATGGCATCGCCCGAGTCGGCAGATGCCGTGCCTTGCGAGACGCCAATCGCGATGAGGATCATGCTCACCGCCATGGCCGAAATCAGGATCATTCTGTTCATGGGTCAAGTTCCCTTGCTATGATGTAAAGGGTATTTGTCATCGATTCGCTGAGATGTCAACTACCCTTTCCATTTTGGAGAGATTCCTTTCCATCCCACTGTTTGTGCTTGTCATCAGGCGGTCATCGCGGGATTGCAGGGAGGAGAGAGAGGAGACCCCATGATCGCCACCGAACCACCGCAGTCCGCCAAGCTACCGGCACTCGATCGCCGCACACTGTTCAAGACGGGTGCGCTTGGCATCGGCCTGATTGGGATGGAGAGTGCGCTGCGCGCCGCCACCGGTGGCTTCAGCCATGGCGTGGCGAGTGGCGAGCCGGGGCCGGACGGCGTGCTTCTGTGGACCCGCTTCGTTGGTTCGCAGGATACCGCACTCACTTTCGAAGTCAGCCGGACGCTCGATTTCGCGAACTCGGTTGCAGGGGGGACGGTCACCGCCAGCGCCGATCGCGACTGGTGCTGCAAGGCCCGCGCCGAAGGGTTGGAGCCGGGAACCTGGTACTATTACCGCTTTGTCGCGCCCGACGGATCGATGTCGGACATCGGACGTACGAAGACGCTGCCCGAAGGCCCGACCGCCAAATTCCGCATGGCGGTCTTCTCCTGCTCCAATATCGGTTTCGGCTGGTTCAACGCCTATGCCCATGCGGCCGCTGCGAACGAGTTCGACTGCGCCTTCCACCTCGGCGATTACTTCTATGAGTATGCGCCTGGCACATATCCCTCGACCGGTGAAACGGCATCGGGCCGGAGCGTCTGGCCCGCCAAGGAACTGATCGCGCTGGCCGACTATCGTGCCCGCTATGCGGCCTATCGCAGCGACCCGGACCTGCGCCGACTGCACCAGGTCTATCCGATGATCAGCGGTTGGGACGACCACGAGAGCGCCAACGACAGCTGGTCGGGCGGGGCGGAGAACCACACGCCGGGAACCGAAGGCGAATGGAGCGAACGCAAGGCAGCCGCGATGCGCGCCTATCGCGAATGGATGCCGGTGTCGGACGATCCCTGGGCTGCGTATGAGATTGGCGATCTCGCCACGCTGTTCCGCCTCGAAACCCGCCTGACCGCGCGCGCCGAACAATTCTCTTACGGCAAGATCCTGTCAGGCAAGACGACGCCGCAGGACGCACTCGCCGCGCTGACCGCCTTCCGCGACGGCGCATGGCGTGATCCTTCGCGCGAGTTCCTCGGCCTGGCCCAGCAGGACTGGCTTGCGACCGGGCTCAAGCGTTCGAAGGGCGAGGGCAAGCGCTGGCAGGTGCTGGTCCAGCAGGTGCTGATGGGCGAGACGGCCTCGGCTACCAAGCTGATCGACGGCCTGCCGGACGATCTTCCCGGCTATATCCGCCAGCGTATCCTCGCCGGTGCTTTGGCTTCGGAAGCTGGGCTGCCGCTCAACATGGATGCATGGGACGGCTATCCCGCCGCCCGCGCCCGGGTGCTCAAGGCGGCTCTCGACGCCGATGCGAATCTCGTCAGCCTTGCCGGCGACACGCATAACGCCTGGGCCTTCGACCTCGATCTCGATGGCGAGCCGGTCGGCGTCGAGTTCGGCGGCCATGCGGTGTCGTCGCCGGGGCTGGAATCCTACGTCTCCTTCATGAATCCGGCCGATGTCGAGAAAGGTCTGGTCGAGCGGAACAAGCAGCTGAGGTGGATGGACGGATCGCGCCGCGGCTACATGGCAGTCGAGCTGACACCCGATGTCGCGACCAGCGAGTATCGTTTCCTCGGCTCGGTGAAGGAGAAGGGGTCGGGCGTAGTTTCGACCAAGCGCATCTCCTCGCCCTATGGCACGCGCGTCCTCGACGTGGGTTGAGATATTAACCCCGGCCCGCTATCTGGCGGGGCATGACGCAAGCGCGCTTCACGATCACTACTACCACCACCCCGGTGATCCGGGGGCGGTCGGTCGCGCGCTAAGCGAACCACCGCCGCCCGGTTTCGGGCGGTGGGCGTTTCCTCCCGAAACCTGATTTTCTCGCAAACGCCGCTTCAAGCGCGCGCCCACTTGTGTAATGGGCGCGGCAAGCAAACGGACGACGAGTGACATGACGGAACTGCTCAAGATCAGCCTGCCCGACGGATCGGTGCGCGAGATGGAACGCGGCGCAACGCCTGCGGACGTCGCAGCGGCCATCGGCCCGGGCCTTGCCAAGGCCGCCATCGCAGCGCGCGTGGATGGCGAACTGCGCGACATCAACCGCCCCTTCGAGGGCGATTCCGAGCTGGCACTGGTCACCAGTCGCGACGAGGAAGATGCGCTCGAGCTGGCTCGCCACGACTTCGCGCATGTGCTGGCTGAGGCGGTGCAGGCCCTGTGGCCGGGCACGCAGATCACCTTCGGCCCGGCGACGGACGATGGCTTCTACTACGATGTAAAGGCGCCCGAGAGTCGCGACCCGTTCAGCATGGACGATCTGCCCGTGATCGAGGAAAAGATGCGCGAGATCATCCGCGCTGACAAGCCGTTGACGCGCGAGGTCTGGAGCCGCCAGCAGCTGATCGACAAGTGGGAAGCCGACGGCGAGGTCTTCAAGGCCGAATGGGCGCAGGAACTTCCCGAGGGCGAGGAGCTGACGGTCTATCGTTCGGGTGAAGACTGGCTCGACATGTGTCGCGGGCCGCATCTTGCGAGCACGGGCAAGCTCGACCCGCAGGCCTTCAAGCTGATGCGCGTCGCCGGTGCCTATTGGCGCGGCGACCAGCGCAATCCGCAGCTGACGCGCATCTACGGCACGGGCTGGCTCAACAAGAAGCAGCTCGACGCCCACCTCCACCGGCTGGAAGAGGCTGCCAAGCGCGACCATCGCAAGCTGGGCCGCGAGATGAACCTGTTCCATTTGCAGGAAGAGGCCCACGGCTCGGTCTTCTGGCATCCGCAGGGTTACACGATCTACCGCATGCTGGAGGATTACATCCGCCGCGCGGTGCAGGGCGCCGATTGCCGCGAGGTGAAGACGCCGCAGGTGATGGACGCGCGCCAGTGGGAGAAGTCCGGCCACTGGGGCAAGTATCGCGAGAACATGTTCGTGATACCCGATGAGGTGCCGAATACGGAGGACGAAGGTCCGATCGTCTCAGACGCCGCCGAATGGATGGCGCTGAAGCCGATGAACTGCCCTGCGCACGTCCTGATCTTCAAGCAGGGCATCAAGTCCTACCGCGACCTGCCGCTGCGTCTGGTCGAGAACGGCTGCTGCCACCGCAACGAGCCGCACGGCGCGCTGCACGGGCTGATGCGCGTGCGCCAGTTCACCCAGGACGATGGCCACATCTTCTGCCGCGAGGACCAGATCGTCGACGAGGTACGCAACTTCTGCGAGCTCGCCGATAAGGTCTACAAGGACTTTGGTTTCACCTACGCGGTGAAGCTCGCCTTGCGTCCCGAACAGCGCTTCGGTTCGGACGAGGACTGGGACAAGGCCGAAAACGAACTGCGCCAGGCCGTTGTCGATGCAGGACTCGCGACCGAGGACTACGGCTGGGAGGAACTGCCGGGTGAAGGCGCCTTCTATGCGCCGAAGCTCGAATGGCACCTGACGGATGCGATCGGCCGCACCTGGCAAGTCGGCACGATCCAGTCGGATCGCGTCCTGCCCGAGCGTCTCGATGCGAGCTACATCGGCGAAGATGGTGAACGCCATCGTCCAGTAATGCTACACCGAGCGATTTTCGGCTCATATGAGCGCTTCATTGGCATACTTATCGAGCATTTCGCCGGCCGCCTGCCGACCTGGCTCGCTCCGACGCAGTCCGTCGTGGCGACGATCGTTTCGGACGCCGATGACTATGCGAAGGAAGTCGAAGCGAAGCTCGAAGCCGCGGGAATCCGCGTCGAAAGTGATCTTCGCAACGAGAAGATCAACTACAAGGTGCGCGAACATTCGCTCGCCAAGGTGCCGCATCTCCTCGTCGTCGGCATGCGCGAGGCGGAAGAGGGCACGGTCGCCGTGCGCACGCTCGGCGAACAGCACCAGAAGGTGATGTCCCTCGACGAGGCTATCGCCATGCTAAGGGCAGAGGCGACCCCGCCCGACCTGCGCTGAAACGCGGCATAGCGTCGGGTGGAGATCGCGGGCTTCGCGCTGTGGCAGGTAGGGATTGCGCTCGTCGCGACCCTTGCATCCGCCTATGTGCGCGGGCTCGCGGGCTTCGGGCTTGCGATCCTGCTCGTGCCGGTGCTCGCGCTCGCGCTGAAGCCAGTCGAGGCAGTGCTCATCGCCAATGTCCTTGGCCTCATGATCGGGCTGACCGAGATCCGCCAGCTGGTGAAGACGGCCGAGAAGTCGGCGTTTCACATCGCAGGCATCGTGATCCTGACGACTGCGCCGGGCATGGCGGTGCTGGCAATCACGCCCGCGCCGCTGGCCCGCCTGCTGATAGCACTGGTCGCGCTCTCGGCCTTCATTGCCGTTCTCTTGCCGCCGCGCGCTCCCGAAATGCCGGGCAGGCTCAACACGCTGCTCACCGGGGTCGCGAGCGGCCTCCTCACCGGTTTTGCAGGAATGCCCGGGCCTCCAGTCGTGCCCTATTACGTCGGGCGCTCGATCCCGCGCGAGGTGGCCAAGGCTTCGATGGTGCTGGTCTTCACTGCTGCATCCAGCGCAGGGATCGCCTCGGGAGTCGCGCTAGGGACCATGCACTGGCGCCTGTTCCTGCTTGCGCTGGCGCTTTTCCCCGTGGTCCTGATTGGCAATGCCCTGGGCCACCGGGCGCTGGGGAAGATCAGTGACCGCGCGTGGCGCGTCTTTGCCGCAGTGGTGCTGGGCACGGCCTCACTCGCCGCGCTCATCAAATTGCTCTGAAGGTGCCCAAGAAAAAAGCCGTCCCCTCATGACAGGGAACGGCTTGGACTAGGGTACTTGTATTCCAGCGGGCTAGAGCGGCAGGAAAGGTCCTGCAGCCACCAGCGCGAGGGCCGAACCGCAAACGATCGCAACACGAGCCATTTCTTCCGCCAGGCGAGCGGGAGCGAAATGGGTGCGAGCGAGGGCGATTGCCTGGGCCATGGACCCATTCTCGACCGATTATGCTAACGAAAAGTTAACGCGCCGGTTCCCGCGATCACTTTACTGACGGCATTTGCTGGCTCGCGCAATGGAATCCGCCGCCGCCCGCCAGTACTGCGTCGCCCGGCAAGCCGATGGTCGCCCGGTCCGGGAATAGTTCGGCAATCGCCGCAACCCCGTCAGCGTCATGCAGGCTGCCGAAGGTCGGGACCACGACGAGGTGGCTGGTGATGGCGAAATTGGCATAGCTCGCCGGCTCGATCCGGTCGCCGCTTGTGATGAGTCCCGGCGAGGGGATTTCCTTCACGATCACGCCCGCTTCCTCAGCCCGCCGCTTCGCATCGGCATAGATCGCTGCGTTGGGATCGTCCGATCCGGTCGCACGCGGCAGGCACAGCGTGTTCGGCGCCACGAAGCGCGCGAGATTGTCGACATGGCCATCGGTGTGATCGTTGATCAGCCCATCGCCAAGCCACAGTACGCGGGTAAAGCCGAGATCCGTCTTGAGGCGCTGTTCGATTTCCTCGCGTGTGAGCTGTGGGTTGCGGTTGGGATTGAGCAGGCATTGCTCGGTCGTCGCGACCAGGCCTGTACCGTCACCATCAATGGCGCCGCCTTCCAGGATCCAGTCACAAGTCGTGAGTGGGAGGCCAGCGTCCTCGGCCAATTCCGCCCCGATGGTCTGGTCGCCGTCCATCAGGTACTTGCCGCCCCAGCCGTTGAAGCCGAAGCGGCGCGCACTGCCATCACCCAGGACCAAAGGTCCGGTATCGCGTAGCCAGACGTCGCCATAGTGACGTCGTTCCAGCTTCACGCCTCCAGTGACCAGCGAGCGTGCCCGCGCCTCGTTTACGGCATCGCGCACCAGCAGGCGAACCTCCTGCCCGCTTTCCGCAACCGCGCTGGCGAAAGCCGCAATCTGCTCCTGCGCACGCGGAAGCACTTCGGGCCATTCGTCGGCATCATGCGGGAAGCCGATCCACAGCCAGTCCTGCTTCGCCCATTCGGGCGGCATCATCGCGGTCATGGATCGGCTCTCCGGTTCGCGTCTCAGGCTGCGCAGCCCGCACCCTCTTCGGCGCAGGATTCGTCGCGGGTTCCCTTGAACTCGTCGCCCTCGTTCCAGTTGGGCCAGCTCGTGCTGTCGGCCAGCATCCGTCCGATGCGATAGAACAGGCGAAGATCACCCATCACGCCGGACCAGTCCCAGTTCGGATCGTACTCGTCCTTGGGTCCGTGATAGCGGTTTTCGGTGTAGTCGTCGGCCACCTTGGCGCCCGCCTCGGTCCCGCCTTCGACCAGGTCTTCGCCACCGTCGATATAGAGCATCGGCACGCCGCGCTTGGCGAAGGCGAAGTGGTCGGAACGATAGTAGTAGCCGTTCTCCGGCTTGGAGTTGGGGGTGGCTACGCGGTTGTCGGCCATCAATGCCTTGTCGAGGAACAGGTCAAGCTGCGACTTGCCGGGTCCCACCACGGTCACGTCCTTGGCCGGACCGGCGATCAGGAAAGCGTCCATATTGATCCCGCCGACGGTCCTGTTGAGCGGGAAGACCGGGTTAGCAGCGTAGTAATCCGCGCCGAGCAGGCCCGACTCTTCGGCTGTAACGGCCAGGAACACCATGCTGCGTTTGGTGGGGCCAGCCTTCGCATGGGCTTCGGCCAGCGCGACTAGCGCTGCGGTGCCGGTAGCATTGTCGACTGCACCGTTGCAGATGTCGTCACCGTCGGGCGCCGGGGTGCAGCGGCCGAGATGGTCCCAGTGAGCGGTGTGCATGACATATTCATCCGGACGCTCGCTTCCCGGCAGCACGCCGATCACGTTCTGCGACTTGAAGGTACGGACATCGTTGTCGAAGCTGGTAGAGGCGGTCACGCCAAGCGGAACCGCCTTGAAGCCTTTCTTCTTGGCATCGGCCGAGAGCTTGGAGAGATCTTTTCCTGCCGCCTTGAAGATTTCCTCGGCTGCCGACATCTGCACCCAGCCGTTCATGTCGGTCATTGGCGGCGGATTATCGCCGCGTGCCGCATAGGCCTGCGGTCCCGACCAGCTGCTTTCGACGACGTTCCAGCCGTAGGCGGCTGGCGCGGTGTCATGGATGATGATCGCACCCGCGGCTCCCTGTCGACCGGCCTCTTCGTATTTGTACGTCCAGCGACCGTAGTAGGTCATGGCCTTGCCGCCGAATTCACCTTCGAGGCTTTCGGTACCGAAATCGGGATCGTTGACGAGGATGACCGCAGTCTTTCCCTTCATGTCGAGCCCTTCGTAGTCGTTCCAACCCTTTTCCGGCGCATTGATGCCATAGCCGACGAAGACGAGTTCGCTGTTCTCGAGACTGGTCTTGGCAGCTTCGCGATAGGAAACGCCTACCCATTCGGCCGAGTTTTCGAGGGTGAAGTCCGCCTTGCCGTCCGAGATTGTCAGAGGAGCGAAATTCTTGCCAGTGATCTCGACCAGCGGAACTTCCTGGACCCAGCTGCCGTTGTTGCCCGGTTCAAGGCCTGCCTTCCCGAATTCCTCGATCAGATAGGCGACGGTCTTCTCTTCGCCCGCGGTACCGACAGCGCGGCCTTCGAACTCGTCGGAGGACAAACGCTCGGTCACGCGCTTCATCGTCTCTTCCGACAGCGTACCGTCGGCAACGTCGGGCAGGTCGAGCGTGCTGCCGGCATTTCCGGCTTCGCTGTCCGCACCCATCGAGCAGGCGGACAGCAGCAGCGCGGCTGCGGCGGAAATTGTGAGGCGTTTCATGGGGAGTCCTCTCTCGTGAATCCTTCGATTGCGCGCGCTTGTGTCAGGATGACGGGGCTAGGGCAAGCTTGCGCCGGGGGCGATGCGACGGCAGGTGTGGCAGCAATGGCAGGTGACTGGACATCGGCACTCGAACGTGCGCGCAACCATGCGCCCTTCCTCGCGCGGGCGCTGGAGCGGCGCAAAGATCTGGCCGCATTGCTCGTTCGGGGAGATGGCGAGGCCGCGTTGCTCGCCGCCAAGTCGGCAGGCGAAAGTGACGTCGCGACGGCCCTGCGGCGCGAGCGGTTGGGGCTGGCGCTGGTTCTTGCCGTGGGAGATCTCGCCGGGGCCTTCGATCTCGCCAAGGTCGTGCGCGAGCTTTCGACCTTTGCTGACCGTGCGCTCCATGCCGCGATCGGCGCGGCGATCACCCGGCGCATCGAGGATGCTGAACCTGCGGGCATGATCGGCCTCGCTCTTGGCAAGCATGGTGCGGGCGAGCTGAACTACTCGTCTGATATCGACCCGATACTGCTGTTCGATCCCGAAACCCTGCCGAGGCGCGAACGCGACGAGCCGGGCGAGGCGGCGCAACGCTATGCCCGCGAAATCGTCCGACTGCTGTCCGAGGTGACCCACGAGGGCTTTGTCTTCCGGGTCGATCTGCGACTGCGTCCTGCGTCCGAAGTCAGCCCGCTGGCGATCTCACTCAACGCAGCGACTTCGCACTATGAAAGTTCCGCGCTGGCGTGGGAGCGCGCGGCCTTCATTCGCGCGCGCGCTTGCGCAGGAGACATCGCGGCGGGGGAGACTTTTCTCGATCACATCCGCCCATTCGTCTGGCGTCGCAGTCTCGACTTCGGGGCGATCGATGAGATCCGTCGCCTGACGCGCCGCATCCGCGACAAGCAGAGCGGGCCGACCTCACCTGCACCGGGTTACAATCTCAAGCTGGGACGCGGCGGCATTCGCGAGGTCGAGTTCTTCGCCCAGACGCACCAGCTGATCCACGGCGGGCGCGATCCTTCCCTGCGGGTGCGCGGGACCCGCGCCGCGCTCGACGCGTTGGCGGCAACGGGCCGGATCGGCGCGGATGATGCCAGCGCCCTGGGCGAGGCCTACGATGCGCTGCGGACTATCGAGCACCGGTTGCAGATGGTGCAGGACCAGCAGACCCACTCCCTCCCCTCGGGCGATGCGCTCGAAAATGTCGCGCACTTGCATGGCCTGGGCGATGCCGGTGAGCTGGTGGCATTGCTCCAGGAGCATACCGAAACGGTTGGCACACGCTTCGACGCCTTGCTCGACGAAGAGCGCGTTTCGGTCCCGCGCAGCGCACCGCATGTCGAAATTGCGGCAGGCCCGCCGGTCGAGGCCGATCCTGAGATTGCCAGACGGCTGCGCCAGTGGAGCGACGGGCGTTTCACCTCCTTGCGCAGCCCGGCCGCGCTCGAGGCGTTCGACGTCATCAGGCCTGCCTTGTTGGCGTCGGTGGCTACTTCCGATGATCCGCCGGCCGTGCTGGCGCGCTGGGAAACCATGCTCCAGCGGATGCCGAGCGCCATCAACCTGTTTCGCCTGCTTGAAGCGCGACCCGGCCTGTTCGAGCTGGTGGCCGATTGCCTGACGCTCGCCCCGCCGCTGGCGGACGAGTTGTCGCGCCGACCCGATCTGCTCGACGCGCTGATCGATCGCACCGCGCTCGACCTCCCGGGCAGTGTCGATGACCTGCGTGACGCCATGCGGCAGAGCGAGCGGGGCGATGACTACGAAAAGCGCCTCGACCGCATCCGCATCGTCACTGGCGAAACCCGATTTGCGCTGGGCATGCAGCTGATCGAGGGCGCGCAGGACCCGCTCGATGTCGCGGCGGCCCTGTCGCGCACGGCAGAGGCGGCGCTACAGGTCGCATTCGATGCGGCGCAGCAGGAATTCGCGGCGAAGCATGGGCGGATCGGCGGGAGCGAGATGCTGATCCTCGGGCTGGGCAGGCTGGGCGGGGGAGCACTCACCCATGCCTCCGACCTCGACCTGATCTACCTCTTCACCGGCTCACATGAGGGCGAATCCGATGGCGAGCGGCCGCTCGGAGCGACGCTCTACTACAATCGTCTTGCCCAACGTGTGACCGCCGCGCTCAGCGTGCCGACCGCGCAGGGTGCGCTCTACGAGGTCGACACGCGGCTGCGTCCGCAGGGCAACCAGGGGCCGCTTGCCGCAAGCACGGAGAGCTTCGCGCGCTACCAGCGCGAAGACGCCTGGACCTGGGAGCACATGGCGCTGACCCGTGCCCGCGTGGTGGCCGGAAGCGAGGCGGCGCGGTGCGAGCTCGGTGAGATTGTGACATCGATCCTGCAGCGGCCTCGCGATCATGCAATACTGCGCGAGGATGTGCTCAAGATGCGCCGCGAGATGGCGGCTCACAAGCCGGCCAAGGGAGCGCTCGACGCCAAGCTGTTGCGCGGTGGGCTGGTCGACATCGAGTTCCTCGTCCATTTCCTCCAATTGCGTGACGGCAAGGGCCTGACGCCCGATCTGGGCAACGCCATTGCTGCACTGGTCGATGCGGGGTCACTGCCTGGGCCAATTGGAGAGGCCTATGGCTTGATGAGCCGGTTGCTGGTGGGTACGCGGCTGCTCGCACCCGATCTGGCAAAGCCCAATGACGCAGCCGCGGCACTGCTCGCACGGCTCAGCGGGTGTGACGAATTCGCGGGGCTGGAGAACGCTCTTGCCGATGCACGCCGTGACGTCGCGACCGCGTGGAGCGACGTGTTCGGAGAGAAACTGGAGATGCGAAAGTGAACGACAAGCTCCCCGGCGTCGGCGACGCCATGCCCGATGTGACGATGGAAACCACCGATGGCGGCACGGTTCGGGCTTCGGATTTCAAGGGGAAGAAGGCGGTCTTCTTTTTCTACCCCAAGGACAATACGCCAGGCTGCACGACCGAGGCCAAGGACTTCACCGCGCTGAAAGGCGAATTCGACAAGGCGGGTGTCGGGCTGCTCGGCATCAGCAAGGATTCGGCGAAGAAGCATCTCAACTTCATCGCCAAGCATGATCTCAAGGTCGATCTTGCCACCGATGCAGAGGAAGGCGGCCTGTCCGACGCGCTGGGTGTGTGGGGCGAGAAGCAGAACTACGGACGCACCTATATGGGCATGATCCGCTCGACCTATCTGGTGGGCGAGGACGGACGCATCCTGCGCATCTGGTCCAAGGTGCGGGTGAAGGGCCATGCCGAGGAGGTCCTGGCCGCGGCGCGCGAGGCATGACGCCACGGCGCCCGACGGTTGGAGCGGCGATCCGTGCGGCGCTGCTCACCGCCGACGCCACGGAGAAGGTCTTTGCCGCCAGACGGGTCGCACGCGACTGGCGGCTAGGGCGGCTCGAATTCGCTTTCGATGTGGCGATGCCCGACCGGCCCGCGTGGCCCGACGATCTCGAACACCTCGCCCCCGGGCGGATGCCCAAGCGCGGCAAGATGGGTTCGCGGCGCAACCGGATCGCGCTTTGGCACGCGCTCGCGCATATTGAGTTCGTGGCCATCGACCTCGCGCTGGACATGGCTGGTCGATTCGGTGAATCGATGGGCCAAGCCTTTGTTTCGGATTTCCTTTCCGTCGCCTCCGACGAGGCGATGCACTTTGCTTTGCTGGCCCGGAAACTCGATTCGCTCGATTCGAGCTATGGAGCGTTGCCTGTGCACGACGGGTTGTGGAGAGCGGCGTCGGACACCTCGCATGACGTCGCCGCGCGGCTAGCCGTGGTGCCCATGGTGCTGGAGGCTCGCGGACTCGACGTCACGCCGGCAACGCTTGAACGGGTGCGCGCGCAAGGTGATGAAAACGGGGCGAAAATTTTGAATAGAATCCTTGACGATGAAATTCGTCATGTCGCCTGCGGTTCAAAGCATTTTCACGCCGTCTGCTCGTCGCGCGGCGAGAACCCACGGGAAACGTGGCAAAATCTCGTCTCAACGCATTTTTCAGGGGGTTTGAAGCCGCCATTCAACGACTCAGCGCGTTTGGCAGGCGGCCTGCCGCGCGAGTTCTACGCCGGTATTGCCTGATTAACTTTTTCCCAGATAACCCAAACTCACGAAATGCCGGGGGGTTCCGGTGAGTTTTTAAAAGGCTGGTTTCGGGCGTTGGGGCGCTCTTACCGGTCGGGATCGAAAGGCGCACAAAGCGCCGAATGGACGGGTTTGCAATGATTTCCAAGCGCTTCACGCTTGCCTTCTCGACGGTTGTCGCTGCTTTCGGCATGGCCGCCGCTCCGGCCCATGCAGGCGAAACCAATGCCGCAGCCGTCGTCGGTGCCATCGATACCAGCAAGATTTCCGGTGCGGCACAGGACGGCGACGACGCCCAGTTCGAACAGTTGTTCGCCAAGTGGGAAGAGCCGACCCAGATCGCTCCGGCCCATGCCCGCGTCTCGGTGCCGTCGCGCATGCCGCTCGAAGACACCCGCCTCACCAGCGATTACGGCATGCGGACCCACCCGGTCCTTGGCGGTCGCCGCAATCACAAGGGTGTCGATCTCGCTGCTCCTTCAGGCACGCCGATCTATGCCACTGCCGATGGTTTCGTCAGCAAGGCCGAATGGTTCTCGAGCTACGGAAATTTCGTTTCGCTCGAACATGGCGCCGATCTCCAGACCCGCTACGCGCACATGTCGCGTATCGCCGTTGCACCGGGTACCCGCGTGAAGAAGGGCGAGATCATCGGCTACGTCGGTTCGACCGGCCGTTCGACCGGCCCGCACCTTCACTATGAAGTCCGCATCGGTGGCGAAGCGGTCAACCCGATTCCCTATATGGTCGAATCCGAAGCCCAGCGTGCCTATGCGCTGGCCATGGGCACCGGTGGCCAGGGCGACGGCGACGAGGATTGAGGCAGCTGACCGGCCGGGTTGGCTGACCAAAATGGGGCGCCGGGCAACCGGTGCCCTTTTTTCTTGCCCGAGAGAGAGGCTTGGGTAGGTTTCTCCCTGCAACCGGACGAGTCCCGCACAGGCGACCGCCCGATGGGAGAGAGACAATATGCATCCGATAGCTCACGCCGCCTCGCGCCCCGACCATGCCGCTATCGTCATGGCTTCGAGCGGCGAGACCGTCACCTATGCCGAGATGGACGACTACGCGAACCGGTTCGCGCAGCTCATGCGCTCACGCGGGCTGGGACGAGGCGATCGTGTCGCTATCCTGATGGAGAACAACAAGCACTACCTCCAGCTGATATGGGGGGCGCAGCGCTGCGGCATCATGATGGTGCCGATTTCCACCCGGCTGACCGCGCCGGAGATCTGCTACATCCTCCAGGACAGCAGTTCGAAGCTGCTCATCACGACGCCCTATTTCGACAATGTGATTGGCGACATCCGCCGCGAGTGTGCGGGCATGGACCTGCTGATCGTCGGCGGCGAAGGCCGCGAGAACCTCGAAGCCGCGCTTGCCGCGCAGCCCGAGGGACCGATCGCCGACCCGCAACCCGGGCAGTATATGCTCTATTCGAGCGGGACGACCGGGCGCCCCAAAGGGGTGCGGCCTGCGCCACCGACCGATGAGGATGTTCAGCAGGCGGTTCCCCTCGTTGGCCTCGCCGTGATGGGTGCGGGATGGCCGACCGACGGCAGCATGGTCTATCTCTCGCCCGCGCCGCTCTATCATGCGGCCCCCCTTGCATGGTGCACGACAGCGCAGAGGCTTGGAGGCACAGTGGTGGTGATCGAGAAGTTCGACCCAGAACAGGCGCTGGCGACGATCGAGAGATACAAGGTGACCGACAGTCAGTGGGTGCCGACGCATTTCGTGCGAATGCTCAAACTCGATCCGGCCGTGCGCACGCGCTACGACCTCTCCAGTCACCGGCGCGCCATTCACGCGGCGGCTCCCTGCCCAGTCCCGGTCAAGCGCGAAATGATCGAATGGTGGGGCCCGATCATCATCGAATATTATGCCGGCTCCGAAGGGATCGGCATGACCATGATCAAGTCGGAGGACTGGCTCGAGCATCCGGGCAGCGTGGGCAAGGCAATCTACGGCAAGATCCATGTCTGCGATGCGGATGGCAACGAGCTGCCGGCAGATACCGACGGGCTGCTGTTCTTCGAGAACGACCTCATCCCGACCTATCACAACGACCCCGAAAAGACCGCTGAGGCCATGCACCCCAAGGGCTGGATGACATTGGGCGACATCGGTCATCTCGATCCCGATGGCTATCTCTTCCTGACCGACCGCAAGAGCCACATGATCATCTCCGGCGGGGTCAACATCTACCCGCAGGAGATCGAGAACCTGCTAGTCACTCATGAAAAGGTGATGGATGCGGCGGTCATTGGCGCCCCCTGTCCCGATTTCGGCGAGAAAGTGGTTGCCGTCGTGCAACCCATCGACATGGCCAATGCCGGAGAAGCGCTCGAAGCAGAGCTGCGCGATTTCCTCGCCCCCAGCCTCGCCAAGATCAAGATGCCGAAACTGTTCGATTTTCGCCCAGACCTGCCGCGCGAGGCCAATGGCAAGCTCTACAAGCGTGAGTTGCGCGACGAGTACCAGCGTATGGCCGAGGCGGAGCAGGCGTGATGGCGACGCGGCAGAGGCCCACACTCGATCCTCAGACGGCCCGCGCTGTCATCGACCCCGAAAGCTATGCGTCCTGGGATCCCCTGCTCGACACGTTCGACAGGCTGCGCGAGGAAATGCCCGTAGCCTGGATCGAAACACAGAAAGATCATATTCATCCGCCCTTCTGGCTGGTGACCCGCTATGACGACGTGATGCGCATGTCGAAGGACAATGCGACCTTCCTCAACAATCCGCACACGGTGGTCTTCAGCCTCGTCGAGGGGATCGAATTTGCCAAGAAGATGACCGGCGGGAGCGAGCATCTCGTCGCAAGCCTCGTCACCTTCGATGCGCCGATCCACATGAAGTATCGCAAGCTGACGCAAGAGTGGTTCATGCCCAAGAACTTGCGTGGTGTAGAGGATGAGATCCGTCACATAGCCCAGGCAACGG
Source organism: Erythrobacter sp. (assembly GCA_041396805.1). Taxonomy (GTDB): domain Bacteria; phylum Pseudomonadota; class Alphaproteobacteria; order Sphingomonadales; family Sphingomonadaceae; genus Qipengyuania. Next base: position 1,208,062 of record JAWKXV010000001.1, on the reverse strand, counting down.
TCCAGAGAATGGTCGATGCGGGTCCCGAAGTGGATTTCTGCAAGATTGTGTCGGCGCCCTATCCGCTCCACGTGGTGATGCAGATTCTCGGCGTTCCCGAAGAGGACGAGCCGCGCATGCTGATGCTGACGCAGCAACTGTTCGGCGGTCAGGACGACGACCTCAACCAGTCGGGGATCAAGAACCTTCCGCCCGAAGCGATCACCCAACTGGTCGCTGGCGCCGTGGCCGATTTCGAAGCCTATTTCGCCAAACTGACGGCCGAGCGCCGGGCCAACCCCAACAGCGACGTCGCGAGTACCATCGCCAATGCGGTGATCGACGGTGAGCCGCTCAACGACCGCGATATGATGGGCTATTACATCATCCTCGCCGCCGCCGGGCACGACACGACGAGCGCCAGCACGGCAGGCGCCATGCTCGCGCTGGCACAGGACCCGGAGCAATGGGCGCGGGTCAAGGCTGACCGCTCGCTGCTGGGCGGGATCGTCGAGGAAGCAATCCGCTGGACCACCCCGGTACAGCATTTCATGCGCACCGCAGCGGAGGATACCGAGGTCGGCGGGCAAAGCATCGCCAAGGGCGACTGGCTGATGATGAATTACGTCTCTGCCAATCACGATCCGGCGGTATTCGAAAATCCGCGCAAATTCGATGCAGCGCGCAGCCCCAACCGCCACCTGTCCTTCGGGGCGGGAGCGCACCAGTGCCTCGGCCTGCACCTCGCCCGTCTCGAAATGCGCGTCCTTTTCGAGACTATTCTCGACCGCATCGAGAGCATCGAACTGGCTGGAGAGCCGGCCCGTTCGAGGTCGACATTCGTGGGTGGCTTGAAGAAGCTCCCGTTGCGCGTGAAGCCCGCCTGACGAGCATCTGGACGCCGGGCAAAATCGAACTCGGTTCGTCGCATATTCCTACCGTCTGACCCCCCTGATCGCTAGATTGAGCGCATGGAAAAAGACGATGGATGAACACTTTCCGGCCCGTGTCGGGAAGGCGTAGTCCTTCGCCCTCGATAAGCAAAAGAAAGGAGGGGGAATGACATTACTTGAACCGTACAACATGCCGTTTGCGGTTGCTCTTGTCTTGATGTTCGCGCTGCTGGTCATCCAGCTTTTGGGTGTCCTCGATATCGATTTGGATATCGACACCGACGGAGACGGCGCGATGCATGCGGGGCCGATAGATGGCTTCCTGACGCTGCTCGGTCTTGGCCGCGTGCCGCTGACCATCTGGCTGGTCGTGTTCCTGCTGCTTTTTGCGGGCCTCGGCGTGGGCATCCAGCAGCTGGCGAAAAGCTTCACCGGCGCCCCGCTCGACCGGCTGCTCGCAGCCGTGCTGGCTGCCGGCGGAGCGATCCCGGCGACCTCGGTCATCGCCCGGCCGCTGGGGCGTATCCTGCCACAGGACGAGACCACGGCGGTCGACGTCGGCACGCTCGTCGGCCGCAGGGCCACGATCACCGACGGCATCGCGCGCAGCGGGTCGCCCGCCCGCGCGAGAGTGCACGACATGCACGGCCAGACGCATCACGTGATGGTCGAACCGCACGAGCATAGTTCCGAGCTTCACGCCGGCGACGAGATCCTCCTCGTCCGGCGCGAGGGCAACCAATTCTACGCGACCGCGCTCGCCGAGCGCAGCCTGTCGCCCAACTGAGTTTCATCCAAGGAGTGGAAATGCAAAACCTGATCGACTGGGGAATTATCGCAGGATCCGTCGTAGTCGGCATCCTCATCATCGGCTTGTTCCTGGCCAAACTCTATCGCCGCGCATCGAAGGAAGTCGCCTTCGTGCGCACCGGTGTGGGCGGCGAGAAGGTAGTAATGAACGGCGGCGCGCTCGTGCTGCCGGTGTTCCATGAAACCATGCCCGTCAACATGAACACGCTGGTGCTGCCGGTGGTGCGTCGTGACAGCGAGGCGCTGATCACGCTCGATCGCCTGCGCATCGACGTGAAGGCGGAGTTCTACGTCCGCGTCCGTCCCGATGCTTCGGCTATCGCCATGGCGGCGCAGACGCTCGGCCAGCGCACCATGCAGCCCGAGCTGCTCAAGGACCTCGTCGAAGGCAAGTTCGTCGACGCGCTGCGCTCTGTCGCCGCGGGCATGAGCATGAACGAGCTGCACGAGCAACGCGCCGACTTCGTCCAGAAGGTGCAGCAGGTCTCGTCGAACGATCTCGCCATGAACGGGCTGGAGCTTGAATCGGTCTCGCTGACCGGTCTCGACCAGACCAGCATCGAACACTTCAACGCCAACAACGCCTTCGACGCCGAAGGTCTGACCAAGCTGACCGAGCAGATCGAGGCGCGCAAAAAACTGCGTAACGACATCGAGCAGGACACGCGCGTGCAGATGGAGACGAAGAACCTCGAAGCCGACCAGAAGAGTTTCGAGATCGGGCGCGACAAGGAGTACGCGCGGCTCGAGCAGGAACGTGAGGTCGAGATTCGCCGCGCCGCGCAGGCCGCAGAAATCGCCCGCGAACAGGCCGAGCGCACCCGTGAGGCAGATGCTGCGCGGATCGAGGCGAAGAAGCAGGTCGACGCGCAACAGATCGAGGCCGACCGGCTCGTCGAAGAGGCGCGGATCGACCAGACCCGTGCGCTCGAGATCGCCCGGCAGGAGCAGCAGATCGCGGTGCAGAACAAGAGCCGCGAGGAAAGCCAGGCCAAGGCCGAAGCCGACGAGGCTCGCGCCAAGGCCGTCGCTGCCGAAGAACAGGTCTCGACCAGCCGTGAAACCGAGATCGCCGAGCGCCAGAAGCGCATCGAGCTGATCGAGGCGGCCAAGATCGCCGAACGCGACGCGATCAAGATCAAGGTCGAAGCCGAGGCTGAAAAGGACGCCGCGACCAACCGCGCCGAGGCCCTGCGGCGCGAGGCCGAGGGTGAGGCCGAGGCCGAGAAGCTGCGTGCCGAAGCTGCGCGTGTGCGCTTCGAGGTCGAGGCGGCGGGCCAGCGGGCGATCAACGAGGCGGCGAACATCCTCTCGAACGACCAGATCTCGCTCCAGACCAAGATGGCGCTGCTCAAGGTCCTGCCCGAGGTGATCCGCGAAAGCGCGAAGCCGATGGAAGCGATCGACAGCATCAAGATCGTCCAGATCGATGGCCTCACCAATGGCGGCGGCAAGTCGTCGGCGGGTGCAGCCGGGATCGGCAGCGGCTCGGGCAACCTCGCCACCGATGCGGTCAGCGCGGCACTGGCCTACCGTGCGCAGGCACCGGTGCTCGACGGGCTGATGAAGGAGTTGGGTCTCGACGGCAGCTCGCTCGGCGGGCTGGCGCAGGGGGCGACCGCCGACACCGCGCTGGCGAGCGATGTCGACCAGCTGCTGACCAACCAACGCAAGGCTAAGCCGCGCGCGAAGGGTGAAGACGGCGCAGTCAACTGACATTCTGAGCAAAGCCGAAACGGGCGGGGTGCTGTGGCACTCCGCCCGTTTTCCGGTTCAGCCCACCACTTCTGCGCCATACCCGAAGTCTTTGGAAACAGTCGCTGTCACGACCGCGCGTTCAGGCGCGATATTGCCGTGGCGGATTAGGACAGAAGCATGAAATGTGTTTGTCACCTCTACCTGCTTTCGGTTCTTCCGATATGACCGGAGCCGGACTTTCGCGGCGCGCGCTACTGGGTGGGGCGGCGCAGGCTGCGGTTGCGCTGGGCCTGTCCGCTGCGCCGTCGCGTATCCTCGCCGCATCGAACCAGCGCCGCATCTCCGCTTTCGGGCGTGACGGTGTCGCACTCCAGCGCGCCTTCGACTGGGCGCATGAGACGCACGGGACGCTGCTGCTCGACCGCGAGGTGGTGGTCGATCGCACGGTGTTCATGGGCAATCTGCACCTGGTCGATGCGGGTGGCCGTATCCTGATCCTGGCGGACGACAACTACACCCGGCCGCCGAAGGAATCGCCGCGCGGCTGGGCGGCGATCAGTATGCGTTCGGCCCCGAAAAATCCCTATTATGCCGAGCCGATCACACGCCGCTATCTGGTCAGGATCGAGCGCGGCTGCCGCATCGATTTCCTGCGCACGAATCCGCACAAGCCGCATTATCCGATGCGCTTTACCGGGCTTCGCGACGGATCGTACATCTATCCCGACTTTACCGCGCGCTCGACGATCGACAGCGACTGCAACGGCCCTGACTGGTATTTCTACAACCGCTGCCGGATCGGCGGAACGTACAGCCTGACATTCGATCGTGGTCGCCCGACGGGCGGGTTCTGGCTTCGCGATGTCGATGAGGAGCGTCTGGGATCGGCCTATTACTCGCGGCTGGAACTTGACGATCCGGTGTTCCGCAAGATTGGCGGCCACGACGAATGCGTCGCCATTTTCACCACTTTCGATGATCCGGGGCATTTGCGGGCCAGCGGCAGCCTGACAGTCGCTCAGTCCAACAGCCTTGGCTTTTCGATTCTCAACCGGTCCAAGGCTCCGCCGAAGGATTTCCAGATAAATCTTGATCGTGTCGTCGTAAGTTCGACCGTCCGGGACAATCAGCCCGTGGCGAAGATCGACGACGATTTTGCGTCGATCGGATCACTGGAGGCCACGGTGACGGGCGAAGCCTCAGGAACAAACGGTGCTGCGGTGCTGGTCTGTGAAAACCGGTCGGGCACGTCGTCCTCGCCGCGCATCGGATCGGCGCGACTTGCCAGCAAGGGGGGCGGGGCCAGAGGGTATCGCAATACCGTGGCAATGCGTGGTCGATGCGCGATCGACCGTTCGGCGATATCGGAACTGACGCGTTGAGCCCCGCCGCCCGGTAACTCTACTCCGCCAGCATCCGCTGCATGATCGCGCGGACCTCGTCGCCCATGTCGGGGCGTTCGAGCGCCAGCGCCAGCGTCGCTTCGACGAAGCCGGTCTTGCTGCCGCAATCGAAGCGGCGGCCGGCGAAGGTAACGGCGTGGAACGGCTGGTTGCCGATCATGCGTGCCATCGCGTCGGTCAGCTGGATTTCGCCGCCCGCGCCCTTCTCCTGGCTCTCCAGCACGCGCATGACCTCAGGCTGGAGGATATAGCGGCCCGAGATGATCTTGTTCGACGGGGCTTCGGCCACGGGGGGCTTTTCGACCAGGCCGGTGACTTCGGTCAGCGAGTCCGAAATCGTCGCGCCGGGTGCGATCACGCCATAGCTCGACACGTCTTCCTGCGGCACTTCCAGCACCGAGATCAGGTTTCCGCCAACCTCATTATACGCTTCGACCATCTGCTTCATGCAGCCGGTTCCGCCACCCTTGGCCGCGACCATCAGTTCGTCGGGCAGCAGGATGGCAAAAGGCTCGTCCCCCACGATGGCGCGCGCGCACCAGATCGCATGGCCGAGGCCCATCGGCACCTGCTGGCGCACGGTGATGATGTCGCCGGGGGTTGCACGGGTCGGCTCGAGCACTTCGAGATTCTTGCCCCGCTCGCTCATCGTATGTTCGAGCTCGTAGGCGACGTCGAAATGCTCGACGATGGCAGTCTTGCCGCGGCCAGTGACGAAAACGATCTGCTCGATCCCCGCCTCGCGCGCCTCGTCTACCGCGTACTGGATCAAGGGCCGGTCGACGATCGGCAGCAGCTCCTTCGGGATCGCCTTTGTAGCGGGGAGGAAGCGCGTGCCGAGACCGGCAACGGGAAACACGGCGGTCTTGATGGGTTTGTGTGTCATTTCGCTGGCAGGCCTAGGTTTGCTGGAGGGTCCGGTCAATTCACATACGACAGGTCCCGCCATCTCTTCCATGACGCATGCGACATTCGCGTGACGCTTGCCAGCAGCGCAGGCAGGTTTAAGGAGTTGCCCCCATGGACAAACTCATCATCCGCGGAGGGAATCGCCTTTCGGGCTCCATTCCGATCTCCGGCGCGAAGAACGCGGCCCTTACGCTCCTCCCATGCGCTCTCCTGACCGACGAGCCGGTGACGTTGCGCAACTTGCCGCGCCTCGCCGATATCGACGGGTTCCAGCACCTGATGGGCCAGTTCGGCGTCGCCCATACGATCGCGGGACACCGTCCCGAAGATTTCGGGCGTGTGATGACCATGGAGGCGCCGCGGATCACCTCGACCGTCGCGCCATACGAGCTGGTGCGCAAGATGCGCGCTTCCATCCTCGTGCTTGGCCCGATGCTGGCGCGCATGGGCGAGGCAACGGTGTCGCTCCCCGGCGGCTGCGCCATCGGCAACCGCCCCATCGACCTGCATCTCAAGGCACTGGAGGCCTTTGGCGCGCATATCGAACTGGCGCAGGGCTATGTGAAGGCGAGCGCACCCGATGGCGGATTGCCGGGCGGCGAGTTCGATTTTCCCGTCGTGTCTGTCGGCGCGACCGAGAATGCGGTCATGGCCGCGGTCCTCTGCAAGGGCACCAGCCGCCTCATTAATGCCGCGCGTGAGCCGGAGATCGTCGATCTGTGCAACCTGCTCGTCGCGATGGGTGCCGAGATCGAGGGTATCGGCACGTCCGAGCTTACCATCCACGGGGTAAAGCGCCTGCATGGCGCCACCTATCGCGTCATGCCCGACCGGATCGAGGCGGGCTCTTACGCCTGCGCCGCTGCGATCACCGGCGGTGAGGTGCGGCTCGAGGGCGCAGATGCCGACGACATGGCATCGACCATCCACGCGCTGCGTAATATCGGGGTCGAGGTCGAGAGCGACAAGAAGGGCGTCAATATCGCCACCAATGGCCCGCTCCAGGCGCATAACCTGACCACTGCGCCCTTCCCGGGCCTTGCCACCGACATGCAGGCGCAGCTCATGAGCCTGTTATGCAAGGCCGAGGGCACCAGCGTGCTCAAGGAGACGATTTTCGAGAACCGCTTCATGCACGTACCCGAACTCGCCCGCATGGGGGCCAGTATCGAGACCGAAGGTCGTACCGCGATCGTGCGCGGGCCGGTGACGCTGACTGGCGCCGAGGTCATGGCGACCGACCTGCGCGCCTCGATGAGCCTCGTCATCGCGGGCCTCGCTGCAGAGGGCGAGACGACCGTTCGCCGTCTCTACCACCTCGATCGTGGTTACGAGCGGCTGGAGGAGAAGCTCCAGCTGGTCGGCGCAGATATCGAACGCGTCGGCGACGACTGAGCGCAACAGACGGACCTTTCGCGCGGCCCAAACGTTGGGTCGCAAAGGAAGGAGCACATCATGCTACTCAAACTCTTGGCGCTCGGCGGTCTCGGATACGCCGGCTACAAATATTACGAGAAGAACCAGAGAAAGCCGGCCTTCGCGGGCGATCAGGGCAATGTCGCGATCCGCGACGCGGGGCCGGATGCCATGCGCGACGAATCCGGACATGACTGGAACAAGACCGACGAGGAAAGCGACCAGAGCTTTCCGGCGAGCGACCCGCCCGCCAATTACTGATCGGTGAAACCGAAAGCCGAAGGGGCGGGCGGAGCAATCTGCCCGCCCTTTTGCTGTGTCACGAGCCAGATGCGGATAGCACCTGCAAGCCCGGGCGGGTTGTCGACCTTGATTCGCTCGGCGTCGATCTCGGCGACCAGCGTGTTGATCGACTTTCCGCGCGAAGCGGCGGCTTCGGTCAGCATTTCCCAGAACAGCGGCTCGAGGCTGATCGAGGTGCGATGCCCGGCAATCCGGACGGAGTACTTCTTTGGCGGGTGGTAGGGGGGAATCATCGGCGCCGCTGATACAGAGGCTGCGGTTTCGATACACGAATTTTTTGGGGTGGGCGGCGAGTGCGCCTACCGATAGTGCCTTGCCCATTGTGGCGAGCAGCACGACACTATCCGCGATGACCGGGATCGACGATCTTACGGAAAAGGAGAAGGAAACCCTTCGCCTGATCGTGCGCGGTCACGACGCGAAAAGCATGGCCAACGAGCTGTCGCTCTCGGTCCACACAATCAACGAACGCCTTCGAGAAGCACGGCGCAAGCTGGGCGTTACCAGCAGCCGAGAGGCGGGGCGGCTGCTGCTCGAGCACGAAGGAGCTGACCCCCAGAAACTAGTGGACAAGGATTTGGGGGAAGCCGGGACCGACAGAATCGGCGAGTCTTCTCCTGTCCCCGGAGCCCGCCAGCCCGGCGGGTGGGGCGAAGGGCGCAGAAGCGCCCTGATGATCGGAGGTACTCTCATGTCCCTGCTAGTTGCAGCACTGCTGCTATCCACTCCTCTCGCAACCGATGGTGCGAGTGCGCCTGACACCGAGACCGCCGCGCGAGACGCAGCGGTCGAGGCTGCCGCGCGCCGCTGGCTCGAACTCGGCGACGCCGGCAACTGGCAGGCGAGTTTCGACACCGCGGGCGACAGCTTCCGCTCGGCCAATACCGTCGTGGGCTGGGCGGACGCGTCGCAGAAAGTCCGCGTTCCATTGGGCGCGACGATCTCACGCACGCTGGCAACAATCCGTTACCTCAACGCGCCACCGCATGGCTATCAGGAGGTCACTTTCCACACCCGGTTTGCCAACAAGCCCGATGCCGTCGAGACGGTCACGCTGACCAAGGAGGATGGCCAGTGGAGGGTTGTCGGCATTCTGATCGACTGATCGACTGATCGGATGGAGGCGGAATGCCCGCCTCCATCCCGGTCAATACATGTGCTGCCCGCCGTTGATGCTCATGGTCGAGCCGGTGACGAATTCGCCGTGTTCGGAGACCAGGAAGCTCACGCCGCGGGCAATCTCGCTGGCTTTGCCGAGGCGGCCGACGGGGATCTTGGCGACGATCTTCTGAAGCACAGGTTCGGGCACGGCGGCGACCATGTCGGTGTCGATATAACCCGGTGCGATGGCGTTGACCGTGATGCCGAAACGCGCGCCTTCCTGCGCCAGTGCCTTGGTGAAACCGTGGATGCCGCTCTTGGCCGCGGCATAGTTGACCTGGCCGTATTGGCCTGCCTGCCCGTTGATCGAGCCGATGTTGACGATGCGGCCCCAGCCGCGCTCCTTCATGCCGGGGAAGGTGGCCTTGGCCATATTGAAGCAACCGCCAAGATTGGTGCGCATTACGGCGTCCCAATCGTCGTAGCTCATCTTGAGCAGCGTGCCGTCGCGCGTGATGCCGGCATTGTTGACCACGATGTCGATCGGGCCGTGCTCTTCGGCGACCTTGGCGCAGCCTTCCTGCACTGCATCGAAATCACCGACGTCGAACTTGATCGTGGCGATGCCGGTTTCCTCGGTGAACTTGCGGGCCGCTTCGTCATTGCCGGCGTAGTTTGCGACCACAGTGCAGCCGCGCTCGTCACGCAGACGTTCGCAGATGGCGCGGCCGATACCGCGCGAGCCGCCGGTTACGATGGCAACACGTCCCATATTCCAGTCTCCCAAGCTTTCCGTAGCGTTACCGCACGTCCTAGCCATGCAGATGTGACCGCGCAAAGGCAATCCGACCTTTGCATGAGGCGTTCAATCGTATTCTTGGAAGGTAGTCGCGCAAGCGCGCCGGATCAGAAGCGGATCTGGGTTCCGACGTAAACTGCCTGATCGTCCTCAACACCGTCGGTGAGCGGGGCGAGGCGATTGCGATCCTGCGAGACGCGCACACCGGCGGTTACGTCGAGATTGCGACGCAGGCGGAACGAGCCCTGCAGGTCGACGCTCTGTTCGCCAGCCGATTCGAAGGTGCGCGGAGCGCGACCCGCAGCAGTTTCATTGGCGAGCGCGATGCGCGACTGGAAGCGACTGGGCTTGCCTTCACGCTTCTCTGCCGGGCGGAACTCGGCAAGGTCGGGCATCGAGATATCGCGCAGGCCGGCGCTGACTTCGACCTGTTTGGTCGGCTGGGCGAAGCTCTGGTAACCGCGGGCAACGCCGAGGTTGTAGCTGGTCGGCGCAATCTCGAGCGCGCTGGTGCGGCCCTTCTCGGCACCGACCGCCGCAATGGTGTTGCGGACCGAGATCGCACGGGCGGTTGCCCCGTCGACACGAACTGCGACCGTCACCGTACGTTCCTCTTTCCGCGCAACCTTGGTGGCAGGCGTGAAACGCAGGCCGTCTTCACCGATAATCGCGGCAACCTTGCGGGCCAGGTCGGCATCGACGCGGGCAGGAGTGAAGGGCAGCGATCCGAAGCTCGCGGGCTCAACCACGGAAGTGGAACCATTGTCGATCGCGAGGACTGTGCCAGGAATCGCAAACGCAAGGCCGGCAGCCGCAAGCGCTGCGGGAATCGCCCGCTTCGTGCCCTTGCTCTTGCCCCAGATTGCCATTGCGGCTTCGTCCATCCTTACCAAATTCCCCGACAACCAAGCAGACTGGCGATGAACGCCGCATTGCTTGCACTTACGGGGAGACTCGACTCTCCAAATGGCAAGCTAGGACTTGGGTTTCCGTTTGGCCAGCTTTTCCACAGGGGCATTCGGGCGATTAGCCGAAAGTGTTGCTTGGTTTCCACATGAGGCAAGCTGATCATTGCGGCGCTGCGCATGAATTCATCGCCCATTCACTCGCTGGACGCGCATTTGGGGGTTCTCGGCGCTATGCCTTGCCCGCACGGGTGCAGGCTTTATAGAGCCGGAAACAAAGTTTCTTACCAAGGACCGACATGAGCGCTTTCGCCAATCTCCGCCGCCCCGCCCTTATTGCCGTCGCCATTGCTGCGACAGCCAGCCTTGCGGCCTGCGGCGGACGCGATCGCCCGCGTGCGGACCTTGCGGCCTCGCAGGTCACCACCATCGGCGTAAACTCCTACCTCTGGCGCGCCGCGCTGGAGACGGTGAGCTTCGCCCCGCTGCTCCAGGCCGACAGCAATGGCGGCGTGATCGTGACCGACTGGTACGCCAACCCGTCGAATCCGGGCGAGCGCGTGAAGGTCACCGTTACGATCCTCGACTCAGACCTGCGCGCCGATGCGCTGCGCGTCGCTGCCAGCCGCCAGGTCGCACAGAGCGGCGCATGGGTCGATGCGCCGATCCAGGCCGCAACCGTGCAGAAGCTGGAAGACATCATCCTCACCAAGGCGCGCGAGCTGCGTCGCCAGGCGATCGCAGGATAAGCGCAGCCCCCGCGCATAGCGGGTTCCAATTGCGTGCGATTTCCTTAAGGGCGTGCGCATGAGTGACACCCGTTTCGATCCCACGACGGCAGACACGCGCTGGCAACTGGCGTGGGATGCCGCGCAGACGTTCCGCGCCGACAGCAATTCGAGCAAGCCCAAGAGCTACGTGCTCGAGATGTTCCCCTATCCTAGCGGGCGCATCCACATCGGCCACGTACGCAACTACACGATGGGCGACGTGCTGGCGCGCTACAAGAAGGCGACCGGGCACGAGGTCCTGCACCCGATGGGCTGGGACGCCTTCGGCATGCCGGCAGAAAATGCCGCAATGGAGAAGGGCGTCCACCCGGGCGGTTGGACCCGTGCGAACATCGAGCACATGAAGGCTCAGTTGAAGCGCCTTGGCTTCGCGCTCGACTGGACGCGCGAATTCGCCACCTGCGACCCTGAATATTACGGGCACGAACAGGCGCTCTTCCTCGACATGTACGAGGCCGGGCTGGTCTATCGCAAGGAGAGCGAGGTCAACTGGGACCCGGTCGACATGACCGTGCTCGCAAACGAGCAGGTTATCGACGGCAAGGGCTGGCGCTCGGGCGCCGAGGTCGAGAAGCGCAAGCTGAACCAGTGGTTCCTCAAGATCACCGATTTTGCCGAGGAATTGCTCGAAGGGCTAGGCACGCTGGAGGACTGGCCCGACAAGGTCCGGCTGATGCAGGAAAACTGGATTGGCAAGTCGAAGGGGCTCGAGTTCAGTTTCGACCTATCGAACGGCGACAGGCTGCCGGTCTATACCACGCGTCCCGACACGATCTTCGGCGCGAGCTTCGTTGCGGTGGCGGCAGACCATCCGCTGGCTCAGGGCGTTGCTGCGAACAATTGCGAAGCGGCCAGATTCATCGCCGAATGCAAGAAAGGCGGCACGACTGCGGCCGAGCTCGAAACGGCGGAAAAGCTGGGCTTCGATACCGGCATCGGCGCGAAGCACCCGTTCACCGGCGAATTCCTGCCCGTCTATATCGCGAATTTCGTGCTGATGGATTACGGAACCGGCGCGATTATGGCGGTGCCAGGCCACGATCAGCGCGACTTCGAATTTGCGACCAAATACGGCCTGCCGATCCCGCGCGTCGTCGCCGTGAGCGTCGAAGAGGCCGACAAGCCCTTCGCCGGCGAGGCGGAGGCGGGCGACGGGGTCATTGTCAACTCCGACTTCATCACCGGCAGGAGCGTCGAGGAGGCGAAGCGCGAGATCATCTCGCGTATCGAGGCGGAGGGCCGCGGACAGGGCAAGACAGTGTGGCGCCTGCGCGACTGGGGCATTTCGCGCCAGCGTTACTGGGGCACGCCGATTCCCTTCATCCATTGCGAAAGCTGTGGCGTCGTGCCGGTCCCCAAGGACCAGCTGCCCGTCACCCTGCCTGAGGATGTCGACTTCCAGACGCCGGGCAACCCGCTGCTGCGCCATCCGACGTGGAAGCATGTCGATTGCCCCAAATGCGGCGGCAAGGCGGAGCGCGAGACCGATACGCTCGACACTTTCACCAACAGCTCGTGGTATTTCCTGCGCTTCGCCAGCCAGCCGGCGGGCAAGCCCTTCGACCGTGGCGAGGTCGCCAAGTGGCTGCCGGTCGACCAGTATATCGGCGGTATCGAACACGCGATCCTGCACTTGCTCTACGCCCGTTTCTGGACGCGCGCGCTGAACCGCATCGGGCTCGTCGATGTGAAGGAGCCCTTTGCGAGCCTGTTCACGCAGGGCATGGTGACGCACGAGACCTACAGCCGCCGCGAAGGCGAGCGCGAGGTCTTCTTCAGTCCCGAGGAAGTGATCCGCACCGGCGACGGCGCGAGCCTCAAGGACGGCGGAGAGCCGGTCCAGATCGGCCGCGTCATAAAGATGTCGAAATCGAAAAAGAACGTCGTCGATCCCGACACGATCATCGACACCTATGGCGCCGACGCCGTGCGCTGGTTCATGCTCTCCGACAGCCCGCCCGAGCGCGATTTGCCGTGGTCGGAGGCCGGCATCGAGGGATGTAGCCGCTTCGTCCATCGCTTGTGGCGCCTGTTTTCTGCCCATGACGCTGGTGCCGAGGGCGAGGACAAACCGCTCGATCGCAAGACCCACCAGACCGTCGATGCGGTGGCGAAGGACATCGAGTCGCTGGGCTTCAATAAGGCCGTCGCGCGCATTTACGAACTCACCGGCGCGGTCGAGAAGGCTCAGCCTTCGGCCAGCCGCTCGGCTGCGATCCGCACCATTGTCCAGCTCGTCGCGCCGATGATGCCGCATCTTGCCGAGGAAGCCTGGGCCGGCATGGGTATGGAAAGCATGGTTGCCGATGCCGCGTGGCCCACTGTCGATCCGGCGCTGCTCGTCGAAGATGAGGTCACCATCGCCGTCCAGCACATGGGCAAGCTGCGCGACACGCTGACCGCGCCCAAGGGTGCTTCGAAGGAAGATCTCGAGGCAATGGCGCTCGCTTCGGAGAACGTTCAGCGTTCGATTGCCGGGGCCGAAGTGCGCAAGGTCATTGTGGTGCCCGACAGATTGGTCAATATCGTCACCTGATGCGTCGCGCCTTCATCCTTCTCGCAAGCCTCGCTCTTTCCGCTTGCGGACTTTCGCCCATGTATGCCGGTGGTAGCAGCGGCTCGGTCGCGCGAGGGCTGGCGGCAGTGGATGTGGCCCGGATCGAGGGGCAGGCAGGCTGGCTGGTGCGCAATGCGCTCAATGACCGGCTAGGCGCGGCTGGCGCGGCAACGCCCGAATATCGCCTCGACGTCCGCCTCGATGACGAGCTCGAAGGCCTTGGTGTCTTGCGCGACGACACGATCAGCCGCGAACGCCGTACGCTGCGCGCGCGCTACCAGCTCATCGACCTTTCGACGGGCGACATACTGCTCGATGCCACCGCCGGATCGGATGCCGGTATTGACGTCGTCTCGAGCGAATATGCCACCATCGCCGCCGAGCAGAGCGCGCTCGAAAACCTTGCCGAGCAGGTGGCGCAGAAGATCGTGACGCGCGTGGCGCTGACCCTGCGCCAGAACGCCGTCGGGCAACAGTGAAGCTCACCAACCGCGACTTTGCCGCCAAGGGCCGCGGGGCCGCGCAAAGCTGCTCGATCTTCTTCTTCTGCGGCCAGGACGAGGCGGGCGCGAGCGCGGCAGCGAACGATCTTGCCACCTGGCTTCCCGAACCGGGCGAGCGGGTCGAGATGAGCGGTGCCGAATTGCGCGGCGATCCGGCAAGGCTGGGCGACGAGGCGCGATCGACGTCGCTGTTTGGCGACAAGCGCCACATCTGGGTGCGCGCCAGCGGGGACGAGGCGCATGATGCGCTCAAGACCCTGACCGAAACGGGCGACATGGGCGCGGGCGAGGCCTGCCCGGTGATCGTGGTCGCGACCTCCGCCACCGACAAATCGCGCACCGCCAAGCTCCTGGAAAAACGCAAGGATGCGGTGGTAGCGCTGTTCTATCCGCCCGACCTGCGCAGCGTCGTGCCATCGGTTCGCGCAATGGCAGATGCCGCCGGTGTGCGCCTCGGCGGCGACCTGGCCGAACGGATCGCCCGAGCGGCCAATCTCGACGTACGGCTGGCGCAGAGCGAAGTGACCAAGCTGGCACTCTATCTCGACGCTAGCCCGCAGAGCCCGGCCAACGCATCGAGCGAAGACCTCGACGCCATCGGTGCGGCGAGCGAGGAGGATGGGTTCATGCCGCTGGTCAATGCGGTGATGGGTGGGCAGACCAACAAGATCGCACCCGAGATCGCGCGGATGAAGCAGCTGGGCCTCAATCCCGTCGGCGTGTTGCTGGCCTTCGAACGGCGCGCGGCACAGCTGGCGCGGATTGCGGCGGCGCTCGGCCCACGATCCTATGGCGATCTCGACAAGGGCGAGAAGGCGCGGCTTGGCATCTTCTTCAAGGAAGAACGCGAGATCGGCCAGCAGCTCTCGCGCTGGCGCCAGCGCAACAATCTCGACCGGCTGACATTGCGACTGGTTGAGATGCACCGCGAACTGCTGACCAATAGCCAGGCGGCGGAGCTGATGCTGGCGCAAGGGCTGACAGGGATAGCCCGCGTGGCGGGCGCCGGGCGCTAGCTCTTCAGCCAGTCATCGAACGCGGCGATCGCAACCGAACGCTCGCTGCCACGGATCGAGGTGCGTGCCACGGCAGAAACCTCCGAACCGACCCAGCCGAGATAGTCGCGCAGGCTCCCGTGTCTCTCGCGTCGCGCCCGGATGCGGCGCAGTTTCTCGCCCAGACCGATGTCCTTGCGCGCCAGTTTGGCTGCGGCAATGTCACCCTCCCGTGCCTCCAGTGGCTTGCAAAGCAGGAGCGGCAGAGCCTCGAGCAGATTTCCCGGCACGGCCCCTGGAAATTCGGGCCAAAGCACCTCGATGCCCGACCATCGCTTCGCTGCGGCAAGGCAAAGCGCCAGATGCGACCGCCAGCCCTCTCGGTCGGCGCGAGCTCGTATCGCGGGCCAGTCGAAAGCCTCTGCCGCGAGGAGATAGCCGAAATCCGCCAGCATGAGCGGTCCACCGTCGAAGCGGTGCGCGGTCGCATGGATGGCAAGATGCATGAGCTGGTCGATGGGGGCGAGGTAGCGCAGACAAGGGTGGTCGGCGTCGGCGATACACCGCTCGAGCAGGCCGTCCGGAGGCGCAGGCACGCGTCCGTCGTCATCCCAAAGGCGAACGTGGAGATCGACCGCCACGCCTCCCGGCGAGACCAGCGAGGGGAGCGCCTTGAAGCGCGCGAGCCATTCCTCACCGCCCAGCTGGTCGAGCCCCTCGCTCTCGTTCTCGTGCCATCCCTTTTCGAGCAATATCTCGCGTGCCCGCAGCGCACCCTCGTCCGGCAGATAGAGATCGAGATCGCGCAAGGGGCGCAGCGCCGGGTCGGGCCACGCGTTCCATGCCAGCCAGGCCCCCTTGAGCGCGACCGGGTGTAGGCCGGATGCGGTGCAAAGTTCCGCGATCTCCAGCAACTCGCGCCGCTGGTGCAGCGCGGTGATTGCGGAGGCGCGATATGCGGTTGCCCAGAGCTCGCGGATGGTCTGCGGGATTGCCGCGTTGTCGCGATGGAAATGGTGTAGCAGCGGCCGCAGCCGGTGCTCCTCCGCACGTCGGTCGAATGCGTCCCAGTCATCGAAGGCCGCGGAAGGGATCTTCCCCGCGGCCATTTCGGCAAGCGCATATTCGAGCGGCGCGTCCGCCACCGCGAGCCTCAGTTCTCGGGGACGGAGAAGGTCCCGGTCACGCGGCCGCCATTGCCCGAGGCTTGCCCGGTGATCGAGGAGGAGCCGCTGGCCTTGCCGTCGACGCTCGACACACCGGTCGCAAGGTCGATCACCAGACGTCCGCCGTTGAGCGTGTCACCGCCACGATTGAGGCGTACATTGCCCGCCATGGTGATGATCCGGCGATTGAAATCATAGACCGCCGTGTCACCACTCGCGCGCTCGTTGCCACGCGTCACATTAACTCCGCCGGTCGCCATGATGCGCTGGATCTTGAGCGAGCCCGCGTCCGAGTAGTTCACGATTGTACGCGCCGCGTTCAGGTTGAGCCCGGCCTGTGTGATCTGGACATTGCCCGACAGGACGACGCGGTTCTGGCGGTCCTGCAGCTCGATCCGGTCGGCAGCATAGGAAACCGGCGCATTGGAATTGTGCACCGCGATGGCCTGCGCGCTCAGCTGGATGCCGCCGAAAGCGGCCAGAGTGGCGAGGAAACCGGCGGCGCCCCAGCGCGCCATACTCGGGAAAGGCAGCTTCATCAGGGCATCCTCAACTTGCCCGGCTCCATGCGCAAGCGGGCATTGCCGGAAAGGGTGATCGTCCGCGCCGACATGTCGGCGGTCAGGCGGTTGGCGCTGAAGGTGCCGGCGGGAATCGCGCCTTCGACACCACCCGCACCGACCAGTTTCTTCGCTTCGAGATCGACCGAGACGCCGCGCGCCACCATGCGGTATCCGTCAGCGGCCTGCATTCGCACGGGGCCGTTCACGGCAACGGTCGACTGGTCGAGATCGTATTGCCCGTCGCTCGCGGTAAGGCGGGCCGGGCCGTCATTCAAAAGGATGCGCGCAACGAGATCGTTCATGCGCACAATGCCCTCGGCGCTCGACCGCTGGACCGCCTCGCCTGCCGTCAACGAGAAGGGGCGACCGTCATTGTCCTCGCCCCGGTAAAGCGCATTGTCGACCCGCAGCCGCTCGCTGATTACGGCGACCTTGTTGCGATCGAGCAGGAAGCTGACTTCGCCACGCGGGCTGAGCGGGGTTATGACCATCAGCGCGGCGAGCACACCGACGGCCATGGGCAGGGCGCGGGCAAGGAATGCGACCAGCCGATCGTGCGTGCCGCCGGGCTCGGCCCAGTGCTGGCGCTCGTTGCGCAGCTCCTTGGCTTCCTGCGTCTCGATCCTGCGTTGCTTGCCTACCATGGCCTGTGCCTGCGCTGGCGCTCCTTACGCGTGGCTGAAGATGTCGTGATCCGGCCAGCCGGCAATGTCGAGCCGGGCGCGGGTCGGGAGGAAGTCGAAACAGGCCTGGGCGATTTCGGCGCGACCTTCGCGTTCGAGCCGGCGGTCGAGTTCGACCTTCAGCCGGTGCAGGAAACGCACGTCCGATGCGGCATATTCGCGCTGCGGCTCGCTCAGTTCGGGGCCGCCCCAGTCGGACGATTGCTGCGCCTTCGAAATCGTACCGCCGAGCAATTCCTCGATCAGGTTCTTGAGGCCGTGGCGGTCGGTATAGGTCCGCACCAGCTTGCTGGCGATCTTGGTGCAATAACAGGGGGTCGCCATGACGCCGAGATAATACTCGATCGCGGCAAGGTCGAAGCGGGCGAAGTGGAACAGCTTGAGCCGGTTCGGATCGCCGAGCACCGCCTTGAGGTTGGGCGCATCGAACTTGCTGTCGGGGCCGAAGCGGACGAGATGTTCGTCGCCATTGCCGTCGCTGATCTGGACCACACACAGCCGGTCGCGGCTGGTGATCAGGCCCATGGTTTCGGTGTCGACTGCAACCGGACCGTCTGCCAGCACACCTGCGGGGAGGTCTTCTTCGTGGAAATGAACTGCCATGGCGTGGGCCTTAGGCGGATTGCGCTCTAGAGGGAAGGGACGATGGCGGAGATGGTTCCCGACAGCTGGAAGCCGGTACTCGACCCGGTCCTTGCGATGCCCGAAGCGCGGCGGCTGGGCGGCTGGCTGCGTGCGCAGGAGGAAGCGGGCAAGACCATTTACCCGCCGCGAGGTTGCCGGCTGCGCGCGCTCGAACTGACCCCGCTCGAGGATGCGCGCGTCGTGATCCTGGGGCAGGATCCTTATCACGGGCCCCGGCAGGCGATGGGCCTGTCCTTCTCCGTGCCGCCGGGCGAGCGCGTTCCGCCGAGCCTCGCGAACATCTACAAGGAGCTTGAGGCCGATCTCGGCATCGCCCGGCCCGATCACGGCGACCTGACCCGCTGGGCGGAGCAGGGGGTGCTGCTGCTCAACAATACGCTGACGGTGGAGGCGGGCCAGGCAGGCAGCCATGCGGGGCGCGGGTGGGACGCAATCACCGACGCCTGCGTGGCAGCGGTGGCCGCGCGCCCCGAGCCCTCGGTCTTCATTCTCTGGGGCAGTCATGCGCAGGCCAAGGCACGGCGGATCGACGGGTTGCGCGGGGGTCGCCATTGCGTGATCGAAAGCCCGCATCCCAGCCCGCTTTCCGCACATCGCGGCTTCTTTGGCTCGCGTCCGTTCAGCCGGGGAAATGCCTTCCTGGAAGAGCATGGCCGCGGTTCCATCGACTGGGCGATCTGAGGCCCCGCGTCTTTCCTGCCCTCGGGCACTGTGCCATCCTTGCCGCAGAGAGAATCGAGGGGGGAACACGGCATGAAATCCTGGCTCAAGACAGGGGCGTCGCTTGCACTGGTGGCGCTGGCAAATCCGGTGCTGGCGAAAACCACTCCGGCGCAGACGCAGGCCCGCGCGATCGAGGCGCAAAAAGCGGCCGCGCTGGCAGAGGCCATCCGTGCGGTCGACCTGTGGGTCGAGGGCCAGCGCCAGTATCGCAAGATTCCCGGCATGTCGGTCGCGATCGCGCAGGGGGAGAAGACCGCCTGGGCCAAGGGTTTCGGAACAACCGACCGGGCGCGCCAAACTCCGGCGACGCCCGACACGATCTACTCGATCTGCTCGATCTCCAAGCTGTTCACGGCCATCGCGCTGATGCAGCAATGGGAGCAGGGCAAGGTCATGCTCGACGCGCCGCTGACCGATTATCTGCCCTGGGCCAGGCTGGCCGACGATCCGCGCGAGAGTGTGCCCGTCACCTTGCGTGGTGCGCTGACGCACTCCGCGGGCCTGCCGCGCGAGAGCGACTATCCTTACTGGACCGGGCCCGATTTCCCTTTCCCCAGCCAGGACCAGATTCGCGCCAGGATCGCCAGCCAAGCACCGCTCTATCCAGCCTCGACTACATGGCAATATTCGAACCTCGGCCTGACGCTGGTTGGCGAGACGGTGGAGGCGGTCAGTGGCACGCCATTCGGCGACTACGTCCGCGCAAACATCATCGATCCGCTGGACCTCGATCACACGCGTCCGGCAATCCCGAACGATCTCTATGGTCGCCAGATGGCGGTCGGCTGGGGCGCGCTGAAGCCTGACGGGACGCGTCCCGAGGTGAAATTGTTCGATCCGGCTGGGATCACTCCTGCCGCAGGGTTCAGCTCGACCGTTGCCGACCTAGCCAAATTCGCAAGCTGGACCTTCCGCCTCGCCAAGAGCGGCAAGGCAGAGGTGTTGCGAGCATCGACCCTGCGCGAGATGCAGCGCGTGCATTACATCTCGCCTGACTGGAACACGAGCTGGGGCCTCGGCTTCGCGGTCCGCAACATGGATGGCACCAATGTGGTCGGCCACGGCGGCAGTTGTCCGGGCTATCGCAGTACGCTGATGATCGCGCCCAGCGAAGAGATGGGCGTCGCGGTTGCGATGAACGCGATGGACAGCCCCGAGGATTTTGCCATTGGCGTGGCTGCACTGGTCAAGGCGCGCGGTTCCGCCGCCGCATTCGATGCGGTCGAGGGTGTCGATCTGCAAGACTATGCCGGCGTCTATGACGGTCAGCCCTGGGATTCGGAATACTTCCTCATTCCCTGGGCAGGCGGGCTGACCTGGCTCGGCCCGGACAACAATGAGCCGGCCAACCGGATGTGGCGCTTGAAGCCGCTGGGCGGCGATCGCTTCCGCGTCGTCACCGACAAGGGCGAGGAGCGCGAGGAAGTCGTCTTCCAGCGCGACCACGCGGGCAAGGTGTCCGGCTACACTCAGCACTCCAACAACAACCGCCGGGTGCGCGGGCTTTAGCTCAGAAGATCGAATAGCCCCCGTCGATCACCACCGAATCGCCGGTGTGGAACCGGCTCGCATCGCTGGCGAAATAGACCGCGATGCCGCTGAAATCCTCGCCCTCGCCCCAGCGGCGCATGGGCACGCGCCCGATCGCCTTCTCGTTGAAGGCTTCCCAGTTCTGCAGCCGCTCGGTCATTTCGGTGGCGATCCAGCCGGGCAGCACTGCATTGGCGCGGATGCCGTGGCGCGCCAGTTCCACCGCCGTACCCCGCACCATTGCCAGCACGCCCGCCTTGGTCGAAGCATAGGCCTGGCTCTGCGGCGCGCCGTGAATTGCCGAAACGCTCGAGGTCACGAGCAGTGAACCGCCCGGATCGCCCGCCTGGGCACGCCCGACCATGTGCCTGGCCGCCTCGCGGAACGTCCAGAACACCGCGTCCAGATTGACCGTCGTGACGCGGCGCCACTGCTCGGTGGTCAATTCGGTCAGCGGGCCTCCGCCGCCAACTCCGGCATTGGCGATACAGGTGTCGATCCGGCCGAGCCGCGAAAGGGATTCGGCCATCGCGTCGACAACCGCTTTCTCGTCGGAGACATCCACTTCCAGCGCCTCGATCCGCGTCCCATGCGCTTTCAGCTGTTCCAAAGCAGCCGCGTTCTTGTCGGGCTTGCGGCCCCAAATGGCGACATCCGCGCCTGCGGCGGCGAGCCCCTCGGCCATGCCGAGCCCGATGCCTGAATTGCCACCGGTGACCACTGCCACCTTGCCGGTGAGGTCGAAGGGTTTGAATGCCATTTCGCGTGTCTCCTCTCTCGTCCTCGCAATGAAGGGCAGGGAGGGGTGGATTGCAAGCGGCAACCGAATGGCTAGGCTCGGTCCATGTCCGATCTCATCCTCACCGAAATCGCCGACGGGATAGCCACCGTCACCCTCAACCGCCCCGAAGCGATGAATGCCTTATCCAAGGCGCTGCGCCACCGATTGTACGAGGTGATGACCGCGCTCGACGCCGACGATGGCGTGCGCGCCGTGATCCTGACAGGGGCGGGCGAGCGGGCCTTTACTGCGGGGCTCGACCTCAAGGAACTGGGATCGCAGGAGGGCGCGCTTGGCGCGGCCAATGCGGAAGGGGCGGACGAGAACCCGGTGAAGGCGATCGAATGTTGCAGCAAACCGGTGATCGGGGCGATCAACGGCGTCGCCATTACAGGCGGCTTCGAAGTCGCGCTGGCCTGCGACGTGCTGATCGCCAGCACCAATGCGCGCTTTGCCGACACCCATGCACGGGTCGGCATCGTGCCGGGCTGGGGGCTGTCGCAGAAACTGTCGCGCATGATCGGCATAAGCCGCGCGAAGGAATTGAGCTTTACCGGCAACTTTCTCGACGCTGCGACGGCCGAGAAATGGGGCCTCGTCAACCGCGTGGTCGCGCCAGAGGAATTGCTGCCAGCTGCCCGCGCGCTTGCCGCCGACATGGCCAGCGTGGATCCCGATTTCCTCTCCACTTACAAGGCGCTGATCGACCAAGGCTATGCTGCAAGCTTCGGCGATGGGTTGGCACTGGAGCATTCGCGCTCCTCGGCTGCAAACTCGGCAGTGAGCCCCGAAGAGCTGGAAGCGCGCCGTGCAGCGGTGCAGGCGCGGGGGCGCTCGCAGGGTTGATGCAGGGACCGCAAATCATTGTGCGGATATGGCGATTCAACTCGCAGCGTCCTGCTGCTAGACAATAAGCCATGGA
This sequence comes from Erythrobacter sp., assembly GCA_041396805.1. Taxonomy (GTDB): domain Bacteria; phylum Pseudomonadota; class Alphaproteobacteria; order Sphingomonadales; family Sphingomonadaceae; genus Qipengyuania. The sequence goes on along the minus strand of JAWKXV010000001.1, from coordinate 1,185,987 downwards.
ACGGCAGCTCTCCGCCCGCCTGACCGGCCTCGCGCCGATTATCCTCCCCATCATCGCCATCGCGCTCGCCCGCGCTATGACCCACACCGATTGGGCTGCAGCCAACTCCGGGCTTGCTGCCTTGCTGTTCGGCTGGATCGTGGCCGACAGCCTGCTTCTGGCGACCATCGCCAAGGCCGAGGACAACCGGCCCGGCTTGCGCGCGATGCTGGGCGCGGCCGCGCTGGCGAGCCTTGTGATCGTGGTCGGTGCCGCGGCTCCGGTGCGAGAGCAGATACTTGCCATGCCGCCAGTGCTTGCGGCCTTCGGGCTGACGCTTGCGCTGTTCCTCGTATGGAGCGGTTTCATCGTCCTCAAGGCGATTGTGTCGGGCGCAGGGGCGCTGGATGCCGCAAAGCTGGTCCTGCCTGCCAGGCTGGTCGGTTTCATGGCGCTGGAATCGCGGATCATGCGGCTGGCCGTGCTCGGCTGGCGGCGCGCCCAGGATGTGCCGCAAGGCGCGCTTGCCTTCGACTATCATCGTTTCCTGCTGCCGATGATCTATGTTTTTCTCGTGCTGCAGGTGATCGAGCTGGCGGTGATGCATTTCCTGCTGATGCAGTGGAACACGACTTTCGCGTGGATCTGGTTCGCCCTCGGCATTGCGGGCGCGCTCTGGATCATCGGACTGGCTCAGAGTTTTCGGGTCCATCCCATTCTGCTCACCGACAATGGCCTGCGTGTGCGCAGCGGGGTGATGGTCGATGTGACGATTCCCTACGAGGCGGTCGTTGAGCAGGTGTCCGGCTTCGATGCGGCGCGGGTGAAGGCAGGGGACACGCTCAACCACGCGGTCCTGTCATGGCCCAATGTCATGCTCGGCCTTTCGCGGCCGATCACCATCCGCCCGGCCATTGGCAAGGAGAGGCGGGTGACCGCGATTGCAATGCGCATCGACGATAGCGCGGAATTCCTAGCCGCGCTGGCCGAGCGCGTCCCCGCACTCAGGGGTTAGCGCGGCAGTTCGGTCGCGCCCATCAGGGCAAGGTCGACTGCGCGGGCACATTGCCGCCCTTCGCGGATGGCCCAGACGACGAGGCTCTGCCCGCGCCGCATGTCGCCACAGGAAAAAACATTCGGTTCACTGGTGAGGTACCATTCGGTGTCCGCCGCGACATTGCCGCGTCCGTCGAGATCGACGCCTGCCCTGTCGAGCAGTCCACGCCGCTTGGGTCCGGTGAAGCCCATCGCCAGCAGCACGAGATCGGCCTTAAGCGTGAATTCGCTCCCTGCGACTTCCTGCATCCGGCTGTCCTTCCACTCGACGCGCACGCATTCGAGGCCGGACACATCGCCATTCTCTTCGACGACACGCTTGGCGAGCACAGCCCAGTCGCGATCCGCGCCTTCCTCGTGGCTGGAGGAGGTGCGCAGCTTCAGCGGCCAGTCGGGCCAGGTCAGCGCCTTGTCCTCTTTCTCGGGCGGCTTGGGCATGATCTCGAGCTGGGTCACGCTTGCCGCGCCCTGGCGGTTCGATGTGCCGACACAGTCCGATCCGGTATCGCCGCCGCCGATAACGATGACATGCTTGCCGGTCGCGGTCAGCGAACCGCGCGGGGCGGCGCGCACTTCATCGTCGCCGGCATTGCGCTTGTTCTGCTGGGTGAGGAATTCCATCGCCAGCCGCACGCCGGGCAGTTCGGCCCCGGGCACGTCGAGGATGCGCGCTTCCTCCGCTCCGCCTGCGAGTACGACCGCGTCGAAATTCTCCTGCAACGCCTGGAAGCTAACCTCGACCCCGACTTCGCTGCTGGTACGGAACTGGACGCCCTCGGCCTCCATCTGCACCGCGCGGCGATTGATGAGGTGCTTCTCCATCTTGAAGTCGGGAATGCCGTAGCGGAGCAAGCCGCCGATGCGGTCGCTCTTCTCGAACACGGTGACTGCATGGCCCGCGCGGGCGAGCTGCTGCGCACAGGCGAGGCCTGCGGGGCCGCTGCCGATCACCGCGACCGACTTGCCGCTTCGCTTTTCGGGAAGCTGCGGCTTGATCCAGCCTTCCTGCCAGCCCTTGTCGACTATGGCGCATTCGATCGACTTGATGGTGACCGGGCTATCGATGAGGTTGAGCGTGCACGCCGCCTCACACGGGGCGGGGCAGACACGGCCGGTGAATTCGGGGAAGTTGTTGGTCGAGTGCAGGACCTCGAGCGCGTTCTTCCAATCGTCCTCGTAGACGAGGTGGTTCCAGTCCGGGATGATGTTGTTCACCGGACAGCCGTTGTGACAATAGGGAATGCCGCAATTCATGCAGCGGCTGGCCTGCGTGCGCAGGTCCTTCTCGCTCAGCGGAACGACGAATTCCTTGTAGTTCTTTAGCCGTTCGGCGGGATCTTCGTAGGTGCGATCCTTGCGCTCGAATTCGAGGAAGCCAGTTTCCTTGCCCATTATTCAGCCGCCTCCATCGCAGCCTGTTCGCGCTCTTCCTCGAGCATCTTGAGCGCCCGGGCGTAGTCGCGCGGCATTACCTTGCGGAAGTTCTTGAGTTCGTTCGCCCAGTTGTCGAGCAGCGCCTTGGCCTTGGCCGATCCGGTGTGCAGCAGGTGTCGCTCGACCAGGACCTTGAGCCGCTCGGCATCGTGGTAGAGCGGATCGCCCATGCCCGGATTCTCGACCGAGACGGCGCGCTGCTGCGGCTTGCCCCAGCTCTTCTCCGCGCCCGGCCCATCGCCAGGTGCGACATCGAGGATATCAACCTGCGCCGGGTTGCACAGCTGGGCGAACTTGCCTTCGGGATCGTAGACATAGGCCACGCCCCCGCTCATGCCTGCGGCGAAGTTGCGCCCGGTCTTGCCAAGCACGCAGACCGTGCCGCCGGTCATGTATTCGCAGCCATGATCGCCCGTACCCTCGACCACCGCGACGGCGCCGGAGTTGCGGACCGCGAAACGCTCGCCCGCGACGCCGGCGAAATAGGCCTCGCCTGCTATCGCGCCATAAAGCACCGTGTTGCCGACGATGATGTTGTTGCCCGGATCGCGCGGTGCGCCTTCGGGCGGACGGACGGCAATGCGGCCGCCCGACAGCCCCTTGCCGACATAGTCGTTGGCATCACCAGTCAGGCTCAGCGTGACGCCGTGGGCCAGCCATGCGCCAAAGCTCTGGCCCGCGACTCCGGTGAAGTCGATGCGGATGGTATCGGGCGACAGGCCGCCGTGGCCATGGGCCTCGGCAATCCGGCCCGACAGCATGGTGCCGACGGTACGATTGACGTTGCGGATAGTCCGATCGAGCTGAACCGCTTGCCCGCTCTCGATGGCGGGCTTGCACGCCTGGATCAGTTCGACGTCCATTGCCGCGCCAAGGCCGTGGTCCTGCTCGCCGGTCTGGTGCAGTGCCTTGTCCTCGTCGATGCTCACGACATGGAGCAAGCGCTTCAGGTCGACGCCATGCGCCTTCCAGTGGCGCTCGACCCGGCGGGTGTCGATCCGGTCGACGCGGCCAACCATTTCCTCGACCGTGCGGAAACCCATCTGCGCCATGATTTCGCGCAGTTCCTCGGCGACGAAGAAGAAGTAGTTGATGACGTGCTCGGGCGTGCCGATGAAGCGCTTGCGCAGCACCGGGTCCTGCGTCGCCACGCCAACCGGGCAGGTGTTGAGGTGGCACTTGCGCATCATGATGCAGCCCGCCGCGATCAGCGGGGCGGTGGCAAAACCGAACTCGTCCGCGCCCAGCAGCGCGCCGATGGCGACGTCGCGCCCGGTACGCAGGCCGCCATCAACCTGCACCGCGATGCGGCTCCGCAGGTCGTTGAGGAGCAGCGTCTGCTGCGTTTCGGCGAGACCTATTTCCCATGGCGAACCGGCATGAGTCAGGCTGGTCAGCGGAGATGCGCCCGTACCCCCGTCATAGCCCGAGATGGTGACGTGGTCGGCCTTACACTTGCTGACACCTGCGGCGACCGTGCCGACGCCGACCTCGGACACCAGCTTCACCGAAATGCGCGCCGAAGGCTGCACATTCTTGAGGTCGTGGATCAGCTGCGCGAGATCCTCGATCGAATAGATGTCGTGATGCGGCGGGGGCGAGATCAGGCCGACGCCCGGCGTCGAGTGGCGCGTCTTGCCGATCACCTTGTCGACCTTGTGGCCGGGCAGCTGGCCGCCCTCGCCGGGCTTTGCGCCCTGCGCCATCTTGATCTGGATATCGTCCGAATTGACGAGATATTCGGTGGTCACGCCGAAGCGTCCGGAAGCGACCTGCTTTATCTTCGACCGCATGGTGTCGCCATTGTCCAGCGGCAGGAAGCGGTCGGGCTCCTCGCCGCCCTCACCCGTGTTCGAGCGGCCGCCGATGCGGTTCATGGCGATGGCCAGCGTGGTGTGCGCCTCTCGGCTGATCGATCCGAAGCTCATCGCCCCGGTGCTGAAGCGCTTGACGATTTCGACCGCTGGCTCGACTTCGGTAATATCGAGTGCCCGTTCGGCGGGCTTCAACTCCATCAGCCCGCGAATGGTCAGCAGGCGCTCGCTCTGTTCGTTGATCGAGCGTGCGAATTCGGCGTAGTTCTTCGGATCATTGCCGCGGACCGCATGCTGTAGCTGGGCGACCGATTGCGGCGTCCACGCATGGGCTTCGCCGCGGATGCGGTACTGATAGATGCCTCCGACATCGAGCATCCCGGAATAGAGCGGATTGTCGCCATAGGCCTGCGCGTGGCGCAGCACGGCTTCCTCGGCCACTTCCTTGAGGTCGATGCCCTCGATCGTCGTGGCAGTGCCGGTGAAATATTTATCGACGAATCCCGAGCACAGGCCGACAGCATCGAAGATCTGCGCGCCGCAATAGGACTGGTAGGTCGAGATGCCCATCTTGGACATGACTTTGAGAATGCCCTTGCCCACCGCCTTGACGTAGTTGGCCTGGACCTTTGCCGGGTCGAGATCGGGCGAGCGTTCGGCACGCAAGTCCTCGATAGTCTCGAACGCGAGATAGGGGTTGATCCCTTCCGCGCCGTAGCCTGCGAGCGCGCAGAAATGATGGACTTCGCGTGCTTCGCCGGTTTCGATGACGAGGCCGGTCTGCATCCGCAGCCCCTGCCGTACCAGCTGGTGGTGGACGGCACTCGTGGCGAGCAGTGCAGGCATCGGAATGCGGCCCGGACCCTGGCCACGGTCGGACAGGATGAGGATGTTCGCATCGCCGAGAACCGCCTCGGTCGCGGCCCAGCACATTTCCTTGAGCGCCATGGCGAGGCCTTCGGCACCGGTGCTCGCATCCCAGGTGATGTCGATGGTCGCAGTTCGGAATGCGCCGTCGAGTGCCACTTCCACCGAGCGGATCTTGGCAAGGTCCACATTGGTCAGGATGGGCTGGCTGATCTCGAGGCGCTTGTGCGTGCCACCGTCGCGGCCCAACAGGTTCGGGCGCGGTCCGATCATCGACAGCAAGCTCATCACCAGTTCCTCGCGGATCGGGTCGATCGGCGGATTGGTGACCTGCGCGAAGTTCTGCTTGAAATAGTCGTAGAGCAGGCGACTGCGGTCCGACAGGACGGCGATGGGCGTGTCGGTGCCCATCGATCCGATCGGGTCCTCCGCGCCCACAGCCATCGGTTCGAGGAAGCGAGAGACGTCTTCCTGCGTGTAGCCGAATGCCTGCTGGCGGCGCAGCAGCGTCTGTTCGGGCTTCGGGATTTCGGAAAGCTCGGGCTCGATATGATCGAGGTCCTCGAGCTTGTACTGCGCCTTCTCCAGCCATGCCTCGTAAGGTTCGGCAGCAGCGAGGTCGGCCTTGAGCTCCTCATCTTCGACGATGCGGCCCTGTTCGAGATCGATGAGCAGCATCTTGCCCGGCTGGAGGCGCCACTTGCGGGTGATATCGGCATCGTCGAAGGGCAGCACGCCGCTCTCCGAAGCGAGCACGACGAGGTCGTCCTTGGTAGTGCACCAGCGCGCGGGACGCAGGCCGTTGCGGTCAAGGCAGGCACCGATCTGGCGGCCGTCGGTGAAGCAGACCGCTGCCGGGCCGTCCCACGGCTCCATCAGCGCGGCGTGGTATTCGTAAAACGCGCGGCGGGCCGGATCCATCAGCGTGTTCTTCGCCCATGCCTCCGGCATCAGCATCATCATCGCATGGGCAAGGCTGTACCCGCCGGTCAGCAGCAGTTCGAGCGCGTTGTCGAGGCAGGCAGTGTCCGACTGGCCGTGCGGGATCAGCGGCCACATCTTGTCGAGGTCGGCGCCCAGCAGTTCGCTTTCCATCGTGCGGCGCCGTGCTTCCATCCAGTTCACATTGCCGCGGACTGTGTTGATCTCGCCATTGTGGGCCATGAAGCGATAGGGGTGGGCGAGCCGCCAGCTGGGGAAGGTGTTGGTGCTGAAGCGCTGGTGGACGAGGCCGAGTGCCGAAACGCAGTCGGGATCGCGCAAATCGTTATAGAAGCTGCCTACCTGCGTCGCGAGCAGCAGGCCCTTGTAGACGACGGTGCGGCTGGAGAAGCTCGGGATATAGGCCTGCGAAAGCCCCTCGATACCGTGCTTGGCCTCGAGCGCCTTGAGCGGGTTCAGTGTCTGCTTTCGGATGACGACGAGCTTGCGCTCGAATGCGTCCTGGTCGGCGCAATTCTCGCCCCGGGCGATCACGCACTGGCGGATCACCGGCATGGATTCGATCACGGCCTTGCCCAGCCCATCGAGCGTGACCGGCACGTCGCGCCAGCCGACTACGCGCTGGCCTTCCTTGGCCGCGAAGCGTTCGAGCTGTTTGGTAACGAAATCGAGCGCTTCATTCTCACGCGGAAGGAAGCACATGGCGACCGCATAGTCACCGGCCTGCGGCAGGTCATGCCCCTCGGCATCGGCCCATTTGCGGATCAGCGGGTCGGGAATCTGCAGCAGGATGCCCGCGCCATCGCCCAGCAGCGGATCCGCGCCGACCGCGCCACGATGGTCGAGATTGGCCAGGATCTCGAGCGCCTGGGTGACGATCGCATGGCTTTTCGCGCCCTTGATATGCGCGACCATGCCGACGCCGCAGGCGTCATGTTCGTTGCGGGGGTCGTAGAGACCCTCGGTTCCCAGGGGCGGCATGCGTCCCATAGCGAAGCGTCCTCCTCCATGCCCGCCGAGCCCTTCCGTGGAAGTATCGGGGACAAGTCACTCGGCGCCGCGCGGCGCCAGCAAAATTGCGCGAGCCATCGTCATGACCGCGCGATTGTGATTTTGCAACTGCGAAGGACGAAGCAAAATTTCAGCCCGCCAAAGATTTTGCCGAGCTTCCGAGAGAGTAACGGTGCTGAATTCGTATCCGCGGCGCCGCTGCACCGAAGTTGGCCCTAGCGCGGATTGCTGACCTTGGAGAGGCGGTCGAGCGCGCTGCGCAGTGCGGCCTGCGTATCCTCGGGCCCGTCGTCGGATGCTCCGGGGGTGGTCCGATCGGCTTCGCGCCGCAGGAAGGCGATAACCGGATCGAGGTCACCCTGATCGGCGGCGGGCGGTGTCTCGGGCCTCGCGCGACTGGCATTGAGCGCACGCTGGAGTCGGTCTGTGAGTGCCGCGAGGGGCAGGTCGCCCAGCGCCTCTGGGGCCCCGTCGTCGGCTGTTTCGAGCGGAGTCGCCACCGGCGGGGTCGCTATCGATTGAGGAGCAGGCAACAGGACGGTTTCTTCTTCCTCTGCGACGATATCGTCGAACTCGGCCGCTTCCGGGTGATCCACCCCGAAGCTTTCCGTCTGTTCTAGGTCGTCTTCGTGCTCGTCGGTTTCACCGGCTTCGGCGAGGGCATCTGCATGCCCGTCGCCGAAATATTCGCGTGGGCTGAAAGGACGACGCGGTTCCTCCGCGATCTCCTCGACCGGCTCTGCGCCGCTCTCCTGCCAGGAGACTTCTTCGTACTCCGCATCGTCCTCGTCATAGTCGCGCGCGGCGTTGAGTGCGGCCACGCGGCCTCCCAGAACGACACCCAGCAGGAGGCCCACCAACGCGGCTATCCCGGCGAGCGCGGCCTTCCCGATCGCATCGGCCGGCACCAGACCATCGATATGGAGTGTCTGGCGGATAGCGGCGTGGGTGCTGTCGGGCATGACGAACAGGCCTGCGCCGAGGAGTGCGGCGAACCACAAGCCCACGGCCCAGCGGAACGCCGGGTGGCTGCTGATCGGTTGCTTGTTCGCGCCGTTGATCATGCTTGCTTTCGTAGCCCTCGTGAAACCCGGATGTCAGGCGGAGGCGGATTGCCTCGCATTGTGCGTCTCACCTAGCAGTTCTTGGTAAACACGGAGATAACGCTCCACGTTCCTGCCCCAGTCGTGTTTCCCGGCGACATGGGCGCGGCCGCGATCGCGCATGGCCGGCCAACCGGCTCGCGTGTCGATGAAACCTGCCAGCGCAGCGGCGATCGCTTCGGGATCGTCGGGCGGGAAGAGGAGCCCCGTCACGCCGTCTTCGATCAGCTCGCGATGCCCGCCGACGTCGCTGGCGGCGACGATCCTGCGCTCGGCCATGGCCTCGAGCGGCTTCAATGGCGTCACGAGGTCGGTCAGGCGCGACTTCTTGCGCGGATAGGCGAGCACATCGACCAATGAGTAGTAGCGTTCCACCTCCGAATGCGGGACGCGGCCGGTGAAGATTACCGTGTCGCCGAGCGGCGCGGCCTGGATGCGCAGTGCCTCGTCCATCGGGCCGCCGCCGACCAAGAGTAACTGCACCTGCGGGTGACGCTCGCGTAGTAGCGGCATGGCAGTGATCAAATCGTCGAGACCTTCGTAGTCGTAGAAGCTTCCGATGAAGCCTATGACCGGGCCCTCCCCGATACCGATTTGTGCTGCCAGCGCATCGTCACGCGGCGGGGGATCGCCGAACAGGGTCAGGTCGACGCCATTGGGCGATATACCGATCTTGCCGCCATTGTGGCCTCGCGCCACCAGGTCATCGCGCAATCCATGGCAGATGGTGAAAACTGCATCGGCACCTGAAACGACGCGGTTCTCCAGCGCGCGAGTGAGGCGATACTTGAGCGAGCCTTCGCTTCCCGTACCGTTGCCGACCGCCGCATCCTCCCAGAAGGCACGGATCTCGTAGACGAAGGGTACGCCCAGGTTTCGCGCGGCGCGCAGTCCTGCCATCCCGCAAAGCGCGGGCGAGTGGGCATGGATGACGTCGGGCCGCCACTGTTTCGCGAGCTTCTCGATGCCTGTGCGCAACTGCTCGATCTCGCGCCATTCGCGCAGGCCTGGAGGGCCGCCCGATGCGCCGGATACGCGATGGAAAGTGAGCCCTTCGGCCGTCTCGACCTCAGGCCCTTCCGCCACGTGTCGCACACCGGTGATCCCGCGCACTTCGACGCCCTTCCCCTCGAGGCTCTTGAGGATTGCGCGCGTGCGGAAGGTGTAGCCCGAATGGAGCGGTAACGAGTGGTCGAGGATGTGCAGGACGCGTGTCATTGTGCCACTCCATAGCCACAACAGGCTTAACGGCGCGTCAACCCTGTGGTGCTAGGGCGCAGCAGGCTTTATCCCCGCCGCGAGCAAGGCTGGACATCCCGCGTGATCGACTATTTCGCCATCGGACTGACACACGGGTTGATCCTGTTCCTGTGCTGGCGCCTGCTCAATCGCGACGATCTGGACGATCCGCTGGCCTCTCCGCCCGAGACAAGGTCACGCCGGGGCAAGCGATCGGCGCGCAAAAAACGCGAGACGGCACAGGCCGATGCTTGACGTCGTCCTCTTGCTATTTCTCGGCGCATTGATTCTGCTCGGCCTGCGCCGGCCCTTCATCTGGGTGCTCGCATATCTCTATGTCGATATCGTAGCGCCGCAGAAGATTGGCTGGGTCATCTTGCCATCGGTCCAGGCATCGCTGATTACCTTTGTCCTCGCATTCGCGGGCTTCGCGCTGCTCGACAACAAGAAGGGCGTGCGTTTCACGCCGCGGCAGGCGGTCCTGCTGCTGTTGCTGATCTGGTGCGGGATTACCACGCAGTTTGCCGATTTCCCCGAAAGCGCCGCGATGAAATGGTCCTGGGTTTGGAAGTCGATGCTGTTCGCGCTGTTCCTCCCGCTGGCGGTGCGCACGCGCCTGCGGTTGGAGGCAGCGGTGGCCGTCTGTGTCCTGTCGCTTGCGGCGATCGTCATTTCGGGCGGGATGAAAACTCTCTTCGGAGGCGGCGGCTACGGAATGCTCGTGACGCTGTCGTCGGACAACGCCGGGATCTACGAAGGCAGCACGCTTTCCACCGTGACCATCGCATCCATTCCGTTGATCTGGTGGCTGGCACGGCACGGGACGCTGTTCCCGGCCAGGACGAAGCCGGTGATGCTCTTCGCCCTCGGGCTGACCTTCGCCTCCCTGCTGATCCCGATCGGCACGCAGACTCGCACGGGACTGTTGTGTATTGCCTTCCTTGGCGCGCTGATGATGCGGACCGTGAAGCACCGCTTCCTCTATGCTGCGCTGGCGGGCGTCCTCGCACTGATCACGCTGCCCTTCCTGCCGCAGGCCTATCAGGAGCGCATATCCACCATCTCGAACCATCAGTCCGACCAGTCCGCCTCGACCCGTGTGGAGGTTTGGAAGTGGACGCTCGAATATGTCGCCGAAAGCCCGATGGGTGGCGGGTTCGATTCCTACCTCGGCAATTCGATCCGCTACGAAACCGTCGACCAGGTGCAGGAAGGCAGTGTGGTGCGCACCGAGCGGCATGAGGTCGTGGATGAGGGACGCGCCTTCCACTCGGCCTATTTCGAGGTGCTGGGCGAGCAGGGATTCCCCGGCTTCATCCTGTGGGCGTTACTGCACCTTTCCGGCCTGGTTTCGATGGAGCGGCTGCGGCGACGCGGCATGGCATCGGATGATCCCGATATGAAGCGCTGGGGGGCGCTGGCCAATTCGCTGCAGCAAGTGCAACTCATCTACCTGCTCGGCGCACTCTTTGTGGGGATCGCATACCAGCCCTTCATCCTTATAGTTCTGGGCCTGCAGATCGCGCTTTCGACCATCGTCAAGAATAGCGACCGCTATGTCGAGGAAGCCGGCCGCAAGGCGCGTGTCACGGCCAAGCGTTCGCGTACGCAAGAGGCGACTGCATGACCGGCAGGTCGGCCGAATCCGTGATCCCGCAGCTTCACCAGCTGACCGGCCTGCGCGGCCTCGCGGCGTGGTTCGTGGTATTCTACCATATGCGGACTGCGGCCAGCGGCCTGTTATCCTCCCAGGCCATGGCGGTCCTCGCAAAGGGCTATCTCGCGGTCGATCTGTTCTTTCTGCTCTCGGGCTTCGTCATGTGGCTCAATTACGGCGAGCGGCTGCGCGAGGGCGGCTGGCCTGCTGCGCGGCAGTTCTGGTGGAAGCGCGTGGCACGCATCTGGCCGCTCCATCTGCTCGTGCTCGGTGCCATGATGGCATTTGCGATAGTGCTCATGACGACAGGGCGGGCAGCGCAGGTTTACCCAATTGCCGAGCTGCCTCTCCACATTTTCCTCGTCCAGAACTGGGGCCTGACCGATGCACTGTCATGGAACCATCCGGCATGGTCGATCAGCACCGAGTTCGCTGCATACCTCCTGTTCCCCTTGGTCGTCTGGATGCTGGCCTGGGAGCGACTAGGCACGGCGACATTGGTCATGGTGGCCTGCCTGCTGCTTGGTCTGCTTCATTTCGTGTTCGCATTCCTCGGGCTCGACGACCTGGGGCTCTTGATCCCAAAGCTCGGCCTGGTTCGCTGCCTGACGGAATTCGCCTGCGGGGCGTTGCTCTGCATCCTCTGGCAACGCTGCGCATCCGGCGACGGTCGCGCGGGCCTGGCGGCTGGCTTGCTCTGCGGCGCGCTGCTCGTCACAGGTCTCGCGGCAGGTCTGCCTGAAACCCTGTTCGTTCCGGCGGCGATGGCAAGCGGGCTTTTTGCACTGGCTCTTGCCGACGGGATCATCACGCGATTTCTCGGAAGTTGGCCGATGCGGTGGCTGGGCGACATCAGCTATGCGACCTATCTCGCGCATTTCTTCCTGTTCATCCTTTTCAAGATCCTTTTCGTGGGTGAGGATGGACGGCTCGGCTGGGCAGGCGTGGGGGGCTATCTCTTCCTTGTCCTGGTCGCATCGGCGGTGCTCTATCACGGCTTCGAGAAGCCCGCCCAGCGCTGGGTCGCAGCGCGCGCGCCGCGTGGTTTTGACAGGCAGCAGGCCAGCATCGTCAGCTAGGCTCGATTGTCATCCCGCCATGCCGTAACGGCAGCGCAAGCGCGGTTGCGCGCGCCTTCTCATTGGGCCAAGAGTCCCCTCGCACGCGCGGCCAGAGTCGCGCGAAACCGTCAATTTTCGGCTTTGAAGAGGAGAGACCCATGTCCCCGCAGGAACTCGCAGCAAAGGTCGGCGAACACATCGGCACCAGCGAATGGGTCGAGATGAGCCAGGAGCGGATCAACCAGTTCGCGGACGCCACCGGCGACCACCAGTTCATCCATATCAATGAAGAAGCAGCCAAGATGACGCCGTTCGGCGGCACCATCGCCCATGGCTTCCTGACGCTGTCGATGATCCCCTATCTCGGTGCGAATTCCGACACGCCCAAGCTCGACGGCGTGAAAATGGGCGTCAACTACGGGGGCAACAAGACCCGCTTCATCTCGCCCGTGCGCAGCGGCAAGCGCATCCGTGGCCACTGGAAGCTGCTCGAAATGATCGAGAAGCGCCCCGGCCAGTGGCAGCAGACCTGCGAGATCACCATGGAGATCGAGGGCGAGGACAAGCCCGCCCTGATCTGCGAATGGATCACCCAGATTTTCGTCTGATTTCCCCCTCCTCCCCGGCGAGGATCAGGCATTGTTAGCAAACCAAGGAAATACCCATGCGTGACGCAGTCATCGTCTCAACCGCCCGCACCCCGCTGACCAAGGCGGGCCGCGGCTCGTTCAACAACACGCTCGCTCCGACGCTCGGCGCGTACTCGGTCAAGGCGGCTGTCGAGCGCGCCGGCCTCGAGGGCGGCGAAATCGATGACGTGCTGTTCGGCGCGGCGATGCAGCAGGGTTCGCAGACGATGAACGTCGCGCGCCTGATCGGCCTGCGCGCCGGGCTGCCGGTGACCGTTCCCGGCATGTCGATCGACCGCCAGTGCTCAAGCGGTCTCATGACCATCGCCACCGCCGCCAAGCAGATCATCGTCGACCGTCAGGACATCTGCGTTGCCGGCGGCATCGAGAGCATCTCGAAGGTCAGCGGCAGCGGCAAGGCATTCATCGAGACCGATCCCGAGTTGCTGGCAATGCACAAGGACACCTACATGCCGATGATCGGCACGGCCGAGGTGGTTGCCAAGCGCTACAACATCAGCCGCGAGTACCAGGACGAATATTCGCTCCAGTCGCAGCAGCGCACCGCCGCCGCACAGGCCTCGGGCAAGTATGACGACGAGATCGTCCCCTGCACCGCCACCATGGCGGTGATGAACAAGGAGACCAAGGAGGTCACCTTCCAGGAAGTCGTCGCCGACAAGGACGAATGTAACCGTCCCGACACCACGCTCGAGGGCCTCGCCAGCCTCAAGCCGGTGATGGGCGAGGGCTATACGATCACCGCCGGCAATGCGAGCCAGCTTGCCGACGGCTCTTCTGCCTGCGTGCTTATGGAAGCCAAGGTCGCCGAACAGCGCGGCCTCCAGCCGCTCGGCCGTTATGTCGGCATGGCGGTGGCGGGCACCGAGCCCGACGAAATGGGCATCGGTCCGGTCTTCGCGATCCCCAAGCTGCTGAAGGCCTTTGACCTCAAGATGGACGATATTGGCCTGTGGGAGCTCAACGAAGCCTTCGCAGTGCAGGTACTCTATTGCCGTGACAAGCTGGGTATCCCCGACGAGCTGCTCAACGTCAACGGTGGCTCCATCTCGATCGGCCACCCCTTCGGCATGACCGGTGCGCGCTGCACCGGCCACGCGCTGATCGAAGGCAAGCGCCGCGGCGCGAAATATGCCGTGGTCACCATGTGCATCGGTGGCGGCCAAGGTGCCGCGGGCCTGTTCGAGGTTTTCTAACTCCCGCTTGTCTAAATCACTGTAAGCGCGCATCCTTCGGCCTCACGGTCGGAGGATGTTCGTTTATGGGCATCATGGAAATCATCGGAATTGCCGGGAGTGTCAGCCTGCTTGCGGGCTGGAGGCTTTACCTCTGCATCTTCGCCACGGGTCTCGCCATGCGCATGGGCGCGCTGCCGCTGCCCGACCACCTCGCCTCGCTCGATGTTCTTGCGAACCCGTGGGTGATGGGCATCGCCGCACTTGGTGCCACTGCGGAATTCCTCGCCGACAAGGTCATGTGGCTCGATTCGGCATGGGACGCCGTGCACACTCTCGTGCGGCCCATTGGCGGGGCCCTGCTTGCACTCGCCATCGTCGATCCGGCCGATCCAACCGCGCAGGTCATCGCCTTCCTGCTGGGCGGCGGGGCGAGCTTCGTTGCCCATGCCGGCAAGGCGGGCGCGCGTGGGGTGGTCAATGTCAGCCCCGAGCCGGTCAGCAATGTCGCGGTATCGACGGCAGAGGACGTGGCAACAATGGGCCTGCTCTATCTCGCCTACGAATATCCAGTGGCTGCAGCAGGCATTGCGCTGGTGCTGCTAGTCGTGGTCGTCGGCCTGCTGATACTGGCGCGGCGGATCCTTGGTCGGCTGGTCGCCAGTATGCGCGGCCCCAAGGAACCCGCACCTCCGGCCTAGCCGTGTTTGGCGATGAATTCCTCGACCACCGGCGCGATCTTCTCGCGCCAACGGCTGCCGTTGAAGATGCCGTAATGCCCCGCACCTTCGGCCATGTAGTAACGCTTCTTCGATGAGGGCAGCTTCGGCGTCAGGTCGAGCGCGGCCCTGGTCTGACCCAGCCCCGAGATATCGTCTCGCTCGCCCTCGATTGCGAGCAATGCGGTCTTGGTGATGTCGCCCAGATCCACGCGCTTGCCGCGATGGACGAAAGTGCCGTTGGGCAGGGCGTGCGTCTGGAACACCTCTTCGACCGTCTGGAGGTAGAATTCGGCGGTCATGTCGCAGACGCTTCGATATTCGTCGTAGAAGTCCTTGGTCGCCTGCGCGCTCTCGTCATCGCCGACGGTGAGGTGTTTGAACATCTCGTAGTGGCTCATCATGTGATTGCCGAGGTTCATGCTCATGAAGCCCGCGAGCTGCATGAAACCCGGATAGACCTGGCGCCCCGAGCCGCGGTACTGCATCGGCACCGTGGCGATGACATTGTGGCGAAACCACTCGATCGGGCGCTCCATGGCGAGATCGTTGACCGAAGTCGGCGAACAGCGCGTGTCGATCGGACCGCCCATCATGGTCAGCGTCTTCGGCGTGCAGGGATGCTTGTCGCGGTTCATGATCGCGGTGGCCGCGAATACGGGCACCGACGGCTGGCACACCGCCATCACATGCGCGCCTTCGCCGATATGCTCGAGAAAGCCGATCACGTAGTCCATATAGTCGTCGAGATCGAAGCGGCCTTCGTGCAGCGGGACCGTCTTCGCATCGGCCCAATCGGTCACGAAGACGCGATAGTTCTGCAGCATCCGCTCGACCGTTCCGCGCAGAAGTGTCGCATAGTGGCCGCTCATCGGAGCGACCAGCAGCAGGCGCGGCGCATCTTCGGGCAATCCGGCTCGGTGGAAGCACTTGAGGTCGCCGAATGGACGGTTGAGTACGGTCGCTTCGACAACCGGATCGAGAGTTCCGGCGATGTCGACCGCATCGATGTTCCAGGCCGGCTTGCCATAGGTCGCCGTAGCATGGGCGAAGACCTCGAGCGCACTCGCTGCCATCGGGCCGAGGCCCATATAACCCATCGGTCCCACGTAATTCAGAGGGTTGGCCGGGTTCGACAGCATCTCGGCGCCGATCGATGCCCAGGAACTGGCCGAATTCAGCCAGCTGCGCTGCAGTTCATAGGCGTGATATAGCAATGCGTGTCCCCTGCTGGCCGGCCTCTTATCGTGTCTGACCGGTCCCGAAAGTAGGGTATCCTGCCGCCGATCTTTGCATTGTGCAATGCACAATTAGCGCAATTGTGCCCAATAGCCTGCTCGGCTGTGGATTTTCGCCCACACCGCACCTACTTGGGGCCGATGGACGCGGAAACGGCAGAAAAGGCGCCCCGGCGGCGCATATTCGGGCGCACGAAGGAAAACGGGGAACCGAAAGAACGCTCGCTCAAGCCGCTGCGCATGGTGTGGCAGGCGGGCGCCCGCTATCCCGGCCATGTTGCCCTCGCCTTGATCGCACTGCTCATCACGGCATCGGCGACGCTGGCGATCCCGGCGGGCTTCAAGATGGTGATCGACAAGGGCTTTGCCGCGAGTGCCGATCCGGGCGAGATGACCCGCTGGTTTCGCTACCTGCTGATGATCGTCGGCGTACTCGCAATGGGCACTGCCATGCGCTTCTACTTCGTCAGCTGGCTGGGCGAGCGCGTGGTGGCCGATATCCGGCTGAAAGTGCAGGAAAACCTCCTGCGGCTGGCCCCCGGTTTCTACGAGGAGAACAGCCCCAAGGAGATCTCCAGCCGCATGACCAGCGATACCGCGCTGATCGAGACGGTGGTGGGGACCACGGTCTCGGTGGCATTGCGCAATATCCTCATGGCGATCGGCGGGACCGCCTATCTCTTCTGGCTGGTGCCGAGCCTCACCATGGGGCTGTTCCTCATCATCCCCGCCATCGTCATCCCGATCACTGTTTTCGGACGCCGTCTGCGCACGGTCAGCCGCACGAGCCAGGACCGCGTTGCCGATATCGGCGCAATGGTCACCGAAGTACTCGCGGCGATGAAGATCGTGCAGGGCTTTAACCAGGAAGGTCGCGAGCACGCGCGCTTCAGCGATGCCGTGGAGCGTACCTTCACCACCGCCAAGCGACGCATCATCATTCGCGCCGCGATGACGGCGGTGATCATCCTGTGTGTGTTCGGGGGCATTACCATGCTGGTCTGGCGCGGTGCCGAGGCGGTCGGCGAGGGGACGATCTCGGGTGGCACTATTGCCGCCTTCGTCCTTACCGCAGGCCTCGTTGCCGGAGCCTTCGGCGCGTTGACAGAGGTCTATGGCGACCTTTTGCGCGGCGCGGGCGCGGCCAGCCGTCTTGCCGAGCTGCTCGAAGAGAAGCCCGGAATTACCGCGCCCGCCCGCCCGCAGGCCCTGCCTCAGCCGCCGCGCGGAGGGCTGTCGTTCCGCAACGTGACATTCCGCTATCCCACCCGGCTCGAAGCACCAGCGATCACCGATTTCAACCTCGAGGTCGAACCGGGCGAGACCGTCGCCATCGTCGGTCCCTCGGGAGCCGGCAAGTCGACTATCTTCCAGCTCGCCGAACGCTTCTACGACCCGCAGGCAGGCTCGATCCGCCTCGACGGTGTGCCGCTGACCAGCGCCGATCCGGCCGAGATCCGCCGCCGCATGGCCTATGTGCCGCAGGAGGGTGTATTGTTCAGCGCCAATGCCCGCGACAACCTGCGCTACGGCAATTGGGACGCCGGCGACGAGGACATCTGGGCCGCTGCCCGTGCTGCCAATGCCGAGGACTTCCTCAGGCGCTTGCCGCAGGGTCTCGACACTTATCTGGGCGAGAGCGGCACCCAGTTGTCGGGCGGCCAGCGCCAGCGGATCGCCATTGCCCGCGCGCTGCTGCGCGATGCGCCGATCCTGCTGCTCGACGAGGCGACCAGTGCGCTCGATGCCGAGAGCGAGCGGCTGGTGCAGGAAGCGCTCGAGCACCTGATGGAGGATCGCACCACTCTGGTTATTGCGCACCGCCTGTCCACCGTGCGTGCGGCCGACCGCATCGTTGTGATGGAAGACGGTGCGATTGTGGAGCAGGGGACCCACGACCAGCTTGCCGCGAACGGCGGTCTCTACGCCCGCCTCGCTTCGCTGCAATTCGTGCTCGAGAACGGTTGAATGATCTGCAAAGCGTTCGTCATGACCGACGAACGCCTTCTCGCGCGCGTGCGAGCCTGCTATCGCGCGCACCATTATGCGCTCCTCGGTCCCGGGTGAGCGCCATTCCGGGAGACTGCAAACAATGATCCGTAGAGCTTTTGCCATTGGCACCAGCGCCATCGCGCTTGCCCTTTCCGCACCGGCCCTGGCCGACGAGGCGGAAACTGCACCCAAGGCCGAGGAAACCGAACTTCCCACCATGAGCTTCGGCACCTGGGGGTTCGATACCCAGTACCTGTCTGACAGTGTCGAGCCGGGTGACGACTTCTTCGCTTATGCGAACCAGAAGTGGCTCGATGCCAACCCGCTGCCGGCCGAATTCAGCCGCTTCGGTGCCTTCAACCTGCTACGCGAGAAATCCACCAGCGACGTGAAGGCCCTGGTGGACGAGCTGACCTCGAAGGACGCATCGACGCTGACCGCCGACGAGAAGCGTATCGTCGATGTCTATGCATCCTATCTCGATACGGACGCGATCGACGCTGTCGGCATGGCCGCGGCCCAGCCCTACATCAACCAGATCGTTGCTGCGGACACGCTCGACAAGCTGCTGACGCTGTGGGCCACACCGGGCTTCCCCTCGCCGCTGGGCGGCGGTGTCGAGGTCGATGCAAAGGAAACCGATCGCTATTCGGTCTATCTCGGCACCGGCGGCCTCGGCCTGCCCGACCGCGATTATTACACCGACGCCACGGAGAAGGGCGAGAACATCAAGGCGAAGTACAAGGAGTACCTCACCTTCCTGTTCGGCAAGGCCGGTTACGCCGACCCCGCCGCCGCGACCACGGCGGTCTATGCCTTCGAGGACCGGATCGCGCGGAACATCGCGTCCGACCGTGCTGCAAGCCGCAATGCCGACCTGTTCTACAACCCCTTTACTCCGGCCGAGCTGACCGCGCTTGCCGGTGACTTCCCGATCAACACCATGATCGAGACCTCGGGCTTCGGCGGAACCGACCGCTACATCGTCACCGACCTGCGCCCCAGCGAGGAGCGCGCCAAGGAAATCGGCCTTACGCCCGAAACCATGGCCAAGCTCGGTACCGGCTTCGAGGGCATGCTCGAACTGCTGTCGAAGACTCCGGTCGCCACGCTGCAGGCGTGGACGATCAAGGAATTCCTCGACAACAATGCCTCAGTCCTCGGTTCGGATATCGACGCAGCGGACTTCGCCTTCTACGGCACCCTGCTGAACGGCACGCCCGAACAGCGCCCCCGCTGGAAACGTGCGATCGGCGAGACCGAGAACACCTTCGGCGAACTGCTCGGCAAGTCCTATGCCGAACGCTACTTCCCGGCGTCGAGCAAGGCCGCAATGGAGGAATTGGTCGCCAATCTGCGCAAGGCGCTGGCCGCCTCGCTGGCAGAGATCGACTGGATGGGCGAGGCCTCGAAGGAGCAAGCCATGGCCAAGCTCGACAGCTTCGATCCGAAGATTGGCTATCGCGACAATCTCGAAACCTATGAAGGTCTCGAAGTCACCGCCGGCGACCCGCTTGGCAATCGCCTCGCGGCGGCTCGCTGGAATTGGCAGGACAACCTCTCCAAGCTGGGCGAACCGATCGACCGTACCGAATGGGGTATGCTGCCGCAAACGGTGAACGCCTACTACAACCCGCTGAAGAACGAGATCGTCTTCCCCGCCGGTATCCTGCAGCAGCCCTTCTTCGGGCCGACGGCCGACTTGGCGGTCAACTATGGCGGGATCGGCGCGGTCATCGGGCATGAAATCGGCCACGGCTTCGACGACCAGGGTTCGAAGTTCGATTCCACCGGTGCGCTGCGCAACTGGTGGACCGACGAGGACCTGTCGAATTTCGAAGGGCTCACCAATGCGCTGGTGGCGCAATACGACGCGTTCTGCCCGCTCGATGAGGGCAAGACCTGCGTCAACGGCCGCCTGACCCTGGGCGAGAACATCGGCGACCTTGGCGGCCTCAGCATGGCCTATCGCGCCTACAAGCTTGCAACGGCGGGCAAGGATGTGCCGGTGATCGACGGGCTGACCGGCGACCAGCGCTTCTTCCTCGCCTGGGCCCAGGTGTGGCGTGCGGCCATCCGCGACGATGCGCTGCGCAACCAGCTGCGCACCGATCCGCACAGCCCGACCTACTTCCGCGTCAACGGCATCGTTCGCAATTTCGACGAATGGTACAAGGCGTTCAACGTGAAGGCGGACGACAAGATGTACCTCCCGCCGGAAGAGCGCATCCGCATCTGGTAATCGCCTCGCCAGGTCGCATAATTCCGCAAGGGCGGGACAGGTCGCTTGACTTGTCCCGCCCTTGCTTCATTTCCCTGCGACGATGAACGATTTCCTGACCGCAGTCTTCCTCGGCATCGTCGAGGGCCTCACCGAATTCATTCCCGTGTCCTCGACCGGGCACCTGATCCTCGCCACCGAACTGAGCGGCGCGGACCCCGACGAATGGGCGATGTTCAACGTCGTCATCCAGCTCGGTGCGATCCTTGCGGTGGTGTACCAGTACTGGGGCACCTTCTGGGGCGCCTTCCTGGGTGTGCTCAGGCGCGAACGCGAGGGCCTGATGTTCGCCCGCAACATCATCCTCGGCTTCCTGCCCAGCGCGGTCATCGGTCTCGCCATCTACGACACGATCGAGGCCATGCTCGGCAATCCGGCGATCGTTCCCTGGGCGCTGATCGTGGGCGGAATCGCCATCCTGGTGATCGAGAAGGTTGCCAATCCGCAAGGCGATACCAGCGTAGCCGAACTGCCGGTGAGCAAGGTGCTTGGGGTCGGTTTCGCCCAGTGCCTCGCCATGATCCCCGGCGTCAGTCGTTCGGGCGCGACGATCATGGGTGCGCTCGCCATGGGCATCAACCGCAAGACCGCAGCCGAATTCTCGTTCTTCCTCGCTGTCCCGACGATGGTGGGTGCTTCCACGCTCGAATTCGTCAGCAAGTACGACAGCCTTACCAGCGGCGCGGCTCGTGTCGGATGGGAAGAGATCGCCGTCGGTTTCGTGGTGAGCTTCATCGTTGCGCTGGTGGTCATCCGCGCCTTCGTTGCTTTCGTCAGCCGGAGCGGGTTCGCGCCCTTCGCGTGGTACCGCATCCTTGCGGGCGCGGCGGCAATCGTCTGGCTCGGGCTCGTCTGACCTTGCAATTCGCCTCGGCGCAAAAGCCGGAACCATTTCCCAATTGCGGCTTTAATAGGGCTGACGTGCAACAGCGGAAGGAGCCGATGGGCCTTCTTATTCTCATTATTGTCGGTGCCATTTTCGGATGGCTTGCGACGATCCTGCTGCGGATCGAGGACGGTCGGGGCATTCTCACGAATGCACTGGTCGGTGTTCTCGGTGCATTCGTGGCGGGCCTCATTGCCGGCAATGGCGTCTTCCTTGGCGCATTGAGCGGTGTGGCCCTGCTGTGGTCCGCTTTAGGGGCAGTGATTGCTCTCACCGTGTTCAACCTGGTGAAGCAGCGCGCCTTTCGCTGAGTATCGATCCCGAAAATCCACTCATTCGAGGAAGCTCCCGATTCCCGGGCCGCCTCAATAACCAAGGGGAATAGTAATGAAGTTCAACAAGCTTACCATCGTCGCTTCGGCCGCCGCGCTGAGCCTGGGCCTCGCCGCATGTGACGGCCCACAGGAAAATGCTGCCGAAGACGCCGGCGAACAGATGGCCGAAGAGGTGAACGAGCAGGCTGAAGCCATGGAAGACGCCGGCCAGATCACTGACGCCCAGGAAGACGCCATGACCGACGCTGCTGAAGACAAAGCAGACGCCATGGAAGAAGCTGGCGAAGCTGCTGACGAAGCCGCTGGCAACTAAGCTTCTGCCGCAAGGCAATGAAAACCGGTCCGGGTGCGTTCCCCGGGCCGGTTTTTCTTTGCCTTAGATCGCTTTCGCACCGCTGCCGCGCCCACCGCGCAGCGTGTATTCGAGCGATCCCTCGTTCACCACATAGTCGACATCGATCACTGCCGTATTGGCATAGGTGAAGCCTGCGCCGAGATTTCGGTAGAGCTTGTCGAAATCGCGCTCGACCGTCTGGCGGTAGAGATCCTCGAAGCTCTCGATCACGAAATATGTCGGCTGCAGGTCGCTGATCACGTAATCGGTGCGCATCACGCGATCGACATTGAGCATGATCCGGTTGGGACTCTTCGCCTCGGTCGCATAGACGACCTCGGTCGGGCCTGAGAGAATGCCCGCGCCATAGGCCTTGATGCCATCCTTCTCCTGAATCAGGCCGAACTCGACAGTGTACCAGTAGAGCGAACCCAAGGCCTTCAGGCGGTTGTAACGCATGGCCTTCCATCCCGCGCGGCCATATTCCTGCATGTAATCGGCATAGACCGGGTCGGTCAGCATCGGCACGTGGCCGAAGACATCGTGGAACACGTCTGGTTCCTGGATGTAGTCGAAGGTCTCGCGCGTGCGGATGAAATTGCCCGCCGGGAAACGCCGGTTGGCGAGATGCCAGAAGAAAACGTGGTCGGGGATGAGCATGGGGACGGGTACGACGGTCCAACCCGTCAACGCGTTGAGGTCTTCCGAGAGTTTGCCGAATTCGGGCACCCCGCCGCGGTTGAGGTTGAGCTTCTGCAGGCCCGCCATGAATGCGCTCGCCGCCCGTCCGGGCAGAACGTCCATCTGGCGGGCGAACAGATCGTTCCAGATCGCGTCGTCATCGGAGGAATAGACCGTTTGCGCTGGTTCCAGCCAGTCGTCGCCGACATGGGCTGGTTTCTTGAGCGGCGCGGTAAAGACGTCTTCGGGAAGCTCCGGAAGTCGGCTAAAGTCCTGTTCGGGTTCTGCTATGCTGGCCATAAGGTTGCCGTTGATACTACTTTTCCGCGCACGGCACAAATGGGGAGAATGCCTGCATGAAACGCGAAGACTACGAAGCCGCGCTCGAGCCGATGCAGGAAGAGCTGGTAGGAATGGCGCGCTGGGCCAAGGCAAGCGGCAGGCGCGTCCTCGTCCTCTTCGAAGGGCGCGATACGGCGGGCAAGGGAGGCGCCATCCAGGCGGTGCGCGAACGCCTCAACCCCCGCCAGTGCCGCACTGTCGCCCTCTCCAAGCCGACCGAGGCCGAACAGTCGCAATGGTATTTCCAGCGCTATGTCCAGCACCTGCCCAGCGCGGGCGAGATCGTGCTGTTCGACCGCAGCTGGTACAATCGCGCCGGGGTCGAAAAGGTCATGGGCTATGCCACGCCAGAGCAGGTCGATGCGTTCCTCGAGCAGGTGCCGAAGTTCGAGAAGATGCTCGTCGATGACGGGATATTGCTGTTCAAGTACTGGCTGGCGACCGACCAGGCTGAGCAGGAAGAGCGCCTGCGCGAACGGCTCGAGGATCCGATGAAGCGGTGGAAGCTGTCACCGGTCGACCTCGCCGCGCGCGACAAATACGATGCCTATACCGAGGCGCGCGAGGCCATGCTGGCCGCGACACACACCGACCATGCGCCATGGACGCTGGTCGACTTCAACGACCAGAAACGCGGGCGGTTGACGCTTGTGCGCGACCTGCTCGATCGCCTTCCCGACACGCATGTCGAACCGGCCGCGATCGAATTTCCCGATCTTGGGCGCGAGCCTGCGGCCGAGGTCTATCGGGTGGTGGAACCGATAGCGTCCTATAGAGAGCGCTAGGCGGCGCGCTCGAACACGGCGGCCATGCCCTGCCCGCCGCCGATGCACATGGTCTCGAGCCCGTAACGCGAGCCGCGCCGGTGCATCTCGTGCGCCATGTCGGCGAGGATGCGGATGCCCGTCGCGCCGATGGGGTGGCCGAGCGAGATGCCCGAGCCGTTGACGTTGACGATCTCGCGGCGGCTGTCGTCCTCCGCAAAACCCCAGCCCTTGAGTACGGCGAGCGCCTGCGGGGCAAAGGCCTCGTTGAGTTCGATCAAGTCGATGTCGTCCCAGCCGAGGCCATTGCGGGCGAACAGACGCTCGACCGCCGGGACCGGGCCGATACCCATGCGGCTGGGATCGCAGCCCGCCGCACTCCACGAGTGGAACCACAGCATGGGTTCGAGGCCGAGTTCGGCGACCTTGTCCTCGGCAACGACGAGGCAGGCCGCCGCGGCGTCGTTCTGCTGGCTCGCATTGCCTGCCGTCACAATGGCTTGCGGATCTCGCTTGAGGTCGATGGCGCGCAGGGCACCAAGCGTGTCCATGCTGGCATCGGGACGGAAACCCTCGTCCTTGGCGAAGACCACCGGATCGCCGCGACGTTGCGGGATTTCGACGGGGACGAGTTGTTCGTCGAACTTGCCCTCATCCCAGGCGCGCGTTGCGTTCTGGTGGCTTCGCACGGCGAAGGCATCGGCCTCCTCGCGGCTGATGTCGTAGTCCTTGGCGAGGTTCTCTGCCGTCTCGATCATGCCGGTGATGATGCCGTAGCGCGCTATCGGCTGGCTCATCAGGCGGCCGCGCGTCAGGCGGTCCCAAAGCTGCATGTCGCCCAAGCGCACGCCGTTACGAACGGCGGTGGTGTAGTGCTCGACATTGGACATGCTCTCGACCCCGCCTGCGAGCACGCAATCGGCGACACCGGTCTGGACCATCATCGCTGCCGTGGCGACGGCCTGCAGGCCCGAGCCACAGCGCCGGTCGAGCTGGAAGCCGGGCACTTCCTCGGGGTATCCGGCGGCAAGCCAGCTCCAGTGGCCGATGGCGGGTGCCTCGCCGCTGCCATAGCCCTGGCTGAAGACGACGTCGTCGACGCGGTTCGGATCGATCCCGCTGCGTTCGACCAGCGCCTTGATGATCACGGCGCCAAGCTGCCCTGCCTCGAGCGAAGCGAGGCTGCCGAGATAGCGCCCCACAGGCGTTCTCAGGGGCTTGCAGATGGCAACTCGGCGAAGTGACGTCATTCCAACTTCCTCAAACATTTTCCGTTCTTGCTGAGCTTGTCGAAGCATGGGCGCGTGGCCTTCGACAAGCTCAGGCTGAGCGGGCTAGGGATTCTTGTCTGACAAACGTGCGATGCCACGATCGACCAGATCGCCAATCGCGCCCGAGGCGAGGCCGAGGCGTTCGGCGAGCACCTCTTCGGTGTGCTGGCCGAGGTAAGGCGCGGGCGCAGGATCGCCTGCATCGCGCCCCGGGATATTGGCGAAGCTTCGCGTTGCCGGATATTCGAAACCGCTCGGGTTTGCGGGCGAGGGGCCGAAGAGCGGATTGTCCATGACCAGTTCGGCATCGTTCGCCGCCTCGTGCATGGTGCGATATCGTTCGAAGGTCGTGCCTTGCGCGCCAAGGCGGCTGGCGAGGTCGCCCCAGTCCGTCTCGCCTGCACGCGACTGGAACAGGTCGAACAGGCGGTGGCGGTTCTCGAAGCGCGGGCCGTCCCCATCGGCGAAGCGCACGCCGAGCTCGGCCTCCAGCGCCGCGATGGCGTCACCGAGGTCGAATGCCGCCACGAGGCCGTCCCACTGCTTCGGCGTCAGCGCGGCGACCATGAAGCGCACGCCGTCGCGGCTGCGGAAATCGCGCCCGAAGGCGCCCCAGATCGCATTGCCCAGCCGCTCGCGGTCGGCGCCGCGATAACGCATTTCGGCAAGCGCGCCGCTGTTGGCCATGGTGCCGATGGCGACGTCGCCCAGCGGCACGCGGATCGCGCTGCCCTCGCAAGTGACGTCACGGTGGCGCAGGCCCGCCAGCATGGCGAAGGCGCAATAGGCACCGGTGATGAAGTCCCACGCCGGGAGCACCTGGTTGACCGGCGGCGCGGTCTTCTCGTCCCAGTCCTCCGGCCCGCACATCAGCGGGTACCCGCTTGCGGCATTGACGGTGAAATCCATCGCTTGCCGTCCGTCGTGCCAGCCCATGATCCGCACGCTGACCAGATCGGGCCGCTTGGCCGCAACGGCGTCATGCGAGAGGAAGCTCTTCTCGGGCAGATTCGTGATGAGGTTGCCGGTTTTCGCCGCCAGTTCGACCAGCAGCTCGCGCCCCTCGCCGCTCACGAGGTCGAGCGCGACCGACTTCTTGGCCCGGTTGAGGTTCTCCCAGCTGAGCGAGCGCCCTTCCTTGGTCAGCATGTAACGGTCGTAATCGAGCCCGCCCGCCTTGTGATCGACGCGGATCACTTCGGCGCCCATCTGCGCGCAATAGAGGCCTGCCGTGGGGGAAGCCACGAAGCTCGAGGCTTCGATGATGCTCAGTCCCTCGAGGAGGTTGTACACGCGCTCAGGCCTGCTCGGCGAATTCGCGCAGCATGTGCTTGGCGATCTGGAGCTGGAGGATCTGGGTCGTGCCTTCGTAAATGCGGTAGATGCGCGCATCGCGGAAGAACCGCTCGGCGTCGTATTCGGCGAGATAGCCCGCGCCGCCGTAGATCTGCACCACGCGGTCGACTACGCGGCCGCACATTTCGGAGGCGAAGACCTTGAACGCGGCGGCCTTCCTCAGGATGTTCTCTCCCCGGTCCGCTCGTGCGGTAACGTCAGCCATCATGGCTTCGGCGGCGTAGATCTCGGTCTCGCTCTCGGCGAGCATCTGCTGGATCAGCTGGAAGTTGGCGATCGGTTCGCCGAAGGCCTTGCGCTCCGTCGCATAACGCAGCGCGCTGTCGAGTGCGCGGCGGGCATAGCCGGTCGATGCCGCGCCGACCGAGATGCGACCATTGTCGAGGCTCATCATGGCGAAGCGGAAGCCCTTGCCGGTTTCCCCGCCAAGCAGCGCCTCGCCCGGGACATGGACGTCTTCCAGGATGATGTCGGCGATATGACTGCCCGACTGGCCCATCTTGTGGTCCGGGCTACCGACGGTGATGCCCGGCGTGTTCATCGGCACGATGAAGGCGGAAACGTGCGCGTTCTTGGGCAGCGCTTCCTTCTCGGTGCGGGCCATGATCAGGCCGACCTCTGCATGGGGCGCGTTGGTGATGTAGCGCTTGGTACCGTTGAGGATCCAGCCATTGCCGTCGGGATCGGGGCGGGCGGTCGTCGCCATCGCGGCGCTGTCGCTGCCCGAACCCGGCTCGGTCAGGCCGAAACAGGTGATCGACCCTGCCGCCACTTTCGGCCACCATTCGGACTTCTGGGCATCAGTGCCGCCGTTCTTGATTGCCGAATTGAACATGCCGACATTGATCGAGAAGATCGAGCGATAGGCCGGCGCGGCGTAGGCCATGGTCTTCACGACCTTGGCATATTGCGAGGTGTTGAGGCCCGCACCGCCGAATTCCTCGGGCACGGTCAGGCCGAACAGGCCCATCTCCTTCATCTCGGCAACGATCTCGTCGGGGATTTTGTCGTCGGCGATGACCTGCTTTTCCGCCGGGATCAGCCGCTCGCGCACGTAGCGTTCGAGCTGTTCGAGGAACTGGTCGAAGATCTCCGCATCCATGCCCGGATTGGGTGTACCGCTCATTGTTTGTCCCCTCCCGCGACTGCCCTGGTTTCCTCCGCCTCGTCCTCGAGGGCTTCCGGCGGCAGGCGCTGCTCCTCAAGCATCTCGGCAGCCTCGTCGAGCGCCTTTGCTTCGGAGGGCGTGACGGCGTCGACCGGCTCCTCTTCGGAGGAACATGCGGCAAGCGCCGAGAGCGCGGCGAGAGTGATTGCGAGTCGCTTCATGCGCGGCAAGCTATCGCTCCCGCGCCTCAACGGGAAGGACGCTACGGCACGCATGGTGAATTGGGGCCGGCGCGATGTTTGCCGGCCCCGCATTCTCAGTTTTCGAGGTCTTCACCCATCGCGTCCAGTGCCGCTTCGGCGGTGGCGGCGGCATTGTCGCCGGCTTCCTGGATAGCGGCTTCCTCAGCGGTTTCGGCTTCCCCGGCTTCATCCTCGGCAGCGGTAGCCGCTTCGTCGGCGACGGCAGTCGCGTCGACATCGGTCAGGGCTTCGTCCGCGGCGACTTCGACGGTGTCGGCTTCGGCTTCGGTCGATGCATCCTGATTGCTGCCGCAAGCTGCGAGGGCGACACTGGCCGCTGCGACAAGGGCGATACGGAACTTCATTGCGAACTCTCCTGTCCTGCCGCGACATCGGGCCACGGCTTGGCCAGGGTCTAAAGCGCGACTGGGGGGCATGGGGCAAGGGGAAAATGTCGCTGCGGCTGTTGCCAGCGCTCCCTGCGCCAGCGATCAGGGGCCATGCCCGACATCGCCCTGCCGCCACTCGACCACGCCCGTGAGCGGTTGAAGTCCATCTTCGGTTTCGCCGGATTCCGTGGGCGCCAGGCCGATGTGGTCGAGCGCGTTCTGGACGGGCGATCAACGTTGGCGGTAATGCCGACCGGCGCGGGAAAGTCGCTGACCTACCAGCTTCCGGCGACCATGCTGGAAGGCACCTGCGTGGTCATCAGTCCGCTGATCGCGCTGATGCATGACCAGCTGCGCAGCGCGCGGGCAAATGGCATCCGCGCCGCCACGCTGACCAGCGCCGATGCCGACTGGCGCGAGACGCAGGAGGCCTATCGCAACGGTGAGCTCGACCTGCTCTATGTCGCGCCCGAGCGTGCGAGTCAGCCGGCCTTCCGCGATTTCCTTGCGTCTTCACCAATCTGCCTCTTCGCGGTGGACGAGGCGCATTGCGTCTCCGAGTGGGGGCATGATTTCCGGCCCGACTACCGGATGCTGCGTCCGCTGATGGATGCATTCCCGCAGGTTCCGCGCATTGCGCTGACCGCGACGGCCGACCGCCAGACGCGCGACGACGTGATGGCGCAGCTGGGCATTCCCGATGACGGGCTGGTGCTGGCGGGCTTCGATCGCCCGAACATCCGCTATGCCATCCGCCATCGTGACAATCCGGTGCGCCAGCTGACCACGCTGATGGCCGAGCAGCCGGGGCCGGGCATCGTCTATGCCCCCACGCGCAGGAAGGTCGAGGACATCGCGGCAAAGCTCGGCGCGGCGACAGGCCGCGAGGTCCTGCCCTATCACGCCGGGCTCGATCCCGAGGTGCGGGCGGCCAACCAGGCGGCGTTCGTCGCCAGCGAGGACATGGTGATCGTTGCCACCATCGCTTTCGGCATGGGCATCGACAAACCCGACGTACGCTTCGTCGCTCACGTGGGCGTGCCCAAGTCGATCGAGGCCTACTACCAGGAAACCGGGCGCGCGGGCCGCGACGGCGACCCTTCGCAGGCGGTGATGTTCTGGGGCGCGGGCGATTTTGCCACTGCCCGCCAACGCCTCGCCGAGATCGACGAGGACCGCCGCATTGGCGAGCGCGCACGACTCGATTCGCTGGCAGGACTGGTCGAAACCGCTGCTTGCCGCCGGGCGGTGCTGCTGCGCCATTTCGGCGAGGACCCGCCGCGCGAATGCGGCAATTGCGACAATTGCCTCCAGCCGCCGCAAGTCACCGATGCGACCGAGCTGGCGCGAAAGCTTCTCTCCGCCGTCTATCGCACAGGGCAGAGTTTCGGCCTCGGCCATTTGCAGAAGGTGCTGACTGGCGTGGAGGACGACCGCGTGCGCCAGCGGGGCCACGATGCGCTTTCGGTATTCGGCATTGTCGGGGGCGAGGAGGCGGTGATGCTCCAGCCGGTGGCTCGCGCCTTGCAGGCGCGCGGCGATCTTGTCGCAACGGAGCACGGCGGCCTCGCACTGGGTGAAGGCGCACGCGAAATCCTCAAGGGTGAGCGGGCCGTCGCGATCGTCGTGCCGCCCAGGCGCGAGAGCGGGCGCAGGCGTGGCGACACCACTCCCAACCCGGTTGGCGATCCCCTGTTCGATGCGCTGCGCGAATTGCGCCGTGAGCTCGCCATCGAGGGACAAGTGCCGCCCTATGTGATCTTCCACGATGCGACCCTGCGCGAGATGACAGCGCGGCGGCCTGCGACACTTGCCGAACTCGGAAAGCTGCCCGGCGTCGGGGCAAAGAAACTCGAGGCATACGGTGAGCAGTTCCTGCGCGCCATCGAAAGACATTGACCCGAATAGGGCGGCGATATAAATATGATATCATAATTATATCGAAGGAGTGATTCGTCATGTCTGTGGAACTCAAGGGGATGAACACCAGCACCGAGCGGTCCGGTGCCAGCTTCAGCGGCTATCCGGTCCTGCTCGCAATTCTGGCACTGGTAGTGCTCCTGATCTGGAACGTTGCGGGCAATCTGCCGCCGGATGGCGCGACCAAGATCATGAAGCTGGGATTCGTCGGCCTCCTGGTCATCCCGATCCTCGTGCTCGCTTTCCTTTCGGCAGGCTTCTTCATGATCCAGCCCAACCAGGCGGCGGTGCTGACGCTGTTTGGCGAATATCGCGGGACCGAGCGGCGCGAGGGCCTTCGCTGGGTGTGGCCGTGGATGGGCAAGAACAAGATCTCCGCCCGTGCCCACAACATCCATTCCGAGCGCGTGAAGATCAACGACAAGCGCGGCAACCCGATCGAGATTGCGTGCAACGTCGTGTGGCGTGTCGCCGACACGGCGCAGGCGAGTTTCGACGTCGACGACTACAAGCAGTTCGTCGAAATCCAGATCGAAGCGGGACTGCGCACGGTCGGTTCGCGCCACCCCTATGACGACTTCGAGAACGAGGAAGTTACCCTGCGTGGCAGCGGCGAGGTCGTGAACCACGAGCTGCTGGTCGAGCTCAACGACCGGCTCAAGGTCGCGGGGATCATCGTCGACGAGGCAGGTCTGACCCACCTCGCCTATGCACCGGAGATCGCCGGCGCCATGCTCCGCCGCCAGCAGGCCGACGCGGTCATCGCCGCGCGACAGAAGGTGGTGATCGGCGCAGTCGGTATGGTCGAGGATGCGCTTGCCAAGCTGGCTGCCGACGGCATCGTCGAGCTCGACGACGAGCGCAAGGCAGCGATGGTGTCGAACCTCATGGTCGTGCTGTGCGGCGACCGCGAGGCGAGCCCTGTCGTCAATGCCGGCTCGCTCTACTGACAAGAGTCGCTGCGGGTTAGCGTGCAATGAAGAAAAAGGCCTTCGCCCTCCGTCTCGATCCGGCAGTCCATGCCGCGATCGAACGGCTGGCGGCGGCCGAATTGCGTAGCGCCAATGCGCAGATCGAGATGCTGCTGCGCGAAGCGCTGCACAAGCGCGGCATCGAGGTCGAACAAGGCCGCCCGCCCAGGCGCGGACGTCCGCCGAGAGAGGATTGATATGAAGCGCAAGATAACCACCGCTCTGGCCGCAATCGGCCTCGCCACGGCGGCACCGGCCCTGGCCGAAGCTGTCACCGTGGCCGGACCCCAAGGCGATCTGGCCGGAACGCTGGTCATGCCGCAGGACGGGAAGCCTCTGGTCCTGATTATTCCCGGCTCTGGCCCGACCGACCGCGACGGGAACAACCCGATCGGGGTTTCAGCCTCAACCTATCGCCTGCTGGCGGAAGGGCTGGCCGAGCGTGGCATCGGCAGCCTCAGGTCCGACAAGCGCGGAATGTTTGCCAGCAAGGAGGCGATTGCCGACCCCAATGAGGTTACCATCGGCGCCTATGTCGACGACGTCGCGGCGTGGTCGGCGCTCGCGCGTGAGAGGACCGGAAATGATTGCGTCTGGCTGCTCGGTCATTCCGAAGGCGGGATAGTCGCGCTGGCGGCGGCAAACCGGCTCGACCGGCTGTGCGGGATCATTCTCGCCGCTGCGCCGGGTCGTCCGCTGGGCACTATCCTGCGCGAGCAATTGCACGCCAACCCCGCAAACGCTCCCATCTGGGAACAATCCGATGCGGCGATCGACAAGCTGGAGGCCGGTGAACGCGTCGATACGAGCGACATGCATCCCGGGCTCGCGCCGCTGTTCGGACCTCAGGTGCAGGGCTTCCTCATCGACGTGATGGCGCATGAGCCAGCCAAACTGCTGGCCGGCACCGACCTGCCGGTGCTGGTCGTGCAGGGCGGCAAGGACCTGCAAATCCCCAGGGCAGACGCAGAGGCTCTTGTTGCCGCTCGCGAAATAACCGAGATGGTCGAGTTTGCCGATATGAACCACGTGCTGAAGGATGTCGAAAGCGACGACAGGATGGCCAATATTGCCGTCTATTCGAAGCCCGACCTGGCGCTCACATCGGGCCTGGTGGACTATCTCGTCGGCTTTATGGAGGAGCAGCGATGACCGATCGGGACAAAGGCGACGGCGCCTGGTTTTCAGCCAAGACCTATGGCTATGGCGCCGGCCTACCGGTCGCCTGGCAAGGTTGGGTCGTGCTCGCAGCCTATGTCGCTGTCATGCTTTTCGCGGGCTTGCTGATCGAGTGGTACTGGGAAGAAGGTGCCGTTTTTGCAAT
Organism: Erythrobacter sp.; assembly: GCA_041396805.1. Taxonomy (GTDB): domain Bacteria; phylum Pseudomonadota; class Alphaproteobacteria; order Sphingomonadales; family Sphingomonadaceae; genus Qipengyuania. The sequence goes on along the minus strand of JAWKXV010000001.1, from coordinate 1,153,846 downwards.
TCCGATGATGCTGGTTGCCACGCTGGCGCTGATGCTCGTCGTCGGGACGAAGACCCGCGGCGGGTTGCGCTGGCGCTGGGGCGACAAGGACAAGTGACCGCATTATCCCTTAGGGATCGGGTGTCGCCGAATTAACCAATCCGGCCTAAGGTGAGGGCATGGACAGTCCAGTCGCCACACTCTCGGAACGCCTGCCCAAATGGGTGCTTGCCGCCGTTGCGGGCCTCGCGCTGGCTGCGATCCCGCTCGCAGCCTTGGTGGCGCAGGAAACCCGCGCGCCTTTCACCGTGGTCGAAACGGGACGCGGCTATCCCACGCTCCAGCTCGCCGTGGCAGCAATCGGCGACGGCAAGGGCACGATCCAGGTCGCGGAGGGTAATTGGCGCGAATGCGCGGTGCAGAGCGAAGGCTTCATTACCTATCGCGCGGCGGTTCCGGGCAAGTCGCTGCTCGGCGGCACGGCCTGCGAAGGCAAGGGGCTGCTGGTGCTGCGCGGACGGGGAGCACGGGTCGAAGGACTGGTGCTGGCCGATGTCGCAGTGTCCGACGGCAATGGTGCGGGTATCAGGCTCGAGAAGGGACCGCTGCATGTCTCGCAAACATGGTTCCGCGACAGCCAGCAGGGAATCCTCACCCATAGTGACACATCCAGCGAGATGGTCATCGACAAGTCGACCTTCACGCGGCTGGGCACCTGCGAATATTCGGGCGGCTGCGCGCACTCGATCTATGCCGGCGACTATGGCCGCGTGGTCGTGACCCGCAGCCGGTTCGAGCAGGGACGTGGCGGGCACTACGTCAAGTCACGCGCGGCGCGTACCGTGATCGAGGACTGCAGTTTCGACGATTCCCACGGTCGCGGAACGAACTACATGATCGACCTGCCCAATGGCGGTAGCGGTGCGATCCGGGGGAACTGGTTCGTGCAGGGCGCCGACAAGGAAAACTGGACGACCTTCATCGCGGTGGGTGCTGAGAATGCGCAATACAGCTCCGATGGGCTGGTGATCGAGGGCAATGACGCGCGCCTCGTCCCCGGCATTTCGCGCAAACCCGCCTTTGTCGGCGACTGGACCGGCGACCGGCTGGCCATCGGGCGCAACACGCTCGGGCCCGGTTTGAAGCCGTTCGACGCGCGATAGGATGAAACCTTCGCCCGCCCGCTTCATTGGGTAGGTGAAGGAGCAGGACATGGCCGGTGGCTGGGCGCGGGATGGCGCCGTTCAGGACCAGATCGACGATACTGTCAGCGACGCGGTGAGCGCCGCACGCGCCCGTATGCCGAAGGGCGAAAGCGCGAAATATTGCGACGAGTGCGGCGAGCCGATCCCGGAGAAGCGTCGCGCTGCGCTGCCCGGCGTGCGCACCTGCGTGAATTGCCAGTCGGCGCGCGACGGTGCCATGCGTCAGGCGGGCATCAATCGCCGTGGCAGCAAGGATAGCCAGTTGCGCTGATCAGGCGCGCAGGCCAAGGCCCGAAACCATGCCCAATCCCTTCATCCTTCTCCAGCATGCCCTCCCGCACCATGCCGTCTCGCGGCTTGCGGGCAAATTCGCATCGAGCGAAACGCCCTGGCTCAAGGACCGGATGATCCGGCGCTTCATCGCAGCCTATGACATCGACATGTCGCAGGCGGCGCGCAGCGTTGAGCAGTTCCGCAGCTTCAACGATTTTTTCACCCGCGAACTCAAGCCGGGGATGCGCCCCCTTTCGGATGCTGAGCAGTTCATCCTCTCGCCTGCCGATGGCGCGATCAGCCAGATCGGCCGGATCGAGCAGGGGCGGATTTTCCAGGCCAAGGGCCGCGAGTTCACCGCGACGCAATTGCTCGGCGGCGATGCGGAGGGCGCCGCGCGGTTCGAAGGCGGCAGCTTTGCAACGATTTATCTGAGCCCGCGCGATTATCACCGCGTGCACATGCCAGCCTCGGGCACGCTGCGCTCCACGACTTATGTCCCCGGAGAGCTTTTCAGCGTGAACCAGGTCACGGCGGAGAATGTGGACGGGCTGTTCGCACGCAACGAGCGGCTGGCCTGCCTGTTCGACGGGCCGGACGGCACTTTTGCCAGCGTCATGGTCGGCGCGATGATCGTGGCCGGGATCGAGACCGTGTGGTCGGGCCGGGTCAAGGCTCACGCGCCGAAGCTGGTGCGCGAGGAATTCGCGCCCGGTGCGCAGCAGCTGGCAGCCGGCGACGAGATGGGCCGCTTCTTCCTCGGTTCGACCGTTGTAATGCTGTTCGAACCCGGCCGCGTGGAGTGGCTCGAGGGGATGAAGGCGGGCGGCGAGGTCCGGATGGGCCAGGCGCTCGGGCGAAGGCTTCAGCCGAAGGCGGGCGCGTAAGCGACTTCGCCGCGCGGCGGATCGCCCTCCAGGACCAGGCGCTGGAAATATTCGGCAGGTGGGCCGGGATAGGCCAGCTCGGGATCATGCTCGAAACCGAAGCGGGCGTAATAAGCCGGGTCGCCCAGAAGGACGATGCCCTTCGCGCCTCTTTCACGCATGTCGGCGATCGCGCGCTTCATCAGGCGGAAGCCGATTCCTGCGCGCTGGAGTTCGGGCCATACACTGATCGGGCCGAGGCCGAACCATCCTTCGCTGCCATCCGAAATCGTGGCCGGCGACAGCGCGACATGGCCGACGATACGCGCGGCATCCTCGGCCACTAGCGACAGCGTCAGATCGCCATCGGCGCGCAGGCGGTCGACGATCTTGGCCTCGCTCCCGTCACTGTGAGGCGCTTCGCGAAAGGCCGCATCGGTCAGGGCATGGATCGCGGCCTCGTCGCCTGCCTGCTCGGGCCTGATCGTTATCGCGCTCAAGGCAGCAAGTGACCCGCCCGGTCGCGCTTGGTGGCGAGGTAGCGGGCGTTGTGCGGATTGTCGGGCAGCGAGTGCGGCACGCGCTCGGCGACTTTCACCCCTTCAGCCTCCAGCGCAGAGACCTTGGCCGGATTGTTGGTCATGAGCCGGATTTCGGAGGCACCCAGCAGATCGAGCATCCGTGCAGCGGTGGGAAAATCGCGCGCCTCGTCGGGGAGGCCCAGCCGCGTGTTGGCATCGACCGTGTCGAAGCCCTGATCCTGCAGGCGATAGGCACGCAGCTTGTTGACGAGGCCGATGCCGCGTCCTTCCTGTCGCATGTAGAGCAGCACGCCCCAGCCACCCTTGTCGGCTTCTTCGGCCATGGCATGGAGCGCGGCATCGAGCTGCGGACCGCAATCGCATTTGAGGCTGCCGAGGATGTCGCCGGTGAGGCATTCGGAATGGAGCCGCACCAACGGCGCGACATCGCTGCGCTGCTGGCCGATGACGAGCGCGACGTGCTCTCGCGTGTCGTCGGGGCTGCGGAAGGCGACGATGCGTGCGCCCTCCGCTGCGGCCACGGGCAGCCTGGCGCGGGTCGCGATCTGGAGGCGCGAGGCGTCGGCATAGGCCGAGACGTCGGAAGCCTCGAGGCTCACCGCCTCGTTCGCTCCCTGCGGATCGACCAGGAAGGCCGGGAGCACGCCTGCCATGCGCGCGAGTTCGAGCGCGGCCTTGGCTTGCTCCTCCCAATCGCAATGCAGCGCCTTGAACGGACCCTTCATCGGCGCAGTCAGGTCGAGCGCCGGGTCGGCCACGGCCAGCGCATGCGGCAGGTCGAAGGACTCGGCCGCGCGCATCAGCACCGGCTGGCGCGGCACGGCAGCCTCGACCTGGTTGGCGAGCTTGAGCGTCGCGGCGCGGCTCGCCGAGAGCAGTATGCCCTCCGCAGTGAGATCGCCGAAAGCCGTTTCGACCGGCTGCAGCAGCGGCGCCCCCGCAATCGCCAGCGGCCAGCCGTGGCGCAATGCGTCCACCGCCTGTGCCGCCCGGCGCGAGGGGCTCGCATCGCTCAGAGCGAGAACTCCGTCACCAGCGGAACGTGATCGGAGGGCTTCTCCCAATCGCGCGCATATTCGTGGACCGAATGGCCTGTCGCCTGCGCGGCGAGTTCGGGGCTGGCCCACATATGGTCGAGGCGACGGCCGCGATCGTTCGCCTTCCAGTCCTTCGAGCGATAGCTCCACCAGCTGTAATAGCGTCCGGGCGCCTTGATGTGCTCGCGGCCGATATCCGACCAGCCATGTGCGTCCATGAAGCGCTGCAGGCTCTCGACCTCGATCGGTGTGTGGCTGACCACTTTCAAAAGCTGCTTGTGGTTCCACACATCGCTTTCCAGCGGGGCAATGTTGAAATCGCCGACGATCAGCGTGGGCCGGTCAACCTTGTCCGCCCAACGGGTCATGCGTTCGAGGAAGTCGAGCTTCTGGCCGAACTTCACATTGATTTCGCGATCGGGCTCGTCGCCCCCGGCAGGGACATAGACGTTCTCGACGATCATGCCCTGGTGGTCGGGCAGTTCGACACCGACATGACGCGCCTCGCCATTGTCCTGCCAGTCGTGGCGCGAGAATTCGCGCAGCGGCGTTTTCGCGACCGTCGCGACGCCGTGGTAGCCCTTCTGCCCGTGCACCGCGAAATGCTCGTAACCCAGCTCGCGGAATGCCTGATAGGGAAACTGGTCCTCCTGGCACTTGATCTCCTGCAGGCAGAGCACGTCGGGTGCCTGTTCCTTCAGAAAACGCTCGACGATCGGCATCCGCAGGCGGACCGAATTGATGTTCCATGTAGCGACAGTGACCATGCGGAGGCTTTAGGTGCGTTGATCGGAGGCAGCAAGCTGCCTCCTCGCGCGGCACCGGCCCACTCCCCCGCCCGGCCACCCACGGCACGGTAATTTATGGGTGGCCGGGCGGGGGAGTGGGCTGGTGCCGCAAGCTATCGGCGGATGTCGATAGCGCACCCACCGACCCCGTCACGCTTCCGTCACGCACCGCACTGATATAGGACGCACGCAAATGCCGGGAGAAGATTGATGAGAATTCGGACAGTTTTCCTTGCCACTACGGCTGCTGCACTGGCGCTGGGCGGCTGCACGTCCACGGTCGCGCGCGAGACGCCGCGGGCGGACATTGCGGCTCCCGCACCGCAGAAGGCGAAGAACGTCATCCTCTTCATCGGCGACGGCATGGGCGTGTCGACAGTGACTGCCGCGCGCATTTATGCGGGACAGAAGCTGGGCCAGACGGGCGAGGAATATGTCCTCCCGTTCGAGAACTTCGAACACCTCGCGCTGGTCAAGACCTACAACACCGACGCCCAGGTGCCCGATAGCGCGGGCACGGCTTCGGCGATGAACACAGGGGTCAAGACGCGGATCGGCATGCTCGGCGTCGGACCCGAATCGCCGCAGGGAGATTGCCGCACTTCGCTCCAGCACCGCCTCCCCACTCTGGGCGAGAAGGCCATCGAACACGGTCTGGCGCTCGGCATCGTCAGCACGGCTCGTATCACACACGCAACCCCTGCCGCAGTCTATTCGCATACCCCGGCGCGCGACTGGGAAGCGGATGCAGGTATTCCGGAGGACCAGCGCGGCCTTGGATGCGAGGATATCGCAAGCCAGCTGGTCGGCACTCAATTCGATGTCGCATTGGGTGGCGGCAAGAGTGCCTTCTTCGGTGCCGATGCCGGTGGCTGGCGGCTTGAGGCCGATGCCAACCTGCCTGCGAAATGGGCCGCTCCGAGCGGCGGGACTTACGTCGAAAGCGCAGCAGCGCTCGCCTCGGCGCCGATGGACAAGCCGGTTTTCGGCCTCTTCTCGCCCAGCCACATGACCTACATGGTCGACCGAAAGCCCGACAGCAGCGAGCCGACCCTGACCGAGATGACCCAGCAGGCGGTCACGCGCCTCGCCCGCGATCCCGACGGCTACTACCTGATGGTCGAGAGCGGTCGGATCGATCACGGCCATCATGCAGGCCAGGCAGGATATGCGCTGGAGGAGGCTGTCGAGTTCGCCCGCGCGATCCAGTGGGCGATCGACAATACCGACCCGGAAGAGACGCTGATCCTCGTCACGGCCGATCATAGCCATGTCTTCACTATGGCCGGCTATCCGCGCCGGGGCAACGACATCCTCGGCCTCGTGATCCCGCCCGAAGGTGGCGGTGAAGACGGCGGCTCCGCAAATGGTCCGGCGCTGGCAAAGGATGGCAAGCCTTATACGACCCTGTCATATGCCAATGGCCCGGGCGCCGTCGCGATCGGCACCGAAGGCGGGCGGCCCACGCCCGAAACGGGTGTCCACGCCCATCAGCAGTCGCTGGTGCCGACCGGATCCGAAACGCATGGCGGCGAGGACGTCGCGCTCTATGCCAATGGCCCGGGCGCGGAGCGAGTGAGGGGCGTGATGGAGCAGAACCTGATCTTCGATGTGATCAGCAAGGCGCTCGGTTGGGTCAAGGAATAGCGGCGGGGATGCTCACGCGGATGCGTGGGGGGAAAGCCGTTAGATCCAAAAAAAACCCTCGTGCCGGGGGCATTGGCACGAGGGTTCCTTGTGAGCGTTCGTCACGCTTGGAACGAGCCGAACCAGGTCGAGGGGTTCAACAGGGGGGAAAACCCGCTCGCTTCGTCTCGTAGGTTGCAAATTAGGCCTGATCCGCTTGCTCTTCAATGAACAAACCGCCGCAGGATGTCGCGTATTTACAACCGCCCGACGCCGAGCCGTTTACCTTGGGCGACGAGACGTTTTGCGCGGATCCTTGAAGCTGAAGGCGCTGTCGGCAACCGAGACACCGTAACGCTGGTTGCGCAGGCGGACCGTGGTACGATTGTTCTGCGAGTCGAGTGCCACCCAGTGAGTCAGCTGCAGCCCGCCGGGTGCCGAACCGTCACGGCTGAAGATTAGGGTGATCACGCCATATTCCGGGTGCCTGGTATCGCGCACCTCTATGCTGATCACGTCGGGATGGTTGGTCGGCAGTAGTTTACCGTATTTCTTCACGTCGCGGCTGGGATCGAGCAGCGCGCCGAGCGGCGAATTCTTGATCGGCCAGCGCTGGACCTGGTTGACCTCGTAATCGACCAGATACATCGACTTGCCGTTAGAGACGACGAGCATCGGGACGCTCTTCTCGTACTGGAAGCGGATCTTGCCCGGGCGCTTGAGGGTCATCTCGCCCGAAACCGACTGGCCATTCCGGTCGGTCTGGACGAAATCGGCCTTCATGGTCGAGATGGCGCGCAGCGCGCCGACCGCCTTGTCGAGGTCGCCAGCGGCGGCTTCGACCGGCTGGGTCGCGAACATGGCGGACGCAGGAAGCGCCGCGGCCAGCGAAAGAGCCAGCGCGGCGCGGATCGGTTTTGCTTTGAAAGACAAGTTGCTCATGCTCCTGAAACTAGGTTCGGAGCATTGAACCCTCACTGAACCCGGCTCGTTCCCGATGTTCAGCTTGGATCGGCTTACTTGATCTTCGCTTCCTTGAACTCGACGTGCTTGCGCGCGATCGGGTCGTACTTGCGGAAGGTGAACTTCTCGGTGTGGTTCCGGGGGTTCTTCTTCGTCACGTAGTAGAAGCCCGTGTCGGCGGTCGAGACGAGCTTGATCTTGACGGTTGCGGGCTTCGCCATGGCGTGTTCCTAAAGATCCTGTGAGGCCGCCCCGACATTGGGGACCGGGCCGAAAAAATAAGGGCGGCGCGCGTCGCACCGCCGTTCCGGCGCGCCCATTGGGTGATTCACGGGGAAAAGTCAAGCATTGCGCGAGGGCGGGCTTACCAGTCGACCTTGCCGCGATTGGCCTTCACTTCGCCGCGTACCTTCTTGGCCTTGAGCCGCTTGACCTTGCCGACGCGATTGATCCTGCTCTTCTTGCGCTTTGCTGGTGGTGTCAGCGCCTCCGAGAGCAGCGCCAGCAGGCGTTCGCGGGCCGCCTCGCGATTCTGGTCCTGTGTGCGATATTCATTGGCGGTGAGCACGATCTCGCCGCCCTTGGTGAACTTGCTCCCGGCGATTTCCTTGAGCCGTTCGAAAGCATCGGGCGGCATGCCCAGCTCGAATACGCTCACCCGAAGCTGGACGGCGGTGGCAACCTTGTTGACGTTCTGGCCGCCGGGGCCGGAGGAGGCGATGAATTTCTCCTCCGCGATTTCAAGCGCCTTGTCGGCGATCCTACCCATCGCGAAAGCCGAGTGCCGCGAAGTCCGCGGGCAACGGTGCGCTAGCATCGATGGGCGGCTTGCCATCCCTTGGTATGACGATACCGGCAGCGTGGAGCATGGTGCGGCGGGCTCCCTTGCCGTCTCCATAGACCGGGTCGCCGAGCAGGGCGATGCCGAGGCCCGCCTGGCAATGGACGCGGATCTGGTGCGTGCGGCCGGTTTCCGGGCGGAATTCGACCAGAGCGCGGCCATCGTTCTCGGCCAGCACGCGCCAGTGGGTGACCGAAGGCTTGCCCTTCTTCGCCGCGATCATCCGCCAGCCCTTCTCGGCGCTGCTGATCTTGGACAGCGAAAGCTCGATCGTGCCCTCTTTCTCCTGTGGCACGCCAGCGAGAATGCCGAGATAGCGCTTCTCGACCAGCCGATCCTCGAAAGCCTTGGCGAAGCGTTTGAGAGCCTTGGGATTGCGTGCCAGCAGCAGGCAGCCGCTGGTGTCGGTGTCGATGCGGTGGACCGCGACGGGATCGCGTTGGAAGCCGAGGCGAAGCTGCTCGAAATGATCTTCGAGGCTGGCTCCGCCCTTGCGCGGGCGTTCGATCGGCAGGCCGCCGGGCTTGTCGATGACGAGTGCCTCGCCGTCTTCGAAGAGAATGGGAATTTCGGTCATGTCTTGAGTTTCGCCGGCATGAGGAGCCGCAGCGCATTGCCGAGGAAGAAGCCCTTGTCGAGGTCTTCCACGCGCAATTCGGCCTCGCGGGCCTCGCCATTGGCGATCAGTGTGTGGCGCAGGACCCCGGGAAGCAGGCCGAGGCTGGCCGGAGGGGTCAGCAGCACGCCGTCATCGCCGCGCACGAAGATATTGGTGACGCAGCCTTCGGTGACGAGGCCGTCCTCGCGGACGAAGAGCGTCTCTTGGGCGCCGTGCTGGTGGGCCACGGCCTGTGCGTCCTCGTAGAAGCCGCGATCCGTGGTCTTGTGCCTGAGGCGCAAGTCGCCCGGATCGACAGGCAGCGGCATGATGATCGCGCTCGCCGGGTCGGGCCACGCCACGGGCATGTCCTGCGCCTCGAGCGCGATGGCGCCCGAGCGGCTCGCAAGCAGCCGCACCCGGCTCGGCGATTCGAGCACGAAGCACAGCGCATGGAGCTGGTTTCTCGCCTCGTGCCGGTCGAAGGAGATGCCCAGTTCGCCCGCGCTGGCCTTCATCCGTTCGAGATGGGTTTCGAGGAAAGGGATGCCCGCCTCGGGCGTGAATCGCATGGTCTCGATCAGGTCGAATTGCGCGGCGCGGTGATCGGGTGAGGTCTTGCGCACGAAGGCGCCCTTGACCAGCGCCTCGCGCCACTCGGCCCGTGCCTCGCTATCGGCCACAATGGCCCCGCCGACGCCGAGCACGGCCTTGCCGCGCCCGTTTTCGATCTCGGTCAGGCGCAGCGTGCGGATGGCGACGTTGAAGGCAGCATCACCGTCGGCATCGATCCGGCCGATGGCCCCGCAATAGGGACCGCGCGGATCGCGCTCGACCTCGTCGATCAGTTCCATCGCACGAATCTTCGGCGCGCCGGTGATGGAGCCGCAGGGGAACAGGGCGTGCAAAAGGTCCTTCGCCCCCTGTCCGTCCTTCAACCTGGCGCGCACGACGCTGACCATCGTGTGCAGCGTCGGATAGGTCTCGATGGCGAAAGGATCGTCCACCCGCACGCTGCCCGCCTCGGCCACGCGGCTGAGATCGTTGCGCATCAGGTCGACGATCATGAGGTTCTCGGCCTTGTCCTTGACCGATCCGGCGAGTTCCTCGGCCAGTGCGAGGTCGCTCGCCTCGTCGCTCCCGCGCGGGCGCGTGCCCTTCATCGGCTTCGCCTTGGCCTCGCGCCCTTTGAGCGAGACGAAGAGTTCGGGGCTGAGGCTCAACAGCCAGTGCGACCCGTCGAAAATCACCCCGCCATAACCAGCTTGCGCCGCCGGACGCAGCGCAGCGTAGAGGCCGAGCGGGTCGCCGGTGAAATTGCCCGCCAGCGGGAAGGTCAGGTTCGCCTGGTAGATATCGCCCGCGCGGATCGCCTCTTGCAGGCGGGCAAATACCTCTTCGTAACCGCCGGGCGAAAGCTGCGGGTCGAGCGGGCCGACGCTGCCGCCGCCCTGCGCGTGGGTCGAAAGCCATTCTGGCATATCGGCGGCGAGGATGCGGGTGGGTTCGTCGAACAGGCCGAGCCACACCAGCGGCCCCGCTCCGCCACTGCGCGCATCGGCCAGTGTCGCCAACTTCGGCTCGAGCGCGAGGCCCGCCTCGTAGGCGATATAGCCCGCCAGATGTCCGCCTGCCTGTCGCGCCTCGTCGGCGGCGGCCAGCACCCCGGCCACCTCGTCTGCACGGCGCGCGACAAAGACCTCGCGCGGGTTCTCGAACAGCAGCGCGTCTGCCGCACCGCTTTCGCGCGCATCATCGAGGAGAACGAAGGGATGCCGGTCGGCCATCGATTGCAAGCCTTTAGCCGATGCATCGCGCCTGTCGAGGGATTGCTTGACCCGACCCGCCACGCTGCGCCAAACCGCAGGCGCAATATCAAGGGAGCGGGCGCGAGAATGAGCGAGATTTTCCTCGGAGCAACCGAAGGCGGTGAGCGGCAGGTGCTGTTGCTGGGCCAGGCGAACCGGCACGGGTTGATTGCGGGCGCGACCGGCACGGGCAAGACGGTGACGCTGCAGGGGCTGGCCGAAAGTTTCTCCGCGAATGGTGTCCCGGTGTTCGTCGCCGACGTGAAGGGCGACCTTGCGGGCATTTCGATGGCGGGATCGCCGCAGTTCAAGCATGCCGACAAGCTGGAAGGGCGCGCGAAGGAACTGGGCATGGAGGACTATGCCTATGCCGACAATGCGGCGGTGTTCTGGGATCTCTATGGCGAACAGGGCTTCCCTATCCGCACCACGGTTTCGGAAATGGGGCCGCTGCTTCTGTCGCGTTTGCTCGATCTCAACGAAACGCAGGAAGGCGTGCTGAATATCGTTTTCCGGTTCGCCGACGAGCAGGGGCTGCTGCTGCTCGACCTCGGTGACCTTCAGGCCATGCTCGCGCACACGGCCGAGAATGCGAGCGAACTCTCGGCCAAATACGGCAATGTCACCAAGGCCAGCGTCGGCGCGATCCAGCGACAGCTGTTGAGCTTCGAATCGCAGGGCGCGGACATGTTCTTCGGCGAGCCCGCGCTGGAGATCGACGACTTCCTGGCCGTCGATGACCAGGGTCGCGGTATCATCAATGTGCTCGCCGCCGACAAGCTGATGCGCGGGCCAAAGCTCTACGCCACCTTCCTGCTGTGGCTGCTCGCCGAACTGTTCGAGACCCTGCCCGAGGTGGGCGATCCCGAAAAGCCGAAGCTGGTGTTCTTTTTCGACGAGGCGCACCTGCTGTTCGACGACGCACCCGAAGCGCTGGAGGACAAGGTCGAACAGGTGGTTCGACTGATCCGGTCGAAGGGTGTGGGCGTCTATTTCGTTACCCAGAACCCGATCGACATTCCTGAAAAGATCGCCGGCCAGCTGGGCAACCGCGTCCAGCACGCGCTGCGCGCCTTCACCCCGCGCGACCAGCGGGCGATCAAGGCGGCGGCGGAGACCTTCCGCATCAATCCCGATCTCGACGTCGCGCAGGCAATCACCGAGCTGAAAGTGGGCGAGGCACTGGTCTCCACGCTCGACGAGGATGGCGCGCCCACGGTGGTCCAGCGCACGCTGATCAAGCCGCCGCATTCGCGCCTCGGCCCGGTGACCGAGAAGGAACGGGCGATCATCAACTCGGTCAGCGATCTCGACGGGAAATATGACGAGGCCGTCGACCGCGAGAGTGCCGAGGAAGTGCTTGCAGCCAAGGCCGCCGATGCTGCCGCTACCGCCGAGGAAGTGGCGGAGAAGGGCCGCGAGGAAGTGAGCAAGCGCAGCCGCAAGACCACCTCGATGTGGACCCGGGCAGGCAAGGCGGCGGCAACAGCGGCGGCAGGTTCGCTGAGCTCGATCGCGGTCGCCACGGTGCTGGGCAAGAAATCCAGCGCCGACCCGGTCCGCACCGGCCTCAACGCCTTCGTGCGCAATATCGTTGGCGGGCTGATGCGCTGATCAGGCGGGGATCCTGATCTCCGCCCTGAGCCCGCCTTCGGGGCGGTTTGCCAGCACCAGCGTTCCGCCGTGCTGTTCGGCCACGGCGCGGGCCAGCGCGAGGCCGAGACCTGCGCCGCCGGTTTCGCGATTGCGGCTGGCTTCGCCGCGGGTGAAGGGCTCGAGCATGGAGGCGATGCGGTCCTCGGGAATTCCGGGGCCGTCGTCATCGACGCGGAGGATCGCCTGACTGCCCTCGCGCAGGACGAAGACGCGGGCGGTGCCTGCGTAGCGCAGCGCATTGGTGACGAGATTCCGCAAGCCCCGCTTGAGCCAGGTCAGGCGCACCGGAGCCGCAACCCGCCCAGTGCTTTCGATGGTCACCGGCTCGCCCATATCCTCGAATTCCTCGACCACCGATGCGGCGAGCGCGCCAAGTTCGACCGTTTCGGGAGTGGCATCGCTGCGCCCGACCCGGGCCAGAGCGAGGATTTCGTCGAGCGTGCGCGTGATGTCCTCGATAGTCTGCGCCATCTTGCCGCGCGCGCCCTCGTCCTTGACCCCCTCGATCCGGACGCGCAGCGCGGCAAGCGGGGTCTTCAGATCGTGCCCGATGGCGCCGAGCATGACGTCCTTCTCGTCGAGCATCGAGCCGATCCGGCTCTGCATGGAGTTATGCGCATCGATCAGGCGGCGAACATCGTCGGGACCGGTCGCAGGCAGTGGTGGCTCGGGCGCACCGGCCCCGGCAAAGCGCTGGGTACGCTCGGCGAGATCGGCAAGCGGGCGGGTGATCCGCCGCAGCACGAAATAAAGCAGGCCGACCAGCACGACGAACATGATGATGGTCTGGAGAAGCAGCGTCCGTGCGATCGTGCGGTTGGGAAGCGGGACGGGCACGCGGGCGATTTGCCAGGTCGAGCTACCATCCTGGCGGAGGCCCACGACCATCACCTCATGCGGCATCTCGCGCAGTCGGCGGTGCATCAGGGGGTAGTCCGCGACCACTTTCTTGACCTGGGGATCGGACAGGAAAACCCGCGTTGCCACGACGAGCTCCGCAGCTTCGACCCCCTGCGTTTCGAGCAGGTCGCCGAGCATCTGCTCGAAGTCCGCGTCGCGGGTGTCGCCCGCCAGGAGCGGGCTTTCGGTACTTTCGCTATAGCGCAGCCGGCGCGACAGACGCGGGGTCGGCGGATCGTCTTCGCGCAGGGGCGGGTGCAACCTCGTACGCGGGCCCCGGGAACGGTGCGTCCGACCGTCGCGCGCATCCCCGCGCTCGATACGCGAAGGGCCGGTCAGGAGCTGGAACGCGGCGCCGTGGACGAGGCCCATCTCGCGCCGTTGCTCTGCGGCGCGATAGAGCAGGGCGGTGGAAATGGTCTGCGCGACCAGCAGCGCTACGGCGGTTGCCAGCAGCACCTGGCCGAGGAGGCTGCGCGGCAGGAAGCGCGTCATTCGCCGCCCCGCGCGGCGCGTTCGACGTCGGCGGAAAGCCTGTATCCACCTCCGCGCACGGTCTGGATCAGCAGCGGATTGCGGCTGTCGACTTCGATCTTGCGGCGCAACCGGCTGACCTGGTTATCGACCGCGCGGTCGAACAGCTGCGCCTCGCGGCCCTGGACCATGTCGAGCAGCTGGTCGCGATCGAGCACTTGCCGCGGGTGGTCGCAGAACGCGCGCAGCATCCGGAATTCGGCGGTCGAGATCGGGACCAGCGCGCCTTCCGGATCGGTCAGCCGACGCTTGAGGGGATCGAGCGTCCAGCCGTCGAAACGGTAGGCGAGTTCTTCGTCGGCGGGCGCGGCAGGCCGGTCGGCGCGGCGCAGGACCGAGCGGATGCGGGCGACCAGCTCGCGGGGTTCGAAAGGCTTGGTGACATAGTCGTCGGCGCCGATCTCGAGGCCGACGATGCGGTCCATCGCCTCGCCCTTGGCGGTGAGCAGGATCACCGGGAGCTGGCGGCTTTCGGCGAGGTGGCGGCAAAGCGACAGGCCGTCCTCGCCGGGCATCATGATGTCGAGCAGCACGAGGTCGGGCGAAGTCCGGCCCAGTATCGTGCGCGCAGCGGCCGCGCTCTCGGCTTCATGCACGACGAACCCCTGGCCGGTGAGATACTCGGCCAGGGGTTCGCGCAAGGATCGCTCGTCGTCGACGAGCAGCAATGTGGTGGGCGCGGCTTCGGTCATATGCTCCTCACCGCGCCTACCGTGTGGCAGGAGGTGCGATCAAGCGCCTTACTGCGCGCGGCGCTCTTCGCGTTTGGCTTTCCACTCGGCGCGCATGGCCTTGTGGGCGGCCTCGCGTTCCTCGGCGCTGATGGCGCCATCGCCATCGGTGTCGACCTTGGCGAAGTGCGCGGCAAGACCGGCGTCGAATTCGGCGCGGGTGACGCTCTTGTCGCCATCCTTGTCGGCCATCTTCAGCATCATGTGCGCGCCGCGTTCGCCGTGGCCGCCGCGCATTCCGCGCTTGCCGCCGCGACGACCTTCGTGACGTTCACCGCGAGCTTCGTGCATGGCGCGCAGCTCGTCCTGCGAGAGGCCGCCGCTATTGTCGGTGTCCATCTTCGCGAAGTGTTCCGCCATCCGCGCCTCGCGCTTCTCTGCGCGGGCCTCGCGACGCTCCTCGCGGCGTTCCTTGCGCGCTTCGTGCATGGCCTTCATCTCGGCCTGCGACAGCTCACCGTCACCATTGGCGTCGGCCTTGGCGAACATTTCTTCGTGATGGGCCTGCCGGTCTTGGGCGTTGATCACGCCGTCGCCATTTGCGTCGAGCTTGGCAAACAGCTCGTTGCCGTGCGCCTTTACCTCGGCAAGCGTTGCGACCCCGTCGCCATTGGCATCGGGGTTGGGACGGTCGCCACGCTGGGCATAGGCGATGCCGGCGCCGGTCAGGGCGACCGCAGCGGCGGAAAGGGTCAGGATGGTCTTGCGCATTGCGTCTCTCCAATCGTGAAAAAGGAGAGCTGCGACGGGTAGGGTCTTATAGGGGGGAGGGAGAAACCTTCGGCCCGCCGCAGCTCGTATGCCCTTTCTAGGGCCGCAATGTCGCAGCAATATGCCGCAATCGGGGTGAATTGTATCGGATTGTCGCAGGCGCGAGGCCCGGTTCATCCACCCGAAAGCAGGCGAGAAGCTCAGGCCTTGTCCATCAGGAAGGCGTTGAGCTTGTTGCCGTCCGGATCGCGGAAATAGCCGGCGTAGAAGACCATGCCGTTCTCGTCCGGTTCGCCGCGCGGGCCGGGTGCGCCCTCGTCGCTGCCGCCATTGGCCAGCGCGATGTCGTAAAGGCGCTGCACCTGGTCTCGGTCCTTGGCCTGGATCGCCACCATCGTGCCATTGCCGACAGTAGCTTCCTTGCCGTCGAAGGGCTTGGTCGCGGCAATACCGGGCGCGCCGTCCCATGCGCCCCAGGCGATAAAGGTATCGAATTCCATCATCCGCCCGACGCCCATTTCGGCGGCGATCGCGTCATAGAATGTGGCGGCCCGTTCGAGGTCGTTCGTGCCGAGGGTAACGTATCCAATCATGCTAATGCTCCTCACAAATTCGACTCGCGACCGCATGCGACTCAGTAGAGGAACATTAAGGGAACATAGCGCGGCTTACAAGGGCGCACATTCGCGTTCGAGCCACGCCAGGTCCTCGCCTTCCAGTTGCGGGGCGAGGATCGCGCGGACCTTGTCGTGATAGTCGTTCCACCAGCCGATCTCGGCCTCGCTCAGCAGGCTCTTGTCGACCAGCCTGCGATCGAGCGGCACGAAGGTCAGCGTCTCGAAGGTGAGGTAATCGCCCTCGCTCTCGATATCGGCAGGTACCACCAGCACGAGGTTCTCGATGCGGATGCCGTAGTGGCCCTGCTTGTAATAGCCGGGCTCGTTCGAAAGGATCATTCCTGCGCGCAGCGGTGTCTCCGATCCGGCATAGGCGCCACCGGGCTTGGAAATCCGCTGCGGCCCCTCGTGGACCGAGAGATAGCTGCCGACGCCGTGGCCGGTGCCGTGGCCGTAATCGACCCCGCCTTGCCACAGATGCATCCGTGCCAGCGCATCGAGCGCACCGCCGCTGGTGCCGTCGGGGAAGCGCTGCATGTCGAGCTGGATATGGCCCTTGAGCACCCGCGTATTGCGCTCCACCATTTCGGCCGAGGGTTCGCCCGGGCCGACCCACACGGTGCGGGTGATGTCGGTGGTGCCATCAGCATACTGGCCGCCCGAATCCACGAGGTAGATAGAGGAGGGCGGGATCGGGATATTGCTGTCCTCATCCACCTTGTAGTGCGGAAGCGCGGCGTGCGGCCCCGCGGCGCTGATCGTGTTGAAGGAACAATCGCGCAGCACGCCGCCCGCTTCGCGGAATTCGAGCAGCTTGGCGGCAGCGGTCAGCTCGTCCACCTTGCCGCCCGGTGCCTCGATCTCGAGCCAGCGCAGGAAGCGCGCCACGGCGGCACCGTCACGCGCCTGCGCGTCACGATGGCCCTGCTGTTCGGCGGCGTTCTTGATCGCCTTGGGCAGGACGGTCGGATCGCCCTCGCGCACCACCTTGGCCCCACCTGCTTCGAGAGCGTGGAAAATGCCCGCCACCGCGTGCTTGGGATCGACCGCCACGGTCTTGCCTGCCAGTTCGGCGAGCGCAGGGACGAATTCGTCGCGCGGGCGGATGCTCACGGCATTGCCGAGGTGCTGGGCGAGGTCGGGCGTCACCTTGTCGGGCGCGATGAAGAGTTCTGCCGTGCCATCGGCGTGGGCGAGGACATAGGACAGCGCGACCGGCGTATTTTCGACATCGGTGCCGCGCAGATTGAGCAGCCACGCGACCGAATCCAGCGCGCTGATGACAGTCGCGTCATAGCCTTCCTTCTTGAGCCAGTCGGCGACTTCGGCGCGCTTCTCAGCGCTCGATCGGCCCGCCAGCTTCTCGTCATGCGGGGTCGCTGCGGCGAGCGATGGCTGCGGGCGGTCGTCCCAGATAGCGTCGATCGGATTGCCTTCGACCGGCACGAGGGTGATGCCCTTCTTGGCGAAGCTCTTCTCCGCCGCTTCGGCCCAGCCGATGCCGTGGAGCCATGCGTCGTAGCCGATGCGGCTGCCTTCTGGCGCGTGTTCGGCGATCCATGCGGCAGGGCTGGTCGCGGGCACGTCCTCATAGTCGTAGAGCTTGCCGTCAACCTGGTCGCGCACCTGCACCGTATAGCGGCCGTCGGTGAACATCGCCGCCTTGTCCTTGAGGACGACGGCGCTGCCCGCGCTGCCGCCGAAGCCGGTCAGCCATTTGAGGCGCTGGGCATAGGAGCCGACATATTCGCTCATGTGTTCGTCGGAAATGGGAATGACGAAGCCGTCGAGGCCGCGCTTCGCCAGCTCCTTGCGCAGGGCGTCGAGGCGGGCTTCGTAGGTCTGCATCAGCATGGCGGGCTATCCTTCGTAAATCCTTGGCCGGGTTTTCGCGTCCGGCGCTTGCGACGCGCCCTTGGCGCGCATAGTCATGCGCCCCACTTAGGCCTCTCGCGCCGCCTTTTCCACCTTTGCCAACGCCAGGGAGTTTCCCCATTTCGACGAGCCGCCCTTCCACCCCGCCAAAAGCCGAAAAGCGCGAGTTTTCCTATTCGCATCACGGGATCACCATTGCCGATCCCTATGCCTGGCTGCGCGATCCGGGGTACCCAGAGGTCACCGACAAGGACGTACTCGCGCATCTCGAAGCGGAGAATGCCTGGTTCGAAGCGCGGATGGAGCCGAACAAATCCCTCGTCGAGACTCTGTTCAAGGAGATGAAGGCGCGCATCAAGGAGGACGATTCCACCGTTCCCCAGCGCCGCGGCGACTGGCTCTACTGGTCCGAATTCGAGGAGGGCGCGGAGTATCGCAAATATTATCGCAAGCCTGCTGACGGGGGCGGCGAAGCACAGCTGATCCTCGACGAGAACGAGCTCGCCGAAGGTCTCGAATACTTCCGCCTCGGTAGCTTCTCGGTTTCCGACAATGGCGAGCTGCTGGCCTATTCGGTGGACACCAATGGTTCGGAGCGGTTCACTGCACGGTTCAAGATCATCGCAACCGGCGAGCATCTGCCCGACGAGATTCCCGGTACGCTGTCGGACCTGGTCTGGGTCAAGGGCGACACGGCAGTGGTCTATGGCCTCGCTGACGAGAACTGGCGTGTCCACGATGCGACGCTGCACGTGCTAGGCACGCCGATGAGCGAGGATGTCGAACTCTATCGCGAGACCGAGGATGAGGGCTTTCGCGTCGGCGCTGGCCTGTCTGCGCAGGAGGACTGGCTGGTCATCTCGACCGGAGACAACGAGACCTCCGAAGTCCGGCTGGTTCCGGCCAGCGATCCCACGGCCACGCCGATCCTAGTCAAGCCGCGCCAGAAGGGCGTCGAATACGACGTCGACCTGCGCGACGGCACGCTCTGGATCCACAGCAACGACGAGCACGTCAATTTCCGCCTCGCCACCGCGCCGTTCGACAATCCGGGTGACTGGACAACGCTGATCGAGGGTTCGGACGAGTTCTACCTCGACGGCTTCGAACTCTATCGCGACTTCTATGTCACCGAGGGGCGGATCAAGGGTCTCGACCAGATCCAGCTGCGTTCCTACGCCGACCGAGCCCTCGTGAAGCCGATCGCTTTTGCCGAGGCGAGTTTTACGGCAGGCCTCACCAACAATCCCGAATACCATCAGGACAAGCTGCGCCTCTCCTACCAGAGCATGGTCACGCCGGATTCGGTCTATGACTATCATGTCGAAAGCGGCGAGCTGGAGCTGCTCAAGCAGCAGGAGATTCCCAGCGGCTACGATCCCTCGCTCTATGTCACCGAGCGGCTCGAGATCGAGGCACGCGACGGGACGATGGTCCCGGTCAGCGTGGTCTCGCGCAAGGATCGCAAACCGGGCGGGTCGCTTCATCTGTATGCCTATGGCGCCTATGGCTATGCCGTGCCGCCGGGCTTTTCGACCACGCGGCTCAGCCTCGTCGATCGCGGCTTCGCCTATGCCATCGCGCATATCCGCGGCGGCGACGATCTCGGGCGCAAATGGTATCTAGCGGGCAAGCTGGAAGAACGGACCAACACCTTCAATGATTTCGTCGATGTGGCGAAAGGGCTGGTGGCGAAGGGCTACACCGCGAAGGGCCGGATCAGCATCTCGGGCGGCTCCGCCGGTGGCGAGCTGGTGGGCGCGGTTGCCAATAGCGATCCCGACCTTTGGGGCGCGGCCGTGGCGCATGTCCCCTTCGTCGATGTGCTGGCGACCATGCTCGACGGCGACCTGCCGCTGACGCCCGGCGAATGGCCCGAATGGGGCAATCCGATCCTGTCCAAGAGAGCCTTTGCGCAAATCCTGAGCTATTCACCGTACGACCAGGTGGTGGCGCAGGACTATCCGCCGATGCTGGTGACCGCCGGGCTCAACGATCCGCGCGTGACCTATTGGGAGCCGGCGAAGTGGGTCGCCAAACTGCGCGAGTTGAAAACCGACGACAACGAGCTCCTGCTCAAAACCAATATGGGTGCGGGCCACGGCGGCAAGTCAGGGCGCTTCGAGAGCATTCGCGAGACGGCGGAGGAGGTCGCGTTCGTGCTCTGGCAATTCGGCATGACCGAACAGCGGGGTGAACAGTGACATGAAGCGCTTCATTCACACCTTCACGGCGGCTCCCGAGCACATCGACGAGCTTGGCCATGTCAACAATACGGTCTGGGTGCGGTGGATCCAGGACATGGCCACCGCCCACTGGAATGCCGCTGCCAAGCCCGGAGATCGCGAGAAATTCTACTGGGTCGTGACCCGCCACGAGATCGATTATCGCGGCAATGTCGACGAAGGGCAGGAGGTCGCGGGCGAGACGTGGATCGAAGGGAAACCCCGCGGGGCAACCTCCATCCGCCGGGTCGATTTCCGCGATTCCACAGGCAAGGTGATCGTCAGCGCAGCGACGACCTGGGCGATGCTCGACCGGGCGACCAACCGCCTCGTTCGCGTCCGGCCCGAAGTGCTCGCGCCTTTCGCGGAGGACTAGGCGGCAAGTGTTCCTGCGAGGTAAAAGCAGCGCAAAAATTTTAGGCGACGGCGGTCGCTTCCCCGTCCTCGCCGGCCAAGGGTTCGAACAGCTCCAGCCGGTCGATGGCGATACGGTTCCTGCCCGTGCATTTGGCAGCATAAAGTAGTTGGTCCACCCGCGCGTAGAGCGCCTCGAAATCGACGCCCGGCTCACCGGCGACGAGCGAGAAGTCGAGAAAGCCCATGCTGGCGGTCACCGGTCGATCGAGACCCTCGACTTCGGCCAGGGTCCGCACGGTTACCGCACGTCTCAGCGCCTCGGCACGGTCGTGGGCATCGCGACCGCGCAGCAACATGAGGAACTCTTCGCCGCCGATGCGGAATGCCGCGATGTCATGCGACCCGCCGCCCCGCAAGGCCTGTCCGGTGCAGCGCAACACCGCGTCGCCGACAGGGTGGCCATACATGTCGTTGATCGACTTGAAATGATCGATATCCAGCACGGCCATCGCCGTGAAACCCCTCGTCACCAGGTTGTCGTATCGCGCTTCGAGCGCGCGACGGTTGAGCAGTCCCGTCAGCGCGTCGCGCTCGCTGAGAGCTTCGAGCGTGCGAGCATCGTCCACCGCCTGGTCACGCTCGCGCTTGATGGCGATGAAGCGGTCGGCAACTGCCAGAGCCGTGGCGACGACTTCGAACAGCAGGGCAAAGTTCTGCGGCCAGGTCTCGTCGAAAACAAAACTGGCAGGCAGCATGACGACGCATGCGAACTGCACAAGGACGACCATGCTGAAAGGCGCAAAGCCGAGTATGAGATAGGGCGCCATCATGCTGCCGCGCCGCCACGCGCGCGTCAGGACGTAGAAATAGCTGCCCAGCAGCAGGAGGTAGCCGCCGAAATAGACGTGGTCGATCCATGCACCGAAGGGCGCGGGGTAGTACGTGGTCGCAATTCCGAGTGCCAGCGCGATCGGCACGATGCCGAGGAGCACCCGCCGCCCGCTGCGGCCCAGTTTGTGACGTTCGATGAAATTGCTGGCGAACAGCATCGTGGCTGCGACCATGAAGTCGACGCTCAGATAGGTAATGCTGAGTTCCGCCTCGAAGCCAATCGGGGTCATCAGAGGGATCAGCCCGGACACCGCGGCGGTCTGAATGAAGGCCATGGTGCAGAAGAGCGCGTGCCACAGCGGGAAGGGTTCACGCAGGGCGCGGAAATAGCCGAGGTCGAACAATATGGGTGTCAGCAGCAGTCCGCAGATCAGGGCCGCGAACAGGTGTATCAGCCCGGCAGTGGGCGGCGACGATGGCTTCTCGAGCAGGTCGGCCGAGGAAAGGGCCTCGGGCCAGTTACCGCCGTCGAGGGTGAAGATGACGGCGCGGGCAGGCTCTGCGAGGAGCGGCAGTTCCACCATCGAAAGCAGGCTCGATTTCCCGAGCCAGGTCTCTGCGAAATCGTAGCTGCGGCTCGCAATTGCGCCGCTCTCTCCGACCAGGCTTACCTCGAGATGCTGGAACTCGTGACGGTCGAACTCGGCAAAACCCGGGTTGGCGGTGCCAGAGGGGCGGTCGGCAAGGTCGATCCGCACGAAGTGCCGCGGCTGTTTCCAGTCGTATTCATCGCTGTCGCAGGTCCAGGTGGACGGACGGGACTGCACCTCTGCCAGGGCGAGCGTTGCGGTGCCGGAAATATGGCAGGTCGATCCCGCCGCGAAGCCGCTCTCGGCTACGGCGGGGCCGCCCACGACCCAAAGGCTCGCGACAAGCGCAAGCAGCACGCACCGCATGGCGCGCGTGGCACGAATGGAGAGACCCCGTCCCATCCATGCCGCCTTAGTCACAATGGCTTAAGGCGGCGTTACGAGGATGGGGGGAGAAAATTTACCTTAAGAGATAACCTCGGCGACCGGGCGGTAATCGTAACCCAGTTCGCGTGCGACCGCTTCATAGGTCACATGCCCGGCGTGGACGTTGAGACCTTCGGCCAGGTGCGGATCGGTACGTATCGCCTCCTTCCAGCCGAGATTTGCGATCCGCAGGGCATGCGGCAGCGTGACGTTGTTCAGCGCATAGGTGCTGGTGCGCGCCACGGCGCCGGGCATATTGGCGACGCAGTAATGAACGATGTCGTCCACTACATATGTCGGTTCGGCATGGGTCGTTGCGCGCGAAGTTTCGAAGCATCCGCCCTGGTCGATCGCCACGTCGACCAGCACCGCGCCTTTCTGCATGTCCCTGAGCATCTCGCGCGTCACCAGCTTTGGCGCGGCGGCGCCAGGGATCAGCACTGCGCCGATGACGAGATCAGCCTCGCACACCGCATCGTGCAGATTTGCGACGTTCGAGAAACGTGTCTTCGCGCGGCTTTCGAAATGCGTCCCGACGCGCTCGAGCACTTCGGGGCTGCGGTCGAGGATGGTCACGTCGGCGCCGAGGCCGGCGGCCATCTGCGCTGCGTTGAACCCGACCACCCCGCCGCCGATGACGACGACTTTGCCCGGCATGACGCCCGGTACGCCGCCGAGTAATACGCCGCGGCCACCATGCGCCTTCTCCAGCGCGGTGGCACCGGCCTGCACGCTCATGCGTCCAGCGACCTGACTCATCGGCTTGAGCAGCGGCAAGGTGCCACCCGGGCCAGTGACGGTCTCGTAAGCAATCCCCGTGACGCCGCTTTCGACCAGCTCGCGGGTCTGGTCAGGATCGGGGGCGAGGTGGAGATAAGTGTAGAGGATCTGGTCCCCGCGCAGCTTGGCGCGTTCGACTGCCTGCGGTTCCTTGACCTTAACCACCATTTCGCATTCGGCGAAGATGGGATCGGGACCATCGACGATCTTCGCACCAGCCGCGACATATTGCTCGTCGGTCGCGTCGATGCCGCATCCTGCCTGCGTCTCTATCCAGACTTCGTGGCCGTTGTTCACAAGTTCGCGCGCGCTCTCGGGCGTGAGGCCGACGCGATATTCGTGGTTCTTGATTTCCTTGGGGCAGCCGATGCGCATGGTAAGTCTCCTCTGACGGACCTCATAGACCTGTTTTCGGAGAATGTTTTGCCTCATTCATGTTGATATTTCAGGTGTGGAGGGCATAGTTCCCATCATTCTACCATTTGACGGGAAATTCTCTCATGGATCGTGCCGATCGCAAATTGCTTGAGGCCTTGCAGGAAGACTCGACCCGTTCGCTTGCCGAGCTGGCAGACGTCGTTGCACTCTCCACGTCGGCTTGTCACAGGCGGGTGAGAGCGCTCGAGCAGTCAGGGATTATCACCGGCTATGGCGCACGGCTCGATCCGGCGCGCCTGGGGCTCAGCCTGGTTGTCTTCGTCGAGATCACCCTGACCAGCCAGAGCAGCGAGGGGATGGCCGCCTTCGAGGCAGCGGTGCAGGATTTCGACGACATCCTCGATTGCCACCTCATGTCCGGCGCGGGCGACTATTTGTTGCGCGTGGCCGCGAGGGATCTTGAGCAATTCGACCGGATTCACCGCGAATGCCTCTCGCGCCTGCCCGGCGTCGCTGCAATGCGATCGAGCTTCCAGATCCGCAGCATCAAGCGCTGGACGGGCTATCCCGTCACGCGCGACATTGTATGAATGCGCCATATTGTGACTTTACGGACACAAGTCGAGCAATAATATTGCTAGTCAGACCCCCTTGATATTGTTTTCCAAGGCCCCCTCGCTAACCATGGTCGTTGTCGATCATCGAGTGAGGAATGCACACAGCGTGACCTCACCGGGTACGACATTCCTTGGGGAGAGAACCTGATGAATTTTAAGGGAAAACAACCTTCCGCGCGAGCATTGCTTGTCGCGGCAACCGCTGCATGGGCGATGGCAAGTGCAGATGTCGCGCTGGCGCAGGAAGCCGATGACGGTGCCGCTGCTGTTGAAGAAGCGCCCGAAAGCTCGTCCATTGTCGTGATCGGCACCCGCCGTACCGACCGCAGCGCCGTGAACTCGGCCTCGCCGGTCGACGTTATCTCGGCAACCGAGATTCAGTCGCAGCCGGCTGCGAACATGCTCGACGTCGTGAAGAATGTGGTGCCGTCCTTCTTCGTGCCGCAGAACACGATTTCGGACGCATCGACCTTCGTGCGCGCGCCATCGCTGCGCGGCCTGCCGGCCGACAACATCCTTGTGATGCTCAACGGCAAGCGGTTCAACCGCTCGGCCCTGGTGCAGGTCTACACCGGCGGCGACACGGCGCTGTCCTTTGGTTCGCAGGGTGCGGACATTTCCTCGATCCCCGCGATCGCGGTATCGAACCTCCAGGTGCTGCGCGATGGCGCCACTGCGCAATATGGTTCGGACGCCATCGGTGGCGTGCTCAACTATGGCCTGCGCGAAGGTCCTGGCTTCGAGGCGCAGGCGCTTTACGGCCAGAACTATGAAGGCGACGGCGAGACTTGGCAGATCTCGGGCTATGGCGGCATTGCCGTGGGCGACGCAGGCTTCATCTCGTTGGCTGGCGAATATTACGACAGCGAGGGCACGAGCCGCGGCGTCACCCGTCCATCGGCTGTCAATTTCGAGAACCAGTTCCCGAACCTCGCCGACCAGCTTCCGAACTATCCGGAGCCGGTGCAGATCTGGGGGTCTTCGCCCTCGCACGGCTGGAAGATCGTTGCGAACAGCGAATTCGAGATTTCGCCTGCCGCGACCCTCTACCTGTTCGGCAACTTCGCCAATTCGAAGGCCGACCAGAGCTTCAACTATCGCGAAGCGGTGACCACGACGGCAACCCGGTTCGATGGCACCAACAACACCACTGGGACGTTGGGCGCAAACTCGGCCTTCCGGCACGACATCTATCTGACGCAATGCCCCACAGGCAATGCCACCTGTCCGGCGGGTGGTTTCGTGCTGGATAGCAACACCTACAACTTCGCCGAGCTCTATCCGGCCGGCTTCACCCCGCGTTTTGTCGGCGAGACCGACCAGGCGCTTGGAGTCGTGGGCATCAAGGGGGACTTCGGTTCCGGCCTGACCTACGATCTCTCGGGATCGCTGGCCCGCCAGTCGCTCGAGCTGTCGATGTACAGCTCGCTGGCCCCGTCATACGGCCCGCAGTCGCAGACCGAGTTCAACTTCGGAACGCTGATCCAGCGCGAAATGAACTTCAACCTCGACATGACCTACCCGCTCGACATGGGGCTTGCGAGCCCGGTCACGTTGTCATGGGGTGCAGAGTACCGCCGCGAGGAATACGAGGCGACCGAAGGTGATCCGCAGTCCTATGGCGCAGGCCCCTATGCAGTGCAGGACCTCTATGTCGACACCGGCGGCGGCGTCTATGCCTACGATTCCACCGTGACCATGCCTCCCGCCGCAAGCGGTTATGGGGGCACCAGCCCGACCTTCGCAGGCAAGAGCAGCGAAAAGAGCTGGGGCGTCTATGTCGGTGCGGAAGCCGACCTTACCGATCGCTTCTCGATGGGTATCGCAGGTCGCTACGAAGACTACGAGAATTTCGGCAGTGCAACGGTCGGCAAGATCAACGCCCTGCTCGAAGTGACCGACAGCGTCTCGCTCCGCGCAACGGCAGGGACGGGCTTCCACGCTCCTTCGCCGGGACAGAACAACGTCCAGGTGCTGACCACCACCTTTGTCCAGGGCAACCAGGTCCAGGTGGGTACCTATCCGGTTACGAGCGATATCGCGCAGTTCTTCGGGGCGACCACCCTCGGACCCGAAGAGTCGACCAACTTCGGTGCCGGTATCGTCATCAAGCCGTCGAACAACTTCACCCTCACGGTGGACGGGTATTCAATCAAGGTGCGCGACCGCATCGGCATCTCGCAAACCTTCACCGTCAGTGCACAGGACATTATCGACCTGCCCGCGCTTGCCGGTGTGGGTGATGGCGGCTCGGTGCAGTATTTCACCAATGGCTTCGATACGCTCACCCGCGGTCTCGATGTCGTCGGCACCTACCGCACGGGGCTGGGCGACGGATCACTCAACCTCACGCTCGCCTACAACTACAACAAGAGCAAGGTGACGGACTTCGATCCGGGCGTGATCGGCCCGACGCAGCTGATCGACATCAAATACCTTGCGCCGAACCACCGGGCGACCTTCTCGGCCAACTGGAATATCGGGAACTTCTCGGTCAATTTGCGCGAAAGCTACTACGGCGAATGGCGCGATGCGAACGACTATCCGATCCGCGAAGGCAATCTCTCGACCGGAGCGATCATCGATGGCCAGCACTTCGGTGCAAAGTTCATCACCGATCTGGATGTCAGCTATACCTTCGACGACAAGTACACGCTGACGCTGGGTGCGAACAATCTGTTCGACACCTATCCGGACAAGATCGCAGCCACGATCAACAACCCGATCTATGACTCGACCGGGAGCATCTCGAACGGTTCGATCTATCCGCGTCCGGGCGGTCCCTTCGGGATCAACGGCGGTTACTGGTACGCGCGCCTCCGCGTGAAATACTAAGCCGTCACCGAACAGCGAAAACAACGCGGGCGGGGGGACGAAAGTCTCCCCGCTTTGCCTTTGTGGAGGGTCAGTCGATCTTCCAGCGGGCCGAGACCGCCGAGGAGCGTTCGGTAACCGTCAGGACTTCCACCCCCTGTTCGCGCAAGGACGCGGCGAGTGGTGTGATTGCCTCCTCCGGACCGGCCAGTTCGACGCGATTTCCCGTGCGCCGTGCCGCCCAGTCGATCAGCGCGAATGCCGCGCTGCCCGCTTCGTCGGGCTTGCCCTCCTCCAGTGTGATCGCAGGCAGCGGCAGCGAGGGAGGGCGCAGCATGACGGTCCAGCCAGGCGCCTCGGTCGATACACGCGCTTCCAGCTGGCGGTAGCCCGACAGCGAGAGCCCGGGCAGCGTGCGCGCACTCGCCATGACGATCCTGTTCTCGCGGTCGAGCATGACGTCCTTGCGTCCCACCCCGGCTATGAGAGCCATCCGGTCACCCAGCGCGGCGATCTGGCGCTCGGTCGCCTCGGCCTGTTCCTTGGCGCGGGCCTGCGCGAGTGCAGCCTGCTCGGCAGCGCCGGGATCGGTGCCGACGCGATACTGGTCGATCGTCACCTCGACCGGCTTGCCGAGGCGCTCTTCCAGCCGCTTGGCCACCTCCACATTGGCATTCGTACGGAATTCGGGCGTGAAGACGCTGGCGGTCACCGTCACCGGCTCGGCATCCCAATTGACCACCGGCTGGTCGGCCCGTGCCTTGTCGCCGAAGGCATCGCGCACTTCCTGGTTGACGATGCGCTGGCCGTTGGCTTCCCAAGCGATCGTGCGCAGGGAGAAGCCAAGCGGAATGGCAAGCGCCACGAAGACCGCGACGATGGCCATCGACTGCAGCCGGCTCTGCCGCTCCGACAGGCCCGAGCGATAGCCGTAGAAGCGCGCCATCACTGCGGCAGTCAGTGCGATGGTGACGAAGTTGGTGATGAACAGGCCCAGCGCTCCGCCGAACACGGTCCAGTTGAGCGTCGCGAGGCCGAACCCGACCACGGCCAGCGGCGGCATCAAGGCGGTGGCGATGGCGACGCCTACGATAGTGCCTTCGCGCCCGCGGATCACCGCATAGCCACCCGCCAGCGCGGAGAAGAGCGCGACCAGCAGGTCGAACAGATTGGGCCGCGTGCGCGCGGCGATTTCCTCGGTCACGGTCTGCAAAGGAGATGAGACCACGATCAGCGCGCAGAACAGCACGGCCAGGCCGCAGCCTACCGCCAAGGCCCTGCCGCAGCGGCGCAGCCATGCGGCATCGCCCGTGGCAAGTGCAAAGCCGGTGCCGATAATCGGATTCATCAGTGGCGAGAGCAACATGGCGCCAATCACCACCGCAGGCGAGGACAACAGCAGGCCAAGGATCGCGATACCCGCCGACATGGCAGTCATGAAGACGTAGCGGCTCGTCAACAGCGATTCCCCGCGGACCCGTGCGATGGTCGCCGCATGGTCTGTCTGGCCGACCACTTCTTCGCGCCACCATTCGCGTGTTTCTGCGAAGGCGCGCAGCACCGTGTACTTGCTGATCGGGCGGAGTCTGCGCTCTTCGGGGGCAGCCGGAGTTTCGGCTTTGCTCATTGTCGGCCTTCCAGGAAAAATGTCGGCATTCCCGCCCCTATAGCGGATTGCCATCCTGGTCGCGGTAGATTTCGCGGCGACCGACGTGATTGGCCGGGCCGACCAGTCCGTCGGCCTCCATCCGCTCGATCCACTTGGCCGCCGTATTGTAGCCGACGCCCATCTGGCGCTGGAGCCACGAACCCGAAGCCTTCTGGTTCTCGATCACGATCTGGCAGGCCTGCCGATACTTGCGTTCTTCCGGGTTGTCCGAGGCCGTGAACTCGTCCTCGAAATTGAAGCCGAAGCCTTCTTCGGGCTCCTCGGTCACCGCGTCGACATAGTCGGGCTTGCCCTGCGCGCGCCAGTGGTCGGCGACCTTCTCGACCTCCTCGTCGGAAACGAAGGGGCCGTGCACACGGATCATCGCGCCGGTGTTGGGCTTGTAGAGCATGTCGCCCTTGCCCAGCAGCTGCTCGGCGCCCTGCTCGCCCAGGATGGTGCGGCTGTCGATGCGGCTCGTCACCTTGAAGCTGATGCGGGTAGGGAGGTTGGCCTTGATGACACCGGTGATGACATCGACCGAGGGGCGCTGCGTCGCCATGATCAGGTGGATGCCCGCGGCACGCGATTTCTGCGACAGGCGCTGGATCAGGACTTCGATTTCCTTGCCGACGGTGACCATGAGGTCGGCCAGCTCGTCGACGATCAGCACGATCAGCGGCAGCGGCTCGTAATCGAGCTGCTCTTCCTCGTAGATTTCCTCGCCCGTTTCGGGATCGAAGCCCGTCTGAACACGGCGACCCAGCGGTTTGCCCTTGGCGATGGCCGCTTTGATCTTGTCGTTGAAGCCGGCAATATTACGCGAGTTGACGCTGCTCATCATGCGATAGCGGCGCTCCATTTCTTCGACT
The DNA here is from genome assembly GCA_041396805.1 of Erythrobacter sp. Lineage (GTDB taxonomy): Bacteria > Pseudomonadota > Alphaproteobacteria > Sphingomonadales > Sphingomonadaceae > Qipengyuania. The sequence goes on along the minus strand of JAWKXV010000001.1, from coordinate 1,124,758 downwards.
GCCCATTTGAGCGCGCGAACCGACTTGGCCGGTTCGGTCACCACTGGCGAGAGGAGGTGCGGGATGTCGTCGTAGGTCTTGAGCTCGAGCACCTTGGGATCGATCAGGATTAGGCGGCACTCTTCCGGCGTGAAACGATAGAGCAGCGACAGCAGGATCGCATTGAGCCCGACCGACTTGCCCGAGCCGGTGGTGCCCGCGACCAGCAAGTGCGGCATGGCGGCAAGGTCGGCGACGATCGGCTCGCCAGCGATGTCCTTGCCCAGGATCATCGGCAGGCTGCCGCGGCTGTCGACAAAGGCGGCGCTCGCGGCGAGCTGCTTGTAGCTGACCATCTGGCGGTCGGCATTGGGCAGCTCGATGCCGATCACGGTCTTGCCCGGGATGGGCGAGACGCGCGCCGAGATCGCGCTCATGTTGCGGGCGATGTCCTCGGCAAGTCCGACCACGCGGCTGGCCTTGATGCCGGGCGCGGGTTCGAGCTCGTACATGGTCACAACCGGACCGGCGCGCACCGCAGTGATCTCGCCCTTCACGTTGAAGTCGTCGAGCACGTTCTCAAGCAGCCGCGCATTGCGTTCGAGCGCCATCTTGTCGAGCTTGGGCGCGGAATTCTCCGGCATGTCGTCGAGCAGGTCCAGGCTGGGCAGCTGGTAGCTGGCGAACATGTCGCGCTGCTTGGCCTTGGCCGGGCGCGGGCTGGCGGGAGCAGGTGCCGGGTCGGCGATCTCCGGCGCGCGGCGTGGAGCGCGGGGAGCTGACTCGTTCTCGTCCTCGTCATCCTCGGCGATCTGGACAGGTTTGGCGCGCTTCTGTTTCTTCGGCATGAGCGGCAGGTCGATGTCCGAGATCTGCGGGCGGCGCTTCACGAAATCGGGCAGGGTGAGGAACTGCGCCCAGTCGATGGCAAAGACGCGCGTTACCAGACCGATGCCGCCGGCCAGCGCGAGCAGGGCTATGGCAAGGACGATCCAGCCCGACGCAGCCTCGCCGAAGCGGGCGGCGATAGCCTCGATCCCGATGCCGCCAAGCTGGCCGAACAATCCGCCGAGGCCGCCCGGCAGGCTCCCGGTAGCAGGATCGAACACCAGCGCGAGGATTGTGCCGAGCAGGACCATCGCGGCGAGCAGCATCGCGAAGGGGCCCCACCAACGGCCCGGGGTCTCTTCCTCGTCCTCATGCTCCACACCGGTCCACAAACGGCGGGCCGAGATATAAAGCAGCGGCAGCAGCAGGACCGCGGTGATGCCGAAGAAATTGAGCGCGCGTTCGGCGGCCCAGGCACCACTCGCACCCATCCAGTTCTGGATATTGGTCCCCGCAGCAGCGGTCGACGGGCTGGGATCGGTCTGCGTGTAGCTGGCCAGGGCCAGCGTCAGGAAGAGCAGCAGCGTGAACAAGATCCCCGCGCCCGCCATATGGGTGGCGCGGCGAAAGCTGCGGCGAAATGCCGCGCGCCAATCGGGTGCTGCGCCTGCGCGCGAAGCCATGAAATTTCCCCTATCCGTCGAGATTGGGCAGTATGAATCCTCGGAGAGTCCGAGGTCAAGCGGCGTCTTCCTCGATTCGCCTCAAGCGCCGGCGTTCGCATCCGCTCACTTGGCTTTCCTCGCTCCTTTCAGTCGCTGCGGGCGGGCGGTCGCCCTTGCCTCCCTTCGGTCGGTTTCGAGCCGAGTCCGTCGATGGCCCCCCAGCGTGGCCAATCCAATTCGCGGGCGCGCTCGTGTGTCATGCCGCCGAGTGCGATTACGGGCACAGGCGATTGCTGAGCGAGGACATGGAAGCCATGAACGCCGAGTGTTTCGGTTTCTGGATGAGAGGCGGTAGGGAACACCGGCGAGAGGAATATGCCGTCCGCCCCGTCTGCCACTGCCGCCTGAAGCTCATCGCCATCATGCGCGGTCAGGAGGCGCAAGCCCGCACCGGCGTGTCCGGCAGGGCCATAGCTTCCGTCGGCGGCCCAGCCCCCTTCACCTGCCAGGATGACGCAGTGACCGAGTGACTGCGCCAGCGCCGACAACTCATCGAAGCGCTCACGCCGCGCCTCGGGATCGAGGTGGTAGTGGCGGAATACGAAGCCAGAACCTTGGGGCAGCGCCCGCAATGCCGCCTCCAGCCCCGCATCATTGCGCGCGTCGGAGAGCAGCCAAAGAAGGGGGAGGGACTGGCGTTGCGTCACACTCTCGCTATAGCGCCGCCTCATGGAAATGGCAGATACTCCTCTCGCACGGGTCCGCGCCAATATCGCAGGCGCCTGCAAGATCGCGCGTCGTGATCCGGGTGATGTCACGCTGATCGCGGTCAGCAAGACGAATCCGGCCGAGGCGATCGAGCCTTTGCTTGCCGAAGGGCAGCGCCATTTCGGTGAAAACCGCGTGCAGGAAGCGCAGGGCAAGTGGCCTTCGCTGAAAGAGACGCATCCGGCGGTGCAGCTTCACCTCATCGGGCAGTTGCAATCGAACAAGGCCGAGGATGCGGTGCGCCTGTTCGACTGCATCCATTCGCTCGACCGGTCGAGCCTCGTCACCGCGCTGGCCAAGGCCTTCGACAAGCTGGGCAGGCAGGTTCCGTGCTTCGTCCAGGTCGATGTCGGCGAGGAACCGCAGAAGGGAGGTTGCCCGGTCGCGGAACTGCCCGCGTTGCTCGATCAGGCGCGCGCCGCCGGCATTCCCGTCGCGGGCCTCATGTGCATTCCGCCGTTCGATATCGAGCCGACACCCTTCTTCGCCTTTCTCGACAAGCTGGCGCGCGAACACGGGCTGGAAGGACGAAGCATGGGTATGAGCGGTGACTACGAGACCGCGATCAAGCTCGGCGCGACGCATGTCCGTGTCGGGACCGCGCTTTTCGGCGAACGGACCTAGATCAATCTACGCGTTCTCGAGTTTTTCCTGCATCGCATCGCTGGCGACTTCGATGAGGCGCGCTTCGATGCGGTTCATGCGCTCGCCTGCTTCCAGCTTTCCGCCGGTCAGGTCGGTGACGTAGAAGGTATCGGCAGCGCGCTCGCCATAATTGGTGATGTGGGCGGAATGGACCACGAGGCGACTTTCGAACAGCGCGCGGGCCAGCCGGTTGAGCAGTGCCGGGCGGTCGCGGGCATTGACCTCGATCACGGTGAAGCGGTTCGAGGCCTTGTTGTCGAACAGCACTTGCGGCGAGACGTCGAAGGCCTTCGAGCGGCTGTGGGGGAGCGGGCGCTGCGCAAGGCGCGGTGCCAGGTCGACCCGGTTGGCCAGCGCATCGGCAATGCTCTTCTCCAGGCGCTCTAGCTGGCTCTTCTCGGCAAAGGGCGCGCCATGTGGGTCCTGCACGAGGAAATTGTCGAGCGCCCAGCCCTGGCGCGTGGTGTGGATGCGCGCGTCGATGATGTTTCCGCCCGCAAGATGTATTCCGCCCGCGATGCGATAGAACAGGCCGGGGTGGTCGGCCGCGATGACCGTCACCAGCGTTGCCCCGCGCGCTTCGTAGAACTCGCAATGGACCGAGAGGTCGTGCTTGGCATCGCGCGCCGCCGCGTAATGGACGAGGTTCAGCGCGATGATGTCGACCGGCTCGGCGATCCAGTAGGCATCGCCCATAGTCGCCGCGAGCTTTTCGACCAGTCCGCGCTTGTCGCCCAGCAATTCGGCAACCTCTTCCTTCTTCGCCGCGATCCGCTGTTCGCGCCCGTCGCGCATGTGGCCGAGCCGCAGCCGCTCCTGCGAGATGTCGTAGAGCTCGCCCAGCAACTGACCCTTCCAGCTGTTCCACGTTCCCGGCCCGACTGCGCGAATGTCGACCGCGGTGAGAATGGCGAGGTGGCGCAGGCGCTCGGCGCTCTGCACCTGTCCGACGAAATCCTCGATCGTCTTGGGATCGGTCAGGTCGCGCTTCTGCGCGGTGTGGCTCATCAGCAGGTGGTTGAGCACCAGCCAGGCGACCAGCTCGGTCTCGCTGTCGGTCAGGCCGAAACGCGGGCACAATTCGTGCGCCACCTCTGCGCCCAGGACCGAATGGTCGCCGCCGCGCCCCTTGGCGATGTCGTGGAGCAGCGCCGCGACATAAGCGACGCGGCGCGAATTGACCTTGTGAATCAGGCGTGTGGCGCGCGGATGGTCGGCGATAAGTTCGCCCTTCTCGATCCGGTTGAGCAGGCCGATGGCGCGGATCGTGTGTTCGTCCACCGTATAGTGGTGGTACATGTCGAACTGCATCTGTGCGTTGACCTTGCCGAAATCGGGCACGAATTTCCCGAACACGCCCGTCTCGTTCATCCAGCGCAGGACCATTTCGGGGTCGTTGCGCCCGGTCAGCAGGTCGAGGAAAATCGCATTGGCATGCGGATCATTGCGAATGGCGTTGTCGATCAACCCGCTGTCACGCGTTGCCTGCCGCATGGTTTCCGGATGGATCTCGAGCTCTTCGGCTTCGGCGATCTGGAAGACCTCGACCAGTCGCACCGGGTCCTTGCGGAACCACTCGTCAGAGGGCGCGGCGATTTTCCCGCCGAAAATGCGATAGCCCTTGAGCGTGCGCGCCTTCTGTTTCCAGCCAGCGAAAAAGCCCTTGCGCGCGCTCTTGGCCGCGAACTGCTCGTCGATATGGGCGAGGAAGACGCCGGTGAGCGAGCCAACCCGGCGCGCGTGGAGGAAGTAGAGCTGCATGAAGCGCTCCACCGCGCTCTTGCCCGGGCGTTCGGCGAAGTTCATCCGCTCGGCAATACGGCGCTGCATGTCGAAGGTCAGCCGGTCCTCGGCCCTGCCGGTGAGCACATGGAGGTGGCAGCGCACCGCGAGGAGGAAGTTTTCCGCCCGACGGAAACTGCGATATTCGGCGGGGGTGAACAGGCCCACATCGACCAGCTCCGCAGCCGAGCGGACGCGGTGGATGAACTTGCCGATCCAGTAGAGCGTGTGGAGGTCGCGCAGGCCGCCCTTTCCGTCTTTCAGATTGGGTTCGACGACATAGCGGCTGTCGCCCATGCGCTTGTGGCGGGTGTTTCGCTCGGCGAGCTTCTCGGTAACGAAATTACGCTCATTGCCGCGCACAACTTCGGCCTCGAAGCGACGTGAGGCTTCGTCATAAAGGTCCTGGTCGCCCCAGACATAGCGTCCCTCGAGCATGGCGGTGCGGATGGTGAGGTCTTCCTTCGACATCCGCAGGGCTTCGTCCACCGTGCGGGTCGAATGGCCCACCTTCAGGCCGAGGTCCCACATCAGGTAGAGCATGGCTTCGACCACCTGCTCGCACCAGGGCGTTCGCTTGCCGCCGACGATGAAGCCGATGTCGACGTCCGAATGCGGCGCCATCTCCGCGCGGCCGTATCCCCCGACTGCCATGACCGCGAGCCGCTCCGCCTGCGAGCGGTTGGCAGCCGGATAGAGATGGGTGACCGCGTGATCGTGGATGATCCGCACCAGCTGGTCGATCAGGAAGGCGTGCCCGCCTGCGCATTCGTGTCCGGCACTCGGCTTGGCTTCCAGCCTGCGAGCCAGTTCGGCGCGGCCGTTCTCAAGCGCCTGCTTGAGCAGGGCTACGACCCGCGAGCGCGCCTTGTCGCCATGCTCCCCGACCAGCGCGGCGACCTGTCCGGCAATCTCGCGCCGGTCGATGATTGCGCGCTGAGCGGGGATGCGGGCTCGGTTCAAGCGGGCACGAAGTCCTTGGCGAAGGTCGCCTTGACCGTGCGCTTGTCGACCTTCTGCGTGCCGAGGCGCGGGAGTTGCTCCTTGCTCCGCCAGATCACTGTCGGCACCTTGAAGGCGGCGATGTGCTCGCGGAGAAACTCCTGCAGGTCCTCGTCAGTCAGGTCCTTGCCGTCATGGGTGTAATAGACTGCCGCGGGAATCTCGCCGAGCCGCTCGTCGGGCAGGCCGAAGACCGAGCATTCGGCCACTGCGGGATGCGCGTAGATCGCCTCTTCCACCTCGATGCAGGAGATATTCTCGCCGCCGCGAATGATGATGTCTTTCTTGCGGTCGACGATAAACAGGTAATTGTCCGGATCGAGATAGCCGAGGTCCCCAGTGCGGAAGTAGGCATCGTCCGAATAGGCGGCCTTTGTCGCTTCCTCGTTCTTCCAGTAACCGAGGAAATTGCAGACCGAGCGGATCGAAACTTCGCCAACCTCGCCCTGCGGCAGCTTCTTGCCGTCATCGTCGAGGATGGCCATGTCGACCAGCGGCAGCGAAGGCATTCCGGTGCTGTTGGGCTTGGCGAGATAGTTCTCGTTGAGATTGCCCGCGCCAACGCCATTGGTCTCGGTAAGGCCATATCCGAGCACCGGATAGCCATCCTGGAAGGCGTCCTTGATCTTCTTCACATGCTCGATCGGGCGTGCGGCACCGCCGCCGGCGAAGGTCTTGCACTGCGAGATGTCGTAGTCGGCGCGGTTCGGGTGGACCGCGATCTCGTAGCTCATCAGCGGTACGCCGACGAAATAGGTGATCTGCTCGAGTTCGAGCAGGCGCAGCGCCTCGGTTGCGTCCCACTTGGGCAAGAGCACCAGCTTGCGGCCCATGGCAAAGCTCTGGAGGAACAGCGGCACCTCGCCGGTAACATGGAACAGGGGCACGGCGACCAACGCCGAAGGCTGGGCGGTCGGGGCTTCGTCGCGCTCGGTCAGGATCTGCAGGATCATGGCCGTCTGGCAGACATAATTCATCACGCCCGAGACGACACCGAGATGGTCCGAATAGGCGCCCTTCGGGTGACCGGTCGAACCTGAGGTATAGAGGATGGTCGCGAGATCGTCCGGGCCGAGCTCGCCGAGCGTTTTCATCGCAGTATCGCCTTCGGCCCAGACCGGAGCGAGACCCGCTTCGGGTGAGCCATGATCGAATACAACCAGCTTGGCCGAATGCTCGACATCGTCGAGCCGAGCGGCGCGCTGCGGATCGGCCAGCACCAGCTTGCACTCGCAAAGGTCGATCCCGTAAGCGAGCTCCTCGCCAGTCCACCAGCCATTGAGCAGCGTAGCGCAGCCGCCGGCCATGAGGATGCCCATGTAGGCAAGGATCCAGTTGGTCGAGTTGCGAGCCGCGATGCCGACGCGGTCGCCCTTGCGGATACCCTGTTTGGTGGCGAGGCCATGCGCCACCTTGGCGGCAGCGGCATAGGCTTCGCCATAGGTCATCCGGCTCTCGCCATCGACGATGAAGGGCGTGTCCTTATGCTCATTGGCGAAATGGGCGAAGTAATGCGCGATGCTAGGCGGGGCGTTCTTGAAAGCCGGCATGGCGACGCCGCGGCGCTGGACCTGGGTCAGCTCGAACATCTGCCCAGGGGCAGTCACGGCCTGGGTGATGCGGTCGATATCCTTGTCGAGTTGTGTCGGCATGGGCTCTCTAGATTCCTCTCCAAATCCTGCGCACGGCTTCGCTTTCGAAGCTCGCACGCAAATTGCGGCTCGACGCAGGCTTTCCCCAAATGCCCTGCTATGCCAAAAGCCGCCTCCGATGGGTCGCCGGGCGCGGCTGTGAATCAGTCTCTAAAAGGATACGCACTTGCTGTCACTACTCCCCGCGAGCGGCGCAACGGACCCGATCTATTGGGAAAACCTCGGCCTGAGGCCCTATCTCTTCGAGATCGGCGGTTTCCAGCTGCGCTTCTATTCGCTCGCCTATCTGTTCGGCATCCTGCTGGCCTATTGGCACCTGTCGAAGATGATCAAGGCGCCGGGAAGCCCGATGGCGCAGCGCCATGCCGACGATCTGTTCTTTTACTGTACGCTTGGCGTGATCCTCGGCGGTCGCCTCGGCTATGCCGCATTCTACAAGCCCGAACTCTTCGCGAGCACCGACCTGTTCAAGCTGTGGGAAGGCGGGATGAGCTTCCACGGGGGCGTGATCGGTGTTCTCATCGCGATCACCTGGGTCGCATGGCGCGGAGGGCTCAACTGGCTCCGCGTGTGCGACTACATCTCCGTCAACGTGCCTTTCGCCTATATGCTCGGCCGCCTCGCCAACTTCATCAACGGTGAGCTCTACGGCCGCCCGGTAGAAGGCGATTTCCCGTTGGCGATGGTGTTCCCGACCGATCCGGCACAGCTCGCGCGCCATCCCAGCCAGCTGTACCAGGCCGGCTTCGAGGGCTTCCTGCTCGGTGTGCTGATGTTCGCGCTCTTCTGGAAGACGCGGGCGCGCTACCGCGCGGGCCTGCTGGTCGGCGTGTTCACCATCGGCATGGGGCTTGGACGTTTCCTGATGGAGTATTTCCGCGAGCCTGATGCGCATCTTGCCTATGTCGTCGCCGAAACCGGCTTGTCGCGCGGCCAGTGGCTCAGCCTGCCGATGATCGCTGTGGGCCTTGCAGTCCTTGCTTATTCGCTGATCCGCCCACCCATCGGCGGAGCTAGCGGGGTCACGCCGCAGTCGGCATGAGCGACGACGCCCCCGCCGACCTCGGCGAGAGCTTCCGCCGCGTGATCCGCCGCCACGGGCCGATGCCTGTGGCGCGCTACATGGGCGAAAGCAACGCGCGCTACTACACCAGCCGCGATCCCTTGGGCGCGTCCGGGGACTTCACCACCGCGCCCGAAATCAGCCAGATGTTCGGCGAAATGGTCGGGCTGTGGCTCGCCGATATCTGGGTACGTGCCGGGCGTCCCTCCGACGCGGTCTACGTCGAACTCGGGCCAGGGCGCGGGACCCTGGCCAAGGACGCGCTGCGGGCGATGGCGAGCCAGGGTTTGCGACCCGAAGTGCATCTGGTCGAGGGGTCGCAGGCGCTGCGCGAGGTCCAGTCGGGCACATTGGGCGCGGCGAGCTTCCATGACAGCATCGACACGCTGCCCGAGGATCGCCCGATCCTCCTCGCGGCGAACGAATTCCTCGATGCCCTGCCCGTCCGCCAGCTGGTGATGACCGAGCGGGGGTGGCGCGAGCGAATGGTCGCGTTGGACGATCAGGATGGATTCGCCTTCGCCGCCGGTCCCAACCCGATGGACGATGCGGTGCCCTCAGACCGTCGTGCTGCCGAGCCGGGCACGATCATCGAAACCTGCCCCGCAGCTGCCGCGCTGGTCGAAGCGCTGGCCGAGCGGCTGGAGCGGCAGGGCGGTGCTGCGCTGTTCATCGATTATGGCCATCTCAAGCCGCAGGCGGGATCGACTCTCCAGGCGGTTCGCGCGCACGAAAAGGTCGGTGTGTTCGACTATCCCGGCGAGATGGACCTGACCACGCTGGTCGACTTCGCGACACTTGTTGCAATCGCGCGCCGCGGCGGTGTCGCCACTGCCACGGCCACGCAGGGCAATTGGCTCACCGCAATGGGGATCGGCCTGCGCGCGCAGGCTCTCGTAACCCGCAGCCCGGATCGTTCGAAGGATATTCAGGCAGCGCATGACAGATTGGTCGGTGTCGATGCCATGGGCAGCCTGTTCAAGGTGATGGTGCTGTCCTCGCGCGACTGGCCGCGCGGTGCCGGCTTCGACGAGGGCGAGAGAAGGAAGGTCTGACGATGAAGCGAATGCTGGCTCTTGCCGCGCTGCTAGTTTCCCAGCCACTGCTCGCAGCCGAGCCTGTCACCGGACGCTGGGTCACGGTCGAGAAGGACGCGGTGATCGCCATCGCGCCATGCGGCAAGAATCTTTGCGGGCGAATTGCCCAGTTCCTCGTCCCGCCGCCGCAGGGGCTCGATCAGCGCGACATCAACAATCGCGACGCGGCCAAGCGCAGTCGCAAGCTCCTCGGCATGGCGATCCTCACCGGCTTCACGGAGGACGACAACCAGTGGCGGGGGCAGATCTACGATCCGAAAACCGGCAAGACCTATCGCTCGATCATCCGGCGAAAGGGACCGAACCAGCTTGAAGTGAAAGGCTGCATCGGCCCCTTCTGCCAGACCCAGCTGTGGCGTCGCGCCAGCTAGAGCCCTGCGCGTTCGACCAGCCGCCGCGCCGCTTCCTCGAAGGTGAGCTTGTCCTTCTCGCGGTCGACCGAGAAATTCGCCTCGCGCATGGCTTCGACCGAGATAGCCTCGATGAGGGGCCGTAAGGCAGCCACGACGTTTGCATCTTCGCCGGTTTCGGGGCTCAAGAGGACGATCGCATCGTAATTCGGAAACGCCCTCCGCGGGTCTTCGAGGATGACCAGCTTGTCCGCCGCAATACGTCCGTCGCTCGTATAGGCCCCGAAGACATGCGCCTCACCGGATTTGAGCGCGTTGTACATGAAGGTGGGCGAGAAATTGCGCTTTTCACGGAAGCGCAGGCCATAGGCATCGCGGACCGCGCGCCATTCGGGGCGTTCGAAGAACTCGGGGTCGCCGCCGACTGTGAGCCGGGGTGCAAGCGGGACAAGGTCCTCGATCGTGCCGAGGCCGGCGGACTGCGCGCGTTCGGCGGTTACTGCGAAGCCATAGGCATTTTCGAAGCCTAGCCGCCCCAGCACATGGGTGCCGCTGGTGCTCGTCTCCCACTCGGCAATCTCGGCGAGCATGGCATCGCGTTCGGGATTGTCGGTTCGCTTCATCTGGTTGGTCCAGATCGTCCCGGTGTAGTCGACGAGGATGTCGATGGCTCCGGTGGTCACCGCCTTGTGCGCCACCGCCGATCCCAGCGCATCTCGATATTCGACCGAATAGCCCGCTTTTTCGAGCCGCTGGCCGATCAGGCGGGCAAGAATATACTGCTCGGAAAAGCCCTTGGCGCCGATCACCACCCTGCGTTCGTCCGAGCTGCCAAACTGCAGCGCCAGTGCGGCGCCGACGCCCAGCAACACGGCGATCAAACCGCCCCACGCCAATCCCCTGCGTCGCGTGGCGAGGCCTTTCTCGATCGTACCCAGCAACGCATCGGCAACCAGCGCCAGCGCAGCACTGGCGATGCAGCCTGCGAGAACCAGCACCCAGTTCTGGGTCTGCAGCCCGGCGAAGATCGGGTCACCGAGGCTCTTCTGACCGATGGTGGTGGCAAGTGTCGCCGCGCCGATGGTCCAGACCGCAGCTGTGCGGATGCCAGCCATGACAAAGGGCGCGGCAAGCGGCGCCTCAACCAGGCGAAGCCGCTGCCAATTGCTCATGCCTACGCCATGTGCGGCCTCGATCACGCCGTGCTCGAGGTTCGCCTGCGCGGTCACGGCGTTCCGCAGGATCGGGAGCAGGGCATAGAGCGCCAACGCCAGCAGTGCGGGCAGGAAGCCGAGCGTCGGCAGGCCTTTGCCGAAGATGGCGCGCAGGCTCAGCAGGATCGGGAAGAACAGCGCTAACAGGGCGAGCGCAGGGATAGTCTGGACAAGGCTCGCGAAGCCCAGTGTGGCGCGTGCCACGGTCTGCGACCGGCTCGCCCAAACCGCCAGCGGCAGGGCGACGATGATGCCAAGGGCCAGCGCTGCAGCCGACAGCAGGACATGTGCTGCGAGCTGGTCGCCGAGGCGCATGAGGGCAGTCCAGATCGCGCTCAACCCGCCAGCTCCGCCAGCCGGTCCGCCTGCGCGCGAGGAACTGCGACAAGGCCTTGGGCAACCTCTCCTCCGGCACCGGCCAGCAGCGCTGCAGGCGTCTCGTCCGCGACGACACGGCCTGCATCCATGACCAGCACACGGTCGGCCAGCAACAGGGCCTCGGCCATGTCATGCGTCACCATGACGGTCGTGAGGCCGAGGTTGCGATGGAGGCTGCGCACCGCTTCGCCCAGGGCATCGCGCGTTATCGGGTCCAGCGCGCCGAAGGGTTCGTCCATCAGGAGCAGGTGCGGCTCGCCCGCGAGGGCTCGTGCCACACCGACGCGCTGGCGCTGCCCACCCGAAAGCGCATCGGGCATCCGCATTGCCATATCGGTGTCGAGATCGACCAGCTCCAGCAATTGCGCGATCCGTTCCGGCGCCAGTTTCTCGCCGGTCAGCCGTGGTCCGATAGCGATATTCTCGGCCACGCTCATATGCGGGAACAGGCCGATAGACTGGAAGACATAGCCGACCCGGCGGCGCAGGGCAGGCAGGGCGAGCTCAGTCACATCCTCGCCCTCGAACAGGACGCTGCCGCTGTCTGCATCGACCAAGCGGTTGACCGTCTTGAGCAGTGTCGACTTGCCCGAACCCGAGGCACCGACCAGCGTCACCAGCTCGCCTGCAGGGATCGACAGGGTCACGCCATCGACTGCGTCGACCCGGTCGAACCGCTTCCGCACGGCGCGAAACTCGAGTGCAGCAGGGGAAACAGATGTCACGCCGAGGCTTCGCCCTCGTCCGAGGAGGGCATGTACTCGACCTTGTGCAACTCTATCCGGCGGCCCCCGGAATCCGTCGCATCCAGCTTGTCGCCGTGCATCTTGCCGGGCTTCCAGCAGCTCTCGACGCCATCCTCGGCTTCGGGAGCAAAGCACAGGAGCGCGCCTGCCTCGACGTCGTAGCGCCAGGTTCCGGTCTGCCATTCATCGCCATTGCGAAGGTCGCGATAGGTCCCGTCCGGATCGAGATAGGTGGTATAGCGTGCGCCGTCTTCGGACACTGCGCGCCAGGCTGTGCCGGCAAAGACTTCGGGCGCAGCGCGTTCGCCCGATGCTTCGCTGCCTGCAGCTTCGTCGCTTCCGGTTGCGACTGCCACAGGTTCCTCCGCCGGAGAGCAGGCGAGGACAAGCAGCGCGAGGCTGGTGCCCAGGATTGTCCGCATTTCGAAGTGCCCTCCCGTCTTGCTGGAGCCGTAGCATAGCAGCGCGAGGCGTTCTGGCGACCCCAGTCGGGTGATCACCCCGTGATCCTGTCCGCCGGAAAAGCGATTTCCACCAATATTCCGTTGGGGGTGAAACTCCGCGTGAACTCGCCCCGCAGCTGGCTCTCGATCGCGAGGCGCAGCAGGCGCGAACCGAAGCCTTCGTGTTCGGCGAGTTGCTCGTCACGCGGCGGGATTCCGGTTTCGCGCCAGGCGACGCGAATCCTACCGTCACTTTCGCCCGACGCCGCGATCTTCACCGAGACTTCGCCTTCGTCCCCAGACAGCGCGCCATACTTGGCCGAATTGGTCGCCAGCTCATGGAAGATGAGCGCAAGCGGCGTGGCGGCCCGCGCGCCGATCGCTACATCGTCGCCGCCGATCGCGACGCGTCCGGCGTCGCCATTGTGATAGGGTGCGAGAAGGTCACGCAGGAGCCCCTGGAGACAGTCCGTGCTTCGGCCTTCGACAGGCCGGACATAGTCATGTGCAGTGCCAAGGGCGCGGATCGTGGCGCTCAGTTCCTGCGCGAATTCGGCAACCTCCTCCCGCCCGCGCGAGCGGATGGCGATGAGACCGGAAATGACCGCGAAGATGTTCTTGATACGGTGCGATAGCTCGTTGGCAAGCAGGTCGTTCGCCTCGCGCTGGCGGTGTTCGCGATCGATATCGAACAATGTCCCCACCCAGCGGCGATCGCCGTCCGGAGTGCTGATCGGCACCACTCGCGAAAGCATCCAGCGCCACTCGCCCGACGCGAGCCTGAGGCGCAGCTCGTCTTCGAACGGCTCGCCCCGCCCAAGGGTTTCGATGAAGGCCGGGCTGCTGCGCGCGAAGTCGTCGGGGTGGATGAAGGAGGCCCACTTGGCGACCGATGTCGGCGCCTCTGCACCGACCATCTCACTCCAGCCGGCGTTGAAATAGTCGAAACGCAGTTCGTCGTCGGCGGACCATGCGATGCCCGGGAAGGAATCCATCACCTGCTGGACCCGTTCCTGTGCCAGGCTCTGCTCGAGATCAAGCTCCTCACGCTGGCGCTGCGAGGCGAGGCGGCGCATCACAGCCTGCGCGAGGGTCTGCAAGGCCCGGCTCTGGCGCTCGTTCAGCCCTTCGGGGCGGGGGACACGATCGATAACGCACAGCGCGCCAAGCGGGGCACCTTCGGCCGAAACCAGCGGCTGGCCTGCGTAGAAACGCACGCCGGGTTCACCCGTCACCAGCGGGTTTCCGGCAAAGCGGGGATCCTGGGTCGCGTCGGTCACCACCAGCGCATCGGCACCCAGCATGGCATGGGCGCAAAAACTCGTCGGCCGTGGCGTTTCTGTCTCCTCGATCCCGAGGCGGGCGAGGAAGAGCTGGCGTTCCCGCTCGACAACCGTGACCATGGCGATCGGCGTTTCGCAAATCTCGGCAACAAGCGAAACCAGCCCGGCAAGCTCGGGATCTTCAACGAGTGAAGCAGTGCCATATGCAGCGAGAACGGCGAGGCGCTCGTCCTCCCCGCAAAGGGCCTGCACCGGCTTTTCGCCGCGCGGCCAAAGGTCGCTCAACTTCTGATACATCGGCCCGGAGACCCGATCCTAGAGACTAACGTCCGAAAAGACAAAGAAAATGCGGTGGTTTCGCAGGACGAAAAGTGAGGCGATGGCCTTTTCCGCACCTGGGGCGGGTCTGCGCAGTTTCCCTTATAGTTACCCTTCTTTTAACGAAAGCCCGCTTGCCCTATGCTATCCCGATCATGGGAAAGCAGGATACGTCACAGGAAGGTTCACGCGGGCGCGCGAGGGGAAAGCTGCTTCTGGCTGCGATCCTCACCCTGGCAGTGGGTCCGGCGCCCGCGCTGGCGGTCCCGCCGACAATTTCCATCGTCAATCCGCTCTACCTGCGCTTCGGCACCTTTGCTGTGCCGGCGTCGGGCTTTCGCGAAGTATCGCCCTCGGGCGGCGTCACCAGCAGCGGGATCTTCGCGCTTGGCAACGGCGGGACGGGTCCGGCGCGGTTCACCGTTCAGTACGATCGCGGGAACAACAGCAGGCGGCGGCTCGATATCGTCGTCGACCTCGTATTCTCGACTCCGCCAGCCTTTAGCCAGCCCGGCCTCAATGCACGCCTCAGCCGCTACCAGACCGATCTTCCCGGATACGGGCTGATTGCGCCGGGGCAGGCCGTGCGGGTGGAAATGAGGAATTGTGTCCAGCGCACCTGCTCGATGTCGTTCAACCTTGGCGGGCGCCTCGATATCGACCGTTCTTTCGGCGGGGGGATCGTGGAAATTCCCGTCCCGGTCGACGCCGTCTTGATCTCGGATCGCTAAGTGCGGGCCGGGCGCGATCTGGCCGGTCTTGCCCTTGTCGCAGCAGCCTCTGCAGCCTGCCCCGGGCAAGCGCTCGCCGGTGACAGCGCTACTGCCGCGGGGCGCGTCGGCGCTTCCGTCATCGAACCCCTGACCCTCACCGCCATCGAGCCGCTCAGGTTCGGGGTGATGGCAGTCAGCGAAACCGAGTCAGGCGCGATCACTGTCGATCCCGACACCGGCTCCAGCATTATCTCGGGCGGTCTTGGCAGCCTGTGTCCCTCGGGCGCGAGCTGTTTTGCCCGACCGGCGCTGTTCGGCGTCGCCGGTGAAGCGGGACGGCACTACCGGATCGAGGCACCGGCCAGCGCCATCGCGCAGCACGAAGGTGGAAGTGCGCCCGCATTGGCGGTCAGCGCAATCCGGGTTTCGGCCAGCGGCGGATCCGGCGGGGCGGTCCGCCGGATGCTCGACGATGGCGGGAACGACAGCTTCAGACTGGGCGGAACCCTGGTGATTCCCGCCGGTTCGGCGCCCGGAATGTATCGTGCGGAGCTGTCGGTGGTTGTTTCTTATGATTAAGGCCGTTCTAAGATTCGCCGTAAGATCACGTAAGTCCGCGTTTTTTATCAAGTAAGCGTTTCTTAAAGGCTACGCACTATCCCCTAATGTCGCACCGGCAATCGCTGGTCGTCATAGAAAGATGTCAGGGGACACCTAATGAAGAAGATCGTTCTGGCGGCGGTTGCCGCAACTGTTGCTGTTCCGGCCGCTGCTGCGCCGGGTGATACCGCTACCGACCAGGGTACCGCCACCGCCACCATCGTTGCGCCGATCGCGATCACGCACGACACCGGTGCCGCTCTTGGTTTCGGCCTCATGACTGCCGGCAATGGCGGTACCGTGGTCGTCACGACCGCCGGTGCAGGCACTGCGACGGGCGAAGTCGTCCTCGTTTCGGGCAGCGCGAACAGCGCCGACTCCTTCACCGTCACGGGTGATGCAGGCCGCTCGTTCAGCATCGTCACCACCGGTGGCAACGTCGTTTCGGGCACCGACTCGATGGCGTTCACCACCACTGCTGCTGCATCGGGCACCCTGTCCGCAGGCGGTACGGCTGCTTTCTCGGTTGGCGGCACGCTGACCGTCGGCAGCGGTCAGGCTGCTGGCAGCTACTCGGGCAGCTACGACGCTACCGTCACCTACAACTAATCGGATCTGGCAGCCGCCCGCTTGCTAGCGCGATGCCGGCGGCTGCCGTCCATTGGTTCCGATCCATGGCCACATCATCTCTCTTGAAATGGCTTTCGGGGCCTCTGGTTGCAGTTTGCAGCCTCCTCGCGGGAGCAGCCCATGCTGCTCCGGGCGACAGCATGACCATCTCCGGATCGGTCGATGCGCGAGTGGTCGAACCGGTCTCCATCACGGCGATCGACGATCTCCGCTTCGGAGCGATGATGAGTCCTGCCACCGCAGGCATTGTCGAGATCGCCTCCGACGGCACGGTCACAAGCAATCTCGATATCAGCTCCTTTCCCGGAGGTCGCGGCCCGGCCCGGTTCACGGTCCTTGGTGACCCGAACAGGCGGTTTCTGGTCTTCGCTCCGAACCAGATCCTGATCTCGAACGGATCGGCGACCATGCAGGTCGACAGATTCCGCGCCAACACATTCTTCGGGCTCGGCCGGTTCAACAATGTCGGCAGTTTCGACCTCTATGTCGGCGGTCGCCTGAACGTCGGCGCCAACCAGGCGGTTGGTCAATACTCGGGGACATTCAACGTTACCGTCCTTTATCTCTAAATTAACCATATTAGAGATAGATCAGAGGCTGTTAGCAACCTCAGGTAACGGGCAAATCCGAACATGACCCTGCGTCCGGCAAGATCACTCCGCAGTAATATGGCATTCGGCGCAGCGATTGCGTGTCTTTTCGCTGCCGGAATTGCACCTTCATCTGCACAGGAAACCGCACCGGAAAATGCCCGGGTTCCCGCGCCTCCTCCCGGTTCGGTTGGCGGCATGGGCGATGTGAACCTGTTCCCGAAACGCGTTGTCCTCAACGGCCGGCGTGAAATCGCGACTGTCGGTCTCTACAACAGGGCCGCTGAATCCGGCGACTACGAAATCAAGATCGTGGACATGGCAATGACCCCGGAGGGCCGGTTGCTCAGCTTCGACAACGGCGTCGACGATGCGACCAAGGCCAGGGTTCGCACCGCCAGTTCCATGTTGCGCCATTCGCCGCGCAGGGTGACGCTGGCCGGCAGCGAGTCCCAGCTCGTCAGGGTCATGACGCGCGTCGCCTCCGAATTGCCCGACGGCGAATATCGCTCGCACTTCCTTGTGACCTCGGTTCCCGACGCGGGCGGCTTCAATATCGAGGACGCGACAAGCCAGGGCAGGCCGAATTCGATCGGCGTTTCGATACGTCCGCGCTTCGGCATCGCCATCCCGATCATCGTCCGCATCGGTGCCACCACGCTCGACGTGGGGATCGAGAATCCGCACCTGCTGACCGCCGCCGATGGTTCGCGCGCGGTCGCTTTTACCCTCACCCGGTCGGGCACGCGCTCGGCCTTCGGGGATGTCACCGTCAAGGCGCAGGGCTCGTCCAAGCCGATTGCGATTTCCAAGGGGGTGGGCATCTATCCCGAGATCGACAGCAGGCAGGTAATCGTGCCGGTCGACCCGGAAGCCGACCCGCGTTTCCTTGCCAAGGGCACGCGGCTCACGGTGGAATTCATCGATGACGATTATTCGCCGGGTAGCAAGCTTGCCGAGCACGCCTTCCTAGTCCCGTGAGCAATCGCGTCTTCGTCCGTGGCGCAGGCGTCGCTTGCCTCGCTGCGGCCCTCGTCGGCTACAGCCTGGCGACGGACGACAACCTGTTCCTGCCCCGCCTTCCCGGCGATGGTGACGATGACGAGGGTGCCGAGGGGCAAAAGCCTTATCTGCGCGCACCCCTTCCCGAACCGAGTTTCGGTGCCAGTGCCACCCGCCTGCCGAGCAAGTCGGGAACTTCGACCAGCCTGAAGGCGCGGCGCGGTCAATTGCTCGGTTCGGCCAGCAGTGTGCCGGTCACGGCTGATGCGGGCAAACCGGCATTCGTTCCTCCCGTTGCCGCACCCGCCTCTGCATCCGGTGCCAGCGCTGCAGTCGCGCCTGCCGTTCCCGGATCGGTCACGGGCGGGGAAGCATCGCTACCTGCAGAGATCGCGGACGGCGAACAGACGCCAGCGACCAGAGTGCCCGGTTTCGCGGAGACATTCGGGCTCGCCCCGCCACAGGCGGCAGAGCCTGCGCCCGCATCGCAAGCTACTCCGCCGGACCCCGGGCCTGTTCCGGCCGAGCTGCCCGCCGAGGAAATTCCGACGCGCCTGGCGCCTGCTCCCCTTGTGGAGACGCCAACGCCGCCGCCCCTGTCACCGTCGCCTCCACCGGGCGATGACGGGCCGGGGCCAGAGCCAGAGACAATTGAATTGACCGAGGCGCCCGACGAGGCGCCTTTCGCGCAAGCTGAGGCCGGGGGAAATCCGACCCCTGAGAGTGTGCCTGCGTATCAGCTTCAAACATCTGAAACAACTGAAGTTTTTGCGGAACTTACACCCGCTCCTGCGCCGGAAACCACTGCGGCCGGGCCATCGGACCTGACACAGCCTTCGGTCGAGGCCACTCCCCCATCGCCGACCGTCGCCGTGGATTCGCCCGAGGTTACGTCGACCTTCTTGCCGCCGCCGCCCCTCGCTCCGCCGCCCGCCGCGACGTCCACGCCCGAGCCCGTCGACGCGCCGTCACCTGTCCCGCCAGCCGAAGCCGCTGCGCGGCAACCCGAAGCACCTGTGTCGCTGCCGGAACCTGCCCCGGTCTCGCAGGCTCCCGCGACCGGCGCCCCTCTCCCGATCACGGACCAGCCGGTTGCCGTGCCCGCGCCAAGCGCGCCCGAAGCACCCGCTTCCCAAGGCGATTTGGCCGCTTCCGGAGCTGCTGAACCCGCCGCTCCGCTGGCGCCCATTGCCCCGCAGACAGCGACGGCTTCCTCGACCCAGCCATCAGCGCCGATGTCGGAGCTGGTTCCCGCCAGCCGTGATGCTTCGATCCTAGGCCTGCCCGGTACCGGAGAGCAGGTAACCGGCGGCGACGCCTCGCCGGCCGACGATCCGGCCGCGCTCGGCATGGCTTCGACGGGGCCGTTTTCGGGGACTGCGGGTACGCCGCTCCTCAGCTATCAGGACGAGCTGATCCTCGAAGTGCAGGTCGACGGATACTCCGAGACCGACACGATTATCGCCTATGGCACGCGCGGTGGGCTCTACCTGCCGCTCGGCGCGATTGCGCGTATCCTCGACCTTGCGGTGACAGTCGCCGACGAGGGGCGCTATGCCCATGGCTGGGTCCTGAGCGAGGACCAGACGCTCACCATCGACCTGCGCAGCGACACGATCGAATTGCCGGGCCGGACCATCCGGATCGATGGAACGCTCGCCGCCGCGCTCGATGGCGAGCTCTACCTTCGGATGGACCAGTTCGGCGAACTTTTCCCAGTAGAGGTCAAGGCCGACCTGCGTGCGCAGGCGGTGCGGATCAAGACGCTCCAGACCTTCCCCTTCGAAGCGCGCCGGCTGCGCGAACAGCAGCGCGAGAAGCTCGCCGCACGCCAGTCGGCGAATGGCGATCGCGTCGATTTCGAGCGGGTCGAACTGCCCTACAAGCTCTTCTCCATGCCAGCCGCAGATGTAGAATTGCGGGCGGTATCCGACCGGATCTACGGCCCCCGGCTCGAGGGCGACCTGCTGCTGGCAGGCGATGTCGGCTACCTCTCCGCCAACGCCTATCTCAGCGCCGACAGCAAGAACGGGCTGGTCGCGTCGCTGCTGAAACTGGGCCGCATGGACCCGGATGCGGAACTGCTCGGCCCGCTCAAGGCCACTTCCTATTCGCTCGGCGACGTGAATTCGACGAGCATGGCGCTGGGCCTGCGCAGCGTTGCGGGTCGGGGCTTCACCCTGACCAATGCGCCGTCGCAGGTCTCATCCGTCTTCGACAAGGTCGACATTCGCGGCATCCTGCCCGACGGCTACGAGGTCGAACTCTACCGCAACGACGTGCTCGTCGGCTCGACGCGCGATGCGGTCAACGGCCAGTATGAATTCCTTCGCGTGCCGGTCGATTTCGGGCTCAATGTCTTCCGCCTGGTTTTCTTCGGTCCGCAGGGGCAGCGCAGCGAAACCGTCCAGCGGATCAGCGTCGGCGATGGCCGCGTGGCCAAGGGCAAGCTGGTTTACAGCACCGATGTCGCGCAGAAGGACGAGAATGTCCTCGGCGCCCGCCCGCCGAATTACACGCCACCCAATGATTTCGGCAACTGGCGCGCCTCGACCCAGCTCGCCTACGGACTGACTTCGGGCCTGACCGGCCTTGTTGGCGGCGCTTTCGTCCAGACCGTGGATGCGGATCGCTGGCTGGCCACCGCCGGTCTGCGGACCAGCATGGCCGGGCTTGCGGTCAAGGCCGACGCGGGCCTTGCCGATGGCAGCGCGACAGCCTTCGGCCTCGGTATCGGCGGCCGGTTCGGACGCACCGCGATCACTGCCAGCCACACCGAATACAGCGGGTTGTTTCCCGACGAGACGAAGAGCGTCGGCCTGCAATTCCTGCGCCGAGCGACCGAGCTCGACTTCAACACCTACCTCACGCTTGGTGACGGGGTCTTCGCCCTCCCAATCAGCGCGCGGTTGCGCAATTACCTCGATGTCGACGGCCGCAACACGCTGGTCGGCGGGATGCGTGCATCGACGCGGCTTTCAGGCCTGCTGGTGTCGAATACGCTCGACTATTCGCGGAGCACCGCACCGGATATCGAAAAGAACGAGCAGCTGTTCGGCAGCTTCGACCTCGCTACGCTGACGCGCGGGAAGACGCGCGCGCGCGCATCGCTGGGATACCAGTTGATGCCGCAGACCGATCTCACCAATGTATCGCTCGAACTCGACCATGCGCTGGACGAAAGGACCTCGGTGCGCGGGGTTGCGGGCTACGATTTCGTTGTCGGCCAGCCGCGCTTCGGCATTTCCGGGGTGCGCGACTTCGACCGTTTCAGCCTGGCGCTGGATGCCAATTACTCCTTTGTCGACAAGAGCTATTTTGTCGGCCTCCGCCTTGGCTTCAGCCTCGGGCGCGACCCGCTGCGCGGACGACTGTTCATGGCGCGGCCCGGTCTCGCCAGTTCGGGTGGTGCCACGGTCCGCGCCTTCCGCGATCTCGACGGGGATGGATTGTACGGCGCAGGCGACGAGGCGATCGAGGATGTCGACTTCGTAACCTTCAACCAGACGGGGAAGACCGATGCGACGGGCGTCGCGCGACTGACCAACCTCGGCATGGGCCGGGCGATCAGCATCCAGATGGACCAGACCTCGCTGCCCGATATCGACATGGCACCCACCGTGCCGGGTCTCGAGGTCGTCCCGCGCCCCGGACGCATCCATGCGATCGACTATCCGGTTGTCGCGCTGAGCGAGGTCGAGGGCATGGCGCGTTTTGCCGATGTCGAGGGCGAGCGGGGCGTTTCCGGCGTGCGCCTCCACCTGGTGAACGAGAAGGGCGAGGTCGTCGCTTACGCCCGCACCGAGGTGGACGGCTATTACTTCTTCGAGCGGATCATGCCGGGCACTTATCGCCTGCGCATCGACCCCGACCAGATCGATCGTCTGCAGCTATGCCCACTGAACGGTGAAGCGATCTTCGTCGGCCATATTTCGGACGTCGTCACCCGCGATCTCTCGATCAGCTCCTGCGCGCCCAGGATCGCCCGTCGCGGCGAATAGGCACCCCGCCGTTACAGCGTGCTGAGCGGCCAGAAGGCCCCGCCGTCGCGCTCCGCCTTGTACCGCCCCAGATCGCGCAACCTTGCCATGAAGGCGGGTTTGAACATCTCGTCCTTCTTGAAATTTTCGCCAACGTCGCTCGGGAAAGTGTCGTATTGGTCGGCGGTGGTGACGTGGATCTCGCCGTAGGGATTGCTCAGCCGCAGCGAGGCGATGGCGCCGATCTCGCTTTCGTTGACCAGCAGGTCGTAGCCGCGCTGACCATTGGGGAGCGGGCCCGACTTGCGATTGAGCGTGTCGTCGCGCTTGCGCACGGTCGGCCCGTTGCGGACGACATAGACGCGCGGGGCCTTGCGGCGATACTCCTCGGAAAAGGCTTCCTGCGTGACGGCCGCACTCTTGGTCATGCCGTGGCTGGCCATGGCCTCACGCACCTCCTGGTCGACCAGCGCCATTGCGCGGTCGAAGAAGACCGAGCGGCGCACGCCGCCATCATAGAGCGACAATGCCTCGCCGTCGCTTCCGGCAACGCGCAATTGCTGGTGGAAGACCGGCATGGCGGAGGAGGCCATGGTCGCCGCCGCGAGCGCTTCGGTGGCGGCAGCCTTGCTCGCTGCCTTGGTCACCAGCTCGCGCAAATCGGCGTAACGGAAGATACCGCGCTCGGCCTCGACGAAACCGGCATATCCGGCGACGCTGGAGGAACCGATAGCATCGACCAGGCGGTAGTCTCCGCCCGGTGCCAGCGCCTCGATGATCCGCCTGCGCAGGGGCGCGGTTCCCGCCGCCGATCCGAACAGCGGCACGGTCATCAGCCCGCTATGATCGACGACATCGCTCTCCTTCTCGGGCGAATATCCCCACAGCATCCGGTCGATGGCGAAGCGGCGCATTTCGGGCGTCTGCTTCGAATCGAGCGCGACCATCAGCATCATCGCCTGGAGCGAGCCGGTCGATATGCCGGTGATGACACCGATGCCGTGCAGCGCCAGTTCCTCCGCTCCGCTCTGCCTGCTGAGCGTGTCGAACAGCCCTGCACCATAGGCGCCCCATTGACCGCCACCCGAGAGCAGCAGGACATTGCACTCCTCGGGCCCCTCCTGCGCGTGGCACAGCACGGCATCGCGCATCGAGCAGGCCAGCGGATCATCCACCAGGCAGGCCTCGGGCGTAGCGGCATCGCGCTGGATATCGCGGAACAGCGGACCCGGATCGCCGTCCATCACATGGGTGTAGAAGCCCTCGACCTCGAAGGTCAGCGCCCCGCGTCGGAAGACCTTGAAGACCACGAGACCGATCGAGACCAGCGCCACCAGCGTGACGACGACGCCCAGCAGGAAATTACCCATTTCGCTCCTCCCCAATGCGCCGGGTGTGAAGCGAAAAACGCGAAATATCAATCAGCCGTGCGCGCCGAACTCATTGGCGATCGAGGTCGAGATGCGCAGGCACAGGGCATAGGCGTGGTCGATCGGGTCGATGAACTGCTCGCGGATGGCGGCATAGCCTTCGCCTTCGCCGGGAGGGTAGTCACCCGCTTCGGCCATGGTGAAATCCCCCTTGCGCGGGAAGCTCGTCGGATAGGCACGGCGCAACTGGGCGAGCGCGTCATCGATCCTCAGCGAGAAGACCATTTCGAGCACGTCGTAGCGGCTGATGTCGTTGGCGCGGCTGAAAGCCGGGACCGATACCGCCTTGAGGAAGATGTGCTGGAGCAGGGCGAGCCGCACTGCCTGCAACACGCCGATCAGGCGCCGCACGCCTTCGCGCTCTGGATGCGGGTCCTCGTCGGGCACCAGCGCGAACAGCCGATGCAGCTTCAGCGCATCGACCCGCAGGCGCGAGGCAAGGCGGCGGAACACGCCGTTGCGATCATCGGCGATGAGATATTCGGCCAGAGTCTCGCAGGCGCCCGCCAGGTGATCTTCTGTCCCGCGATAGGGACGGCTCGCCCAGTATGCCGAGTTGAACAGCTCACCATAGGCGGCAACCGTCTTGATGCTGGCGAGAGCATTGGAGGCGCGGACCAGACGCATGATCTGCTGCCCGCGTGCGCTCTCGCCGATCAGCGCGGCGATGTCTTCCATATTGGCTTCCGCAGCGCTCCCCACCCCGGCGATGACATTCACCGGATAGCCAAGCTGCTGGAGGATGGCATTGTGCGGGATTGCGCGGATCTGGCGCAGGCTCATGTCACGATCGACGGCAAGGTCGGACTGGCGGCGCGACTTGCGGCTGCCGGTCTCGTTGAGCAGGCCGAGGCCGAAAGCGGTGATCGCGCGGCTGTAGGTCCGGCTTTCGAGATGATCGCGCTGGTGGTCCTTGATGGCCCGGTAGAAATCGAGGCTGAGATCGGTGCGGCGATAGAATGGATCGACCGGCGCATCGGTGTCGGTGTGCGCAGGGCTGAATTCGACGATACGCGTCAGGGTTGCGAGCGCCAGCTCGGGTGTGCCGAAGAAAAGGTAGCCGTCGCCGCCCTGGAAACTTGCCTCCGGCTCCAGCGCGATGCCCGCACGTGCGAAACGGCGCTGCGCCCAGGGGCTGAGCGGCCATTCGAGGCGATCCTCGAAGCTCGAAGGATGCGCGCCGCGCCCCATGCCCTCGCCATGCGTGTCGAACACCAGCGCAGCGACATCGGTGAGGCCGTTGTTGGCCATCGCTTCGGCGAGGCGGCCCTGCAGGCGTTCGATGGCGAGGCTGGCCGGGATCTGCCCGACGAAGCGGCCTGCGTCGGAAAAGCCCGTCTGGATCGCCACCCGGCCGCGTTTGCGAGCGTAGCTGCGATAGGCCTCTTCGGCGAGCAGCTGGTCGAGGAAACGCCCGCCATGCTCCAGCGCGGTCTCGGTCTCGAACAGGGGCGAGACATCGACCTTCCGGTCGATCCCGAAACGCTTGGCGAAGAACAGCGCGGCGAGCACGGTCGATGGTTGCTCGCATTCGGCCACCAGCATGCGGATCGGCGCATCGGCATCCACATGCTTGAGGATCTGCGCCATCGCGAGGAACTGGCGCACGGCGGTCGAGCTTTCGACCGCGAGGCTGGCGAAATTGGCGCTGATCGGCTCGGCCTTGTCGACCAACTCGCGCAGTGCGGCCACTGCGCCGCGACTGCCGAGATCGATGTCCTGCGCATCGCCCAGCCGCTGGCGGATGGCGTTGTGAAGCTGCTTGGCGTTCACGCGGAAGTGGATCCAGCCCATGCCCAGCCCGTCGGCACGCATGGCCCCGGTCAGCGTGCGCAGCGCGATGGCGCGGTCGGTACCGGCCTGTTTCGCCTCTGCTTCGAGCTGTTCGATAATTGGCGCGAGGCTCAGCAGGCGATCATCGCCGCCCTGCGTCAGGCGGTCTGCCGCTGCCGACAGGTCCGCCGGATCGGACAGGTCGCCGGCGAATTCCTCAGCATTGGCAGAGGCGAGCGCGGCCGCCGTCTCGAGCTTCGCGACCAGCGCGTGGCCCGGATCCACTGCTTTCAGCGAGGTTGCGTACCGGCTCAGGCGCTCGGCCTTTTCGGAAAGGCGGAAGGCAATCGAGGTGTACCACTTGATGTCGGTGCGGCCATCCATGTCATAGCCGACCCAGCTGGCGAAGCGGAACGGCAGCGGGGAGATTTCCTGCCAGCGATCGGGCCAGGCCTTGCTCGCCTGATCGAGCGCGGCGGCAACGATTGTGTCGCGCGCATCCTGTGCCCGCGCGATGGCGGCCATGGCGCATTCATGCTCGTAGCGCAGCGTGATCTCAGGGCGCTCACCGCCGGTGCCCGCCTCTATCGCATCACCCGTCACCGCGCTCTGTGCAACGGCAGCAGACTGGCCGGGGGTGAGCAGGAAGGTCGGGTGCGCGGTGAAGACCGCGTGAAGGTGCGGGTGCTCCCAGAAGGCGCGGAAGGCGTCGAAATCCCCGTGCGTTTCGACAACTCCGGCGAGGCGTCGCGCCGAGGCCGAGGGTTCTACGAGACAGCGCAGGCGCGAGGCGCGCGATTCGAGCGATCTGGCCTCCAGCTCGTCGACCAGCGCCGAGAGGTCCGCAATCGATGTCGTCCCGTTTTCAAGCTGGCGCGACAAGTCGAGCGAGAGCTGGAACACGGGATTGAACAGTGGCGTCTGCGCCGTCGTCCGGTGCAATTCGCGCAGCCGGTCGCTGAGCGCGGCGAGGGTCGGCTGGAGCGGTTCGGGCGTCATCTCTCGTTCCTAACAGGCATGGTTGGCACTGTTCGACCCCCCGGAGGGGGTGCGTCAAGCAAGCCTCTCCATCAAGGGCAATGAATACGGTTGCGGCGCGCTATGGCTGGCGGGACTGGACAGCGGGCGCGCGAGACGCCACCCCTGCCGTCAGTTAACCCTATGCCGGAACCGGGCAGTCACCCGGCTTCGGCCAATGCAAACCCAAACGGGGCAAGGAACTATCATGAGCGACTGGACCATCGGCATTATCGGAGGCTCGGGCCTCTATGCGATGGATGCGCTGGAGGATGCGCAATGGATCCGCATCCAGTCACCCTGGGGCGAGCCGTCGGATGAGATCCTGTGCGGCACCATTGGCCATGTCCGGGTGCGCTTCCTGCCCCGCCACGGGCGCGGTCACCGCGTCTCGCCTTCCACGATCAACGCGCGCGCCAATATCGATGCGCTGAAACGCGCCGGTTGTACCGATATCCTTGCGATCAGCGCGGTCGGTTCGCTGTCCGAAGAACTTCCACCGGGGCGCTTCGTCACGGTCGACCAGTTCATCGACAACACCAAGGGCCGTCCGTCCACCTTCTTCGGAGACGGCCTCGTCGCCCATGTATCGATGGCCGACCCGGTCTGTCCGCGCCTGTCGAAGCATGCCGCCAAGGCGGTCGCCAAGGCGGGCGGCGAATGTAGCGAAGGCGCGACCTATCTCGCGATGGAGGGTCCGCAATTCTCGTCGCGCGCCGAAAGCAAGCTCTATCGCCATTGGGGCGCCGAAGTGATCGGCATGACCGGAATGCCCGAGGCCAAGCTCGCGCGCGAGGCAGAGCTGCCCTATGCCCTGCTGGCAATGGTGACCGACTGGGACAGCTGGCGCGACAATGAGGCGAGCGTCGATGTCGCCGAAGTCGTGGCCCAGATGAACAAGAACTCCGCCCTCGCGCGCAAGACGGTGGAGGCTTTCTGCAAGGGGCTGCCCAAGAAGCGCAATCCTTCGCCGATCGACCACGCGCTGGCCGATGCCGTCATCACTGCGCCCGAAAAGCACGACAAGGAACTGCTTTCGAAACTCGATGCCGTGGCCGGACGCCTGTTCCGCCACCAATGAGCGAGAGCTTCGACCTCCTCGTCATCGGCGGCGGCATCAACGGCGCCGGGATCGCCCGCGATGCGGCGGGCCGGGGGATGAGCGTCCTGCTCGTCGACAAGGACGACCTCGCCTCGCACACCTCATCGGCCAGCACCAAGCTGGTGCATGGCGGTTTGCGCTATCTCGAACACTACGAATTCCGGCTCGTCGCGGAGAGCCTGCGCGAGCGTGAGGTGCTGTTGCGCGCCGCGCCGCATATCATCTGGCCGCTGCGTTTCGTCATGCCGCACGAGCCGTCGATGCGACCGAAGTGGATGCTGCGCGCCGGGCTGATGCTCTATGACAATATTGGCGGGAAGATGAGCCTGCCGAAGAGCCACGGTGTCGACCTGCGCAAGCCGCCGCATCGCGGGGTCTTGCAGGACCGGCTGACATCGGGCTTCGAATATTCCGACTGCTGGGTGGAGGATGCGCGGCTGGTCGTGCTGACGGCGATGGATGCCGAAGCGCGCGGGGCAACGGTTCTAACGCGGACCGAGTGCACCGGGCTGGAGCGCAATGCCGACGAGTGGTGCGCCACCCTGCGCGACGCCTCGGGCGAGCGGAAAGTGGCGGCGAAGGCGGTAATCAATGCTGCCGGGCCTTTCGTCGACCGCGTCGCCAAGGTTGCGCTGGGACAGGGGACGCCCGCGCATCTGCGGCTGGTCAAGGGCAGCCACATTATCGTCTCGCGCCGATTCCCGGGCGATCACGCCTATATCTTCCAGCAGCCCGACGGGCGGATCGTTTTCGCAATTCCCTACGAGCGCGACTTCACCCTGATCGGCACCACCGACCTGCTCTACGAAGGCGACCTCGACGCGGTCGAGATCTCGCAGGAGGAGGTGGCCTATCTGTGCGAAGCCGCCTCGCGCTATTTCACCAGCAGTATCACACCCGACGAGATCGCCTCGACCTATGCCGGGGTGCGCCCTCTGTATGAGGACAATGCGGCGAAGAACTCGACCGTGACGCGCGACTATGTGTTCGAAATCGAGTCCGACGGCGGGGCGCCGATCCTGTCGGTCTATGGCGGCAAGATCACCACCTATCGAAAGCTGGCCGAACATGCGCTGGCCAGGCTCGGCAAGGTGATGGATGTGCCAGGCGAGGAGTGGACCGCGCATTCCACCCTGCCCGGCGGCGAGTTCGAGGACGGCGATTTCGCCCGCTTCCTGTGGAAGGCCAGCGAAGGGCGTGAATGGATGCCGCCCGAGATGCTGCTGCGGCTCGCCCATGCCTATGGCACGCGGCTGGCGCAGGTGATCGGCAAGGCCACGAGCCTCGAAGAGCTGGGCGAGCACTTCGGCGGCAATCTCTACGAGGCGGAGCTGCGCTACCTTGTCGCGCGCGAATATGCGCGGAGCGGCGAGGACGTGCTCTGGCGGCGCAGCAAGCTCGGGCTCCACCTGCCCGCCGATGCCAAGGAACGGGTCGCCCATTGGATGGCTGAAAACGCTACGGCAAGCATCGACTTCGCTTGATTGCGCAAGGTTGCGGGTCCAAGGGGCCGCCAATCGCAACCCATGCATGAATTGAGTCGAATGTCCCTCGAAAATCCCGCTCCCAAGCCGATCTCCCGCCAGGCGCTGCGCGAAGCCTATCGTGCAGAGGAAAACGCGCTCGTCGCCGAGCGGATGGCGCAGGCGCAGCGCGCTTCGGAGAAGCATGGCGAAGCGGCGAAACTTGCAGCGAAGCTGATCGAGGGCGCTCGCGCCCGAAAGGCGAGCGGGCTCGACGCTTTCCTCCAGCAATATGGCCTCGCGACCGAGGAAGGCATTGCGCTGATGTGCCTTGCCGAAGCGCTGTTGCGCGTTCCCGATGCGGCGACCGCCGACGCGCTGATCCGCGACAAGATCGGCGATATCGAATGGTCCGAGCACTTGGGTGAAAGTTCCTCCACCTTCGTCAATGCGGCGACCTTCTCGCTGATGCTGACGGGCGAGGTGCTGGATCGGCCCGAGGACATCCAGAAGGGTCTCGGCAAGACGCTCAAGCGCACGGTCAACCGCCTGGGCGAGCCGGTGATCCGCAAGGCGACGCTGCAAGCGATGAAGATCCTCGGCGGGCAATTCGTCTTCGGGCGCACTATTACCGAGGCGCTGAAGCGCGCTGCGCCGGAACGGGCGAAGGGCCTGACACACAGCTTCGACATGCTCGGCGAAGGCGCGATGACCTATGCCGATGCCGAGCGTTACCGGCAGAGCTACGAACGCGCGATCGAGCGGCTGGCGAAGGAGGCCACCGGCAAGGTCGAGACCTCGCCCGGCATTTCGGTGAAGCTGTCCGCGCTGCACCCGAAATACACTTTCCTCCACGCCGGGAAGGCGGCGGCCGATCTGGTGCCGATGATCCGCGAGCTCGCCATCAAGGCGCGCGATGCGAATATCCACTTCACCATCGATGCCGAAGAAGCCGAGCGGCTTGAGCTGTCGATGGACATCATCGAGGCGCTGGCTGCCGACGATGAACTCTTTGCCCGCCCCGACGGTTCGCAATGGATGGGCTTCGGCCTCGCGGTGCAGGCCTACCAGAAGCGCGGCGTGCCGATGGTCGACTGGGTCGCCCGCCTCGCCCGCAAGCATGACCGCAAGTTCTTCGTCCGGCTGGTCAAGGGCGCGTACTGGGACACCGAGATCAAGCTCAGTCAGGTCGGCGGATACGAGGATTTCCCCGTCTTCACCCGCAAGCTGGGCACCGATGTCAGCTATCTCGCCTGCGCCGAGCGGATGCTGGCGGCGGATGACGCGATCTACCCTGCCTTCGCCACGCACAACGCCTATACCATTGGCGCGGTGAAGGCGCTCGCGGGGGGCAAGCAATTCGAGTTCCAGCGCCTCCACGGCATGGGCGAGGACGTCTATGCCGCGCTGGCGCAGGCCGAGGGCAATGCGCGGACCAATGTGCGCATCTATGCCCCCGTCGGCACACACAAGGATTTGCTCGCCTATCTCGTGCGCCGCCTGCTCGAGAACGGGGCCAATTCCAGCTTCGTCAACCGCATGGCCGATGCCGATGTGCCGGTGAGCGAACTCACGACCGACCCGGTGGCCGACCTCGCCGCGCTGGAACCCTATCGCAATCCGGCGATCCCGTTGCCGTCGGACATCTTCCCCAACCGCGCCAATTCCGCCGGCGTCGATGTCGCTGACCCGCTGGTGCGCGGCCCGTTGCTCGAACGGCTCGCTGCGCTGGAAGGCGTCGAGTGGCATGCCGAGCCCACATTCGTCTCGGGTGCCGAGGGCGAGACCGCGCCGATCACCAAGCCGCACGACCTCACCCGAACCGTCGGCACGCGCCGCGATGCGCTGCCCTTCGAGGTCGAGGAGGCAATCACCCGCGCCGAAGATATCCAGCCGGGCTGGGACCAGCTCGGCGGCGAGAAGCGCGCCCTGCTGCTCGAAGCGGCGGCCGACCTGTTCGAGGAGCACACCGACGAGTTCCTCAGCCTGTGCCAGCGCGAAGCGGGCAAGACGCTGATCGATGCCGTGCTCGAACTGCGCGAGGCGGTCGACTTCCTCCGCTTCTATGCGGGCGAGGCACGCCGCCTGTTCACCGCGCCGATTCCGCTGCCCGGACCAACGGGCGAGGAGAACCGCCTGCGCCTAGTCGGACGCGGTGTCTTCGCCACGATCAGCCCGTGGAACTTCCCGCTCGCCATCTTCATCGGCCCCGCCGCCGCCGCGCTCGCCGCAGGCAACACCGTGGTTGCCAAGCCTGCCGAGCAGACCCCGCTGATCGCCGCGCTGGCGGTGAAGCTGTGCCACGAGGCAGGCATTCCCGAGGAAGTCTTCCAGCTCCTCCCCGGTGCAGGCGATGTGGGTGAGATGATTACCTCGGACCCGCGCATCGCGGGCGTGGCCTTCACCGGCTCGACTCAGACCGCGCAGGCGATCAACCGCAGCCTCGCCGCGCGTGAAGGCCCCATCGCGACCTTCATCGCCGAGACCGGCGGGCAGAACGCGATGATCGTCGATTCCACCGCCCTGCCCGAGCAGGTCACGCGCGATGTGGTCGCCAGTGCCTTCCAGAGCGCGGGCCAGCGCTGCTCGGCCCTGCGCGTCCTCTATATCCAGGACGATGTCGCGGATGGTATGATCGAAATGATCCGCGGCTCTTTCGATGCGCTGGCAGTCGGCGACCCGGAAGACCTCGCCACCGATGTCGGCCCGGTGATCGATCCCGATGCACAGGCCGCGCTCGAACGCCATGTTGCCCGCCGCGCGCAGAGCGGTCGCGAGATCTGGCGACATGACCCCCCGGCAGAACTTGCAAGCGGCTGTTTCGTCGCCCCGACGATCATCGAGATGGATTCGATCCTCGACCTCAAGCGCGAGAACTTCGGCCCGATCCTGCACGTGGTACGCTTCAAGGCCGCCGACCTGCCGCAGGTCGTGCGCGACATCAATGCGACCGGCTTCGGCCTCACGCTCGGCCTCCATTCACGGCTCGAGGAAACCCGCGAATATGTCGAGCGCCATGCGCGGGTCGGCAATTTCTACGTCAACCGCAACCAGATCGGCGCGGTGGTCGAAAGCCAGCCCTTCGGGGGCGAAGGCCTCTCCGGGACCGGCCCCAAGGCGGGCGGCCCGCACTATGTCGCAAGGTTCGCAACCGAACGGGTGGTGTGCATCGACACGACCGCTGCGGGCGGAAACGCGACGCTGCTGGCGAGCTGAGTTGCATGTCCGGCCTGCGATAGGCTAGTCGGTTCGCGATGGGTCGCATCCTCCGCCTCCTGCTCGGCTGCCTTGCCTTGCTTTCGGCGTCCGCCGCCATGGCGGACGTTAGGGTCAGCTTTCACAGCTTTAACGGGTCGGTCCTGGTCGGCCGCTATCCGCATACCTTTATCTCGCTCGACGGCGAGTTGTCGGACGGTACCAAGGTCCACGAGAACTTCGGATTCTCGGCCAAGAATATTTCGCCTGCCATTCTCACGGGACCGGTCAAGCACATCATCTTGGTCGAGAAAGAGAAGTGGATCACCAAGACCAACCGGCATTTCACCGTCACGGTGGACGATGAAGGCTACCGCAATTTGGTGGCCGAGGTGGAGCGGTGGCGAAATGCGCCGGGAAAATACTACGATCTCGACAAACGCAACTGCATCCATTTCGTAGGGGCAATCGCAAGCCTGCTCGGGGCTACGGTCGACTACCCCGAAAAACTCATGCGAAAGCCGCGTGCATGGTTGAATCGTGTGGTTGCGAACAATCCGCAGTTGAACGGAAAGCAGTTCTGATCGGCGGATAAGCTCGCCCGGGCGCTTGCCCGCAGTGTCGCTCTGCGGAATCGTCGCGACATGGCGATTCTTTCGGACAAGTGGATCCGCGACAAGGCGATGAACGAGGGCATGATCGAGCCCTTCGTCGAAGCGCAGCGTCGCGAGGGGTGTATCTCCTACGGGCTCTCGAGCTTCGGCTATGACGCACGCGTCGCGCCCGAATTCAAGATCTTCACCAATGTCGACAGCGCAGTGGTCGATCCCAAGGATTTCGCCAGCAACAGCTTTGTCGATCGGGACACCGAGGTTTGCGTGATCCCGCCCAACAGCTTCGCTCTCGCTCGCACGGTTGAATATTTCCGTATTCCCGAAGACGTGTTGGTCATCTGCCTCGGCAAGAGCACCTATGCGCGCTGCGGCATCATCGTGAACGTCACCCCGCTGGAGCCGGGTTGGGAAGGGCACGTCACGCTGGAGTTTTCCAACACCACGCCGCTGCCCGCGAAAATCTACGCCAATGAAGGCGCGTGCCAGTTCCTGTTCCTGCAGGGCAACGAGCGGCCCGAGGTCACCTATGCCGACCGCGCGGGCAAATACATGGGCCAGCGCGGGGTGACACTGCCGCGGTTGTGAGACTGGTTCTCCGCAACTTGGCGGGATCACTGAGTGACTGGCTTTCCTACTCGCGCCCAACCGGTGCAGGATCGGGCGATGGCATTTTGGCATCCCCATTACAGAACCTGCGACGCGGCACTCCCCTTCAATGCGGGTCACACTGCGCGTTTTCGAAAGCGACACATTTCGCCGCCGCAAGGTGACACAAAGTCCGCCGCTCGTGGCACATTCGTGCACCGCGGTGACACTTGCGCACCGACGGTGACGCTTTCTTCCCGCCAGAGTGACACTCCCCCGCAATTGTCCCTGGACCGTGCTCCATGTGCTCCATCCTGTTGGATCGGCCCTGACGCTACGTCTTTGACTCGGGGGCAGGCGGCGCGCATTCAGGTGGGCGAAGGAGAGAGATTCCATGGCTGACCGCGAATTCGACATCATCGTCTATGGCGCCACCGGCTACACCGGCCGCCTCGTCGCCGAGCATTTCGTGCGCGAATACGGCAATGCCGCCGACGGACCGAAATGGGCCATGGCCGGGCGCAGCGAGGCGAAGCTTGGGGAGGTGCGGGCCGAGATCGGCGCGCCGACTTCGACACCGCTGGTGGTCGCCGATGCCGACGATCCGGCGAGCCTCGAGGCCATGTGCAATCGTACCAAGGTCGTGCTCACGACGGTCGGGCCCTACCAGCTCTATGGCGATGCGCTGGTCGCGGCCTGCGTCAAGACCGGCACCGACTATGCCGACCTGTGCGGCGAACCCGCATGGATGCGCGAGCAGATCGACCTCCACCATGAGGCTGCAAAGAAGAGCGGTGCCCGCATCGCCTTCTCCTCCGGCTTCGATTCCATTCCCTTCGATCTCGGCGTCTTCATGCTCCAGCAGGAGGCGAAGAAGCGTCACGGCTCGCCCGCTCCGCGCGTAAAGGGCCGCGTGCGCGCGATGCAGGGGACCTTCTCTGGCGGCACGGCGGCCAGCCTGACCGCGACGATGAAGGCGGCGGCGAAGAACCCCGGCATCATCAAGGTGCTCAACAACCCCTTCGGCCTCACACCGGGTTTCGAGGGGCCGGACCAGCCCAGCGGCATGATCCCGCGCTACGAGGACGAGCTGGGCAAATGGTCTGCGCCCTTCATCATGGCGACGATCAACACCAAGAACGTCCACCGCACCAACTTCCTGCGCGGTCATCCCTATGGCGAGGACTTCCGCTATGACGAGATGATGCTCACCAGTCCGGGTGAAGCAGGGAAGGCGGCGGCCAATGCGGTGGTCGACATGCTCAAGAACCCCTTCGGCGCGAAACCGCCCAAGCCGGGCGAGGGGCCGAGCAAGGAAGAGCGCGAGAACGGCTTCTACGACGTGCTCTTCGTGGGCGAATGGCCCGATGGAGCGCGCATCCACTATGGTGTGAAGGGCAAGTACGATCCGGGGTACGGCTCGACCAGCCGGATGCTGGCCGAAACCGGCATGGCGCTGCTCGATTGCGATGCCGAAGGCGGCGTCGGGACCGCGGGATCCTTCTTGGGCGAGGCGCTGGTCGAGCGCCTGCGCGACCATGCTGAGCTGAGCTTCGCGGTAGAGGATTGAGGAACACGACGACACACGGATCGTTTCGAGAGGCACACAGGGGAGGAAATCGCATGGCGACTATCGCAGCAATACTAGGGCGCATCCTGCTCGGCGCGCTGTTCATCTTTGCCGGTTTCGGCAAGGTGATGGATCCGGCCGGGACCGCCGCCTACATGGAGGCGGAGTCGCCCTTCCCGGGCAGCCTTGCACTCGCCGTCGGAGTGTTCGAGATCGTCGCAGGACTGGTGCTGGCGAGCGGATTCATGACCCGCATTGCCAGCGTGCTTTTGATCGGATTCACCGCGCTTGCGACGCTGTTCTTCCACGAGAAGGTCACCGACCAGCTACAGGCGGCGATGGCGCTCAAGAACCTCGCCGTGATCGGCGGGCTGATGATGGTCTACGCCTATGGCCAGGTCCGCGGGCAGGTCGGCCTGTGGAAGGAACGCGACCGCGCGCATGACGCCGAAATCAAGGCCGCCCATGCCGAGGGCAAGGCCGAAGGCCTCGCCTCGACCGACTAGAAACTGGCGCGGAAGTTCGCGCTGAAATTGCGCCCCGCCATTGGCACATAGTCCTTTGTGAAGCTGGCGTGGCGGCGAGCCGTCGTGTCGAGGATGTTGTCGGCTTTCAGCACGATGGCGATGTTGCGGTCGCCCCTGATCGGCCGCCAGGTGAAGCTGGCGTTGAGCAGAGTGAAGCCCTCGGTATCGGTCTCGAGTGGCGCTGTTTGCGTCTGGTCGTCGGCCCATTCAACCTCGACCCGCGCGTCCCACGGGTCGCTTTGTGCCTCTAGGCCGGCAGTCAGGCTTAGAGGCGGAATACGCGGCAGTGCCGTCCCATCCTCTAGCTTCGCGCGGATATAGTCGCCCTTCAGGTCGAGCAGGACCGAGATCGGTCCGGTGTCGACGAAGGCCCAGCTCGCCTCGCCTTCGATCCCGGCATAGGTCGCGTCGCCCTGGCGATATTCATAGACCGGCAGGCCGTCTTCCTGGTCCCCGGTCGCGGCCTGGTAGATGTAGTTGTCGAACCAGCTCTTGAAGAGCGCGAGGTTGAACTGGATCGGTCCGGAAGCGCCGCGGGCGTAAACCTCCCCGCCCCATGCACGTTCCAGCGTCAGGCCGAGATCGCCAACTTCGAAGGATTGGGTGGCGAGATGCGGACCGTTGGCCAGCATTTCCTCGGCGCTCGGCGCGCGCGCCACGCGGGAGGCATTCACCCCGAAACGCAAACCGCCATCGGTCTCGTAGGCCAGGCCTGCCGCGCCCGAGATGGCATTGAAGCTGCGATCGAAGCCAAGGCTCACCGCATCGACCGAGGAATGCTCGTAGCGACCGGCCAGTTCGAGTTCGAGGGGCCCGAATTCGAACTCCTGGAGCACGAAGCCGGCCAGCTGTTCGGTGCGGTTCGGCGCGATATAGGCCTCGTCACCGACCGCGAGGAAATCGCGGAAGTAATATTGCCCGCCGAACGAACCACGCCAGTTGCCGCGGTCGGCCTGGATGAATTCCAGCCGTCCTTCGATCCCCTGAACATCGAAGGTCGTTCCAGCCTCGTCGCCTTCGAATTCGGTGTGGGTATAGTCGCTATAGGCCGCGCGCAGGCGGATCCGGTCCAGGAATCCGCCTCCCGTGACAGCTTCGGCGCGCAGGTCGCCGCGATACTGGCGCAGGCCGATTGAGACTTCCTCGTCCTCCTCGCCGCCCGGGCGTGTCGGGACCCCATAGAACGTGTCGTAGATGCCGAAAGCGGCTCCGATATTGCTCTCGCCCGCAAAAAACGCGAGGCCGCCATTGGCTGTCCAGGTCTCGGTGCCGCTATTGGGCAGCGAGCCCCGGTGCATGGCAGCTTCGCGCAACTCGTCGGCGGCATCGGTCTCGCCTCCGGCAGCAAGATCGTCGGCCTGGGCGAGCAGGTCTGCGCGCAAGGAGGGCGAGATCTGGTAGCCCGGTATCGAGAGGTCGTCGCTGTCGCGCCAGCTGCCGTCGATATGGCCAACAAAGCCGCCGCCCAGCGGAAGGTCGAACGAGGCGCCTGCCTCGCGCATGTCGCTGGCTGTATCCGCGCCGACCAGCACGTCGAGGTGATAGTCTTCGTCGGGCACGCGCCGTGGAATCCGTTTGTCGACCACATTGATCGCACCGCCGATGGCCGAGCTGCCGTACATCATCACCGCTGGTCCGCGGAGGACTTCGACGCGCTCCGCCGTTAGCGGGTCGATGGTCACTGCGTGATCGGCGGAGGTGTTGGAAATATCGATCGAGCCGATGCCGTCCACCAGCACACGCACGCGTTCGCCTGAAAAGCCTCGCAGTACCGGGCGCGAGGCGCCGGGGGAGAAGCTGGTCGCCGATACGCCCGGCAGACCGGCCAGGACCTCGCCGATCTGGCCGGCCGAATTTTCCTGCAAGGCTTGAACGTCCATCACCGAAGTGCCGGCAAGCAGGTCGAGCTTCTTCAGCCCGTGACCGGTGACGATGATCTCGCCCTTGTAGTCGATACGGCGGTCATGGAGGTCGTCGCCCGCATCGTCTGTATCGCCGACCGCATTAGGTGCCGCCGCCGGTTCCTGATCTGGAGCATCCTGTGCCGACGCGGGGTGCGAAACCGCGAGTGCAAGGATCGAAAGCGAGGTGAAGAGTGCCGCCCGGGCCTGATTATGATACAACATTACCAGCGCAGATAGAGGTCTCGGCGGTACGCGCAAGCGAATAGTCGCCGAAGCGGCGATTTTGCCGGACGAACTGCAACTGCGATCTGGAAGAAAATGGAGCGGGCGAGGCGATTCGAACGCCCGACCCTCACCTTGGCAAGGTGATGCTCTACCCCTGAGCTACGCCCGCTCACTGACGCTACCGGAGCCAAGGGCCCGGTGGGGAGGCGGCCAACTAGCAGCGAGATTCGAGTCCCGCAAGCCCTAAAAGCGCAATCTTGCTACTGCCCTTGCAACCATCGTCCCACCCCTTCACATTTGCGCGGCAAGGCCCACATGGGGCGCGGGTTTTTTCAAGCAGAAGGGCGAACAATAGTGGCGAGCATGGGTCTCAGCATCGACGAACAGAAGGCCGTGGACCGCTTCCGCAGTGAAGTGGTCGAGCCGTCGATGACGAAACTCGTCATCCTCGATTTCTATGCAGACTGGTGCGGGCCGTGCAAGGCGCTGGCCCCGGTGCTGGAGAAGGTCGCGGGTGAGTATGCCGACAAGGGTGTCGAGCTGCGCAAGGTCGATGTCGACAAGGAGCAGTTCATCGCGGCCCAGTTCCAGGTCCAGTCGATTCCGACCGTCTACGCGATGTTCCAGGGGCAGCCGGTTGCGGATTTGACCAACGCCCGCAGCGAATCGCAACTGAAGCAGACGCTCGACCAGATTCTCGCTCAATTGCCGGTTCAGGCGGGCGATGCCGATACCAAACAGGAGCAGCAGGACGTCACCCAATTCGTCGAGATGGCCGAACAGGTCCTCGCCGACGGTGACGCCGAACGCGCGGCTGGTATTTTCGGACAGGTCGTCGAGATGGCGCCCGACAATGCTGCCGCACATGCTGGGCTGGTCCGTGCACTGGTGCAGGCTGGCCATGTCGAACAGGCGCAGGCTGCGCTCGATGCTGCAGAATTGAACCCGGCCAGCGCCGCAGACCCCCTACTTGCCCAGGCCAGGAGCGCGATCGAGCTGGCAGCCAACAAGGTCGACGACGGTGAGCTCGCCACACTGCGTGACAAGGCCGCCGGGGGCGACATGGACTCGCGATACTCCTACGCCGAAGCCGCCTTTGCTGCCGGCGACCGCGATGCTGCGGCCGACGAGCTGCTGGCCATGTTCGAAGCCGATCGCGAGTGGAACGAGGGCGCGGCCAAGGCCAAGCTGTTGCAGATATTCGAAGCCGTCGGGCTGGAAGACGCATGGGTCGTCGCCACGCGGAGGCGGCTGTCCAGGCTGCTGTTCGGTTAGGGCGCGCGTGAGCATCAAGCTCTCCATCTTTCCCCTCCCCGGCGCGATCCTGTTCCCGGGACTACAATTGCCGCTGCATATTTTCGAGCCGCGCTATCGCGAACTCGTAGGGCATGCGCTCGCCAAGGATCGCCTCATCGGCATGATCCAGCCACAGCGTTCGCGCGACGGCGCGCCGCTGTACGAGATCGGCTGTATCGGACGCATCGGCGATGTCGAGGCGCTGGAGGACGGGCGCTACAACATCGTCCTCGATGGTGAAGCGCGGTTTCGTGTGATCCGCGAGCTGGAGGTCAAGACACCCTTCCGCCAGGTAGAGGCCGAGGTCATAGAGGATGTCGAGAACCAGTTCCTCTCCAGTGTCGAGCGTGCAGGCTTCGAATTCGAGGCGCGGCGCTTTGCCGACATGCAGGGTTATTCCGTCGATTGGGATTCGGTTCCGCGGCTCGATGACGAGACCCTGATCAATGGTGTTGCGCAGATCATCCCCTTCGACGCGGCATCGAAGCAGGCGCTTCTCGAGGCTCCCGACCTCGCCAATCGTTGCGAACTGATGATCCAACTCATGCAGTTCTTCGCCCTGCGTGACGACGGCGACGAGATCGTCACCCTGCAGTAGTCACTACAGGCCGAAACTGCCCTTCAGTCCGTCAATCACATATTGTGCGGCGAGAGCGGCAAGCAGGACGCCGAGCAGGCGCGTGATCACCGCTTCGACCCGGTCGCCGAAGATCTTCATCAGCGGGCCAGCCGCAACCAGTGCCAGCATTGTCAGCACCAGCACTGCAGCGAGCGCGGCCAGGACGATCAGCGTTCCCTCCAGGCCCTTGGCGGTGCTTGTCAGCAGCATGACCGAGGCGATAGCGCCCGGGCCGGCCAGCATGGGCATGGCCATGGGAAAGACCGACACATCCTCGACCTCGGGTGTGGCAGCGACCTTTTCGGCCCTTTCCTCCCGGCGTTGTGTGCGTTTTTCGAAGACCATCTCGAAGGCGATCCAGAAGAGCATCAGCCCGCCCGCGATACGGAAGCTGTCGAGCTCGATGTGCAGCGCGCCGAGCAGGTCCTCGCCGAACAGCGCGAAGACGAGCAGGATTGCCGCGGCGATGATCGTCGCGCGGATTGCCATGTTGCGACGTTGCGCCTGCGTCGCGCCCTTGGTCAGGCCGGCATAGATCGGTGCACAGCCTGGCGGGTCGATGACCACGAAGAGCGTGATGAAGGCGGAGATAAAGAGCTGGGTCATGAGTCAGGCCTTGCACCCGGGGGCAGGCGAGCCCTCGGGCACGTTCGGCGCAGGTGCTTCGCGCCTGAACACTTCTTCCATCGTTCCCTCTGCATTGCGCATGCGGATTGTCACGATGCGCGAGCAGTCGGTCGCCATGAGCGTCGACCATTCGAGCGAACCGTCATTCGAGGCGGCGGAACCCCAGGCCTCATTGCGGCGGACCTTGAGCGACTCCGGTGCGCGCGTGTTGCATTCCGCGACGTTGGCGCTGATCATCTCGGGTGAGACCTGGGCTCCTGTATCGTCGAAGCCCTGGTCGAGCACCCAGCGATACTCGCCATCGGACTGGCGTTGCCAGATCGTGAGAAAACGTCCGCGGCGGCCGCTCGGATATTCGGCGCCGCCGGTACTGACCGCGAAACTGCCGTCGCAGCTCGACCAGACCTTCTCCGGCCCCCAGACGATCGGGGCAGCCGGGTCGGAAACGCCTTTGAGCGCCTCCTGCACGCGGACGAAATCCGGCGAAGGCATCAGTGCATCGTCGGTGGCATAGTGGCGAAAGGCCGTCCATGTGCCCTTCTCCCGCGCCATGCGAGCAAAGGCGAGCTCGGCGGCGATCACCTTGCTCGGATTGGCAACTGGCACGCGCAGCGAATCGTAGCGCCCGCGCATCTGGGGCGCCGAGCAGGCGGCAAGCGCGACCACCAGAAGGGCGGCGAGAAGCCTCAAAGCGCGCCCTCGGGCAGCTCAATGCCTTCATTACGATAGGCGGCGACCATCGTATTGCGCAGCAGGACGGCAATGGTCATCGGCCCAACCCCGCCCGGCACGGGAGTGATTGCGCCAGCGACACCCTGGGCACCCGAATAGTCGACATCGCCGACCAGCCGTCCGCGCTCTTCGCCCCCGGCGGGCGCAAGGCGGTTGATGCCGACGTCGATGACCGTCGCGCCAGGTTTGAGCCACTCGGCCCTGACCATTTCCGCGCGTCCAACCGCCGCGACCACGATGTCGGCGCGCTTCACCACCGCAGGCAGGTCCCTGGTTCGGCTGTGCGCGATGGTCACGGTGGCATTGGCGTCGAGCAGTAGCTGCGCCATGGGCTTGCCGACGATATTCGATCGGCCGATGACGACCGCTTCCAGTCCCGAGAGATCGCCGAGCCGGTCGGTCAACAGCATCATGCAGCCCAGCGGTGTGCAGGGCACGAAACCGCGCTGGCCCACCGCGAGGCGCCCGGCATTCGTGACATGGAAGCCATCGACATCCTTGTCGGGGCTGATCGCAGCAATCACCGCCTGCTCGTCGAGATGGCCGGGCAGGGGTAGCTGGACGAGAATTCCGTCAACTGCCCGATCTGCATTGAGCTGTTCGACGAGGGCAAGCAGGTCGGCTTCACTGACGTCGGCGGAAAGGCGATGCTCGAAGCTCTCCATGCCGGCCGCGACCGTGGCCTTGTGCTTGCTGCGGACATAGACTTGGCTCGCCGGGTCTTCGCCCACCAGCACTACGGCGAGGCCCGCCTTGCGGCCACTCGCCGCCTCGAACTTGGCAGCCTGTTCGCCAACCCGCAAACGCAGACGTTCGGCGAACGCCTTGCCGTCGATGACCTCCGCGCTCATCAGCCGAACGCCACCGTGCCGAGGACGATCAGGACGA
Source organism: Erythrobacter sp. (assembly GCA_041396805.1). Lineage (GTDB taxonomy): Bacteria > Pseudomonadota > Alphaproteobacteria > Sphingomonadales > Sphingomonadaceae > Qipengyuania. The sequence goes on along the minus strand of JAWKXV010000001.1, from coordinate 1,083,463 downwards.
TATTGAGCAGGATGATCAGCACGATAGGCGAGAAGTCGATTGCGCCGGTGTTCGGCAGGACATTGCGTATCGGACGAAGGACCGGCTCGAACAGGCGATTGATCGCATCGTAGAAGGCGGCGAGGAATTCGTTCGACCGGCCCACCACATTGAATGCGAACAGCAGTCCGATAATGAACTGGATGATGATGAGCATGATCACGATCGAGGTGATCATGTCGACGATCTGGTAGAGTGCCACGAGGCCTGTCATTTCGGTCGCGTTCCCGTCGGTTGAGGCTTTGGTGGTGTCCTACAAGAGCGGCACGGCTGGCGCCACCCCCGATGCGCGCCTGTCAACCGGCGCTGACCAGCGTACCTGCACCGCGCGCGGTGAAGAACTCGAGCAGCATCGCATGCGGCACGCGTCCGTCGAGCACGACCGCCGCCTCGCACCCTGCCTCGACCGCTTTCACACAGGTCTCGAGCTTGGGAATCATCCCGCCGCTGATAGTGCCGTCTTCGCGCAGGCGCGCGATGTCGGGAGGCTTGAGGTCCGTGAGAAGATTGCCCTGCTTGTCGAGCACGCCGGTCACGTCGGTCAGCAGCAACAGGCGCGCGGCCCCCAATGCAGCGGCAAGCGCGCCAGCCATGGTATCGGCATTGATGTTGTAGGTATGCCCGTCCTCGCCCACCCCAATGGGAGCAACCACCGGAATCATTCCGGCAGCGGTCGCGGTTTCGAGCACGGTGGTATCGACTGCGCTTGGCTCGCCGACGAAGCCGAGGTCGAGCGCCTTCTCGATATTGCTGTCCGGGTCCTTTTGCGTGCGCTGCAGCTTGGTCGCGGTGACGAGCCCGCCGTCCTTGCCCGAAATGCCGATAGCCTTGCCGCCCGCGCGGGCGATCGAGCCGACGATCGCCTTGTTGATCGCTCCCGACAGGACCATCTCCGCAACATCCGCAGTCTGCTTGTCGGTGACCCGCAAACCATCGACGAACAGGGTTTCGACACCCAGCTTTTCGAGCATGGCACCGATCTGCGGCCCCCCGCCGTGGACGACGACGGGGTTGATGCCCACCGCCTTCAACAGGACCACGTCCTCGGCAAATTCTCGCGCCGCGCGATCGTCACCCATCGCGTTGCCGCCGTATTTCACCACGAAGCACTTTCCCGCATAACGCTGGAAATAGGGCAGGGCCTCGATCAGCGTTTCCGCCTTGGCGTGGATCGTCGAGAGGTCGGGCGCGTCGGTCATGCGCGCCGAACTAGCCTTGCACGAAACGCGTGGAAAGCGGTTTTACCCCTCAGGTCACTGAAGGTCATCTATCTCGGTCGCGAGGCTGGCGAAGTCCTTGTGTCCGGTGGCTGGCGCAATCCGTTCCGCCCATATCGCATCGATCCGGGCGGCAATGGCGGGCGGGACCTGTTTCGCATCGCTGGCCGTGGATTTCACCTTGCTCGCTTCCAGACCTTGCAGGCCGAGCAGCTCACCCATGGCCGTCTTGATCATAAGGTCGTCGAATTTGTCTTTGTAGGAGTGCATGAATTCGCGCGTGGAAAGTTCGTCGACCCGGGCAACCGTCGCGTCATCGGCCTCGATCTCGATGAAGGACGCCATGCGGCGGATCATCGCCTCCTTGTTCTTCACCGCCCAGCGATAGGTCATCAGCAGAGTATCCGGCTCGTTGCGGCGTGCATACCAGCTCAGCAGATGGGTGAAATAGTCGCAGCCGCCTGGGCCGCCCATCATCCAGAGCGGAAAGAATTCTTCCATGGAAATCGATCCCGGCTCGAAGAGATACCCCGAGAAGAAGCGATGGAACGAGTGGTAGGTTTCGTGCGGGTCGCGCAATGTCACCATATAGCGCATCCCCGGTTCGAGCCGTTCGTATTCGCGGTGGGATTTGAAACCGCGCGGTGCTGCCCTTTGTGCCACATTCATATCGAAATTGGCCGACCGCGCAGTGTCTTCCCACGGCGTCATCCGGCTGATGTCGTCAAAGTCCATGTCGGGTTTGCCGGTTGCGGCGAGCATCCGCAGCTGGTGGAACATCTGCTGGGTCATGGTGGTGCCGCTCTTGGCCCAGGAGGTGATGAAGACATCGCCTGCTCGCGGCTCGTAGGGTCGGTAATTGGGCCTTTCCACCTGGAGCATCGCCCCGAGGTTCATGCCCACTTCTTCAACCGTGCGCGCAAGGCGCCCCAGACCGACCGTCATCTATCTCTCTCCCCCAAGAAGACGCGGCCCGGCATCATCTATGCCAACACACATCACGCTAAGGAAGAACTTGCCTAGTTTTGCAAAGACCAGGGGTTGGCGGGATGCGCCACGGCTTGCTTTTCCGTTACCTGTTTGGCGGATTCATCGGGCGAGGGGACGCTGCAATAAGCAAGCAGCAGCACGCTTCCGCAGAACCACAGCGCACGCCAGCGGCTGGCAAAGACGGTTCCGAGTCGCGGTCCGAACATGCGCAACACCCTAACCGGCGACGGTTAACGAGCGCTCCATTCGCCATTGCAGCACGGTGGGCGCGGGTCCATGCTTCCCTCGAGAGGCAGCGTGGAGGAGAGGACGATGCAAAATCTGGAAGGCAAGGTCGCCTTTGTCACCGGGGCTGGCTCGGGCATCGGGTTGGGCATTGCGCAGGCGCTTGCCGCCGCAGGGGTCAAGGTCATGCTCTGCGATATCGAGCAGGCGGCGCTCGACGCGGCAGTTGCCGGCCTCTCCGCAACCAATGCCGATGTTGCCGGAGTTCGCGCCGATGTCTCGCTCAAGGATGAGCTTCGCAAGGCCGCCGACGAGACAATCGCCCGCTTTGGCAAGGTGCATGTGGTGGTCAACAATGCCGGGGTCGGCGGCGGCGGCAATTACGGTGAGTGGACCGATGAAAGCTGGGACTGGACCATCGGTGTAAACCTGATGAGTGTGGTCTGGGGGATCGAGATATTCGGCCCCTTGATCGAGAGCCACGGCGAAGGTGGGCAGATAGTCTCGACCGCCAGCATCGCGGGGCTCAGCGCGGCTGTGAACCCGTCGTACAATGTCACCAAATACGGGGTAGTCGCCCTGAGCGAAGGGTTGCGCGGAACGCTCGCCGAGAAGGGCATCGGAGTGTCGGTTCTCTGCCCCGGGTTCATCCGCACGCAGATCATGGATTCGCAGCGCAACCTGCCGCCTCGCTTCGGCCAGATCGAGGAGATGAACGAGGGCGAGGAGGCCGGTGAATTCGTCCAGATCGCGCGCGAGGCGATCCAGCACGGGATCGACCCGCGCTATGTTGGCGAGCTGGTGCGCGAGGGGATCGAGGGCGACTGGCCCTATATCTTCACCGACACCGAGTTCGAGCCGAACATTGCCGAACGCTTCGCCAATATCACAGCCGGTTTCGACCGCATCCGCGACCGAACGCCGCAGCGTTGAAGCAGCGGACGAAGCCGAAACCGGCCCGCTTTGACAGCCGCTGTCGGCAGCGACGCAAGCGGGAGGGCGAATGGCGGCGGGTGCGGCGGCTGGCCATGCCCTTTCTGTTGCTCGGCCTCCTTCTCGGGATCTGGCTGTTCGTCGAGGATCGTGTCCGACCGCCCGAACAATGGGTGGCGGTCGACACACGCTTCGAGCCGTGCGGTTCGGGACCGAACAGTGCCTGCGTGATCGACGGCGACACCGTGCGCTATGGGCGCCTGCGCGGCGATCGCCGTATCCGCCTGACCGGGTTCGATGCGCCCGAGATGGACAGTGCCTGCGAAGCCGAGCGGACGAAGGCGCGCGAAGCGAAGCGCGCGCTCCATGCCTGGCTTGCGCGGGGAGCGTTCGAGTGGAACGGCGGCGATGATCCCCCGCGCGACAAATACGGCCGCGAACTGCGCGCGGCGCGGCGGGGCGAGGATTTGCTCGCCGAGCACATGATCGGGCTGGGTCTCGCCGAAGGCGGCGGCTGGCTGACCGAGCGGATCGACTGGTGTGGATAGAATGCGCGGGTGGTTACCGCTCGGCAGAATCCGGATTGTCAGCGCTTTGCGATCGAAATATCTGTCGTCTCGTCGCTCGCACTGGGCGTGCGACGAGGGGGACTGATCTACATGAAAACAAATGCGTTTGGCGGCACTTTCGCCGCCGCTGCAATGCTCCTGTCCGCACCGCTCGCGGCGCAGGAGGCGGACACCGTTGCTGCTTCGGTTGAACCTGCCGCAGAGGTGGCGGCGCCTGAATGCGAGCTCCATGTCTGGCCGACCGAGAACTACCTCGGGGTCAAGATGGGCCTGTTCAGCGGCTTCGGCATCGTGGGCGCACTGGCCGACCAGGCGGGCCATGCCAAGGGCGTGCGGACGGTCAAGGACCTGATGCGCGAATACCTTGGGCCGGAGGTCCAGATGGAAGAGCTGCAGAAGCTCGACTACCTCGCCAAGCTCGGCCTCGATGCGAGCAAGTACGAGGTGATCATCGAGAAGCCGACGCCGTGGAACGAGGACCTCAAGGACAACCCCGAGCTCAAGGCCGAGGTCAAGGCGCTCAACAAGAAGATCAAGGACGGCCAGCGCATCACCGACAGCACCAACCAGTGCTATGCCGAGCTGGTCACCACGCACATCTTCTACCACAAGGCGATGATGTACGGGTCGAACCTGTTCACCGGCTGGATCTGGCGGCAATTCGACGGCGCGAAGCTGGTCTCGGAAGGCAAGGGGCAGGTGAAGAACCCGCTCGAGGACTTCCCGCCCAAGGAAGAGGCGATGGTCGAACCCGCCAAGGTCGAGCTGCGCGATGCCTTTGCCAAGGACTTCGACGAGTGGGTGGTCAAGAAGTCGGGCACATGACCCCTTCGGCATGATCCGGACATTGCGGCCCGGGCGGCGGATGCGCTGCCCGGGCCTTTGCTTTGCCGCGCGAGCACCGGCGCTGTAGGACCGAAGTTGGACCTGCCCGTGGATACCCCGACAGGATGGAGCACATGGAGCACGGTCCTGCGACAAAAAACCCCGAAGGTCACAACTCGCCCCGAAAGGCCCGGGCATCGCAAGACTGGCTCCTATCGACATGGGCGGATTGAAGCGAAGCGCGCGCGGGTAGGAAAGCGGTTTCGCCCCGCCGCGCGCGCCCCGTCCCCTAGCGATTGTCGAGCTGCGCCCGCACCGCGAGGAGACCGCTCCGCGTCACCCGGTAGGGCCCGCCCGCATGGCTGGCGATGAAGCCGCGCTTCTTCAGCCGGGTGAAGGTCGCCAGCTTGCAGTCGACCAGCACATGACCGTCGCGATTGTAGCATTCGACCGCGCTGATCGGCGGACGGCTCTTGTTGCCGCTCGCCTCCCCGTCACGCCTGACAAGGATATGCCCGCCCTGCGCGAGCGCGTGCAGCGTGCGCTGCTCCGCCTTGGAAATGTTCATTGATCTGCATTCCGCTATTCGATGCGCGCGCGGACCGGACGCGGTCACGCGCGGAAGCGGCGGCCCCACGGTTGCATGGGGGCCACCGGCGATAGCCATACGCTCACCGGCCTATGGGCGGCCGGGCGTGGCGATCAGCGGAAGGCAAGCTCTGTCATATTACTCCTGCCGCGGGAGATAGCGCCGGGCAGGCGGCGCGGTCAATCGCCCGCAACAGGGCGCGCGTATTTGCGACAAGGTGCGTGACTTTCAAGTATTTCTTAATTCAAGATGGATACCCATGCTCGTGGAACACAAGTTGTTTCGCCGCGCAGGAAAGAAGTTCTGCAACGGGCATTGGCAATGGGAGAAAGATCGTGGGACGCGAATACCAGGAACGATCTGGCGAGGACCGTCGCAAGGACGACCGGCGCAAGCAGCAGCTGCCGTTCGAGGGGCCGGAACGGCGCAGCGGCCCCGACCGCCGCAGCGGCGAGGACCGACGCAGGTAAGCGCGCCGGTCCGCGCCGGTTCAGGCCGCAGCGCGGGCCCTGGTGATGATGGCGGTGATCTCGTCGAGCAGGGCGAGGCGCTGTTTCTTGAGCGTTTCGAAGCGCTCGTCGCTCGCCGCTTCGGTCTCGGCCTCGATGCGGTGCACCTGGCGGTTGACCTCGTGATACTCGTCGGCGAGCCGCGCGTAATGCGCATCCTCGGTCTTCAGCCGCGTGACCAGCTCGCGATCGCGGGCGAAGATCTGGGTCAGTTCATTGGGCGTGTGCTGCGACATGCGGGGTCCTTCCTCTCGGGTGATGAGGGGAAGGTAGCACGGCTTGAGTGGCGGTCTTTGAGGTGGATCAATTCCGCGCCCATGAAAGGTGTTGTATTCGAGCGCATGGCCATTCTGCGCGCCGCCATCCTCTACTGGGCCGCGATCTTCGCGCTGGGCTTCGTGCTGGGAACCGTGCGGGTGCTGTGGGGCGCCGAAGCGATGGGGGAGGCGGACATCATCCTGATCGAGGTGCCGGTGATGCTCGCCGCCAGCTGGCTCGCCGCCCGCTGGGTAGTGCGCAGGTTTGCAGTGCGCAGCCTCAGCGCAGCCGCGGCGATTGGCACGTTCGCCTTCGCGCTGCTGGTGTGTGCCGAACTCCTGCTTTCGACGACGCTGGCTGGCCAGAGCGCGGGCGAGTGGTTCGCTGGCCTATGGCGCGCGCCGCATCGCTATGGGACGCTGGGACAGGTTGGGTTTGGGGTTATGCCGGTGGTGGCTTGGCTCTCAGCTAAGGCGCGCTAGCCCGCCTTGCGTGTGCTACGAGATGTCAAATCCGTCGCTCCAATAGATGACGGAAGGGTAGCATCGGATGGGCATCGGTCTTTGGAGTGGAGCAGCGAGCAATATTAGCTTAGCCGGCAAGAAACGCTGACAAAAAAATAACTAATTCTCGCTAAGTTCTTCAGTCTGGTTAATGTTTAAGCGGTAAATTTCCGTTTCATCCCCAAATTCGAGAGTGGCCACTACCTGTGTTCCAATGTCTAGTGGGACTTTATCGATGGGAAGCGAAACGATGACCAAATTTTCTTCTTCATCCAAAGCTACATCGTCAGCAAGTGGTTTGTCATATGGCCCTCGACGCACCACTTCGTCACGTTCTCTATGCTTAATTTCTATCGATAGTCGTAGAACTATATCTGCGTGCTCTTTCTTAGCATGAAACATCGAAACAAAAAAAAGACTCTTAAGATGCTGGTCGACGCGCGATAGTTCGATGTCGCGTGACAGCATGCCGATTATCATCGGTTGCCCAGAGTCTTCTACGCGAAAATCTTCGCAAAAAATGGAGTTACCTCTCAAGCGGGACATTCGAGATCGCTTCCATGAGGTCGTCAAATGAAGTTTCCAAGGCTTGCTGAAGCTTCAGAATTTTCTCAAAGGATGGACGCTCGAATCCACCCTCCATTCTCGCAATCGCTGCCTGAGATGAGCCAATTTCTGCCGCCAACTGCGCTTGGCTTAAACCCTTCAGTAGGCGCAAGTAGGCTGGCGTCGGCACTTTTTCCTTGCTCAAACGCTCATCGGCCTTTCGTCTTCGAATCTTCGCCAAAGCTGGACGGTCAGGATCCGCAAAATTTTGCTTAACAAAATCCGAAAGGGAGACAAATCCATCAGGAGCGGAATTAAACTCCAATAATGATATGCGGCGCTTCATGCGCGGAGCGTCTGTGACCACGCGGCGTGACGCCTGGCTATGCCAAGAAATTGCTCTGCCAAAATTAGAGGGATGCGAATTCGAGCGCATCATAACTTTGCCTCAACCGTTCTGAAAAAACAGGGTCTGCTTCGTAGTCCTGATCGCGGTGCATAACGCCCAAGATGCCTATGCGTTTCCCCCGATGATCGGCAGCCGTAATTACTCGCCATGAAGCGACCTCGATGAACTTGATCCGGTAAATGTTTCGGCGCTCACGCTGGAGGTACCAAAGAGGAGTGATGCTCTCGATCTGCGAGTCCGAATAACTCGGGTCTGCGATGCAAGCGCACCAGCTCTCATCCCCTTCAAGATCCTCAAAAAAGACCTGCAACTCATCAAAGGCGCCAGAATCTTCTTTGCGAACACGAATCAAATCGGCCGCGACCCCCTCGGCAACTACGAGTCGGTAGCGGCGTGCGACTTGGCTCATATACCGGACCTAGCATGTTGGCAAGAGTGAAGTTACTCCGCCGCCTGCGCCCCCGCTTCATCTCCGAACAGGCCCGGACCTTCGTCGCCCGCGACTTCTTCCTCGTTCGCGGCCTTGGCCTTGTTGCGCTTGTCGAAGCTGGCCCAGACGGTGTTCCAGTCGCCCTTGGTCGCGCCCTTGGAATATTCGGTCGCGCGGGTTTCGAAGAAGTTGGCGTGCTCCACGCCGTTCAGCAGCGGGGCGAGCCAGGGCAGCGGGTGGTCGTCGACCATGTAGATCGGCGACAGGCCCAGCTGGCCCAGGCGCCAGTCGGCGATGTAGCGGATGTACTTCTTGATTTCCTTCGCGGTCATGCCGCTGACCGGGCCCATTTCGAAGGCGAGGTCGATGAAGTTGTCTTCCAGCCGCACCGACTTCTGGCAGATGTCGATGATATCTTCCTTGACCGCCTTGGAATAGCAGTCGCGCTCGCGCACGAATTCGTGGAACAGGCGGATGATGCCTTCGCAGTGGAGGCTCTCGTCGCGGACCGACCAGCTGACGATCTGGCCCATGCCCTTCATCTTGTTGAAGCGCGGGAAGTTCATCAGCATGGCGAAGCTGGCGAACAGCTGCATGCCTTCGGTAAATCCGCCGAACGCGGCGAGCGTGCGGGCGATATCCTCGTCCGTGTCGACGCCGAAGACCTGCAGGTAATCGTGCTTGTCCTTCATTTCCTCATATTCGAGGAAGGCCGAATATTCGCTTTCCGGCATGCCGATCGTGTCGAGCAGGTGCGAATAGGCCGCGATGTGCACCGTCTCCATGTTGGAGAAGGCGGTGAGCATCATCTTCACCTCGGTCGGCTTGAACACGCGGCCGTATTTGTCGTGGTAGCAATCCTGCACCTCGACGTCGGCCTGGGTGAAGAAACGGAAGATCTGGGTGAGCAGGTTACGCTCGTGCTCGGTGATCTTCTGCGCCCAGTCGCGGCAGTCTTCGCCCAGCGGAACTTCTTCGGGCATCCAGTGGATCTGCTGCTGGCGCTTCCAGAACTCGTAGGCCCAGGGGTATTCGAAGGGCTTGTAGGTCTTGCGGGCTTCCAGCAACGACATCTTGTATCTCCACGTATCAGGCCGAACGACTCATATAGGGAATCACGGCCCGGAATCGAAGGCAAGACCTTGCGATTCGGCGGGGATAAGCCGGGATTATTTCTCGTCCTATTGCGGCAGGCCGCAGGAACGCGTGGGTCCCGCGCCAGTTATCTAATTGCAAAGCAGTTTCCGGGGAACAGCGGGCCTGGTCCGGTTTCCCCTTTTGCGGGCTCTGCCTGCGAACCCCGGCGCCCCGCCCCTCCTTTGCGAGGGGTGGGGTGTCAATTTTTTGTCGCCCTATCGCTTCCGCTACTTGAGGGCGGGAATTACTTCCAGAACCAGCGGTCCTGCGCCCCGCGCCTGGCGCGCTCGCGCCACATGCGGATGTAGAGCCACAGGCCGGAGAAGGCGAAGAACAGCAGCGCGAAGCCGGAGAGGATCGAGATCGTGGTGCCGATCGCGCCGAATTCCTCGCCCGAATGGAGGTGATGGAAGAAGCCGACCCAGGCGCGCGGACCGGTCTGTGCGCGCGGGGGCGAACAGCGCCAGCCTTCGGGACATTCGAAGCCCTGGGGCGGTTGCTGGGCGGCGAGCTCCACAGCGCCGGGTTCGGCCACCGGCCACAGCGCAGCGCCGTGGCTCAACAGGCCGGTGGCAGCAATGAAGAGCATGAAAATGCCGAAGAAAACAGAAAGCCAGCGATGCCACTTGCGCATCCGAATGTCCTTTTGCGAGTGATTTGCAATTGCGAATACAGATCGCGCGATGCCGCGCAACCCCTTTCATGTTGCGTTTTGTTGCGTGGGCCTGCCGGCCGGTCATGGCGGCATGGAGCGATTGGCTTGCCAAGCGCCCGGGAGGGCCTAAAATCAGCAAATGACAAGGTCGCATATTGCTGACGATGCCGGTGCCGGAATCGCGCTGGCCCTTGCCCGCGAGGTCGATCAGGCCATTGTCGAGCGAACTCCGCCGTCCGACTGGTCCGATGCCCTGACCAGGAAGTTCGAAGCGACCCTCGCGCCGCAGCAATATGCGCTGGGGCGTTTCCTGCTGTGGCTCGGCATCGCCCTTACCTTTGCGACGATCCTGATCGACTTCCTGACCATGCCCGAGCACGCCCTCGTCATGCTCGGCCTGCGGTTGTTGCTGGTCTTTCCCCTCCAGGCTGCCGCACTGGCGCTGCCCCTCGAGAAGCTGCGCTGGCAGAAGCTCCTCATGGGCCTCTCGCTGGTCGTGTTCGCCGCGATATTGTTGTTCGGTGTTCAATGGGCGCCGCCGCTGACCGGGGCCTACCTCGCTATCGGGCCGGTCGTGCTGCTCGGCGTCGCAGCGCATGTGCTGCCCTACTCGCCGGGGGAAGTCAGGACCTTGATCGCCGCCTTCGCACTGGTTGCGGCGGCGATAGTCCTGTCGGTCCATACGCCGGTGATGCTCGACCCTGCCTATCTCGGCATTCTGGGAGCCACCATGGCCGTTTCCGTAATCCTGCCCGGGCGGACATGGGAGAGCGAGGCGCGGAGTTTCCTTGTAGCGATGCAGTCGGAGTTTCGATTGACGGAACTGGCGGAATCGAACGAAGCGCTCAAGGACCTTTCACGCAGGGACCCGCTGACCGGACTCGCCAACCGCCGCCACGCAACGGAGGTGTTCACTCGCCACTATGACCGCGCTCCGTCGACAGGCGAGGCGAGGGTTGCGGTGATGATGATCGACATCGACCACTTCAAGGCGTTCAACGACCGCTGGGGTCATCAGCTGGGCGACGATTGCCTGCGCGCAGTGGCGGAGGAACTGCGCCATAGCGCAGCCCGCCATGGCGGGCTTGCCGCGCGTTTCGGGGGAGAGGAATTCGTCCTCTTCCTCCGTGCCGACAATGCAGCCCATGCGAAGCAGCTGGGCGACGACCTGCGCGTTGCCGTCGAGCGGATCGAAATCCCGCATGAGGAAAGCGGCAACACGGCGACGCTTTCGACGAGCATCGGGATAGCGCTGCATTCAGGTGACGGCAGTCCCGACCTCTCCGGACTGCTCGGCGCAGCCGACGCGGCGCTCTACACCGCCAAGAAGAATGGCCGCAATCGCTGCGAGATGGCCGGCTGAGGCGCGCCATCCCGTTCGCGTGACGGGTGGGTGAGTTCAGCAATTCCGAAACGCAAACAGAAAAGGGCCGGGAGTCTCGCGACTTCCGGCCCTTGTTCCTGGTTTCGTAAACCTATTGGCAGGCGAGGCATTCCTCGTAGTCAGTCTGCTCGGCTGCGAGTTCATACTTGGCTGCATCGGCGGTGTTGTCCGCTTCCACGCCGCCTGCAAAGCCTGCGCGCTGCACGCTCTTGGAGCGCAGGTAGTAGAGCGACTTGATGCCCTTCTCCCATGCCTGGAAGTGCAGCATCATCAGGTCCCATTTGTCGACGTCGGCCGGGATGAACAGGTTCAGCGACTGGGCCTGGTCGATATAGGGCGCGCGGTCGGCGGCGAATTCGAGCAGCCAGCGCTGGTCGATCTCGAAGCTGGTCTTGAACGCAGCCTTTTCCTCCGGCGTCAGGAAGTCGAGGTGCTGGACGCTTCCGCCCTTCTCGAGGATCGAGTTCCACACCGCTGTCGAGTTCTTCGACTTCTTGTCGAGGATCTTCTCGAGATACGGGTTCTTCACGATGAAGCTGCCCGACAGCGTCTTGTGGGTGTAGATGTTCGCGGGGATCGGTTCGATGCAGGCGCTGGTGCCACCACAGATGATCGAGATCGACGCGGTCGGTGCGATCGCCATCTTGCAGCTGAAGCGTTCCATTGCTCCGGTTTCTTCGGCGTCGGGGCAGGCACCGCGTTCCTGCGCAAGCACGAGGCTGGCTTCTTCCGCCTTGCCGCTGATGTGCTTGAACATCTTGAGGTTCCAGACCTTCGCCATCGGGCTTTCGAAACCGATGCCCTTCTGCTGGAGGAAGGAGTGGAAGCCCATCACGCCCATGCCGACGCTGCGTTCGCGCATGGCCGAATACTTGGCGCGGGCCATCTCGTCGGGCGCGCGGTCGATATAGTTCTGCAGGACATTGTCGAGGAAGCGCATGACATCCTCGATGAAGGTCTTGTCCGTGTTCCACTCGTCCCACTTCTCAAGGTTGAGCGAGGACAGGCAGCACACTGCCGTGCGATCATTGCCGAGATGGTCGATGCCGGTCGGCAGGGTGATTTCGGCGCACAGGTTCGAGGTCGAGACCTTGAGGCCCAGTTCGCGGTGATGCTTGGGCATCATCCGGTTCACCGTGTCGGAGAAGACGATATAGGGCTCGCCCGTTGCGAGGCGGGTCTCGACCAGCTTCTGGAACAGGCTGCGTGCATCGACGGTCTTGCGGACGGTTCCGTCACGCGGGCTGACGAGGTCGAATTCCTCGCCCGCACGAACCGCTTCCATGAAGGCATCGGAAATGAGCACGCCGTGGTGCAGGTTCAGTGCCTTGCGGTTGAAGTCGCCCGAAGGTTTGCGGATCTCGAGGAACTCCTCGATTTCCGGGTGCGAGACGTCGATGTAGCAGGCGGCCGAGCCGCGGCGCAGCGAACCCTGCGAAATCGCAAGGGTGAGGCTGTCCATCACGCGGACGAAGGGGATGATGCCGCTGGTTTTGCCATTGAGGCCGACCGGCTCGCCAATGCCGCGGACATTGCCCCAGTATGTGCCGATGCCGCCGCCCTTCGAGGCGAGCCAGACGTTCTCGTTCCAGGTATTGACGATGCCGTCGAGGCTGTCGCTAACCGAGTTGAGGTAGCAGCTGATCGGCAGGCCGCGCGTGGTGCCACCATTCGACAGGACGGGGGTCGCGGGCATGAACCACAGGTTCGAAATATAGTCGTAGAGGCGCTGGGCATGGTCCTGGTCGTCGGCAAAGGCGTCGGCAACGCGCGCGAACAGGTCCTGATAACTCTCGCCGGGGAGCAGGTAGCGGTCGGTCAGCGTTTCCTTGCCGAATTCGGTCAGCAGCTCGTCGCGCGACGAATCGGTCTTCACGTCGAAGCGGCGGTCGAGGATCTTCTTGCTGTCGTCACTGTCGGGTTTGGCGGCGGCAGCCATCGCACCGGCGAGCGCTTCGCCAGCGGCCGCAGCGACCAGTTCCTCGCTACCCTTGTCGCCCTTTTCCATCGTCATTGCCTTTTCAGGGGCCTTCTCGGGCGCCTTCTTCTTGCTGGTGGCTTCACTTGTGTCGACGGTGGTGTCCGTATCCAGATCGAGTGCCATCGTCGTATCGTCCCCAGTCTTGAAATCCATCGTGTGCCCCGCCGTTGTTTGCCCTTGCGGAAATGGTCCTTCTTACGGGTCCATGTTCCGCTTGTGTTCGAGTCGGCGGGCCAAGTCCCCCGCCTAGCATTTCTCGCCTGGTCGGGGGTGAAAACTTATCCCCTTTTTCCCCACAGGCTACCGCGCAACGGGCCTGCTCCCCGATATGGGAAGGATTGGCTCATCCGCTAGGTCTTGTGGGTACCCCCGGTATCCCGACCACTAGATACTGAATCAGTGAGGACTCGCGCGCAAGAGGGTTGATGAAGATTTAACGGCCGGAAGGTCGTGTTTTCCAAGGTGTCTTATCATGCTGCAACGCAGCGACGCGTGGGCAAAGCTGGACTTTGGCAGCGCGCAACCCGGAAAATGAATCCGTGAAAAAAATTATGCGGGCAAAAATGATGATGCGGGGTTGAGATTCGAACGAATCCGGACGCGCAATTTTTGAATCGGGCGCTGGCTGGCAAGGCCGCAAAAGCCTGCCCGGCGACGCTTGCAGCCGGGTCGGCACTTGCCCTGTCGTCGAACCCTTCGGGTTAGCTGGTTGCAGCCTTCGCATGGGCTGCGATTGCGCCGGCAACCTCGTCGACCAGCTCGAGCGGGAGGTCGTGACCCCAGCCCGGAATGGTCTTGATCTTCGCCCCCGGTATGCTTGCCGCGGTATCGCGCCCGCCCTCGACCGGAACCAGGGGATCGTCCTCGCCATGCAACACGAGTGTCGGCACCCTCACATCCTTGAGCATGGCTCGCCGATCCCCGTCGGCGACAATGGCCGAAAGATGCCTGGTTGGTCCTTCGGGATAGAAGCTGCGTCGCACGGAAAAGCGCGTCCGCTCGCGCAGGCGCTCTTCGTCGGCGGGATAGCCGGGGGAGCCGATGGTGCGCGCCAGCATGACGCCGTGGTCGACCAGTACGTCCTCATCGGTGCTCTGCGGGCGGGTGACGAGCGCCTTCAGCGCCTCCGGCCTCGCCGGCGGCAGTTTGGGATTGCCCGTGGTCGAGAAGATCGAGGTGAGCGACAGGCACTTGTCGGCGTGGCGCGCTGCGAAATGCTGCGCGATCATCCCGCCCATGCTGGCGCCGACAATATGTGCCTTCCCGATGCCGAGAGCGTCGAGCAGGCCAGCACCATCATCTGCCATATCTCCCAGGGTATATGGCACCTTGGGCGTGAACCCGAGCTTCGAGAGCAGGGTCATCTTGAGCAGGCCGGGCGCCTTCACACCGTCGAACTTGTGGCTGAGGCCGATGTCGCGATTGTCGTAGCGGATCACGCGGAAGCCGTGTCCGGCGAGTTCCTCCACCAGCTCGTCGGGCCATAGGGTAAGCTGCGCCCCGAAGCCCATGATCAGCAGCATCGGGGGTGCGGACTTGTCGCCATGCTCCTCGTAGTGAAGCTCGATTCCGTTGGCTGTGATCCTGGGCACCTATCGCTCTCCCCGCTGTTGTGCTGTGGTGCCGAATTCACAGCAAACAGGGGTTCTTGTCCATGTCGAATATCATCGGGGCCATCATAACCGGCCTGTTCGTAGGCGCACTGGCGCGCTGGTTCTATCCGGGTGCGGTCGACATGGGCTGGCTCAACACCATACTGCTCGGCGTGGGTGGATCCTTGCTGGCGGGCCTGATCGTCCACCGCGGGAGGCCGGGTATTCACCGTGCGGGCTGCCTCGCCAGCGTAGTCGGCGCGATGGCGCTGATCTTGCTCGGGCGGATGATGGGCTGGGGCTGAATCCCGGAGTGGATCATGGTTGCCACTCTCCTAACGGGGAGCGCATTTAGTCGTCTTCATACAATCGGCATTCAGCAAAACGCGGCAGAATCCGTCCGGTGAGCCGTCGAGCGGGGAAGAGCCGATGGAACGGAGGCAGGAATCGCGGAAAACGACGCAGGACACAGTCCGCGTCAATCTCGGCGGGCGTTCGCTACGCTGCCGGATGCTCAACCTGTCGGCCTCAGGCTGCATGATCGAATGCGACGATGCCATAACGGAGGTCGGTGCCCACTTCGAAGTCCTGCTCGGTCCCGGTGTGATGGCGCAAGGTCGCGTGGCCTGGCAATTGGGAGAGAGCGTAGGGGTGCTGTTCCACGCACCGATCCCCGAAACTATCGTGCGCGAATATGCGATCGAGGGTTGGCCGCTTGATAGCATGAGGGGCAATCTCGACGAGGGCCCGAAAAAGAACGGATAAAAACAGATAGTTCTGCAATCAACGTTTCTATTGCAACTATTTCTAAAAGCCTGGCTGCCTATTTGGCGACAATATAAGAACACGGTCGCTCTCGAAAACAGTTCATGCGAACAGGGAGAGCATTTTGAATGAGTTTCGCAATATCGATTGCCAGTCCGGAGACGGGGCGGTCGAATATAAATATCGGGGCAATAGTTTCACCGCGCGCATGGGCGATATGTCCAGCGAGGGATGCAAGCTGACCGTGTCCGGGTCTGTTCCGGGCGTCGGAGAGCCGCTCGATTTGACCCTGATGGAGGACCTGGTTGTCTCCGGGAAAGCCAGGTGGGTCATTGCCAATGTCGTGGGCGTCGAGTTCGACCGCCCAGTCATCGATGCGGTGGTTCGCTTCTTTGGCCTGCCCTCGGCTCTGCCCACTGCTTCCGATGTGACCACCGACAATTTCGGACGCCCTCTGCCACCGCTCGGTCAGGAGGGGGCGCGCCGCTAGGTTTCAGGGCGCAAGGACAGTATCGCGTACGACCGGGTCGGTCTCGGGGTAGTCGAGGATGAAGTGCAGCCCGCGGCTCTCGTGCCGTTTGAGCGCGCTCTGAACGATGAGGTCGGCACATTCGAGCAAATTGCGCAGTTCGATAAGGTCCGTGGTCACGCGGAAGTGACCGTAGTAATCCTCCACCTCCTCGCGCATCATGCGGATGCGATGCGCGGCGCGCTCGAGCCGCTTGGTGGTCCGCACGATGCCTACATAATTCCACATGAAGCGACGGATCTCGGTCCAGTTCTGCTTGATGACCACCTCCTCGTCGGAATCGGTCACGCGGCTTGCGTCCCACGGCAGGATCTCCGGGGGATCGTCGAGCTGATCCCAGCAGTCGAGGATATCCTTCGCTGCGGCCTCCCCGAATACGAAGCATTCGAGCAGCGAGTTGGACGCAAGGCGATTGGCACCGTGGAGCCCGCTCTCGGTGCATTCGCCCGCGGCCCACAGGCCGGGCAAATCGGTGCGTGCATCGAGCGAGATCTTCACTCCGCCGCATGTGTAATGCTGTGCCGGGACGACGGGGATCGGCCCCTTGGTCATGTCGATCCCCAGCCCCAACAGCTTTTCGTGGATGGTCGGGAAATGCTCCATCACGAATTCGGGCGGCTGGTGACTGATGTCGAGATGGACATAGTCGAGGCCGTAGCGCTTGATCTGGTCGTCATTCGCGCGAGCCACGATATCGCGCGGGGCCAGCTCCATGCGCTCCGGATCGTATTTCTCCATGTAGCGCTCGCCCGTCACCGGGTTGAACAGCCGCCCGCCTTCGCCGCGCACAGCCTCGGTAATGAGGAAGTTCTTGACCTCGAGATTGTAGAGGCAGGTCGGGTGGAACTGCATCATCTCCATGTTGGAGACGCGAGCACCTGCGCGCCACGCCATGGCGATACCGTCACCGGTCGCCCCGCGCGGGGCGGTCGAAAAGAGATAGACACGTCCCGCGCCGCCTGCGGCCAGCACAGTGGCGCGCGCGACGTGAGTGACGACCTCGCCGCTTTCCTCGTCGAGCGCATAGGCGCCCCAGATGCGACCCGATCCCGAGTATTCCTTCTGGTTGCGCCCGGTGATGAGGTCGACACAACTCTGGTTCGGGAGCAGGGTGATATTGGGATTTTCTTCTGCCGCCTTGAGCAGGGCGGCCTGCACCGCCCAACCGGTCGCGTCGTTCACATGGACGATGCGGCGATGCGAATGGCCGCCCTCGCGAGTGAGGTGAAGATCCCCGCTGTCGCGATTGAAGGGCACACCGAGTTCGATCAGCCGCTCGATCGCAGCGGGAGCCCGTTCGATCACGAACTCGACCGTCTCACGATCGTTGAGGCCCGCGCCCGCGATCATCGTGTCGCGGATGTGGTTCTCAAATGTGTCGCCCGCATCGAGCACCGCCGCGATCCCGCCCTGCGCCCAGGCGGTCGATCCGCTGGTGAGTTTTCCCTTCGCCAGGACCAGCACCTTGCGGGTCTGTGCGAGGGCGAGGGCTGCCGTCAGTCCGGCTGCGCCCGAACCGATAACGAGTACGTCGTGAGGAGTATCGCTCATGCGTCTGTAATGGCCTCCCAAACGCACGGCGGCAAGAAAGGAACGGCTCGGCGCAACAAGGTTAATTCTATCACGCTTTCCTAATATGGGCCGACTCGCAGGGGATAAAAACGGGAAGGGTCGTAAACAATGAAATTGGGATACATCGCGTGCGCCCTGGGGCGGCACAGTATCGATCGCGACGGCGTGAAGCATGTTCACGGCGCGCATGTCGGTCGCTGTCGCCGGTGCTCGACGCCGATGGAAGAAATCGAACCGCACCGCTGGACCGTCCAGCACGTGCGCGATGCGGGGCTGGGGCCGCGAAGTTTCGGTTGACAGGGGAAGCGGGGGTCAGCCGGCCCCCGTCAACTGCACGAAGACATCTTCGAGGTCGGCCTCGCGCGTGGTCACGTCCTCGATCGCATATCCGTGCGCCTGGACGACCGCGAGCACCTGTCCGGCGCTTGCCTTGTCACGGTCGTAGGTAATCTCGAGCTTGCGGGGTTCGACCACTTCGGCCTTCACGAAACTTTCTTCCATGATCGGCCCGCCCAGATCCTTGTCGACCGTGACAGCGACGACCTTTTCGCGCGCCATGCCCACCAGTTCGCGGGTGGGCTTCTCCGCGATCAGTTCACCGTGGTTGATGATCGCGATGCGATCGCACAGCTGCTCGGCTTCCTCGAGATAGTGCGTCGTCAGCACCACGGTCACGCCCTCGCGGTTGAGCTCGGTGACGAGCTCCCACAGCTGGCGGCGTAGCTCGACGTCGACACCAGCGGTCGGCTCGTCGAGCACCAGGATCGGGGGCGAATGGACCATGGCCTTGGCGATCAGCAGGCGGCGCTTCATCCCTCCCGACAGGGTGCGCGCATAAGCGTCGCGCTTGTCCGACAGATGGACCGCGGCCAGCAGCTCTTCGCTGCGGCGCTCGGCCTTGGGGATGCCGTAGAAACCGGCCTGGTTCTCCAGCACCTCGAACGGAGTAAAGAAGGGGTCGAAGACGATTTCCTGCGGGACGATACCGATGCTGCGCTTCGCATTGCGTGGGTTGTCGGTGATGTCGAAGCCCCAGATATCCGCGCTGCCCGAAGTCTTGCGGACAAGGCCCGCGAGGATGTTGATGAGCGTCGACTTGCCCGCGCCGTTCGGGCCGAGAAGGCCGAAGATCCCGCCCTGCGGTACGTCGAAGCTCACGCCCTTCAGCGCCAGTTTGGGCGGCTCGCCCGGTCCCGGCGAGGCATATTCCTTGACGAGATTGTCGATGCGGATGGCGGGCGGTGTGGTCATGGGCGTTCACCTAGGCTCTTGAGCGCCTCGGTCAAACCCATTATCGGCGCAGGCCATGAGCCTGCCTCCTCCCGAAGTCACCAAGGTCACCTCCCATCGCGTGTGGTGCGACGGCGCAACCGACATCCGCACGGGCGAGAACTACAAACCCGCCGCACTCGGCCATCCCAAGGTGTACCTGCAGATCGACGAACACGGTTATGTCGACTGTGGCTATTGCGACCGCCGTTTCGTGCTTGAAGGCGGGCCGGCAGACGGTGTCGATCAGGCGAGCCTGAACGATATTTCCGAAGGCGCCGATCCGGGCCACCGGTAGGCCCTGTTCGCGGGCGGATTGCGCGCCTACATTGGGCGCATGACGCAAGCGAGTGATCCTTTCGCCCTGCTCTATGGCAGCAAGCTCACCCCCGACGAGGCCAAGGCGCTGACCAGCCGCCTGCTCGCGCCCTGCGACGATGGCGAGCTTTACCTACAGTTTACCGCGTCGGAGAGCTTCGCCTTCGACGACGGGCGGTTGAAGACCGCCGACTACAGCCGCGATTCGGGCTTTGGCCTGCGCGGAGTTTCGGGTGAAACGACCGGCTTCGCCCATGCCAACGACATTTCGGCTGCCGCCATCGCACGCGCGGGCGAGACGCTCCAGCTGCTCGATCCGACGAAGCAGATGCATGCCGCTCCGCCCGAGCGGACCAACCGCCATCTCTACACCGACGTCAGCCCGCTCGACCTCGTGCCCTTCGGCGAAAAGGTGGCGCTGCTCGAAAAGATCGACGCGGTCGCCCGCGCCAAGGATCCGCGCGTGGCGCAGGTCACGGCAGGCATGTCCGCCAGCTGGAGCGCGATCGAAATCCTCCGCGCGGATGGCTTCACCGCGCGCGACATTCGCCCGCTGGTGCGGCTCAACGTCTCGGTAGTTGCCGAGCAGAACGGTCGCCGCGAGACCGGCAGTTTCGGCTTCGGCGGGCGCTATCTCTACGACCGCCTGTTCGATGAGGGCGCCTGGCTGCGCGCAGTCGACGAGGCCGTGCGGCAGGCGCTCACCAATCTCGAAAGCGTCGAGGCTCCTGCGGGCGAGCGCACAGTCCTGCTCGGCCCCGGCTGGCCCGGAGTGCTGCTTCACGAAGCGGTCGGCCACGGCCTCGAAGGCGACTTCAACCGCAAGGGCACCAGCGCATTCTCGGGCCGGATCGGCGAGCGTGTTGCCGCCAAGGGTGTCACCGTGGTCGATGACGGCAGCATCGTCGACCGACGCGGCTCGCTCTCCATCGACGACGAGGGCACGCCGACGAAGGAGACCGTGCTGATCGAGGACGGCATCCTCAAGGGCTATATGCAGGACCGCCTCAATGCCCGCCTGATGGGCGTCGAGCCGACCGGCAATGGCCGCCGCGAAAGTTACGAGCACGCGCCCATGCCGCGCATGACCAACACCTTCATGCGCGGTGGCAATGACGACCCGGCGGAGCTGCTCAGCCGTGTCGATGACGGCATTTACGCCACCAGCTTCGGCGGCGGGCAGGTCGACATCGTCAGCGGCAAGTTCGTCTTCGCCTGCACCGAGGCTTACAAGGTGGAGAAGGGCAAGATCGTCGCCCCGATCAAGGGCGCGACGCTGATTGGCGACGGGCCGACCGTCCTCACGAAAGTGATCGGCATCGGCGACGACATGGCGCTGGATGAGGGCATCGGCATGTGCGGCAAGGGCGGGCAGAGTGTGCCTGCGGGTGTCGGCCAGCCTACCTTGCTGGTCGACGGCATTACCGTGGGCGGCACGGCCTGATCCGTCCGGTGGCCGACCGGACGCGACTCATCGCAGGTTCAGCATTTTTGTAGTATCGCTCGCAAGTTCGCACAGGAGACTCGCCATGCTGAAGTCCGTGATCGCAGCAACAGCCGCCCTCACCATGATTGCCACCCCCGCCTTGGCGGAGGAACATGGCGACGCGTCGATGTCCAAGGGCGAGGCCAAGCTCGCCAAGATGCTCGAAGGCCGCGTGGCCGGCGATCCGGCCAATTGTATCCGGACCTTCGGCAGCCGCAACATCACGCAGATCGACGATACCGCGCTCGTCTATCGCGATGGTCGGACGATCTGGGTCAACCGCACCCACAATCCCGAGAGCATCGATGACAGCGACGTGATGGTCATCCAGCGTTTCTCCGGCACATCGCTCTGCAGGACGGATCAGGTCCGCCTGGTCGACCGTCACATGGGGATGCTGACCGGCGTGCTGTTCCTCGACGATTTCATTCCCTACAGAATGCCTGACGAAGAGGGCTGACAACTCGCCGCATCGAGTGGGTCTGGCGCCATCCGCCTCTCGGGAGCATACGTTCCGCCGAGAGGAGATTCCCATGACCAGTACCCAGACCCCCATTGGCTCGCCCTTCGGCTATCGTTCCACCGCGCGCGAGGTTGCTGCGGCAGGCGAGGTTTCCGGCAAGACAATCGTGGTCACGGGCGGATATTCGGGCATCGGGACTGAGACCGTGCGTGCGCTTGCGGGCGAGGGTGCCCGCGTGATCGTGGGCGCACGACGGGTCGAACAGGCGCATGAGGTGCTGGACGGCTTCGATGGCGATATCACCATATTGGCGCTCGATCTCTCCGATTCGGACTCGATCGATGCCTTCGCCGAAGCGGTGGCGGGCGAGACCGGCCACATCGACATCCTCATCAACAATGCCGCGATCATGGCCAGCCCGCTGGCTCTCGACAAGCGCGGGTACGAGATGCAGTTCGCAACCAACCACCTCGGCCATTTCCAGATGACGGCGCGGCTCTGGCCTTTGCTTGTCGCGGCAGCACCCGGCGCGCGGGTCGTCGTGCTCTCGTCCATCGGGCACCGCCTCAACGGACTCGATATCGACGATCCGAGTTTCGAGAACCGCGACTACGACAAGTGGCTCGCATATGGTCAGGCGAAGTCGGCCAATGCCCTGTTTGCCCTTCATCTCGACAAGCTTGGCGAGCCGAAGGGCGTGCGCGCCTTTGCGGTCCATCCGGGCGGAATCGCGACTCCGCTCCAGCGGCACCTGACGATGGAAGAGCAGCGCGCGATGGGCTGGTATGACGAAGAGGGCAATGTGAACGAGCACTTCAAGTCGACCGAAGAGGGCGCCTCGACCACGGTCTGGGCCGCGACCTCCCCGCTGCTCGAGGGCATGGGCGGCGTCTATTGCGAGAATTGCGATGTGGGCGCGATGGCCGACGAGAATACCCCGCGAGGGGCGGGGGTCTTCCCGCATATCCGCGACGAAGCGCTGGCCGAGGCTCTGTGGCGCAAGTCGGAGGAAATGACCGGCGTCAGTTTCCCTGGCTAGCGCGACCCGTCGCGCAAAGGGCCTGCGCCGGGCAGCTCGCGCAATCGGGTGCGCTTGGGCGGCACCAGCTCTGGCCGAGCTTCTTCATCAGCAGGTGATGCTCGTCATAGTCAGCGGCCGACCATTCTTCGGGCATGACTGGCATGATCGCGTCGAAGGCCCTGTCGGTATTCGCTTTCGCGGGCACCAACCCCATGCGCTGGAGGATCCGCGTGTGATGCCCGTCGAGCACGATCGCGCGGCGGTCGAGCGTCGAGGCGTTCATCACCCCGGCGGCGATCTTGCGGCCGATGCCCGGCAGCTGCTCGAGCCAGCGCATGGCTTCTCCGGTTTCTATGTCGGCGAGGTGCGACAGGTCCACCGACCCCCGTAGCCCGATCAGCGCGGTGAGGCTGGCCTTGAGCCGCTCGGCCGCAATGTTAGGATAGGTCTGCGTAGCCAGCTCGGCCTGAAGTTCGGCCAGCGGCGCTTCCGCGACTGCTTCCCACGAGCCATAGCGCTTCAGTAGCCGGTCGGTGGCCGCGTTGGACACGGGCGATTTGGTCCGCGCCCCGATGACACCCTGAACCAGAACCCATTCGGGCTGGCGCCACTCTGCGGCTGCGCGCTCGATGCGCCCGAACCGCTGGACGAGCAGCGATTGCAGGCGGCGCAGGGTTTCGCTGCGCGGATCGGGGCCGAGGGGAAGCTGCATGGCAGGCGGAAATAGGAAGCGCGTGCCGCGCTTGCCAGCCATGCGCGAAAGGGGTCTACTCGCGACTCGGGAATGGAGGAGCGGACTATGGCGACAGCAGCGGACCTGACGGTGAAGGAATCGAGCATCGATCCGATCGATGTCTCGCGCAAGGAACTCTACGTCGAGGACACCTGGCGCGAGCCCTTCCGTCGGCTGCGCGAACATGCGCCGATCCAGTACGTGCCCGACAGCGATTTCGGCCCTTACTGGTCGGTCAGCACCTACAAGCCGATCCAGCACATCGAGGCGCTGCCCAAGCTATTCTCCTCCTCGTGGGACAAGGGCGGCATCGCCATTTCGGGCGACCCGGCCCTGCTCGAGAAGTGGAACATGAAGGAGCCGATGTTCATTGCCATGGACCCGCCGCTCCATACCGGCCAGCGGCGTGCCGTTGCGCCGAGCTTCGGTCCCTCCGAAGTCGCGGAGATGAAGGCGGAGGTGCAGGCACGCACCGCCGAAGTGCTCGACAGCGTGCCCATCGGCGAGACCTTCGACTGGGTCCAGAAGGTCTCGATCGAACTCACCACCGGCATGCTCGCCAAGCTCTTCGATTTCCCCTGGGAAGAGCGCCACCACCTCACCGAATGGTCGGATTACGGCGGCGATGTCGAGATGATCAAGGACGACGTCACGATCGAAAAGCGTCTCGCCAAGATGCAGGAAATGGGCATGGCATTTGCTGCCCTGTGGCAGCAGCGGATCGCCAATCCGGGCAAGGACCTCATCAGCGTGATGATGCAATCGGACGCGATGAAGGATATGCCGCCCGAGGAATTCATCGGCAATCTCATCCTGCTGATCGTCGGCGGCAATGACACGACGCGCAATTCCATGTCGGCCTATGCCTATGGCCTGAGCCGATATCCCGAGGAACGCGCCAAGCTGGAAGCTGACACTTCGCTGATTCCCAATGCCGTGCAGGAGATTCTACGCTGGCAGACCCCGCTGTCGCATATGCGGCGCACGGTGGTGGAGGATACCGCCATGTTCGGTCCCCAGATGAAGGCGGGCGACAAGGTCGTGCTGTGGTATCTCTCCGCCAACCGCGACGAGGAAATCTTCGAGGATGGCGAGGCGATCAAGGTCGACCGGCACAACGCCCGGCGGCACCTGTCCTTCGGCTACGGTATCCACCGCTGCGTCGGTGCGCGCGTTGCGGAGCTACAGTTGCACACGCTGCTCGAGGAGATGGCCAAGCGGCGGCTGCGCGTGAACGTCGTCGGCGAACCGGTGCGCGTTCCGGCGTGCTTCGTGCATGGCTACAAGAGCCTGCCGGTCCAGCTGGAGCGCTACTGACGCAAGGCGACAGGCACACGTTTGGCGTCGAGCTCGATCACGAGGTCTGCCCAGTCGCTGTCGAGCATGGCCCGTGTGATCCGCTCGAAATGCGCGACAAAGCGGGCCAGTTGCGCTGGGTTCATTGACGGGACCGTGAGGTCGCTCTCCTGCTCGGTTCGCCAGCCAGCGACGACCGAGAAGTCGGGCGCACAGAGGAAAATGCGTAGGTCGATCCGACGGAACAGGGTGGCGTAATCCGTCTCCAGCCGCCGGTTCACCCAGTTGCGCCAAATCGCGTCGGCGTCTTCGGTCCGTTCGAGATCGTTGATCGGCAGTTCGAGCGCCCCGGAGCCGACCGCGCTGGCTCCGATGCACCATCCTTCGAGGAGGACTATGTCGACGGGTCCCTCGATCAGGGCCGGGTCGGTCCGCTCGTCACTGGCCTTGTCGAATTGGGGAACCTCGACCGGATGCTCGCCCGACAGCAATTGGTCGATCACATCGTCGAGCAAGATGACATTGTGCGTGCCCGGAACCCCTCGCGTCTCAAGGAGCGGATGGATTTCCTGGGCCAGGGCGAGCCGATCTTCGCGCGGAAGGTAGAAATCGTCTAGCGCGAGAACGGCGGTGCGCAAATCTTGCGCTTCAAGTTTCGGCTTGAGGCGCCGCGCCATCGTCGACTTGCCAGATCCCTGCGCCCCGGCGAGACCGATCAGGAGCGGTTTGTTGCTGTGCGTGTGGAGAGAGCAGATGGCATCGACCACCGCTCGATCGGCGAGCGTCCAATTCACTCCCACTCGATCGTGCCAGGCGGCTTCGACGTGTAGTCGTAGACCACGCGGTTGATGCCCTGCACCTCGTTGACGATGCGTGTTGCGCAGCCGGTGAGGAAGGCGGCGTCGAAGGGATAGACATCGGCGGTCATGCCGTCTGTCGAGGTTACCGCGCGCAGGCCGCAGACGCTGTCATAGGTGCGATAATCACCCATGACGCCGACGGTCTTGACCGGCAGCAGCACGGCAAAGGCTTGCCAGATGGCGTCGTAAAGCCCCGCCTTGCGGATCTCGTCGAGGTAGATCGCATCGGCCTTGCGCAGGATGTCGCAGCGCTCCTTGGTGACCTCGCCCGGGATGCGAATGGCAAGGCCGGGGCCGGGGAAGGGATGGCGGCCGACGAACATGTCGGGCAGGCCAAGCTCGCGACCCAGCTCGCGGACTTCGTCCTTGAACAGTTCGCGCAGCGGCTCGACCAGCTTCATATTCATGCGTTCGGGCAGGCCGCCGACATTGTGGTGGCTCTTGATCGTCACGCTCGGCCCGCCGGTGAAGCTGACGCTTTCGATGACGTCGGGATAGAGCGTGCCCTGCGCGAGGAAGTCCGCGCCGCCGATCTTCTGCGCTTCGGCCTCGAACACGTCGATGAAGGTCTTGCCGATGAACTTGCGCTTCGCCTCTGGGTCGGTGACGCCTTCGAGGCCGCTCATGAACATCTCTTCGGCGTCCACGACGACGAGCGGGATGTTGTAGTGATCGCGGAACATGGTCTCGACCTGCTCGCGCTCATTGAGGCGCAGCAGGCCGTGATCGACGAAGACGCAAGTCAGCTGCTCGCCCATCGCTTCGTGGATGAGGATTGCGGCGACCGAGCTGTCGACGCCTCCACTGAGGCCGCAGATGACCCTGCCGCCGCCGACCTGTTCGCGGATCTCGCGTACCTTTGTTTCGCGATAGGCAGCCATGGTCCAGTCGCCCGCGAGGCCGCAGACGTGACGCACGAAATTGGCGATGAGCTTGCCGCCATCGGGCGTGTGGACGACCTCGGGGTGGAACTGGGTGCCGTAGAACTTGCGTTCCTCGTCCGCGATTACCGCGAAGGGCGCGCCGTCGGAAATGGCGACGATCTCGAAGCCGGGGGCGAATTTGGTAACCTTGTCGCCGTGGCTCATCCAGACCTGGTGGCGTTCGCCGACCTGCCACAGTCCGTCGAACAATGCGCAATCCTTGGTGACCGTGAGGAAAGCGCGGCCGAACTCGCCGCCTTCACCGGTCTCGTGCCCCGGCTTCACCTCGCCGCCAAGCTGGTGGCTCATGACCTGCTGGCCGTAGCAGATACCGAGGATGGGCACGCCCGCCTCGAACAGCATCTCGGGAGCGCGGGGCGATCCTTCTTCCGGGACGCCTGCAGGCGAACCCGAGAGGATGATGCCCTTAGGCTTCATCCGCTTGAAGGCCTCCTCTGCCTGGCTGAAGGGTGCGATCTCGGAATAGACCCCGGCCTCGCGCACGCGGCGTGCGATGAGCTGGGTGACCTGGCTGCCGAAGTCGACGATGAGGATGGAATCGGGGAGGTGCGCGCTGTCCATGCGGGGCCGATAGGCGCTGGGGCGATAGGCTGTCCAGCATCCCCGTTTGCCTTGTCCGCGATGTGCGGATAAGCGTTGCGTCCTGGATACGCGGTCGGGGCAGTGGCGACGATGAAGGAACACCGCAGCGCGCTCGCCTTTCTCTTTGCGGTCGTGCTCATCGACATGATCGGTTTCGGCATCGTCATGCCGGTCCTCCCGTCACTCATCATGGAGCTTGGCGAGTTGCCGGTGGACAAGGCTGCGCTCTGGGCCGGATGGCTGGGCGCGGGCTATGCCGCAATGCAATTCATATTCGCGCCGATCATGGGCAATTTGTCGGATCGCTTCGGCAGGCGCCCGGTGTTGCTCGCCTGCCTATTGGGGTTCGGGATCGACTATCTCGTCATGGGCCTCGCACCAAATCTGTGGTGGCTGGTTGCCGGCAGGTTCGTAGCGGGCATTACCGGGGCGAGCTTCTCCGCCGCCTACGCCTATCTCGCGGACATCACTCCGCCCGAGAAGCGCGCGCAGAGCTTTGGCACGATCGGGATGGCGTTCGGTTTCGGCTTCATCCTTGGCCCCGCGATCGGTGGCTTCCTCGGCGAATTCGGCACGAGGCTGCCATTCTATGCGGCGGGTGGCCTCGCGCTGCTGAACGCGGTTTTCGGATATTTCTTCCTGCGCGAGAGCCTGCCCGCGGACAAGCGTCGCCCCTTCCGGCTGGCGCGCGCCAACGCCTTCTCCGCGCTCAAGGCCCTGTCCGGTCAAAGCCCGCGCGTGCTCTGGCTCGTCGCGGCGCTGGCGCTGTGGCAGCTGGCACACCTCGTCTACCCTTCAATCTGGGCCTATTTCGCGATCGAAGCCTTCGGCTGGACCGAGTGGAAGATCGGCCTGTCGCTGATGATGGTCGGGATCACCAGCGCGCTGGTGCAGGGCGTGGGTATTCGGATGATCGTGCCGCGATTGGGTGAGCGTGGAGCGGTGGCGCTGGGCGTGACTTCGGTCTGCCTCGCCGCTTTCCTCTACTCGATCGCCTGGGCCGACTGGGTGGTCTTCGTCGCGATTGCGGCGGGAGGATTGCAGGGGCTCATCATGCCGTCGATAAATGCACTCAACTCGCGCGCGGTTGATGCTTCGAGCCAGGGGGAATTGCAGGGCGCGACCCAGGCAGTCGGCAGCCTAGCGGCGATCGTCGGCCCGCCGTTCTATACGATCCTGTTTGCACGGTTCAGCGGTGCGGAGGCGATTCTTGCTTTCCCTGCAATGCCTTTGGTGGCGTCCGCTGCAATTGCCGTGCTGGTTCTCGTCCTCTTCCTCCATTGCTCGCGAGAGAAGACGGCCAAGGCTTGAGTTGCGCAAAACGCAACACATCTGCGTGTTTTCTCACTTTCGTTCGCAAGTGCGGAATATTATTACAAGCTCATATCCGGACGCACTGACTGTCTCCCAGTCAGTTTCCGGAACAAGAACAGCCGGGCCCGCGACCCCAAGCGCCGCCCCGACTGGCCTTCCTCGGCCCCCCGGCCCGCCTTTCAGGCCTGCCGTCCGGTCGAGGCGATATGGCAGCGAGTAGAGACGCGGCCGCCGACACCTCCTCTCCCCTCCCCCCTAGTGTCGGCGCCGCGCCTCGAACGCTCGCGTCAGCCGGGCAATCCGCGCCGGTTCGCTTCCTCTCGCAATTCGGTCTTCAGCAGCTTGCCGATATGGCTGCGCGGCATTTCCTCGATCGCGTGGAGCAGCGTCAGGCGCTGGGTCTTGCCGAGGCGGGAGTTGACGGCTTCGCGGATAGCCTCGCAATCGCGTGCTCCCTCGCGCAGCGTGACGAAGCCGACCGGGGTTTCGCCCCAACGCTCGCTCGGCACGCCGATCACCGCCGCTTCGACGACGTCACCCTCCTTGGCGAGCTCGTCCTCCAGATCCACCGGGAAGATGTTGAACCCGCCCGAGATGATCATGTCCTTGGCGCGGCCCACCAGTTCGACGAAACCCTCCGCATCGACGCGGCCGATATCACCCATGCGTTGCCACACATCGCCGGTCTCAGGATCGGTCCAGTAGCCTTCGCGGGTCTTTTCGGGCTGGTTCTTGTAGCCCATCATCATCGTCTGGCTGCGGCCGATGAGATTGCCCGGCGTGCCCGGAGGAACCGGCTGGTCATCATCGTCCAGCACCTTGAGCTCGCTACCCGGTGCGGGTCGCCCGACCGTCTGCAGCTTGTCGGGAAACTTGTGCGCTTCCAGCAGGCAGACGACACCGCCTTCGGTCATCGAATATATCTCGATAAGCGCGCCCGGCATCCGGTCGAGTACCTCGCGCTTTAGGTCGGCCGGGAAGGGGGCGGAGGTGCAGTATTTGAGCTGCATCGCGGACAGGTCGAACTCGTCGAAACGGGCTTCCTGCATAAGGCGGCGATACTGCACCGGCACCAGCATGGTGATTGTTGTGCGATCGGACTGCGCACACTCGAGCCAGCGCATCACGTCGAACTTGCGCATCACGCGCACCATTCCGCCCGCCAGAAGACCGGGGAGGAAGGCGACCATGGTGGTGTTGGAATAGAGCGGGGTCGAGGCGAGGCTGCGCACCTCCATCCCGTTTTCCAGCCAGCTCGAAGCCGAGGTGGCGAATTGCCGCCAACGCATCTGGTGGGAATGGACGATTCCCTTGGGAATACCCGTGGTCCCGCTCGAATAGATGATGTTGAACGGGTCCCCCGGCTGCGGATCGAATGCGGGGGCGCTGGTCCCCTCTGCTGCCATCCAGCCGTCGAGTTCCTCGTCGAGCACGATCCGGGTCATCCCGGGGAAGCACTCGTCGCCCAGCTCGGCCAGTTTCGCGCGATCGATGAAGATGTGCTTTGCGCCGGAATCGCGTGCCATGCCCGCAAGCTGGTCGGGGCTGGCGCTTGTCGTCAGCGGTGCGGCGACACCGCCGGCTCGCACGGCTGCCAGGAAGACAAGGGCATAGGGGATCGATGAATAGCCCAGGATCGCAACCGATTGCCCGTGCACCAGCCCGTCATTGAGCAGGCGGGCCGCAATCCTTTCGACTTTGTCGCCCAGTTCGCGCCAGGTGAGATTGCCGTCGTCGTCGCGCATGGCAATCCGGTCGCCGAGCGTTTCGGCATTGGCGGCAATGATGGCGGGGAAATTGCCGAATGGTTCGGCAAGCGCGGCGGTGGTTTGTGTCTCTCCCATGCCGCGCACACTATCGCGCCAAGCGGGCCTGTCTAGCCGCCCAGTTCGCCGAGACCGAAGGCAAGGATCACGCCGAGCGCTGTCGCAATGCCCGCCCAGTGCCGGTCTTCCTTGTAGGCCTGCGGGAAGACTTCGGTGGCGAGGCTGGCCACGACGGCTCCTGCCGCGAAGCAGCGGATCACGGCGAGCGTGCCTTCGCCCACGCCTGCAAGTGCAAGGTTCCCGATGATCGCAGCCGCCGAAAGGATGGCGGCGGTGAAAATCCAGAGCCACAATACCCTGGCGTTGGACCTGCCGCCTTCGGACATGGCGCGCGCGCCTCCCGCGGCTTCCGGCAGGTTGGAAAGCAGGATCGAACCTGCCAGCGCGGCAACTTCCATTCCGCCCGCACCAATAAGTGCGACGCCCAGCGCGAGGTTTTCGGGAATGCCGTCGAGCGTAATCGCGGCGAGCAAGCCGCCGCCAGAATTGCCGCCCCATCTCTCGTCGATGAGATAGTCGCACACGGCAAATACGATCGCGCCTGCCGCCACACCCAGCATGGCATGGAAAACGCTGCTTTTCTCGATGGACGGTTCGATCAGCTCGCTCGTGACCGAGAGCAGCAATGCGCCGCCGGCCAGTGCGACGAGGAAGCCTTCCAGCTTTCCTGGCAGCTTGCCGTAGATACCCCATGCCGCGCCGACCACCAATGCGCCGGACACGACCAGGACAACGGAAAAAAGCATCAGCATTCGATCACATTGACGGCCAGTCCACCCTGGCTGGTCTCCTTGTATTTGCTGCTCATGTCGAGACCGGTCTGGCGCATGGTCTCGATCACCTGGTCGAGGCTGACGCAGGTTTCCGCTTCGGTCCGGTGCAGCGCGAGCCGCGCGGCATTGACCGCCTTAACTGCGCCGATGGCATTGCGCTCGATGCATGGGACCTGCACCAGTCCGCCGACCGGATCGCAGGTGAGACCGAGATTGTGCTCCATGCCGATTTCCGCCGCGCAGGCGACCTGCGCCGGGGTACCGCCCCACAGCGCGGCCAGTCCGCCAGCCGCCATCGAACAGGCGACGCCAACCTCGCCCTGGCAGCCCATCTCGGCCCCGGATATGCTGGCGCGCTGCTTGTAGAGCAGGCCGATGGCGCCAGCGGTGAGGAGGAAGGTGCGGCGCTTTTCGGTGCAGCGAGCGCCTTCGTTCTCGCAATAGAAGCGGATCACGGCAGGGATGATGCCTGCCGCGCCATTCGTCGGCGCGGTGACCACGCGCCCACCAGCCGCATTCTCTTCGTTCACCGCCATAGCGTAGCAGTTGAGCCAGTCGAACAATTGTTCGCGCTCGTTCGACTGCGGATTGGCGGAAAGCTTGTCCCACAGATCGGGCGCGCGGCGGGCTACCTTGAGGCCGCCAGGAAGCGTGCCGCGCTGGTGGAGTCCGCGGTCGATGCACTGGTCCATGGCGAGCGCAACGCGGTCGATCCCCGCGAGCGTTTCGTCGCGCGGCCGCATCGCGTCCTCATTGGCGAGGACGATCTCGGCGATCGACAGGCCGGTGGCGTCGGTGGCGGTGAGCAATTCCTCGGCCGAAGCGAAGTCATGCGTGACCTGTGCGCCGGTATTGATCCGGTCGTCCTTGGGCTTGCGTTTCAGCTGCGCCTCGGACGCGACGAAGCCGCCGCCGGTGGAATAATAGGTCCGTTTGAGTAGCACTTCCCCCGCATTATCGAAGGCCATCAGCTTCATGCCATTGGGGTGCAGGTCGGGAATGATATGTCCGGCGAGATCGATGTCGCGGGCAATGTCGAAATCGATCACTTGGTGCCCCTGCAGCGCCAACCGCCCGGCCGCCTTTGCTTCAGCCAGCGCCGAGGTTGCGCTGTCGGGATCGGTCGCTTCGGGCACGAAACCCATCAGTCCCAGGATGCTGGCGTCGACCGTGCCGTGGCCGACACCGGTCAGCGCCAGCGAGCCCTGCAACTGCACCGCAATTCGTCCGACCCGCGCGAGTTTTCCCGACCTCGCCAGCGAGCGCAGGAACATCGCCCCGATCCGCATCGGGCCGACCGTATGCGAGGAGGAGGGACCAATCCCGATCCGGAATATATCGAGTACCGACAGCATGTTCGCGCCCTGCTCCGAGCAAGCCGTAGCGTCAAGCGGTGTCGTCGCTCACTCCTGGTTAGCGAGCGCCTTCACAAGGTCGAACAGGAAGTCGCGCCCGACATAGAGCGATTCCGCGCTGATCCGCTCGTTGAGGCCGTGGACGCCATTGCCATCGGGATCGCCCCAGCCGCCGGGCACGCCATAGGCCGGGATTCCGGTCGCGGTAAGGAAGGTGGAATCGGTATACCCGTTCGACATCACCGGCACGAGCGGGACGCCGGGGAAATATCGCTCCACCAGCTCGCGCGCCGGACCGAGGATGCGCTCGTCCATCGGCGGTGGGGGAGGGGCCGGACGGCGTGGTTCGAGGATTGTGACTCTGAGCTGGTCATCGCCGGCAACGCGGGCCAGCTCCTCACCGACTGACTCGATCGAATTTCCCGGGAAGATACGGCAATTGACGTTTGCTTGCGCACGCTGGGCCAGCGCGTTCCTCGCATGCCCAGCCTCCAGCATCGTCGCGACGCAAGTGGTCCTGAGATTGGAATGGAGAAAGGGGTCCGAGTTGACCACCGCTTCTGCCGCTGCGTTTTCGGGATCGTTGGCGAGCGCAACCATGGCATCGCCGATCGCGTCGCCCCGTCCCTTGCCCGCGATCATGAAGTAGGTCCGTGTCGTGTCGTTGAACTCGAGCGGGAACTCATGCTCTCCAATCTTCACCAGTGCATTTGCAAGCTGGTAGATGGCATTGTCCGGCCGCGGGACCGAGCTGTGCCCGCCCGGATTGGTGAACTCGAGGACGTAGTTGGCGAAGACCTTCTCGCCCACCTGGATCGCTTGTTCGACGACCTTGCCATTCTCGTCGGCAGTGCCACCGCCGCCTTCGTTGATGGCGAACTCGGCATCGATCAGCTCGCGCTTGTTGTTAACCAGCCATTCGACGCCGTTGAACGCGCCATTGGTTTCCTCGCCGCAGGTCAGCGCAACCTTCACGGTGCGCTTTGGCCGGTATCCCGACTTGCTGAAGCGGATCAGCGCGTCGACGAGGCTTGCGGCCATTGCCTTGTCGTCGGAAACGCCGCGCGCGTAGAAATAGCCATCCTCTTCGACCAGCGTGAAGGGATCGCGCTCCCAATCCTCAGGCTTGGCCTCGACCACATCGATATGGGCGATGGCGAGGAGCGGCTTGAGCTTCTTCGATGTGCCGGGATAAACTGCAACCAGCCCGCCCTCGCGCGGGTTCTCGGCAGTCGCGAACAGGGTCAGCTGGTCTTCGGCGAAACCGGCCTTGCGCAGCCGGTCGGCCAAACGTTCGGCGGCAAGCGTGCAGCTGCCCTTGCTCAGCGTGGTATCGGTCTCGACCAGTTCCTCGAACAGGTCGCGGAATTCCTGCTGGTCTGGGGTGAGTAATCGCGGCTCGGCGGCTTGGGTTGAACTCGCAAGAAAGCCCGCGCCCAGTCCGATCAATATCCAGTTTTTCATGCCGATTTCCCCCTCCGCCAAGGCGCGCATCCTAACGCATTTGCCTGTGGATGAAAGAAGGACCCGCACCTTTAGATTTCCAGCCCCTGTGCCTATATAATCGGCATGGCAGAAAACACTCCTGATACCCCTGAAAACAAGCGCCAGAACGGCGAATATGGCGCGGATTCGATCAAGGTCCTCAAGGGGCTCGATGCGGTTCGCAAACGGCCCGGCATGTATATCGGCGATACCGATGACGGATCGGGTCTCCACCACATGGTTTTCGAGGTGTCGGACAACGCCATCGACGAGGCGCTGGCGGGGCATTGCGACCTCGTCCTGATCGAACTGAACCCCGACGGTTCGGTGAGCGTCGAGGACAACGGCCGCGGCATCCCGGTCGACATGCACAAGGAAGAAGGCGTCTCGGCAGCCGAGGTCATCATGACCCAGCTGCACGCGGGCGGTAAGTTCGAGAACACCAGCGACGACAATGCCTACAAGGTATCGGGCGGCCTCCATGGCGTGGGCGTCTCGGTCGTCAACGCGCTGTCGGAATGGCTCGAGCTGACCATCTGGCGCGATGGCAAGGAGCACTGGATGCGCTTCGAGCACGGCGATGCAGTGGAATCGCTGCGCGTCACTGGCGATGCGCCGAAGGTCGAGGGCAATTCCGACCCCAACGGTTTCAAGAAGGGCACGCGCGTTACTTTCAAGGCGTCGGAAGAGACCTTCAAGAACGTCACCGAGTTCGACTTCGACAAGCTCGAGCACCGCTATCGTGAACTCGCCTTCCTCAATTCGGGTGTGCGCATCCTGCTGCGCGACAAGCGCCACGAGGAAGTGGCCGAGCACAATCTATTCTACGAAGGTGGCATTGCGGCCTTCGTAAAGTGGCTCGACCGCAACAAGCAGGCGCTGGTGAGCGACCCGATCGCGGTGAGCGCCGAGAAGGACGGCATCGGCATCGACGTCGCTCTCGAATGGAACGACAGCTATTACGAGAACGTCCTCACCTTCACCAACAACATCCCGCAGCGTGACGGCGGCACACACCTCGCCGCATTCCGTGCTGCGCTGACGCGTACGCTCAACAATTATGCGACCGCCTCGGGGATGATGAAGAAGGAGAAGGTCTCGCTTTCGGGCGAAGACATGCGCGAAGGTCTGACCGCGATCGTTTCGGTCAAGCTGCCTGATCCCAAGTTCTCTTCGCAGACGAAAGACAAGCTGGTTTCCTCGGAAGTCCGCCAGCCGCTCGAGAGCCTGATGGGCGAGAAGATGGGCGAATGGCTCGAGGAAAATCCGAACGAGGCCAAGGCGATCATCCAGAAGGTGATCGACGCCGCCGCCGCGCGCGAAGCCGCCCGCCGTGCTCGCGAGATGAGCCGCAAAGGCGCGATGAGCATCGCGTCGCTCCCCGGCAAGCTCGCCGACTGCCAGGAACGCGACGCGACCAAGTGCGAACTCTTCCTGGTCGAGGGTGATTCGGCAGGTGGCTCGGCCAAGCAGGGCCGCGACCGCAAGACCCAGGCGATCCTGCCGCTCAAGGGCAAGATCCTCAATGTCGAGCGCGCGCGCTTCGACCGGATCATTTCCTCGAAGGAAGTTGGCACGCTGATCCAGGCAATGGGCACGGGCCTGCGCGACGAATTCAACCTCGAGAAGCTGCGCTATCACAAGATCGTCATCATGACCGACGCCGACGTCGATGGCGCGCATATCCGCACGCTGCTGCTGACCTTCTTCCACCGCCAGATGCCCGAGATCGTCAAGGCGGGGCACCTCTTCATCGCCCAGCCGCCGCTCTACAAGGTCACGCGCGGCAAGTCGGAGGTCTATCTCAAGGAC
Organism: Erythrobacter sp.; assembly: GCA_041396805.1. GTDB lineage: Bacteria > Pseudomonadota > Alphaproteobacteria > Sphingomonadales > Sphingomonadaceae > Qipengyuania. Next base: position 1,048,269 of record JAWKXV010000001.1, on the reverse strand, counting down.
CAGGCCGCCTATGACGAGTACCTGATCGGGGCGGGGCTGCAGGGTCGAATTCTTGAAACGCAAGGCGGTGCGCGTAGCGGGACCGAGCTCGAAGGGCTGGTCCGTCACGGCCTGCGCATGCGCAATCTCCTTGGTTTCGCGCCGCGCAAATATTCGTCAGCGCTGATCGAAGCGATGGCTCTGTCCGGTGCACTCGACCCGACTGGCGGAGACCGTTCGACCGCGCTGTCGCGCGCTGCGGCGCACCTTCAGATGGGCGATCCCGAAGCCCGCTGGAGCGCCGAGATCGGCGCCGATGGCCTCGTCCGCTTCTTCCGCGCCTGGCGCGGTGTCACCGACGTGCACGAGATCGAACCGGCTTTCCTCGACAGCGCCGAAGCGCGCAAGCTGCACAAGCTCGCCGCTGAATTCGCCGATGTCTATTCCGGTCCCGTCCGCCTCACGCGGGGCGGGGCAGAGGAAGCGGTCGAGGAGAGCGATGAGGCCGAGGAAGGCGAGGCCGAGGCTCCGGTCCAGATGGATGGTGCCATCACCCTACCGACCCAGTTGCTCGAGGCAGTCATGGCCGCCGGGCGCAAGGGCCAGAAGATCCAGCGTTACAAGGGTCTTGGCGAGATGAACGCCGAACAGCTGTGGGAGACCACGCTCGACCCCGACAACCGCGCTCTCCTGCAGGTCAAGGTCGAGGACGCCGACGTGACCGACGAGATATTCACTCGCCTGATGGGCGATGTGGTCGAGCCGCGCCGCGAGTTCATCCAGTCGAACGCATTGAACGTCGCCAATCTCGACGTCTGATCGCGGCGGAAACGGGGAAACATGCAGGGCACCTCCTTCGAACGCGGCGGGTTCCTCATGTTCCTCGCGCTGGTCTCCGTAGCGCTGGTACTGGTGGTCATGCCGTTCCTGCAGCCCATGCTGTGGGCGGCACTTGCGGCGATTCTGTTCCAGCCTCTGTTCCGGTGGTTCCTTGCGCGAAGGCCGGATAGCGAAACGCAGGCCGCGCTTGCCAGCCTGTTGGTGATCCTGTTCGCGGTCGTGTTGCCGAGCATGTGGCTCGGAAGTGCAGTGGTGGACGAGGCCGCGGGCCTCTTCGTCGCCTTTCGCGATGGCAAGATCGACGTTGCGATGTATTTCGAGCAGGTATTCGCTGCGCTGCCGGCCAATATTCAGGCCTCGCTCGAAAGCGCCGGCTTCGGCGATCTCGGCGCGATCCAGCAGCGGGCGCAAGTTTTCATCCAGGATTCGCTCGGCCTCATTGCAACGCAGGCGCTTGCCATTGGCGGCAGTGTCGTGGGTTTTGTCCTGAGCTTCGGCATTGCGCTCTACGTGGGCTTCTTCCTGCTGCGCGACGGGCGCTCGATTGGCGATGCCATCCTTCGCGCTTTGCCCTTCGAGCGCGGCATTGCAGACCGGCTTGCGGACCGTTTCCTCACCATCGTGCGTGCCACCATCAAGGGATCGGTGGTCGTCGGACTGGTGCAGGGCGCGCTCGGAGCGCTGACCTTCTGGATCGTCGGGATCCCTTCGGTTCTGCTGCTCGGCGTGATCATGGCCATTGCCTCGCTGCTGCCCGCGGTCGGACCTGCGATCGTCTGGGTGCCTGCTGCGATCTACCTGCTGGCGACAGGCGCGATCTGGGAGGGCGTGGTCGTGATTATTTCGGGCGTCGCCCTGATCGGCATGGCCGACAATGTCCTGCGCCCCATTCTCGTGGGGCGGGACACGGGGATCCCCGACTGGCTCATCCTCGTTTCGACACTCGGCGGCATCGCATTGCTGGGCCTGTCGGGGATCGTGGTCGGGCCGTTGGTGGCCGGGCTGTTCCTCGCATCCTGGGGCATGCTGCACGAGCAGCGCGAAAGCCCCGGGACTGCTGCCGCCTAGCCATAGGCACCGAAGCCGCACTCCTCCCAGCGCGAGAGGGTGCGATTGTAGACGAACTCGATCCAGTCGAACGCCTTGTCGAGCACGCGGGTGGCGACCATCGCCATGTTGGCGCTGGCGCCTTGCATGAAGGTCACGCTGCCGGTGTCATACTGCGTCACGATGGGCAGGCGTCCCGTCGGCGGTCGACCGCATGAGCTGTACCGAACCTTGCCATGCACCCGAGAGTGTCAGGTAGATCGGCGCAAGGGGTGCAGGCGTGAAGGGGCCGGCAAGCATGGGCGCCGACGCGCTGCCTTCCAGTGGTGCCGGAGCGGCGGGTGCCAGCGCGACTGTGGGCAGCGGGCGCTCGTTCGATACGAGGGAGAGGCATCCGCTGCCATCATCCTGGCCGATTGCCATGACGGGGGCGAACCCCCCGGGGGCTTCGATCGGCAATGCTTGCTGGTTCATTTGGTTGGCTCCCGAATCAAAAAGAGCCAAATCGGTTAGTCAGCAAGGACCTTGTAGGAAAATGCTAAATTGGCGACCGGGAGGTCCGTCATGCGGCCTGTAGTCCCCCCACGCCCCGCGCTCCGCGATCCTTGGCGCTCAGGCCGTCGAAAAGCGCGTCGATCAGATGGGCCAGCTTGTCCTCGCTCAGCCGTCCGTCGATCATCGCGATCATGTAGGGCTGGATGTAGCAGATCATGCTCTGGTTGATCAGCGACAGGGCAGTGTTGATCTCGAGTCCTTCGAAATGCCCTTCGGCCTGCGCCTCGGCAATCAGCTCGCACAGATAGTGGTCGGCCAGATCGATATAGCTCTGGGCGAACTTGAAGTAGCGTTCACCCATTTCGACGTAGAGCCGAAAGCTGGCCGGGTCGCTCTTGAAATTGTCCCGCAGCAGGCGAAAGCGACGGGCGAAGAATTCATACATCTTCCGTCGCGGCGGCAGGTCGGTCGCCATGACCTCATCCATCACGGCGAGCTTGGGTGCAAACCACTCGCCAGTCACGGCCTCGCGCAGATCGTCTTCTTCGGGGAAAACGGTCTCGACGCGCGTACGCGAGACACCCAGCTCGGAGGCAAGCCTGGCCAGGCTGACCTCTTCGCCGTGCCGTTCCATCAACGCCATGGCTTCGCGCGCAAAGCGGCGGCGCAACTCGTCGATATCCTCTTCGCTCACCTTAGGTCGCTCCCGTATCGGCCCGGTGCCAATTTAGGGGCTGGCGGGAGAGGTTAAACCCCTCGATTACGCTTTTGTCGAAGATTTGCGCGGTGGCATCGGAAAAAAGCCGGAAGTCCGTCGCTTGTATTCTTCGTAGCCCGGTCGCGACTTCTTCATTCCACCTTCGAGAAGCGGGGCACCCGACCATTTCGTCAGGGTGAAAGTCAGGAACAATGGCCCGATGATCGTCGCTGCCGCGACCCACCATCCCGCAGAAGCGGCGGCGATCCAGATGCCCCACCATGCACAGGCATCGCCGAAATAGTTGGGGTGGCGGGTGTAGCGCCACAGCCCCCGGTCCATGACCTGGCCCTTGTTCGCCGGATCGGCCTTGAAGCGGGCGAGTTGCCAGTCGCCAACCCATTCGAAGAAGATCCCGATGGCCCAGATGGCAAAGCCGGTCATGGCGAGGCCGCTGATCGGCTCGGAGGACGCAGCCTCGAGGATACCGTATTGCGCAGGGCTGGAGACCATGAACAAGAGCAGGGCCTGGCCGAGAAAGATCTTGGTCAGCGCGGCGAGTGCGAAGCGCCCCTTCTCGCGGTCCATGCGCAGCATCCGCTCGTATCGTTTGTCTTCACCCTCGCGCCGCCAGCGAATGAAGAGATAGATGCACAGCCGCGCCCCCCAGATGACCGCCATCGCCATCAACAGCGTGGCAAGGGGGCCGGGCGTCGCAAGCTGCATCCAGCTTACAAATGCCATCAGCGCCATGCCGCCACCCCAGAAACTGTCGATGAAGGACACGTCGTCCACCTGTAGCGAGACGACCCACAGGATCAGCGTAACACCAAGCAGGATCGCGGCATTGGCGATGAGGGCTTCAAGGATCATGCTTCGCGCCCTCCTTCGGCAAGCAGCTTGGCCTCGACTGCCGCGAACCGCTCGCAGTCCGGGCGTTTCTCGCGGTAGAAGGCGATGATCCGGGCCAGGTCGGCGCGGTAATCTCCGGTTGGAACGATGGGCTCGCCCAAGCCGCCGCGCATCGTATCGTTGTTCACCCAGGCCGGGACGATCGGCACGCCGGCCGCCATGGCAATATGGTAGAAACCGCTCTTCCAGTCGCCCTTGAAGGTCCGCGAACCCTCCGGCGCAATCACCAGCGCAAGGTCTTTCGCCCGGGCAAAGGCATCCGCGACCTGCTCGACGTAGTTGGCCCGCTTCGACCGGTCGACAGGGATGCCGCCCATATCGAGCATGAAATTGGTCGCCGGCCACTTGAACAGACTCTTCTTGCCCATGAAGCTCGGGCGGATGCCCAGTTCATGCGTGGCGCCGAGGAAGAAGATGAAGTCCCAGTTTGAGGTGTGCGGTGCCCCGAGGAGGACGTATTTGTCGCAATCCGGCCGTCCGCCCTCGAGTTGCCACCCCTTCCAGCGATAGAGCGCCACAAGAAGTCGGCGGACGATGCGGCTCAGCAGCGACGGCCGTCGGTTCGGATCGGTCGGCATTCTCTCTCCCTCGCCGCCGTGACTAACACAAGTCGCGGCGAAAGCGAGCCTACATCCTGAAGACGCCGAATTGCGGCCTTTCCGCGATGGGTGCCTCGAGCGTCGCGGCGAAGGCGAGGCCGAGGACGTCGCGGGTCTGCACCGGGTCGATCACCCCGTCGTCCCACAGTCGCGCGGTCGCGTAATAGGGATTGCCCTCGTCCTCGTACTTCTGACGGATCGGAGCCTTGAATTCCTCGGCTTGTTCGGGGGTCCAGCTCTCGGCATCGCGGTGCACGGTGGCGAGAACCGATGCGGCCTGCTCGCCGCCCATCACCGAGATGCGCGCATTGGGCCAGGTGAAGAGGAAGCGCGGCGAATAGGCGCGGCCGCACATGCCGTAATTGCCTGCGCCGAAGCTGCCGCCGATGACTACGGTGACCTTGGGCACGGTGGCGGTAGCGACCGCGGTGACGAGTTTGGCGCCGTGCTTGGCGATGCCTTCCGCCTCGTATTTGCCGCCAACCATGAAGCCGCTGATATTCTGAAGGAACAGCAGCGGAATGCGCCGCTGGCAGGCGAGTTCGATGAAATGCGCGCCTTTCTGCGCACTTTCGGAGAACAGCACGCCATTGTTCGCGAGGATCGCCACCGGCATGCCCCAGATATGCGCAAAGCCGCAGACCAGAGTGCTGCCGTAGTGCTGTTTGAACTCGTGGAACTCGCTTCCGTCAACGATCCGCGCGATGACTTCGTGGACGTCATAGGGCGCGCGCACATCCTCGGGGATGAGCGCGTAGAGGTCGTCGGCGTCGAATCTCGGAGCGCGCGGGTCCTTCAGCGCGATGTCCTTCGCCGCGCCTGTGTTCGCACCCAAGTGGCTCACGATATCGCGCACGATGGTCAGCGCATGTTCGTCATTCTCAGCGAGGTGGTCGACAACGCCGGATTTCTTCGCATGAAGATCGCCGCCGCCGAGATCCTCGGCGCTGATCTCCTCGCCCGTTGCGGCCTTCACCAGCGGCGGTCCGGCGAGGAAGATCGTGCCTTGTTCGCGCACGATCACCGTCTCGTCCGACATTGCCGGGACATAGGCCCCGCCCGCAGTGCAGCTTCCCATGACACAGGCGATCTGCGGAATGCCCAGCGCGCTCATGTTCGCCTGATTGAAGAAGATTCGTCCGAAATGCTCGCGGTCGGGGAAGACTTCCGCCTGATAGGGCAGGTTCGCACCGCCGCTATCGACGAGATAGACGCAGGGCAGGCGGTTCTCCTGCGCGATCTCCTGCGCCCTAAGGTGCTTCTTGACCGTCATCGGGTAATAGGACCCGCCCTTCACGGTCGGATCGTTGCACACGATCATCACCTGCCGACCCGAGACGCGGCCGATCCCGGCGATCATCGAGGCGCCGTTGACGTCGCCTTCGTACATCCCATTGGCGGCGAGCTGGCCCACCTCGAGGAAGGGAGAGCCGGGATCGAGCAACCGCTCGACGCGGTCGCGCGGGAGCAGCTTGCCGCGGCTCACATGACGCTCGCGGTGCCGCTCCGCCCCGCCCAGCGAGGCCTCGGCTACCTTGGCGCGCAACTCGTCGGCAAGGCTCTTGTTGTGATCAAACCGCGCCTTGGCGTCGGGCGCCTCGCGGTCAAGCTTGGTGGTAAGCACAGGGGCTGTCATGGGGCGAAGCCCTAGCGTCCAAATCAGCCTCTGCAAAGTTCACCGTGACCACTTCCCCAATGTGCCGCGCGAGCTACAAGCGAGACATGGGGAAAGGACTCACCGCGCGCTGGGCGACCGAAGCCGATATCCCGGCGCTGCGCGAGATCATGGACCTCGCCATCGAGCAGTTGCAACGCGGCTTCCTCTCGCCCGAACAGATCAAGGCCAGCCGCGCGGTCATGGGCCTCGACACGCAGCTGATCGCCGACCGCACCTATTGCGTGATCGAGGACGGGGGCGTGCCGGTCGGCTGCGGCGGCTGGAGCAATCGCAACACGCTCTATGGCGGCGACCACAGCGTCGACCTGCGCAATGCCACCATGCTAGACCCGGCACATGACGCCGCGCGCATCCGTGCGATGTACACCCATCCGGACCATGCCCGGCGCGGGATCGGCAGCATGATTCTCGATTTCTGCGAGAGCGCCGCACGCGCCAACGGTTTTTATAGCGTCGAACTGATGGCGACGATGAGCGGTGTGCCGCTCTACAAGGCGGCTGGCTATGTCGAGGTCGAGCCACGCATCGACGTGGTCGACGGCATCCAAGTGCCACTGGTCAGGATGCGCAAGCCGCTCTGAGCGGCTCGTCACGGCATAGTCTTTCGCAGTGTCGAGGTGACTGGCAAAAAACGGCAACAGCTGGCTGCGGAAACGTTCCTTGACCCGGTTGGTATGGTCGCCCTCGAACAGCATGAACTCGTGCGCCACGCCGAAGTTGTCGAGTTGGGCATGCATCGCCTTGACCTCGTCGAGAAGGAAATCCTGCTCGCCGACGTCCATTGCGATGGCATCCAACTGCTTCAGGTTGCCACTGTACTGCGAGATCATCGCCGCCGGCGAGTTTACCGCCCAACGCGCCACTGTCAGCGGATTAGGGGTGCCGTCGGTGGTGCCGAGATCCCAGTAGTAGGGCGGGTTCTGCGGATTGGGTGAGAATGCGGCCGACCAGGCGAAATAGCCGTAATCCCAGAACTGCTCTGCCGTCAGCTTGTCCGGGTCCATCGTCTCGTACTTTGCATCACCTTCGCGCGAGGGGCGCGGCTGGGTGCAGCAGGGGGCCATTGGGTAGATCGAGGAGAACACCTTGGGGTGCTTCATCCCGATGCGGAGCGTACCGTAGCCACCCATCGAGTGACCCGCGAGGCCGCGGCTTTCGCGGTCCGCTATCGTGCGGAACCGTGCGTCGATTGCCTCAACGAGGTCCTTGGCGATGAATGTCTCGAAATCGCCCACGGTCGGGCCCGAGGCGTAGAAGCTCCCGCCGCGCTTCGTATGGCTGTCAGGAAGGACAACAATCATCTCCTGGCCATCGAACGACTGAACCGCATCGTCGGGATCGGCCATCTCAAGATAACGGTCTGCCGTCGCCGTGAAGCCGTGGAGGAAGTAGATCACCGGAAAACGGCGGCTGGTATCCTCGTCATAGCTCTTGGGCAGGATCACATGAACCTTGCGGGTCGCATCATTACCCTCGAGATTGCCCTCGATCGAGGGACCGTGGACCATGATCGTCTCGACCCGGGCCCAGGCGGGAGCGCCCACCAGAAGCGCAAACGCGCCAGCCAATATTGCGATCAGTCTGGTCACGGTCCTCTCCCCCATGTCGGATGCCTATCCAGCCGCCCCGATCAGCTCGCGTCCAATCAGCATCCGGCGAATTTCGTTGGTCCCCGCGCCGATGTCGAGCAGCTTGGCGTCGCGCAGGTAGCGTTCGACGGGCCAGTCCTTGGTGTAGCCTGCGCCGCCAAGCGCCTGGACCGCCTCGGCAGCGACCTTGAAGGCGTTCTCGCTGGCCAGCAGGATCGTGCCTGCTGCATCGAAGCGGGTCGTCTGGCCCGCATCGCAGGCCTTGGCCACGGCATAGGTGTAGGCGCGGGCCGATTGCAGCGCGACATACATGTCGGCGACCTTGGCCTGCATCAGCTGGAAGCTGCCAATCGGCTTGCCGAACTGCTTGCGCTCACGAAGATAGGGAATGACCGTGTCGAGGCAGGCCTGCATGATGCCGAGCTGCAATCCGGCGAGTACCACGCGCTCGTAATCGAGCCCGCTCATCAGCACGCCGACACCGCCATTGACCGGACCCATCACGCGCTCTTCGGGGATCTCGCAATCGTCGAAAACCAGCTCGCTGGTGGGGCTGCCGCGCATGCCCATCTTGTCGATCTTCTGGCCGATCGAGAAGCCGGGATCGTCCTTCTCGATCAGGAAGGCGGTTATCCCGCGCGATCCGGCATGGCCGTCGGTCTTGGCATAGACCACCAGCGTGTCGGCATAGGGAGCGTTAGTGATCCAGAACTTGGTGCCGTTGAGGACATAGCCGCCCTGGACCGCCTCGGCCTTGAGTTTCATCGAGACCACGTCCGAACCGGCGCTCGCCTCGCTCATGGCGAGCGAGCCGACATGCTCGCCGCTGATCAGCTTGGGCAGATACTTGGCCTTCTGCTCGTCATTGCCCCAGCGACGGATCTGGTTGACGCAGAGGTTGGAGTGCGCGCCGTAGCTGAGGCCGATGCTGGCACTCGCACGGCTGACTTCCTCGACCGCGATGACATGTTCGAGATAGCCGAGGCCGAGGCCGCCGAATTCTTCCTCGACGGTCATGCCGTGGAGGCCGAGTTCGCCCATGGCGGTCCACAGCTCCTCGCGCGGGAACCAGTCCTCTCGATCGGCACGCTCGGCAAGCGGGGCGATCTGTTCGTCGGCGAAGCGGCCGACGGTCTCGCGAATCATGTTCGCCGCATCGCCCAGCTGGAAATCGAAATCGGGGGTCGCGCGCATGGTCTCTCCTACTCGGGCTCGCGAAATATCATTGCGCGCGCCGATAGCCGAGCACGCGGCGCTGGGCAAACTTCATCGGGAGGATAAGAGAGAAAATCAGGACTGTATTGGTGCGGTCGAGAAGACTCGAACTTCCACGGCCTTTCGGCCACAACGACCTCAACGTTGCGCGTCTACCAGTTCCGCCACGACCGCACACAGTCCTGCTCGGGAATGCCCAGAGGGCTGGCTCCCGTCGGTAGGAGCGCGCCACTAGCAGCGAGCTGTGAGGCCCGCAAGCACCTTTCTCACATTCCGCGCGGTGCCCAGCCGATATCCGCGAAAACGGCCGATTTGGGCACGTCGGTCACGGCTTCGTTGATCGTCAGCTCCTCGCCAGGGGCCAGCGTGGGTTGCGGCGGATTGACCACCCAGCTGTAAACGCGGCGTTCGCGCTGGTCGCGCAGGACGATCAGGATCGGCGGTACGGGCCGCGTCTCGCGCGCAGTGTTCTTGACGATGATGCGCGCGCCGAAGAATTCGGTGCCGTTGGGAAGCGTTCGGCGTTCCTGCGCTTCGACCGGGAAGGAGAGTTCGAGATCGGGTTGCGCCGCCCCGAACAGTGGTTTCGACACTGGAACCCATTCGGGCACGCCGACATAGTTCACCGCAAGGATCGCACCGGTTGCCAGCACCGCGAAGATCGCAGCGGCCCAGGTCCACATCTTGGTGATGTTGCGGCGCGGCTTGAACGGCGGGGCATGATCGAATTGCGAGCCGTAGTCTTCCTCCACCGGTTCGGGCGGAGGGGGCAGTTCATCCTGCACCTCACCATAGGGCGGCTCGGTCTCGTCGAAATCGGGACCCTCGTCATACGCGGCGTCTTCGCTCACCGCCGTCGCGCTGGCCGTGCCGCCATAGCTGAATGGGTCTTTGGCCGGAGTCGCGTCCGTGACCGGAGCCTCGTCTTCGGCGCTATCGTCCTCAACCTCGACGACCGGATCGTCCTCGACGGCCTCCTCGACAACCGGGGGAGGAGGCGGTGGTGGTGGAGGCGGAGGCGGAGGTGCCGGGGCATCGATCAGGCGCTCGACTTCGGGCCCTTCCTGATACCAGCTGTGCTTGCATTTCGCGCAACGCACCGTCCGTCCTTCGATGCCGATGGCGCTGTCGGGCACCACGTAACGGGTGGAGCAGGCGGGGCAGGCGATGATCATATTGGCTCAAAGCCTTAAGCGCGCCAGCGAATCACGACAAGCGAGAGCCCTGTTTGCAAACCCGCATCGCGGCTTTTTTCCACATCGAAGCGCGGTTATAGGCTCTTGCGACGATGGCGGGCGCACAAAAACTTCTCTGCGGCAGGGCAAACAGGCGATGAACGACGCGGAAAGCGAAGTCGTCCAGTTCGACAATGTCGGCCTGCGCTACGGCACCGATCGCGAGATCCTGTCCAATATTTCCTTCACCCTGTTTCCCGGCCGGTTCTATTTCCTCACCGGGGCGAGCGGCGCGGGCAAGACCTCGCTGCTGAAACTCCTCTATCTCGCCCAGCGCCCCTCGCGCGGGGCGATCCGGATGTTCGGCAGCGACATCATCACCCTGCCGCGCGACCGCCTGCCGGCCTACCGCCGAAGGATGGGCGTGGTATTCCAGGACTTCCGCCTGGTCGATCACCTGTCGGCTTTCGACAATGTCGCGCTGCCGCTGCGCGTGTCGGGCGTCCGCGAGGCGGATTTGCAGGGGCCGGTCACCGATATGCTCGAATGGGTCGGTCTGGCACACCGTGCCGACGCACGGCCTGCGACCCTATCGGGCGGCGAGCAGCAGCGGGTGGCCATCGCCCGTGCGGTCATCGGGCGGCCCGACATGCTGGTCGCCGACGAGCCGACCGGCAATGTCGATCCCGAAATGGCGCTGAAGCTCATCCGCCTGTTCGAGGCCCTCAACCGCCTCGGTACGACGGTGGTGGTGGCGACCCACGATGTCCACCTCATCCGCAAAGTGCCCGATTCACTTATCATGCGGCTCGACAAGGGGACGCTGTTCGACCCCACCGGCGCGCTGCGCTATCCGCCGCGACGTGTGGGGGCAGGCACGTGAAGAAGCCGCCCGTCATGGCTCGCGCCGTCGAACGCGGCCTCTCGCCTTTTCGCGGCAAGCGGGCAGCGCATCTCTTGCCGCGCGCCCGGCTGGGCGGTCCCATGCCCTGGGTTATCGCGATCATGGTCGCGCTGACGGTGCTGGCGACCGGTGGCGGCCTGGCGCTGGCGAATCTCGTCGATCGGGCGAGCGGCGACCTGGCGGGAGGGGCGACGGTCCAGATCGTCGAAGCCGATCGCGCAAAGCGCTCGGCGCAGGCGCAGGCCGCAGTTGCCGTCCTCTCGGACGATCCGGCAGTCGCTTCGGTGAGTCTCCTGTCGGATGGGCAGGTCGAGGCCCTGCTCGAACCCTGGCTGGGTGCCGGGGCGAGCGATGAAAGCCTTCCGCTTCCGTCACTGATCGACCTGCGCTTCCGCGACGAGGCGGATGAGGAACTGATCGAACGGATGCGTGGCAGGCTGGCGAGGGTTGCTCCTGCTGCCCGGATCGATGCGCAATCGACCTGGCTCGCGCCCGTACTCAGGGCTCTTTCCACCCTCCGCTGGGTTGCGTTCGGCCTCGTACTGTTGCTTGCATTCACCGGAGCGGCTGCAGTGTGGCTGGCGGCACGCAATGCGCTTGGGACGAATCGCGACACGATCGAGATCGTCCACCTGCTCGGTGGAAACGACAACCAGATCGCGCGAATTTTCCAGCGTTCGATCCTTCTCGACGCGATCGGCGGGGGCGCGCTAGGGCTCGTCATGGGGTCGGGCGCCGTCATCCTCATGGGCGCGCAATTCGCGGCGCTCGATTCGGGGCTGGTGGCGGGTGGCGGGCTCGGGACAACTGACTGGGTGATCCTTGCCACGGTTCCGCTTTTCGCCGTGGCGATTGCCGTCTACACGGCGCGCATGACCGTCCTTTCCTCGCTCGGAAGAATGTTGTGATCCTGCGTTTCGTTTCTGCACTGCTGCTGGTCTATGCCTTTGGCTTCCTCGGCTTTGCCGTTTCGCTGCCGAAGCCGGTCGCAGGAGAACACACCGATGCGGTCATCGTGCTTACCGGCGGTGCCGGACGAATTGCGCGCGGTATCGAGGTGGTGGACGAGGGGCTGGCCAAACAATTGTTCGTCTCCGGCGTCGATCCCGAAGTGACCGAGCGCGAATTCGCAGCGGAGTTCAAGGTCCCGCGCAGGCTGATGAACTGCTGCGTCACACTCGGTTATCTCGCGGTCGACACGCGCAGCAATGCGGGCGAAGCGGCCGAGTGGCTCAAGGAAAACGAGTTCAGCTCGGTCCGCCTGGTGACGACCGACTGGCACATGGCGCGCGCCTCCTCCGAGTTTACCGATGCCTTGCCCGAAGGCATGGTCATCGTGCGCGATGCGGTGAAGTCCGACCCCGACCTCGCCACGCTCTACCTCGAATATAACAAGCTGCTGGCAGCTGCGGTTTCGCAGGGCCTGCCGGTCTGAGACTCGTCATGCGCTTGTTGCGGAATATCGCTTTCTACATCGCCTTCTATATCGGCTCGTTGCTGATTACCTCGGCGTCGTTGCTGTCGCTGCCCTTCAGCGTGGACCTGTTTCGCAAGCGGGTACGCGACTGGCCGAGCTGGCAACGCTGGTGCCTGGTCAATATCCTCGGCTGCAAGATCGTGATCGAGGGTGAACCGCTCGAGGAGCCCGCGCTTTATGCGATCAAGCACGAGAGCTTCTTCGAGGCGATCGACGCCCCGCGGCTCTTTTACCTGCCCTCGGTCTTCGCCAAGCGGGAACTTTTCAGGATCCCGCTCTGGGGCCGCGCCGCCTCGGCTTTCGGGCTGGTGCCGGTCGAGCGCGAGGCCGGGGCCAAGGCGCTGATGCACATGATCCGCTCGGCCAAGGCGCTGGCCGCCGACGGTCGCCCGCTGGTAATCTTCCCTGAGGGTACCCGCGTTCCTCATGGCGAGAATCGCGAGCTGCAATCGGGTTTTGCGGGTCTCTACAAGATGCTTGGCCTGCCGGTGGTGCCTGTCGCGGTGAACAGCGGGCCCGTCTATCATCGCTGGTTGAAGAAGCCGGGCACGATCACCTATCGCTTCGGCGAGACGATCCCTCCCGGCCTGCCGCGCGAAGAGGCTGAGGCGCGCGTACGCGCGGCGATCAACGCGCTCAACTAGTGGTCGGAGCGCCCGAAGTCGGGGCGAGCATCATCCTGGCCTTCCTCGATGATCGAGCGGCGGATCGTGCGGGTGCGCTCGAATAGTTCGAACAGTGTTTCGCCATCACCATTGCGGATCGCGCGCTGGAGGGCGGTGAGGTCCTCGGTAAAGCGACCCAACACTTCGAGCACCGCCTCGCGATTGGTCAGGAAGACGTCGCGCCACATGGTCGGGTCGCTTGCCGCGATGCGGGTGAAGTCGCGGAACCCGCCGGCGGAATACTTGATCACCTCGCCGCGCGTCACGTCTTCGAGATCGGAGGCGGTCCCGACGATGGTATAGGCGATGAGGTGGGGGATATGGCTGGTGACGGCGAGCACGACGTCGTGATGCGCCGGATCCATGATCTCGACCTTGGCGCCGAGCCCTTCCCAGAAGCGAGAGACCTTCGCCACCGCTTCTTGGGGGGCGTCGGCTGGCGGTGTGACAATGCACCAGCGATGGCGGAAGAGTTCGGGAAAGCCCGCATCGGGTCCGCTCTTTTCGGTACCCGCTACGGGGTGCGCCGGGATAACGGTTGCGTCGGGCAGCGCCCTAGCGATGGCTTCGCCGACGCTTCGCTTCGACGAGCCGACGTCGCTGACGATGGCCCCGGCAGGAAGCGCGTCCGCTATGGCCTGCGCTGCCTCACCCATCGCGCCAACGGGGACGCACAGGATCACGAGCTCGGCATCGGCAACGGCGTCGGCCGCATTGTCGCAGACCGTGCCGACCAGCCCCCTTTCGGAGGCGCGTCTGCGCACGTCCGCGCTGGCGTCCCAACCCCTGGTCGTAACCTCCGGCAGCATTGCGCGCACGGCGAGACCGATCGACCCACCGATCAGGCCGAGACCGATGATGGCGACGCGAGAGATGTTCATGCCACACCCTCGCACAACCGGCGAAGTACCGCGGCGATATCGTCCATCTGTTGATCGGTCCCGATGGTAATGCGCAGCGCCTCGGGCAATCCCTGCCCGGGCAGGTGGCGAACCGCGTAGCCCGCATTCGCAATTGCCTCGAGCGCGGTAGTCGCGGCGAGTTTGCCGTCAAAGACCACCAGCACGAAATTGGCCTTGCTGGGCAGACACCGAACACCATGGTTTCCAAGCGCTGTAAGGTGCTCGATGAAGCGCTTCATTGACGCATTGTTTGTATCGCGGGTGCGGCGCAGGAACTCCATGTCGCCCAGCGCGGCGAGGGCGGCCTTCTGCCCGCTCTCGGTCACGTTGAATGCACCGCGCAACCGGTTGAGCGCATCGACCAGATGCAGCGCTCCGGTCGCCCAGCCCACCCGCTCGCCCGCAATGCCGAAGGCTTTCGAGAAGGTGCGCGTGACGAGGACATTGTCATGTCGTGCGGCGAGTTCGAGCCCGCCGTCATCCTCGTCATCCTCGAGGAATTCGGCATAGGCCTGGTCGACCACCAGCAGGACATTCCCCGGCAAGCCCGCATGGAGTCGCTCCACGTCCCCGCGCGGCAGCCAGGCGCCGATGGGGTTGTTCGGATTGTCGAGCAGGACCACTCGCGTGCGCTCCGTCACGGCAGCGAGGATGTTGTCGACGTCGGGTGCGTAATCGACCGTGTCCGCCATGACGACTTCGGCACCGACCATGTGCACGAGCAAGGGGTAAAGCGAGAAGGAGAAGCGCGAGAACAGCACCTCGTCGCCCGGTCCGGCGAAAGCCTGCACCGCGCATTGGAGGAGCTCGGCCGAACCCGAGCCGCAAACAATATGCGCCGCATCGATACCGTGCGCGGTGCCGATCGCTTCGCGCAAGGCCGTGGCATCGGGGTCGGGGTAGAAATTGGGCTGGTGCCCCTCCGACAGCGCCTTGAGCACATCCGGGCTGCAGCCCAGCGGGTTCTCATTTGCCGAGAGCTTGGCGAGCGGACGCCCGTCAGCAGCCTTCGACTTGCCGGGTACATAGGCATGGATCGCTTCGATCCACGGCTTGAGGGTGGGGCGGTCAGTCATTCTGGCTTTGTCGCATGAAAGAATATCGGCCCTTCGACAAGCGCAAGGCTTGCGGTTAGAGGCAGGGTTTCATTGTTTCGCCCCAAGGTCCGATTTTGTCAGCCACTTCGCAAAAGCTGGAACTACCCGATGACCTGGCCCTCGACGGCGGGGGAAGGCTTGCGAATGTCGAAATCGCGTTCGAGACTTATGGCGCGCTGAATGCCGATCGTTCGAACGCGATCCTGTTGTGCCATGCCCTGACAGGCGACCAGTATGTGGCAAGCGACCACCCGATCACCGGCAAGCCCGGCTGGTGGGAGCGGATGGTTGGTCCCGGCAAGCCGATCGACACCGACCGCTTTCACGTCATCTGCGCCAATGTGATCGGTAGCTGCATGGGATCGAGCGGCCCGGCGAGCACGGCGAAGGATGGCGAGCCTTATGCAATGCGCTTTCCGGTCATCACCATCCGCGACATGGTCCGCGCGCATGTCGGCTTGCTCGATGCGCTCGGTATCGAGCGGCTTCACGCCGTTGTCGGCGGATCGATGGGCGGTATGCAGGCGCTGAGCCTTGCCGCCAACTGGCCGGACCGTGCGACTCGCGTGCTCGTCATCGCTTCGACAAGTCGCCACTCGGCGCAGAATATCGCCTTCCACGAGCTGGGGCGGCAGGCGATCATGGCCGATCCGCGCTGGAACGGCGGCGACTATTATGGTGGCGAAGCGCCGGACAACGGCCTCGCCGTGGCTCGCATGGCGGCGCACATCACCTATCTCTCCGAAGAAGCGCTGACCGAGAAATTCGGTCGCAATTTGCAAGACCGGGACGCCAAGAGCTTCGGCTTCGACGCGGACTTCCAGGTCGAATCCTACCTGCGTTATCAGGGCAGCGGCTTCACCCAGCGCTTCGATGCCAACTCCTACCTCTATATCACCCGCGCGATGGACTATTTCGACTTGGCCGAGGAGCATGGCGGCAAGCTGGCTGACGCTTTCGCGGAAACGCAGGCGCGCTTCTGCCTGGTCAGCTTCGACAGCGACTGGCTCTATCCCACTGCCGAGAGCCGCCACGTGGTCCACGCGCTCAACGCGGCGGGCGCGGCGGTGAGTTTCGTCGAATTGAGCGCACCGCACGGGCATGACAGCTTCCTGCTCGACGTGCCGGCGCTCGACCGCGTTATCGGGGGTTTCCTCGGATGAGCTTGCGGCCCGATCTTGCGGTGATTGCCAGCCATGTGACGCCGGGCAGTCGTGTTCTCGACATCGGCTGCGGCGATGGGGCGCTGATGCTCGCCATGCGCGAGGCAGGCTGCGACGTGCGAGGGGTCGAGATCGATGCGGGCTGTGTGGAGCGCTGCGTGTCTCAGGGCCTTTCGGTGGTGCAGGGCGATGCCGACCGCGACCTTGCCGACTACCCCGACAAGGGCTTCGACTATACGATCCTCAGCCAGACGCTGCAGACCGCATCGCGGCCCGATCGCATGCTCGAAGAACTGCTCCGGGTCGGCCAGCGTGCCTTCGTGTCCTTTCCCAATTTCGCGCATTGGCGTACCCGTGCCGCGCTGATGTTCGGCGGCAAGATGCCGGTCACCCGCGCCTTGCCAGTCAGCTGGTACGAGACCCAGAACATACACCATGTCACGGTGAAGGACTTCCGCGAACTCGCCCGCGAGAAGGGGGCGAGGATCGAGAACGAATGGTTCTTTGCGGGAGAGCGCCCGATTGCGCGGGCCGGTGCAAATGGCCGGGCGGAGTTTGCGGTGTTCGAGCTGAGCCGGGGGTGACGAAGGTGACAGTGTGTCACCCTGGGAAATATTGCTCAAGTAATTGTAGTTATTGTATTATTATGCGCAACCGCTTGGGTGACACCTGACGGGGAGGCCCCCCGGGGTACCCACTTCCTCTTGCGGGCGGACCACCGGTGATCGCGAAGCGGCAAGGCCCGGATAGTGCCTTTGGGCGATGTAGGAAAATGGCAGCTACTGAGGCGGAAAGCGGACGTTTGATCCGGCTAAACCGCATTGATGGAAAATCAGGCGACCATGCTCCAGTTCGACTGGGACGAAGTGGACGGGGCCAACGTCACGGCGGTGCTCGCCACTGGCTCAGGCGTGATGAGCGACGGTAGCCTAGTCTGCGAGCAGATCGCGCTAGTGGTCGGAGCCAAGGCAGTGGTCATGCGCGTCGACGATGACACTGATGAAGTGATTGTCAGCCTAGAGGAAGCTGCCGCCCTTTCTGACGCGTCGTGGCAGACCCTCGGCCAGCTTTCCGAGATAGATTCACAGAGGTTGGGCTGGTGCTGGGGAGGGCGGAACAATCGCGGCTATCTCGACACCTTCATGATTGCCTTGCAGGGCATTGACCCCTCCTACACCTTCACCGGCGCAGGATCGCGACTTCAATGTGCGCGGGTCACATCGATCGCAGGCTAATGTCTGCAACCGGGTCGTTAGCTGACTGTTTATGCCAAGAAGCCTAACGTTCTATGTCGTTGCCGTGCCCAAGTTGGATCACACCAGCTTCTGTGCACTTATGGCGCGCCTCAAGCTCTCGGAGCGCTGCATTTACCATCACCATCGCTTCGCTCAGCGGATTCGAGATATACTCGGGAAGTGGGAGCTCGTCAGTGAGATAGAAGAGAACCGTGGCCCGAAACGCGTATAGATTACACGCCAATTCATCTGCGTCGAAGTTCGTTTCCATGTGCGATGTCTTAACCACTCGGACGACGACCGCAATGGATCGCCAACAGCCGTTCCCAGCCAATCACCCCATCCGCGCCGCGTGCCAGGCGACATGTTCGGCCATGAAGGTCGAGATGAAGTAGTAGGAGTGGTCGTAACCCTCCTGCATACGGATGTCGGGACGCATCCCGGCCTTGGCGCAGGCCATGGCCAGCGCGCCGGTCTTGAGCTGTTCCTCGAGGAAGTTGTCGGCGGTGCCCTGGTCGACGAGCAGGTGATCGAGTCGCGCGCCGTCCTCGATCAGCGCGACTGCGTCATACTCGCGCCAGCCATCGCGGTTCTCGCCGAGATAGCGGCCAAGCGCCTTCTCGCCCCACGGCACCTGTGACGGGTTCACGATGGGAGAGAATGCGCTGACCGAACGGAAGCGGTCGGGGTTGCGCAGGGCGATGGTCAGCGCTCCGTGGCCGCCCATCGAGTGCCCGGTGATGCCCTGGCGCGAAAGATCGACAGGGAACTCTGCCGCGACGACCTCTGGCAGCTCGTCCTCGACATAGCTGCGCATCCGGTAGTGCTTGCTCCAGGGCTCCTGCGTCGCATCGACATAGAAACCCGCGCCCTTGCCGAAGTCATATTCGTCCGCCGCGTCGGGGACGTCATCGCCGCGCGGAGACGTATCGGGCGCCACGAAGATGATCCCGTGCTCGGCACAGGCTGCGCGATATTCGCCTTTCTCGGTGACATTCGCATGGGTGCAGGTCAGGCCCGAAAGATACCACAGCACCGGCAGCTTCACGCCGGGCAGATGCGGCGGGACATAGACCGAGAAGGTCATCTCCGTGCCGGTCGCCGTCGACTTGTGCGAGCAGACGAACTGGTCGCCATTGAAGGCGCGGTTTTGGGATAGGTAGTCGAGGCTCATTGGGGCTCCTGCACGGGTATTTCAGCGACGCGCGGCTCGTGGCCCCAATGCGTCAGAAGGTCGAGTATGTGTGCGCCCGAAAGCCCCAGCGTAGCGGTATTTCGCAGGGGGTGGACATTGACGCGCTCGGCTTTCGCGAGTGAGGCGTCGAGCACGACCGAAACGCTGTAGGGTCGGGCGTTGATCATGGCCAGTGGCGTTACCGATCCCGGCGCAATTCCGAGCAGCCGCTCCATGTCGTCCGCCTTGCCGAAGCTCACACGTTTGCAGCCGATGGCGGCGGGCAGCGCCTTCAAGTCGACCCTTGCCCGCGCCGGGACGGTGACCAGCCAGAAGTCCCCGCCTGCATCCTTGAGGAACAGGTTCTTGGTATGCGCGCCGGGAATGTCGGCATCGACCTTGCGGCTTTCCTCAACCGTGAAGACCGCAACATGCTCGTGAGCGGAAAAAGGGATCGCCAGCGACGCAAGGTCGGCCAGCAATCCCTCTTCACCGCGTTGGTTCAAGCGCAATCAGCCCATCCGGTGGAGGGCGCACAGCTTGTTTCCGTCGGGATCGCGCAGATAGGCGAGATACATCGGCATCGGCGAGCCTTCGCCGCGCACGCCCGGCGGGTCTTCGATGGCGGTGCCGCCGTTCGCCTGACCCGCTTCGTACCAGGCATCGGCCTGTTCGGGGGTCATGGCGAAACCGATGGTACAGCCATTGCCGTGGGTGGCGGGCTCGCCATCGATCGGCGTGGTCACCAGAAAAACGCCGCCATTGTGCATGTAGATCAGGCGACCCTTTTCGTCGGTGATACCTTCCTTGCCGCCCATGGCCTTGAAGGTTGCATCGTAGAACTGCTTGGCCTTCGCCATGTCGTTCGCGCCGACCATCATGTGACTGTACATCGGGACTCTCTCCTTAAGTTTCGATTCGCCACCTTAATGCGGTGCGGCAAGCGTTCAATAGACGACGACGCTGCGGATCGATTCCCCGGCATGCATCAGGTCGAAGCCCTTGTTGATCTCCTCGAGGCTGAGGACGTGGGTGATCATCGGGTCGATCTGGATCTTGCCGTCCATGTACCAGTCGACGATCTTGGGCACGTCGGTGCGGCCCTTGGCCCCTCCGAACGCCGTGCCGCGCCAGTTGCGTCCGGTGACGAGCTGGAACGGGCGGGTGGCGATCTCCTTGCCCGCTTCGGCCACGCCGATGATCACGCTGGTGCCCCAGCCGCGATGGCAAGCCTCGAGCGCGGTGCGCATGACCTCGGTATTGCCGGTGGCATCGAAGGTGTAGTCCGCCCCGCCATCGGTCATTTCGACCACCTTGGCGACGACTTCGTCGCGGCTCATTCCCTTGCTGTTGAGGAAGTGGGTCATGCCGAACTTGCGGCCCCATTCCTCACGGTCGGGATTGATGTCGATGCCGACGATCATGCCTGCGCCCGCGAGCTTCGCACCCTGGATGACGTTGAGGCCGATCCCGCCAAGGCCGAAGACGACGACATTGTCGCCGACCTGGACCTTCGCCGTATTGGTCACCGCGCCCACGCCGGTCGTGACGCCGCAGCCGATGTAGCAGCTCGTCTGGAAGGGCGCGTCCTCGCGGATCTTGGCGACCGCGATCTCGGGCAGGACTGTGAAGTTCGAGAAGGTCGAACAGCCCATGTAGTGGAAGATCGTCTCGCCCTTGTAGGAAAAGCGGCTCGTGCCGTCGGGCATCAGGCCCTTGCCCTGCGTCGCGCGGATTGCGGTGCACAGGTTGGTCTTGCCGCTGAGGCACGACTTACACTGGCGGCATTCGGGGGTGTAGAGCGGGATCACGTGATCGCCCGCCTTCACGCTGGTCACGCCCGGGCCGACCTCGCGCACGATACCGGCGCCTTCATGGCCCAGCACGCTGGGGAAGATCCCCTCGCTGTCGAAGCCGTCGAGTGTGTAGGCGTCGGTGTGGCAGATGCCCGTCGCCATGATCTCGACCAGCACTTCGCCCGCCTTGGGGCCTTCGAGGTCGAGCTCGACGATCTCGAGCGGCTGCTTGGGAGCAAAGGCTACGGCGGCGCGGGTCTTCATGTTTCTCTTCTCCTCGTCTTCAGCCGCGTTAGGCGGCTGAACGCTGGCCCGCAAGGGAAGTTGCTTGCGGTTCAGGTGAGCCATTCTAGGGTCGCCCGATGCGTTCTCTCATGGTCCCGCTCGCCCTTGTCTTCGCCGTGCCGCTGGCCGCTCAGGAAAGCGAGACTCCGCTGCCCGAACTGACAATCGAGCAGACCAGCAGCCTGCGTTGCGGCGTGGCCTTCGGGCTGATCGCCAAGGGGCAAGCCGAAGGTGACGGACGCGCTGTCGCCTATCCCGCGATGGAGCCGCGCGGACGCGAATTCTTCGTGAGGACCATGGCGCGGCTGATGGACGAGCACGGACTGACCCGCGAGCAGGTTAACAAGCTCGCTTTCCGCACGACGATGGAGCTTGCCGGCGAGACACTGGAAGAGCGCGAGCGGATGATGCCTGCCTGCCTGCTGCTGCTCGACGCTTCGGGGCTCTGAGCCGCGTTCAGCACCGGGTCAGCAGCGATTCGCTACAGGAATCGCTGTCGCAGAAACCACTCGGGGCTTGCCCATGCGTAAAATCATTCTTCCCGTCGCCGCGCTCGCGGCCGTTTCCGTGCCGGCAGCGGCGCAGGACACTGGCGATGTCGGAATCGACACTGCCCCGATGGCTGAAATGGCTGAACAGCTGCGTGATCCCGAACGGCAACGCGAGCTCAGCATGATGCTTGAAACCATGACGCAGGTCCTGCTCGACGTGCCGATTGCCCCGCTCGCCAAGGCCGCTGCCGACATGGCGGGCGAGAAGGCCGAAGACATCGATCCCGACCTGACACTGCGCCAGATGACGCCCGATGCAGAATTCGTGACCGGCGAGATTGCCCGCAATGTTCCGCGCATGATGGAAATGATGGGGTCGATGTCCGAAGGCCTCGCCGCGATGACCCCGGCGCTGAAGCAGATGGCCGAGCGGATGAAGGACGCCTTCCCCGCACGGGACTGATCCACCGGAAATTTCGAGTGAGAGCATCGCCTTGCGGTGGACGCGCGCGTGGCGCTCGTGCAAGAGCGAGGCTCCATGTGGCAGCTTCACCAGTTCCCCCTTTGCCCGTTCAGCCGCAAACTGCGCCTCCTCATGGGGGAGAAGAACGTCGCCTATGAACTGGTGCGCGAAAACCCGTGGGAAGCGCGCGACGAATTCTGGTCGCTGAACCCTGCGGGCCGCACGCCCGTGCTCAATGATCCGCAGCGCCGCGTGACCCTGTCCGACAGCCAGGCGATCTGCGAATTCCTCGAGGAAACGGTCGAGCGCAATCCGCTGATCAACGGCAAC
Organism: Erythrobacter sp.; assembly: GCA_041396805.1. Lineage (GTDB taxonomy): Bacteria > Pseudomonadota > Alphaproteobacteria > Sphingomonadales > Sphingomonadaceae > Qipengyuania. The sequence goes on along the minus strand of JAWKXV010000001.1, from coordinate 1,026,061 downwards.
GCCGTGCAGCGGGCGGAAATCCGCCGGCTGGTCGCGCTGTTCGACGAGAATTTCTACGCCGACGTCACTCAGCCGCTGCTGCACGAGCGGATGAAGAAGCGCCTCGTCCTGCGCCAGCCGCCCGATTCACGCGTGCTGCGCGAAGCGATGCGGATGGCGCACGGCCATCTCGACTATATCGACTGGCTGATCGACACGCGCCAATGGCTCGGCGGATCGACGCTGAGCCTCGCCGACCTCGCCTGCGCCGCGCAGGTTTCGGTCGCGGATTATCTCGGCGGGATCGACTGGAAGGGCCACGACCAGTCGCGCCACTGGTACATGGTCATGAAAAGCCGCCCCAGCTTCCGCCCGCTGCTGAGCGAGAAGATGGACGGGATTCCGCCGCCGCGGGAATATGCTTCGGTGGATTTGTGAAGGTTTGGTCAGGCTATGAATGACAAGTCCAAACTGCCACCTGCGAAAGGGTGCGGTCATATGGACAAACATCCCCAAAACGATTGGGGATCGGTCAACTATGATGGCCGCTTCGACGAGTATTGGGTGCCAGCGGGTTCTGCCCGACAAGCTTTATTCTTCTGTCCCTGGTGCGGCGAGAAGCTGCCAGAATCTAAGCGCGACGAATGGTTTGACGCTATCGAGGCGCTTGGGCTTGATCCGTGGAATGATCAAGCTCCAGTCGAGTATCAGTCCGACGCTTGGTGGCAGAACGAAGGCTGGGACAATTCATAACCCGTCCACTTACCTCTGACAAACCGGACAGAACCACGTGCTGCGTCCGCCCTGCACGATGCGCCTGATCGTGCCGCCGTCCTCGTGGTGGCAGGGTTCGCCATCGCGGCCGTAGACGTGGAAGCGGGTGGCGAAATAGCCCAGCTCGCCGTCGGGCTGGGCGAAATCGCGCAAGGTGCTGCCGCCGTCGAGGATTGAGCGCTCCAGCACGTCTTTGATCGCGGGGACGAGGCGGCGAAGCTGCGGCATGGTCACCTTGCCGCCTGCCTTTCGCGGGTGGATGCCCGCATGCCACAGCGCCTCGCACACATATATATTGCCGAGACCCGCCACGATTCTCTGGTCGAGCAGCAGCAGCTTTATCGCTTGTTTGCGCCCTCGCGTCGCCTCGCGCAGGTGCTCTGCCGTCAGCAATTCGCCTAGCGGTTCAGGGCCCAGCGCCGCGAAAGGCGGCCAGATATCCAGTTCCGGCGCGAGCAGGAGGTCGACCGAACCGAAGCGCCGCGGATCGTTGAGCGCGAAGCGGTTGCGTGCGGTCTCCAGTACCAAATGGTCGTGCTTGTCCTCATCCTCTGGGTCGATCCGCCAGCGCCCGCTCATACCGAGGTGGAAAACCATCGCATGGTCGCGGTCGGTATGGAGGATGCCGTATTTCGCGCGGCGCGAGAGGTCGGATATCGTTGCGCCAGTCAGCGCCTGCACCAGATCGGGCGGGAAGGGGCGCCGCATGTCGGGCCGGTTCACCTGCACGCGAACGATCCGCTCGCCCCGGAGGAACCGCGCGAGGCCGCGCACCGTTGTTTCGACTTCTGGCAGTTCCGGCATAGGTGGCGCTCTAACACCCTTTGCCACGCAGACAATTCCCCCTAAGGCTCCGCCCCATGACTGATACCGTATCCTTCGGCTACCAAGACATCGACGCGAACGAGAAGACCGAGCGCGTCGGCGAGGTCTTTTCCAGCGTCGCGGCAAATTACGACATCATGAACGATGCGATGTCGGGCGGAATGCATCGCCTCTGGAAGAACCGCTTCGTCGCGCGGGTGAAGCCGCAGCCGGGCGAGGCGATCCTCGACATGGCCGGCGGCACGGGCGACATCGCCTTCCGCATGGCAGAGCGCGGGGCGAGCGTCACCGTCAGCGACATCAACCAGGACATGCTCGACGTCGGCATCGAACGCGCGATGGAGCGCGGTATCGACGGGCTGGTGTGGTCCCGCCAGAACGCCGAGGAGCTGGCGTTTTCGAGCCGCACCTTCGATGCCTACACCATCGTTTTCGGCATCCGGAACGTGACCTTCATCGACAAGGCCCTGCGCGAGGCGCACCGCGTGCTGAAATACGGCGGACGCTTCTACTGCATGGAGTTCAGCCAGACCGACTGGCCCGGCTTCAAGGAAGTCTACGACCTCTATTCGCACAACATCATGCCGAAGATCGGCAAGGCGATCGCCAATGACGAGGACAGCTATCGCTACCTCGCCGAATCGATCCGCCGTTTCCCCAAGCCACCAGTGTTCGAGGCGATGATCCGCGAGGCGGGTTTCGAGAACACGCGGGTCGAGCAAATCCTCGGCGGCGCGGTGAACATCCATTCGGGGTGGAAGGTCTAAGGGTGGCACGCCCCTCGACGCATATCTGGCGCCTCCTCAAATGGGGGCGCACGCTGGCGAAGCACGGTGCGCTCCGCGGGATCGAGCGCGATCCCAACACGCCGCCTCCCGTCAAGCGGCTGGTGCGGATTGCCCGCTTCGGAACCCTTCAGCCGCGTGAGCCCGACTATGCAGGGGCGTTTCACGATATCGGTCCGGCGGCGATCAAGCTCGGCCAGACACTGGCGACAAGGCCCGACCTTGTCGGCGAGGATGCCGCGCGCAATCTGCTGACGCTGCAGGACGACCTTCCGCCGGTCGGCTTCGAGAAAATCCGCGAAGTGATCGAGTCCAGCTTCGAGCAGCCGCTCGAGGCGCTTTACGCCGAGTTCGACCCCGTGCCGGTCGGTGCGGCCTCGATTGCGCAGGTCCATCGTGCAGTGACGACCGAGGGCAAGCCCGTCGCCGTGAAGGTGCTGCGCCCCGGCATTCGCGAGAAGTTTGCGCGCGATATCGAGACCTATGAATGGGCCGCCGCGCATGTCGAGGCAATGGGCGGCGAGGCCGAACGGCTTCGCCCGCGCCTGACCATCGCGAATTTCAAACGCTGGACCTTGCGCGAACTCGACCTGCGTCGCGAAGCCGCCTCGGCCTCCGAACTCGCTGAGCACATGGTCGGCACGCCCGGCTACGAGATTCCGGGTGTCGACTGGGACCGCACCAATGGTCGCGTGATGACGGTCGACTGGGTGGAAGGGATCAAGATCAGCAAGGTCGAAGACCTCAAGGCCGCCGGCCACGATACCGAGGAAATCGCCAGCCGCCTCGTGCTCGCCTTCCTGAAACAGGCCATCGCGGGCGGCTTCTTCCACGCCGACATGCACCAGGGGAATTTGTTCGTGAAAGCGGACGGGACCATCGCGGCGATCGATTTTGGCATCATGGGCCGGATCGACCGGCGCGCGCGCATGTGGCTGGCGGAGATCCTCTACGGCCTGACGACGGGCAACTACCGCCGCGTCGCCGAAATCCATTTCGAGGCGCAATATGTGCCGAGCTATCACAATGTCGACGAGTTCGCGACGGCACTGCGCGCGGTGGGCGAGCCCATGCGCGGCAAGCCGGTGAGCGAATTGTCGGTCGGCCAGATGCTCGACGGGCTGTTCGCCATCACCCGCGATTTCGACATGCAGACGCAGCCGCACCTGCTCCTGCTGCAGAAGACCATGGTGATGGTCGAGGGGATCGCCACCCAGCTCAATCCCAGCATCAATATGTGGGACGTTTCCGCGCCCTATGTGCGCAGCTGGATCCGCGACGAGCTTGGGCCCGAGGCTGCGATTGCCGACCGGATCCGCGAGGATACCGAGACGCTGCTACGCCTGCCCGACCTCATCCGCCGGATCGAGGATCGCTTCCCGCCCAAGGGCGGTGCGCCCGAACCGCCACCGCTGCCCGACGTGGAATTGATGTGGGAAAAGCGTGAACGCAAGGAGCACTCGCGCGGCTGGCTGGGCTATGCCGTGGCCGCGCTTGGGGGAGGTCTCGCGGTATGGCTGGCGACAATGCAGGGCTGGATCGGCTGACGACGGGAGCTGCGGCGCCCGCGTGGGACCGCTTCGCGCATTGGTCTGCCTGGCCCGCGCGGCTGCTGCTGGCCGCAGTGGCGGCATTGCTGGTTCTTGCCGCGATTACCCCGCTCACCGCCAGCATGGATGGCACACCGGCCGAAATTCCCTCTCTGGTCGGCGACAGTGGGAAAGCCCCCGCAGAAGAGCGCGAGCGCGACGAGGACCTTGCCTTCTATGATCGCGTCATCGAGCGTATCGAGGCCGGCGAGAACTATTACGACTTCATTGTCGAGGAGCAGCGCGGTCGCAACTATCCGGTTCGCCCGGGCGTCGCTGTGCGCCTGCCGACGCTGGCCTATGTCCATGCATGGCTGGGCGAGACGGGGATGGTCGTCCTGGCCTTCCTGCTCATGGGAGCAACTGTCTGGGCATGGTGGAAGCGGCTGGGCGAGGAACCGGGTGGCGAGCCGCTGCGGCGGATCGGTGCAGCCTTCATGTTCATGGGTGCCTCGCTCGGGCTGAACCGCTATTATTTCGTACTGCATGAGCTCTGGGCGGGAATGCTCGTGGCACTGGCTTTCGGGTTGCACAGGCCCGGGCGCTGGGGCTGGTCACTGGCAGTCGCTGCGCTGGCGCTGGCAATCCGCGAGCACGTGCTGCCCTTTGTGCTGCTCATGGGAACGATGGCGGCATGGCGACGCGATTTCAGGGAAGCGGTGGCCTGGTTCGCTCTCGTACTCACGTTCCTCGCGGGCATGGCATGGCATCTTTCCCTGATCTCGCCGCAAATCATCCCGAGCGATCCGGAAAGCCCGGACTGGCTGGTACTTCGCGGCCTGAGCGGCTGGCTCGGGAATATCGTGCTTTCCTCCAACCTGCGTTTCCTGCCGCATGAGATCGCGGGGCCGGCAGTGCTGCTGATGCTGTTGGGCTGGGCCGGATGGAAATCGCCGGCAGGAGTGACCGGGACATTGCTCTACGCAGGTTATGGCCTCGCCTTTATTCTCGCGGGGCGGGCGAACAATTTCTACTGGGGGGCCGTGGTCGCCCCGGCGATGTGGGTCGGCCTGGCGTTCCTGCCGATGGCATTGGCATCGTTGCTGCGGGCCGCACGAGGCACGCGATGAAGCTGGAGATCCCTCTGCATCCGCTCGCACAAGCGCCGCGCTGGCTCGCGGCCATGCTGCTGGCCTTCTTCGTGGTGGCGGGAGCGTGGAATGCGGTCTCGCTGGGTATCCGCGATACGGCCCATGTGACCGATATCGAACAACGCCTCGATCGCGGGGAGAAGGTCGACATGGACCTCTACCGCCAGGTCCACGCCGCCGTGGCGCGAGGGGAAGACTACTATTCGGCGGCTCTTCAGGGGAACCGCGACTTCACTTTCCCGACCAGGCCATTCGTCACCGTTCGCACGCCGGTCCTTGCATGGGGTGCGGCGCTGTGGGGCGACTACGGCTGGCGCGTCATCGCGGCGATATTATGGGGCGCCAACGCGGTGGCATGGGTATTCGCGCTCAAGGGACAGACGGCACCGCGGGAGCGGGACGCGGCATTGACGCTCTCCTTGTTGATGGGAGCCGCCGCTTTCATTCCAGAGGTCGCATTCTCGCACGAATTGCAGGGCGGGCTGCTGATATCGCTCGCGCTGGCGCTGTCCGCTACGCGCTGGTGGATCGGGGCGCTGGTCGCGGCGGTGCTTGGTATCGCCGTCCGCGAGCTGGCGGCGCCGTTCCTGCTGGCGTGGGCGGCAATCGCCTTGGCCAGCGGTCGACGCCGTGAATTCATTGGAGTGCTGGTGGCGGGAGCGCTGGTCGCGCTTGGCCTGTGGCTCCATGCCCGGGGCGTTGCCGGCGCGCGCCTTCCGGGGGACGAAACCTCGCCCGGATGGATGGGGATGTTCGGACCGTCGCTGCCGCTTTACGGCATCCATGTCACGACACTGTTCCAGGTATTGCCGAACTGGCTGGCAGGTCCGCTGGGCGTCCTGCCCCTGCTCGGCTGGATTGCACTGGGGGGGAGGACTGGCGCACTCGCCACGCTGTGGTTCGCAGGGTTCATGGCTGCCGTGGCCATTTTCGCGCGGCAGGAAAACTTCTACTGGATGGGGCTGTTCGTGCCTGCCTATGGCGTAGGCTTGGCCTTCGTTCCTCGCGCCGCGCGCGACCTGTGGCGTTCGCTCAAACCGAGCGCGACGGCCAGCCCCAGCTCCGCATAGCGAACAACAGCACTATGACGTGGGTGATTTCCACGAACATCGGAACGAACCATCCATCGTATGTCCCTTCAAGGAAGAGATTGATCGTCCTCCCGGTGAAGGCGATCGCGAATAGCCCGAGTGCCGGAAGCAGGACATCGCCCCGGCGGCGCCATGCCCCCCAACCCATCGACAATGCTGCAATGTAGAAGAACGCAGTCATGTCGCCGCGCAGGGTCGAACTGCCATGCGTTGTTGCGATCCCGAGGCCGAAATCGCCGCCTGCGCTAGCGGGGTTAACAAGGAAGCCTGTTCCGATAACCAGGTCCAGTATCGCCAGCAAAAGGATGATTGCGCTAAGAATTACGTGCATCTGCCCCTCCCGTTACCCCTTTATCAACCATAGGGCGCTACGGCTTCCCGGGCAATCCGCCTGCGCATGGCGCTGGCAATGATGAAAAGGGGGCGCTAGCAAGCGCTTGATGAGACGATGGGAATGCACTCGCCGATCCGTGTCGATAGCGACGCGCGGGACGAAAAACGGAAGGATGCGGGCGTGACCGGCCCGAAGATCCTGCTCGTCATCGGCGGCGGTATTGCCGCCTACAAGTCGTGCGAGCTGGTTCGCATGATCCGCAAGGCCGGTGGCTCGGTCACCTGCGTGCTGACCGAAGGCGGGCAGCAGTTCGTCACGCCCATGGCGCTCGCCGCCCTGTCCGAGAACAAGGTCTATACCTCGCTGTTCGATCTCAAGGACGAGGTCGAGATGGGGCATATCCAGCTCAGCCGCGAAGCTGACCTGGTGGTCGTGTGCCCGGCGACCGCGGATCTTCTCGCCAAGATGGCGGCGGGCATCGCCGACGATCTGGCGACCACGCTGATCCTCGCCACCGACAAGCCGGTGCTGACGGTGCCGGCGATGAATGTGAAGATGTGGGAGCATTCGGCGACCCAGCGCAATGCCGACTGGCTGCGCCAGGCAGGCGTCGCCGTGATGGATCCCGAAGAAGGCCCGATGGCCTGCGGCGAATTCGGACCCGGCCGTCTTCCCGAACCGGCTGCTATCCTCGCCCGGATCGCTGACGAGCTGAGCCTCGATATCGAGATCCCGGAATTGGCCGCGCCTGCACCGGCGCGCCTCGCCGCCCCGACCGAAAAGACGGAAAGCCTCGACGATCTTGCAGCCGAGGCGCTCGAACCCGAGACCGAGGAAGAGGTCGAGGAGCATGAGAGCAAGACCGGGCTGGGCCTTGGTGGACTGCTGTCGGCGATCATCCCGCGCAGCACGAATCGCCGCAGCCACGAAGAGATCGAGGCCGAGCTCGAACAATTCGAGGACGTCGATCCCGAAGCCTTCGAAGAGATCGAAGAGCAGGTCGAGATCGATCCCGCGGACGCCGGACCGGTCCTCGCGAAAAAGGGCAAGGCTGCGTCCGCGCCGCCGACCGATCCCGAGGCGATCAACCACGAAGTCGCCAAGCTCGACATGCGCTCGCGTCCGCAGCCGCTCGAGGGCGATGTGCAGAAGATTTCGGTGTCCTTCGACGAATCCCCGCTTGCGGGCCAGGCCGAGTTCGACCCGGACCCGGAACATCGTCCGCTCTTCGGCAAGCATGTGCTCGTCACTGCAGGTCCGACGCGCGAACCGATCGATCCGGTGCGCTACATCGCCAACCGTTCCAGCGGGAAGCAGGGCTTTGCAATTGCAGCCATGGCCGCCGCCGCCGGTGCGCGGGTAACGCTGGTCACCGGTCCGGTGCATCTGCCGACCCCTCCGGGTGTCGACCGCGTCGATGTCGAGACTGCAGACGACATGGCCGAGGAAGTGAAGAACGCGCTTCCCGCCGACGTGGCCTTCATGGTGGCTGCGGTGGCCGACTGGAAGAGCAAGCATGTCGCGGGTGAAAAGATGAAGAAGCGCGGCAGCGCTCCGCCGGCGCTGATCCTTGCCGAAAACCCCGACATCCTTGCCAGCATTGCCGCAGGCAAGAAGCGCCCGCAGTTGCTGATCGGCTTTGCCGCCGAAACCGAGAATGTGGTCGAAAACGCCAAGTCCAAGCGCAAGCGCAAGGGCGCCGACTGGATCATCGCCAACAACGTCGCCTTCTCGGCTGGCGAGAGCGTGATGGGCGGCGATCTCAACCAGGTCCATGTGGTGACCTCGGGCGGCGTGCAGAGCCTGCCCGAAATGCCCAAGGAGGACGTGGCGCGCGAACTCGTGAAGATGGCTGCCGAGGCGCTCGCCGTACCGGAGGAAGACAGGCATGACTGACCCCGTCGGGGTGCGTATCAAGCGGCTCCCGCACGGCCATGGTCTCGAGCTTCCTGCCTATGCGACAAGTGGCGCGGCGGGCATGGACGTGCTTTCTGCCGAGAATATCACCATCAAACCGGGGCAGCGCCATGCTGTGGCGACGGGTTTTGCCGTGGCCATCCCCGATGGTTTTGAGATCCAGGTCCGACCGCGCTCGGGCCTCGCGCTCAAGCACGGCATCAGCGTGCCCAATACGCCGGGCACAATCGACAGCGACTATCGCGGCGAGGTCAAGATCATCATGATCAACCACGGTGACGAGCCATTCGCCATCGCGCGCGGCGACCGTGTGGCGCAGCTGGTCCTCGCTCCCGTCACGCAGGCCGCATGGGATCTGGTCGAGGAACTCGACGAGACCGAACGCGGTGCCGGTGGCTTCGGCTCTACTGGGGGGCACGCGAAGCTGGCGTGACCCGGTCAGGATCATCGACCGGACCATGAAAAAGGGCGGCCCGCTATGGAGCCGCCCTCTTTGCTATTCCATTGCAGGTTCGGTCAGTCGACCCGGCGTACCGTGGTTTTCTCCGGTGCGATCGAGATGCGTACCGTCTCGCCCGAATTGCCCGGGAAGTCGGTGAACATTGCCTCGACAAGGTTCGGAACCAGGTATTGCAGGCGGTTCGAAGTCGACATGGCCTGCGCCTTGCCTTCGAACAGCCGTTCCCCACTGGCGGCGCGGTCGATCTTCATGTCGATGCCGCTGGTGTAAACGGTGTAGCTCGTCACTTCCGGCCCACCGAACCACGGATCGTAGAAGCCATAGCCCCAACGCGATCCGAAGAAACGCGGACGGTAGAAGCCGATCCGGTTGCGGTAATAGCGGCCATAGCCGAAACGGCTGTAGCCGTACCATGGGTCGTAGAACGGGTCGGCAAAGCCGGTCGTGCGCAGGCGTTCGCGGCCCTTGTCGACACCATAGTCGAAGCGGACGAGCAGCGATGCATCTTCAGCCGATGCCGCTTCGACATAGCCGAGGCGGGTCATCTGCTGATCGACGAGATCGGCATATTGCGAGAATTCGAGACCACCGGCGAGCGCGGGATCGTCGGCGACGACAAAGAAGCTCTCGCCCGCAGGAGCAGGCAGCTGCGTCTGGAAACGCGAAACATCGGCCTTGAACGGAGTCGCACAGGCGGCAAGCCCGGCGAGGATCATCGGCACGGAGGCGAGCTTGAGCCTGCGCCCCCAACCCTTGGTAAGGTCAGTCATACTCAGTCCCTTTCAATGGGTGCGCATCATATCACAGATACGCGATTAAGCGCAGCCCGCCGCTTCCCCAAGGCAAACTGTCAGCGAATGTGCACGGCTATGGACGAGCGGTGATGAACCCGGATTGAATATTAGGATTCACAAATGTTGCAGGAAAACCGCGCCTTTCAGCCCCTTACGAGACCCAAAGCGCGGTAAGTCGCGTCAAGCGTTGGTGACGCAATTCCGCGCGCCCTGCTGGCACCGCGCGCGAGGATCGCGTCAAGCGCTTCGCGGTCGTTGAGCAATTCGGTGAAGCGTGTCGAAATCGGCCGCAGCGTTTCCACCAGCGCCTCGCCAAGGGCGGGCTTGAACTTCCCGAAGCCCTCGCCGCCGAAGTCCTTCAGCACGCCTTCCACAGTGCCGTCAGTGAGGGCAGCGTAAATGGTGACGAGATTCAACGCCTCGGGACGACCCTCCAGGCCCGCTTCCTCGCTCGGCAGGGGCTCGGGATCGGTCTTGGCCTTCTTGACCTTCTTCATCACCTCGTCGGCGTGATCGACTAGGTTGATGCGGCTCATGTCGGAAGGGTCGGATTTGCTCATCTTCGCGCTACCGTCGCGCAGCGACATGATCCGTGCGGCCTGCGGCGGCACGATCGGATCGGGCAGGGTGAAGACGGGTGCTTCTTCGGTCGCGAAGTCGTTGTTGAACTTCTGCGCAATGTCGCGGGCGAGCTCGAGATGCTGCTTCTGGTCCTCGCCCACGGGCACGTGGGTTGCCTGGTAGAGCAGCACGTCGGCCGCCTGCAGGACCGGATAGGTGAACAGCGCGACCGACTGGCCCTCGCGATTCTTGCCCGCCTTGTCCTTCCACTGCGTCATGCGGTTGAGCCAGCCCATGCGAGCCGTACCGCCCAGCAGCCATTGCAGCTCGGCGTGTTGCGGGACCTGCGCCTGGTTGAAGAGAACTGAGCGCGAGGGATCGATGCCGCAGGCGACGAGGGCCGCGGCCATCTCGAGCGTACCCTTGTGCAGCTCCGCCGGATCGTGCGGCATGGAAATCGCGTGGAGATCGGCGAGGAAGAACAGGCATTGTTCGCCTTCTCCCATCTCGTCCTGCATGCGCACCCAATTGCGGATCGCCCCAAGGTAGTTGCCGAGGTGGAGATTGCCCGTGGGCTGGATGCCGGAAACGACGCGCATGAAATCAGGGTGCCTTCTTCTTGGTGAGTGCAGCGATGCGCTGCCTGTCGATAGCGCCGACCAGGAAGGCGACGCCGAAATAGACCACCGCCGAACACAGCACGAGCGCCAGAAGCGCGCCCACGCGGGCGAACAGGCCTGCGGAATACCAGCCGGTTAGCAAATCGCGCGCAAACCACAAGGCAGCGCCCATGGCGAGCGCGGCGACGAGCTGGCGACCGACGCGACCGACGAGAGCGAGAGGGATGGCGTAGTATCCACGCCTCACAAGCACTGCGTAGAGATAGCCCACATTGATCCATGCGCCGATCACGCTGGCGGTGGCGATCCCGGGGACGCCATAACCGAGCGGCCGGATCGCCAGCCACGGGAGGGTCAGCCCGATATTCCAGACACAGCTTATCACGAATACGATCAGCGAGATAAAAGCCGCATAGACCGGCGTGCGCGTATCGGACCGGGCGTAGAAATTGGGTACCAGGACTTTCACCAGCACATAGGCGGGCAGGCCGAGCACGAGTACGCCGAGCACCGCCCCCGCAGCATTTGCATCCTCCAGGGTGAAGCGCCCGCCCTGGAACAGCATGGTGATGAAAGGTGTGGCGCAGATGGCAAGTGCCACCGCTGCCGGGATCGTCAGCAGCATGGACAACTCGATCGCGTCGGACTGGATACGGTCCGCGCCTTCCTTGTTGTCACCTCCGACGAACCTCGACAGCGTTGGCAGGATCGCTGTCGAAAGCGCGATCCCGATGATGCCCAATGGCAACTGGTTGAGGCGGTCCGCGTAGTTCATGTGGCTGACCGAGCCGGTTGCCAGCTGGTTGAGGAAGTAGAGCTGGACCAGCGTGTTGATCTGGTACGCGCCGCCCCCGATCGCAGCGGGCAGCGCGATGATCGAGAGACGCTTCACCTCGGGCGTAATACGTGGCCACAGCAGGCGTGGACGAAAGCCCTCCACCCGCGTCCAGATGTAGAGCCAGGCAAGCTGCAAAATGCCCGCAACCGGCACGGCCCAGGCGATGATGTATCCGACCTTCTCGACGCTCCAGCCGAAGCTTGCCGCGGCATATTCGCCGCCCAGCAATGCCGAAATCAGCACGACATTGAGGATGATCGGAAAACTGGCTCCCGGCGCGAACCGGCTGACCGAATTGAGCATGCCGGTGAACAGGGTCACGAGGCTGACCAACAGGATGTAGGGGAACATGATCCGCGCGAAGGCGACCGCAATGTCGAATTCGACCGGGTCGACGGGCTTGTCCGAGAGGAGCCAGATAACTCCCGGCATGGCTATCATCATGACGGCGCACAGCAGGATCAGGACCGGCAGGAATATGCTTAGCACATCGTCCGAAAAGCTGCGCGCGCTTTCCAGCCCGCCGTCGCCGTGCAATCGTTTGGAAAACATCGGCACGAATGCGGCCGAGAACGCGCCTTCCGCAAAAAGCCGGCGGAAGACATTGGGGATTATGAAGGCCTGGAACCAGGCGTCGGTCACCGCATTCGCGCCGAGGACGCGCGAGAAGATCATCTCGCGCGCCATCCCGGCTACACGACTGACCAGCGTCAGGCCGCCGATCGTGCCGACGTGTTTGAGCAGGCTCATGGCCGCTCGCCTACCGGCTTGGCCAGCTTCAGGCCTCGCCAGCGGGAGCTGCGGGCGCCTGGCCCTGTTCCTGCGCGCGGGCAGCAAGCTGCTGCTGGTAGAGCGAGCCGAAGTCGATCGGATCGAGCACCAGCGGCGGGAAACCGGCATCGCGCGAAGCGTCTGCGATGATACGGCGCGCGAAGGGGAAGAGCAGGCGCGGCGCTTCGGCGAACAGGAAGGCGTGGGCGTGTTCGTCGGGCAGGTTGCGCATGCCGATCAGGCCGCAATAGGCGAGGTCGATGAGGTACAGCTGGCCCTGGTCGGTGGTAGCGCTGGCAGTGACCTTGAGCACGACTTCGTGGACGTCATCACCGGCAGTATCGGCGCCGATGTTGAACTGCACGTCGAGCTGCGGCTGCTGGTTCCACTGGAAGCAGGCCGGAGCGTTGGGAACCTCGACCGACAGGTCCTTCACATACTGCGTGATAATGCCGATCGACGGCTGGTTGTCGGCGCCATTGGCACCGGCTGCGGGGTTCAGGTTGATGTCGGTGAGAACGTCGCCTTCGTCGGCCATGATTGTCGTCTTTCAGTCAGTTTTCGAGGTGGCGGGCACCATCGTCGGGATGCGACCCGCAAACGCTGCGCGCGCCTAGCACTTGGCGCGCGCGGTCGCAATGCACCTCGCACGAAGGGCAGACCGTCCGCCGCACAGTGCGTCTCGTTCATCTCAGGAACATTGCCGGTTTGAAATTCTTACCTATCTGGGGCAAACAGGACATTCGCGCGCACGCCTGTCGAAACGCGCCGGAGAAAGCAGTTAACGTGATTACCGAGATCGTCATCCTTGCCATGATCGCCGCCTTCCTCGGGCTGCGGCTCTATTCGGTGCTTGGCCGCCGGTCGGAGCATGAGGAAGAGGTCATCCCGCACCGGTTCGACCGTGGTGAAACCCCGCCGCAGGCCGCTCCCGAAGCGGAAGCACCGCGCCCGGTGCGCCAGCCGGTGACCCTGCGCGCCGGCGACGATCGCGCACCTGCGAATGAGGCGGGCATCCGTGCCATTGCCGCTGCCGATCCGCGCTTCGACCTGCTCGCCTTCCTCGAAGGTGCACGCGGTGCCTATGCGATGATCCTCGAGGCCTTCTGGCGCGGCGACAAGGAAACGCTGCGCGAGCTGACCGACGACGATGTTTATGCCAGCTTCAGCAGCGCCATCGATGCTCGCGCCGAATCGGGCGAGACGCTCGACAATCGTCTTATCCGGATCGAGGATGCGACGGTCCGCAGTGCCGGGCTCGATGGCCGCATTGCGCGAATCGCAGTGTTGTTCGTGGCGGATATCGCCGCCGTGACGCGCGACAAGGATGGCAATGTCATCGCCGGATCGCTCAACGATGCGATCGAGAGCCGGGATGTGTGGACATTCTCGCGCAACACCGCCGCTGCATCGCCCGACTGGGTGCTCGACGAAACCGACGAAGGCTGATCGGCGCTGTCGGCGGGAGGGGGCATGCGTAGCTGGCTCGCCTTGACTGCTGTCGTCGCATTGTCGGCCTGCGTACGCGTCGTCCCGGATTCCCGCCCGCCGCAAACCGGATCTCCCGCACCTGTGGCCACTGGGGCACCTGTTGTCCCTCCCGTGGCGACGAGCGCCGCACTAGCAGGTGTGGTCCGCGGCCCCGATTTGGCAGGGCTCGGCTTCCAGCCTGACGACGCGGGCGGGGCCCTGCGCTCATTTCGCGAATCCTGTCCCAAGTTGCTTGCCCGCACCGATGCCAGCGGGTTGACCCAGCGCGAGGACTGGCGCCCGGCCTGCGAAGCCGCCGCCAACTGGCCCGCCAGCGACGCGAAGCGCTTCTTCACCAGCTATTTCGAGACGATCCGCGTTGGCGATGGCTCGGCCTTCGCGACCGGCTATTTCGAGCCTGAAATTCGCGGCAGCCGCCAGCGCGCACCTGGCTATGACGTCCCGGTCTACAAGATGCCGCCCGAGCTCGTACGCGGCTGGCCCGACGACATGCCGCAGAGCGAGCGCACCGGACGCCCGCCGCTGGGCCGCTATGATGCGGGCGGCAAGTTCGTCCAGTATTACGAACGCGCGGAGATCGAGGATGGGGCGCTGTCCAATCGCGGCCTTGAGATCGCCTGGGCAGCCGACGCGATCGAGTTCTTCTTTCTCCAGATCCAGGGCTCGGGACTGCTGCGCCTGCCCGATAATTCGCTGATGCGGATCGGCTATGCGGGACAGAACGGGCGCGAATATGTCGGGATCGGCAAGGTCATGAAGGATCGCGGCCTGATCGGCGAAGGGACCGGCTATGCCACTTCGATGCAGGGCATCATGGGCTGGCTGCGCGATCACCCGGGAGACGAGGCCGATGAGATCCTCAATCTCAACAAGAGCTGGATTTTCTTCCGCGAACTGACAACCGACGGTCCGCTCGGGGCGCTTGAAGTGCCGGTTCGCGGCAGCTCATCCGTGGCGGTCGATCCCAAATTCGTGCCGCTGGGTGCTCCTGTCTTCCTCGACCTCGATCGCAACGAGGCGGACGGATTGTGGATCGCGCAGGACACGGGCGGCGCGATCAGGGGCGCAAACCGCTTCGATACTTTCTGGGGCAACGGCCCCGAAGCCCGCCAGATCGCTGGCGGTATGAGCGGGCGCGGCCAGGCGCTGATCCTGGTACCCAAGGGCACGGCTGCACGCCTGCAATCGCAATGAGTGCCCCGCGCGGGTTGACCGCAGAAGAGGCCGAGGTCTGGGACAGGCTGGCGTCCACGGTGACGCCGCTCCATCCGCGGCCGGTCAGGAAGGTCACGCAGCCGCTTGTCTCGCATGGCGGGACGGAGCCGGAGAGCATGGAAAAGGCGATGCAGCGGGTGCCGCAGGTCTTGCGAGACCGGCCGCGGGTGCCGGTGGCCGCGCCTCCGAGCAGGACTTCGCGCCGATTGCCCGATCCTGGGCTGGACTCGCATTGGGATCGCAAGCTCAAGGCGGGCTCGATCCAGCCCGACTTCACGCTCGACCTCCACGGCCACAATCTCGATCGCGCCTATGACCGGTTGATGAGCGGCATTGCGCAGGCCCGCGCGATGGGCGCGCGCACGATCCTGCTGGTGACCGGCAAGCCGCGTCCGGTGGCCTCGGCTGACCGGGCGGACAAGCGCGGCGCGATCCGCGCGAAGGTTCTCGACTGGCTGGCGGCATCGGGACACCATTCCGCCATCGCTGCCGTACGCCGCGCACACCAGCGCCACGGCGGCGAGGGTGCACTCTACATCGTGCTCAGGCGAGAGAGCTGACGAGACGGCGCAGGCCGAGCAGAAGCCCGCCGAACAGCATGAAGGCAATCGCCAGTCCGACGAGATTGAGCGCGACCTGCGCCATGCCGAATTGCGGCACATCGAGGAAGAAATAGGGATAGAAGCCCGACACGCTGCCATAGACCAGCGCGAAGCCGGTATAGGCGAGCGGCGCCACGGTCACGAGCGGGATCGAACGCCATCCGGCTTCGGGGGGTCTGGTGAACACGAGCCACCACAGGATCGAGGCTGCAGGGACGAAGGTATGGTGCATCTGGTTGGTGTGCCGGTCCCAGCCCACGGGATGGTGGTCGGCGGCGAGCAGCGCCCAATAGACCACGGCAACGATAGCCAGCGCTGTCGCCAGGGCGAAAGGCAGAGCCGCGTGGATCCTGCCCTTCCATGCCGCCCAGCCAAGAAGGACCGCTGCTGCGAGGTTCGACCAGATCGTAAAATAGCGCAGCAGGAGAGCCGCGGCGACGAGAGGGCTGCCATCGCGCTCGAGATTGAGCATGCATTGCACGGCCAGCGCGGCGAATGCGGCGGCGGATATGACGCCTGCCGCAATCCGGGCGGGTTTCGACAGAGTGATGTCCATCAGCGCCAACTAGCCGCGCTGCATCAGCTGTCCAGAAGGAAAAGCCCCCGCCGGCATTTGCTGGCGGGGGCTCCTTCCACGACCCATAGGGCTATTGCAGCCTACGCGTGGTATTTGGCGTAAGAGAGGTCGAAGCGGTCGGCGTCCATGACCTTGGTCCAGGCCTTGACGAAGTCGCGCACGAACTTCTCCTCGTTGCCGTTCTCGGCATAGACTTCCGCGACTGCGCGCAGGCGCGAATTGGAACCGAAGACAAGGTCGGTGCGCGTGGCGCGCCACTTCTCAGTACCGGCCTTACGGCACTTGCCGACGAATTCCTCGTCGCCGCTCTCGTCGACCACTTCCCACACCGTGCCCATTTCGAGCAGGTTGACGAAGAAGCTGTTGTCGAGCTTGCCGGGGGTTTCGGTGAGGACACCGTGGCCGGTGTTGCCGGTCACCGCGCCGAGCACGCGGAGGCCGCCGACGAGCACCGTCATTTCGGGGATCGACAGGCCGAGCAGGTGCGCCCGGTCGACCAGCATGTCCTCCGTCTTCACCGATGCCTTTGTCTTGAGGTAGTTGCGGAAGCCGTCGGCGAAGGGCTCCAGCGGCTCCCAGCTTTCGCCATCGAACTGGTCCTCCGTTGCATCGCCACGTCCGGTGGTGACCGGGACGGCGAAATCGAAGCCGGCGTCCTTCGCGGCCTTTTCTACGGCAACCGAACCGGCAATGACGATTGCATCGGCCATCGACAGGTCGCCGCGCAACTCGTCGAGCTTGGCGAGGACCTTGCCCAGTTCCTCAGGATCGTTGACCTTCCAGTTGCGGATCGCGTCGAAGCGGATGTGCGCTCCGTTTGCGCCGCCGCGATGGTCCGAATTGCGATAGGTCGAGGCCGAGGCCCAGGCCGCTTTCACCAACTCGCTGACCGAGAGCCCGCTCGAAAGCACCTTCGACTTGAAGTCCGACACGGTGCTGTCCGAGGCCTGCTTGCCGGCGGGTACGGGATCCTGCCAGATCAGGTCTTCGCCCGGCACTTCGGGGCCGAGGTAGCGCGCCTTGGGGCCCATGTCGCGGTGGCACAGCTTGAACCATGCGCGGGCAAAGGCATCGTCGAGCGCCGCCTGATCGTCGCGGAAGCGTTCTGAGATCTTGCGATATTCCGGATCGCGCTTCAACGCCATGTCGGCCGTGGTCATCATCGTCGGGACCTTCTTGCTCGGGTCGCGAGCATCGGGTGCCATGTCTTCTTCCGACTGGTTGATCGGCTGCCACTGGTTGGCGCCCGCTGGCGACTGCACCAGTTCGTAGTCATATTTGAACAGCAGGCGGAAGTAGTCGCCACCCCATTTGGTCGGGTTGTTCGACCAGGCACCTTCGATGCCCGAGGTGGTGATGTGGCCCTTGCCGATTTCCTCGGGGTCGGTCAGCCAGCCGAAGCCCATGCTCTGCAGGCCTTCGCCTTCGGGAGCGCCCGAGAAGGTGTCCGAGGGCTTGGCACCATGCGCCTTGCCGAAAGCGTGCCCGCCTGCGGTAAGGGCAACGGTTTCCTCGTCATTCATGGCCATGCGGGCAAAGGTCTCGCGCATGTCGCGCGCCATGCCCTCGGCATCGTGCGGATTGCCGCCCGGACCTTCGGGATTGACATAGATCAGGCCCATCTGGATCGCGGCGAGCGGGTTTTCGAGCGCCATGCCTTCCTTGGGCTGGATACGGGTTTCGGCACCCGTATCGACCCACAGTTCCTCGGTGCCCCAATAGACGGTTTCGGGGTCGTAGACGTCCTTGCGACCGCCGCCGAAGCCGAAGACAGGTCCGCCCATGCTCTCGATCGCGACATTGCCGGTGAGGATGAAGAGGTCGGCCCAGCTGATGTGCTTGCCGTATTTCTGCTTGATCGGCCACAGCAGGCGGCGCGCCTTGTCGAGATTGCCGTTGTCCGGCCAGGAATTGAGCGGGGCAAAGCGCTGCTGACCGCTGCCCGCACCGCCGCGACCGTCGCCGGTGCGATAGGTGCCCGCGGCGTGCCATGCCATGCGGATAAAGAAGGGGCCGTAGTGTCCATAGTCGGCCGGCCACCAGTCCTGGCTGTCGGTCATCAGCGCAGTGAGGTCGGCCTTCAGCGCGGCATAGTCCAACGCATTGAAGGCCTCGCAATAGTCGAAATCCTCGCCCATCGGATCGGCCGCGCGACCGCCTTCGGTGAGGATTTCGAGGTCGAGCTGGTCGGGCCACCAGTCGCGATTGGTGCGGCCGAACAGCGAGCGCGAACCCGCATCGCCATGGAAGGGGCAGCCACTCATTTCACCGGTCTTGGCGTCCATTGTCGTCTCTCCACTCTATAGACTCGAAAAATCGTCAGGAGAGAGTGATGCGCCTTTGCCTGTGATGCGTCCAATCGATTAATTGCGTTGAATTGATTGCCTTAAGCGATGATGCGGCGAGGCGTGCTCCAGATGCGAAAAGCGCCGCCATCCGCTTGGAATGACGACGCTTTCGTGACTGATGTGGATCAAAATCAGGCGGCTTGGGCGATGTCTTCTGCCGGTTCGGTCCGGATCAAGTAGTCGAAGGCCGAGAGACCCGCCTTGGAGCCCTCACCCATGGCGACGACGATCTGCTTGTAGGGCACGGTGGTGACATCGCCTGCGCCGAAAATGCCGGGCAGGTTCGTGCGCCCCTCCTCGTCGGTGACGATCTCGCCATGCGGCGAGAGTTCAAGCCCGCTTTCCTGGAGCCATTCGGTGTTCGGCACGAGGCCGATCTGCACGAAGACACCCTCGAGATCGATCCTGCGCGTCTCGCCCGAATTGCGGTCCTTCACGAGAAGGCCATCGACCTTGCCGTCCTTGCCGGTGATCTCGGTGGTCTGCCCCGACGTAACGATCTCGACATTGGCGAGGCTCTTGAGCTTGGCCTGCAGCACCTCGTCAGCCCGCAGCTTCGCATCATATTCGATCAGCGTGACATGGCCGACGATCTTGGCAAGGTCGATCGCCGCCTCGACGCCCGAATTGCCGCCTCCGATCACCGCGATGCGCTTGCCCTTGAACAGCGGCCCGTCGCAGTGCGGGCAATAGGCCACACCCTTGTTGCGATACTCGGCCTCGCCCGGCACGCCGAGATTGCGCCAGCGCGCGCCGGTTGCGAGAATCAGGCTGCGTGCCTTGAGGCTCGCGCCATTGCCAAGCTCGACCGTGTGCAGCCCGCCTTCCCGTTCGGCGGGGATGAGCTTCACGGCCTTGGCGAGGTCCATCAGGTCGATGTCATATTCGCCGACGTGGCGTTTGAGCTCACCCGCGAGCTTCGGCCCTTCGGTATAGGGCGTACCGGGCAGGTTCTCGATGCCGAGCGTGTCGTGCAACTGTCCGCCGAAGCGTTCGGCTGCGATGCCGGTGCGGAAACCCTTGCGCGCGGTGTAGATGGCCGTGGCAGCGCCTGCCGGACCACCGCCGACGACAAGAACCTCGAATGGCTCCTTCGACGCCAGTTTCTCGGCGGCCCTGGTATCGGCGCCCGTATCGAGCTTCGCCAGAATTTCGGCCAGCTCCATCTTGCCGTTGTAGAAGGGCTCGCCATTCAGGAATGTTGCGGGCACGGCCATGATCTCGCGCGCGTCGACCTCGTCCTTGTAGGTGCCGCCTTCGATCAGCGTGGCGGTGATGCGGGGGTTTTCCAGCGCCATCAGCGTCAAGGCCTGCACCACGTCGGGGCAATTGTGGCAGCTCAATGAGAAATACATCTCGAAATGAAAATCGCCCTCCAGCCCGCGGACCTGTTCGATGAGGTCCGCATCGACCTTGGGCGGATGACCGCCTGCCCACAGCAGGGCGAGCACCAGCGAGGTGAACTCGTGCCCCATCGGCAGGCCTGCGAAACGCACCCACTTCTCCGCATCGCTCGCGCGGCGGATGACGAAGCTGGGCCTGCGATCATCGGTGCCATCGAAACTCGCGCTGACAAGCTCGTGCAGCGCCGCGATTTCCTCCAGCAGCTCGCGCGTCTGCGCGCTCTTGGCGTCGTCGCCCAGCGAGGCGACGAGTTCGACCGGCTCGCGCAGGTTCGCAAGATAGGTCTTGAGCTGCTGGGTCATGGCGGTGTCGAGCATGGACGGACTCCGGGTGTCTTGCGGATTGCGCTTCGCGATGAGGGGGAAAAGGCCCGGGGCGAGGGGGGGAGGTACGGCCCCGGGCCTTCCAGCGACCCGAGATTATTGTCTCGGGCTCTTGTCCGGCGATTCTAGGTCGCCGAAAGTGAACTCAGCCTGTCAGGCTCAGATCTTTCCGACGAGGTCGAGCGACGGGGCGAGCGTGTCTTCACCCTCTTCCCATGCTGCCGGGCAGACCTGGCCGGGGTTGTTGCGGACGTACTGGGCAGCGCGGATCTTGCGGACCAGTTCATTGGCATTGCGGCCAACGCCTTCGCACGTCTGCTCGACCAGCTGGATCACGCCATCGGGATCGACGACGAAGGTCGCACGGTCGGCAAGGCCAACGCCTTCACGCAGCACGTCGAAATTGCGCGCAAGCTCGTGGTTCTGGTCGCCGAGGAAGGGGAAGTTCAGCTTGCCGATCTTCTCCGAAGTATCGTGCCAAGCCTTGTGGCTGAAGTGGGTGTCGGTCGACACGCCATAGACTTCGACGCCGAGCGTCTTGAGCATTTCGTAGTGTTCGCCGAGATCTTCCAGCTCGGTCGGGCAGACGAAGGTGAAGTCGGCCGGATAGAAGAAGAACACGGCCCACTTGCCGCGCGTGTCTTCGTCGGTGACCTGGAAGAAGTCCTTGCCGGCCTGGAAGGCGGTGGCATTGAACGGCTTGATGGTGCTTCCGATGATACCCATTGTTCTGATTCTCCAAGAGTTGGGGTTGAAACTGTCGGAGTGCAGATAGGCATTGCTGCGATGCACAAAAGCGATTTTGTGCGATGGCGAACATCGGAATAATCGATTAAGCCGATGGAACTTTCGGAAAGTGCAACGAAGTCGCGATTTCGTTGCAGATTACGCAATCAAGCCATTGTCAGCCGCATTGCGCCCTGTGCAGCAGCTTGTGGTCGGCAAGCACCAGCGCCATCATCGCCTCGACCACCGGCGTGCCGCGGATACCGACGCAGGGGTCGTGTCGGCCCTTGGTTCGGACTTCGGTGGCTTCGCCGTCGCGGGTGATGCTTTCGACCGGGGTGAGGATCGAACTGGTCGGCTTGAAGGCCACGCGGCAGGTCACCGGCTGGCCGGTCGAGATGCCGCCCGCTATGCCGCCAGCATGGTTCGCCTCGAAGCGCGGGCCGTCATTGCCGGGGCGCATGGGATCGGCGTTCTGTTCGCCGGTGAGGCGCGCGGCGCCAAAGCCGTCGCCGATCTCGACACCCTTGACGGCATTGATGCTCATCATGCCCGCGGCAAGATCGCTGTCGAGCTTGGCATAGATCGGCGCGCCCCAGCCTGCGGGCACCCCGGTGGCGACACATTCGACCACTGCGCCCAATGACGAGCCCGCCTTGCGCGCGTCGTCGACCAGTTTCTCCCAGCGCTTTGCCGCTGCCGCGTCGGGGCACCAGAAGGGGTTGCGGGCAATCTCCTCTGCGTCGAAGTTCGCCGGGTCGATCGCGTCGCCACCAATCTCGGCGACATAGGCGATGATCTTCACCTCGGGGATGACGAGCCGCGCCACCGCGCCTGCCGCCACCCGCATCGCCGTCTCGCGGGCGCTTGAGCGTCCGCCGCCGCGATAGTCGCGAAAGCCGTATTTCGCGTCATAGGCATAGTCCGCATGGCCGGGGCGATAGGTGTTGGCGATCTCCGAATAATCCTTCGATCGCTGGTCAGTGTTTTCGATCAGCAGGCTGAGCGAGGTGCCTGTCGTCTTGCCCTCGAACACGCCCGACAGGATGCGGACGAGGTCGGCTTCCTGCCGCTGGGTGGTGAACTTGTTCTGTCCCGGCTTGCGCGCATCGAGGAAGGGCTGGATGTCGGCTTCCGCCAGCGCAAGGCCGGGCGGGCACCCGTCGACCACCGCGCCGATCGCGGGGCCGTGGCTTTCGCCCCAAGTGGTAAAGCGCAGCACGCGTCCGAATGTGTTCCAGCTCATGGGAAGCCTGTCTGTCGCAACTGTGGGCGCAAGTCCATCGGCGCTGGACCAAATCCTTCTTGAGGCGCAAGAACAAACCATGATTGCGAAGCTCAAGGGCCTGCTCGACGAAACCGGTGCCGACTGGGCGGTGATCGACGTTTCGGGTGTCGGCTATCTCGTCCATTGCTCGACCAAGACCCTCGCCGCGCTGGGAGAGGTGGGCGAGGCCTGTACGGTCTATACCGACCTTCAGGTGTCCGAGAATGACATGCGCTTGCTGGGCTTTGCCGAGAGTGCCGAGCGCGACTGGTTCCGCCTGCTGACGCAGGTGCAGGGCGTGGGCAGCAAGGTGGCGCTGGCGATCCTCTCCGCACTATCGACGGCCGAGGTGCAGCAGGCCTGCTGCAACGGTGACGCGGCAATGGTCGCACGGGCAAACGGTGTCGGCCCCAAGCTCGCCGGCCGCATCGTCAACGAGCTGAAGGACAAGGCAGGCGCCCTGCCGGGCGGTTCGGCCGGGTCGGGTGTCGCAGCGGCCCCGGCGGGCGGCAACAGCGCCGACGCAGTGAGCGCGCTCGAAAACCTCGGTTTCAAGCCAGCAATGGCTGCGCGCGCCGTGGCACTGGCGCAGGGTGAATTGGGTGAGGGCGCGAGTGAGGGTGATCTGATACGCGTGGCATTGAAGAGGGCGGCAGGATGACGGGAACCAGATTGAAGAAGTCGATGATGATAGCGGTGGCGCTGGTCGCGAGTCCGCTTGCGGCGCAAGACATGAGCGTGTTCAAGCCCGGGCCGGTCTTCGATGGCTTCGGTCCTCACGCCCCCGTCCCGGGGATAGGCGAGGTGCCGGCCGACACCGAATTCTCGGTCGCTTTCGACGTCGCCAAGCCTGCCGAGGAAGGGGAACGCAATCGCGGCTTCGAGAGCGCGGCGCGCTTCATCAACATGCATGTCGCGCATGGCGTGCCCGAGGAGAATATCCGCATCGCGGTGGTGGTCCACGGCAAGGCGGTGAACGACCTCCTCGCGCGCGGCGACAATGCGTCGGCTGACATGGTCCAGATCATGCTCGAACACGGCGTGCGCTTCATCGTCTGCGGCCAGAGCGCGGCGGCTTATGGGGTGACGCAGGACCAGCTAATCCCCGGCGTCGAAATGGCGCTCTCGGCCATGACCGCCCATGCTTTGTTGCAGCAGCGCGGTTATACGGTGAACCCGTTTTGAGTTGGGACGGCACTTGCTAAAGAAAGCCATAGATTCCTGGAAACACTCTCGTGCCATAAGCGAGGTTAGGAGCCTCCTCATTGGCAAGGCGCTCATTGCACACGAAAATGAGGGTCAATGGAATCTGGTTTCGGACGGCGAAGTATATGTTTACACGATGTTCTGGCGTCTGGTTGGGAGCAATCATATCTTGGTGACCAGCGAAGATCACCAGCAACAATTTGGCTTGCCGCAGCCGATCGACGCCGCAGCCAAATTCAATGACGCGCTGGCAATGGCGCGAGTCACGGGTGTTGATGTAAGCCCGGTGACCGGAGACCTTTTGATCTCGTTTCCTAACTATCGACTTGAGGTCATCACCTGCTCGATGGGCTACGAGACTTGGAGCATCGGACGCCAAGATAGCTACGAGACTCTGTTCGTAGGTGCGAACGGAGGAATCCTGTGACCGACCCCGTTCCCCTCCACTCTCCCACCCGGCAGCCGGAAGACCCGGATGCGGCGCTGCGGCCCAAGTCGCTTGGCGAGTTCGTCGGGCAGAAGGCGGCGCGCGAGAATTTACGCGTCTTTATCGAGGCCGCCAAGGGGCGCGGCGAGGCGATGGACCATGTGCTGTTCTTCGGCCCGCCCGGCCTCGGCAAGACCACGCTGGCGCAGATTGTGTCGAAGGAACTGGGCGTCGGCTTCCGCGCCACTTCGGGGCCGGTGATCGCCAAGGCGGGCGATCTGGCCGCGCTGCTGACCAATCTCGAACCCAACGATGTCCTTTTCATCGACGAGATCCACCGGCTCAATCCGGTGGTCGAGGAAGTGCTCTATCCGGCGATGGAGGACCGCGCGCTCGACATCATCATTGGCGAGGGACCATCGGCGAGGAGCGTGCGGATCGACCTGCCGCCCTTCACACTGGTTGGCGCGACCACGCGGCAGGGGTTGTTGACCACACCCCTGCGCGACCGCTTCGGCATCCCGGTGCGGCTGAATTTCTACACCGAGGACGAGCTGCTCAAGGTCGTCACGCGCGGCGCGGGGCTGCTCGGCATGGGCATCGACGAGGGCGGCGCGCGCGAGATTGCCCGCCGCTCGCGCGGCACGCCGCGTGTGGCAGGCCGCCTGATGCGGCGCGTGCGCGACTTTGCCCATGTCGCGGGCGACGGGACGGTAACGGCGAAAGTGGCCGACGAGGCGCTGACGCGGCTCGAGGTCGATTCGCTCGGCCTCGATGCGATGGATCGCCGCTATCTCACCATGATTGCAACCACTTACAAGGGTGGTCCGGTCGGAGTGGAGACGCTTGCGGCGGGCCTCAGCGAGCCGCGCGATACGGTGGAGGAAGTGATCGAGCCCTATCTTATCCAGCTCGGCCTTATCGCCCGCACCGCGCGCGGGCGCATGCTCAACGATGGCGGGTGGAAGCACCTCGGCATCACCCCGCCCTCCCGGCCGCAGCAGGATATGTTTGACGAAGGGGGTTAGCGCGGCGGTAAGAACCTCGCCCGGCGTGGTCCCGAAACGGGACGCGTCCGCCGGAAGGCTCGCAAAACCGCGAGAAATTTACTTTTTGCTGCGATGTGCGATTACTAATTCCGCGTGTGTTTCCCGACTGGACGGGATTCGGGCGGAGCATCAGGGGCCGGACACTCAGAAGGCAATCTTCTGGAAGGCGCGGCCAAGAGGGAATGTGAGCAATGTCGGTTAAGTCAGCCTTGGCGAAATTGTCGGCCACCGCAGCGGGCGGAGCCCTGCTTGCAGGCGGTGCCGTCCATGTGGCGGAGAAGCCGGTTACCGACAATCCGCAGTACAAGACCAAGCAGGTCAAGCAGGCGAAGCCGGTCAAGCGCGCCATTCCGCGCCGTCCGGTACAGGCCAAGCGCGTGATCCCGCCGCGTCCGGTGGAATGCGTGCCGGCCGATTCGCCGCAGGCTGCCTATAATCCCGACAATATCTGCCCGCCGGTCTATCGCGAGGCGATGGTGCCGGTTCCCGTTCCGCCGCTGCCGCAGGCTCCGGCGATCGTTTCGGGCGGCGGCGCATCGCGCTCGATCCCGGGTGGCTATGGCGGCGGTTACGGCGGCGGCTTCGGCGGCGGTTTCTTCGGCGGTTTCTTCGGCGGCGGATCGAGCGGCGGCAGCGTGATCGTCAACTCGACCACCACGACGGGCGGCGAACCGCCGGTGGTCAATGTTTCGACCACCACTTCGACCGGCGGCAGCTCGACCTCGACCTCGAGCGGCGGCAGCTCCACTTCGACCTCGACCGGTGGCATTACGTCGACGACCAGCACGGGTGAGGTCTCGACCTCCTCCTCGACCTCGACCAGCACCGGCGGTGTATCGACGTCGACCGGTTCGGTTTCGACCTCGACCGGGAGCGTCTCCACTTCGACCGGCCAGGTGAGCAGCACGACGACCAGCTCGTCCTCGGGCGACGTCAGCACCTCGACTTCGAGCTCGACCTCCGGCGATGTCAGCACTTCGACCTCGACGTCCAGCTCGACTTCGGGCGATGTGTCGACCAGCACCTCGACCTCGGGCAACATCACTTCGAGCACCAGCTCGTCGAGCTCGACTTCGACCAGCTCCTCGTCCTCGTCGAGCACGAGCTCGTCGTCCTCGACCAGCTCCTCGACCTCGGGCTCGAGCACCGGCAGCACCAGCGGCACCGAAGTGCCCGCGCCGCCGATGATGGCGCTGTTCGGCATGGCCGCAGCGGCGATCCTCAATCGTCGCCGTTTCCGGATCAAGCGCGGGGCCTGAACCCTCGCGTTAGTTTCGGTGCAGGCTCCAGTCGTCCTGTCGGAACCACTGCGTCACGACATATTTCTTGCCCGCCACCACGGGTAGCGCCGCGTGCCGCGTGGCCCGGTTGGGCCGTCCGCGCCGCGTCATGTTGTTCCACGCAATCATCATCCCGGCCTGCGGGCGTATACGCAGGTCGAGCGCGGGAAACTCGGTCTCGCCGCCTTCATCGACGTCGTTGAGGTAGACCATCGCAGTCCAAGTCCGCTGCCCGCCACGCGGACGCTCGCCGGGCCAGTGCGGTTTGTCCTCGCGGAAGAAGTCGCAATGGTGGCGGTATTCCTGCCCCTCGAGATAGCGCTGGCCTTGGATCGTCTCTGCATGGCGCCGCTCGATGCCGAGAACGTCGTCGATCTTCGCCGCGAGCGAGCGGGTCTCGGGCAATTCGTCACGAAAATAGTGGGTCGAGCTGGTCCGCCCGGCTGGCGCGACGCGGTCGCTGAAAAGGGGCGAGCGAGTGATGCGGCTCTCGATGATCCGGATCAGCCTCGCGCATTCCTTCGGGCCGAGGAGATCCGGCACGAGGAACAGGTCTGCCTTGTCGCCACCACGTGCCTCGGCACGCGGATCGGCTTCGAGCCGCGCGCGGACTTCATTGCCGATCCGCGCCAGTTTCGCGGGATCGGCCTTCTCGTCGATTTTGGCGAGACCAAACCGGCGGCGCAGGCTCTCGAGCATGCTGCGCCGCCCGCTTGCCTTAGCCCGCCGCGAGCTTGCGCAGGACGTAATGGAGGATGCCGCCGTTGCGGTAATACTCCATCTCGTTCGCGGTATCGATGCGGCAAAGTGCGGTGAAGGTGAAGCTCGAGCCGTCTTCGCGCGTAACTTCGATCTCGATGTCCTGGCCCGGGGTCAGGTCGGCGAGGCCGCGGATGGAGAAGCTGTCCGTGGCGGTCAGGCCCAGGGTGGCGCGCGTATCGCCGTCCTTGAACTGGACCGGCAGCACGCCCATGCCGACGAGGTTCGAGCGGTGGATGCGCTCGAAGCTTTCGACGATGACCGCGCGCACGCCCAGCAGGATCGTGCCCTTGGCCGCCCAGTCACGGCTGGAGCCGGTGCCGTATTCCTTGCCCGCGACAACCACCAGCGGCGTGCCGTCGGCCTTGTGACGCATGGCGGCGTCGTAGATCGGCATCTGCTCGCCATTGTAGGTGGTGACACCGCCTTCGACGCCGGGGACCATCTCGTTCTTGATGCGGATGTTGGCAAAGGTGCCGCGCATCATGATCTCGTGGTTGCCGCGGCGGCTGCCGTAGGAGTTGAAGTCCTGCTTGGAGACCTGGTGCTCCTGCAGATAGGTCCCGGCCGGGCTGTCGGCCTTGATCGAACCGGCAGGCGAAATGTGGTCGGTCGTGACCGAATCGCCGAGGATCGCGAGCGGCTTGGCATCGGTGATGTCGGTGACCGGCGCCGGGGTCATGCCCATGCCTTCGAAATAGGGCGGGTTGGCGACATAGGTGCTGACCGGGTTCCAGCGATAGGTGTCGCTGGCTTCGACATTGATCGCCTGCCAGTGCTCGTCGCCCTTGTAGACGTCGGCATAGCGGCTTTCGAACATGTCGCGGTCGATATTTGCGGCGCGGTGCTCGCGCACCTCGGCATTGGTCGGCCAAATGTCGGCAAGCATGACGTCGTTGCCGTCCTTGTCCTGCCCGATCGGGGTTTCGGTGATGTCCTCGGTCACCGTGCCCTTGAGCGCATAGGCGACTACCAGCGGCGGGCTGGCGAGGAAGTTCGCGCGCACGTCGGGGCTGACGCGGCCTTCGAAGTTGCGGTTGCCCGAGAGGACCGAGGCAGCGACGATGTCGTTACCGTTGATCGCCTTGCTGATCGGCTCGGCCAGCGGGCCGGAGTTGCCGATGCAGGTGGTGCAGCCATAGCCGACGAGGTCGAAGCCGAGCGCGTCGAGATCGGTCTGCAGGCCGCTCTTTTCGAGGTAGTCGGTGACGACCTGCGATCCCGGAGCGAGCGAGGTCTTCACCCACGGCTTGGGCTTTAAGCCCTTTTCGTTCGCCTTCTTGGCGACGAGGCCGGCGGCGATCAGCACGTCGGGGTTGGAGGTGTTGGTGCAGCTGGTGATGGCCGCGATGACGACGTCGCCGTCACCGATATCATGGTCCTTGCCATCGACGCCGACGCGCGCCGGGGCGCTCTTCTTGTAGATCGAGGCGAGGTCCGAATTGAACAGCTCGTCCACCTGCGGCAGCGCGACGCGGTCCTGCGGGCGCTTGGGACCCGCGAGCGACGGGACGACCTTAGACACATCAAGTTCGAGCGTCTTGGTGAAGACCGGCTCGTTCTCGGGCGTGAACCACATGCCCTGCGCCTTCGAATAGGCTTCGACCAGGGCGATGGTCTGCTCGTCGCGCCCGGTGAGGCGCATATATTCGAGCGTCTTGTCGTCGATGCCGAAGAAGCCGCAGGTCGCGCCGTATTCGGGGGCCATGTTGGCGATGGTCGCACGATCGGCGAGGGTGAGGTTGGCAACGCCTTCGCCATAGAATTCGACGAAGCGGCCGACCACGCCGACTTCGCGCAGCATCTGGACGCAGGTGAGGACGAGGTCGGTGGCGGTCACGCCTTCGGCCATCGCGCCGGTCAGCTTGAAGCCGACGACTTCGGGAATCAGCATCGAGACGGGCTGGCCGAGCATGGCCGCTTCGGCTTCGATCCCGCCCACGCCCCAGCCCAGCACGCCCAGGCCGTTGATCATGGTCGTGTGGCTGTCGGTGCCGACGCAGGTGTCGGGATAGGCGACCATGGTGCCGTCCTCACCTTCGGAAGACCACACGCCCTTGCCGAGATATTCGAGGTTCACCTGGTGGCAGATGCCGGTGCCCGGGGGCACTGCGGTGAAGTTCCGGAAGCTCTTCGAGCCCCACTTGAGGAAGTCGTAACGCTCCGCATTGCGGGCGTATTCGAGCTCGACGTTCTTCTCGAACGCCTTGGGGTGGCCGAATTCGTCGACCATGACCGAGTGGTCGATCACGAGGTTCACGGGAACCTGCGGGTTGATCTTGGCGGTGTCGCCACCGAGCTTGCTAATCGCGTCACGCATCGCGGCAAGGTCGACCACGCAGGGCACGCCGGTGAAGTCCTGCAGCAGCACGCGAGCAGGGCGGTACTGGATTTCCTTGCCGGTCGACGGGTCGCGCTGCCAGTCGGCAATCGCCTGCGCGTCTTCGGTCGAAACGGTGAAACCGCCATCCTCGAAACGCAGTATGTTCTCCAGCAGGACCTTGAGGCTGAAGGGCAGCTTCGACACGTCACCAATCGTCTTTTCCGCCTCGGCGAAGGAGTAATAGGCATAGTCCTTGCCGTTGACGGTGAGGGTAGAGCGGGTTCCGAGCGTGTCCTTGCCGACCTGGGTCATGCGCGATGCGTCCTTTCTGTCAGGTGGCCGCACCAGGAAGGTTTGTTCGCAGGTGCGGCGAAATGTGCCCGCGCACTGCGCGCAATACGGGGAAAAATCAAGGGTCCGACGCCTCGGAAAAACGTCTTATCGGAACCCGACGGCGCCTTCATCTGTTATTAAGGCAGAATCGGGGCAAGCGCAGGTCAGGGCCCGCGCGGCCTCAATGAGGAGTTAGAAAATGTCGTCGCTTTCGGATGCGGGCACGCGCTCGCGCCAACCCCTTCGTGTCGCTGTCATCGCCGCCGCTCTGGCAGTGGCAGGGTGCTTCTCTGCAGCCTTCACCTTTGCCGACCAGCCCGCCCAGGCCGCCGAAGTCCAACAGGGCCGCTAAAGCGCGCTCGGCGCCTTCTGGCCGCGCGGCCTGCGGGTCGCGACCCAGCACGAGCCGATGATGATCGCCGTACCGACAAGCGTTGGCGGTGTCAGAGTCTCGGCGAAGAACAGCCAGCCGAACAGCGAAGCCCACAGAAATGCCGAATATTCGAGCGGCACCAGCACCTGCGCCTCTGCCCGCGCATAGGCCCAGGCAAAGGCCATTGCCCCGGAAACCGTCAGGATCGCCGCGGCGACAAGGTCGATAGCTGCGGCCCTGTCCGGCATCTCGAACAGGAATGGCACGGCAACCCCCAACAACACTACCGAAACACCCGAATGGAAGCTCGCGATCTCGGCGGGCCCCGCGAGTTGCGACTGCCGCCGGATAAGGATGAAATTATAGGCGTAGAGCAGAGCCGAGACGAGGATCGCGGCAAGGCCCAGCGCGGTGTCGCGGTCGAAATCCGCCTGCCCCACCTTGCCGCCCACGATAACCAGCGTTCCGGCAAAGCCCAGGATCGAGGCGAGGATGGCCTCCTTGCGGATCGTCTCGCCCAGAAGGATTCGTGCGAGATAAAGTGCGATGAGCGGAGCGATGAAGCTGATCGCGATGGCCTCCGCAATCGGCAGCCTGGTCAGTGCATAGAAGAAAGTCAGCGCCATGAAGGTCGAGACGATGCCGCGCTGCAGATGCAGCTTTAGCACCCTCGGCTGCGGCCATTTGCCCCCGCGCGCGAGCCACAGTGGCGCGGCGATGCCCGTGGCGATCAGCGAACGCAGCCACGCGGCGCTCAGCGCGCCGACCGCAAGCGCGGCGCTTTTCATATAGGCGTCCATCAGCGAAAGGCTCGCCACCGCGAGCGCGGCCATGAGGATCGGCATCAGGGCATGGTCGCGGTGCATAACGCTGCTCTATCGCCCCCCACGCAACAGGTCACCGATAATTCAGCGCTGCGAAAGCCGGGATAGTGGAAGAAGTTCGCGCATTTGGCTAATATCCTGCCGAAAGCGCCCACGAACAGGGGCGCTCGGCCTATCTGGTGGAACACATGACTGCTTTTCGACTGATTTCCGGTACCGCAATGGGCGCGACCCTGCTGGCGACTTCGGCCCTGGCGCAGGAGCGCGAGCCCGAGAATCTGCTGCCGCCCGAACCGGCCAAGGTCGAAGAAAAGCTGCCCGATTTCACCAAGAAGGAAATGAGCGCGCCTGCCGATACGCAGCAGAGCGTCGACGAGGCCTTCGGCGACATCCGCATGCAGTCGGGCGAGGTGGTGCAGGAAGTGCCGGTGCTCGTGGGCGACTGGTCGCTCGCCAATGCGCAGAAGCTGCTTGCCTTCATCCCGTCGGTGAAGGCCGAGGGGCTGCGCGTGGCCGATTACAATGTCGACGGCCTGACGGCTGCGATTGCGGCCGGCGAAGGTGATGCGCTCAACGAAATTGCCAGCCAGACTTTCGTGTGGCTGGTCGAGGACATGCGCGACGGACGCACCCCGATGGAAGCGCGCAAGCAATGGTTCGTGGTCGATCCCGATCCCGACCGCATGCCGACCCACGAACTGCTCGCGAGTGCGCTGGCGAGCGGCGACATCGCCGGAACGCTTACGGCGCTGAACCCGGTTCATCCGCATTATGCCCGCCTGAAGGACGACCTTGCCAAGACGACCGACCCGGCCAAGCGCGCACTGATCCGCGCGAACATGGACCGCTGGCGGTGGCTGGGGCAGGATCTCGGCAAGAAGTACCTGCTGACCAATGTGCCCGAGTACCAGCTGCGCCTCACGGTCAACAATCGCAACATCAAGACCTATCGCGTAGTGGTCGGCAAGCCCGGCCGCACCGCGACACCGCAGCTTGCCGAAATGGTCGAGGCGGTGATTTTCAACCCGACCTGGACAGTTCCGCAGAGCATCGTGAAGGGCGAAGGTCTCGGCGCGAAGGTGCTGGGCAATCCGGGCTGGGCGAGAGCCGCCGGATACAAGGCCACCAAGGGCGCAAACGGCTGGGTCACGGTCGTTCAGCAGCCGGGCCCGGGCAATTCGCTCGGCCTGATGAAGCTCGACATGCCCAATGAGCACGCGATCTTCCTCCACGACACGCCGTCCAAGGCGCTGTTCGCCCGCGACGTGCGTGCATTGAGCCACGGCTGCATCCGCGTACAAGGCGCGCGAGAGCTGGCCATGACCATGTCGATGCTTGGCAACGCCAAGACCAAGGCCGACCTGCCGCTGATCCAGGAGGAAGTCTCGGAAATCACCGCGAGCGGCGAATACACCCGCTATCCGATGACCAACCAGTGGCCGGTCTACATCACCTATTTCACCTATGGCGTGGATGTGAACGACAAGCTGACCAGCTTTGCCGACATCTACGATCGCGATGCGCCTGTGCTGGCCGCGCTTGACGCCCCGCGCCAGCAGAACCGTGCGCGCAAGACGAGCGAGGAAGTGGTCGAGATCGTCGACGATCTCCAGACCTGAGGTATCGGCTCAGTAGGCGCCGAATTTCGGAGCGAATCGGCTAGGCCGGAGCCAGCTGCGGGATCGCGCGCCGTCCGTCTTCGTGCAGACCAAGGCTATCGGCAAAGAGCAGCCGCCCGCCCGACAGGTCGATGAGGGCGCGGTCGAACTGCTCGGGCCCCATGGCGAAGCAGCCGTTGGAACGGCCGAGGCGGCCCCAGCGCGCAACGTGTTCGGGCGTTGCGTAGCTCGCCTGATGCATCACGATGGCGCGCGGCAGGGCGTTTGAATTGGAATGGTCCAGCCCGTCGAGCCGGATCGAGGTGCCAAACTTCCCGCGATACCAGCTGCGCGTCATGTAAGCGCCGCGACTTGTGCAGTGCGAGCCTTCCTCGTTCGAATAGCGTTTGAGCCAGCCGTCATGCTGCGGGTCCGACCCGTCGCCGTGGCTGACATGGAAGCTTTGTACGCGTTCGTTGACGAGATCGACGAAATGGAAGCGGCGCTCGGCACTGTGAAGGCCGAAATCGGCAATGCCGACGATGTCCTTCTTCCAGATACCCGCCCCGGCCCGCTCAAGCTGTTCGCGCGCAATCGCGATGAGCTGGCGGTCGCGCGAGGCGGTGGGACTGACCTGCGCGGCGACGCGTGCGGGGAGCGCAGCAGCCAGTCCGGCTGCCAGTCCACCTCGCAGGAAATCGCGTCTCTCCATCTATCCCGCCCTAGCAGTGACGCCATGGCGGCGCCATGAACAATCGGCCCCTGTCCCTCGTTCAGCCGCCGCCGAGGATCATCTGGTCGCCTTCGATACGGACGGGCTCAATCGTGCGCAGGAAGCTCTGGCCGAGCAGCGAGATGCCAAGTCCTTCAGGCACGATGATCGCATCGACATTGTCCGCGCGGTGCCCGCCCAGTTCGACGCTGTCGAGCCGGACATAGACGCCGCGTACCGGACCGCTTGCACCCGAGGCGACGACGCGGACATCTGCTTCGTTCCACATCAGCCCCGCGGCGGCGGCATCGGCGCCGGTCAGCGCAATGACGCTGGCACCCGTGTCGACCATGAAACCCACGGGCACGCCGTTTACGCTGGCGTCGGCGAAGAAGTGGCCGTTCTGACCGCGCGGGAGCACGGTCTCGCCTGCGCTCCAGGCAGCAAAGGCCTGATTGCGTTTCTGTTCCGCAGCCACGCGTTCGGCCTCGACCTGCGACGGATCGTCCCCGGTGACCGAATCGAACGCACCGCCCGGCACGAAGGCCGCGCCGACGAAGGCGCACACGGCGACGACAAGGAGGACTGCTTCGCGCATTGCGGGACTATCGCAGGCGGTGATTAAGTCCGGGTAAAGCGATCAATTCGCTGCGAGGGCGACCAACTCATTGTAGATCTCCTCCTCGCTACGGCTTGCGGCGTTGCGCCAGCCGGTTACCGATTCTGGGTTCACCAGGCGGCCCTCCGGCGTGATGACAAACAGGTTGGGCGTGCCCGGAAGCTCATCGATACCGAAGCGGCGGGCGACTGCGATATTCGTCCGCTCGCCTCCGTCCGGATAGGCCACATGGACATAGACCGGCTCGTAGTTTGCGGCGACCAGTTCGGCCAGGCGCGGGGTTTGCAGCCAGCCGGCAAGCGCGCGGCTATCGTGACACCAGTTGCCGCCCATGACGAGCAGCACTCGCGTTCCGCGTCCCGCCGCACGGGCAAGCGCGGCATCGACATCGGCCATGGCGTCGCGGCCTTCGGTGTAGGGCGCGGCATCGGGCAGGTCGTGAGCAGCGTGCGGAACGGTGGCGCAGCCCGCCAGCGCCAGAGCGGCGCACACAGCAAGGATGCGGCGCATTACTCGGCCGCCACTGCGTGGGGATCGAAAGCGGTGACTTCCCCAGCCTCGATCTGCGCCGCCTTGGCCTCGACCAGCCTTACGATATGGTCGAGCATGTCCTCATTCTCGATATGGTGGTCCTTGACCCCCGAGAGATAGACCATGTGCTTGCCATTGCCGCCGCCGGTCAGGCCGATGTCGGTCTCGCGCGCTTCGCCCGGACCGTTGACCACGCAGCCGAGCACCGAGAGGCTCATCGGCGTCTTGATGTGTTCGAGCCGCTTTTCGAGCGCCTCCACCGTGCGGATCACGTCGAAGCCCTGGCGACTGCACGAGGGGCAGGACACCACGCGCACGCCGCGGGTGCGCAGGCCGAGGCTTTTCAGGATTTCGTAGCCGACCTTCACTTCCTGTTCCGGCTCCGCCGAAAGCGAGACGCGGATGGTGTCGCCGATGCCGGCCCACAGCAGGCTGCCGATGCCGATACTCGACTTGACCGTCCCGCCGATCAGCCCGCCCGCCTCGGTAATGCCGAGGTGTAGCGGGCAGTCCACCGCGTCTGCCAGCCCATGATAGGCGGCGACTGCGAGGAACACGTCGCTGGCCTTCACCGCGACCTTGTATTCGTGGAAGTCGTGGTCCTGCAGCAGCTTGATATGATCGAGAGCGCTCTCGATCAGCGCCTCAGGACAGGGCTCGCCGTATTTCTCGAGCAGGTCCTTCTCGAGGCTGCCCGCGTTCACGCCGATGCGGATCGCGCAACCGTTCGCCTTGGCCGCGCGGACGACCTCGGCGACGCGCTCGGACGAACCGATGTTGCCCGGATTGATGCGCAGGCAGGCCGCGCCCTTGTCGGCGGCTTCGAGCGCGCGCTTGTAGTGAAAGTGGATGTCGGCGACGATCGGGACGTTGGCCGCAGCCGTGATCTTGTCGAAGTTCGCGGTCGCCTCTTCGGTGGGGCAGGACACGCGGATGATGTCCGCGCCCGCATCCTCGCAGCGACGGATCTGGTCGATCGTCGCTGTCACGTCCTCGGTCGGCGTGTTGGTCATTGTTTGGACGGTGATCGGCGCATCGCCCCCGACGGGGACGTTGCCGACCATGATCTGGCGCGATTGGCGGCGCATGATGTCGCGCCAGGGACGGATAGAGGACATGGCCCGCGATATAGAGGCGCGAAGGTGAAGGGGCAATGACAAGGGCCCGCGCTTGCGGCATGAGGCGCGAATGAGCGAACCGATGGACGATTTCGACGACAGCTGCCCGCTGCTGTTCGGCCGCGTACTCGACGGGAGGGGCGGGGGCAGGCCGATCAGCTGGGAGGAATCGCAGGGCTGGAAACCTTCGGCCGAGGGCGAGGTGCTTTGGCTCCACATCTGCCGCAACAGGCCCGGCGTGCAGCAATGGCTCGAAGAGGGGCTGGGCGTGCCCGAACCGACCGCCGAACTGCTCACCAGCGACCAGAACCGCCCCCGCGCCTTTCGCGATGGGGATACGCTGGTCGGCACGCTGCGCGGGATCAATTTCAATCCCGGCGCAGAGCCCGAGGACATGATCTCGATGCAGCTGTGGAGCGACGGCCATCGTCTTGTCACGCTGCGTCGCCATCCGCTCCAGACCCCGCGCGAGGTGCTGGCGATGATCGACCGCGGACATGGTCCGCCCGATGCAGGCGCCACGATCACCCTGCTCGCCGAGCTTCTCATCACGAGGATGAGCCAGTCGATCGTCGACATGAACCAGGTGCTCGACGAGCTTGAGGACGCCGATCAGGAAAGGGATCCCGAAGGCATGCTGCGGCGGATCTCGACCATCCGGCGCAATTGCCTCGGCCTCAAGCGGCATATGGCGCCCCAGCACGAGGCGCTCGAGCAGATCAGCCGCGATTCCCCCTCGTGGTTCGAGGAAGAGGATCGCCGCGAAATTGCCGAGAGCATCGCGCGCCTGCGCCGCTATCTCGACGATATCGACATCAGCAAGGAGAGCGCGGTGGTGCTGCAGGACGAGCTGCGCGCCCGCAGCCTCTCGAGCAGCGAACATGCGACCTACATGCTGACCATCGTCGCGGGCATCTTCCTGCCGTTGAGCTTCCTCACGGGCCTGCTCGGCATCAATGTCGGCGGGATGCCGGGGATGGACGATCCCGATGCCTTCTGGGCGGTGGTCGCATTGTGCGGATTGCTGTTCGTGGCGCTGATCGTCGTTTTCCGCAGGTTGCGCTGGCTCTGACGACTGCGCCAAGGCGTGCTTTCTGCGAGATGACTGACCAATTCAGAAGCATGACATCGCACGCGTCCTAGTCCTCTGTCCGGACAAGATTGAGCCGCGGAGACGGACATGGCACAGGGAAGAAACTGGAAAATACTCGCGGCCACGGCCCTGCTTGGCGGGCTGTCTGGCTGCGCAACGATCTCCGAGAAGAGCTGCGCATATGACAGCTGGTACGACGTCGGATTTCGAGGTGCGATGAAGAACCACGACCGCGCCGACTATCTCGACGATATCCTGAAAGACTGCGGCAAGCATGGCTACCAGCCGGTGTTCGTTGAACTGGCGCGCGGGTTTGACGAAGGCACCGAGAGATTCTGCGAGCCTGCCAATGGCTTCGCATGGGGCCGCAAGGGCAACAGCTACAACGGCGTTTGCGGCACTGCAGAATTTTCAAACGCCTATGCCGACGGCTATCGGCTGCATGAAATCGAGGTGCGTCGCTCGGACATCACCTCGCGCCTCGCCTCGATCCGCTCGCGCCTCGAAGAGATCGAAGAGGAGCTCGACAACGCGGAAACCACCGAGGAACAGGCCAAGGCGCTCGACCGTGAATATGCCAGGCTGCGCCGCGAACGCCGCGACCTCAATCGCGAGCTCGAGGCATTGCCTGTCGTCTAGGGCTTGATGATCCGCCTCACCAGCGGATCAGCGGCGGAACCACCAGGCGTCCGACGAAAGCTGCAATTGCGACCGGCAGGACATGCCAGATACCGAGGTGGCCGATGGTGTCGATCGGGCAGGCAAGGCCATAGGCGAAGCTGCCGATGGCACCTGCTGCAACTCCGGTGAAGATGCCCGCGGCATTGATCGAGACCGGTGCGCCCCGGCGCAGCCACAGGACCAGTGCAGCGGCAGTGACCAGGCCGAATCCGACGCCTGCGCCCATGCACTCCATTCCGTAAGGGTCGGCAAGGATCGAGGCGAGACTACCGCCTATCGCCAGTGTCACCAGCGCAGTGGCGGGCAGCAGGCCGAGCATGGCGAATGACCAGCGCGCGCCTTCATGGCTGTTACCGACGCGCGGACTTGCCATTTTGAGGACTGCCAGCGCCGACGCCGCGCCCAGCAGGCCGAGCATCCCGTTGGCGATGAAGAACAACCCGTTGGCCGTGCCGTCGACGATACCGCGCCACAATCCGTCCATTATCTCTACGAGGATCACGGTGGCGATGGCGGCCAATGCGACCAGCGCGACACCGTGGATCAACCGGATCGGCCGCACCGGAGCGAGGTCGCCTGCCAGCTGGTCGATCAGGGGATTGGGAACCCGATTCATTATCATTCTGCCTTTTCAACGAGCGCGGACAGCTTCTTCAGTCCGCGATGGATATTCACTTTGACCAGGCTTTCGCTCTGGCCGGTACGCTGCGAGGCTTCCGCGATGGACAGCCCCTCGATCTTGACGAGTTCGATGGCCTCGACTTGCTTGTCGGGCAGGTGGACGAACAAGCGCTCGAGGCTCATGCGCGCCAGAACGGCTTCCTCTTCGCTGTCTTCCGGCGCATCATGTTCGCCGAGCTCATCCTCGGCCGTTCGATAGACCTTTCGCAAGTGGTCGACCCAGCGATAGCGGGCGATTGCGGCGAGCCAGGGGATGAAGGCGCGGCTCGCATCCCAGCTGGCGCGCTTGGCGTGAAGCGCCATCATCACCTCCTGCACCAGGTCGTCGAGCTGGGCGGGGGCGACGCGGCGGCGGAAATAGCGCTCGAGCCATAGCTGCACTTCGGCCAGCAGCACGCGATAGGCATTGGCATCGCCTTTCTGCGAGGCGACCATCAGCCGCGCCAGTGCGCTTTCGTCGGCGATCATCGCGTCCTCCCCCAAAGCATGACTATCACCGTGCCCGCCGCGCGGCGAGAGCCGCGTCGAGCGAGAACATCCCGGCGCCGCGCGACACGAGGATCGCGGCCATGGCGAACCACAGGAGATGGGTCTGCCAGAAAGCATCGGGATAGACGAAGAGCTGGATCACCAGGGTCATCACGAACAACCCGAGGGCGGAGAAACGAGTAAAGAGGCCGAGCACGAGCAGGAGGGGGAGCGCGTGCTCGGCCAGTGTCGCCATCGGGGTCGCAATGGCGGGGGGTATCGGAAGTCCGGTGTATTCGTACTCGAACAGGAAATAGGCCTGGTCGCTGATCGAGAAGAGCGTGCCCTCCTCGATCTTGGTGCGGCCCGAGCGCCAGAAGACGCCTGCCAATGCAACGCGGGTAAGCAGCAGCGCGAGGCCTTCGGGCAGGCGCGAGGCCAGCCATGCGGTCACTCTGTCATAGGTCGAAAGCAGGCCGTGCATGGCTGGTCTCCCCTGTTCGTTTTGCGCGTCCGATCAGCGCTTGATCGGGGTGAGCGAGCCCTTGCCCTTGGGCGTCTCGATCTTCACGCAGCTGCCCTTGGCGACGAGCTTCCAGGCATTGCCCTGCCAGTCGCGCGTGGAGGTGCCGGCGCAGCTGGTGCCCGGGCCCGCGGCGCAATCGTTCTCGCCAGCCTTGGCGACGCCGTAGCACTTCTCCATCGCGGGCTTTTTCTGCGCGGCAACAGGGGTGGTGGCGAGGCCGGCGGTGACGCTGGCGGTGAGGGCGAGGCCTGCGAGGCGGGCAATTGAATTGGCGTTCATGGCAAATCTCTCAATCGAATGGGTTGGTTACGCGTCCCCGGCGTGGCGCCGGATGCGATGACTCATTCGGGAGGACGGCAGGCGCGGTTACCGGTCGGGCAAAAATTTTTGCGCTGTAACCGGCCGCGACCGGGCGGCGAATTGGTGGCTGTGCAAGCTGCACAAGCAATCCAGTCACAAGGGAATTGATGCCATGACCACTACCGCCCGCCCAGCAATGGCCGCCGCCGCCGCTCTCTTCGCATTGAGCTCGATGAGCGCCTTTGCCGCCGAAGCCCCCGCCGGCAGCAATGGCCGCGCCGTCGGCGCCGACGACACGGTGCATTGCTATGGAGTCAACAGCTGCAAGGGCACTGCCGACTGCGCCACGACGGAGCACGAGTGCAAGGGCCAGAACGAATGCAAGGGCCACGGCTTCAAGGCCATGAAGGCCGGCGCCTGCCTCGCCAAGGGCGGCACCATCGGCGACCTCGGCTAATCGTTCGACCTGACCCGTCAGGCGGCCCGGCGAGCTCCCCCCGTTGTCCCACGCCGGGTCGCCACCCCTTTAGCCAACAAGAGATCACGATGAGCCACATCGCCCCCTTCTCCGGTTTCGGCCTCGGCTTGCGCCGGACGCATTATGCGGACTTCCTGGAGGGAAAGGTGCCGGTCGACTTCGTCGAGGTGATCTCGGAAAACTTTATGGTCGAGGGCGGCAAGCCCTTGCGCGTGCTCGAACAGGTGCGCGCGAAGCACCCCGTGATCCTGCACGGTGTATCGATGTCGATCGGCTCGGCACACGGGCTGGATGACGTCTACCTCGCGCGGCTGCGAAATCTTGCCGAGCGGATCGAACCCTTGTGGGTCTCCGATCACCTTTGCTGGACCCGCACGAGCGCGCACAACAGCCACGATCTTCTCCCGCTGCCGCTAACCGCCGAGGCACTCGATGTGGTGTGCGAGAATATCGACCACGCGCAAAACGCGCTGGGCCGCGCCATGCTGTTCGAGAATCCGTCGAGCTACCTCACCTTCGAAGAGGACGAGATGGCCGAGTGGGAATTCCTCGCCGAGATGACGCGTCGGACTGGCTGTTACCTGCTGCTCGACGTCAACAATGTCTTTGTCAGCGCGCATAATCACGGCTTCGATGCCTGCGAATACATCGACGGCCTCCCGCTCGATCGCGTGCGCCAGATCCATCTTGCGGGACATCAGCCGGGCGAGATCATTGTCGACACGCACGACCGCGCGGTGTCCGATGGTGTTTGGTCGCTGTTCGGCGAGGTCATGAAGCGCTCGATTGACGTCGCCGTGATGATCGAAAGGGACGATGCGATCCCGCCCTTGCCGAACCTTCTCGACGAACTGGCCATCGCTCGCGACCTTGCCACTTCGCACCGGGAGCCGGTCGCAGCATGAGTTCGCTGGCGCAGACCCAACAGGATTTCCTCGCCCGGATCCTGAGCGAGAACGACCCCTCCGATGGTCGCGCTGATGGATTTGCCATCTACCGGAACAACTATCGCTCGTCTTTGGTCGAGGCGCTGCGCTCGACCTTCGAGCGGACCGAGCGGCTGGTCGGCGAAGACAGCTTTCGTGCAGCCGCCGCCCATCATTGTATCGCGTACCCGCCCTCAAGCTGGACGCTCGATCTTGCAGGAGACGGCTTCGCGGAAACCTGCAGTGAGCTCTTCGCCAACGATCCCGACGTTGCCCAACTGGCCGCGCTCGAATGGGCGATGCACCGGGCTTTCACAGCGCGCGATGTGGCGCCGCTGGACCCGGCAGGTTTCGCCGCCGCGACCGCCCAGTTCGGGGAAGACCAGTGGGCTGGCCTGAAGCTCGAATTTCTGCCGGGTCTCGATGTAGGATCGACCGATTTCGACCTCGTGAGATTGTGGTCGTCGCTCGCGGGAGGGAGCAAAGGGGCCGAACTCGCAGCTCTCGCCGAGCGGCAATCCGTCATCACCTGGCGCGAAGGCGAGAGGCCGGTCTTCGTCCTGCGCCCGCAATGGGAAGGTCGCGCACTGACCCAGATGCAGTCAGGCGCGAGCTTTCAGGACGCTTGCGCGATCCTGTCCGAAGAGCTTGGCGACGATGTCGCAGTCGGCGAAGCCGGCCAGATGCTCGCCCGCTGGCTCGGCGACGGGCTAGTCGCCGCCGTGGTTCAGTAGGCGAAGCTTTCGCCTACCAGCTCTTCCGACAGCGCCCAGAGCTTCTCGGCATTGTCGGCATCGATCGCATAGCTGCGCACCCCGCCCGAAGGATCATCGTCGTCCTGGTGCGCGACGTGGCAGTCCTCGCAATAGAGGCCGCCCGCACCTTCCAGCTCGTCGGTGGTGGCGACCCAGCAGGTCGTCGCCGCGCCTTGCGGGATCGACTTGAAGCCCTGCGGCTGCTGCCCGCTTTCCTCGGCAGTCTTCTGGATGCGCGCCATCATCCACTTGATGTCGTCCTCGGTCATGTGGCGACCGAGGTTGGTCTGGATGCCGCCCGGATGCAGCGCATAGGCATGGATGCCCTTGTCGGCGAGGCGCTTCTCCAGCCCGACCGAGAACAGGATATTGGCGGTCTTGGACTGCCCGTAGGCGGCCCATTTCTCGTATTCGCGATTCTCGAAATTGGGATCGTCGAGGTGGATGCCGTCGATGTGATGCCCACGGCTCGAGAGGTTCACGATGCGCGGATTCGCGCCCTTCTCGAGCAGCGGCACGAGGCGGTTGGTGAAGAGGAAATGGCCGAGATGGTTGGTGCCGAACTGCATCTCGAACCCGTCGGCCGTGTGGCCGAGCGGGCAGGCCATGACACCGGCATTGTTGATCAGCAGGTCTATCTTGTCGAAGCGGCTGTTGGCCTCGTCGGTCGCATGGCGAATGCTGGCGAGCGAGGCAAGGTCGCACACCAGCGTCTCGACCTTGGCGCCGGTTGCCTCGGCGATCTCGTCAGCAGCGGCAGAGAGCTTGGTCGCATCGCGGCCCGAGAGGATGATGTGCGCGCCCTTGGCCGCCATGGCCCGCGCGGTTTCGAGGCCGAGGCCCGAGTAACCGCCGGTCACCAGTGCGGTGCGGCCGGAGAGGTCCCTGTCCGCGAGCACCTCGTCCGCCGTGCTCTCGAAACCGAAATCAGCCATGCTCTCTCTCCTCACAATTTCAATTCGAACAAATATTCGTCGTCGAGCTGTTCGCCGACCTGGAAGGTGATGTCGGCGATCTTGGCGAAGCCATATCGCTGGTAGAACCGCTGCGCCCCGTGATTGCCGCTATAGACCGACAGCAGCACGGCATCGTGGCCGCCCCGGCGTGCGACATCAAGCGCCCATTCCATCAACGCGGCGCCGATGCCTTGCCCGGTCATCGCGGGATCGGTGTATAGCTGGCCAAGTTCCATAGGATCGCGCGTATCAGAGTATTCAGCCAGCTTGCTCGGGTAACGCATCTTGCAATAGCCGATCATCCGGCCGTCCAGCTCCGCAATGCGGTGAATGCACTCGGGGCCGACGATCTCGTTTCGCACCGCATCAGGCGAGTAACCCTGCGCGTTGAACGCGGCGAGATCCTCGGGCCGGTAGAGATGGGCGAAGGCTGCTGCGAAGCTTTCCTTGCCGAAGAGGGCAAGGGTTTCTGCATCGTCGGGCGTTGCTGCGCGCAGTTCCATGCGAGCGCACTTACGCCCGCGGATGCGCCATTTGAAGGGTTTTGACTGCGGGGATTGAAAAGGGGGTGCGAAGCCGTGGCCTCGCACCCCCGTTCCCCTCCCCCCGAAGGGCCGGAGCTTTTGCTCCCGGCGCTATATGTCGGTCGTCTTGGTCGCGGCCTTGCGGCGCGGTGCTGCCGGGGCAGCCCCTCCGCCGAGGTCGCTATCCATCTGGTCGAGCTTGCGCGCTGCCCAGTCACGGCCGCCGAGGCCGAAGGCAAGCGCGCCTGCCACCGCCACGCCGCCGATCAGGATCGTCAGCGCATTGGCCGGGATCATCCCGCCGATGCCGGTGAACTGCAGGCCCATGAAAACGAACAGGATGATCGTCGCCCAGCGCACGATGGTGCCGGCCGTGGTGCTTCCTGCATCACCCGAGATCAGGCGGGCGAGCAGGTTTGCGATCAGGAAGCCGAAGGCGATGACCACGGCCCCGAAGATCACCCGTCCGCCCAGCTCGAGCAGCTGGTCGAGAATGCGGGTCAGCTCCGGAAAACCGAGAAGCCTTGTCGCGGCGATGGCGAAGAACAGCAGGATCGCAACCTGCGCCACCCGGGCGATGATACCCGAAGCGGTGGTGCCGTCCGAAACCAGTCCCGATTCCGACAGCGCCCGGTCGACGCCGAGACCTGGCAGGACCTCCTTGGCGATCTGGACCACGAACTTGCTGATGAGATAGCCGATGCCGAGCAGGACCGCCGCAGCGATGATGTTCGGGACCGCAGCGAAGATCATCCGCAGCATTTCCGAAGCAGGTGCGCTGATCGACTCGATCCCGAGCTGTTCGAGCGCCGCGATGGCCACCGGAATGGCAATCAGGACATAGGTGATCGTGCCGATGGTCTTGCTGATCGCCGTGTTGCCAGTGACATTGTCGACCCCGCCGCGATTGGCCCACTTGTCGAAATCGACCGTCTGCAGTGTGGTGACCACGAGGTCGCGAGCGATCCGTGCCACCATCATGCCGATGAAGAAGATCAGTCCGGCCCACAGCAGGTTGGGCAGGAAGGCGACGACATTCTCGAGCAGGCTGTCGATGGGGCCAGCGACCCCTCCAAGTTCGAGTATGTTGAGCACGATCAGCAAGCCGAACAGCCAGATCAGCAGGCTTACGATCTTGCCGAGCGATTCACCCAGCGAAGCGCCGTTGCCGGTGCCGCGCTTGAAGAAATCCACGGTGTCGACGAGTTTTGCGAAAGCCCATTTGGCGGCGCGCGCCAGGGCCCATGTCAGGACCAGTGCAATGACGGCGTAGATGAGCTTCTCACCCAAATCCATCGCCAGCTCCTGATCGAAGCGGTATCTATCGAAGATCATGAAAACCTCTCCCCATTGGTTTCCGTAGCGTCGCGGCTAACATCGATGTCGGTTTTTTACAAAACGGAGACAGGGGATTGAGTGGATAACTTTGGGTGCTATCCCGCTAGCAAGAGGGGATTTTTATGCGTCTGGTCACGATCTTTACGGCATTGGCCGCCGTTTTTGGAGCTCCTGCCATGGCACATGAGGAAGGCGGTTGGTCGATCGC
The DNA here is from genome assembly GCA_041396805.1 of Erythrobacter sp. Lineage (GTDB taxonomy): Bacteria > Pseudomonadota > Alphaproteobacteria > Sphingomonadales > Sphingomonadaceae > Qipengyuania. Next base: position 981,593 of record JAWKXV010000001.1, on the reverse strand, counting down.
GATCCACGGCGGAGCGGGGACGCTCGACCGCAAGGACATGACGCCGGAACGCGATGCGGTCTATCGCGCGGCGCTCCAGCAGGCGCTCGATGCCGGGGCGAAGGTGCTGCGCGAGGGCGGCAGTGCGCTGGACGCGGTCGAGGCGGCTATCGTGATCATGGAGGATGACGAGAAGTTCAATGCCGGGCGCGGCGCGGTCTATACATGGGACGAAACGCACGAGCTCGACGCCTCGGTCATGGACGGGCGCGACCGTTCGGCCGGCGCGGTGGCGGGGGTCACCGGGGTGCGCCATCCCATCCGCCTCGCGCGCAAGGTCATGACCGACAGCCCGCATGTCATGCTGGCGGGCGAAGGCGCCGAGACGTTTGCGCGCGAGCAGGGGATGGAGTTCATGCCACCCGAATGGTTCGACACCGAAGCGCGGCTGGAGGCGCTGAAACGGCTCAAGGCGGAAAAACTCTCGGCCATCGATGTCGATATCAAGTTCGGCACCGTCGGCGCGGTTGCGCTCGACAAGGAGGGCAATCTCGCCGCGGGCACCTCGACCGGCGGGATGACCGGCAAACGCTGGGGCCGCATCGGCGATGCGCCAGTGATCGGTGCGGGCACCTATGCCGACAATCGCAGTTGCGCAGTCTCGGCCACCGGATGGGGCGAGTTCTTCATCCGTGTCGGCGTTGCGCGCACGATCTGCCTCAGGATGCAGATGCAGGGTCTCGGCGCGCAGGCAGCATCCGACGCGACTATTGCCGAAGTCGGCGAACTGGGCGGCGATGGAGGGGTGATCGTCGTCGCGCCCAATGGCGATGCGGTCTTCAGCATGAACACCAGCGGCATGTATCGCGGCAGGGCTACGAGCGGCGGCACGAGTGAGGTTGCGATCTACGCCGACGAATAGGAGTGGCCCTATCAGATCGAGAGGCTGGTTGAGGATGCCCTGATCCAGCTTGTCAACGTCCGGCCGATCTCGGCGAACACGGCGTCGACCCTGTCTGCATCGAGCGGATCATCTACCGGTGCCTGGTGATATGCCGCGAAGGTCGAGAGTGCTCCGCTCGGATCGACAACGAAACCGATGTCCCCACGAAGATAGCCCATTCCCGGAGGCGCGCCGGAATTGCCTGGCTTGTCGCCCGCAATCCATTCTGCAGGAATGCCCGAGCGGACACGGGTAAGCGCATTGCCCGTATCGACCATCCAGCGGCGAAGGCGATCGATGCGTCCGTCGTCGAGCGGGCTTGTCGCATCCTTGCGCAACAGGCGACCAAGATTTGCGGCCATCGCCAACGGGGATGTGGAATCGCGTGGATCGTCGCCGATAACGACATTGAGTTCGGTTTCGAAGCGATCGAGCCGCGACACATCGTCGCCGAGACTGCGCCAGAATTGCGTCATTGCAGGCGGTCCGCCGACGCGGTCCAGCAGGATGTTCGTCGCCGTATTGTCGGAGACGGTCTGCGCCGCCCGGGCAAGTTCGAGCAAGCTGGCCCGCATCGTCGCATGATCGCGGGTGAAGGGCGAATGGGCGCGAAGATCGTCATTCGTCCAGCTCACCTGATCGGACAGGTCGATTTCGCCGCGTTGTTCCATCGCCATCGCCAGGGCGACCAGCGAAGTCTTGAAGGTCGAGGCGGTCGGGAAGACGTCATTCGCGCGATAGAGCAGCGATGCCCCGCTGTCCGGGCGATGGAAGGCGACCCCCAGCCTGCCGCCGAGCGAACGCTGCAGGATTGCAAACTTGGCTTGCAGCCTCCCCGGGCCGCTTTGGTCGAGGGGCACGCAGGAGATGCCTGCCGCCGCCGCAGCCCCGGCGAGAAGTGAGCGGCGGTCGAACCTCAACCCCGCTCCCTCACTTGCGGATAGCTGCCGAGCAGGCGGACCTCGTTGGTCTGGAAGGCGAGCTCTTCCAGCGCCGTGTCGACACGAGGATCGCCCGGGACACCTTCGATATCGGCGAAGAATTGCGTTGCGGCGAAACTGGCGCCCTTCTGGTAGCTTTCCAGCTTGGTCATGTTGACGCCATTGGTCGCGAAACAGCCCAGCGCCTTGTAGAGCGCGGCGGGAATGTTCTTCACCTCGAAGATGAAGGTGGTCATCGCCTTGGTTCCGGCCAGCGTTGCCGGATCGAGCGGCTCCTTCGCCAGCACCACGAAGCGGGTGGTGTTGTCATGCGCGTCCTCGACCTCGCGCTCGATGATGTCGAGGCCGTAGAGATCGGCGGCGAGGGCTGGGGCGATGGCGGCGACATTGCCCTTGCCGCCCTCCGCCACGAAGGCCGCTGCGCCTGCCGTATCGGCATGGCTGAGGCCGACGATGCCGCGCTCGGAGAGGTATTTGTGCGACTGGCCGAGCGCCTGCGGATGGCTGTAGGCCGCCTCGAACGGCCCCGGACCCAGCGCCATCAGGCAGTGCGTGATGCGCATGAAATGCTCGGCCACTATGGCGAGCCCGCTTTCGGGGAGCAGGAAATGGATATCGGCCACGCGTCCATGCTGCGAATTCTCGATCGGGATCATCGCACAGCCAGCCGCGCCGCTTTCCACGGCTTCGAGGGCATCTTCGAAGCTGAAACAGGGCAGCGGCAGGGCATCGGGCGCGAATTGCATCGCGGCCTGGTGCGAATTGGAGCCGGGGGCACCGCCAAAGGCGATGGCGCGCGCGGGCTCGGCAGCGGCGGCGGTGCGCATCGAATCGACGATGGCGAGGGCGGGTTTGGCGAACTGGCGCATGGGATGGCGGTGCTAGGGACACGAATGCGCCTCTTCAAGCGCTATTCCCACTCCCGCTCTTGCGCGGGCGCGCTTGCTTCACTAGAGCGGCGCGCAAACCTCAGACCACTCGTATTCTCGCAGGCAATCACGCAATGGACGACCGTTTCAACACCGCAGCAGGCTGGGTCCTCGGCGCAGGCATCGTCGCGCTGGGCGCATCCATCGTTTCGGGCATGTATTTCCAGGCCGACAAGCACGCTCATGTCGAAGAGCCGGGCTTCTTCATCGAAGGCGAAGCAGCCGAAGGCGGCGCCGACGCCGGTCCCGACCTCGGCACGCTGCTTGCCGCTTCGGACGCGGCTGCCGGCGAGAAGGTCTTCGCCAAGTGCACCGCCTGCCACACGATCAACCAGGGCGGCGCCAATGGCATCGGTCCGAATCTCTTTGGCATCGTTGGCAAGCCGGTCGGCAGCCACGCTGCCGGATTCGCCTATAGCTCGGCACTTTCGGGACATGGCGGCACCTGGGACTATGCAAATCTCGACGCATGGCTGAAGAGCCCGCGCGCATTCGCCGATGGCACCAAGATGAGCTTCGCCGGTCTGTCGAAGGCTGAAGACCGTGCCAACCTCCTCGCCTATCTCAAGGCCAATGGCGGCGGCGCCGACTTCCCCGCACCAGCTGCTCCGGCTGCCGAAGAGGAAGCCGTGGCCTCGGTCGAAGGCGAAACGCCGAGCGAAGCCGAAGCCGCTGGCGCAATGGCCGCCGACGAGCCGGTGGCCGATGCAGGTGCAGCCACCGCGAACTGATCGCGCTGCACAACCGATCGAAGGAAAAGCCCCGCTTCGGCGGGGCTTTTTCGTTTCGGAGGGTCAGTCGCCCTTGAAGCCCTGGGCGATGACATACCATTCGCTCGAGCCCTTGCGGCTGGCAGGTGGCTTGGCATGTTTGACCGTCTTGAAGTGCTTCTTGAGCAGGGTGAGCAAGTCATTGTCGGTCCCGCCCGCCAGCACCTTCGCGAGGAAGATCCCGCCCGGCGCCAGGTTTTCGATCGCGAACCATGCTCCCGCCCCGACAAGGCCCATGGTGCGCAGGTGATCGGTCTGCTTATGGCCGACAGTGTTGGCGGCCATGTCGCTCATCACCAACTCGGCCTTGCCGCCCAGCGCCTCTTCGAGCACCGCAGGGGCTTTGTCGTCCATGAAGTCCATCTGGAAGATCGTCACGCCCTCGATCGGCTCCACTTCGAGCAGGTCGATGCCGACGATATGCGCCTGCGGCTTGAGCTTGCGCACCACCTGGCTCCAGCCGCCGGGGGCAATGCCGAGGTCGACCACGCGGGTGACGCCCTTGAGGAGGCCGAACTTCTCGTCGAGCTCGATCAGCTTGTAGGCCGCACGGCTGCGATATCCCTCGGCCTTGGCCTGTTTCACATAGGGATCGTTCAGCTGTCGTTGCAGCCAGCGTGCCGAGCTTGCGGTGCGCCCCTTGGCGGTGCGGACGCGCGTCTCGCGATCCTTGCCGGACCTACTCATACATCCTGCTCCCGCATCCTCTGCAGCGCGGCGCGACTGCGGTCGCCTTCGAAATCGGCCGCCATCAGGCTGCGTAATATGCCCTCGCGAATGCCGCGATCGGCCACGCCGAGTTGTTCGGCGGGCCAGATGTCGAGGATCGATTCGAGGATCGCGCAACCCGCGATGACGAGGTTGGCGCGGTCATCGCCGATGCAGGGCAATTGCCGCCGGTCGGCTGCGCTCATGCGCGACAATCTGGTCGAAATGTCGCGCATCGCCTGCGACGGCAGGATCAGTCCGTCCACCGCGCGGCGGTCGTATTGCGGCAGTTCGAGATGGAGGCTGGCCAGCGTCGTCACTGTGCCGCTGGTGCCGAGCAGGCGAATGGGTTCGGGCGAATGCGCGGTTTCGCCGATCCGCTCGGCAAATGGCGCGAAGCTGCGCGAGACGATCCGGCGCATCTCTGTGTACCGCTGGAGCCGCGTTTCCTCGCTGTCGTCAGCGCCCGGGACGGTATCGGTCAGCGAGACGACGCCCCAGGGCACGCTCATCCAGTCGAGGATGCGCGGAACGGGACCGCCCGATTCCACCAATACCAGCTCGGTCGAGCCGCCGCCGATGTCGAAGATGATCGCCGGACCGTCGCCATCGGCGAGCAGGACATGGCAACCGAGCACGGCCAGCCGGGCCTCTTCCTGCGCCGAGATGATGTCGAGCATGATGCCCGTCTCGCGCTTCACCCGCGCGATGAACTTCTCGCCATTGGCCGCGCGGCGACAGGCCTCGGTAGCGACCGACCGGGCCAGGCGGACATTGCGGCGCTTCAGTTTCTCGGCACAGACGTGGAGCGCGGCCATGGTTCGCTCCATCGCCTCGTCCGACAGGCGTCCGCTGGCAGCCAGGCCTTCGCCCAGCCGCACCACGCGGCTGAAGGCGTCGATCACGGTAAAATCCTCGCCGCTCGGCCGGGCGATCAGCAGGCGGCAGTTGTTGGTGCCCAGGTCGAGCGCGGCATAGGCCTGGCGCCTGTGGGGTGCACCCTTCCTGTGATCGGCGATGTCGGTGATTTCCGGCGCGCGGGGGTCGGAGGGACGGCGTTGGTCACGCGGCTGCGCGGCGCGGCGCTCGCCCTGTCTCGTCTCGGCCCGGGAGGGGCGCTTGTAGCGGAAATCGGCTACCTTGCCGGACTTGCCGCCCCGTTTCTTCCCGTGCCCCCTTTTCGCGTCCGGCGGAGAGTGATCCGCCATTGTAAGGAGCTTTCTTTTTTCCTCCCGCACCAACCACCGGCACGGGGACTTGGGAGCGATGCTAGCCTTGATGTGGGTCAACGGCAAGCGCGGTAACCTTGCGCGGGGTTGACCTTGTGCGCGAGCGAAACTAGATGCGCGGCCTCTCTGCCGGACCAGAGGCGATTCTGCCCGTCCTGCTGGAGCGCTGATGCCCCGTCGTCTAATGGTAAGACTACGGACTCTGACTCCGTCAATTGAGGTTCGAATCCTCACGGGGCATCCAGTTTTTCCTAGGCCCGCACCTCCAGCCTGACCGGCATCTCGGTGAACCCGTGCAGGAACGGGCTTGCGAGGCGCGTGGGTTCGCCCTGCGGCAGGATGCGCCAGTTGCGCGCGACGATTTCCCCGATGACTGTCGCTATCTGGATTTCCGCCAGCCTGGCCCCGACGCAGCGATGGATACCGTGGCCGAAGGCGAGGTGGCGGCGGGCGTTGGTTCGGGTCACATCGAAACGGTCGGCGTCGGGGAAGATGCTCTCGTCCCGATTGGCGGAAATGTACCACATGATCATCTTCTCGCCTTCGCGAATGTGCTGGCCGGCCAGCTCGGTGTCGCGGGTGGCGGTGCGGCGCATGTGCGTCACCGGCGATTGCCAGCGGATGATTTCCTGCGCCGCATTGGGGATTAGCGAAGCGTCGCCGTGGAGCAGGTCGAGCTGGTCGGGGAATTTGTCGAATGCTTCGACCAGCGCGCTCATCGAGTTGCGCGTGGTATCGTTGCCGCCGACGATCAGCAGGGCAATGTTGGCGATGCGCTCCATCGGTTCCATGTTGCCCATGGCTTCGGAGTGGACCATCCGGCTGAGCAGGTCGTCTGCCGGGGGTTTGCCGCGCCGGTCCTCCAGCTCGATGTCGAAGCGCGCGAGCATCTGGCCCATCTGCGTCATGAACTCGGCGAAATATTCCTCGTTGAGGTTGTCCGCCGAAATGCCGCTTGCCCAATCCGACCAGCGCTTGATGTCGCGCCATTCGTCATAGGGCATGTCGAACAGGATCAGCAGCATGCCGATGGTCATCGGGATCGAGACCTCCTCGACCCAGTCGAAGGTCTCCCCCTTGGGCAGCGCGTCGAGAAGCTGCGCGCATCGCGCTCGCACCTGCACTTCGCGCTGGCTCATCTGGCTCGGTGAAAATGCCGGCGAAATGACCTTGCGCTGGGCAGTGTGGATCGGCGGGTCTTGCGCGATGAAGTTGGGAAAGGCGCTGTCGTTGACGTCGTCGGCAATGGTGATGTTGCCCCGTTCCCAGGAGGAGGACCATGTCGCGGGGTCGAGCTCGATCTGCTGGATGAGCTCGTGGGTGACAGCGGACCAGTAGGACCCGAAGGGGCTTTCTTCGCGCCAACTGAGTGGCGCGGTGCGGCGAAGCTGCGCGAAAGGCGCGTGCCAGCGGTTCTCGGTGTAGAGCGCATTGTCGCTCAGATCGACCGGCGTGACGGGACGTTCCAGCGTTGTTGCCATGGCAGCTCTCCCTCAGCTCGACTCAGGCCCTTGTCGCCCGGGCAGTCTGGGGTCATCTTCGACTGGTTGCAATACGGGACCGAATCGGCCGGGGAGAGGTTGGATGGCTACAGCAGCGGCGACGCCTGCTTTCAACAAGGAAGCACTCAAGCGCAAATATGCCGAGGAGCGCGACAAGCGCCTGCGCAGCGACGGTTCCGCGCAATATGTCCGGCTCGAGGGCAGCTTCGACGAGCTCGCCGCCGATCCCTATACGCCCGTGGCCGAGCGAGACCCGGTGCACGACCATGTCACCTTCGCTTTCATCGGCGGGGGCTTTGCCGGTCTCGTCGTGGGTGCGCGGCTGAAGGCAGCCGGGATCGACGACGTCCGGATCATCGAGAAGGGCGGCGACTTCGGCGGAACCTGGTACTGGAATCGCTATCCGGGTGCGCAGTGCGACACGGCGAGCATGATCTACATGCCGCTGCTCGAGGAAACCGGGCACATGCCGACCGAGAAGTATGCGCATGCTCCCGAGATCCGCGACCACTGCAGCCGCATCGGCCACCACTTCGGGCTTTACGACAAGGCGCTGTTCCACACGCGCGTGACCGGGCTCGACTGGGATGAAGACCGCTCTGTCTGGGTCGTCCGGACAGACCGCGGCGACGAGTTCACCGCCAAGTATGTCGGCATGGGCACCGGCCCGCTGCACGTCGCAAAGCTGCCCGGACTGCCGGGGATCGAGGACTTCAAGGGCAAGGCCTTCCACACCAGCCGTTGGGACTATTCCTATACCGGCGGTAATCCGGAGGGCGCACTGCTCGACAAGCTCGGCGACAAGCGGGTGGCAATCATCGGCACGGGCGCGACCGCGGTGCAGTGCGTCCCCCATCTCGCCAGGGGCGCGAAGGAGCTGTTCGTCTTCCAGCGCACCCCGTCATCGGTCGATGTGCGCGCCAATGCGCCGATCGAGGAGGACTGGTTCGCTGGCGTCGCCGAGGAAGGCTGGCAGCGCAAGTGGCAGGACAATTTTGCCGCCAATCTCGGCGTTGGTTTCCCGGCGGAGGATCTCGTCAACGATGGCTGGACCGACCTTGCCAAGCGGATGCGCGCCAATTTGCGCGAGGTTCCTCCCTCCGAATGGACCCCGGCCAGGATGATGGCCGCCTTCGAGGATGCGGACTTCGCCAAGATGGAGCAGATCCGCCAGCGCGCGCAGGAACTGGTCGACGACCCGGCGACGGGCGAAAACCTCAAGGCCTGGTACCGCCAGCTGTGCAAGCGTCCGTGCTTCCACGACGAATATTTGCAGGCTTACAATGAGCCCGGCACGCACCTCATCGACACGGGCGGCAAGGGTGTCGAACGGATCACCGCAAAGGGCGTGGTCGCGGGCGGCAAGGAATACGAGGTCGACTGCATCATCTACGCCTCGGGCTTCGAGGTCGGGTCGGACTATGTCTCGCGCTCGGGCTTCGACATGGTCGGGCGCGACGGGATGACACTGTCGGGGCGTTGGGGTGACGGGATGCGTACGCTCCACGGCAACCAGATGCACGGCTTTCCCAATGCCTTCATGGTCCAGCCCGCGCAGGCGGCGAATTTCATCGCCAATGTGCCGCACAATATCGTCGACCACGCCGACACCATCGCCGCGATCGTCAGCCATGCCGAGCAGTCCGGAGCGAAGAGTGTCGAGCCGACAGCGGAGGCCGAGCAGGCCTGGGTCGATTTCATTGCCAGCGGCCCGCCGCGCATGATCGGCAGCGGCGATTGCACGCCGGGCTATTACAACAACGAGGGCGAAGGCTGGGGCGAGAACGCGCGCGTCTTCGTCGGCGATCCGCGAGGTGCGCTCGCCTATTGGGCGCATATGGACGCCTGGCGCAGCTCGGGCGAATTCGAGGGGCTCGAGTTCCGCTAGCGGGTCGGCGCCATTGCCCAGGCGAAGGTCAGCAGCGGCTGCTCCTCGTCGCGTGCCGACCACAGCAGCTCGGCAATCGCGTCGAGGTGCTCGTTGACCTTGGCCAGCGTCGCCGGATCGCAGCGGTTCACGGAGCGATAGAAGCCGAGCTTGCGTTCCGGCCCCTCGGTCTGCGCGTCATCGCGGGCAAGACCGCGCTCGAAATCGCGCGATGCCTGCCTCAGCGCCGCATCGGCCATGCGCGCGACGACCTCCCGGTTGGCAGGCTCCGCCAGCGCGCGCCGTGCACGCATCCGGGGTGCAAGCACGCGGTAGAGCGCTTCGGGGCGCCGCCCGCTGTTGTCCTCGCCAGCCACCAGTACCAGCCCGGTCTCGATCAGTAATTCGAGATGGTAGTAGAGCGAGGACGGCTTGCGACCGAGCGAGGCCGAAAGCTCGCGCACGGTCAACGCGCCGCGCCCCGAGAGATGGTCGACAATGTCTGCCCGCACCGGGGAGGTGAGGCATTCAAGCTGGTCCCGACGGAGGATCCAGTAGGTCTCCTCCGCCGCCTGGTCGTTACAGTTCATGCGCGCGCTTCTAAGAGCCATCGCCGCCTGTGGTCCAGCTTTCAGCTACTCGCCTTCCGCCTCCTTGCGCATTTCGTCGCGCAGCTTGCGCCACGGCAGGTCGGGGCGAAAATTGGGGAAGGCATGGGTCTGGGCCAGCGCGCGCCCGGCATCGAAGAAGATGCGGAAGTCCTGCTCCATCCCGCGCATGTCCCATGTCGCCCGGTCGAACTCGTCGGCGGGCTTGTGATAGCGCCTGGTCACATAGTCGATATATTTGGCGAGGATCGCGCTGTCGGGCGTAAGCTCCTCTTCGAGGGGGGAGCCGACCGCGTAGATTGCCGGCACGCCCGCAGCGATGAAGGGATATGCATCGTTGCGGAAGAAGCCACCGACTTCCGGGTTTGTATCGGCTTGCAACACGCGGCCGGCACGGCCTGCAGGGGCGATGAAATAGTCCTGCACCTCGACAAAGCCGAAGCCCGGGACAGTCATCGCCTTCTGCGGACCGAAGGGGAAATGCGAATCCATGTTGAGAACCGCGGCTGTCTTGCCGAGCGAGCAGACCGGATCGGTGATGTAGTGCTCGGCGCCGTAAAGGCCCTTTTCCTCCGCCGCAGTTGCGACGAAGACCACGGTGCGGCGCGGGGCCGGGTCCATCATTTTGAAGGCCTCGGCGATCTCGATCAGCGCGGCGGTGCCGGTGGCATTGTCGACCGCGCCATTGTGCACACCGTCGCCCTTGGCCTTGGGATCGACGCCGACATGGTCCCAGTGTGCGGTATAGACGACGCATTCGTCGGGCGCCTCGCTGCCGGTGATCTTGCCAATGACATTGTCGCTGGTGATGGTCGAATGCGTCCCGCGATAGCCCATCGACAGGCTGGCGTTTAGCGCGGTCGCGCCGGGAGTAGTGGCCGCTTGCGCGACCAGCGCATCGAAATCGCCGCCCGCTGCATGGACCAGTTTCTTCGCCGCGACTTCGCTGATCTGCGCATTGACGATGAGCGTGGGACTATCGTCCTGCTTGTCGAGCATCATCTGGGTGAGGCTGCTCGATCCTTCGGCCAGCAGCGACCAAGGCCAGCCCGCGCTCGCCTCGGTATGGACGAGGATTGCACCCAGCGCGCCATTCTCCGCCGCGCGTTTCATCTTGTTCGAAATCTGCGCGTGGTCGGTCAGTTCGCGGCCCATGAAAAAGCTGTCGTCGCCGTCGCGGGCGGGTTCGCCGCGCAGGACTACCACGACCTTTCCGCGCACGTCCGTATCCGTATAATCATCCCAGCCGAACTCGGGCGCCGTGATGCCGTGGCCCACGAAAACCAGCGGTGCATCCGCAATGGCGCCGCCGCCTTTCGAGGAGCCGGGGAAGGTGATGAATTCTGCCGAGGGCGCGAATTTCAGGCGTTTGCCACCGAAACGGATCGCCAGGTCGCCCGGGTCCCTGCGGGTCAGCTTCACCAGCGGGACCGGCTGGAAGTAGCTTCCGCGAACACCGGGTTCGAGTCCGAGCGCGGTGAATTGTTCGGCGAGGAATCGGGTCGTCCTGCGTCCGCCCTCGGTGCCGGATTCGCGGCCCTCGAATTCGTCGCTGGCCAGCGTCTCGATCAGGTCGGCCAGCTCCTCCCCCGTGATCGAATACCACGGGTCTCCCTGGCTCTGCGCCGTGGCGACCGTCCCCGCCGAAGCGAGCAGGGCGGTAGAAACAAGCGCCAGTTTCCGGACGCGCGAGGCTTTTGCATTCACTTGACAATCTCCCAATGTTCAAAAACACGTGAAATATTGAACAAAGGAAGTCGGCCCGCTTTCGCCGAATGGCCGAGTCAACTCGACGAAGGGGTGATGGGTGGTGGAGTCGATGACAGGGCGGCGCGTCGGCACCGCCCTGTCCCATGATCCGAGCTTGGTCTCAGTCCGTTTCGGGAGCGAGCACTTCGTTCGCCGTGGCCACCGTCGTACCATTGCGGCTCAGCTTGGCCTTGCGCGAAGCCTGGCTGCGCTGGGCTTCGCTGGCCTGCACATTCTCGGGGTTCCGGGGGTTGTGCGCCGGCGATTGCTGGCCGCTTGCCTGTATGTCGACCCACTCTTCGTGACCCGTCCCTGCCTCGGCAGGCTTGCTGCCGCGAGCGGGAATGGCGTTCCACAGACCGCCGCCTTCGTCTGGCGCAGCAGTGGCGACGGTCGCACGCGACCGGGCGCGGCCGCGTCCAATTGAGCTCTCGGCGCGCGGATCGCGCGGAGCGGCCACATCATCGGCGGTACCGACAGTAGTGCCGCCCTCCTGACGGAATTTGCCCCGGGTTGCCCCGCGTGGGCTTCCCGATCCGGCTCCGACAACAAGATCGTCGACGCCGTCGCCCGATGCCGCTGCGCGTTCGCCCTTCTCGATCTTCCACGAGGGAGAGACTCCCGCGCGGGTTTCTGCGCTCGCCCCGGCTTTCCTGGTCGGCGCTACCCGGGTGCGGGCCCGGGTCCCCTTCTCGACCTTCCAGGTGGTCTCGCCAGCAGTGGTCGGCTTTCCAGGTGCTGCACGTTCCGGCACTTTCCCCGCGGCCTTGCCGGCGCCGCCTAGCGGGCCCGCGGCGGCAGGCGTTGCCATCACTGCAAAGGTGAGCGCCAGAGTGGAAATCAAAGTCTTCATCGCGTGTCTCCTTGGTCGTTCCATTTCATGTTTCCCCGGGACGGCCAGCTTGCCCGTCCCGACCGGCATGCCGGCACCTGACCCGCAACGCCGTGGTAAACTCCCGAAAGCATGGAATTTTCTCCCTCTCCGCGCTGTCGGTCGAATCTCCATAGACAAAAGTAGAGCACAAATCTAGAGTAATATTCTAGAGTGACATCGGGAGAGGACTTCCCCAAAGGCGAAGCATGACCCAGACTCGCAGCCACAAGACCCGCGAAAGCGTCCTTCAGGCAGCAACGGACCTCGTCCTCGAACGTGGTCATGACGCCGTCTCGATGAAGGATCTTGTCGACAGGTCGGGCGTGTCGAACGGGTCGATCTTCCACCACTTCGGATCGAAAGACGGGGTGCTCGAGCAGTTGTTTCAGCGCGAGCGGCGCGAATATCTCGGCCATGTCGCCAATTGCATTCTCGCGCATCGGGGCGATCCGTGCGACGCGATGGGCGAGGGCGCCCGGGGTGCGATCCTGTTTCAGGCGCGCGATCCGCAGCGTCACTTTCGCCTGATCTCGCAATTTTCCCATTCGGAGTGGCTCGCGCAAAACCGTGCCATGTGGTCTGATCTTGCGGTCGAGATAGAGCGTCCGGTGATCGAATGGGCCATACCCCACCTCGCGGCAGGCCGCCTGCCCAAGCTGCCGCCTGCGGCGACCCAGTCGCTCATGCTCGGCCCGGCCGAACTGGTCTGTCACCAATGGCGGTCCGGCAGGATCGGAGGGCAGCTGGCCGATCATGCGCCGAGCGTGGCCGCCTTCGTGTCGGCGGGGCTCAAGGCGCTGCGCGATGCGCAAACGGACTGAACTCTACCCTATGGACGCTCGGCCGACACTGGCGTAGGGGAACCCATCCCCGGGGAGCCAGCAAATGGCTGAGAGGGGCAGGTTGCGCTGCCCGACCCGTCGAACCTGAACCGATTAGCATCGGCGGAGGGAGTGGAACGGCATCTCGCCCGTAATCCGCTCTCCGCCATCTGGAGAGTAAACGCATGGCCGACATCAATTCGCAGTTCGACATCGGCGTCACCACCGGCCCGATTTGCGGCAGCCGCAAGGTCCATGTCGGTGAGCGCCGCGTCGCCATGCGCGAGATCGACCTCGAGGGCGGCGAGCCTTCGGTGCGCGTTTACGACACCTCCGGCCCCTATACCGATCCCGAGGCGCAGATCGACATCCGCAAGGGCCTGCCGCAGCTGCGCCGCGAGTGGCAACTCGAGCGCGGTGATGTCGAGGAATATGCCGCCCGCGAGGTTCGCCCGGAAGACAACGGCCAGCTCGGCCCCGACCGTTCGGGTGGCGTCCCGGCCTTCCCCAACGTGGCGAAAACGGTGCTGCGCGCGAAGCCCGGCGCCAACCTCAGCCAGATGCACTATGCGAAACGCGGCATCATCACGCCCGAGATGGAATATGTCGCCGAGCGCGAGAACCTGGGCCGTGAATTCATCCGCCGCGAGGTCGAGGGCGAGAGCTGGGGCGCAAGCATCCCCGAATACGTCACCCCCGAATTCGTCCGCGACGAGGTCGCACGCGGCCGCGCGATCATCCCCTCCAACGTCAACCACCCCGAAGCCGAGCCGATGGCGATCGGGCGCAATTTCCTCGTCAAGATCAACGCCAATATCGGCAACTCTGCCGTGGCCTCCGATGTGGCGAGCGAGGTCGACAAGATGGTCTGGTCGATCCGCTGGGGCGCGGACACGGTGATGGACCTCTCGACAGGCCGCAATATCCACGACACCCGCGAATGGATCATCCGCAACAGCCCCGTCCCCATCGGCACAGTGCCGATCTACCAGGCGCTGGAGAAGGTCGGCGGCATTGCCGAGGACCTGACCTGGGAGATCTTCCGCGACACGCTGATCGAGCAGGCTGAACAGGGCGTCGACTACTTCACCATCCACGCCGGCGTGCGCCTGCCCTATGTCCCGATGACCGCGAAGCGCGTCACCGGCATCGTCAGCCGCGGCGGCTCGATCATGGCGAAATGGTGCCTCGCGCATCACAAGGAGAGCTTCCTCTACGAACGCTTCGACGAAATCACCGAGATCATGAAGGCCTATGACATCGCCTATTCGCTGGGCGACGGCCTCCGCCCCGGCTCCATCGCCGACGCGAATGACGAAGCCCAGTTCGCCGAGCTCTACACGCTGGGCGAACTCACCAAGCGCGCCTGGGAGCAGGACGTGCAGGTGATGATCGAAGGCCCCGGCCACGTGCCGATGCACAAGATCAAGGAGAACATGGACAAGCAGCTGGAAGCCTGCGGCGAAGCGCCCTTCTACACGCTCGGGCCGCTCGTCACCGATATCGCGCCGGGGTACGACCACATCACCAGCGGCATCGGCGCGGCGCAGATCGGCTGGTACGGCACGGCGATGCTCTGCTACGTCACGCCCAAGGAGCACCTCGGCCTGCCCGACCGCGACGATGTGAAAGTGGGCGTGGTGACCTACAAGCTCGCCGCCCACGCGGCGGACCTCGCCAAGGGCCACCCGGCCGCCAAGGTCCGCGACGATGCCTTGAGCAAGGCCCGCTTCGAATTCCGCTGGCGCGACCAGTTCAACCTCAGCCTCGACCCCGACACGGCCGAGCAATACCACGACCAGACCCTCCCCGCAGAAGGCGCCAAGACCGCCCACTTCTGCTCCATGTGCGGCCCGAAATTCTGCTCGATGAAGATCACGCAGGAAGTGCGTGATTTTGCCGCGAAGCAGAACTCGGACAGCTATCTGGCGAGCGAGAACATCAAGCGCGAGACCTCGGCCGAAGAAGCCGCGGAAGCGGAGAAGGGCATGGAGGAGATGAGCGAGGTTTACCGGGAGAAGGGCGAGAAATTGTATTTGCCGGAGGGCTAAGATTTGCTTTTCTCGAATAGCAATCGAGCCAATTCTGCCAAGAAGTACATGGTTGCATGGAGTAGTTGCCGACCTTGCTCGATTGTCGGTGCATTCGCGTCTATTCCCAGCATCCTAAAGGGATCTTGCGAAGCGTCCGATGACGGCAGATGAGATGTCATGCCACGTAGGGCGTAAATCGCGTGCATGAAGGAGAGGAGGTGGGCAGCGTCTTCGGGATTCGCCAATTCTTTAGCAACAAGCCGCTCAAGTGATTTCAACGAACCGCGCCCATCTTTTCCCTCTGGAGGTGCGATTTTATGTAGTGACTTTACGTCGAGATCCTCGGTCACAAGACGGGTCACGTCTTTCGCGAGATCGTAGAGGCCGTTCGGACGTAAAGCTCGAAACCGATGCACCTCACCCAAAATATCTTCTTTAGCAGCATGATCTCTGAACAGGCGACCCTCGAAACACTTTCCGAATAAGATTTCGAGGTCCCTAAGAGCGATAGGAATGTGCTTCTCAGGCGGCAGTGTCCCTGCCGGATTGACCTCCATCTGCGCTGCCAAGAGCTCACGGCAAACGCCTCCGTCTGGTGCGACATTATACCCCTGCCAAATGATGCGCTGCCATTCAGGCAGTTTTGCCACATCGTATGCGTAGGTATTGAGCAGACCTAAATCGTTTATTCCGAAGTGAGTTGGATAACCATATGTGAGTTGCACCGCACCGGTATATTTTGTGTACCATGTGATGCTCCCATTACGCCTGCCAAGAATGTCATTGGCGACATCAGGTCTGAACCAAAGATATTTGCCAATATCCTCATCGTCCAGCACATCGGCTGTCTCTCGAGTGCCAGACGTGTCGACAATGAATGAGGCGGAAGAGGGAGGTTTATCGTAAGCGACCCTCGGGCTGAACTGAGCTGGTTCAATCCACTCTTCGGCCCAAATCTCGCCTTCCACTCGAAAAACTTTCTCGCCGGGGTCGCCGAAGGTTCTAGATTCTGAAGAGGTGTTGTTCTCGCCTTCCTCATCGAATTCTGGCACGTCATCTTCAGGGTAAACATCAGTTCGCCGAGCCGTGAACACAGCGGTCTGGCCGCCGAAGGGCATACCAGATCCTTTGTGGACTTCATGAAACCGCGCTTCGAACCGGTAATTTTCTTCTTTCAAGGTGGGCGGCTCATCGCGCCAATCGATTTGCTCGGCTTCGTCGATTATTGAATCACGATCACGATACCATGCGATACGCAAAGCCATCTTACGCGCCTTGAGGTAATCGCGCAGAAATTCAGTGCGAATTTCGATCTTCTTTGGCTCTCCCTCATTGTCTTTGTGCATTCTCACGACATCTATGAAGTCTTCGTCGGGCCTTACCCAAACGTCGCCTTCTCTAATGAGCCCCAACGCGATGACCAAATCTTGATGCAGGTGCCACTCGGCGGGTCGTTCAAAGCCAAAACTTTGATTGATCACCAGTGAAACACCGGACGGTTCTGGCTCGGACCAGTCTAGAAGAAACTTATCTGCGGGTTTGTAGCCATCTTCATCTGCGTAGGGCCGCGTCTCATGAATTAGCCCAATGTCCGACCAACCAAGTCTTTCCGCAAGTTCTCTGTGTGCAATCGGAATTGCGACCGAACCGCAAGCGAATG
The DNA here is from genome assembly GCA_041396805.1 of Erythrobacter sp. Classification (GTDB taxonomy): domain Bacteria; phylum Pseudomonadota; class Alphaproteobacteria; order Sphingomonadales; family Sphingomonadaceae; genus Qipengyuania. The sequence continues at coordinate 964,980 of JAWKXV010000001.1, read as the reverse complement.
TATCGCGGAGATATCCGATATTACCAAAGGTCCCGATTTTCCGCTGATGTTCAATTGCCCTAAGTGGGATCCAATTGTTCCTTTGCAGCGGTTTGCGCTTGAGATCTTTGAATAAGTACCAGTCGGAATGCATCAAAACGAGCTAGGCGAAGCAGCTTGAAGCAGCAATACTAGCCGTCGCGAAATTTAGTCCCAACTCCTACCTTAACTTCACCAGCACCCGGTCCAGCGCCTGCAGGAAGTTCGACCGGTCCGCCTTGCTGAACGGCGGCGGGCCGCCTCCGACCCCGTCCATCCCGGCGCGCAGGTCTTCCATGATGGCGCGGGTGGCGATGGCGCTGCCGATGCTGGCGGCGTCGAAGCTCTTGCCGTCGTGGCGCAGCACGACAGCGCCCGCCTTGAGGCAGCGCTCGGCGAGCAGGATGTCGGCGGTGATCACCACGCTGCGCGGCCCCGCGTTCTCGGCGATCCAGTCGTCCGCTGCGTCGAACTTGGGCCCGCCGGTCCCGTCCGAGACCACCACGCGCTTCACCCGCTCGCTCAACGGCACGCGGAAGGGGCTGTTGCTGACCACGCGGACATGGGCCTTGTGGCGCTCGGCGACGCGGTAGATCTCCTCCTTCACCGGGCAGGCATCGGCATCGACGAGAATGGTGACGGGTTCGCTCATGCGATCGGGCTTAGCGCAGGCCGCCAGCACCCGTCACCCCGGGCTTGACCCGGGGTCCCGCTTCTCTGGCGCTGCGCCGGTAGGTAGCGGGACCCCGGCTCGGGGGCCGGGGTGACGGTGGGCCAAAAACACTTTCCTACAGGCTTGTGTCCATGCCCAAGCTCGCCGGATGGAACAGCCCGCATCCCCTTCCGCTCGCCCGAAACCCGACAACACGCGCTGGACCGGCGCCAAGGCCTCGGCCTTTCTCAAGCTCCTTGCGCGCACGGGCAAGGTGGCGTCCTCGGCGCGGGCGGTGGGGATGAGCAGGCAGGCGGCCTATCGCCTGCGCGCGCGGGCGCCGAAGTTTGCCGAATACTGGGACATGTCGATGGAACTGGCCGCGCGGCGCAAGGCCTCCTCGCGGCGGGGGCGGAAGCCGGTCCATCCGCTGCTCGCCAGGGGGCCTGTCGGGCACGAAGCGGAGGGTGACATGGCGGGGCTTGCAGGGTGACGGCGGCGCGGCGCCGGAGTGACGCTTTCGGCCCGTGGAGCGTGTCGGTCCGGCGCGCGATGGTGTCGCCTCGGCCCGCCGAAGTGACACTCCCGCGCGCAGGGCCACGCCTTGTCGCTCGACAGTCACGCAGTGGCGGCTTTTCGGCCTGGACCGTGCTCCACATGCTCCATCTACAGTTACACTCACGCTGGAATCGCGGGGGCCGAATACCCATATCGGGCGTTGACAGAGAGAACAGCGAGAAGGAGCATCCGCCATGCAGGTCCAGTTCAACTCCGACAGCAGCGTCATGGGCACCGAAAATGTCGCGGAGCGGATCGAGGCGCGGGTGCGCGAGAAGCTGGGGCGGTTCGAGGACCGGCTCACGCGGCTGGAGGTTCATGTTCATAACGACCATCGCCACACGCACGGTCATGACGACAAGGCCTGCACGCTCGAGGCGCGGCCGCGCGGCGGCAGGGCGATCGGGGTGACCGGGCATGGCTCGACCGTGGACGATGCCGCGCGCCGTGCGGCGATGACGCTGTCGCAGCGGCTCGACCGGCATTTCGGCAAGAGCGACCGCCACGGCCACGACCCGCGCCCCGACAAGGTCCTGTGAGGAGCGCCTAGTCCGACCAGCTCTTGCGCGAGGGGCCGCCCCTGAACTTGCGGCCGGGCCACCAGTCGGGGTCGAACCATTGGCAGGCGATGTCGGGCCGCGCGTCCGCGAGCGCCATGAAGCCCTCGAAGGTCGAGACGGCCTTGGCGCAGGAGAGCTGCCTGAGATTGCGGCAGGTGACCAGCGGCGAGAGGTCCTTGTCCTTCACCGATGCGCTCACCAGCGACAGCTTGCGAAAGGCGAAGCCGTCGAGCGGGTCGAGGCTCTCGAGCTTCTGCGTGGTGTTGATCGACCCGTCGAGGCCGAGCATCTCGAGCCGGTCCCTGAGCGGGCGGATCCAGCGCAGGTCGTAGAGGTGCTTGGCGTTCTCGATCTCTAGCCGGCTAAGCGCGAAGAGGCGGGTGAGCGGGGTGAAGTCGGTGATGTTGCGCGGCGAATCGAGCTTCAGTGAGTGCAGCTTCCTGAGCCTGGTCAGCCCTTCGAGCGTTTCCGCGGTAACGGGCCAGCCGAGTTCGAGCTGCTCCAGATTCTCAAGTTCGCAAATCTCGTCGAGGAAATCCTGGTTCACGGCGCTCACCGTGAGAATGCGCAGCTTGCGGCGCGTCGAGATGCCGCGAAAGCTCTCCTTCTCGCGACGATGGACGCCGATCTCCGACTCCGGGCCTATCTTGAGGCGCGCGCTGAACTCGTCCTGCTCCATGCCCGAATGTCCTCAGCGCTTGCGTACGAATTCCGCCCGCAGGACCAGGCCCTTGATGCGGGGATACTTGCAATCAATCTCCTGCGCATCGCCGGTGAGGCGGATCGACTTGATCAGCGTGCCTTGCTTGAGGGTCTGGCCGGCACCCTTGACTTCGAGGTCCTTGATGAGCGTGACCGCATCGCCATCGCGAAGCACATTGCCGACCGCATCGCGCACTTCCACCTGGCTTGCCGCAGCCTGCTTTGCCGCCAGCTCGCTCGCCGACATCCATTCGCCGCTTTCCTCGTCGTATACGTAGTCCTCGTCGTCGCTCATCATCTTGTCCTGTTGATTGCGGTCACTGCAATGGCAGGCTGTGGCACCGAGCGAAAGGGGTCAGAGCCGGTCCTCGGCCGCCAAAGCGTCCAGCACGTCGAGGATGCGCAGATCTCCGGTGGCCGGTTCGCTTGTCGCATCCCGTTCTAGCTCCGGCTCGAGTGTGCCAATTTGCGGGCTGGCAGCACGCGAGGCATCCATCGGGGAGGCCGGAGCCCGGGCAAGCCGATCGATCTCGTCTTCGCGCAGCTCATCCTGGTACCGCGCTTCGAGCAGCAGCGGTTCTTCGGTAGCAAACCAGCTGTCCTGGTGGTCACGCATGCGCCCGTAGAGTGCGAGCTCGGCAACCGGAATGGTGCCATCGGGCGTGACGAGGGGATAGTGGTCGGGCGGAAGCTCGGTCTCCGCCTGCTGGCCGTAGTCCATGCTTCCGGTGCCGGAAGAGGGAAGGGCAGACTTCGCATCCGCACGCAATATCGGTGTGTCGCCGATGGCCTGGCCGCTTGCCGCACCCAGGGCCGCGGCAACCAGGGCTGCTGCGGCAAGGACTGTCTTGCGAGGAGAGGGGTGGCTCGGGCGGGTCATGGTTCTGCAATTGCGAACGCATGGGCCGGTCGCGACGTTCCTGCGCAGCTTACCGGCGCGGCGCTTCATTCCACCTTAACCCCGCCGCGCAACGGCTCTGCAATGGTTCAGGGTTCAGGTTAACGGCACGGTGAGATTTGTCCGCTAAGTCGCCGCACACGAATTCCTTCGGGGGAGTAATTGCAGATGCATCCGCTGCAGCAGATTTTCTTGACCGCAGAAGGCGAGACGGCCTGGGAGGCGGAATTGCGTGCCGGTTTTGAGGCCGGTGCGCTGGATGATGTCCATGCTGTGCTGGAAAAGGCGCTTCTCGAGCTCGACAGCGATATCGGCCGGATGTGCCTTCAGACTGGCCCCGAAGCCGTGACTATCAGCGGCTGGGAAGAGCTGGTCGAGGCGATCCGGGATCACGAAGGCGAGCCCATTGGCGGCGTGACACTGGCCATCGCCAATGAGGCGGACCGTGCGTTCGAGAAGGGGCAGTTGCACCATCCCTACATGATGCTCGGCCTCTACACCGATGAGCCGTTCGATTTCGGCACCGCCAGCGAGCAGGACCTGATCGATCAGACCCGGGCCGAAGACGGCCCGGAATGGGCCGGCTATGACGAGGATATCGAGGTTTATCTCGACCTCGAGGGACTCGACCGGCTCAATACCGCCCTGCTGCATCACAAGCAGCGCCACTTCTTTCGCGACGGCAAGCCGACCGAGGCGCCGCTGCGCTATGTCGAATATGTGCTTGGTTGCTGGTGGCGCGCACTTCTGTTCCAGCAGGCGGTTGCCAGTGAATGTGCGATCCATGGTCTGCCGGGCGGGATCCCGGTCGTTGCCGGCACGGTCGAGATGCGGCCCGAGATTGTCACCGTCCATGGCATCGGCGCGCGCACTCTCGAGAAGGAGCGCGAAGTGGAGGTCAAGCCGGCCGCACCGATCATCGCCGCCGACTTCATCCAGCTGCGCTCGATCGAGGAAGAGGTCGAACTGACCGGGGCCGACCTGCGCCGCAAGGTCCAGGAGACCGGGCAGGAGGTCGAACCCGAACCGCGAAAGGGCTTCATGGCCCGCCTCTTCGGGCGCTGACCGCTTTCGCTGGACTCGCTTCGTCGCATGGCTAGTCTGCGCGCGAAGGGAGAGAATCCATGGCCAAGACCGAGGGCGGGTGCCTGTGCGGCGCTGTGCGATATGCTTTCGAAGGGGACCCGGTCGCTGCGATGGTGTGTCACTGCACCCATTGCCAGAAGCAGTCGGGCAGTGCCTTCTCGACGATCCTCTCGGTTCCCGAGGGTGCGCTCGAACTCTCGGGTGAGCCCAGCACCTATCACGACGCCGGAGAGAGCGGGAAGGCAGTCGACCGCATCTTTTGCACGAACTGCGGTTCACCGCTGATCTCGAAGGTCGAGGTCGCCCCCGGCATGGCCTTCATCAAGGCGGGGACGCTCGACGACACCTCCGGCTTCGCCCCTGCAGTCCATATCTGGACGAAGAGCAAGCAGTGCTGGGTTGAAACCGGCGAAGCCCCGGCGTTCGAGACCAATCCCGGCTGAGGCCTTTAACAAATTTTATGATCCAGAGGACCTCGGCAATTCCCGGGTCGCTCCGTCGTGCGTGCCGATCAATCCACCGCAAGGATCGTGCGTGATGCGACCCTTCTTGGTTATCAACACGCCCGGATCGTAAGAAACCGAGGGACAAAAATGAGGGTCACGGCAAGGGTTCTTGCCGCAGGCATCGTGCTTGCGGCAACGGCTGCATGCGGCAGTTCGCCGAGCAGCGAGTACAGGCCACAGAAAGTTTCGACAGTGAGGCCTGTAGCGCCGCGACCGCGTGTCGCAGCGGTTTCCGGGCCGGCAGTTCCGCGCGCGGAAGTGTGGCGCCTGCGTTCGGGGCTCAACGTCGCAGCCCTCTCATGCCGCGGGCGCGGGGTTGCCGATGTGGCGGGCCAATATGCGCGATTGCTCAATCGCCATTCGACGCTGCTCGACCAGACATACCGGCAGGAGGTCGCCCGCCACGGCGTCAAGGGCCTCGATCGGCAGCAGACCAAGGTTTACAACAGCTTCGCAATGCAGCGTTCGCCGCAGAAGTTCTGTGGGGTCGCTGCAGAGGTGGCACGCCAAGCCAATGCGATGAGCTCGGTGGAGCTTTCACCGGCATCGCCCGGACTGGTTGCGCGTCTTGAAAGCGGGCTGCGCTGACCCGCCGCCGCGTCATCGCCACTTGATCGCGGGGAAGCGCTCGCTAGGCTGGGTGCCTTGAGGAGAGGATCCCAGCCTATGGTGAGCTTGCGTGCGCGCCTTGTGAATTTCGGCCTGCCCTTGCTTGGCATCAGGCGGTTCTTCGGTGAACCCGACAAGCTCGACGGTCGCATCGCAAAGCTTCGCCAGCAGGTTTCCCCGCGCCCGGGTCGCAAGCTGCATGCGCGGTTCGACATCAGCGAGGACGAGAGTCGCGGTTATTCTGTCGTGACCATCGCGCCGAAAGGCGGGGCGCGCGCCAGCGCTCCGCACCTGCTCTACTTGCACGGAGGCGGCTATGTGATGGATATAGCCGATGTGCACTGGAACACCGTGGCGCGGCTGTGCGAAATGCTGGGCGCATCGGCGACAGTGCCGATCTATCCGCTGGCGCCCGAACACAAGGCGGAGCATATCCTGGCCGAGATGCGCGCGCTCTATGATGAACTTGCCGCGCGATACGGTGCGGGCAATATCACCGTAATGGGCGATAGCGCGGGCGGCGGGATGTCCCTGGCGCTGGCGCAAATCATCAGGGACGACGGAGGGGAGCTTCCTGCGTCGCTGGTTCTCTATTCGCCGTGGCTGGACGCGACAGCCTCCGCGCCTGGGCAGCGGGAGATCGAGAAGCGCGACCGGATGCTGGCGGTGAGCGGACTCGAGGCTTGCGGCCAGCTCTATCGCGGCGACCTGCACGTGGACGACCCGCGGATCAGCCCGTTGTTCGGGCCACTCGACGGCCTGCCCCCGATGATCATTTTCTCTGGAACCAGCGATATCCTTCTTGTCGATGGCCAGCGCCTCGACGGGCGGATGACCGAACTGGGATCGACCTCGCACATCTATCGCGAGTACGATCGGATGTTCCACGTCTGGATGTTGCTGCCGGTGCCGGAGGGTCTCGCGGCGCTCGGGGAAACTACCGAGTTCATCCGCAAACACCACAAGGTCCACTGATGCGCATCACTCGTCTCGCTTCCATCCTTGCCCTGGGCCTGCTTGCCGCCTGCCAGTCGGCTGGTGAGGAGGGCAATGGTGCGCCGACCCCGGCATTCGATGGCATTGCGGCGGAGGAAACCGTCCATTTCACGGGCACCGAACCGTTCTGGGGTGGCACAATCGCGAATGGGGCGGCGCTCTACACCACTCCGGAGAATAACGAGGGGTCCAGTTTTCAGGTCGAGCGCTTTGCGGGCCTCAACGGCGTCAGTTTCAGCGGCAAGCTCGACGACACCTCCTTCGACCTCATGGTAACGCCGGGCGAATGCTCCGACGGCATGAGCGACCGGACCTATCCTTATGTCGCCACCTTGATGCTGGGAGACGAGAAACGCGAGGGCTGCGCCTGGACAGACAGTCAGCCCTTTACCGGTGACGCGATGCCATGAGCGACAAGACCTTGGGCAGGTGGCGCGTTTTCTTCTGGATCGCGGCTGTCTACAATCTCCTGATTGGCCTGGGTGCCTTCCTCGATGTTCCCTGGGGCAGCGCAGAAGCCATCAACGGCGTGCTGATTTTCTGTTTCGGGATCATCTATGCGCTGGTCGCCCGCGAGCCCGAGCGTTTCGCTCCAGTGCTGGTCGCAGGAATCCTGGGCAAGGCGATGGTCGTCGCAATGCTTGGCCCGCCGAACTGGTTCGGCGAGGGAGGGGCAGCCATCGGGGCAATCGTTTTCGGCGATCTGGTCTTCGCGCTGGGTTTCGCTGCCTTCCTCCTGAAACGGCGGTCGCTTGCGTAATGTCCCCTCCATGCCGCGCTTGCTCGGCCTTGCAGGCATGCTGCCGCAGGTCGGTTGTGTGCTGGCGCTCTACTTCGGGCCGCCGGAATGGCGTAGTCCCGCCTTGTCGCTGGCCTTTGGCTACGCCGCACTGATCTTCGCTTTCCTCGGTGGGACCTGGTGGGGGATCGCCGCTGCGGCTCCGGCGGCCGAGCGTCGGCAATCGCTTGGCTGGCTTTGGGTTGCGGCGGTCCTGCCGAGCCTCATTGCCCTGGGCGCATTCCTGCCATGGGCGTTCGGCTGGACCTGGCCCGAACCCTCGCTGGCTATGCTCGGGGGAGCGATCCTGCTCAGCCCCGCAGTGGATGCAAGACTTGGCCCGCTGGCCCCGCGCTGGTGGATGGCACTACGTGCACCGCTTTCGCTGGGGCTCGGCGTGGCGACCCTGCTTGTGGCATTGTCCTGAGGATGTCGACCCTATGTGACGTCGACCGATTGGCGGGCTTCCCTAGAACAGTCCCGGGATCTGGAGCTGGGCGGCGCTCGGCCTGTCGGGGACGCCCAGCATGCGCCTCGTTCCGGCAGTTTCTTGCGCAGTCGTGCCCGCGCCTGCCTTGCTGATCGCCGTGCAGCTACGTCCGGCAAGATAGTCCAGCGCCACGCTGATCGAATCCTCCGACGGGTCACCCAGCGGGGTGAAGATGTCGTCGCCGGCGGCGCAAGTGACCGGCATCACGCTTGCAAGGCCGGAATAGTAGTCTCCGCCTCCTGCGGCGTTGTCGGTCTTGAAGGTCACCGCGCGCAAGCGATCGTCGCAGGCCGAGCGGTCGAAGGCATTCTGGCCGACAGGCTTGCCGTAGGTATCGCCGCCCACCAGCGCAATATTGTCGTTGAGGTAGGGGATGTAGGCATTGGCAACCAACTCGCTTGCCGATGCTGTCGCCCTGGTCCCGATAACCGCGATCTTGGTCGCAGCGATTGCCTGCGATTCTGCGCCGAACACGCGCCTTACATCATTGCTCGACTTGGTCGAACGATAGGTCGTATTGCTGAAGAGCTGGCCGACGTGGTTCGCCCCGAGGAGGTCGCCGAGCGTGTTTGCTACACTGACGAGTCCCCCGCCATTGTATCGTAGGTCGAGTATGACCTGATTAACGCCCTGCGCCTTGAACTGGCCGATCGCGGTTCGCAATTGAGAGCTCGCATCGTCGACGATGAAGGTGCGCAGATTGATGTAACCGACCTTGGTCCCGCCATTGTCGAGGATCTTCGCGCCATAGGTGTCGGACATTGGGTCGAGCGAATACTCGGCCTTGGTCACGGAAACGGTCGACTGGGCGCCGCCCGGCTGGCGGATGGTGAGCGAGCGGGTAACTCCGGCATCGCTTGGCCCCAGTGCCGACAGGAAGGCGGAGGCATTACCCGAGGCGAGCAGGCTCGATGTTGTCTGTCCGTTGATCGCAATGATTTCCGTGCCCCGGTCAATGCCCTGCGCAAAAGCTGGCGCATTTTCGAAGGCCTCGATCACGTACACCCGGCTGGAGGCGAAGTCATAACTCAACCGGATACCGAAACCGGCGCTCGATCCGCTGCTGATGAGAGCGTTTTCCTCTGCGATTGAGGTAATGTAAGTGAATGTCTTGCCCGCCCCAAACAGCTGTTCGCTCGGTTGGGTCACGGCATTGACGTAGCTCTGAAGGCTGGAATGGTTGGCCTTGTTGACCGTTGTGTCGAGTAGATTGGGGAAGCGGTACCATTCATTCAGGACCGAAAGGACCCAGTCCTGCCGCGCTCCAAGTGTGCAGTCAGACGCACCGATTCCGCCGCCGCCCGTACTGCCGCCGGGTGCGTTTCCGCTGCCGCCCCCTCCGCAAGCGGTCAGCGAAACGGCCAGTGTGGCGCTGAGAATGGTGCGACCCAAGTGCATGATTGCCCCCCTGCGAAGGTGATAACGGCTCCAGCCTATGGATAGTGATGATGGGCCATTAACGCCTGCTGAGCAAATTTTTCGCCCTTGGCAGGCGGGAACTATGCCCAAATCCGGCGAAATGGTCTGAAAACGGTGCAAATACGCCTTGTGAGCATGGTTTTCCGCCTCCGGCTGTGCCTTAACCGGTGAGTCGAAGGGGCGCGGGGGTCGCGGCTCGCACTAGGAGCAACCATGTCGAGTGGTACCGTGGGATGGGTCGCAAGCGCTGTCGGGGGAGGTGAGGTTCCGGCCAATCTGACCTTGGGCAGGGTAGCTGACGAGCGGGTCATGGGCCGCTCGGGCTTTGCGCTCACCAGCGATGCTTTCCGTCACGGCGGCGAACTCGATCCCTGCTTTACGGCCTGCGAGGAAGACTCCGTCGCGCCACCGCTCGAATGGACGGCACCGCCGCCGGGCGCACAGGAACTTGTGCTGGTGGTGGAAGATGCGGACAAGGGCCACGTCCACTGGACCGTGTGGGGCATCAAGCCGCAGAAGGGCAAGCTGCTCGAAGGAGAGACCCCGCCACGCACCGGCAAGAATGCCCACGGCAATTCGGAGTGGCTGCTCCCCGACCCGCCACTGGGCGAGGAGCATCGCTACGTATTCCAGCTCTTTGCGCTCGACCTCCCGCTCACATTGATGCCGGGGGCGACGCATGAGGAACTCGTCCAGCAAATGGACGGACACGTGACCGCCGCCGCGGTCCTCACCGCCCGTTTCGAAGGCCATGAGGTCGAGGAATGGGACGCTGATGACTTCGACGACGATGACTGAAGCATAGCCAAGGAAAGGATAAGTCATGGCTGGCAAGAACAACGCCCTGCAGAAGCCGGTGAATCTCACGCCGGAACTCGAAGCCGTCGTCGGCAAGGGTCCGATGACCCGCGCCCAGGTGACTTCGAAGGTCTGGGATCACATCAAGGCTAACAACCTGCAGGATTCCAAGGACAAGCGCATGATCAACCCCGACGCCAAGCTCGGCGCGGTGATCGGCAAGGACCAGATCTCCATGTTCAAGATGACGGGTGCCGTCTCGAAGCACATGAGCTAAGGTTTATCGGCGGCGTAGCGGCCAGTCCGTTACGCCGCCGGTCCACAATGCCAGCCACACAAGCAGTGGCTGCGCGAACATCCTCGGCACATGATAGCCGAGGCCCAGACCGCCATCCGGGCGCGCCATGTCGAGCGCGAAGTGATGGATATTCGCCGGGAATACGCAAACTGCATAGAGTGCGAGGCCAATGCCCGCCGCTCTTCGCAATGGCGGCGAGAACCATTGGACCAGTGCTGCCGCGCCGAGCAGTTCCGCAATTCCGGTCCAGAAGATCACCGCTTCCGGCATCGGAACCCAGGGCGGCATGATTGCCATGAAGGGGGCCGGGTCGGCCAGGTGCGCGTATCCGGCCAGCGCATAGAATGCGGCGAGGATGATTCTCAGAATATTGCGCATCTGCCCATCGTACTTTCCTATCGGCTCTTCCCTTGGGTCGCGGCTTTGCTAGGACCCTTGGGACATTAGCAAGGGGTAATCCAGATCATGCGTCTTTCCACCCTTCTCGCAGCCAGCGCGCTGTGCCTTTCTGCTCCGCTCCTTGCCAAGGGATCGCCGGAAGAAGTCGCTGAGGCCGCCCTGGAAGCGGCGCCGGTCTGGGACGGGCACAACGATGTCCCCTATGCCTTGCGCGAACGCACGGGCAATATGATCGGCGATTTCGATTTCGTCGACACTCTGGACACCGCGACCACCGAGACCAAGGCGATGCACACCGACCTCACGCGGCTGCGCAAGGGCCATCTCGGTGCCCAGTTCTGGTCGGTCTACGTCAGTGCCGGCCTGCCCGAGGCAGAAGCGGTGCAGCAGGTGATGGAGCAGATCGACGTAACCAAGCGACTGGTGGCGCAGTATCCGGATGAAATGCAGCTTGCCTATGGCACGACGGACGTTGCCAAGGCCCTGAAAGCGCGCAAGATCGCCTCGCTCCTGGGGATGGAAGGCGGCGGAGGTATCGGCTCGAGCCTCGCCGTGCTGCGCCAGATGTATGCGCTCGGAGTGCGCTACATGACGTTGACGCACTCCAAGACGCTGGCCTGGGCGGATAGCGCCACCGACACACCGACGCATGGCGGGCTGACCGATTTCGGGCGCGATGTGGTGCGCGAGATGAACCGCCTCGGTATGCTGGTCGATCTGAGCCACGTCAGCGAGGCGACGATGCATGATGCTCTCGACGTCGCGAAAGCCCCGGTCATCTTCAGTCACTCAGGTGCGCGCGCAATCAACGGTCACGCGCGCAATGTCCCCGATAGCGTCCTCACCCGTCTGCCGGAGAACGGTGGAGTGGTCATGGTGGTCGCCCTGCCCGGCTTCCTTAGCGAAGAGCAAAGACAATGGTACGGCACGCGTTCAGGGGAAGAAGCGCGGCTTAAGGCGCTCTGGCAGGGCCAGCCGGACAAGGTCGCGGCCATGCTGGGCAAGTGGGACGCGGAAAATCCGGCGCCGGTCGCGACCGTCTCGGACATGGCGGACCACATCGACCATATCCGCAAGGTCGCGGGCATCGATCACATCGGCATCGGCGGCGACTATGACGGCATGCCCAATGGTCCGGTCGGCATGGAGGATGTCGCGGGCTATCCGGCGCTGTTCGTCGAACTGGCGCGGCGCGGATACTCGCAGGCGGACCTCGAGAAAATCGCCTCACGCAATGTCATGCGCGCGCTGAAGGTGGCCGAAACGTTCGCCGCCAGCCAGAAAGACATGGCTCCAATCGAATATACTGCGGGCGTTCCGCGCGACGCGGATTAACCCTGCGGGCGGCCCATCTCGGTCGCCCGGTCGTGCCGCGAGGCGTTTTCGTCGCTGGCATTGTCGATTGCAGGAATGATCCAGACAAGCGTCATCAGGATCAGCGCGAGCAGGAGACCGCCTGCGAGGACCCAGCGAACCACGCCCTCTTTCGATCCGCCGCTCGCCTCGGTTTCGTCGACGTGAACTTCGTCGCCTTGCTTGTACATGCCGCGCACTCCCTTTGTGGCCCTTTCCGGCGGGCTTCGCCGAAAATTACGGTCGATAGAGGCGAATGTTCCCTCGTGTGAGGGGGCAGGTTAGTCGCGTAATAGGTCGTTGATGCCGGTTTTTTCACGCGTTTGCGCATCGACCGTCTTGACGATGACTGCGCAGGCGAGTCCGGGGCCACTGTCCGTGCCGGGCATCGAACCGGGCACGACCACCGAATATGGCGGGATATGTCCACGGATCACTTCGCCCGTGTCGCGGTAGACGATCTTGGTCGATTGCGTGATGAAGACGCCCATGGCGACGACGCAACCTTCGCCCACGATAACGCCCTCGACGATTTCCGAGCGCGCGCCGATGAAGCAGTTGTCGCCGATGATGGTCGGATTGGCCTGCATGGGCTCGAGCACGCCGCCGATGCCCGCGCCTGCGGAGATATGGCAGTTCTCGCCGATCTGGGCGCAACTCCCGATGCTTGCCCAGGTGTCGACCATGGTGCCCTTGCCGACATAGGCGCCGATGTTGACGAAGCTAGGCATCAGCACGCAGCCGGGAGCGATATAGGCGCCTTCGCGGGCGATTGCTCCGGGCACGACGCGGAAACCTGCCTCGCGAAAGCGGGCGTCGTCCCAGCCCGCGAACTTGCTCGGCACCTTGTCGAAGGCCGGATGGCCGGCGCTGCCGCCGTCCATCACGCGATTGTCGTTGAGGCGGAAGGAAAGCAGCACTGCCTTCTTCAGCCACTGATTGACCTTCCAGCCACCCTGGCCGTCGGGCTCGGCGACGCGTCCGGTCCCGCTGTCGAGCATGGCGAGCGCCGCATTCACCGCCTCGCGCACGTCCGCACTTTGCGGAGTGACATTGGCGCGGTCTTCCCACGCGGCTTCGATGGCGGTCTCGAGTTGGGCGGTCATGCTGGTCTCCGGTTCGCTTGCGGAGAGGTCGTTAGCAGCGTGGGCGCGCTAGTCCATCCCCGCTGCAAGCGCGAATTCGTAGGCGCGGTCGACCAGCGGTGCGACGCGCTCCGACATCGACTTGGCATGGGCGGAAGACGCCGTCCCATCGATCACACGCTTCTTGATGCCCTGCATGATGCCCGCGAGCCGGAAGAGGTTGTAGGCGAAATACCAGTCCATTGGCGGAACGGGATAGCCGGTCCTCGCGACATAGCGGTCGACCGCCTCCTGCTGCGAGGGAATGCCGAGCTCCTCCAGGTCGAGGCCGAGCAGGCCGGCACGCCCGTCATGCGGATTGTGCCAGTTGAGCATGAGGTAGCTGAAGTCCGCAATGGGATCGCCCAGTGTCGACAGCTCCCAGTCCAGCACCGCAAGCACGCGGTTCTCGTCCTTCTCGAAGATCATGTTGTCGAGGCGGTAGTCGCCATGGACGACAGAGCTTTCATGCTGTGGGGGAATGGTTTCCGGCAGCCATTCGATCAGCCGTTCCATCTTCGGCATGAGTTCGGTTTCGGAGAGCTTGTATTGCTTGGACCAGCGGCTGATCTGGCGTGCGCAATAGTCGGTCGGCTTGCCGAAGTCGGAAAGGCCGATCTCGTCCGGCTTGCGCAGGTGGAGCTCGGCCATGGTGTCGATCATGGCGTTGTAGATTTCGCGCCGCTCTTCCGGAGTGTTGTTCGGCAGCGAGCCGTTCCAGAGCGAGCGCCCGTCGGCGAGGCCCATGACGAAGAACTTCGACCCGATGACCTCCGGGTCTTCACATAGGCCATAGGTCTTCGGCACCGGGAAGCCGGTCGGACCGAGCGCGTGCATTGCCTTGTACTCGCGATCGACTGCATGGGCGCTCGGAAGCAGCTTGCCGAAGGGCTGGCGACGCAGCACGTATGACCGGTTCGGTGTGTCGATGCGGTAGGTCGGGTTGGATTGGCCGCCCTTGAACTTCGAATAGGTGATCGGCCCCGCGAAGTCCTCGACATTGGCCTCGAACCACGCGGTAAGCGCGTCGAGATCCATCGCGTCGCGTTCGGTCACCTCAACGGTCCCGACCATCTCCTTGTCGTAGTCGATCGCCTGTTCGCTCATCAGTCGAACACCACCACGCTTCGCGCAGAATGGCCACCCTTCATTTTCTCGAAGCCCTCGTTGATCTTTTCCAGCGGGATGCGCTCGGCGATGATCGTGTCGAGATCGAGCAGGCCGCGCATGTAGAAATCGACGAGACGCGGCAGGTCGACAGGGAAGTGGTTCATCCCCATGATCGCGCCTTGAAGCTTCTTGCCGCCAAGCAGATCGAGCGCGCCGAGGCCGACCTTGCAATCCAGCGGCATCATTCCGAGGATTGTTGCGGTGCCACCACGTCGCAGGATCTTGACTGCGAGATCGGCCGAAGCCTGTCGGCCAACCGCCTCAATTGCGTGATGCACACCGCCGCCGGTGATCTTGAGCACCTGGTCCGCCGCATCGTTCGCCAGGGCATCGACCGTGTGGGTTGCGCCGAGCACCTTCGCCAATTCGCGCTTCTCCGGCATCGGGTCGAGCGCAATGACCTTGCCGGCCCCTGCGATCTTCGCGGCATTGATTGCCGCCAGACCAACGCCGCCGCAGCCGACCACGGCGACCGTTTCGCCGGGAACGACCGAGCAGGCGTTGAAGATAGTGCCTGCGCCGGTCGTGACCGCGCAGCCGATCACCGCAGCCCGGTCGAGGGGCATATCCTTGTCGATGGCCACACAGGCGTGCTCGTGGATCAGCATCTGTTCGCAGAAGGCCGACAGATTGAGCATCTGAGCCACAGGAGCCGAACCGTCCGCACGCATGATGCGCGGCGCGGCATCGGGCGCGCGACGCGTGTCGCCGCCCATGCACAGCGCCATGCGTCCGGTCACGCAGAACTCGCAGTGGCCGCAAAAAGCGGAGAGGCAGGAGACGACGTGGTCGCCCGGCTTCACCGTCTTCACTTCGCTGCCCACCGCGCGGACCACGCCCGCTGCCTCGTGGCCCGGGATGGCCGGTAGCGGGTGCGGATAGGCACCCTCAATGAAATGCAGGTCCGAATGGCACAGCCCGCAAGCCTTGGTGTCGATCAGGACCTCGTGCGGACCGGGATCTGCAAGTTCGACCTCGCCGATCGTCAGCCCGCCGACGCTCTCGAGGATTGCCGCCTTTGCCATCAGCGCGCCACTCCCATGTCGCCCGAGCTCAGGCTGTCATTGCCCGCGGTAGGAGCCTTGCCATCGCGCAGGGCATTGGCGGTGGGACCCGCCTCGGGCAGGTGCTTGGCGAATTCCATGCGCGCGATCGAACGTGCGTGGACCTCGTCCGGACCGTCTGCAAGGCGCAGCGTGCGCTGGTGGGCGTAGGCCGAAGCAAGACCGTAGTCCTCGCTCACACCGCCGCCGCCGTGTGCCTGGATGGCATCGTCGATGATCTTCAGGGCCATGTTCGGCGCCTGGACCTTGATCATGGCGATTTCCTGCTTGGCGTTCTTGTTGCCGACCTTGTCCATCATGTCCGCCGCCTTGAGGCACAGCAGGCGGGTCATGTCGATGTCGATACGGGCACGCGCGACACGTTCTTCCCAGACCGAGTGCTTGTAGATCGGCTTGCCGAATGCTTCGCGCTCTTGGAGGCGCTTGCACATCTTGGCGAGCGCTTCCTCGGCAACACCGATGGTGCGCATGCAATGGTGGATGCGGCCCGGCCCGAGGCGGCCCTGCGCGATTTCGAAACCGCGGCCTTCGCCGAGCAGCATGTTGGTGACTGGAACGCGAACATCCTTGAGTTCCACCTCCATGTGGCCGTGCGGCGCATCGTCATAGCCGAACACGGGCAGATGGCGGATCACGTTCACGCCCTTGGCGTCGGTCGGCATGAGGATCATCGATTGGGCGGCATGGCGGCCGGCCGAGAAATCGGTCTTGCCCATGACGATCGCGACCTTGCAACGCGGATCGCCCAGACCCGAGGACCACCACTTGCGGCCGTTGATGACGTATTCGTCACCGTCACGGTCGATCCGGGTCTCAATATTCGTCGCATCGGAAGAAGCGGTGAAGGGCTCGGTCATGAGGAAGGCGGAGCGGATCTCGCCGTTCATGATCGGGGTCAGCCACTCGTCCTTCTGCTCGCGCGTGCCATAGCGGTGGAACACCTCCATGTTGCCGGTGTCAGGTGCCGAGCAGTTGAATACTTCCGATGAAAAGCCGACGCGGCCCATTTCCTCGGCGCAGAGCGCGTATTCGAGGTTGGTCAGGCCCGGGCCTTCGAACTCGTAGCTCTCGTCGACATGATGGTGGCCGTCGTTGCGCGGGGGCATGAAGAGGTTCCAGATGCCCTCGGCCTTGGCCTTGGCCTTGAGCTCCTCAACCACCGGGATCACCTTCCAGCGTTCGCCCTCGGCGTCCTGCTGGCGGTAGGTGGGGACGGCGGGGCGAATGTGCTGGTCGATGAAATTCTTCACCCGGTCGCGCCAGTATGCTTGCCGTTCTGTTGGTTCGAAATCCATCGTCTCAGTCCTTCTCTCTCGATTCCGTTGCTTTACGAAACTGGCAGAGCCGCGAGGCTTCGCCAAGTGATGATCGTTCCGATGCGCCTCATGGGTGCATCCCCTCCGCGTCTGGGTCGATACGGGCCGCACCGCTCAGTGCGGCGAGACGCTGCTCGTGACTGGCGCGGTCGATCGGAAAGCGCCGCAGCACGAAAAGTCCGGTAATGCCAACCATGAGCAGCACGACGACATAAGCCAGCGCGAGATTGGCGATGATGTCCTGTGCGACCTCGCCGGGTTGCGAGCCGATGGGGAAGGCAGCCCAGCTAAGGATCTGCCCGGCCAGGAAAATGCCCGCGCCCGTCGCGCATTTCTGCAGGAAGAAATAGCCTGCGAAAAACAGGCCTTCGCTGCGGCGGCCCGTTTCTGCCTGCGACGCTTCGACCACATCCGCCATCATTGAACTCGACAATACCATGAGGATGATCGCACCGGTGTTCACGACAAAGATCATCGCGAACATCGCGGCCACCGACGGCTTTCCGGGCAGGCCAGGGAAGAGGTCGAAGTAGTAGAGCAGGAACAGCGAGGCGTTGAAGGTGACCGAGGTCGCGCCCGCGACAAGGGCTGCTTCGCGCTTGCCCAGCCGCTTCGCCAGCGGCGGAATGACGACGAAAGCGGTCAGCATGGTAACGAACAGCAGCAGGCCGTAACCGACTTTCTCTGCCTGGGTGAACTGCCACAGGAAGCCGAGGAAGTAGTTGGTGAGCGAGAAGGCGATGCCCTGGTTGGTGAAGGCGAACAGTGCCGCGAATACCAGCCACAGGAAGGCGCGGTTGGACAGCGTCTTGCGCATCTCCCGCGCTATGGCGCGCAGGCCACCGGCATGCGCCGGCTGGGGCGGCGATGGCTTTGCCACACGCTTGTGCTGGCCCAGCGCCGAAACCAGCACCGCGACCGCCATCAGGACAGCACAGGCGATGGCATAGGGGAAGTAGCCGCGCGGATCCGTCTCACCAGCCTCGCGAAAGAAGACGCCATAGGCGAGGATAAGCATCAGCAGACCACCGGCCCAGCCGAACAGGAAGCGATAGCGCATCAGGATCGTGCGCTCGTCGTAATCGCTGGTGAGCTCGGGCACGAGAGCGACCGAGGGCACCTCGCACATGGATACCAGCGACCGCACCACAATGGCCCATCCGATCAGCCAGGTGAGGGTAAAGGCGGTGCTGCCTTCCGGCGGCGTCCACAGCATCATCCACGCGAGGGCGAGTGGGATCGGGGCGCCGTAAAGCCAGGGAAGCCTCCGCCCCCAGTGCGATTGCGTGCGGTCGGTGAGTTCGCCGATGACCGGATCGACGAAGGCGTCGGCAATGAGGGCGACCATGATCGCCGTACCGACCAGCGCAGCGTCGATGCCGACGACCTGGTTGTAATACAGCAGCAGGAAGGTGGCGAAGCCGTTTTCCTTTACCCCGTAGGCGATCGAGCCGAAGCCGTGGAACAGCTTGAGCCGCACCGGCAGACGCTCCGCCGGGGGCGGGGCAATCACATCGCTGGCGGCGCCCGTTGCCATCAGCCGGCCTGCGCGGCCTTCATCTGCTCTTCCATCGCCTCGAGCGCGGCGAACATGCGCGGCGATTCAGGGTCCCAGCTGTGCCGCGGACCAACTGTCAGCCCGCCATCGACGATCATCGACTGGCCGGTGATGAAGCTGGCAGCGTCGCTCGCAAGGAAGGCCACAGCATTTGCGATGTCCATCGGCTGGCCTCCGCGCGCCACCGGCTGCGCGTTGCTGGAAAGCTGTGCGATGGCGGCCTTGGCCATTTCCTTCATCTCACCCGTGATCTCGAGAGCGGACGTAAAGATGTTGGTGTTGATGAAGCCCGGCTGCACCGCGTTCACCCGAATGCCGTGCTGCGCCAGGTCGGTCGCCGCACATTTGGTGAGATGCAAAACGCCTGCCTTGGCGACCGCATAGGCGGTAGGCGAATAGCCCGGGCCAACTGCCGCGACACTGGAAACGTTGACGATGCTCGCACCCTTGCGATGCTTCATATGCGGCACGGCATAGCGGATGCCCATGGCTACTGAGCGCAACAACAGGTCCATCGTCCGGTCCCATTCGTCCGGTTCGATCTCGGAAATATCGGGGCGCGCACCGCCGGCACCGGCATTGTTGAACACCACGTCGATGCCGCCGGTCTCGCTGGCAGCGCGATCCATCAGCGCCTTGATCGCCGACGTATCGCAGACGTTGCACTCGACGAAGCGTACGTCGCCATCAGTCTCGGCGACCAGCTTCTCGCCCCCGGCAACATCGATATCGCTGGCGTAGACCACCGCGCCCTCGCTGGCGAAAAGTGCCGTCGCGGCAGCACCGATGCCCGATGCCGCACCCGTGATAACGACTGTCTTTTGCGAGAATCGCATGCCTACTCTCTCCCCGAATTTCTCTCCCGCAAGCTTAGGCGCGCAGGCCATTGCGTCAACGGATTCCGCCTGACGCTACGGCAATGCGGGGCGTCGAGAGCGGCCTTGCGCCTGCACTGCGAATCACCCTAACGTAAGCGTCAACATACCCGAGTTTTAGAAGAGAGGATTCGGTCCATGTCCGACACCGACCTGGAAGCCTTCCGCGCCGAGACGCGCGCATGGCTCGAAGCGAACTGCCCCCCCGAAATGCGCGAACCGGTCGAGACCGAGGACGATGTCTATTGGGGCGGCCGCAACGCGACTTTCAAGAACGACGCGCAGAAGGCCTGGTTCGAGGCATGCCGCGACAAGGGCTATACCGTGCCAATGTGGCCCAAGGAATATGGCGGCGCTGGCCTGGCGCCGGCAGAGGCCAAGGTCCTGCGCGAGGAAATGTCGCGCATCAATGCGCGCAGCCCGCTGCACAGCTTCGGCATCTGGATGCTCGGCCCGGCGCTGCTGCACTTCGGCACGCATGAGCAGAAGCTGCGCTTCCTGGGCGAGATCGCCCGCGGCGAAATCCGCTGGTGCCAGGGCTATTCGGAACCGGGCTCAGGCTCGGACCTCGTGAGCCTGCAGACCTTTGGCGAGGACAAGGGCGATCACTGGGTGGTCAACGGCCAGAAGATCTGGACCTCATATGCCGACAAGGCCGACTGGATCTTCTGCCTGGTCCGCACCGACAAGGGCAACAAGTACCAGGGCATCACCTTCATGCTGTTCGACATGACCAGCCCGGGTGTCTCGACCAAGCCGATCCTGCTGATCAGCGGCAGCTCGCCCTTCTGCGAGACCTTCTTCGATGATGTGAAGGTGCCCAAGTTCTATGCCGAGAACATTCCGGCACAGGCTGGCGAGGTCAATCGAGGCTGGGACGTGGCCAAGTACCTCCTCGGCCACGAACGCTCGATGATCGCCGAGACCGGCGGCAACGATCGCGCGGTTTCGCTCGGCTCGATGTTGTCGCGCAATATCGCGCCCGATCCGGTGTTGCGCGCCGAACTGGCGCAGTTCGATGTCGACGCGCTGGCCTTCACCGCCATGACCGAGAAATTCATGGACGAAGCCAAGTCGGGCAAGGGCCATCCGGCCCAGCCCAACATGTTCAAATACGCCGGGACCGAGCTCAACAAGCGCCGTCTCGAACTGGTGATGGCAGCAGGCGGCAGCGCCGCGCTCGAATGGGAGAGCGAGGCCACTGCTGGCGGCAAGTCGGCGCGCGACTGGCTCCGCACCAAGGCAAACAGCATCGAGGGGGGCACCTCCGAAGTCATGCTCAATGTCGTCGCCAAGCGTATCCTCGATCTTCCCGGAGCCTGATCCATGCCTCTCTATCATTCCGACGACCAGGCGATGCTCGCCGAGACCGCCAGCCAGTTCATGGCCGAGGAAGGGTCGATCAAGAAACAGCTGCGCCACTGGCGCGACCGCAATTGCAAGGACGGCTTCGGCCATGCGCTGTGGAAACAGTTCGCCGAAATGGGCTTCACCGGCATGCTGCTGTCCGAAGAGGATGGCGGGCTCGGCATGGGTAATGTCGAGGCCGGGATCGTGCTCGAGGAGATCGGGCGCAATTTGACGCCCTCGCCGTTCCTGTCATCTTCCGTGCTCGCCGCAACCGCCCTCAAGCACGGCAGCAATGACGTGAAGGGCCGCTGGCTTCCCGACCTCGTTTCAGGTGACAAGGTCTATGCCGTCGCCGTGGACGAAGGTCCGAAGCATCGCCCCGAAACGATCGCCTGCAAGGCCGAGAAGTCGGGCAACGGCTTCCGCCTTTCGGGCAAGAAGGATTTCGTGGTCTATGGCGCATCGAGCGAGATGATCGTTGTCGCCGCGCGCACCTCGGGAAGTGACAGCGACGCCGATGGCGTGACCCTGTTTGCCGTCCCACAGGACGCCAGCGGGATGAGCCATGACAGCGTGCGCCTGGTCGACAGCTCGATGGCGAGCCACGTGACCTTCGACAATGTCGAACTCGATGGCGACGCTGTGATCGGCGAAGTCGACGGTGGGCGCGATGTGCTCAACCAGATGCTCATGGCGGGCCGAGTTGGTTCGGCTGCAGAGGGCGTCGGCGTGGCGCGCGGCGCGATGGACATGACCGTCGAGTATCTTCGCCAGCGCAAGCAGTTCGGCAAGCTGATCGGCGAATTCCAAGCGCTCCAGCATCGCGCTGCGCACCTCTATTCCGAAGTCGAGATCGCGCGTGCGGTTACGATCAAGGCCGCCCAGCTGCTCGATGCGGGTGACGAGAAGGCCGACCTCATGGCCTCGGTCGCCAAGGCCAAGGTCGCCAAGGTCGCAGGCCTTGCCGTTCGCGAAGGCGTGCAGATGCACGGCGGCATCGGCATGACCGACGAATATGACATCGGCCTCTACATGAAACGCGACCGTGCGCTGCAGGAGTTCCTCGGCGACCAGTATTACCACGCGGGCCGCGTCGCCGAGATGAGCGGCTACTGAGCAGGAGAAGACAGATGAACCTAGAAGACCTGTTCAGCCTCAAGGGGCGCGTTGCGCTGGTTACCGGGGGCAGCCGCGGCATCGGCAAGATGATCGTCGAAGGCTTCCTCGCCGCCGGTATCGACCGCGTCTACATCACAGCCCGCAAGATCCATGAGATCGAGGAAACCTGCGACGAACTGGGCGAGAAGGTGATCGGCATCCAGGGCGACATCTCGACCATCGCCGGGATCGAGGCGCTGGTGGAGGAAATCTCTGCGCGCGAGGACAAGCTTGACATCCTCGTCAACAATGCCGGGGCCGCTTGGGGCGTCGATTACGAGGAGTTTCCCGAGGCCGGGTGGGACAAGGTCATGGACCTTAACGTCAAGACCCCGTTCTTCCTGACCCAGAAGCTCCATGGCCTGCTGACTGCAGCGGCCTCGCCCGAACGTCCGGGCAAGGTGATCAATATCACATCGATCGACGGCCAGCGGGTGAATCCATGGGAGACATACAGCTACCAGGCTTCAAAGGCTGCGCTGATCCACCTGACGCGGCGCATGGCTGCACGGCTGGTCAAGGACCACATCTATGTCACCAGCCTTGCGCCGGGAGCCTTCCCTTCGAGCATGAACCGTGCTGCGCGCGATCATGAGGCGGAGAGCGCGG
Source organism: Erythrobacter sp. (assembly GCA_041396805.1). Taxonomy (GTDB): domain Bacteria; phylum Pseudomonadota; class Alphaproteobacteria; order Sphingomonadales; family Sphingomonadaceae; genus Qipengyuania. The sequence goes on along the minus strand of JAWKXV010000001.1, from coordinate 942,636 downwards.
CGGGCATTCCGAACAAGCGCGTCGGCGACAAGTACGACATGGGCGGCACCGCCGTTTATCTCGCCAGCCGCGCGGGTGATTACACGATTGGCGAGACGCTCACCGTCGATGGCGGGATCGTCAACGCTCATCTGCCGACGCACTTCGCTCAGCCCTGATGGAGTAACGCCATGTCCCGCACCCAGCGCCTCATTGCCGACGGCATCTACTTTGCCGAAGGCCCGCGCTGGCATGACGGGCGATTGTGGTTCTCGGACTTCTACGCGCACTGCATCTATTCGGTGAGCGAAGCGGGCGGAGACATGCGTGTCGAAGTTCAACTCGAAGGGGATGAGCAGTCTTCGGGCCTTGGCTGGATGCCCGACGGCTCGCTGCTATTCGTGAAGATGCAAGCACAGGAGGTGTGGCGGCGCTGGCCCGATGGTCGGCTGGATCGCCACGCAGATCTGTCGGGCATCGCCACCTTCTGGTGCAACGACATGGTCGTCGACGAACAGGGTCGCGCCTATGTTGGCAATTTCGGCTTCGACCTCGATACGGAGCTGTCCACGCGCGGACCCGAGAGTGTCCTGGGCGACCATCCGACCACGCCGATGGCACTGGTCGACGCTGATGGCTCGGTGCGTTCGGCGGCAGGAGACGAGCGCTTCAGCTTCCCCAATGGAACGGTGATCACCCCTGACGGCAAAACGCTGATCGTTGGCGAGACCCTCGCCGCGAGGTTGAGTGCATTCGATATCGCCGACGATGGCAGCCTGGCGAAGCGGAGGATCTGGGCCGAGACCGCGCCCCACTTGCCCGACGGCATCTGCCTCGATGCGGACGGAGCGATCTGGATCGCCGATCCGCTGTCGCCCCACTGCGTGCGGATTGCCGAAGGCGGAGAGGTTCTCGAAATGGTCGAAACCGAGGGTCTCAACTGCTACGCCTGTATGCTCGGCGGCACTGACGGGCGCACCTTGTTTTCCCTTGTCGCGCCGAGCTCGCACCGCGATCACGCCGGCTCGGAGAAGGCAGGGCGGATCTATGCCTGCCAGGTCGACGTTCCGCGTGCTGGACGCCCCTAGACTACCATCAGGAGTGTCGCTTCATCTGCGGTACAGATTTCGCCTTCCAATCAGCGAAGCGTTGGTAAACGCGGGAAATGGCTTGCGGGAGTTGCGCCCGCGCAGCTATTCGCTCCCTTCCCGCACCTGCCCATGCATATCGTGCACTTGATGAAAAGGTCGTCTATCTTGCGAAACAAGTTCGTGTCTCTCGCCAGTGCAGCAGCCTGCTGTGCACTTCTGGTATCGTGCGGCGGAGACGACGATACCACTGCGACACCGACGCCGACGCCTACATCCACGTCGACACCGACGCCGACCCCGACTGCCGCCGACTTCGACTTCACCAAGGCATTCACTTCGAGTGCAACCAACACGTCCTATATCTTTGCCTATTTCGCTCCGACGGGCGGCACCGAGGTGTGGAGCGAAGGAACCCGCCGCAACGGTGAAGCTGTGATCGATTTCGAGGTTTCGCCCGAAAGCGCGGAGTTCACCTGGCCGGACGCCACCGCGCTCACGACCTTCTCGGCTGCCGACCTGCTGACGGCCTCGCCCATGTTGCGTACCTATCGCAAGGGCGATGACGCGCTCGCAATGGAGCTGCCGTTTACGCACATCATGCGGGTCTCCTACGAGACGAAAGTCCCGTTCGTACGCAATGCCGAATCGGGGACCTTGAGGAGCCTGCGCTACGCCTTGTTCTTCAACGGTGTCACGACCACCGACGACATCACCAGCGATCTCTCCTATACGGGAACGGCGCAAGTGGCCGGCGGCCTGTCGGGGACGACGGCGGCAGATGTTTTCAGCTCGCCATCGGCAACATTTACCGTAGCTTCCAGCGACAAGGCGCTCGCGGGGACTATCCGGATCGTGGAGGACGTCAGCGGTTCGCCGGTTGAAAGGGCGGCACTGCCGATCGCGGCGACCGTCGGGTCCACGAACACCTTCAGCGGGACGATCGACGACACGACCAACGGCTTCACGGGCACTTTCGTCGGCTCGCTCGCCGGACCGTCGCGCGAGGAGATATTTATTATCTACAACGTCGGACACACCGACGGCCGCGAGTTTATCGGTTCCTATATCGGCGGATAGGCTCGGTTCGTGACCACCGGCAGGGCCTGCCTGCCGGTGTCGCCAGCTAGAGCATCAGCTCGCGAACGAACGGTATGAGGCCGGTCTGGCGGGTGCGGCGCATCCGCTCTGCCTCGAGAATTTCGCGGACCTTCTCGAAGCACGCGTCGACATCGTCATTGATCACGACATAGTCGTATTCGGCCCAATGACTGATCTCGCCCCGGGCGCGGTCCATGCGGGAATCGATTACGGCCTCACTGTCCTGCGCCCGGCTTTCGAGCCGGCGGCGCAATTCAGCAAGGCTCGGCGGGAGGATGAACACACTGACGACGTCCTGCTGGTCCTTTTGGTAGAGCTGCTGGGTACCCTGCCAGTCGATGTCGAAGAGGAAGTCGTGCCCTTCCTTCAACGCAGCGCGGATTCGACCCTTCGGCGTGCCGTAACGGTATCCGAACACATGCGCCCACTCGTAGAAGTCGTCTTCCTCGACCATGCGGTCGAACTCGGCATCATCGACAAAGTAATAGTGCACGCCGTCGATCTCTCCCGGGCGCGGCGGGCGTGTCGTGACGCTGACCGAGAGCCTGATCTCGTCGTCGGCAGCCAGGAGCATCCGGCTGATCGTCGTCTTGCCGGCACCGCTGGGCGAGGACAGGATGAACATGAGACCACGGCGCGCGAGGTTGGGACGTGTCGTGCCTTGGGTGTCGTTTGAGGATTCGGCCATGTGTGCCTTTGGGACAAGGCGGGCGGCCAAATCAAGGGCGGGCCGGTGCTATTCCTCCGAATGCGCCTGTTCGATCAGTTCACGGTCCCCTTGCGCCCTTTGCCTGCGCTTCGATTTGCGGCGGTCGTAGAGCGATTTCGCCAGCGCGCCGCCGCCAATGATCACGGCGCCGGGCAGGTTGCGTGTCGCGACCTTGGCGAGACCGAAGGAGACCAGCGTCTGTCCCAAGGTACGATTCTGAAGGATGTCGCGCGCCATGTCCCTGCCGTAGCGTCCGCGCAGGAGGCCTTTTTCGACGGCGCGGCGGACGATGTAGGTGCCGGCGCGAATGGCGACGTCGGCCATCATCAGGTTGGTCGCCGGGTTCTCCGTGGGACCGGGAACTTTGCTCGTCTTTCCGGGTGCCTTGGCGCGTGCGCGCTCGATCGCCTTTGCGCCCTTTTCGGTGATTTGCTTGACCATGGAAATCCCGCCCCGTCGTGCAGGCGCCCGGCGCCTGCCCTATTTCTTGCGGCCGAAATCGACCATGACGACATTCGAACCGTCGTCCATACCCCTGTCGTCACCCTGTTCGGTGCCGTCGTTTTCGGGCGCCTCGGTCGGGGCGGGGGCCATATCGGCAACGGTGGCCTGGAATTGAAGGCCAAAATCGACCGCTGGATCGACGAACTGGGTGATGGCGGCAAAAGGAATATCGAGCTCCGCCGGGACCTGGTTGAACGAAAGGCCGACGGAGAAACCATCCTCGCGCACCGACAGGCCCCAGAACTTGTTCTGCAAGACGATCGTCATCTCGTCTGGAAAACGCTCACGCAGATTCGCGGGGATGACTACGCCGGGGGCATGGGTCTTGAAGGTGATGTAGAAGTGATGCGCACCCGGCAGATCGCCGCCGGTGTCCTCGATCTCACCCAGGACGCGGCCCACCACGGCGCGCAGGGCCTCCTGCACGATCGTGTCATAGGGTATCAAACTGTCGGGCGTGTCTTCGCTCATGCCCGCTAGGTGAAACTCCAAGGGCGGCGGGTCAAGCGCTTTAAGCCAGCCTTTACCGCACGAACGGGTTCATTTCCTTGCGCGCAGACCCGCTTGGCCTATAGGCGGACGCCATGCGAACAGGCCGTATCGAACGCAATACTGCGGAAACGAAAATTCTCGTCGAGGTCGATCTCGACGGGACGGGCAAGTACGAGGTGGCGACAGGGATCGGCTTCCTCGACCATATGGTCGAACAATTCGCCAAGCATTCGCTGATCGACGTGACGATGAAGGTCGATGGCGACCTCCATGTCGACCAGCATCACACGACCGAGGACAGCGCGCTGGCTCTGGGACAGGCGCTCTCCGCCGCGCTCGGGGACAAGGGCGGGATTGCCCGTTACGGCAGCGCCTATTCGCCGATGGACGAGACGCTGGCACGCGTCGCGCTCGACATTTCGGGGCGTCCCTATCTCGTGTGGAAGGCCGGGTTCAGCCAGGAAAAGCTCGGCGAGTGGGACACCGAGCTGATCGAGCACTGGTTCCAATCGGTCGCGCAAACCTGCGGCCTAACGCTGCATGTCGAGCTGCTCTACGGTACAAACAACCACCACATTTGCGAGGCGATCTACAAGGGCTTCGCGCGCGCCATGCGTGCCGCGGTCGAGATCGACCCGCGCAAGGGCGGAGCGATCCCCTCGACGAAGGGACAGCTTGGTGGCTGAGGTCGTCGCCCTCGTCGATTACGGCGCGGGCAATCTGCATTCGGTAGAGAACGCGCTGCGCAAGGTTGGCGCGGCGGTGAAGGTCACCGCCGATCCCGACGTAGTGCGTGCGGCGGATCGCATCGTCCTGCCCGGGGTAGGCAGCTTCAAGGCCTGCGCCGAGGGGCTGCATGCCGCAAAAGGCGTAGTCGAGGCGATGCACGAACGCGTCTTCGTGGGTGGTGCGCCGTTCCTCGGCATCTGTGTCGGCATGCAATTGCTCGCGACCCGCGGCCTCGAACACGCCGTCACGCCGGGACTCGACTGGATTCCGGGCGAGGTGCGGCTGATCAAACCTTCCGACGAGACAGTAAAGGTCCCGCATATGGGCTGGAACGACGTCGCGCTGACGCCGCATGCCAGGTACCATGACCTCGTCGAGAACGGTGAGGCCTACTTCCTCCACTCCTACCACTTCCATGCCGAGAGCGGTAAGGACGTGCTCGCGATGACCGACCATGGCGGCGGGCTGGTGGCGGCCGTGGGACGCGACAACATCGCCGGGGTGCAGTTTCATCCCGAGAAGAGCCAGCACTACGGGCTCGCCATGCTCAATCGTTTCCTGGAGTGGAATCCGTGATCGTCTTTCCCGCCATCGACCTCAAGAATGGCCAGGTCGTCCGCCTTGCCGAAGGCGATATGGACCGCGCAACCGTCTATGGCGACGATCCTGTGGCGCAGGCACTGACCTTCGCCGAGGCAGGGGCGGAGCATCTCCACGTCGTCGATCTCGACGGCGCTTTCGCGGGCGAAAGCCGCAATCGCGAAGTGGTCGAACGCATCGTCGAGGCCTTTCCGGGCTATGTCCAGCTGGGTGGCGGTATCCGCAATCCCGAGGCCGTCGAAGGCTGGTTCGATCTGGGTGTCGCGCGGGTCGTAATCGGCTCGGCGGCATTGAAGGATCCCGAGTTCGTCAAGGACATGGCCCGCGAATACGAAGGCGGAATCGTCGTCGCGGTGGACGCCAAGGACGGCATGGTCGCGACCGAAGGCTGGGCCGAGGTGTCCGACGTCTCGGTGGTGGACCTAGCCCGCCGCTTCGAGGATGCGGGCGTCGCCAGCCTGCTGTTCACCGACATCGGCCGCGACGGTCTGCTGAAGGGCGTGAATATCGACGCCACGCTCGATCTGGCGCGCCGTGTAGACCTTCCCGTAATCGCCAGCGGCGGGGTGAAGGGGCTAGACGACATCCACGTGCTTTCGCTCCACGCACGCGAAGGGATCGAGGGCGTCATCACCGGCCGCGCGCTTTACGACGGCAGGCTCGACCTAGCGGCGGCCCTGGCGTTGGCGAGCAAGCCGTGACCGTCCGCATCCGCGTCATTCCCTGCCTCGACGTGCGCGACGGGCGTGTGGTGAAGGGGGTCAACTTCGTCGACCTCAAGGACGCGGGCGATCCGGTCGAACAGGCGCAGGCCTATGACCGCGCGGGTGCCGACGAACTCTGTTTCCTCGATATTTCCGCAAGCCACGAGGGGCGCGGGACGCTGCTCGACATGGTCCGGCGGACGGCGGAGGTGTGCTTCATGCCGCTGACCGTGGGCGGCGGGGTACGCAGCGTCGAGGATGCGCGCGAGCTGCTGCTGGCGGGGGCCGACAAGGTCGCGGTCAACAGCGCAGCCGTTGCACGGCCGGAACTGGTGCGAGAGATCGCGGAAAAGTTCGGCAGCCAGTGCGTCGTCGCCAGCGTCGATGCACGTGCAGCCACGAAGGCAGAAGGCGATTTCCGTGGCTGGGAAATCTACACCCACGGCGGGCGCAAGCCGACCGGGATCGACGCGGTCGAACATTCGCAGCGACTCGCCGAGCTGGGGGCGGGCGAATTGCTCGTCACCTCGATGGATGGCGACGGGACCAAGGCTGGCTACGACCTCGAACTCACCCGCGCGATTGCCGACAGCGTTTCGGTGCCAGTCATAGCCAGCGGCGGTGTCGGAACGCTGGAACACCTTATCGATGGCGTGACGCGTGGCCATGCCAGCGCGGTTCTGGCTGCTTCGATCTTCCATTTCGGCCAGCACTCGATCGCCGAAGCTCACGCCGCCCTGCGCGAGGCCGGCTTGCCTGCGCGAGGCTGAAGCGACACAAGATGCCCATGGACACGCTCTCCCGCCTCGAAGCGACGATCGCTTCCCGCCGCACTGCCGATCCCGCGTCGAGCTATGTGGCGCAGCTCAACCATCGCGGACTTGCGGTCATGGCGCGCAAGCTGGGCGAGGAAGCGGTCGAGACCATCACTGCCGCGCTCGCGGGCGAACGCGAGGAGCTGGTGGGGGAGGCGGCCGACGTGCTGTTCCACCTCATGGTCCTGCTGGGCGCGAAGGACGTGAGCCTCGCAGAAGTGCTCGCCGAACTCGACCAGCGCGAAGGGACGTCTGGCCTCGACGAGAAAGCCAGCAGGAGCGAATAATGCCGATCGACCCGACCTTGCCCTATGATGACAACAATATCTTCGCGAAGATCCTGCGCGGCGAAATCCCCTCGACCAAGGTGTACGAGGACGAGTGGGCCTATGCCTTCGAGGACATCAACCCGCAGGCCGAAATCCATACGCTGGTGGTGCCAAAGGGCCGCTATGTCAGCTGGGACGACTTCAGCGCCAGGGCGAGGGCAGAGGAAATCACGGGCTTCGTCCGCGCTGTCGGCAAGGTTGCTCGCGACAAGGGGCTGGTAGAACCGGGCTATCGCATGATGGCCAATATCGGCGCGCATGGCGGACAGGAAGTGCCGCATCTCCACGTCCATATTTTCGGCGGACAGCCCCTCGGCCCCATGATCTCGCGGCGTTGATCGCCCAAATCGCTCATTTCGTCGTTTGCGATTGCCGTGCGACTCGGCGCTCGTCTAATGCCGCCTGACGCATGACCATGCCCCATCCCCCCGACGGAGTGCTCGACGGAAGCCGCCACCTCTATGCGGTGCGCGTCTATTACGAAGACACCGACCTTTCGGGCATCACCTACCACGCCAATTACCTGCGCTGGTTCGAGCGTGCGCGCTCGGACTTGTTGCGCCGGCTCGAGATCGACCAGCGCGCCGCGATCGAGGCGGGTGAGGGCGCCTATGCCGTGTCCGAACTGACACTCAAATACCTGCGCCCTGCCAAGCTCGACGATGACGTGCTGATCGAGACGCGCTGCACCGAACTCGGCGCCGCTTCATGTCGCATGCATCAGAAGGCGTGGAGAGGTGACGAATTGCTGGCCGAGGCACACTTGCGCGTCGGTTTTGTTTCACCCTCGGGCCGGCCCAAACGCCAGCCCGAGGAATGTCGCGCGGCCTTCGCGCGTTTTGCCGCACAAGAGGACCAATGAGCTCGACCCTTCTTCTCGCCCTCGCCGCCGCTCCGACGCGGCTCGACCCCATCCGCCTGTTTCTCGACGCCGATATCGTCGTGCAGCTGGTCATGGCGGGCTTGCTGCTCGCCAGCGTCTGGGTGTGGATGATTATCGTCAGTTTCTCGCTGCGGATGCGCAACATCCGCGCGCGGACGATCGAGTACGAAAGCGAGTTCTGGCAGGCGGACAATTTCGACCGCTTCACTTCGGAGCGCGGCAATAAGGACATCCCGGCCGCGCGCGTGGCGCAGGCTGCTGTCGGCGAGTGGCGTCGCTCGACCAAAACCGAAGTGCGCGATCCCGAGGCGCTGCGGGACCGCATCGCTTCGGCCATGGATAGCCAGATTGCTCTTGAAGCGGACGACATTGCCGAGCGTTTGAACTTCCTTGCTACCGTCGGCGCTGTCGCGCCTTTCGTCGGCCTGTTCGGCACTGTCTGGGGCATCATGAACAGCTTCTTCCAGATCGGTGCGCAGGAGAGCAGCAGCCTCGCGGTTGTCGCGCCGGGCATTTCGGAGGCGCTGTTCGCCACCGCCATCGGCTTGTTCGCGGCCATCCCGGCCGTGATCGCCTACAACCGCTTCAGCCACCGCGTGGACCGTTACGAGGCGCGCCTGACCCGCTTTGCCGACAAGCTTTCGGCAACATTCAGCCGCCAGTTGGAGGCGCGCTGAGTGGCGATGGGGATCGCCTCTGGCGGCGGACGCAGGCGGCGTGGGCGCGGCGGATCTCGCAGGCCCATGTCCGACATCAACGTAACCCCGTTGGTCGACGTCATGCTGGTGTTGCTGATCATCTTCATGGTCACCGCGCCGCTGCTGACCGCAGGTGTGCCGATCAACCTGCCTGATAGCCGCGCGTCTGCCCTTCCGCAGGAACAGCAGCAGGTGACCATCACCATCGACGGGGCGGGTTATGTCTATATCGACGACCACCAGATACCCGTCGGCGGATTGCCACAGGCGCTCGAGAGCCTGCCGCGCACAGGCGAGGGGCCGGATATCACCCTGCGGGCCGACCGCGCGCTCGACTATGGCCGCGTCATGGCCGTCATGGGCGAGCTTAACCGCGCCGGGCTAAACCGCATTTCCCTCGTGACGAATGGCGGTGGTTCCAGCGCGTTGGTCAACAACGGTTCATCGGATCAGGAATAGCCCCTTGAGCATGGGAGAGAGCCTACTACGCAGCGATGAAAGGACCGGCCTGCTGGTCGCCCTGATCCTGCACTTGCTCATCCTTGCGGCGCTGGTCCTGCAAGGCCTGCTCCCGGCACCGACCTTCGAAAAGCCGGAACGCATGACGGTGAGTCTCGCCGAGGATGTCGGGCTCGAAGCGACCGCGCCTGATCCGGTGGCGGAAAGCCGCGAGGCGGTGGCACCTACGCTCTCGGACAGCCCTGCACCTGCTCCCGACCAGCCTTCGCCGCTTGAGGATTCTGCGCCGGTGCCGCGTGTCCAGGCGCCTGCGCCCGCACCGTCGGCTCGTCCGGATGCGCGTGAACGTCGCCGCCCCGATCCTCCACGCACACAGACCCCACCACGCCGTTCGGAGCGCAGCGGCGGCTCGCGCCTTGGCGACAATTTCCTCGAAGGTTCGGGCGACAGTTCGACCACCAGCGAGACCCGCGTGCCTGCGTCGCAGATCGGCGCGAGTGCAAAGGCTTCGCTGTTCCAGGCGGTCGCGCGACAATTGCGCGTCCACTGGCGCCCTGTCGATGGTGCCGATCGCGAACTGCTCGTCTCCAAGGTCCGTTTCCGCCTGAACCCTGATGGCACGCTCGCTGGTGCGCCCAAGCTCGTGGGCCAGCGCGGCGTCACCGATTCCAACCGCACACAGGCACCGCGGCACGGCGAAAACGCCATTCGCGCGGTCCAGCTCGCAGCCCCCTTCGACCTCCCGGCCGAGTATTACGAAGCCTGGAAGGTCATCACCGTCGATTTCGACTGGAGCCTTTCCCGATGAAGAAATGTCTTGTCCTCTCGCTCGCCCTGCTGGCCGCACCGCTGTGGGCGCAGAATCAGGATCTCGGCCAGCCGGTCGAGGAAGGCGGCGATGTCGAGACCGTCGATGAGGGCGAGGGGCTTTCGGGTACGGTCAGCTTCACCGGCAATCTCGACGACCTCGGTATCGCCATCCCTGGCTTTGCGACCGATACCGACGTCCCGACGCCCGCGCATTCGAGCGGCACCGCGGCGCTGGGCAAGGAACTGGCGCGTGTCATTACTTCGGACCTGCGCGACAACGGACTGTTCAAGCCCACCGGACCCGACGCCCTGCCGCAGCCGCGCTTTGCGGACATCACCGCGCCCAGCTTCGCGACCTGGTCGAACCGTGGAGCCGAGATGCTTGTCCATGGTTATGTCCGCGCGCGTGGAGATGGCCGACTGACCGTCGGCTGCTACCTCTATGACATGCAGCTCAAGAGCCAGCTCGTTCGCGAAGGCTGGGTGGTGCAGCCCGCCGACTGGCGCCGTGCCGCGCACAAATGCGCCGATCTCATCTATTCGCGCCTGTCGGGCGAGAGTCCGTTCTTTGACAGTCGTATCGCCTATATCGCGGAAACCGGGCCGAAAGATAACCGCACCAAGCGGCTCGCGATCATGGACAGCGATGGTGCGAACCACCGCTTCATCACCACCGGGCGCTCGACCGCGCTGACGCCGCGTTATTCGCCCGACTACAAGAAGCTGTCCTACCTCAGCTATGTCGATGGCAATCCGCGAATCTATGTCTACGACATCGGCACCGGCCGCCAGACGCTGGTGACGCAGAGCACCAATCCGACCTTCGCTCCGCGCTGGAGCCCGGACGGACGCTGGATCCTCTATTCGATGGCGGTGAACGGCAACACGGATATCTATCGCGTGGCTGCAACGGGTGGCGAACCGCGCCGCCTCACGGACACGCCGGGCATCGACATCGGCGGTTCATATTCGCCCGATGGCAGACGGATTGTGTTTGAAAGCGACCGCTCGGGCAGCCAGCAGTGCTACATCATGAATTCGGACGGATCGAACCAGCGCCGGGTGAGCTTTGGCGGCGGACGTTGCGCCACCCCTGAATGGAGCCCGCGCGGCGACCAGATCGCCTTCACCAATGCCAGCAGCTTCAACATTTCGGTGATGACGCCTTCTGGCGGCAGCGTACGCACGCTGACCAATGGCTGGCAGGACGAAGCACCGACCTGGGCGCCCAACGGTCGCATTATCCAGTTTTTCCGCACCGAACGGAACAGCGGCAAGGCAACGCTGTGGCAGGTCGATCTGACGGGCGAAAACCTGCGCCGCCTGCCGACTCCGGCCGACGCTTCGGACCCGTCCTGGGGACCGATCCTGCCGTAAATGCATTACCAGACAAGGGGCACTTGGGGGCAAACCGAGTTCACCACGCTGTTTGAAAGGGGACAGCACCTATGAATACCCGTATCGCTACCGGCCTGATGCTCGCATCGACCATCGCGCTTGCCGCGTGCCAGAAGAAGGCACCCGAAGAGCTACCGCCGCCGCCGGTCGAAACCGCGACTCCGGCACCGACCACCAGTCTGCCAACCGGGCCCAGCGTGGGCACGCAGCAGCATTTCGTCGATGCCGTCGGTATCGGCAACACGGTCGTCTATTTCGATACCGACCGGTTCAACATCGACACTGAAAGTGCGGCCAAGCTGCAGACTCAGGCACAGTATTTCAGTCAGTATTCGCAGCTGAACTTCACGATCGAAGGGCATGCCGACGAACGCGGTACGCGCGAATACAACCTTGCGCTGGGCGAACGCCGTGCCAATGCTGCCAAGAACTATCTGGTCTCGGTGGGCATTCCCACCAACCGGATCCGCACCGTCAGCTATGGAAAGGAGCGTCCGGTCGCGCTTGGCTCGAACGAGTCGGCCTGGGCGCAAAACCGACGCGCAGCGACGATCGTCATTAACTGATGTGAAAAGGGGCTCCTGCATTGCAGGAGCCCCTCGATCCGGTCGCCTTCCGGGACTTGGGGAGGGTTAGCGACCGATAGTCAGTTCGAACAACGGCGCCTTGCCGGTTTCCTGCGTCGCATCCGGACGTGCCATTGTGCCGAAGCTCGCTACCGTGGCGAATGCCGCCATGCTCAGGACGGCGATGGATGCGGAAAGGGTCAGCTGCTTGCTCATCGTTCTTACCTCTGGACCGCGCCTTTAGCGCGCGAGTCCTAATTAGTAGTTGCAATGCAACATTTCAATTTGAAACTGGTTCCACAAGCTTGCGCGAATTTCCAGTACGCCTAGATTGACCGTCATGTTCGCCCGACAAACGACTTCTCGCAGCCATGCCCAAGCCTAGCCGCTCGATGGACTGGGGTTTCCCGCGCTGGCGCGGCTATGGCTCGTCGCGCGAGGCAACCCAGCTGCGCATGTGCGATCGGCACGGTTGTGGGGAGCCCGGGGACTGTCCAGCGCCCAAGGCGCCCAACAGCCGCGAACGCTGGTACTTTTGCCAGAAGCACGCGGCGGAATACAATTCCAAGTGGGACTATTTCGAAGGCCTCGACAAGGCCGAGCGCGAGGAACGCGCCAAGACCGAGCGGAGCGAGAATGCAGGCTATGCCGAGGCGCAGCACTATGGCTGGGCTGGCAGCGGCGATGGATCGCGCAGCCGCGACGAGATGCGTGCGCTCGACGTGCTCGAACTCGAAGCCGATGCCGATTTCCCCGCGATCAAGAAGGCCTGGCGGGAAAAGGCCAAGACGGTCCATCCCGATGTGAAGCCGGGCGACAAGGAAGCGGCCGCCGAGTTCCAGAAGGTTCAGGTCGCCTATGAGGTGCTCAAGGCAGCCGAGGAACGACGCGAATGGCGCGGATAATGCCGTAGCCCGATAAGCGCGCGCGTTCCCGGCAGAGCGCTCGGCTCCTTTCGCTATATTCTCACCTATCTTAATGGCATTCGAGGCTGGCGCCTAATCGCGGTCAATTGCACCAATCGGTGTATCATTCCACCAGGGCACGTCGGTCCAGGGCCTGAGATCGAGTTCATGCGTCCAGCAATTGCGGGGCTGGTGAGCGAGGTGCCAATAGGTTTCGGCGATCGCGGCGGGGTCGATCACTCCGTCTTCCCCCTTTGAGCGCTTGTAGGCTTCGAACTTGTCGCCAAGCAGTTTGCCCAGCGTGTCTGGCGCGTCGACCGAGCCGTCGATAACGACATGCGCGACATGGATTCCTTGCGCAGCGAACTCCGCATTGAGCGTTTGGCACAGCATCCGTCGGCCGGCCATGGCCGATGCGTGACTGTGCTGGCCAGCGTTGCCGCGCATGGCCGCAGTGGCCGAGGTTACCAGGATCGAACCGCCGCCACGACCTGCCATGTGCGGCAAGAGTGCCTGCGCCAGGCGAAAGAGGCCGAAGCAGCCCAACCGCCAACCGAGTTCAAACGCCTTGTGGGGCGTGCTCTCGAGTGCGCGGTTCCCAATCTGCGCGCCGAGATTGTAGAGCGCGCAGTTGATCGGACCAATATCGCGCTCGACCCGTTCGACCAGCTCCTCGATCGATCCGTCGGCGGCGGCATCGAGCAGGGCGCCGGTGGCAGAGCCCCCAGCCTGCCCGATTTCCCGGACAAGGCGATCAAGGCCCTCCTCATCGCTACGGCGAGCGAGGACAAGATGGTACCCGCCTTTCGCAAAGCGGGAAGCGACATGACCGCCAATTCCAGCGCCAGCGCCGATCACGAGCATTACTTTGTCGGTCATCTATTTCTCCCGTCAGAGGCATGTGCGTTTGAGCTTTTCCCCAATCTGTGCGAGACAGGACCCGGTCGCAAGAACAGGGTAGCCAAAATGGACCTTCGCGCGACCGACCGGAAGTCATCGAATCTCGTACTTGATTGCATAATTCTAGGTCGTCCCGAGCGCGCGATCCTGTGCGACGTGTCTTCCACCGGATGCCGGATCGAACTCTTCGACGGCAATACTCCCCAGCGCGGGTCGACCATCGTTTTCGAGGTGAGGGACCCGGTCTATTTTGCCGGAGAGGTCGTCTGGGTGCGCGGTCTCGAAGCCGGAGTCCGATTTACCCGGACGCTTTCGAACGAGGTCCGTGACGCGCTGGAACTATGACCGGCAGACAATGTGCAGTCGTCACAGCCGCTTGAGGACAGCCTGCGCAACGCGGGCTCCCAATTGCGGACCCTGTTGCGGATAGAGATAGGGCTCGATCATCTCCGCTTCCATCACTGCAAGCTCGCTTGACGGAAGTCGCGCCATGTCGATGCGACAATAGAGGGGAGCGGCAAAGGGCAGGGCATCGACCACCGACCGGGCAGTCGCAAGGTCGTCGTCCGTGGGCGTGAAATCGTGCTCGCTCCCGCCATAGAGCGACTGAATCCGATACTCGCCTTCGGCTGCCCTCTTCAGGACGGCATGGCTGAACTCGCCATCGACGAAGAGGAAGGTGTACTCGCCCTCCTCTTGCAGGCTGGCGAGGAAGGGTTGGACCATGCATGGCCGTCCCATGGTCCATCCGCTCTCGGGGAGCGCGGATCGGGTGAAGCGGTACTGCCCCATGCCGCCCGCGCCGACCTGGCGTTTCACGACGACGCCATTGCAGTCGAATTCATCCAGCGCTGCGACGACGTCCGCGCCATCGAGATCGTCGCGCCAAAGGGTCGGAATGGTGGGGACGCCTCGCTTGGCGAGATCGCGCAGATAGCCTTTGTCGAGGTTCCATCGGACTATCTCGGGCGGGTTGTGGATCGCGATATTGCGACCGGCCAGCGCATCGAGCTTGGCGAGGAACTGCTCGGGGAAATCCTGATAGTCCCACGCAGTCCCGAGGAGGACGAGCGCCATGCCCTGGAAGTGTTCCAGCGGCGCACGCCAGTCGATCTCGACCAGCTCGAGACCGGCGTCATCGAACGCCGGACGCAGCGCGGCAACTTCGAGATCGTGCTCGAAGGCATCGCCGCGCCGCTCCCCTGTTCCCGGAAGCGTTTCGGCACAGGCGAGGAAGCCGATCCGGGTCAGACCGCCTCCAGCGCCTGTTCGAAGTCGGCGATGAGATCGTCCGGATCCTCGATTCCGATCGAGATGCGGATGAGATTGTCGCCAATGCCCAGCGCGGCCTTGCGCTCGTCGGGGACGGAGAGGTGGGTCATCGAGGCCGGATGGCTCGCCAGCGTCTCGGTCCCACCGAGGCTGACCGCGAGCTTGGCGATCTTGAGGCTGTCGAGGAACCGGAAGCACTCAGCCTCGCCGCCCTTCAGGAGCAGCGAGAAGGTCGACCCTGCGCCGAGGCAGTGGCGGTCGTAGATGTCCTGCTGGCGCGCGTCCTTGATCATGCCGAGATAGCCAAGGCCTTCGACCTTGGGATGCTGCGCAAGGAAGGCACAGACCTTCTCGGCATTCTCGCCCGCGCGCTGCATTCGCAGCTCCACCGTTTCGAGGCTGCGGCACAGCATCCAGGCGGTGTTCGGGTCGCAGATGCCGCCCATGGTGTTGCGGAGCATACGGACCGGGTCCATCCACTTCTTCGCTCCGGCGATACTGCCCGCGACGAGGTCGGAGTGCCCGCCCACATACTTGGTGAGCGAGTAGCATACGATGTCTGCGCCATGTTCGAGCGGGCGCTGCCACAGCGGGCCAAGGAAGGTGTTGTCGATAGCGATCGGGCATTCGAGACCCGCGGCATCGACCGCAGCGCGTACCGCCTGGACGTCGACCAGCGCATTGGTCGGGTTGCCCGGACTCTCGAGATAGACCATCGCGACTTTGCCGCCCTGTTCGGCAGCCTTGGCCCCCGCCTTGGCGAGCACTGCGTCGATCTCTTCGCGCGTGGCGCCGGCTGGGAAGTCGACATAGCTCACACCCCAGCGCGACATCCACTTGGCAACGAAGCCCTCGGTCGCGGCATAGAGCGGGCCGGAATGGACGATCACGTCGCCCTGCGCGGCATAAGTCAGCAGCAACACGCAGATCGCGGTCATGCCGCTGGAGAAGCTGAGCGCGTCCTCCGCACCGTCCCAGATCGACAGGCGGTCCTCGAGGATTTCCTGGTTCGGCGCGTTGAAGCGCGAATAGACGAGGCCGTCCGCGCCGCCCGGACGCTTGCCGGTAATGCCTTCGAAATGGCGCTTGCCGTCGGCGGAGCTGGGGAAGGCGAAAGTGCTGGTGAGGAACACCGGCGGCTTGAGGCTGCCTTCGGAGAGCTTGGGGTCGAAACCGTGGCCCATCATCAGCGTGCTGGGCTTCAGCGGGCGGCCATTGATCTTGGTGACGTCGCTCATGTGGCGAGCATCCTTCCTTTTGCGACGCCCCCAGGAAGGCGGGGGCCGGTCAGGCTGCCGGGGCACCCGTTCCTAACCTCCGCAGGAACGCCTCTCCACCGACCGCCGCTTTGGCCGTCCTCATATGTTGGACCGATGTTGGTTTCAACTGCGACGAAGCCCACAGGATGGAGCACATGGAGCACGGTCCTGAGAGGAAAGGCGAAGGGGTCGCATCGCACCCTGGATTGAGACTCTATCGATGATTGGAACAGTAGCGGCATGTCGCCTATTTACCCGTCGCAGGCGGCGTAGGAAAACCGCACCTAGACCAGCGAGTTCATTCCCCACACCACCGCGACGATCATCACGATCCCGAACAGGTCGAGCAAGAGGCCTGCCTTGACCATGCGCTCGATCCGGATCCGCCCGGTGGCCCAGGCGATCGCGTTGGGACCCGTTCCTGCGGGCAGCATGAAGCCCCAGCTTGCAGCCAGCGCGGCCGGCATGGCGAGCAATACGGGATCGACACCGAGCGCGACCACAAGGCTCGCGACCACCGGGATGATGCCCGACGCAGTCGCGACATTGCTGGCGAACTCAGTGATCAGCACGACCATTGCCACAACGGCAATTGCGACGAGGACCAGCGGCCACGCCTCGAGCGGCAGCAGCGCTTGTCCGAGCCAGTCGGCCAGCCCGCTCGCTGCCATGCCGGATGCCAGCGCCAGTCCGCCGCCGAACATCATGATCACGCCCCAGGGCGCGCGGTCGGCCTCTTCCCATGTGAGCAGCGGGCGCCCGGTGCCGTCGGGGAGCAGGAACAGCGAAAGGCCCATCAGGATGGCGATGGTTCCGTCGGTCAGCGAACCCTCGGGCAGGTAGGGAGCGATCCACATCTGGCCCATCCAGAGGAGGAAGGTGACGGCTACCACCGGGACGAGGCGCTTCTCCGCACTGGTCCATTCGGTATGGGTGTCGATAGCCGCGCGCGCGGCTCCGGTATCAAAGGGATGGGTGCGGACCTGCTGCACCCATGCCACCAGAAGTGCGGCCAGCGGCACGCCGATCACGACCACGGGCAGGCCGTACATGGCCCATTGGGCAAAGGTTATTCGCGTTCCCGTGAGATTGTCGAGCAAGCCGACCGCAATTGCATTGGTGGGAGAGCCGACGAGCGTTCCCAAACCGCCGATGCTCGCCGCAAAAGCGATGCCGATAGGCAGCGCTCCGGCGAGCCCCTCGGTATCGCCATCTTCGGACCCGCCACCGCGCAGCACCGCAAGTGCCATCGGCATCATGATCAGCGCCGTTGACGTGTTCGAGATGAGCATGGACAGGATCGCTGCCGTACCCATGAAGGCAAGCAGCACGCCCGCCTGACCGCCCTTGCGCCCGACGAGGCTCAACAGCGCCAGCGCCAGCCTGCGATGCAGTCCGGTCCGCTCGATGGCGAGTGCGATGAAGGCACCGCCAAGGATCAGGAACAGGATTGGCGAATAGTAGGCGCCTGCTGTTGCCTTTGCATCCATCACGCCGGCAAAGGGCAGGACGAGGAAGGGCATCAACGCCGTGGCCGTAAGCGGCAATGCCTCGGTCATCCACCAACTCGCCATCAACACGACGAGTCCGGCCACGACGAAAGCCTCGCGGCTCATGCCAGCAGGCGGCGCTGCGAATATTGCGACAGCCAGCGCAATATTGCCGACAAGAAAGCCAATCCGCTGAGCCGTCATCCCCGTTCCCATTATTCAGCCGTTGGGGCGGGGTATCATTGCTGTCCGGTCAGGCCAATCGCACCTGCATCACCTGTGGGGGATAGCTATTTGACTTCCGGCGCCGCCTCGCCGGGCTCCTCGCCACCCGGACCGGACCAAGGCAGGACGATGACGCGTCCTCGCAGAACACCGTCCCGACGCAGCTTCTCGAACTTCTGGTAGCGCTCGCCGAGCAGGCGGGCGATCGAATGGCTGACGCGAGTGCGCTCCGGACCTTCTCCGCTCTGGATTGTCGAATAGGTCGGCTCGCGCTGCCCGCCCGCAAGGTCGGCAACGATGTCCTCGTACTGGTTGACCTTAACGCCAGGTTTTTTCGCGATGAGGCCGGCAACTTCCTCGTCGGCATGCGTGGCAAGGTGGGCCTTCAGATCGTCTCCCATGTCGGGAAAATAGAAGGGGGCTGCCTCCTCGTAGATCCTGGAAACGAGCAGATTGTTTCCAAAGGCCTCGACGCCGCGGAGCGAATTGACGAATTCCTTGGCTGCCACTGCAAGGAAACCGGCTGCACCGGCTCCCGTGAAGGCCTCACGCTGGATCGACGGTCCGCCAACCTCGCCGCGGAAGAAGCCATAGATAACATTGGGGTCCTGCCAATTCGGGAAGACGATCTTTGTCCGAATATCGCGCGGGCTCATCGCAACCCCGGCGACGGTGATGAAGCGGGTCTCGTCAAGCGGGGTTTTCTCCGCGCCAAGCTTGAGGCGCGATGGATATTGCACCGGATAATTGCGCGCAATCTGCTCGATCACGGCCACATTGTGGAGATTGATCCAGTAGGCGAGCTGCTCATTGCGGGGCAGCGACGCGATATCGAGTTCGGCGCCAAGTCGCTCGAGATCTTCCCGATAGGACGTCAGCGGCGTGATCGCATCTTCGGTGAGGAATGAGAAGGCCACGCGGTTGCCTTCGAGCCGGACCCGTGAGTCATGGCCATAGGTCATCCGCGAGCCGAGCCGTGCTGGAGGCTTGCCGAGCCCGTCGCGCGTGGACGGGCCCATGTTCAGCACCATGTAGCGCAGCGCATCGTCGAGGAACGAGTAATCGATCGTCGTTTCCTTGCCGGTCGGGTGCGGCACGAATTTCCCGAACTCTCCCATGGTGGCCGCCTTTGATGGCACGGATGCGCCCCCCCGGGCCATGTCCTGCGCGAACAGCGGCGCGGAGATTGCAAGTGCTGCAACGGCACCAAATAGAGCAAGTGAACGAGCGGTCATTAAATTAGGTCCTCGGTGAAAACCGGCTAGATCGGCTTTTCGTATCATGCACTTTATGGAGCGCAATTGCGGCCATTGTATTACCGTGACAGCTTTCGCGCCTCAATGTCTCTCGCCGATGACTACACGTCATTCGTCGATAGGATTGCTGCGACAAGTTATTAAGCGGAATGAAAAATCCACATTTTTCCCGTCGGAATGCCGTGTCCGTTCAATGCGTCAGGCCGAATTCCAGAGGTGCTAGGGAGCGTGCGGCTCGACCGGTTGCCACCATTTCCAGTGGAGCGGTCGCGCACGAGCAATTGCAAGGCCTAGCACCAGTGCTGCAGCTGGGGGCACGACTGTCCCTAGCTGGATAAACCAGCTGCCTACCCAGAGCAGGGCGAATGCGCCTGCCAGATGGAGCCACAGGCTGCGTGATCCGCGCAGGAGAAAGGCCACTGCAGAAACCAGCATGGTCGCGTCGTAAGCGAAGGAATAGGGCGTCGCGAGCAGGGTCGCGGCGATAAGCGTGGCGGCGCGTTCATTCGGCCGGTTTGCCGGGATGATTGCAGTCGCGGCGAGCGCTGCCGCGGCACTCGCAAGCTGAATTCCCATGGCGAGACCGTGGCCCAGCAGCGGGTCCAGCCCCGCATAGACCGATTGCATCATCTGGCCGATAAGGCGGTCGTAGTGCTTATCGACGATAGCCATGATCCCGCGTCCCGCCTCGGCATAAAGCGACCAGACTTCCACGCCATAGACCAGCGTTGGCAGGAGGATCAGCGCCAGCGCGGTGGCGATCGCTGCGCCCAGCGCTTTCCATTCACGCCACAGGAACAGTGCCGCGAAGCCGAGCACGGCGAGGTGGGGCTTGAGCGTCAGCAAGCCGAGGCACGCGCCCGCAGCCAGCTTGCGCTGTGGCAGGAACAGCATCGCGGCGGTAATCGCGGATGCGGTGAGAAAGCCGTTCTGACCGAGCCAGATCGTCGCGGTCGGACCGCCGATAGCCAGGGCCATGGCCGCGGCAGCCACCGCGTCACCCGTCACCTTGCGTAGCAATGCAGCGAACAGGAGGAAGCCCGCCGCGAGATAAAGCGCCATTGCGGTGCCGTAGTCGAACAGGGCGAGCGGTGCCGTCAGCCACAGCGCGAATGGCGGGTAGCCGAAGGGCAGGTCTTCGGGCGGCTCGACCCCGCGCAACGCGCCCTGGTAGGCGTCATGTGCAGGCAGGTCATAGACAAGCAGCGCCTCGCCCGAGAGCACGCGGTGACCTGCGGCCCAGACGGGCGAGAAGTCGAATGTCAAAAGTTTGGCATTGTCGCCATGGGGCCAGAATCCGGCCCGGGTGATCCAGAAGAAATAGAATCCGGTGAGGGCGGCGAGGACGAGCCACAGCAGCCTCTGCTGCCAGCGCGTGATCTCCATCTTGCCGCCCCCCGGTTCGGCGCTGGCTTACTTGGGCGCCAGCACCATGATCATCTGGCGACCTTCGAGGCGCGGGAAACTCTCGACCTTGGCGAGCTCTTCCATGTCGTCGCGCACGCGATTGAGGAGGTCCATGCCAAGCTGCTGGTGCGCCATTTCGCGACCACGGAAGCGCAGGGTGCACTTCACCTTGTCACCGTTCTCGATGAACTTGACGACGTTCTTCATCTTCACGTCGTAGTCGTGGTCATCGATGTTGGGACGCATCTTGATCTCTTTGATTTCCTGCGTCTTCTGCGTCTTGCGTGCGAGGTTCGCCTTCTTCTGCGCCTCGTAGCGATATTTGCCGACGTCGAGGAACTTGCACACCGGCGGGTCCGCATTGGGGGACACTTCGACGAGGTTGAGGCCGAGATCGTTTGCCTGCTCGACAGCTTCGCGGGTGTACATCACGCCGAGGTTCTCGCCTTCGTGATCGATCACGCGGACCTTCGGCACATTGATCATGTTATCGTAGCGTGGGCCGCTCTTGACGGGCATCTGCATGCTACGGCGGGGTGGACGGGCTATGGGGCAATCTCCTTTGGCAGCCGTTCTTCGAAAGGGCGCATGTAGGCATTCTTGCGCGGATTCGGAAGTGTGTTGTGCGAATGGGGCGCAGATTTGCAGCGATGCGTTGCGCCTAGGCCGCCTGCCACAGCGGGAATCGCGCGAGCTTGCCTGCCGCTGGGACTACGGCGTCGATGCGGTTGGCAGGCTGGAGAGCCTCGAGGATCGCCGGGTCGGCCGCATTCATGCCGCCGGTATAAGCACCGAATGCAGGCAGGATCATCCGCCCGCCAGGCCTGCCGTCCACACCTTCATTCGCACTGACTACTGCACAAGGTCGGCGGATACTGCGGTCGCGCACCTTGATCTGGAGGCGCGGGTGATAATGTCCCGACAGCTCCGGTCGCGTTTCGCCACGCTTTGCCTGATGGCGCAGGACCACTCCGCCCACCTCGAGTTCCTCCGCCAGAGTGCCGCCGCAGCGGGCCTCCATATGCGGATCGTGATTGCCGGTGATCCAGACCCAGTCGACCGCCCTAGTCAGCGCGTCGAGCATTCCGGCGGCATGCGGCTCGAGCCGCTCGGAGCCTTGCGAGTCGTGGAAATTGTCGCCGAGCGTGATGACCCTCCGCGCGCCCGTCTCGCGGATCGCCAGCGCCACGCGCTCCAGCGTCTCGCGGCTGTCATAGGGGGGGACCATCTGCCCGTGGCGCGCGAAGAAACTTCCCTTCTCCAGATGCAAATCGGCCACCAGCAGCGCGTTTTCACGCGGCCAGTAAAGTGCACGGCCCTCTGTCAGGAGCCATTCCTCGCCTGCGAACGAAAGGGGAACCATCCCTCGCTATTGCCGTAGGGAAAATGGAATGGCAAGGCCCCACGCATGACCGACTGGACCGACAAGACCGACATCGCCCGCAACTGGTTCGAAACGCTGCGCGACCGCATCTGCGCCGAGTTCGAGGCGATCGAACGAGAGGCCGGTTCGGACGCGAGCTTCCAGTATGACGGCTGGCAACGCGAGGAAGACGGCAATCCCGATCCCGGCGGCGGCACACGCGGGCTGATGAAGGGCAAGGTGTTCGAGAAGGTCGGGGTCAATGTCTCGACCGTTCGCGGCAATTTCGCGCCCGAGTTTGCCGGGACGATCAACGGTGCCTCGGCCGAAAACCCGGGCTTTACCGCCACCGGCATCAGCCTGGTCGCGCATATGGCCAATCCGCATGTGCCTGCGGTCCACATGAACACGCGTTTCCTGACCACGGGCAAGGCGTGGTTCGGCGGCGGGGCGGACCTCAACCCGCCCATTCCTTACGAGGAGGATACCGAGGAATTCCACGCCCGTTTCCGCGCCGCCTGCGCCGCCCACAACCCGACCTATTATGAACGTTTCAAAAAATGGGCGGACGACTATTTCTACATTCCCCACCGCGGCGTCCATCGCGGAGTTGGCGGCATTTTCTACGACCATCTGGAATGCGAGGACGAGGCCGCATTCGAACGCAATCTCGCTTTCACCAAGGACGTGGGCGAGGCCTTTCTCGACGTGTTCCCGAAACTGGTGTGTCGCAGGATGGAAAGCGAATTCACGCCTGCCGACAAGCAGACCCAGCTCGAATGGCGCGGCCGCTACGCCGAATTCAACCTCGTCTATGATCGCGGCACGCTGTTCGGCCTCAAGACCGGCGGCAATATCGACGCCATCCTGATGAGCCTGCCGCCCGAAGCGGCGTGGAGCTGATCAGCGCAGCTGGGTGACGCGTACCCAGTCGATCTCGATTTCGACTTCGCCTGCCTTGATCTTGTCTACGCTTGCCTCCGGCAACCCGAAATAGGGTGTTGTGACCCCGTTCACCCCATTGGGATAGGTTCCGCCGATCGCGGCGTTGAGGATTAGGAACTTGCGGTTGTCGAACCGCCAGGCCCCGTAGCGCGTCACGTCGGCCCTGGTCACCGTATAGTAGGCCGTACCGTCGACTTCGAATATCATGCGGTCGGCGTTCCAGTCGACCGCGTATGTGTGCCAGCCGGTGACATCCTCACCGTTCGGGAAGACGAAGCGCTTGTTGATCGGCGTGTCGCCCGAATAGCCGGGGCCGTGAAGCGCCGAACTGACCCAGTCCTTTTCGCCAACATATTCCATTATGTCGATTTCGCCGCTGTCTGGCCAAGCGCCGTAGCCGAGTATCCAGAAGGCGGGCCAGAAGCCTTGCGCGTCGCTCATGCGGACGCGGGCCTCGGCGCGACCGTGCTGGAAGTCGAACTTGTCCGAGCTGTCGATGCGCCCGGAAATGAAGTCTGCGCGACGATCGGTGCGCGTGTCGACACCCGGACTATACAGCGGCTTCAGCACCAGCGCCCCGCCGTCGGCGCCGGCGGCATCGGTGCGGATGAAGATCGTCTCGATCGAATCCAGATAGGCCTGCTGTTCGTTATTGACCCAGAAGTCCATTCCCTCGACGTTCCATTTCGTCCGATCGAGCGCGGCCTCGTTGAATTCGTCGGCGAACACGATCGTCGGCGTTCCCGTGGGGCTGGGCGTCGGGGTCGGTGTTGGGCTGACCGTTGCCACCGGTGCAGGCGATTTGCCGTCACCGCCGCCGCAAGCCGAAACGACTAACAGGCTGGCGAGGCCGGTAGCGACACTCGCGGCGCGCATTTACTCGGCCTCAGGTGCGTATACGCGCACCCAGTCGACGAGCATCGCCACCTTGCCCGCCTTCACCTTCTCGACCGTTTCCCGCGGCACGCCGTTGTAGGGCGCCTCTATGCCGTTGGTCTTGGCCGGATAGGCACCGCCAATGGCGAAGTTGAGGATCAGGTGCTTGGGATTGTCGAAGCGCCATTCGCCGTAGTTCTCGACCATTGCACGGGTGACGCGATAGGTCAGGCGGCCATCGATCTCGAAAAGGATCTGCTGGTCGGTCCATTCGACCGAATATGTGTGCCACTGGGTGACGTCGACGCCATCGGGGAAGAAGTACTTGTTCACCAGCGGCGTCTCGCCCGAATAACCGGGGCCATGCAGCGCGACGCCGGTCCAGTCCTTCTCTCCGACATATTCCATGATATCGATCTCGCCCGTGCCCGGCCATTCGTCATTGCCGAGCAGCCACCATGCGGGCCACACGCCCACGGCATCGGGCATCCGAATACGGGCCTCGGCGCGGCCATGCGTGAAGTCGAACTTGCCGCGGCTCTCGATCCTGCCGGAGAGGAAGGGCGCATTGCGCTCTTTCTTCGGGTCCGCTCCAGGTTTGAACACGGGGCGCAGCACCAGCACGCCGCCGCTCGCTCCGTCTGCCTCGTCCTCGAATGCAATGGTGGACGGGTCATCGACATAGGCCTGCTGCTCGTTATTGACCCAGAAGTCCGGCCCGATGACGATCCACTTGTCCCGGTCGAGTGCGCCATTGTCGAACTCGTCGGCAAAGATGATCTCTCGCCCGTCCGTCACGGCACGCGGGTCATGCGCCAGCGCTGGCGAGGTCAGAGCGACCAGCACAGTCAGGCAGGCAAATTTGCGAACATTCATCCAAACTCTCCCACGACAAGTTCCACTTGTCTTCTGTGAACGTTATCATGCCGACTTGTGCTTCTCTTGGCCAGCTTCGTGGATACGTTTTCGCTGATGAGGCTGGCGCGAGCTTGCCGGATCGGCAATAGGCAGCGCGCGTTGATCGAGTGCCGCGAACGGCACCCACGATGAAAAAACCGGAGAAACCCATGCGTCGCATCCTACCCGCCATCAGCCTGCTGCTCGTCTCGACTGCCTGCACGACCACTGGCGTTGCCGATGCACCGGGAGTTCGTGATGCTGCGATGGTGGCGCCGATCCTGACGAGTGCCGATGCGGTGGACGCGTCAACCTATGCCCGCCCGCAGGAGGCGCGCGTGACGCATGTTGCGCTCGACCTTGCGCTCGATTTCGATGCCAGGCGGGTCGGAGGAACGGCGGCGCTCGACATCCTCGCCAATGAGGATTCGCGCGAAGTGGTGCTCGATGTCCGCGGGCTCGAGATCGACCGTGTTACCGATCGCGCGGGGCGCAAGCTCAGGTTCCGCGTGGGGGCGAGCGACGGAGAGAAGGGCGCGCCGCTGACCATCGACCTGGTCGACGCCAATGGCGTCCGTACCAACCATATCGTAATCGCCTATCGCGCCGCGCCTGATGCGGAGGCTCTGCAATGGCTCAGCCCCGAACAGACCGAAGGCAAGGTGCATCCCTTCCTCTTCAGCCAGGGTCAGGCGATCCTCAACCGCAGCTGGATTCCGACACAGGACAGCCCCGGCATCCGCCAGACCTGGGAAGCGCGCATCACCGCGCCCAAGCCCCTCGACGTGGTCATGTCCGGTATCATCCAGGGCTCGCCGGAGGACCTTGGCGATGGGCGCCGCGCCTTCCATTTCGTGATGGACAAGCCGGTGGCGCCCTATCTCATCGCGATTGCGGCGGGCGACATCGACTTCGCGCCGGTGGGGCCGCGCACCGGGGTGTGGTCCGAACCTGCAACGCTTGCCCGCGCCCGCGCGGAAGTGGGCGATACCGAGGAAATGGTCGAGGCGGCCGAGGCGCTCTACGGCGAGTATCGCTGGGGCCGCTACGACATGATCGTGCTGCCGCCCTCCTTCCCCTATGGCGGGATGGAAAACCCGGTCATGACCTTCCTCACCCCGACATTCATCGCGGGTGATCGGTCGAACAATGGCCTAGTCGCGCACGAGCTGGCGCACAGCTGGTCGGGCAACCTGGTCACCAATGCGGTGTGGGGCGACAGCTGGCTCAACGAAGGTGTGACCTCCTATTTCGAGAACCGCATCGTCGAGGCGGTCTACGGCCCCAAGCGCGCGAAGCAGGAAGTCGCGCTCGACTTCATGGCGATCACCGAAACGCTCGAGGAAGTCGGCTACGATGCCCCCGGTACAGCACTGCACCAGCCCGACGGCACCGAGAGCGCCGGCTCGGCCATCATCTACAACAAGGGCGCCGCGTTCCTCCGCACGCTCGAGAAGGAAGTCGGTCGCGAGCGTTTCGACGCATGGCTCCGCCAGTGGTTCGACAGGCATGCGTTCCAGCCTGCCACTTCGGGCATGGTCTACGAAGACCTCAAGACAAATTTGCTTGGGAGCGAGGCCGAGGCAGAGCGGGTCAAGCTCAAGGACTGGATCTACGCCCCCGGCCTGCCCGGCAATGTCGCGCGACCCGATCCGGCGGCGTTTGCCGAAATCGATGCCGCCTCGAAGACCTATGCGGATAGTGGCACCATGCCCTCGGGCTGGAGCGGCTGGACCTCCGCCGAACGCCAGCGTTTCCTGCAGAATCTTCCGCAGGACCGTTCAGATGAAGAGCTGGCGCGCCTGGACAGCGAGCTTGGGCTTTCGGCCACGGGCAATAACGAAGAGCTGTTCCTCTGGCTCGAGCTGGCCATGGCCAACCGCTACGAGCCAGCCATCCCGCAGGTCGAGGCCTTCCTCGGCCGTGTGGGCCGTGCCAAGTTCGTCCGCCCGCTGTTCCAGGTCCTGTGGAACCAGGGCGATTGGGGACGCCCGATCGCGAAGCGCATCTATGCCGAAACCCGCCCGACCTATCATTCGGTCACGCAGGGCGGTGTCGACCGCCTGATGGCGAAGGACTGAGGCCTAGCCCGGCAGGCTGAGCGGCCGAGTCTCGTAGTGGAGCCGCCATTGCTGGACCTCGGCGAGCATGATCTCGCCGAGCCGATGTGATCGCTCGACCAGTCGCTCGTAGGTAAGCGGATCCGAGGCGATGGCTGCGCGAAGTTGGCCCAGCCGGTGTGCGATAACCGAAGAACGCTCGCCGGTGCCGGCGAAATCGCCCTGCGTCCTGATTCCGTAAAGCGCACCCGCGATCGCGGGAAACAGAGCTGTGATGAAGGTCACCAGCGGCGCAATCGCCCAACTCTCGGCTTGCTCTTTCATCCCGACCGAGATTGCGAGGTAGGCGATGCAGGCGATGATCGTGCCATAGAAGAGGAAATCGCCGGCTTGGTGGAGGCGGTGGTTGGCACGGTGCATCACATTGGCATTGCCCCTGTGGTAGTCGACCTGTTCGTCGATCATCGACAGGATTGCGTTGCGGACCATCTGCAGAAACTGCCGGTCGAGTACTGCGCCGACCAGCCCGAGCTCGCGGGCGGTGGCGCGGGCATACCAGCTGACCCAGCCGGGATGTCGGGTACCATCCTCGACATCGCGAAGCGACAGCCGGCCCAGCACAGAGGTGAAGCCGAGCAGTCGCAACCGTTCTGCCAGGTGCCTGCGGTCGAGCCAGAACTGGTGCAGCTTCTGCCTCTGCGCACCGCGCGTATTGAGAATTATCGCGGTGATGACCACCAGCTCGCCGACGATGAACAGCTTCTTGGCATCGGGCCACAGGAGGCCGCTGAGCGCGAAGAGGACGGCGAGTCCCGCCATGGTGAAATTGGTCACCATGCTGGAGCGGAAGCGGAGCGCAAACTGGTTGGCCTGCGCATCGGCGCGCCCGAAGCGGTTGAGTGCCATCCGGTTGAGGCGGGTGCCGAAGGCGCCGCATTCGGCAAAGGGCGCGACATGGCCGCGCATGTAGTCGGCGCTTTCCTCCGCCGAGCCCGAAGTCAGTCGAAGCGATCCGATCGGCTTGGCGCCGGTCAGCGCCAGAAGCAGCGGCCAGCCGAAGGAATGCCTGCGCATGTTCACGTCGCCAGCGACGAACTTCTCGAGCGATTTCAGGTCGTCAGGGCGCACTGGCGGATCGCAGAGCGCGCGGATCAGTTCGGGCAGGGCTTCGGTCGCAACTGCACGCTCGACCCCGTCGATCGAGGGGCGTTCAGGGATCGCCTCGTGGAGACCGCCCCACAGGAGTTCGGGCGGTGACTGCCCGGTGGCATCGATATGGATCACCGGCTGGTTGAGCGCGACGGCTTCGGCGATGACTTCGGTCGTACCACCACGCCCGCGCGAAGCCTCCCCGTCCCAGACGGCCAGCAAGATGTCGCTCTGGCCCAGTACCATCTTCCCGGCCATCTCATAGGCTGCAGTATCGGCCCCGTGGTGATCGGTGAGGGCCATCATGGAATCGGCGCGTTCGATAAGTGCCTGGGTACTCTTCCACTCCTCCTCGCCGAAGTCCTCCGCGTAGGTCTGTGGCGGGAAGGGCAGGCAAACCGAGATGCCGAGACCCGCCTCCAATGCAGCCTCGGCTGCGAGGACGTCCGCGCCTTCAGCCAGCGATGTCACCAGCTTGGCGGAGGGTGGCTCGGGCGAGAAGAATCCCGAATGCTGTCGATGGATCTGCGCCAGTGTCTCCTCCGCGATCCGGAAGACTTCCTGGCAATGTTGGCGAATGGTTTCGTGATGGTCGGTACTCAGCCGCGGAGGCCGATGGCCGGTAATCCCGAACCTCAGTGCGAGGCGCGGACGGTAGTCGGCGTGTACAGCTTGCTGATCCATTCCTTTGCCCCAGGCCTCCCCTGCCTTGGTCTTGAGATGTTTCTAACCCTGCGAGTACCGTGAGGAAAGGTGCTGCTTTGCCGATGCCCTGGCCGGTCTTCGCGTCCGCGAACCGGGCATTGGCTTCACGTCAGCATGAGGCAGGCTACCAGGGCGGCAACAAAGCTGGTCAGCGTGGTGCCTGCGATGGGGACCGACGACCTCCATCCCAGCGAACGGAGCAGGTCCAGCCTCGCCCGCATGGCCGTTGCGGTAACGGCCAGCAAGAGGAGCCCCTTGGCCACGGTCAGCGTGGTCTCCGAATACTCAGCCGGGACGGGCCACACGGAATTGCCCGCTGCCACGATCGCGAAGAGGGCCACGAACCAGGGAACCGCCAGCCGGCGCCTTTGCGGGCCTTCGGTTCCATCGGGCGCCCGGAAGAAGAGGCCGGCGAGGAACACCAGCGGGACCAGCAAGGCAACGCGTGTCAGCTTGATGATCGTGGCGATCTCGCCGGCGTTGTCCGAGAAGGCATAGCCTCCGCCGATTGCCTGGGCGACGTCGTGGATCGACGCGCCGATCAGGAAGCCGGCTTGCTGGTCGGTGAGTGCCAGCTCGGCTCCGAGAATGGGATAGGTCGTCATGGCTACGGCGCTGGCGATCGAAATGCCGACAAGCGTGAGCGTGAATTGCGCCTGGCTCAACCTCTCCTTGCCGACGATGGCGTAGAGCGCCAATGCGGCGCTGGCCCCGCAAATCGCCGTCGCTCCTCCGGCAATCAGGCCCGCGCTTGGCGAAAGGCGCGCGATTCGCGCGAAGAGAAGACCGGCCGCAAGGGTGAGCACCATGACCACGCATAAGGCGACGAAACCGGAGGTCCCGATCATCGCCACCTGGGCGAGGGATACCTTGAAGCCGAGCAGGACGATGCCGATGCGGAGGAAGGTCCCGGATGCCAGATCGAGGCCGCGGTGGGTCTCGCTGTCCTGTGCAGCAAAATTAAGCGCCAGGCCGACCAGCAGGCCGAGCAGGATCACGGGAAAGCCATAGTGGTCGGCGACCCAGGCCGCGGCCCCTGCAGCGGTCGCACATAGCAGCAGACCCGGCCACACCGACCCCTGTGTGGCCGCATTCTCGGTGCCGAGTTGTACCTCCCCATAAAGATCGCCGATGAAGATATCGGGGCTGGTCCTGGTGGAAGATCTCAAGTCGATGCCCCTCTCGCAACATTCGTAAAGGGGAGTGCGCCAGTTGCGGCTGGTTTGGCAATTGCTATTGTTGAAGCCAGAGGTCGTCCGTAGATTGGCAACATACTCATCCTGCATGCAGGAACCCGGTGTTCTCGGAGCACCCATTGGGATGGCAAGGTGGGATGAGGGCAGATGCCGATTTGGTCCCGTTTTGGGACAGTGCTGCACGATGTCGCAAATCTACTAGCCCATTGGGTATTTTAGGGTTATTCATGGTTTAACGAATCGACGAAATCGATCGCGCCACTCGCTTGCAAAGCTAGTGTGCTTCAAAGATGTGACCCGTTTGGGCATGTCCAAAAAATAGAAAAATAGGGAAGCACAGCATAGGCAACCGGGGGACGCATATCATGCGTACGGCAACTACGAGTGTTTCACTGATCTGCGCCAATTCTATTACGAGCGAAGGACTCAAGTCCATTCTGCTTGATGAAGAGTTCGTTATTGTTGGCCAGCACAAGAATTGTCAGGCTCTTATCACCGCAAAGAGCAACGATGCGGCTGACGTCGGCATGATCGTCGTCGATGCAGGCACCTCGCGCAATGTCGCGAAAGAGGTGCTTGCGGTTCGCGCGGCATTTCCCGACTCCCGAGTCGTGATCCTGCACGAGGATCTCGAATTCGAGTCGCTGGTCGACGCTTTCGAGGCTGGTGCAGACGGCTATATTCTCAAGGAAATTTCCTGTGAGTCGCTGGTCAATTGCCTGCAACTGGCAGCGCGGGGTGAGAAGGTCGTTCCGGGTGCGCTGGTCAAGCAATTGCCGCACTTCGCCCACGCCACAGCCGATCAGGCGAAGGCCGAGGGTGAGCTTTCGGAACTGCTTTCCGAACGCGAGATTGCCACGCTGCGGTGTCTCGTCATGGGCTATCCCAACAAGGTCATCGCCCGCCGCCTCGACATCGGTGAAGCGACCGTGAAAGTTCATGTGAAGGCCATTCTGCGCAAGCTGAATGTGCAGAACCGGACACAGGCCGCCATCTGCGCGGTCAACCATGGCCTGCAAGCTGCCGTACCGATGCTCAATGTGCGCGGTGCCGGCACGAAGGCCGAGCCGAGCAGGGAATATGTCGAGCCATTCGATGGCGATGTCGCGAGCCCGTTCATGCTCGCGGACAAGACTCCTCCCAAGCAGGTGGTACGGGCCTGACCAGGGCTGTCGGGACCCGGCAAGGCGTGAACAATGTGTCTGCCGGGTCAGCCGATAGCCGCGGCGATCTCGCAGCCCAGGCATCAGGCACGGCTGCGCTCGTCGCGTCCCTGGTCTGATTTCGCCCCTCTTTACCGAGCATCTTGAGCAGGTGACACCAGCGTTGTCATCGGCCGTTCGCTGCGTCGATGCCGCTACTGACGAATTGGAACAGCCATGAAGATCACCATGATCGGTTCCGGCTATGTGGGCCTCGTCTCTGGTGCCTGCTTTGCCGATTTCGGCCACGAAGTCGTATGCGTCGATCTCGATCAGGCCAAGATCGACGCGCTGCAGCGTGGCGATGTGCCGATCTACGAGCCCGGGCTCACCGAGCTGATCGCGCGCAATGCGAGGGCAGGGCGCATTTCCTTCACCACCGAACTGGCTCCGGCTGTCGCTCGGGCAGAGCTGATCTTCATTGCGGTCGGTACGCCTTCACGCCGCGGCGACGGTCATGCGGACCTTAGCTATGTCGAGGCCGCCGCAGCCGATATCGCGCGCGCGATGGACGGGTTCACCGTTGTCGTGACCAAGTCGACCGTGCCTGTCGGCACTGGCGACGAGGTCGAACGGATCATAGCCAGCACCCGGCCCGATGGCGATTTTGCAGTAGTCTCCAATCCGGAATTCCTGCGCGAGGGTGCAGCCATCGAGGATTTCAAGCGGCCTGACCGGATCGTGATCGGGAGCGAGGATCCGCGCGCGCTCGCTGTGATGCGCGAAGCCTATCGGCCGCTTAGCCTCAACAAGTCGCCGATCCTGGAAATGAACCGCCGCTCTGCCGAGCTTACGAAATATGCCGGCAATGCCTTCCTCGCGACCAAGATCACCTTCATCAACGAGATCGCCGATTTGTGCGAGAAGACCGGAGCCAACGTGCAGCAGGTGGCGCGCGGTATCGGCCTCGACAACCGCATCGGCAGCAAGTTCCTTCATGCCGGTCCCGGCTATGGCGGCAGCTGTTTCCCCAAGGATACATTGGCACTGCTCAAGACTGCGCAGGACTTCGAAGCTCCTCAGGCGATCGTGGAAGCGGTCGTACAGGCCAACGAGAAGCGCAAGCGGGCGATGGGGCGCAAGGTGATCCATGCCATCGGGGACGATATCCGCGGCAAGGTGGTCACCGTGCTCGGCCTGACCTTCAAGCCAAACACTGACGATATGCGCGACAGCCCGGCAATCGCGATCGTGCAGACCTTGCAAGACGCCGGCGCCATAGTTCACGCCTACGATCCCGAGGGGATGTCGAATGCGCGCGAAGTGCTGGACGATGTGGTCTATTTCGACGATCCCTATGAAGCCATGGAGGAATCCGAAGCGCTCACCATCGTTACCGAGTGGGACGAATTCAGGGCGTTGGACCTCTCCAAGGCGCAGTCCCGGCTGAAGGGAATGGTTCTGGTCGATCTGCGGAACATCTATGATCGCGACGAGATCGAGATGCTCGGGATCAAATATGTGGCTGTTGGCCGCTAGGTCCGGAAACGGCGCGTGATGATCGCGAAGGGGAGCAGAGAGTCCAGCGAATGCCAAAGGTGATGTTCGTCATTTCAGGGCTGGGTGCTGGCGGCGCGGAACGGGTCATCTCGCAGATTGCGTCCCATTGGTCCGCGCGCGGCGTGGATGTCGAGATTGCCAGCTTCGATGCGCCCGGCGATCCCGAATTCCATCACTTCGCGGCCGATATCGTCCGCCACAGGCTGGGACGGGAAGCAGATGGCCGCGCTTCGAAACTCGACAATCTGCGCGACCTGCGGCGATTGCTACGCAAGTCGCGGCCAGACCTCGTCGTTTCCTTCCTGACCAAGAACAATCTGCTCGCCCTGATCGCCACGACGGGGTTGTCGATACCGGTGATCTGCTGCGAGAGGAACAATCCGGAGCGGCAGGACAAGCACCCCGCCTGGAACGCGATGCTTGCCATCGCCTATCGCCGCGCCAAGCTCATCATCTGCCAGACCGAGGCGGTGAAGCGGTGCTTCTCGCCTGCCGTCCGCGATCGCTTGCGGGTGATCCCCAATCCGGTCAGCGCCTGGCCGCAGTCGCGCACGACTGCCCACCCACTGCGGATCGTTGCCGTGGGCCGGCTGACCGAGCAGAAGGGTTTCGACGTGCTGCTCGATGCCTTTGCCGGTTTGGGCAAGAACGCTGACGGCTGGCGGCTGGATATTTTTGGCGAAGGTCCACTGCGCGGCGAACTCGAGGCACAGGTTGCGCGGCTCGGGGTGAACGACCGGGTGCACCTGATGGGTAATAGCGAAACGCCGGGCGCCTGGATCGAGGAGGCCGAGATTTTCGTGCTCTCGTCCCGCTACGAGGGCTTTCCTAATGTGCTTGGTGAAGCGATGGCGGCGGGCCTCCCTGCGATTGCCACCAACTGTGACTTCGGTCCGGCCGAGATGGTCGAACATGGCAAGTCCGGCCTGCTGGTCGCGCCCGAAGATCCCGAGGCGCTGGCTATGGCCTTGCGCCAGTGCATGGAGGACAGTGAATTGCGCGACCGACTGGGCAAGCAGGCGCAACGGGCCATTCGCGCCTTCGCGCCCGCGCAGGTCCTGTCGCAATGGGATGCAGTACTCGCCGAAGCCCTTCCGTCTCCTGCACGAATGTCGCATGACCCGATGCACGAGACAAAGGAGCCCGCTGCATGACCGAACGCGCCATCAAGATACTGGTGACCTCTGCCGGTCGACGCGTCGGGCTGCTCGAATGCTTTCGCGCCTCGGCCGCGCGCATGGGTATCAAGCTCGAGATCCATGCCTGCGATCTCAATCCCGATCTCAGCGCCGCTTGCACGCTCGCCGATGCACGTTTCGCGGCGCCGCGTTGCACCAATGGCGACTATATCCCGACATTGCTCGACTATGTACGCGCGAACGACATTGCGCTTGTGGTGCCGACGATCGACACCGAACTGCAGCCGCTGGCCGCCGCGCGCGCGGAATTTGCTGCGCTTGGAACCTATGTGCACGTCTCGTCCGAAGCGACGGTCGACATCGTCCGCGACAAGAAGCGTACCATGGACGTGCTGGCCCAGGCTGGCGTGCCCGTGCCCCGGACTGCCACGCTGGAAGAGTTTCGCCGCGATTCCGAAGGCTGGAGCTGGCCGCTGTTCGTCAAGCCCGTGGCGGGCAGCGCGAGCCGCGGCATTGCGCTGCTCGATGACATGTCGGGTCTCAAAACCGACTATCCCGAGCCGATGCTGGTGCAGGAAGCGCTGGGCGGTGACGAATACACGATCAACCTGTTCGTCGACGAAGACGGAGTGATGCAGGCGGCGATCCCGCACCTGCGCATGTCGGTGCGCGCCGGTGAGGTCGAGAAGGGGCGCACCGTGCGCCGAGCCGATTTCGAGATCATCGCCCGCGACCTTGCGGCGGCCTTGCCCGACGCACGTGGGGTGATGTGCTTCCAGTTGTTTGACGACCCCCGCCTCGGCCCACGTGTGTTCGAGATCAATGCGCGCTTCGGCGGCGGTTATCCGCTGGCCGACCGTGCCGGGGGCCATTTTGCCGAGAATGTCCTGCGGGGCGCTATGGGGCTGCCGCTCATCGACTGCGGTGACTGGCAGGACGGATTGACCATGCTGCGCTATGACAATGCCGTCTTCTTCTAGCGTTACGGCACCTGGCGTCCTCGTTTTCGACCTCGACGATACGCTCTATCTCGAAAGGGATTTCGCGTTGAGCGGCTTTGCGGCCGTCGAGGCTCATCTAGGTGCGCTGCATGGCGACAAGGTTGCGCCGGGCACCTGCCGCTCCCTGTTCGAGGAGGGAATACGCGGCGACGTCTTCAATCGCGCTCTCGAACGGTTTGGGCTCAAGCCGGATCCGGAGACGATCTCGGGACTGGTCGAGGTCTATCGCGGCCACACACCGCTAATAGAGGCTTGTCCTGACACTTTGCGTTTTCTCGCCGCCGATAGCAGGCCGCGCGCGATCATCACCGATGGTCCGGCAGCGATGCAACGTGCCAAGATTGCCGCGCTCGGCATCGCCGAACACTTCGGACTCATCATTCCCACGGGCGAACTGCCGCCGGGCATGGGCAAGCCGCACCCCGCGGCATTCGAGCGGGTGATGGCATGGTCGCAAGAGCCGGGCGCAAGCCATGTCTATATCGCGGACAATCCGGCCAAGGATTTCGTCGCCCCTCGCGCGCTCGGATGGCGAACGATACAGATCGATCGCGTCGGCAGGATCCATGCCGCCGAGTCCAGCTCGCCAGATCGCGCGGCAGAGAAGCGGATAGGCTCGCTTGATGAACTGGCCGAGGTGCTGGACAGGCTCGACTAGTTGCCGGTCTCGCCAAGGGTTGGCTCGGCGCGCCTTTCACCGCCGATCATGACAAGGAATGTCCGCAGGATGATCCGCAGGTCGAGCCCGAGGTTACGATTTTCGATATACCAGAGGTCGAGCGCGATCTTTTCGTCGAGCGTCAGCAGCGTATTCCCGTTTACCTGAGCCCATCCGGTGATACCCGGGCTCACCGCCCCCCGCCGTCGCCCCCGTTCGCCCTTTTCGGCTATCGTATTGGGCAAGAGGGGGCGTGGTCCGACGAAATTCATCTCGCCGCGGACGACGTTCAGCAATCCCGGAAGTTCATCGAGGCGCGTACGCCGAAGGAAACTCCCGACCAGTGTGGTGCGATCGGCATCGGGCAGCAGTTCGCCTTTTTCGTCGCGGGCATCGTTCATGCTGCGAAACTTCACGAGGACGAAATCCGCCCCGTTCTTACCCGATCGGGTCTGGCGAAAGATCACCGGGCGACCCATCGAAAGGCCGACCAGCAGCGCCAGCACAGCCAGCAAGGGCAGGGTCAGGATCAACAGGAACAGGGCGACGAGACGCGTAAGCATGGCTCGGAACGGGCTCTAATAGGCGTATTCGTCCTCCGCCCCCCGCCGCCTGCGGAATTTCCGCATGATGCGCTCCCTGAGCGACGGGGAGTAGTCGGGATTGTCGGAGTAATAATCCGACGCGTCGACATAGAACTGGATTGCATCCCCGTACTGGCGACGGGCGTGTTCGGCATAGTCGACATGGTCGAACACAACCCCGTCAGCGCGACCCGAAAGGGTTTCCAGCGTGGCGCTCATCTGTTCGATCGTGGTCCGTCCCCAGCGAGAAACGACCAGTGTGTGATCGGTGAAGTCGCACATGGCGCGGGCATCGCGCACCGCGAGCGCTGCCGGAGCGTTGACGATCACTAGCTCGAAATTCTTCTTCAGGTCGGCGAGGAGGCGTTGCAGGCTTTGTGCATTGAGGATTGCGGCTGCGTTCTCGACCGGTTGCTTGGCACTCAGGATCGCTATGCGACCGCTGTCGTTGTCCGCGTTTGCCAGCATATTGCCCGCAACGAGACCCTCGGGCCCTTCGAGCAATGGCTTTACCGTCGGGTCCTGCAGCAATTCGTCGAGCCCGGCCTTGCCGGTCATCACATCGACGATATCCGGCGTCTTGAGGGTGCTCTGGACCACCTTGAGGAGGCCGTGGCGTCGCAGGTCGAGGTCGACCAGCACCACGCTCTGGCCCATCACTTTCGCCGCCGCCGCCAGGGTGAGCGACACGGTCGACTTGCCGTCATTGGGCAGCGGGCTAGTAATCAGCACCGATTGCGAGCCACCCTGGGTGCGCAAGGCGCGCATCTCGGAGTAGGTCGCACGCGCGGCTTCGGCAAACATCGATTGCGGGTCGGTAATGACCGGACTTTCGGACAGCTCTTCAGACAATCCAGACTCGATGCGCGGCAACATGCCCAGCGTGGGCAGGCCGAAGTGTCGCGCGACCTGGGCAGAGGTCCGCAAACGACCGTCGGCGAGGTCGAGGCCGAGCGCCAGCATGACGGCGAGCACGGCAGACCCGAGCATCGCGATCAGCGTCAGCTTCGCTGGCTCGGGTGAAATCCGGTCGTAGTTGGCCACAGCAGGCGAAACGACCGTTGTGTTGACGCCTTCGAGCTGCATTTGCGCACGAATTTGCTCGATGCGCTCGACAATCAGGGAAAATGCCGAGTTGGCGAGCGCGCTGTTGCGTTCGAGCTCCGAGAGCCGGACCGAGTTCTCGTTGTTCTGGAAAGCCTGTGAGCGGACCGAAGCGAGTGCACCCTGCAGGCGACCTGCCCGGGCCGCATCCTGTGCTGCCTGGCTGCGCGCCATTTCCCGCATTTGCGCGGCTTCCGCATCGGCCACGGCCTGGGCTGCTGCCCGGGCATCCGCGCGCTGCGAGGCGAGCGCGGCCTCGACCGAGGACAGCTCACTCGTCACCTTCACCATGTCGGGATGGCCCGAGCCGAAGGTCGCGCCCAGCCGCGCCTTCTCGGCGACAAGCGTGGCTTGTTGACGCTCAAGCTGCTGGACGGCTGCCGAGGTTGCCTGCGCAGTGCTCCGCAGCCCTGCGGCGTTGGCGATGACCGCGCTGCGCGAGGACGAGCCCGCGCTGTTGGCGCTTGCCGATGCCGCTTCGGCGGCGATCTGGTTCATGAAGGATAGGTTCTCGGCGGTCCCGAGGCCAAAGGGCATCCGTGCATCGCGGCGGAATTCTGCCAGCTCGCTCGAGGCGACCCGCGCAGCCTCCTCGCGCTCGGCACGCTCGGCGATGAGCGACTGCAGCAACTCCTCGCGCTGTTCGGTGCCCCGGCGGGTGCGCACCTTGCTCACCGACTCCGGATACTGGTTGGCGATCCGCGCGGAGAGCTCGGGCGATTTCGTGGTCACGGTCACACGGATGAGGTCGGAAGCCGGTTCGCTGGTGACAGTCAAGCGCTTGAGCAGCGTGTTGATCGCGTGGTGCATCTGGGCGGCTTCGTCGCCGCTCACATCGCCCATTTCCTCCCTGAACTCGGGGTCGTTGAGCAGGTCGAGATCCTGGACCACGGCCTCTGCCGAGGACCGCGAGCGATGCAGGCGGACTGCGTTGGTAACGCGAACCTCGTTGCGATTGCTCACGTCGGCCTGGTTGGTGCCGACCTCGTCGATCAGCTGCACCTGGACCTGCGAGGTCGAGCTGTAGAGATTGGGCGAAAATAGCTGGTAGAGAAGGACCGGGAGAGTGATCAGTGCAATCACCAGCAGGATCATGCGCTTGTAGCGTTCGAGCAGGCGGACGAAATCGCGCAGCGACAGCGTGTGATGGGTCACGGCTTCGGGACGATAATTCCACGAAAGCCGCCGCTCCGCCGGCAGATTGTTGCCGAATTCGTTGACTTCTACCAGATTTGACATGCGATCTTCAGCCTGTTGCTGCTTCCTGCGAGGGTCGTCCCACCGAAAGTTCCCTGCATCGGGAAATGAGCAGATCGCGCGCGGCAAGGCACCTTATCATCGGTATCGCGGGCGACTTATATAGGTTAGCCCATTTGATATGCCCTGCCGCAGCGCCACCCAAAGGGTTGTCAGAAGCGGAACCTCACGCCCGCACCGGCCTGGAACCGGCTGTACTCATCGAGCGGGTCATCGCTGCTGCGGGTGCTGTAGCTGGCCCTGCCGAAAGCCGACATCTGGCGATTGATCAGCAATTCCAGCTCGCCACTGGCGCGCCACCGTTCCTGACGGATCTGCGGAACCGCGCCCGAGAATTTGTAGCGCTGCCACTCGACCCCTGCCGAACCCAGGAGATTGTGTCTGATCTCCTTCTCGATCGCGAGGCCGGCTCGCGTTTCGATCCGCGTCGACGCTCCCGAGCGGAATGAGGTAACATCGCCGCTGAAAACGTTGAGCTTGATCGCGGTTCGCTGGCTGGGGCGATAGGCCAGCTGGCCCTGCAGCGAGAAGCCCGTCCGTCCGTTGCGGAGCGGATCGTCCGCAGTCAGCTTGAAGATACCGGCACCCACCCTGCCTTCGAACAGCCCGCCGTCGGCAAAGCTGATACCGAGGAGGCCACCATAGGTGGATACGTCGCGGTCGATATTGGTCCCGGTTTCGAGCAGGCGGAAATTGCGACGGTTATAATAGCCGGTGCCGGTGATGTAGAACGGTCCCCCCGGACGGTAGCCAACGGTCACGCGGCCGGAATAGGTCTCGTAGTCGCGGTCGTCGTCGATCGGGTCGAGCGCGTCGATATTGCGAATATCGCCTTCCACCTCGAACATGAATCGTGAGCCGCGCCGACTGTAGCCCGCAGTGCCGCCCAGGATGCGGTAGGGACGCGGCCCTATTACCTGGATCTGCCTCGATTCGGGATCGCCGCGATCCTCAATCACGCGGGAGACCTGCCCGGTGAGAAACAGCGACTGGCCCGGTTCCGGGCTCCACCGCGTGGTGAGCTGCACATCCGCGGCTTCCGAATCTTCGCTGCTGAAATCCGCATGGCGTCGCACATCGAGCCGGGAGGAAAGCGTCGTGGTTAGCTGGCCGGCCGTATGTGTCACTTTGGCATAGGGCCGGATCCGGGCGATGATGTCGCCCTGCTCGTTGTCGGGCGTAGCGTAGATGTTGCTGGTATAGTCTGCCCGCGCCTCGGTACCCACCTCGATCGTGAAGGGGCCGACCCTGAGCGGTATCGGCTGATACTCGCGGTCATTTCCGAAGACGCCCGACGCCGTCGAGCCGATTTCCTGCGCCGAAGCCGCGGCCGGGTGAAGGACCGCGGCACAGGCCGCCGCCGATGCGAAACAGATATTCCGACTGCGCATCAGAACCACCTCTCGTAAATACGGATCCGGTCGCCCGGCAGGATCGGGGAGTCCTCGCTGGCCCGCGAGCGGACCTCCCGGCCATTGACGGAGCGGACCACTTCGACTTCGCCCTCCTGCGCGCGATAGGTGTATCCCCCAGCTGCGGAGATCGCCGAAAGGACCGTCATGCCCTGACGATAGGTGAACTCGCCCGGGGAGCGGACTTCGCCGATCACATAGAAGGGACGCAGTGCGCCTGGCTGTACCGAAACGATCGGATTGGTGAGAATATTGCGGGAGCGATACCCCTCGGCGATGCGGTTCTCGATTTCGCGCAGGCCCAGTCCGGCGACCTTGACCTCCTGTATGAGGGGCAGGGAGATCGAACCGCCGCTGTCGATAATGTAGGAACGGTCCGTCTGGGCCACGTCCTGGATGGTCACCAGCAGCTCGTCGCCCGGTTGCATACGGTATTCCGCCATGTTGGCCGCAGGCACCGGCGGAAGACCGGACAGCGAAGCGGAACAGGCGGCGAGCAGTGCGAGGCCGGCAAGGCAGGCCAAGGCTTTCATCAGGTCTCTGATCTGTTGCATCATGTCGCACCCCTTTCCATTCAGTCGTTTAATCTCAAAATTCGAAGCCCGAGTCACCGGGCAGGCGATCCGGACGTTCCTTCGAGCGGCAATTCCCACAAGGCCTCAGCGATTCTTGTCATGTCGTTGCGGTCCAGCGTGTGATCGACCAGCAGCATCAGCGTGCGCCGACCGAGCTCATTGGCCCCGGCCAGTGCACCATCGCGTGGACAATCGAGACCCTCAAGGCCCTCCTCAAGGCTCATGTCCGGGCATGAACCCGTACCGCAGGGAATGCCCATTACCACGAGTTGCGAGATCATCTCCGTTCGCCGCAGCTCGGGTTCAGCCACATCGGGGCGGAGCAGCAGGTAGAACTTGTACCAGGCGTGGGTGATGTTGCCCGGGATCTCGGGCACCATCAGCAGAGGATGTCCTGCCAGCGCCTCGGTCAGGAAGGCGGCATTGGCGCTGCGCGCGGCAAGCCAGGCAGGCAGCTTGCTTAGCTGTACCCGCCCGATCGCCGCCTGCATTTCGGTCATCCGCGCATTGGTGCCCAGACTGTCGTGGATGTAGCGGAACTGTCCGGGAACGCCCTTGCCATCGGTGAGCTTATGCGGGTTCTTCCCATGATCCTTCAATGACCAGGCGCGCTGGTGCGCCTCCTCGTCTCGCATGATCAGCAGCCCGCCTTCGCCACCGGTCGACATGATCTTGTCGGTGCAAAAAGAGAAGGAGGCGGCGTCACCGAAAGTGCCGACCTTGCGCCCGTCGATCGCGGCGCCGTGCGCCTGCGCGCAATCCTCGATCAGGAACAGCCCATGCGATTTGCACAGCTCGCCCAGCGCCGTCATGTCGCAGGGCAATCCGGCGAGGTGGACGCAGATGACTGCGCGGGTGCGC
This sequence comes from Erythrobacter sp., assembly GCA_041396805.1. GTDB lineage: Bacteria > Pseudomonadota > Alphaproteobacteria > Sphingomonadales > Sphingomonadaceae > Qipengyuania. Next base: position 901,574 of record JAWKXV010000001.1, on the reverse strand, counting down.
GGGGTGATCATCCGCTCGACCGAGGCCGGGTCGATGTTCTGCGAAGGCGACAGCACGTCGGCGAAGACCGGGAGTGCGCCGACAGAGGCAACGCAGCTGGCGGTTGCGAAGAAGCTACGCGCAGGCACGATCACCTCGTCGCCCGGTCCCACGCCGAGCGCGCGCAGGGCGATCTCCAGCGTCACCGTGCCATTGGCCATGCAGATCGCATCGCGGACCCCGACGAATTCTGCGAACTCGCGCGCGAAGCCATTGCATTCGTCGCCATGCACGAGCGCATTGACCCTGCCCGAAGCAAGGACGTTGGCAACTGCCTCGCGCTCGTCGGCCTCGAACCTCGGCCACTCCGAGCGGACCTGGCGCTCAACCGCCTTCAGCGGAGCGACGTTAACGGTCATTGCCGGCCTCGGCGAGGTAAGCGCGCTCGAACAGCAGGGTGAGTTCGGCGGCGGAGGAATAGTGGAGCAGGTCCTGGTCGTTGCCATTGGCCGGATAGCGAGCCAGCCCATGGACGAGCCGGATGATGCCCTCGTCCTCGCCCGCATTGGCGAGCTCGGCGATCCGATTGATCGCCATGTTGATGAAGGGGAGCGGGATCGGCCGCGAATGCGCCTCGAAGATGCCCTCGATCCCCGACTCCACCTGCTCCTCGCATATGTCGAACAGCTCCTCATAGAGCTTCTCGCCCGGGCGCAGGCCGACGAATTCGATGGGCACATCCACCTCGGGCTCAAGGCCGTAGAGCGTAATCATGCGCCGCGCGAGGTCGATGATCCGCACCGGCTTGCCCATGTCGAGGACGAAGATCGATCCCCTTTGCGTTTCGGTTTCGAGCGCGCTCGAGCTGCTCTGGAGGATCAGCTGTACCGCTTCGCGCACGGTCATGAAGAAGCGTTCGATGTCCGGGTGCGTAACGGTGAGCGGTTTGCCTTCACGCAGCTGGCGCTCGAACAGCGGGACGATCGATCCGCTCGATCCCAGCACATTGCCGAAGCGCACGGTCATGAAACGTGGCGCCGCTGCGTCATCGACACCGCACATGTCGAGCGCCTGGCAGTATAGCTCGCCGACGCGTTTGGTGGCACCCATTGCACCGATCGGATTGACTGCCTTGTCGGTCGAAACCTGGACCATGGCGCGGGCCCCGTAAGCGCACACCGCATTGGAGATGGTGCGGGTGCCGATGATGTTCGTCATGGCACCCGCGCAAGGATTGGCTTCCACGATCGGCACGTGCTTGAGCGCCGCGGCGTGGAAGACGATCGAGGGCCGATTGGCCTCGAAGACGCGATTGACCGCTGCAGAATCGCAAATGCTGGCGATCTCGGTGACGATATTGAGGTCGGGATAGAGCTCCCGCAGGCTCATATCGATCTGGTAGAGATTGAACTCGCTCGAATCGAGCAGTACCAGCCGCGACGGCTTGATCTGCGCGATCTGGCGACACAGCTCCGAGCCGATGGTGCCGCCGGCCCCGGTGACAAGAATGCTGCGACCGGCGATCTGGCGAAGCACGCTCTGGTTGTCGAGCTTGTACTCGCTGCGACCGAGCAGTTCCTCGATCGGCAAGCGCGGCGCATTGGGATCGGACGAATGCTGGAGCAACTGTGCCCAGGGGTCGCGCACGCGACACACCTCCACCTTGCGTTCGCGACAGGTATGGATGATGCGCGTGACATCGCGATTGCTGAGGAAGGTCCCGTCGTCGCAAACGATCACATAGTCGGGCAGGTTGTCGTCGAATTCGAGCTGGCGCAGGACTGCGGCAAGCTCATGCTGGCTGCCCAGCACAGGGACCGCATCGACCCGCAGCAATGAGTCTTCCTGGCGGGGGAGCAGCACGCCCTGGATATCGACCGAAGAGCCGTGATCGGTTCGCGCAAGATCGATCGACACCCGCGCCCATTGCCACGATCCGACGAGGATCGCCTTCTTTCGGGCGGTTGCAGGCGGCCTTGCGCGCATGACCGACTGACGTCGATCAGAATACTGGCGTTCGACCCGCCGAAGCATGCGGACACTGAGCATACCCAGCGTGGCAAAGGCCCACTGGATCGTCGCCACAGGCACGAGCGAAGCAAATTGTTCCCGCGTTCCGGGGAAGGCGAGGGCGGCGAGCCAGGCAACCACCAATCCGCCCAATGTGGCGAAGGCGAGAAAGCTCGAATGGGTGAAATTCACGAACCGCCAACTGCGCTTGTACAGGCCTGAAAGGGCAAAAACCCCTGTCGCTACGGCCGCAAACGCCAGCGAGAAGGTGGCGAAGCCGGGCCACGGACCGAAAGAGGGGACAGGAAGCAAGGAGAGCGCGGCGAAAAGCGTGGCGAAGATGACCGTAAAGTCGATGGCCATAACGGCAAGGTCGCGCGCCAATCGGCGCAGCTTGCGCCGCCTTGTGGACGGGGTTTTGGTTGCCTGTTCGGCGTCCGCCTGCGCATCCATGCTCTGGAATTTGCTCTCGGGCTTGTTCATCGGCTTTGACTCATCCCAATGTCGCCCGGCACCGCGCCTCTTCGGCGGGCAGGACAACTCTACGATAGGATGCAGACTAGCTGCCCCGAGCTGCTTTGCGTCATGAGCAAGCAGGCAATAGCCGGATTAGTCGTCACTGCGCAGGAAACGCCCGACAAGCTAGCCCCGCGACAATTCGGCTAGGCCCGCCTATCCACAGCGCTCCGGGATTTCCCAAATGGCCCATCGGGACATATCGAAAGGATAGTAGCCGTCTGCCGTGGTTGCCTGACCAGGGCTTTTGCCGTCTTATCCCGGACGTGACTTTGGGGACCTATTACCGATTGCCGGACGGTCGGCAAATGAGCCCAGGCACTTGCAGCACCGGTCCGACAGCAGCAAGAGACAGGTTTCAGTGAAAATTCTCGTTCTCTCGAGCCTGGCCTATTCGCTCATCAACTTCCGTGGCGACCTGCTCAAGGCGATGATCGACAACGGGCATTCGGTCGTTGCCTGCGCGCCCGACCGCGATCCCGTGACCGAAGGCAAGCTGGCGGAGATGGGGGTTGGCTTCCGCCACACGCCCATGCAGCGCACCGGAACCAATGTCCTATCGGATCTCGGCCTTGTCTCCGCTTATGTCGCCCTCGTGCGGCGGGAGAAGCCCGATGTCGTCCTCGCCTATACCCAGAAGCCGATAATCTATGGCGGCCTCGCGACTCGCGTCGCCAGCATCTTCGGCAGCAAGCCACGCTTCTTCGCCTTGATGTCGGGCCTCGGCCAAGTGTTCAGCATGGACGCCGGTTATTCCAGCGTGCTCCGCCTTGCAGTCGCCCGGCTGTACCGCGCGGCGCTTGCCAGGGCGAAGGCCACCTTCGTCTTCAACGCCGATGACCGGGAGGACATGATCGAGCTGGGGATCGTCGATCGTGACCAGAGGGTGATCCAGGTGCCGGGATCGGGGGTATCGCTGACGCGCTTTCCTGCCAATGAGCCCGTGACCCGTCCGGTGCGTTTCCTGATGATCGGTCGCCTGATGCGCAATAAGGGGATCATGGAATTCCTCGAAGCCGCCCGCATGGTTCGCAGCAGGTTCCCCGAATGCGAGTTCCAGATCGTTGGCCGGCCAGAAGACGAAAATCCGGCCGGCATTTCGTGCGAGGAAAGCGAGCGACTGGCCGTCGAATACGGAGTCGAATTCGTGCCGGGTACGGACGACGTGCGTCCATACCTTGCCCAATGCTCGGTCTTCGTCCTGCCATCCTATTATCGCGAGGGGCTGCCCCGCACGATACTAGAGGCGCTTGCCAGCGCCCGCCCGGTTATCACCACCGATCTGCCCGGTTGCCGCGATGCTATCGAGTCAGGCGTCAACGGCTTCCTCGTCCGGCCGCGTGAAGCCGCGGATCTGGCGAGCGCCATGATGCGCTTCGCTGAACGGCCCGAGCTTGTCGCGCAAATGGGGGCGGCATCGCTGAGGATCGCCCGCGAGACCTACGACGTGCACCTCGTCAACCGCCAGCTGCTGGGCGAGATGAAACTGCTGCGCAATGGGGGCGAGCAAGCGGCACAAGCTACGCATGACGCAGGCGGGGCCGACCACCCGGGTCTTTCCCGCGCCGGAACCGGGGGCTGACCGGATATGCCAAAAGCAGCACTTGTCGGATGTGTGGGTAGCACCGGGCTTGCTGCCGAGGTGCTGGCGCGCTCGCCGGAATGGTCGCTCGAACTCGTGGTGACGCTGGAGCTTTCGGCGGCGAAACGCCATTCGGACTTCGAAGACCTCGCTGAAGTTGCCGAGCGGTCGGGGGCCAGGTTGTTCCGGACGCTCAATTCCAACAGTCCCGAATGCCTGCAGGCAATCAGGGATGCAGGCGTCGATTACATCTTCGTCATCGGCTGGTCGCAGCTGTGCCGTGAGGAGTTCATGAATCTCAAGCCCTGCAGGATCATCGGCTACCACCCTGCAGCTCTCCCGCGGCTGCGTGGTCGTGCGGCGCTGGCGTGGACGATCCTGCTGCAGGAGCCGATCACTGCGGGTTCGTTGATGTGGCTGGGCGAGGGCGTCGACGACGGCGATCTGATCGACCAGCAATTTTTCCATGTCGCCTCTGACGAGACTGCCGAAACGCTCTATGCCAAGCACCAGTCCGCGCTCGAGACCATGCTTGAGAGGTCGCTGGCTCGCATTGTTGGCGGGGACCCGCCGCGCCAACCTCAGGATGCGCGTTACGCCACTTATGCGGCCAAGCGGACACCCGCCGACGGGCTGATCGACTGGAGCAATGCCGCCGCCGACATCGACCGTCTCGTGCGAGCGGTCGGCAAGCCCTATCCGGGAGCATTCTCCTTTGACGGAGAAAACCGGCTCACGATCTGGCGCAGCAGCGTGTTGCCCGACAACGGAACCTACCACGCCGCGCGGGGGCAGGTGGTGGAACGAATTGATGGGAGTTTCACCGTCATGACCGGGGAGGGCTTGCTCAAGGTGGAAGAGTGGGAGGCTGAATCGGGCAAGGCACCAGGGCAACACTCGGTGCTGGGGAGGAAGCAGTGATGAAACTGTCCGATCGGTTCGGCCGCGTGCTCGCCATCGCACCGCATCCCGACGACGAGATACTCGGCTGCGGGGGGACGCTCGCCCGGCTGGTCGATGAAGGCGGCGAAGTAACCATTGCGGTGGCTACCACCGGACGACAACCGGCATTTCCCGCCGAACAGGTCGAGCAGGTGCAGCAGGAAATGCGACGAGCCCACGCCGTCATCGGTGTGACGGACACCCGGCTACTCGATTTGCCCGCGGCCGAACTCGACACCCTGCCCGCACGGGAGTGCAATGCTCCCTTCGCCGAACTGGTCGAGGACCTGCGACCCGATACGCTGCTGCTGCCCTTCGTTGGCGATATCCATCTCGACCACCAACTGACCTTCCTCGCGGCCATGGTTGCAGCCCGTCCGCGGCATTCGGCGGCACCGTGCCAAATCCTCTGCTACGAAACGGTGAGCGAGACCAACTGGTACGCCGCGCCGACCACGCCCGCCTTCGTGCCCGACGTCTTTGTGGACATTTCGGCGACGCTGGAACGCAAGCTGGAGGCCTTCGCCGCCTTTGCCAGCCAGGTCCGTCCCTTCCCCGACGAGCGCAGCCCGGAGACGCTGCGTGCACTGGCAGCCGTGCGCGGATCGACCGTCCATCTGCGGGCGGCAGAGGCGTTCATGCACGTTCGCTCGATAGTTCGCGCCTGACCGCCAGATTCCTCAATCAATACGCGGACAAAGGCCTCACCACGTGGCCGCTAGGGACCTGCCCCTGGCAGGCGCACCGAAGCACCACCATACGGTCTGGCGCTTTCGTTGCACACTTCGTCAATTTCACGGAGCAAGATTTCACGATTGCTCTAAGTGAAGCGGCGGGCGTCACCACGTGTTTGCCCCAAGAACCAGCGAGCACGATTGATTCCACTACAGGTACCCAACAAATGGCGCCCGAATTTCGTACTGCCGCGGCTGGCAGCTCTCGCCGCACAACGACACGTATCGGTCTGACTTCTCTCGCTTTATTGCTTCTTTCCGCTTGTGGAGGCGGCGACTCTTCGACTTCCTCCGCATCGCCAACACCGACACCGACGCCCACACCGACGTCGACCGGCACCCCGACGCCCACCCCGACGCCGACCCCCACCCCGACACCAACGGGCAGTGGGGCAGCCTTCGTCAATCCGGACAAGGGCGATATTCCCGAGGCGAACCGCCATCCGCTCGCCTTCCCGACCGCGCTCGGTTTCGGGGCAAAGGCCAGCGTCCGCAGCTCGAATGCGGTAGTCTACAAGATCAACAGCCTGGCCGACACGGCCAACCCCGGAGACGGGCTGATTACCTTGCGCGAATGTGCCCTCGCGCTGCAAGTTACGTCACCCTATGCCATCCCGGCCGGTCGACCCCGCTACTGCGTATTCGACGTGAGTGGGCAGATCGTGGTCGAATCCGAGATGCGCGTTACCGTGAACGGACTCTATATCGCGGGTCAAACCTCTCCCAACGGGATCGAGGTGGTGCGCGGCAAGGGTCTGGTCGACGCGCCTCTGTTCTACACGCGGCGCCAGAGCAACACGATCGTTCGCCACATTCGATTCCGCTATGGCAACCATCTCGACGCGCCGAGCAGCAATGGCGATTCCGTGCGCATCGGTGAGAGCAATCTTCAGATCCTCGACCACGTGACGTCCATGTTCGGGACCGATGAGAGCCTTGATGCGGTCTGTACCGATTGCACCATACAGTTCTCGCTGATCGGACCGAACCTGTGCCGCAATGCCGGGCATGATCCGGGCAATTACCACTGCAAGACCTTCTTCATGAAGCCCGCCAATCGCGCGACGGTAGCCTACAATCTGTCTCAGCACGGTGACGAGCGCGGTGCCAATCTTGCTGCCGGTACGCCTGCCGGTACGACGGGAACTACCGGCCAGTTCGATTATATCGGCAACACGGTCTACAACTTCATTAGCGAGCCGGGCCTCATTTCGAACCAGTTCGGCAGCGTCTACCTCAACTGGGTGAACAACACGCACATGGAAGGTGTGCTGTCGCAGGATCGGCCAGAGTCCTTCTTCCCGGCAATTTTCGACCGCGCGACCGATCCGACGTTCGGCTGGTCGATCTTCAATTCGGGCAACCAGGCGCGACGTGGCGCGGGGGCCTATCCGGGCTCGACCATCAGCAACAGCGACTTCGCGAGCGACTGGACCTACGCACCTGGCATCACGAACAACTACCTCCCGGCATGGGCGATCGCCGATGCCCGGACGGCGCAGCGCACCGTGTTGGCGCAGGCGGGAGCGATCCTCTGCCGCTCGGGCGTTTGCCGCGACAATGTGGACACGCTGTATATCGAAGATCTCCAGACATGCGACCGGGCACCCTATCTGTTCTCGGGCGGCTTCACGAGCGGCAATCCGGCAGACTATGGTGGCTTCGCCCGGATTACCGCCGGGCTGAATGCCCTGACCGACACCGACAATGACGGCATGCCCGACTCCTGGGAAAACCAGTACAGCAGTACCGACGCCAGTCGCTTTGACGCGAACGCCGACTCCGACGGCGATGGCTATCCCAATATCGAAGAATATCTGAACATGCTGGCAGGCGATCACCTGCGTTATGGTTCGGGCAATTTCTTCAACACGACGGCGCAACTACCGGCCACGAATTGCGGTCGGTAAGAGGCTTTCACACGACGGCCTAATCCTTCCGGGTATCGGAAACGCCGTCAAAGGCGCCGGATGGGTCAGTGTGCTGGACCATCCGCACGATGCCACGCGGCCCTATACCTATGATAGGTTGAGAAGCGCCGCGCCATGGCCGATTGTCGCGATCCCGGCATGGGCCGGATTGGCGGCATTGGAGCATGGTAGCAGGCCGGATGACGATCGAAGGCAGGATCACGATTTGCGTCCCGTTTGCGGGTGACCGGATTGGCGGGAGCCACATCTCGCTGAAGGGCCTGCTCGATGCACTTCCCGAAAGCCTCTACCGCATCATCGTCGTTCCCGAAGTGGCGGAGGGGAAGATCGCCGCATTCTTCGGTGACTACGAGCAGGTGGCTGACCCGGGCGCGCTCGAGAAGCCCTTCAAGGTCGGGCGTAGCTTCGGCATCGGCAGTGCCCTTCGTACCTTGCCCAGGGCCTTCGGGCGCGCACGGCTCCTGAAGGAGCTCGGTGTCGATATCGTTCACACCAACGATGGCCGCAGCCACGCCAGCTGGGCGCTCGCGGCCAAGCTGGCCGGTAGCCGGATGGTCTGGCACCACCGCGGCGATCCTGATGCCCGCGGTACCAGCTTCGTCGCGCCGATCATGGCGGACCAGATCGTCTCGGTGTCCGAATATTCGCTCCCGCGCCGTCGCTGGGGCAAGCTGCGCGAGGCGCGGGTCATTCACAGTCCGTTCGACGTAGACGTTTCGGTTGACCGCGAGGAGATGCGGCAACGATTGATCGCGGAACTCGGCTGTCCGGAAAATACGATCATCTGCAGCTATTGTGGGCAGTATATCGTTCGCAAGCGTCCTCTCGCATTCATGGACGCCATCGCGGAACTGGAGCGGATAGCGGACCGGCCGGTGATGGGCGTGATGTTCGGCGAGCCCAAGGACGACGAACTCTATGCGCAGATGCAGGCGCGGCTCCAAAAGGATGCGGCGAGACCTCCGGTCAGGCTCATGGGCTATCGCGAACCGGGGCATGAGTGGATCGGCGCTTGCGACGCATTGCTGGTCACCGCGCTCAACGAGCCGCTCGGCCGGACGCTGGTGGAAGCCATGCTGGTCGGCACTCCGGTGATCGCAACCAGCTCGGGCGGGAATGCCGAAGCGGTTGCGCCCGATTGCGGCATCATCGTCCCGCTCGACGATGCGCACGCCATGGCGCAGGCGGTGCTCGACCTGATCGATGCACCCGAAGCTCGCGAGGCGCTGACCCGCCGCGCCCGGGTCATGGCCGAGAAGCGCTATACCAGCGAGCGCCATATCCAGCAGATGACCGAAGTGTATCGCGAGCTGGCTGGCCAACCGCCCCGTAGCGGGTTGCATGGCGAAGTCGGCGGCGCGGCGTCCTCCTTCCAGACTTCCGCTCCCTGAGCGGTTCGGCAGGGGCTCAGTTGCGAGCCATCCGCTCCCGGCAAGCCTCGTGCAACTCCTCATAGAGGTTTGAGACTTTTTCGAGCGCATAGTCGCACACAACCCGCTCGCGCCCGGCGTTGCCCATTGCTCTGCGTTCTGACGGCGACATAGCCGCCAGCTTCAGGAGTGCCCCGGTCATAGCGTCCGTATCGTTCGGCGGTACTATCAGTCCGTTTTCTCCGACGATCCGCGCACTATCGCCGACATCGGTAGCCACCACAGGAACACCGCAGGCGAGAGCCTCGCCAATGACGTTGGGAAAGGCTTCGCCCCAGGCGGAGGGCACGGCGAGCAGGTCCATGCCCGGCAACCAGTCCGCGACGTCGAAGCGCGCCCCGGCGGTGGTCACACGGTCGGCCGGAAGACTGTCGTCGATCAGTTGTCTGAGCTCGGAAGGGGGTTCCGCGAGTCCATGTCCGATGAGCAGGAGATGGATGTCTCTGCCCCGCGCGCGCGCAGCCGAAACGGCCCTCACCAGCCGTGCCTGGTCCTTCATTGGATGTAGGCGGGCAATGCAGGCCACGCGCAGGCTCCCTTCGGCCAGGCCGAACAGCTGGCTGGCGATTTCGCTAGCCCCTGGGTTTGGAGCGAAGCGCGTCACATCGAAGCCGTTGGGAATTACCGTTCCGCGTTCCGCCGAATAGCCGATCGCCTCGTGCTGGCGGCGCGACACATGGGCGTTGTAGACGATCGCTTCGGGCCCGCGCGAGATGCGTGCGCTGATCTTGAGCAGTATCCGCGTCTGCCTGCTTTCCATCGCCAGGTCGGGGATCGAGTGACGGATGTTCCATACCAGTGGCACGCTGCGCCGCGCGCGGCGGCGCGCGAAACTGGCGGCGAGATTGCCGTGGTACATCCAGCCGTGGATGAGATCGGGGGCGATCTCGTCGACCAGCCGCGGCAAGCGGATCATCGCGCCGGGACCGACAAGCCCGCGTCGCATATCCAGCGTGTGCACTTTGACACCCGTTGCTTCGATCCGCTCGGCAATGGGGCCGGGAGGAAGCAGCGAAATCACTTCCGGCTCGTCCCTTCCGCCCTGCTCGATCAGCTTGGCAAGCATGTTCTCCGCCCCGCCGACATTGAGCCCGGTAATGACGTGGAGGACCTTCATCCTGTGCGCAGTCGTCCCGTGTCGCGCGTCACGAACCGCTTCCCGCTTCGCGCGCGCCGGTCAGTTCGCGATGGCGCTGTTCGAGCCAGGCGTCGAGGTTGGCGATACCGTCCCCGTCGGCATCGTCCCAGGCGTCGGGAAATTCGGCCTTCGATCCGTGCGCTGCTTCCCATGCGTCGGGCATTCCGTCGCGATCCGTATCCGTCTCGGCGCGCGCGAGGGCGATCGGCGGGATCTCGTCCGGTTCGCGAACGATGCGACCCTTGCGATTGCGGACATCGTCGACCGCACGGCGATCGAGCGGATCGCGCGGGAAGGCGCCTGCAAAACCAAGCACGCGGTCATAGGCGACCTGTTGCGGGAGCGGAGTGATGGTCGGCCGGCAATCCGGCTGCGCAAGCTCGATCTGGGTCAGCGATGCATCCTGCTCGCGGAAACTGCCGAGGAAGGCATTGTCGGCAAGGTAAACGCGCGCATCGCCTTTGCTGCCGATATGCTGCCGCGCGATGCCCACTGCGCTTTCGGGGGTATCCGGCCCCCGGACGAAGCTATTCCCGATGATGGCGACCGGCGTCCCGCCATAGGTCTCCCACACCTCGGCGAACTCCGAATCAGCATTGTAGAAGACGTTGTTGATCACCTCGACGCAGGACGCCGGGGGGAAATTGATGTCGGGATTACGGTCTCCGCTATGCGCGCAAAGATTGCCGATGAAGCTGAAATTCTGGGGTGCCTTGGGGTCGGACGCCAACAGGGCGCATTTGTCGTGCTTGGGAATCCCCCATGCGAAGATCGAATTGCTAATCGTGATGAAGTTGTTGTTGGCGTAGCCGTTCACCAACTCGTCGCGGGCCCAGCTGGCGCTGACATGGTCGATGATGACGTGCGAGCTGTTCTCGATCGTGATCGAATCCTCGCTGCCGCGCTCGTCGCCGGTCCGGTCGTTGCGGACGCGGATATGCCGGATGATGACGTCGTTCGTATCCTTGATGACCAGCGGAGTGCGACCGACCTCCCCGCCGCCATGTGCCAGGGTAATCCCTTCGCCCGGAGCGGACTGCCCGGCGATGGTGATGAAAGGGTTGCGGATGCGCGGCGGAAGGCCGGTGAAGCGGATGATCCCGGACACCCGGAACACGCAGACCCGAGGTCCGATCGCCTCGATACATTCGCGCAAGGTGCCGGGGCCGGAGTCGGCCAGCGTTGTGACCTGCATGATCCTGCCGCCGCGGCCGCCCTTGCTGCGCGCGCCATATCCCTCGGCGCCGGGAAAGGCGGGGGTAGGCGGCGCCTGCCAGTTTGTCCCTTCGCTATTCGCCTGCGTCCCGGTGTCTGCCGAGCCTGCACAGGCAGCCAGGCCGGCGACGAGCGCCAGCCATACCGATCCGGGGGGGAGCATCCGGTTACCTGTCATCTTCATCACAAAAGCGCTCTGTCTGCACCGACACAACCAGCGAAATACGTTCCCGAACGTGCAGTCCGTCCGGCCTGCTGTCCAGCGCTCACCGGGGTAATCGTCGCTGCAGGCCTCCCTCATTGGGTGTAGCTGCCCCCTCATAATCGCCAGTCCGCGATCGCCTTGGGGGCACGGCATAGCCAAACCCGCCTTTGGCGCGCCTTCGCAAATACACTACAAATCGGGGCGATGAGCAGCTTTCTGGAGAAGTCGGAGCCCGAGGCTTTTGTCCCCTATCGCGGGCAAGGGTCGCGGGCCTATGCGCCGACATCGGGACCGACGCTCGCGATCTCCAAGGTGCTGGTCTTCTTCCTGCTGATCGGGGTCTTTTCGGTGTCGTGGCATATCGCCCGACCGGGAGACATCAACTTCACGATCTCCGATGCAGCCCTGCTCGTGGTGCTGCTCGGCCTGGTCGGGACCTCGCGGCTGAACCTGTCGCCGATGGCGGCCCTGTCCCCCGCCTGGGTGTTTTCCCTGATCGTCATGCTAGGCGCGCTATTTGTCAGCACACTGCTGTATGGCGACGTCATGCGATGGCTGATCGTTGCGGTGCAGTACAGCTTCGCCTTCCTGCTCCTGCCGATGATTTTTGCGAGTTTCGATCACAGGACGCTACAGCGTTGCGTGGTGTTCTACGTTCTGGGCGTCACCTTCTCCGAAGCCTTCGGCAACATCGTGCACATCTTCTTCGACTACTCGGACACCGCGCCCATCTTCGGCAACAATTTCATCACCGGCATGGGCCGCCTCGGGGCATTCTCGGGGAATGCGAACAACAACAGCGCGATGTCCGGTTTCGCCCTCGTGCTGCTGTTCTACGTACTCGACCGCAGGTTGATGAACCGCTTTCTCATCCTGGTTTGCGGCCTGTTCCTCCTTTGGGGCCTGATCGCATCTGCCAGCTTCGGCGGTTTCGTCATCTGCCTGTCGGCGAGCGCTCTCGTGATGCTCATTCGCTGGCCGCAAAGGGCAGTCTTCGCCTTGCTGGGCGTCGTCGGGTTTGCAGCCTTCTACATCTCGAGCGGGCTGCCGCTTCCCGAGGCTTTCGAAGTGCGGGTCTACGGCGCGCTGTCGGGCGGAGGACTGGAAGAGGCAGGCACCTTTACCGGCCGCATGGAGTTGGCGGAAGAGGCCTGGCGCATGGCCGGCGACACGCTCTTCATCGGGATCGGTGCCGACAGTTTCCGCGTGGTCAGCATGCATCAGGCGCCGGTGCACGTGTTCCCGCTACTGCTGCTCACCGAGGCAGGGCTGCCGGGCCTGATCGGCTTCATGGGGCTGCTGGGCCTGATGTGGTTCCAGGCGATGGCGGGTATGACAAAGGACCCGCAGCGCGGGATCATCTGCGTCGGGGTGCTGCTGATCTTCTCGCTGTTCACCTTGACCGTGCCGCATATGTACGCGCGGCTTTGGGTCGCGCCCGTATTCCTGGCACTGCTGACCTGTCTCAGGGAGGAAGAGCCCCTCGGCGCCGCGCCGCCACAAGACGGGCCGGGGCAGAAAAAGCCGGAAAGGCCCCATCGCCCGGCATCCTCGCAGCTGGATTTCCTTTGATCGGGAGCGAATGTGTGAAAGCCCGACAGCGCCTCTCGACCCTTCCCATGGAAATGCACCGATGAGCGAAAGCTCCACCATGCCCGGCTCCCCGGCCAAGTCCGTGCTCCGCTCGCGCATCGAGAGCGTTTTGCACCTGATGACGGGCAGCGTCGGCAATGCGATCGTCATGATTGGCAGCATTGCCTTCGCGACCCGCGCGCTCGGGCCGGAGGCATTCGGCGTCCTTGCCATGACGCTGGCCGTGGGCCGCGTATGCGAGCGGATCGTGCGCTTCGAATCGTGGCAGCCGCTCGTCCGCTTCGCCGCGACCGAGGAGGAGACGAGTGATCCCGAGCGGTTGTCGCGGCTCTATCTCTTCGGCCTCATCCTCGACGTTGCGGGGGCATGGGTCGCAGCATTGCTGTCGATAGTCGTCGGCTTCGTACTCACGTCCTACTTCGATTTCCCGCCCCAGATGTTCACGCTGGTGGCGATCTACGCGCTCGCGATTGCGCTCAACCTGCGCGGTATGTCTTCGGCGGTGATGCGAATGGCCGGGATGTTCCGGACCATGGCCTATATCGTCTTCATCGCCGGGTTCCTGCGGCTGATCCTGGCCGGGATCTGTTATTGGGCCGGAGCGGGGCTGACGACATTCGTGTGGGTGTGGACCCTCTGCCAGGTCGTGGATGCGCTGCTCTACAACTTCATCGCATTCCGTCAGCTCGCTCGGCAAGGAACTCCTTCGCCATTACGGGCGCGGGTCGGCAATCTGATGCGTGACTATCCGGGTTTCCTGGGATTTGCCTTCACCACCAACGCGTCGAGCGCGCTCCGCACGATCACGCATGAGGCGGATACGCTGATCGTCGGCGCGCTGACCGACAGTTCGGAGGCGGCCGGTTTTTATCACATCGCCAAGCGCATGGCGAAGGTGGCGATGAGCTGCGGCGAGATGATCCAGATGGTGGTCTATCCCGATCTTGCACGGATGTGGGTCGGCCAGGTGACGGCGAAGTTTCGCAAGACCGTGGTCAGTATCCAGGGCCTCCTCGCGCTGATCATGGGGAGCATCCTTGCCGTCGCCCTGCTGGCCGGAAAGCCGCTGGTAGCGCTCGCCTTCGGAGCCGAGTTCGTACCCGCCTACACAATATTGGTGGCGCATCTGGTGGCGGTCTTCCTCATCATGCACGCAGCCCCGGCTCGCTCGGCCCTGCTGGCGATGAACCGTCCGCAATATGTCCTGATGACGGCGAGCTGCTCGACCGTGGTCTTCCTCGCCATCGCCTTCTACGCCATCCCGATCTACGGCGCGATCGGGGCGAGCTTCGCGCATATCGGCTTCGGTTGCCTGACTGCCGTCCTGCTCGATGCCTCGATGTGGAAGAACATCAACCGCCAGGTTTCTGCTACTGGCGCGGTGGAGCCATCCTGAGCGCGCCGTCCGGCGCTCAATTCTCCATCCAGTGGCGGTGCCACATGCTGAACGAGATGCAACTCCACAAGTGAAAGCCCCAGTTCCGGCGGCGGGAGAGGTGTTCGGCCCAGCGCCTGCTTACCGCCTTGCTGTCGAAGAAGCCGAGCGCTTCCTGTCTTTCGCGGGCCAAATGCTCTTCCGCGAGTTCACGCAGGGGACCGCGCAGCCAGTCGTTGAGCGGCACACCGAAACCACGCTTCGGCCGGTCGATCATATGCTCAGGTACGCGCCGCGCGAGCAGTTTGCGCAGGGCGACCTTGCCTGTTCCACCACCAGGCATCCGCAGGCTGTCGGGCATCCGCCACGCGGTCGAGATCAGCTCGTAGTCGAGCAGGGGCGAACGCACTTCGAGGCTGGTCGCCATGGAAGTCCGGTCGACTTTCACAAGCACATCGTCGGGCAGGTAGCAGACCGCGTCGAGGAACATCATCTGCTCGAGCTGGCCGAGCTCCCCGGGAATCTCGGCAGTGACGAAGGGACTGGGCAGCGAGGCCGGCGCCCCGGTCCACTGCGAATTGAAGTGCTCGTAGCGGTGACGGAAGTCGTGCTTCGCAATGACCTCCAGGATCTTCTCCGCCCGGTCGCCGCTGACTTCTGCTGCGTGACCTCCCCGACCGACCATTCGCGCAACACTGGCTCCCGCGTCGAGCAGCCAGAAGGGCGCAGCACCTGCGGCGCGGCGCAATCCGCGGGGCAATCGCTGCGCCAGCCGTTCCATCGCCAGCATTCGCGGGTAACGCTTGTAGCCGCCGAAGAATTCGTCGCCCCCGTCACCCGAGATGGCGACGGTGACTTCGGAGCGGATCAGGCGCGAGATGAGCAGCGAGGGAATCTGCGACGGGTCGGCGAATGGTTCGTCGAAAATCTGTTGCATCTCGCCTACCGCGTCGAGCGCTGCCCCGGGATCGAGCGAAAGTTCGGTGTGCTGCGAACCGATATGTGCGGCCAGTTCCGCGGCATCTGCGGATTCGTCGAACTCGCTCTCCGCAAAGCCGACCGTATAGGTCCTGGCATCGCCGGCAAGCCGTTCCTGCATCATGGCGCAAACGAGGCTGGAATCCACACCACCCGAGAGGAAGGCGCCGACCGGAACGTCCGAAATGAGCCGCTGCTCGACTGCCGTTCCCAGGCGTTCCTCGAGCGTGTCGAGTGCCTCGGCCTCGTCGGTGAAACGCGTTGCGAGCCCGTGCTCTGCGGCGGTTCTCATGCTCCAGTATGGACGGCTTTGGGTCCGGATCGTCTCGATATCGGGCGCGGGTCCCTCCAGCGCGAGCACGAGGTAGCTCGCGGGCGGGAGCTTGCAGACGTTGCGGTAGATCGAAAGCGGGGCGGGAATATAGCCCAGGCGGGCGAAATGCGCCGCCGCCTCGCGGTCGATCTCGACCCGCGCAAATTGCGGATGCCGACGGATCGATTTCAGTTCCGATCCGAAGGCAAGTGCGCCGTCGGCCATGCCGATATAGAGCGGTTTCTTGCCCAGCCGGTCGCGTGCGAAGGCGAGCTGCTTTTGCTGCCGGTCGAATAGCGCAAAGGCAAACATGCCATTGGCCCGTTCGAGCGCGGCGGCAAGCCCGAAACGTTCGATCGCCTCGAGCAGGACTTCGGTGTCCGAGGTTCCTCGAAAACTCGTGCCCAGCGCGGCAAGTTCGCTGCGGATCGTGAGGAAGTTATAGATCTCGCCATTGAAGACGATGACATAGCGGCCGGATGCGGACTCCATCGGCTGGGCGCCGGTTTCGGACAGGTCGATGATCGCAAGGCGGCGATGGCCGAGCCCGACGCGGCCTTCCGCCTCGAGTGTCGAGCCGCCGGCATCGGGGCCGCGGTGCAGCAGTGCATCGCGCATCGTGTCCAGCAAGAGCGCCGGATCGGCCCGCAATTTGCCGCCAAAGTCCACGAAGCCCGCAATTCCGCACATGCCCCAAGCTTAGGGGCGGGCCAGCGTTATGCGAGTGCAATTTCGGGTACCCCATTGGGCTATGATTGCACTGTTACTACCCGTCTCGATTGCGACCGAGGGCTCGGGATGAGGTCTAGTCTTCCAGTGCGTTTGCCGCTTGCTGGATGACCGAGCTTGTCTGGATGGATTCAAGGCAGTCCTTGATGCGTTGCGCCTCCGCCGCATGGTCGGCGCCCATCTTGTCGATTTTTTCCATGATGCCGTCGACGCCCGGCTCCCTGATGTCGAAGACATAGTCGTCCTGCTGGAAGTGCGCCGCGAGATCGATGTATTTGCTGGCCCAGCCGAGAATGATCGCGGGAACGCCGCTCCGGTAGGCGAAGACCACCGAGTGGTACCGCGAGGCGACGACATATTTGAACCGGCCGATGATATCGATCAGCTCCGGGCTCGAATATTCGCCAGAGATTATGGCCACCTTGTCGCGATTTCTGGTTTTGCCCAGAACCTGCTCCACAAGATGCGTATCGGCGGTGGACGTGTTGAGGATGCACACCTTCTCGCCGTCATCGATCAGCTTGTCGAGGATGCGGGCATAGAGGTCGAGAACCGCACCGGCATCGCCGATCCTGAACACGTTTTCGTTGATGATGAAGCCGACCGATCCTGGAGCGGGATATTCGACCTTGGACGGGTCATAGGACGGATGGATGTCGCTCGCGGTGGGGAAGATCTTCTCCCTGATGACCATGTCGGCCGAGAGTTCGACGTTGTCGAGGCCCAGCGCGGTCAGGCATTCGTAGCCCTCTCGCTCGCGGGCGTATATCTTGGTGCAATAGGCAAGCTCCCGCTTCACTTCGTCGAGGAACTCGGCATCGTCGTCCTCGCCCCAGTCGAAAGGGCCAAAGCTCTGCGGCATCAGGATGATGGGCTTGTTGTAGCGCTTGGCGATCCTGATCGTCTGGAGCAGCAGCCTGCCGCCGCCCTTGCCCCAGCCGGAGCCGAGCGTGTAGCCGCTCGCATCGAGAATGGCGTCCGCCTCGCGCAGGGTCTTGTCCATTTCGGCGACCTTGCCGCTCCACTTGTCGGTCTTGCGCCAGAAACCGGCAAAAGCGGTCGCGAGCGGCGCCAGCAGCGGAAGGCTGTTCAGCCGATACTTGAACAGGAGCCTTGTATAATAATCGTAGGGGAGCAGGCTGAAAGCATATTGCTCGGGCTCGTCATACTTGTTGGCGAAGCCGACGACCCGGCAGTCCTTGTAGATGGCCTTGAGGCCCGAGTAGAGTGAGAGGAACATGGCTTGCGAGCCCTTGTTCCTCATCTGGATGCCGGTGATTACGAAGGTTTTCATCTTGTATAACGGCCCTCAATGCCAGCCAGGATATGTTGCGGCAGGGCCCTCCGGACCCGCGTAGTGCGGCACCACCACCACCGGTGATGGCACCCGCTCCGACTGGGCTACCAGCCGATGCGCCGGGGTGCAGTTGGTCAAAGCGATTAGCCCTTTATTGACCTCCAGCCCGACCAATTGGGTCTGATCGCACTCCAGATCAGCCGACCCGGTCCGCCTGCATGTGCCAGTGATCGAGCGACTGACCACTGATCTGTTCCAGCTGCTCGATAGATGGGCCGTAGTAATCGGCCAGACGATTGCGCAACTCGCTGGTCAGCTGCGGATATTCGATCTTGCGAGCGACGAGGCCGCGCGCAGCCTCGAACGGTGCGCTTCCGCGCAAGGGACGCACAAGGGGCTTCATCCAGGTCAGCCGCCTGCGCAGTCCGCCCGGTACCAGCGGTGTCGTCTTGTCCTTGACCTTGGACCGCCCTTCGGGCGCCAGCGCACGCGGCGGCAGTCCCAGGTGCTCGCGGACCCGCGACATCTGCGTCTCGGGATCCTTCGCAACGCCTTCGAAGAACAGGATGAGGAGCCGCTCGCGGCCATAACGGTCGATGAAGGGCTGCAGATGGCTGGCAAAATTTCCCGAGCCGAGGATCTGCATATTCGCGCTCTTCTCGGGATCGAGATGGGATTCGATATTTGGCCCGACTTCACCGCGGCGGAACAGCATGCAATAGCTGGAATAGGCCCGCTCAACCGGATTGCGCAGCTGGGCAATCAGCTTCACCTGAGGGAGGTCGCGGTGCAGGCGCTCCGCCGCTTCGGGCGCGTAGAGATAGGAATTGGACTTCTCGCCAACGAGCCTGTCGCCCTTCTCTCCGGCAAAATGCGAGAGATACCAGTCGGTGCCGCGATCATACTCGCGCGAGAAGTAATGCAGCTCCGGATCGGGCATATAGACGGCGGGATCCGACTGCAGCTGCGTCTGGAGCCAGGTCGTCGCTGATTTGGCTGCGCCGATGATTACGAAATCGATGTCACTGAGCTGCATTTATTGGCACTACCTTTGGTCGATCCTTCGGGTTCGGTAGTGGCGGGCGAGCAGGCACTGTCGACGCAAGGTGGGCCACTTCCATGCCTCGAAAACTGACCGACAGCCTCTGTGTGTTCAAGCACCCCTTGGCAGTAACCACTATGATTACCGACCCCTCATTGGGGGGCATGGCTATACCAATGCCCTCTTTTTCCAGCGCCCCGATTTTGGCATCGCGACGGGACTGGAATGGATCAATCCGACGGTTATCCAGCAAGGAACCGGCGCCAGGGCAGTCTGTGAAAATTCAACTGGGGGGAAGTAGCTTTGATATTTACCGATCCGCTATTTCTCTTTGTTTTTCTGCCACTTGTGTTGATCGCATTCTATACGATGGCCCACTTCTTCGGGAAGAACGCGGCGCTTGTCGTCATGTTCGTCGCGTCGATCATCTTCTACATCCCTCACAGCATGTTCTCAGTCACATTGCTGCTGACGGCTCTGGCAGTGAATTTTGCAGTCGCGGTTGCGATCACCTTCATGAAGGACGACGATCCCACGAGGCGGAGGATCTATCTGGCCGGGCAATTCTACAACCTGATTTCGCTCTGCTATTTCAAATACAAGATCGTGACGCTGCTGTTCGGCCCCAGCGCCGGGTTCATGGGCGACTTCGCAGGGATAGCCATCCCGGCAGGCATTTCCTTCTACACCTTCCACCAGGCGGCTTTCCTGGCCGACGCCTACGCGCGCGAGAAGAACGTCACCGAGTTCCTCGGCGGGCTGGCATCGACCGGGGCCAAGTTCTCTGCCTTCTGCCGTTATGGCGCCTTCGTGAGCTTCTTCCCGCAGCTCATCATCGGGCCCATCACCTATCTCAGCGAGTTCAATCCGCAGATCCAGTCAAAGCGCTTCTTGCGGATGAACCCGCTCGACTTCGCTGTCGGGCTGAGCTTCATCTCGATCGGGATGTTCAAGAAGGTTGTCATTGCCGACAACCTCGCCCCGACGGTGGACATCGTATTCAGCGCGGCGAATGTCGGCGCGGAGATCCATCCGGTGCAGGCCTGGATCGGCGCACTGTCCTATATGGGGCAGCTCTATTTCGACTTTTCCGGTTATTCGGACATGGCCATCGGTCTCGCCCGGTTGTTCGGCCTGCGCTACCCGATCAACTTCTTCTCGCCCTTCAAGGCGAACGGGATCATCGACTATTACCGGCGATGGCACATGACGCTGACCCGTGTTATCGCGCGCTTCCTCTACACGCCGCTATCGGTCGCCGGGACGCGCTATGCCATGTTCAACCGGCTTGCACCGATCCCCGCGCACCTCCTGAGCCTGTGGATCCCGATGCTGGTCAACTTCCAGATTATCGGTATCTGGCACGGAGCGCTGTGGACCTTCGTCGTCTTCGGCCTGATGCACGGCTTCTGGTACGCGCTCGAGACGGAGGTTCGCGCGTCGAAATGGTATCGCGCTTTCAGCAAGGCCAGGTCGCCCACTTTCATCGCCCTGCTCGAGCGAGCGGTGTTCTTCCTGCCGCTCCTCCTCAGCCTGGCGATGTTCCGGTCGGAAAGCGTGGCGGGCGGCTTCCACCTGTTCTCGCAGATGTTCGGCCTCTCGCTCGATGCGCCCTCGGCCTTCGACATGCGCTATCCGGTAATAACCCTCTTCTGCGCATTCTCGATCATCTACCTGTGCCCGAACAGTGTCGAGCTGATGCGCCGCTACCGCCCCGCGATCATGACCTATGACAACAAGAGCTACGGCCCCGCATTCCTGCGCAATCTGTGGCGTCCGGGCTGGGTGCAGGCTAGCTACATGTCCATCCTGGTAATCGCCTCGCTCTATTACGTGTCGCGCCAACCGCCCTTCCTGTATCAGGGGTTCTGAGGTCATGACGATGCAAGAGCAATCAGCGACCGTCAGTGCAGTGAGCGGGGAGGTTCCGAAGAGCGGTGGGCTGGCAAGCACGCGCTGGCGTGCGGCGCGGCCGATGCTGTGGGCGGCGATGTTCATATCGGCCATATACCTGTCGCTTGCAGCTCTGGTCATCTCGGTCGACCCGCACAACGTCTATCGCTGGGGTGCCGAGCCGCGGATCAACCCCGGCGACAATTCGCGCGATCTGGTGATCGACTGGGTCGATGTCGTGGCCAAGGATCCGGCCTTCAACACCTTCCTCGTCGGCAGCTCGATCACGGCGATGTACACGCCGGAATATGTGGAAGGCATTCTGGGTCCGGACGCCCATGTGGCCAATCTCAGCTATGGCGGCCCGCGCCCGCGCGACCGCGACCTGGTCCTCGATCGTCTGGCGAGGAGCCCGTCGATCGAGCACGTCATCCTGACCTTCGACTGGACCTATATTCGCGATCCCGAAGTCACCAACAACGGTTTCCCCACCTTCCTCTACGACGACGACATCTGGAACGATCTGCGGATGGTGAACCTGCCGACCGTCCGCAAGACGTTCGATATCCTTGGCGGCAACCTGACCTATGGCAATCCCGACGATGCCGGTTACGCCGACTTCGTCGAGAAGATGTACACACGCTTCCAGAGCCCCGATGAAATGGCTCGGATCGAAAGACTCATCGCGCGCAACCGGGAGGGGATCGGCGCAGCGAGCGGCAGGGACTGCGGCACATTCCGTGCGATCAACGAACAGCTCATTCCCGATGTCAGGGCCTTTTCCGACCGGGGAGTAAAGGTCGACATACTGTTCCCGATCGTCTCATTCGCCTTCTATCACGTCCGGCGTAACGACATCAGCCCGACCCTGCTCGATGAACAGATGATCGCGCGGCGCTGCCTGGTCGAAGCCGTTGGCGAGCTCCCCCACGTGCGGGTTTTCGCTCTCGATGACGAACCGGAAGTTGCCGGTGACCTCGCGAACTACCGCGAGGTGGGGCACGTCTATAATCCTGACATCCTGCGCCGCTTCGTCACCGCACTGGCCACGGGAGAGGACCGCCTGACCCGGGACAACTTCCCCGGCTACGAAAGCGCCATCCGCTCGGCGGTCGAGAATTACCGGCTGACCAACAGCCTGACCGGTCGCAATGTCGACAAGCCTGACCAGCAGCGGAGCGACGGCCAATGATCGCTCCCGCCCACCCTTCGACCAAGAGGACCTAAACATGTCGGATCACGAAGCCATCCTTGCCAAGGTCACGGACATCATCAGGGACCTGTTCGACGAGTACGATGGCCCCGTCACCATGGAGACGACCGCAAACGACGTGGCGCAATGGGACAGCCTGTCGCACGTGCGCCTGATGGTCATGATCGAAATGGAACTGGGCGTTCATTTCGGCACCTCCGAGATGCAGAGCTTCAAGAACCTCGGCGATCTGGTCAACGCGGCAGCGAAGCAGACCGGATGACTTCGGGCAGTTTCCCCTGGCGGCCCCCGTTGGCGCCCGACTGGGCCGGGCGATTGGCTGCCATCGAGGCTGATCTCGGTGAAGGGCGCGACGCCGACTATGCCGCGATCAAGTCGCTCTCCAACCAGCAGCTGGGGATGCGCGAGCAATTGCGGGTCGAGCGGCTGGCGAAGAAAATTGCCAAGGGCACCGTACCCAATCCCGGTTTTGCCGAAGTGACCATCGGTCTGCTCGGCAACCGGACGCTGAGCTATTTGCCCGATCCTCTGGCCGCCTCGGGACTCGCGCGCGGGCTCGCCATCACCTCGGTAGAGGCGCATTACGACAGTGTCGCGAGCTTCGCCTTCTCGCCCGCCGATTGTTTCGGGCGCCAGCTCGATGCGGTGCTGGTGGTACTCGACGAGTATGGATTTGCCGGCAAGCGGGCGATCCTCGACCGCGCGGCCGAGGACGAAGCGATCGCCGATGCGGAAAGCCTGGCCGACGCGCTTGCCGCGGCAGCGCAGGAGAAGACCGGTTGCCGCGCGATCATTGCTACGCTTCCGGGGGCGGTCCAGGTTTCCTCCGCAGAGCTTGCGACGCCCGGTTCAAGTGCGCGCTTCCGCCACCGGGTGAACCTGATGCTGGCCGAAGGCGCGATGGAGGGACGCTGGCTGCTTTGGGACCAGGCGGCGCTGGCGGCGCGCGTGGGGCTAGACAGCTGGCTTGATCCGGTCCGCTATCACGCCGCGAAGATCCCGTTCAGCGTCGACGTCTGTCCGCTGGCGGCAGACAGCATCGCCGCGGTACTGGCGGCGATGAAGGGCAAGGCCGCGCGCGGCCTGGTCCTCGACCTCGACAATACGCTGTGGGGCGGTGTGATCGGCGACGACGGGCTGGCTGGCATCAGGCTCGGCCAGAATTCGCCCGAGGGCGAGGCCTTCGTCGCTTTCCAGAATTTCGTCCTCTCGCTGCGCGAGCGCGGCGTCGTGCTGGCGGTGTGTTCGAAGAACACGGACGAAATCGCACGCGAGCCCTTTCGCGAACATTCCGAAATGGTCCTCAAGGAAGTCCATATCGCAGTGTTCCAGGCCAACTGGAGCGACAAGGCGACCAATATTCGCTCGATTGCCGAGACGCTGAGCCTCGGGCTCGAGTCACTCGTTTTCATCGACGACAATGCCGCCGAGCGCGAGCGTGTGCGGCAGGAATTGCCGCTGGTCTCGACCATCGAGGTGGGTGACGATCCCTCATTCTACATCGAGCGCATTGCCCATTCGGGATTGTTCGATCACCTTCCGCTGAACCAGGAGGATGTTTCGCGCGCGGCCAGCTATGGCGGGCGCGCTGCGGCGGCCCAAATCCGCGCGAAGATCGGCAACTACGACGACTATCTGACTTCGCTCGAAATGCGCATGAGCATCGATCCCTTCGATGATGCCGGGCGCAGCCGCATCACCCAGCTGATCAACAAGTCGAACCAGTTCAACCTCACCACCCGCCGCTATGGCGAGGAGGATGTGAGGCGCATGGAGGACGACCCCGGGTTGATGGGCTGGCAGGTCCGGCTGGGCGACAAGTTCGCCGAGCACGGCATGATCGGCGTGGTCATCGTGCGCAAAGACGGCGCTGTCTGGGACATCGACACCTGGCTCCAATCATGCCGTGTCCTCGAACGTGGGGTCGAGCAATGCGTGATGAACAACCTCTTCGAAGCCGCTGCCGAAGCAGGGGTCGAGACGATCCATGCGACCTACATCCCGACCGACCGCAATGGCATGGTCGCCGATTTCTACACGCGGCTGGGTTTCGAGGTCGCCGCGGAGAACGAGGACGGGTCGGTCCGCTATTCCTGCGCGGTCGCGGGCTACGATCCTCACAAGACCTTCATCGAGGTTAGCCGTCAGGATTAGCTCGTCGAACCGGTGCCGGGGAAAGTGGCGGAGCGGGAGGGATTCGAACCCTCGATACGGGGTTACCGTATACACACTTTCCAGGCGTGCGCCTTCGACCACTCGGCCACCGCTCCGCGTTCCTTGTAGCCCTATCGCTTCGTTACTTGAGGGCAGAGGATCGGTGTCCAAACCCGCGCTCAAGTAGCGCGAAGCGCGGTAGCGCCACAAAAGAGACGCGCCTCTAGCGGCGACGGGTGCGTTTCGCAAGCCGAACTCGTCGCACTATATTCCCCTTTGCGATTTTGGTGATACAACGACTCACTGTGGCGGTGCTGCGCGGATGTGCATTCCCTGCGAACACTGCCTCGAAGCCCCTTTCCGCCCACGAAAACGCGCGGGAAGGGGCTTTTGCTTGTCTCGCCTCAGGCGCCGGCGGTCGCGTCCGCTCCCTTGGCTATCCTCGCGCACACGGACTGCGTCCGCATCGCTGCGGGCGGCCGCTTGGCCTTGCCTCCCTGCGGTCGGTTTGGGCTTTTGTTTGCGCGCGAGGCGTGACAGGTATCGCGGCATGAGGAAGCCCCTGATTTCGCTCGCCGCGCTGTGCGCGCTGTCCGCCCCCGCAATTGCGCAGGAGGAGCCGCAAGGCGCGCCTTCGCCTAACGAGATCGTTGCCGGGGCCAAGGCCGAGGAGTGGGTCGCGATTCCGGCGGAAGACCTGCTGGTGATGACGCTCGCCCCCGATGCCGAGGGCAAGGAACGCAAGGTCGTCATCCAGCTGATGCCCGCGCCGTTATTGCAGGGCTGGGTGGAGAACATTCGCACGCTCGCCCGCGCCAAGTGGTACGACGACATCACCGTCAACCGCGTGCAGGACAATTATGTCGTCCAGTGGGGCGACCTCAACTACGACAACCCCGAGGCCAAGGGTGAGCCGAAACTGCTGCCCGAGGGACTGCGGGTGATGGAGGAGAGCGATTACACGGCCCGATTGATCGAGTGGCAGGAAAAAAACGCAGAGCGTGACGCCGAACGTCAATCCAGGCAGGCGCCCGACATCGAACTTCGGCCCGTAGAAATCGAACCCTATCCTGCATGGCATAGTGGCGATGCCTACGCACCCTGGGTGGATTTCTACGACGGCTGGCCGGTCGCAACCAAGGGGTTCGGCTGGGACCAGAGATGGTGGCCCACCCACTGCTACGGCATGGTCGGTGTGGGAAGGAACTACTCGCCCGATACCGGATCAGGCGCGGAACTCTACACAGTGATCGGCCAAGCACCGCGCCATCTCGATCGCAATATCGCGCTCGTGGGCCGGATCATCGAGGGGATGGAGCACCTCTCTTCGCTCCCGCGCGGGCATGGCGATCTGGGCTTCTACTCGGACGAGGAAGCGGACAAGCGTACGCCGATCCTGACCGTGCGCGTTGCCAGCGACCTGCCCGCAGCCGAGCGCCCGGCTTTCGAGTATCTGTCGACCGAGGGCGCGACCTTTGCCCGCTATGCGGACGCTCGCGCGAACCGGCGCGACCCGTTCTTCATCCATCCGGCAGGAGGCGCGGACATCTGCAATATCCCGGTGCCCATCCGCCGCGCCGGGAAATGACCGAGCGCATCGCCTTCACCGCCGAGATTGGACGCTGGCACGGCGAGAAGGCGGTCTATCACATGGTCACGGTCGGCGGCGATGCGGCCGAGGCGGTGACCATGCACGAACGCCTGCGCCGCCTCGAATTCGGCGGCAGGCGCGGCTTCGGCTCGGTCAAGGTCATGGCGGCAATCGGCGAAACGCGCTGGAAGACTTCGGTCTTCCCCTCGAGGACCGGCGAGTGGTGGCTGCTCGTGGGCAAGAAGGTGCTGAAAGCCGAAGACCTCGTCGCGGGTGATGCCGCGAATGTCGAGCTGGAACTGCTTTAGACCCGCTGCATCAATTCGATGCGATTGCCGAAGGGGTCGGAGATGTCGCCGCGCACATAGCCATCGAGCTTCTTGCCCGGCTTGAAGCCTATCCCGGCAAGTTCTAGCCTAGCGACCAGCGCGCGCAGATCCTTCACCAGCAGTGCCGGATGGGCGCGGCGGGCGGGCAGGAAGCCGTCCTCGACCCCGCAGTGGATTGCCACCCCGGCACCTTCGAACCAGCAGCCGCCATTGACCGCGAGATGCGCGGGCTTGGCGACTTCTTCCAGACCCATGATCTCTTCCCAGAACAGCCGGGCGTGCGTTTCGCCGCCATGCGGCATGGCGAGCTGGACATGGTCGATACCGGTGATGTGGCTCATACGCGCTCCGCCTGGGCAACCGAGTCGCTGGCGCGCAGCGCGCTGAGGATGCGGGTGAGGTGAGCGAGATCCTGGACTTCGAGATCCGACTCATAGGTGGTGAAGGGATGGTCGATCTGGGTCTGCTCGAGCGTGGTCACATTGGCGTGGTTCTGCGCAAAGATCGTCGCCATTTCCGCCAGCGTGCCGGGCCGGTCGTAGAGGGTTACCCGCAGCCGCCCGGTCGCGCCGCGCGAACGCTTGCCCCAGCTGAGGTCGAGCCAGTCGGTATCGATACCGCTGGCGAGCTGGTGGCAGTCGATCGCATGGACCTCGACACCTTCGCCCGGCTTGCGCACGCCGACGATGCGGTCACCGGGCACCGGGTGGCAGCATTGCGCGAGCTGGAAGCCGACACCGGGGGTGAGTCCGCGGATCGACAGCGCCTTGCCACTGCGCGTCCAGTCGGGTTCGTCCTCCAGTTCCGCCGTGCAGCCGGGAACCAGCGCCTCCATGACCGCGCGGTCGGTGATCTTCGCCGAACCGATGGCGTAGTAGAGGTCTTCCTCCTCTTCCATCTCCAGCCGCTTGATCGCCTCGCGCGTGGCCTTGCGGCCGATTTTTGCGGGGACGCGCAGCGCGATCTCGTCGAAAAGCTTCTTGCCGATCTCGGCCACTTCGGCGCGTTCCTTCAAGTGCACCGCGCGGCGGATGGCAGCGCGCGCCTTGCCGGTAACGACAAAGCCCAGCCAGCTCATCTGCGGCTCGGCCTTGGGACTCTTGATGATCTCCACCACATCGCCGTTCGATAACTGGGTGCGTAGCGGCATGTGCCGCCCGTTGATCTTCGCGCCCACGGTTTGCGCGCCAAGATCGGTATGGACGGCGAAAGCGAAATCGACCGGGGTCGAACCCTTGGGCAGCTGGTGCAGCGCGCCCTTTGGCGTGAATGCGAAAATGCGGTCCTGGTAGATGGCGAGGCGGGTATGCTCGAGCAGCTCCTCGGCATCGTGGCTGGCGTCGACGATTTCGATGAGGTCGCGCAGCCAGCCAACCTGGCCATCGGGCCGATCGCCCTGCTTGTAGGCCCAGTGCGCGGCATAGCCGAACTCGTTGAGCTTGTGCATCTCGCGCGTGCGGATCTGCACCTCCACCCGCATCGACTTGCCATAGATCAGCGAAGTGTGGAGCGAGCGATAGCCGTTGGTCTTCGGCGTCGAGATGTAGTCCTTGAACTTGCCCGGCAGGAACTGCCACGTCGTGTGCAACACGCCCAGCGCCCGGTAGCAGTCGGCCACATCCTCGGTGATGATGCGGAAGGCCATGATGTCGGTCACCTGCTCGAAGCTGACATGGCGTTCGGCCATCTTGCGCCAGATCGAATAGGGGTGCTTTTCGCGGCCGGAGACTTCGGTGGTGATCCCGGCTTCGAGCAACGCGTGCTTCATGTCGAGCGCTATGGCATCGACCTGGCCGCCGTCCTCGCTGCGGATCTGTTCGAGCCGTTGGGTGATGGTGGCGAAGGCTTCAGGCTCGAGCTGTTCGAAGGCGAGCATCTGCATCTCGCGCATATATTCATACATGCCCACGCGCTCGGCTAGTGGGGCATAGATATCCATCGTCTCGCGCGCGATGCGCTGGCGCTTCTCCGGCTTCTTGATGAAGTGAAGCGTGCGCATGTTGTGCAGCCGGTCACCCAGCTTGACCAGCAGCACGCGGATGTCCTCGCTCATGGCGAGGAGGAACTTGCGCAGGTTTTCTGCCGCGCGGTCGTTCTCTGGCATCTGCTCGATTTTCGACAGCTTGGTGACCCCATCGACCAGCCGCGCGACATCCTCGCCGAAATGGCCTTCGATGTCCTCGATCGTCGCCAGCGTATCCTCGACCGTGTCGTGGAGCAGCGCGGTGACGATGGTTTCCTGGTCGAGCTTGAGGTCGGTCATCAGGCCCGCGACCTCGACCGGGTGGCTGAAATAGGGATCGCCCGAAGCGCGCGTCTGGGTGCCGTGCTTCTGCACCGTATAGACATAGGCGCGGTTGAGCAGCGCCTCGTCGGCGTCGGGGTCGTATTCCTTGACCCGCTCTACGAGTTCATACTGGCGCAGCATCTGTCCCCACGATGTGCGAATTCATGGCCTTATTGCAACGCAAAAAACCTGTGTGCCGTGATTGAAACGCTGGATCAGGCAGTTGCGCGGCGGACGCGAGTGCCTAGTGTGCCCCGCATGGGCGAGACGCAGGACATGGATCGGCAGGCGGGTCAATGGCGCTTTGCCATCGATCGCGGGGGCACTTTCACCGATGTTGTCGCGACCACGCCTGATGGCCGGCTGGTCACCGACAAGTTGCTCTCAGAAAATCCCGGTTTCTATGCCGATGCCGCGAGCGAAGCGGTGCGGCGGCTGATGGCAAGGCATGGGGAGGGTTCGATCGCCGAAATGCGGATCGGCACGACCGTCGCGACCAATGCGCTGCTTGAACGCAAGGGCGAGCGGCTGGCGCTGGCGATTACTGGCGGGTTCGGCGACGCGCTGCGCATCGGCACGCAGGCGCGGCCGGAGATTTTCGCGCGGCATATCGTCCTGCCCGAGCAATTGCCGACGCGCGTGGTCGAGGTGGTCGAACGCGTGTCGGTCGATGGCGAGGTGCTGCGAGAGCTGGACGAGGCGCGGGCGCGCGCCGATTTCGAGAGCTTGCGCGAGGACGGCTTCGACGCGCTCGCCATCGTCCTGATGCATGGCTGGAAATATCGCGAGCATGAGGAGCGGCTGGCCGCCATCGCACGAGAGATCGGCTTTGCGCAGGTCAGCGTCAGCCACGAGGTCGCCCCGCTCATTCGCCTGATCCCGCGTGGTGATACGACGGTGGTGGACGCCTATCTCTCGCCCGTCCTGCGACGCTATACCGATATGCTGCAGGCGAGCCTGCCCGAGACCGGCTCGCTGCGCTTCATGCAGTCGAACGGGGGTCTTGCCGAAGTAGGTGCGTTTCGCGGCAAGGATGCGATCCTCTCGGGCCCCGCAGGCGGCGTGGTCGGCATGGTCGCGGCGAGCGCGCCGCTCGGCCACCGCAAGCTCATCGGCTTCGACATGGGCGGCACCAGCACCGATGTCGCGCATTACGCGGGAGAGTACGAGCTCACCGGTGACAGCGTGGTCGCGGGCGTGCGGGTTGCCGCGCCGATGATGCAGATACACACCGTCGCTGCAGGGGGCGGCTCGATCTGCATTTTCGACGGCTCGCGTTTCCGGGTCGGGCCGGAAAGTGCCGGGGCCGATCCCGGACCCGCCTGCTATCGCAATGGCGGGCCTCTGACCGTGACCGACTGCAACCTGTTCCTCGGGCGGATCGATCCCGCGTTCTTCCCCAAAGTGTTCGGTGAACAGGGCAATGAAGCGCTTGATTCACATGCTTCCGCTGTTCGGCTGCGCGAGATCGCCGATGCGCTGGACGAGCCGCGATCGCTCGAGGAAATCGCCGAGGGCTTCCTCGCCATCGCGGTCGACAACATGGCCAACGCCATCCGCAAGATCAGCGTGGCGCGCGGGCACGACGTCACGACTTACGCGCTCGCCTGCTTCGGCGGGGCGGGCGGGCAGCACGCCTGCAAGGTCGCCGATGCACTGGGTATGGAGACGGTGCTGGTGCATCCGCTGGCGGGCATCTTATCGGCCTATGGGATAGGACTGGCTCCGGTCAAAGCCATCCGCGAGGTGAGCCTGGTGCGGCCCCTTGTAGAGAGCTTTGTCGGGGAACTGGCGGCGCTACAGGCAGAGGCTCGCGACGCACTCGTCGGCCAGGGAATTTCGCCCGAGGCCATCACGCTGGAGAGCCGCGCCCGGCTGCGCTTTGCAGGCAGCGACAGTCTGCTCACCATCGAATGCGGCGAGATTTCGCGAATGGACGCGAGCTTCCGCGCGCTTCACCGCCAGCGCTTCGGCTATTCCGACGCCGAGGGACAGATCGTGGTGGAGGCGCTCAGCGTGGAAGCCAGCGGGAACTCCGGCGGATTGGGATATGCGGTCCCCGAATCCGTCACCGCCAGCGGTGAGGCCTCGGGCAATTGGCCGACAAGGGAGCGTGCCAAGATGGCGTCTGGCGAGACCCTCGACGGCCCGGCGCTCATTATCGACCCCGGCTCCACCACTGTCGTCGAGCCCGGTTGGCAGGCGCGGCTGGAACAGGAGAGCAGCCTTGTCCTCACCCGCACAATGCCGCTCCAGCGCGATCGCGCGGTCGGGACCGAGGTCGATCCGGTGCGGCTGGAGATCTTCAACAACCTCTTCATGGCCATTGCCGAGGAAATGGGCGTCGTGCTCCAGTCCACTGCGACCTCGGTCAACATCAAGGAAAGGCTCGATTTTTCCTGTGCCCTTTTCGATGCCAGCGGCGCGCTGATTGCCAACGCGCCGCACATCCCGGTCCACCTCGGCAGCATGGGCGACAGCATCGCACGGGTGATCGAGGCGAGGGGCGAGGCACGCGACGGGAGAGGATTCCGCAGGGGCGATGCCTACGTCC
The DNA here is from genome assembly GCA_041396805.1 of Erythrobacter sp. Taxonomy (GTDB): domain Bacteria; phylum Pseudomonadota; class Alphaproteobacteria; order Sphingomonadales; family Sphingomonadaceae; genus Qipengyuania. The sequence continues at coordinate 870,544 of JAWKXV010000001.1, read as the reverse complement.
TCAACGACCCCTATCGCGGCGGCACGCATCTACCTGATATCACGGTGATCGTGCCGGTGTTCTACGACGCGCAGGACGGGGAGCCCGACGCCTTCGTCGCCGCGCGTGGTCATCATGCCGACATCGGCGGAATCGCGCCCGGCTCGATGCCTCCCGAAAGCCGGACGATAGAGGATGAAGGCGTCCTCATCGACAATGCGCTGATGGTGGACGAGGGGCGCTTCCGTGAGGTCGAGATGCGCGCAATACTCGCCTCGGCCACGCATCCTGCGCGCAATCCAGACCGCAATCTCTCCGACCTGCGCGCCCAGCTGGCCGCCTGCACCCGTGGGGCCGAACTCTTGCAACAGGCCGCCCGCGACCAGGGCGACGAAGTCCTGCGCGCCTATATGGACCACGTCCTTGCCAATGCCGAGGAAAGCGTACGGCGGCTGCTCGACCGGCTCGACGATGGCGAATTCGCCTACGAGATGGACAATGGCGCGGTGGTGAAGGTTGCCATTCGCATCGACCGCGCAAGTCGCTCGGCAGTGTTCGATTTCACCGGCACCAGCGCGCAACTACCCGACAATTTCAACGCCCCGCGCTCGATTACCCGCGCAGCTGCGCTTTATGTCCTGCGCACGCTGATCGACGACATTATCCCGATGAACGACGGGTGCCTGCGTCCAGTCGAACTGGTCGTGCCCGAGGGCTCGATGCTCAATCCTAAACCTGGTGCCGCCGTGGTGGCGGGCAATGTGGAGACCAGCCAGGTCGTTACCGATACACTATTCGCTGCTACACGCCGCCTCGCACCGAGCCAGGGGACGATGAACAATTTCACCTTCGGCAACGAGGCGCACCAATATTACGAGACGATCTGCGGCGGCTCAGGTGCGGGGCCGGATCATGACGGGACCAGCGCGGTGCAGACCCACATGACCAACTCGCGCCTGACCGATTCCGAGATTCTGGAAACGCGATTGCCCGTGCGATTGGAGAGCTTCGCGATCCGGCGTGACTCAGGTGGGGAGGGCGCACATCGCGGCGGCGATGGGGTGGAGCGGAGGGTCACTTTCCTCGAGCCCATGCGCGCTAACATGCTGGCCAACCGGCGCGAGATTGCGCCCGTTGGCATCTGCGGTGGAGGCAATGCACAGCCGGGTAGCAATTGGGTCGAACGGTCAAATGGCAGTCGCGAGGAATTGGGTGCGACCGGTTTTGCCGAAATGCAGCCGGGCGACACATTCGTGATCCTCACGCCCGGCGGCGGGGGATTTGGGGAGGGCAAGGCATGAACTACTGGCCGCTGGCCGGCATCGCGATCGTCGTCATCGGTTTCGCGTTGCGCTTCAATCCGCTGATGGTGGTGGTCGGTGCCGCGCTGGCGACCGGCGTGCTTGCAGGGTTCGATCTCGTCGCAGTGATCGAGGCACTGGGCAAGGCCTTCAACGACAACCGCTACATCTCGGTGACCTGGATCATCCTTCCGGTAATCGGCCTGCTCGAGCGCTACGGCCTCCAGCAACGCGCCCGCGCAGTGATCGAGGGGATGCGCGGCGCGACAATGGGCAAACTGCTCGTCGTCTATCTCGCCTTCCGCCAGCTTACGGCGGCGATCGGGATGAAGGATATCGGCGGCCATCCACAGGCGGTGCGCCCGCTGGTCGCGCCCATGGCCGAAGCTGCGGCAGAGATGTCGCATGGCGAATTGCCCGAGGACGAGCGCGAGAAGGTCAAGGCCATGGCGGCTGCCACCGATAACGTCGGGCTGTTCTTCGGAGAGGACATATTCTTCGCCATCGCCTCCATCCTGCTGATCCAAGGCGTGTTCGAGAGCGCCGGTTATCCGCTGACCCCGCTGCAATTGTCGGTCTGGGCGATCCCGACCGCGATTTGCGCCTTCCTCATCCACGGGAGCCGTATCCTTGCCATGGACCGGCGCCTGGGGAGGGTCTCCCAATGATCACCTATGAATGGCTCTATGTGCTTGCGGGCGCGTTCTTCGCCATCTGGTCGCTGCTCAGCCTGCGCGATGGGCGCTGGGGCAATGCCGGATTCTGGGCGCTGCTGGCGGCGAGTTTTTTGCTCGGCAGCCATGTGTCCGAATTCGTCAATGGACTGATCGTGCTGGCGATGGTCGCAATCGCGGGTTTCGGCGGGCTCAAGAGGAGCGATCCGCCGACGACCGGCAAGGAAGAGCGGGTCGCGTCGTCGCAGCGCCTCGGCAACAGATTGTTCCTCCCCGCCCTGATCGTGCCGCTGATTGCAGTCGCGGGGACGCTGCTCTACAATTACACGCCACTCGGCGAGACGGCCCTGTTCGAGGCCCGCCGCGAGACGCTGATCCTGTTCGGTATCGGCGTGCTGGTGGCGCTTGCAGTAGCGATGGTGTGGCTCCGGCCTCCCGCGCTCGCGCCCGCCGAGGAGGGACGGCGCCTGCTCGATTCCATTGGCTGGGCAGCGATCCTGCCACAGATGCTCGCGGCGCTCGGAGCGGTCTTTGCGCTGGCGGGCGTCGGGGACATCATCGGTGGTATCGCCGGGAGCGTGATCCCTGAGGGCAGCGTGCTGCTCACCGTGCTGGTCTATGCGCTGGGCATGGCCATCTTCACGATGATCATGGGCAATGCTTTCGCCGCCTTTCCCGTGATGGCGGCAGCCATCGGCATCCCCCTGCTGATCGAGGGATATGGCGGCAATCCGGCAGTGATCGGGGCGGTTGGCATGCTGGCCGGGTTCTGCGGCACACTGATGACGCCCATGGCGGCGAACTTCAACATAGTGCCTGCTGCACTGCTCGAGCTGCGGGACCAGAACGCGGTCATCCGCCAGCAGATCGGCACCGCACTGCCGCTGTGGGTGTGCAATGTGGCGATCATCTATGTGGGAGCATTCCTGCTGTGGAGCTGACTGAGGATATCGCCCGCAATTTCGCCCGGATCGCGCTGGGCCATGTCGCGCGGCCCTATCCCTACAAGGACGACCATGTCTTCGACGGCGATCACGATGTTCGCCCCCCGCGCGAGGCGCATCCAGTATTCTTCGGCAGCTTCGACTGGCACAGCTGCGTCCATGGCTGGTGGACTCTGCTCACCTTGCGGCGGCTCTACCCCGACATGCCCGAGGCGGCGGAGATAGACGAATTGGCCGAAAGCACCTTCACCGAAGAGAAGCTCGCGGTGGAACTCGCCTATCTCGACCGGCCCAGCTCGCGTGGATTCGAGCGGCCCTATGGCATGGGATGGTTGCTCTATCTTCACCTTGAGGCCGAGCGACATGGTGATCGCGAGTGGGCGACACGCATGGCGCCGCTGGCCCGGGCATTCGCCTCACGATTGCGCGACTACCTGAGGGTGCTGACCTACCCGATCACGGTCGGCACGCATTTCAACACGAGCTTCGCGCTGGTGCTCGCGCGCGAATGGGCCGAACGCGATGATCCGTTGCTGTTTGCGCTGATCGACGACTGGTCGCTCGCCGCCTTTGCCGAGCGTAGCGACTATCGTGGCTGGGAACCCGGCGGGGACGAGTTCCTGTCGCCCGTTCTCACTGCGGCCATGCTGATGAGCCGCGTCATGCCGCATACCCGGTTCGCGCTCTGGTTCGAGGAGCTGGTGTTGGCGAACCGCTGGGTGGAAAGGGAGTGCCGACCTGTCACCGTGTCCGACCGCTCCGATGGCAAGATCGCCCATCTCGACGGGCTCAATCTCAGCCGCGCTTGGTGCCTTCTTGGTTGCAGCAAGGCATTGGGCGTGCATCCCGCCTTGCCCCTGATCGAAGCGCGCGCGGGCGAGCATCTCGCTGCCGCCATGCCGCATGTTGCGGGCGATTATATGGGAGAGCACTGGCTGGCGAGCTTCGCGCTGCTGGCCTTGCTCGAGAGGTGACTAGCCGGCCCTGCGCCCGTCGAAGGGTAGCAGGACGCCGGGCGCCGCACGGCCTGTGACCATGGCGTCGGCGATCGCCTGCGGGACCACGATCTCGCCCGACTGGCCGCGCTGCGCATTGAAGGCGAGACTGATTTCGAAGCTACCTGCGGCCACGGTCAGGCGGGCCTCCTGGTCGTATGTCGCGAGCTCCTCGGCTCCGATCTCGAAATTGATCCGTTCCGCCGACCCGTGCTTGATGGTCACGCGCCGGAATGCACGCAAGACAGGTTGCCGGTCTCCATCCGGACCCAGCCTGCGCACATAGACCTGTACTACCTCGCTCCCGTCCCGTTCGCCGGCATTGCGCAGCACTGCGCTGGCTATGACCCGGTCTCCACCCAGTTCGAGCGCGAGATCGGTCAGCGCGAATTCGGTGTAGCCAAGACCCTGGCCGAAGGGCAGCCGTTCGGTCCCGTCCCCTTCCCGGATCGTATAGGGCAGGCGGCCGATCGGCTCGTGATCCCCGGTCAGCACCTCGGCGATCGCGTGGCCCGACCGGGTGCCAAGCAGACCTGCGTGGAGGACACAGGGCAGGGGCGCACCGCTCACGTCCGGGTCGATCGCCCGCTCGCCCAGAGTGACCAGGACGAGTTGCCGGTTCGCTGCGCGCAGGGTTTCGATTAGCGTGCGGTGGGCCTCGCCGAGAGGATCGCTCACGTCGCCGAGGACGAGCACCACCGTTTGCGAACGCCTCGCAGCTTCGCCCGCCATGCCGATCGCCATGCGGTCGGCATCGACCATGCGCGATATCGCCGTGCCGTTCTGGCGCAGGGCGAGACCGGGGGCGAATTTGTAGATGATCCCGAGCTCGTCGAGTCCGTCGATGACGCTGGAGGCTTCGCCATCGGCGCCGCCCAGCGGCAGCTTCCGGTCGCGCGCGGCGCTTCCGACGACAAGGATGTCGCCAGAATCGACAGTCAGCGGGAGCAGCGCGGGGTCATTGCGCAGCAGCACGATAGACTTGCGCGCCAGGTCAAGCGCCGGGTCGCGGATGGTCACCGATGCCCGCGGCGTGTCGTGATGGTTCGGTCGGAACAGTCCAAGGTCGTGCTTGGCCCCCAGGACCCGCCGAACCGCATCGTCGAGCATGGACCGTTCGATCCGCCCGACATTGATGGCAGCAACAATTCGCTCGACCGAAAGCCCGACGAATCCCGGCGCTGCAGGATGCTGGCCCGACAATTCAGCGATCTCGACCCATTCGGACAGCATGATGCCATCGAAGCCGCCGGGACGCGAAAGATGCTGAAGCAGGTCGGGGACACGCTGCCGCCGATCCGGGCGGCTTCTGGCCAACCGGTCCAACAGGACCGAGGCGGGTGCCGCGTGTCGCAGGGTCGAAAGAACGATGCGTGCATGCTCCCTGGCCCGATCGCTGGCGGCGTCGCCGTGCATTACACGGCCTGGCGCAGGGGCGGCAGGGAACTGGAGGCAGGCGAGAATACGGTGGCGGCGTTCGTCATCGCTCGACTGCAGCCCGCGTATGCGCGCTTCGGCCATGCGTTCGGCGAGCAGTCCTGCCTCACCCGAGCTTTGGGAGAAGCCACTGCCACCTGACTGGCCGGCGGAAGACACCGTTGGCGAGAGCGCCCAGTTGATGCCGGCGGCGACGGCTTCGTCGGCAACAAGCGTCTCAGCCGCCTCGACCGCTTCGGGGTCCCAGCTGGCTGCGGCACTGATCGGAGCAGGAACGTGGGTGCGTCGCCCGGTCCCTGTCTCGCTCATCACGAACAACGGAATGCCGAGCCGGGTTTCCTCGATGGCAATGCGCTGCAGGCGATGCACTTCGCTGGCGTCGGGCGAACCGATCACGCCGCTGACCAGACCCCGGCGCAGCTGGTCGCGAAGCAAGGTTTCATCGCCGAATGTCGAGCCACTGCGGGCATCTGCGTGCGGAAGAAGGACGAGCTGGCCCGCCTTCTCCTCGAGCGTCATGTACTCGAGCAGATCTTCGACGAAGCGTTCGCGTTCGGGCGCGGGATCGGATGGGCCGGCTGCCATTGCGGCACCGGTGATCGCCGAGAATGGTAAATATCCCGTTTGCAAACACGAATTTCACCGCGTCCAAGCTATCGTTTCGTCGCGGAGAGCCGACTCGATTTACAGATATAAAAATATCTTTATATCCTCTGGCCAACATGCGAACCGAGACTGTCTTTCGCGCGCTTGCCGATCTTACGCGCCTTCGTATCCTGCGCCTGCTGGGATCGATGGAGCTTGCCGTGGGTGAAGTTGCCCAGGTGCTTGCCCAAAGCCAGCCGCGCGTCTCGCGTCACATCGGAATATTGTGCGACGCGGGACTGGCCGAGCGCAGGCGAGAGGGTAGCTGGACCTTTGTGCGTGCCTGCGCAGCTCCGGCCGACGTTGCCTCGCTGTGTGGTGGCGCATTGCGGCTGCTGGCAGAGGCTGAAGGCGACGACCGAGCATTCGCCGAAGTCTGCGAGACCGACCGACGCAAGCTGGCCGAGATCCGCAACCATCGCGAGGCCGAAGCTCAGGCCTATTTCTCTCGCCATGCCGACGACTGGGACGAATTGCGTCGCCTGCACAGCTCCGACGAAGCGATCGAGGACGCGCTGGCCAGCGCACTCGGTGACGGGCCGCTGGGCCGCCTGCTCGACATCGGGACGGGTACGGGACGAATGGCTGAATTGCTGGCCGAGCGGACCGAGCATATCGTCGCTCTCGACAAGAGTCTCGCCATGCTGCGCGTAGCCCGCGCGAAGCTACAACACCTCCCGGCGGACCGGGTCGAACTGGTCCAGGGCGATTTTGCCTCGCTGCCTTTCGGCGCAGCCAGCTTCGACACGGTGCTGTTCCACCAGGTTCTCCACTTCGCCCAGTCGCCCGATGCTGTGCTGTTGGAGGCCGCACGTGTGACCCGGCCGGGCGGACGCATCGCAATCGTCGATTTCGCCGCTCACCAGCGCGAGGAATTGCGCGAACGACACGCCCATGCGCGCCTTGGGTTCGAAGACCAGCAAATGGAAAGCCTGCTCTCCGGGGCCGGCTTCGCTTCATCGCCTTCACTTGCGCTGGAAGACGGCGAGCTGGTCGTGAAAATCTGGATCGCCGAACGTGTCGGCGAGAGAAGGAAGGCAGTTTCGTGAGCCCCACCGTCGACCAGATGCGCGAAGCGCAAAGGGCGCTCGACACGCCGCTTTTCTCCGGCCTCGCCGGCGATATCGAGGTGAGCTTCGAGTTCTTTCCGCCCAAGACCGAGAAGATGGGCGAAACCCTGTGGCAGAGTGTCGAGACTTTGAAGCCGCTCGGCCCGCGCTTTGCCTCGGTGACCTATGGCGCCGGCGGTTCGACGCGGGAGCGTACGCACCAGCAGGTCGTCCGCATCCAGAACGAAGCTGGCATTCCCGCTGCCGCGCATCTCACTTGCGTCGATGCGACCCGCGAGGAAGTCGATGCGGTCGCCCGGCACTATTGGGAAGAGGGCATTCGCCATATCGTCGCGCTTCGCGGCGACGCGCCCGACGGGAGCGGCAAATACGTCCCGCATCCGGGCGGCTATGCCAATGCGGTCGAATTGATCGCGGGCCTGAAGAAAGTGGCAGACTTCGAGATCTCGGTCGCTGCCTATCCCGAGGTGCACCCGGACTCACCCGACGCGCAGGCCGATATCGAGAACCTGAAGGCCAAGTTCGATGCTGGTGCGACCCGTGCGATCACCCAGTTCTTCTTCGACCCGCATTGCTTCTTCGAGTTCCGTGACAAGGCGGCAGCGGCGGGGATCAGGGGCGAGATCGTGCCCGGCATCATGCCGGTGCTGAGCTTCGCCGCTGTCCAGCGGATGAGCGGACTTTGCGGGACTGCCATCCCCTCGTGGATGGAAGGCCTGTTCGATGGGCTCGACGACCGTCCCGAGGCGCGCCAGTTGGTCAGCGCGACCATTGCCGCCGAACTGTGCCGCCGCCTCTATGCGGGCGGGGTGCGCCAGTTCCACTTCTACACCCTCAACCGCGCCGAGCTGAGCTATGCCATCTGCCATATGCTCGGCCTGCGCCCGAAGGCCTGATAATGACGAAGCGTGGAGAGTTCGAAGCTGCAGCGGCGCAGCGCATCCTGATCAAGGACGGGCCCTATGGCACGGAGATCCAGCGCGCGAAGCTGGCCGCGGAAGACTATGCGGGCGACACCGGCCTCGCACAGGACCAGAAGGGCAACAACGACCTCGTCAACCTGACCCAACCGCAGGTCATCCGCGCGATCTGCGACAGCTATATCGATGCCGGCGCGCATATCCTTGCGACCAATACTTTCAACGCCAATCGCATCAGCCAGGCGGACTATGGTGCCGAGAAGCTGGTGCATGACATCAATGTCGCAGCCGCACGGATCATTCGCGAGGCTGTCGATGTGCGCGAGGATGGCGTGGCACGTTTTGTCGCGGGCGCGGTGGGGCCGACCAACAAGACGCTCTCGCTGTCACCCGACGTCGAGGACCCGGGCTTTCGCGAAGTGACTTTCGACGAGATCGTGGAGGTCTATGTCGAGCAATGCCGCGCGCTGGTCGAGGGCGGAGTAGACTTCATCCTCGTCGAGACGGTGTTCGATACACTGAATTGCAAGGCCGCGATCATGGCGGTGAAGCAGCTCGAGCGCGAGCTGGGGCGCGACATCCCGCTGATGATCTCGCTGACGTTGACCGACCTGTCGGGCCGCAATCTTTCCGGCCATACGGTCGAGGCGTTCTGGTACACGGTGCGTCATGCGAAGCCGCTGACCATCGGCCTCAATTGCAGCTTCGGCGCAGAGCAGCTGCGCCCGCACGTCCAGCTGCTCTCCAATATCGCCGACACCTACCTCATGGCCTATCCTAACGCGGGCCTCCCCAACGACCTCGGCGAATATGACGAGGTGCCGGAGACGACCGCTGCACTGACCCGCGTATGGGCTGAAAATGGCCGCATCAATGCACTTGGCGGGTGCTGCGGCTCCACGCCTGCACATATAGCCGCCATGGCGAAGGCAGTCGAAGGCCTGGCTCCGCGCAAGCTGCCGAACATCGCCCCCGACATGCGCCTTGCCGGCCTCGAACCCTTCACGATTGCAGCATGACCGACACGCAAACCATCACTGCCCGCTTCGTCAATATCGGTGAACGGACGAACGTCACCGGGTCTGCTGCGTTCAAGAAGCTGATCCTTGGCGGCGAGTACGACAAGGCGGTCGAGGTCGCGCGCCAGCAGGTCGAGAACGGTGCGCAGGTGATCGACGTCAACATGGACGAAGGCCTGCTCGATGCGGTCGCGGCCATGACCACCTTCCTCAAGCTCATCGCTGCCGAACCCGACATCGCGCGCGTGCCGGTGATGATCGACAGCTCCAAGTGGGAAGTGATCGAGGCGGGCCTGAAATGTGTTTCGGGCAAGCCCATCGTCAATTCGATCAGCATGAAGGAAGGCGAAGACGCTTTCCTCGACCATGCCCGCAAATGCATGGACTATGGTGCGGCGGTGGTCGTGATGGCCTTCGACGAGAAGGGCCAGGCCGATACGAAGGACCGCAAGGTCGAGATCTGTTCGCGCGCCTACGACATCCTCACCGGCATCGGCTTCCCGCCCGAGGACATCATCTTCGATCCCAACATCTTCGCCGTTGCGACGGGGATCGAGGAGCACGACCGCTACGGCCTCGATTTCATCGAGGCGGTGGCCGAGATCAAGGCGCGCTGCCCCCATGCGCGGACCAGCGGGGGGCTTTCCAACCTCAGCTTCAGTTTCCGCGGCAACGAGACGGTGCGCCGCGCGATGCACTCGGTGTTCCTCTACCATGCGATCCCCGCCGGGCTCGACATGGCGATCGTCAATGCGGGCCAGCTCGACGTCTATGACCAGATCGACCCGGCACTCCGCAAGGCGTGCGAGGATGTGATCCTGATGCGTCGCCCGGATGCGACCGAGCGGCTGATCGAGCTTGCGGAAAGCTACAAGGGCAAGTCCGCGGCCGACGAGAAGGCCGCCGAGGAATGGCGCGGGTGGCCGGTCGAACGCCGGATCGAGCACGCGCTGGTCAAGGGTATCGACGCCCATGTGGTCGAGGATACGGAGGAAGCCCGCCAGCAATTCGCGCGCCCTATCGAGGTCATCGAAGGCCCTCTGATGGACGGCATGAATGTCGTCGGCGACCTTTTCGGCAGCGGCAAGATGTTCCTCCCGCAGGTGGTGAAATCGGCCCGCGTGATGAAGAAGGCGGTCGCGCACCTCATCCCCTTCATCGAAGCGGAAAAGGAGGCATCGGGCCTCGCCGACCAGTCGAAGGGCAAGATCGTCATAGCCACGGTCAAGGGCGACGTTCACGACATCGGCAAGAACATCGTCGGCGTGGTCCTGCAGTGCAACGGATACGAGGTCATCGATCTCGGCGTGATGGTGCCGTGGCAGCAGATTCTCGCGGCGGCGAACGAGAATGGAGCCGACATGATCGGCCTCTCGGGCCTCATCACTCCCTCGCTCGACGAGATGGTGACGGTCGCCGAGGAAATGCAGCGGGCTGGCATGACCATGCCACTGCTGATCGGCGGAGCAACCACCAGCAAGGTCCACACCGCGCTCCGCATCGACCCGGCCTACGAGGGCCCGGTGATCCACGTCCTCGACGCAAGCCGCGCGGTGGGCGTTGCCAGTCGCCTGCTCTCCGACACACAACGCGACGAATTCGTGGAGACGACTGCGGCGGAATACGAAAAGGTCCGCGCCGCGCGCGAAGGCAAAGGGCAGAGCGTGCTGCTCAGCCTCGAGGAAGCGCGCGCCAATTTCTTCGACGCTTATCTGTCCGACAAGGCTGCGCCGCCGCTCCAGCCGGGGGTGCATGCCTTCGACGACTGGGACCTGGCGGATCTGCGCGACTATATCGACTGGACGCCGTTCTTCCGTGCTTGGGAATTGCACGGCACGTATCCCGGCATCCTCAAGGATGAGGTCGTGGGCGAAACGGCGGAGCAGCTCTTTGCCGATGCCAATGCCATGCTGGACAGGATCATCGCGGAAAAGTGGCTGGTCGCGAAGGGAGTGGCAGGCTTCTGGCCCTGCGCGCGCGACGGCGACGATGTGACTGTCCATCGCGTCCGGCGCGAGGAGCATGTCGTACTCCCCTTCCTTCGCCAGCAGGTGAAGAAGAGCCGCGACCGGGCGAACATGTGCCTCGCCGATTTTATCGATCCGGCAGGCGACTGGATCGGCGGCTTCGCGGTCGGCATCCATGGCATCGAGCCGCATTCGGCGCGGTTCAAGGACGACAAGGATGATTATTCGGATATCCTGCTGAAGGCGCTGGCCGACCGCTTTGCCGAGGCTTTTGCCGAGCGGCTGCACCAGCATGTCCGCACCGAGCTGTGGGGCTATGCGCCGCAGGAGCAGCTCACCAACGAGGCGCTGATCAAGGAACAGTATCGCGGCATCCGTCCGGCTCCCGGTTACCCGGCCTGTCCCGACCACAGCCTCAAGCCGATCCTCTTCGACCTGCTCGATGCGCCGAAGAACGCCGGCCTGACCCTGACCGAGAGCTTTGCCATGTATCCCACGGCTGCGGTCAGCGGGTTTTACTTCGGTCACCCCGAAAGCCAGTATTTCGGCGTGGCCCGGATCGGGCGCGACCAGCTGGAGGACTATGCGCGGCGACGCGGGGTCGATATGGCGACCGCCGAACGATGGCTGCGCCCCAATCTCGACTGAACACGGTCCAGCCTACGCTGGGACATAGTTCGCGGCTGGCCGTCATCGGAGGACTGCTTCTGGCAGCGGCCTATGCGGCCCTGTGGCTTGCCGTCCCTCACGATCCCGACCTGCTCCGCCAACTGTGGTTTCTCCCCGGAGTGGGCGTTGTCGGCGCGATAATCGCGAACGCGAGCGGGACCGGCGGAGGGGTGGTCTTCGTTCCTGTCTTCAATGCCTTGCGCGACCTCGGCACCATGGCGCTCGATCCCTTGCAGGTCGTCGCGGTTTCGATGGGCATCCAGAGTTTTGGCATGAGTCTCGGTGCCTTGCGCTGGACCGACCGGCTCTACCACCAGCACAAGCCCCAGGCGCTCGAGGCCAGGGTGCGGCCGCGCGATTACTGGATGGTCATTGCTGCGGTGCTTGCCATCTCGCTTCCGGCAATGCTCGCGACGCAGAGGCTGGTCGCCTTCGACGCGCGTCTCGTCTTGCTCGGCTACAAGAGCTTCTCGATCGTCCTTGGCCTTGCGCTGATTTTCGCGACGTGGACCTTCAACCGGGAATTGCCCGAGCGCGACGGTTTGGCTCAAACCGACCTCGCCATCCTCATGCTGGTCGCGATCCCGGGCGGTGCGCTCACCGCGCTGTTCTCGGTCGGCATCGGCGAACTGGTCGCCTTCTACCTGTTCCTTCGTCATTATCCGGTAGTGCTCTGCGTCGGCACGGCCTGCGTGATCTCGGCGGCAAGCTGTCTCGCGGGCATGATCTGGCACGTGGATGCGGGAACCGTGCAATGGGAGGTAGTCCTGCTCGCGGCCCCGGGCGCAATGCTTGGCGCCTTCCTCGCGCGGCCCATCGCCTTGTGGCTCGGTGCGAGGAGGCTCAAGACAGCGGGGGGCGCGTGGATCGTGCTGTCCGCCCTATATTTGCTGTGGTTGAACGCGGTTTGACCCAACTGCCCGATTGACCACGGCGTCAGACTCGCGCAGGGCAATCGGCGTCGGCTGCGGGAGCGATTCTGCGGCAGGCGCGCACGGGAGAGCCCGGCGGGGAAACCCTCCGGCGCCGAAGGAGCAACCGCCCCGGAAACTCTCAGGCCCACGGACCGTGCGCTGCCATCGGCACTCTGGAAAGCGCCTTCGCGATGCGGATGGCCACCGAAGGGGTAAGCGCAGCCCGCTGCGTCAGTCTCTCAGGTTTCCCGACAGAGGGGGCATGGAATTGTTGCGCTCCGCAAGGGGCGGCCATGCTGTCGGGGAAGTTTGTTGAGCGAAGATACCGAAATCGAAGAAACCGAAACCGGCACGCTGCCGCTCGATGCCTGGCATCGCGGCAAGGGCGCGCGCATGGTCGAGTTTGCCGGATACTGGATGCCGATCCAGTACGAAGGCATCGTTGCCGAGCATGAATGGACCCGCACCAATGCCGGCCTGTTCGACGTCAGCCACATGGGCCAGCTCACGGTCTCGGGCGAGAAGGCTGCCGCTGAGCTGGAGAAGCTCCTCCCTGGCGCAATCTCGACGCTGAAGCCGGGTCGCGTCCGCTATTCGCTGCTGCTCAACGAGGAAGGCGGCGTGATCGACGACCTCATGGTCACCAATGTCACCGAAGAGGGCGGCGAGCCGACCTATTACCTGGTCGTCAATGGCGCGACCAAATGGGACGACATCGGCCATTTGCGCGAGCATCTCGACGATGATGTGACGCTGACGCACATGGACGAGCAGGCGCTGGTCGCGCTGCAGGGTCCCAACGCCGCGACGGCGCTCAACCGCGTGATGCGCGGCTTGATCGACGATCTCGTCTTCATGCAGTCGGTCGACTACCAGTTCGGCGAGTGGCCGCTGCGGATCACTCGCTCGGGCTACACCGGTGAGGACGGGTTCGAGATTTCGGTTCCTGCCGAGTTCGCCGAAGCGCTGTGCGACCGCCTGTGCGCCGAGATCGAAGTGCGGCCCGCCGGACTTGGTGCGCGCGACAGCCTGCGCCTCGAAGCGGGCCTGCCGCTCTATGGCCATGACATGGACGAGAGCGTGGACCCGGTCAGCGCCGACCTCACTTTCGCGCTCACGAAAAAGCGGCGCGAGGAAGGTGGCTGGATGGGCCACGAGGCGGTGATGAAGGTATTCGATGCAGGCCCCGCGCAAAAGCGCGTCGGTCTCGCCATCGAAGGCCGCATGCCCGCACGCGAGGGTGCCGAGATCTATGCGGGCGAAAGCAAGGTCGGCCGCGTCACCAGCGGCGGTTTCTCGCCCACGCTCGGTGCGCCCATCGCCATGGGCTACGTCGCTTCGGCGCACACTGCCGAGGGAACCGCGCTCGAAATCGAGGTTCGCAACAAGAGACTTCCGGCGAAGGTGGTGAGCCTCCCCTTCGTCCCCCACAACTACTATCGAGGGAATTGATCCGATGGCGCGTTATTTCACCGATGAACATGAATGGATCGATGTCGATGGCGACACTGCCACGGTCGGCATCACCGACTACGCGCAGGGCCAGCTCGGCGACATCGTCTTCGTCGAACTTCCCTCCGCCGGCACTTCGCTCAGCAAGGGCGGCGATGCGGCGGTGGTGGAAAGTGTCAAGGCGGCAAGCGACGTCTACGCCCCGATCGACGGCGAAGTGACCGAAGGCAACGGCGCGCTCGAAGACGACCCCGCTCTCGTCAACACTGCGTCCGAAGGCGATGGCTGGTTCTTCAAGATGACCATCGGCGATGCGAGCCAGCTCGACGGCCTGATGGATGAAGCCGGCTACAAGGCCTTCTGCGACAGTCTCTAACCTAGTCGCCCCGCGGGACGGGGACTTGAGGACATACGATGCGCTACCTGCCGCTTACCCAGGATGACCGTTCGGCGATGCTTGCCCGGATCGGTGCCAGCAAAATCGACGATCTCTTCGTCGATGTGCCCGAAGAAGCCCGCCTGTCGGGCCCGATCGCAGGCCTCCCGCTGCACGCCAGCGAGATGGCGGTCGAGAAGCACATGCGGCGCCTGTCGAAGAAGAACCTCGCGGCGGCGGACGCTGCCTTCTTCCTCGGTGCGGGGGCGTACAAGCATCACGTCCCGGCGAGCGTCGATCACATCATCCAGCGCGGCGAGTTCCTGACCGCCTACACGCCGTACCAGCCGGAAATCGCGCAGGGCACGCTGCAGATGCTGTTCGAGTTCCAGAGCCAGGTCGCCCGCCTCTATGGCTGTGCGGTCGCAAATGCCTCGATGTACGACGGTTCGACCGCGTGCTGGGAAGCGGTGGCGATGGCCGGGCGCGTGACCAGGCGCAAGCGCGTGGTCCTGTCGGGCGCGCTGCACCCGCATTATGCCGAAGTCGTGCGGACCATGGCGAAGTTCACCGAGGACGAGATTGCCGGTGCATCGCCCGCGCTCGAGGCCTCGCCGGATAACGCTGGGCTCATTTCACGGATCGACGACCAGACCAGCTGCGTCGTGGTCCAGTATCCCGACATTCTTGGCCGCATCCCCGACCTCGCGGCAATTGCGGAGGCTGCTCACTCCAAGGGCGCGCTACTGATCGCGGTCAATACCGAGCCCGTCGCCCTAGGCGCGATCAAGTCGCCGGGCGAGCTCGGCGCGGATATCGTCGTGGGCGAAGGCCAGTCGATCGGCGTCGGGCTGCAGTTCGGCGGGCCGTACCTCGGCCTCTTCGCAGTGCGCGATCCCAAGCATGTGCGCCAGATGCCGGGCCGCCTTTGCGGCGAGACCCAGGATGCCGAGGGCAAGCGCGGCTTCGTGCTCACCCTCTCCACCCGCGAGCAGCACATCCGCCGCGAGAAGGCGACATCGAACATCTGCACAAACTCGGGCCTCTGCGCGCTGGCGTTCAGCGTCCACATGACCCTGCTCGGCGAGAAGGGCCTGCGCGCGCTGGCGGCGGAGAACCACCGCCTCGCCTGCCTCGCTGCCGACAGGCTGGCAAAGGTCCCGGGCGTGAGTGTCCTCAACGATGCGTTTTTCAACGAGTTCACCCTCCGTCTCGGCAAGGACGCGCGCAAGGTCGTGCGCACACTCGCCGACAGGGGCGTACTGGCGGGTGTCTCGCTCGGCCGCCTCTTCCCGGCGCATGACGAACTCGCCGACTGCCTGCTCGTCGCAGTGACCGAAACCACCACCGAGGAGGACATCGAAACGCTTGCCTCCGCATTTGAGGAGGTGCTGGCATGAACGCGCCCCCCAAGACGCCAAATGCATCCGGCTGGAAGCCCGGCACGCCCGTCGAAGGTCACAACGCCATGAGCGGTCCGGATACCGCCACCGGCAACCGCGCGCTGATGCTCGAAGAGCCGCTGCTGTTCGAGATCGGCCATGTCGAGCAGACCGGCGTCGACCTTCCCGAACCACAGGGCGGCGCGAACCGCCTGGGCTGTTTCGACCGCGCCGAGGCCATCGGCCTTCCGGGCCTCTCCGAACCCGAGACCGTGCGTCACTACACGCGCCTTTCGCGCCAGAACTACGCGATCGACCTCGGCCTCTTCCCGCTGGGAAGCTGCACGATGAAGCACAACCCGCGCCTCAACGAAAAGGTCGCGCGGATGCCCGGTTTCGCCGATGTCCACCCGCTGCAGCCCGTCGACACGGTGCGCGGCGCGCTGGAAGTGGTGAATGAGCTGGCCCACTGGCTGATCGAACTGACCGGCATGTACGGCGTCGCGATGAGCCCCAAGGCGGGCGCGCATGGCGAGCTGTGCGGCATTCTCTGCATCCGTGCCGCGCTCGAAGCGCGCGGCGATGCGCGCGAGGTCATCCTCGTCCCTGAAAGCGCGCATGGCACCAACCCCGCCACCGCCGCCTTCGCGGGATACAGGATCGAAAATATTCCGGCCAATTCGGATGGGCGTGTCGATCTCGACGCACTCAAGAGCCGCCTCGGTCCGGATGTCGCGGGCGTGATGATCACCAATCCGTCAACGCTCGGCCTGTTCGAGCGCGACCTCAAAGAAATTTCCGACGCGGTCCACGCGGCGGGCGGCTTCGTCTATTGCGACGGAGCGAACTTCAACGCCATCGTCGGCAAGGTTCGCCCGGGCGACCTCGGCGTCGATGCGATGCACATCAACCTCCACAAGACTTTCTCCACCCCGCATGGTGGCGGTGGTCCGGGTTCGGGGCCGGTGGTGCTGTCGGAGGCGCTCGCGCCCTTCGGCCCGCTGCCTTTCACCGCGAGGACCAAGGATGGTGTCGTGCACCTCGTCGAGGAAGAGAACGCAGCCGAGTTCGACCACACGCAGGCCTTCGGCCGGATGACCGCCTTCCACGGGCAGATGGGCATGTTTACCCGCGCGCTGACCTATATCCTCAGCCACGGTGCGGACGGCCTCAAGCAGGTTGCCGAGGATGCGGTGCTCAACGCCAATTACATCCTGCGCAGCCTCGAGGACGTTCTCGACGCGCCCTTCGCCCACAGCGGGCCGTGCATGCACGAGGCGCTGTTCAGCGATAAGGGCTTTGCCGAGGGACTCTCCACTCTCGATCTCGCCAAGGGCCTGATCGACGAGGGCTATCACCCGATGACCATGTACTTCCCGCTGGTCGTGCATGGCGCGATGCTGGTCGAACCGACCGAGACCGAGAGCAAGGCCGCGCTCGACCAGTTCATCGGTGCCCTGCGCAGCGTCGCCGAGCGGGCAGTGAACGGTGACGAGACGCTCAAGACTGCGCCGCACTATGCGCCCCGCCGCCGCCTCGACGAGACGCTGGCAGCGCGCAAGCCGGTGCTCGCCTGGCAGGAACCCAATCCACCTCCAGGTTCGCCGAGTTTGAGCGAGCAGGGCGGGCGTTGATCGCTCGCCCGCGGTCATGAAGATCGTCTTCAGCCGGAAGGGCTTCGATAGTGCGGCGGGGGGTGGGCCATCGCCGATCGTGGAGGGACGACCGGTCAGCCTGCCCATTCCGGCAGGTGTGGCATCGCGGACAAGCTATAGCGACCTCGGCCTTGGCGACCATGCCGCGCGGGCGAGCAGGGGACGTCATGACGCCGCTTCGCTGTGCCATCACGACCCCATGTTCACGGGCGACGGGCACTGCCTCTTCGGACAGGTAGGCGCGGCGCAGACACATCTCGAAAACCGCGGTGTCGGGGTGGGAGACGTGTTCCTCTTCTTCGGTCTATTCCGCGAGGACGGGGGCGATCCACATCATCGCATCTTCGGTTTTCTCGCGATCGAGGACGTCATTCCACTGGCGGGTGGCGCACCGAGCTGGTTGATAGAGCACAGGCATCCACACGCGCTCGGCATGCATGGCAGCAACGACACGATCTATTCCGGGCGCGGGCAGGTGGCGACGCGCGCGAGCGATGCCCTGCGCCTCACCGTGCCTGGCGCGCAGCCCTCGCTCTGGCAGCGCCCCGCATGGCTGAAGCCGGGCGGTCTCAGCTATCACGACCGTCCCGACCGCTGGCTGCGCGGCGGCAGGTTACGCAGCGTGGCGCGCGGTCAGGAATTCGTCGCCGATGTCGGGCGCAGAAAGGCTCCACGCGAATGGCTCGCGGGGATTATCGAGGAAATCAGAGCGTCTTGATGATCGCGCTGAAGTCGAGCCCGCCATTGGCCTCGGCGAACTTCTCGTAAAGCTCCGCCGCGGTCGAACCCAGCACGGTCGTCGCGTTGACGCTGTCCGCCGCTTCCATCGCAAGGCGCAGGTCCTTGAGCATCAGCGCGGTGGCAAAGCCGCCCTGGTAATCATTGTCTGCCGGGCTCTGCACGCCAACTCCGGGGAGCGGGGTGTAGGCGTTCAACGACCAGTTGTAGCCACTCGACACGGAGGAAATCTCGTAGAACTTCTGCGGATCGAGGCCGAGCTTCTTCGCCATGGTCATCGCCTCGGCAGTGCCGATCATGGTGATGGCGAGGAGCATGTTGTTGCAGATCTTGGCGGTCTGGCCCGCGCCCGCAGCGCCGGCATGGATCACGGCCTTGCCCATGGGGTCGAGCACCTCGCTGGCGCGCTCGAACGCCTTGTCAGTGCCGCCGACCATGAAGGTCAGCGTGCCGCCATTGGCCGCCGCGATGCCGCCCGAGACCGGCGCGTCGACCATGTCGTAGCCCGCCGCTTCGGCCATCGCGATGACCTCCTTGGCGGTCGCGACGTCGATGGTCGAGCAGTCGAGCAGGATGGCACCGGCAGGCGCATGACCGAGAACGCTGCCCTGGTAGACCGATTTCACGATACCGCCGTTGGGCAGCATGGTGACGACCGCGTCGGCGCCCTCGCACGCAGCCCCTGCGTCGTCGAACACCGAACACCCGTGTTCGGCGGCCAAACGAAGCGCTTCATCCGCAAGGTCGAAGGCATTCACTTCATGCCCCGCCTTGACGAGATTCGCGGCCATTCCGCCGCCCATGTTGCCGAGGCCGATGAAGGCGATTTTCATGTCAACGTCCCTTCCACTGGCCTTCGCGCTTCTCGATGAAAGCGGCCATGCCTTCCTTCTTGTCCTCGCTGGCGGTGAGGATCTGGAAGATGCGGCGCTCGATGATCAGGCCCTGATCGAGCGAAGTCTCGAAAGCGGCGTTGACCATTTCCTTGTTGGCGATCGCGGCCATCGGCGGCTTCGACGCGATTGTGGCAGCTGTCTTCAGCGCTTCCTCGATCAGTGTCTCGTGCGGGACGACGCGCGCGACTAGGTTGGCGCGTTCGGCCTCCTCGGCACCCATCATCCGGCCCGTCAGGCACATCTCCATCGCCTTCGACTTGCCGACCGCTTTGGTCAGGCGCTGGCTGCCGCCCATGCCGGGGGCGACGCCGAGATTGATCTCGGGCTGGCCGAATTTGGCCTTGTCCGATGCAATGATGAAGTCGGCCATCATGGCCAATTCGCATCCGCCGCCCAGCGCAAAGCCGTTGACTGCCGCAATCCACGGCTTGCGGGTTTTCTTCACGATCTCACTGGTCCAAAGGCTGAAGAAGTCGTCGAGATAGAAGTCGGCCGCCGCCTTCTCGCTCATCTCCTTGATGTCCGCGCCTGCGGCAAAGGCCTTGTCGCCCGAGCCGGTCAGAACCGCGCAGCGCTGGCTTTCATCCGCTTGGTACGCGGCAAAAGCGTCGATCAGCTCGTCCAGCACCTGCGAGTTCAGCGCGTTCAGCGCCTGTGGGCGATTGAGCGTGATCAGCGTAACCGCGTCACGCTTCTCGACGGTGATGGTTTCGTAACTCATAGGGGTTTCCATTCCTCATTGGCGGGAAGCGGGGCGAAGATGCTGTCGAGCAGCTCCTCGCTCACGCCCTCGGGCGTTGCCGGGTCCCATTTGGGGTCGTGGGTCTTGTCGACGATCACCGCGCGGACACCCTCGGCAAAATCGGGGCGGACGAGCACACGCGAGGCGATCCGGTACTCCATTTTCATGTTGTCGGCGAAATTGTCCAATTTTTGACTTTCGGCCAATTGCCTCAGTGCAACCTTGCATGTTTGCGGACTTTTTGTCCGGAGCGTTGCAAGTTCCTTGGCCGCCCATTCAATGTCATCCATCTCGAGACTGTCGAGGATATCTTCGTAGCGATCGGAAGCGAAATGCCTGGCGATCCGCTCCGCATTGGCCTCGATCCGTGCGGCCGGCGGCGTCTCGGACAGTTCGGAGAGGATGCCCGCGATCCGGTCGGGATGCTCGGCAATGCGGGCCTTCGCTTCGGCCAGTTTCTCAGCTGGCAGATAATGCGTAGCGATGCCGGCCCACAGGCATTCCGACCCGTCGAGCCGCGCGCCGGTAAGCGCGAGGAATTGCCCCAGCCTGCCGCCGAGGCGCGAGAGGTGCCAGCCGCCGCCGACATCGGGGAAGAGGCCGATGCCCGTCTCCGGCATGGCAAACCGCGTGTTCTCGGTCGCGACACGGAACCTGCACGGCATGGCGATGCCCACGCCGCCGCCCATGGTGATGCCGTCCATGAAGGCCACGATGGGCTTCGCATATTCGAACATCTGGTGGTTGAGCCGGTACTCGTCATGGAAGAAGGCGCGACCGCTAGCCCCTCCATCGTTCAACGCCGAATGGCGCAGCAGGTTGATGTCGCCCCCGGCGCAGAATCCCCGCCCCTCGGCGTGATCGAGGATCACCGCTTCGACGGCATCGTCTTCCGCCCACTCGGTCAGCGCCGCGCTCATCGCATGGCACATGTCCAGCGTCAGTGCGTGGAGCGCCTTTGGACGATTGAGTGAAATATGGCCCGAACGGCCATGAGTATGGAGGTGGACCTCCCGGTCATCCTGAGGCTCTCGAAGGACGGTCATGCTCAATTCCTGTGTTCGATCAGATCCCAGCGGTTGCCCCAGGGATCGTTGAATACCGCGACCGTGCCATAAGGCTCATCGCGCGGTCCGTCGGTGAATTCTACGCCCCATTCGACCATCCGCGCGTGGTCGGCGGCGAAATCCTCGGTTTCGAGGAACCAGCCGACACGACCGCCGGTCTGGTTGCCTATGGCGGCACGTTGTTCCTCGTTCACGGCCCGGGCGAGCAGGAGTTTGCCGCCCCGTGGCCCGGACATCACAACCCAGCGCTTGCCACCACCCTGATCGCTGTCTTCCTCGAGCGCGAAGCCGAGTGCCCCGCGAAAGAAGGCGATCGCCTCGTCATAATCGGGCACCACCAGCGCCGTCATGAAGAGGCTGGCGGATGAGGGATTCGTCATTGGCGCAGCATCTCGCGACCGACGATCATGCGCATGACCTGGTTGGTACCTTCGAGGATCGAGTGGACCCTGAGGTCCCGCCAGAAGCGCTCGATCGGGTATTCCTTGAGATAGCCGTATCCGCCGAACAGCTGCAGCGCGTCGTTGACGATCTTGCTCCCGCTGTCGGTCGCCAGCCGCTTTGCCATGGCCGAGAACTTGCTCTTGTCGGGCGCGTTGTCGGTGACCTTGGCCGCCGCGAGATAGAGCAGGGCGCGCGCTGCCTCGAGATCGGTGGCCATGTCGGCGAGCATGAACTGGGTGTTCTGGAAGTCCGCGATCGGCTGGCCGAACTGCTGGCGTTCCTTTGTGTATTTCACCGCCTCATCGAGACAGCGCTGCGCCCCGCCAAGCGAGCAGGCGCCGATGTTAAGGCGACCGCCGTCGAGGCCGGCCATGGCATAGCGGAAGCCGTCGCCTTCGGGCCCGACGCGGTTGGCCACGGGTACGCGGCAATCTTCGAAAATCAGCTGCGCGGTGGGCGAGGCATTCCAGCCGAGCTTTTTCTCCGGCTTGCCGAAGGAGAGGCCGGGCGTGTCCTTCTCGATCACTAGGCAGGTGATGCCCTTGGACTTGTGTTCGCCCGTGCGGACCATGACGACATAGATATCGTTGAAGCCGCTGCCCGAAATGAACTGCTTGGTGCCGTTGAGGACATAGTGGTCGCCATCGAACACTGCGGTGGTCTTGAGCCCCGCCGCGTCCGATCCCGAACCCGGTTCGGTCAGGGCGTAGCTGGCGATCTTTTCCATTGTGACGAGGCTGGGCAGGAAGCGCGACTTGACGTCCTCGCCGCCGAAGCGATCGATCATCCAGGTCGCCATGTTGTGGATCGAGACATAGGCGCTTGTCGCCGGGCAGCCATAGGCCATGGCTTCCATGATCAGCGCCGCCTCGAGCCGTCCGAGGTTGATGCCGCCCGATTCCTCGCTGACATAGATCGCGCCGAAGCCGAGCTCGCCGGTCTTCTGGATCACCTCGCGCGGGAAGTGGCTCTTCTCGTCCCACTCGGCGGCGAAGGGGGTGATGTTGTCGGCGGTAAACCGCTGCGCCATTTCCTGGATCGCGAGCTGGTCGTCGGTGAGTGCAAATTGTCCGGTCATGGCGCGCGCTCTAGCGCCGCGAATGACGCTAGGGAAGGGCTAGGACCCGGCATCCTCGGTTATGCGCGTATTCTGGTCGTGGACGAGGCGCCAGTCACCTTCCTCCAGACGGAAGCCGAGCGACAACCAGGCCGCGCGTGCAGCAGCCGGTCCGGCGCCGTCGGGATCGAAACTCGTGCGATAAAGGCCATAGCCATAGTCCGAACCATGCCAGCGACGCACCGGCTCCAGCGTCATGACCCAGTTCTTGTCAGCAAACCATTCTCGGTGAAAGGCGAGGAACTGCTCACGGGTCGTGTAGCGCGTGCCGTCGGGGAAGATCAGGACGATCTCGTTGCCGCGGGTAATCGTCGCCTCGATTTCCCCGTAGTCGCGCGACTGGATCGCAGCCACATGGCGGGCGAGCGTGTCGTCGAAGCTTGCGCGGGGAACGTCGGAGGTCGTCTGGCGCGCGGTTGCGCTGAGCGAGATCGCAACAAGCGTCAGAATCCTCATCGACTATCTACTCCAATGCTCACCCGCAGGTGATGGCAGTGATCTTCATATCCCCATCATAGCGAACGTTAAGGCGGTCCGCGCGATAGTCCATAGTCCAGACGGAGTTCGGCGGTCCCCAACGCAGGGTCTGCGCGCCCGACAGCTCCAGCAGCGTGGCACCTGATGCCTGGGAGGCGGTGTGACCGATATGCGCGGCCAGGCCGCTCGCGTCGCAAGTCCGGTCGGGAGCTGCCGGCGCTTCGGCGGGAGGAGCTTCGGCTGGCGGCGTTGTCGCACAGGCCGCGAGCGATGTGGCCAAGGCGATGACAAGGACTGTTCTCATCGCCATCACCCCATCGTCGGGATGACGAAGGCGTTCGAGCCGTCACCACCGCCGTCGGGCCAACGCTGGGTGACCTTCTTGGTCTTGGTCCAGAAACGCAGGCCTTCCATGCCGTACTGGTCGATGTCGCCGAAGCCCGAGCGCTTCCACCCGCCGAAGCTGTGGTAGCTCACCGGCACCGGGATCGGCACGTTGATGCCGACCATGCCGACGTTCACGCGGCTGGCGAATTCACGCGCGGCGTGGCCATTGCGGGTGAAGATGGCGACGCCGTTGCCGTACTGGTGCTCGCTCGGCAGGCGCACGGCGTCCTCGAAATCCTTGGCGCGCACGATCTGGAGCACGGGCCCGAAGATCTCTTCCTTGTAGCTGTCCATGTCGGTGGTGACGCGGTCGAGCAGCGTCGGGCCGACGAAGAAGCCCTTCTCGTAACCCTGCAAGGTGAAGCCGCGGCCGTCGATGACGACTTCGGCGCCTTCCTTTTCGGCGGTGTCGATCCAGCCTTCGACGCGCGCCTTGTGCTCGGGCGTCACGACCGGGCCGTAATGTGCGTCCTTGTCGGTTGAGATACCCACGCGAAGTGACTCGATCGCAGGGATCAGCTTTTCGCGAAGGCGGTCGGCCGTGTCCTCGCCCACCGGCACGACGACGGGCAGCGCCATGCATCGCTCGCCAGCCGAACCGAAGGCCGCGCCCGCAAGGTCGTTCACCACCTGGTCGAGATCCGCGTCGGGCATGACGATGCCGTGGTTCTTGGCGCCTCCGAAAGCCTGCACGCGCTTCGCATTCGCCGAGCCGCGCGAGTAGATATATTGCGCGATGTCGGAGGAGCCGACGAAGCTGATCGCCGGAATGTCGGGATGGTCGAGAATGGCGTCGACCATTTCCTTGTCGCCGTGGACGACCTGCAAGAGGCCCTCGGGCGCGCCGGCTTTGAGGAACAGTTCTGCAAGGCGCACGGGGACGCTCGGGTCACGCTCCGACGGCTTGAGGATAAAGGCATTGCCTGCCGCGATCGCCATGCCGAACATCCACATCGGGATCATCGCAGGGAAGTTGAACGGCGTGATCCCTGCCCCGATGCCGAGCGGCTGGTGCATCGAATAGACATCGATGCCGGGCCCGGCGCCCTGCGTATATTCGCCCTTCAGCGCCTGAGGGATGCCGCAAGCGAACTCGATAACCTCGAGGCCGCGCTGAACGTCGCCATGCGCGTCGTCGACGACCTTGCCATGTTCGCTCGACAGAAGTTCGGCCAGTTCCTGCTTGTGCGCTTCGACGAGGCGCTTGAATTCGAACATTACCCGGGCGCGCTTCTGCGGATTTGTCGCGGCCCATTCGGGCTGAACCTTCTTGGCTGCGTCGACCGCGCGCTGCAGCAGCGCGGCATCGCCAAGGGCGACCTCGGCCTGCACTTCGCCCGTCGACGGGTTCCAGATCTTGTGGGTGCGACTGGCCGAGCTGCCTGCTCCACCGGCGATGAAATGGTCTACCTGACGCATGGGAATCTCCTCTTGCCGCCCATCTAGAGATGTGCGCGCGACAAGCAAGTGAGCAGCACGACGATCCGCGTCAGATCGGCGTTGACCGGCGCGCTGGCCTGCGGCAAATGCGGCGACACAGGCGGGTATGATGTAATGGTAGCCTGTCAGCTTCCCATGCTGAACGCGCGGGTTCGATTCCCGCTACCCGCTCCAGCCTCCACAACAGTCTGCTTGCCAAGTCTCGCTGCCCGCGTAATGGTGGCATATTGCAACTGATTGGGGGCGCGCTTGGTCGAATTTGCATCGGATCATCCGGATTACGACGGCACGCTGCTTGGCCGCTTCGGGGGCGAACAGCCACCTGCAGCCCAATGGTTTTCCGATGCGCTCGCCATCGAGCCCAGACGTTCGACTTTCGAAGTCGAGGGAGCCTCGATCGAGCTCCTGACCTGGGGCGAGATCGGAAAGCCGGGCCTCTTATTCCTGCACGGCAATGCGGCACATGCCGACTGGTGGAGCTTCATCGCGCCGCAGTTTGCAGATGAATACCGCTGCGCCGCCATCTCATGGTCGGGCATGGGGCGTTCCGACTGGCGCGAGGCCTATACGATCCCGACCTGCGCCAAGGAGGCGATCGCGGCGATGGAAATTGCTGGGTTGGCAGCATCGGGGGAGCGGCCGGTTATCGTCGCGCATTCCTTCGGCGGCTTCCCTACGCTCAACATCGGCGCTTTTCACCCCGAGGCCATCTCCGGTGCAATCCTGGTCGATTCCGCCCCGCCGAAGCCCGATGCGGGACCGCCGCCCCGCCTTGCGATGGGCCGCGATCGCAATCCGCGTTACCCGTCGATCGAGGCCGCACTGCGCCGCTTCCGCTTCCTGCCCGAACAGGACAGCGGCATGCCCGAGATCATCGACTGGATGGCGCGCGGTGCACTGCACGAGGTGCCCGAGACCGAAGACGATCCGGGTGGCTGGACCTGGCGTTTCGACCCCCAGTTCTGGGCCAAGTTCACCCGCGGCGAATTCGGCGTGCGGGTACAGGCGCCGATGGGCATCATCTACGGTGAGCAGTCCGCGCTATTCCCGGATGGCCGAGTTGAGGAATTGCAGGCGTTGCTCCCCGACTGCCGCTTCACAACGGCAATCCCGGATGCGCATCACCATGTGCTGGTCGACGCACCGTTGGAGCTGGTCGCGGCGATCCGCGATGGACTGCCCAAGCTGCGCTAGCGCCTATTTCGGCGGCATGCGGATCGCGCCGTCGAGGCGGAACTGGTGGCCGTTGATATAGGAGTTGCGAGCAATCTCGACGATGAGCGAGGCAAACTCCTCCGGATGGCCGAGGCGCTTGGGAAAGGGCACCGAGGCATTGAGTTGCGCCCACATGGCCGGGTTTCGGTCCTTCATGCCCAACATCAGCGGCGTCGCAAAAATGCCGGGCATGACCGAGTTCACGCGGATGCCGATGTCCATCAAATCGCGCGCCATCGGCAGGACAAGGCCGTTCACGCCCGCCTTGCAGCTTCCATAGATCACCTGTCCAATCTGCCCGTCCTGCGCCGCGACGCTGGCCGTCAGGGTGATGCAACCACGCTCGCCATCCTCGTTCAGCGGCCCGCTATTGGCCATGCCCAGCGCCGAATGGCTGGCGATGCGATAGGATGAGACAAGGATGCCCTCCGCGCCGAAGGCATAGTCCTCGGTCGCCAGGCGCTTGTAGGCCCCGCTTTCCTTGTCCCACCCCAGCGTCTTGCCACGGCGACTGGTCATCGCGCAGTGGACGGTCACGCGTTCCTGCCCGTGGGCAGCGCGGGCCTTTTCGAAACCTGCGACAACCGATTCCTCATCGGTGATGTCGACCCGGGCGAAGGTGCCGCCGATGGCCGCGGCGTGCGCCTCACCGGCTTCCTCGTTGACGTCGAAGATCGTGACCTTGAGGCCAGCGTCGGCCAGTGCCTGCGCGCTCGCCTTACCCAGACCCGATGCGCCGCCGGTCACCACCGCTGCCATGCCCGCCGTCAATTCCATGCTCTCACTCCCGATGCTTTGCCTCTCGGACAAAACTGCTAACGCAAGCGTGAAGCCAAGGCCAGTGGAGCCGCGACCACCCGTGACCGCATTCCTTTTCGCTCTCCTAGCTGCGTTCGCCGCCGGGTTCGGCGCGCGCGACCAGCAACTCGTGGCGGCGCTTCGCGACCGACTGGGGCAATCGGTCGGCCTGCTCGCGATTGCCCTGGCAAGTGCGGTCGCGACTGCATTCGCTGCCGCTTGGTTCGGAACTGTGCTGGGTTCGTCCATGTCGCGTGATGCCTCCACGATGTTCATCGCCATTGCGCTGCTCATTTCCGCCGCCGAATGTGCATGGCCTGTGCGCAGGAGCGAGCCGATCGAACCCACCAGGTCGCTCGGCGCCATCGCCATCGTCCTGTTCGCACGGCAATTGACCGATGCGGCGCGGTTTCTCGTACTGGCCGTGGCAGCTGCCTATGCTGCACCCGAAATGGCGGCCCTGGGCGGGGCGGTCGGGGGTTCGTTCGCAGTGGCTCTTGGCTGGATGATGGGCGACCGGGAGCTTGCTCGCTTGCCGGTCACGACGATCCGGCGCTCGCTCGCGGCGTTTCTTTTCGTTGTGGCCATAGTAACTGGACTCAGCGCTCGTGGACTGATCGGATGAGGCGATCACTTTGACCGCTGGAAATCGAGAAACCAGCTTAATGACTGACCGTTGATTGATTGAACGGATCAATCAAAGGAGGGCCACATGGCCGACACTGGCGACAATTCGAAGCGCGAACTCGTGGCATCGCTCAACGGCGCACTTGCCGATACGCTCGCGCTATATCTCAAGACCAAGAACTTCCACTGGCACGTTGCCGGACCGCGATTTCGCGACCTGCACCTTCTCTTCGACGAACAGGCTGTGCAGCTGATAGGCACGGTCGATGCCATCGCTGAGCGCGTTCGCAAGAACGACGAGTATACGCTGACCTCGATCGGCTCAGTTGCAGCGGAAACGCGCATTGCCGACCAGGACGACGTGACCATCACCGCCGAGACGATGGTAGTCGAACTGCGCGATGACAATCGCAAGCTCCATAACCGCCTCAAAGAGGTGAAAGAGGCCGCCGAGGCCGCCAACGATAATGCCACCAGCGGCGTCGTCGACGACTGGGCGGACCAGTGCGAGGAGCGCATCTGGTTCCTCAACCAGACCGCGAAGTAAGCGAATAGCTATGCGCGAGGCCGCCTGCCCCATTGGGAGCGGGCGGCCTTCGTGTATGAAGCGGTGATGGCACAGGCAGACATCATCGAAGGCGCCAGCGATTCCGCGATCGCCGACTGGCTCGCAGCACGCATCGCCGAGGCATTGAACGGCGGCGAGGGACCTGTGACGATCACCGTGCCCGGCGGTTCCACCCCGTTTCCGATCATGGAAGCCCTGCTAGACCACGATCTCGACTGGACGAGGCTGGTGGTATGGCCGGGCGACGACCGGGTGGTGCCCGAGGACCATGCCGCGTCGAACACGGGCAAGCTGCGCGACTTGTTCGAGCCTGCGGGTGCCGAGGTGGTAACCCTGACCGAGATGGAGGCGGTGCCGCATTTTTCCCTTGCCTGGCTCGGCATGGGGGCGGACGGGCATATCGCCTCGCTCTTCCCGAACACGGACCCACAGGTTGACGAGCCGCGCCAGATCCTGCGCCTGACCCCCGATCCGCTTCCGCCCGAGGCGCCTTTCGACCGCATCAGCCTGACCATTCCGTCACTGCTCGCAAGCGACGAGATGGTGTTCGTCATTCGCGGCGAGGAAAAACGCGCTGTGCTCGATCAAGCCATTGGGGGACAATGCGATCTTCCGGTTGCGCGGCTGCTGGGTGCAGCTAAACAAAAGGTGACATGCTTCACCTGATCCCGAAGCCGCTCCACCGGCTCGCACTGACAATCGCACACCCCCTGCGTCACCATTGGCGCAAGTTTCGCGGTGTGACGGGGGAGGGCGTGACGGTGATCGGGCGCGATTTCGACGGGCAGATACTGCTGGTGCGCCACAGCTATGGTCCGCAAGGCTGGTATTTCCCCGGTGGCGGCATCGGCAGGAACGAGACGCCCGAGGATGCTGCTCGCCGCGAATTGCGCGAAGAGACCGATTGCGTGGTCGAAGGGCTCAAGCTTGTTGGCGTGATCGAGGAAGAATTGTCGGGCGCACCGCATCGCGCCCATGTGTTCGAAGGTGTGGTCGATGCCATGCCCAGGGCCGATGGCCGCGAGGTGGTCGAGGCGCGGTTTTTTCCGACACATTCGCTGCCCGAGCCACTCAGTCCGCGGACCAAGGCACGCCTTGCGATGTGGCAGGCGCGAAAGAGCTAGAGCAGACTCAACTGCGCATCGGGTCGGGCTTCGTCCCTGTCTTCGACACCATCCAGCTTTGAGAGTGTAAGTCCCATCAGCCGGATCGGCATGGGGAGGGGGAGAACCTCCTCGAGCAAGGCCCGCCCGATAGCAGCGAATTCCTCCTTGCTGGCGATGGGCTGATTCACCGTCTTCGCGCGGCTGAAGATCTGGAAGTCGGTGTACTTCATCTTGAGCGTGACAGTGCGCCCCTTGGCTTCGGCTCGCTCGATATAGCCCCATACGATGTCGATGATGTCCTCCATCGTCTCGCGCAATTCGCTGCCCGAGGAGAGATCACGGCTGAAAGTGCGTTCCCCGCCGACCGACTTGCGGATGCGGCTTGAGCGCACCGGCCTCAGGTCGATGCCGCGCGCCGCGCGATAGAGATAGTCGGCGAAGCTGCCGAAATTGGCGCGTAGCCATTCGATGTCCTTCTCGGCCAGGTCTCCGCCCGTCGAGATGCCGAGCCGCGCCATCTTCTCCGCGCCCTTGGGGCCGACCCCGTGGAAGCGCCGTATCGGAAGCCCGGCGACGAATTGCGCGCCCTCACCAGGGCGGATGACGCAGATGCCGTCGGGCTTGTTCTGGTCGCTGGCAATCTTGGCGAGGAACTTGTTGTAGCTCACCCCCGCGCTGGCGGTGAGCTTCGTCTTGGCGCGGATTTCCTGGCGGATAAGCTCGGCGATACGGGTCGCGCTGCCGATGCCGAGCTTGTCCTCGGTAACATCGAGGTAGGCCTCGTCGAGGCTGAGCGGCTCGACGAGGTCGGTGTGGTGGTGGAAGATGGCGCGGATCTGGCGGCTGGCCTCCTTGTAGGCATCGAAGCGGTGACGAACAAAGATGAGGTCGGGGCATAACCGCTTTGCGGTGACGCTCGGCATGGCGCTGCGCACGCCGAACTTCCGCGCCTCGTAACTGGCGGCTGCGACAACGCCGCGCCCGCCCGATCCGCCCACGGCGACTGGTTTGCCCCGCAGTTCCGGATTGTCGCGCTGCTCGACGCTAGCGAAGAAGGCATCCATGTCAACATGGATGACCTTCCTGAGACCATCTGCCTCGCCGTCGTCATCCGTGTCTTTCGCGTCACTCATCGCGCGCAAGATAGTCCGCCGGGTTGCAAAGCGGAACCTAGTCCGTCACCTGCCATTTTGTGCGTATGCGAAGGGATGATCTTGCCAGCGGCGAACAGCCGATGACCGCTGCTGCCTCCCGGAGGCGGATCGGCGAGCGCGAGCTTATCTGGATGATGGCGCTCCTCATGGCGTGCCAGGCCTTTGCCATCGATGCCATGCTGCCGGCACTGGCCGAAATTGGCGACGCGCTCGGGGCGAGTGGAAACGATCGTCAGTTCGTGATCGGGATTTATCTGCTTGCCGCAGGCGTCGGCGCGCTTTGGCCAGGCGCCTTTGCCGACCGCTTTGGGCGGCGACCGATCGTCTTCATCAGTCTTGGCGTATACATCGCCCTGTCGATTGCCTGCGCCTTCGTGCAGGATTACTCGACCCTGCTTGCACTGCGTGTGGTGCAGGGCTTCGGCTCCGCAGGCATCGCCGCGCTGCCTCCCGCGATCATTCGCGACCGGGTGGGTGGCGACCGCATGGCGCGGCTGATGAGCCTGATCTTCGTGATCTTCCTGCTCGTTCCCGCCATTGCGCCCAGTATCGGGCAGGCGATCCTCGTATTCGGCGACTGGCGGTTGATCTTCATCGCGATGGCGATTCTCGGCGTGATAATGGCGGTGTGGATCTGGAAGCGCCTGCCGGAGAGCCTGCACGAGGACATGCGCCAGCCAATCCGTCCGAAGGTGATCTTCTGGAACATGATCAGCGCGGTCACCCTGCGCCAGACGATTGGCTACACGCTGGGCAGCGCGCTGGTTTTTGGCGGGCTCTTCGGCTTCATCAACTCCTCGCAGCAGTTGATCGGCGAGGCATTCGGCGCGGGCGAGAGCTTCCCGAAGATTTTCGCCATCTGCGCCGGGTGCATGGCCATCGCGAACTGGTCGAACAGCCGGATAGTCGAGCGCTTCGGTGCGCGGCGGGTCAGCCACACGGCGCTGTTCCTGTTCATCGGTGTCTCCGCCCTGCAGCTGTGGTTCGCCAACCAGCCAGACGAGAGCCTGACGACCTTCGTGCCGCTCATGGCCGCGAACATGAGCTTGCTCGGCTTTGTCGGCGCGAATTTCGGGTCGATTGCCATGCAGCCTTTCCTCGCAATCGCGGGCGCAGCGTCGTCGGCGCAGACCTTCCTGCGCATGG
The DNA here is from genome assembly GCA_041396805.1 of Erythrobacter sp. Lineage (GTDB taxonomy): Bacteria > Pseudomonadota > Alphaproteobacteria > Sphingomonadales > Sphingomonadaceae > Qipengyuania. Next base: position 839,223 of record JAWKXV010000001.1, on the reverse strand, counting down.
TTACCGGATCCGTGCTGGGGGCCTTTATCGGCTATTCCTATGACGGGACTGCGCGCCCGCTGGCGCTCGCCCTTTTGGTAACGGCGCTGCTTAGCCTGGCCTTCGTGCTCTTCTCCGAGCGCGGTGAATTGTTCGGCGAGCCGGAACCCGACGAAACCTAATCCCCGCTTGCCAGTCTGCGCCAGGCGAGGTCGGCGAATTCGCACAGCAATGGCCGCGTATCGCGGGGGTCGATGATGTCCTCGACATTGAAGCGCTCGGCGCTGCGGAAGGGCGAAGTGACCTTGTCGAGGCGGGCGCGGATCGCTTCCAGTTCGGCCGCCGGGTCCTCAGCCGCCTCGATCTCCGACTTGTAGGCGACCTCCAGTCCGCCCGCGATGGGCAGACTGCCCCAGTCGCCCGAGGGCCAGCAGTAACGGTACTGGTAGAGATCGGCATTGCTCATCGCGCTCCCTGCGATGCCATAGGCGCGGCGCATGACGATCGAGGCTAGCGGAACGGTGGCCTTGTAAACCGCATTCATCGCCTGCACGCCATAGCGGATTGTGCCCGCGACCTCCGCCTCTCGGCCTATCATAAAGCCTGGATTATCAACAAGATGCACGATGGGGAGGCGGAAGAGGTCGGCCAGTTTCACGAACCGCTCGACCTTCTCTGAGGTCTTGGCATCCCACGATCCGCCAAGGTAGGATGGATCGGAAGCGAGAACCATCACTGGCCAGCCGTCGAGGCGGGCCAGCGCGGTGATACAGGCGCGGCCCCACATGCGGCCGATCTCGAACACGGTGCCGGAATCGAACACCATCTCCATCGCCCGGCGCATCGAATAGACCTGCTTTTCGTCGCGCGGGACCAGTGAAAGAAGCGCTTCATCGCGCCGGTGAACAGGGTCCGAACACGCCGAACGCTTCGCCAGCTGTCCCACGTGTTCGGGCATGAAGGAGAGGAAGTGCCGCGCGCGGGCGAATGCCTCGGCCTCGCTCGCCACTTCGTCGTCGACCACGCCATTGCGGGTGTGGATGCCGCTGCCGCCGAGCGCTTCCTTGGCTTCTTCGTGATTCTGCGATCCGCCGTCCTTCCACGCATCGCCCAGCGCATCGACCACGGCAGGACCGGCGGCGAAGATCTGGCTCAATCCCTTGACCATGACCGAGTAATGGCTCGCCGCAATTCGTGCCGCGCCCAGGCCAGCCGTCGGGCCGAGCGAGAGCGCCACAACGGGCACGGTGTCGAGGTTCTTCACCACCTCGCCCCACATGTGGACAGCAGGAATGTAGGTCGAGCCGATCATCTCGAGCGTCTTGACCGAGCCGCCGCCGCCGGTGCCGTCGATCATCCGGATGATCGGCAGGCGCAGCTCGTGCGCCATCTTCTCGGCCTGCTCCATCTTGCGGCCGATCCCCGCGTCCGCCGCGCCGCCGCGAATGGTGAAGTCGTCCGCCGTGGCGACCACGGGGCGCCCGTTGATGGTCGCCTTGCCGAACAGGAACGGGGCGGGGAGCACACCGGTAAGATTGCCGTCCTCGTCGTAGGAGCCCTTGCCAGCGATCTTGCCGATCTCACGGAAGGAGCCGGGATCGACCAGCGCCGCGAGCCGCGCGCGGGCGTCCATCTTGCCGCGTCCGTGCTGGCGCGCGACCTTGTCCGGCCCGCCCATCGCCTCGGCCAGTGCCTCGCGATGGCGCAGTTCCTCGAGTTCCTTTTCCCAGCTCATCTCAACACCCGTTCGGGCTGAGCTTGTCGAAGCCCAGTCGCAACGCCGTGGCTGCCGTTGACGCTCCGCGTCAGCTTCGCTGCCGACAGGCTCAGGGCGAACGGACATTGGTTACTCATCCGAAGATGGCTCCACCACGCACAACACGGCCTCGACCTGTACCTGGCTGCCGGCACTGACCGAGAGCCCGGTGACGGTCCCGTCGAATGGCGCGGTGAGCGCGTGTTCCATCTTCATCGCCTCGAGCACCATCAGACGCTGTCCGGCGGTGACGGTGTCGCCGTCGGCCACATCGACAGCAATGACCTTGCCCGGCATGGGAGCGATGATGTCGCCGTCGTGGGCGTGGTGCGCGCCAGCGCCACGTGCCCCGCGATCGAATACGAAGCTCTGCCCTTCTGCGAACACCACGACCCGCGCAGTATCCACGAATCCAGTTGCGGGAACATCGAGGCCGGATCGCGCGGCCGAGACGGTGCGGGTGTCGCCCTTGTGAGAAAGGGTCGTGGTCAGCACCCCGGGCGCGTTGAGGCGTAGCCCGATGGGGAGATGGTCGTATTCCTCGGTCTCAGCCAGGACGACGAAATCGGCTGCGGTCCGCCAGATCGTCTCGTCAGCCTCGTCGGAAGTGACCAAATCGCCGAGCTTGGCAGCGATGAAGCCGGTGTCGAGATTGGCGTCTTCGAAGTCCTCGTCGCGCAGGCAATTGGCGATGAAGGCGGCATTGGTCCTCACCGGCCAGATTTCGACACCCTCGGCGATGTCGGCGAGCTGGTCGATGGCATCGCTGCGGTTCTCGCCCCAGACGACCAGCTTGGCCACCATCGGATCGTAGAAGGGCGAGATCATGTCGCCTTCCTCCACGCCGGTTTCGATCCTGCCCTCAACGCCGAGATCGAAATGTTCGAGGCGACCGGTCGATGGCAGGAATCCCGCAACCGTGTCTTCGGCATAGAGGCGCGCTTCGATCGCATGACCGTCGATGAAAAGCTCCTCCTGCTTGAGCGGGATCGGCTCGCCGCTAGCGACGCGCAGCTGCCACTCGACCAGGTCCACCCCGGTGATTTCCTCGGTCACCGGGTGTTCGACCTGCAGCCGCGTGTTCATTTCCATGAAGAAGATGCGGTCGGCGCGCAGGCCTTCGCTGGCGTCGGCGATGAATTCGATTGTGCCTGCGCCCTCGTAATCGACTGCCTTGGCGGCGCGGACGGCGGCGGCACAGATTTCCTCGCGGGTGGCCTCGTCCATGCCGGGGGCGGGGGCTTCCTCGATCACCTTCTGGTGGCGGCGCTGCAATGAGCAGTCGCGTTCGAACAGGTGGACGACGTTGCCGTGGCTGTCGCCGAACACCTGCACCTCGATATGGCGGGGCGAGGTGATCCACTTTTCGAGCAGTACCTCGTCGTTGGAGAAGCTGGCCTTCGCCTCGCGCCGACAACTTTCGAGCGCGGCTTCGAAGTCCGCCGCCGCATCGACCTTGCGCATCCCCTTGCCGCCGCCGCCTGCGACCGCCTTGATCAGCACCGGATAGCCGATCGCGTCGGCCTCGTGCTTCAGTCGCTCGACCGACTGGTCCTCGCCTTCATAGCCCGGCGTCACCGGCACGCCCGCCGCGCGCATCAGCTTCTTGGCCGCGTCCTTCAGCCCTATCGCTTCGATGCTGGAAGGCTTGGGCCCGACCCAGATCAGGCCGACGTCGATCACCGCCTGAGCAAAGCCTGCATTCTCCGACAGGAAGCCGTATCCCGGGTGGATCGCGTCAGCCCCGGTCGCCTTGGCAGCCGCAATGATCTTCTCGCCAACGAGATAGCTTTCCGCCGCGGGCGAGGGGCCGATATGCACCGCCTCGTCTGCCGAGCGCACGTGCAGCGCCTTGGCATCTGCGTCCGAATAGACCGCCACCGTGGCGATACCCATCTCGCGCGCAGTGCGGATGATGCGGCAGGCAATCTCGCCGCGATTGGCGATGAGGAGCTTTGAAATCATGTATGCGCGCTAGCCGTAGCGGCGAGCCGCTTCAAGCTACCAACCGGCAACGGGGCGATAATCGTGGCGTGACCAAAGGATCGGTTCGTCGAGCGCTTCGGGTCGATTGACCAGCGCCTCGAAGAAGGCGGTGGTCACATGCCACAGCTTCTCAAGCCCGTTCACCCGCACGCGGCTGTCCCACGCCTTCTGGCCACGGGCGAGCACCTTGCGCCCGATTGCGCCGTAAATATTCGCCGCCGCCAGCACCGCCCAGCGTTGCCGGAAGCGGAGGCGGGCGGTGCCGAGCCTCGCGGCGGCCTCGTGCTTTTCCATCAGCGCGATCAGGCGCGGCATCAGGCTGGCGAGGACGAAGCGGTTTTCGGGCAGGGCGTGTTCGCCGTCCTCCCAACCCTTTTCGGCAAGCCACGTCATTGGCAGGTAGCGCCGTCTCGCCTCGGCATCCTCGACGATATCGCGCGCGATATTGGCCATCTGGAAGGCCAGACCGAGGTCGCAGGCACGGTCGAGCGTTTCGCCATCGTCATCGGGCACGCCCATGACCTGCGCCATCATCACCCCGACCGAGCCTGCGACATGGTAGCAATAGCGCAGCAAGTCGTTCTCGTTCGAAGGCTTCCAGCGGGTCGCGTCGAGCGCAAAGCCGCCGATCATGTCGTTGGCGAGTTCCATCGTCAGCCCGCATTCGTCGGCGACGAGGCCGAAGCCGTCGAAGGCCGGATCGGCGGTGGGCTGCTCCTCGAAGGCACGGCGGGTGAGCACGCGGATGGCCTGCACCCGGTCCTCGGCGTCCTTGAGGTCGCCCTGATCGCCCAGAGGACCGCCCTTGTCCTGGTTGTCGGCAATATCGTCGCAGCGGCGGCACCAGGCGTAGAGCAGCCAGGCCCGTTCGCGCGTGGCGCGGTCGAACAGTTTCGAGGCGGCGGAAAAACTCTGCGAACCTTCCTCGATTGCCGCCCGAGCCTTTTGCACGAGATAGCGTCTCTCGCGTCCGCCGCCTGCGCGCGCCGGAGTGTGGCGGATCTTGCTGGTGGTGAGGGGGCGTGGCTTGTTCAGAGGTCTTCGGCCTTCATACTGAAGATCGGGGTATGCGGCACATAGGCTGCCATCTTGTCGAGCAATCCGGTTAACGTCTCGTCCGCGATCAATATGCCCTGGTGCGCGGGCCGGACGAAGCCGACATCGGCCATGTGGCGGTTGAATGCGACAAGGTGGTCGTAGAAGCCGAAGGCGTTGAGCAGGCCGACAGGCTTCTGGTGATAGCCGAGCTGCGCCCAGCTCATCGCCTCCCACAATTCGTCCATCGTGCCGACGCCGCCGGGGATGGTGACGAAACCGTCGCTGAGGTCGGTGAAGCGCTGCTTGCGCTCGTGCATGCCGGAGACCGTGTAGAGCTCGGTGCAGTCGTGGTTCGCGACTTCGGAATTGGCGAGCGCTTCGGGGATCACGCCGATCACTTCGCCCCCCGCTTCCAGCGCGCCGCGCGCGGTCGCGCCCATGAGGCCAAGGCGGCCGCCGCCATAGACGACACCGATCCCGCGCTCGGCGAGACCCTTGCCGACGTCATAGGCGAGCTGGATGTAACGCGGATCCTCCGGGCTGGCGGAGCCGCAATAAACGGCGAGACGGTTCATTCGGTCAAATCCTCTATCATCAGCCCCGCAGTCGCCTTGGCGCTGCCGACGACGCCGGGGATGCCCGCGCCCGGATGCGTGCCTGCGCCCACGAGGTAGAAATTGTCGATCACGTCGTCGCGATTGTGCCCGCGGAAGAAGGCGCTCTGGGTCAGCAGCGGCTCGAGGCTGAAGGCGCTGCCCATGTAGGCGTTCAAATCCATGGCAAAATCGCGCGGTGCGTAGTGGAACTTGGTGACGATGCGTTCGGAGAGGCCCGGAATGAGGCGGCGTTCGACCTCGTCGAGGATGCGCTTTTCCAGGATTGGGCCCATTTCCTCCCAATCGACTGCCAGCTTGCCCATGTGGGCGACGGGGACGAGCGCGTAGAAGGTGCTCTTGCCCTCGGGCGCCATGCCCGGGTCGGTCACGGTGGGGTGGTGGAGATAGATCGAAAAATCCGCCGGCAGCACGCCGTGGTCGTAAATATCCTCAAGCAGGCCTTCATAGCGTGGGCCGAACAGGATCATGTGGTGCGGGATACCCGGCCAGCTGCCCTCGATCCCGAAGTGGACGACGAACAGGCTGGGCGAGAATTTCTTCTTCTGCAGGCTGTGAGCATAGTCCGCACCGCGCTTGGAATCGCTGAGCAGGTCCTTGTAGCTGTGCATGATGTCGGCATTGCTGGCGACGGCATCGAAACGCTGTTTCCAGCCGGAATGCGTCTCGACCTCGGTCGCCGTCTTGCCCAGCGTGTGGACGCGGGTGACCGGATCATGGAGGCGGAAGGTGCCGCCCAGCCGCTCGAAATGGCGGACCATGCCCGCGACGAGCCGGTTGGTGCCGCCCCTGGCCCACCAAACGCCGCCATCCATCTCCAGCTTGTGAATGAGGGCGTAGATCGCGCTGGTCTTCATCGGATTGCCGCCGACGAGGAGCGTGTGAAAGCTCAACGCTTCGCGGAGCTTCTCGTTGTCGACGAAGCTCGACACCATCGAATAAACGCTGCGCCATGCCTGCTGTTTCGCGAGCGCCGGGGCCGCCTTGATCATCGACTTGAAGTCGAGGAAGGGCACATGGCCCAGCTTGACGTAGCCTTCCTCGTACACGGCTTCGGAGTATTCGAGGAAGCGCTGATATCCCGCGACATCGGCCGGATTGAGCCGGGCTATTTCCGTGAAGAGCTGCTCTTCATCGTTCGAATAATCGAAGCTCGTGCCGTCGGGCCAGTTGAGGCGATAGAAGGGCATGACCGGCATCAGCTCGACGTCTTCGGCCATGTCGTGCCCGGTAAGCGTCCAAAGTTCTCGCAGGCAGTTGGGGTCGGTGATGACGGTGGGACCGGCATCGAAGGTGAAGCCGTCCTCCTCCCAGAAATAGGCGCGCCCGCCCGGCTTGTCGCGCGCTTCGACCACGGTCGTCGCGATTCCCGCAGATTGCAGCCGGATGGCGAGCGCAAGGCCGCCGAAGCCCGAACCGATCACGCAGGCGGTCTTGCCGGAGGTCGCGCGGATCTCGGTTTCGGCAGGCTGGTCGAGGGTAGGGGACGTCGTCTCGGCGTTCATCGCGCCCCCCCATGAAGCAGCGGGGCGCCTTTGCCAAGCAAGGCGCGCGCTGCAGCCGGGATCGGAATGGGCGGCTTGCCACTGAGTACGCGCAGCTTGTCCCGCCGTGTTGAGCGCGCGGCATAGAATCTTTCCACCAGTGGCTCGGGCAGGCGATAGAAGCGTTCGAAGATGCGATAGCGCTGGTCCGGAATCGCCCCGTCGAACAGCATCCGCCCGAGACGGCGATAGAAACTGGTCGCCTTCCAGTGATCCTTCGCCCGATCTTCAACAAGATTGGCCAGTTCGCGTCCCGGCATCCGCGCGTGTTGGGCGATGAACGCTGCATTCGACGCAGCGAAGGGCAAAGTGTAGCTGGTCAAGGGATGGACGAACCCGCCGCGGGCGCCTGCCCGAACCACGCCTCCCATGCCAAGACTGTGGCGATAGGCACTGAAGTCGCCCCCCGTAATCACCGGCAGCACCCCGGTCTCGCTCCCGACTGTCTCACCCTGCCAACCCTGCGCCGCGCAATAGGTGTCGATGCGCGCCGACAGCACCTCTCGGTCGAGTGTCGGTTCGTCCGCGTAGTAGGTGTCCTCGACGAAGAGCTCGGTCTCGCTCAACGGCAGCGTATAGACGAAGCGATAGGCGCCGTGCTGGTCGAGCTTGGCGTCCATGACGATCGGACGGGTTACTCCATGCGGGGAAATTGTGCGGATATGCCGACCCATGAAAACCTGCCAGCCGCCGCGCAAATAGGGAGTTGGCTCGAAGTTGCGGCAGTCCACGACCGTGGCTGCATCGATCCCCTCGCCATTTTCGAGCACCACCCCGTCGTCGCGCAATCCCGCGATCCGCGTGCGGAGGCGGAGCGCCTCCTGCGGCAATTCGTGCCGGAGAAGCGCGTCGAAATCGCGGCTGGCGAGCGAGCGATAGGGCGAGGCGAGCTGGCGCGAATGGGCGGGGAAGCGGATTTCGTAGCCATCCTTCCAGTCGGTCAGCTCGAACCCGACCAGCAGGCCGCGTGCCGCATCCTCGATGTCGCTCTTGAACCAGCTCCACCGGTGATTGCCGCCGAAGCTGTCGCCTGCTTCGAAGACGGCGAGCGAGAGGTCGGGATTGGCGCGGTGTACGGCAAGGGCGGTCAGCCCCCCGGCAAGCCCGCCGCCCACGATGGCTATGTCGATCCCGCGCCCACTCATTGGGACAAGGGCTTAGGCAGGAACGACCGTCGCGGCAATCACTCGGCGTAGCACTGCTCGAAATGCCCGGTCAGCGCCTTTTCGAGCACATGGTCGAATGCCGCTTCTTCCTCCGGTGTGAAGTCGTCGTTTAGCAGCGCGAATTCCAACTCATGCATCTCTGGCTGGATCTTCCTGAAATCGCTGAACCAGGAGGAGGTGGCAAGGCCCCACCCGATTTTCTGCATGCGCCCCTTGTGTTCGCTCGATTTCAGGGCTTCGCGCGATGCCGCTTTATCGGCTTCAAAGGCTTCGCGCGATAGATCACCTTCAGGATTCTCGCGAACCGCTGCCAGTGTGTTCGCGACTGACTCATTCTCCTCCGCCAACCTGATGACGAACTGCCCATCGTCCGAGCGGTAGAATTCAGCCGCTCCACCGGCGATCTCGGGTTCGAGCTTGTCACGGAATAGGGCGAGGAGGTTTGCACGGTATTCGCCGACGGCCCTCAGGTGAGATTTTTCAAGCATGGGGCGTGAAGCCGAACCCATCAGCTCGAGCGTGCCAGGACATTCTTCCTCCATCTCCAGCATCTCGGGATCGCGGCGTGCCTCTTCGATCATGGCTGCCGCCGCACCATCGGCGTAGCCCGACATCAGGCGCTCGGTCGAAGCGAGCGCTTCCACGAGTTCGGTGAAGGGATCGGCCTCCTGCGCTGCCGCAGGGGCACTGACGCAGAGTGCGGCCACGCCGGCCAGAATGACTAGTTTGCTGTTGTACGACATAAGCAGAGTGGTACCCGCAAATGGCCAAGGTTCAATTACTTGGCGTGAGGAAGTGGGGAACAGCTTGGCCGAGTGGAGGTTTTCATTGGCAAAGGGGCCCTTGTTACATGAAGACCAGACTTACCCGCCTTGCAATTACCACCGTCCTGTCCTGCACAGCTGTCGCCGCATCGGCGCAAGAGGCAGGTAACAGCGAAACGACCCCGCCCGCCTACGAAGGTTCGGTCTTCGATGGCGACTGGGTGAGCGTGGGCGCAGGCGCGGTCTATTCGCCGAGCTACGACGGCTCCGACGACTACGTGATCTCGCCCATTCCGATCGTTCAGGGCAACCTCGGCGGTATCGGCATCAATCCGCGCCCGGGCGGACTGGCGCTCGACTTCATTCCCGACGAGGATGGCTCAGTGGCGTTTTCGGCAGGAGTTGCGGCCAAGATCAACCGCAATCGCGCAAGCCAGATCAAGGATCCGGTGGTCAAGCAATATGGCAAACTCGACACGGCAATCGAGGTCGGCCCTGCGCTGGGCGTGAAATTCCCCGCTCTGCTCAACCCCTACGACAGCCTCAGCTTCAACGTGGATGTGCTGTGGGACGTTGCCGGAGCGCACAACGGGATGACGATCAATCCCAGCGTCACCTATTTCACCCCGCTTAGCCGCGGTGTGGCGGCTTCGCTGTCGGTCAGCGCCGGCCATGTCGATGACGACTATGCCGATTATTACTACTCGGTCCCTGCACTCACCACTCTGGCCCCGGAAGACACACTTCCCGCCTACAACGCCGATGGCGGTTTCGACAGTGCGGGGGTGAATCTCTTCGTCGCGGCCGATCTCGATGGCGATGTCACCAATGGCGGCCTCGCGATCATTTTCCTGGGAGGATACGCCTCGATGCTTGGCGATGCGAAGCGCACGCCATTCACTGCCATTCGTGGCGATGCCGACCAGTGGATGGCAGCTGCGGGCATCGGCTACACCTTCTGAAGCCCGTCGCCCGCGGGGTTTGACCTCGATCAATGACGCGAATCCCCGACCCTGTGGTAGACAGGTGATCGAGAGAGGAATCGCCCATGAACGCTGTCGAGAAATTTCCGCAGTCCGAGGCCGCAATCCATGTCGACGTGCTGATCGTCGGAGCAGGCATCTCGGGTATAGGCTCTGCCTACCATTTGCAGGAACAATGTCCCTGGGCGAGCTATGTCGTGCTCGAGATGAAGGACACATTCGGCGGAACCTGGGACACGCACAAATATCCCGGCGTCCGTTCTGACAGCGATCTCTACACCTTCGGATATCGCTTCAAGCCGTGGGTGGGCGCACCCATCGCCAGTGCCGAGGAAATACTCAGGTACATGGGCGAGGTGATCGACGAAAACGGCATCGGCGAGCATATTCGCTACGGCCACCGGATCACCTCATGCGCTTTCTCCCGCGAAACGGGCCTCTGGACCGTCGCCGCAACCCGGCTCGAGGACCGCGCGGAGCTCACTTTCACCTGCAACTTCCTTTGGATGTGCCAGGGCTATTACGATCACGAAAGCCCCTATCTCCCGCCGGAATGGGAGGAGAAGGGCCTGGCAAGCTACAAGGGCGATTTCGTCCACGCTATGCAATGGGACCCGGACTACGATTACGCGGGCAAGCGTGTGCTGGTGATCGGTTCGGGGGCAACAGCGGCCACAGTTGTGCCTGCATTCGCGGAAAAGGCGGAGAAGGTCGTCATGCTGCAGCGCAGCCCGACCTATTTCTTCTGCAGCGAGAACAAGAACGAGCTGGCAGACCGGCTTCGCGAGGTGGGCGTGGACGAACCGACCGTCCACCGCGTCGTTCGCCAGCAGATCATGCATGACCAGGACCAGCTCACCCGGCGCTGCCAGGAAGAACCCGATGCGGTCTTCGAAGAGCTCAAGGAACTGGTGCGGGCCTTCACCGAGAAGCCCGATTTCGAATTTGAGCCGCATTTCACGCCGAAGTACCGCGTGTGGCAGCAACGTCTCGCCTTTTGTCCGGAGGGCGACGTGTTCAAGGCGGCCGTCGCGGGCAAGCTCGATGTCGTCACCGACACGATCGACACTTTTACTGAAAAGGGTGTTCGCGTTTCCTCCGGTGAGGAAATCGAGGCCGATCTCATCGTAGCCTGTACCGGTTTCAACCTGCTGGTGATGGGCGGCATTCCCTTTACCGTCGACGGTGAGCAGGTCGATTGGGGTGAAACCGTGACCTATCGCGGTGCCATGCACACCGGCGTGCCGAACTCGGTCTGGGTGATGGGCTATTTCCGCGCCAGCTGGACCTTGCGGGTCGACATGATGGGCGACTTTGTCTGCGGCCTGCTAAACCACATGCGCGACGCGGGCGTGTCGCAGGTCGAGGTCAAATTCCGGCCTGAGGACGAGGGGATGGACATCCTCCCCTGGATCGAGAGCGATAATTTCAATCCCGGTTATCTGATGCGCGGCATCGATGCCATGCCCCGGCGCGGGGCCAAGCCCGAATGGCGGCACAACCAGGATTACTGGTCCGAACGCGATGCTTTCCCGCTGATCGACTTCGGCGGAGCAGAGTTCGCCTATTCGGGTGCCGCGAGCCTCGGCGCGGAAGTAGAAGCCGAAGACACGGTCGCCGCCTGACATTGGTCGATCCGTGTCTGCCCGTCATCGGGTCGCCACTTTCCTGCAAGCGCGATCACGTGTCTTAGGGCGGTGATACAGAACCGGGGAATCCACCATGAACAACCTCCGCAGCGTCCTCCTTTCGGGCGTCACCCTCTCGCTGGCGCTTGCAGCCACTCCGGCGCTGGCGCGCGACCACCACGAAGAGACGGCTGCCGCCGCATCGCAGGACATGAGCGAGCACGACAAGCTGTTCGCGCTCTTCGCCGAATCCGACGAGCGTAGCCTCGCGCTCAACCCGATCGGACGGCTGTTCCGCGGCGATGACAAGAATGCGGATCGCCTCGGCGACTATCTCACCGACTCCATGTTTCTGGCCGCGCGGACCGATACCCAGCTCAATCTCGCGCTGCTGGCGCAGATCGACCGGGCAAGGCTCAGCGAGACCGACCAACTCGCCTACGATGTATTCAAGTACCAGCAGGAATCGACGCTGCGGGGTCAGAGCGACGAGATCCGCGCTCTGACCGAAGTGCGCCCGATCAACCACTTCGCGGGATTTCACACCTTCTACCCGAACTTCGCGAGCGGCGACAGCGCGGCGCAGTTCAAGACTATCGCCAATTACGAGGACAATCTCAGCCGCCATGACGACTACATGGCGATCACCGACCGCGCGATCGGGCGGTCGCGCGAAGGCATGGAATCGGGAGTGGTCGAGACCAAGCTGACCATCGACCGTGTGGTCAAGCAGCTCGACACACTGCTCGAGGTTCCGCTGGCGGATTCGATGTTCATGAAGCCGGTGAAAAATTTCCCCGAGGATTTCTCCGCCGAAGACAAGGCGCGGCTGACCACAGCCTACGAAGCCAAGACGAAGGAGCTTTACGCCACGCACGAACGGCTGCGCGATTTCCTGCGCGATGAATATCTGCCGGTGGCACGCGAGGAAGTTGGCCTCAGCCAGATGAAGGGCGGCGACAAGCTTTATGCCCAGATGATCGAAGACACGACCACGCTGCCGCTGACGGCCGACTATCTCCACAACCTGGGGCTGAGCGAAGTGGCGCGGATCAAGAACGATCTTGAGGAGATCAAGGCCGAGGTCGGTTTTGCCGGCACGCTCAACGAGTTCTTCGACTACGTACGGACCGATGCCAAGTTCAAGCCGAAGAGTCGCGAGGCGCTGACCCAGAGCTACTACGATATCGGCAAACAGGTCGATGCGAAGATCGGCGAGTACTTCTCGGTGCTTCCCAAGGCCCCGCTCGAGATCAAGCCCTATGACGAATCGATCGAGCAGTTCCAGGCGGGTGGTTCCTACGAGTCGGGCCCGCCCGATGCCTCGCGCCCGGGCACCTTCTATTTCAACGCCTATGACCTTCCTAGCCGGCTGACGACCGGCAATGTCACGCTCTATCTGCACGAGGGCGCGCCGGGGCATCACTTCCAGATCAGCCTGGCGCAGGAAAACGAGGACCTGCCCGCCTTCATGCGCTTCGGCGGCAACACCGCCTATGTCGAGGGTTGGGCGCTCTATTCGGAGACGCTGGGCTACGAGATGGGCTTCTACAAGGATCCCTGGAACCGCTATGGCACGCTGCAGGACGAGCAGCTTCGCGCCATGCGCCTTGTCGTCGACACCGGACTGCACTCGAAGGGCTGGAGCCGCGAGCAGAGCATCAAGTTCATGCTCGATAACAGCGGCATGACCGAGACCGAGGTCGTTGCCGAGGTCGAGCGCTATATCGCCATTCCGAGCCAGGCGCTGGCCTACAAGGTCGGTGCACTGAAGATCCAGGAACTGCGAAAGCGGGCCGAGGAGAAGCTGGGCAAGAAGTTCGACATTCGCGCCTTCCACGCGCAGGTGCTCGACACCGGCGCGCTTCCGCTCCCCGTGCTCGAAGCGAAGATCGACCGATGGATCGCCAAAGGCGGTAAGTAGGAACGAACCGAGGGCGGGGCCTATGCTCCGCCCCCCAACACAGGCCTGGCTTTCTTTCGCTTGCGTCCTCGGGTGGGCGCAGGCATCTCCCGGCTCAAGGGAGAATTGCCATGAGACCTGCCACAATCGCGCTGCTTGCGGGCGCAGCATTTGCCGCATCGCCAGCGCTTGCCGACACAATAGTGATCCACGCAGGCTCGGTCGTCGTCGACGCCGACAGCACGCCGCGCGGCCCTTCGACAGTGACGATCACCGACGGCAGGATCGTCAGCATCGAGGACGGCTTCGTCGCCGGCCCTCGTAATGCAGAGGTGGTCGACCTCGAAAGCAAGACGATCGCGCCGGGCCTGATCGACCTTCACGTCCACCTGACCGGCGATCCGGGGGGCGATTTCTGGAAAGAGGCCGTCGAGCCCGACGAATGGGGCGTGGTGGTCGGGGCCAAGAATGCCCGGCTCACCGCGCTTGCCGGGTTCACGACCGTCCGCGAGGCGGGCAGCGGTCCCGAAAGCGCCTTTGCGCTCAGGCGCGGTACGGAGCAGGGCCTCATCCCCGGACCGCGCATCGTCGCGGCTGGCGTGCCCTTGTCGATTGTTGGCGGGCATGGCGACGTTTCCGGCTTCCGGCCCGAAGTAAACGAAGTGCTCGACACAGGCTTCACCTGCACAGGCGCTGTCGAATGTGCCGAGAAAGTTCGTCTCGCGAGCCAGAATGGCTCCGACGTGATCAAGATTACTGCGACCGGCGGCGTACTTAGCCAGCAAGGGCGCGGGCTCGAGGCGCATTTTACCGACGCGGAGATGAAGAGCATCGCCGATACGGCCCATTCTCTCGGACTCAAGGTCATGGCCCATGCCCACGGCGCGCGCGGGATCGAGGCGGCGAGCCGGGCGGGCATCGACACCATCGAACACGGGACCTATCTCGACGAGGCGGCAGCACGCGAGATGAAGAAGAACGGCACCGTGCTCGTGCCGACGCTGCTGGCCTTCAAGGGTATCAGCGACAGGCTCGGCAAGGGCATCTACACACCGGTGGTCGAGGACAAGGTCAGGGCCGTCGCCGATACGGCCCGCGTGTTCATGGGCAAGGCCCTGAAATGGGGTGTTCCGATCGCCTTCGGGACCGATGCGGGGGTATTCGATCACGGCACGAATGCCGGGGAATTCGGCCTGATGGTCGCGCAAGGCATGACCCATAGGCAAGCCTTCGCCTCGGCCACGACCGGCGCTGCAAAAGTGCTTGGCATGGATGGCGAGATCGGTCGCCTTGCTCCGGGTTATTCGGCAGATATCATTGCCGTCGATGGCAATCCGCTGGAGGACACGGCGACATTGCAGCAAGTCGGCTGGGTCATGGTGCGGGGGCGCGTGATCGACTAGGCCCGACAGGATGGACTGGCTGCGGAATGCCGACTGGCTGACGAGGGAGCGGGTGCGCGGTTATGCGTTCGTCATCGCACTCGCCTCGCTGGCCTTGCTCGCCAACAGCTATCTGAAGGCGATGGGCCCGGCGGGGAGCGATTTCCTTGCCTTCTGGGGCGCGGGTCACGTCACGGCGCAAGGTGATCCCGCCGCGGCCTATGATCTCGCCACGCAGCAGCGCGTTCAGACCGGGACCGGTAGCGAGGGCTGGTTTGCCTTCGTCAATCCGCCGCCTTTCCTGTTCGCGGTGACACCATTTGGTGCTCTCCCCTTTCCAGTCGCGTGGATCGGCTGGGTAGCGGTCACCTGGTGGCTCTGGGCCTGGGCCAGCATCCGCGCGTTTCCGCGCCTGTGGCCGCTAGTAGTGGCCTATCCCGGTGCATTGATCGCGGCGGGTCATGCGCAGACGGGCTTGCTGACCGGCGCGCTGCTGGTGCTGGGCGCTCATGAGCTGGGCAAGCGCCCCGCAATTTCGGGCGCGGCCGTGGGAGCGCTGGTGATCAAGCCGCATCTCGCGGTGCTCGCACCGTTCTGGTTCGCGGCCGGCGGGCGCTGGAAGGCCTTCCTGGCGGCAGGAGTTGCCGCAGTCGGCCTGCTGGTCCTCGCGTGGCTCGCTTTCGGGACGGAAACTCTCGCCGGCTACGCCACCAGCTGGCGCGCGAGCGGGCTGCTGATGGAAGGTGTGAACCCCGATTTCCTGCTGCGCATGACGACCTTTTTCTCGCAGGCGCGCATCTTCGCTGGCGATACCGGAGCGACAATCGCAGGTGGCTTGTCGGCATTGCTGGCGCTTGGCGTCGCCTTGTTGAGCTGGCGCCGCTTCGACGGCGATGCGCGCGCAACAGGGGCGGCGGTGCTGGCGGCCACCGCGCTCGCCTCACCCTATCTGTTCAATTACGACCTTCCTTTCCTGATCTTCCCGACCCTGTGGCTCGTCGAGCGGGGGCTGACGCAAGGCTTCCGGCCTTTCGAGAAACTGGCACTCGTGGCCCTGTGGCTGGCGCCTTACGCGACTCGTGCTGCAGCCTTTCCCATGGGAATCAATCTCATGCCGATCGCCGCGCTGGCCCTGTTGTTTCTCGTCTGGACGAGTCCCAAATCGGGACTCGCAGCAACGAAGACGGGAACTGCGGCGACGACTTAGGGTTTTTACCCATCGGGACGGAGGGAAATGGTTTCATGGAGGTATCCCATGTCGAGCATGTCCTTCCACAGCAGCCGCCCCGACCGGTGGACCCAGCCCAAGTCCTATAGCGACAGCAGCTTGCGCTATCGGACCCACGGCAAGATCCTCCCGATGGAGGAACCGGGATTCCTTGCCCGACTGTTCGGGCGGCGCTGAGGGTTCAGTCGAAGGATAAGGGGCCGGAAGTCGTGGTGACTTCCGGCCCCTTTTTCATGCCTGCGAGGTGTGGAGGAGCTTAATACTCCTCCGGTTCCTCCGGCGTTTCGGCGGTGTAGTCCTTGCCCGCCTTGCGGTCGCCGCGGGCCAGGGCGAAGACCACGCCCGAAAGCAGTGCAAGCGCGAGAAGGTTGGGCAGGGCCATCGCCGCATTGGAGATGTCACCAAGGCGCCAGACGAGTTCGCTGGGCTGTGCGGCGCCGATGAAGATCACCACGCACCACAGCACGCGCCATGCCATGTGTAGCTTCTTCTCGCCGCCGCGGGTCGAACCTTTCATGCGATCATAGAGGAAGGTAATCGCGCGCTCGCCGTAATAGGACCACGTCAGCAGCGTGGTGAAGACGAACAGGATCAGCGCGATCGAGGCGATCAGCGTGCCGATCGGGATCGAAGCGATCTCGAAGGGAAAGGCTGCCGCGAAGGCGCCGCTGGTCATCTCGAAACCGACCTTGTCCGACTGCCAGGCGTGGAGCACCGGCTCGCCCGCTGCGGTAAAATCGCCGCGTACGGTCAGGATGACCAGCGCGGTCATGGTGCAGATGACGATGGTGTCGATGAACGTGCCGAGCATGGCCATGCGGCCCTGCAGCTCCGGATCGTCGGTCTGCGCGACGGCGTGTGCGATAGGGGTCGAACCCTGGCCCGCTTCGTTCGAAAACAGGCCGCGGGCAACTCCTGCGCGGATCGCCATGATGATTGCCGCACCGGTGAAGCCGCCAACCGCGCTTTGCGGGTTGAAGGCACCGCGGAATATCAGCGCGAAGGTCTCGCCCAGATCGCCGAAGTTCAGGATCAGCGCGATCACCGCCATGACGATGTAGGCCGCGGCCATGAAGGGCACGACCTTCTCCGCCACATTCCCGATCGACTTGATGCCACCGATGATGACGATGAAGACGAGCGCTGCGGTGATGAGGCCGCCGAGCCATTCGGGCAGGCCGAACAGCTCGTTCATGCCGTCGGCCATGGCATTGGCCTGGATAGAATTGCCCGTCACCAGCGCGCTGAACAGCGTGCCGAGGCAGAAGACGACCGCGAGCCAGGTGAACTTGGGGCCGAGACCCATCATGATGTAGCTCATCGGGCCGCCGCGCTTCACGCCGTCGCTGGTGGTCTCGCGATAACGGATGGCGAGCGAGCCTTCGGCAAAGGCCAGCGCCATGCCGAACAGCGCGGTGATCCACATCCAGAAGATCGCGCCCGGTCCGCCAAGCGCGATTGCCGTGGCGACACCGGCGAGATTGCCCGTGCCGACCTGGCCCGAGAGCGCCGTCGAGAGCGCGGCGAAAGGTGAGATCTCACCTGCACCTTCACCCTTGCGACCTGCAAACAGCCCCTTGATCGCCGCACCGAACTTGGTGACCGGATAGAAGCGCAGCCCGATCATGAACCACAGGCCGATGCCAAGGAGGATGACCGCCAGCGGCGGAATCGGTATGATGCTCTCGCCGTTCCAGGTGCCGCCCCAGATGAAATCTGAAACATTGGTGACCGGCTGGATGAGCCGTTCGCCCAGACTTGCTGTCTGGCTGCCTGACATTATGGAAATTCCCCTCATGCGTCCCGTTTGGGTGGATGAAGGGGACGCTAGAGGTACTTCGACGTCTTGAAAAGAGGGCCTCCGGGTGCTTTGCCGCGCTTGCCTTTTGGTCCTGCAGGTCCTAGATGCGCAGCCGTCTTCCGACATTGGGAATCGAAAAAGCCCCTCCCGGACTTGAACCGGGGCGGCGAGAGACCCTACCTGAAAGGGATGTGGCGGAAGGCGCTACGATTTACACGCGAGAGTGCGAGAATGGCTGACGAAAAGAAGACCTCACCGGCGGAATTCATCCGCCAGGTCCAGACCGAAGGGCGCAAGGTCGTCTGGCCGACGCGCGAGGAAACGGTGCGCACCGCGATCTTCGTGTTCATCATGATGCTCATTCTCTCGGTCTTCTTCCTCGGCGTCGACTCGGCTTTCAGCGCTCTCATGCGCTGGCTCCTGTCGCTCGCCTGAGTCTGTCTTCACCACAGGAATTTCCCCAATGGCACGCTGGTACATCATCCACGCCTACTCCGGTTTCGAGAACAAGGTCCGCGACGCGATCATCGCCGAGGCCGAGCGTCTGGGCCTTCAGGACGGGGTCGAGGACGTTCAGGTCCCGACCGAGACCGTGACCGAAGTGAAGCGCGGCAAGAAGGTTCAGGTCGAGCGCAAGTTCATGCCGGGCTATGTGCTCGCCAAGCTGAACATGACCGACGATGTCTACCACCTCGTCAAGAACACCCCGAAGGTGACCGGCTTCCTCGGCACCAACAACAAGCCGCAGGCAATCTCCGACAAGGAAGCCGCGCGCTATTTCGGCGGTGTGGAAGAGGCCAAGGCTGCGCCCAAGACGCAGGTTTCGGTCGATTACGAGATCGGCGACCAGGTCAAGGTGCTCGACGGCCCCTTCGCCAGCTTCAACGGGCTGGTCGAAGAACTCGATTTCGACAAGCAGAAGGTCAAGGTTTCGGTCTCGATCTTTGGCCGCGCGACCCCGGTCGAGCTCGAATTCGAGCAGGTCGAACTCGTCAAGTAGGCGTCGATGGCGGGCATTTTGCCCGCCGCGTCACCGTCGGCAGGCGCTGGGCTTGGTGCTCGACAGTCGTGATGCCGATGTGATTGTGCGCAGGCCGATCGTGGTTGCGGCACATTTCTTCAGCTGGAACCACACCTTGCGCTCGCCGAAATCGAGCGAGACGCGGCGGAAGTTTTCCATCAGATCGGTGCCGAGCAGCAGCGAAGGCTTCTCGGACATGCCGAAAACTTCGAACGGCGGAAGGTCGGCAAATGCCACCGGCACGTTCTGGAGGACCACTGGTCCCAGCTCGAGCCGGGACAGGTAAATGAAGTCCAGCTCTTCTGGCTTTCCGGTCACGCCATAGATCGTGATCTTGCCGATCTTGTCCGAATTGCGCAGGAACAGGGCATCGCGCAGGGCCCTGTTGCCGATGGTGATTTCGGTCCCAGTATCGATGACCGCATCGACCTGCTCGTCCTGCGCCTTTACCTCTGTCAGAATAAGCTGACCGCGCTGCATCCGTCCGGTCACGACGATCACGTCACCGCGGAGCGGCGCGCGATCGCTGGTCTCGTCTACGGTAATCACACGCTTCTCGAAATCGAGCATCAGCCGCTGCTTCACCAGTGCATCGAGCCCGATCATGCCGTCGCCCCCGATGTGTCTTTCATCGAGAACAGGCAGGTCCATGGCAGTGGTCACTGTCGGGCCGAGCTGCAATTCGTCGACCTCCACCTGCTCGACAACCCCGCTTTCGGTCATTGAATGGAGGTAGGCGGGTTCGGCGCGCGGCAAGCCGAGCTGAGCGGCCAGCTTTTCGCCGACGACCGAGGTGTCGGCGCCGCTATCGACGACGAATTTGTAAGGCCCGCGTTCGTTGACGAGAACATCGACCGTCATCCTGCTGCGTAGCATGGAAGTGTCGATTTCCTCTCCTCCGACCGTCAGGTTTTCATCGAACTCGGCGGTCGAGAAAATCGGCTTCTCAGGCCCATTTTCGGCAGGTTCCGCCTGAGCTTGCGCAAATGCGAGCGAGGGCGTTCCCAGCAGCATGGCGAGAGGGAGTGCTCGGAAATAGTGCTTCATATCCTGCACGATACCATGCGCGGTCCCGACTCCCTAATTCCCTTCGACCGGCGCCGGATTGTGGTCGACCGAAGTCCGGGACGGAATAGTTCCGCCCCGAACAACGATGATCAGAATGTCTTGCTCAAGGACAATGAGGCACGCCAGTCTTCGGCGAGCTGGATTCCGTTGAGGTCCTGGTAAAGCGGGAGACCGATTTCCACTCCGATCTGAGGCCGATCTCTGCCACTGACTGGCAATGCGAGGTTTGCCCCTATCCCGGCAAATAGCTGGTCGCCACCATAGTTCTCTTGCCTATCGGAAGGCGAGCTATGTTTGTGGGCCGCATTGTAGTGACCAAGAATCTGCCCTTCGTGCTCCCAGGAAAGGCGGCTGGTCAGGCTTAGGTCGTTTTCGACCAGATAGCTGATCCAGCCTGTTGCCGTGGCCTTGTCACCGAAGGCAAAGCCGCTCTCGTTCTCGCTCTCCGTCCGCCAGCGATAGCTTGCCTGAACACCCCATCCCAGCGGCCCGGTACGTCCGGCGACCGTGACCGATGGTTCTATGTCCCAGGTGCCGCTTCCCGACTGCATCATGTAATGCACGAAAGTGCCGTCATCGTTCTTGCGATCGACCTTACCGGTCGGGGCCCACACGCCCAGCGTTGCATGAGCCTTGAACCCCGGCGTGTTCACGAGACGGTAGCTTGCGGAAACCAGCGTGTCGCCCATCCCCTGCGTCGAATGGGTCATGGTTTCGCCCAGAGGAAGGCCATGGTGGGCATGAACTATCCCGTTCATGCCCATCGCCATCCCCGTGTTCGTCGGGTCGATACCCACCATTGTCATCTCGTGCCGCATCCAGTGGGGCATCACCATCAACGTGAGCTTATCATTCGGTGCGTACATCAGGTCGAGCATGACCATGTCCATGGTCATCTCCCGCGCACGAACGGTATAACCGGCAGCAAGGATGTCGGCGTCGGCTATCGTATCCGTACCCGACTGATTCGTGCCCGCATGATGGCTGCGTGTGTAACGCAGGCCGATCATGAATTCGCCACCGTCGTGAGTGTGCTCGTTCATCAGGCCGGCAGCCGGGTGAAGGCTAACCGGAGTGACCACGATGGGATCATCACTGGACGACTCTGGTCCGTCGACCGTCTCGGCGTGGGCGGGAAGGGAACTGGCAATGGGTAGCGCAGCCACAATGGCGCGCACAATATGGCGTTTCATTTCAATATCCTGTCGATTTGGGTGCAGAGACAAACACTTCCCTCAGACGGGAAGTGCCGTTCAGACGCCGACAGGAGGCCCTTGAGGGGGTGGTGTCAGGTAGGCTGTCCGCGCTAGCAGAAAAGCGGCGAACGTCGCGACGCGAAGTTGTTCGGTCGGATCCGGCGCGGAAAACGCCAGCGCAGCTGTGGGTAGGTCGGCGGCACCGGCGAAACCGGCAAAGAGGCAGGAGCTGCCTTCGTGTCCTTTGTCGTCCCCTGGCGCCTTTTCGCGCTTGAGCGGGATGCGCAGCACGTAGTCGGCATTGCACACCTTGGCGATGAGGACGTCTGTACGGTCCGTGTCTGGCATCCATCCTGCAGGGACCAAACCACGCAACAAAAGGGCTGCGAGGAGCAGCATCCAGATCTGACGCGTGGACGTTCGGCAGGACATGCTGCGGCCACTAGTCGCGTCGGTCTGCTCTGGCAATCGGTCCCGGCCTGGGGTGGCGGAATTGCTTGCATTTCACGTTTGAAGCGCTATGTGCGCGCCTTCCCAAGATACCTAGGGAAACCCGCGCGGGAGGTTGGCTCCGGTTGACCGCTTGACCGCTTACCATGAGCCGCGTGTCGAAAGAGGCGCGGCAACAGTGAGAAAGGAGGCCATTCATGGCCAAGAAGATCGACGGCTATATCAAGCTGCAGGTGCCTGCTGGCATCGCCAACCCCTCGCCGCCCATCGGCCCCGCACTGGGCCAGCGCGGCGTGAACATCATGGAATTCTGCAAGGCCTTCAACGCCGCGACCGACAGCCTTGAAAAGGGCATGCCGATCCCGACGACGATCACGGTCTATGCCGACCGCTCGTTCACCTTCGTGACCAAGAGCCCGCCGGCCAGTTTCCTCATCAAGAAGGCTGCCAAGCTGAAGTCGGGTTCGAAGGAGCCGGGCAAGGTTTCGGCCGGAACCATCAAGCGCTCGGCTCTTGCCGAGATCGCCCAGACCAAGATGGCCGACCTCAACGCGAACGACATCGAGCAGGCAACCAAGATCATCGAAGGCTCCGCGCGTTCGATGGGCCTCGACGTGGTGGAGGGCTAAGAACATGGCAAAGCAGACCAAGAAGCAGAAGGTCCTCGCCCAGCTCGACGGCGAAAAGCTGTACAGCGTCGAGGAAGCCATCGCGACCCTGCGCGAGCACAAGAGCAAGTTCGACGAGACCGTCGAAGTCGCAATGAACCTAGGCGTCGACCCGCGTCACGCCGACCAGATGGTTCGCGGCATGGTTTCGCTTCCGAGCGGTACTGGCAAGGACGTCAAGGTCGCGGTCTTCGCTCGTGGCGACAATGCTGACAAGGCTCTCGCCGCCGGTGCCGACAAGGTCGGTGCGGAAGACCTCATGGAAGACATGCAGAACGGCAACCTCGATTATGACCGCGTGATCGCCACGCCGGACATGATGGGCGTCGTCGGCCGCCTCGGCAAGGTTCTCGGTCCCAAGGGCCTGATGCCGAACCCGAAGCTGGGCACCGTCACCCCGAACGTCGAGCAGGCGGTCAAGGACGCCAAGGCCGGCCAGGTCGAGTTCCGCGTCGAGAAGATGGGCATCATTCACTCGGGCATCGGCAAGCTGTCGTTCAAGGACGCCGACCTCAAGGCGAACTTCAAGGCCCTGACCGAAGCCGTCGTGAAGGCCAAGCCGGCAGGCGCCAAGGGCAAGTATGTCAAGAAGGTCACGCTGACCTCCTCGATGGGCCCGGGCCTCAAGCTCGACCTCGCAGAAGTCGAAGGCGCCTGAGCCTCTCGCTTCAAGCGATAAGGAATTGAAGGGCCGGGAGAGCGATCTCCCGGCCCTTTGCTATTGAGCCTCGCGCATCTCGGCGGGGGCCGCGCGCAACTGGCGCGAATAGACCCAGCCGATACCGATCAGGCTGAAGCCCAGCGCCATGAAGCTGGCGATCCGCAACAAGCCTTCGAGACCCGCGGCATCGACGATGAACACCTTGGCCACGGCCAGCAGGATCAACACCAGCGAACCGACCCGCCAACTGCGCTGCTGCAACCGGCTGCCCAGGAACAGGAAGCCGATTGCAAGCAGGATGCCGAGCAGGGAACGCAGCAGGTCTTCGGTCTGCGTCATCGGCGTGTCGGTCAGGATCGATCCCGCGAAGATCTGCCGGAGCAAGGTGAGCGAGCCGAGGCTGACGAGAAGGACGACGAGGCCGTCGGCGACGGGACCCAAGCGATGGGGTAGTCGCGGACGCAGAAGCAGAACTGCGCCGACCGCGATTGCGTAGGCAGCGAGCGCCAGATTGGCGACCGGCGTGCCCCCTACCGCCTGTCTGTCCCACAGCGGATTGTGGAGCAGCCCCGAGTAGAGGGCGAAATGCGCGAGGGCTGCGCCGATGAGGATCTGTCCGAGCCAGGGGAAGCGCTTGAGTGCGGCCCAGCCACCCGCCAGCAGCAAGGCCTCCCACAATGTCCGCTCCAGCAGTCCGCGCTCGACAAACTGGGCGAGGGTGTCCACCGCCAGACCCTGCTTGAACAGCACATGCGCAGAAATGCCGAGCGGCAATGAGGCGAGCCAGTGCGCGGCCAATGCATTGTCGCGCCATTTCAACGCAGGCAGGCGCGCGAGCGCGAGCGCAGCGGCCACGGGCAGCATGTAGCGCGCTATCTGCATGACGCTGGGCAAGTCGCCCACGAACACGGGATCGGCGAAGAGGGACTCCACCACGCTCTCGAGCCAGACGAAGAACGGCCCGAGCGCCCACAGACCGGCAATGACGGCAGGCACCAGCCTTGCGGCCTTTCGCCCGGTCAAGCCGTGGGCGAGGGCGATCGCCAATCCTGCTGCCATCCATGCAAGTGTCCATCCCGGGAGCACCTGCGCCAGCGCACCATAGGCGAAAAGTGCTGCTGCGCCTTCTGCCAGCTGGCGACCGCGCGCGTCGCTGACCTCGCGCCATGCGAGTGCGCCAAGCGCTGCAAGGGGAGCGAAGTAGCGCAGCAGGCTCAGCAGGCCGAGCGTCTCGGCTCCCTCTCCGAAGAAGCGCATGCTCTCGCGTTCGGCCGCCTCATGGCCCAGCAAGATCACGACGATCGCGACTGCAAATGCCCAGAGCAGGATGCGGAACTCGTCCCCGCTCCGCCCACGAACAAGCAGGAAGAGCCCGGCGAATACCGCACCTGCGACGAGCGGGGCCAACCATGCCGGGGACAGCATCAGCCCTGCAGCAAGCGTGAGCATGGCCACTACTGCCAGGCCGGCAGCGAGGGTGGTGGCATGGCCTCTGCTCCAGAGCCGCCACACGCCCAATGCCGGCAGTGACGCGAGTGCCACTGAACCCGAGGCAAGGGCCAGTTCGACCCTGTCTGCGAGGAAGTTGCCGAAGGTCATGTAAGCGACCGCGAAAAGCGCCAGCGGGACTGCCCCCAATTGCGCGAGGTCGACATTCCGCTCGTCACTTCGCCAGAGATGGAACAGCGGCACTCCTGCAAAGACGGCAGCCATTGCCGTCGCAACAAGTGCAAATGCCACGCCATCGGTCGGTGACCACATTGCGAGCAGGAATGTACCGACAGCTGCGGCAATGGCATTTCCCTCGCGCAATTCGGGGCGCTTCCAGCCGAAGAAGGCCAGCGTCGCGCCGAGGAGCAGGTAAAGCGCCCAGGCTAGCGGCGAGTAACCTCCCTGATCGACCAGCAATGCTAGCTGCACGCTGGCAACCAGGGCTGAGGCGAAGCGCATTGGCCTCTCGAACCGACCGCCGCCTGTCAACACGGGGAGCACGGTTCCCAGAACAACGAAATACAGGCCGAGCGCCAGAACGTCTGCAAGGCCGGGATCACCCGCGAGCAGCAGGACTGCGCCCCAGCCGAGGCCGCCGATCATCGCAGCTATCCCCATCCACTCGCGCTTCTGCTCGCGCCCGGCATAGCTGAGACCCGCCGTGACCAGGCCGAGATAGAGCGCGAGCAGGGGCAGGTTGGCACTATCGCCGCCAACAAGCGCGGGGGCCGCGAAGCCGCCCACGAGGCCAAGCACTGCGCTGGGCAGGCCGAAGCGGAAGGATAGCGCGATGGCGCCAGCCGTCACCGCGGCAAGGCCGAGGAAAGCAAGTGTCTGCCCGATCAGACCATATTGCGATCCTGCGAGGTAGAAGCCTGCATAGAGTGTGGCGAGCCCTGCCCCCGCCAAAGCCTGCGCGACGCGCGGGTCGGCCACTCTCTCGCGAAATCGATAGGCCGCCTCGGCTCCGGCGATCAGGCCGCCACCAAAAACGAAGGCCATGATGACGCGCAGCAGCGGAGTGATCAGCCCCCGCTCGATAGAATAGCGCACGAGGAACACGCCCGCGACCGCCAGCGTGACGCCGCCCGCCCAGATCGGGAGGCGGCGTCCGAAGACATCCTCCAGATCGAAGCTGAAGCGTTGGATCAGGGGCGTGCGATCGGCAGGCTTTTCCTCCGGAGAAGCTGCCGCAGGAGGTTCGGAGTGTGCGACTGGCTCTGGCTCGACGATATCCTGGATCGTCTTTTGCTCCGGATCGGCCCGCATGGGCGCCTTGGGGACCGTGACGTCAGACGGTTCGGGTTGCGGAGCCGGCTCGACTGCGTCTGGTGCAGTTTCCGGTGGAACGGCTGTGCGCATCGCACGCATCGCATCGAACATCCGGTCCTGCAGTTCGTCGAGCCGCTCCAGCTTCTGCTCGGCCTTGTCGAGCCTTTGCCAAAGCCAGGCGACCACGCCCGCCAAGCCGAAGATGAAAAGCCATTCCATCCCGCATTCCCCTTTAGACGATCACTATCGGGCAGTCGGAACGCACGAAAGTGCGGGTCAGATTCCGCCGGGGGTAAATGCGAAGCCTGCGGCCTCGAGTCCGTCGCACAATTGCGCCATGCAGGCCTTGAGCGCTGCTTCGTCGGTCGAGCGGATGACGAAGTTCGATCCGACCTTGCCTTCGCGGAAGAAGGGATAGCTGCCGATCTGGCAGTTCTCGAACGCTTTTTCGGTGTCGCGCAGCAGCAGTGCGACCTCGCTTTCCGGAATGAAGCCGCCCACTGTTTCGCTCAGCAGCGGCGCGCCGCCTTCAAGCGATCCGGTGAGCGCGTCGAGCATTCCGGCAGTGATATGCGGCACACCTGCCATGAGGTGGATATTGCCGATACGGATGCCGGGCGCGCCCGACATGCGATTGGGGATCAGCTCCGCTCCATCGGGCACGCGCGCCATGCGCAAGCGGCCCTCGTTAAGTCCGCCCTTGTCAGCGTAATACTTCTCTAGGATCGCCCGCGCGGTCGGGTGGACCACTACCGACACGCCGAGCGCTTCGGCGACGGCATCGACGGTGATGTCGTCATGCGTGGGTCCGATGCCGCCGGTGGTGAAGAGGTAGTCGTAGGCCTCGCGCAGCGCATTTACCGCCTCGACAATCCGCTCGATCACGTCGGGCACCACGCGCACCTCGGCAAGTCTGATGTTCTGCACCTGAAGCCAGCTGGCAACCTGCGCGATATTCTTGTCATGCGTGCGGCCGGAAAGGATCTCGTCGCCGATGACGACGAGGCCGGCGGTGTAGATGCGTTCACTCATGCGTGTTGGCGTAATGCGGCTTGATGCGGAAAGCTACTCCGCAGCTTCCAGCTGCTCCTGAGCCTCGCGCGCATTGACACCGTGGCGGCGCAGGTCGAGAATTCCGTCTTCCACAGGATCGGTCTTCATGCGCTTGCGATCGAGCACATACTCTTGGTTGAGCCGCCAGGGATAGTTCACCGCATTCTTCGACATGATGTGCTTGCCGCGCTGGATGTACCCGCTCGAGAAATCGAAGATGTCGTCCTCTTCCAGCCCGTGGTCATCTGGCAGGACGGGTACGGCGACATCGGTGCCGGTGGCCTTCTGCTGATTCAGCACGCGGCAGATGTAATCGGAATTGATATCCGCGCGGAGCGTCCAGCTGGCGTTGAGATAGCCGAACACCACTGCTAGGTTCGGCACATTCGAATACATACAGCCCTTGTAATAGAAGTGCTGCGACAGATCGACCGGCTGGCCTTCCATCGAAAGGGCGATCTTGCCGGCAACCGCCAGCTTCAGCCCGGTCGCGGTCACGACGATATCGGCGGGCAGGAACGTGTCATCGGTCAGCCGCACACCACCATTCTCGAATGCCTTTATGTGGCCGGTGACCACATCGGCCTTGCCTGTCTTGAGGGCGTGGAAAAGATCATCGTCGGGCACCAGGCAAAGGCGCTGGTCCCACGGATCGTACGGCGGGGTGAAGGGCGCGAGATCGTAATCCTGCCCCATCGATTTCCTGATCCTTTTGTGCAGCCCGTCCTTCACCTTCTGCGGCTTGTTGCGCGCCATCTTGAAGCTGATGTCCTG
This sequence comes from Erythrobacter sp., assembly GCA_041396805.1. Classification (GTDB taxonomy): domain Bacteria; phylum Pseudomonadota; class Alphaproteobacteria; order Sphingomonadales; family Sphingomonadaceae; genus Qipengyuania. The sequence continues at coordinate 811,797 of JAWKXV010000001.1, read as the reverse complement.
CATCTTGATGTTCTTGAAGCGGGTGATCCGATAGGCCAGCTTCTCGGGCAGGATCTTGCGCAGGAAGTTGGCGATGCCGTCCTTGGCCGGGCGGCTGAACATCCAGGTCGGCGTGCGCTGCAACATGGTGACCTTGGCCGCCTTGTCCGCCATCGACGGAACGATCGTAACCGCGGTCGCGCCTGAACCGATCACGACCACATTCTTGCCCGCATAGTCGAGGTCTTTCGGCCAGAACTGCGGGTGGATCACCTGCCCCTCGAACTCGCCGAGATCGAAGCCGGGATCATAGGGCTCGTCGTAATCGTAATAGCCCGAGCCGAGGTAAAGCCAGTTGGCGGTCAGGTGCTTGCGCTCGCCTTCTCCGGTTTCCAGCGTAACGTGCCAGCGGGCATCGCTTTCGCGCCAGTCGGCGGCAATGACCTTGTGGTTGAAGCGGATATTCTCACGGATGCCGCGCTCGTCGGCGATACGGTCGAGATATTCGAGGATGGCCGGTCCGTCGGCGATCGACTTCTCGTGCTTCCACGGCTCGAAATCGAAACCCAGCGTGTGCATGTCGCTGTCCGAGCGGATTCCCGGATAGCGGAACAGGTCCCACGTGCCGCCAAGGTTCTCGCGCCGCTCGACAATCGCATAGCTATGCGCCGGAGCCTTCTCGGTCATGTGCGCTGCCATCCCGATCCCGGAAATGCCCGCGCCAACGATCAGGACATCGAAATCGGTCGCCGTATCTGCCATCAATCTGCCTCCCAGTTGACGCAAACGTAACCCAAGCGCGACGCGAGCGCTAGTAGGTTGTGTTCTGCAACCTGAGTCGGCCCGTTCAGCTCTCTTCCCGGCTGTCCATCTCGCGTACGATGTGACCCAGAACGCTCGCGTGGAGCGGTCTTTCGAATTCGCCTCCCACCGTACTGCCTTCGCGCCATTTGACCTGTGTGGGGATCGGACCGATGTTCCCGACCTTGACGAGGATGGTCGACCCCACCTCGATTACGGAGAAGCGGTCGAAGAACCGGCACCCGTATTCCGACACGTCCTTGATCCAGATGTCGCGCGATTGGCCGTGCTTCGACCGGTAACGGCCGGCTACCTGCACTACGTGTCTTGTTTCGCGGCGATTGTCGCTCGTCATTTTTGTTCCCCGATGCTCAGTGATAGTCACTGGCGCGCCGTTTGCACAAGCTGTTTGCGGTCCGCTATTATTCGACAAAAGGTTGGGCTAGGGGTTTCCCCGGAAGACAAGAGGGGCGCATGCCGAACAGCGACAAGGGCAAGATCAGGCGGATGACGTCGATCGACGTTGCCGAACGGGCAGGGGTCAGCCAATCAACGGTCAGCCGCGCCTTGTCGGGGTCGGAAACCATCACCGAGGCCACTCGTCGGCGCGTTGAACAGGCAGCGCGCGACCTCGGCTATTTCGTCAATGCGCGCGCAGCCGGATTGCGCAAGGGAGAGACCGGCACGATCGCGATCGTCGTGATCGGACGTGAGGGGCAGGGCGCAGCTGCGGTCAATCCGTTCTACTACTCGATGCTCGGCAGCACCTGCGCCGCAGCAGCAGAGCGCGGCTATGAGGCGCTGGTTTCGTTTCAGGCCCGGCCCGAGGATTTCTTCGGTCACTATGTCGCCCGCCGCCAGGCCGACGGCGTGGTGGTTATCGGTACTGCGACCAATGGCGCGGCTTGGGACTATTTCCGCGAGTGTGCGAAGGAAACCGACGCGATTGCCTTCTGGGGCTCGCCTTTCGACGATGCTGTATGGGTGCGCTCGGACAATCGCGAGGGTGGACGCATCGCTGTCCAGCGCCTGATCGAAAGCGGCGCTGCGAGCATCGCCTTCGTCGGCGACACCAATTCCTCGCAGCGCCAGTTCAGCGAACGCTATGATGGCTACAAGGCGGCGCTGGAAGCGGCTGGTCTTCCAGTCAGCGACCCCGTGGTCAGCGAAGGGGAGGATCGCGTGTCCCAGGGCCGCAGCGCGATAGCTGCGCTGGTAGAAGCGGGGACCGGTTTCGACGGGCTGTTCTTCGCTTGCGATGCCATGGCACTTGGTGCTCTCGAGGAGCTGTCCGCGCGTGGCATATCCGTACCGGACGATGTGGGCGTGGTCGGCTTCGACGGGCTGGGATCGGGAGAGTTCAGCGCGCCGCCGCTCACTACGGTGGAACCGGACTTCGCGGTAGCGGGAAAACTGCTGGTCGACACCGCTCTTGCACGCGAGGGTGACAAGCCGGAACGCCGTGTGCCGGTCCATCTGGTGGAGCGTGCCAGCGTCAGCTGACGCCAATCGACGAACGGCATTTGCCCTCCCTGCCACACCGCCTATGAAGCGGGCACACGCAGGGAGACAATAATGAAATCGAGCATCGCTTCCGTCCTCGCGGCTCTTTTTGCCAGTCAGGCCGCTTTTGCGCAGGATCCCCAACCCAGCCCCAATCCGGTCGAAGAGCAGGAGGTTGACGCCTCGCAGGGTGAAGGGCCCAGGGAGGGCTCGGGCATAGTCGTCGAAGCAGCCCCGGCCAAGCCGACGGACGCCGCCGCCTCCAAGGACGACGAGAAGCGGGACGTTACCGCGCCGCGTGGAGCGATCATCCGCCAGGTCCCGATACGCACCGACGAAGGGACGTGGATGGATGTCGACGTCTCGCCTGACGGGCGGACACTTGCCTTCTCTTTGCTCGGCGACATTTACACCATGTCCATTTCCGGCGGCACGCCGACCCGCATCGCCGAAGGTCTGGCATGGGAAGTGCAGCCGCGCTTCTCGCCCGATGGCAAGCGGATCGCGTTTACTTCCGACCGCGCCGGTGGCGACAACATCTGGGTGATGAATGCCGACGGCTCGGCCAAGAAGCAGGTTACCAAGGAAGACTTCCGCCTGATCAACCAGGCAAGCTGGTCGCCGGATGGCCAGTATATTGCCGCAAAGAAGCATTTCACCACGCAGCGGTCACTCGGAACGGGTGAAATCTGGCTCTATCACGTTTCGGGCGGCGGAGGCGTGAAGCTGGTCAGCAAGGCCAACGAGGCGCTGCAGAAGGAACTGGGGGAGCCAACTTTCGCTCCTTCAGGCGATGCCGTCTATTACACGCGGAACGTTACTGGGGGTAACTCTTTCGTCTACGCGCAGGATTCAACGCAGGGCACCTTTGCGATCGAGCGGTATGATCTCGCCACTACCGAGGTGACTACGGTCGCCAGCGGTTATGGCGGTGCTGTCCGTCCTTCGCCATCTCCCGACGGCAAATCGCTCGCCTTCATCCGCCGTGACAAGGACCGGACAGAGCTATGGGTCAAGGATCTCTCAACGGGGATCGAGCGCAAGATCTATGGCGACCTCGACATGGATATGCAGGAAACTTGGGCGGTTTACGGCTTCTACCCTCTGATGGACTGGACTCCCGACGGCAAGAGCATCGTCGCATGGGCGGGCGGGAAGATTCGCCGCATTGCCACAGACGGCAGCGGTGCGAGCGTCATCCCTTTCCGCGTGGACGACACACGCGGCGTAGCCGATGCCCCGCATCCGACTATCGCCGTCGGCGAGGACAGCTTCACCGCGAAGATCCCGCGCTTTGCCAGCGTCTCTCCCGACGGGCGCAGTGTGGTGTTCGAAAGCCTCGGCAAGCTCTACACAAAGCCGGTTGCAGGTGGTGAGCCGCGACGGCTGTTTTCCGATGGCGGCGATGCGCTCGAGTTGTGGCCCTCATGGTCACGCGACGGACGAAGGCTCACATTCGTACGCTGGACCGACGCCGGCCTTGGCCAGGTGATGGTGGCCGAGGCCAATGGTCGCAATGCCAAGGCGGTGACCTCGATACGCGGCCACTACGCGCTCCCGCGTTTCTCCCCCGACGGACGGACCATTGTGTTCGAGAAGCGTTCCGGTGGCTACCTGACCTCGCCCGAATACTCCGAAAACGAGGGTGTGTATGCCGTGTCCGCCAGTGGCGGCACCGCAAGGCTGATCGCCCGTGACACTTCCGAACCGCAGTTCGGCGCCGACAACAACCGAGTGTTCATGCTCGGCCAGTCGGGCGGCAAGCTGCAACTCCTGTCCTCCAATCTCGATGGCGAAAAGCGACAGGTCCATGCCGAGGGCGAATTGGTCAGCGGATACAGCGTCAGCCCTGCTGGCGACATGCTGGCATTTCGCGAGAACTATGAGGTCTTCGTCACCCCGCTGATGCCCGGTGGCCAGGCCGTGACGCTGGGCGAGAAGGCCAGTTCGCTTCCCGTCACACGCGCCAGCAAGGGCGGGGCGGACTATGTCGGCTGGACCGATGGCGGCCGCACACTGACGTGGTCGATGGGGCCGACGCTCTTTCGCGCTCCGCTCTCGGCCATGTTCGCCGACGCGCCCAAGGACAAGGACGCGCCAAAGTTCGAGCAGCCGACCAGCGGCGTATCGCTTGCCCGTACGGTTCGCGCCGACAAACCCGGTGGCGTTGTTGCGCTGACCGGCGGGCGCATACTGACCATGACCGGCGATGGTGCGGGGGCTATCGAGAACGGAACCATCGTGATCGATGGCGACCGCATCTTCGCGGTTGGACCGGCCGCGTCGGTGCAGGTCCCGACCGGGGCTAAGGTCATCGACGCGACGGGCAAGGTGATCATGCCCGGCCTCGTCGATGCACACGCCCACGGTGCGCAGGGGCAGGGTGACCTTGTCCCGCAACAGAACTGGTCGCTGGTGCAGAACCTTGCGCTCGGCACCACGACGATTCACGACCCGTCTTCGTCGGCAAGCATGATCTTCGCGGCATCGGAACGCCAGCGCTCGGGCAGTTTGCTGGGTCCGCGCATCTTCTCGACCGGCGAGGTGATCTATGGTGCGAAGGCACCAGGGGTCTATGCGCGGATTGACGGTTATGACGACGCGCTTGCCCACATCCGCCGGATCAAGGCGCAGGGCGGTGTTTCGGTGAAGAACTACAACCAGCCAAGGCGTGAGCAGCGGCAGCAGGTAGTTGCCGCCGCGCGGGCCGAGAACATGCTGGTGGTGGCCGAGGGAGGCTCGCTGTTCGGCATGGACATGAACCTGATTGCCGATGGCAATTCGACGGTGGAGCACAATGTGCCGGTCGAGCATTTCTATGAAGACGTGCTCCAGTTCTGGGGCGGGTCGCAGACCAACAATACGCCGACACTGGTGGTGACCTATGGCGGACTTGCGGGCGATCCCTACTGGCGTCAGGCGACCGACGTTTTCGCCAATCCGCTGATGGTTCACACACCGCCGCGTCAGCTGATCGCGGACACCGCACGCCGCACCAAGGCACCCGAGTGGGCCTTCGTCGACGACGATTCCGCCCGTGAGACGAAGAAGCTAAGCCAACGCGGCGTCAAGATCAGCATCGGCGCCCACGGCCAGCAGGCGGGTATCGGCTCACACTGGGAGCTGTGGAGCTTCGTGCGAGGCGGCATGACGCCGGTCGAAGCACTGCGGGCAGGGACGATCGTCTCGGCCCAGTCGCTCGGCATGGACCGTGATATCGGCAGCCTCGAGGCGGGCAAGCTGGCCGACCTGCTAGTGCTCTCCGCCGACCCTAGCGTCGATATCGGCAATTCGGACGAAATCGAGAAGGTCATGCTCGGCGGGCGCCTCTACGACGCGCGCACCATGAACGAAGTCGAGACGGGCAGCGACAAGCGCCTGCCCTATTGGTGGGAGTAGTTAAGCCGCGCGGATGTGGCCGAGGAAGTCCTGTACCTTCTTGCGCAGGACATCGGCCTGACCCTCGAGGTTCTCGGCCGAGCTGAGAACCTGCGAAGCAGCGGCCCCGGTCGCGAGCGAAGTCTCTCGCACTTCCTCGATGCTGCCCGAAACTTCGTCGGTCGAGCGGGCGGCAAGGTCGATGCTGCGCGCTAGGTCCTGCCCGGCAACCGACTGTTGGTCGACGGCGCTGGCGATCGAGACTGCCGTGCGCTCGAGTTCGCGGATCTGGTCGGCGATCGAGCGGAGCGCGCCAACGCTGGCACCGGTGGAGTCTTGCATCGCACGGATCTGCTCGGCAACCTCCTCGGTCGCGCGGCTGGTCTGTGCGGCAAGTTCCTTCACCTCGCTGGCGACAACGGCAAAGCCGCGACCGGCTTCGCCACCGCGCGCTGCCTCGATGGAGGCGTTGAGGGCGAGGAGGTTGGTGCGCTGTGCGATCGACTGGATCATCTCGACAATCTGGCCAACCTGGTCTGCCGAAGTGGCAAGAGCCGATATCGTGGTGTCCGCCCCCGTTGCGGTCTCCGTCGCCTTGCGGGCAAGCTCCGCCGAATGTGAGGCCTGGCGGCTGATCTCGCTGATCGACATGGCGAATTCGTCCGAGGCGGAAGCTGCCGCCGTGGCGCCTTCGGATGCGCTCTCCATCGCGCGAATGACGACTTCGGATTTGCCGCTTGCCTGATCGGCGGTGGCGGCCATGCTGGCAGCGGTGGTCTTGAGCTGGCTCGCTGCGGAAGCCACGCCGCCGACAACTTCGCCGATGCTGGTATCAAATTCACCGGCGAAGCGCATCACTTCTGCCTTGCGTGCTTCCGCTGCAGCCTTCCGGCCGGCAAAAAGCTCATCCAGCTTGTGTCCCGAGCGCAGGAACACTGCGAGTGAACGGGCAAGGTCGCCGATTTCATCGACACGATCCGTACCGGAAACTTCAATATCGCGTGCACCCGCGGCCAATCGGCCCATTTCGCGGGCAACGCCGCAGAATGGCGCGATGACTTGGCTGCGGATGAACTGAAGGCTCGCAATGCCGAGTATCAGCGCGATCGCCCCGATGGCGAGGATGCCGACTCTTGCCGAGGCGATGTTCGCGGGGTCGGAAAAACCCCAAAGCGCAAGCAGTGCGACCGATGCGAGACCACCGATATTGAAAGCTGAAGCGATGATCGCCTTCTGGTCGAGAGTCCTGCTCATGAACCAGCGGGCTACTTTGCCATATCCGCCGGTCGTTGCCGCAAGCTCGATATCGACCGCTGCGATCTCATCGACCATCTCTTCTACAAGGATATTCGTCTGCGCATTCATTGCCAGCAATTCCCCGTCAATTTCACGTCAACCATAGTGGGGGACTGCTTTAAATCGCGTTAAGCAGCTCTCACATGGCGCAGGAAATCATCAACCTGCGACTGCAATGTCCCGGCCTGGGTCTCGAGCGAAGTTGCAGAGGTAAGCACTTGGCTCGCGGCCGCGCCTGCGGTGAGCGAGGTTTCACGCACACGAACAATGCTGTCGGAAACTTCGTCTGTCGAGCGAGCCGCAAGGTCGATGCTGCGGGCGAGGTCCTGTCCCGCTACCGACTGCTGGTCGACTGCGCTGGCAATCGAGACCGCGGTGCTCTCGAGCTCGCGGATCTGGTCCGCAATCGAACGGAGTGCGCCAACGCTAGCCCCGGTTGAATCCTGCATTGTGCGGATTTGCTCGGCGACCTCTTCGGTCGCCCGGCTCGTCTGCGCGGCCAGTTCCTTCACCTCGCTGGCCACGACGGCAAACCCGCGACCGGCCTCGCCGCCGCGTGCGGCTTCGATCGAGGCATTGAGCGCAAGGAGGTTGGTGCGCTTCGCAATCGACTGGATCAGTTCGACAATCTGGCCGACCTGGTCTGCCGACGACGAAAGAGCCGAGATCGTGACGTCGGCGCCGGTGGCTGTTTCGGTCGCCCTGCGGGCGAGTTCGGCCGAATGCGACGCCTGACGGCTGATTTCGCTGATCGACATGGCGAATTCGTCCGAAGCAGATGCCGCAGCGGTCGCGCCGACCGACGCCTGTTCGATGGATCGGGACACAATGGCCGTCTGGTCGCTGGCCTCTTCGGCAGCATCGGCCATCGAGGATGCGGTGGACTTCAACTGGGTCGATGCGGTTGCCACTCCGCTCACGACCTCTCCGACGGTACGTTCGAAACGTTCGGCGATAAGCTTCATTTCCTTGCCGCGTTCGTCGCGGAGGGCTGCGCGCTCCTGCGACATACGCTCGAACTCCCAGGCAGCCTGATGGAAGACCTCGAAGGCGCGTGCGAGATCGCCGATCTCGTCGTGACGATCGAGAGCAGGGATGTGCATGTCCTTCTCGCCTGATGCGAGACGGCCAGCCACATCGGTCATGCGCCGGAGAGTTCTCGAAATATCGCGAGCGAGATAGCGGGCGCTGAGGGTTACCATGGAGATGCCGAGCCCGGCCACGACGATGAAGGCAACGAAGAGGACCAAGACAATCGACGTAGAGCGCTTGTCCGCCGCTTCTGCAACAGTCTCGAAGTCCGCTTGAAGGCTGCGTGCCTCATCGACGAACTCCTCGCCATCGACATAGACACTGTCGGCAAATTCCTGCCATTGCTGGCTGGAACCGCGTGAACGCTGGGCTGCTTCGACCCGGGTTGTGAGCGAGGCAAGGTCGGTGTTCAGGTGCGCGATTGCTGCCAGTGTAGTCGGCGCAACCGACTCTGCCTCGTGGCGAATGGCGATCAGCTTGCGATCAGCATTGCGCAGCGCGTCATGTGCGGCAATGAGATCGGACCTGTCGCCGCTGACTGCGTAGTGCTGGACGAAGAGTCGGGCCTCGCCGAGGTCGCTGACCATGTGTGCCGCGTCGAGATTGGCTTGTGAGAGCGCCATCCGCTCGGCTTTCATCTCCAGTGCGATGTAGCCACCGACCAGGGTTGCCAGGAGTCCGAGAACCACCGCAGCAATGTTTGCCATCGCGATAGCACGCAGCTTGTCGCCAACTGATTTGCGGAACAGGAATCCCTTGATCCCCCTTGGCGCGACCACTTCGTCAAATTCCCCGGCTTCGGCGATCGGCGCGAACAACGCCGGGTCGCCAAGCTCCGGCACGTGGGTTTCGACCACAACTTCCTGTTCGGCGACGACGCCGTTCACCATGTCCGAAAGTGCGCTCATGCGACCTTGGAATCCTTCTGATCTGTAGCTTGTGCAGTGCCGACCGGCTTGCCCAGGTGCTGGGCGATTTCGTCTGCGGGTAGGGCCTTGAAGTAGAGCCAGCCCTGGATCTGGTCACACCCGGCCGCGCGAACCATATCGGCCTGGTCCTCGGTCTCGACACCTTCGGCAGTAACACCCATCTTCATGGCGCGGGCCACGGTGATCGAGGAAAGCATCATCGCGCGGCTGCCTTCGTCTTCGCCGGCCTGAACGACCAGGCTGCGATCGAGTTTGAGCTTCTCGAAGCGGAACTGGCGCAGGAACCCGATCGAGGCATAGCCCGTGCCGAAATCGTCGAGTGAGATCTTGACTCCGAAAGCACGGATAACGGCGAGACTGCGCTCTGCAACGATTGGATCGAGCACGAGGCAGGTCTCGGTAATTTCAAGCTCGAGGCGCTCGGGATCGAAGCCCGTCTCCTCAAGGATATGGCCGAGCTGGATCGGGAATTCCGGATTGCGCAGCTGCGCGGCGGAAATGTTCACCGAAAGCGTGATGTCGTCCCATTCGAGCGCGTCGCAGCAAGCCTGGCGCAGGACCCAAAGGCCGATGGCATTGATGAGACCGCTTTCCTCGGCAACCGGGATGAAGATGTTCGGGCCGACACGTTTGCCATCGGCGCGCTCCCATCGAAGCAGGCACTCGACCGCCACGACTTTGCGCGTCCGGCTGTCGACCAGCGGCTGGTAGTTGAGACGGAATTCGCCATTGGCGAGGCCTGCGCGCAGCTCGTCGTCCATTTCCCTGAGCTGTTCGCGGCTCTGGTCGAAAGCATCGCTGAACCAGGTACAACGCATCTTGCCGCCGCGCTTTGAGGCATACATCGCCACGTCGGCGCGGCGCAGCAGTTCGGAAGAGGTGTGGGTGTCGCCGGGAACCTTGCGAGTCAGGCCGATGCTGGCACCAAGGGTCAGGCGCCGGTCGTCCACGTTTACCGGCTTGGCAAGTCGCTCGATCAGTCGCCGAGACAGGCCTTCAAGAAGGGTCCCTGCAACCGGTCCGCCGATCATGAGCGCATATTCATCCCCACCCAACCGGTAGACGATGGCTTCATCGCCGGCGAGTTCGGTGAGGATAGTGGCACATTCGCGGATCGCGGAATCGCCGACGAAGTGGCCGTAGTGATCGTTGACCAGCTTGAAACCGTCGAGATCGACAAGGGCCAGAGCGATTTCCTCGCCAGCCCGCTCGAACCTCTGGAAGTCGAGGTGCAGTGCACGGCGATTGGGCAGTGAGGTCAGGCTGTCGCTGTAGCCGATTCTCTCGATCCGGCCGATCTGGCGCAGGCCGAAGTGTCCGAGTACTGCAACAGCGCCGAGAAAGACTGCCGATCCGATTGCCAGAACTGGAGTCGGGGACAGCGAGCCGCTGTTTTGTGCGGCCAGCGTCATTATCACGGTGGCGAGGAAGATCGTCGAAAGCACAAGGATGGGCCCGAGCACAAACGCCCTGCTCTCCGTTCCCGGTGATTCCTGTTTCGACTTCACATTGCCCCCGGCGGAACGACCCGCGCTGTTGTCTAGTCTGCGAGTTACCCAGGAAACGCTAAGGAAGCGTAAACTCGGGGTTTACCTTGTTTGTCAGGAGCTCGGGGTTACCGAGCAGCTGCGACCCGCTGGGCGGGTGCGATGCGCGACACGACGGAGGTCGGCTTGTAGATCGCAGAACCCCATTCGGACGCCTCGAAACGTTCGGTCTGTCCCACCACCGTTTCCCCCGCGCCCAGCATCAGCCACCCGTCGGGGGCCAGCGCGCTAGCGACGCGATCGAACGCCATCGAGCGGGTCGGCCGGTCGAAATAGAGCAGGATATTGCGGCAAAGCACGAGATCGAACCGGCCAGGTGATGGCGGATGATCGAGGATGCTGTGTTGTTGGAAGCGCGTCATCGAACAGATCTTGTCGCTCGCCTGCCAACCGCGTGGGGTCTCCGAAAAGAAGTTCAGCATCTGCGCGACGCTGATGCCACGCTGGATCTCGAACTGGGAATAGCAACCGGTCTTGGCCGTCGCGATCGCCTTACCAGAGACATCGGTGCCGACGATCTCGATGTCCCAATCCTGCCAGCGGCCCGGCTGCTCGGCGAAGATCATCGCGAGGCTCAAAGCTTCCTGCCCGGTCGAACAACCTGCCGACCAGATTGACAGCCTCTTCGTTGCCGTGCGCTTCTTGGCGAGGTCGGGAAGGACCTGGTTCGCGAGCGTCATGAAATAGACGTGGTCGCGGAAAAAGTAGGTCTCGTTGTTGAGCAACGCCTCCACGACCTTGGTCGCGAGGTGATGCTCGCCCGGGCGTTCGAGCATGCAGGCAAGCTGATCGATATTGTCGATGCCGAACTCGCGGAAAAGGCCTGCAAGTGCAGTCGATACTCGCCAGCGGCGGCTTTCGGTTAGTTGCTGCCCGGTCTTCTGGGCTAGGAGGTCCGCGATGATCGTGTGGGAGGCGTCGTTCACGCCCATGCGTTCGCTCCCGCGCTGGAAAGGACCTTTTCGGCCAGCTCTTCGGGCGGGAGGACAGCGACGGCGAGACCCATCTCTGTAACGGCGCGCGGCATTCCCCAGACCGCACAGGTTTCTGCGTTCTGGGCAAAGATCGAGCCACCGGCTGCGGCAATCGCCTGCGCGCCTTCGGTACCGTCACGACCCATGCCGGATAGCAGGACGGCGGCCACTTGGCCTTCATAGGCTTCGGCCAGAGTCTCGAACATTGGGTCGACCGAGGGCATGCAACCGCTCTTCACCGGATGATAGGCAAGGCCGCAGACAAACCGTCCGCCGCTGTTTCGCACCACCATATGGCCATGGCCGGGGGCAATCACGATCTCGCCGCGACGGATTTCGACACCTTCATCGGCAAGGATGGCAGGTCGGCGTGCGGCCATTTCCATCTGCTTGGCGAAAACGGGGATGAAACTGTCGGGAAGGTGCTGCGTGATAAGAATCGGCAGGTCGAAGTTCTCCGGCACCTTGCGCAAGAAGAGGTTGAGTGCGTGGATGCCGCCTGTCGAAGCACCGATGGCTACGACCTGCGGGCGTTTGCCGAGGTGCTTGGGCGGCGCGATCGGTGCAACCGGCTTCGCTGCAGCAGCGTCGACACCGGCCAGCGCGCGGATCTTGCCCAGAAGCGTGTCACGGTAGTCATCGTTGAAGCCACCGGGCCGGGGCTTCAGCATCGTATCGGCAGCCCCGAGCGAGAGTGCCTTCACCGTGTGCTCGGCGCCATCGGCGGTGAGCGACGAAATGACCAGGATCTGCGCCTTGGGTGCTGCAGCCTGCAGCTTGGGCAGGGCCTCGATACCCCCCATGCCGGGCATTTCGAGATCGAGCATGATCACGTCGATCTCGTGGTTCGACAGCGCTTCGATGCCGCGCTCGGCCGTGTTCGCGGTGGTCACGAGGGACATATCGTCCTCGCGCTGTAGCATGCGCGTGAAGACCGTGCGAACGGTCAGGGAATCGTCGACGATCATTATCCGGACCACACGCTTCTGCGGTGTCTCGGAGGTGATCCGTTCGCTGCGAAGGGCCGCACCCATTCTTACGGCCTCCTCAGGCCATGCCGACAAGCTGGAGCTTGATCTGCAGAGTTTCGTGGTCGAACGGCTTCATGACATATTCGTCGGCACCCGCGCTGATTGCCTCGCGGATGTGGGCGACGTCGTTCTCGGTAGTGCAGAACACGACCTTCGGCTTGTCACCGCCATCGCGCTGGCGCAGCTGGCCGATGAACTCGATCCCTGTCATGACCGGCATGTTCCAGTCGAGCAGGACGACATCCGGCATGGCTTCCATGCATTTGTTGAGGCCTTCCTGGCCATTCTCGGCTTCCTCGACTTCGAAGCCGAGGGTTTCGAGGATGTGTCGGGAGACTTTCCGGATTACTCGCGAATCGTCGACGATCAGGCAGGTTTTCATTTCGTGTGACCTCTGGTGTTTCGGCAGACGATAGCTGCCGCAGGTAACTATTCGCTTAAGCTGCTTCTGCGATCGGCCCCGCGATCAGGCCGGGGACGTCGATAACCAATGTCGGTCCGCCATCGGTTTCAACCATCCCGACTGCCGCGCGCTGCCATCCGGCACCGAATCCACCCGGGACCGCGACAGCGTCGCTGCGCGCTTCGCTGACGTCATAGGCTGCATCGACCAGCAGGGCGTATTGGTGCCCGTCGACTTCGACCACGGCGGCGCGTTGTTCGGGCAGGTCGCCCGAACTCGCCAGGCCGATGGCCAGCGGGCAATCGATCACCGTCAGTGCCTGGCTACGGAGTGCAGTCAGGCCGCGGATGAAATCGGGGGTGCCGGGAATGGGCGTGATCTCATCGATCTCGATGACCGACAGGACCTCGCTCGCCGGAATGGCGGCGCGACGTCCAGCGATCATGCACATCAGAAGAAGTTCGTTCATGCGGTCCTCCCAAGGCGAACCTGCTTGAGCGCGGCGAGCAGGCCGTCGCGATCGTAGCGATAGATGGTGTCGGCATCCTTGCCGTGGGCGTCGGGTTCCTGGCGCAGGCGGATTACGCTGTGCGCAATGGTCGGGGCGATTTCGTCGCCTGTTTCCTCGAGCACGATAGCGACATCCGCCGATTCGTCGCCTTCGGAAGCGATGCGATAGCCAGCCGCTTCCACAAGCGGACCGAGGATGGTGCGGGCCCAGTCGCTGTCTTCCGGGATCCGGCAGGACAACGGCACCTCGACGCGCTGCGGTGCCGAGTGGCGGGCGAAGATCGCATGTCCGTCAATCACCGGGATCGGCTGGTTGTCCATCAGCGTCACGCCTTCGATCAGCGGATCGCCATCGACGGCAACAATTTCACCTTCCATCTCGGAGGCGTCGAGAACCTCGCCTACGGCGTAGGCGACTTCGGTCTCGCCATCGGAGAGGCGCAGGAGGCGGCAACGGTCATCGGGCAGTTCGCCGAACTCGAGGCCGACCAGCGAGAAGATCGCGCCATCGATGACCGCCTGAGCACGGTTGCCTTCGATGTCGATCGCTTCTCGGGCGATCGTGTCGATACGGCGAACCAGATCAAGCCGAACGGCACGGCGGCGACCGTCAAGACCGGCGAAGAGCATGATTGGGACAGCCCTGCGGCGCTCGACCTTCTTTTCCTCTTCGACGACCTTGGTGGAACCGCGCTCGTTGGCCAACTGGTGCGACTGTGCGATACTCGGCATATCGAGCAGCATCATCGGGCGACCGTCGTCGAGCAGCGTGGTGCCAGCGTAGAGCTTCGTGTCCATCACAGCGGGAGCGATCGGCTTCACGACGACGTCTTCGTGGTCGTGGACCCGGTCGACGGCGAGCGCGAAGACGTCGTCGGTCGCCAGCCGGATCAGTACCAGCGTGCGTTTTTGCCAGACGACGTCGGCATTGTCTTCGACACCCAGGATTGCACCGAGCGACAGGCAAGGGACGCGCTTGCCGCGGAAAGTGACCAGTCGACGCTCGCCAGCTTCGGCGAATTCGACATTGCCGTTCGATCCGAAGACAATTTCTTCGACATAGCTGCGCGGGATCGCATAGCGTTGCTTGCCTGCTGCCACGGTGAGCGCGGCGATGATCGAAAGCGTGAGCGGCAGTTTGATGTGGAAGCTCGTTCCCTCACCCTTCTGGCTGGTGAGGTCGATCGAGCCACCGACCTTTTCGATGTTGGCACGCACGACATCCATGCCGACGCCGCGACCCGAGACCGAGCTGACCGTTTCGGCAGTCGAGAGGCCGGGTTCGAAGATCAGGTGCTGCTTGCGCCGGTCGGACATCCGTTGGACTTCGGCCTCGCTGTACATACCCGCCGAAACCGCCTTGGCGGCAATGCGATCGATATCCAGCCCGCGGCCGTCGTCGGAGACGACGAGGCTGATCTGGTTGCCGGCCTGGCGCGCGGCAAAGCGCATCAGACCGATCTCGCGTTTGCCGTTCTTCATGCGCTCGCCCGGACCTTCGATACCGTGATCGATGGCGTTGCGGATGATGTGGGTCAGCGGATCGCGGACCATCTCGATCATTTCGCGGTCGAGTTCGACTTCGCCGCCTTCGAAATCGACCATGACTTGCTTGCCGAGTTCGTTCGACAGGTCGCGTACGAGACGCGGGAGCGAGCTGAACAGATGTTCGAGGCGCTGCATCCGCATCCGGGTGATGGAAGAGCGAACATCCGCAAGAATAGTTGAAAGGCGATCGAACGGGCCGTCGATATTGGGCTGCTCGCCGGCTTCGCGAAGTCGGCGGGCAAGGTCGTTGCGGGCAAGGACCATGTCGGACACGCCCTTCATGACCTCGTCAAGCAGGTCGACGGGAAGACGGATCGAACGCTGTACGGCGTTGGTGCGCGCGCCTTTTCGGGCGCCGTCTTCGCTCTCATCGTCGGCTGCATTCGCGGGACTGCTCGTGGCGTCGGCAGAACCCGATTCGATTGCGACGGCGGCGATTTCGACTTCGCCATCGGGCTGAAGGGCTGCGATCAGGGCGTCGTCGCCACCTTCGGGGAATTCTTCGCCCGCCTCGATGGCGTCGGTCATCTCGCTGATGCGGTCGATGATCGCAAGGACCGCCGATACAAGCGCACTGTCAGGTTCGCGGCGACCAGCTCGGCATTCGGAAAGCGCGTCCTCGGCGGCGTGACTGAGCTTCTCCAGCCGTGGAAAATCGAAGAAGCCGCAATTGCCCTTCACCGTATGGACAAAGCGGAAAATCGTGTCGAGCCGCTCGGTGTCGGCGGGATTTGCTTCCCAAGCGACGATCTCCCCGCCGCTGGCCTCGAGCATCTCTCTTGTCTCGGCGATGAAGTCCGCCAGCAACTCATCCATGGTGTTCGCCCCTGATACGATCGGGAGCAGCTATGGACGAAGATGGTTAACGATTGGTTTGGACTGCGGGGCCCTTCGCAATTCGATCGCCCAGGGCACGCCAGACGACATAGCTGGCAAAGGCGCCACCGATGAGATTGGCGGCCAGTTCCGCGGCGTAAACCGCTTCTGCGCCCCATGCCGGGCGAAGGAGCCATGCAAACGGCAGCATCACGAGGAAGACCCGCGCAAAGCTTTGCCCCAGGGCGAAGCGCGCCTTGTCGACGGCATTGAGAGCGCCATTGGCGACGATCAGCACACCGAAGCCGGCGTAGCCCCAGACCGAAATCGCGAGGTAGCTGGAGAATTCGCGGATCACTGCCGCGTCCCGCGTGAAAATGCCGGCGAACCAGTCGCCGAAGGCATAAAGTAGCAGGGCCACGATGAGCCCGTAGCCGATAGAGAAGATGGCAGATTCTCGCATTGCCCTGCGCGCGCGGTCGGGTTGGTTCGCTCCCCAGTTTTGCCCGACGATTGCCCCGATGGAGCCCGAGAGGGCAAGCAATGGAACGACGGCAAAGCTTTGCAATCTCCCGGCTGCGCCGAAACCTGCGACGGCGGCCTCACCCTGCTTCGCCAGCAGGGCGGTGAGGATCGACAGGCCGATGGGGTTGATCGCATTGGAGAATGCTGCCGGTCCTGCCACCGACATGATTGCCCGGGCGGATTCACCCATGCGACACTGGCGGATCAGCGTTGGGTTGATCTTGAGTGCAGCCTGCCCGATCAACCACAGCGCAACTGCGATGGCGAGCGCCCAACCGATCAATGTTGCATAGGCGGCGCCTGCCACTCCGAACCCCTCGATCCCGAATGCGCCCGTGATCAGGATCGGGTCGAGGATCCAGTTGGCGACAGAGTAGGTGAGCGAGATGTAGCTGGTCATCTTCGCCTCGCCCTGGCCGCGCAAGATACCGTTCAGCGCCATTTGCACCAGGAGCAACGGCAGGCCGAGGGCGAAGGGACCCATGTATTCGTGGATCAATCGCAGGAGAGAGGCGGGCGCCTGCATTAGCCGGAACAGCGGATCGAGCAGGGCATGGAGCGCGAGGCCGAGCACGAGCCCGATCACGAGCGCGAACAGAGCCCCGAAATTGGCGCGGCGCTCGGCGCGGTCGCGGTCGCCTTCACCCAGCGCGCGGGCGATGACCGAATTGATGCCGACCATAACGCCAACGCCGAGGCTGGAGATGGCAATTGTGATCGGGAAGATGAAGCTGACCGCGGCTAGCTCCTGCGCGCCGAGGCGGCCGATGAAATAGGCGTCGATCAGTCCGACGGACATCATTGCGGCCACACCGAGGACCATCGGGAAGGTCTGGGTGACGAGGTGGCCGCGAATACTCCCGCTCGTCAGTTTCGCCGTCGCACTCATCATCGGGGCGAGTAGCGTGACATGGCGCAATTGCATAGCGCGTAAAGCAGCGCGGTCGCTTGCGAAATCGATCGGCCACGTGCGATAGGTCTCGAAACCGCCGACAGCCGGAAGACAAAACACTCGCGATGGCCGCCAACGCATGACCAGCATGACCGTCAACGGGAAGCCCGTGCGCTTCCTGATGGATCCCGACACACCGCTGCTATGGGCCTTGCGCGATGCCGCCAATCTCACCGGCACCAAGTATGGCTGCGGTGAGGGAGATTGCGGCGCCTGCATGGTTCATGTCGATGGCGAAGCGCTGCGGTCATGCCTCATCACGATCGCCGAGGCGGAGGGGCGCTTCATCACTACGATCGAGGGGCTGAGCCGCGACCGCTCGCATCCGGTGCAGCAGGCTATGGTGGCAGAACAGGCGATCCAGTGCGGCTTTTGTACGCCGGGCATTGTCATGGCGGCTGCCGCGCTGATCCGGAAGAACCCCTCGCCCAGCGAGGCCGAGATCAAGGCGGCGATCCCGAACCTGTGCCGATGTGGCGTCTATCCGCGCCTTGTCGCCGCAATCGAGCGCGCAGGGAGGGTGGCGCGGCGCCGTGAAACCATCAGCGCCGCGCCTGCACCTGGTATCAGCGCCGGGGATGCGGCTCGCGAAGTTCCTGCGATCACCGCCCCCGATGCATCACCTGAGGATTAGAGCGAGAGCTTGACGCCCAGCTTGGCAGTGAACGGTTTGCCTGGCTGGATGTTGTTGTTGCCGTGGGCCGAGGGGTAATAGGCCTCGTCGAACAGGTTCTCGATATTGAGCTGGATACTCACGTTCTCGTTGATCGTATAATAGGCCGCTGCATCGACGCGCCAGTAGTCGGGCAGGACGACGGTGTTGCTGATGCTGGCGTACTGCTCGTCCTGATAGACGACACCAGCACCGAGACCGAACTTCTCGGTCAGGTCCACGCGGTTCCACAATGCGATCTGGTGGGTCGGGAGTTGCTGCAACACAGTGCCTGCATCGGCACGATCGGTATCGGTGCGGATTTCGCCGTCTAGATAGGTGTATCCTAGGCTGAGCTGCCACATGGGAAGGAGCTTGCCGACCAGGCTCGCCTCGAAGCCCTTCACGCGGCTCGATCCGGTCAGGACGACGAGGTTGGGATCGACCGGGTCGACTGCGGTGGTATTGGTGCGGTCGAGCTGGAAGATCGCCGCCGTCGCGAACAGGTCCGGACGGATCGCCCATTTCGCCCCGAGCTCGATATTCTCGAACTTCTCGGGATCCAGTCCCGCGTCGGTTGCTCCGAGCGAGGTAAATTGGTCCCCAGATTGCGGCAGGAAGCTGGTTGAATAGCTGGCGTAGAACGAAAGGTTGTCCTGTGGTTTCAGGATGACACCGAAACGCGGGCTCCATTTCTCGTCGACACGGCTTGTCTGCACCGGCGCGGTCGGATCGATCAGGTTCGTCGCGTTCAGGTCGAACCGGTCGAAACGCACGCCGCCGACCAGCTGGACGATCCCGAAGTCGAGCTGTTCCTGAACATAGGCCGAGAACGTATCGAGCCGGGATGATGTCGAATTGGTGGTGCGGCCAATCGCCACTGCGGGTACGTCGATCACGCGGGCCAGGGGGCGGGTGATGTCTTCGACACCGCCGCCGAAGTCCACTTCGGTGCGCTGCGCCACGGTCTCCTGATCGCCGAACTCGACACCGGCAAGGAAGGTCGAACCGATCCCGCCAAGATCCGTATCCCACACCAGGTTGGCCTGGCCGATCAGGTTCTCGCGGTCGGTGGCGCTCGTATATCCACCAAGGTTGACCGTCGTACCGTCGCTACCGGTGGGAACGACATTGGCGTAGTACTTATCGTAGTCCGCGTACTGGCCGGTGACGTTGAAGCTCAGCGTGTTGGTGAGTTCATGGTCGAGGCGCAGGCGGGCGATGTGCGCGACATTGGTTGCGATGTTGAAGTCGCGGCTGCCGAACAAGGTCTTGTCGTAGCCACTCAGAGGGCCGGTCCCGACCGAGGGGATGCCGCGGTCGGTGGTGCGCTCATCATCGTCATAGGTGTAGCTGGCGGTCAAGAGTGTGCGCTCGCCAAGGCGGGCTGCAACCGTGGGAGAAATGCCGATGAACCGGCCTTCGACGAAATCGCGGTGGTTGGCAAATTCCTCGTAGGTGGTGTTAAGGCGGGCGGCGATGGTCTCCGATGCGGGCAGGTTGATGTCCGCGGCGAGCGCGAATGCGCCGTAGCTGTCGACCGATCCGTCGAACGAATATTCAGGTCCCGTGAACTCGGCGGTCTTGCTGACGCGGTTGACGATGCCGCCGCCGCCGCCGCGTCCGAAGATCAGCGCATTGGCGCCCTTGAGCACTTCGACGCGATCGACGTTGTAGAGCGAGCGGTAGTACTGCGCATCGTCGCGCAGACCGTCGAGATAGAAGTCTGCAGTGCTTGCCTGGCCGCGGATATAGATCTGGTCGCGGTGCCCTTCGCCAGTGTCGAGCGAAACGCCCGGAACGTAGCGCAGCGCCTCGCCAAGCTGGGTGATCGTCATGTCGTCAAGCTGGTCCTCGGTGATCATCGTGACCGCCTGCGGCACGTCGATCAAAGGAGTCGGGGTCTTGGTTGCGGTCGATCCGTCCTCGACCTCGTAGCCTTCGCGGTGGCCGATGACGACGATGTCGCTCGGCAGGTAGTCACGTTCCGGCTGGGCATCGTCGGCGAGGGCCGGCGTCGCCAGCGACGCAGCTGTGCCAAGTAGGAGGACGGAGCGGATGGATAAGGACTTCATGAAACGCTTTCTTTTCTTGCGAATGATTCTCAAAATCTGAGGCCCTGCTATTGCGAGCCATTCTCAATCGCAACAATAAAGTGGCATTTCGGAGGTGAAAAAATCGCAAGAGACGCTTTCACTGATCGCAATAGCCGCTTAGTGCGGCGCTCGGACAAAGGAGTTTGAGGCGATGAAGGCCACCATCTGGCACAATCCGAAATGCGGCACCTCGCGCAAGACGCTTGCCATTCTTGAGAACCTCTCGGGTGTCGAAGTCACCGTGATCGAGTATCTCAAGGATGCTCCCACCGCCGAGAAGCTCGCCCAGCTTTACAGGGATGCAGGGATCACGCCGAACGAGGGACTGCGCATTCGCGGGACCGATGCGGCCGAGCGCGGCCTGCCCGATGCCGATGCTGACACGGTCCTCGCGGCAATGGCTGCCGATCCGATCCTGATCGAACGTCCGCTGGTCGAAACCGACAAGGGGGCGCGCCTTTGCCGCCCGCAGGACCGGGTTCTCGAAATCCTCTAGCGCCGGTCGCGGGTAAGTTCGCTGTCTGCCTGCAAGCTCGCCCAGCCATAGACGAAGACGATCGCACATAGGGCCACGATCAGGCCGAAACCCAGCCAGTCCGAATGGCCATAGAGCCACACGCCTAGCGCCGGTGCGTAGATGAAGCTCGCCCCGGCCACCGATGCGGTTATGCCTGACGCCTGGCCCTGCTCTGACCGTGTGACGGCAAGCGAGGTGCCCGCCGTATTGCCCGGCCGGAACAGGCCGAAGCCCAGCGATGCGATGGCATAGGCCAGGGCGATCGAGTGGAGATCGTCGGCAATCCACAGGAACGCGACACCGAAAGCCGCAACCGCGATGCCCGAAAGAGTAGCTGTACGTGGGCCCAGGTTGAAGCGCGGGATCAGGCCCCATTGGGCAAGCAGGGTCGCAATCGCGCCGCTCATAAGCACCAGCCCAACAGGCCCTGTACCTTCGGCAGGCGTATCGCGCAGGCCGAGCCGGTCGAGCACGAGAAATCCGGAGATACCGAGGACCATCGCCTGCGCATGGCCGCCCAACAGGCCCGCGGTGACCCACGGACGCAGTCGCGGTTCGAACCAGCGTAGCTTGTGCGGCTCGGCCTGTCCTTCGTCCTCGTCATCATCGTCGCCCGAAGGCTCGGCGGTCGGACTTCCCGAATAGGGCGCGTCATACGCCTTGCCGCGTGCCGGGAACTGTGGCTCGTCATTCGGCAGGCGCCAGCGCAGGGCGACGAGCGTGACGACGCCGATGAGCGAGAAGATGACGAACGGACCTGTAAGTCCCACGCCTGGCAGCACCATCAGGGGGGCGAGTGCCGGCCCGATAACCGTGCCAAGGCCGAAGCTCGACGCGATCAATGAAAGCGCCTGCGTCCGCTCGGAACGCGGCGTACGGCTCGCGACATAGGCCTGGACCGCCGGTGGCGCTGCGCTCCCGAAACCGCCGTAAAGGCTTCGCGCTGCGGCAAACAGCAACAATGCCCACATGGCAGTGAGATAGCCCGACAGGCCGAGCCACAGCATCAGACCGCAGAGGGCGAAGCTGGATATGAAACCGACCAGGCCGAGCGCCATCATCGCCTTGCGCCCGCGCCGGTCGGAACGGTCGGCCCAGATCGGTGCGCAGATCACCCACAGCAGCGCCGACCAGCTATAGGCCAGGCTGATCCACACATCGTTGACCTGCAAGGCCGTGCCGATCGAAGGCATGACCGACTGCATCGCGGTATTCCCTGCGGCAGTTGTCAGCATGACGGCGAAGAGCAGCACCATCCGCTCGCGCGAGATGCTGCGATGCGATGTGGCTGCACCTGGTGCCGTCGTCATCGTCTCTGCAGGATCGGCGTCGCTCATAAGCCGTGCGCTACGCCCGCCGAAGCGCGCTTGCAATGCCGTCGGCCTGCTGCCACACCGCGCGAACTCTTTTCAGGTCGCCGCGAGGGAATGGATTTGTCTTCGAAACAGGGTGTTGGCGTCATTGAACGCCCCGGCTTCAAGCGCAAGGCGGCACGTTTCTTCGGCCAGTGGGGGGTCTTCTTCCGCGGTTTCCTGGAACACCCGAAGATGGTGGGATCGATCATCCCCTCCTCACGCTTCACCATCGAAAAGATGCTGGCACCGGTGAAGTGGGACGAGTGCGAGTTGTTTGTCGAATATGGCCCGGGCGTCGGCACCTTTTGCCAGCCTGTCCTCGATCGCTTGCGCCGCGATGGCGCGCTGATCGTTATCGACACCAATCCGCTCTACATCGATTATCTCAGGAAGCATTTCCACGACAGCCGCTTTCACGCTGTGCTCGGCTCCGCCGCAGACGTCGAAGCGATCGTGAACGCGCATGGATACGACCATGCCGACTATGTCCTGTCCGGCCTGCCTTTCTCGACCCTGCCCGATGGTGTGGGCCCGGCGATCGCAGCGGCAACGCACCGCGTGATCCGTCCGGGAGGCGCGTTCCTGGTGTACCAATTCTCGGCCAGGGCACGCGATTTCATGGCTCGCCATTTCCGCCGGATCGACAGCGGGTTCGAGTTCTGGAATGTCCTGCCCTGCAAGCTCTTCTGGGGCTGGAAGGACTGATCAGGCCTCGCTGGCGACCTCCGGGCTGCCACGCAGACGCGAAAGCTGCGTATGGATCGCTGCGAGGATGCAGGCGCCTATTACCACGCCGACTGCGCTGGTTCCTGCTTCGATGACCGCCATCCCGAACTGCGCCGTCTTTGCGCTCGCGAATGCAAGCGCGAGGGTACCAAACATCGAGACGACGCTCGAAATCACGAAAAAGGCAAGCACCAGCAGGACGAAGAACAGGAACAGCCTCCAGCTATTCCCCTTGGTGAGTGTCCAGGATCGCTTGATCGCCGTGACCGGGTTCAGCTCACCCTCTATCGCTATGGCAGGAGCGATCATGATCAACTTGATCAGCAGGTAGGGGATAACGACGAAGGCTGCCAGAACACCCAGTGCCCGGAGCGCTGTCGAACCCGTCGCTGCCGGAAGAGTAATGAGCAGCGTTGCGGCGCTGACGATGAGCAACCCCTGCAAGAGTTGCGCGCCGAGGTAGCTGGGAATGGAGCGCAGGCCCGTCGCCAGCGCCTGCCCGACCGTGGGCTTGGCGCGCTGCCGCATGAGAGCAAGCATGGCCAGGCTCCCGATTCCACCCAGGATGAGCAGGGAGAGAAACAGCCACCAATTCTGCGCGACAGTCGCCTCGATCATGGCAATCATTGCATCGAGATCCATGCCGGGAGCCGGGTTGGATAGCTGCGCGATCTCCGGCACCAGGCTGGTCGCCGCCGCATTGGGCAGAAAATAGAACACACCGGCAATAGTTGCGAGCAGACCGAGATTGCCCTTGAGCAGCCCCATCGCGTCGCGCCATGCTGTGTCGAGGTCGAACTTCATCGCCTGCCCTTTCATTTCCCCTCTTGATAAGCGCCACCCGAGCCGCCACGCAATCGCCGATGTCGGTTGAACACCCCGCAAATATCGAATGGCGCAGCCAGAGCGACCAGATTGCCTATCGTGATGCTCTGGCAACGATGGAGCAACGCAACCGCGCCATCAGCGAAGGCATTGCCGGTGAAATGGTGTGGCTGCTCGAACATCCTCCCGTCTACACCGCCGGGACGAGCGCCGACGGAGCCGAACTACTCGATCCGCGTTTCGAAGTCGTCGAGGCCGGACGAGGGGGACGCTACACCTATCATGGTCCGGGGCAGCGCGTCGGCTATGTCATGCTCGACCTGAAGGAACGCGGGCGCGATGTCCGTTGTTTCGTCCACTCGCTCGAAGGCTGGGTGATCGCCACCCTGGCCGATATCGGCGTCGATTGCTGGCGCTCGGAAGGTCGTATCGGCATCTGGACGCGCGACATGGATGGTCGCGAAGCGAAGATCGGCGCCATCGGGGTTCGGGTGCGCCGATGGGTTACGATGCACGGCTTCTCGGTCAACCTTTCCCCCGATCTCTCCCATTTCACGGGCATAGTGCCCTGCGGTATCGAGGAATTCGGGGTAACCAGTCTTGCAAAGCTGGGCATCGATCTTGCGCCGCATGCCTTCGATGAGGCATTGCATGCCCGCTTCGGCGATTTTCTCGCTGCTCTCGATGGAAAGGCCTGCGCGCTGCCATGATCCGCAAACTGTTCCTTGCAACGACACTGCCCCTGGCGCTCGCGGCATGCGGAGGAGCTTCCGTCGACGCTGGCGAGACGGGCGAGAATGCCGATGCTCGCGGCGAAGTGCTCGGCGGAACGATCAGCGATAGCATGATCCCGCTCGACGAGCTGAAGTCGCATTCTCCTCCGCTTAAAGCCTCGCCCGTAGCGCGATCGACGAGCGGGGGCGCTGAGAGTGCTTCCGGAGCCGAAGAGGCGGAGGAACCGGCTGCAGAGGAGAGTCCTGCGGCGGAAGATACGACGCCAGAACTGCCGGAGGGCTAGGGTTCGCCGAGCACTGCCCTGGCCCAGCGAAGCTCGGGCTGACCGATCCTGCGCCCCTTGTGCATCAGGCTGTCGGCGTGGGGGCTGACAGCGAAGGCCGAGACCACCAATTGAGCCTCGCCGCGTTCGCTGGCGGTGGGTGCGAAGGCGACATTGATCGGTGCGACATGGGCTGGATGGGTGGCGAACATGCCGGTGAACCCGTCGGCCCGGGCGCCTTCGGTTGCACGGGCCATCGGTTCAGGTTCCCGCGGGCCCGAGTAGGGAGCTTCGATCGCATCCAGGCCCAGGGACCTCGCCACCAGCAACACCTGCGCGCGCAGGAAGGCGAGCGGATCGCTCCAGGCGCCGCCCGGCCCGCGCTTGCGCCGAGCGGCCAGCGAATGAGCGAGGCCATCGGCGTCCCACGCAAGGCCCGAAACGCGCGGGTGCATGTTCTCGAGCAGCTGCGGCACTTGAAGCGCGGCGCGTGGCGAGCGACCTATCTGCGGCACGATCCGGGTCGAGTTGCTCCGCAGACCGTACCTCTGTTCAATTTCGTAGAGCAATCCGGCGAACTGCTGGATATCGTCCTGTCCGCCGCAGCCGCCCAGCACTATCCCGTCGGGCGTCGCCTCCATTACCGCTTCGAGATCCTCGCGCCAGTGCGGACTGTCGCCCGGCGCTACACGCGCCCAGCGCGAGAAGCGTCTGGCCGCAACGACCTGTTCTCGGTGCGACGCGAGCCAGTCACGCGCCAGCAGCCGGGTCTTCGCCTGCTTCTCGGCATGACCGCCGCGTGCGAGGTCGACCACCACGACGTTGGCCCCGGCATTGGCTACCGTGGCGAGCGCCTTGTCATTGTCGGCCGGGACCAGGATCCACGAGCGCATGCTACTCTCCAGTTGCTCGCCGTGTGGCGAATCACTGGGGAGAAGCCTCCCCTTAATTGGTTAGCATGGGGTAATCGATGTAGCCTTCAGGCCCCGAACCGTACCAGGAATGCGGTACGTTGACGTTGGGGGCGATTTCCGCGCCCAGGCGGTAGCGTTCGGCAAGGTCGGGATTGGAGATGTAGTCGCGGCCCCAACTGATCGCATCGGCGCGGCCGGCTTCGAGGTCGGCAACTGCACCTTCCGGCGAATAGTCGCTGTTGAGCACCAGCGCGCCCGAATAGATCTGGCGGATCAGCGGGCTCTGCTTGGGCACGTCGGTACGGCCGAAAGTCCCATCCGGTCCGGGTTCACGCAGTTCGAGGAAAGCGAGGCCGAGATCCTCGACCACTCTGGCCGCCGCGCCAAAGGTTGTTGCCGGATCGCTGTCATCGCAGCCCTGGGTCTCGCCATTGGGTGACAGGCGGACGCCCACGCGGTCGGAACCCCAGACGTCGACCAGCGCTGTCAGGACCTCGCGCAGGAAGCGGGTGCGGTTTTCCGCGCTGCCGCCATATTGGTCGGTGCGCAGATTGGTGCTGTCGCGCAGGAACTGGTCGACCAGATAGCCATTCGCGCCATGCAGCTGGACGCCGTCGAAACCGGCCTTCTTGGCGTTTTCGGCGGCGTGGCGATAATCTTCGACCACGCGCGCAATTTCCTCGACGTTCAGCTCGCGCGCCTGTTCGTAGTCCTTGCGACCTTCGAATGTGTGTGCATGGCCGGGCGCCGTGGTGGCGCTGGCCGAGACCGGCGGATTGCCGCCGAGAAAGAGCGGGTGGACCAGGCGCCCCATGTGCCACAGCTGAAGGACGATAAGCCCGCCTTCCTCATGCACGGCGTCGGTCGTCAGCTTCCAGCCTTCGACCTGCTCCTCGCTCCAGATGCCGGGGGCTGCAGGCCAGCCGGAACCCTCGACGCTGATGCCGGTCGCTTCGCTGATGATGAGGCCCGCTCCCGCGCGCTGGCGATAGTAGGTCGCCATCATTTCGTTCGGCACCGAACCCGGCTGCGTGGAACGTCCGCGCGTCAGCGGTGCCATGAAAACCCGGTTCTTCGCTTCGAGTGCGCCCATCTTCAACGGCTGGAAAAGCGTTTCATGCATCGTGGACAGTTCCTTTTTGCTGGCTCGGTGTGGCGATTGAGCTAGGGGCCGGTCATGAACGGCGCAACCAGCACAGCGGACAAGAATGGCTTTCAGGCCAGAGCATGGCACTTTGCCGCGCTGATTGCGGGCAATGCGGCGCTGGCGCTTGGACCATGGCTGGTTCGTCTGTCGGACACCGGTCCCGTCGCGGCGGCGTTCTGGCGCCTGTTCCTTCCCCTTCCGGTGCTCGCATTGCTGGCATGGCGCAGTCGCGGCCCCGGCGAGATCGACCGGCGGATGGCCTTGCTGTGCCTTGCTGCGGGGGCCTTCTTCGCGTTCGATCTGGCCAGCTGGCATATCGGGATCGAGAAGACACGATTGGCCAATGCGGTGTTGTTCGGGAACTCCGGGAGCATCTTGCTGATGCTGTGGGGCCTCATTGCCCTGCGGCACATGCCCTCGCGCAATGAGGCGCTTGGCGTGTTGGCAGCGCTTGCAGGTGCTGGGATACTTCTCGGCCGAAGTCTCGAGATTTCGCACACCACGTTTATCGGTGACCTGTTCTGCGTGGCGGCGGGCATATTTTATGCCTTCTATCTTCTGCCAGCCCAACGTGCGCGCAGCTCGCTCGGCCCCTGGGCGGTACTGCTGCTGGTGAGCATTGCCGCTTCGCCGTTGCTGCTCGGCATGGCGGTATTCGGCGGCGAGCCGGTCTGGCCCGGAGCGGCTGGATGGACTCCGGTCTTCGCACTCGCAGTCAGCAGCCAGATTGTCGGGCAAGGGCTGCTTGTCTTCTCGCTGCGTCACTTCCCTCCGCTGATCATCGGAATGGCGCTGCTTACGCAGCCCGCGATTGCGGCGGTCGTGGGATGGCTGGCATTCAGGGAAGTGCTCGAGCCGCTCGATATGCTCGGCATGGCGCTGGTGGCCGCCGCCCTGGTGTTGGCTCGCGCAGCGCCGCGGCAGCGCGCTGCTAGCGGAAAGCCTTGAGGAACAGCAGGTAACGCTCCTCCACCTCGGCGAGGTCCGGGCCGACCAGCGAAAGCCGTGCCTGTTCGACAAGCCGATCGCCTTGCAGGCGCAGCAGGGCGATCCTGCCATCGTTTTCGACAGGAGCGGCCGCCGTGCGCAGGCTGTCGAGCATGACCAGGCTCGCAGATGCATTCGTCGCCACCGCGCTACGCATCGCGCCAAAGCCGCGCTTCAGGAAATGGGCGAAAGTATCGGGAAGGGGATGGACGGTGTCCTCCTCCGGGTGATCCTCGCACCGGCGCCGCAAGTCCCGGCGCCCCAGTTCGGCTGTCGCCGCGCCAAGCCAGTGGATCGAGGTGATCGCCGTGAAGGGATCGTTGATGCCCGGACTGAGCGCACGCAGGCCGATCTCGACCAGCTCGTCGATCAGGAATTGTGGATCCTGTGTCGGTGTGCGCGTTGATCCGATGGTGAAAGCCTTCTCGACCTTTTCGCGCAGTCCGACCTTGTCGGGATTGCCGGTGATCCGGGCGATTGCCATCCCGGGGTGCACGAAATCGCCGGTGCGGACTTCAAGCGCGATTTTCTCGCCGATGCCATCCGCCAGGTCGCGCAGGTCGGCAAAGTCGATGATCTGTACGTAACCCGTCCGCTCGGTGAGGATTTCCACGCCATCCGGCGCAGGCGGCTGTTCCGCGCCACTTCCATCCTCCGGGTAATTGTCGCGAATATCGTCGATCAGGCGGTGACCGATGTCCTTCAGAACGGTGTTGATGCGGATGCTCGATGGGACGTGGTTGAGGAAATAGACCAGCACTGCGACCGACAGCGCCATGAGGCCATATCCAACGAGCAGCGACAATTGCGGAACAAAGCCGGGAAGGCTGGTCTGGACTGCCTCCTCGACGCTCGCAGCCGCCTCGTCCTCCATGCGCACGGTGCGCAGGACGGTCAGGGCATAGACGAAGGTGCCGATGAAGGTCGCCAGGCTAAGCTGGTTGCCCTTGTCCTCCATGAAATTGGTCAGCAGGCGCGGGCCATAGGTGCCGCTGGCATAGGCAACTGCCGCGATGGTGATCGAGAACACGGTCGATGCAACGCCGATCATCGATCCGGCAATGACGGTGAGCATATTCGATGCGCCGTCCGGTCGCGCGGGGACCAGCCAGTCGACATTGCTGAGAAATTCGGCGAACCCGTTGCGATCGACCCACACCAGCGTGAACGCCAGCGCTGCCCCGATGACCGAGAACAGCGCCGGGTAGAACCAGTAGTTCGAGTTCAGCCGGGTCCAGAACCAGCGTAAGTCTGCGGGCAAGCCTATTTCCCCTGATGCCGATGCGGTCAGGGGAACTACGCTCCAAGTCGGATTGGGTGCCTCAGTCGTTCTTATCCGAGCCGATCTCGCGGTTGAGGAACGCGAGCAACAGGGCCGCACGCTTGGCATCCTCGGTATGATCGGCACCAACCGAATGGCCGCCTTCCTTGTGCTCGTGGTAGTAGAAGGTCTGGCCAAACGCCTCGTGCTTGGCCGCTGCCTTGCGGGCGTGGCCCGGATGCACGCGATCGTCGAGCGTGGAGAGGTAATAGAAGGCCGCAGGCACATTGGGGCCGGATTTCATGTTCTGATATGGCGACCATGCCTTCATGAAAGCCCAGTCCTCGGGAACGTCGGGATTGCCGTATTCGGCCATCCACGATGCCCCGGCGAGCAGCCTGTTGTAACGCCGCATGTCGATCAGCGGACTGCCCGAGATGATCGCGCCGTAGAGGTCGGGGCGCTGGTTGGCGACCGCGCCGACCAGCACGCCGCCGTTGGAGCGACCCGATGCCGCGATCCGGCGCGGTGTCGCAAGGCGATTGGCGACGAGGTCGTCGGCGACCGCGTGGAAATCGTCGAAGCTGTTCTGGCGCTTGTCGCGCAGGGCATCCTCGTGCCAGCGCGGACCATATTCGCCGCCGCCGCGGATATTGGCGAGGACATAGGCATTGCCGCTTTCGAGCCAGAACAACGCAAGCGGCCCGCTGCGATAGGGTTCTGCCGTGAGGTATTTCGGCGTCTGCGCGGCTCGGAAGCCTCCATAGGCATGGATCAGAGTGGGCAGCGGTCCTTCGGCACCTTTGGGACGGACGAGGTAATAGGGAACGCGCGTGCCATCCTTGGAGATCGCGAATTTCTGCTCGACCTCGAACTTGGAGGCGTCGAATTGTGCCGGTTCGCTGGCAATGGCAACAGGCTCGCCCTCGCTCGGCACGGCATAGAGCGTTGGCGGGGTGAGCATGTTCTCGACCGTAACGAAGGCCGTGTCGCCCTTGCCGCTGGTCTGCGCGATCTGGATCGTGCTGTTGGCGGGCAGGTCCATCTCGCGCGTGATCCAACCCGGATAGCCAGGCGTGACCTCGATCAGCTTCCCCGAAACGTCGTCGAGCACCTTTACCCAGAGCTTGTTCTCCGACACCTCGACCTCCTCGACCGACTGCGTATCGGTCGGGCGGAAGACGACGAAGGGATCGGCATCGCGGCCCTTCAACACACTGTCGAGCGACCATGCGAGCAAGGTGCCAGCCTCGGCCGGGCCGCGCGAAGTTTCGAGCGGCGAGTTGAGCTTGGCGATGACGTAACCGCCGAGCACTTCCTCGAATTCCGCATCCTCGGGAATAGGGAGCGGCACCAGCGTACCATCGTCGCGGACGATGGAGTAATTCGCGGTCCAGAAACTCGGTCCGCGCAGGACGAAGCGCCAGCGCTTTTCCCCGTCGAGAGTCGAGAATGCATTCATGCTGACGTCGGCCTGCTCACCCTCCGCAATCAGCCGCGCAGTCGAGAAATCGGTGCCGCGCTTCCACAGCTTCACGAGGCGCGGATAGCCGGAATCGGTCAGCGATCCCTCGCCCTCGTCTGTGCCGACGAACAGCGTGTCCTCGTCAAACCATGCAACGTTGGACTTGGCTTCTGGCAGGATGAATCCGTCCGTCAGGAACTCGCCAGTTTCAAGGTCGAATTCGCGCACCACATCGGCATCGGTGCCGCCGGGGCTGAGCGAGATCAGGCAACGCTTGTACTCGGGCGCGAGGCAATCAGCTCCGTGCCAGACCCAGCTCCGGCCCTCGTCCTTGCCCAGCTGGTCGACGTCGATCAGCACGCGCCATTCGGGCGCGCCCGCCATGTAGCTTTCGAGGCTTGCCGTGCGCCACAACCCGCGAGGATTGTTGGCATCGCGCCACAGATTGACCACGCGGTCCCCCTGGATGGCGGTAGGCATGGCGATCTGTCGATCGTCGTCGAGTATCTGCTTCGCCCATGCCCTGGCGATCGGGTATTCGGGCCGGACGGTCAGCACTGCCTCGGTATCGGCATTCCAGCGATCAACCTGCTCCAGCGCCTTCTCGCCCTTGATCTCTTCCAGCCAGATATAAGGATCTTCGGCATCACTATCCTGCGCGGCCAGCGGCGCGGCGGCAAAGGCGAGGGCGGCGGCAAGCGCCAGACGTGCGACCATGTTCAATCTCTCTCCGGAATAATTCTGCTGGCTCAGGCGCGACCGAGGTCGCCCATGCCCACAGTGCCGCTGGCCATTTCAAGCATGCGGTCGAGGCTCTTCTTGGCTTGCAGGCGCAGGCCTTCCTCGATCTCGATGCGTGGCTCCAGATCGCGCAGGCAGGCGTAGAGTTTCTCCATCGTGTTGAGCGCCATATAGGGGCAGATGTTGCAACTGCAGTTGCCGTCCGCACCCGGCGCGCCGATGAAGTTCTTGTTCGGCAGCGCCTTTTCCATCTGGTGGATGATGTGCGGCTCGGTCGCGACGATCAGCGTGTCGCCGGTGAAAGTCTCCGCGAATTGGAGGATGCCGCTGGTCGAACCGACGTAATCGGCATGATCGACGATGGTAGGCGGGCATTCAGGGTGCGCGGCTATAGGCGCATCGGGGTACTGCTGCTTGAGCTTCAAAAGCTCGGTCTCGCTGAAGGCTTCGTGCACGATGCAGACGCCCGGCCACAGCAGCATCTCGCGGTCGAACTTGCGGCTGAGATACCCGCCGAGATGCCGGTCGGGGCCAAAGATGATCTTCTGGTCCTTGGGGATCTGTTGCAGGATCGTCTCGGCGCTGGAGCTGGTGACGATCACGTCGCTGAGCGCCTTAACCTCGGTCGAGCAGTTGATGTAGGTCAGCGCGATATGGTCGGGATGCGCCTCGCGGAAGGCCTTGAACTTTTCGGGCGGGCAGCTGTCCTCGAGACTGCAACCGGCATCAATGTCGGGCAGGACGACGATCTTTTCCGGGCTGAGGATCTTGGCCGTGTCGGCCATGAACTTCACGCCGCAAAAGGCGATGACGTCGGCATCGGTCTCCGCCGCCATCTGGCTCAGCTGGAGCGAGTCCCCGACGAAATCGGCGAGGTCCTGGATATCGGGCTTCTGGTAGTAGTGCGCGAGGATGACCGCGTTCTTTTCCTTCCGCAGCCGGTTGATCTCGGCGAGCAGGTCTTCACCGGTGGGGAGCTTGGTTTCAGCAGTCATTCTCTATCCCGTCTTCATGCGTTCGAGGCGCTTATAGCCTCAACGGGCACGAAGGCGAGTGCGTTCCGGGCAAGCCCTATTGCGCACCGCTCACATCGAGAAGCCGGGCGGCAGGAAGGCCTGCATGGGGCGTTCGGCTCCGGGCGTTCCGGCGATCACCCAGTCGGTGAAGGCGAAGCCGAGCGGCGAGTAGGCGAACAGCATCGAGGCCACGAAGGTGCCGGCGTAAATGCCGAGCCCCCACAAATAGGCCCGATGTACCGCGCCGAGGCGACGTTTGTCCGCGATCATGCCGATGATCGGGAAGATCATCGTCACCGCGACCGTGATGGTCCACGAATTGGGGATCATCAGCGGAAGCGGCAGGATCCTGCCTAGGCCGGGGCCTGTCAGGATTGCCATGGCGCAAAGCAGCAGGCGCCGGTGCCAGCCGGTGTAGCGACGCCGTTTGAGAGCCCACCATGCGAGGCCCCCGAAGCACAGTAACAGAGCGAGGTTGCTGACGAGGAACTCGTTCACGTCGAAGAAAAAAGGCCCGCCGGTCAGCCGCGCGACGGTGATCATGATGACACAACCTGCGACGACCATGAGCGGCACCCACACATAGGCCAGCTGCCCGAGCTTCGCGTGAAGCGCGCGATTGCCCGAATTGATCGTGACATGCTGCGCAAGATAGAGCCCGATCCAGCTCATGAAGATGAAGGCGTGGACGTGATAAGGCCAGGGTACGTCGAAGGTCGAGCGCCCCATAGCCAGCTGGATCGAGAATCCGGCGACGATGATCGCCGACATGACGAATGCCATGATCGTGAAAAAGCGCGTGCCCTGAACGGGCGCGTCTTGCGGTGCGGCTGCGGTGGCCATGTGGCTTGTCCTCCCCCCGAAGTGATCCAAGCGACCTGTTGTTTTCGATGGCTTATTAGCGCCCGTGCGAGACGTCAAACCGGCTTGGGGATTACTCCTTCGCCTCTCCGTCGAAGCGGACTTCAACTGCGACATCGCCATAGCCCGCGACTTGCAAGGGGATGGCGAGATTCTGGCGGACCGCTTCCTTGGCGGCCTGCCTTGCAAGTGCCAGGACTTGCGGGTTCTTGGCGAAGGCGGCTGCGCGTCGCTCTGCCTGCAGCGAATTGTTGCGTGCAAGGTCCGCGCTGGCATCGCGTGTCACCCAATTGCCCTCGGTGAAGACCTTCTGCTGCGCCTCGTCGAGATTGGGACGGGAAATGCGCAAAGGCGGCAGGACCACGTCGAGCCGTTCGCCTTCTGCATCCCATTCGAAGCGGTCGCGATCCATGCTGGACAGGTCCAACCGGTATTCGACCGTCGCAGGAATGATCGCCGCCTGCCTGCTCCTGAGCACATCGACGCCCAGCACGCCGCGCTTGTCCTCGCTCTCGGCAACGACTTCAAAGCGGCTGGAGAAGACTGTCAGAGAGTTCTGCTTTTCGAAGGCAAGCATGGCGCTGCCGACAGGATCGCCTTCTTCCTGATAGAAGAATGCGCGCCAGCCCAGCCAGGCCGTTGCGGCGAGAAGCGCGATCACGATCATCCACGGCACCGCCTGCGTGCGGGCAAGCGGCTTTTCGCGCTCCACAAATGGTTCAACCGTCGTTTCGCGGGTTTTTAGATCGTCTTCCATACATCGCCAGAACGGGCGACAAGGCCGCGGCGTTCCAGATCGATCAGATGTGCGGTGACAGACATCTCCGCTGCCTTGTTCAGCCTTGGGTCGAGACCCTTGTACATCTTTGGCACGAATTCGCTGGCCTCATGCGGTCCTTCGCCGAGCAGCCGGACGATCTGGTTCTCGCGCTGGCGGCGGTGCCCGATCATGCCGCGCACCAGCTGGCGCGGTTTTTCGACCGCCTCACCGTGCGCAGGGTAATAGACCGTGTCCTCGCGTGAGTAGAGCTTGTCGAGGCTCGCCATATAGGCGCTCATGTCGCCATCGGGCGGGATCACCACGCTGGTGGACCAGCCCATCACATGATCGCCGGTGAAGAGGGCGCCGCTCTCCTCCAGTGCAAAGCACAAATGGTTCGAGACGTGGCCCGGCGTGGCAACCGCGGTCAGCGTCCAGCCGGGGCCGGTCATCTGCTCGCCGTCCTCCATGACCCGGTCTGGCTCGTAAGTCCGGTCGAAGGCGGCATCGGCGCGCGGGCCGCTGTCATCGAGCACCAGCGGCGCGCAGCCCACGACGGGCGCTCCGGTCCGCGCGGCGAGCGTCTTTGCGGCGGGCGAATGGTCGCGGTGGGTATGCGTGCACATGATCGCGCAGACATGTTCCTCGCCGATAGCCGCATCGAGAGCGAGCAGGTGTTCCTTCTCGTCGGGGCCGGGATCGATCACTGCGCAGCCGTCGCCGAGGCCGACGATATAGGTCTGTGTGCCGGTATGGGTGTAGGGCGAGGGATTGGGCGCCAGCACGCGGCGCACCAGCGGCTCGAGCTGCATTGCCCGGCCCGTGGGCCAGGGTTTGGGAGGAGGACCTGCCATGCCCTTGCATATGGGGCAGGTGCTGGCGCATGTCACGCCTCGCAGCCATGTGCAGGGAGAAACAATGGCCGACCGTATCCTCGTTCTCGACGCCGGAACAACTTCGACGCGCGCGATGGTCTTCGCGCCCGACGGGAAGCTGGAAGGCGTTGCACAGCGAGAGATCACCCAGCATTACCCGCAGCCGGGGTGGGTCGAACACGATGCTGGCGAGATCTGGGACAAGACGCTGCTCTGCGCACGCGAAGTCGTTGGGGAGGATGCGGGACGGATCGCTGCCATCGGCATTACCAACCAGCGCGAGACCGTGGTCGCGTGGGACCGCAATACTGGGGAGCCGCTCGCAAGGGCCATCGTCTGGCAGGACCGGCGGACGGCCGAATTCTGCGCGGGCCTCAAGGACTATGGTCACGAGGAGGCGGTACAACGCCGCACCGGCCTGCTCCTCGACCCCTATTTCTCCGGCACCAAGATGCGCTGGATGCTCGACAATTGCGAGGCGGTGCGCGCAGCGGAGCAGGCAGGCACACTGGCTTTTGGCACGGTCGAGAGCTGGCTGGTGTTCAAACTGTCGGGCGGCGCCCATGTCAGCGATGCGAGCAATGCCAGCCGCACGCTCCTGCTCGCGCTCGACGGGGCGCAGTTCGACGAGGGGCTGTGCGAGGTCCTGGGCGTGCCGAAAGCCACGCTACCCGAGGTAGTCGACACGCACGGACTGCTCGCAACTGCGCAGGCCGAGTGGTTGGGCGGTGAGATCCCGGTCTGCGGCCTGGCAGGCGATCAGCAGTCGGCCACCATCGGGCAGGGCTGCCTCTCTTTCGGCGAGACCAAGGCGACCTATGGCACTGGTGCTTTCGTTCTCACCAACAAGGGGCAGGATATTCCGCGCTCGGCCAACCGCCTGCTGGGCACGGTGCTGTATCAGGAAGGCGGGGTCAGGACCTATGCCATCGAAGGCGCCTGTTTCGTTGCGGGGAGCCTCATCCAGTATTTGCGCGACCAGCTCGGCCTGATCGGTACGGCGGCGGAGACCGAGGCGCTGGCGCGCTCGATCCCCGACAGCGGTGAGGTGGTCATCGTCCCGGCGCTGGCAGGGCTGGGTGCGCCGCACTGGCGGCCTGATGCCCGCGGCGTCATTACCGGCCTGAGCTTTGCCAGCGGCAGGGCCCAGATCGCCCGTGCCGCGCTCGAGGCGATGGCGCACCAGACGCATGACCTTGCCAGCGCCTTTGCCGCCGATGGAGCCCCGTGGTCGCGCCTGAGGATCGACGGTGGCATGAGCGCGAATGACTGGATGGCGCAGGACCTCGGCGACATCCTGGACCTCGAAGTGGAACGCCCCGATTTCGTTGAGACGACTGCGCTGGGCGCGGCAATTCTCGCGTCGGTCGGGGCGGGTATCCATGCCACGCTGGCCGATGCAGCGCAGGCGATGCGCGGGAGCAGCCGCAGTTTCACGCCGGCAATGGACAATGGGGTGAGGGAAGCGAGGCTGGCGCGTTATACGAAGGCGCTTGGGGCCGCCTGATCAGCCGCCGACGGCGAAGGCCTTGGCAATCATTCCCTGGAGCGCCTGCACCGGCGCATCCTGATCCTCGTCGCGGCTGCGCCAGGCCCGATCGAGCCTTGCGACGCGCGCGTGCAGTTCTTCGCTCTCGCGGATCAGTGCGCGCGTCTCAGGTTCGAGCATCGCGATATTGTCGGGGTCGGACGGCCGCTCGTCCGGCAAGGCGCCGTGACGGCGAAGCTGGCCTTCGGACAGCTCGCCCGAAAAATAGGCCCGCTGGTTGAGCAGCCATGCCAGCACATGCATCACACGGGTGGTGGTGCGCAGCCCCTCGATCGACAGGGCGATGCGCAGCAAGTCGTCGGCTCCAGTGTTCTCCGCGCCCAGGCGCAGGTCGAATACCGCCCTGACGTCGTCGGCCAGCACGAGTGCCTCGGCATAGAGGTCCTCTACGATCTCTTCGCTGATGTCGCGCGATTGCATGGCGGAAATGTTACGCTTCGGTTCGCATTCACACCAGCGCATTAACCGCGATGTCCCGTCGTGAAACGAAGGAGTGCGCAAGCCGTTCGAATCGCGCGATTATCAGGCGATGATATCGGGTAGCAAAGTGTCCTCGATCAGCGCGATCCGGTCCTTCAGCTGCAGCTTGCGCTTCTTGAGTCGCGCAATCTGGAGCTGGTCGACGAAACCACTGCGCTCGCCGGCAAGCCCCAGCGCGGCGATTGCCGCGTCGAGGTCGCGGTGCTCGCTTCGCAGCATTTCCAGTCGCTTGCGCAGCTCCTGTTCGTTCACGCTCGTCCTTCCCGAATCTCGGTTCGCCGCATGGCCCCAATCTAGGGTGTTTGTAAATCGACAATAGTGTGGTTCTATAGTCGGTCTGCGGCCCGTGCCGCGCTGGCACGAGTCGCTTCTGGGGTCGCACGTGAACCTTAAGGAGACAGCCCGATGCAATCATCCCACGTCGATGCGCTCAAAGCCAAGCATGCCGGTATCGAAGCCCGCTTGCACGAGGAACAAACCCGCCCCGCGCCCGACGTAGTGATGATCCAGCAACTTAAGAAGCAGAAGCTGCGCATCAAGGAAGAACTCGCGAGCTGCTGAGCATCATCGCATAGCGGAGCAAGGGACGCGGATAGCCGCGTCCCGCTTTCGCAAGCCTCCATTTTTGCTATAGGCCGTGGCCATGTCAGCCGCCGCCTCCGCTCGCCAGATTCTCACTCGCCTTCACGAGATCATGGCGGGGCGCACACACGCCCAGCACAAGCTGGACCGTGTGGTCGAAGTGATCGCCGATAGCCTCGATAGCGAGGTTTGCTCGATCTACCTCCTGCGCGAGGGTGCACTC
Source organism: Erythrobacter sp. (assembly GCA_041396805.1). Classification (GTDB taxonomy): domain Bacteria; phylum Pseudomonadota; class Alphaproteobacteria; order Sphingomonadales; family Sphingomonadaceae; genus Qipengyuania. The sequence goes on along the minus strand of JAWKXV010000001.1, from coordinate 774,544 downwards.
GAACTCTTCGCCACCCAGGGCCTCAATCCGGCAGCCGTCCACGTCACTCGCATGGCGGTGGGCGAAGGACTGACCGGCACCATCGCCCGGAACATCGAGACGCTCAACCTGGCTGAAGCCAAGGCGCATCCCGACTTCCTCTATCGCCCCGAAACGGGCGAGGAGAAGTTCCACTCCTTTGCCGGTGTTCCCATCGTCTATCGCGAGCGGGCGGTGGGTGTCCTGTGCGTCCAGCATGTCGAGCCGCGCCGCTACGAGGACATCGAGATCGAGGCGCTGCAGACCACTGCGATGATCCTGTCCGAGCTTATCGCGCACAAGGAACTGGTGGACGACGAAGACGCGCTGGATCTCGGCGAAGCGCATACCGAGACGGAGGTGATCGAAGGACTCACTCTCGTCAAAGGACTCGCTGCAGGCCAGGCCGTGTTTCACCAGCCGCGCATCGAGATCGACCAGGTCGTGGCCGAGGATATCGAGGCCGAACGCCAGCGTGTCTATCGCGCCTTCGACAAGATGCGCGAGCAGATCGACGCGCTCGGCAAGGAACCTGAATTCGGCAAGGGCGGCGAACACGTCGAAGTCCTCGAGACCTACAAGATGTTCGCCTATGACGAAGGCTGGAGCCGCCGGATCAACGAGGCGATCGACAGCGGCCTGACCGCCGAGGCGGCGATCGAACGCGTCCAGCAGCGCACCCGCATGCGTATGCGCGAGATCGACGATCCGCTGCTGCAGGACCGTATGCACGACCTTGAGGACCTCTCGAACCGGCTGCTGCGTATCGTTTCCGGCCAGCTTGGAACGGCAGCGACGCAGGGGCTGCGGCGCGACTCTATCCTCATTGCGCGAAACCTTGGCCCGGCAGAACTGCTCGAATACGACCGCCGCAGGCTCAAGGGCGTGGTGCTGGAGGAAGGCTCGCTCACGGCCCATGTCGTGATCGTGGCGCGCGCAATGGGTATTCCGGTACTCGGTCGCGCTAGCGGCGTGCGCGCGCAGGTCAGCGAGGGAGACGATATTCTCCTCGATGCGGACAAGGGCACGGTCACGTTGCGTCCGGGGCAGCAGCTGCTCGATGCCTTCGAGACCCGTTTCGCCAAGAACCGCGAGCGCCAGGCCACCTATGCCGAGCTGCGCGATGTCGAACCGTTCACGCGCGACGGAACGCGGATCACGGTGATGATCAACGCCGGTCTGCGCGACGACATGAGCCTGATGCAGCTGACCGGTGCTGATGGCGTCGGGCTGTTCAGGACCGAGTTCCAGTTTCTTGTCTCCTCGACCCTGCCCGCCCGCGACCGCCAGCTCCGGCTCTATCGCGACGTGCTCGACGCCGCGGGCGACAAGCCGGTGATCTTCCGTACAGTCGACATCGGCGGCGACAAGGCGGTGCCCTATCTGAACACGCAATCGGCCGACCGTGACGAGAACCCGGCGATGGGCTGGCGCGCGTTACGCCTCTCCCTCGATCGCGAGGGGCTGCTCAAGGCGCAGGCTCGCGCGCTCCTCGAGGCGTCTGCGGGCCGCTCGCTGTCGGTCATGTTCCCGATGGTGTCGGAGCCTTGGGAATTCGACGCGGCCAAGCAGGTGTTCGAGGACCAGCTCGAATTCCTGCGCGCACGGCGCAAGCTGCTGCCCGAGACGATCGAATATGGTTGCATGCTGGAGGTACCTTCACTGGCCGAGGTGCTCGACCTGCTCATTCCGCGCCTGTCCTTCCTCTCCGTTGGCACAAACGATCTGACGCAATTCCTCTTTGCAGCCGACCGCGCCAACCCGCGCCTTGCCGAGCGCTACGACTGGCTCAGCCCGGCCATCCTGCGCTTCCTCCAGCGGATTTCGCAGGCCGCCGTCGGCCACCCGGTGCGCCTCGGCGTCTGCGGCGAGATGGGCGGGCGCAGGCTGGAGGCACTCGCACTGCTCGGCATCGGCTATCGCCGCCTGTCGATCACCCCTGCCGCTGTCGGTCCGATCAAGGAACTGGTGCGCAAGGTCGACCTTGGCGAGATCGGTGCGCAGATGAACCAGTGGCTGCTCAACCCACCACCGGATATGCGAGGCGAACTGAGGCGCTGGGCCGAAGAGCGGGGCATCGAGGTCGATTGATTTCGTCGCTCATGCGGCGCGTTTCGTCGGTTTGCAGGAATCATGCTACAAGCCGTGCTTGACGCCTGCCTGTCGCATCGCTTTCACGGGCGTTGAAACAAGGCGGCACAAGCCGCGGGATCGCATTCGGGGACCGCATGGAAGAAGAAACAACCTTCGAGGAACGGGCTACGCACACGGGACGCGTCGGCGAACGCCTGCGCGTAGCGCGCGAGAAGGCGGGATTCGATCTCGAACAGATCGCCGCCGAAACGCGCATTCCCCTGCGCCACCTCGAATCGATCGAGGCCGGACAGTTTGGCGCGCTTCCTTCGCGCACCTATGCGGTCGGTTTCAGCCGGACCTATGCCCGTACCGTCGGCCTCGACGAGCGCGAGATCATCGATCAGGTGCGCGAAGAACTGGCAGAGGGCGATCTCGACCCGCGCGCAGTTCCCTCCAAGTTCGAGCCGGGCGATCCGGCGCGTGTTCCGGGGCGTGGTCTGGCATGGTTCGCCGTGCTGGCCGGTATCATCCTGGTTGCGGGCATCTACGCTTTCTACAGCACCTACTTCGCGCCTGGCCTCGGCCCTGCCCCCCTGCAGGACCCGGCCGAGCAGGCAGCAGCCGAAGCTGCCGCAAACCCCGCGCCTGCTGCAACGCCGACTGCAGCGCCGACCGGCGGCCCTGTCGTGTTCACCAACGAGATGGATGGCACCTGGGTGCGCTTCTACGATGCGGCGGACAATACGCTGTTCGAAGGCATCATGGCGGCGGGCGACAAGTTCACCGTACCCGCCGATGCCGATGGACCGCAGATCCGCACCGGACGCCCCTATGCCTTCGCGATCACGGTCGGCGGGCGCAGCGTGCCGAAGATTTCGGAAGTCGACGAGGTGGTGAGCAAGGTGCCGGTCAGCGCAGAAGCGCTGCTCGCCCGTCCCGCGCCCACGGCTACGCCGAACCCGGCAACCACGCCCGCACCGCAAGGGTGACGCGAGGGGAGGGGAAAAGCCCCTTCATGACCTCGACAGCTTTGCGCCCCTAGGGCAGTTTTCAACGACAACGGAATTCCATCAGGAGCAACACCGATGAAGGTCGGATCAATCGCACGCAGCTGGGGCCTCGGCACTGTCGCCTTGGGCCTGCTGGCAACCTCTGCGCCCGCGCTGGCGCAAGACGGCAATGACGAGATGCGCATCCGCCGTCTCGAGCAGGAAGTGCGCGCGCTTCAGCGCAAGGTGTTTCCGGGCGGCGATGGACGCTATTTCGAGCCCGAGATCAGCTCGACCACCAACGCCGGGACCACTGTCGCGCCGACCAATTCGACCACGGCGGTGACCGACATCCTCGCGCGCCTCGACGCGCTCGAATTGCAGCTTCAGCGTCAGACCGCGCTCAACGAGGAGAACGGCAACACGATCCGCCTGCTGACGGAGCGGATCGCGGTTCTCGAAACCGGTGGCGCCAAGCCCGCCGAGCCGGTTCTTTCGCAACCCAACAATGCCGTCACCACCAATGTCGAGAAGATGACCGGCACCACTCCGACGCCGGCGGCAACGGGGCCGAGCGCAGAGCGCCTCGCCGCAGTGCAGGCCATCGCCAAGCCGCAGACCGACGATGCGGCAGATGACGAGTATTCATACGGCTACCGCCTCTGGAACGCGGGCTACTATCCCGAGGCCGCGCAGCAGCTGACCATGTTCGTCGAGAAATACCCGGACCATTGGCGCGCGACCTATGGCCGCAACCTCCTCGGTCGCTCCTACCTAGATGATGGCAAGGCGCGTGAGGCGGCCCCGTGGTTCCTGAAGAACTACCAGAGCGACAAGAACGCCGCGCGCGCGGGTGACAGCCTGCTCTATCTCGCCGAAGCGATGATCCAGCTCAAGGACACCAAGCGGGCCTGCATCGCATTGGCGGAATTCTCGGAGACCTATCCGGCTCTCGCCACGGGCCGTCTTGCGACCGACTATGCCGCGCGACGCGACAAGGTGAAGTGCGGCTGAGGTGACTGTCGACCCGCTTCTGGTCGAGCGGTTTCGCGAGGACCTCGAAGCGGTCTGGCCGTCTTTACCAAGCGGCGGAAAGCTCGGTCTCGCCGTGTCGGGCGGGGCGGATAGTCTTGCGATGCTGTTGCTGGCCCATGCTGCGATTCCCGGACAGGTCGAGGTGGCCACGGTCGATCATGGCCTCCGCGCGGCATCGGCCGGGGAGGCCGAATTCGTATCGCGCATCTGTTCGCAGATCGGTGTTCCGCACGAGACGTTGCGGGTCGATGTGCCCGAAGGCAATGTGCAGTCCGAGGCGCGTTCAGCACGCTACGCAGCGCTTGCCGAATGGATGGAGCGGCGGGACATCGACACCCTCGCCACCGCGCATCATGCGGACGATCAGGCGGAAACCCTGCTCATGCGCCTCAACCGGGGAAGCGGCCTCGGAGGGCTGGCTGGCATCCGCAGGCTGGGGGGCGTTCCGGGGCACGAATATCTTCGCCTTGTCCGGCCTGTGCTCGATTGGCGGCGCAAGGAGCTGGAGGCCGTGGTCGAGGGTGCAGGAATCGAGCCGGTATCCGATCCCTCGAACAGGGATGACCGCTTCGATCGCGTGCGAATGCGCAAGGCGCTTGCAGACTCGGACTGGCTGGACGTTCCAGCCATCGCGCGCAGTGCTGACCTTCTCGCCCATGCCGAAAATTCGCTCGATTGGGCAGTCAGTCGCGAATGGATGGAGTGCGTAACACAGGATCACAATGGTGTCGTCTATCGAGCGCTCAAGACCGGGTTGGGCGGCGACAGGGTCATCCGTCCCATGTTGCTCTCGCGAATTTTCCGGGCCCTCGGGGCAAACCTCGACCTCGCGGCAGCCGACGCGCTGGTGGACCGGCTGACGAGCGGGAAAAGCGGCAATGTCGCCGGCATCCATGCAGAAGCCATCGATGCGGATGGCGAAAGACTGTGGCGTTTCAGGCCCGAAAATCCGCGCCGGACCGGTTAGGCCGTGTCAGATGATGCTGTCGCCGAGGCCCATTTTCTTGCCGTCGGTGATCACCACCATGTCGCCCTTCTTCGCGATGGCGAAGACACGTTTGGCAAGCTCGTCCGGAATGCCCACGCAGCCGTGGCTGGCATAGCCGTTCTGCACTTCCGCTCCGCCGTGGATGGCAATCCCGTCCCAGGTCAGGCGCAGCGTCCAGGGCATGGGTGCATTGCCGTATTTCTCGGAGACGTTGTGCCGTTCCTTGGTGAGGATCGGGAAATGGCCCGTGGGCGTGGGGTGGTCGTCGGTGCCCAGCATGACCGCCGCTGCACCGATCTCGTAGCCGCCACGGAAGACCGAGATCACGCGGGCCTGCAGGTCGACGGTGATCAGCAGCGGGCCATCGGGTACGTCCTTGTCGTCCCAATGCCACTCGCCATATTTGATCGGCCCCGAAATCGGCAGGATGCGGCGAACGGTGTAGAGCCGGTCGTAATCGGCCTGCGCCTTGGCGGCGATGGCGCCGAAAGGCTCCAGCTTGGGCTGCGGAGTGGACTGTTCGACCGGGTCGCTATCGACAGCCTCCGCCTGACCGCCCAGCGCGACGCCGACCAGTACCATCGCGACAAGAACGGTCGCTCCGCCAATCCATTTCAGAATCGCGTCCATGCCCGCTATTATGCGCGTGAAGCCGTCGGTTTGCCAGCGGCACTGGAATTCCGTCCCGCTCAGGAACGCCTAGGATGCGAGGGTAAACGCCTCGCGCGCGAGCTTCTCGACATTCGCCTCGTCGACCGGGCCGCGCGGCGAAACCCAGCTTCCGCCAACGCAGAGCACTGGGTCGAAGGCCAGCCATTCGGGGGCGTTTTCCAGCGAGATTCCACCAGTCGGGCAGAAACGGCACTGGCCGAAGGGAGCGGCGAGCGATTTGAGTGCAGGGAGGCCACCTGCCGCCATGGCTGGGAAAAACTTGAAATGCGTGAGGCCGAGGTCGAGCCCGCGCATGATGTCGCCTGCATTGGCGATGCCGGGCAGGAAGGGAATGCGCTCGCGGATCGCGGCCTTGCCCAGCGGCTCGGTCAGGCCGGGCGAGACGATGAACTCGCTGCCCGCATCGATCGCGGCCATCAATTCCTTCTCGTTCGTCACAGTGCCCGCGCCGACAACAGCGCCCTCGACGCTCTTCATCGCGCGGATCGCGTCGAGCGCGGCGGGTGTACGCAACGTGACTTCGAGCACGCGCAAGCCGCCTGCAACCAGCGCTCGGGCGAGGGGCACGGCGTGCTCCACCTCGTCGACCACGATCACCGGGATCACCGGCGCGGTCTGCATGATGTCGGCGATCTGGCTCACTTGGACGAACTCCCGTGTTCGGAGGCGAATGCCGCGGCGGCACCGAACAGGCCCGGCTGCGGGTGGATTATAAGCTTGACCGGGATGGAGGCCATGAGCTCCTGGAAGCGGCCCTTGGCCTTGAAGCGTTCGGCAAAGCCTGACTTGAGCAATGTCTCGCGGATCCGGTAGCCAAGGCCGCCTGCGATCACGACGCCGCCGAAACCGCCCTGCGCCAACGCAATGTCACCCGCGACGCTACCCAGCGACATGCAGAAGCGGTCGACCGCGGCGGCGGCGAGGCTGTCGCTGCCGTCCTGCCCGCGTGTCCAGATGGCGATGTCGTCCTCGTCGGCAACCGGCTTGCCCTCCATCGCAGCGAGTGCCTGGTAGATGTCGGAGATGGCAGGGCCAGCAACTACTCGCTCGACCGAGACGCGCGAATGACGCTTCCTGAGGCGAGCGAGGATGGCGTCGTCGATCTGGTCGAGCGGGGCGAAATCGATGTGCCCGCCTTCGGTGGCCGAAACGCGGTAAGTGCCGTCGGGCTCGCGATAGAGATGCGCGACGCCGAGACCTGTGCCCGGACCCAGAACGCTGAGGCGACCGGTCGGTGCGAGCGGCTTGTCGGGGCCGGTCAGGTGGACGAATTCATCCTCGCCCGCGCGCGCGACGGCATGGGCGACAGCTTCGAAATCGTTGACGATGGTGAATTGCTCGACGCCGAGCTTTTCCTTCACCAGCGCCGGACGGATGATCCACGGGTTGTTGGTGAAGCGGATGACATCGCCGCCAACTGGCCCGGCAATTGCCATCGACACGCGCGGGGGCAGCGAGCCGCCCTGACGGTCACGGAAATCCTCCCAGGCGGTCTGGAAGCTCGCGTGATCTTCGGTGTGGAGCGTTTCCGGCTCGCACAGCGTGATCGAGCCATCGTCGTGAAGGGTCGCGATCACAAAGCGGGCGTGGGTGCCGCCGATATCGACGCTGACAATGTCCATGTTCACAGTCCTGCCATCGCGAGCATCGAGGACGCACCGCGCTCGGCCCCGTCGGCATTGGCGCGGAACATGGCGAAGAGTTCGCGGCCCATTCCAACGTCAGGTGCAGGCGCGGGCGCTGCCTCCCGGCTGTCGAGATCGACATCGGTGGCGAGTGTGCCGGTGGTTGCGCAGATGCGGATCACATCACCATCCCGCAGTTTGCTGAGCGGTCCGCCGCCCAGCGCCTCGGGCGTGCAGTGGATCGCCGCAGGCACCTTGCCCGATGCGCCGGACATGCGCCCGTCGGTGACCAGCGCCACGCGATAGCCGCGATCCTGCAACACGCCGAGCGCGGGCGTCAGCTTGTGCAGTTCGGGCATGCCATTGGCGCGTGGTCCCTGGAAGCGGACGACCACGACCACGTCACGGTCGAGTTCGCCGCGCTTGAAGGCCTCGTTGACCGAATGCTGATCCTCGAAGACGCGGCAGGGCGCCTCGACGGTCCAGCGTTCGCGCTCAACGGCGGAAGATTTGAAACATGCGCGGCCGAGGTTGCCTTCGACGAGGCGCATCCCGCCGTCGGGCTGGAACGGATCGGAGGCGGGGCGAAGCATCTCGGCATCGCCGGAGGGGCCGGGATCGCGCCAGGTGAGCGCGTCGCCATCCATGCCGGGTTCGCGGGTGTAGGCTTCGAAACCTTCGTCCCAAACAGTCATGATGTCGGGGTGTGCCAGCCCTTCGTCGAGTAGGGTGCCGATGACATAGCCCATGCCGCCCGCGTCATGGAAATGGTTCACGTCGCCCGAGCCATTGGGATAGACCCGTGCAACCAGCGGGACAGCGCTGGAAAGCTCGGCGAGGTCGGTCCAGTCGAAAGCGATGCCGGCCGCACGCGCCATCGCGGGAATGTGGATTGCGTGATTGGTAGAGCCGCCCGTGGCAAGCAGACCGATGGCAGCGTTGATGATCGCCTTTTCGTCGACCACGCGGCCGAGCGGACGGAAATCGCCATCCTTGCGTATCTCGGCGAGGCGATGGGTCGCCTTGCGGCTCAACTCCTGCCGCAGCTTCGCGCCCGGCGGCACGAAGGCCGCGCCGGGAACGTGAAGCCCCATCATCTCCATCATCATCTGGTTGGAATTGGCCGTGCCGTAGAAGGTGCAGGTGCCGGGCGAGTGGTAGCTGCCCATCTCGCTTGCCAGCAGCTCTTCGCGGCTCGCCTTGCCCTCGGCATAGAGCTGGCGGACGCGCTGCTTTTCCTTGTTCGAAATGCCCGTGCCCATCGGACCGGAGGGGATGAAGATCGCGGGCAGGTGTCCGAAGCGTAGCGCGCCCATGAGCAGGCCCGGCACGATCTTGTCGCAAATGCCGAGCAGCGCCACACCGTCGAACATCGCGTGGCTCAGCGCCACCACGGTAGAAAGCGCGATCGTGTCGCGGCTGAACAGTGACAGCTCCATGCCGTCCTGCCCCTGCGTCACGCCGTCGCACATGGCCGGAGTGCCGCCCGCGACCTGCACCGTCGCGCCAACTTCACGCGCCCAGATCTTCATCCGCTCCGGGTAGCGGTAATAGGGCTGGTGGGCGGAAAGCATGTCGTTGTACGCCGTGACGACGCCCAGGTTCGGCCCACGTGCGGCGCGTATCGCTTCCTGGTCTTCCTCCGCCCCGGCAAAGGCATGGGCGAGGTTCGAACACGACAGGACGTGGCGATTGATCTGCCCGTCGGCATCGCGGTCCAGCTGATCGAGATAGGCGCCGCGTTTTTTGCGCGAGTTCTCGACTACCCGTTGGGTCACGCGGTGAATGGTGTCGTTGAGCGGCTTACTCATCGTGCCAGCTCACACCGTCGCGCTCGGCCAGGGCGATGGCCGCGCTCGGCCCCCAGCTGCCCGCACCATAGGTCCGGGGTTTGATCTCGGCATCGGCCCACAGCTGGCGAATCGCATCGATCCATTCCCACTGCGCCTCAACCTCGTCACGGCGCACGAACAGCGTCTGGTCGCCCTCGACCAGATCGAGCAACAGGCGTTCGTAGGCGATGCGGCGAACAGCTCCCGAAAAAGCATCGGGCATGGCAATATCGAGCGGAACCGGGCGCAGGCGCAGGCCCTCGCGGTCGAGACCCGGCACCTTGGCCATCATGGTCATCTGGATATTCTCTTCGGGCTGGATGCCGATCACCAGCCGGTTTGGCTGGGTGGTGGCACCGCGCCCCTCAAATATCGAATGCGGAATGCAGCGGAACTGCACCACGATCTCGGTCACGCGTTCGGGCAGTCGCTTGCCGGTCCGCATGTAGAAGGGCACGCCCTTCCAGCGCCAGTTGTCGACATGGGCCTTGATCGCGACGAAGGTCTCGGTGTCGCTATCCTTGCCCAGCTCGTCGTCATAGCCGGGCACGGCCTCGCCATTGACGGCGCCGGCGCGATACTGGCCAGTGACGGTTTCCTCGCGGCCTACGGGGCGGAGCGCGCGGAGCACCTTCACCTTCTCGTCGCGCACGGCAGTGGCATCGAAACTGGTCGGCGGCTCCATCGCGACGAGCGCGAGCAGTTGGAGCATGTGGTTCTGAACCATGTCGCGCAGCGCACCGCTGTCGTCGTAATAGGCGACGCGGCTTTCGAGGCCGACGGTTTCGGCGACGGTGATCTGGACATGGTCGATGTAACGCGCATTCCAGACCGGCTCGAACAGCAGGTTTGCAAAGCGAAGCGCGAGGAGGTTCTGGACCGTTTCCTTGCCGAGGTAGTGGTCGATCCGGAAAATCCGGTCTTCAGGGAAGGCCCTTGCGACCGCGTCATTGATTTCCTGACTACTTTCCAGATCGGTGCCGAGCGGTTTTTCGAGGCCGATGCGGACATTGCCCTGGGTGAGGCCGGCATGCTCCAGTCCGGCGATAGTCGCCTCGAACAGGCTGGGTGCGGTCGAGAGGAAGATGGCGAGCCCGTTTGCATAGTCGCCGATTTCCCCGGCCAGCTCGTCATAGCCTTCAAGTGTAGTGGCATCGACCGGGACGTAGTGGAGGCGACCGAGGAAGTGATCGACGCCGCTGCGGCGGTTTTCAGGGAGGTACTTGTCCAGCGCTTCGCGCGCGAGGGTGCGATAGGCCTCGGTCGAGAGCTCCGAGCGAGCGGTGCCAACGATCTTGAGGTCCTCGGCCAGCAGTCCGTCGGCGTCGAGTGCGCATAGCGAAGGCAGCAGCATGCGCTGCGCAAGGTCTCCGGTCGCGCCGAACAGGAGCAGGCGATCTGCGGTGAAGCTCATGCGGTGTGCCCTGCGGTCATTGACATCCCTCTCTGGTGCAACAGGCGGTTACCAGCGAGGGGGACGTCAGACCAGTGGGCTGCATTCCTATTCTTTCGTCACGCAAACGCTGCTCGACCGGAAATTGCTGGGACCGAAGCTGGTCAGGAAGCTGACGTCGGCCGCGTCGCGCCCGACGCCGATCTTGATCGTGTCCTCGGGAGTGGCCATGCCGGTTGCATCGACCAGCTGCCAGGTGCCGCCGCCCTCGGTATCCGGATCGTCGAGGAATACCTCGGCCACTGCATGAAAATCCTGGGGGGTCACACCGGGTGAATAGCAGGCAACATAACGTGCCGGAATGGCGCTCGCGCGGGCAAGCGCAATGAGGACATGGGCATAGTCGCGGCAGATGCCCTGTCGCTGGACGAAACTGTCGACCGCGCCCGTGTCGGGGCCGGAACTGCCCGGCACGTAAGACATGTGCTCCGCCAACCAGTTGCGGATTGCGGCAATCCGTCTGCCGCCCTCGGTCCCCGAAAACTCGGCCTCGACGAATGGCTGGAACTGGTCCGCCGGGCAGTAACGGCTGTCGAACAGGTATTGAACCGCTTCACCGGGCATGTCGTGCGGGGAAAGAGCGGCCAGTGTCTCCATCTCCGCGATCTGGCGATGTACATCGGCGCGCGCGCGGTAAGCGACCTCGAATTCGCCTTCGGCCCTGATCCAGATACGCTCTCCGATATCGTCTTGCGCCGCCACCCGGGCGCAATGGAGCGAATCCGATAGCTCGGTGACAGGGTCGACAATGTCCTGCTCGGGAAGCTGTGCTGCCTCGAATTGCAGCAGCACGTCGGTCGGCTGGTCGAGGGAGAAGGCGAAACGGGCTTCGATCTTGAAAGGCATATGGGCAGGCAACGCTGAATTGCTGTGCTTGTTTCGCGTTTCGGGTGCGCAACTCAGGGAAAATATCGTCCGGAAACGAGAAAGGGCCCCACTTGGGGGCCCTTGTATAACTGATCCAGTCAGCTTCGACTTAGTCGCTGAAGAACCAACGCCAGATATGCCACATGGTCGTACCTCCTGTTTGATACAGGAGGGTTAATCTCATTAACCATGCTTGTTTGTAAAGCCTAAACCATGTTTGCGGTGCGGGTCTTTTCGCGTGTCTCGTTGAATTCCAATAGCTTAGATAGAGAAATTGGTCGCGAGAAAACATATCCCTGAAGCTCGTCGCAGCCGATTTCGTTAAGGATTTCCACCTCTTCTTGTGTTTCGACGCCTTCTGCCACGATAGTGATTCGCGCTTCATGGCCCATCGCGACAAGGCTCGAGACGATGGCCCGTGCCTTGGCATCCTTCATCATGTTGCTGACGAAGAGACGGTCGATCTTGAGCTCGTCGAAGGGAAGCGCAAAGAAGGTCTCGAAGTTCGCGGCCCCCATGCCGAAGTCGTCGATCGAGACCCGGAGTCCGAGCGCGCGTAGTTCGCTCAGGATCGTCGCGGCAGTGTCGAGGTCGGCGATGCGCGATGTTTCGGTTACCTCCAGCACCAGGAAGCGCGGATCGAACCGTGTCGCCTGCAAGACATTGCGGACGATGCCGACGATGCGCATGTCGCCCAGCAGCGTGGCCGAGATGTTGACCGACATGGTGATGGTTTGGTCGCGGAAGTGGAGGAGCTGTCCTGCCGAACAGGCCGACTGAAGCACGTAACGGGTCAGGTGCTCCATGCGCCCGGCCTTCTCGCACTGCTGGACGAAATGGAGTGGTTCAATGAAGCCGCGCGCCGGATCGTGCCAGCGGACCAGAGCCTCAACCCCGGCGATCGAGCCGCTCTCGCGGTCGATCTTGGGCTGATAGACGCAATAGATTTCGCCTGCTTCCATCGCCTGGTCGATGCGTGCGCGCAGCGAAATGTCCCACAGCATGTCGGACTGGTTGCCACTCTCGGCGATGCGCACAGGTTCGAGCGCCTCGTTGGTTTCCTCGACCGCTGCAATGGCGGCCGGGACACGATTTACGGGATTGCCTTCGATAGCGGCGGCACCGAATGTGATTCCGACGTCGATCGAATGCCCGGCAACGGTGACCGGCGCAGCAAAAATGGCGCGCATTCCCAGCAGGTGTTCGGCCAGGGCATCACCCTGCTCGATCGGCGAATGCCAGGCGAGGAAGTGACTGTCGCTGAAGATGGCGAGGTCGGGGTCGGCTGCGCGCAGGCGATCGACCAGCTTCAGCAGGTATTTGGTACGGTCTTCCTCGCGCAGCGACTTGAGGATGCGTTCGTAGTTGTGGACCTTGGCCACGACCACGTGGCCATCGTTCTTCGCATCCCTGATCAGGCGCGATTCGAGCGCCTTGAGAGTGGGAAGTCCGGAATCCTGGTTGATAAGGGCAACCCGGCGCTTCCAGCGTGTCCAGCTGCGGAAGGCAGCGTAAACGAAAAGGAGACCCATCGCATATGACGCATGCATCCGGATCCCGATCTTGGCGAAGAGGATCAGCCCTAGAACATAGGTCACGACCAGGCCCGCATAGGCCAGCCACCTGCGCTTGCGCGTGAGTGGCAGGAAGATGATCATTGCGAGCATGATCGCAAAGCTCATGATCGTGGGGGCGAGGCCGACAAAGCTGAGGCGGCTGCCTTTTATGGATTCGCCTGCATAAATTTCGACATAAGTCGCAGGAGCATTGGTGCTGTTGGGGATGATGAGGCTCGAACCGGCGTTCTTGCGATCATACCCTATGACCACAGTCTTCCCGGCCAGATCGAATTCATCCTTACCGTCGAAATTCCCGGGGAGCAGGTCGACAAGGTGGAGCGCAGTGATCTCCTTGGCAGGGAAGCCGTAGTCGATCTGGAAACCGTCACTGGCTTCGCTGCGAACGCCGCCAAGCGCAGCCCCGAGCGTAGGGACGGGTCGCCCATCCACTTTGATGGAAAAGTCCGATACCCACCGAACGTCGAACAGGTCCGAGTTCTGTTTGTCGGAAACGACTCGCGAGGCGGATCCGGCCAGCGAGGGCAGGGTCCGCACGACCTGCTTCTTGCCCTGGATGTTGATCTGCAATTGATCGGCCAGGGCGATGCGCGGCCCAAGCGTCGCGATGGCTTCGGCCAGAGGCTTGTCGAACCTGTCCGTGGACGGTTCGTCGAAAGCGATGTCGATATAGACCTTGCCCACGCCCCTGCGATCGAGCTCGCGAAGTGCCTGCGCCAGTTCGACACGGCGATGGGCGAAAATCGGGTCGTCGATCGGTTCGTCGACGCTGACGAAGACGATGTCGCCCGAAGGACGGTGCCCGGCAATCTTCGACTGGAATAGCCAGAGAAACTGGTCGACAGGTTCGAGCAGGAAAATGGCGCTCATGACGCCCGTGATGCCTACTGCCCAAAGGAGGTGTCGCAGCCTTTCCCTGACACGCGCGCCAAGGCGCCAGCCCTTGCGGGCAGGCTCCTTGTTCACGGCAGCCGAGGCGTGTTTCTGGCTCATTGACCGCCCTTATGCGGTCCTTAAGTTTAAGAAAGTTTTGATGCGGGTTGCGCAAATCGTCCGAAGCCGCCGCCTTCTGCGGGCTACGATGGTTAAATGCGGTTTAGGAAACTACCCTAAGAAAAGCTGACCCCAGGCTGCGGGAGCGTTCTCAAAACGGACCGAAAAATCCAGCATTTTCGTCGGTTTGCATCGCAAACGGGCGAGCTTACGATGAAGGTTAACGGCCTGACTTCGGTCCTGCGTCCGTGCGCCTTCAGCCTATCGCACCAAAAAGATCGTGTGCGTCACTGTCCTCAATTGAGACAGTTACGATATCGCCGGGTGCAAGCGAGGCTGGAACCTCGCGCAGATAGACCGCGCCGTCGATCTCCGGAGCATCGGCCTGGCTGCGGCCTGTCGCGCCGATATCGCCATCCTCGTCGGGCTCGCCGACCTCGTCGATGATGACGGGGATGCGCTTGCCGACCTTGGCCGCGAGCTTGGCAGCACTGATACGCTCGGTCACTTCCATGACCCGGGCATAGCGCTCTTCCTTGACCTCCTCGGGCACCGGATCGGGCAGGGCATTGGCCTGCGCGCCCTCAACCGGTTCGAAACGGAATGCACCGACACGGTCGAGCTGGGCTTCTTCGAGCCAGTCGAGGAGGTATTTGAAATCGTCCTCGGTCTCGCCGGGGAAGCCGACCACGAAGCTCGACCGGATCGCAATCTCGGGGCAGATCTCGCGCCAGCTCTTGAGCCGCTCGAGAACCTTGGCCTCGTTGGCAGGCCGCTTCATGGCGCGCAGGACGCTAGGCGAGGCGTGCTGGAAGGGAATGTCGAGATAGGGCGTCAACAGCCCCTCGGCCATCAGCGGGATGACTGCATCGACATGGGGGTAGGGATAGACATAATGCAGCCGCACCCAGGGCGGCACGCCGCCACCGATGTCCAGCTGGCCCAGCTCGCGCGCGAGATCGGTCATATGCGCGCGGACCGGGTGGTCCTTCCAGTTGCGCTCTTCGTGGCGGATATCGACACCATAGGCGCTCGTGTCCTGGCTGATGACCAGCAGTTCCTTCGTACCTGCCGCGACCAGCTTCTCCGCCTCGCGCAGCACGGCATCGACGCGGCGGCTGGCGAGCTTCCCGCGCAATTGCGGGATGATGCAGAAGGCACATGAGTGATTGCAGCCCTCCGAGATCTTCAGATAGCTGTAGTGCCGCGGGGTCAGCTTGACGTCCGGCTGGGGAATGAGGTCGACGAACGGGCCTTGTGAAGGGGGGGCGGCCTCGTGAACCGCCTCAACCACATCCTCATACTGGTGCGCCCCGGTCACGGCGAGAACTTGCGGGAAGCGCGCGCGGATAACATCGGCCTCGTCGCCCATGCAGCCGGTCACGATCACGCGGCCGTTCTCGGCAATCGCCTCGCCAATCGCATCGAGGCTTTCCTCCTTCGCGCTGTCGAGGAAGCCGCAGGTGTTGACCAGCACCACGTCGGCACCGGCGTAGTCGGGACTCATGGCATAACCATCCGCGCGCAGGCGCGTGAGGATGCGTTCGGAGTCTACCAAAGCCTTTGGGCAGCCGAGGGAAACCATCCCGACCTTCTTCTGGTCGGGGATCGAGGCGGGGAAAGTGGTCATGCGATTATCCGGAATTCGCGCGGCCCCTACACGCGATTGGCACTTTGCGCTACCGCCAAGCTATGCGCATCGTCCTGACCAAGGGCAACACGTCCGATCACGTCGCAATCGAGCGCGACGACGGGTCACGCGCAGGCTTCGACTTTCCCAAGAAAGGCCCGGTTCCGCACGACGCGTTCCATTTCTTTGTCGAACGCGAACTGGGCATGGCGCACGGCTTCTGGGGCCTTGTTGCGGGCGGAATGGACCCTGGAGCGGTCGGCGCGATGGCGGCCGAGGCGGGCCACGCCAGTGCCAAGCGGGCACAGGTGCCGGAGAACCACATCATTGAACTGCTCCAGGCCGAGCGTCTTGTCGAATGTTTCGAGGCGGAAAGCTGGGGTGGCGGGAGCGACGACGAGGGGATCATGGCCATGGCCGAGCCGGGATGGGCCGCCTCGCACGTCCCCGCACCCGATGGCGTGCGCAATCGTCTCGGGGAGATCCGCGAGGGTATCCGCGGCTTCTCCGCGCAATGGGCCTTGGCGAAACCGGGCGATTCGCTATTCTTGGACTGGATGCAGCCGGGGGAGAGGTAGCATGTTTGCAGTAAACTGGTTGGCGATAGTGCTTGCGGCTCTGATGGGGTTTCTCGTCGGCGGCATCTGGTACGGGCCTGTCATGGGCAAGAAATGGATGGGCGCGGTGGGCCTTTCCGAAGAGCAGGTGAAGCAGGCCAATATGGGCATGGTCTATGGCGGGGCCTTTGCCTTCTCGCTCCTCGCCAGCTGGACGCTGGCCCATACTTTCGCCACCTATGCGCAGGACCTGAGCGTCCCGGTCAAGATCATGACCGCATTCGGGGTGGCGCTCGGCTTCATCGTGCCGGCCTTGGGGACCAACTACCTGTTTTCGCAGAAGTCCAAGACGCTTTTCTTCATCGATGCGGGCTACTGGCTGCTGTTCTACATCGCGATGGGCACCGTCCACGCCTACATGCCTTGAGGTCCGGTCATGGGTGAAATCAACATGGTGGCCGTCGTGGCCGCCACGCTCGCCTTCTTCGTCGTCGGCGCGGTCTGGTACGGCGCATTGTTCGGCAAGCCCTGGCAGCGCGAGACGGGGATCACCAAACCGCCTCAGGGCGCCCAGGTCGCCAAGATCATGGGGCTCACTCTCGCATTCGAGATGCTGGTGGTGCTGATGCTCGATCACACCATCGCCAGGACCGGGGCTTCAGGCCACGTCATCCTGATGATCGCGACAGGGTTCGGGCTGTCGATCATGACGCCGGCGATCGGGATAAACTACCTGCACCAGCGCAAGTCGCTGACGCTGTTCCTGATCGATGCAGGCCACTTCGTCGTGGGCATGGCTGCCGCGGGACTGGTGCTGCTCGCCCTGCGGTGACGGTCAGGCTTCTTCTTCGGCCCGATCATCGTGCAGATGACCGTCACCCTTGGTGCTGCCATTCACCGTAGGGACGATCTCGACGATGATGTCGCCAGCCTGCAGATTCTGGCACTCTTGCTCCCAGAAGCCGAGGGCCTTGCCGTCGCGATAGACGCGCAGGCCGCGCCCACCTGATGAGAGTTCGGAGATGGTCGAGCCGCATTCTTCCGGCCTTACCTCGCGTTCGACCAGCTGGACGCGGCCCGAGACCGAAGCGAGATCGGCGAGGTAATCTGCAATGTGCTCGCCCTTGGCAGAGCCGGCCAGCAGCAGGCCGGTGAAGCGCACCGGGTTGATGACATTGCTCGCGCCCGCCTGACGCGCGAGCGATTCGTTGTCGTCCGCCCGCACGACCACGCTGATCGGCACATCGGGCGCCAGCGCCCTCGCGGTCAGGGTGATGAGGATGGTGGTATCGTCGCGTCCGGCGGAGATCAGGACATTGGCCGCCTCCGAAATGCGCACCGCCTTCAGGGTGACGTCGCGCGTGGCATCGCCGGCCATGACATTGCAGCCCAGCGCCTCGGCCTCGCCAAGCCGCTCCTCGCTGGGGTCGATCACGACGATGCGGCTGGGGTCGGTGCCGCGCTCGATCAGTTCGGCGACCGCCTCGGAGCCCGAGATGCCGAAGCCCAGAACCACGATATGGTCGCACAATTGTTCCTGGATTCGGGCCATGCGCCACTGCTCCCATGTGCGTTTGATGAGGAAATTATAGGCCGTGCCGACGAAGATGAAGAGCACGGCGAAACGGACCGGCGTCACGATCACCGCCTCGACCAGGCGCGCCCGGTCCGAAATCGGCGCGATATCGCCAAAGCCGGTGGTGGTGATGGAGATCATGGTGAAATAGACGACGTCGAGGAAACTGACCTCGCCATCGAGATTGTCGACCAGGCCCTCGCGATCCCACCAATGGATCATGATCACGGAGAAAATAAGCAGCAGCGCGAGGCCGAGCCTGATGCCCAGGTCGCCCCATACGGGGATGCGCACCGCGCGCCGCAAAGGCTGGAAACGCGGCCCGCGAGGATTGCTCGGCGAGGCGGTCTGCTTGACCGACAATCTGGCTTTCTCTCCGCTCATCCGGCGCTTCTTTCGGCGTAAGTGGCGGTAGCGTCAACGCCTTTGGGACAGGTTGTGTCCTGCCGGATCACCCTTCGTAGCGCTCCGCCAGGGCCCCCAGAGAGGCATGATGGGTGAGGTCGAGCTGGAGGGGCGTGACCGAGATATAGCCTTCGTCGATCGCTTCGAGGTCGGTGCCGTGGTCGAGCGTGTGCTCGATCGAATCGAGGCCGAACCAGTAATATTTGAACCCGCGCGGATCGCGGCCTTCGACCACCGTGCCGCGAGAATAATCGTGGAAGCCCTGCCGCACTGCGCGGATGCCTTTCACCTCGGCCGCAGGGATCGCGGGGAAATTGACATTGACCAATGTACGCTTCGGTAGTGGGGTGGTGAGCAGCGGAGCAAGCACTTTCGCACCCCATTCGATGGCCGCGCCGAAAGGGACTTCGTCGCCCATGCCCTCGCGCGAGTAGACCTGGCTCAGTGCAATCGAGCGGATGCCGGCCAGCGCGCCTTCGATGGCGGCCGAAACAGTGCCAGAGTAGGTGATGTCGTCGGCAAGGTTGGCGCCGCGATTGACGCCCGACAGGATCAGGTCGGGCGGGGCGGGCACGACCTTGCGCAGCCCCATCGTTACGGCATCGGTCGGCGTGCCGGTAACCGAGAAGCGCCGCTCGTCATGCTGGCGCAGGCGGATCGGCTTGGTCAGGGTGAGCGCGTGGCCCATGCCCGACTGCTCCTCGTCCGGCGCGCAGATCCAGATATCGTCGCTGAACTGGCGGGCGATTTCCTCCAGCACCTTGAGGCCGGGGGCGCGGATGCCGTCGTCATTGGTGAGGAGGATTCTCATGAAATTCTTCCCGATCTCCGTCCGCCCTGAGCTTGTCGAAGGGCAGCCACGCGCTTCGACAAGCTCAGCACGAACGTGTCTTGGTTATGGTTCAAGGCGCGTTACGCCGCCCATATAGGGTGCGAGGACCTCGGGCACCGTCACGCTGCCATCGGCCTGCTGGTAGTTCTCCATCACCGCGACGAGCGTGCGTCCGACCGCGAGGCCCGAGCCGTTGAGCGTGTGGACGAAGGCGGTCTTCTTCTCGCCTTCCGGGCGATAGCGCGTGTTCATCCTCCGCGCCTGGAAGTCGCCCGTGTTCGAGCAGGACGAAATCTCGCGATAGGCGCCCTGTCCGGGCAGCCACACCTCGAGATCGTAGGTCTTGCGTGCGCCGAAACCCATGTCGCCGGTGCACAGCAGCACTTTGCGATAGGGGAGTTCGAGCGCCTCGAGAATGCCTTCGGCGCATCTGGTCATGCGCTCGTGCTCTTCTTCGCTTTCTTCCGGACGGCAGATGCTGACCAGCTCGACCTTCTCGAACTGGTGCTGGCGAATGAAGCCGCGCGTGTCCTTGCCGGCAGAACCCGCCTCGCTGCGGAAGCACAGCGTGTGCGCGGTCATACGGATCGGCTCGGCGAGGTCGGGCAGGATCTCCCCCGCAACCGAGGCGGTGAGGGAGACTTCCGATGTGGGGATGAGCCAGCGGCGATTTGCCGGGTCTTCCCACTTCAGATTCTCTACGAGTTCCCAATACCCGTCCTGCGTTGCGGGCCAACCTTGGGTCGAGATGTGTTCCATCAGGTCTTCATAGACTTCGTCGTTAGGCTTGCGGACCGAAGTCTTGAAACTGTCCTCGGCAAACTTGGGCAGCTTGTCGGTGCCGTACATGGCATCGTCATTCACCAGCACCGGCGGGTTGCATTCGGTATAGCCGTTTTCGCGTGTCTGCCTGTCGAGCATGAACTGGGCGAGCGCGCGATGAAGCCGCGCCATGTCGCCACGCAGGAAGGTGAAGCGCGCGCCGGACAGCTTGGTGCCGGTCTCGAAATCCATACCGAGGGCCGGGCCGATATCGGCGTGCTCTTTGGGCTCGAAATCGAACTTGCGCTTCGTGCCCCAGCTGTGGACCTCGACATTGTCATTTTCGTCCGCGCCATCGGGCACATCGGACGCCGGGGTGTTCGGCAGCTGTTCGAGCAGCGAAGTAAGCGCTTCATTCGCGTGCTTTTCCGCCTCTTCCCACGCGGGCATCGCCGCCTTGATCTCGGCCACTTCGGCCTTCAACGCCTCTGCCTTGGCCTTGTCGCCCTGGCCCATGGCCTGACCGATCGCCTTGGAGGCATCGTTGCGGCGGCTCTGCGCCTGTTGGACCCTGGTTGCCGCATCCCTTCTCGCTGCGTCGAGCTCGAGAATTTTCGCGGCTACGGGTGCGGCCCCGCGGCGGGCGAGGGCGGCGTCGAAGGCTTCGGGATTCGTGCGGATGAAAGCGATGTCGTGCATGGCGGCGCGCTATGCCCTGCCGTCACGCGAATGGCCAGAGGGTACCAGATGCGAAGAGGGCCGGGTCGAAGCCCGGCCCTCGCATTTCAAGCCCTGGGGAGAGGTCAGAACTTGAACTGGCCCGTGACGTAGAACCGGCGGGGATCGCCGTAGAAACCGGTGAGGTTCCCCTCGAGGCCGAGGCGCGTCGCGGTCACGAAGTCATAGCCTGCGACGATGTAGCGCTTGTCGAAGAGGTTCTTGCCGTGGACGCCGATCGACCAGCGGTCGCTGTCGTCGGTGTAGACGATGCTGGCATCAACCAGTTCGAAACCGTCCTGGTCGAGTGGGCCGGGCACCTCGAACTGGCTCGAATCCGAGCGCATCGAGACCGATCCGATGAAGTCGACCATCCCGCTTGCGACCGGCAGGCCGAGGTCGAAGCCGGCATTCACGGTAATGTCCGGCGTGTTCTGGAAGACCCGTTGGTCAGCGACATCATTGCCGAAGGCATCGATGAAGGTGTTGTAGTTGGCATCAAGGTAGCCGAGGGCCCAGTTGAAGGCGAAGCGGCTGCCTGGACCCGCGAAATCCTTGCCCACCAAAGCACGGCCCTCGAATTCGAAGCCGTTGACGTCGGCATCGCCCGCGTTCGAGGTGATGCCGATGAAGCTGTCGTTGACGCCGTCATTGTTGGTGTCGAAGCCCACCGAGCCGGGAATCTGGACATCGGTGTAGTCGCCCTTGAAGGCGGCCATGCTGATGAAGAGCCGGTTGTCGAGCAGGGATGCCTTCCAGCCGATTTCGTAGCTGTCGACCTTCTCGGGAGCGAAGCTCAGAAATTCGTACTGGTCTGCATAATCGCGGTCGCCGTCGCCATCGAGATCGGGTGCCGCAGTCGACTGGCCGCGCGGGTCGAAACCGCCACCCTTGAAACCCTTTGAATAGGTGAAATAGAACGTGTTGTTGTCGTCCGGCTTGAAGGCCAGCGACGCGCGCGGGGTAAATTCCTTGAACGTCGCACTGCCTTCGAAGTCGCTCGTGACGGCAATCGGAATCGCGGTCGACGGCGGGAACAGGTCGGAAAAACCGCCGATGAAGGTCGTGCGCAGGATACGGCTGCTACGCTTGTCCCAGGTATAGCGGCCACCGAGCGAGAGGCTCAGCTGGTCGGTAAGGTCGTAGGTGAAATCGCCGAAGATCGACCAGGTCTCGGTGTCGACATCGCCGAGCGTCTGGGCATTCAGGCCGGGAAGTCCTACCGCGGGCAATGCGCCGGTGGTGAACAGCGCCACGTCGAAGGCAGTGAATGCATTTGCGTCGAGGTAATATGCGCCGAGTACGCCCGACAGCCTGTCACCTTCGACGAGAAGCTGGAGTTCCTCGCTGAACTGCTTGTTGCGATAGATCGCCGGAACGTCGAGGTCCGCAGCCGGAAGGCTGTCGAAGTCGATCGGCGTCGTCGACTTGTCCTTGCGATATCCGGTGATCGACTTGAGCGTCAGCGTGTCGCTCAGGTCATAGGCAACGGTCAGGCCCCCACCATAGGCCTCGATCTCCTGTTCGACGACATTGATGCCGGCGCGTGTGTCGTAGACATTGTCGAGGACGGGAGCACCGGTGAAGGCTCCCGGTAGCAGACGATGGCCCTGCCTGGGGTCGGAATTGTCCTTCACATAGTCGCCCGACAGGCGGATGAAGAGCGGGCCATTGTCGAACTCGATCGTGCCGCGGCCTGCCCAGACGTCCTTGTTGTAGTTCTCGACGCCGGGTTGGGTGAGGTTGTCGCCAAACCCTCCGCGCGAAAGGCGTGCCACCGAAGCACCAATCTTGAAGCTGTCGCTGACCGGTGTCGAGGCCGTCAGGATGAGATCGGCCTGGTTGTAGGAACCATAGGTTGCCTTGACCTTGACCTGGGTCTCGTCGGGCAGGGCGGCGGTGACGTACTTAATCGCGCCCCCGATTGTGTTGCGACCGTAAAGTGTGCCCTGCGGACCGCGCAGCACCTCAATGCGTTCCACATCATAGACGTCGAGCACGGCTGCCTGGGGACGGTTGAGATAAACGTCATCGACATAGAGTCCGACACCAGCTTCGAACCCTGCGACGGGGTCTTGCTGTCCGACGCCGCGAATGAAGGCGGTAAGAGTTGTATTGGTACCGCGGCTGACCTCGAGGGTCAGGTTGGGCACCTCCTGGCCGATCTGGGTCAGGTCGGTGGTGCCCTTGAGTTCCATCGCCTCGCCGGAAAGCGCGGTGACCGACAGGGGTACATCGATGATGCTTTCCTCACGCCGACGCGCGGTCACGACAATCACGTTTCCGGCACCATCCTCGCTCGCGTTGGTCGCGGCGGCGTCGCCCACGTCCTGCGCGCTGACCGGGGCGGAGGTGAAAGCTGCAGTGGCGGCGCCTGCGAGAAGGCAGGCGACGAGGTTTCGTTGCGTAAGCATGATTCGGAATTCTCCCTCCCGGATTGTCTTATCCGGCAGTGAATAGTGAAACCTGAACCATCTTTCAAGTTCATCTTGCGAGGATCGAACTTCGGGACTACGAACGCCCCGGAAACGGGGGAAGTTGATGGCAGCTGAAACGGGCATTGCGGACAAGGCCCCGCGCACCGAGCGCGGTCGCAAGACCTTGCGCAAGCTGCTGGATGCTGCCGCCCGTGAATTTGCCGATCATGGCTTTCACGAAGCCTCGATCAGCGGGATCACGCGGCGGGCAGGCGTCGCACTGGGAAGCTTCTACACCTATTACGACAGCAAGGATGCGATCTTCCGCGCGCTGGTGAGCGACATGAGCGAGGCGGTTGGTGCTGCGGCGCGAAACGCGCTGGTGCCCGGCATGGACGCACTGGAAGTGGAGCGAGCCGCGCTGGAGGCATTCCTGCGCTTCGCTGCTGAAAACAAGGCGCTTTACCGGATCATTGACGAGGCAGAATTCGTCGATGCCGAAAGTTATCGTGCCCACTATGAGACCATCAGCTCGCGGATCGAAGATCGCCTTCGGTCCGGCGGAAGAAGCGGTGAGTTGCGCGAAGGCCTCGGAGCACCCGAGGCGTGGGCACTGATGGGCATGAACGTATTCCTCGGCCTCCGTTATGCGATCTGGGCGCGCGAAGGCGATCCGGATGCGACCGAGGTCGCTGCAGCAGCAAATCGACTTTTGCAGTCGGGGATAGCGCCAGACGCCTGAGCCTTTCACGGAACCCCGGCAGCCCGAAACGGTTTGATCTCCAAAGGAGACTTTCAAATGTTCGGCAAGATTATCGGAGCATTCGTCGGCGACAAGATCGCCAAGCAAACGAGTGGTATAGGCGGCGCGAGTGGTGCGGCGCTGGGCGTCATCGCTGCCACTGCCATTCGTCGCCTGAGCCTCCCCGCAATGATCGCGCTGGGTGCCGGTGGCTATGCGGTGAAGAAGGTGATGGAGAAGCGCGAGCGCGAAAAGGCTGCCGGGTCCGAGGCAAACGAGCCCCAGCCAGAGGTCGCTGCGCGCAAGGCCGCGTAGTCAGATTCGAATTCTGGAGGATCTCATCCGGCCCGCTTCGGCGGGTCGAATGGTGGGCGCGACAGGGATTGAACCTGTGACCCCACCCGTGTGAAGGGTGTGCTCTACCGCTGAGCTACGCGCCCGCCCGTTCCTTGGACGATATCCTTGACCATCCGGGGCAGGGGCGCGCCTTTACGCGGCGAATCGCGGCATGGCAAGCGCCTCGCTACCGCACGAGCGAGGCCAAGATACGGGCGAGCCAGCCGCCATTCTTCTCGGACCTTGCCGGCCCCTTCGCCGCAGGTTCGCATTCGAGGCAATAGGCCTGCATCCCCTGCATGCTCAGAAGCCGGTCGAGATCGCCCTCTACACGCGCAAACATGGCATTCTGTCGTCGTGCGAACAGCGCGACGACGTCCTGTCGTCCGGTGGTTTCGGCATCGTCGACCAGCCACCGGCGCAACAGGCTGTCGTAGTTGGCTGCCTCCGCGCCGAGGTATTCGGCGTGCCACTTCCCGCCGAGCTTGGCTTGCTTCGCGACCCATTCGAGCGCCTCTTCCATCCCGCCATACTGGTCGACCAGACCGATCTGGCGTGCTGTCCCGCCATCCCAGACGCGGCCCTGGCCGATCTTGTCGACCTGCTCGCGGGTCAGCTTACGCGACGCTCCGACACGGTCGAGGAAATCCTCATAACCGTTCTCTATGGTGGCCTGCAGCAAGGCATCGACCTCAGGTGTGAAACCGCCGATGATATCGGGCTGTCCCGAAAGGGGAGTCGTGCGAACCCCGTCCGAATTCACCCCAAGGCTGGCGGCGGTTTCCTCGAAGGTCGGGATGACCGCGAAAATGCCGATCGACCCGGTGATTGTCTCTGGCTCGGCAAAGATCCGGTCGGCCGGGGTTGAGACCCAATAGCCTCCGCTTGCCGCCAGATTGGCCATCGACACTGCCACCGGAATGCCCCTGGCCTTGTGGCGCAGGATAGCATTGCGGATGCGTTCGGAGGCGAGGACCGAGCCGCCCGGTGAATCCACCCGCACCACCAGCCCGGCCAGGTCGTAATCGAGGGCCTCGTCGAGCAGTTCGGCAATGCGATCGCCGCCTGCTGTGCCTGGGCCAGCATCGCCATCGACGATTTCACCGGCGACGGTGACGACACCTATGGGCCTGCCCGAAGAGGGGGCCGGGTTATCCTCGATCCAGGCATTGAGTGGGGTCGAGGGATAGGCGTTGGGCAGATTACTCCAGTCGTCCTCGCCGACCAATTCGACGACGCGTTTCTCGAAATCCTCGCGCGTACCGAGTTTGTCGACCAGCCCGGCCTGAAGAGCTGCGGTTGCAAGATCGCCATTGGCCGCGGCGACCCAGCCGACCGGATCGGTGGTGACCCTTGCAATATCCGCCTTGGGTCGCGCCTTCTTGATCGCGGCCTGGTATTCCTCCCACAGCGCGCCGTAGAGAGAGCGATAATTCTCCCGTGCAGGTTCGGACATGTCCGAACGGGAGTAGGGCTCGACTGCGCTCTTGTACTCGCCGACCTTGTAGACACGCGCTTTGATCTTGAGCTTGTCGAGCAGGCCTGCGTAATACTGACGCTCACCGCCCGGACCAGCGATGACCGCACCGCCCAAGGGGTCGACCCAGACCTCGCTCGCGTGGGAGGCCAGCAGCATCGCATCGTCAGCATAGGCCGTCGCAAAGGCGAGTACAGGCTTGTCGGCGGCACGAACGCGATCGAGCGCCTCGCCGACTTCCTGGAGATGGACCTGTCCGCCACCAAGGAAACGGTCGAGGTCGAGCACGACGGCGGAAATCCGGTCGTCCTTGGCTGCCGCGTCGATAGCGCGAACGAGATCGCGGGCCTGGTATTCCGCGATCGGAGCCTGCGTCGAGAGCAGGGCTTGCAGCGGATCGATATCCTGCCGTTCCTCAACGACAACGCCGTCGAGTTCGAGCAACAGCGCTCCGTCCCGCACGGCGGCGGGACTGGGCCGCGCGGACAGGATTGCGAACAGCGCCGCGAAGAAAAGCAGCATGAAAATGAGGACCAGCGCGTCCTTGATACCGACCAGCAAACGCCAGACACGACCTGCGAAATGCATTCGAGAACTCTCCTGTTGGTCTCTAGCTAGGGATGTGAACGCGCATTCGCCACAGGAAAGCGCTTGAGGGACCCATCGCGCTCGACTAAGGGCGTGGCTTCAATGGCATCGACGGAAACTTCGGCCCACGCGGCCCGCTATCCTGCGGGCGCGCTGGCATTCCCGCACCGCGACCTGATCGGCATTGGCCATCTGGAGCGACACGAAATCCTGTTCCTTCTCGACGAGGCGGAACAATGGGTCACGATGAACCGGCAGGCGAGCAAGCATAATGATCTGCTAGCGGGCCTGACCGTCATCAATGCCTTCTTCGAAAACAGCACGCGCACGCTGCTCAGCTTTGAGATCGCGGGCAAGCGGCTGGGCGCGGATGTCGTCAACATGCACGCCGCCCAGTCCAGCGTGAAGAAGGGCGAGACGCTGATCGATACCGCGATCACGCTCAACGCCATGCGCGCCGATGCGATTGTCATCCGTCACGGATCGAGCGGGGCGACGCAGCTGATCGCGGACAAGGTCGATTGCCCCGTGCTCAATGCTGGTGACGGACAGCATGAGCACCCGACCCAGGCCCTGCTCGATGCGCTTGCGCTCCGCCATGCCCTGCGCGAGCGGGGAGAGGCTGCCGAGGACTTCACTGGCCTCAAGATCGTGATCTGCGGGGACATCCTGCACAGCCGTGTCGCGCGCTCGAACCTGTTGTGCCTGCAGGCGCTGGGCGCGACGGTACGGCTCTGCGCACCGCCAGCGCTGATGCCCACAGGGATCGAAGCGATGGGCGCCGAGGTCTATCATGACTTCGATGCTGCACTCGAGGGCGCGGATGTGGCGATGATGCTGCGCCTCCAGACCGAGCGGATGAGTGGCCAGTTCATCCCCTCGGCACGCGAGTACCACCACCTTTACGGGCTGACCAAGAAGCGGCTGGCCAATGCGAAAGACGACGCGCTGGTCATGCATCCCGGGCCGATGAATCGCGGGGTGGAAATCGACAGTGAGGTGGCCGACATGATCGACCGTTCGATCATCACCCGCCAGGTCGAGATGGGGGTCGCGATCCGCATGGCGGCGCTGGATGTGCTAACCCGCCGCGCACGCGGGGTCGAGGGCTGGGGAGGCGCGGCATGAAACAGCATCGCTCCATCGCCATCACCAATGGCCGTCTCGTCACGCCCGAGGGGATTGTCGAGAGCACTTTGCGCCTGTCCGGAGGCACCATTTCCTCGCTTGGTGAAGATTCGCAGCAGGACGACCACATCGTCGACGCGCGCGGCAGGCTGGTCGCGCCGGGCCTGATCGACTTCGGTGTCTTTGCCATCGACAAGCCGGCGTTTCATTTCGGCGGGATCACACGTGCCGCGTTGATGCCTGACCAGTCGCCGCCGCTCGATCTGCCGAGCCGTGTTTCCTACATCGCCAAGAGCGGCAAGCCCGATTTCTGGATCCATCCGCTGGCCGCCGCGACTCGCGGGTTGGAAGGAACGGAAATTGCCGAGATCGCCCTGATGCGCGAAGCCGGGGCTCGCGGCGTAGCCACCGGCCGCCAGTGGATCGCGGATTCGGGCGCTATGCTACGCCTGCTTCAATATGCCGCCATGCTCGATATGGTGGTTGTCAGCCATGCCGAGGATGCCGCGCTGGTCGGCAGCGCCGTCGCGACTGCCGGCGAGGTTGCAACCCGGCGCGGTCTACCGAGTGCCCCTGTCGAGGCGGAAGCCATCGCAATTTCACGCGATATCGCACTCGCGGAGATGGCAGGTGCGAGAATCCATTTCCGCCAGGTCACGACGCGCTCCGGGCTCGACCTCATCCGTACCGCCAAGGCAGAGGGGCAGCGGGTGACCTGCGGGGTCACTCCGGCGCATTTCATGCTGTCCGATCTCGCCACGGTCGACTTCCGCACCTTTGCGCGCCTCTCGCCACCGCTGCGCAGCGAAGATGACCGGATGGCCGTACGAGATGCGCTTGGCGATGGAACGATCGATGTCATCGCCAGCGGTCACGATCCGCGCGGACCCGAAGACAAGCGCCTCCCATTCGCCGATGCGGAACCGGGCATGGCGGGGGCGGAAACCCTGCTCGCAATGACGCTTTCGCTAGTGCGCGATGGCGTGATCGGGATGAGCCGGGCGTTCGAGCTTCTGTCGGCCAATCCGGCTGCACTGCTTGGCGTCGATGCCGGTGTGCTGGCGCCCGGCAAGGAAGCCGACATCGCGATCATCGATTCGGACAAGCCCTGGATCATCCAGAGCGCCAAGATGGAAGCCACTGCCGGTAATACGCCCTTCGACGGGCAGCCCACTCAGGGTCGCGTGACCGCACTCTACAAGGGCGGCGTTTCCCTGAGGCTCTGACCTTCGCCCGAGAAGAGAGCCCCGCCCGGATTGCTCCGGACGGGGCTACGAAGGCTGGATGGAGTGCGCGATTGTTAGCGCGCTGCGACCCGCACTTCGTCCCGGATCACGGCGAGCGCGCCGGGCAGTGGGTTGGAAGCGGCGTAAGCAATGCAGCCTTCGCCCTTGCTCTTGACCGAGCGGCACATCGATTGCGCCGAGGCCTTGGCATAACCGGCTGCGGCCACGCGGTAGTAGATCTTGCCGTTCACGCGAGCCTTGGTGATGACCTTTTCGGCACCGGCGAGTTCGGGATAGCGCTTCTGGAACAGCTTCCAGGCGGCCTGCGCATCGGACATCGAGAAATACGAGCCGAGCTGGATGTTGTAATCGCCCGAGGCCATCGCCGGTGAGGCGAAGGGATTGGGCTCCGGCGCCTTGCGCGGAGCGGGGACGAGAGTCGGCGTGGGTTTCGACGCCGGAACGTAGGCGGCCGGGAGCGGCTGCACCGTTTCCGCTGCAGCGAAACTGTCGCTTGCGAGGCTTGCATCTGCGAGAGCAGCATCGGCGCTATCGTCGAACGACGGTTCCGCTACCGATGGAAGTTCCGATGCCAGCGCGAAATCGCTTTGCGGCTCGGCATCAACCGCCTCGGCCGATTCAATGGCGAGCTGCTCGACACTCGGGTGGTTGTTCAGCGCGAGCATTGTCGGCTGGCCCGGATCTTCGCTAGCCTCAACACCTAGCAGTGCGGCAACGCGCATGGTGTAAAGATCAGGGCGAGCCATGGCTGCCCAGCTTTCCATGCGAGCGCCGAGTTCGTCTCCGGGAACGTCCGAAGAGGCGATCAGGCGGGCCTGACCCCAATCGCCCGCAAGTGCATAGGCATAGGCAAGGTTCTGGCGGACCTTCGGCGTGTTCTGTCCATCGCGAAGCGCGTTGAGCAGGACGTGGACGCCCTGCTGCGGACGGCCTGCCAGCGCAACGGCGAGGCCGTAGTCAGCGCGGTCGATGGCGGTTTCGTGCAGGCGCAGCGTTTCGAGCGCGCCGGCCTGGTCGCCGATCGCGGTCAGCGCCAGCGAGTGGCTGATGATCGTGCGTGGAGCGGTGTCGCCCAACTCGATAGCTTCGCCGAAAGTGGTCGCAGCCGACTGGAAGCGGCCGGCCTCGAGATAGGCATTGCCCAGCAGCGTACGCGAATAGGCATCGCGCGGGCTGGCAAGTACGGCAGCTTCGGCGTGGGTTACAGCCTTGTTCGCCTTGCCCTTTGCGAGAGCCGTCTCCGCCTTCGCGGCGGAATAGTTGTGAGAAGGTGCGACCTTGCCGGTGCAAGCGCTCAGCGCGGTCGTCGCCAGCGCCGTCGTAACGGCGAGCTGAACGAACCGGCGGGTCTTGGCATTCGTCTCGGTGCTCATTTCA
This sequence comes from Erythrobacter sp., assembly GCA_041396805.1. Taxonomy (GTDB): domain Bacteria; phylum Pseudomonadota; class Alphaproteobacteria; order Sphingomonadales; family Sphingomonadaceae; genus Qipengyuania. The sequence continues at coordinate 744,628 of JAWKXV010000001.1, read as the reverse complement.
ATTCCCCCTGGAGGCGATCCCACATCGTCTTCGGTTTAGTTCTCGGAGCTCTGGACCTGCGCGGCGAGGCTGGAAATTTCCGGCATTTCCGCGAGCAGCGCATCCAGCGCGTCGGTGACAAGCTGCTGTGCGCTGCGACCGCGGACGGTGCAGGCAAGGCGCAGCTTGAGATGGCGTTGATGGTCGAGGCGCAGCGTGAAGGCTGCACGCTTGCCGCGGCTCGATGCTGCCTGACGTACGACCGGGCGGGGCTCGGGCTTGGCGGGCTTTTCGAGATGGGCGGCAATCCGATCGAGCGACTGGCGCACGTGATTCGGTGCACCAGCTTCATTGGCGGCTTGGGGCGCAAGCTTGACAACCTTGTCGGTCGGTTCGGCTTCGTCTCCCATGTCGTTCCAGCCAAGATCTTCGAGATTGGCTGCGGCCTCCTTGCCGTCGACCGGGCCGGGGATTCCCGACTGCGGGCGCATGGCTGGCTTGGCACCGCCCTTGCGAGCGAGGAGCGTGGGAGAGAGCGAGGCGAAATTGGCGTCAGACATCCGGCAGTCCCCGCCTTTCCGTTGTTACTGCGCCACCCGGCGGCCGAAACCACCAGCGGGGCGATGTGCACCAGGAAGCGTCGACTGCGAATTCGGCGCGGCGAAAACCGTACGGCGGAAGTTCTTCTCCAGCCGGTCGGCGATATATTTCCAGAGTGCGGTGACCTCTGCAGCCGAACGGCTTTCGGGGTCGACCTCCATTACCGTGCGGCCGTCGATCATCGAGGCAGCGAAATCGGTGCGGTGGTGAAGCGTGATCGGGGCGACCGTGCCGTGCTGCGACAGCGCGACGGCGGCTTCCGAAGTGATCTTGGCCTTGGGCGTCGCAGCGTTGACCACGAACACCAGCGGCTTGCCTGCGCGTTCGCATAGGTCGACCGTAGCGCCTACGGCGCGAAGATCGTGCGGCGAGGGACGAGTCGGGACGACGATCAGTTCTGCAACCGAAATTACCGACTGGATGGCCATGGTAATGGCCGGGGGCGTGTCGATCACGGCCAGCTTGAAACCCTGCTGGCGCAGGACGTTGAGGTCATTTGCAAGACGGGCGACCGTGGTCTGGGCGAAGGCGGGATATTCCGCCTCGCGCTCGTTCCACCAATCGGCCAGCGAGCCCTGCGGGTCGATGTCGATAAGCACGACCGGGCCAGCGCCTGCGCGCTGGGCCTGAACGGCTAGATGTCCGGAGAGCGTGGTTTTACCCGATCCGCCCTTCTGCGATGCCAGTGCCAGTACACGCAAGGCTTGTCCCCCTGGTTTGCGCCTGTGTCATTCATTGGCCGCGCGAAATTTGCGGCGCTCGAGAAGGGAGATCGCAGACTACCCCTAATTTAGGGTTAACTTGGCCGCACTTTGCATTGCGCATGGCATTTCGCGGCGGCAGCAAGGCTTTGCTAATCGGCGATTTACTATAGGATGGCTGTGCCTGTGGATGGCAGGCCAGGGCTGGCAAAGGGGCAGGGTCGATGGTTCGTATTACGAAGCAAACACTTGTGGTGGTGGCGGGCGGTGCTCTCCTGGGGCTGGCCATGCCCGCGCTTGCCGATGTGAAGGCTGGTGTCGATGCTTGGAGCCGGGGTGACTATGCCACTGCTGTGCGCGAATGGGCCGGGCCGGCGGAGCAGGGCGATCCCGATGCGCAGTTCAACCTGGCACAGGCCTATCGCCTGGGGCGTGGGGTCGATGCGAACCAGGCGCAGGCCGAGGCTCTTTATACCCGCGCTGCCCAGCAGGGGCACGTCAAGGCCGCCGACAATCTCGGCCTGATCCTGTTCCAGAAGGGCGAGCGCGAGAAGGCCATGCCCTATATCGAGGGAGCGGCGATGCGCGGCGATCCGCGAGCGCAGTACCTTCTGGGGATTGCCCACTTCAACGGCGATCTGGTCGCCAAGGACTGGCGCCGCGCCTACGCGCTTGCAACTCTCGCGAATGCGTCGGGATTGCCGCAAGCCAAGGGCGCACTGGCGCAGATGGACGAATATATCCCATTGACGGACCGACAGGCGGCGCAGGTGCTGGCCGGGGAGATGAAGGCCCAGGCCGAGGCATCGCGTGCGCGCGAGCTGGCTGCGGTCGACCTTGCGCTGGCGAGCGAGACGGCGGCGCCGCGTAACCTGCCTACGCCACCCGCGACGCAGCGACCCGGTGTCGACTATTCGACTCGGCTTCCGTCCGATTCATCAGCCACAGTGGTCGCGCGGGCGGAACCGGTCACTCAGATCGGGCCGGCATCGACACCCACCACTAGTTCGCCCCCTCAGCCTGTAGCGTCGCGTAGTTCGGGGCCGTGGAAGATCCAGCTCGGCGCCTTTGGTGTTCCGGGCAATGCCGACAAGCTATGGAGCCGCCTTGCAATGCGCAGCGAGCTGGCAGGGCGCGAGAAGGTCACACAATCGGCAGGCAGGCTCACCAAGCTGCTGGCCAGTGGCTATGCCACCCGCGACGAAGCGGTTGCCGCATGTGCATCGCTCAAGAAAAGCGGCCAGGATTGCCTCGTTACCCGATGACGTCGGTCGAATAGTTCCGACGATTTCCCCTTGTGGGCTTGGGTTTTCCGCCTGAGGCGATAGGGCCTCGCAGCATGACTGTCACTACGACCACCGAGAATGCACAAGCCGCGCCGATAAGCGCGAATGGCTCACCGCGGATCGCCAGTCTGGACTTCATTCGCGGGCTGGCGGTGATGGGCATATTGTTCGCCAATATCACCTCCTTCGGCCAGCCGATGTCAGCCTATATGTATCCCGACGCATTCCTCGTGCCGCATAGCCGGACGGAGGACTGGATGTGGGTTGCCCAGCTGGTCATTGTCGATGGCAAGATGCGCGGCCTGTTCACCCTGCTCTTCGGCGCGGGTGTCTGGCTGTTTCTCGAACGGGCGAGGGCGAAGGGCCAGGGTGTGTGGCTGCAGGTCAGGCGCCTGTTCTGGCTTGCCATCTTCGGCCTCGCGCACTTCTTCTTCATCTGGCGCGGTGATATCCTTTTCCTCTACGCCTGCGCAGGCCTTGCCGCTCTGCTGTTCATCGGTCTTTCGCGCCGCAAGCAACTGGTGCTCGGCCTGCTGGGCTATGTCGCCGGGGCCATTCTATACACCGGTTTCGTCGGCTTCCTGCCCCTGGTGACCGACACGCAATTCGGCGAAGAGCCAGGCATGGTTGGTATGGCCCAGGAGCTTCGGAGCGAGCAGGCCGCAGACATTGCCGATGGCCGGACAGAGGCCGCAATGATCGGCGAAGGGCGCTACGGCGACTGGGTCGAGCACAATGTCAGCGAACACGGCAGCGAGTTGCCGTTCAATCTTTTCATTTTCTGGTTCGAGACCCTGCCGCTGATGATGATCGGCATGGCGGCCATCCGCTATGGCCTGTTCGATGGCGGGATCGATGCCAATCGCCAGCGGCGATGGGGCTGGGGCCTTCTTATTGTCGGAACGTTGCTGACCGTGCCGGCGGGACTGTGGGCGCTGGATGGCGGACTTACCTACTATGGCACGCTTTCGGTGATGGTCGGCTGGTCGATGCTGCCAAGGCTCTTCGCGATTCTGGGATTGCTGGCGATGCTTGCGTTGCTGGGTAACAGGGTGAATGGCCCGATTGCCAATCGCGTGTCGGCGGCAGGCCGCGCAGCCTTCACCAACTATCTCGGCACATCGGTCCTGATGCTCTTCGTCTTCCACGGCTGGGGAGGGGGCTTGTTCGGGAAGTTCGGCCGAACCGAGCTATACTTCGTTGCGATTGCGACCTGCGCCCTGATGCTTCTCTGGTCGAAGGCCTGGCTCGACCGCTTCCGCTATGGCCCGCTGGAATGGCTGTGGCGCTGCCTGACATATTGGCGGATGTTTCCCCTCAAGCGGTAGGTGTGTGGCTTGCTATTGCGAATGACTCGCACTAGGTACCTCTTGCGAATCGATCGCAAGAAAGGGCCGCCCGTGTACGTCTGTGTCTGCAATGCCATCAGGGAGAGCGAGCTGCGCCGCGCCGCGCATCACGTCTCAGGCAATGCGGAGGCTTGCTATGCAGCCATGGGCAAGAAGCCGCAATGTGGCCAGTGTCTCGATGATGCCGAGATGATCCTGTTCGAAGAACGCGAGCTCGGATACATCCCGGCGGCGGCCTGATTCCGCGCTACTGATTATCGCTCGCAACTGGCGGAATTCCGCCATATTTCCGACCATCTGCCTTGCCAACCGTCCCGCGCGCGGAGCATAGTCGCGTGCCAGCAAGCATCAGGAGACAGGCCATGCAAGGCGATCCAAAGGTCATCGAGTTCCTCAATAAGGCGCTCACAAACGAATTGACCGCGATCAACCAGTACTGGCTCCATTATCGAGTGCTGGCCGACTGGGGAGTGACCAAGCTCGCCGAATACGAGCGGCACGAATCGATCGACGAGATGAAGCATGCCGACGTGCTTGCGGAGCGCATCCTGTTCCTCAACGGGCTTCCCAATTTCCAGGCCATCCACAAGCTCAAGGTCGGTGAGACGGTCGAGGAAATACTCAAGGCCGACCTCGCGGTAGAGATGGAGGCGATCCCGCTGCTGAAGGATGCCATCGCCTATTGCGAAGAGGTCCGCGACTATACCAGTCGTGAAATCTTCGAGCGTATCCTCGAAAGCGAGGAAGAACATGTCGACTTCCTCGAGACCCAGTTCGACATGATCGCGCGAATGGGCCTGGAAAACTATGTCCAGCTCAACAGCAAGCCCGCGGGCGAGGGCGAGTAGCGCCGAATCAGATCCGGCTCATGTCGAGCCACGCAGTCTCACCCTGCCAGACCTCGCCGAGTTTCTTCTTCGCCACCTCAGCTTCCAGGCGATGGCCGGCCTTGGCCTCTGACCGCGAGAGTCCGTACAGCGCCCAGCCATTGTTCGGCGCGAGGAAGAGAGCCTTGCGGAACGCGGCAGTCGCCTTGGCGTAGTCGCCCGCAGCGTACAGCGCCGCACCGCGCGATTGCGCGACCGGATAGTACCAGTATGGCGGTTCATTATAGGGGATGGTCGCCTCGATTTCCTCGGCCGCTTCGAAGTGGGCGACTGCTGCGGCCGGCTTGCCATTGGCGAGTTCCCAGCGACCCTGAGCGACATGCAGGGCGAGGTTTATCAGGTCCCCGGCCGGAAAGCCCTGCGCAGCCAGATCCGCCACGCTCTTCGATTGCCCCGCTGCCTTGAGCGCGGCAATTTCGTCGTCGAACCCTGTACGGTTGCCAGCCAGTGCCTGCGCCACCGCGCGTGCATAGTGCCGCATGGCATCGACATAGGCGAGCTCGGTCGGCTTGTCGGTCAGTGCCAGGATCGCCTGGGGCGATGCGTATTGCGCAAGGGCGAATGCAGGCGCTGCATGGATCGCCTGCACCCACGGTAGCTCCTTGGCGATATCCTCGTCGAGGATCTGCTTGAGCCTTTCGGTCTCGCTCGCGACGGCATGCATATTGCCGATCATCTGCGCCGAGGTGAGGAGGAAGTGGACGTTGTGAGGATAATATCCGTAGCGATAGAGACCATCGTCGCCAGCAATCGCGAGATATTCCTCGTCCGCGCGGGCGGCGGCGATATTGGCCGTCATCGAGTCCGCATATCGCCCGATCCGGTAGTAGATATGGGCGGGCATATGGACCAGGTGGCCCAATGACGCGGGGCCCGAACGTGCCAGTTCGTCCGCAGCGGCCTCCGCCTGCCTGGGCTGCGGCCCGTTTTCCATCAGGTGGATATACAGATGCGAGGCTTGCGGATGCCGCGGATTGCGGGCGATCACCGTCTCGATAAGGCCGACCGCCTCGCCAATTCGTGGCTTTGGCTGCTTGTCCTCGGTCCAGTAGTCCCATGGCCGCGTGTTCATCGCGGCCTCGGCTGCGAGGATCTGAAGATCGTCATTGCCGGGATTGGCCTTGGCCAGCGCCATCATCGCGTCCGCATATTGAGCATCGAGCGCCGCCCGCTCCGCCTCGCTCGATGCCGAATAACGCAGCTTCTGAGCAGCGATGAGGTCGCGTTCCAGTGGAGAGAGCGAGCCGCCCATGGCGGAAGCCTTGCTAAGTGCTTCGAGCGCGGCGCGATTGGCGACATCGTCCATCCCGGCATTGATGTTCGGACCGTTCGCAAGCGCAATGCCCCACCAGCACATGGCGCAATTGGGATCCCGTTCGGCGGCCTGCGCGAAACTGCGGATCGCAGCCTTGTGGTTGAAGCCATAGACCAGAGCGACACCCTGGTCGAAATACCGCCTCGCATCGGCTGAAAGGCCGGTCGCGGGCAGCTGGTTCTTCCCGATGTGGTCGAACAGGCGGATGGGGCCGCCTGGTGCGCCCAGGCGCGTGGCGTAGTCCTGCGCGAGTGCGAGCCTGCGTTCGAGAGCGGCTGCAGAACCGAAAAAGCCACGGCAGGCAAGTCGGCCGGGCCGCGTAGGATCGAGCGCATCGAGTGTCGCTTGCGAGATGTCGGTACTTGCCTCACCCGCAACCGGACCGACGAGTGCAGTTCCGCTGGCTACGAGCGCTATGTGAATCAGGAACCTTTGCATGAGACAATCTCCCTGGGGAGCTACGTATCATGCCGGGCAGAGTCGGCCCAAGAATGGAGAAATCTCGCAATCGGCGGCTTACCCCAACTGCCAGAATGTCGCATGTGCGCCGCCGTGTTTGGTCAGCCTCGCCAGCCTGCGGTCGCCATCCCACATTTCCGCACTACCGCTACGGACATTGATATCGGCCACTAGCAGGGCGGTTGCCTCGTCCAGAACGTCCAACTCCAGCAGGCCATCCCGCCCGCAGCGATCGACTTCTATCGAAAGTTGGATACGGCGCATGGGAAACTCCTTCTCTTGAGGAGCGTCCTGCAGGGGCAAATGTGAACGAGTGATAACTACCTGAATTCCCGCCCTTCAATTGCGTCGATTCGCCGCAATCCCGGGAGGAAAACGCGCTCAGCCGTTCTCGAGACTTTCTTTCATGCGCTCGCGATTGCGTTTCGCCGCCGTGCGGGTTTCCATCAGGAAGAAGGCCAGTCCCGCGACGATGAAGCCCATCGTCACGATCCAGCTCAACGCCACCAGGGAACCCATCGGGGCGCGGACGAAGGCGCTGATGAACAGCAGCACGATCACGATGCTGATGGTCAGGGCCGCAGCCGTGCTCAGCATCACCGCGCGCTGGGCGTAGACTCGCCGCAGCTCCAGCGCGGGAAGCTCCTTCACCATGTCGTCGCCGCGCCCGGCTTTGTTGGCAGCGGTGATCTTGTCGATCTTGTTGGCGACCCAGATAAGGCGGCTGGTCATCACGTTCATTACAGCGCCGATCGCTGCGAGCAGGAAGACCGGCGAAAGACTCAGCTGGACGACGTGCTGAACACGCACGCTGGAACTGGTCCGCTGGAGGATATCGGCTGCCGGTGTCGAGGTGAGGATATCGAGCAGCATGCTCAATCCTTCTGATAGGGGTTCTTCGGGCTCTTCAACACGACACGCACCGGCACGGCCTCGAAGCCCAGCTTCGCCCGAATGCCGTTGACGAGATAGCGTTCGTAGCTTTTCGGCAACGCATCGAGGCGGGTCCCGAATACCACGAAACGCGGCGGGCGCACGCTTGCCTGGGTAATATAGCGCAGCTTGATCCGCTTGCCCTTGGGCGCAGGCGGCGGGTTGGCTTCAAGCGCATCGTCGAACCAGCGGTTGAGCGCGGCGGTCGGTACGCGGCGGCTCCACGCCTCCCGCAGATTGAACGCGGCGGTGATCATCTGGTCGAGGCCCTTTCCGGTCTTGGCACTCACCGCGATCAGCGGAAGGCCGCGAACCTGGGCCAGCCCCTCGTCGAGCGCATTGCGAACGCCGTTGAACAGGCTTGAGGCGTCTTCGGCAACGTCCCACTTGTTGATCGCGATCATCAGCGCACGACCTTCCTCGAGCACGAGGTTGGCAATCTTGAGGTCCTGCGACTCCAGCCCGCGCGTCGCGTCGAGCAGCAGGACGACCACCTCTGCAAAATCTATCGCGCGGCGCGCATCGGCAACCGACAGCTTCTCGAGCTTCTCGACCACCTGCGCTTTCTTGCGCATCCCGGCGGTGTCGATCAGGCGGATCTCGCGCTCTTCGCCGGACGCGGGGTCCGTCCATTCCCAGTCGACCGCAATCGAATCGCGCGTGATCCCCGCCTCGGGGCCAGTCAGTAGGCGATCTTCGCCAAGGAGGCGATTGATCAGCGTGGACTTGCCTGCATTCGGACGCCCGACAATGGCCAGCTTCAGCGGTCCTGCTGGAGCGTCCTCGTCGAACTCCTCTTCTGAATCGGCCTCTTCGGCTGCTTCCGCCTTGGCACCGATGATGGGCCATAGCTGGTCGAACAGATCGGCCACGCCTTCGCCATGCTCGGCAGAGAGCGCGACCGGCTCGCCGAAGCCGAGCGAGAAGCTTTCATAGATTCCGGCATCGCCCTGGCTACCTTCTGCCTTGTTGGCGACGAGCACCACCGGGACCTTCTGCGCACGCAGCCAGCGGGCGATTTCCTCGTCGAGCGGGGTCAGGCCGACACGCGAATCGAATACGAACATGGCCGCGTCCGCGCCTTCCAGGCTGACCTCGGTTTGCTTGCGCATCCGGCCGGGCAGACTGTCGGGGTCTTCGTCCTCCCAGCCGGCCGTGTCGACCACCTGGAATTCGAGCCCGGCGATCTCGGCATCGCCAATGCGGCGATCGCGCGTGACTCCGGGCTGGTCGTCGACCAGTGCCAGGCGCTTGCCAATCAGGCGGTTGAACAGCGTCGACTTGCCGACGTTCGGCCTGCCGATGATGATCACCATGGGCTTATTCGAGGAGGAGAACATGATGCGCCGCCAAGTGGCGGCTTGTTGCGCGCTTTGCAAGCGGCACGAGTGAAGCGTGAATTCCGGTTAACCATGGCTCGCAGGTGAGAGGAAACCATGTTCGCCTAGCCAGACCGGCATGAAAGCCCTCTCGTCAGCATTGATTCTTCTAGCCACAGCTAGCCCGGCATTGGCCGATGATGTGTCGGACTTCGACCTTGGCAGTGCGCTCTCGTCCGATACCCGGGAACTCGAGCCCTATCTCCAGTGCGCGCCATATGCGCGTAAGGTCAGCGGTATCCAGATATTCGGGGACGCCCGCAACTGGTGGGAGCAGGCGCAGGGGCGCTATACCACCGGCGCACAGCCGCGCGTCGGCGCGGTGATGGTCTTTCGGCCTCACCGTTCGATGCAGCTTGGACATGTAGCGACGGTGAGCCGCGTGGTCGATTCGCGCCGGGTCCTGCTCGATCACGCCAACTGGTCGCCGATCGATGGTCGTCGCGGCCAGGTGGAAAAGGACGTGATCGCGATCGACGTGTCCCCGGCCAACGACTGGAGCGAGGTTCGCGTCTGGTATGCCCCGCTTGGTGATGTTGGCAGCACGGCATGGCCGATCGACGGCTTCATCTATGCCAGCAAGCAGGCCTTGCAGGCTGCTCCAGCGGCCGCGCGCAAGGAAACGTCGGAAGACTTCCTCGACGCTTTCGCCGAATTCTCGAACTGATCAGCCGGCCTTGGCGACTGGAGCGTCGTCACCCAGATCTTCGTACCAGGCTTCGACCGGGCCGTTGAGCTTGAGCGTCAGCGGGTTGCCGTGGCGGTCCATGGTCTTGCCCGCCTGCACGCGCACCCAGCCTTCCGAAATCGAGTATTCCTCGATATCCGTACGCTGCTTGCCCTTGAATCGAATACCGACGCCGCGCTTCAGCACTTCGACGTCGAAATGTTCGCTCTTCGGGTTCACCGAAAGGTGGTCGGGCGGGGTGTCGTTCTTGGTGTCTTCGCTCATGAAGCGCGCCCGTAATCGGCATATCGCCGCATCGCAAGTTCAATTGGGCGATCGCGGGCGGACCATGCTTGCGCTTGGCGACGCATCCTACTAGAGGCACGCGCCTATACGCGAAGGACTGGCGCCTCTCGCGCAGCTTCGTTCGGGTTTGCGGGCGTGGCGGAATTGGTAGACGCGCTGGTTTTAGGTACCAGTATCGAAAGATGTGGGGGTTCGAGTCCCTTCGCCCGCACCAATGCCGCCGCCATGTGAGCCCTTCGCAAATTCACGGTATTGGAAAGTCACGAGTTCACCCATGCAGATCAAAGAGACCACCAACAAGGGCCTCAAGCGCGCCTACACCGTCACCATTCCGGCCAAGGAAATCGACGAACGCGTTTCGAGCGAAGTGAAGAAGATCGCCCCGCAGGTGCGTATGCCCGGCTTCCGTCCCGGCAAGGTTCCCGCCAACCTCGTGCGCAAGATGCACGGCGAACAGCTCCATGCAGAGGCCGTCAACGCGATGATCCGCGAATCGGTCGACAAAGTCATGGTCGACAACAAGCTGCGCCCTGCGATGCAGCCCAAGGTCGAATTCGGTGAAGGCTACGAAGAAGGCAAGGACGCCTCGCTTTCGGTCGAACTCGAAGTGCTGCCCGAAATCGAAGCACCCGAAATCAAGGACCTCGCACTCGAACGCCTGATGGTCCCGGTGACGGACAAGCAGGTCGACGAAGCGGTCCAGCGCATCGCCGACCAGAACAAGAGCTACAAGGACGCGCCGAAGACGAAGAAAGCCGCCGATGGCGACCAGCTGATTATCGACTTCGTCGGCAGCATCGATGGCGTCGAATTCGAAGGCGGTGCAGCCGAAAACACCCCGCTGACCATCGGCTCGGGCCAGTTCATCCCCGGCTTCGAAGAGCAGCTGACTGGCGTGAAGACCGGTGACGAAAAGACCATCACCGTGACCTTCCCCGCCGACTATCCGGCCGAGCACCTTGCCGGCAAGGATGCGCAGTTCGCGATCAAGGTCCAGCAGGTCAAGGTCCCGACCGAAACCAAGGCGGACGACGAGTTCGCCAAGAACCTCGGTCTCGACAGCCTCGACAAGCTCAAGGAACTCCTGCGTGGCCAGCTCGAGCAGGAAACCTCGGGCCTGACCCGCACGCAGATGAAGCGCCAGCTGCTCGACAAGCTTGCCGCCGGTCACGATTTCGACGTGCCGCAGGGCATGGTCGACGCTGAATTCGACCAGATCTGGGCCCAACTCCAGCAGGAAGCCGCTCGTTCGGAAGATCCCGAAGCCTCGTTGAAGGAAATGGAAGCCGAGAAGGACGAATATCGTCACATTGCCGAACGCCGCGTGCGTCTCGGCCTGCTGCTGTCGGAAATCGGCCAGGCGAATGGCGTCGAGGTCACCGGCAACGAAATGAGCATGCTCATCCAGCAGGCTGCCCAGCAGTACCGCGCCGAAGACCGCGAACGCTTCATCGAGTACGTCCGCAACGAGCCGATGGCCGCCGCCCAGCTGCGCGCCCCGCTCTATGAAGATAAGGTCGTAGATTTCCTCTTCGACAAGGCCGAGATCACCGACCGCGAAGTGACGCGCGAGGAACTCGAGGCCGCAATCGAGGCCGAGGAAGACGCTGCTGCCGAAACTCCGAAGAAGAAGGGCGCTGCGAAGAAGGCTCCGGCCAAGAAGGCTGCCGCCAAGAAGGACGCTCCGAAGAAGGAAGCGACCAAGAAGGACGAGAAGAAGCCTGCCGAAAAGAAAGCTCCGGCGAAGAAGGCTGCCGCTCCGAAGAAGGAAGCTGCTGCCAAGAAGCCGGCCGCCAAGAAGGCTCCGGCCAAGAAGGCCGCTGCCAAGAAGTAAGCTTCACAGCTGACGAAACGCGAAAGGGCGGCGGACTTCGGTTCGTCGCCCTTTATTGTTCATGCAGCTGAGATTCCGCGGCAGGTTTCCAGTTCTCGAACGATGGCCGGGCCAGTTCGGAACTGCGCGCACGCTCATATGCCGCGCCGAGCTTGAGAAGCTCGTGGTCCGACCATTTCGACCCCATGAAGCTGAGGCCGACGGGCAAGCCTTCAACCGCCCCCATCGGAACCGTAAGGTGGGGATAGCCTGAAATGGCGGCAAGTGATCCCGCTCCTGTCCCTCCTACCCAGTGGTCACCCAGCACAAGATCGGTCGTCCATGCGGGGCCGGTTGTCGGGGCTATCAGGACGTCAACACGGAATTCGCGCAGGAGCCGGTCAATGCCTTCCTCCCCGGAGAGGCGGAGCGACAGTTCTCGGGCTTCGCGGTAGGCAACCTCATCAGTAGTCTCGAGCGACTGCTCGAACAGCGCCTGGCCGAACCAGCGCATTTCCTCCTGCATATGGGCCTTGTTGAACGCGACAAGCTCGGCAAGGCTGCGCGGCTGACCCTCGACCGGCAGGGTCGAAAGGTAGGCGTCCATCGTCTCGCGCAATTCATAGAGCAGTACGACCAGTTCGGCGCTGGACATGCCCTCGGGCTCATCAACCTCGATCTCGACGATTTCCGCCCCTGCGCGGCGCATATCGTCGAGCGCGGCTTCGAAAAGAGCGCGGACATCTTCGCGGGGACCCACTTGCTTGCGCAAGACTCCGATACGCTTGCCGTCCAGCGATGCATTGGCGAGGCCGGACGTGAAGTCTGTCGTGTGCCGGTCTGCGTCAACGGTGGCGGAGTCCGCAGGATCGTTACCGGCAATTGCGCCAAGGAGAAGTGCCGCGTCATAGACGCTCGATGCCATGGGGCCGGCCGTGTCCTGCGAGCTACTAATGGGCACAACATGGGTGCGGCTGACCATTCCTACGGTGGGCTTAAACCCGACAATGCCATTGATGCTTGCCGGACAGGTGATCGAACCATCGGTCTCGGTCCCGATTGCAGCCCAGGCGAGACCAGCCGCCACCGCCGCGCCGCTACCCGACGACGAACCGCAGGCGTTGCGGTCCATGGCATGGGGATTCCGCGTCAGCCCTCCGACCGCACTCCAACCGCTTGTGGAATGCCAGTCGCGGATATTGGCCCATTCGCTGAGGTTGGTCTTGCCGAGCACCACCCCGCCTGCGGTCCGCATCCGGGCGATCAGTGGAGCGTCGCGCCCGGTCGCATTGGCCGCCAGCGCGAGGCTCCCCGCAGTGGTTGGCCATTCGCGCGTTTCGATATTGTCTTTCACCAGAACCGTACGGCCGAAAAGCGGTCCGATGTTGCGAAGTTCCATGACCTTGTCCCGCGGGTCGGGATTGTAGACGATGACGGCATTGAGGCCGAATTCATCGTCGATCGTCGCGATCCTTGCGACGTATGTCTCGGCCGTTCCCTCCATCGAGCGATCCGGTCCGGGAGCTGGCCCCGCCTCCTGTGCCAGCGACGAGGACGAGATTGCGAGCAAGCCGGCGGCAAGCAGGAGATGCGATTTCATTGCACCATCCTGTCACCTCCAACCCGCTTTGCAAGCGTCCTAGAAATTCCCGCTGAGCGTAAAGCGGAAGATCGGGCCGATTCGGCGGTCGACAACCTCGTTGAATAGGACCTCGCCATCGGGCCGTTCGGCGTCATATACGGTTCGCCAGCCCTTGTTGCGCGCGCCTGGGGCATTGGCCCACATGAGCTTGCCGGTCATGCCCAGGATGTTCTTATGTTCGATAAAGATGTTTCCGAACGAAGGACCCTCCCAGTAGCGCCCCTCCTCATAGCGTCGTGAATAACCCGCCGGGTCGAAGGTGAAGTAGCCCGCACCCCATGCCCAGTTGCTGTTGGGAATATCGTGGCGGAAGTCGAGTTCGAGCTGGGCGTTTAGGTCGTAGGAGAACTCGCGCAGCCCGCCGACGAAGGGGTCAGTGACGTCCATCCAGCGCTTGGTCGCGTCGAAATTCAGCTGTGCGCCCTTGAAGCCGATCGGGTCGAACTTGATCGTTCCGGAAAACTGGATGTGGAGGCGCTTGGCATTGCCGATATTGCCGCGCGCTTCGCCGCCGTTGGCGAGGGGGAAAAAGTCAACGAAATCCTCGAACCAGGCCTGCCGGACCTGGAGCTTGGCCGAGCCCCAGGGTCCGAAATTCTTGTTTGCCTCAACCTCGACATTCCAGCTCTGGTCGGGCTGCAGTTCATTGTTGCCGCCGCTACCATTGTTATCGTTGAGGTCGACGCTGGCGAGGAAGTCTCCGAAGCCGAGCTGCCCGACCCGCCGACGCACTTCCAGCGAAACGTCGAAATCGCTGGCCGGCTTCCACGCCAGTGATACCGAACCTTTCGGCCGGGTAAATTGGCGTGAGTTCGAGAGCGAGCCTGTCTGCTCGATCTTGGAGTATTCTGCACCACCGGTCGCCTGCAGTGTCAGCTTGGGGGACAACTGCTTGGTAACGCTCAAGAGGCCCTCGTAACGGTCTTCGGTGACACCACCAGTCCCGGCTGGGAAAGGTAGCGACACGAAATTGCCGGTGGTATCGAGTTCAAACAGCGCTGAAGAGCGGTCGAGGCGATTGAACGCCGCCTCACCAGAAAGCTGCCAATCGGCCTTGAACATGTTCCAGCCGTATTCGAAGCGGCCGATCCTTTCGCCATAGCCATTGGTCTGCTGGAAACGGAAACCGGTGTCGGGCGACCCGTCGTCGAAACTGTCGAAGAGGGTGCTGGTGAAATTGTCGCGCTCGAACCGCTCCAGGCCGATGAGCTTGAGCTTGCCCGGACCGAGCGGGAATTCGAGGTCGCCGCCGATTTCGTATGCGGGGCCATCTTCCTCGTCCAGCACCAGGCGGTCGCGAACCGGCCCGGTTGCTGGGGTCGCAAGCTCGGTCTGGCGACGCCAGAAGAAGTCGTTGCCGTATTTGAGGTTGAGGTGCGCGGTCGTGTCAGAAGAGAAGGTGTAGGTGAGGTTGGTCGATAGCCGTGGATTGTCGAACTTGCCGGAGAAGGTGGTGTCCTGCCGCTCGATCAGGTCGCCATCGCCATCGGTGATGATGATGGGGCCGTCCGCACCGAACCGGTCATTGTCGTTGCTCAGCGATACCGTATAGTCGAGCTTGCCCTCCTTGCCGGTCAGCGAAATCTCGCCGCCGTACAGCTGCGCTTCGGTGTTGTGCGGTCGGAATCCCGTGAGCCAGCGGAATTGGCCTGAGGTCGAGGTTGTGTTGACGATAACATTGGCGACCTGGCCATTGAGCCCCGGGATATCGAGCGTCGCGCCGTCGGCGATTTCGATGCGCACCACGTCCTTGGCAGAGATGCGGCGAAGCTGGTCGCGAACGCTGTCGGATTTGCTGGAGAAGCGCTCGCCATTGACCAGGACATTGGCGGTGGCCTGGCCCAACCCGCGCGCGCCATTGTTACCGTCGTCGATGACGAAGCCCGGAACCTGGCTCAGCATGTCCAGCGCACTGCGTGGAGAGTAGCGCTCGAAATAATTGGGTTCGAAGACCTGGGCGCCCTCGGTCGGAGCATCGCGCTCGCCGGCCACGGGTACATCGTCGTCGAGTTTCTCGGCGAGCAGTGGCGCCGCCGGGAAGAGCATGAGCAACGCAATCACGCTCGCTGCGGATGTGGCGCGGATGGAATGCATGTAAACGACCTCTCCCTCGGAGTCCCGATCGGACCCGGGGATTTCGTTTACAGATGTAGGCGTTTGGCCAAATGGGGGCTCGACCGAGGCGGTTTTCAGGTCGATGAATATGCAGATCGACTCTGCGAACGGCCATCTTTTGCCGACCAGCGACACGGTCCCCCGCGCCGCTGGTTGCATCAATAGAGTCAGAACTTCACTTCGCTTGCGTGGCTGATGACATTTCCGAGGATGCCGTATTCCTTGGCTTCCTTTGTATCCATCCAGAAGTCGCGGTCGATGTCCTTGATAACCTTGTCGTACTTCTGACCGGTCGCATCGGCGATCTTGCGCGCGATACGCTCGCGCATCTTGACGATCTCCTGTGCCTGGATGGCGATGTCCGAAGCCTTGCCACCCGCACCTCCTGAGGGCTGGTGGATCAGGAAGCGCGTGTTCGGCAGGCAGAAACGGCGCTCGTGCGGGACCGAGAGGAAGATGTGCGTCGCAATGCTGGCGACCCAGCCGGTACCGATGATCGCGACGGGCGAATTGATATAGCCGATGAGGTCGTGGATGGTGTCGCCCGATTCGACATGGCCGCCCGGCGAGTTGACGATCAGCTTGATCGGATCGTTTGACAGGTGGTCGAGATAGAGCAGCTGCATCGACACGCGCTCGGCCAGTTTCTGGTCGACCCCGCCGAACAGCATGACCGTCCGCGCTTCGAGGAACTTCTGCATCATGGCAGCGCGCATGCCCTGGCCTTCGGTTTCTTCTTCCTCCTCGGCACGAATGGGGAAGTTGGCGGAGAACTGAACTGGCGACATGTGTTGAACCTCGTGTTGATCTGGCGCGGGGGTTATCGCTAGGTGAACCAGATCGCAACGTTATCGCGCAAAACAAGCCTTGAACCGTGCGCCAGCAGCACAGATATAGCCGCAAACACAGTAAGGACCCTTCATGATCGACCTGTTCGGCACCGACGCTTATTCCACCCAAGGCCAGTTTACCCGTGACCCCGTAACCGGGGCGCTTGTGCCGGTGGTCGTGGAACAGACGAGCCGGGGCGAACGCAGCTTCGACATCTTCAGCCGATTGCTGCGCGAACGCATCGTCTTCGTGACCGGGCCGGTCGAAGACAACATGGCCTCGCTGATCACGGCACAGTTGCTGTTCCTCGAGAGTGAGAACCCGTCGAAGCCGATCAGCATGTACATCAACTCGCCGGGCGGGGTGGTGACGGCCGGTATGGCGATCCACGACACCATGCAGTATATCAAGCCGCGTGTGTCGACTGTCTGCATTGGTCAGGCGGCTTCCATGGGCAGCTTCCTCCTCGCGGCGGGTGAGCCGGGCATGCGCATCGCGCTTCCCAATGCCCGGATCATGGTCCACCAGCCTTCCGGCGGTGCCCGCGGCATGGCTTCGGACATTGAAATCCAGGCACGCGAGATCCTGCGTATTCGCCAGCGGATGAACGATCTTTACGTCAAATATACCGGTCAGAGCCTGACCGAGATCGAGAAGGCGATGGACCGCGACACTTTCCTCGAAGCCGAAGAGGCGATGAAGTTCGGACTCGTCGACAAGGTCTTCGAAACCCGACCTGAGAACGAGGAAGATTCGGCTGACGGTTCGGGCGGCGCGCCCGAGTAAGTTTCGCCGCAGGAAGCGTTCCTGCGCGGGACTGTTGCAGAATTATCGTAGGATTTCGGCAACCTTGCCGCTTCAGCTTGTGGCAAGGAGGCTGAAGTACCTATGATATTGACCCATACCCTGTGCGCCCTAAAGTCGGCGAATCCAGCTGGCTGGGCGGCGGGGCAGACGATTAGGAAATGAGCAAGTTGAGCGGAACCGATAGCAAGAGCACGCTGTACTGCAGCTTCTGCGGGAAATCGCAGCACGAGGTGAGGAAGCTCATCGCGGGACCGACGGTGTTCATCTGCGATGAATGCGTCGAGCTTTGCAACGACATCATCCGCGAAGAAACCAAGGCTGGCATCGCCGGCAAGAAGGAAGGCGATGTTCCCTCGCCGTCGGAGATCTTCGCCCAGCTCAATGATTATGTGATCGGCCAGGATCGGGCCAAGCGTGTCCTCTCGGTCGCGGTTCACAACCACTACAAGCGCCTCAAGCACAGCGGCAAGGCTGGCGATGTCGAACTTGCCAAGTCGAACATCCTGCTGGTCGGCCCGACCGGTTCGGGCAAGACGCTGCTGGCGCAGACGCTGGCGCGCACCTTCGACGTGCCCTTCACCATGGCCGATGCCACCACGCTGACCGAAGCGGGTTACGTGGGTGAGGACGTGGAGAACATCATCCTCAAGCTGCTCCAGTCTTCCGACTACAATGTCGAGAAAGCGCAGCACGGCATCGTCTATATCGACGAGATCGACAAGATCACTCGCAAGGCGGAAAACCCCTCGATCACCCGCGACGTGTCGGGCGAGGGCGTGCAGCAGGCCCTGCTCAAGCTGATGGAAGGCACCACCGCTTCGGTCCCGCCGCAGGGCGGCCGCAAGCATCCGCAGCAGGAATTCCTGCAGGTCGACACCACGAACATCCTGTTCATCTGTGGCGGCGCCTTTGCGGGCCTTGAAAAGATCATCGCCGACCGCCTGCAGAAGCGTTCGATCGGCTTCGGCGCACATGTGGCCGACCCGGATAAGCGCCGCGTCGGCGAATTGCTGGAAAAGGGTGAGCCGGAAGATCTCCTCAAGTTCGGCCTGATCCCCGAATTCGTCGGCCGCCTGCCGGTTATCGCCACGCTGCGCGACCTCGATGTCGAGGCGCTCGTGACGATCCTGACCGAGCCCAAAAACGCGCTGGTCAAGCAGTATCAGAAGCTTTTCGAGCTCGAGGATGTCGAGCTGACCTTCACCGACGATGCTCTGAAGGAAATCGCCGAAAAGGCCATCAAGCGCAAAACCGGCGCCCGCGGCCTGCGTTCGATCGTCGAGGGCATTCTGCTCGACACGATGTTCGATCTGCCCGACATGGACGGTGTGACCGAGATCGTGATCGACAAGGACGTCGTCGACGGCAAGAAGGAGCCCATCCAGGTCCACGGCGGCAAGAAGGGCGAAAAGGAAGAAGCGGCCTGACCGTCAGGCGTCTGCTCTTCGTCTGCGGCAAGAACCGACGGCGCAGTCCGACAGCAGAACAGCTATTTGCGGGCCGTCACGGGGTGGAAACGCTGTCGGCGGGAACTGCGAACGATTCCGACACTCCGGTCGATCACGAACTGGTCGATTGGGCCGATGCCATCTTCGTGATGGAACGGCGGCACCGTACGGTCATCCAGTCGAGGTTTCGCAACAGCCTGCGCCAAACCAGGATCGTCTGCCTCGATATCCCGGACGACTACGAGTTCATGGATAGGGACCTAGTCGTGCTGCTGGAGAGCCGCATGGCTCGCTTTTTCGCATGAGGGTTAGCAGTTCGCCAGGCAGTGGGTCCGACTGACTTCAACCTGCAATGTCGAGTGTCCTATGCGATGGTTGTGTTGGAGTTCGTGCTGGATCTCGCGGAGGAAGTCATCGCCTGGATGTCCCGCTGGCATGACAAGGTGAGCGGTCAGCGCGGTTTCGGTGGTGCTCATTGGCCAGATATGGAGGTCGTGGACCGCGGTGACTCCCGGTAAGCCCGCAAGATAGCTGCGAACGGCCTTTTCGGAGATGCCCCTGGGCACAGCGAGCAGACTCATCGCCACGCTATCCTTCAGGAGGCCCCAGGTTCCCCAGGCGATGACTGCCACGATCACGAGACTGACCAGTGGATCGATCCAGTGCGCGCCAGTCACGATGATGGCGACGCCGGCGATGACCACTCCCAGACTTACGAGCGCGTCTGCCGCCATATGCAGGAAGGCACCGCGAATATTGAGGTCGTCATGGCGCCCCTTGAGGAAGAGCAGGGCGGTACCGGTATTGATGAGGATGCCGATACCCGCAACGATTGCCATGGTCTTGCCCTGTACGACTGCCGGTTCGGCCATGCGGTGCAAAGTTTCGTACAGGATCGCCCCGATGGCGATGAGCAACAGGCCGGCATTCGCAAGAGCTGCGAGGATAGTCGAACTCTTGAACCCATATGTGAAGCGTTCCGACGGAGGGCGCTTGGCAGCCACGCTTGCCCCCCAAGCGAGCAGCAGGCTGAGAACATCGGACAAATTGTGGCCTGCATCGGCAATCAGCGCCATCGAGCCAGCGATCCAGCCGTAGATCGCCTCAATCACCACAAAACCGGTGTTGAGGATGACCCCGATCAGGAACGCGCGACCGAAGTCGGCAGGCGCGTGCGAATGGCCGTGTCCGTCGTGGTGGCTATGGTCGTGAGAATGCCCCTGTCCCATTCGCTTCGACCGTCTCCCTATTTGCGCGATCCTGGACGTAGCTTTGTCGGAAAGTCGCGAGTGCGACAAGAAAAAGCTGCAAAAACAACTAGATATAGAATATCATTCCGTGCAATGTTATATCATAATGGGAAGGATGTCTTTGACAAGTCTTATTGATCGGGAGGCGGGGATGCTGAGCGCGAATTACTCGTAGATGCAACTGTCGAGTGCGTCGCGGCGGACCACTCCGATGCGCGCCGCAATCGTGTTCCCGTGCCCTCGCAGCCAGCCGCCCGGGTTCTTGACGGAGCGCTGTTTGGGCAAGGGTAGGGCCGCTGCCATACGAGCAGCCTCGGTCGGCGTGAGACTGGCGGCAGACTTGCCGAAATAGCGTCGGGCGCCCGCTTCGGCGCCATAGGTCGCCAGCCCGGTCTCGGCGACATTGAGATAGACTTCCATGATCCGCCGCTTGCCCCAGACCCGTTCGATCAGGACCGTGAACCACGCTTCCAACCCTTTGCGGAAATAGCTGCCGCCCTGCCACAGGAAGACATTCTTCGCGGTTTGCTGGCTGATCGTCGAGCCGCCGCGAATCCGGCCGCCTTGTGCATTGCGCATCGCGGCTTTGGCGATTGCCTCTGTGTCGAAGCCTTCATGGCTGCAAAACTTGCCGTCCTCGGCGGCAATCACCGCGCGCACCATGTCGCGATCGATATTGGAGAGCGATTCCCAATCCTTGGTAACTCCCCCGCGCTCCCACACCTCCTGGTCCATCAGCATGGTCGCCGTGACGGGTACCGGCACAAACTTGAAAAGCAGGACTAGCGCGATGCTGAGTGCGAAAAAGCCCACCATGGCCTTGAAGAGGAAGCGGGTGAGCCAGCGCATTTCAGACGTCCTAAAGAAAAGCGGCGCGAGGGGGAATGCCCTTCGCGCCGCTCAATTCATCGATCCGTAGCGTCACGCCATGCCCGGCAGAAGCCTTTCGCCGGCGATACGCTGCATTGCTTTTTGCAGCTTTTCGAATGCCCGCACCTCGATCTGCCGGATGCGTTCACGGCTGACGTCATAGACCTGCGAAAGTTCTTCGAGCGTCTGCGGGTTCTCGGTCAGTCGGCGTTCGGTGAGGATGTGCTTTTCACGGTCGTTGAGGCTGTCCATCGCTTCAACGAGCATCTCGTGGCGCACTTCGGCTTCCTCGGCATCGGCAACCGTTTCGTCCTGGAGCGGACGGTCGTCGGTCAGCCAGTCCTGCCATTCGCCCGAACCTTCCTCGCCATTGCGCATCGAGACGTTGAGCGAGCCGTCGCCGCCCATC
Source organism: Erythrobacter sp. (assembly GCA_041396805.1). Classification (GTDB taxonomy): domain Bacteria; phylum Pseudomonadota; class Alphaproteobacteria; order Sphingomonadales; family Sphingomonadaceae; genus Qipengyuania. The sequence continues at coordinate 723,582 of JAWKXV010000001.1, read as the reverse complement.
ATCATGCGGCGATTCATGTTCACCACTTCCTGCTCGGGCACACCGAGGTCGGTCGCGATCTTGGTCACATCGTCGGGATGAAGATCGGTGTCCTCGTAAGCGTCGAGGTTCTTCTTCATCCGACGAAGGTTGAAGAACAGCTTCTTCTGCGCCGCCGTGGTGCCCATCTTCACGAGCGACCAGCTACGCAGGATGTATTCCTGGATCGAGGCCTTGATCCACCACATGGCATAGGTGGCGAGGCGGAAGCCGCGGTCGGCTTCGAATTTCTTGACGCCCTGCATCAGGCCGACATTGCCTTCGGAAATGAGGTCCGAAACCGGCAGGCCGTAGCCGCGGTAGCCCATGGCGATCTTTGCCACGAGGCGCAGGTGCGAGGTCACGAGCTGCGCAGCAGCTTCGCTGTCCTGGTGTTCCTCATATCGCTTCGCGAGCATGTATTCCTGCTCTTGCGTCAGCACCGGGAATTTCTTGATTTCGGAGAGATAGCGGTTGAGGCTCTGCTCACCGCCGAGCGCGGGGACGCTCATGGATCGTGCGTTACTCACTAAATTCCTCACCTTTCTTTCGTCGACCTCGCTTGCCGGACCCCTGCTGGGCATCCGGTCTGTCGGGCCACTTGGTTACATATAGCGGGACGCGGCCGAATTTGCACCTGCGTTTCGTCGATTTCAACGTGCGGTTTCGTCGATGAGTTCCCGAATATCGGCGGGTAAGTCGGCGCTGAAATCCAGGCTTTCTCCGCTGATAGGATGTATGAATCCGAGGTGCGCTGCGTGAAGCGCCTGGCGCCTGAAATCGAGGCGTTCGAGAAGGGGCCGCAAGGGCTTGGGAGTGCGTCCATAGACAGGATCTCCCAATAGCGGATGACCGATTGACGCACAGTGAACGCGGACCTGGTGGGTGCGCCCCGTTTCGAGGCGGCATTCGATGAGCGTGGCATGGTCCAGCCGTTGCAGGCTTTCGAAATGTGTCACTGCATGCTTGCCCCGGCTTGACCTGCCGGGGAGGACTGCCATCTTCTTGCGATCCTTGTCCGAGCGCCCGAGACGGCCTGCAATCGTACCCGAGGGCGGATTGGGATGGCCTGCGCACACCGCAAGATATCGCCGCGTGATCGAATGGTCGGCGAATTGCTTCGCTAGCCCCTCATGCGAGGAGTCGGATTTCGCGACGACCAACAGCCCAGAAGTGTCCTTGTCGATGCGATGGACGATGCCGGGCCGTGCCACACCGTTGATCCCGGACAAGCGGCCCGCGCAATGGTGAAGCAAGGCATTGACCAGCGTACCGTCCGGATTGCCGGCAGCCGGATGTACCACCATGCCCGCAGGCTTGTTCACCACGACAAGATGATCGTCCTCGAACACGATATCGAGCGGGATGTCCTGCGGCAGCGCCGCGAGGGGTTCGGGCGGCGGCACGGTTATGGTAAAATGCGTGCCTTCGTTGAACCTGGCAGATGCACTCGTCGCCACGTTCCTGCCCACCGTTACTGCGCCTTCGGCGATCAGCGCTTTCACTCGTTCACGCGAGAGGCCGCTCGCTTCGGCAAGGGCCTTGTCGAGCCGCCCTGAGGCCGCGAGCGTTCCCCTGATGATTTCGGCCTCGGTCATGCTAGGGCCATGCGCGATGACACTCGAAGTCTCAAGCACCGTGATCGATACACTCCTCGCCGAGGCGGATCGTGCTGCGCCGGAGGAATGCTGCGGTCTGCTGTTCGGTGATGCCGAGAAGATCGACGCAGTCACGCCCGCATCGAATGTGCATCGCACTCCGCAGAGCCATTTCGAGATCGATCCACAGGCCCTGATCGACGCGTATCGTCGAGCGCGTGCGGGAGAGGCGCAGATTGCCGGCTTCTACCACTCGCACCCCAATGGCATTGCCGAACCGTCTGCGACCGATCGCGCTCTCGCCGCGCGGGATGGGATGATCTGGGCCATCGTCGCGGCAGGGCGAGTCACCTTCTGGCGTTCGGGGGATGCGGGGTTCGAGGCGCTTCCCTATGTGGTCTCGCCTCGCTAAGACACTTCCACGAATTTCTACTATCGGGACCCTGATGGACGACCGCCAATCGATCGACCTTGCCGCCATGCTGTGTTCGCGGCTTTGCCATGACATGCTGAGCCCTGTCGGGGCGTTGTCCAACGGCCTCGAATTGCTGGCACTCGAAACCGATCCGGAGATGCGCGCCAATGTCATGCAACTGCTAGAGCAGAGCGCGACGATCTCGACCAACAAGCTCAAGTTTTTCCGCCTTGCCTTCGGAGCGGCCGGTGGTTTCGGCGAGCGCGTCGATGTCGAGGAACCCAAGGCGCTGATCGAGGCGCTGGTTGCCGACAAGAACAATGTCGAGATCAACTGGGCACTGGCCGAAGCAAACCTTGGCAAACCCGCGGTCAAGGTCCTGCTCAACTTTGCGCAGATCGCCATCGACGCACTGGTGCGCGGCGGCTCGCTCGACATCGGTGCGGAAGTCCGCAACGGCGCTTGCGAAATCGTGGTCCGCGCTTCGGGTCCCAAGGTCGCCTTTGACGAGACGATTGGCAAGGCGCTTGACGGTTCGCTCGATCGGTCGGAACTCTCCAGCCGCACGGCCGCCGCGCACATGATCGCGCTGCTGGCCCAGGAAAGCGGCGGCGGGCTGCAATATGCCAGGACCGAAGATGCGCTGGTATTGGGGGGCGTGCTTCCCGAAGGCGAGGGCCTCATCGGGTGAGCGGGGACGAGCTGGTCCACCGGGAGCGGCTATCGCCCAATTTCGACGAGCGTGCGCTGCCCGTCGACATGGTCATTCTCCACTATACCGAAATGCTCGGCCCCGAAGCCGCGCTCGAGCGCATGTGCGACCCGGAGGCCAAGGTCTCGGCGCACTACCTTATCGCCGAGGATGGGACGGTCACGCGGCTGGTGCCGGAAGACAAGCGCGCCTGGCACGCCGGCGTTTCCTACTGGCGCGGGAAGCGTGACATCAACTCGGCGAGCGTCGGTATCGAGCTCGACCATCCTGGACATCTTTACGGCTATCGCGATTTCAGCGAGGCGCAGTTTTCGGCCTTGGTCCCGCTGCTGGCGCGGATCATGAAAGATCACGACATCCCGCGCGCCAACGTGCTGGGCCATTCCGATATCGCCCCTCAGCGCAAGATCGATCCGGGTGAACTGTTTCCCTGGGAACGGCTGGCCGAATACGGGCTCTGCCTGTCGACACCGAAGATCGAACTTGGTGATCCGTTCGATAACGACGGGGCGTTTTACCTCGCGCTCGAACGCTTCGGTTATGACATTACCGACGGACACAAAGCCGTGGAGGCGTTCCAGCGCCGCTGGCGCCCGCACCGGATCGATGGCCAGATCGACGGCGAGGTCCGGGCGATCCTGTTCCAGCTATTGCTCGATAGAGACCGCGGCGCGCATCGCTAGGCGGCGAGTCGATTCATTGCCTCTGTTCAGGACGCAAGCGCGGGCTGGAAAAGGTGCTGCAACGGTTCATCGCAGGACTCCCTCTTGCCATCCCGCAGTTGCAGCGCCCTTGGAACCGTTCATTTGCGTGACAGGTTGAGGTGAACAAGCGGCGTTGCAACCACGATTGTGGCGGCAATATGTTCGCTGTTTTTTGGTTTTCTGGGGGTCCCAACATTCGGACGCACCTTGATTGGGGAAGGTGGTCCGGGCCGATGCAGGCGCAGCTGAGCGGCCGAAGAATACTGAAGGAGTAATTGAATGCGTACCATGTCCAACAGTCCGAAGGCGCTCCTGGTGCTTGCGGCTCTGGCAATGCCTGCCGCTGGCAGCCTGTCGGCACAGGAAATCGATGCCGATACCGAAACGACCGCGATGACCACCGTTTACGGCGTGACTCCGTCCGACCTCTCGGAAATGCCCGCGGGTCCCGAGATCGAAGGCATCATCACCGCTCGCAAGGGTGACAAGATGCAGGTCACCACGGCGGACGGCACGGCTACCATCCTGACTATCAGCGACGGCACGGAAATCCGCGGCCAGGGCGGCTTCCTTGGCCTCAGCAAGGACAAGCTGACCAAGGCTTCGCTTCTCAATGGCCTCCCGGTCAGCGTCGATACCGTTCAGTGGGGCGGACGTGGTTTGATCGCCAGCAAGGTCGCGCTCAAGAGCAAGGACCTCAGGACCGCTCGCATGATCGCGCAGGGCACCGCCCAGGGCTTTGCCGAGCAGACCGCTGCTACCGAAGCGCTGCGCAGCCGCGTTGCCGACATCGACCAATACAACGTCAAGGGCGTCACCAACGTCTATTTCGACACCGCCAAGTACAATCTCTCGGCGGAAGCTCGCGACAATCTGTGCGCTGCTGCCAACGAAGCCAACGGCATGGACAACGCCCTGCTACTCGTCGTCGGCTACACGGACTCGGTGGGTGACTACGAGTACAACCAGGAGCTCAGCGAGAAGCGCGCCAGCCGCGTCGTGAACTACCTGCAGCAGGCTTGTGGCTGGAAGCCATATCGCATGCTGACCCCGACCGGCATGGCGGAAGCCGACCCGGCTGCTGACAACAGCACCGAGGAAGGCAAGGCTCAGAACCGCCGCGTCGCGGTGAACATCCTTGTGAGCAAGGGCCTCGACGGCATGTAAGTCGAGCGAAAGCGGATGATTGCGGGGTGGACGGCCAAGGTCGTTCACCCCGTTTTCGTTTTGGGCTTCTCGGTTCGAGAACCTCGCAAGGGCAGAAGTAGTCACAAGTTTCTGGTTTGTCAGTCTGGCTAATTCCGGGCTTGTCCACTTATTGTCGAGGCGGGTCGCTACTTCCTGGAGAGGGGGAGTTGTCATGACGCGCAAATTGTTCGCAGAGTTCTTCGGTACGTTCTGGCTGGTTTTTGGAGGCTGCGGTTCAGCGGTGCTCGCCGCTGCATTCCCGGAACTGGGAATTGGTTTTGCCGGTGTCGCTCTGGCTTTTGGTCTTACCGTCCTTACCATGGCCTATGCAGTCGGCGGCATATCTGGCGGGCATTTCAATCCCGCCGTTTCGTTGGGCCTGGCTGTAGGCGGAAGGTTCGGTTGGAACGAGCTGGTACCCTATTGGGTGGCGCAGCTTATCGGCGCCTTTTGTGCAGCTGGAACGCTGTTCGTGATCGCATCGGGCGCTGCCGAATGGAGCCCGGGCGGCTTCGCCTCCAATGGTTATGGCGACCTGTCGCCAGGTGGTTTCTCGATGCAGTCCGCCCTTCTGATAGAGGTGGTGCTGACAGCGATGTTCCTGATCATCATCCTTGGATCGACTTCGCCCAAGGTACCGGGCGGCTTTGCCCCGATCTCGATCGGCCTCGCACTGACGCTGATCCACCTGATCTCGATCCCGGTTACCAATACTTCGGTCAATCCGGCACGCTCCACCGGCGTGGCATTCTATGCCGAGACTGGTGCCGTGTCGCAGTTGTGGATGTTTTGGGTCGCTCCACTCCTTGGGGCCGCAATCGGAGCGGCACTATGGCGCTATGTGATTGCGCCCGAGGAATCGCTGCAGGGTATCGGCGGCGAAGGCGAGTAAACACAATTGGCGGGGCGGCTATGCAGTCGCCCCGCTCTGCCCTATAGGAACCGCCGCCAGGGGGCCGGGCAGCCGCGTGTCTTCGGATGCGAGGAAAGTCCGGGCTCCACGAAACAAGGGTGGCGGGTAATGCCCGCCGAGGGAAACCTCAGGGAAAGTGCCACAGAGAGCATACCGCCGATGGCCTCTTCGGAGGATCAGGCAAGGGTGAAAGGGTGCGGTAAGAGCGCACCGGGGCTTCGGTAACGCGGTCCGCATGGCAAACCCCACCCGGAGCAAGGCCGAATAGGGGCGGCGCGCGAAAGCAGGGGTGTTTCTCCCCAGTCGCCCGGGTTGGCTGCTCGAGCCATGGAGCAATCCATGGCCCAGACGAATGGCTGCCGCCGCGCGGCTGATGCGAAAGCAGATCGCGTGCGGAACAGAACCCGGCTTACAGGCCCCCTGGCAAATTTTCGGCTTAAGCGAGTGCGGCTTCGGTCGTACTGATCGTGCCGTCGGTCTCGACTGCCTGAAGGGTGCGTCGTGTCTCGCCCTCGAGAACCAGCGCCGTCAGCCGGCCGGTACGGAACGCGCCGGTGTCGATGCCGATCCGGTGGTCCGTGCGTTCGATATTTTCGAAGATCGTATGACCATGAACCACGACGTGGCTGAAGGGATCGGTGTGCTTGAGGAAGCGTTCGCGGATCCAGCGCAGATCGCTCTGCTTCTGATCCTCGATCGGACGCTTCGGATTGACGCCAGCATGGACGAACACATAGTCGCCCGCGATAATCATATCCTCGAAGCCTGACAGGAACTCACGGTGGTCGGCGGGCACGATGTCGCCGAGCTGGCCTTGGAGTTCCTTGATCGTCAGCTCGTTGTAGTGCTTTTTCTTGATTCCGTAGCTGAGAATTGTCTCGCGCCCGCCGTGCTTGACGAAATGGCGCAGCATTTCGCGGTCCTCGAAACTTTCGAGGAACATTTCCTCATGATTGCCGGCGATGTAGCGAAGCTTGCGTGTCCGGCCCCAGCTGCGCGCGCGCTCGATCACCCCCGAGCTTTCCGGACCGCGGTCGATCAGGTCGCCGAGCAGGATCACGGTGGTCTGCGCCTGCTGCTGGTTCGTGTCGTCCGCCTCGATGGCCTCGATCAGTGCGTCGAACAGATCAAGGCGGCCATGGATGTCGCCGATCACATAGTAACGTTCGCCGTCGGGCACGCGCGCGATGCGGCGACTTGCAGAACGTTCCTTGAAGAGTTGGCGAAGCGATCGAAGCATTGGTCAGTCGTTAGGTTTGAGGGTGGCGGGGAGATAGTCGCTAAACGGCACAGCCACAACTCGGGCTGAACGTGCCCGCAGGGTGCAGTTGCGAAAAGGGCACAGAAATTATTGCAGGTGCGAAAGCGTGCTCGCATTGTCTTGCGCAATACGGACGAACTGTGCACGATTGCTGCCGTATCCGCACGAGGAGCCTAACAAATGGGCCCCGGTGGATTCGCAGGTGGGACGAAGCGACACTCGAACAGGAGTTTGAAATGCTAACGTCCTTTCGCGGCCTTTGTGCCGCTTCGCTCGCTACGGCGGGCCTTTTCCTCGCAACCCCGGTCATGGCGCAGGATGATGAAACATCCGATGACAGCGGCCTTTCGATGAGCGCCAATGTCGCCATAACGAGCGACTATCGTTTCCGCGGCGTCTCGCTTTCGGGTGGCGACGCAGCGATTCAGGGCGGCATCGATGTCTCGCACGATAGCGGTTTCTACGTCGGAACCTGGGCGTCGTCGATTGCCGGTGGCGACTCCTATGGGGAGTTGGAGCTGGACGTCTATGGTGGCTGGAGCGGTCAGCTGACCGACGCAGTCAGCATCGATCTCGGCGCAATCTACTATATCTACCCGACCGAAGATATCGGCGCGGACGTGGACTATTACGAACTGCTCGGATCGCTCGGGTTCACGCTCGGTCCGGCAGAAGCAACGGTCGGTGTTGCCTATGCACCCGACCAGAGCTCGCTTGGCAGTGAAGACAACCTCTATCTCTATACCGATCTCGGTGTGGGCATCCCCGATACGCCATTCACTCTGACGGGCCATCTCGGTTACACCGATGGCGTGCTGGCACCGCCATTCCTGGCTGGCACGACTGACGACTCGGGGATCGACTGGTCAATCGGGGTCAGCGCAGCGCATGGCAATTTCGAATTCGGCCTGTCCTACGTCGGCACTGAAGGTCCGTCGATCGACAGCTTTACGGACGATGCCTTCGTGGCAACGGTCAGCGCCAGTTTCTGACGAATAGCTGGGGGGAAGGGGGCGGACTTCGGTCCGCCCCCGATCGCCCCGTTACTCCAGTGCGAAATCGACCGTCGTTACCACCCTGACTTTCTTGAACGGCGTGTCGCCCACGCCCCAACCACCGACCTCGCCATCACGGGCGTCGATGGAGAAATAGCCCTGCGTCGCCTTGCGGATCCCGCCGACATCGGCGCCGCTATCCTTGGCGAACTGTTCGGCGGAGGCGCGCGCATCCCGGGTCGCCTCGGCCACCATGTCCGGCTTGATCTCGTTGAGCCCCGTGAAGGTGTAGCTCATTCCAGAACCATCTTCGAGCACGACGCCGCGCCGCACCAGTTCGACCTGGCGGCGGCTGGCTTCCTGCGCGCGCTCGATGTCTCTGGTACGCAAGATCAGTCGCTGGCGTACGGTGAAGCGGGTCACGCCGTCATTGGTATAGCTCGACACGTCGACACCAGCCGGGGTCAGCGCGGCGGCGGGAAAGCCGAGTTCCCTGAAGAACGAGCGGATCGCTGCAGTGTCCCGGTCGGCAGCGGCCTGCGCCCCGGCAAGGTTGGGGGCGATGCCGGAATAGGCGATGGTCCAGGTGGCGAGATCGGCGGTTACTTCGCGTTCGGCGAGGCCACGCACGGTGACGCTGCGCTCGGCTGCCTTCATGCGAACCAGCCCGTCGCCGAGGACAAAACCGCCGACCATGATGCCAACCGCGATAATGCCGGCACTTGCGATCCAGCGACGCATTGTTGAATCGCTGCCGCCATCCGTGGCAATTGCAGCGGTGGTATCATTGGCACTGGTCGACATGGCATTTCCTCTCGCGGTTTGAGCCCCACGAGTCCTTTAGATGTGCTGCGATGAACCGTGCTTTAATGTAGATAAACGGAGCGATCGAGAATGACCAAATACCTCCACACCATGATCCGGGTCGGCGATCCCGACGCGACGGTGGCGTTCTTCCGACTGATCGGGCTGGAGGAAGTGCGGCGCTTCGATAGCGAGCAGGGGCGCTTCACTCTGATCTTCCTCGCGGCACCGGGTCAGGAGGGGGTCGCCGAGGTCGAGCTGACCTATAACTGGCCGCCGGAGGATGGGGGCGCGCCGGAGGAATATTCGGGCGGCCGCAACTTCGGGCACCTCGCCTACCGCGTCGAGAATATCTACGAGACCTGTCAGCAACTCATGGACGCCGGCGTCACCATCAACCGCCCGCCCCGCGACGGTCACATGGCCTTCGTGCGGTCACCCGACGGGATTTCCATCGAACTGCTTCAGGAAGGCTATCTCGAACCGCAGGAACCCTGGGCGAGCATGGAGAATACCGGCAGCTGGTAACACCTATTCGGTGTAGGGCGACCTGGGATCGTCCGGATGGCTCGTGGTCAGGCGCAGGATGGCGTAACCGACAACCGCCGAAACCAGCGATCCCAGCAGCGTGCCGATCTTCGCCTCGTCGATCAACCCGCGCGAGCCGGGGAAGGCCAGCTCGCCGATGAAGAGCGACATGGTGAAGCCGATTCCGCAAAGGATCGAGACGCCCCAGACCTCGGGCCAGTTCGCTTCGTCCGGTCGGACAGCGAAGCCGGACTTCTCCGCGCCCCAGATCGCGGCAAAAATGCCCACCTGCTTGCCGAGGAAGAGGCCTGCCGCGATGGCGATCGGCAGTGGGGCCAGCACCCCGTCGAGACCCATGCCGCCAAGGTCTACACCGGCATTGGCGAAGCCGAACACGGGCACGATCAGATAGGCGCTCCAGGGCGCAAGAGCGTGCTCCATCCGCTCGACCATGGTCTCGTCGTCCTTGCCCACCATCGGAATGGTCAGGGCCGCGACGACGCCCGCGATGGTGGCGTGAACGCCTGAATTGAGCACGAAGTACCACAGCACCACGGCCATCAGGATGAAAGGCCAGAACTTGCTGACCTTCATCTTGTTCATCGCGAACATCAGTGCGACGACGACCGCAGCCGCGGCGAGGTAGCCCAGCTTTAGGTTGGCAGTGTAGAACACCGCGATGACCAGCACGGCGCCGATATCGTCGACGATCGCGACGGTCAGCAGGAATAGCCGCAGCGATGCAGGAACCCGGTTACCGAGCAGGCCGAGCACGCCCATCGCAAAGGCAATGTCGGTCGCCGCCGGAATGGCCCAGCCGCGTACCAGCCCGGGATCACCGGCCTGGCTGACGAAGAACACGTAGATCGCGGCGGGAACTGCCATGCCCGCGCCTGCCGCGAGCACCGGCAGCTTGCGCTGCGCATTGGTCGAGAGCTGCCCCTCGATCCATTCGCGCTTCACCTCGAGCCCGACAACGAAGAAGAACACCGCCATCAGCGCATCGTTGATCCACAGATGCAGCGTGTTCAGCTTGAATACTTCCGGCGCGAATAGCGCGCCATGGAAAAGCGAATGATACTCCTCGTGCAGCGGTGAATTTGCCGCGAGCATGGCAGCGGCCGCAACGAGGATCAGCAGGATGCCGGCCGATGCGTCGCTGACGAAGAGCGCGCGAACCGGGGCAAAGACAAGGCGGAAAGCAGAAGGACGTTCGGTCATCACGCGCCGCTTTTCCGCAAAGTGCCCGCTCATGCAAGACCGTATACCCCATTGCCTCGAAAGTGGCGCATGGTTACAAGTTCCTCTCAGGGGGAATTGGGTCGTGAATTTCTACCAATTGACTGGCGAGCAATGGTTTTTGCTCGTCCATAGGGAACTGCTGCTGTTCACGGCAGCCTTCTTTGCCGTGGGCGTTTTGGACGAGCTCGGGCTCGACCTGACCTACATCTGGTTGCGCCTCAGGAAGCGGGTTCGCACACCGCGAATGGAAGAGGAGGCGCTGCCCTCGCGCATTCTTGCGGGCGACGCTGCGGTATTCATACCGACCTGGCAGGAATCTGCGGTCATCGGACCGACAATCGCCCATCTGCTCGCTTCCTGGGGCCACAATAACCTGCGGCTTTATGTCGGCTGCTATCGCAACGATCCGCTTACCATCGCCTCTGCCATGGTGGCGGCGCGGGGGGATTGCCGGGTCAGACTGGTCATCCACGGTGCAGACGGTCCGACCAGCAAGGCGGATTGCCTCAACCGCCTCTATCGTGCGCTGCGCGATGACGAGAGCCGGAGCGGACGCCAGGCGCGCATGGTCGTGCTGCACGATGCAGAGGACATGGTCGATCCCGCAGCTCTCCCGCTGCTCGACCTTGCGCTGTGGGACGCCGACTTCGTCCAGCTGCCGGTGCTTGCCCTTCCACAGAACAATTCCCGCTTCATCGGCAGCCATTATTCGGACGAGTTTGCAGAGGCGCATGGCAAGGCAATGGTCGTGCGTGATGCGCTTGGGGCCGCGGTTCCGGGAGCGGGAGTAGGCTGCGCGATTTCCCGCAGCGTGCTCGACAGGCTTGGTGACAAGCCCTTCGCGTGCCAGTCGCTGACCGAGGACTACGAACTGGGCCTCAAGGTTGCTGCATTGGGCGGAACGGGTCGTTTCCTCAGGATCAGGACGCTCGACGGACGACTTGTCGGGACAAGGGCATTTTTCCCCTCGCGCCTGGACGCCGCGGTTCGCCAGAAAACCCGCTGGATGCATGGCATTGCGCTTCAGGGTTGGGATCGGCTGGGTTGGCGCGGGTCCTGGGCGGACCAGTGGATGCAGTTGCGCGACCGTCGCGGGCCGCTGGCGGCAATCCTGCTGGCTACCGCCTATCTCCTGATCCTGCTCAGCGCGGCTGGTTGGGCTGCCGGGAAAGCCGGTTTGGTGGCTCGACCGGAATTCTCACCGCTGCTCTCCGGGCTGCTGATGTTCAACGCATTCGGCCTTTGCTGGCGTGCCGTGTCGCGCATGCTTTTTACTGCGCGCGAGCATGGCTGGAGCGAGGGGCTGCGCGCGCTTCCCCGGATTTTCGTCTCGAACATCGTTGCGATCATGGCAGGACGCCGGGCGCTAGTGGCTTATGTCGGGACATTGCGGGGCGCGCCGGTGGTTTGGGACAAGACCGATCACAGCGATCACCCGGCGATGATTGCCTGGACCGCCAAGGCGAAGGCAGCGTGATGGCACCCGAACAGGCACGTCGCGGGCAGCCGGTGGTGTTTCTCGCTCTTCTGATCGCCGCCTGGGTCCTCGTCAGGGTAGTGACCTGGCATCCTCCCTGGCCCATGCTGCCGTCCACTCCGTTGGCGACGCAGGCGCTGCAATTGGCAGGCGTGTCGGTACCAGGCGACAAGAGCAATGCCGCGCCAGAGCCTCATGCCGAGCAGATCCCAGGGGTGTCACTTGAGCACTCGCTGTACGGAGTGATCGAGCGCCCCGTCTTTGTCCCCGTCGAAAGACCAGTTCCGCCACAGGACTTCGACGGGAATTTCGCCACAGGCCAGCGCGCGGCGGGGCATAACCTCCTGTGGATGGCAGGCATGGCGGCCCTGCCGGTGCCGCGTGAAGTGGAGGCTGCGCTGCTTCGCTCCAACGTTCTGCTGCATTCCACGACTCCCGATGCGACACCGAGTGAGCGGAAGGACCGGAACTGGCGGGTCGATGCCTGGCTGCTGCTGCGCGATGGCTCATCGCCGCGCCTCGCGAGCGGGTCTCGACCTGCAACATATGGCGCGAGTCAAATCGGCGCTGTGCTTTCCTATCGCTTGTCACCGGGTACCGGGCACGATCCGGCTGCCTATGCCCGCGCGAGCCATGCGCTGGTCGAGGATGGCGAGAGTGACTTCGCGCTCGGTTTGCGAGCACGTCCGTTGCGCCAGGTGCCACTGGTCGCCCATGCCGAGTTGCGCGCGACGCGCCGCGCCTACGGGACCGAGCTGCGCCCGGCGGTATTTGTTTCGGGCGGTTTCGAGGACGGGAAGCTGCCGCTTGGCCTGGTCGCAAGCTCCTACGTACAGGCGGGCGCGGTTGGAGGGGACTTCGCCACCGCATTCGTCGATGGAGCAATGAGCATCGACCGCCGCGTGCTTGATCGGGGCACAGCTCTACTCGATGCGGGGCTGGGCGCCTGGGGCGGCGCGCAGCGCGATGCCTCGCGTCTCGATCTGGGGCCGACGGCGGGATTGAAGCTCGACATCGGCGGTGCGCCGACGCGTATTGCGGCGGACTGGCGGGTGCGCGTGGCGGGCAATGCAGAGCCTTCGAACGGGGCGGCAATCACGCTTTCGACGGGCTTTTCGAACGGTTCAGCTTTTATCCTGTGTTGCGCTGCGATAGGGCGGCGTCATGGATGTCTATCTCCCCATCGCGAACCTGTCCGTAAACGGACTATGGATCGTCGCGCTGGGCGGACTGACCGGCATCCTCTCGGGCCTGTTCGGAGTCGGCGGGGGGTTTCTCACAACACCGCTGCTGATCTTCTATGGCGTCCCGCCGACGGTCGCTGCGGCTTCAGCATCCACGCAGGTCACTGGTGCGAGCGTAACCGGGGTGATCGCACACAACACCCGCGGCGGGGTCGATTATCGCATGGGCGCGGTGATGATCGGTGGCGGGGTCATCGGGTCCGGATTCGGCGCGCTGTTGTTCAATTTCTTCCGGTCGATCGGCCAGATCGACGTGGTGATCAACGCGCTATACGTCATCCTGCTCGGTTCGATCGGCCTGCTGATGGCGAAGGAATCGATCGAGCTTCTGCGCGGCGATCCGTCGAGGCAGGTCGCGCGCCGTCGCCACCATCCGCTCGTGGCGAGCCTGCCCATGCGCTGGCGCTTCTATAAATCGGGGCTCTACATCTCGCCTCTGGCGCCGCTGCTGGTCGGCGTGGTGGTTGGCATATTGACCATGCTGATGGGCGTGGGCGGGGGCTTCATCCTCGTGCCCGCCATGCTCTACATCCTTGGCATGAGCGCGAATGTCGTGGTGGGTACCAGCCTGTTCAACATCCTCTTCGTGACCATGGCGACCACGATCATGCATTCGCTGACGACCAAGGCGGTCGACATCGTGCTTGTCTTTCTGCTGTTGCTGGGATCGGTCAGCGGGGCACAGATCGGCTCGCAGATCGCGGTGAAGGCCAAGCCCGAGGTGTTGCGCCTGATCCTTGCCGCGATCGTGCTCATCATCGCCTTTCGCATGTTCCTCGGCCTGTTCTACCAGCCCGACGAAATCTATACGTTGTCGCCGCTATGAGGGCGCTGCTGGTCCTCCTATTCGCTTTCGTGCTGATGGGGCAGCGCGATCCCATCCTGGTGCCTGAAGTCAGCCAGCACGAAATCCAGGTGCGGCAGGGCTTTACCGGAACCGAGTTGCTGCTGTTCGGCGCAATCCTCGACCCGCGCGGGCTGCAGGCGGGCAACCAATACGATATCGTCGTGGTGCTCAAGGGACCCTCCGAGCCGCTGCGCATCCGCGAGAAGGCTCGCTTTGCCGGGGTCTGGGTCAATGCCGACAGCAGCGACTTCCGCTCGGTCCCGTCGTTCTTCGCGGTCTCTTCCTCGCGCCCGATCAGCGAGATCGTCGACGAGAAAACGGCCGCGATCTACGAGTTCGGCACCAATTACATCCAGCTTTCGCCGAACGGCGCGATCGATGTGGAGCAGCAGACCCGCTTTGCGGCGGGGCTTGTCGACCTCAAGACGAGGCAGGACCTCTACAAGCAGGATTTCAAGGGCGTCTCCATCGCCGAACAGGTACTCTACCAGGCGCGCATCTCCCTGCCTTCCAGCGTGATCACGGGCACCTATACGGCGGAGACATTTGCTATCACGGGTGGCCGGGTAATCGCCTCGGCACAAGCCGAGGTCGAGGTGGTCAAGGTCGGCTTCGAGAAGCAGGTCACCTATTATTCGCAACAATGGTCGCTGATTTACGGGCTGATCGCAGTCGCCCTGTCCCTGACCATGGGCTGGGGGGCAGGTCGCCTCTTTGCGATGATCTGACGCGAACCAGGCGTTAACGTTGACCGGATTTTAACCGCCATCGGGCAGGTAGGACAGGCAAGCGCAACGTCTGCGCGACTGAGGGGCCGAGCCTGAACATGACCGATATGGGCAACCAGAACTTCCGTACTTTCGATCCGGCGAAAGAGGACGGCGCTCAGCCGCCGCAACCGCGCGGCAATTCGCTCCGCGACCGGATCCGTCGCTCGGAACAGGGTTCGATGCCGCAGCCTTCGGTTTCCCCGTCCGGCTATGTCCACAATCCGCAACCGGCGCCCGAGCCGGAACCGGCCTACGAACCACAGCCTGCCCCGACCTATGAAGCACCCGTCGAGGAAGCGGCGCCCGAACAGGTGGTCGAAGCGCGCGAGGACGTGGCGCCGGCCCCGCCTGCCGCCGCTCCGGCTGCTCCCCGCAAGGAAGAGAGTGCCCAGGAGCCCGACCAGCCGGTCAGCGCGAACACGATGGACCCGATCGGCGTGGTTCTCGAAATCGCCGGTTCGGGTTCGATGATCGCCATCGATCTCCAGCGCCTCACCGAATGTGCCGACGACGACGACCCCTCGATCGCAATGGCCGGTCAGGTCGGTAGCCAGATCAAGATTCGCGTGGGCAACAACTGGCTACTCGCCAGCGTCCGTAACCAGCGCCAAGATCGCAAGGCTGGCAGCATCCTTGCCAACATCGATTTCCTTGGCGAAGGGATCGAGGAGAAGCTCACGGGGCGCCTCCACGGTTTCCGCCGTGGTGTGACCCGCTACCCGACGCCGGGATCGCTGGTCTATGCCGCCAGCACTGCCGACCTCAAGCAGGTCTATGCCAGCGACGGTCGCAGCGCGGTCACGATCGGCAAGGTCTATCCGACCAAGGACATCCGCGCGGGCATCTATATCGACGCCATGCTGGGCAAGCACTTCGCGCTGCTCGGATCGACCGGTACCGGTAAATCTACGAGCGCAGCGCTGATCCTGCACCGCATCTGTCAGGCCGCGCCTGAGGGTCACATTGTCATGATCGACCCTCACGGCGAGTACTCGGCGGCTTTCCGTCAGACCGGGGTCATTCTCGACGTCTCGAACCTGCAGATGCCGTACTGGATCATGAATTTCGAAGAGCATTGCGAAGTCCTGCTGACCTCGAACGGCAACGAGCGCCAGGTCGACGCCGACATCCTCGCCAAGTGCCTTCTCAAGGCGCGCCAGAAGAGCCGCCTTGCCGAAAGCATGGGCAAGATCACCGTGGATTCGCCGATCCCCTATCTGCTGTCCGACCTCTCGAACGAGATCCAGGACCAGATGGGCAAGCTCGACAAGTCGACCAATTCCGCGCCCTATATGCGCATCAAGAACAAGCTCGACGAGCTCAAGGCCGACCCTCGCTACCAGTTCATGTTCTCAGGCATGCTGGTCGCCGACACAATGGCCGAATTCATCGGCAAGATTTTCCGCATGCCTTCGAACGGCAAGCCGATCTCGATCATCGACGTCTCGGGCGTGCCTTCGGACATCACCGCGACGGTTGTCGCCGTGCTCAGCCGCCTCGTCTTCGACTTCGCGATCTGGGGCCGTGAGGAACGCACTTCGCCGATCCTGCTGGTCTGCGAAGAGGCCCACCGTTACGTGCCCTCCGAGAAGAATGCCGACGGCAATTCGGTCGGCACGATCCTCAGCCGCATCGCCAAGGAAGGCCGTAAATACGGCATTTCGCTGGGCCTCATCACTCAGCGTCCGTCCGACCTTGCCGAAGGCGTGCTGTCGCAGTGCGGCACGATCATCTCGATGCGTCTCAACAACGACCGCGACCAGGAATTTGTTCGCGCGGCCATGCCCGAAGGCGCGCGCGGTTTCCTCGACGCGATCCCGGCCCTGCGCAACCGCGAATGCATCATCTGCGGCGAGGGTGTCGCCATCCCCATCCGCGTCAGCTTCGACAATCTCGAGGAATCGAAGCGCCCGGCTTCGGAAGACCCGAGCTTCGTCGAGCTGTGGAACAAGACCGGCGGCGAAGAGGACATTGTCCAGCGCACCGTCCAGCGCTGGCGTAGCCAGGGGTAATTACGTCCCCCGCGTATCGCCGAAAAGGTGGATATGCAGGCGGTCGCTCATGCGGAAGCCGTGCCTGACGCATAGCGGCGCGAGCCACTTCTCGCGCTCGCGCAGGGTCTCGCTGTCGGTCCCTTCGGGCATCAGGAAGACATGGCCGGGCTTGAAGCGATAGCGGTCACGCAGGGCGAGCACCTCGTCCACATCGGCGGGTTCGGCAATAACGAACTTGAACCACGCCCGCGCGTCGGTGGCATAGGCATCGAGCCGCTCGGGCAGCAGCGCGAGTTCCGCCGGATTGCCGCTATGCGCGAGCTTGGGGCTGACGTTGAACTGGTCGATCCTGATATCGAGCTGGGGCGGTGCTTTGGTCGTGCCGTTGGTTTCGATCTCCACCGTCACATCGGGCAGCTGTTCCAGCAGCCGCGCGAGCGCGGGGGCCTGCAATAGCGGCTCGCCTCCGGTGATGACGAGGCGCTGCTGCCCGAGCGAGGTGATCCGTGCGGCCACTTCCTCCTCGTCCAGCGTCAGCTGGTTGGCCTTGCGGTCGTACTCCACGCCGTCGCGATGCGGACGTTCGTCGCCCTCGAAGTGCCAGGTATAGGCCGTGTCGCACCACACGCAGGCGAGATTGCAGCGCGACAGGCGCACGAAGGTGCAGGGCATCCCCGCACTCGGCCCTTCGCCCTGCACGCTGGCGAAAATCTCCGGCCCGCCGGTATCGTCGGTGGCGAGGACTAGCGGCATGTGGGCATGACACCGGGTGACGAAGTTGACAGGGTGTCAACCAGGTCCAACAGGAAATTAGCACTCTTTTCCAGCAAGTTACACTTCCGCAGGTGACAGTTTGCGCGACTACACCCCCCCGGGGGTGCCTGTTTCAACCGACCATGGCACGCCCTCGGCCAGTAGGAAACTGCGGAGGATAGCCGCGACCTACCCCAGTCGCGCCAGTGCCGCTTCGAGGCGAGCGACTTCGGCCACGTGATGCGCGTGGTCGGCGCGGGCCTTCTCGACCGCCTCGGGGGCAGCACGCTCGACGAAGTTGGCATTGCCCAGCCGCCCTTCGAGCGATTTCGCTTCCTTGGTCGAGGCGGCGAGCGCCTTTTCGAGGCGCGCCTTTTCCGCTGCGATGTCGATCACGCCTTCCAGCGGGACGATATACACGGCGTCGTCCACAATCACCTGACCGACATTGCGTGACAGGACAGCTTTGCCATCGGCATCGTATGCGATTTCCGGGTCCAGATCGAACCGGGAGTTCAAGCTTCGGCGTCCAGCTTCCATGAATGTTGTGAGCCCCAAGGAACGCATCAGAAATGGAAAATGTCGGTCGAGTCGCTCGTCATCAAGCTCAGTTCTCTGAACTATGCGCGGAGTTAGCTTCGAACTGTATGCGATGTTGAGCTCGGCCCGAAGATTTCGAAACGCCCTGGTGGTCTCAATAACCCAGTCGATCTCGGCCTTGGCCTCGGCGTCCACCGATGCACCCGGTTCAGGCCACTTGGCGGTGATCAGCGGATAGTTCGCGCGGTCTCCCTGCTTCGACCACAACTCTTCGGTGATGAAGGGCATGAAGGGGTGCAGCATGACAAGAATCTGGTCGAGCACCCAGCCGGCGACGGCCTTGGTTTCGTCGTCGATATTGCCCTTGATCAGCTCGAGATACCAGTCGCAGAAGCGGTCCCACACGAAGTGGTAGATCGTGTTTGCTGCGGCGTCGAAACGCAGGTCAGCCATAGCACTTTCGAGCGCAGCTTGCGTCTCGATTACCTCGCCGATGATCCAGCGGTTGACCGCGTGCGTGGCGGCCGGTGCTGCGATAGTCTGACTCGCACCGATACCGTTTGCCTGGCAGAAACGCGTGGCATTCCAGAGCTTTGTCGCGAAATTACGATAGCCCTCGATGCGCTTGTCATCCATCTTGATGTCGCGACCCTGGCTTTCCATGGCCGACATGAAGAAGCGCAAAGCGTCCGCGCCATATTTGTCGATCAGGCCGAGCGGGTCGACGACATTGCCCTTGGACTTGGACATCTTCTGCCCGTCCGCCGCGCGCACGAGGCCGTGGAGGTAGAGCTTGTCCCAGGGCTTCGTGCCGAGGTTGTAATAGCCCCACATCAGCATGCGGGCGTCCCAGAAGAACAGGATATCGAAGCCCGAGATCAGCAGGCTGTTGGGATAGTGCTTTTCGAGCAGGTCGGTCTTCTCCGGCCAGCCGAGCGTGGCGAAGGGCCACAGGCCGGATGAGAACCATGTGTCGAGCACGTCCTCGTCGCGGGTGAGCGTAACGCCCGCGCCAGCCTTCGCCTGTGCTTCTTCCTCGGTGAGGGCGACGAAGGGGTTGCCTTCCTCGTCATACCACGCCGGAATCCGGTGTCCCCACCACAGCTGGCGGCTGACGCACCACGGCTGGATGTTCTCCATCCAGTTGAAATAGGTCTTTTCCCAGCTCTTGGGGACGATCTCTACCTCGCCGCTCTTCACCGCCTCGATCGGCTTCTTCGCGAGCGTTTCGGCATCGACATACCACTGGTCGGTCAGCCAGGGTTCGATCACCACGCCGCCGCGGTCGCCGAAGGGGGTGGCGATAGTACGCGGCTCGGCGTCGTGGAGGGTCTCGTTGCCCTCCTTGTCCTTCGTGACATGCGGGATCAGGCAGCCGCAATCCTTGAGGCGCTGGATCACCAGCTCGCGCGCGCCGTCCACGCCATCGCGCCTGAAGCGGTGCAGGCCGAGGAATTCCCCGGGCACCATCCCGTCGGCGGTCTGGCAGACATTGGCCTCGCCATCGAGCATGTTAAGCATTTCGGCGGGCTTCATGCCCGCGCGCTTGCCAACCTCGAAGTCGTTGAAATCATGGCCCGGCGTGATCTTCACCGCGCCGCTGCCGAGTTCGGGGTCGGCATGTTCATCGGCCACGATTGGCACGCGGCGCCCGGTGATCGGCAGCACCACATGCTTGCCGACGACCGACTTGTAGCGTTCGTCATCGGGGTGGACCGCCACGGCCATGTCGGCGAGCATGGTTTCGGGCCGCGTGGTCGCGACCTCTATATAGTCTCGCCCGTCGTCCAGCGTGACGCCGTCCTCGAGCGGGTATTTGAAGTGCCAGAAGCTGCCCTTGACGTCGGTGGTCTCGACCTCGAGGTCCGAGATCGCGGTCTTGAGCTTGGGGTCCCAGTTCACCAGCCGCTTGTCGCGGTAGATCAGCCCGTCGTTGTAGAGGTCGACGAAGACCTTCATTACGGCATTGTTGAAATGCTCGTCCATGGTGAACTGTTCGCGCGACCAGTCCATCGAGCAGCCGAGGCGGCGCAGCTGGCGCGTGATCGTGCCGCCGCTCTCTTCCTTCCACTCCCACACCTTCGCGATGAAATCCTCGCGGCTGTAATTGGTGCGCTTGTCCTGCTGGGCCTCAAGCTGGCGTTCGACCACCATCTGCGTTGCGATGCCCGCATGGTCGGTGCCGACCACCCACAGCGCATCCTTGCCGCGCAGACGCTCGTAGCGGATCACCACGTCCTGCAAGGTATTGTCGAGCGCGTGGCCGATGTGGAGCGAGCCGGTGACGTTCGGCGGCGGGTTGACGATCGTATAGGGCTCGGCATCCGGGCGTTCGGGCCGGAACAGGCCGTTCTCTTCCCAATGCGCGTACCAGCGCGCCTCGATTTCCGCGGGGTCGAATGTCTTTGGCAGTTCGGTGCTCATGGCGAGTGCCCATGCCAGCGCGCATTGTGCGATGCAACGTTGCTGTGCGGCGCCGAGCATAGCCGCTTGTTAAGTGTCGGATTTGTCCGCATACCGGCGCCCGCATGACAGGGCTTGCAGAATACGATCTCGGACAGGGTGAGGGCGAGGGCGCGGTTCTGGCGCTGTCGGGGCCATATCTCGTATCGACGATCGGTGCGGTGGATGCGGAATTGCGTTCGCTCCAAGGGCCGATATCGAAGATCGACCTGTCAGCGATCAGCGAAATCGACACTGTCGGCGCCTGGGTTGCTTGTAGCCTTTCCAGCGATCACGATGCCGAGATCATTGGCGCGAGCGAACGCGCTAACCGATTGATTGGCGCCCTTCAGGGCATGCGGGGCGAGGAAGAAGTGGCCGCGCCGCGCCTGCCGGTATGGGAACGCGTTCCGACTGCCATGGGCGAAAAGGTGTTCAACGCCCGCACCGGTGTGCTGGGAGTGATGAGTTTCCTCGGCGCCCTGATCACCGCATTCGGCAATATCATCCGCCATCCGGGCCGTTTCAGGATGCTGGCCTTCGTCCGTCAGCTTGAGCTGGTGGGCGTGTCGGCGCTGCCGATCATCGGGTTGATGAGTTTCCTCATCGGCATCGTGATCGCCCAGCAGGGCGCGGTGCAGCTCGCGCAATTCGGGGCCGAGACGCTGACGGTGAACCTCGTCGGCCGCATCACCTTGCGCGAGCTGGGCGTGCTGATGACCGCGATCATGGTCGCAGGGCGCTCGGGTAGCGCCTTTGCCGCGCAGCTCGGCACGATGAAGCTCACCGAGGAAGTCGATGCCATGCGCACGATCGGCATTTCGCCGATGGAGGCGCTGGTGATCCCGCGCATTCTCGCCTCGACCTTCATGATGCTGATCCTCGGCTTCTACAGCTCGCTGGTCGCCATTGTCGGCGGTGCGGTGGTCGGCGACGTGATGCTCGGTATCCCGTTCTGGAGCTTCCTCGCGCGCATCCAGGAAGTTGTCCCGATCCACGATCTGTGGGTCGGCCTGATCAAGGCACCGGTATTCGGCCTGATTGTGGCGCTGGCGGGCTGCTATCACGGCATGAAGGTAGAGGGTAACTCCGAAGAGGTCGGCCTGCGCACCACCATGGCGGTGGTTTCGGCGATCTTTGCGGTCATCGTGATCGACGCCTTCTTCGCGGTGTTCTTTACCGAGATCGGGTGGGGCTGATGGCCGAGGATGAAACCGGCCGGACGCTCGGGCGCCACGAACGCTATCGCGGCGAATATCCCATCGTGGTCGAAGGGCTGAAGAACGCATTCGGCGAGCAGGTCGTCCACGAGGACCTCGACTTGAAGGTCAAGCGCGGGGAGATCCTCGGCGTGGTCGGCGGGTCGGGCACCGGCAAGAGCGTGCTGATGCGCTCGATCATCGGGCTGCAAACTCCAGCCGAGGGCGAGATAAAGGTCTTCGGCCGTTCGATGACCGATGCCGAGCCCGACGAAGAAATCGGCGTGCGCAATCGCTGGGGCGTGCTGTTCCAGGGGGGCGCGCTGTTCTCGACGCTGACCGTGGGCGAGAACGTGCAGGTGCCGCTCAAGCAGTTCTATCCCGAAATCCCGGCTTCGCTGCTGGAAGAGATCGCGCGCTACAAGGTCATGCTGTCGGGCCTGCCCGAGGAGGCGGTGAGCAAGTACCCGAGCGAGCTTTCGGGCGGCATGAAGAAGCGCGCCGGTCTCGCCCGTGCGCTGGCGCTCGACCCCGAACTCCTGTTCCTCGACGAGCCGACCGCAGGCCTCGACCCCATCGGCGCAGCGGCCTTCGACCGGCTGACGCGCGAGCTCAAGGAAACGCTCGGCCTGACCGTCTTCCTGATCACCCACGACCTCGATACGCTGCACGAGATCTGCGATCGCGTGGCGGTGCTGGCGGACAAGCGGGTGATTGCGGTCGATACGGTTCCGAACCTGATGGAACTCGACCATCCGTGGATACAGGAATATTTCAACGGGCCGCGCGGTCGGGCTGCGCTGACCGCGCAGGCACTCGACGAATTGCGCAGGCACATGGACCTGCCGGTGGCCGCTCATGCGGTCAAAGCGTTGGACAAGACGCCTAAGGGCAAGGCATAGGGCAAGGGAATGGAAACGCGGGCAAATCACGTTTGGGTGGGGGTGGTCACTTTGCTGATCCTCGGCGCCCTTGCGCTCTTCATCGTCTGGCTTGCGCGGCTGGGGAACGGCTCGCAGAAGGAATATGACATCTTCTTCAAGCAGTCGGTCGCAGGCCTCGCCAATGGCAGCCAGGTCAGCTTTGCCGGCGTTCCGGTAGGGCAGGTCGACGAAATCGTTCTGTGGGCGAAAGACCCCGAGTTCGTCCGCGTGCGTATCAAGGTAAAGGATGAGGTGCCAATCCTCGTCGGCACGGTCGCCACGATCCAGGGCAGCTTTACCGGCGTGTCGACGATCATGCTCGATGGCGCACGCTCGGGCGCCCCGGCGATCACTTGCGAGACCACCGCCTGCACCGAAGGCGCCCCGATCATTCCGCCTGCCGCAGGCGGCTTCAACGAGATTCTCGCCAATGCGCCGCTGCTGCTCGAACGGCTGGCGACCTTGACCGAGCGCCTCACGATGCTGCTCTCGGACAAGAACCAGGGCGAGATTTCGGGCATCCTTGCCAACACCAACCGCGCCAGCGCAGCCTTTGCCGAGGCGGCTCCGCAGCTTGAGCGGACCATGGCCGAGTTGCAGGTGACGCTGCGCGAAGCGAGCGAAACACTCGATCAGTTCGAGAAGGTGACGGCATCGACCGACCGCATCCTCAACGAGGAGGGCGAGCAGATCGCCAAACAGCTGCGCGCGACCCTCCAGTCGGCCAGCGGCGCGGCCAAGGCGCTCGAACAGACGCTGGAGGAAGCCCGGCCCGCGACCAAGCAGCTCACTGAAAGCACGCTTCCTGCTGCCGAAGCCACGCTCAAGGATCTGCGCGCGACCAGCAAGGCGCTGCGCGACGTAACCGAGAAGATCGACGAGAAGGGGGCCGGCGCGCTGCTTTCAAGCCAGCCACTGCCCGAGTACAAGCCGTGAGGGGCCCACGCATGAACAGGATTTCCGCTCTCGCCGCGCTGGCACCCGCGCTACTGCTCGGTGGCTGCCTCAGCTTTGGGGAGGATCCGCCCGAAAGCCTGCTGACTCTCACTCCGTCCACCACCGCCGCTGCCGGAGCCGTGGCGCAGGGTAGCGCCGCAAATTCGCTGGCGCTCGTCGAATTCGAAGTGCCGCAAGCGCTCAACGTCGCCCGCGTGCCGGTGCAGGTGAGCGATACCGAGATCGCCTATCTTAAGGATGCCGTCTGGGTCGAACGCCCCTCGCGCCTGTTCCGTCGTCTTGTCGCGGAAACCATTCGCGCAAATTCGGGCCGCCTCGTGATTGACGGTGACGATCCGGGCGCGCTCTCGGTCGACCGCGTGGGCGGTACGCTGCGCAGCTTTGGCTACGACGCAAGGACATCGTCGGTGGTCGTGATCTTCGATGCAGCCCGAAATGGCGAAGGCTCGAGCGTGACCACCAAGCGGTTCGAATCCCGCATCTCCGGCGTACCTGCCGATGTCGGGGCAGTCGGCCCGGCCTTGAACGAAGCCGCAAACGAAGTGGCGGCGCAGGTCGCGGAGTGGGTGGGGTAGCGCCGCTCAGCCTCGCGCCAACCGCGCGAATTCCATGGCCTTGAGGAAGTCCTCCTTGCGCTTCGCCCGGCGCTTGGCGGCTTCTTCGTCCGAACCCCATTGCTCGACCTGCCAATCCTCTTCGAGATTGGCCGCGTCCCACAGCGATGCGCCATCGGCATCCTCTTCCAGCGCGGCGAGGCCGATGCACAAGGATGCTGCCAGCGATGCCATCTGCTCGAGCGCGGCGAGGGTGAATGCGTCCATGCCGGACAAGCGCGCGCGCAGTCGCGCCAGCGCCTCGGCCGACTGCGCGCGATGGATCACGCCGCTCACACGCTCCAGCTGCACTCCTTCGCGTTGCTCGATCTCGCACAGGAGAGGCTCCCACACCTCCATCTGGCGCTTCCACAGCGGCTCGTCCGGATCGGCGCGATAGCAAAGCGTGTCGGTCTCGACATAGCGCAGCAGCTTCCCGACCGTCTCCTCACGCGCTGCGGGAATGATATCGATCGCGTAGTCGACCATGTCGCGAAACGCGAAGTGCGAGGGATCGATTTCCTCGCCCTGTCCCTCCCATTCCTCCGCCAGCCGTTCGGCCAGACCGCGGCCCTGGACGACCTGGAGTTGCCCCCCTTGCGTCTTGATCGGTCGCCCGTCGAGCATCACCTGGAAGCCCAGGTCGGTCTCTTCGGCACTCGCACGCTTGTAGAATCGCTTCACCGTGAACTGTTCCATCGGCGCGCGAGCACCAGCGGCATGACGAATACGTCGAGCGCGCCGAGTACGAGGAAAACGTAACCCACCTCGGTTGGCAGATCGATGATCTCACCAAGGATCAGGGCCCCCAGCACGGCGAGGATGACGCCGGATATGCGAATGGCCTGGATGGCCCAGAAGCGGCCGGCGGCGGGATCATTTTGTGCCAATGATCAGCTCCTCCAATTGTTCGATCGTATCGGCAACCGCGCTCGCCCCGGTGGCCATCAGCTCGTCCGAATTGTGATAGCCCCAGGAGACGCCGATGGCGCGCACGCCCGCCGCAACCGCCATCTCCATGTCGAAACTCGTGTCACCGATCATCACCGCATCCTCTGGGGCGACCCCTGCCTCGGCCAAAGCCGTGTCGAGCATCGAGGGATGGGGTTTCGAGGGATGGCGGTCGGCGGTCTGGAGGGTAACGAACAGCTGCCTGATGCCATGGGTGTCGAGACAGGCGTGAAGTCCGCGGTCGCTCTTGCCGGTTGCCACTCCGAGTAGCCAGCCGGCAGCATCGAGTTTGGCAACGAGATCGCCGATCCCGTCGTAGAGCGGCTCCTGAAGAGCGCCCGACATCCTGAGGCCGCGATACCCCTCCTTGTAGGCGTCGACCACGCGGGCGCGCTCTTCATCGCTGGCGTCGGGGGCAAGCTCGCGCAGGGCATAGGGAAGGCTCAGGCCCACCATGCGGCGCACGGCATTGCGATCGGGAGCGGGCAGTCCGGCCTTGGCGAAGGCCTGCTCCATCGTATCGCAGATCGCGGCCTGACCATCGACCAGCGTGCCGTCGCAATCGAAGATCACCAGCCTGCTCATGCGGTCAAAGTCCTCATTCTCTCAGCCAGGTTCACATTGCCGCTCGCAGCGAGACCCTTCGCGATACGCTCGCGCTCGGCAGGAGTGCGCTTTTGCGAAAGCTTGAGGGTGGGGCGCCACTCGGTCACTTCCATTTCGAAACCCACGATCGCCTTGAACAGGCCCGACCACACGGCCTCGCTCGACTCGCTGGCGAGCCACTGTTCGCCGCCCAGCCTTCCCTCGAACTTGGTTATGATGGTGTGGAGGAGGTTTTCCAGCGCGTCGTCATCCATGCGGGAGACGCGACCTTCCATCTCCAGTGCGACATAATCCCAGGTAGGGACCGTATCGCGATTGTCGTACCAGCGCGGGCTGACATAGCCGTCGGGTCCGTTGATCGTGACCAGCGCAGTCGCTCCGTCGAGGTGCCGGGTCAGCGCATTGCCGCGCGCGAGGTGAAAGCGGATCCTGCCTTCGCCGTCGGAGACCAGCGGGACATGGGCCACGCGTGGACCATCGGGCGTGGTGAGGAAGACCATTCCGAAGGCGATTTCGTCGATCAGCGCTTCGAAAAGCTCGCGATCGTCGCTCCGGAACAGCTTGTTGGGATGCATCAGCGCTTGCCCTTCGGCTTCGCCTTGGTTCCCGCCGTCCGGCGACCGCGCCGTTCGCCTTTGCGCGCCTTGCGATATGTCTTCGCGTGCTGGCGGGCCTGCTGCTTCTTTTCCTCGCGGCTCCTCGGCGGCGGGTCGTCGCGCATGGGGGTGGCGTCGCTGGCGCTTTCGCTGAAGCCGAGCTGTTCGAGGCTGGCTGCGAAGTGATCGGGCAGGTCGGCGGTGACGTCGATCTTGCCACCTGAAGGATTGTCGATGATCAGGCGCCGGGCATGGAGATGCATCTTGCGGCTGATCGAGCCAGTCAGGAAGGCGTCCTTGCCTCCATACTTCCCGTCGCCCACAATCGGCGTGCCCATGGCCGCGCAATGGACGCGCAGCTGGTGCGTGCGGCCGGTGAGCGGTTCGAGTTCGAGCCATGCGGCCTTCTGTCCGGCCTTGTCGACCACGCGATACTTGGTCTTGGCCGGTTGCCCGCCCTCATGGTCGACATGCATCTTCTCGCCGCCCGAGCCGGGCTGCTTGGCGAGCGGCGCCTCGATGATCCCCTGCGAAACCTCGGGGACACCCACGACCAGCGCCCAATAGACCTTCTTCGCGCTGCGGCCCGAGAACCGCTTGGAGAAGAAGGCCGCGCTGCCCGGTGTGCGGGCAATCAGGAGGACGCCCGAAGTGTCCTTGTCGAGGCGGTGGACGAGGCGCGGGCGGGGCGTGTCTTCTTCCGGGGCGAAGGCATCGAGCAGGCCGTCGACATGGGTGGTGGTGCCGGTACCGCCCTGGGTCGCGAGACCCGGGGGCTTGTTGAGCACGATGGCCCCTTTGTCCTGGCTGATGACCATGGCCTGCGCCTGCTCGATCTCGGCCTCGGTCAGCGGGCGCTTGGCCTTGGGTTTCTTGTGCGGAGCATCGCCGCCCGGCGGCACGCGAACCTGCTGACCCTTGGCGATCCGGTCCTCCGGTTTCACCCGCTTGCCGTCCACACGCACCTGCCCGGTGCGCGCCCATTTGCTCACCGTGCCGAAGCCGATCTGCGGCAAATGGCGCTTGAACCAGCGGTCGAGGCGTACGCCATCGTCGTCTTCATCCACGGTGAAGATACGTACTTCGTCGGAGGTCTTCATCCGTAGGCCCGCATCACGGTAAGCCCGAAGATCAATCCGCTGATCCCGAGGGCGAAGGAAAGCACCGCGTAGAGCGCGGCAAAAGTGAACTGGCCGCGTTCGAGCAGCAGGACCATCTCGAGGCTGAAGGCGCTGAAAGTGGTGAAGCCGCCCAAGAGGCCGACGCCGAGCAGGAGGCGCAACTGCTCTCCTTCCCCGCTGCCGTGCCGGGCGAGCCATCCGGCGAGAAAACCCATCAGCACGCTGCCGAGCGCATTGGCCGCCAGTGTCGCCCAGGGAAAGGTCGTGACCGCCTGCACGCCCAGCCAGTGGGTCATGCCGCGCCCAAGCTGGTAACGCAGCACGGCACCGATCGCGCCGCCGAGGGCGACGTGCAGGCTTGCCATGAAGGGGGAGAATGCGGACATTGCCCAAGCCCCTAGCGCCAACCGCCCGGCTATGAAAGCCGCCAAAGCACTTGCCTTTCCCGGCTCGAATCCGTATGTGCGCCCCCGTTCGAGCCGGTCCGGAACGGATTCGGCGCGTTTTTCGTTGATCAGACGGAACTATTTTTAGGAGGCAAAACCCGCAGCGGCGGGCTCTGGCCCGCTTAGTGAGGTTGTTGAATTTATGCAGATCATCGTTCGCGATAACAATGTCGACCAGGCCCTGCGCGCGCTCAAGAAGAAGCTGCAGCGTGAAGGCGTGTATCGCGAAATGAAGCTGCGCCGCCACTACGAAAAGCCGAGCGAGAAGCGCGCCCGCGAAAAGGCCGCTGCCGTTCGCCGCGCCCGCAAGCTCGAGCGCAAGCGCATGGAGCGTGACGGCGTCAAGTAAGCCGTTGCCAGTACCATCCAGCTAAGCCATGAGGGCGCGGAGCAATCCGCGCCCTTTGCGTATCAGGACCAGACCCGCATGACCGAGATTACCCGCGTTCCCCTCCAGCCCATCGCCAAGGGCTCGCTGACCAAGCTGTGGCTGGGCGTCCTTATCGCAGTCTTGCTGGCAGGCGGCCTTGTCTGGGCCGCCGCGCCCAAGGGGTTGAGCGTGAGCACTATCACTGCGGGCACGGGCGACAGCCCCAAGGTGGGCGACGTCGTGTTCGTGAAATACGTCGGCAAGCTGAAGGACGGCACCGAATTCGACCGATCGCAGCCGCTGCCGATCCCGCCGGGCCTCCTGCCCGATGGCAATCCGCTGCTGCTGGAAGAAGGTGCGATTATCGACGGTTTCGTCCAGGGTCTCACGCAGATGCAGAAGGGCGGCAAGTACACGCTGACCATTCCGGCCGAGCAGGCCTATGGCGCCGAACCGCCTCCGGGATCGCCCATCCCGGCGAACGCGGACCTGGTCTTCGATGTCGAGGTGGTCGACTTCATGAGCAAGGATGACTTCCAGCAGCGCGCTGCCGCAATCCAGCAGATGATGCAGGCGCAGCAGGGCCAGCAACCGCAGACACAGGGCGCCGCTCCGACCGAGTAGGCTGGCGGCGCCGGGGAGAGGGCGCTTGAACGAGGAAACCACGGTTCACGATGGCGACTGGCCGCTGCGGCCATGGTTGCTGGCGACAATGCTCGGGCTTGGCGGGCTGGCCGTCTGGCTCGCTTCCGGCGGCTTCAAGAACGACCCGGAGCCGTGGCGTGCCGCGCTCATGGCGCTGGCATTCTTCGGCACGATCACCGCCGGTCTGACGCTTGAGCGAGGTGCGTGGCTGCGCGCCGCAGTGTTCTCGGCTCTCGTGGGGGTTGTCATGGCGGGCATCGCCTGGCGGGTCGCGCGCGATGCCGGACATTATGACGCCGCCGGGTTCTGGCTTGCTTCGGGCATAGTCTCCACACTGCTGGCGGTGCCGCTGTTCCAGGCCGGGTTCCATCGCCTGCGCTGGAAGACCTCCTATTTCGAGACGCACTACCACGTCTGGACCGACGCGATCACCGGCGGCGGTGCGCTCGCTTTTACCGGGCTCGCATGGCTGGTCGCGGCACTGCTTTCAGAGCTCTTCCACCTCATCAAGATCGATCTCCTGCGCGACCTGCTGGACGAGGGATGGTTCGGCTGGACCTTCTCGGGCGTTGCATTCGGCGCAGCGCTGGGGACCTTGCGGAACCAGGTGAGGATCATCGGGACATTGCAGAATGTCGTCCTGCTGGTGCTCTCGCTCCTCGCTGTCCCGGTTGCGGTCGGCGTGGTGCTGTTCCTGCTGGCGGTCTCGCTGAGCGGGCTCGACGTGCTGTGGGAAGCAACCCGCAATGCCACGCCCGTGCTGCTCGCCATTGCGACCGGGAGCTTCGTGCTCGTCAATGCCGTGTTGCGCGACAGCGACGAGGCCGCGAGCGGATCACGGATCATGCGCGCCGCGGCATTCGTGCTGGCGCTGGGCATATTGCCGCTCGCCATCATGGCGGCGATCTCGATGGGTACGCGCATCGCCGAATATGGCCTGAGCCCCGAGCGCATCTGGGCGCTGGTCGCGATCATGGTCGCGGTGGCTTACGGCGTCGCATATCTCGTCGCCGCGATCCGCAGCCGCAGGCACGGGTGGGACACCCAGCGGCAGGCGAACCTTCATCTGGCAGTCGCGACCTGCGTTCTGGCATTCCTGCTCGCGATGCCGATCCTCGATTTCGGTGCGATTTCTACCAGCAACCAGGTCGGGCGCCTGGCTGCAGGCAAGGTCAAGGTGGAGGATTTCGACTTCGACGCCCTGCGCTGGGATTTCGGCGAGTCGGGGCGCAAGGCGCTGGCCAGGCTAGCCAATAGCGACGATGCCGAGACCGCCAGGCTGGCAAAGGAGGCGCAGGATCGCGAGAGTCGACCTTACCGCTGGCGCAACAACGACAGCGAGAAGCGCGAGGCGAGGCTCGCCAATCTGCGGACCGATATTCCCGAGGGCAGCCTGCGCGATGCACTCGAGGCCAAGCTGCGCGAGAATATCTGGATGTGCGACGACCCCTGCGTCGCGATCGATATCGGTCCGGCGAAAGAGGGCGGGCGCCATGTCGTGCTGGTCGAAAGTGGTCAGGTGATTCATCAGGTCCTCGATGCTCCTCCAACACCCGACGACACTCCAAAGTCCGGGGCGGTAGAGGCAGCCATGGAAACCGGGGTGATTGATCCGGTTCCTCCCCAATCAGCCGATTCCACGGTCGAGGTCCGCGAATGGACCGGCCGCCGTATCTATGTCGACGGCAAGCCGGCGGGTGAACCCTTCGAATAGCATTGCAGTGCAGCATGACCGCTTGAAGCGCGGCCCGCGCGCCGCTAACGCGCTCGCATGTCGATAACACGCGAAGAAGTGGCGAAGATCGCCTCGCTTGCCCGCATCAAGATGGGCGACGAGGAGCTCGAGCGCATGGTGCCGGAACTCAACGGCATCCTCACCTGGGTCGAGCAGCTGGGCGAGGTCGATGTGACCGGCGTCGAGCCGATGACCGCCGTCATTCCCAACACGCTGCGCCTGCGCGACGACGTGGTCGATGCGATCCCGGAGACCGCCGGTGGCCGCCGCGAGGATGTCCTCGCCAATGCCCCTGCCGCAGAGCACGGCTTCTTCGGCGTGCCGAAGGTGATCGAATAATGAGCAATCTGACCGACCTGGGCGTCAAGGCCATCCGTGACGGCGTCGCCGGTGGTGAATTCACCGCGCGTGAAGTGGCCGAAGCCTTCAACGCTGCCGTGGCCGAGGCCGCCAGCCTCAATGCCTTCATCGTCACCACCCCCGACCATGCGCTTGCTGCCGCCGATGCGACAGATGCAAAGCGCGCGAAGGGCGAAGACCTCGGCAAGATGGGTGGCGTGCCCATCGGCATGAAGGATCTTTTCGCCACCAAGGGTGTGCAGACCACCGCAGCGAGCCACATCCTCGAGGGATTCAAGCCCGAGTACGAGAGCACCGTTTCGCAGAAGCTGTGGGACGCGGGCGCGGGCATGCTGGGCAAGCTCAATCTCGACCAGTTCGCGATGGGCTCTTCGAACGAGACAAGCTATTTCGGCAATGTCACCTCGCCCTGGCAGAAGGCGGGCAGCAATGCCTCGATGAGCCCGGGTGGCTCGTCGGGCGGCTCGTCCACCTCGGTTTCCGCGCGCATTGCGCCTGCAGCGACCGGTACCGACACCGGCGGCTCGATCCGCCAGCCTGCCGCCTTCACCGGCATTTGCGGTATCAAGCCGACCTACGGACGCTGCAGCCGCTGGGGCGTCGTCGCCTTCGCCAGCAGCCTCGACCAGGCGGGACCGATGGCCCGCAGTGTCGAGGATTGCGCGATCATGCTCGAAGCCATGGCCGGTTTCGATCCCAAGGACGCGACCAGCCTCGAGATGGACGTGCCTGCATGGGAAGCCGGTCTCTCGGCAGACCTGAAGGGCAAGAAGATCGGCATTCCGCGCGAATACCGCATGGAAGGCACCGACGAGGAAATCCTCAAGTCGTGGGAGCAGGGCAAGGAGTGGCTCCGCGATGCGGGCGCCGAGATCGTCGATATCTCGCTGCCGCATACGAAGTACGCGCTGCCCGCCTATTACATCATCGCCCCGGCAGAGGCCTCGTCCAACCTCGCGCGCTATGACGGCGTGCGTTATGGCCTGCGCGACCTGCCCGATGGGGCAGGGTTGCAGGATATGTACGCCGCGACCCGCGCCGCCGGTTTCGGCGATGAGGTCAAGCGCCGCGTGCTGATCGGCACCTATGTTCTGAGCGCGGGCTTCTACGACGCCTATTACACGCAGGCGCAGAAGATCCGCACGCTGGTGAGCCGCGACTTCGCCGAAGCGTTCGGCCAGTGCGACGCGATTCTCGCGCCGACCACGCCGACGGCCAGCTTCCCGCTCGGCTCGCTCAATGAAGACCCGCTGACAATGTATCTCAACGACGTCTTCGCCGTCCCCGCATCGCTCGCCGGCCTGCCCGCGATGAGCGTGCCCGCGACGCTGAACGCGGACGGCCTGCCGCTCGGCCTGCAGATCGTCGGCAAGCCCTTCGACGAGCAGGGCGTGCTGAACACCGGCCTCGCGATCCAGCAGCGCGCCGGGTTCGATGCGAAGCCGGAGAAGTGGTGGTGATTTTCGTCGTCCCAGCGAAAGCTGGGATCGCTGTCCGCCGGGCCGGACGAGACTGAGAAAGATCCCAGCTTTTGCTGGGATGACGTGAGAGTGAATATGAGCACTTACCGCATCCAGGGCGCAACGGGCGAGTGGGAGGTCGTGATCGGCCTCGAGGTCCATGCGCAGGTCACCTCCAGGGCCAAGCTCTTCAGTGGCGCGGCCACTGCGTTCGGCGCGGAGCCGAACACGCAGGTCAGCCTTGTCGATGCGGCGATGCCCGGCATGCTGCCCGTGCCCAACAAGGAGTGCATTCGCCAGGCGGTGCGCACCGGCATGGCGATCGAGGCGCAGATCAACAAATACAGCCGGTTCGACCGCAAGAACTACTTCTACGCCGACCTGCCGCAGGGCTACCAGATCAGCCAGCTCTACCACCCCATCGTGGGCGAGGGTCAGCTGCTGATCGAGGCGGACGAGAAGGCCGGTATCGCCGAGGACAAGGTCATCGGCATCGAGCGCATCCATGTGGAGCAGGACGCGGGCAAGCTGATGCACGACCAGCACCCGACCATGTCCTATGTCGACCTCAACCGCAGCGGCGTGGCGCTGATGGAGATCGTGTCCAAGCCCGACATGCGCTCGCCCGCCGAGGCGGGGGCCTATGTCCGCAAGCTGCGCTCGATCCTGCGCTATGTCGGATCGTGCGACGGCAATATGGAAGAAGGCTCGATGCGCGCCGACGTCAATGTCAGCGTGCGCAAGCCGGGCGAGGAATTCGGCACGCGGACCGAGACGAAGAACGTCAACTCGGTGCGCTTCGTCATGCAGGTCATCGAATACGAGGCGAACCGCCAGGTCGATGTGCTGGAGAATGGCGGCACGGTGGACCAGGAAACCCGCCTGTTCGATCCGAACACGGGAACGACGCGGACCATGCGCAGCAAGGAAGATGCGCATGATTATCGCTACTTCCCCGATCCCGACCTGCTGCCGCTGGAGCTGGAGGACTCGTTCCTCGACGAATGCCGCGCATCGCTCCCCGAACTGCCCGACGCCAAGCGCGCACGCTACGAGAACGAGCTCGGCCTCACGCCGTACAACGCGCGCGAGCTGACCGCCGAGGTCGAGACCTTCGCCCGCTTCGAAACGCTGCTCGCGGCGACCGCAAAGGGCATCGGCAAGCCGGAAAAGGATGTCGCGACGCAGGTCGCCAATTGGGCGCTGTCGGTCGCTCCGGGGGTGATGAACGCGCTCGGTGAAGAGGCCAATCCGGCCCATGCCACGGCCGAGGCTCAGGCGGCGATCCTCGACATGCAGGCCAGGGGCGAGATCAGCGGCGGACAGGCGAAGGAAATCTTCGAGATCGTGCTCAAGACCGGCCGCGCGCCGGGCGAAATCGCCGAAGCCGAAGGCCTCAAGCAGGTCAGCGACACTGGCGCGATCGAGGCGGCGATCGACGAGATCATCGCGAACAACGCCGACAAGGTCGCCGAATACCGCGGCGGCAAGGACAAGCTGTTCGGCTTCTTCGTCGGCCAGACAATGAAGGCGATGCAGGGCAAAGCCAACCCGGCCGTGGTGAACCAGATCCTCAAGCACAAGCTGGGCTGAACCGCAAGATCGGTCGGGTGCGCGGCATCGGACCGGTCTAGCCATCCCCTGCCACGGAGGATGGAATGAACGAGGTTGCCGCCGAAAACTATCGCAAGCGCATGGCGCGGGTGCTCGATCATATTGACCGGCACCCCGATGGTGATCTGCGGCTCGAAACGCTGAGCGCGGTTGCCGCGTTCAGCAAGTTCCACTTCCATCGCCAGTTCGGGGCCAC
This sequence comes from Erythrobacter sp., assembly GCA_041396805.1. Lineage (GTDB taxonomy): Bacteria > Pseudomonadota > Alphaproteobacteria > Sphingomonadales > Sphingomonadaceae > Qipengyuania. The sequence continues at coordinate 689,365 of JAWKXV010000001.1, read as the reverse complement.
CTTCGGCATCCCTGTCCAACGCTACGTCAACCTCTCGCGCATGAAGCGCGCGGCTTTCGCCCTGGCGTGCAGGACCGAGATGTCGGTCATTGAGATCGCGCTGGCGGCTGGTTTCCAGTCGCCGGACTCGTTCGCGAAGGCCTTTCGCGCCGAGTTCGGGACCAGCCCGAGCGCGTTCAGGAAGGCACCGGACTGGGCTGCGTGGCAAGCGGCAATCTCGCCGTATGACAACGCAAGGAAACAGATCATGGCTGCCGAACTACAGACTGCCGATGTCGAGATCGTCGACTTCGCCGAAACGCCGATCATCCGGCTCACCCATCTTGGTGACCCCGCTACCCTGAACGAGTCCATCTCGCGCTTCATCGAATGGCGTAAGGCCATGAGGGTGGGACCGCAGCGCGCCCGGACCTTCAATATCTTCTACGGTGGTCGGGACGTCGAACCTGCCGAATTCCAGATAGATCTCGCTTGCGAGGCGCTGACCGGACTGGAGCCAGGAAAGGACATGGAGCGTGCTACGATCGCGGGTGGGCGCTGTGCGCGATTGCGGCTGGTTGGGGTCAATGACGAGCTGGAGGCACCGGCAACGTGGCTCTATCGCAACTGGCTCCCCGAGAGCGGCGAGAAGCTGCGCGATGCGCCGCTGTTCTGCGAGCGAAGCAATTTCGGGCCGGGCCTGCCCGAGAACGAAATGGTGACAGACCTGCTCTTGCCGCTGGCCTGACCGGGGCGGGTGCGGATAGACGAGGGCGATGACCTCCATCGTCCTCGTCCAGCCCGAGATTCCCGGCAATACCGGCGCAGTGGGGCGCACCTGCGTGGCGCTCGATATGGAGCTTGTGCTGATCCATCCGCTGGGGTTCGAGATTTCGGACAAAAGGGTGAAGCGCTCGGGCCTCGACTACTGGCCGCATATCCGGCTGGTAGAGTTCGCCAGTTGGGACGATTTCCTCTCTGAACGCACGCCGCGCGAGGACCAGCTGTACCTGTTCGAGGAATATGGCGAGCGCAGCTTCTACGAACCTGCCTATCCAGAAGACGCCTATCTCGTTTTCGGGCGCGAGACCAAGGGCATTCCGGAGGAAATCGTCGCAGCGCATCGCGCGCAACTGGTCAGCTTGCCCATGCGTTCGGACAAGGTCCGCTCGCTCAACCTCGCGAACACTGTGGCGGCGGCGGCCTACCAGGCGGTGCGAACGCACATCTGAGGCAATGCAAAAGGGCGCCGGGATCGCTCCCGACGCCCTTCGCGTGTTCGGTGTCCTGAAGGATCAGCCCTGACGGGTGCCCGACAGGGGCATGTCGCCGAATGCACCGGCATTGACGGTGCCGGTCAGGCTGTCGCCGTCGATCGTGGCGGTGCAGGTCAGCGTCATCGGCATGGGAACGGTCATGTTCATCTTCCAGCTGATGGTGTTGCCGTCGACCGAGCCGTCGGCGATGTCCATCGCGCCCATGCCGCCGGCCATCGAACCGGTGAAGCTGGCGCCATCGTCGCTCGGGTTCACGGTCAGCGTGCCCTTCTGGTCGCCCATCGGGCTCTTGACGGTGGTATCGTAGGTGCCGGCTACGGACATGGTAATTCCTCTCTTCGCTTGGGTGTGGGTTTGGCAGGCTTAATCCGCGTTGCTGACACTCGTGTCAACATCGAGATAGGTGGTCGGCAGTTTGAGTGCGGCAAGCTGGCTGTCGATCAGCTTGCGATCGCCCACCACGACGATGGTGAGATTGCCGGGGCCAAGATACTCGCGCGCCGCCGCATCGATTGCGGCCTTGTCGATGGCGCGATAGGTCGACGGCAATTTCGAATAGTAATCGTCGGGCCGGCCGAGGCGCGCATTCTGCGTGATCGCGCCGAGAACCTGGAAATTGGTCTCGAAGCGATTGGGCAGGTTGCGGATATTGCCGTCGGTGACGCGGGTGAACTCGGTATCGTCCACGGAGCGCTTGCCATCGGCGAAATCGCGCGCGGTATCGAGGATCAGCTGGATCGAATCCGCCGTCCTGTCCGACTGGACTGCCGTGCTGATCGTGAAGAGGCGAGGGCCGGCGGGGGCGTCGACGCCACTATTCGCGCCATAGCTCCAGCCCTTCTCCTCGCGGATGATCATGTTGAGACGGCTGAGGAAGCCGTTCCCCAGCACCTCATTGGCGAGGTCGAGCGCTTCGAGATCGGGCGTCGGCCCATCGATGGGGAGCACGCGGCCTGCATAGATCACCGACTGCGGTGAATTGGGACGGTCGATAACGACGAGGCGGGTTGCGGTCGCGGGAGCCACGGAGGTGAACGTCTTCTCACCCCTGCCTTCACCCGCGACGTTCCAGCTGCCGAAAGCAGTCTCGAGCTGGCGTTGCAGTTCGGGCATGGTGATGTCGCCGACGGCGGTGATGCGGGCGTTCTCCGGTCGAATCCAGCTGCGGTGCTCGTCTCGCAGCTCCGCGGGCGTGATGGCCTCGATCACCGAAACGCTGCCGAGGCTGCCGACCGTGCCATAGGGGTGGCTGTCCCCGAAAACGAGCGGGCGCAGGGTCCGGCCTGCAAGGCCACCGGGCGACGAAAGCTGCTGCGCGATGCGGGAGATGCGCTGGTCGCGCACCCGCTGCACCTCGGTCTCGGAAAAGGCGGGGTTGCGCACGATGTCGGCCATCAGGGCAAGCGAGGACGCGAGATTCGAGGTGAGCGCATTCATCGTCACCGAACTCGTGTCGAGCGAGCTGCCCGTGCCGATCGATGCGCCGAGCCGCTCCTGCTCCTCGGCGATCTCGACCGCGCTGCGGCTGGTGGTGCCTTCTTCCAGCAGGTCCATCATCAGCGACTGCGTGCCGGCATTTGCGGTCCCATCGGCGGCATAGCCGGCATCGAACTCGATCGAGAGGGCAACCTTGGGAATGGCCGTGCGGCGCGCCAGGGCGACCTCGATGCCATTGGAGAGTGTCGTGCGCTCCACGGCGGGGAAGGTCAGCTCGCCGACTGGCGCGACCGGAGGATATTCGCGCTCCGGGCCGCTGCGGGCGAGGGCGGGACCGTCACCCTTGTCGGGGGCGGGCGGCGCGACGCTGTCCTCGTCACCCCAGCCGCCCATGTCGGCGCCCTTCTCGGTGCGTTCGCCGGGGACGACTGCCAGTTTCATCACCGGGCGCGAGAGCCACTTGCTCAGCGCCGCCTGGACTTGCGACGGAGTCAGCGAGGCCATGCGCTCGAGGTCGGCACGATACTGCGCGGGATTGCCCGAATAGAGCAATCCCTCGGCCAGCGTCATGCCCTTGCCGCCGAAGCCGCCGACGCGTTCGAGTCCGTCAATATTGCCCGAGACGATCGAAGTGGCTGCGCGGCGCAGCTCGTCTTCGGTCGGGCCATTTGCCATGATATCGGCGATCAATTCGTCGAGGCGCGCCTCGGCCTTTGCCCTGTCTGCGCCCGGCTTCACGTCCATGCGAGCCTGCAAGAAGGAGAGGTTCTCGTGCTGCTGCGCATAGGCAGTGACCGAAACCGCCAGCTGCTCGTCGCGTACCAGCACATTGTCGAGCCGCGAGGATGCGAGCCCGCCCAGCACATACATGCCGACGGCGAGCGGGATGGCGTCTGGATCATTGATCGAAGGGCCGGTCCAATTGCGCATCACGCGCACCAGCGGGACCTGGTCGACCATCTCGCGCGATCTGGGCGCGGGGAGCGTCACCGGCGGTGCGTCGACTTCGGCGACTTCGGGGCCGCGGGGGATTTCGCCGAACCAGCGTTCCACCATCGGCCTCGCGGTCGCGGCATCGATATCGCCCGACAGGACCAGCACGACATTGTTCGGTGCGTAGTTGTCCTTGAACCACTTGGCCGTGTCGGCGAGGCTTGCCGCATCGAGGTCGGCCATCGAGCCGATGGTCGAGTGGCGATAGGGGTGGCCGACGGGCAGCAACTCGTCACCGATGGCATATTCGACGAGGCCATAGGGCTGGTTGTCGCCTTGGTTCTTCTCGTTCTTGACGACGCCCCGCTGCTTGTCGAGCTTGTCCTGCGTCACTGCGCCGAGCAAATAGCCCATGCGGTCGCTTTCCATCATCAGTGCGAGATCGAGCGCGCCGGTCGGCACCGTCTCGACGTAATTTGTGCGGTCGTACCAGGTCGAACCATTGGTGCTGGTCGATCCGGCTGCTTCCAGCGGGATATCGAAATTCTCGACATTCTCGCTGCCGCCGAACATCAAGTGTTCGAAAAGGTGGGCGAAGCCCGTGCGCCCGCGCGGTTCGTGCTTGGACCCGACGCGGTAATAGGTTGTCACACCGACGATCGGCGACTTGCGGTCGGTATGGACGAGGACGGTCAGCCCGTTTTCGAGCTGGAACTGCTCGTAGGGAATGTCGACCTTTTCGACTAGCGAGGCGAGCGGCGATTGCTCGGGAACTGGGGCGTTCGCCAGCGGAGCATCGGCAGGTACGGTGGAGCATCCGGCAAGAGCGAGAGCGGCTATGCCGCACAGGAGATTTCGACGCATTTCAGTCCCTTATTTGCGACCAGGATGATGTGACACTGTGTAGCGGCGCACGGCATTGGCCAAAACATCCTCGCGCCAGAAATGCACCGGCTTCAAGCGATGCTGGACGAACAGCGTGGCCTGATCGGCATAATGCATGGAATCCCTGCGGGTCGTGGCCGCGCCATAGGGCTGGATCGATTCCGATCGTACGCGCCTGCCCGGCTCCCATTCGACAAACTGGATGAAACTGTCGCCATGCTTCACCGCTAGGCGGCCGTCCTCATCGATGTCCCAGGTGGTCGAGGCGCGGAGCGTGTCGGACCCGCCGTCCAGCGGGAGGTCGACCGTGCCCTGCCGCAGCCGAAGCAAATCGCCCATCGGCGGATCGATACGGCCGAAATGGGTCTTTAGATGGCCGACTGCCCATTCAAGCTTCTCGCCGACATCGGGAAGAGGCTTGTTCTGGTATTCGGCGGACATGAAGTCCTTGATCATCAGCAGGGCAAGGCTGTCTGCGCGGCCTTCGTTGTCGGCAGTGAAGTCCCAATCCATCAGCAGCGCGCGCGCCTTGCCCTCATCGCTCGCGGGATCGAGCTTCAGCTTCGCGAGCGCATCCCACAGGTCTCCGACATAGCCTGACCGTTCGTATGCGGTGTCGTATTTGATCCGCTCCAGCGTCGCGCGGTCGATCGTGCCCGCCTCGCTCAGCAGCTTCCAGGCGCGGCGCGACCGGTTGGTGGTCTTGAGCTCGACACCCATTTCCGGGGCCACGCTATCGGGCGCGATATCGTCGGCAGCGCCCGCCGCAGTGTAGGGCGAGTTATTCGAATTATAGAGCCAGCCGCTCGACGGGTTCACGTATTTGGGAAGCGCCGCGTAGTTGACAGGCACCTTCCAGATTGCCTTCGGATCGTCGCCCGGCAGCACGCCGCGCCAGTCGTATCCCTTGGGCCGGTCGGGCATGGCGGCGTTGTAGACATAGGCGATATTGCCGTCCTTATCGCCATAGATGAAATTGGTGCTCGGGATGTCCATGCGGGCGAGGATCGCCTGCCATTCGTCGAGGTTCTTCGCCTTGTTGAGCCGGTAGTAGGCGTCGATCTGGCCGATATTGTCCATCCCGCCATAGCGGAAGGCGAAAGCGCCCCTGTCGTTGATGATCACGGGGCCGTGGACACTGCGATAGACCGTCCGGCTGACCGGCAGCACGATGGGGCCGATACGCACGGGGAGGGTGACTTCCGTCTCCTCAAGATCGAGCCATTCCTCGCCCATGCGGTATTTCTTGCCGCTTGCATCGAGCACCAGCTGGTAGACGTCGGTCATGTCCGGGCGATTGACCGTATTGGTCCAGCCGAGGTCCTCGTTGTGACCCAAGAACGGATATGGACTGCCGGGGAAATTGGCGCCGGCATAGTGCCAGCCTTCGCCGCTCTCGACGACGAGTTCATACCAGGCGACACCGCCGCGCCAGGGTTGGTGGCTGTTCGAAACCAGGCGGGTGACGCCGTCATCCGACCTCTTCGGCGCGATTGCGAAGGCGTTGGAACCGGACAGTACGCCGTCTTCGGCCCACGGCAACGGGAAGGCGCGTGCTTGCTTCGATTTGCCGAGGGGCGGGCCGAATTCGGGGCGCAGGTCCTCGTCCTTCACGAGCGGCTCGATCGTGCCGTTGAGGCCGAAGAAGAACGGCTGGCGCAGGGCGAACCCTGCCGCGACGTCGATTCCGTCGACCGGGAAGAGGTTGCCCAGTTTCACTTCGCCCGGATGGGCGCGGGCGTAGTCGTTGAGGCCCGTGGCATAGGCGTCGAACAGGGCGCGCGTGTCGGCGGGGAGCTTAGGATAGTGACGCTCCGCCGTGCCCCGTGCGTCGAGCAGGTGGTACACATAGTCGACCGCCGCACCGTCCTCGCCCGCAATCGCCCCGTACCGCCCGCGCGCCATCGCGATCACGTCCTGAAGGGTGGAAAAATCGTCCTCCGAATGCGCCTGTGCCACGCCATAGGCGACGTCGGCATCGGTCTCGCCATAGATGTGGGGAACACCGAATTCGTCGCGCGTGATCTCGGCGGAATAGGCGCGGTCCGTCAGTCGTACATCGTCGCGTTTGGCCCAGAACGGCTCCCACGTCGCCAGGCCGACAAAGGCGATCAGAACAACGACGAGCAGCGCAAATCCGATGCGCCCCAACCATTTCAGCATGCAGGCAATTCCCTCTCTTGCGGCAGACCTAGCGCGTATTCGATTGGTCGCAAAGACCTGCCTTGGGCTGGGCAAAACTGCGCGGCGGCTATTTCGTTAACGGGATTCGGGTGTCTAGCCCTGCTGGCGTGACAGCGCAGATCACCATTGGCCATGACGCCTCCGGAAAGCCGGTCGAGTTCGATGTCGAGGAACTCCTCGCCACCCGCCTGCTCGTCCAGGGCAATTCGGGCAGCGGCAAGTCGCATCTGCTGCGCCGCCTGCTCGAAGAGAGCGCACGGATGGTGCAGCAGGTGGTAATCGACCCTGAGGGCGATTTCGTCACCCTGGCCGAGCCCTTCGGCCACATCGTCATCGACGGCGCGGCCTATTCGCCCGCCGAGATCGAGGCGCTCGCCCGACGCATTCGCGAGCACCGCGCATCGGTGGTGCTGGCGCTGGAGGGGTTGGAGGTCGAGCAGCAGATCCGCTGTGCCGCGCAGTTCCTGACTGCCTTGTTCGACGCCCCGCGCGAGCACTGGTTTCCCGCGCTGGTGGTGGTCGACGAGGCGCAGATGTTCGCCCCTGCAGTCGCAGGCGAGATCGCCGAGGACACGCGCCGCATGACACTGTCGGCCATGACCAACCTCATGTGCCGCGGGCGCAAGCGAGGTCTCGCGGGCATCGTCGCGACGCAGCGGCTGGCAAAGCTCGCCAAGAACGTCGCGGCCGAGGCTTCGAACTTCCTCATGGGGCGGACCTTCCTCGATATCGATATGGTCCGCGCGGCCGACCTGCTCGGCATGGAGCGCAAGCAGGCAGAGCGCATCCGTGAGCTTGAGCGCGGCAATTTCCTCGCGCTTGGCCCGGCGATCACGCGGCTTCCGGTCGCGGTGAAGATCGGTCCGGTGCAGTCGGGCCTCAAGGCTCGTGCGGAAGGGCTGATGGCCATGCCGGAAACCGCGCCTGCCGACATGGAGGCCCTGCTGACCCGCGACCTGGCGAGCGAGGTCGCCAAGGCCCCGCCGCCCGGCCCGCCTCCGGCCCCGCGCTGGGAAGAGGTCGAGGCCGACATCGCCCACGCCGAAGAGCGCCAGGTCGAGGCTCCTCGCGCCGCACCCGACACCTCGGCAGTCGCGCAACAGATCGAAGCGATCATCGTCGCGATGGCGGGCGAGGATGGCGTCGCCTTCCAGTCGGCGAGCGCGCAGTACCAGACTTTCCTGTCGCGCTGCCGACGCGAGCGGATCATCGGCCCGATGCCCGACATGGGCGGGTTTCGTCGCCGTTTCGCCATGGCAGGTGCCGGACTGGACCAATTGTCCGAAGGCGTGCGCGCCCAGATCATGCAGATCGCCGATGCGGTGGAGGACGATGTCCTCGCGCCATTCCTCGTCATCGCCAAATGCGCGCAGGCCGGCGAAACGCAGGTCGACGAGGACGAGCTTGCCCGCGCCTATGGTACCAGCTCGCCCGGGCGGATTCGCCGCCTGCTCGACCACCTGGAGCGGCAGGGGCTGATCGTGGTGCGCGAGGAATTCGGTGGTGGTCGCTCGGTCATGGTTCCGGGACTCGAAGGCATTCCGGCAGAATAATTTTCGCCTTGCCTCTCGCCGCGCGAGAAGGCACCCCTATATGCGAGTAACACACCTCATGAATTTTCGTGGGGGAGGGCTTGTGTTGCAATAAGGCAACACCATATGCGAGCGGCAATTCTCGTTTGAGGGGTTTCGAATGAATCTCGAAAAGTTCACTGACCGCGCCAAGGGCTTCCTGCAAAGCGCGCAGACCGTCGCCATCCGCATGAACCACCAGCGGATTTCGCCCACGCACATCCTCAAGGCCCTGCTCGAGGACAATGAGGGGATGGCTGCCGGACTGATGCAGCGTGCGGGTGCCCACCCGGGCACGGCCGTCACCGAAGTCGACCTCGCGCTTGGCAAGGTCGCGGCGGTGACCGGTGGTGGCGCGCAGCAGACGCCGGGCCTCGACAATGACGCCGTGCGCGTGCTCGACCAGGCCGAGCAGCTCGCGGAAAAGTCCGGCGACAGCTATGTGACGGTGGAACGCCTCCTGCTCGCCCTGTCGCTCGCCAGCACCACGGCTGCGGGACAGGCGCTCAAGAACGCTGGCCTCGACCCCAAGAAGCTCGAACAGGCGATTTCCGACCTGCGTGGCGGACGCACCGCCGACAGCGCGGGCGCTGAAAACGCCTATGACGCTATGAAAAAGTATGCTCGCGACCTCACCCAGGCTGCGCGCGACGGCAAGCTGGACCCGGTCATCGGCCGCGACGAGGAAATTCGCCGCACGGTGCAGATTCTCGCCCGCCGGACCAAGAACAATCCCGCGCTGATCGGCGAACCCGGCACCGGCAAGACCGCGATTGCCGAAGGCCTGGCTCTGCGCATTGCCAATGGCGACGTCCCCGACAGCCTCAAGGGCCGCACGCTGATGGCGCTCGACATGGGCGCGCTGATTGCCGGCGCGAAGTATCGCGGCGAGTTCGAGGAACGGCTCAAGGCGGTGCTCGACGAGGTGAAGGGCGCCGAGGGTCAGATCATCCTCTTTATCGACGAGATGCACACGCTGATCGGCGCGGGCGCCTCTGAAGGTTCGATGGACGCCTCGAATCTGCTCAAGCCCGCCCTCAGCCGCGGCGAACTGCACTGTATCGGGGCGACCACGCTCGACGAGTACCAGAAGTACGTCGAGAAGGACCCCGCTCTCCAGCGGCGATTCCAGTCGGTCTATATCGGCGAGCCGAGCGTCGAGGACACGATCAGCATCCTGCGGGGGATCAAGGACAAGTACGAGCTGCACCATGGCGTGCGCATCACCGATGGCGCCATCGTCGCGGCGGCGCAGCTTTCCAACCGCTACATCCAGAACCGCTTCCTGCCCGACAAGGCGATCGACCTGATGGACGAGGCAGCATCGCGCATCCGCATGGAGGTGGAATCGAAGCCCGAGGAGATCGAGGGCCTCGACCGCCGCATCATCCAGCTGCGGATCGAGGAGCAGGCGCTCCAGAAGGAAACCGACAGCGCGTCCAAGGACAGGCTCGAAGCGCTGCGCAAGGAGCTGTCCGAACTCGAGCAGCAATCCTCCGAATTGACCACCCGCTGGCAGAACGAACGCGACAAGATCCATGCCGAGGCTCGGATCAAGGAAGAGCTTGACGCCGCACGGCTGGAGCTGGAGCAGGCGCAACGTACCGGCGATCTCGCCAAGGCGGGCGAGCTGCAATACGGCAAGATCCCCGAGCTCGAGAAAAAGGTCAACGAAGCCTCTGGCCAGAACGAGAATGCCCTCCTGCGCGAAGAAGTGACCGAGGACGACATTGCCTCGGTCGTCAGCCGCTGGACCGGTATCCCGGTCGACAAGATGATGGAAGGCGAGCGCGAGAAGCTGCTCCAGATGGAGGAGATCCTCGGCAAGCGCGTGATCGGGCAGGAGCAGGCGATCGATGCCGTCTCCAAGGCCGTGCGCCGCGCGCGCGCAGGCCTGCAGGATCCCGGCCGTCCGCTCGGTTCGTTCCTCTTCCTCGGCCCCACGGGGGTCGGCAAGACCGAGCTGACCAAGGCGCTCGCCGGCTTCCTGTTCGACGACGACAGCGCGATGGTCCGCATCGACATGAGCGAGTTCATGGAGAAGCACGCAGTCGCCCGCCTGATCGGCGCGCCTCCGGGCTATGTCGGCTACGAGGAAGGCGGCGTGCTGACCGAAGCCGTTCGCCGTCGGCCCTACCAGGTCGTGCTGTTCGACGAGGTGGAGAAGGCGCACACCGATGTCTTCAACGTGCTGCTGCAGGTGCTCGACGATGGCCGCCTGACCGATGGGCAGGGCAGGGTGGTGGATTTCAGCAACACGCTGATCATCCTCACCTCGAACCTCGGCAGCCAGTATCTGGCGCAGATGGAAGACGACCAGAAGGTCGAGGATGTCGAGCCGCAGGTGATGGACGTGGTGCGCGGACATTTCCGGCCCGAGTTCCTCAACCGCCTCGACGAGATCATCCTTTTCCACCGCCTGGGCCAGGAGCACATGGCGCCGATCGTCGATATCCAGGTCGCGCGGGTGCAGAAGCTGCTCAAGGATCGCAAGATCGTGCTCGGTCTCACCGATGGCGCGAAGAAGTGGCTCGGCCGGGTGGGTTACGACCCCGTCTATGGCGCCCGCCCGCTCAAGCGTGCGGTCCAGCGCTATGTCCAGGATCCGCTGGCGGACATGATCCTGTCGGGCAAGGTTCCTGACGGCTCGACTGTCAGTATCGACGAGGGTGACGGGGCGCTGGAGATGAAGGTGGGGTGACGGAGCCTCCACTCCCGCTGCCACATTTCAATAGACCAAACAAAAAAAGGGCCCCGGTTTCCCGGGGCCCTTTCTCTTTAGCGTTTCCGCTCTGGATCAGAACTTGAACGCGGCGTTCGCGAAGAACGTACGGCCGCGATAGTCGTAACCCGAGTAGAGCGGGAAGTTGCCGATCGTGGTGACCGCAGCAGTGATTCGCGGCGGCGCGGTGTTGAAGATATTCCGGACACCCATGGTCAGCTCGAAGTTGTCGACGTCGAACTGTACCGAAGCGTGGTGCAGGAAGTAGTCGGGGACATACAGATAGAAGCTATCGAGATAACTCTGTTTGAGGTCCTGATCGACTTCACCGGTCAGATTGTCGAAGGCATAGTAGTCGTACGCACTGCCCTCTTCGTCACCGTCGATCCAGTCGATGCCGTAACGCAAAGTAACACCGTCGAACGCATAGGTTGCGTCGAAGCTGCCGACCCAGTCAGGCGAGAAGTACACGCCATTGGAGTCGGTCAGGTATTCTTCCTCGAATACCTTGGTCGACTGTTCGGTGTACTTCGTCACGTTTGCGTTCAGCGTGAAGCGGCCCGGACCGATGTCACTCGAGAAACGGCCGTTAAATTCCCAACCCTTCACGATATCTTCCGACAGGTTCACGAAGCTGCTGGTCACCGTCAGACGGTTGCTCGCGTCACGCTGGACGAAGCGGCAGAAGCCGGTCGTGGGGCTGAAGTTCGTTGCCGAGTAGCACCGGTTGAGGATGGCCCCACCCGAAAGGTCCTGCACGCCGTTTTCGACCTTGATGTCGAAATAGTCGAGCGAAAGCGACAGGCTACCGATCGACTGCGGGATCGGCGGACGGGCCACCGCACCGACCGACCAGTTGGTCGAGGTTTCTGCCGACAGACCGGTCGCAGCACCACCGCGGCGGAACACGGTGATACCGTTGTTCTGCTGGAAGGTGGCCACGTCGATACCGATAGCTGCGCAGTTCGCGGCAGTGACAGCATCTGCTGCCGAGTAGTCTGCTGGATCGGCCGGGAACTGGTCCTGGTCGCACGGGTCGCTACCGCCGCCAAGGAAGCCAGAGGTTGCACCCAGGAACTGCTCAGCGAGAGCCGGAGCACGATAGGACGTGCCGTAGCTGCCGCGGAAGCCGAAGCCACGGAAGACTTCCCACTCACCTGCCAGCTTGTAGGTCGTGTCGCTGCCGTAGGACTTGTAGTCCGTGTAGCGAACCGAAGCGTTCAGGTTCAGGTTGTAGAAGCCCGGAACGTCGGAAAGGATCGGGAGGAAGACCTCGCCGTAGATTTCCTTGACCGAGTCCGAACCGACCGTGGGCGTGCCGGCGGTCAGGCCGCGCAGGTTGCCGTTGATCGAGTTCTGGTCAGGCTGGTCGTTGATCGACTGCTTGCGATACTCGACGCCGATGGCGAGCTGGGCATCGCCGCCCGGAAGGGCGAACAGCGGACCGTCGATGTTGGCAGCGAAGGTTGTCTCGCGGAACTGGGTGTTGCCAATCGTGTTTTCGACGATCCAGTTCCGATAGGCTTCCGAAAGCTCGCCACCGACAACGGCTGCGGTGAGGGCCGGAGCCGGGACGCAGTTCACGTTGGTAGCCTGGCTGGCGCAGACGATGTTGCCGCCGCCAAGGTCGACGACGTCGAGCGAAGCTGCCAGGCGATCGGTCAGGAACGATTCGATCTCGTAGCGACCATCGTTCCACGACTTGCCAGCGTAAACGTCATAGCGCCAGTCGGGGAGGAAGAAGTCGCCGCGAAGGCCGCCGCCGATACGGACGAAATCGACCTGTTGCTTCGAGTCGGTCAGGCCGTATCCGATGAAAGCACGGACGCCGAGGAAGCGGCCACCGGTGATTTCGTTCGGGAAGGCAATGATCGAGTCCTGCAGGAAGTCCGGCAGGAGCGGGTTGCCTTCGGGCGTGTCGTAGTAAGGATAGTCAAGCGAAAGCTGACGATAGAGATACGACGACGATTTACGACGAGTGGCCAGGGCTTCTGCATAGATTTCGGCATTGCCCAGAGCTTCGAGCTCATAGGTGGTGCTGAGGAAGCCGGTGTAGATTTCGGCCGGAGTGATCAGATATTCTTCTTCATTCTCCGGATCGAAGCTGTCGCGGGTGTAGAAAGTCACACCGCTGTAACCGGGAGTGTCAGGGCCAGTGTTCGAAGCGTCCGGCACGAGACGGTTGTAACGGCCGACAACGCCAGTGAGGCGGTCGGGCGAGTTGCGCGTGGAGACACCGATGGTGTTGATCGTGACACCGCCGTTGTCGAGCGTGAAGCACTTTGGCTCACCCGTGTTCGGGTCGATATAGTCGTCCGAACCGAATTCACTGCCTTCACCGTCCAAGTAGCCGCCTATAGGGCAGCTGAACCAGGGGTTGTCATTACGCGAGAGGCCATGACGCTTGGTGTATTCGAGCGAACCGATGACGCTGAGACGGTCGGCCTGGAAACCGAACGAAGCAGCAGCGCGGTACGAGACGCCGTTACCCAGTTCGGGCACGTTGGTCTGCAGTTCGAGGTGGAGGCCCGAAAGCGCGGTGTCGGTCATGATGTTGACCACGCCGGCAACGGCGTCCGAACCGTAAACCGACGATGCACCGGCCTTGAGGACTTCAATGCGGTCGACGATTGCCGTCGGCAGAACGTTAAGGTCGGCTGCGAGAACCGAACCGCGGGTACCACCTGGCGCCAGGCGGCGTCCGTTGAGCAGAACCAGCGTACGTGCCGGGCCGAGGCCGCGAAGGCCAAGGGTGTTGGCGCCGGTACCTCCGTCGGTAACGAAACCGGCGTAATAGTTGTTGATCTGGCCGGCACCCGCGGTGACTGCGTTGCTCTGAAGAGCGTCAGTCGACGAGTTGAAACCGCCCTGGGTGATTTCGTCGGCGGTGATGACGGTGATCGGTTCGATCGTCGAGAATTCGTCGCGACGGATGCGCGAGCCGGTCACGACGATAGCGTCGCCGCTGGCTGCCGCCGTTTGCCCGGCTACGGCCTCTTCAGCACCGTCGTCGCCGGCGTCCTGCGCGAATGCAGGCGTCGAGAGCGCAACGGCTGCAAGGCCGACACTGGCAAACAGAGCGGCCCGTCCACCCAAGGTGGAAACAGTCTTTTTCATTTGGTCAGTCCCCTACTCGGACCGGTGCATCCGGCCCATGCGCGGGATAAGAGCAATCCGGTCAATGCGAAGCAAGCCTGCATTCATCTCGAGGCGAGCCGTGATGGCAATCAGGCGGGAGGGGTAACCAATTTGCAACACTGGCTGGAAAAAATTGCGGAGGTAAGCAACATTCTAACAACCGCTAAATTGGTTGCGCATGAAACTTACTCGCACGATTTGGCGGGTTATCGGACGCGGCTGCCTTTGACGCCACCTTGGCCATTGATTCGGATGAAATAGGCCGTGAGCGCGGCATTCTTGATCACCATCTTGTCCCCGGGCTTGGGCTCGAGAAGGCGCCCGGGAACCTTGTCTATGCGCCATACAGCGCCTTCCTCAGTCCGGATCGTGTAGCCCGTCTGATAGGAGCCTGTGACAGACTGGATCGTGGTCTCGATTTCTTCGATCTCGTCCTCGTCCTTGCCGTCCTTGTCGCGCTTGCCGAAGATACCGAAGTCGGGAAGCGAGAAACCGAATAGCTTGCGTCTCGTCTTGCGGACCTCCGCCCGATCGACGATGCGCAATTCACCCGCTTCGCTGGCCCCGACAATGGCGGTTGCGGCGGCGTCGAAACAGGCCAGGCGCGTGGCTGGATCAGCCTCGGCCTGACATGCTTTGATCGACTCCAGGTGGCTGCTCGTCGAATCAGACTCCTGTGCAGAGGCGCCCACGGGCATCACTATTGCCAGAATCCCGCCGAGAGCGGCGAAGGGAAGGCTGTAGTTCCTCGGATTGCGGTCCATCGTATTCTCCCTGCGCCCGTATTTCTGCGACAATATCGCTTGGGTCTGACAATTCAACCAGACTCGCATCACAATGCTCTTTGCGTTGGACGAGCCTGGGAGATTGCAGTAACAAGACTGGCAATACTCTGTTTGTTCGAGGATTTACCAATGGCTGTTCGTATCGCCGCAATCTCCGCAGTACTTCTTGTTGTTGCTCCTGTGCAGCTGTCGGCGCAAGAGGCCGGATCCGATAGTGGCGCCAAGGATCCGACCATCGTGGTCGAGGGAGAGAAGGAGGATCCGTCGCTCGACAAGGTCATTTGCAAGAGGATCAGGTCCACCGGTTCGCGCCTGGGCGAGAGCAAGGAATGCCGGACCAAGCGTCAGTGGGAAGCCGAAAAGGCACAGAGCCGCCAGCAGATCGAGAAAGCTCAGAATTACAAGTGGAATAACGGTAACTGAGGTTGCCGGGGCCGCGCTTGAGGTGTGGCTCTATTCGCTTTCGTATCCCATCCGCTCGGCCCAGGGGCGCAGCATCGGCGTGACCGCCTTGAGGTGATCCGAATAACGGCGCCAGCGATAGCTTGCACGCGTGTAGAGTTCTTCGCCGATCTGCGAATAGCTGGCGGTTTTTACCAGACCGCGCGTGCGAGCGGTGCTGGTGTGATCGAGCAGCCCGTCGTTCCAGTCGAGGCCGAGCCATGCGACCAGCGGTTCCAGTTCTGCCCTTGCATCGACAACCAGGCGTTCGTAGCGGACGGCTCGCCAATCCACGTCGAAAAGTTCAAGTGCGCGGTGCCAGGATTGCCACACCGCATCATAAGTGCGCGCCGCTTCCTCAAGATCGGTGAAGCTGCGCATCCCGAGATTGAGCGTGAAGTTGGCCATGAAACAGCTCAGCACCACGTCATAGGGGTGCCGTTCGGCCAGGATCACTTTTGCATTCGGGAATAGCCTTTGCATCAACGGGATACGCTGCATGTTGAGCGGATGCTTGTCGACCAGCCAGCGGTTGTCGTCCCACCCGTTCTCGCGGGCAGTCTTGTAATACTCGCCGCGAAGTTCGTTGATCCGGCCAGTATCTATCGTCGCAATGTCCTCGCCGCCTGTCAGTCTGACCAGGCGCGCGAGCATTGGACGTTCTTCGAGGACGCTGAGTTCGGGGAGGCCCATCAGCATCGTGTCGAGCAAGGTCGTTCCGGAGCGCGGGAAGCCGACGAGGAAGATCGGGTCGCGCTGGTCCGCGCTTGGCGCATCTTCGGTCCACCCCGCCCGCCAATCCTCGGTCCAGCGTGCAAGATCGTCTTCTACGCGCTCGCGATAAGACTTGCCCGAGAAGGGACGGGCGTTGGCCATTGCAGAGGCGTTCATCTTGACGAAGGAATCGAAGGCCTCGTCCGTGTGGCCGAGGCGGTCTTCGATGCCTCCGACCAGATGCCAGCGGCGCATCGGTAGAACCGCTTCCGGAATATGCCGCGCAAACTCGGCTGCGGCCTCGAAATCACCCGCCCGGCGCGCTTGCCATGCAAAGAGAAAATTGGCTTCGGCAGGCGCGTTGTCCTTGTCGATCCCGGCCACGAGCGTATCGAGCTCATCGAGCCTGTTCAGCTTCTCGAGGATCATGCCGTACTCGACATGGGCCTCGCCGAAGTTCTCGATCAACGGCAGAGCGTCGCGATAGACCTCCATCGCTGTCTCGAAATCCTGAACTTGCGAGTAGGCCATTCCGAGATCGGTGAGGACGCGGACGTTCTTGGGCGCGATTGCACGCGCGTCTTCCAATACCTTGACCCGTGGCTTGCCGCGATCCGCCTCGCGCAGCACTTCGGCGAGGTTTAGGTAAATTGGAATGTCGGCCGGGGCGAGAGTAATGGCGCGCTCCAGCACATCAATGGCACCTTCTACGTCCCCGGTTTCGGCAAGGACGTTGCCGAGGTTGTTCAGGCTGGAAAGATCGGCCGGGTCGGCCTCGATCGCACGGCGATAAGCGGCAGCCGCTGCATCGAGGTTGCCGCGCTGCTGCTCTATAAAGCCCTCTACCCGGGCGAGGGAGGGCTCCGGCGAGCCGGCGGCGAGGGCTAGGGCGCCGTCATGATCCCCGGTCTGGACCAGCGCAACGGCCAAGTTGGCGCGGCTTGCCCTGTCCCCGGGATTGAGTTCGATCAATTCACGTAGCAAGGGCACAGCGCGATCAGGTGCTCCCATGCGCAACGCCGCAAGGCTGCCAAGCGCGAGATACGGTGCGCGATCGCCTGCCTCTCCAAGCGCCGCTTCGGCAATGCCAAGCGCCCCGGCCAAATCGCCGGCCTGCATTCTATGCATGGCCTGCGTCAGTTTCTGGGGTGGAGGGGGCGCATTCATGGTGTCGTCGGTCCAATCATTGAAGGGGGCGTGCGATGTCGAAAGCCACCGTCATGCGCTCGCCGGAAGGGAAGGGACGGGTACCATGCCACATGGTCGATGGGAACAGCACAAGGCGCCCCGCTTTCGGCTCTATCAGCCGTACCGGTTCGAGCTGCGGCAAGATATCGCGGCTTTCGCCGATCGAAAGCCAGCCCGCGTTGGCCGGACCAGCGGCTCCATGTCCTGAGCCCAGGGTGTCGGGCAGCGCAAGATAGAAAGCCGAACTGATCCAGCCCCGACCGTGCACATGGTCGGAGTGGAACCCCGCATCGGTCAGACGCACCGACCACGAACCGGCAATCCGCAGAGGATCGCGCTCGGCCAGCAATGTCGGATGGCTGGCTTCGAATGCAGGCAGCTGGGCCACGTGCTTTTCGACCGCCTCAAGGATAACCCGGCGCAGATTGCGGATCGCCGGATTGGTTCTGAGCAGGAGGTTGCCATCAGTCTGGGTGCCCCCACGAACCGACTGGTCCAGGGGTTGCTGCTTGGCGAAATGAAGGCTGCGTATGTGATCGGCCAACTCTGTGAGGTCACCGATCTGGTCGGCAAGGTCGAACACTCCCACCAGATGCTCGTCACCCTCCAGCCAATGCCAGCGCGGGTCGCCGGTAAGGCGCCATGCCAGCGACAGATAGGGCCACAGGAGATGGTTGAAATCCTTGGCAACCAGAGGCTCGAGGAGCGGTGCTACAGCGATCTCCCGTCCGGCCCTGAGAAGGTGCCGGGCCAACAACGAAGCGTCGTTGACCCCCACGGCTGCGTCGAACGACGCGAACAGCGCGTCGGCTCCGTCGAGGTCACCGGATTCGGATGCAGCGTGAGCTGTCAGAACGGCAAGCTGCGGACTTGTACCGATGCGCTTCCGGGCATCCTCAAGCACTTCTCTCGCTCCTTGAAAGTCGAGTGCTTCGAGTTTTGTCCCGGCAAGGAGGAGGTGGAGGTCAGGAGATCGCGGATGCTGGCGGAGGGCTGCGCTGATGCTTGCGCAGGGGTCAAGGCCGAGCTGACCACGGATATGGGCGGCATCGCGATGACCATCGGCCCACATCGGGTTGGCGGCGGTGAGCGCATCCAGTAGCGCGACCGCGTCATCGGTCCGCCCTTCGTGAAGCAAGGACGCAGCATGGCCGAGGCGTAAGGTGCCATCCTGCGGAGCGAGAGCGATGGCCCTTTCGAAGAGTGCGACGGCAGGTCGGCCGGCCTCCAGCGCTGCGCGTGCATGGGAATTGGCGATGAGGGCATCGCCAGGAGCGAGTTCATGCGCGCGGGCGAAGGACTCGAGGGCCTGCGCACTATCCTGCGCAGCGCGCGCCGCAAGGCCGAGCAACTGGTGGCTCCGGGCATCCTGCGGAAAACGACGGGCAAGGGTGCGCCCCGCCGGGAGGAGCAACTCCGCGTGATCCGCACGAAGCAGATCGACGCCTGCGGAAAAGGCCGCGTCGATATCGTCCTTGGGAAAGGCGGCGATGCGCTGGCGGGCTTGTGTACGGTTCACGGGAAAACGAGTGTCCGGAAATTCGTGCGTGGCCGAAGCCACAAAAGAAAATGGCGGACCCGAAGGCCCGCCATTCCCTGTCTAGTCTGTGAGATGCTTAGAATTCAAGCGTCACACCGGCGTAGAGGTAGCGGCCGAGTGCGTCATACACTGCGGCGTACACGTTGCCGTTACACGGACCCGACGGGCAGGACTGCGAGCCCACGACCGGCGGAGTCTTGTCGAAGATGTTGTTCGCACCCAGGCGGAAGTTGAAGTGGTCGCCCACTTCAGCCGTCAGCGCGAGGTCGAAGTAGCTGACCGCCGGGAAACCGGCGTTGCCCGGACGCGGTGCTCCACCGTTCGGGTTCGGGCCACCAGCGACACCGTCTTCGTTCACGACGGAGTCGAAGTAACGCCAGCGCACCGAAGTACCGATGCCGTTAGCGAAGTCGAAGCCGAGACGCATGGTGTGACGCCACTCGGGGTTTGGACCCCAGCTAAGGATACCGGCCGAGCAGGTGTTACCGAACAGGCCGGCACAGTCATACTCGGGAGCCTGGCTGAAGCCCGGATCGAGCGTCAGGCTGTCCAGCCAGGTACCGATGAAGTTGAAGTTCAGGCGGCCGAGATCGCCAATCTGGCGAGTGTAGCCGACCTGGACGTCGATACCTTCAGTTCCGACACCACCGACGTTGGTCGAGAAGTCTTCAACGTAGCCAGCCGACGAGCGCCACAGCGAACCCGAACCGTCACGCTTGATAAGCGAGCAGAAGAACGGATCAGCTGTGTCGGTGCAGACTGCGAGGATCGTGTCCTGACCATAGCCCTGGATCGCGTCGACGAGGTCGATCTTGAACCAGTCGATGCTGGCGTTGAAGCCAGGCAGGAAGGTCGGGGTCAGAACCACACCCAGCGTGTAGGTGTCAGCCTTTTCCGGAAGCAGGTTCGGGTTACCGCCGACCTGGCCGTTGTACTGCTCAGCCGGGTTGGCCGTGACGACCTGGCCTATGCTCAGACCCTGGGCGATACAGCCAACGTCTGCTGCACTGATGGCTGCCGGGTTGCCGGCGGCATCGGTGAGAGCACACGGATCGGTCGAACCGTTAAGCTGTACGCGAACCGGAGCGAACAGATCCTGCACCGTCGGTGCACGGACTGCACGGTTGTAGCCACCGCGGAAGCGGATGTCCGGAGTCGGGGCCAGTTCGGCTTCGATCTTGTAGGTATCGGTGGTCGCGCCAGTCGAATAGTCCGAATAGCGATAACCGCCGGTGACCGTGAAGTCGTAGAGCCAGCTGTCCTGGACGAGCGGAAGGCGAAGTTCGGTGAAGAATTCCTTCACGTCGAACGAACCCGAAACCGGGAGCGTCGGAGCGCCCTGGCCCGAGAGGTCGCCAGCCTGGAAGGAAGCGTCCGAGTAGAACTCTAGCTTCTCCTTGCGGTACTCGGCACCGAGAACGAGACCGAAACCTTCCGAAGCCCACGGGGTCTGGACACCGTATTCACCCAGGTTGCCCGAAAGATAGCCCGACACAACCTGCTCGCTCACGACGCCGCGCGAAATGCCGGTCGTGCTGAGGTAGTTGGTCGATGCCGCGCTCGGGGGCGAGCCGGGGTTGAAGATATCCCAGGGAACGCAGGCCGGATCCGTACCGTCGAGTGCCGAGCGGCAAACGGCATTGCCCGAGCCGTCGTCTACGACGTCAAGCGCACGGGTCAGACGAACAACCGAAAGGTCATTCGAATAGGTCTGGGCGAAGTTGGTACGACCATACTGGTAGTACGCATCATACGACCAGGCCGAGCTCAGGTCGCCGCGCATACCAAGAACAGCACGGTACGAAGTGTGCTGGAGGTCGTCGCGACGCGGACCGCCTTCGACGTTACGACGAAGGAACTGGAGGAAGCCACGGTTGTAGGTGTTGCCAGTGGTCGGATCGATGAAGTTGAACGGCGCCAGATAGGTGCCGGTCGGAGTGCCGTCCGGGTTGAGGATCGGCGAATTGCCGACAACCTCGAACGCGCGCGTCGGATCCGGGCTGACGAGCAGGTTTTCGTCGTCGCAAAGCGCGGCGAGCTGATCGGGACCAAGCAGCGGGTTGTCGCAGTTGATCGACAGTGTGTTACCGAAGTCACCCGACGGAGCGATCTGGGCGACCGTGCGGTCGTCCATGAACATGAACTCCATATACGGATGCAGCGCAGGGCTGATCTCGTAGTCGGCGAAGACACCGGCGGTGTAGCGTTCGTCCGGACGCTGGAAGTAGTTCAGCGGGCCGAAGTTGTAGCGGGTGAATGCACCCAGCGTACGATTCGGGCCGAAGCCTGCCAGAGTCGAGGTGAACGAGTCGACGATACCGTTCGGCTGATCGCCGTTCGGGCCGCCACCAGTGGTGTCGACGGTTGCGTCGAAGTCGTCGTAGTAGATCGCGGTACCGATCGGCGAGGTCAGCGAGCCACCGCAGCTATACGGCGTAGCCGAACCAGCAGTGTTCGCCGAGAGCGAGCACGACGAGTAATCGCGGCTGCCCTGGAGGACTGCCTTGATCTTACGATAGCCGACATAGGCGGTTGCGCGACCGCGACCGTCGTCGAAGCTCGTGCCGAATGCCAGCGTCGCGTCGAATGTGCCGCCATTGGTCGACATACCGTTCGGGTAGCCGAAACCACGCGCATCGAGTGCATTGGTGATGTCCGGACCTGCACGGTTCTTGTGCTGGTACACCGAGTACTGGGTGTCGAGCTTGAAGCCTTCGAAGTCGGTGTCCATGATGAAGTTGACAACACCGGCGACAGCATCAGCACCGTAAACCGAAGATGCACCGCCGGTCAGCACGTCGACACGCTCGATCAGAGCGGCCGGAATGACGTTGATGTCGGCAGCCGAAGTCGTCGGGTCACCCGGGACGAGGCGACGGCCGTTCACCAGCACCAGCGTACGCTCGGTGCCGAGACCGCGAAGGTTGAGGTTGGCAGCGCCCGAAGCACCGTTCGACAGCTGGCCGGCCTGCGAGGCGAACACCTGCGGCAGCGAGTTGACGAGGTCTTCGACGCGGGTCGTACCGGTTTCGGCGAACTCTTCTGCGCCGACGACGGTGACCGGGCTGGCCGATTCGAGGTTCGGCTGCTTGATGCGCGAACCGGTGACGAGAATGGTATTTGCAGGAGCGTCTGCAGATGCCGCATCGTCCCCGACGTCCTGCGCAAACGCAGGAGCGCTCGCGAGGGCAAGGCCGAGCGCGAGCGGAGCCGCACTTGCCTTGAGGATGGTGGAATTCTTCATGAGATATCAATCCCCTATATGAACCCGCCAAGACGGGCCTTACTCTTCTTGATTGAAGCCGAAGCGACCCACGCGCACGTGTGCCTACCCAAGCTGCCCGGAGGATGGCTTTTCGTGGGGGGGCTTCGCAATGGCAAAGTGATTGCAATTGTTAATTGCGGAGCGCCATGTGTCTTACTTGCAACATACACGTTCGCTTAAGGATTTCCGCCAGTTTCTGTGCTGCGGCGAGTCCCGGCCCGGCAATCTCAGTGCCAATGGCAACCAGTTTCCGGCGACGATGGCATGTCCCGATTGGCAATCGTATGCATGAGAGGTCGAAACCAATGCCTCCATCTGCTTGACCTTAACGTCAACGTCAAATAGTCCAGTGGCAAATCGAAACCCGCACCACGCCGGATTCTTGAGGAGAGCCCCATGCCCCATGCCTATATCGTCGAAGCCGTCCGCACTGCCGGTGGTCGCCGGGGAGGCCGGCTTGCCGGGGTCCATCCGGTGGATCTCGCCGCAAAATCGCTCGATGCGGTGATGGAGCGCAGCGGGCTGGAGGCGCGGACTATCGACGATGTTGTGATGGGCTGCGTCAGCCAGGGCGGCGAGCAGGCGATGCAGGTTGGCCGCAATGCAGTGCTCGCTGCGAAGCATCTGGGTGAGGGCGTGCCCGCCGTCACTATCGACCGCCAGTGCGGCTCCTCGCAGCAGGCCATCCAGTTCGCCGCGCAGGCGGTGATGAGCGGCACGCAGGACGTGGTCATCGCGGCAGGCGTGGAAAGCATGAGCCGTGTGCCCATGGGTTCGACCGCCATGTTCCACATGAAAGAAGGCCTGGGTAACTACAAGTCGCCCGGTCTCGAGGAGAAATATCCCGGCATCCAGTGGAGCCAGTTCATGGGCGCGGAGATGATCGTGAAGAAGCATGGCTTCTCCAAGGACGATCTCGACCGCTTTGCTCTGGCAAGCCATGAGAAGGCCATCGCCGCAACCAAGTCCGGCGCCTTCACCGACGAAATCGTGCCGGTCGAGATCGAAACTCCCGAGGGTGCCGAACTGCACACGGTCGATGAGGGCATTCGCTTCGACGCCACACTCGAAGGGATTGCCTCGGTCAAGCTGCTCAATCCGGAGGGCACGATCACCGCTGCCAGCTCCAGCCAGATTTGCGACGGATCGAGCGCGGTGCTGGTGGTCAGCGAGAAGGCGCTCAAGGAATACGGCCTCACGCCGCTGGCGCGCATCCACAATCTCACCGTTACCGCAGGCGATCCGGTGATCATGCTGGAAGAACCGCTGTTCGCGACCGACCGCGCCCTGGAACGTGCCGGGATGAAGATTTCGGACATCGACCTCTACGAGGTCAACGAGGCCTTTGCCCCCGTGCCGCTGGCCTGGCTGAAGCACACCGGAGCCGATCCGGAGAAGCTCAACGTCAATGGTGGTGCGATCGCGCTCGGCCACCCGCTCGGCGCGAGCGGCACCAAACTGATGGCGACGCTGGTCCACGCCCTGAAGGCGCGGGGAAAGAAATACGGCCTGCAGACCATGTGCGAAGGCGGCGGCGTCGCCAATGTCACGATTGTAGAGTCGCTTTAACCGCCATCGACGCCTAGTGCGTTCGGGCGAACAGACTATCCCATTCTCTGAGAGGACATAATCCATGGAAGTTGGTGCAAACACTCCCGCCGTCGTGACCGGCGGTGCCTCGGGTCTTGGCGAAGCCACAGCGCGTGCAATCGCCGCGAAGGGTGCCAAGGTCGCGATCTTCGACATGAACGAGGAAAAGGGCGAGGCAGTCGCCAAGGACATCGGCGGCGTGTTCTGCAAGGTCAACGTCATGAGCGACGAAGACGTCGACGCCGGCTTCGCCAAGGCGCGTGAGGCGCATGGCCAGGAACGCATCCTCGTCAACTGCGCGGGCATCGGCAACGCCATCAAGACCGCCAAGCGCGACAAGCAGACCGGCGAGATCAGCCACTTCCCGCTCTCGGCATTCGAGTTCGTGATTCAGGTGAACCTGATCGGCACCTTCCGCTGCATCGCCAAGTCGGCTGCGGGCATGATGACGCTCGACCCGCTGAGCGAGGACGGCGATCGCGGCGCGATCGTCAACACGGCTTCGGTGGCGGGCGAAGACGGCCAGATCGGCCAGGCGGCCTACTCCGCTTCCAAGGGCGGCGTTATCGGCATGACCCTGCCCATCGCGCGCGACCTGATGGGCGAAGGCATCCGCGTGAACACCATCCTGCCGGGCATCTTCAACACCCCGCTGATGAACGCCGCTCCGCCGCAGGTGAAGGAAGCGCTGGCCGCTTCGGTCCCGTTCCCCAAGCGCCTCGGCAATCCGGAGGAATACGCCCGTCTCGCCATGACCATGATCGAGTGCGGCTATTTCAACGGCGAGGACGTGCGCCTCGACGGCGCCATTCGCATGGCCCCTCGCTAAGCCATCAGAACCAGGCTCGCATGCCGAGCAGGAATTTCAGGCCGTCGGGGTCTTCCCCGGCGGCCTTTGCTATGTCGGCGGTCTGGCCGAGTTTCGCCTCGTACTCGACCCCGACATAGGGCGCGAATTCGCGAGCGATTTCATAGCGCAGGCGCAGGCCAGGTTCGATCTTGGTGAGGCCTGCTCCGATCGCGCGTTTGGGAATGTCCTGGGCCGAAAGCTCCAGCTCTACGCGCGGCTGCAGGATCAGCCGCTGGGTGATCTTCTGGTCGTATTCGCCCTCGATCCGCGCGGTGAGATCGCCGCGGTCGGAGAGGAACAGCGCGCCATCGACATGCCACATATAGGGCGCGAGGCCCTGCACCCCGAGCACCAGATGGCTGCGCGTTTCCGGTTCGACGTCGAGCCGCATGCCCGCCTGCAAATCGAAGAACGGGCCGATGGCGTGGCCCCATAGTGCCTGCACCTCGGCATGCTCGACCGACCCGCCAAACTCGCCTTCGCCCTCGGACTTGAGCACGAATTTGTCGATGTCGCCGCCGTACCAGCCCTGCATGTCCCACAGGTAACTGTCCCCGCCATCGGCAATGCGCGCTTCGAGCCGTTCGACCATCAGCGTGGCGAAGTTCATGTCGCCATGCGTCGCCCGATTGGCTTCGCGGGAGGTGGCCATCGCCTCGGCGCCATAGATACTGTCCGCCGCGTGCTTCGGTCCCTCGAACGCTTCGGACGGAGGCGGTCCCGAGGGGAGATCGTTCGCCTGGTGCATCGAATGATCCATCGCGGGCGCTTTGGTCATATCGGGCAGCTCGAACGGCGCAGGAGCTGGCTCGTGCTGTGAGTGATCCTCGGGTTTGGACTCCTTCACGCCCTCATGCTGGTGCGCAGAATGATCCTGCGCCGCCACGGGCAGGGCGGTGAGCAGCAAGGCCGCGGCGAGGGCGAGGCGCAGGCTCATGCGCCCTCTCCAGCTGCGGGGAAAGGCCGCACGGTCACGGTCTGCATCATCCCTGCATGCATGTGGTAGAGCAGGTGGCAGTGAAAGGCCCAGTCGCCCGGCTCGTTGGCAGTCAGGTCGAAGGTCGCGGTGCTGCCCGGCTGCACGATCACCGTGTGCTTCAGCGGCTGGTTCATCATGCCCGCACCATTGACCAGCTCGAAGAAATGCCCGTGCAAATGGATCGGGTGCGCCATCATCGTGTCGTTGACCAGCTTCACCCGCACACGCTCGTCATAGGCGAAGCGGATCGGATCGTCGGTGACGGCGGAGAACTTCCTGCCGTCGAAGCTCCACATGTAGCGTTCCATGTTCCCGGTCAGGTGGATCTCCATCTGGCGGGTCGGCATGCGGTGCGGATTAGCCTTCGCCGCCCTTAGGTCGGTGTAGCGCAGCACGCGGTGTTCGACCTTGTCGAGGCCGAGGCCGGGGTAGTTCATCCGGTCCATCGGCATGGGCGCAACCATGTCGATGCCGGGACCGACCTCCACACTCTCGGGCAGTTTGGATGTGTCGCGCATGGAATGGTCCATGCTGCCCGATCCCGCCATGTCGCCATGACCCATCGCCGCGTGGTCCATCATGCCCATGTCGGCCATGCCCAGCGTCACCGGAGCGCGCAGAGGCGGCGGGGTGGCGCGATGGCCGGGGTGGGAGGTGAGCGAGGCGATGCCCATGCCGCTGCGGTCCATCGCCTCGGCCACCAGCGCGTGGCTGCCTGCAGGAGGGGCGACGATCACGTCGTAAGTCTCGGCCACGCCGATCTGGAACTCGTCCACCTTGACAGGCGAGACGTCCTGCCCGTCGGCTGCGATCACGGTCATCGGAACGCCCGGAATGCGGACGTTGAAGAAGGTCATGGCCGAGCCATTGATGAACCGCAGACGCACGCGCTCGCCCGGTGTGAAGAGGTACTCCAGCCCGTCCATCGGTCCGTGACCATTGACGAGGTAAGTGTAGGTCACCCCGGTAACGTCCGACACGTCGCGCGGGTTCATCCGCATTTCGCCCCACATCAACCGCTTGCTCACCGGCATATCGCCCTCGGTCGCAGTCTGCATCTGGCGGTTGAAGTAATGCTCGCCGACCTTGAGCTTGCGCATGATCTCGTGCGGGTGAAGCGGGGTGAACTCGCTCAGCAAGACGACGTAATCGCGGTCGTAGCGCGGGTCGGGCTCGGCGCTTTCGATCACGATGGGACCATAGTGGCCCGCCTGTTCCTGCAGGCCGGAGTGCGAGTGCCACCAATAGGTGCCGCTCTGCCGGATCGGGAACTCATAGGTGAATGTCTGGCCCGGCTTGATGCCCGGGAAGCTCACTCCGGGAACACCGTCGAACTGGAATGGCAGCAGCAGGCCGTGCCAGTGGATCGAACTGTCCTCGGCGAGATTGTTGGTGACGTGGAGCTTCACCTCCTGCCCCTCGCGCAGCCGGATCAACGGCCCCGGCACTGTGCCATTGACCGCGACGGCATGGCCCGAACGGCCGCCGGTGCTGAAGTGATGGTCGCCGATGGTCAGGGCAATATCGGCGCCGGACAGTTCGCCGAAGCCCTTGCGTGCATGGGCCAGCGACCGCCCTTTCGCCCACGCCGGCAGCGGCAGGCCTGCAAGCGCGCCCAGCCCGACGCTGCTGGCAATAAGTCGGCGGCGGGTCAGGGAAGGCATTGGCGAGCGGGTTTCCTGTCTGCTTGCGTGTCAGCGCATATATGGCAGGCCGGTGTGAATGTAAGGCTTTCGTCGGCGAGCCGGGAGCTAGTCGTTTGCCCGCAGGCACTCGATGAAATGCGCGACCGTCGGTTCGTGGGCCGCGTCGTGCAGCACGGCGGCGGAAACGGAGAAGCGGAACCCGCCCGGATGCGGGCGACCCTCAAGTCCGCCCTGCGACAGGATTCCCCTGGCGGCACTTTCGGGGGCGGCCGTGACGATGTTCGAATTGCGCGCAAGCTCCACACAGGCAGCCTGGCTCATCACGCGATAGCGCGGAACGCCCTTTTCGCGCAGCATCCTGCGCACATCTTCGGATAGGCTGCGTTCGAACAGATGGTCGAACCCGGCCAGCGCCCAGTCGAGCTCGGCTGAGCTTGCCAAATCGTCGGATGCCTGCGCCTCGACATGGCCATTGCGGAAAAGCATCCAGTAAGGCTCGTCGGCGATATCGCTGACCCGCATCCGCTCGACGTGCGGCATCCCTGCAATACTGGCGCGATGATAGAGCAGGAGGTGGGCCCGGCGCTGGACCAGTTCGGCCGCGGCAAGATGCGGAGGCATTGTCGAAACGACGAGGCGGGTTTCCGGGAAACGCTCGGCGTAACGCAGGATTGCCGGGTGGATCAGATTGTCGAGAATGCCCGGCCCGCAGACCACACGCATCTCGTGAGCCCCCGACTTGACCGACCTCTGCACGTCCTCGGCAAAGGCCAGCAACTCGACCGCCTTGGGATAGAGCCGGTTCGCAGCCTCGGTCGGGGCGACGGTGCGGGTGGTGCGGTGGAACAATTGCACCCCCCAGCTGTCTTCGAGCAGCTTGATGCTCTTGGTCAGCGCCGAGTGTGTGAGGCCGAGTTCCTCGGCAGCCGCGCTGAAGCTGGTGAAGCGATAGACGGCTTCGAAGTGCCGCAAGGACCTGAGATCGCGCATTTGTTCATCACAGTAACAAATATGGGCTGATTACTCAATTCAGTTCCGCAAGCTTTGACGGTACCCCGGGATCACCAAGGGGAGGCCGTCATGATGCTTGAGAACATTGTAGCGTCAAACATCGCGATGATTGTCATTCCGCTCTACTTTGCGAGCATCGTCTTCGAATCCGTCGCCAACCACTTCTTTCACGAACGCGGGGCAGGCGACTGGAAAGACAATTTTGCATCGATGGGCCTGGGGATTGTCAGCGCATTCACCAACGGTGCGACAGCATTCATCACAGTCGGCGTGCTGTTCTGGGTCCAGCAGTTCCAGCTATTTGCCATCCCGCTCAGCATCCTTTCGCTGGTGGTTTGTTTCGTTCTCGATGACCTGCGGTTCTACTGGCATCACCGGGTAGCGCACCGCGTCCGCTGGGGATGGGCGATGCATGTCACGCACCACTCCAGCACCCAGTTCAATTTCTCCGTCGCACTGCGGCAGGGTTGGACCAAGCATTTCACCGGGACGATGATGTTCAAGGTGCCGCTGGTCTTGCTCGGCTTCGATCCGGTTGTCGTGCTGTTCTGCGGCGTGCTTAACGCGACTTACCAGTTCTTCCTTCACACCGAACTGGTCGACAAGATGCCGCGGTGGTTCGAATTCATCTTCAACACGCCGTCGCACCACCGGGTCCACCACGGCCGCAATCCCGCCTATCTCGACGCCAATTACGCCGGCACGTTGATCATCTGGGATCGCATGTTCGGGACCTTCGTCCCCGAGGAGGAGAAGGTCGATTTCGGACTGGTCAAAAACCTTGAGACGCTCAATCCCTTCGTGATCATCTTTCACGAATACTGGGGCATTGCGAAAGACGTGTTCCGGCGCGGGCTGACCCCCTGGCAGCGTTTTTGCTATATCTTCGCTCCTCCGGGTTGGAGTCACGACGGTTCGCGCCTGTCGTCCGAGCAGATCAAGGCTGCACAGCTCGAATCCGACATGGTTCGGAACGACACATTGGCCAAGCGACCCGACCCGGCGGCTTTTGCAAAGGCCTGACATGCCGGGGGCACATTATTCGCTGTCCGAACTCGCCATCGTCGTGGTGGCGCTGGTGGCCGCGCGCGACCTCTTTCGCAAGAACAGGGGCTTGGCGGCGGCAGGCACGGCGATTCTCGGACTGGCTGCGGCGATCGGCGTTGTCCGTTTCGCCAACGGCGAGGTTGATGCTCTCGCCGCGATCCACAAGCTCGTTTCGCAAGCTGGTGGCGCGTCCGCAATGGGCCTGATCGCGCTCCAGCTGGCAAAGCTTACCGGGCTTGCAGAAAACCCGCCTCGCCCCTTGATCGGAGCACTCGCGGTCCTTGCGACAGTTGTCGTAGCGCTGGCAAATCCCGCCCTTGCGACGCCCCTGTTCCTGTTCTGGCTGCTGGCGGCCACCCTGCTGGCGGCGAGGCTTCCCGCGCGAGCGGCGTGGCAGCGCTGGCTCCGGTCTGCCGCGGTTGGATCATTCGTGCTCAATGTCCTGCTTGTCAGGCAATCGCTGGTCCTTGGCCCGGATCTCTCCTGGCACCTCTTCCATGTGCTGGTGGCACTATGGCTCTTCGCTCTGTGGCGTGTGTTTGCAGGAATGATTGAGCTGGAATTGACGGACCGATCTGGATCACCTGCTTGAGGTGAGCGCCAACCGCCGGGCTTTCCTACAATCGGGCGGATCCTTAGTGCTTGGGCGCATGGACATGCTCATCGTCAGTCCAGGGACATCGCTTCTTTCCTTGCCTTTGGCAGGGCGAGGTGCTGGCATGTCGGCAGAGGCGTATTCTTCGTCAGGACCGTGCTCCATGTGCTCCATCCTGACGGAACCACGGGGAGAGAATCCAAATTATGTCCTACACACAGATCAAGCTCGACATCGCCGATGGCATCGCCACGCTGACGCTCCACCGGCCCGAGAAGATGAACGCCTTCACCCGCGTCATGATGGACGAGATGATCGACGCGATGGACGTCACCGATACCGATGACAGCGTGCGCGCGGTGATCGTGACCGGGCATGGCGAGAGGGCCTTTTGCGCAGGCGCCGACCTGACGCCCGAAGGCGGGGGCCATGTCTTCTCCGATCCCAACCCGGTCGACGACCTGTCGGACGAGCGGGTGCGCGACGGGGGCGGGCGGCTGACCTTGCGGCTGTTCAACTCGAAGAAGCCGCTGATCGGAGCGTGCAATGGTGTCGCGGTAGGCGTCGGGGCGACGATGCAGCTCCCCTTCGACATCCGCCTGGCGAGCGACAACGCGCGGTTCGGCTTCGTCTTCGCGCGGCGCGGCATCACGCCCGAGGCGGCATCGAGCTGGTTCCTGCCGCGGTTGGTCGGGATGCAGACCGCGCTCGAATGGTGCATGACGGGGCGCATTTTCGATGCGAATGAAGCGCTTGATCGGGGCCTTGTTCGTTCTGTTCACTCGCCGAACACCCTGATGGACGCAGCACGCGAAATCGCGCGCGAAATTGCCGACAATACCTCCGCCGTTTCGGTGGCGATGACCCGCGCAATGCTGTGGCGGCTGGGTGGCGGCGGTCACCCGATGGAGGCACATCGGATCGATAGCCGTGCGATCTATCGCCTCAGCCGCAGCGCCGATGCGCGCGAGGGGATCGCCAGCTTCCTCGAGAAGCGCGCGCCGGCCTATCCGGACAGGGTCAGCGCCAATATGCCCGACTTCTACCCCTGGTGGGACGAGCCGGGTTTCGAATAGTTGCGCTTGAGACGGTTACAGGCGCAACCTACTTGCCAAGCGGCGTTCGGAATCTAAGGGTAGGGGCATGTCGAAACGCCAGCCCGCCCAACGCCTCGCCGATTTCCTGCCTTACCAGCTCTCGATCGCGTCGAATGCAGTCTCGGCCCGTATCGCCGAGCAGTATCGCAAGCGTTTCGCGCTCAAGACCGCGGAATGGCGGATCATGGCAGTCCTCGGCGACAGCGGTGCGCTGACGCAGCGCGATCTGTCGCAGATGACGCTGATGGACAAGGTGCCGGTCAACCGCTCGTGCAAGCGGCTGGAGGATCGCGGGCTGGTCCATCGCAGGCCCAATGCCGCCGATGGTCGTTCGCACCTGCTCGAACTCACGACCGAGGGCAGGGCGGTCCATGCCGGGATCATGCCGCTGGCGCTGAAGATCGAAGAGGAGTTGTTCGACGTGCTCTCCGCCCAGGAGCAGGCCGCGCTTCGGGATATGCTCCATCGCGTTCGCGAGAATGCGGGCGACTTCGATGCAGAAAGCCTGGCCGACTAGGTCGACCAGGCTTACCTGCGTCCCGATTGTTTTCGGACGTTATCCGGTTATCCGATACCGCCACTGAAGGCGTCGGCAATCGAACAGGCCGCCGGGCCGAGAATGACGATGAACAGCACCGGCAAGATGAACATGATCAACGGGACGGTCATGATCGCCGGGAGACGCGCTGCCTTTTCCTCGGCGCGCATCATGCGCTCGTTGCGGAATTCGGCCGACAACACACGCAGGGCGGATGCCAGCGGAGTACCATAACGTTCGGTCTGGATCATGGTCGTGACCACGCCCTTCACCGCTTCGAGATCGACGCGGTAGGCGAGGTTGTCGAAGGCCTTCTTGCGCTCGTTGAGGAACGACAGCTCGATCGCGGTCAGGGCGAATTCGTCACCCAGTTCGGGATAGGCGCGGCCCAGTTCCTTGGCGACGCGGTTGAAAGCGGCGTCGACGGTCAGACCGGCCTCGGCGCAGATGACCAGGAGGTCGAGCGCGTCGGGGAGACCCTTGCGAATGGCGTCGGATCGCTTCTTCGCGATGTTCGACAGGTACATTTCCGGTCCCTTGTACCCTGCGAACAGGGCGGCAGCGAGCGCCATGACGCGCTTCATCTGCCAGTCGGGATAGATCTCGACCAGGTAGAGCAGGACAAAGGCTGTGCCGCCCAGCACTATCGGCAGGATCATGCGCAGACCGATGATGAGGACCGCCAGTTCCTTGTTGCGGATACCCGCCCAGGCGAGCTTCTGCTGGACGATGTCGACCTGGCTCTGCTGCAACACCTTCATGTTGCCGAGAGTGTCCTTGATCTTCTCGGTCGTGTCGGTCTTGCGCACGAGGCTCTGGCGCTTTTTGGCGCTTGAGGTCACGAGGCCCGACTTGAGCTCTTCGCGACGTCCTTCGAGCGCCTTGACGCGCTTGGCCATCGGATCCTTGATGGTAACGGCCGAGTAGATCGCGACGATCACTGCGAGGGCGGCGATCCCGGCAAGGATCGAGCCGATGAGGATGACGTCGAAGCCGAGAAGCTTGGGGCCGGTTGAGGGGTCCATTTCTCTGTCTCTTCCCTGCTCAGATTTCGAAGCTGACCATCTTGGCCATGATGAAGCCGCCGATCGACATCCAGACGAGGCCGCCAAGGCCGGTCACGATGAGTCGATCGTCCTCGAAGAACCCGCCGATATAGGTGGGGTTGATCCACCAGATCAGCGTGAAGACGATAAAGGGCAGCGCACCGACGATGTAGGCCGAGGCCTTCGATTCCGAGCTCATCGCGCGGATCTTGAGTTTCATCTGGGCGCGCTTGCGCAGCACGTCGGCGAGGTTCGACAGCGTCTCTGCGAGGTTACCACCGGTTTCGCGCTGGATCGCGAGCGTGATGCAGAAGAAGTTGAACTCCGGAATGCCGAGGCGGTCGGCGGTGTCCTGGAGCGAATCCTCCATCGTCTTACCGATCTTGATGCGCTCGACGATGCCCTTGAATTCCTGACCGACAGGGCCGGGCAGTTCCTGGGCGACAACCGAGAGGGTCTCGGTCACCGGGAGACCGGAACGAAGGCCGCGAACGAGCAGTTCGATGGCGTCCGGGAACTTGGCGTTGAAGTTGGCGGTACGCTTCTTGATCTGACGGTTCACGATGAAGTGCGGCAGGCCGGCGCCGAACAGTGTGCCGACACCAAGCGACAGGCCGATCGAGCCCGAGCGCAGGAACAGAAGCAGTGCGATCGCAAGGCCGATACCCACGGAGGTGTAGGTATACTGGCTCAGCGTCCAGTTCTTGCCCGTACGGTCAAGGCGGACCGCAAGCGCATCGACGCGCGATCCCGAACCCGCCACCTGGTAGCGCTTGGGCTTGCGGGCCGCGATCGCCTTCTTCAGCTGCGATTCGACCTTCGCGTCGGTGCTTTCGGAGTGACGGTAGCGCAATTGCTGCAGGCGGCGCTGTCCAGCCTTGCCCGCATTGGGTCCGGCCACCAGAGTGTAGCCGATCGCAAGCAGGGCGAGGACGCCTACCGCCAACAGTACTACCTGAATGATGTCCATGCCGTGACTCCGTGCGTCGAGTATTCTTGCCCGGACGGACCGCGCGCCAGGCGCGTCCCGTCCGGAAGCGTGTTATTCAGCGGCTTCGGCGAAGCTCGCCTTTTCCTTCTTCTTCGGCATCAGGCCCTTGAGGTCGATGCCGCCGAGAAGCGACTTCTTGCCGCCGCCGGCCTGGGCCTCTTCGCCTTCGTCACCGCCGGTGCCGATGATGCGGCCGGCCAGCTGTTTCATCGCAGCAGCAGCCTTTGAGCTGCCATTGGCTTCGACGAAAGTCTTGCCGAGCTTGGCAGCATTGGCCGCAGCCTTCTGGTCGAAGGGGATCACGATATCGATCTTGCGCTCGATCGAGGCTTCGAAATCGGCCTTGCTGATTTCGGCCGCGCCGGGCTGCACCTTGTTGGCCACGACGATCGGCACCGCATGCGGGGCGTTGGTCTTGAGCCAGGACAGGATGCGAATCGAATCGCGCGCCGATGCCAGCGACATCTCGGTCGCCAGGACTGCCACATTCACCTCGTTGAGGAGGTGCGGGAAGTTGATCATCATGTTGCGCGGCATGTCGACCACCGTCATCTCGAAAGCATGACGGAACTCGTCCTGCAGCTGCATGAAGGCCGAACCATCGGTCATCAGCGGCTGGTTGATCGGCGCTTCGGCCGACAGGATGGCGAGATTGTCGTTGGCGCGGATCATGGCGCGTTCGATGAACAGGCCGTCGATACGGCTTGGATTGTCGATCGCGTCGGTCAGGCCGCGACCAGGCTCCAGGTCGAGCGCGAGGGCGCCGGTCCCGAAGTGTACGTCGAGGTCGAGCAGGGCGGTCGAAAGCTGGCGCTCCGTCGAGAAGTTCCAGGCGATCGAGGTGGCCAGCGTCGAGGCACCGACGCCGCCACGCGTACCGATCACTGCGGCCGAGATATGGCGCTTGGCCATTTCCTCGTCGCTCAGGCGCGGAGCGGCAAACACCGCCTGGGCCTGGTTGAGCGAGTCGCGCAGCATGCTCGCCGACAGCGGCTTGAGCAGGTAATCGTGGATGCCGCTCGCGAGCAGGTCGCGATAGAGTCGCACGTCGTTGACCTGACCGCAGGCGATCACGACCGTACCGGGTTCGCAAACCTCGGCCAGGGCGTTGATGTCGTTCAGCGGATCGCCACTTTCCGACAGGTCGACCATCAGGATGTTCGGGCTGGCCGACACCGACAGCGACTGGACCGCATTGCGCAGACCGCCCTTGTTGCACTTTTCCGGCTGCCACCCGAGTTCGATCACGACCGGGCGCAGGACATCGAGCGCGGCCTCGTCGCAGAGATACGCGGCGAAAGCGTCGCGATTGCCGGGCATGGCTGTTTTCAACGAAGCGCTCATGACATCAATTCCCCTTGGTGGTGACCTGTGACAGACCCTGGGTCCCGGTGGGCGCCTGTTCGCGGTAGCTGTCGATGGCCTTGTTTGAGCTGAGGATGACGGTCTCGCCATTGCCTTCCTGGCCGTGGACGAGATCTTCGGGGTTGGCGACCATGGCCGCCATGTTCGAATTCACCGCGCAGCCGTAGTTCGGATAGGTGGCGTTGTTGTAGTTGATGTCGCTCCGGGCGGACCAATCGGGGCAACCCGGCACGCTGGCCGAGGTGCGCGAGATCACGATGCGGGCCTGGCCGGGGTTGATGTAACCCTCGGTCGGGGGAGCGGTATCCGCAACCATCATCCCGTAGCGACCAGCGAGACTGGCAACCGCGGCGCGGACGCCGGGGCTGTTCGTCGGATCGTCGACGGAAATGCGGTCGCCATAGCGAAGGTCCATGGTTTCGAACCAGCCGTCGAGGCGACGCTGTTCCGAGAGAGGCACGCTGTCGCCGCTGGTCGCGACGTCGAAGGTGTAGTTGGTCCGTTCGACCACTGCCTGCTTCGTCGAATAGAGCGAGCGGTTGCTGGGCATCCCGCCGCAGGCACCAAGGCCGAGCGAAAGCGAGAGGGCCAGGGCGACTGCCGTCTTGCGGGTCATGTCGTTACGCATGTTCTGTTCCTTCTCGATCACTTGAAGCTGAAGCCGGGCTTGGCGTCGGCGTCTGCTTCGGCACGACGCGGCTGGACCGGGGCGGCAACCGCCTGGGCTCCACCGGCCGGCTGGGCCTGGGAAATACCGGGGGTGGCCGGCTGCGTGCTGTCCTGCATGGTCGGGACGGGACGATGGGCGCCCGTCTTGCCGCCATTTTCCATGTAACCGACGATGCTCTGGATCTCGTTCGGAGCCTGGAAGCCGTCGGTCGGCAGGACGATGTCGTTCGCATTGACCGGCTTCACCAGATACGGCGTCACCACGATGACCAGTTCGGTTTCACCCTTCTGGTAGCTCTTCGAACGGAACAGATTGCCGATGATCGGAACATCGCCGAGACCCGGAGTTTTCTCCAGCAGGTTCTGCGAGCTGTTCTGCATCAGACCGGCGATCATGAAGCTCTGGCCGGAGCCGAGTTCGATCGTCGTTTCCGCGCGGCGGGTGGTGAGGGCCGGAACCGAGAAACCGTTGAGCGTGACTGCCCCGCGGGTCGAGAGTTCCGACACTTCCGGACGGACGCGCAGCGAGATGCGGCCATTGGCCAGCACCGTCGGCGTGTAGGTCAGGCTGACGCCGTAGTTCTTGTATTCGACCGTGGTCGTGCCGAGACCCTGGCTCGACGGGATCGGGAATTCGCCACCGGCAAGAAACTCGGCGGTTTCACCCGAAAGCGCGGTCAGGTTCGGCTGCGAGAGGGTCGTCACCAGGCCGACCTGTTCACCCAGGTCGAGGGTTGCCAGGAGATCGAGGCCCAGCAGCCTGCCACCGAGGCTCAGGAGCGTGCTGTTCGAACCCTTCTTGGGCTCGAAGCGCGTTTCCGAGGTCACGAAGCGCTGGTTGATGATGTCGTAGGGACGGATGCGCGTCGGATCCGCCGGACAGGCGATCTCGAAGACCGAACACGGATCGAGGCCGACGATGGCGCTCGACGGATCGTCACCGACGATCGAACCTGCATTGTTGCGAAGCGCGCCCATGACGAAACCGTCATTGGCCTTGTCGCGGGTGGTCAGGTTCGAGCTGATGTTGCGTACCAGCGAGCGGCTGACTTCGGCGAAACGCACCTGCAAATTGACCTGCAGCGGCGTCGCCATGCGCAGGCGGCTGATGACATTGGTGTTGTCGCCAACAAATGCCTCGACCAGGCGCTCGGCCTCCGCAGCGTCTTCAGGAGCAGCCACGGTACCGGTCAGCAGCACGGTGTTTGTGCCCATGGTGGCCACGTTCACCTTTGCTTCCGGCATCGCCAGGGCAAGCATCTGGTCGATGCTGCCGATGTTCGAACCGACGCGGATATTGGCCGACCAGATCACATCGCCCGCGGAGTTGCTGGCGTAGACCGTGGTTTCGCCGCCGCCCTTGCCGAAGACATAGAGCTGGCGCTGCGACTTGACCTGCACATCGGCGACCGATTCGTCGGCCACGAAGACGTCCGCCATCGTACCGGGCACGGTGACGAGTTCACCCTTGCCGATCGAAAGGACGATTTCCGAGGAGGGACGCGACACCGACTGAGCGGTGGCGACATTCGCCGGGATGGCTGCCAGCGGCGCGATGGCCAGGCCGGCGAGCAGCAGTTTGGTGGAAAGACGACGTTTCATGGAATTGCCCCCTGAATGGCTTCCTGTCTTGAGTGCCCGGCTCAACGGACCACCGTGGCGCCAGCGGCGGGTACGGTGTTGGCGGTGTTCTGGAGACCTTCGCCCTGGGCCTTCATGGCCGAGGAAAGGATCTGTTCGAAAACCGAAGGTTCGCTTGTGGTGGCTGCCGCCGTGCCATTGGCACTGATCGGAACCGCCTCGGTTGCCTTGCCGCGGGTGACGCGGACGACCGGGCCGCGATGCGAGCTGGCCTGACGCTTGAAGAGGTCGCCCGGGCTGAAGTCGCCACCACCACCGGCGCGCGGCGGAGTCTGGGCCGGCATGCTGCGGCGCTGGAAGCGCGACACGTCGCCACCGGTGACATAAGTGCTCTTGCCGTCATCGGGACGAGCCATTGCTTCACGCAGCAGCTTCTCTTCCTCTTCGGGCGTGGCATTGTCGGGGATCGACACGTCGCCGGAAGCGATCGCACGTTCGAGCTCCGACTGGTTGTCGGCCAGCGAGCGCAGCGAAAGGCTGAGCGTACCGATGGTCTGGGCAACCGCGATCTTCTCGGCAATGATCGGCGTCACTTCGAGCGTCACGGCGCGGAACGGTTTGACGATGGTCGAACCATCCTCGGCCTTCTCCTGCACCGTCGACTGGTCGGTAGCGAGCACGCGAAGGTTACGAATGATGGTTTCGGACGCCTTCAGTGCGTTGCCGCCGTCAGTGCCGTTGACCGTCTGGGTCAGCACCATGTCGACGCGGTCGCCTGGGAAGACGAAGCCGGCAACACCCGACTGGGCCGAAACCGGAACCGTGATGGCGCGCATGCCCGGAGTAAGTGCAGCGGCGAGGAAGCCACGGTCGCCAGGAGCGACGAGGGCGCCCTGGGTCACCGGCTCACCAGCCGTAATGGGGAAACGCACGACCGTACCAAGCAGCTTGGACATGTCGGCTTCGCCGTCGAGGAAGTAGGCGTCCTGCACCAGCTCTTCCGGCCACAGCTGGAAGTTGATGGCATCAGCCGTAATGATGGTACCCACCGGCAGCGCCCGCTGCGCGACGAGGACCTTGGGTCCCTGCGGCTCAACCTGCGCGGCCTCGGCCTGCGGTGCGGATGCGCCTGCAAACATGCTCCGTGCGACAAGTGCCGTACCGATCGCGACGATCAGCGCACCTACCAGCAGAACCAGCTTCTTCCTGTCCATGGCTGTCTAGCCCCCTCGTATGGCCCGCTGCGAAATCCTGTTGCGGGCAAGTATGGTTTCAACCTCTAGGGCCGAATTGGTTAAGATCGGGTTTTCAGCCCAATGCGAGCGCTGCGCTTCCGTTGACGAGCGGTTCCGTGCCCAGAACCCAGAGCCCGGCAATGGCGATCGCCAGTCCGTACGGGATCGCGATGCGGTCCCTGCGGCGGCGCATGATGTGCACCGCGCCAAAAGCGATGGTGAGCAGGCCGCCGACGACGGCCATGATCACCACGAGCTTGAAGAACGGGTAGGGGGGGATCCACAGCGCCAGTGCCGTCAGCAGCTTGACGTCGCCGCCGCCCATCTGGCGCAGTGCGAACAGAACGCAACACAGCGCGAAGACCCCGAACGCGAAGCCGACCTGCAATGCGACATCGGGCCACAGCGGCAGTCCGCTGGCCCACCACCACAATGGCGCGCCAATGGCGATCGCCATATTCAGCTTGTTGCCGATCTGGCGGCTCTTGAGATCGGTGAATGCCGCAACGAGCAGCGCGATTGCCAAGGCGCCGAGCAATACGTAGGTGAAATCGAAACCGGCCATGATGTCCCCATTCGGTCTTTGATCGTGGGGATACAGAACAGGGCTTACCAAACAGTAACCATAGCGGAGCGCAGTCAGCCTTGGATCGTCCAGCCCACCAGACAATCAACCGTCGCGCCATTCCGACCGATGCAGAAGAAAGCGCATGGAGCGCCCCTGACGGACATCTGGTCCGACGGATCGATTGGCCGGGCGCGGAACCGGCCCGCGGGTCGATCCTGTTCCTCCCCGGTCGTGGTGACTTCTACGAGAAATACCTTGAGACACTGGAACAGTGGCACAGGGCAGGGTGGCGGGTCACCGCTGCCGATTGGCGCGGGCAGGCCGGATCGGGCCGACTCGGCGACGATGCGGTAACGGGGCACATCGACGATTTCTCGCTCTGGGTGGATGACCTGCGGGCGCTCTGGGCCGAATGGACAGCCGCCACACCTGGACCTCATATACTCGCTGCTCACTCCATGGGCGGACATATCGTGATGCGCGCGCTGGTCGAAGGAGCGGTCGCTCCCGATGCGGTGGTTCTTAGTGCACCGATGTTGGGGATGTCGGGGCCGCCGCTGCCGCTCCCGCTGTTGCGGGGGGTCGCGAAGCTGATGACGCTGTTCGGCAAGCCGAGCCGGCCGGCCTGGAAGTGGAGCGAGAAGCCGGGCGAAGTGCCAGCACGTCGCCGGGACCTGCTCAGCCATGACGCCGAACGCTATGCGGATGAACTATGGTGGCGCGAAAAGCGCCCCGAACTGGTAATGGGACCGGGCAGCTGGGGCTGGGTGGAGCGCGCCTATGCCTCGACCCGCGTGCTTGAGGGCAAGGGAGCAATGGAAGGCGTCGATGTCCCTGTGCTCATCGTTTCGACCAGCAATGACAAGCTGGTGAGCCATCCGGCAGCTCTGCGCGCCGCAGAGCGCCTGCCGCGAGGCGAATTGGTGGCCTTCGGTCCCGAATCGCACCACGAGATCCTTCGCGAGGTGGACGCAGTCCGCGATCGCGCGATGGCAGCCATTGCCGAGTTCCTCGACAGGGTGGCACCGGCAGAGAAGTGACGACCTACGACTTCGCCATTGTCGGTGCCGGTATTGCCGGTGCCAGCCTTGCGGCCGAGCTTGCTACCCATGGTGCGAGCGTGCTGCTGCTCGAGGCCGAGGATCGCCCGGGCTATCACGCCACCGGCCGGTCGGCGGCGTTTTGGGAGGAGTGCTACGGCGGACCCGAAATCGTGCCCCTCACGCTCGCATCGGGACCCTATCTGAAGGAGCATGGCTTCCTGACGCCGCGTGGCGCTCTTTATATTGCGCGGCGGGAAGACGCGGGCGCACTCGATGCATTCATGGAAACCTTCGGCGGATCGGGCGTCACGCTCGATCGCCTCGATCGGCACGGGCTCGACCAGCATGTGAGCGGGCTGCGCCCCGAATGGAGCGATGCCATCTGGGAGCCTCCCTGCGCTGATATCGACGTTGCTGGGCTGCATGCGCACTATCTCGCAATGGCGAAGCGGTCCGGGACCGACCTCGTCTGCAGGGCACGACTAGCCAGTGCCGAGCGGGTTGGCCGCACTTGGAAGCTCGGGACCGAAGTCGGTGGGAAATACGCCGCTTCCGTGCTGGTCGATGCCGCCGGTGCTTGGGCCGACGAGGTGGCCCGCCTTGCCGGAGCCTTGCCGCTGGGGATCCGGCCGCTGCGGCGCACCGTCGTCCAGCTGCGTGTCGACCCTGCGCCTCCAGCCGATCTTCCACTCGTGCTCGACATCGGCGGCAGCTTCTATTTCAAGCCCGAAAGCGGGAAGCTGTGGCTAAGCCCCAATGACGAGACGCCAAGCGATGCCTGTGACGCTGCGCCCGAAGAGCTTGCCGTTGCCGAAGCCATCGACCGTCTGCAACGGGCGGTCGACTGGAAGGTTATCGCCGTTGAGCGCAAATGGGCGGGCCTGCGCAGCTTCGCGCCCGACCGGTGCCCGGTTTATGGCTATGACCCGCGATACCAAGGCTTCGCCTGGTTCGCCGGGCAGGGCGGGTC
The DNA here is from genome assembly GCA_041396805.1 of Erythrobacter sp. Lineage (GTDB taxonomy): Bacteria > Pseudomonadota > Alphaproteobacteria > Sphingomonadales > Sphingomonadaceae > Qipengyuania. Next base: position 648,485 of record JAWKXV010000001.1, on the reverse strand, counting down.
AGGGATTCAGACTGCGCCAGCGGCTGCGCGGCTTACCGCACAACTCTTGCTGGGCCTTCCGCGCGACGAAATGACCGCGAAGATCGACGCTTCAATCTATTCACCCGCTCGTCTGGGGTAGCCAAGCAGATATCATTTGATAGGTTGGCAATCTTCGATTCCACCAAGAGAACGGGAGACGCAGGATTATGGCTCATCATTTCGAAATCTACAAAGACAAGGCCGGCGAGTTTCGCGTGCGCTTCAAGTACAATTCGGAAGTGATGTTTTCGACCGAGGGCTACAGCTCGAAGTCGAGCGCGCAGAACGCGATCGACTCGATCAAGAAGAACGGCCCCGGCGCGGAAGTCGTCGACAACAGCTGATTTCGATTACCTCTGGCCAGCGAGTATGCGATCCGCTTCGTCGCTGGCCAGCCGGTCCACGCGCTCGTTTTCCTCGTGTCCGGCGTGGCCCTTGACCCAGTGCCAGTTCACGCGGTGTTGGCCGGTCAGTTCGATCAGATCATGCCACAGGTCGGCATTGCGGACCGGTTTCTTGCTGGCATTGACCCAACCGCGCTTCTTCCACCCGTGAATCCACTTGGTGATCCCGTCGACCAGGTATTTGCTGTCGGTGTAGAGATCGACTTCGCACGGCTCGATCAAAGCCGATAGCGCGCGGATCGCGGCGGTCATCTCCATGCGGTTGTTGGTCGTGTCGGCCTCGCCTCCCGACAACTCTTTCTCATGCCGCCCCAGCCGCAGGAGAGCGCCCCAGCCGCCAGGACCGGGGTTGCCCTTGCAGGCGCCATCGGTGAAAATCTCGACCTTCTTCATTGCTGGCGCGCCCTATACTGCATGGACGCTCACGCGAAGGCCTCGCGACCCTTTTCGGCGTAAAATAGCCAGCGGCGGACGAAATCCATCGGATCCTTGCGCGTCACCAATGCATCGGGCGGCGTGTCGAGCCAGTCCTCGGTCCGGCTGGCAACGAAGCGCAGGCAGGCGCCCTGTGCGAGCAGCGACAGCTCATGCCGTTCGCGCGGTTCAAGGGGGCGTATCGATTCGTATCCTTCGAGCAGGGCTCGCCCCAGATCCGGTTTGTAGGTTTCGCCGCGCTTGTCGAAGCACCAGGCGGCGTGGGTAACGGCCAGATCATAGGCCATGGCGTCGCTGCATGCGAAGTAGAAGTCGATCATCCCGGTTACTTCGTCGCCCAGCATCAGGACATTGTCCGGGAAGAGGTCGGAGTGGATGATCGATTGTGGCAGGTCACGTGGCCAGTCCCTCGACACCTGACGGGCCATCGCGACCGTTGCGGGCATGGCGGGATCGATCGAGGCGAGGGCAGCCGGATCGGTGTGTTCCAGCTCGCTGCAATTGAAGCCGGCGTCGAGCGGATTGGCCCGCTCGGCGGCGAATTCCAGCCCGGCAAGATGGATCTTCGCCAGCGCTGCGCCCACGGCGCGTGACTGCGCGGCAGTGGGCAATGTGGGCGAAACACCCGGGAGGAACTCGATCAGGGCGACTGCTTTCCCGTCCACCATCCGGTAAGCTGCGCCCGCATGATCGTGGATGGTTCGCGGGACCGCGCAGCCATGTTCGGAAAGGTGATCGAGCAGGCCGAGGAAGAACGGCAGGTCGCCGGTCTCGATCCGCCGTTCGTACATGGTCAGGACATAACGCCCGCGGGTCGTCTCGATCAGCCAGTTGGAGTTCGACACGCCTTCGGCAATGCCCTTGGCCGATACCAGTTCGCCGACATCATAGGCGCCGATCAGCTGCGCCAGTTCCTCGGCGCCGAGATGGGTGTAGACCGCCACCTATTCGGTGAGCTGCCGGGGCAGCTTGAAGATCATGTTCTCTTCCGCCGTGGTCACGATCTCCTCGGCCACCACACGCCAGTCGGAGAGTCGGTCCACCACCTCGCGGACCAGCTTCTCGGGCGCGGAAGCACCGGCGGTCAGGCCGAGGGTGCCAACGCCCTCAAGCCATTCGGGTTGGATATCGGTCGCCCGCTGGATCAGCTTCGCATCGGTGCCCAGCCTTTCTGCCACCTCGACCAGCCGCAGCGAGTTCGATGAATTGGGCGCGCCGATCACCAGCACGAGGTCGGAGCTCGGGGTGATCTGCTTCACCGCGGCCTGGCGGTTGCTGGTGGCGTAACAAATGTCTTCGGCCTTGGGCGCGACGATCTGCGGGTAGCGTGCCTGCAACGCCTCGACGATATCGCGCGTATCATCGACCGACAGCGTCGTCTGGGTCAGGAATGAAAGATCGTCATCCGCGGTGAAGTCCAGGCCGGCGACATCCTCCACCGTCTCAACCAGCGTGATCTGGCCTTCGGGAACCTGGCCCATCGTACCGATCACCTCGGGATGGCCCTTGTGACCGATGAACAGGATGTGCTGCCCCTTTTCGATCTGTCGTTCGGCCTGCCGGTGAACCTTGCTTACCAGCGGGCAGGTAGCATCGACATACAACAGCTTGCGGCGTTCAGCTTCTGCCGGAACCGACTTTGGAACGCCATGAGCGCTGAATACGACAGGCGCATCGTCGGGCACCTCGTCCAGCTCTTCGACGAAGATCGCACCGCGCGCCTTCAGGCTGTCGACGACATAGCGATTGTGCACGATCTCGTGTCGCACGTAGACCGGTGCGCCATACTTCTGCAGCGCCCGCTCGACGATCTCGATGGCCCGGTCGACACCGGCACAAAACCCGCGAGGCGCGGCGATCAACAGCTTCAGCGGCAGGCGCGCATCGTTGTTCGATTCTGCAGCCGTGGATGGAAAGGGGGCGTTCATGTGCCGCCCTCTAGCGCTTTACTCCGACCCAAGCTAGGGCGTGTCCGCGCCCGCAGGGGCCGATGAATTCGAATTTCGACAAGGGACGTTTTCCGCATGACCAGTCGCCGCCGCCTCTATTCCGTGCTCGCCCTTGGGCTGGTGCTCGCCGGATGTGCCCGGACTGGGGATCTGATCATCGACCAGGGCGTCGGTATTTCCGCCGTGCGTACGGCGTGTCCCGCTGTCGGCATTCCGGACTATACCGGCGATGTTACCCTGTTCCGCGCACCTGGCGCGACGAGCTTCGCCGATCTTGACGTGACGGCTGCGATGACAAACCTCCGCTCGACCTGCGATGACGGCCCGGAGCGGGTCTATACCGAGGCGACCTTCGACGTGCTCGCACGCCGCGCCGACACGCGCGGTGCGCGTACGGTCACGCTGCCCTTCTTTTCTACCGTCCTTCGCGGCGGCACTTCCGTGGTCACCAAGCGTGTTGGCCAGGTCACGCTGCAATTCGCCGACGGGCAGGAACGGGCCACGGCCCAGGGCAAGGCAGGCGCATTCGTCAACCGTGCCGATGCCTCGCTTCCCGCCGAAGTTCGCGAGCAGATTACCCGTCGCCGCCGCCCCGGCGATCCGGACGCGGCACTCGATCCGCTGGCCGATCCGGCGGTCAAGGCGGCGGTCCAGCGCGCCACCTTCGAACTGCTGGTCGGGTTCCAGCTGGACGAGGCACAGCTGCGCTACAACGCTACCCGCTGACAAGCGCGCTGATCCCTTGCGATTCTGGCCCAATGGGCTAGGCGCGCGCCATGGCTGATATGCAGACACTTCACGCGGCCTTCGCGGCACGCATCGATGCGGTATTGAACGCGCTTGAGCAGGAGGGAGTCCTCCCGCCCGAGACATCGCGCGCCAATGTCACGGTGGAGCCGCCGCGCGACCCTTCGCATGGCGATCTGGCAACCAATGCCGCCATGGTTCTGGCCAAGCAGGCCGGGTCCAATCCGCGCGCGCTGGCGGAGAAGATCGTCGAACATCTCGACCGCGATCCCGAGATCGTCGAGACTGCGATTGCCGGTCCGGGCTTCATCAATCTGCGCCTGTCGCAGGACGCATGGCGGCGGGAACTCCAAGCCATCGTCGCGCTGGGCGGCGACTATGGTCGCTCGGCCATGGGCGAAGGCCGCAAGGTCAATGTCGAATACGTCTCGGCAAATCCGACCGGACCAATGCACATGGGCCATTGCCGCGGCGCGGTGGTCGGCGATGCGCTTGCAGGACTTCTTGAATTCGCGGGCCACAATGTCATCCGCGAATACTACGTCAACGATGCCGGCGGACAGGTCGACGTCCTCGCTCGTTCGGCACACCTGCGCTATCGCGAGGCTCTGGGCGACGCCATCGGCGAAATTCCCGAAGGCCTCTATCCCGGTGAATATCTGAAACCGGTGGGGGAGAAGCTCGCGCAGGAATTCGGCCCGGCCTACAAGGACGCGCCAGAAGGCGACTGGCTGGCCATGTTCCGCGAGCGTTCGGTTGCCGCGATGATGGAGATGATCCGCAGTGATCTCGGCCAGCTGGGCATCCATCACGACCTTTTCTCATCGGAAGCCGAATTGCAGGCGGCCAAGAAGCCCGAAGCTGCTGAGGCATGGCTGCGCGAACATGGCTATGTCTATGACGGCGTGCTCGAAGCGCCCAAGGGCAAGGCTCCGCCGGAGGATTGGGAACCGGTCCAGCTGCCGCTGTTCCGCTCGACCCAGTTCGGCGACGACCAGGATCGCCCGATCAAGAAATCGAACGGGGCATGGACCTATTTCGGTGCCGACCTCGCCTACCACCTGCAGAAGGCGCAGAATGCCGACGAGCTGATCGACATCTGGGGCGCCGACCATGCAGGCACTGTCAAGCGCATCAAGTCCGCCGTCGCCGCGCTCAGCGAAGGGCAGGGCAAGCCGATCCCCTTCGACGTAAAGCTGGTCCAAATGGTCCAGCTGATGAAGGGCGGCCAGCCGTTCAAGATGTCCAAGCGTGCAGGCAATTTCGTCACGCTGGCGGACGTGGTCGAGATGGTCGGCAAGGACGTCGTCCGCTTCACCATGCTGACCCGCAAGCCCGACGCGCAGATGGACTTCGACTTCGACAAGGTGGTCGAGGCATCTAAGGACAACCCTGTCTTCTACCTCCAGTATGCCCACGCGCGGATCCGTTCGACCATGCGCAAGGCGGGTGTCGAGCCTTCCGGCGAACATCTCGACCGGCTGGGCGAGGACGAATTGGCGCTGGTCCGCGAAGCCGCGCAATTCCCGCGTGTCGTGGAAGCCGCCGCAAAGGCCCGCGAGCCGCATCGCATCGCCTTCTTCCTCGGCGATCTCGCCGCCGCCTTCCACAGCTTCTGGAATGCGGGTAATGACGATCCTTCGAAGCGGATCATCCAGGAGGGCGATCCCGAACTGACCGCGGCCCGGCTCTACCTCGCCGACGCGGTGGGGCAGGTCATCCGCAACGGCCTCGGCATTCTCGGGGTGCAGGCGGTCGAGGAGATGTGAGCATGGGTTCTACCCCATTCGATAGTGACGAGGATTGGGATGCGGATGGCCAGCTCGACCTGGCATCCGATGACGCCCTGCCGTGGCTCGAATCGGGTGATGAGGACGAGGGAGCGGGAGGTTTCGACACCTCGCGCGTCATCCTGCTCGGAGTGCTGGCCCTCGTTGCGCTGGGCGTGGTCGTCGGCGGGATATGGTTCCTCGGCAAGCGCACGGCAGACGAGCCGGAGCCCGACGGAAGCCTGATTGCCGCCCCGGCAGAGCCGTACAAGGCGAGGCCCGACAAGGAAGGCGGCAAGGTCTATCCCGGCACGGGCGATACCAGCTTTGCAGTCGGCGAAGGGCAAAGTCGCGAGGGTAAGCTGGCGGACAAGCCTGCTGCGGCAGGTCCTTCGATCGCTTCGACGGTTGGCGAGGCCCCGCGTGAGACCAAGCCCGAACCGGTGACTGGCGTCGCGGTTCAGGTCGGCGCCTATCCCAGCCGACAGGTTGCCGAAGACGCCTGGGGTCGCCTGACCCGCCAGACCGAGGCGCTCTCGGGCTATCGCCACCGCGTGGTCGAGGCGCAGGTGGATATCGGACGGGTCTACCGCCTCCAGGCGATGGCGGGTGACCGGGCCTCGGCGAACCAGTTGTGCAGCGCCCTGAAGGCCGACGGGCTGCCGTGTTTCGTCAAATAGGACGCAGGCTGGCTTAATTTCCACACTTGCCGCAGGTGCCATGCTTGCGGCTAAGGGGCGAAAGTCGCAGTTTCTTCTCCATGACGCCCGCCATTTTCGGCATTTCCGGTCTCGAACTCACGGCCGAGGAACGCGACTTCTTCCGCGACGCCGATCCGGCGGGCTACATCCTGTTCGCCCGCAATTGCGAGAATCGTGCGCAGCTTCGCCGCCTGACCGACGACCTGCGCGCTATCCACGGGCGTAATCGCCTGATTGTCTCGATCGACCAGGAAGGTGGCCGCGTGGTGCGCATGAAGCCGCCGGAATGGCCGCGCTATCCGGCTGGCGAGGCGTTCGCGAAACTGTTCGAGATCGCGCCAGCCTCGGCCATCGAGGCGGCGCGCGTCAATGCAGAGGCAATGGGTCGCGAACTGGCGCTCGCCGGAATCAGTGTCGACTATCATGCTCCCTTCGATGTGCGCCGTCCCGAGACAGACAATGTCATCGGTGACCGCGCTCTTGGCAGCGATCCGATGCAGGTGGCGGCTCTTGGGCGGGCGGTGCTCGACGGGCTTGGCCAAGCGGGCGTGGTCGGATGTCTCAAGCATATGCCCGGGCATGGCCGCGCCACGGTCGACAGCCACAAGGAATTGCCGCGCGTGGAGGCGAGTGCCGCGGAGCTGGAAGTCGATATAGAACCCTTCCGTTCGCTGGCTGCGCACCCATTGGGCATGAGCGCCCATATCGTCTTCACCGCGTGGGACGAGGCCAACCCCGCGACGCTTTCGGCGACGGTGGTCCGCGACATCATTCGTGGAGAGATCGGTTTCGACGGCCTGCTGCTCACGGACGACATCGACATGCAGGCGCTCGACGGGACGATCCCCGAGCGTGCAGAGGCAGCAATCGACGCGGGGTGCGACATTGTCCTCAACTGCTGGGCGAGGCTCGACGACATGACGGGCATCGTCGAACGATGCGGTGCGATGAAGGAAGCAACGGTGGCCCGGCTCGCACAGGTGCATGCCGCGATGGGTGAACCTGCCGAAGCGATCGAGACCACCGAACTGCTTGCCAAACGCGATGCCCTCTTGGCGCTGACGGAGGCTGCGGCATGACCAGCGACGGTCTCCTCTTCCCGGACGCCGACGTCGTCGAGGACGATTGGGACGGCATCGCCAGCGAAGCGAAGGTCGACGAGAATGCGCTCTATCTGGAGCTGGACGGGTGGGAAGGGCCGCTGGACCTGCTGCTCGATCTCGCGCGGCGGCAAAAGGTGGACCTGCGCTCGATATCGATCCTCGCGCTGGTCGACCAGTATCTCGACTACATCGAGCGGGCCGAGGCGTTGCGTCTGGAACTGGCTGCCGACTACCTCGTGATGGCGGCGTGGCTGGCCTACCTCAAGTCGGCCATGCTCCTGCCCAAGGACGAGCAGGAAGACCCGAGCCCTGAAGAACTTGCGCTCAAGTTGCAGCTGCGCCTTCAGCGCCTCGGTGCGATGCGCGATGCTGCTGCGCGGCTCATGGGCGGCAACCGCATCGGGCGCGACGTTTTCCTGCGCGGTGCGCCCGAGGGGCTGGAGATCGCCCGCAAGAACCTGTGGCAATGCGACCAGTTCGCGCTGATCGAGGCCTACGGTCGGGTCAAGGCGCGCACGGCTCCCGCCATCCACATGGTCCGCGAACGGCCCGTGATGACGCTCGAATCCGCGCTCGACCGGGTGTCGAACATGCTCGGCGTGACGCTCGACTGGATGGAGTTGCGCGACTTCCTGCCGCCCCATGCCGAGCCGCGCCTGCGCAAGTCCGCGCTGGCATCGAGCTTCGTCGCGGCGCTCGAACTGGCGCGCCTGGGCAAGGCCGAACTGCAGCAGGACGAGACCTTCGGGCCGCTCCACCTGAGGAGGGCCTCCGCCCGTGGATGAGCTGACTCGTGCAGTAGAGGCGGCGCTGTTCGCCGCTGAAGAGCCGATGACCGCCGACGCGCTGGCCGGCTTCCTCGGCGATGCGCCCATGTCCGATGTGCGCGACGCACTGGCCGCCTTGTCCGCGCATTACGAACACCGTGGCATCCGTCTCGTCGAGCGCGGCAAGCGCTGGCATTTCGAGACCGCTCCAGACCTCGCGCACCTGTTGCGGCGCGAAAAGGAACAGGTCCGCCGCCTCAGCCGCGCGGCGACCGAGGTTCTCGCCATCATCGCCTATCACGAGCCCGTCAGCCGCGCGGAGATCGAATCGATCCGCGGTGTGCAGACTTCGGGCGGCACGCTCGACGTGTTGATGGAGGCGGGCTGGGTGAAGATCGCGGGGCGGCGCGAAGTCCCGGGACGTCCGACGATCTATGCGACGACACCCGAATTCCTCGATCATTTCGGACTTACGAGTCGTCGTGACCTGCCTGGAATTGCCGAGCTCAAGGCGACCGGGCTGCTCGATCCCATCGACGACGCGTACGAGGCACTGACGGGGGTTGACACGACCGAAGGGCAGGTTGCGGAGGCAGAAAACGTCGGGGACGAAGCCTGACTGGCGCTCTGCCCTCGGGCGCCCTATACTGTAGGCAACACAACCCAGAAGGTTTCAACATGTCGCTCGGTCCCTGGCAGCTTATCATCATCGCTATCGTCATCCTCGTCCTCTTCGGGCGCGGTCGTATTTCCGAAATGATGGGCGATTTCGGCAAGGGCATCAAAAGCTTCAAGCAGGGCATGAACGAGGACGACACGCCCGCGAAACAGATTTCCCACGAAGCCAAGCCGGCGAGCGAAGCGGCGAATGACCCGCAGCCCGCGCCGCGCTCCGAAACGCCCGACACGCGGGGCTAGGGGCCACACCCATGTTCGATATCGGCGCCAGCGAACTGCTGGTGATTGTCATCGCGGCGATCCTCGTGATCGGCCCGAAGGACATGCCGAAAGCCATGCGCACGGCAGGCCGCTTGATCGGCAAGATGCGCCGCATGTCCAACCATTTCCGCGCCGGGGTCGACGAGATGATCCGCCAGGCCGAAATCGAGGAGATGGAGGACAAGTGGAAGAAGCGGAACGAGGAAATCATGGCGAAGTATCCGACCGGCAGCGAAGCCGCCGGGGGTGCGCCGGAAGACCTTGTGCCGCCGCAAATGGAACCGATCGACCCGCCGCCCTTGCCTGATGAGGCCGATGTCGCTGCCGAAGCAGCCATCCGCCGCGCCGCGCCGACTAAGGCTCCCGAGCACTCGGACGAGCCGCCACTGCCGCTAGGCGACCTTCCGGCAAAGGACAGCTGAATTGGCGGTCATCAAGGACATCGACGAAACGCAGGCCCCGTTGCTCGACCATCTGATCGAGCTGCGCGCACGCCTGGTCCGCTGCGTGCTGGCGCTGGTCGTAGCCTTCGGTGTCTGCCTCTATTTTGCCGACCCGATCCTCGGCTTCCTGATCCAGCCGCTCAAGGGCGCGTTCCCGGATGGAAAGGGGCAGCTGATCTTCACCAAGCTCTACGAGGTCTTCTTCGTCGAGCTGAAAGTCGCGCTGTTCGCCGGCTTTTGCCTGAGCTTCCCGATTATCGCGAACCAGCTCTGGGCCTTCGTGGCACCCGGGCTCTATGCGCGTGAGAAGAAAGCGTTCCTGCCATTCCTGCTGGCGACACCATTGTTGTTCACCGCGGGCGCCGCGCTGGCCTATTACGTGGTCATGCCGACGGCATTTCGCTGGTTCCTCGGCTTCGAGGGTACGGCGGGTGGGCTGGAGATACAGGCGCTGCCGACAGCCAACGAATATCTCGGTCTCGTCATGCAGTTCATCCTCGCCTTCGGGATGAGCTTCCTGTTGCCGGTCCTGCTGCTCCTGCTTCATCGGGCAGGGATCGTGACGCGCGAGCAGCTTTCGGGCGCGCGGCGTTATGTGATCGTGCTGATCCTGATCCTCGCTGCAGTCGTGACTCCACCCGATCCCGGATCGCAGCTCTTGCTGGCAGTTCCGCTGCTGATGCTGTTCGAAGGTTCGCTGCTGTTGATGCGGCTCACCGAACGGAAGCGCGCCAAGGCAGGCGAGGTTTCCGAAGAGTCTCAGTCCGCGTCATAGACCTTACGACCACCGACCCACGTCTCGAGCACCTTGGTGGCGCGTAGCTGGGCGGGCGTGGCCATCATCGGATCGCGATCGATGAGGACGAAATCGGCGCGTTCGCCCGGTATCAGTCTGCCGAAACGGCCCTCTGCAAATCCGGCATAGGCGGCCTCGCTGGTGAAGCCTGCAAGCGCTTGCTCGCGGTTCACGCGATCCTGCGCGCGCCAGCCGCCGAAGGGTTCGCCATTGGCGTCCATGCGTGTTGTCGCGGCGGCCAGGCCAGCGAAGGGATCGGGGGATTCGACCGGGGCATCCGAGCCGAATGCCAGCCTCCCTCCAAGGCCGAGGATCGTATTCCATGCATAAGCACCGTCGAGCCTGTCCGGCCCCAGCCGCGCCTCTGCCATCAACCGGTCGCTGGTCTGGTGGACTGGTTGCATCGAGGCGATTATGCCGTGCTGGCCGAATTTGGGCAGGTCGAGCGGATCGACGATCTGTGCATGCTCAATGCGCCAACGCCGGTCGCCCGGAAAGCTCTCAGCTATCTCGGTGATGGCGTTCAATGCTTCGGCATTGGCAGCAGTGCCGATGGCGTGGATCGCGGGCTGGAAACCACCCTGCGCCGCACGGACAAGGATATTGCGAAACGCCGCGGGGGCCATGAGCGGCAGGCCCGTGTTCTTCGGATCATCGGCATAAGGCCGCTTGAGCCAGGCTCCCCGACTGCCCAGCGCGCCATCGAGATAGAGCTTGATCCCGTTCAGCCGCAGCTTGTCGTCATAGAGCCAGGGCGAGGGACCGGAGCCTGCGATCAAATCCATCTGGTCGGCGCCTGCGGCATAGGACATGATGCGCAGCGTCAGGCGCCCGCTGTCGCCAGCCCGGCGAAAGGCCTGCCAGTCCTCGATCGTCGTGCCCATGTCGGCAACTGCGGTGATTCCGAAGCGGTGGAAGACCTTTTGCGCCTCGAACAGGGCAAGGTCGCGTTCCTTCGCGCGCGGGGCAGGCACGGCCTTGCCCATCAGGTCCATGGCGTAGTCGACGAAGACGCCGGAGGGTGTCTTGCCATCCGCAAGCCGCTCGATCCGTCCGCCCGACGGCGCCCTGGTCGTTGCCGTGATGCCAGCCGCGCGCAGTGCGACACTATTGGCCCAACCGGCATGGCCATCGACCCGCTCGAGATAGACGGGTCGGTCGGCAACCGCGCTGTCGAGCTCGGCAGCGGTCGGGAAGCGGCCCAGGCCCCATTTCTCCTGGTTCCAGCCGCGGCCTAGTATCCACGGTCGATCGGGGTTTTCGGCGGCGAAAGTGCGGATTGCCGCCAGCGCTTCGGCCAGAGAATTCGTATCGGACAGGTCGAGCGTCAATGCGCCGATCCCGGTGCCCATCACATGGGCGTGGGCGTCGATCAGACCGGGAATCATGACCCGGCCCTGACCGTCTTCGCGGTACTCGGTTTGCGGTTTCTTGTCGCCCGATTGCAGGATCTGCCCGACCTTGCCCTCGTCATCGATAACGATGCCAGTAAAGCGCTTTACCTTGCCGGTTTCGTCAATTGTCAAACCTTCGACATTGTCGATAAGCACGTCCGCCAGCGCCGGTGACGCGACAGTAGTGGCAAGGAGAGCGGCAAGCAGCTTGAGCTTCATCGATCGGCGGTCCCGTAACAGCGTGAAGCGCGGCGATAAGGCATAGCTTGGCGCGCGCAAACCCTTTCCGCGATTGCGCCGGGGACGCCTGCGCCGTAGGGGCGGGCCATGACTCAGGCAACTTCCGCCCGCGCCGCTGACAAGGCGACCGACCTCCTGACGCTCGACGATGTGCGCGCTGCCGCCGCACGGATCGAGGGTGCAGTGGTGCGCACGCCGATGATGCGTTCGCAGACTCTGTCGGAGATTACCGGGGCGGACATCTGGTTGAAGTTCGAGAACCAACAGTTCACCGCCGCTTACAAGGAACGCGGCGCGCTCAACGCATTGCTGCATCTTACCGAAGAGCAACGTGCGCGCGGCGTCATTGCTGCCTCCGCCGGCAATCACTCGCAGGGGCTGAGCTATCATGGCCGCCGCCTCGGCGTGCCCGTCACCATTGTGATGCCGCAGACCACGCCCAGCGTGAAGGTGATGCAGACCGAGAGCGTCGGCGGCATGGTCGAACAGTTCGGCGAGACCTTCGACGAGGCATATGCTCATGCGCGTCAGTTCGAGAAGGAGCGGGGCCTGACCTTTGTTCACCCCTTCGATGACCCGCTTGTCGCGGCCGGACAGGGCACGGTCGCGCTCGAGATGCTCGAGGACAAGAGCGACTTCGATTGCCTTGTCGTCCCCATCGGTGGCGGTGGATTGATGAGCGGCATGGCGACCGCTGCCAAGGCGCTCAACCCCGAAATCGAGATGGTCGGCGTACAGGCGAGGCTGTTCCCGTCCATGTACTCCGCAGTTACTGGCGACGAGCTTCCCTGCGGCGGTGACACGCTGGCGGAAGGTATCGCGGTCAAGGCTCCGGGTGAGTTCACCCGCGAGGTTATCCGCGAGCTTGTCGACGAGGTGCTGCTGGTCGAGGAACCCAAGCTCGAGCATTCGGTCTCGTTGCTGCTCCAGATCGAGAAGACGGTGGTCGAAGGTGCGGGTGCCGCGGGCCTTGCTGCCGTCTTGTCCTACCCGGAAAAGTTTGCCGGCAAGAAGGTCGGTCTCGTCCTGTGCGGTGGCAATATCGACACCCGGCTGCTCGCCAATGTGCTGTTGCGCGACCTGGCGCGCTCGGGCCGCCTCGCGCGTTTGCAGATCGTCCTGCAGGATCGGCCCGGTGCGCTGTTCAAGGTGATGCGTGAATTCGACGCGCATAACGTCAACATCATCGAGATCTATCACCAGCGCATCTTCACGACCCTCCCGGCCAAGGGGCTCACTGCCGAGATCGAGTGCGAGGCGCGCGATTCGGACCAGATCGAGGCCTTGGTCAAGACGCTGAAAGCCAAGGGTTATGCCGTGGATTTGGCCGAACTCGCCTGAGTTGGGCACCCCTCGCATCCCGGATTAACCATTCGTTCCGAGCATTTAGTCGGACGAAACGCGAGATTCGTGGTTAAGGGACTTTTAACGCGGGGGCCGGTGCTGCATAAAAGAGTCAACGAGGCGTTAACCACCTCATGACGAAAGGATGCCACCAGCCGTGACGGCCCCGATCCGCTTTCCCCGGTTTTTCGTGACCAGCCCTGCGCCGTGTCCGTACCTGCCGGGCAAGAGCGAGCGGAAGGTGTTCACCGAGCTGCGCGGTACCAATGCGGATGAGCTGAACGAAGCACTGGGTCGTATCGGTTTTCGCCGCAGCCAGACGGTCGCCTATCGTCCTTCCTGTCTCGACTGCCAGGCCTGCGTTTCGGTTCGCGTGGTTGCGAACGAGTTCAAGCCGTCCTCCACCCAGAAGCGTGCGTTCAAGGCGAATGACGATCTCGTCGCCACCGAATGTCGCCCCTGGGCCACAGCGGAACAGTTCGAGCTGCTGCAGAAATACCTCGCCGTGCGACATCCCGGTGGCGGCATGACGCAGATGGAGGAAACCGACTTTGCGGATATGGTGGAACACACGCCCGTATCCAGCTATGTCATTGAATATCGGGAACCGGGTATTGGTTCGGAACCCGGGCGGCTGGTGGGTGCCTGCCTTACAGATTACCAGGGCGACGGGCTGTCGATGATCTACAGCTTCTACGACCCTGAGCATGAGGATCGCGCCGGGCTTGGGAACTACATTATCCTCGACCACATCCGCCGCGCAGCGGATCGCGGACTGCCTTACGTCTACCTCGGCTATTGGGTCGAAGGGGCAGACCGCATGCAGTACAAGGTCCGCTATCGCCCGCTCGAAAAGCTCGGCCGTGGCGGCTGGGAACGCATGGACGACGACGAGCAGCGCCAGCTTATCGCTGCTGCCACCGCACCGCGCGCCCGACGTCGCGACGAGGCGCTGCCTGCTAAGGATGGCAGCCAGTCCGAATATAAGCTGGTCGACTGACCCCTCACGCCTGATCATCGCGTTTTGCGCTGCTGCCCTGGCAGTGGCGCCCTTGCCTCTTCTTGCGCAGGATACCTCCGCGCCACCTGCGCTGGAGGATTTGATCCCCGATACTGCGGTGGAAGACCCCAACAGCTGGGCCGAGCAGGGCGCCGATACCCCGAACGTGGGCGTGATCGACGACGATGATGCGCTGGCAGTCGAGGCGGATACGCCGGTCGCCGAGCTTCCCGGCATGGACCTGGCATGGCCCGAAGAGGTCGAGCTTGAGCCGCTGCAGGAACTCGAACCGGAGGGAGAGATCGAGTTTGCTGAACTCCTCGACGACCGTCAGCAGGTGGCGCTCGAGGATGCCGAGCTCGAGCGACTGTCCGACACGCTCGTGCTGGGCTTCCCGCAGAAGGAACCGCCCTTCAGCGAGCGTGGCGACTTTCTTTCCCGTTTCGAGGCGCTCTCGACGATCGAAGAACTCGACAACGCCGAAGAGAATGTCGCCCAACTCGCCGCCCGCGCGCGCGAGGATGAAGAGTTGCTGGGCAATCTATTGCGCGTCTACGGCTACTACGACGGCGAAATCATCCGCACGATCGGTGCGCGCGAAGTGGGCGAGGACGGCGGGGAAACGAGCCCCAGCGTCCGCTTCGACATCATTCCCGGGCCACGCTACACCTACGGCAATATCGACCTCGGCAAGCTGGCAGAGGCTCCGGACGCAGAGGAGTTGCGCGCATCCTTCGCGATCCAGCCGGGTGATTTTCTCCAGTCGGACACGATCATGCGCGAGCGATTCAATCTCGATCGCAAGCTGGGCGAAACCGGCTATGCCTTTGCCGAGATCGACGAACCGGAACTGCTGATCGACCATGCAAGGGGCGAGGGCGATCTCACCATGCCCGTTCGCCCGATGGGCAAATATGTCTTCGGGGAGGTTGTCAGTAGTGACCCGCGTTTCCTTTCCGGCAAGCACCTCTCCGAAATCGCGCGTTTCGACGCGGGCGATGTCTACCAGCGCAGCCTCGAGCTCGATTTGCGTCGTGCGATTACCGCCACCGGCCTCGTGTCGAGCGTTTCGGTCACCCCTCGCGAAGTGGCGCCTCCGCAGGGCGACCAGCCGGGCGTTGTCGCGATGGAGGTCGAACTGGAGCGCGCCAAGCTGCGCACGATTGCCGGCGCGATCGGTTATGGTTCGGAAGAGGGCTTCCGGGTCCAGGCGAGCTGGGAGCACCGCAATCTCTTTCCGCCCGAAGGTTCGCTGCGCCTGCGCGGGATCGCGGGCACGCAGGAGCAACTGATCGGGGTCACGTTCCGCAAGAACAACTTCCATGGTCGCGACAAGGTGCTGACACTCGATGCCTATGCCTCGACCATCGACAGCGATGCCTATGACGCAAACACTATTGCCCTCCTGGGGACCTACGAACGCACCTCGACCCTGCTGTTTCAGAAGCCTTTCAGCTGGGCGCTCGGTGCTGAAGTGCTGGCGACCGATGAGCGCAACCGCGTGGTTGCAGGAATTCCGCGGCCGCGCCGCACCTTCCTGATCGCCTCGGTGTTCGGTCGGGCGACGATAGATACGAGCGATTCCCTGCTCGATCCGACCCGCGGCTTCCGCGTGACGGGTTTCCTTGCCCCGGAAACCTCTCGCACGGCGGGCGACCAGTTCTTCTATCTGCGCAACCAGGCCGATGCCGCCTACTACCAGTCGATCAACGACCGCACTGTGATTGCCGGTCGCGTCCGCTTCGCCAGCATCCAGGGCGCACCGCTCTACGCGATCGCGCCGTCGCGCAGGCTCTATGCCGGCGGTGGCGGCTCGGTGCGAGGCTATGGCTACCAGGCGATTGGGCCCAAGAACGACCTGGGTGAGCCGACCGGCGGGCGCAGCCTGGTAGAGGCCTCGCTCGAAGCCCGTATCGGGACCGGGTTCTTCGATGGGGCGGTTTCGGTCGTGCCCTTCTTCGACCTTGGAGCGGTATCGATCGATACGACACCGGACTTCCGATATGTGAAGTTCGGCGCCGGTATCGGCCTGCGCTACACCACAGGTTTCGGTCCGATCCGTGTCGATGTCGGCGTGCCGCTCAACCCTGAGCCCGAGGATTCCGCAGTCGCGGTCTATGTATCGCTGGGGCAGGCCTTCTGATGGTCGAGGAAGTGATCGACAGTGGAAGCGAGGCCGTTTTGCCGAAACGCCGCTCGCGCATGGGGCGGGCAGGAAAGTGGCTACTTGGCGTGCTTGGGGCCCTGGTCCTTGCGGTCGCGGCTATCCTGGTTGTGCTCAATACACCTCTGGGTGAGCGCTTCCTAGCCAGCAAGATCGCCGAACGCACTTTCCCGAATGGCCTCAACATCACGATCGGCCGGATCGAGGGCAATCTCTACGGCGCGGCAGTGCTGCACGATGTGCGGCTGTCGGACCCGCAAGGCGTGTTCCTAACCATCCCGCGCGCCGAGGTGGACTGGAACCCCGGCGCATGGCTCTCCAATAGGCTGGAGATAGACAGCTTCGTCGCGCGTCGCGCGATGCTTTCGCGCGTACCTGAATTCCTGCCGAGTGAGGAGGACAACCCGATCCTCCCCGGCTTCGACATCTCGATCGACAAGCTCGAGATCGACAATCTCATGCTGGCCTCCGGCATTGCAGGCGACAACGCCCAGCGGATCGATCTCGATGCCGAGTTGCAGGTCGAGGACCGGCGACTGCTGGTAGACGCCAAGGGGCAGCTCGGCGAACGCGACCGGCTTGTCTTCAAGCTCGACGCCGAACCCGATGGCGACGATTTCGACCTTGCACTGGACCTCGATTCCGCGGCTGACGGACCGATTGCGGGGCTTTCCGGTGTAGAACGACCATACACTGCGCGCCTGCGCGGCGATGGCACCTGGTCGCAGTGGGAGGGTGGATTGCTGGTCCGCAGCGAGGGGGAGAGGATTGCTGCCCTGCGCGTGACCAATCGCTCCGGGCGCTTCGGGGTCCTGGGCAAACTCGATCCTTCGGACTTCCTCTCCGGGCTTCCCTTGCGCGCCCTCGGCAATGATGTTGCGATCAGGTCCGATCTCGAGATCGACAACCGTGCATTCGACGGCCGGACCGTGCTGATCGGGCGCGGAGTGCGACTCGATGCCGAGGGACTTGTCGATCTTGCCGAAAACCGTGTCGATGGTCTCAATCTGGCTGCAGTGGTTCGCGATCCGGCAATTCTGGGCACCGATATCGCATTACGCGATGCCCGGCTCGAGGCGACCGCGAATGGCGCTTTCTCGGATCTTGCGGTGGTGCATGATCTGCAAGTGGGTGAGCTCAACGCTAGCGGGACCCTACTGTCTGGTCTGCGTCAGCGCGGTACCGCCCGCTACGACGGGACCCGGTGGACCGTGCCGCTCAACCTGGCCGTTGCGCGGGTCGAGAGCGGCAATGCTTGGATCGATCCCCGGCTTACCAGTGGTAGCGCGAGGGGCAATCTCGTAGTCAGCGGAACGTCCCTCCTCTCGGATGATCTGAGGATCGCATTTCCCGGTACAACGGCCAACCTGGCCCTGCGCGGCGACCTGTCGAGCGGGAGCTACCGTATCCGCGGGCCGTTGCGTGCAGATCGGCTGGCGCTCGACAACGTCGGATCGGCCGGCGGCACGGCGGTCATCGATCTCACCCTGGCGCCGGGTGCTCCATGGCGCCTGATGGCGGATCTCGATGCACGGATTGCGCCGGTCACCAATGCCACGCTCGCAAATCTCGCCGGCACTCCGATAAGGGTTCGCGGCGGCATCGCGGTGGGCGGCAATTCTCCGCTGCGCTTCGATGGTGTTCGTGTGAACGCGAGCAAGCTCACCATGGCGCTCGACGGCAGCGTCGCACAGGGTACCACGCGCGTTGCCGGTTCCGGGCGCCATGTCGACTATGGCGACTTCACGGTCGAGGCCTCACTGACCGGAGCAGGGCCGGAAGCGGTGCTGGTCTTTGCCAAGCCTGCGACGGGCCTGGAGAATGTCCGCCTCGCCATCGCACCAACCGAGGATGGCTTCGCGATCGACACCGAGGGCGGCTCGATCCTCGGGCCGTTCACGGGGAGACTCGGTCTGCTTGCGCCGGCCGGTGGTCCGACCCGTATCGACATCGAGACTCTCACATTCTCCGAAACAAGCGTGACCGGCGGGTTGACGCTGGTCGAAGGCGGGGCGCAGGGCCAACTTGCCTTTGCGGGCGGCGGACTTGACGGCACGGTCGACCTCGCGCCGCGTGGAGGCGGGCAGGGACTCGCGATCGACCTCAAGGCTCGCAATGCCAGGTTCGGGGGCGAGCCGCAGCTGAGGATCGCGCGGGCCGACGTGCAGGCCGACGGCCTCATCCGCGAGGGAAGTACCAGTTTCACCGGATCGGGGACCGCGTCGGGCCTGTCCTACGGTACTCTCTTCATCGCACGCGCTGCTGCGCGAGGTGAGGTCGAGAACGGTGTCGGCCAGGTTGACGCATCGATTTCGGGCCGTCGCAACGCGCGCTTCGAGCTCGATCTCAACGGGCGGTTCAGCCCCGGACAGATCGCCCTTGCGGCAAAGGGCGAGTTTGCCGGACGCCCGATCACCATGCCGCGCCGGGCAGTGCTGACGAGCCTCGAGGATGGCGGTTGGCAACTCGCGCCCACACAGGTGAGCTATGGCAAGGCGGGCATGGTCGCGTCGGGCCGTTTCGGTGGCGAGAGGCTCGCGTTGGACCTGAAACTTGCGGACATGCCGCTTTCGCTGATCGACATAGTTCGCACCGACACCGGTCTGGGCGGGAGGATTTCGGGGACGGTCCAGTTCAGCACCGGAGCGAACGGGATGCCGGTAGGAGAGGCCAAGGTGAAGCTCGACGGTCTCACCCGTTCGGGGCTTGTCCTGACCTCCAGGCCTGTCGACATTTCGCTGCTCGCACGGCTGACCGAGAACGAGCTTCAGGCTCGCGCGCTCCTGCGCAACGAGGATATCCAGCGCGGACGTGTGCAGGCTCGCATTACGGGCCTGCCACAGTCGGGCCAGTTGCTCGATCGCCTGCGGGCTGGACGGCTGCTGGCCCAGCTGCGCTACGAGGGAGCGGCGGAGAGCCTCTGGCGCCTAGCCGCTATCGACGCCTTCGATCTCACCGGACCCGTTGCCATCGCCGCTGACGCCACGGGAACCCTGGCCGACCCGACGGTCAAGGGTTCGGTGTCGAGCGACGATTTGCGCGTGCGCAGCTCGTTGTCCGGCACGGATATCCGCGATGTCACCGTCCGCGGAACCTTTGCCGGTTCGCGCCTCCAGCTGCGCCGCTTTGCCGGATCGACCGGCAACGGCGGGACGGTAAAGGGGAGCGGTGTGATCGATCTGCGGACCCTGGGCGAACCTGTGGAGGGACGGGTCCTGGAAATCCGCGGGCCCATCATCGATCTCCGAGCCTCGGCAGACAATGCCCGCCTGCTCAAGGCGAACGGGCTCGATGCGACGATCACCGGGCCGTTGCGGATCGTCTCAGACGGTCTGGGCGGCACGATTGCGGGGCGCGTTAAAGTCAATCGCGCGAGCTGGAAGCTGGGCACTGCCGCGGACGATCTGCGCCTGCCGCAGATTCCCACCCGTGAGATCAATGCACCCGATAGCCGCGCGCCGCGCGTCGCACCGGGAAGGCCGTGGCGCTACCTCATCGATGCAAAGGCCAACAGTCGCATCGATGTGGACGGCATGGGTCTCGACAGTGAATGGGGCGCCGACATCATCCTGCGCGGCACCACCGACGATCCTCGCATTGGCGGTCGTGCGCAAGTGGTGCGCGGCGACTATACCTTTGCAGGCACACACTTCGATCTGACCCGCGGCGAGATCGACTTCGATGAGAATGTACCGATTGATCCGCGGCTCGACATCCGCGCCGAGACCGAGCGCGACGACCTGAACGTCATCGTGACGGTGAGCGGAAGTGTGTCGCAGACCGAGATTACCTTCTCCTCCGATCCGTCGCTACCCGAGGAGGAGATCCTTGCCCGGCTCCTGTTCGGCGGCTCGATCACCACCTTGTCGGCAACCGATGCACTGCAATTGGGCGCGGCGGTGGCGAGCTTGCGCGGGGGTGGCGGGATGGACCCCATCAACCAGCTGCGAAGCGCGATCGGGCTCGACCGGCTGCGGATCGTCAGCGCCGATCCCGCCTTGGGCAGAGGGACAGGTGTCGCGCTGGGCAAGAACTTCGGACGCAAATTCTACGCCGAGATCATCACCGACGGCCGCGGCTACAGTGCGACCGAGCTGGAGTTCCGCGTGACCGGCTGGCTGTCGGTCCTCGCCGCTGTCTCGACGATAGGACGCGAGAGCGTCGTCGCCGAGATCAGCCGCGATTACTGACGATCCCTAGCTGTCCTTTGCCGGCAGCAGCACGGCGTCGAGAGGGATGACCACGCCATTGTTGGCAGCGATGGACGTGCCGGTGATAGCCGCCTTTGCGCCGCCCGGCATGGTGACGGTGATGGCCTTGTCGTCTTGCGAGAAGGTCACCTCACCTTCGCCGAGTGTGGTCATCGTCACCGGTCCGCCCTTGTCGACGATAGCCTTGGCGATGGTTTCGGGCGTGAGATGTCCCGGCACCAGATGATCGCGCAACAGGGCTATCAGCATGGGGCGTTGCTCTTCGGTGAAGATGGCCTTTCCGTCGTCACCCAGTGCGTCGAAGGCGCCGTCGGTCGGCGCAAGCACCGTATAGCTGGCCGGACCATCGAGGAGGCCGGCAAGCTCGCTCTGTGTCAGGGCATCGCGCAGCTTGGCCATGTCACCCTCTGCCGCGAGCGCAGCAGCAAGCGTGATCGTGCCATCATCCCTTGTGGCAGTTTCCGGTGTATCGTCCTCGACCTTGGTGCATGCGCCGACCAGCGGGAGCGAGGCGAGGGCGATCGCGGCCAGGCCGTTCTTGACCATGTGCATCATCAATTCTCCCTCAGACCAGCAAGTCGATAACTGCAGCGACGAGCTGCGTTTCGGGATCGACGCGGTACACATAACCATCGGAATAGCGGTAGTAGGCGTCGGGCGTGTCGTAGTAGCGATCGCGATAGGCGTAGGGGACGTTGTAAACGTCATAACCCCGTGGCATCGGCTGGCCGACACGGATGTCGTCGCCGGTCAGGAGTGCCGCAACGGACATGATCGCCGCATCTTCGGCATCGACCCGGTAGATGACGTTGTCGGCATAGCGATATCCGCCGCGACCGCCGAGGTCGTAATAGTCGACGTAGTAGTCGGGCACACTGCTGTAGGCATAAGAGTTCGGCCACGGATTGCCGATTGCCAGCGCGCCGCCGAGGAGCGGGATATAACCGCTGATCCCGCCACCCGAACCGAGCCGCAACAGGTAGCCATCGTTGTAGTAGTAGCGCCCATCGCCATAGCTGCCGAGACCGAACAGGCTCGGGCGGTAGCTGTAGCCGAAGGGGCCGCGTTCGGAGTATTTCTTGGCCTGACCAGGAGGCATGCAGCCGTTGTTCTTCTTCGCCAGGCCCGGCGGGCACCCTTCGATCAGCCCGTGCGAGTTGTCGAGCGAGAGCAGTTCGCGGTCCCGACCATAGTCGACGCGATCGACAATGCGGCGGTCTCCGCTCCCGCGCTGGGCCTTGCCGCGATCGCCAACCCCACGGTCGTTGCCGCGTTCGACACGGCGTTCGGACGAGCGGGGCTGCCCTTGCTCGACTGACCTGCTTTCAACGGACTTGCGGCTTGCTGCGGGTCGGTCGGACTTGCGCTCGGCGCGCTGAGTGCCGCGCTCCCGGGAGGGGGACCGATCCTGTTTTGCGGTGGCCGCGCGCTCACCCTTGCCATTTCCATTGCCCTTTCCGGGCTCGGCATAAGCGCCTCCGGCCGCCAGCGCGGCTGCCGCCACGCCTGCCAGAACATATCGCATATTGTATCTCCTTTGACCGCTCAACGGCATTGCGGAGCGGTTGGTTCCTTCGGGAAACTGCGTAGTTCAGCCATTTGTCGCAGGTTCAGCTTCCGGCACGATAGAGCGTTGCCTCATCGCGACGACGACGCACGAGCCCCTTGAGGACGCGACCGCCCGCCTTGTTCCAGCGGGCGAATTCGTTCGCTGCGCCGGTGAAATCGCCCGCCAGATGCAGTCTGGTCAATGTGGCGCGCGAAATGGCGCCGGTGTTGTAGTGGAAACTGACCAGCGCATCGAACTGGCGCTGCGAAGTGGGTGCGTCACCGAGCACCTTTGCGACATCGCGAGCGTGACGCGCAATGTCCGATTCGAGGCGGGCATCGCATTGCGCCCTGGTCCAGACTGTGCCGGGTCCGATGTCGGCCCCGGTGGCGCCCCAGCCGATCGTCCATGGTGCGCCGCCGGTTCCGGGATCGGGGTAGGCTTCAACCAGCCCGTCGGGGCGCAGCCTTGCGCAGCCTTCGTATTTCCTGATCAGTTGGACTGCGTCCGGGCCGGTCCCACAGGATGGAGCACATGGAGCACGGTCCTGCGAATGATTTTCCAGCACGTCGATAGCGCGGTCGATCGCCTCGACTTCAGGCTGGCGGAAGCCGCGGCCCAGCATCTGGCGCAGCAAATCGAACAGGGGTTTGCGGTTCATGAATGTCACCTCGCTTGGTTGGAGGTGGATGGATTGAGCACGCAGCAGGAGAGTAGGAAAATCCTTTGCGCTTCGCCGTGCCAACGGAAAAGGGCGCCCGGTTTCCCGGACGCCCTCCTCGGTGATTGCGGCGCTATGACGGCTAAAGGTTAAGCACTGTAATACAGGTCGAATTCGGCCGGACACGGCGTGGTTTCGACGCGCATGACCTCTTCCCACTTCAGTTCGGCATAGGCGTCGATCTGGTCCTTGGTGAAGACGTCGCCCTTGAGCAGGAATTCGTGATCGGCTTCCAGAGCCTCCAGGGCCTCGCGAAGCGAACCGCAGACGGTCGGCACTTCGGCGAGTTCTGCCGGCGGCAGGTCGTAGAGGTTCTTGTCCATGGCTTCGCCCGGGTGGATCTTGTTCTGGATCCCGTCGAGGCCCGCCATCAGCAGCGCTGCATAGGCGAGGTAGGGGTTGGCCATCGCATCGGGGAAGCGGAATTCCACGCGCTTGGCCTTGTCGCCCGAACCGTAAGGAATGCGGCACGATGCCGAACGGTTGCGTGCCGAATAGGCGAGCAGCACGGGAGCCTCGAAGCCCGGTACCAGTCGCTTGTAGCTATTGGTGGTCGGGTTGGTGAAGGCATTCAGCGCCTTGGCGTGCTTGATGACGCCGCCAATGTAGTAGAGGCAGTTTTCCGACAGGCCACCATACTGGTTGCCCGCGAAGGTCGGCTTGCCGTCGTTCCAGATCGACATGTGGGTGTGCATGCCCGAACCGTTATCGTCCTTGATCGGCTTGGGCATGAAGGTCGCGGTCTTGCCGTAGGCATGGGCGACCTGGTGCACGACATATTTGTAGATCTGCATCCGGTCGGCGGTGGTGACGAGCGTGCCGAAGGTGAGGCCAAGCTCGTGCTGTGCGGCGGCCACTTCGTGGTGGTGCTTGTCGCACGGCAGGCCCATTTCGATCATGGTCGAGACCATCTCGCCGCGGATGTCGACGGCGCTGTCGACCGGGGCGACGGGGAAATAGCCGCCCTTGGCACGCGGACGGTGCGCCATGTTGCCGCTTTCGTATTCGCGGCCCGAATTGGTCGGCAGTTCGATATCGTCGATGGCATAGCCCGATCCGGCATAGCCGTCTTCGAACCGGACATCGTCGAACATGAAGAATTCTGCTTCGGGGCCGACATAGATGGTGTCGCCGATGCCGGTGGACTTGAGGAAGGCCTCGGCGCGCTTGGCGGTGGTGCGCGGGTCGCGGGCGTACCATTCGCCGGTCGAGGGTTCGACGATGTCGCAAAACAGGATCATCATCGGTTCGGCGCTGAACGGGTCGACATACACGCTGTCGAGGTCGGGCTTGAGGATCATGTCGCTTTCGTTGATGACCTTCCAGCCGGCGATCGACGAACCGTCGAACATCAGGCCGTCTTCAAGCTGGTCCTCGTCGAGCGTCTTGGCGACCATGGTCAGGTGCTGCCACTTGCCCTTGGGATCGGTGAAGCGCAGGTCGACCCACTCGATGCCTTCATCCTCGATCTGCTTGAGGACCTTCTTTGCACTTGCCATTTGTATTGCCTCCGTTTGAACTCGTTACGTGGGGCACGCGGCCCCGTATCTGGATCAGATCGCGTCGCCGTCGCGCTCGCCCGTGCGGATGCGCAGCGCGCCTTCGATATTCGAGATGAAGATCTTGCCGTCGCCGATGCGGCCGGTCTGGGCAGCAGCGGCAATCGCTTCGACTGTTCGCTCGGCGATTTCGTCGCCGACCACCACCTCGAGCTTCACCTTGGGCAGGAAGTCGACCACATATTCGGCGCCGCGATAAAGCTCGGTGTGGCCTTTCTGGCGGCCGAAGCCCTTGGCTTCGGTCACGGTGATACCGGACACGCCGATCTCGTGAAGGGCTTCCTTCACGTCGTCGAGCTTGAACGGCTTGATGATCGCTTCGATCTTTTTCACGTGTTCTCCGTCCTCAGGGTCAATCTGCGATTTCGATCCTCGCGCGATTCAATCCAAGAATCGTGCCAAGTCCCGAGATGAGGCCTAGACGAAGAAAACGCGCCTTCCAAACGCCTGTGACGCAATTTTCAGGTAGATTTGCTTGCTGCTGACGTAACTGCGACCCGGCCCGGTACTATCGCTGCACAGCGACTGATCGCGTACTGCCTAAAAATTAGGCATGCTAGAGGCGCAGCCCGACCGTTTCGGGCAGGCCGCAAAGCAGGTTGAGGTTCTGCACCGCGGCCCCGCTGGCACCCTTGCCGAGATTGTCGAGTCGGGCGACGAGGCGGGCGTTCCATCCGCCGTCATTGCAGAAAACAAACAGGTCCAGCCTGTCGGTCGCAGCGTCGTTCCTCCCAAGCAACATCTCGCCAACGGTCTGTTTCTCGTGGACCGTGACGACCGCGGACCCTTCGTAGAAACGCGTCAGGGCGTCGCGCAGCTTGTCCGCATGCGGGCGATTGCTCATCGCACCGAGATGGAGCGGAACCTCGACGATCATGCCTCGATATGCAGGCACGACGGAGGGCGCAAAGAGAACGGGATGGTCGAGGCCTGCATGGGCTTTCATCTCGGGCAAATGCTTGTGCGCGAGATCGAAGCCATAGGCACGAAAGGCGGGAGCACCCTCGGCCTCGAACCGCTCGATCAGTGCCTTGCCGCCGCCCGAGTATCCGCTCACCGCATTGACGGTGTAAGGCCAGTCGGCTGGCAGCAGTGCTGCGCGCACCAGCGGTGCGACCAGCGCCAGGAAGCCGGTCGGATAGCAACCCGGATTGCTCACGCGGCGGGCGCTGGCCACCCGCTCTGCGCCGACCAGTTCGGGGAAGCCATAGCACCATCCCTCCGCCGTGCGGTGTGCGCTGGAGGCGTCGATGACACGTGTGCCGCTGGCGGGGTCGATCAGGCCGACCGCTTCGATCGCCGCATCGTCGGGTAGGCACAGGATCGCAACATCGGCCTCGTTGAGCGCCTCGCGCCGTGCGGCGGTGTCCTTGCGCTGGCTATCGTCGAGGATGATGAGGCTGAGCTCGCTGCGACCCTCGAGCCGCTCGGCGATTTCCAGCCCGGTTGTTCCTGCCGCGCCGTCTATGAAGACTCTATGCGTCACTGTCGGGTTCGAGCGCGCCGATGGAGACATAGCCGCTCGGGCCTTCGGGACCGCACGCGATCCACGCCCAGTTGCCAGCGACGTCGAGCAACTCCACTTGGCTGCCCGCATCGAGGCGGGCGCCATCACCGGCATCGTCGCGCATGGCGAGCTTGAGCACCACGCCATCAGCACCCACCGTGCGGAGCTTGGGGATCACGTAGTGCGCAGCCAGATAGCGGCCGGCAAGTGCGATATGCGCCAGGTCTCCGCGAAGCGGCAGCGTTCCCGGCGCAGGTTTGTCGACCGGACCCTTGAGTCCGACGATACCCTCGGGAAGTTGGTAGCTGGCGTTTTCGCTCACTATGGTGGAGTGCCCTGTTGTTGTGCTTGGCGGCGCTTAACCCCGCTAACGCTTTCCCGCAAGACGGGTGCAGGCCTTATGCCGAACCGAAACGCTTCCTCAGCATGTGCCACGCCGCGCGCAGGCCGTAGGCGTCACCGCCCTTAGGTCGGCCGGGCTTGGCTGTGGGCCTCCATGCGAAAGTGTCGAAATGCGCCCAGTCGATGCCTTCGCCGACGAATTTGTCGAGGAACAGGCCGGCCACGCTCGCGCCTGCAAAGGAATTGGCGTGGGCGTTGTTGGTGTCGGCAATGTCCGAGGCGAGCCATTCCTTGTAGGCATCGGGGAGCGGCAAGCGCCAGGGTTCGTCGTCATGCGCCTTGCCCGCCTCGATCAATTCGGCAGCAGTCTCGTCCCTTCGTGTCATCAGCGCCGGAAAGTCGGGGCCAAGCGCCACGCGCGCCGCGCCGGTGAGAGTGGCGAAATCGAGGATCAGCTCGGGCTTCTCTTCGCTCGCGCGCTGAAGCGCATCACCCAGGATTAGGCGACCTTCGGCATCGGTATTGCCGATCTCGACCGTGATGCCCTTGCGCGTCTTGAGGACATCGCCGGGACGGAAGGAATTGCCGCTGATCGCGTTCTCCACCGCCGGAACCAGCAGGTGCAATCGCACCTTCAGCCCCGCGCCCATGACAAGCCCGGCGAGTGCGATAGCATGGGCAGCCCCGCCCATGTCCTTCTTCATCAGCAGCATTCCGGAGGAGTTCTTGACGTCGAGACCACCGGAATCAAAACACACGCCCTTGCCGACGATAGCGAGCACGGGATCGCTTTCCTTGCCCCAGGTCAGGTGCATCAGGCGCGGCGCGTGATGGCGAGCGGCGGCGCGACCGACGGCGTGGACCATCGGGTATTCGCGTTCCAGCGCATCGCCCTTGGTCACGTTCAGCTTGGCCGAATATTGCTTGGCGAGCTTCTCGCACTCGGCTTCGAGAGCCTCGGGGCCCATGTCCTCGGCCGGCGTGTTGACGAGGTCGCGGACGAGACAGACCGCCTGCGCCTCGGCGATTGCCGCATCGATCTTTCCAGCATCCTTGGTCAGGAGAACGCGCGGGCCGACGGGGCGTTCGGGCTTCTTGTAGCGGTCGAAGACATATTGCGCGGTCTGCCAGCCGTGGAGGGCGGGGCCGGGCTCGCAATCGGCGCGGCGATAGGTGCCTTCGGGCAGGACTTCTGCCAGCTTGGCCAAGCACCAGCTGGAAAGCACGTCAGGGTTGGCGACGCCACCGACAGCGAAGAAACCGTCGCCATCGGGCACGATTCCCACCTGGTACCCGCTGCCATCGAACTTCTGCGCGGCGAGCGCAGCGCGCTGGCCCGCCGAGAGCCTTTTCACCCATTCAGGGAAGCTTGTGCGGTTTACGAGGTGGATATCGGTCGCACCCTGGCCCTTGTCGGGCTGGATAAGCGGCGTCGTGTCGGCCATATCGGCAAAATCCCCGGTTGTTCGATCTCCCTGAAGGAAACCGCCATGCGTGCGCCCCTCTTCCTCATTTCCCTCGCCCTGTCGAGTGTCGCCTGCAGCGATGCGAGCGAGTTCGCCAAGGATGCCGGGGTGGAAGAGGTCGAAGCCCCGACGGCGGAGGCCGACGACGGTATGGCGGAAGAGGTCGCCGCGGGCGAGCTCAAGGAAGAGACCGAACAGTACCAGTTCGCCTATTCCTGGCCCCTTGCTGCCGCGCGCCAGCCCAAGCTCGCCGAGTTCCTCAAGGAAGATGCCGATCACATGCTTGGTGAACTTTCCAAGGAGGCCAGTCAGGATTGGGAAGGCGCACAGGGGCAGGACTGGACCCCGCGCCAGCACAGTGCATCGCTTGAATGGAAGGTTGTGACCGAAACCCAGCGCTTCCTCAGCCTTTCGGGCCATCTCGCAACATATTCCGGCGGCGCGCACGGGATGTACGGAATGGAGTCTTTGGTGTGGGACAAGGACGCGAATGACGGGATGGACGCAAAGGTGCTGTTCCAGTCGGCAACGCGGCTCGAGACTGCATTGGGCGGGGCACTTTGCAGCAAGCTCAACAGTGAACGACAGAAGCGGCGGGGAATGACGGTCGATCCCGGAAGTGGCGACACATTCGACCAGTGTCCGGGCCTGGATGAAGCGACGGTGCTGGTAGGTTCGTCCAATGGCGAGAAGCTGGATCGTTTGACGATCTATTTCGGCCCCTATGTTGCCGGCGCCTATGCCGAGGGGGACTACGAGCTCGATTTCCCTGTGACCGCCGCGGTACTCGACGCGGTGAAGCCCGAATATGCGAGCGGATTCAGCATGAAGCGCTGACGGCCTCGCATTTGGTGCGCGCAATCGCTATGTGGGCGCCCATGACCGAATACCAGGTGATCGACAGCGAACAGACCGTCTATCGTGACGGGACCATCAAGCTTCACGGGCCGGAAGGCTTCGACGGGATGCGCAAGGCCGGGCGCCTTGCCGCCGAAATCCTCGACGAGTTGACGACCTTCGTGCAGCCGGGCGTAACCACCGGCCAGATCGACGATCTCGTGCGTACCATGACGCTGGATGCGGGCGCGGTTCCCGCCACCATGGGCTATCGCGGCTATGCGCATAGCTGCTGCACCTCGATCAACCATGTGATCTGCCACGGCATCCCCTCGGACAAGGCGCTCAAGGACGGCGACATCGTCAATATCGACGTCACCCCGCTGCTCGACGGCTGGCACGGCGATACCAGCCGCATGTATTTCGCGGGCGATGTGCCGCTGAAGGCGCGCAAGCTGGTCGACGTCACCTACGAATGCCTTATGCTCGGCATCGAGGCGGCGTCGAAGCCCGGCGCCCGGCTGGGCGACATCGGAGCCGTGATCGAGGCCCATGCCCGCCAGCACCGCTATGGGGTGGTGCAGGAGTTCTGCGGCCACGGCCTCGGCCGCCTGTTCCACGATGCGCCCGAAGTGATCCACGCTGCGCGCGCAGGTACCGGACCGGAGCTGAAGCCCGGCATGTTCTTCACCATCGAACCGATGATCAACCTTGGTCGCCCGCACGCCAAGATCCTTGGTGACGGCTGGACCGCGGTGACGCGCGACAAGTCGCTGAGTGCCCAGTTCGAACATTCGATCGGGATTACCGAGAGCGGGGTGGAGATTTTTACCGAGAGCCCCAAGGGGCTGCACCAGCCGCCTTACTGAACCCGGTCGCGCAGCCTCAGCCTTACCTTGCCGAGCGAATGGCTGCGCCTGCGGCGAAGGGCGCCAGCGCGCAAAGGACGAGGCTGATTGCGCCCGTGAACAGCAGTGCGCTGGGATCCGGGCGGGCGAGGGCGCCTGCACCGAAGATCAGGATAGGCACTGCCAGCGGGATGACCATCAGGCCCGCCAGTGCTGCGCCGCCGCGCAAGGATGCGGTGAGCGCGGCGACGGCAAGCCCGACGGCCGCGAGGCCCGGCGTCCCTGCAAGGAGTCCGAGGAGCACGGTGCGAGTCGTTTCGCCCTGCAGACCGAGGAGCGCCGCGGCGGGCAGGGTCGCGATCAGCAGCAGGGGAGCGAAGGCGAGCCAATGGGCGAGCAGGCGCACGGCCATCGCCAGCTCCTCGCTCACGCCGCGGAGGTGGAGTTGGTCGAAGACGCCGGCATCGAGGTCTCCCGCAACCAGTTTCTCGAGCGGCAGGATGGCGGCCAGCAGCGCCGCGACCCAGATCACCCCGCCTCCGGTGCGGGCCAGCAATTGCGCATCGGGACCGACCGCGAAGGGATAGAGCATCGCCACGGCGATGAAGAACAGCAGTGGCAGCACTCCACCACCACCACGCCCGCCGGGCAGCAACAGGCCGAGATCGCGGCGCAGGAGCGTGCCGATCATGCTGAATACTCAGCCAGATCGATCACCTGCGGATCGGGCAGGGCCATGGCCTGGTGCGATGCGACGACGGCAATTCCGCCTCCCCCGCAATGGAGGGCAAGCAGCGCCTCGAACGCCTTTTGCGCCTGCGTGTCCAACCCGTTCAGCGGCTCGTCGAGCAGCCAGACCGGGCAATTGCGATTGAGCAGCCGCGCGAGTGCCGCGCGCTTGCGTTGTCCCGTCGAAAGGTAGCGGACCGGCACTTCCATCAGATTGCCGAGCTGGAGCACTTCCATGGCACGTCCGGCATCGCGGCAACCGTCGAGCTTTTCCCAGAACTCAAGTGCGCGGCCGAGCGGCAGATTCTCGTCGAGCGCCAGGCGTTCATCGACCAGCCCGATCGCCCCCTCGCGCTCCACCCCGCCCGCGAACGGCCGGAGCAGGCCTGCGAGTATGCGGATCAGGCTCGACTTGCCGATGCCGTTCGCACCGGCGATGTGCATTGCAACGCCGGCACCGCAATCGAATTCCAGCCCCCGGAACAGCAGGCGGTCGCCGCGGCGGCAGGCAAGATCGGTCGCGGCGAGGCGGGCAGTCATGGCCGAAACCGTTAGGCGCAAACGGGCCGTAGCGCCAAGAGGTCGATTTGGCTTGTCAACCGGGGGACGTGGGCGGACAAGAGCGGCCGGACTTTGGGGGATGCGATGTCGGACAGGGGTCATTTGCTGCGTGTGCTCGGGCTCGTCTTCGGGCTTGCCGCTGTGGTTGGCGGGGTTGTGGGGCAGGGCATCCTGCGCGCGCCGGGAGTGGTGGCACAGGCCGACAGCTCGGTTGCGGTCCTGCTTGGGCTTTGGCTCTTCGGTGGACTACTTTCGCTGGTCCTGGCCTTGCCCTACGCCGAGCTTGGCGCGGCCATCCCCAGCGCGGGAGGCGGGATCGACTATGCCGGGCGCGCCTTTGGACCGATTATACGCGTTGCAGCCGCGTGGCTGCTGCTGGTCGGCATGATCGCCGCCTTTGCGATGGTGACCTACGTGCTGGGCGAGTTCCTCGTCCGCCTCGGGGTCGGCGGAGGGACACTCAGCCCCGAAGTGCTGGCGACCGCATGCCTCGCGATCTTCTTCGTCCTCAACTCGCTCGGAACGCGCATCGCCGGATCGATCCAGATCGGTTTTGCGGCGCTGAAAGGAGCCTTGCTGATCGGCCTGGTGGTGGCCCTGTTCGCGCAACCTTCCGCTGTTGGCGCGCCTCCGCCCATGCCGGAGAAGGCAGGCACGATGCTGGCCTATGCTACGGCGATCATGTTGATCATTGGTGCCTGCAACGGCTGGCACGCGGTGGTCAATTACAGCGAAGAGATCGAAAATCCGGGTCGCGCAATTCCGCGAGCTTTGTTCGGAGGTATTGCCATGGTTACGGCGCTCTACCTGCTGGTGAACGCTGCGATGTTCCACGTCCTTCCGCCGGCCGCACTCGCCGCCTCGGACTTCGCGGCCGCGGATGCCGCGCGGGGCGTCTTCGGTGACCGAGCAGGTTTCGCCTTCACCCTGTTCGGCGTCATTTCGGTGGGCGCGATCGCCAACATGATGCTGATGACGAACGCGCGGATCGCCTTCGCGACGGCTCGGGCGGGCGTCCTGCCGCGCCGGTTCATCAGCGTCGATGCGCGCGGCGTACCCCTGGCTGCCATGACGCTGGTCGCGCTAACCGCTGCGGCCTTCATTCTCTCCGGCACCTATCTGGCGCTGGCGTCGACCAGCACGGCCATGGCGCAAGGTATGTATATTGTCGTGACGCTTGCCGCGATCGCCCTCCGCCGCAAGGAACCGGACTTGCCAAGACCCTTCCGCATCCCCGCATTTCCGTTCGTGATCGGCATAGTGCTGGCGATAAACCTTGCCTTGATGGCGGTATTCGTGGTGCAGGACCCGTGGAACGCGTTGATCGGCTTCGCTATAGTCGCCGCACTGACGCTTGCGTCGGCGATCCTGCCGCATGGATCGTGGACCGACGACCTTGAACCGGAGAACCCATGACCGTTGCCCAACTGACCGAGGAAGAGCGCAAGAGCTGGCTCGAGGCCCTCTGCGGCTGGCAGCTCGCACGTGACGGGGCGGCGATCGAACGCAAGTTCGAATTCGCCGATTTCTCGGAAGCCTTTGCCTTCATGACCCGGGTGGCGATGATCGCCGAAACGCGAGACCATCACCCCGAGTGGTTCAACGTCTACAACCGGGTCGAGATCACGCTGACCACGCACGACGCGGGCGGTCTTTCGCTCCGCGATGTGAAGATGGCGCGCAAGATCGACGCGCTACTCGCCTAGGTTGCCTTCGCGCGGGACCGGCCCCAGCTCGAGCAGGTTGCAGCGGTAGTAAATCGCCTCGCGCGCCTTTTCTGCCATGCCGGGTGTCAGCGGCTGGCTGTTTTCCCGCGTGCATTCGTTCTCCAGCAACGCATTTTCCTCCGCGCTGCGCTCGGCAAGTTCCGGCCCGCCCACCAGCGGATAGTTGCGGTACTCGCGGCTGGGCGTGCCGTAGAGGGCACGGAACGCGTCGAGCGCCATTGGGTGATAGAGCGTGCCATGCGTCTCACTCTCACCCGCATCGACGAAGGTCCATTCTAGCTCTTCCGGAGCGGACCGGCGCAATGCGGCGATCAGGCGCTCCATTCCCTCGCGATGCCAGTCGCCCTCATTGGCGGTGGTCAGGTAGAGGCGGCGCTTGCCAGCCGGAATGCGGGCCAGATAGGATGCAGCCTCGCGCCCGTATTTCATCTGTTCCCACCACAGGCTCGGCGAGATGGCGATGTAGTCGTCGAACAGGTTCGGCTCCTCGAACAGGGTTTCAACGATGAACAGCGCCGCAAGCGATTCGCCCAACACGGCGTCATGCCCGTCGGTCCGGAAGCTCGCCTCGACCAGTGGGTTGAGTTCGTCGCGCAGGAAACGGCGGTATTCGCCTGAACCGCCAGGCTTTGCACCCAGCGCCTCTTCATATGGAGCGGGATCGGCAGCAGGAGGCGTGAGCCAATGGCGGCGATCGGTCGACTGGATGCCGACGAGGATGAAAGGCTCGAAGGAGAAGTTCATCTCGCGGCTTTGTGCGATCCCGGCGATATGCGCGAAATCCTGCTCGGGCCCGCCGTCGAGCACATAGACTACCGGGAATTTGCGCTCCGGCTCTGCGGTATATTCGGCAGGCAGGCGCACGGTTATCTTGCGCTCGCCGCCGAGGATCTTCGAAGTGATCGTATAGGTCTGACCGATAGCCAGCGGCTCTCCACCGGAAAGCTGGGCGAGGGCGGGGCTTGCCGCGAGCAGGGCGAGGGCGGCAATGCATGTGCGGATCATGATCTTCTTTCTATTGGCCCAGCGGTCGGGCCGAAGCGCGGGTCTGCTTGCGGACGCGGCCGGGCATCCAGCGCGTGGCGAATGCCATGCCCTTGGCCGTCTTGCCGACCATCGTGTGAAGCCGTTCGCCATGCACTGCGTCCCATGCAGCCTGGGCGACATCCTCGACCGGCGTGATCTCCAGCCCCGCCGAAAGAACCCGTCCGCGAATATCTTCATTAGCCTTCGCATTGGGCGTCTTGTCGAGCAGCGGGGTGTCGATGAAGCTGGGGCAGAGCGAGCGGACATTGATCCCGTCCTCGGCCCATTCGCCGTCGAGACTTTCGGTGATGCCCTTCACGCCGAACTTGGTAGCGGAATAGACACTCGCGCCGGGCGTGCCATAGACCCCGGCTGCGCTAGCGGTGTTGATTAGGCAGGATCCCGGAGCCGTCTGCTTGAGCCACGGATGGCTCGCCTGAGCGCCGAACAGCACGCCTTTCAGATTGATGTCGAGGCAGCGTTCGATCTCCTCGACCGAATTGTCGACCAGCGCGCCGCCGATGGGGATGCCCGCATTGTTGGCGACCACATCGATCCGCCCGCCCGCGGCAGTGGCGAAACCGTCGAGCGCTTCGTCCCATGCCGCCCGGTCACGCACGTCGAATTTATGCATGTAGGTGAAACCGTTGCCGATCAGCGACAGCGTCTCGCGCATGCCCGTCTCGTCGATATCGCCGACGCCGACGAACCAGCCCTCGGCAGCGAACTTGCGGGCGATAGCGCGTCCAATGCCCGAACCTCCGCCGGTGACGAAAATGGCTTTGCGCGTTGTCATGTCTCTCTCCCTTGCGCGCCGGTCACAGCGCGGCGTTGTTGTAGGTGTGCCAAGTGAAGATGGCCATTGCCCCGCGAAAGGGACTCCAGCGATCGCCCAGGGTGCGTGTCTCTTTCTCGCTCGGGCGGGCGGGCAGTTCGAGAAGGCGGCCGACCGCTTCCTGCACCGCCAGATCGCCGGCTGGCCAGATGTCTTGTCGCCCCTCTGCGAAGAGCAGGTAGATCTCCGCCGACCAGCGCCCGATGCCCTTGATCCGGGTCAGCTCGGCGATGGCTTCCTCGTCATCGGCGGGAAGATTGTCGAATTCCAGCTCGCCGTTAGCGACAAGCTCGCAGAGCGACCGGGCATATCCCTGCTTCTGGCGTGAAAGCCCGCAGGCGCGCAATGTGTCGAAATCGCGCTCCAGAAGGCAGGAGGGCGTGAATTCGGGTCCGAGTTCGGCCTCCAGCTTGTTCCACATCGATGTGGCCGCAGCGACGCTGACCTGCTGGCCGACGATGGTGCGCAGCAGCGTCTTGTAGCCCGTGGGTCGAATACGCGCTTCGGGATAGCCGCATCGAGCCAGCGCGGCGGCGACCGTCGTGTCGTCCTTCGCCACGGCATCGAGGTGCTCGCGCAACTGAGAGTTTGTCAGTCCCATCCTGCTCTTGCTTGCCTTCCCGCGCATGATTTTATAGCAGCCGCTCGCATAGGGTCGGCCAGTGGCCCTTTGCAACCGAGGATATATGCAATGCCCAAACTGATCGTCACCACCCGCGAAGGCGAGACTTCGGAAATCGACGTCGCCGACGGCCTGACCGTGATGGAAGCGATCCGTGACAATGGCTTCGACGAGCTGCTGGCGCTGTGCGGCGGTTGCTGCTCCTGCGCGACCTGCCACGTCCATGTCGATCCGGAATTCACCGGCAAGCTCCCCGCAATGAGCGAGGACGAGGACGATCTGCTGGAATCGACCGATCACAGGACCGAGAATTCGCGCCTGTCGTGCCAGATTCCTTTCACCGCGGATCTCGACGGGATGAAGGTTACTATCGCGCCTGAAGATTGATGTTGTTTGCCGGTTAAGGTTGGTGCGCCTAACTGGCACGGCATGATTGCAAACAAATTGACCGGGCATACGCTCGACCTCATCGGCAACACGCCGCTCGTCCGCCTTGCCGGACCCAGCGCGGAAGCCGGATGCGATATTTACGGCAAGTGCGAATTCGCCAATCCCGGCGCCTCGGTGAAGGACCGCGCCGCGCTCTACATCATCCGTGATGCAGAGGCCCGCGGCGACCTGAAACCTGGTGGCACGGTTGTCGAAGGTACGGCTGGCAATACCGGCATTGGCATCGCGCTGGTGGCCAATGCGCTCGGCTATCGCACCATCATCGTGATGCCGGACAACCAGAGCCAGGAGAAGATGGCGACACTGCGCGCGCTCGGCGCGGAGCTCGTCACCGTTCCTCCGACGAAATATGCCGACTGCAACCATTTCCAGCACGTCTCGCGCCGCATGGCGGGCGAGATCGAAGGCGCGATCTGGGCCGGCCAGTTCGACAATACTGCCAATCGCAAGGCGCATATCGAGACCACGGCGAAGGAGCTGTGGGAGCAAACCGGCGGCAAGCTCGACGGGTTCACCTGCGCGGCAGGGACGGGCGGCACGATCGCCGGCGTCGGCATGGGTCTCAAGGAATTCGACGAGAATATCGTCATCGCGCTGACCGATCCGCACGGCGCGGCGCTCTACAACTATTACGCCAATGGCGAGCTCAAGGCCGAAGGCTCCTCGGTTGCCGAGGGTATCGGCCAGGGGCGCATCACTGCCAATCTCGAGGGCGCGCCGATCGATACGCAGTTTCGTGTATCGGACGAGGAAGGTCTCGAATGGGTCGCCCGCCTGCTGCGCGAAGAGGGGCTGTGCCTGGGGCTATCGAGCGGCATCAATGTCGCGGGCGCCATCGCGCTGGGCAAGCAGCTGAAGGCCGAGGGGCGCGACAATCCGCAGGTCGCCACCATCCTGTGCGACACGGGCTTCCGCTATCTCTCGACACTATACAATGCCGAGTGGCTGGAATCGAAAGGCCTCCCGGTCTTCGACTGGCTCAAGTCCGACGATTGACCTTGTGACTGGCGGGAGCCTAGTCTGATGCCGATGCCACAGTTCTTCGATATGAGCCGGAAGCCTCCGGTCGGCGAGTTGCCCGAAGTGCAGCCAGGCGGCGCGCAGCGTGCGCGCAGCCTCCAGCGACTGCAGATCGGCATCACCGGCGTGGTGCTGATGGTGGTGCTGGTGGGGCTGGCCAGCCTGGTCGAAAACAGTGCCGCCCAGATCGACGCCGCCTCGGTGCCGGAAGCTGCGCCAACGACCGAACCGACCGAGACGCAACAGCAGAACGACCCTCTGGTTCAGGCTGGCGTCGTGCCCGATCTGCCTGCTCCACAAGCGGTACAGTCGTCGGCGCCACAAATGCCCGAAGATGTCGAACCGCTTGAAGACTAGCCTCGCTTTTCTCGCAGCACTGGGTCTGTCTGCCTGCAGTGCGGGCAAGGCGGACGAGAACATGGATACCGCGCAACAGGCCGATGTCGGGCTGTTCACCAGCCTGCCAATCTATTGGGGTGATGGTGCCGACATCGGTTCGATCCTGAACGGCAATGGCGAGACCGATTGGGTGCGCAGCCAGATCGAGCGGCGCTTTGCGATCGTTCCGTTAGATGCGCTTGGGCCCGAGCTGCTTGCTGGAACCGACCGGCTGATACTGGCGCAACCGCGCCCGCTTGCCCCGTCGGAGAATGTCGCGCTCGACCGGTGGGTCCGCGGCGGCGGGCGGCTATTGGTTTTCGCCGACCCGATGCTGACTCGGCACAGCGATTTCGCCCTCGGCGACAAGCGGCGCCAGCAGGATGTCGTGGTCCTGTCGCCGATCCTTGCGCGCTGGGGGCTCGAGCTCTTTTTCGACGAAAACCAGCCTTCGGGGGAGCGCTGGGTCAAGGCTTATGACGGGCAATTCCCGGTCAACCTCGCCGGGCACTTCGAACTTCGTGTTCCCGGCGAAGAGAGCCAGTGCATCGTCTCGGAAACCGGCCTCCTGGCGCAGTGCAAGGTGGGCAAGGGGCGGGTGACCCTGCTGGCCGATGCCGCCCTGCTCGACTGGGACAGCGAGGAAGAAGTTCCGGCCAAGCGCAGTTCGGCGCTCGACTCGATTATCGCTTCTGCGCTCGACTTCTGACCACGGGAAATCGCGGGATCGGCCGGAGTCACAACCGGAGTCGGGGTGCGACTCCGCAGAAATCCGTGCATTTCCAGATATCTCGTTAGGAAATTGGTAAGCTCGTCGAGATTCGGCTGTCAAAAAATATCACTATAAAACAATACTATACGGGCTTATCCCGTGAAATCCCGCAATTTTCCCTTTCATCCCCTGCCTTCCCGCGATAAATCAACAAGACATCGGACAAGGCTGTCTAGGTGCGCATGGCCCATGTGGCGGCGCAGCTTGCCCACTTGCGCGGGCAGCAGGGGGAAAGTCGTGCCCGATTGGGAGCTAATTTCGAACTCGTATTCGGGACTTGGGGCACGTGGCATTCGGAGGGTACAGCGGTCAGGCTTATTCGCCCGCAGGCGACAAGGGCCGCTTTGTGCTTCCGCCCCTCTTCAGGAAAGCCGTGAAGGAAAGCAGCGACGGCCGCGTGCTGTGCCTGATGAAGCACCCCAAGTGGAATTGCCTGGTTGGCTTCGGCCTGAGCCGCAAGCCGGAGCTCGATGCCCAACTCGACCGTGAGGAAGAGCTGGCGGCACGCCTCGGCAAGGAATTCGATCGCGATACCCGCGCACAGCAGCTGTTCGGTTTCCAGGAAATGCCCTTCGACGACAGCGGCCGTTTCGTCATGCCCGAACATCTGCGGTCGCTCGGCAACATCGACGAAGGTCTCTATTTCCAAGGGGGCGGCCGCTTCTTCACCCTGTGGAACCCCGCAGAGCTCGCCAAGATGGACGACGACTGGGCAGGCGCGAAGGCAGCCTGCGAGAGCTTCCTCGTCGACGCAAAGGCGAAGGGCAAATGACCGGCGCCCCGCACATCCCGGTCCTGCTCGACGAAGTAATCGAGGCGCTGGACCCGCAGCCGGGCGACGTGCTGATCGACGCCACCTTCGGAGCTGGCGGCTATACCCGTGCGCTGCTTGATCGCGGCGCAACCGTCCATGCATTCGACCGGGATCCCGATGCAATTTCATCGGGTCGCACCTGGCGGGAGACGGAGCAAACTCCGCCCCGCCTAATTCTTCACCCGCACCGTTTCTCCGAGATGCTCGACGTCATGACGTCTGCTGGTGTCTCGCGTGTCGACGGCGTGGTGATGGATATCGGCGTGTCCTCGATGCAGCTTGACCAGGCGCATCGCGGCTTCGCCTTCTCGTCCGACGGTCCCCTCGACATGCGCATGAGCCAGGAAGGCGAAAGCGCGGCAGATTTCCTGAACAGTGCCGACGAGAAGCTGATCGCAGATGTCCTCTACAACTATGGCGAGGAGCGTCAGTCGCGCCGCGTCGCCCGTGCCATCGTAGCCGCGCGGCCGCTCTCGACGACCGGCGAGCTGGCGCGTGTTGTCCGCAAGGCGCTGGGGCACAAGCCTCACGACAAGAAGGACCCGGCCACCCGCACTTTCCAGGCCATCAGAATTCACGTGAACGGCGAACTCGACGAACTGTCCCAAGCACTGTCGGCTGCCGAACACCTGCTGCAGGAAGGGGGTCGCCTTGCGGTGGTCAGCTTCCACAGCCTCGAAGACCGGATCGTCAAGCGCTTCCTGCGCGAGGCATCCTCAACCCCGAGCGCCTCGCGTCACGTCCCAATGGCGGCGCAGGACGATCCGGTTTTTTCGAGAGTTTCCAAGGCGATCAAGCCCGATGAGGCCGAGATCGCTCGCAATCCGCGCGCCCGTTCCTCGGTTCTCCGCCACGCGACGCGCACGGCAACGCCAGCGAGGGAGGCGGCATGATGGTCACAGGTTCACGCATCCGCCAGATCGGCTGGGCCGTGGTTCTCGGCTGCTGTTTCGCAATGCTCCTCGCGCTGACCTTCAAGGTCAATGCGGTGAAGAGCGATGTGCGCCTTACCGAACGCAAGATCATCGCCGCCCAGCAGGAGCGGCTGATGCTGGAAACCGAATTCCAGACCCGCGCCAGCCAGCACCAGCTGTCGGACTGGAATGCGGTCGAATTTGGCTATGGCGCGCCGCGCGCCGACCAGTATCTCGAGAGCGAAACCCAGCTTGCCGCGCTCGGCACTCCGCGCGGGATCGATGCGCCGTCCCCGGTTCGCGTTGCGCTCAACCGTCCGGAACGCGAAGAGGATGAGGACAATGGTCTGTTGTCCGGCTGGATCGCGGCTTCGCAGCCGGTGCTTGATGCACAGACAGGCGTTTCAGCGCGTCGGGAATTGGCCGCGACAGGCCTCGCCCAGCGCTTGTCCAATCCCGTGTCGCCCATCGCCAAGGTGGCCGAGGTGACACAGTGAATGCCTTTTCCGGCTTCGGTCCCGCGATAGCTGCGGGACGAAGCGGGCACGGCGCAGTCAGCATGGCGGTCGCATCGGGCCGCGTTCAGCTCGTCACGGTTCGCCAGCGCACGCTGACAATGGCCCGCTGGCGCGTGCTGTGGATCGCGGTGGGCTTCGCGTTCATCGCGCTCATGGCGCTGGTCCGGATCGCCTATCTCGGCGCGTCCGACCACGGATCGCGCGCGACTTCCTTTGCCGACGCACTCCTGCCCCCGCGTGGCGAGATCGTCGATCGCAACGGCGTGCCGCTGGCGCGTGCGTTTCCCGCCTACGCACTCTGGTTCAACCCCAAGGCACTGGGGGAAGATGGCGCTCCGCTGGTCAAAAGCCCCGAGGATGTCGCAAGCAGGCTCAAGGCCATCTTCCCCGACCTGGACGAAAAGAAAGTCGCCGCCCAGCTTGCTTCGGGCAAACAGGGGTACATCCGCCGCCGCGTGCTCCCCGAAGAGGCGAACCGGGTCCAGGAAATCGGTGAACTCGCACTCGAGATGCCGACAGAGAACGATCGCCATTATCCGCAAGGATCGATGGCGGCGCACGTCCTCGGCTATGTCGCGGCTGACGGCAAGGGTCGTGTCGGCATGGAGCAGGTGCTCGACGACAAACTCTCCAACCCCGCTACGCGCGGCACTCCGGTTCCGCTCTCGATCGACGTCCGCGTGCAGGGCGCGCTGGAGGACGAACTCGCGCGCGGGATGAAGCTCAACCAGGCGCAGGGCGCAGCGGGCATCGTCCTCGACGTGGACACCGGCGAAGTGCTCGCACTTGCCTCGCTGCCGGAATTCGATCCCAACAAGATCGATGCGCGCGGTCAGAGCCTTATGTTCAACCGCGTGACCAACCAGGTTTACGAGCTTGGATCGACCTTCAAGCCGCTGACCGTTGCAGCCGCCATCGATGCCGGCACGATCCGCAATCTCGGCAAGCGCTATGACGCTTCCCCGGTGAAGGTTGGGCGCTTCTCAATCAAGGACAGTCACGCGATGGGGGCGACGCTCAATCCCATCGAGACGCTGATCCATTCGTCGAATACTGTCAGCGCTCGTATTGCCGACGAACTCGGCCCGGAACGCATGCGACGCACGATGATAGATCTCGGTATGAACGAGCGGCCATACATTGAGCTGCCTGCCAAGGGATTTCCGTTGTGGCCTGGTAAGGACTGGGCGCGCCTGACCAACATGACCGTCGGCTTCGGTCACGGTATTGCGGTGACCCCGCTCCACCTTGCCAGCGCCTACGCGGCGATGGTCAATGGCGGTATCTGGCGTCCGGCCACCCTCAAGAAGCTTGGCCCCGGCGAGGCGCCCAAAGGCCGCCGTGTGTTCAAGCAGTCGACGTCCAGCCGGATGCGCCAGTTGTTGCGTGCGATTTCCGTTTACGGGACGGGTCGCAATGCCAATGCCCCCGGCTATCGGGTCGGTGGCAAGACCGGGTCGGCAGAAAAGCCGGGCGCAGGCGGCTACAAGCGCTCGGCTATCGTCTCGACCTTTGCTGCCGCATTCCCGATGGACCGCCCGCGCTATGTGGTGATCGCCATGCTCGACGAGCCCAAGGGCACCGTCGCCTCGAGCTTCCAGCGCACCGCCGCATGGAATGCCGCGCCCATCGTCGGTCGCCTCGTCCCGCGCATCGGCCCGCTGATCGGCGTGCGCCCTGATGAC
Organism: Erythrobacter sp.; assembly: GCA_041396805.1. GTDB lineage: Bacteria > Pseudomonadota > Alphaproteobacteria > Sphingomonadales > Sphingomonadaceae > Qipengyuania. The sequence goes on along the minus strand of JAWKXV010000001.1, from coordinate 607,178 downwards.
ACGCGCGATGTCGATATCTCCGACATCAAGCCGCTCATTCCGGAGGCTGCGTCGGAATGAAACTCGCGAAGCTGAGCGCTGCGGCAGGGATTTCCGGCATCGACAGCGATGGCGAAGTGACCGGCTTTGCCATCGACAACCGCAAGGTTGCTCCCGGCACGGTATTCGGCGCTTTCCAGGGTATGCAGGTCAATGGTGAGGACTTCATCCCCGCCGCGATCGAGTCCGGTGCCATCGCGGTCGTCGCTCGCCCCGAGGCGCAGGTCGAAGGCGCAGTGCATATCGCCAGCGACAATCCGCGCCAGACCTTCGCGCAGCTCGCAGCGCGATTCTTCACGCCGGTGCCCGAGCATATCGTTGCGGTCACCGGCACCAACGGCAAGACCTCGACCGCCGAGATGACCCGCCAGATCTGGCGCATGGCGGGCGAGCGTGCGGCCAGCATCGGCACGCTGGGCGTCACGACGCCGGACGGCAGTGTCTCGACCGGGTTGACCACACCCGACATCGTCACATTCCTGAGCAATATGAGCGGTTTGGCTCGCGAAGGCGTGACCCATGTCGCCTATGAGGCATCGAGCCACGGCCTCTCGCAATATCGCAATGAAGGGCTGCGCGTCGAGGCCGCCGCCTTCACCAATTTCAGCCGCGACCACCTCGATTACCATGCCGATATGGAGGAGTACTTCTCCGCCAAGATGCGGCTGTTCGATGAGGTCGTGGCTGAGGATGCCACGGCAGTCGTGTGGATGGGGCAGGGTGAGAGCGGCTGGAACGCGCGCGTGCTTGATCATGCGAAGGAACGAGGCCTCGCCACCATGACCGTTGGCGAGGCGGGAGAAGATATTCGTCTGACCAGTCGCGAACCGACCCAGCTCGGGCAGGTCCTAACCGTCGAACACGCCGGCCAGACGCGGAAGATCACCTTGCCGCTGATCGGTGCTTACCAGGTTTCCAATGCGCTTTGCGCCGCTGGTCTGGCACTTGCGAGCGGCATAGGCGCCAGCCTTGTCTGGGACGGTGTTGCCCGGCTCCAACCGGTCCGCGGCCGTCTCGAACGCGCGGTCATCGCGCCGTCGGGAGCCCCGGTCTATATCGACTACGCCCATACGCCCGACGCCATCGAGGCAGCGATTGCTGCGCTTCGGCCCCACGTAACCGGGCGGCTCATCACCGTATTCGGTGCGGGCGGCGACCGCGATCACGGCAAGCGCGCGCCGATGGGCGAGGCGGCTGCCAAGGCCAGCGATCTGGTGATTGTCACCGATGACAACCCACGCGGCGAGGATGCTGCGGAAATCCGCCGTCAGGTGCTTGAAGGCGCGGGCGATGCGCGCGAAGTGGCGGGCCGTCGCGAAGCCATCCATGCAGCCATCGCCGAAGCGGGCGAGGACGATATCGTCCTCATCGCCGGCAAGGGACACGAAACGGGTCAGATAATCGGGTCGGGAGAAACCATGCGGGTACTGCCCTTCGACGACGTTGAAGTCGCGCGCGAATGCGCTGCCGAGATCGCCAGAGGTGCGGCATGAGCGCTGCAATCCTGCGCCATCCGGCCTATGTGGATTGGCCTGCCGACCCGCGCGATCGCCTGCCCCTGACGCTGTGGTCCGCGAAGGACATTGCCGAGGCCGTTGGCGGCACGGCGAGCCATGATTTCCAGGTTGCGGGCGTCGAGATGGACAGCCGTGACGTCGTCAATGGCGACCTGTTCGTGGCGCTCAAGGGCGAGGCGATGGATGGCCACCGCTTCCTCGACAAGGCCTTCGCGAACGGCGCGGCTGGCGCGATCGTCGATCGTCCGGTCGACTGGCCGCATATCCTCGTCGAAGACACGACCGAGGCGCTAAAGGCGCTGGCCCGCGCCGCGCGCGAGCGTTCGTCCGCAAAGATCATCGGCGTCACTGGTTCCGTTGGCAAGACCGGCGTGAAGGAAGCGATCTTCGCCAGCCTCGAACGCGCCAGCCGCGGTGCCGCGCATCGCTCGATCCGCAGCTACAACAACCATGTAGGCGTGCCGCTGAGCCTCGCCCGTATGCCCGCGCGCAGCCGCTTCGGCGTGTTCGAGATGGGCATGAACAATGCCGGCGAGATCGACGGGCTGACCACGCAGGTTCGCCCGCATGTCGCCGTGATCACCACGATTGCCCCGGCGCATATCGAGAACCTCGGTTCGATGGAGGCCATCGCCGACGCCAAGGCGGAGATTTTCGCAGGGCTGGAGCCGGGCGGCACGGCGGTCATTCCCGCCGACAGCCACTATTTCGAACAACTCGCCGAGGCCGCACGCAAACGTGGCGCGAAGATCGTTAGCTTCGGTGCCTCGCGCCATGCCGATATGCGCCTGCTCGATGCCATTCCCAGCGCCAATGGCGGCAGCCTCGTGACCTGCGAGTTTCCGGGCGGGCGTCTTTGCTACACCGTCGCCGAGCCGGGCGAGCACTGGGTAATGAATTCTCTCGCCGTCATGGCCGCCGTGCGTGCTGCGGGCGGGGACATGGCTGCAACTGGTCTCGCGCTCGCAGAGATGGGCGGCCTCAAGGGTCGCGGTGCGCGCCACGGGATCGATGTGCCGGGCGGCAAGGCGCTGTTGATCGACGAGAGCTATAACGCCAACCCTGCCAGCATGCGCGCCACGCTCGCACAACTCGGCCAGACGCCTTCGGGCCGCCGCATCGCGGTGCTCGGTGCAATGAAGGAGCTGGGCGACTTCGGACCGCAGTTCCATGCCGCTCTCGCCGAACCGGTTGTCGCAGCCGATGTCGACTACGCGTTGCTCGTTGGCGATGAGATGGGCGCCCTTGCGCGCGAACTGGGGAAAGCCCAGAGTTCCGTCCTTGGCAAGCCTATTGCCTGGGCGCATTGCCGTAACGCTGACGAGGCGATCGAACTGCTCGAGGACTTCGGTGTCGTCGCGGGCGATGCCGTGCTGGTCAAGGGCTCGAATTCGGTGGGCCTCGGTAGGCTCGTGGAACACTTCACCCGCGTCCGCTGACGCGAAAGAGGCTCGCTTGCTTTACCTCCTCGCCGAATGGTTGAATTTCGAAGGTATCTTCAACCTCGTGCGCTACCAGACATTCCGGGCGGGGGCGGTGCTGATGACAGCGCTGTTCATTGGCCTGCTGATCGGCCCGCGCTTCATCGACATGCTGCGCGTGCGCCAGGGCAAGGGCCAGCCGATCCGCGAGGACGGACCGCAAAGCCACCTTGCCAAGCGCGGTACGCCGACGATGGGCGGGCTGATGATCCTCATCGCCATGTTCCTCTCGCTGCTGATCTGGATGGACCTGAGGAACCCCTTCATCTGGGCCTGCCTTGCGGTCACCGGCGGGTTTGGGATCATCGGCTTCCTCGACGATTACGACAAGGTCACCAAGGCCAGCCACAAGGGCGTTTCGGCGCGTGTCCGTTTGCTGCTGGAATTCGGCGTGGCAGGCATCGCCAGCTGGATCGTGGTGAGCCAGATCAACACCTTCCTCTATGTGCCCTTCATCAACAATTTCGGCATCGAGATGGGGTGGTTCTACTACGTCTTCGCCGCCTTCGTGATCGTCGGTTTCGGCAATGCGGTGAACCTGACCGACGGGCTCGATGGCCTTGCGACCATGCCGGTCATCATCGCTGCGGGCACCTTCGCGATCATCGCCTATCTCGTCGGCCGCGTGGACTATTCGGGCTATCTCGGCATTCCCTACGTCGAGGGTGCGGGTGAACTGGCCATCTTCTGCGCGGCGATCATGGGGGCGGGCCTCGCCTTCCTGTGGTTCAACGCGCCGCCTGCTGCCGTGTTCATGGGCGATACCGGGTCGCTGGCGCTCGGCGGGGCATTGGGCGCGATTGCCGTTGCGAGCCATCACGAGGTCGTCCTGCTGATCGTGGGCGGCCTGTTCGTGGTCGAGACCGCCAGCGTCATAATCCAGGTCTTCTGGTTCAAGCGCACCGGCAAGCGCGTGTTCCGCATGGCGCCAATCCACCACCATTTCGAACAGCTCGGCTGGTCGGAGAGCAAGGTCGTGATCCGCTTCTGGATCGTGGCGATCATCCTCGCAATGATGGGGCTGGCGACGCTCAAGCTAAGATGATCACTTCGTCCGCCTGGTCTGGAAAGAAATACGCCGTCCTCGGGCTGGCGCGCTCCGGCGGGGCGACGGTCGAGGCGCTGCTGGCCAGCGGAGCCGATGTGCTGGCTTGGGACAGCCGCGAAGAAGCGCGCGCCGAGTTTGGGGGCCGCGTGGAACTGGCCGATCCGGTCGAAGCCGACCTCACCGGCTTCACGGGCGTTGTCGTCAGCCCGGGCGTGCCGCTCAACACGCACCCGATCAAACCGCATGCCGACAGTTTCGGCGTCCCGGTGATCGGCGATATGGAACTCTTCGCAAAGGCGAGGGCGGAGCTTCCGTCGCACAGGGTCGTCGGCATCACCGGCACCAACGGTAAATCGACCACCACCGCACTGGTCCACCACATCCTCAAGACCGCAGGCGTTCCGACCACCATGGGCGGCAATATCGGCCTGCCGATCCTCGAGCAGGAGCCTTTGCCGAAGGGCGGGGTCTATGTGCTGGAGCTTTCGAGCTACCAGATCGATCTGACCTATTCGCTCGATTGCGATGTTGCAGTGCTGCTGAACATCACGCCGGATCATCTGGACCGCTACGAAAGTTTCGAGGCCTATGCCGCGAGCAAGTTTCGTTTGATGGAGATGCAGAGGCGTGGTCAAAATTCGATCGCCCGGTTCTCCGACGCGCGTCTGCTGGGCAAATTCGCGGAAGGATCGGTCGCAAGCATTCTCGAGGATGTGTTTAAGAATCGCGGCATCGATCCGGAAGAACTGACGCAATGGCCATCGCTCCAAGGCCCGCACAATAGCGAGAATGCCGCGGCCGCTATCGAGACTTGTGATATTCTGGGGCTTTCCGGAGAGCAAATACGACAAGGCCTGCGCACCTACCCCGGCCTCCCCCACCGCATGGAGCGTGTCGCGGAAATCTCCGGTGTCGCTTACGTCAACGACAGCAAGGGCACCAACACCGCCGCCTCGGCACCGGCGCTGGCGGCTTTCGAGAACATCCACTGGATCGTCGGCGGGCTCGCCAAGGAGCCGGGGCTGGGCGAGTGCGAGGCCGAACTGGGTCATGTGAAAGCTGCCTACACAATCGGCAAGGCGGGTGAGGATTTCGCCCGGCAGCTGGAGGGGAGGGTGTCAATCAAGCGCTCGATTACGCTCGAACAGGCGGTGTCCGATGCGGCGAACGCTGCCGAACAGGGCGACACTGTCCTCCTCAGCCCGGCCTGCGCCAGCTTCGACCAGTATCGCGACTTCGAGGCGCGCGGCGACCACTTCCGCGAGCTGGTGGAGGGACTGAAGTGAACACCGTCCAGCCCTATGTCCCCGGCAAGCGTCAGCCCGCCCATATCCCCAAGGGCAAGATCTCGCGCTGGACCGAGCTCAAGATCTGGTGGCGCGAGATCGATCGCGTGCTGCTGCTGCTCGTGCTGCTGCTGATGAGCCTCGGCACGATTGCGGTTGCGGCCGCCAGTCCCGCAAGCGCGAATCGCCTTTCGACATCCAGCGAAACGCTGAACCCGCTCTATTTCTTCTATCGGCATATTGCCTGGCAGGTGCTCGGCCTCGGCACCATGATCGGTGCTTCAATGCTCAGTCGCGAGAATGCACGGCGTCTTGGCATTCTTATCGCCGGGGGAATGCTGGGCCTTCTGTTCCTCGTTCCGATCATCGGACCCGAAATCAATGGCGCACGGCGCTGGATCAGTATCGGTATGCAGTTCCAGCCATCCGAATTTCTGAAACCAGCCTTTGCCATCGGTCTGGCCTGGATTCTGTCATGGCGCATCCGTGATCCGAACCTGCCGGTCCAGGGTATTGCGACCGGTTTGATGGGACTTATCGCGGTATTATTGATGATGCAGCCGAACTTCGGTGACACCATGCTCTTTGCCGGCGTGTGGTTCGTGCTCATCATCCTGTCGGGCATCGACGTGAAGCGGCTCGGAGGGGTACTGGGCGGCGGAATCGTCGGCCTGACCGCAACCTATTTCCTCTATGACAATGCGCGCCACCGTATCGACAGCTTCCTTGGCGGCGGCACGGCCTTCGACCAGGTCGACCTAGCCAGCCGCACGCTGCTGGCAGGAGGCTGGACCGGCGCAGGCTATGGCCTCGGCATCCGCAAGATGAGCCTGCCCGAAGCGCATACCGACTATATCTTCAGCGTGATCGGCGAGGAGTTCGGCCTCATCGCCTGCGCGGTCATCGTCATCCTCTACCTCGCCATTATCGGTCGCGTGCTGATGCGGCTGGTGGACGAGGAAGACTTGTTTGCTCTCCTCGCAGGTGCAGGCCTCGTCTCGCTTCTCGGCGGACAGGCCTTCATCAACATGCTGGTCAATCTCCAGCTCTTCCCCTCGAAGGGCATGACCCTGCCGCTGGTCAGCTATGGCGGTTCATCCACCATTGCCGTGTGCCTTGGCGTCGGCCTGCTGATTGCGGTGACAAGGCGCAATCCCTTCCTGAAAAGCCGTACCCGGGGGCTTGGCGACATGCTCGGATTCGGGCAGGCGGGATCGATGAACGAGAATGCTTCGCGACCCCGACGCGAGATCCAGCCATGACCGGCGCCAATCGACACTATGTGCTCGCTGCGGGCGGAACCGGGGGCCACCTGCTGCCTGCCTTTGCTCTCGCGACCGAGCTCGACCGGCGCGGCCACCATGTCGCGCTCATCACCGATGCACGCGGGGCCGAAATTCCGGGCAAACCCGATTTCTTGCCCGCCCACGTCCTGCCCGCCGGACGCTTCGGCAAGAACCCGCTGAACTGGTTCAAGGGTGTCTCCGCCGTCATGGAAGGCCGCCGCATGGCGCTGCGCCTGTTCGAGAGTTTCGAGCCAAGCGCGGTTGTCGGCTTTGGCGGTTACCCCTCGCTGCCTGCCATCCTCGGTTCCACTTCGGCCGGTATCCCCACTGTGGTGCATGAGCAGAATGCCGTGCTGGGTCGGGTCAACCGCCTGCTGTCGGGCCGCGTCGATGCCATCGCCACCGCCTATCCGGAGGTCGAGCGCCTCGCGCCCAAGCATCTCGGCAAGACGCACCTGGTCGGCAACCCCGTCCGCGCGGGCGTGCTGAGCCTGCGGGACGAACCTTTCCCCGCGTTCGCCGAAGACGGCCTGCTGCGCGTCCTCGTCACCGGTGGCAGCCAGGGCGCGCGCGTGCTGTCGGAAGTCGTGCCCGATGGCCTCGCCATGCTTCCCCCCGCGCTGCGCCAGCGCCTGCAGGTGACGCAGCAGTGCCGTGCCGAGGATCTCGACAAGGTCCGCGAGCGCTATCGCAACCATGGCATTCCCGCCGAATTGGCGACCTATTTCGAAGACATGGCCGCGCGCCTTGCAGATGCGCACCTCTTCATCGGACGCGCAGGGGCCTCGACCATTGCCGAGCTGACCGCCGTGGGCCGCCCGGCGATCCTCATCCCGCTACCGATCGCGACCGATGACCACCAGGCGGCGAACGCGCGCGAGCTATCCAAGTCCGGCGGAGCGCGGATGATCCGGCAGGAGAAGTTCACCGCCAAGGAACTCGCCAAGCAGATCATGGCGCTGGCCGACAATCCCAAGGGTCTGGCCGCCGCAGCCCATGCTGCCTGGAATTGCGGGCGCCCCAAGGCGGTTGAGGACCTCGCCGACCTCGTCGAAAGCTTCGGCGGGGCCGAGATGATGGATGTGATCCGCGTCGGCGGCAACAATGCGCGCGGCGCTTCGCAGGGCCAGCCTGCAGGGCAGGGCGCGGCAAGGGAGATGGCGAAATGAGAGGCGTTCCGACCGACATCGGTATCGTGCATTTCGTCGGCATCGGCGGGATCGGCATGTCGGGCATCGCCGAGGTCATGAACAACCTCGGCTACACCGTGCAGGGCTCCGACGTGAAGGAGAGCGCCACGGTCGAGCGGCTGCGCAAGCAGGGCATTTCGGTCAGGATCGGGCACGAGAAGGAAAATGTCGAAGGTGCGGGCGTGGTGGTCACTTCGACTGCCGTGAAACGCACCAATCCGGAAGTCGCTCATGCGCTGGAAAACCGCATTCCCGTGGTGCGCCGCGCGGAAATGCTGGCCGAGCTGATGCGCTTGAAGTCGACCATCGCGGTCGCGGGCACGCATGGCAAGACGACAACGACCAGCATGATCGCCGCGCTGCTCGATGCGGGCAATGTCGACCCGACCGTCATCAATGGCGGGATCATCGAGCAATATGGCTCGAACGCCCGCCTCGGCGACAGCGATTGGATGGTGGTCGAGGCCGACGAGAGCGACGGCAGCTTCCTGCGCCTCGACGGGACGATTGCGGTCGTCACCAATATCGATCCCGAACATCTCGACCACTATGGCGATTTCGACGGGGTGAAGGACGCCTTCGTCGAGTTCATCCACAACGTGCCCTTCTACGGCGCGGCGGTGCTGTGCATCGACCACCCCGAGGTCCAGGCGGTGATCGGCAAGGTCCGCGACCGCCGCGTGGTCACCTACGGTTTCTCGCTCCAGGCCGACATCTGCGGGGTCAATGTCCAGCCCGATGCGGGCGGCAATATTTTCGATGTGATCGTCCGCCAGCGCGGCGAGGAAGATCGCCGGATCGAAGGCGTCCGCCTGCCCATGCCGGGGCGCCACAATGTCCAGAACGCGCTCGCCGCGATTGCCGTGGCGATCGAGATGGGCTGCGCGGACGAGGTCATTGTCAACGGCTTCTCCAGCTTCGGCGGCGTGCGTCGCCGCTTCACCAAGGTGGGCGAGGTCAAGACGCGCAGCGGCGTGGCGACGATCATCGATGACTACGGGCACCACCCGGTCGAGATAAGGGCCGTGCTGGGGGCGGCGCGCGAAAGCGCGGGTGATGGGCGGGTGATCGCGGTCGTCCAGCCCCACCGCTTCACCCGGCTGCGCGACCTGATGGATGACTTCCAGTCCTGCTTCAACGAGGCGGACACGGTCTATGTCACGCCGGTCTATGCCGCGGGCGAGGATCCGATCGAGGGAGTCGATGCGGATTCACTGGTCGCAGGCATCAAGTCGCGCGGCCACCGCTCGGCGGCGGCGGTTGCCGATGAGGCTGACCTGGCGAAGCGGCTGGCCGGTGATATCGGCGCTGGCGACCTCGTGGTCTGCCTCGGCGCGGGCGACATCACGCGCTGGGCTGCCGAACTGGCTGACCGTATCGAGAAGGAACGTGCTGCGTGACCATGGAGCAGCCCGACGACGTGTGGAACTGGGACAGCGGCATGGCGCCCGACTGCGAGGTCGAGGGCGCGGTTGCGTCTCCTGTTTCGACCGCGGGGTTGCGCGGCAAGCTCACCCATGATGCGCCGCTGGCGAAGCTTGTCTGGTTCAAGAGCGGCGGCAATGCGGACTGGCTGTTCGAACCCGCCGATCTCGACGATCTCAAGCTGTTCCTCGAACGGCTGGAGGGTTCGCTGCCGGTCATGGCGCTTGGCCTCGGTTCGAACCTCATCGTGCGCGATGGCGGCGTGCCCGGCGTGGTCGTCAAGCTGGGCAAGCCCTTTGCCGATATCGAACTGCGCGACGATCATGTGCTGGCCTGCGGGGCAGGGGCGCATGGCATCCTCGTCGCCTCGACCGCGCGCGATGCGGGCATTGCCGGAATGGAATTCATGCGCGGCATTCCCGGCACCGTCGGCGGCTTCGTGCGCATGAACGGCGGAGCATACGGCCGCGAGGTCAGCGATGTGCTGGTCGATTGCGACGTGATCCTGCCCGATGGCGAACTGGTGACGTTGCCGGTCGCGGACCTGCAATATACCTATCGCCACTCGGTCCTGCCCGATGGTGCAGTTGTCGTCGCGGCGCGTTTCAGGGGCGTATCGGGCGATCCGGCGGAAATCGGTGCCGAAATGGACCGCATCGCCGAAGCGCGCGAGAACTCGCAGCCACTGCGCACCAAGACCGGCGGATCGACCTTCAAGAATCCGCCGGGAAAGAAGGCATGGGAGCTGGTCGATGCGGCCGGATGCCGTGGCCTGAAAATGGGCGGCGCGCAGGTGAGCGAGAAGCACACCAACTTCCTCATCAACACGGGGGACGCGACCAGCGCCGATATCGAGGGGCTGGGCGAGGAAGTGAAACGCCGGGTCTACGCCAATTCGGGCGTCGAGCTCGAATGGGAAATCCAACGCGTGGGGCGACCATAGGAATTCGAACGAATGAGTGATCTCCCCAAACTCCACATCGCCGTCCTCATGGGTGGCTGGGCCAACGAGCGGCCGGTCAGCCTCATGTCGGGCGAGGGCGTGGCCAAGGCGCTGGAAGAGCGCGGGCATCGCGTGACGCGGATCGACATGGACCGGCAGGTCGCGGCGCGCATTGCCGAGGCTGCTCCCGATGTCGTGTTCAACGCGCTTCACGGCGTTCCGGGCGAGGATGGCACGGTGCAGGGGATGCTCGAGCTGATGGGCGTGCCCTATACGCATTCGGGCGTGGCGACCTCGGTCATTGCGATCGACAAGCAGCTGACCAAGCAGGCACTCGTCCCGCATGGCATCCCGATGCCAGGTGGCCGCATCGTCAAGAGCGCCGATCTCTATGAACGCGATCCCATGCCGCGCCCCTATGTGCTCAAGCCCGTCAACGAGGGGAGCTCGGTCGGCGTGGCCATCGTCACCGAGGGCGGCAATTACGGCAATCCCATCGGCCGCGATACCAAGGGGCCGTGGCAGGAGTTCAGGGAGCTGCTCGCCGAGCCCTATATCAAGGGCCGCGAGATGACATCGGCCGTGGTCGACTTTCCCGAAGGCCCGCGCGCGCTCGCAGTCACCGAACTCAGGCCGAAGAGCGGCTTCTACGATTTCGACGCCAAATATACCGACGGCATGACCGACCACATCTGTCCCGCCGAGATTCCCGACCACATTCGCGACTTGTGCCTCGAATATGCACTCAAGGCGCACAAGGTGCTCGGCTGCAAGGGCACCAGCCGGACCGACTTCCGCTGGGACGAGGAACAGGGTGAGGACGGGCTCTTCATCCTCGAGACCAACACCCAGCCGGGCATGACCCCGCTCAGCCTGGTGCCCGAACAGGGCCGCTATGCGGGCTACGAATATGGCGAGGTGTGCGAGATGATCGTCGCTGCCGCCCTGCGCGACCATGCGGCCAAAACGGACGGTGGCGGCGATGGCTAAGGTCAGCCGCAAGCCGCAGGGTGTTCGACGCTCGGCCGCTGCGCGCAACCGCAGCCAGAAGGCCCGCGCCGCGCGCAAGCACACCTCCGGCCTGCTCGACCGGGCGATGGCGGCGCTGCCGTTCACCGACGAGCAGTGGCACAAGTTCTTCCTCTTCATGATCATCGCCGCCGGGCTGGGCGTGGCGTGGACCATCGCCAGCTATGCCGGTGTGCCCGAACTGGCGCGCGCGGAGCTGGCCAAGTCTGCCTCGCGCACGGGATTCGAGGTGAGCAAGGTTCGCGTTTCAGGCGTCGAGCGGATGAACGAGCAACTGGTTTACGAACGCGCGCTGGCTGAACAGGACCGTCCGATGCCCCTGGTCGAACTCGGCGCGGTGCGCGAGCGACTGCTCGACCTGCCCTGGGTTGCGGATGCGCGCGTCTCGCGCCAGCTGCCCGACACGCTCAAGATCGATATCGTCGAGCGCGTGCCACACGCCGTTCTGCGCAAGCCCGGGCGCCTGATGTTGATCGACCCGCAGGGCCATGAACTCGAGCCGATCAGCGCCGAGGCCGCCAAGGGCAAACTGCTGATCGAAGGGCCGGGCGCGCAAAAGCAGGTCGAGGAACTGGGCAAGCTGCTCGATGCCGCGCCCGCGCTGAAGCCGCAGATCGCCGCCGCCGAATGGGTCGGCAACCGGCGCTGGAACTTGACGTTCAAGACGGGCCAGCTGCTAGCCCTGCCCGAAGGCGAGGCGGGTGCGCCCGCGCTGGTGAAGTTCGCCCGGCTCGACGGCATGCATAGGCTGATCGGCGGCAAGCCCATTGCCATCGACATGCGCGTGCCCGATCGCGCCTATCTGCGCTGCAAGGACGGCCCCTGTCCGCGCCAGCTGGGCAGCGGGAGCGCCAACTGATGGCCGCGACCACCCCTCGCATCACCGGCGTATTCGGGGCCGTGAACATCGGCTCCTTCCGCATTTCGGCCATGATCATGGGCCGGGCGGAGAATGGCGAGATGATCGTGCTGGGTTCCAGCCACCGTGCTAGCGAGGGGATCAAGCGTGGCTATGTCACCGATATGCGCGCCGCCAGCCACGCGATCCGCAATGCGGTCGAAAAGGCGGAGAGCAACGCTAACACCTCGGTCTCCAGCGTGTGGATCGGCTGTGCCGGGGCAGGGCTGTCGAGCAAGATCACGAGCGTCGAGATCGCTATTGGCGGGCGCCGGATCGAGGAAGACGATATCGAGCACCTGCTTTATGCCGCACGTGACCATATCGCGCCCGACGGCCGCATGGTGCTCCACGCGCAGCCGGCGCACTACACGCTCGACGGGGCGCATGGCGTGGCCAATCCCAAGGGCCTTCACGCCGAGGCGCTGGGGGTCGATGTCCATGTGACCTTGGCCGAGGGTGCGCCGGTGCGGAACCTGATCGAGGCAGTGCAAAGCGCCCATCTCGATGTCGAAGGCGTGGTCGCAAGCCCGCTTGCCGCCGCCTATGCATGCCTTTCCGTCGAGGAGCGCGATCTTGGCGTGGCGCTGGTCGAGATCGGTGCGCAGGTCACGAATGTCTCGGTCCATGCGGCAGGAATGCTGCTGGGGCTGCGCTCGATCCCCGTGGGTTCGAACGACATTACCGATGCGATTGCCTCGTCACTCGGCATCCGCCGCAGCCAGGCGGAGCGGCTCAAATGTGTTGCAGGCTCCGCCATCGCGACGCCGACCGACCATCGCGAAATGGTCCCGGTCAATGCTCCCGGCGAGGAACCGGGTGGTCGGCTCGCCCGCGGGGCCGACGAACATAATCGCATCCCGCGTGCAGAGTTGGTCTCCATTGTCACCGACCGTCTCGGGATCATGAGCGCGGAGATCGGCAAGGGGCTCAAGGCACTCGGTTTCGGCGGTGCGCAGGGCGGCCAGGTCGTGCTGACCGGCGGCGGTGCGGAGCTCCACGGGATCGCCGAATTCATGCAGGGCGCGCTGGGATTGCCGGTGAGGGTCGGCAAACCACCCGCGCTGCAAGGCTTGCCGGAAGCTCACGCTACCCCCGGTTTCGCCACGCTGGCGGGCCTGTGCCTCTATGCCGCCGACGACCCGGTCGACATCCGCTCGGTCGGCCCAAGTTACCAGCCCACGCGGCGTTATTCGGGTCTTGGACTGGTGAACCGTGTCGTACAGGCGGTGCGCGACTATTTTTGAGCCTTGAACACTCGGGCTAACCCGTCATTAGCCCTTGTGGATAAGGATGTTTCTACGCGCACCTCTCGATTCGCTTTGTGCGAGATGTGTGACATAGTAATCCGAACGACTTTTGACTTCCCGGGGGATACCCAATGAGCATCAATATCGGTCCTGCTTCCAGTGACGACCTGCGTCCCAAGATCATGGTGATCGGCGTTGGCGGCGCAGGCGGCAATGCCATCGCCAACATGATGGAGGCCGGCATCGAAGGTGTGGACTTCATCGTCAGCAACACCGATGCGCAGGCGCTGAGCAGCTCTCCCGCGGAAAAGCGCATCCAGCTCGGTCCCGATATCACCGGCGGCCTTGGCGCAGGCGCTCGCCCGGAAGTGGGCAAGGCGGCGGCTGAAGAGACCGTAGACGACATCGAAGACGCGCTCGAAGGCGTGAACATGGTCTTCATCGCGGCCGGCATGGGTGGCGGCACCGGCACCGGCGCAGCACCTGTCATCGCCGAGGCGGCGCGCAAGAAGGGTGTCCTGACCGTCGGCGTTGTTACCAAGCCTTTCCTGTTCGAAGGTACGCGCCGCATGCGCGCTGCCGAAGCGGGTATCGAAGAGCTGCAGAAGCACGTCGATACGCTGATCGTCATTCCGAACCAGAACTTGTTCCTGGTCGCCAAGGCGGAAACGACCTTTAAGGAAGCCTTCATGCTCGCCGACGAGGTGCTGCAGCAGGGTGTCCGCTCGATCACTGACCTCATGGTCATGCCGGGCCTCATCAATCTCGACTTCGCCGACGTTCGCTCGGTGATGAGCGAAATGGGCAAGGCAATGATGGGCACTGGCGAGGGCGAGGGTGACAACCGCGCGCTCGATGCGGCCGAACGGGCCATCGCCAACCCGTTGCTCGATGGCGTGTCGATGGCCGGCGCCAAGGGCGTCATCATCTCGATCATCGGCGGCGAGGACATGAAGCTCCTCGAGGTCGACGAGGCGGCGAACCACATTCGCGAGCTGGTCGACGAAGACGCCAACATCATCTGGGGTTCGGCGTTCAATCCCGATCTCGAAGGCAAGATCCGCGTCTCCGTGGTTGCCACCGGCATAGATGGCGACGGTTCGGTCATGAGCTCCGCGCCGCGCAGCTTCTCGATGAGCGAGAGCCGCGCGCCCAAGCGCCCGGTGCTCGACCTGCCCAGCGACGACATGGAGGAGGAAGAGCCCTTCGAGCTTAACGAAGGCCTCTCTGCCGAGCCTGACGTGGTCGGGGAAGATGCATATGGCCTCGCTGATGCAGACGTCGGTTCGGACAATTCGGTTCTCTCCGACAACCTCGACTATGGTGACGAGGAAGAGGAGGATTACGACGACGTCGACGGCATCGTCGATCCGCTCGCCGGCCTTCGCAACGAGGAAGACGAGGACGGCGTAATCCCGCCTGCGGACGACACCGGCTATGGTTCGGGCGGCGCCTCGGACGGCTGGGGTGAAGGCGAGGGCGAAGACGGCTCGATGCTGGACCTCTCGGAGAGCATGGAAGAGGGCGGTCAGGACGAATTGCAGCTGGGTTCGGACCAGTATGCCGAAGGTGACAGCCCGCTCGCCAGCAAGCCGATGCGCAAGCGTCCGATCCTTGGCGGTGGCGACTATGGTTCGGGCGGCGGCGAAGAAGCCAATGCCGGCGGCAGCACGTTGTTCGAACGCATGGCCAACCTCTCGCGCGGTGCCACCAAGCCTGCCGACGAAGAGGACGAGGACGAGGATGGTGACGACGACAATGGCGGCGGTGCGCTCAACATCCCCCGCTTCCTCGGTCGCCAGAACAACCAGTAGGCCCTAACCCCCGAAGCCCGCGTCAGCGCAGGTTCAAGCGCGCGCGGGCAGGGACCAGATCATGCGACGAAATATCCGAATTGGCGCTGCCGCAGCGTTCCTCGCGTTTGGCCTGGGGCAGGGGACGGCTCACGCCCAGCGCGAGATCGTGCAGCCGCTGCCGCCTGAAGGCTCGGCCAGGCTCAACGATGCGCTGACCCGGCTGGCGCGCAATTCGCAGGACGTATCGGCGTTGGTCGACGCAGGCGAGGCGGCGCTGTCGCTGGGCGATATCGACGCCGCGATCGGCTTTTTCGGGCGTGCCAAGGAACTTTCACCCGGCGACAGCCGCGTCGCGCTGGGGCTGGCGACGGCCTATACGCGCTCGCGCCGACCGGTCGAGGCACTGCGGCTCTTCGCCGAGGCCGAAAGGGGCGGGGTGGCGAAGGAGCGAATGGCCGAGGATCGTGGGCTCGCCTTCGACCTCGTTGGCGACAACCGCAGCGCGCAGACGCTTTACAAGCTGGCCTTGGCGCAAGGCGCGGGGGAGGAGACCCGCCGTCGCCTTGCGCTCAGTTATGCCATTTCCGGCGATCGTAAAGCCTTCGAGGACACGCTTCTGCCGCTCCTCAAGGACAAGGATCTGGCGGCTTTCCGCACCCGCGCTTTCGGTCTCGCCATCCTGGGCGACACGAAGGAGGCGGTGAAGATTTCGGATGCCATGCTTCCCGGCGCAATGGCGCAGAAGATGCGCGGCTATCTCGAATATATGCCGCGCCTGACCGAGGCACAGCAGGCGGCTGCCGGTACGCTGGGCATTTTCCCACGCGCCGCGAGCATCGGGACCGACGACACGCGGATTGCTGCCTATTCGGGCAATCCGGTGCAGGCGGCACCTCCGCCGCCTCCGCCTCCGCCTCCCCCGCCGCCGCCGCGCGCTGCGGAATCTCGCGCGACGCCGCCCGCCGCCGATCCGCGCGAGCGCGACACGCGGCGCAGAACCGACAGCACCGCCAGTCGCTCGGGCACGCAATGGCGCGACCAGTTCGGCAGGCAGACAGTTGGCCCGGCACAGCCTGCAAGCTCGACTGCGCCTGTCCCTTCGGTCGGTGTCGAACTTCCCGCTCGTGAAAAGCCACCGGTGGTGATCGCGCGCCAGGACGCGCAAGTCGAACTGCTTACGAAGGCCGAGAGGGCAGAGCTGCCCCAAAGTGAAACGGTTACTCCTCCTCCTCCCCCGCCGCCACCACCGCCTCCGGCGCCAGCGCAGGCCGAAACCCCGGCTCCGCAGCCTGAACCGACGATCGAAGAGGCATTCGCCGCCTTCACGCTCGAACCCTCGCCAGCCACGCGCAAGGCACCGGGCGCGGTCGACATCACCCGTATCGAAATCCCGCGCGAGAAAGCTGCGCCGCCGCCTCCGCCCAAGCCCGTCCATCCCTCGCGCCACTGGGTGCAGGTCGCGACGGGCAAGGATCTCAAGGCGCTCGGCTTCGACTGGCGCCGGATATCGCGCAAGGCGGAGGGCAAGCTCGACGGCAAGGGACCCTTCACCACCCCGTGGGTAGAGGCAAACCGCCTCTTGGCTGGCCCCTTCAAGAGCGCGACAGATGCACGCGAGATGATGAAGGATCTCAAGGCTTTGGGGATCGATTCTTTTACCTTCACCAGTGACGAAGGCCAGGAGATCGTGGCTCTCGATTAGGAGCGCGCGAAGCGGATTGTGCACAGGGTTTGCACAGCCGAAAGCGGTTCTCCCCAGCAGTGGCGGCATGGCGGATTGCCAAATGACCCCGGCTTTCTGCATCCACCATCTCACATGACGCGCACGGAAAAGAGGCGATGAGAACAGCCGGCGAAAACTACGAGGTCGAGGACGACGCTGCACCGCTCGATATGCTCGTGGCGCTGTTCGAGGCGCGTGGCTGGCCCTGCGAAAGCGCGCATGGCGAGATGAGCGGCGAAATCCAGGGCAGCTGGACGACCTATCAGGTCAAGGGCATCTGGCGGCCTGACGACATGGTCCTGCAGCTGTTGTGCCTGCCCGAAATCCGCGTGCCCGAGGGCAAGCGCAAGCAGGCGCAGGAGCTGGTCGCGCGGGTCAACGAGCAGATGTGGCTCGGCCATTTCGATATCTGGTCGAACGGCGGCGTGGTGCTCTATCGCAATGGCACCATGCTCGGCGATGAAGGACTGCTCAGCCTCAGCCAAGCGCAGGCGCTTGTCGAGATCGCGGTCGACGAATGCGATCGCTTCTATCCGGCGTTCCAGTTCGTGCTGTGGGGCGACAAGAGCCCACTCGAAGCCCTCGACGCAGCCATGGTCGATGCGGCGGGCGAAGCCTGATTTTGCTGAATTTTTTCGGTTAGGGCGAATTAACCCGATTTGGTCCGGTTTCGCTTGAAATCAGTGCCAATCCACCCGATATTCCAACTCTGAGGAGCGGGGGCTCTCATCCTCCCCGCAATGAGGAGTTTGGTATCATGGCCAATTGGAACGACACCGACCAGAGGCAGAGCTTCGGCACCGTGCCGCGCGCTGGCGACGCCGTTGCCAGGCAGGAGACTTTCGACGCGGGGCTGCGCAAGCACATGCTGTCGATCTACAACTATATGGCTTCGGGCGTGTTGCTGACCGGCGTTGTTGCGCTGCTGACCGCGCGTAGCGGACTGGCGCTGACTTTCGCCAGCGGACCGCTGATGTGGGTCGTGGCTCTGGCGCCGCTCGCGTTCGTTTTTGCGATGAGCTTCGGCGTGAACAAGTTCAGCCAGGCGACCTTGCAGATCATGTTCTGGGCCTTCGCCACCGTAATGGGCCTGTCGCTCTCGACGATTTTCCTGGTCTACACCGGTGAAAGCATCGCCGCGACCTTCTTCGCCACGGCGGGCGCCTTCGCGGGCCTGAGCCTGTTCGGCTACACCACGAAGAAGGACCTGTCGGGCTTCGGCACCTTCCTGGTCATGGGTCTTATCGGCCTGCTGATCGCGATGGTGATCAACATCTTCCTGCAGTCGAGCACGCTGGCGCTGGCCGTCAGCTTCCTGGGCGTGCTGATCTTTGCGGGGCTCACCGCCTACGACACGCAGAAGCTGAAGCGCGAGTATCAGTACCTTCGCGGTACCGAGTTCGCCGGCAAGGCCATCATCCTTGGTGCGCTGAACCTCTATCTCGACTTCATCAACATGTTCCTGTTCCTCCTGCGCTTCATGGGTAGCCGCGACTGATCGCGCTCCATTCGTCGCAGGTGGGAATCACCTGATCGTGCCCGGGGTGTAAACCGCACCCCGGGCATTTTCTTGTCCGGTATCGGGGGCTAGGCAGGTGTCGCTTCATCCCCCGTCAAGGCATGGTCGGGCAGGATGGGCAACGGGATAAGAACTAGGAGGGTCCGCGCGCCATGAGCCGCGTTTCAACGCAATCCATCCGCCTTGCAGCCGTGGCTGCCGGGCTCGCTGCAATCGCTGCATGTGCGCCACCGCCGCCACCGCCGCCACCTCCGCCTCCGCCACCACCTCCGCCCGTGGTCATTCCGCCAAGGCCCACTCCGCCGGGCGGCGCGACTGCCAGCATGACCATTCCGCTGGTCGGTGCCGACGGGGTTCGCCAGACGGTCAACGCCAATCTCACGCCCGCGCAGACCACCTGGAACCTGCGTTCGGCTCTGAACGTGGCCGCGCTCAACTGCCTCAAGCCGCAGTATGCGGGTATCCTGCCTGCCTATAAGAGCTTCCTGGAGACGCATGCGCGCAAGCTCTCGGCGACCAACCGCACGCTGCAGAGCGAGTTCCGCCAGAAGTACGGGCCGACCTATCGCGACGTGCAGGATGCCTACATGACGCAGGTCTATAACTACTTCGCCTTGCCGCCGGCTCTCGACGATTTCTGCACCATGTCGCTGGCCGTGGCGACCGAGATGCCGAAAACGTCGAAGGAGGATATCGACCTCTACGCATCGACTGCGCTGCCGCGGATCGAATCGGTGTTCGAGGATTTCTTCCGCGCTTACGAACAGTATCGTGTCAATCTGACCGCCTGGAATGCGCAATATGGTCCGCCGACCGTTTCCACGACGGTGCAGGGCTATACCAATCCGCTCGACCCCAACACACCTGTCGCTGTCGGCACCACGCCGGTCGGTGATATGCCGGCGACACAGCCGGTGGTTGTGGCAGGGGAGGACCAGGCGCCGATCGATCTGCCGCCAGCGACCGGTCCGAATGGCACCTTGCCGACCAGCGGCCCGATCTTCAAATCGGGCGAGGTCGTGCAGAAAACCGACGAGCAGACTCCCAACCCCTGAGCCGGCGCTCGGGACCGAAATTTCTCTTTGCAGGCGCGCGGCCCATTGCTAATTCGCGCGCCTGCTTTCGCCTCCGCGCGCGGTGGCGAGACGACCTGGAACGGGGCCGTAGCTCAGATGGGAGAGCGCGTCGTTCGCAATGACGAGGTCAGGGGTTCGATCCCCCTCGGCTCCACCAGGATGCTCCCGAAAACCGGTTAGCTGCCGAGGCGCCTTTCGATAGCCTTGGCAAGCTCGCGCACGCGCGCGGCATTGTAGCCGAGGTCGGAGACGCCGACCCGGCTGACCGAGCGCAAATCGATCCGGCCGTCCGCGACGCGAGCCACGACATCGTCACGGAAACCGAAAGCGAATGTCTCGGCAGTGCCCTCGACCGCTCCGGCCGCATCGTCGCGGCGCACGTCGGCGAGGCCGATGTCTTCCATCGCGCCCACGACAGCCGTCATGGCGTCGGCATCGCTCACGGAATAGGCCACGGGCGCAAGGTCGGCATAGCTTTCGGCGATGATATCGGCATGGCTCTTGGCGGCGATCGGCTGGCCCTTCACGCGCTCGGCCCACAGCTCGATCTGGCCGATGGGTACGGTGTAGTCATCGACCGGATTGGCGCCGAACTGCTCGCGCATTGCCAGCGTCTCTGCCGAGAATTGCGGCGGGTTTGCAGTGTCGGTGGCGACATCGTGGATCGGCGGGACGCTCTCACCCTTTGCCCGCACCGACATCAGGCCGGCAAACAGCGCCACGGGGATGGCGAGCGCGAGAGCGGCCTTCCACCACTCGGTCCGCGGTCCCTTCACGAAGGCGAGCACCAGTGCGATCACTGCGACGAGCGCAACCACGCCCATCAGGATCGGGCCAATCCCGATCACCATTGTCAGGAAACCGAGCTTCCAGTCGATCAGGCCGAACTTGGGCCCGAAGACCGCGACGAGGAACCAGAGGACCAGCGCCACCGCCAGCCAGAGTGAAATCCTGGGCAGTTTGGCGATCATCACAAGTTCCCCTCTTATCTCATCCGCGCCCACGATAGGACGCTACGCCCTGATCGGGAAGCCACAAGCCTTCGGGGGGCTTGCCGCTCTGCCAGAAGACGTCGATCGGGATACCGCCGCGCGGATACCAATAGCCGCCGATACGCAACCAGCGGGGTACCATTTCGTCGAACAGCTTTTTGCCAATGCCGACGGTCACATCCTCGTGAAAACCGCAATGGTTGCGAAAAGAACCGAGGAAGAGCTTGAGACTCTTGGATTCCACGATCGTCTCACCCGGCGCGTAGTCGATCACGAGATGCGCGAAATCGGGCTGGCCGGTGACCGGGCACAGCGAGGTGAACTCGGGCGCGGCGAAGCGGACCATGTAAAGCTCGCCCTTGCGCGGGTTGGGCACGTAGTCGAGCTCGGCCTCCTTAGGGGAGGCAGGAAGCGGGCTGTTGGCGCCGAGGAATTTGGGGCTGGGTGTGTCGCTCATGCCGCGCATCTGCCGCGATTGGTGCTTCGGCGCAAGGCAAGGCTTGGAACGCGGCGCTTCAGTACCTATTCAGCCCGCCGCAGCGCATAGCTGCGCCTTTCTTCAGACTGTAGCCGATGAACCCGCGTTTCCGCCTTCCCCTGATCGCCCTTGCCTTGTTGCTGCCGATGCCTGTGGTGGCACAGCAGGCGGCCCAGGATTTCTCGCTCCCCGCTGCGCCCGCGCCAACCGCATCGCCGCGCGTGCAAGGGCCGGTCGATGAGGAAAGTGGAGTGGTTCCGGTCCGTCCGCAGGTCATTCGCACGGCAACACCGGCACCGACGCCCGTTGCCACGGCAACACCGACCCCGAACCCGACTCCTGCTGCGACCGGGGCACAGCCTCCGCGCACGACGACAGCCAGCCCGGCGACGCAGCCGACCCCACGCCGCCAGCCGGTCGAACAGATCCAGCGTCCCGCACCGATCGTCGAGTCTCCGCTTCCGGCGCGCGAATTTCCATCCGCCGGGCAGGAAGCGGATGACCAACCGGTCGCGACGCCATTGCCGTCTCCCACTCCGGCACAGCCGATCCCGCCCGCTGCGGTCACCGGTGGCGCCGAGGAATCGTTCGACTGGACCCTGCTCGCCCTCATTGCAGGTGCGCTGGCGCTGATGGCGGGCGGCTTCGCTTTCTGGCGCCGCCGCCATGCAAACGTCGCGCCGCCCGAGATCGAGCGGCCCGTCGTCAGCGCAACGCCTGCGCGCAAGGTGGTCCCGGCAACCGAGGCGCTGACGATCCGTTGCGAGGCCGAGAAGCTGACCCGCAGCGCGGTCTACGCAACCCTCAAATATCGCCTGACGCTGGTCAACCGCACCGATGCAGCACTCAATGACGTCGCCATCGGCGTCGATCTGGTGTCGGCCCATGCAGGCGCTCCGATGGAAGAGCAGGTGGCGACGACTGCCACCACGCTGGAGACACGCCACACGCTTACGCGGATCGCGCCGCGCCAGAATGTCAGTGTAGAGGGGCAGGTGCAGCTCCCGCTCGCCGGGGCGCAGGTTATCTTCCAGGGCCGCCATCCGCTGCTCGTCCCGCTGATGCGTGTGCGCGTCGATGGCGCGGGCGAGGGGGCGCTGGTGAAGACCTTTGTGGTCGGTCAGGGCATGCCCGACGGAGGTCGCGTGCAGCCTTTCCCGCTCGACGAAGCTCCGCGCAGCTATGCGCCGATTGCGCATCGCGAGCTCGCCTAGCTCGACTTGGCCCATTCGCCCCGCTAACCCCGTGGCGATGGAAAGACTCGTTTCGACCGAATGGCTTGCAGCCGAGCTTGGGGCGAGTGACCTCGTCGTCCTCGATGCGACCTTGCACCTGCCCGACAGCCCGCGGAATGCGCCCGCAGAATTCGGTGAGGGACATATCCCGGGGGCTCGTTTCCTCGACCTTGCGAGTTTTGTCGACGCGTCTTCGGACATCCCCAAGGCCCTGCCCACGGCCGAGCAGTTTGCGGCGCGGATGGAGGGCCTTGGCATTTCTCCCTCGACGCGCGTGGTACTTTATGACGACAGCCAGATCAGGTCCTCGGCCCGGGCGTGGTTCATCCTCGATCATTACGGCCATGCGCAGAAGGCCATCCTCGATGGAGGGCTCGAGAAATGGAGGGCCGAAGAACGCGATCTGGAAGATGGCGCGTCGGGCTCCGTGGCAGCTGTGTATCCGGTCCCTGTGTCATACCGTGAAACCCGGACCAAGGCGGACATGCTCTCCAATTGCGATTGCCGCGATGCCCAGGTCGTCGATGCGCGCGATGCCGGACGTTTCGCCGGGCTGGAGGGCAGCGGCTCGGAGGGGCACATTCCGGGTGCCGCCAATGTCCATTTCCCGCGCCTGTTCAACGATGACGGAACCTGGAAGAGCGGGGATGCGATCCGTGCCGAATTCGAAGCCGAGGGGCTGGACCTTTCGGCACCCGTCACCGCCAGCTGCAACAGCGGCATGACCGCCTGCGTCCTGCTGTTCGGCCTAGGCCTTGCAGGCAAGGACGATGCCGCGCTCTATGATGGCAGCTGGATGGAATGGGGCGCCGATCCCGCGACACCCAAGGAAAAGGGGGCGGGGCGCTAGGCATGGCGGGCAAGGACGAGAACCACAAACCGGCGACCCGACTGGTGACTTCCGGGCGCTCGGGCAATTTTGCCCGAAGCGTTGTCAGCCCGCCGGTCTGGCGAGCCAGCACCCACCTCTACGAAGATTCCGCCGCGCTGCGCGAAGGGAAGAAGATCAATGAGGATGGCCATTTCTTCTACGGCCGCCGCGGCGCGCCGACGCAATGGGCGCTGGCCGAGGCGCTGACCGAGATCGAGCCGGGGGCGCATGGAACCGTGCTCTACCCCAGCGGGCTTGCCGCAATCGTGGGGGGCCTGATGGCGGTGCTCAAGGCGGGCGATGTCCTGCTGGTGGCCGACAATGCCTATGACCCCACGCGCAACACGGCGATGGGCATATTGAAGAAATTCGGTGTCGAGCATCGCTTCTTCGATCCGCTCGACCAGAAAGCGTATGAGGCGGCCTTCTGCGAGCGGACCAGGGCTGTCTTCCTCGAAAACCCCGGCAGCCTCACGATGGAGGTCTGCGACATTCCCGCACTTGCTTCGACGGCACGTGAAAGGGGAGCGGTGAGCCTGCTCGACAACACCTGGGCGACAGCGCTGGGATTTGCGGGTCTCTCCCACGGCTGCGACATCGTCATCACTGCACTGACCAAGCATATCGGCGGGCATTCCGACCTGATGATGGGTGCGGCGAGCGCGGGGGAGCGGTGGTATCGCAAGCTACGCTTGACCGCGCAGCAATTGGGCCATGTCGTTTCGCCCGACGATGCTGCACTCGCCCTGCGCGGACTTCGGACGATGGGTGTACGGTTGGAGCGCGAGACTGCGACTGCGCTGACGCTCGCCGGCTGGCTGGCCGACCGGCGGGAGGTCGCCCATGTGCTCTGCCCGCTCCTGCCCGGCGCGCCCGACCACGATATCTGGAAGCGCGACTTCACCGGCGGCTGCGGCCTTTTCAGCTTCGTTCTCAAGGACAGCGACGATGTCGCGCGTTGCCGCCTGATCGATGCGCTCGAGCTGTTCGGCATCGGCTACAGCTGGGGCGGGTTCGAAAGTCTCGCCCTGCCGTTCGATGTCGAGCCGGTGCGCAGTCGCATGGACTGGCCCAAAGCTGGCTGGGGGGTTGAGGATCGCCATGCCATCCGGCTATCGATCGGGCTTGAAGATCCGCAGGACCTCATCGCCGACCTCGAACGCGGCTTTGCGGCGATGAACGAAGGATAGACGTGCAAGGCGAAGCTGCCCCCGAACCGACCGCAACCCCCGTCCAGCAGGCATGGAGCCTCGCCGAGACCGCGCCCGAGGAAAGCTCGGTTGCTGCGGCGGAAGGCATCAAGGAGGCCGTCAGCGCAAAGAGCGAGACCGTTGGGTCGATCGTCGACACGCTGGATTCGCTTGCGCTGAGCATGGGCGATTTCCGGATATCGGTTTTCGACGTGCTTGTGGTCGGGGCGGTGATCGTCGGCGTCCTCGCCTTCGCGTGGTTCGTCAGCAAGCTCGCGCGGCGGTTGGTGCGCCGGGTCACGCGGCTCGACGACACCCAGCAATTGCTGGCCGAGAAGATCGTCACCATCGCGGTCTGGGCGGCGGCATTCTTCCTTGGCATCGACCTGCTGGGGATCGACCTGACGGCACTCGCGGTGTTCTCCGGTGCCTTCGGCCTTGCCATCGGTTTCGGCCTTCAGAAGACGTTCGGCAATCTGATCGCGGGGATCATCCTGCTGATGGATCGCTCGATCAAGCCGGGCGATGTCATCGCGATTGCCGACCAGGCGGGCAACGAAACCTTCGGCCAGATTCGTAAAATCGGCATTCGCGCAGTTTCGGTGACCACGCGCGACCAGCGCGAATATCTGATCCCGAACGAGAACCTGATGATCAACCAGGTCGAAAACTGGTCCTATTCGTCCAAGAACGTGCGCATTCAGGTGCCGGTCGGAGTGAGTTACGAGGCCGATCTGGAGCTTGCCGAGAAGCTGATGCTGGAGGCAGCCAGGGATTGCGACCGCATCCTCAAGGCACCGCCGCCGACCGTCTGGCTTAGCGACTATGGCGACAGCTCTGTCAATTTCATCATCCATTGCTGGATCCAGGATCCCGAGGACGGCACGGGCAATGTACGCAGCGCCGTGCTCAAGAAGCTGTGGTGGCTGTTCAAGGAGAACGGGATCGAAATCCCGTTCCCGCAGCGCGACCTTCACCTTCGGAGCAGCGACCAGCTGGAGCGGCTGATTGACCTCATGGCAGCGCGCGAGGCGGCGAAATCAGCATCCACCAGGCGGGCGAAGGTTACGAAAGAATAGTTTTGCGGTCCGGAAGGGGGGATTTCAAAATTTCCGCTTACTTGCCGGACACGCATTCTGATTGGCGCTTTGTCCCTGCCGTCCGCATCTTGCGACCATGGCAAAGACTGGAACCATCCATCTCGTCGGCGCGGGGCCGGGCGATCCCGACCTCCTGACCATTCGCGCTGCGCGCCTGATCGAGCGCGCGCGTATCATTGTGCATGACGGGCTGGTCGATCCGGCCATTCTCGCGCTGGCCCGCGAGGATGCGGAACTGATTTCCGTCGCCAAGCAGCGCAGCAAGCACACCATGCAGCAGGAAGACATCAACGCCCTGCTGGTGCGCATCGCGCGCTCGGGTGATGATGTCGTTCGTCTCAAGGGCGGCGACCCCTTTGTCTTCGGGCGCGGCGGTGAAGAGGCCGAAGCCGCACATGCAGCAGGCGTCCCGGTCGAGATCGTGCCCGGCATCAGCGCCGCCAATGGCGCAGCGGCTGCGGCGCAGATCGCGCTGACGCACCGTGATGCCTCCTCCATCGTCAGTTTCGTCGCCGGCCAGTGCAAGGGTCTCAAGGACCAGGACTGGGCAGGGCTTGCCGGGAAGGGGCGCACCCTCGTGATCTACATGGGTGTGAAGACTGCGCCGCAGATCGCCGAGAAGTTGATGGAGGATGGTCTCGCCCCCGATATGCCCGTGGCGGTGATCGAGAACGGCACACGCCCCGAAATGCGCGTTCTGCGCGGCCTGCTCGCCGGTCTTCCCGACCTTGTCGAGAACGAGAAAGTTGTCAGCCCGGCGCTTATCGTCATCGGCGAGGTAACGGCGCGCGACGACGTTTCGCTTGCTGCCACAGCGCAGGAGGTGGTCCGATGAGACTACTCACCGGAAACGACCTGAAAAGTGGCGCGGTAGTCTGGTGGACCGGTGTTGACTGGTCGATCCATGTCGAGGACGCGGTCGATGTCTCCGGAAACGAGGACGAAATCGCCCGCCGCGAGGAAGCCTCGCGCCGCGTCAACGG
Source organism: Erythrobacter sp. (assembly GCA_041396805.1). Taxonomy (GTDB): domain Bacteria; phylum Pseudomonadota; class Alphaproteobacteria; order Sphingomonadales; family Sphingomonadaceae; genus Qipengyuania. The sequence continues at coordinate 580,823 of JAWKXV010000001.1, read as the reverse complement.
CCCCTATGCCGTCGATGCCGAGAAGAAAGACGGCGTTCCGCGCCCCTCGCACATCAAGGAGCGCGTCCGCTCGCTCGGCCCGACTGTCCGGCCAGACCTGACCCTCAAGCCCGCCGAACCCGATATCGGCAATTGGGTGATCTGAAATGTACAAATATGATCAATACGACCAGGCGATGGTCGATACCCGCGTCGAGGAATTTCGCGACCAGACACGCCGCCGCCTCGAAGGCAAGCTGACCGAGGCGCAGTTCACGCCTTTGCGCCTGAAGAACGGCCTCTATCTCCAGCTGCACGCATACATGCTGCGCGTCGCCATCCCCTATGGCACGCTCGACAGCCGCCAGATGCACGCGCTGGCCGACATCGCGGACAAGTATGACCGCGGCTACGGCCACTTCACCACCCGCCAGAACATCCAGTACAACTGGATCAGGCTGGAGGAAGCGCCCGACCTGCTGGCCGATCTCGCCAAGGTCGAGATGCACGCCATCCAGACCAGCGGCAACTGCATCCGCAACATCTCTTCGGACCATTTTGCAGGCGCTGCGGCCGACGAGCTGGTCGATCCGCGCCCCTATGCCGAGCTGCTGCGCCAGTGGTCGAGCTTCCATCCGGAATTCAACGCCCTGCCGCGCAAGTTCAAGATCGCGGTGATCGCCAGCGACACCGATCGTGCAGCCATGCGGTTGCATGATATCGGCATCAATATCGTCAGGAACGATGCGGGCGAGCTTGGCGCTGCCTTCTATGTCGGCGGCGGCATGGGCCGCACTCCGATGATCGCGCCCTGCATCAATCCCTTCGTCCCGCTCGACCGGCTGGTGACCTACGCCGAGGCGTGCCTGAGGGTCTACAACCGCTACGGCAGGCGGGACAATAAGTACAAGGCGCGCATCAAGATCCTCGTCCACGAACTCGGCGCGGAGGAATATACGCGCCAAGTCGAGGAGGAATTCGCTCACCTGCTGGGGCAGGGCGTGGAACCGCCGCTGGCTGAGCTCGAGCGGATCAAGGCCTATTTCGAGGATCCGCTCTTCGTCGAGAGCTCGACTGAAGACATTGACCGCTCCGACCCCGATTTTGCGGTCTGGGTCGATCGCAATACCGTGCCGCACAAGCAGGCGGGCTATGTCTCGGCCGTGATCAGCCTCAAGCCCGTTGGTGGCATCCCGGGAGATGCAACGGCACAGCAAATGCACCTCATGGCCGACCTGGCGCGGGATTATAGCTTCGACGAAATGCGCGTCATGCACACGCAGAACATCGTCCTGCCGCATGTCCGCAAGTCCGATCTGCATGCTCTTTGGACTGCGCTCGAGGAAGCTGGTCTGGGCGCGCCGAACCTCGACACCATCGAGGACATCATCGCCTGCCCGGGGCTCGACTATTGCAGCCTCGCGAATGCCCGATCGATCCCGATCGCGCAGCGCATTTCCGAGCGCTTTGCCGAGACCGGCAAGACCGCGACCCTCGGCCAGCTCAAACTCAAGATCTCGGGCTGCATCAACGCCTGCGGGCACCACCACGCGGGCCACATCGGTATCCTCGGCGTCGACCGGAAGGGAGTGGAGAATTACCAGCTCCTCCTTGGCGGTAGCGAGGCGGAGGACGTGAGCCTCGCCAAGATCACCGGCCCCGGTTTCGACGAGCATGGCATCGTCGATGCGGTTGAAACCGTCACCTCCGTTTACGAACGCGAACGCCAGGATGGCGAGCGCTTCCTCGACACTTACCGCCGGATCGGAATGGATCCCTTCAAGGAGGCGCTTTATGGTTGAATCAACCGCCAGCACCCTCGCGCCGAAAGCTGCGTTCGCGCTCGTTCGGACGGGTCGTTCCCAATTCGCATCATATCACGGAGGCTGGGATGGCTGATCCGCTGCGCTATCGCGATGACGAACCCGTCGATCACCCGGCGGTCACCGTCGATTCCTTCCTCGACCAGACCAACGCCAATGCGGTGCGGATCGAACCGGGCGACGACGCCCGCGACCTGATCCCGCATCTCGAGCGACTGGCGCTGGTTGAGGTCAACTTCCCAGCCTTCGGCGACGGCCGCGGCTATTCCTCGGCACGGGTCCTGCGCGAGGCTGGTTACGAGGGCGAGTTGCGCGCCGTGGGCGATGTGCTGGTCGATTACCTCGCCTATATGCGCCGTTGCGGCTTCGACGCCTTCGAACCCGACCAGCAATTCGACATGGACGATGTCGAGGCGGCATTCGCACGGTGGCCTGAAGTCTATCAGGCCGCCACCGATGCCCGCGCGCCGATCTGGGCCAAACGCCACGCATGAACGAAGTGCGCGCCATCGACCGGCTCGACACGGGCCCCCGCTTCACCGAGCAGGATGCCATCCGCCTCAACCGCATGTTTCGCGGCACCGAGACGGCGGAATGGTTGCGCGCGGTGATCGAGGGGAGCCTGGCGGGCGATATGGCGGTGGTATCGAGCTTCGGTGCCGAGAGTGCGGTGTTGCTGCACCTGGTGTCGCAGATCGACCGGAATGTGCCTGTGCTGTTCCTCGATACGGGCAAGCACTTCCCCGAAACGCTCGCCTATCGTGACGAATTGGCGGACCGGCTGGGGCTTAATATCGTCAATCTCTATCCCGAGATCCGGGACCTCGAGACGCGCGACGAGAGCGGGTTGCGCTGGTCCTACGATCCCGACGGTTGCTGCGAACTTCGCAAGGTCAAGCCGCTCGAAAAGGCGCTGGCGCGGTTCGATGCCAGCTTCACCGGGCGCAAGGCCTTCCAGTCCGCCACCCGCGCCAATCTTCCGCGTTTCGAGATCGATACCTCCGATGCGCAGGGCCGCCTCAAAATCAACCCGCTGATCGACTGGTCCGCCGAGGATATCTCAGCCTATTTCGAAGCGCATGATTTGCCGCGCCACCCGCTGGTCGATCGCGGCTTTCCTTCGATCGGCTGCTCACCCTGCACGCGCCCCGTTGCCGAAGGCGACGATCCGCGCGCAGGCCGCTGGGCAGGGTGGGACAAGGTAGAGTGCGGGATTCACCAGCCGGGCGAGGAGCCGTTTCTCTAGCTCAGAGATCGCCTCGGGCGCGATACCATTCTGCCGTGGCGCGCAGGCCTTCTTTTCCGCCTATTCGAGGTTCCCACACGGCAGCGGGCACTTTCTTCGATGAGCGCGCGACCCAGTTGGGATGCGCCATGTAGCCGACGCGGTCCGGGGTGAGACGTGCCTTGTCGCCTCTCACCAGCCGGTCGATCCGTGCGCCCGCCATCATCAGGCTCTTGGGTAGGTGCGGTGCGAAAACATGCCGCCCGACGGCCCGGCCGATCTCTTTCGCCAGCTCCGCGTGCGACCAGCCGCCTTCGCGGCCGTCGTCGGGCTCGAACAAGTGACGACGGACCAGTGCGGGCGAGGCCTCGACGAGGTCAAGCAGCAGGCGCGCAAGGTCGTCGACATGGATGATCGAGCTGGCACCGCGCGGGGGCAGGGGGACCACGCCGAACTTTGCCGTGCGGAACATCTCGAGGTAGTCGACATCGCGCGGGCCATAGACGCCGGGAGGGCGCACGATGGTCCAGTCGAGGCCGCTGCTCTCGACCAGCGCCTCCGCGCGGGCTTTGGAAGCGCCATAGGCCGATAGCGAAGGCTCGCGCGCCGAGAGCGAGGAGACGAAAACGAACCGCCGGGCCTTGGCCGCCTTGGCCGCATCGATGAGTCGTGCAGTGCCGGTGACATTGGCGTCTTCGAACTCGGCAGGATCGGGGGTGTTGGTGAGGCCCGCGACATGGATCACGGCGTCGGCACCCTCGCAAAGCGTGGCCAGCGAGGCTGCGTTACCGAGCCCGCCTTCGATCCACTCCACGCCGGGGCGGTCATGCTGCGGGCGTCGGGTCAGGGCGCGAATCCCGGTTTCACGCCGGGCCGCGACATCGAGCACGGCCTGCCCGACAAATCCGGTCGCTCCCGTCAACGCGATGCTCATGCCTGCACCATGTGATCGCGGTGGACAACGGCGGCGCGGGGTGCATAGCCGAGCTTCTCCGCCTGCTGTTCCTCGCGCAGGCCAAGGATCGACCGGCATTCGGCCGAGGTATATTCGACCAGTCCCTGTCCCAGGCGCTCGCCCCTGGGCCCGTGGATCGCGACGAGATCGCCGCGGGCGAATTCGCCTTCGATCTCCGTCATTCCGGCGGCCAGGAGGCTTGCGCCCTTTTCCAGCGCTGCCACGCAGCCGGCATCGACCGTCACCACTCCCGAGGGCGCCAGCCTTCCGGCAAGCCAGGCCTTGCGCGCGCTGGCATCGGCCTGCGGCGCGAACAATGTTCCGACGGGCGTATCGAGCGCCCGCCCGATGGGCGAGGGATAGGTGCCGTTGACGATGGCGAGCGCGATCCCGGCGCGTTCGGCAATGCGCGCGGCCTGCAACTTGGCCAGCATGCCGCCCGAACCGAGACCCGAGGAAGATTCCCCACTGGCCATGGCGATGACTTCGGGCGTGACGCCCTCGACCCGTTCGATCAGTTCGGCTTCCCGTTCGCGAGGATCGCGGTCGTAGAGGCCATCGACGTCGCTTAGCAGCAGGACCGCGTCGGCCCCGGCAGCCTGCGCCACGCGGGCGGCAAGGCGGTCGTTGTCGCCGAAGCGGATTTCCTCGGTCGCGACGCTGTCGTTCTCATTGACCACGGGCACTGCGTCCGCCTCGATCAGCCGCGCAAGCGTGGCCGAGGCGTTGAGGTAACGCCGCCTGTCCTCAAGATCGCCGATGGTGACAAGCATCTGCGCGGCAGTAATGTCATGACGTCCCAGCGCATCGGACCACAGCCGCGCCAGTTCGACCTGCCCGACCGAAGCCGCCGCCTGCGCATCGGCGAGGCTCCCGCGCCCGCCCTTTGGTAGCTTGAGCTTTGCCGCGCCGAGCGCAATCGCGCCCGAGGATACGACAATGACTTCGGATGTCCCGCGCAGTTCGGCGATCTCGGCGGCCAGCGTCGCCAGCCAATCCGCGCGCGCCTTTCCCTGCTCGACGAGCAGCGCTGAGCCGACCTTGATGACAAGGCGGCGCGCATTGCGCAGGTCGGGAAGATTATCGATCGCCATTTCTTCCTTCGTCACCCCGGACTTGATCCGGGGTCCAGCTTCTTTTGCTTGGCGGTCGAAAAGTAAAGCGGGACACCCGATCAAGTCCGGGGTGACGGGAAGGGTGGGCCATCGTCAGATCGGCGACCAGTCGGGCGCCTCGCCTTCGTCCTCGACCTCGGCTTCCTGCGTTTCGGTTGCGGTGCGATCAGGGAGGTAGCCGAGCACGGCATCGAGCAATTCAGGAATGCCCTCGCCCGTGGCCCCGGACACGCGGAACACCTTGTCCGCGCCCGCGGCCATCAGTTCTTCGGCAAAGCCTTCACCCAGCTCCTTGTCGGCGAGGTCGAGCTTGTTGAGCGCGACGAGGCGCGGTTTGTCGTCGAGACCGGCGCCATAGGCCTCGAGCTCTCCCTCGACGATCTGCATCGCCTCGACCGGGTCGACACCGGCGATGTCAATCAAATGGATCAGCACGCGGCAACGCTCGATATGGCCGAGGAAACGGTCGCCGATGCCCGCGCCTTCCGCCGCGCCTTCGATCAGGCCGGGAATGTCGGCCAGCACGAACTCACGTCCCTTGTGCGTCACCACGCCCAGCTTGGGCACCAGCGTGGTGAAGGCATAGGCACCGACCTTGGCCTTGGCGTTCGAGACCTGGTTGATGAAGGTCGACTTGCCTGCATTGGGCAGGCCGAGGAGGCCCACGTCGGCGAGCAGTTTCAGCCGCAGCCAGACCCACATTTCCTCGCCCGGCTCGCCCGGCTGGTGCTGGCGCGGGGCGCGGTTGGTGCTGGTCTTGTAGCTGGCGTTGCCGCGCCCGCCCATGCCGCCTTCGAGGAAGACCACGCGCTGGCCGACCTCGGTGAAGTCGGCGAGCACCTCTTCCTTGTCCTCCGACAAGACCTGCGTGCCGACCGGGACCTGGATGACGAGATCTTCCGCGCCCGCGCCGGTGCGGTCCTTGCCCTGACCGTGGCTGCCGCGCTTGGCCTTGAAGTGCTGTGCGTAGCGGAAGTCGATGAGCGTATTGAGGCCTTGCACGGCTTCGAACACGATGTCGCCGCCCTTGCCGCCGTTGCCGCCGTCGGGTCCACCGTATTCGACATACTTCTCGCGTCGGAAACTGACGGCGCCCGGGCCGCCTGCGCCCGATTTGAGATAGATCTTGGCCTGGTCGAGGAAATGCATCGCGCGCCCCTAGTCGTTTTTGCACAGGAAGGCGAGTGGCGAGCTATTGCCCTATGCGAAGTCGCATCGGGCGCGTACCATGGCCCGATGGAACTCGATGACCTCCTGCGCCGCTATTTCGCTACCGACGACCCACATTCGATCGGTCCCGCAGCCCTTACGGCAGGTATCGAGCACTGCCTCGTCGACCTCGGCCTCGAGAAGGATCCGGGCAAGCGCTTTGCGCTGTGGTCGCTGCTCTTCATGCTGGGTTCGGCGCCCGATCTCGATGTCGCCTTCAAGACCGAGGAAGAGCGCGATGCCGCTCGCAACTTCATGGAATTGCTTGAAGCGAGCGAGGGGAATTTGCGCGAAGGTGCTTAGGCGCTCGCCCTTTGCCCTGAACTCGAGTGATAGCGGTGCCGGTTAGAGGATTCGAACCCCTGGCCTGATGATTACAAATCAACTGCTCTACCAACTGAGCTAAACCGGCGATCCGCAGAGGCGCGCCTTTCGTTCAAAGCGCTCCAAAAGTCCAGCCCTCGGTGCGCGCAATTTCGGACGTGAGACCTGCGGGGGTCCAGCGATCCCCATCATGCGCTACTTCGCGAAGCCATGCGGCGGTTAACAAGGCGTCGGAAGAATGGTCGTCGATGGCCCCCTCTCCGGCGACCGGTGGCGAGCCGAGGATCGCCAGCGCCTCGTTCAGATCATCGTAGCTGCGCATCTTCGCCTTGGCCGCGCTGCGTCCGGCCTCGCGCGCGGCAAGGCTGGTATAGATTTCGACGACGACCGAGCCCTGGTTGGGCAGCGGGTCGACGGGCCAGACAGGAAGGTGACCGCGCAGATGGTGCAGCATTCGCATTCCTGTGAGGCTCGACTTGCCCACCTGCGCCGCGCCGACAAGGTTGAAGTTCGAATATGGTTTGCACCCCATCGCTGCTTGCGCGTGCTCGGTGACGCGGAAACGACCGCGCCCGTGCGCGGCCCCGTCGCAGCCGAAGTGCTCGCCGGTATCGGTGCCGTCGCGGAAATAGTGCCGCAGATCAGGATGCGCGACGAAGCTGTTGGCTCCGAGATATGGCTCGTCGCCCGCAATCCGATCGATGAGCGCCCACAGCGAAGGGGCATCGCGAGGGGTCTCCGCCCAATTGGGAAAGTAGGCGCCGCAGTCGGCATGGGGCAGGGCGATGCCGAGGTCGAGGCCGACCAGCGTGTTCGCCGGGAGGTCGTCGCGCAGGATGGCCAGCACGTCCTCGCGGCCCCAGCGATGTTCGATCAGGACGGGTGCGCCGCCATCGCGATGCGCCAGCGCCAGTGCGATGCCCTTCTGCCTCTCGCCCTTCGCGCCGGACCAGTCGATGGCCAGAAAGTTCTGGAACCTACTCACTCTTTCCCTGCGCTACCGCTTCGCTGCTTGAGCGCGGGTTGCGTTCACGCCTCAGCTTGTCCCAGTAGTCGAGCCGCTTCCTTACCTCGCGCTCGAAACCGCGTTCGACCGGCTGGTAATAGGCTTGCGGCTCCATCTCCTCGGGCCAGTAATTGTCGCCCGAAAAGCCGTCCTCGGCGTCGTGGTCGTAGCTGTAGCCGGAGCCGTAGCCGTTGTCCTTCATCAGCTTGGTCGGGGCGTTGAGGATGTTCTGCGGCGGCATCAGGCTGCCGGTCTCGCGCGCCGACTTAAAGCTCGATTTCATCGCCATGTAGGCGGCATTCGATTTGGGTGCGGTGGCGAGGTAGATGCAGGCCTGCACCAGCGCCAGCTCGCCCTCGGGACTGCCGAGGAATTCGTACGCGTCCTTTGCAGCCATGCACTGCACCAGCGCCTGCGGGTCGGCCATGCCGATGTCCTCGACCGCCATGCGGATCAGCCGGCGGGCGAGGAAGCGCGGCTCCTCGCCTGCGGTGAGCATCCGGGCGAGGTAGTAGAGGCTGGCCTGCACATCGGACCCGCGCACCGCCTTGTGGAGCGCGGAAATGAGGTTGTAGTGGCCCTCGCGATCCTTGTCGTAGACCGCGACGCGACGCTGGAGGAAAGCTCCGAGCGCCGCCGGGTCGAGTGGTTCCTCGATCTTCGCGTTGTAGAGCGTCTCGGCCTGGTTGAGCAGGAAGCGGCCGTCGCCATCGGCTGTCGCCACCAGCGCTTCGCGAGCGGAAGGCGTGAGGGGCAGTGCACCTTCGAGGTGTTCGGCGCGTTCGAGCAGCTGATCGAGCGCTTCATTCGCAAGTCTCTGCAGGATCAGAACCTGTGCGCGACTGAGCAACGCAGCGTTGAGCGCGAAGCTCGGATTCTCGGTCGTTGCCCCGACCAGGGTTACTGTCCCGCGTTCGACGAAGGGCAGGAAACCGTCCTGCTGCGCGCGGTTGAAGCGGTGGATCTCGTCCACGAAAAGCATCGTGCGCTGCCCCGCCTCCGCAGCCTTGTCTGCCTCCGCAAAAGCCTTCTTGAGGTCGGCGACCCCGCTGAATACCGCGGAAACGCTGGCGAAACGCATGCCCACGCTGTCCGCCAGCAGCCGCGCGATGGTGGTCTTGCCGGTGCCGGGAGGACCCCACAGGATCATGCTCGAGAGGCGCCCCGCCGCAACCATCCGCCCGATCGCGCCTTCGGGTCCGGTCAGATGATCCTGGCCAACAACCTCGTCGAGCGTGCGCGGGCGCAGGCGGTCGGCGAGCGGCGCATCCTCGCGCAGGGCATCAGGCTCGTGCGCCGCGGGCAGGCTGTCGGGAAAGAGGTCGGCCATTGGTCGGCTGACATAGGGTGTTCGCAGAGGATTTGCAGGCCCCCCTTGTGAATCATCCATTACGATATATCTTAGACCTATCGAAGATAACTCAAGGACTATCGAAAATGCACAAGGCACACAAATGGCGAAAGATGGCCAGGATGGGCGGTTGGCCCTTTGCTGCGGCGATGATGTCGGGCGCGGATTTTGGCAGCGGCTTCGGTCGCGGATTCGGTAGCGGGAGCGATTTCTCGTTCGAGTTCGGCCCTCGCGGCGGCCGTCGACGCCGGATGTTCGGATCGGGCGAGCTGCGACTCGTGCTGCTCCATCTCGTGGCCGAGGAACCACGTCACGGATACGAACTCATCAAGGCGATCGAGGAAATGACGCAGGGCAGCTATGCGCCGAGTCCCGGCACAATCTATCCCACGCTCGCGCTGCTCGAGGATGAAGGGGCCATTGCGCAGGCGGCTGGTGACGAGACCCGCAAGGCGTTCGAAGCGACCGATGATGGCCGCAAGGAACTCGAAGAGCGCGCCGACGAGGTCGAGGCGCTGATCGACCGGCTCGAAGGCCACGGCGAACGCCGCCGGGCCTATGCCACGCCCGAAATGTTCCGCGCTGTGGGCAACCTCGCCAACGTGCTCAAGCATCGCGCCCGCCACGGCAAGCTGGACGACGATACCGTGCGCGAGATCGTCGATCTCGTGGACGAGCTGGCGAAGAAGATCGAGCGGCTCTGATCCGACCGGACATTTGCCTTCTGCGGGCGAGGCGTTAGTCTCGCTCGCGGAGAAGTAGATTGGGGGATTTCGCATGACCGATAGAGCCAAGACACCGTGGCACCTGTGGGTGATCGGCCTGGTATCGCTGCTGTGGCACGCAGGCGGCGCCTACGATTACACGATGACGCAGACCCACAGCGAGGAATACCTGCGCACGGCTGCCGACAATGCCGGTGTCTCCTACGAGACGATGGTCGGCTACTACACGACCTTCCCCATGTGGGCCGATGCGCTGTGGGCCTTTGGCGTATGGGGAGCCTTTGCCGGTTCGATCCTGTTGCTGGTGCGCAGCAAATATGCCTTTCACGCCTTCGTGCTTTCTTTGATCGGGCTTGCGGGCACGACCGTCTTTACGGCGACCTCGGGTATCCCGGCGGAGCTCAACTCCTCCTTCACCTGGATATTCACCGCAGTGATCTGGATCGTAACGCTGCTGCTGGCCTGGTATGCCAAACGCATGACCGCGGCGGGCGTGCTGCGCTGACCTATTTGCCGCGCTGCGCCTGCAGCCGCAGGTAGGTGTCGAGAACCGCCCGGTTGATCGCATCCCAGCTGTAGGCGCGCGCGGACTTCTCGCCCGCTGCACCATGCGCGAGACGCAGTGCGTCGTCGGAGCAATATGGTGCGAGCGCCTCGGCGAACGCTGTCGTGTCGCCGGGCTTCACCAGCCGCCCGGTAACACCGTCCTCGACCAGGCTTGCCGCGCCGGTCGCTCCTGCTGCCACCACGGGCAGTCCGCAAGCCATCGCCTCCAGCGTGACATTGCCGAAGGTCTCGGTGATCGAGGGATTGAGGAAGATATCCCCGCTCGCCAGCGCGCGACCGAGGTCGGCGCCGGTCTGGAAGCCGACGAAGCTTCCGCCGGGCAGGGTCTTCTCGAACCAGCCGCGCGCCGGACCGTCGCCGATTACCAGCACTTTGTGCGGGACCTGTCGCTTGCGCAGCTCCACGATGCTCTCGGCAAAGACGTCGAGGCCCTTCTCCATGACCAGCCGGCCAAGAAAAACGATGGCAACATCATCATCGGCAAGACCTTGTGCGCGACGCCATTCGAGATCGCGCTTGGAAGGGTCGAACACCGTCCGGTCGACACCGCGTGACCAGATGGTGATATCCTCATGCATTCCCTGCGCCTTGAGTTCCTCGATCTGGCTCTGCGAAGGCGCGACGAGTGCGTCGCAGCGATTGTAGAAGCGGCGCAGCATTCCCTCGACCGCAGGCTCGAGGAAGCCGAGGCCATAATAGCGCGGATAGGTCTCGAAGCGTGTGTGGACGCTGGCGAGCACGGGCAGGTCGTGCCTCTCCGCCCACTTCAGCGCCGCATGGCCCGTAGGGTCCGGTGATGAAACGTGCACGATATTGGGAGCGAACTTCTCGAGGTCGGCCCGGGCTTCGGCGTTGAGACCCAGCGGCAGGCGATACTCGCCGCGGCTCTTGACCGGCATCCGTATGTTCGGGACACCCACGAGATCGCCTGTCGGTTCAAAGTCGGGATCGGCTACAACCGGGGCATAGACACGCAGCGCCGCGCCCTGGCGGAGCAGGTATTCGGCGAGCCGGTTCAGCGCCTGGTTGGCGCCATCGCGTGTGTAATTGTAGTTCCCGCTGAACAGCGCGATCCGGAGGTCCTTGGCTTCCATCGGCAGGGCCATAATCAAGCGGAAGCAGTTTGGCGAGAGCACGCTTGTCCCGAACAAGCACCGGTTCGTCCACGCATAGCTATTTCGCATTGACTTGCTGCGTCGCAACATTATTGCCGCCAGCGGGCCACGCGGTCCCAACGCCGCGCGTGCTCTCTGCAAGGAGAGAATACATGACTGCCGAACCGACGCTCAAGCCTGAGCGCCCCTTCTTTTCGTCCGGTCCGACCGCCAAGCACAAGGGCTGGTCTGCCACCAATCTCAAAACCGAATCGCTCGGACGCTCGCATCGCAGCGCCCTTGGCAAGTCGCGGCTGAAATATGCCATCGACCTGTCGAAGGAGATGCTCGGCGTGCCCGAGAATTACCTCGTCGGCATCATGCCTGCGTCGGACACCGGTGCGCTCGAATGCGCGATGTGGACGATGCTGCGCCCCGATCGCCCGGCTACTGTCGCGGCGTGGGAAAGCTTCGGCAATGTCTGGATCCAGGACGCGGTCAAACAGCTGAAGCTGCCCAAGCTGACCACGCTGGACGCCGATTATGGCGAGATTCCCGATCTGGCGAGCATTCCACAGGACAGCGACGTCGTCTTCACCTGGAACGGCACGACTTCGGGCGCGAAAATCCCGAACACCGACTGGCTCGCTCCCGGGCGCGAGGGCGTGACCATCAACGATGCCACCAGCGCCGTCTTCGCGATGGAGATGGAGTGGGCCAAGCTCGATGCCACCACCTACAGCTGGCAGAAGGTGATGGGATCGGAAGCGCAGCACGGCATGCTGATTCTCAGCCCCAAGGCGGTGCAGCGGATCGAGGACTACGATCCCGAATGGCCGCTGCCCAAGCTCTTCCGCCTCAAGAAGGGCGGCAAGATCAACGAGGGTATCTTCCGCGGCGAGACGATCAACACCCCGTCCATGCTGGCGACCGAAGACTATATCGACGCGCTCGAATGGGCGCAGGCGCTCGGTGGACGCAAGGCGCTGATCGAGAAGTCGGAAGCCAATGCCAAGGTCGTGCTCGACTGGATCGAGGCAACGCCTTGGCTCAGGAACATGGTCTCCGATCCGGCCCTGCGCACCAACACCGGTGTGTGCTTCGTCTTCCAGGGCGAATGGTTCGACAGCCTGTCCGACGAAGACAAGGCGAACGTGCCGAAGAAGGTGGTGAAGCTGCTCGAAGACCGTGGGGTCGGCTACGACTTCAACGGTTATCGCGATGCCCCGCCGTCGCTGCGCATCTGGTGCGGTGCCACGGTCGAACAGGAAGACCTCGAGCGTCTCCTGCCGTGGATCGAGTGGGCCTATGAGCAGGTGAAGGCGAGCGCCTAAGCTTGGGCGTCACCCCGGCCACCGAGCCGGGATCCCGCTTCCCTTTTCTCCCGCCTCGTAGAAAGCGGGACCCCGGATCAAGTCCGGGGTGACGAATTCAAGGAATTCATGATGACCAAACCCAAAGTCCTTATTTCGGACAAGATGGATCCGAACGCCGCCCGTATCTTCGAAGAGCGCGGCTGCGATGTCGATGTGAAGCCGGGCATGACACCCGACGAACTCAAGGCCGTGATCGGCCAGTACGATGGCCTCGCCATCCGGTCGGCCACCAAGGTGACCAGGGAAATCCTCGAGGCGGCGGACAATCTCAAGGTCGTCGGCCGTGCGGGCATTGGTGTCGACAATGTCGATATCCCCGCTGCCAGCGCCAAGGGTGTCGTGGTGATGAACACCCCCTTCGGAAATTCGATCACCACTGCGGAACACGCGATCGCCATGATGTTCGCGCTCGCGCGCCAGATCCCCGAGGCGAACACGAAGACGCAGGCCGGTGAATGGCCCAAGAACGACTTCATGGGCGTCGAAGTCACCGGCAAGACGCTCGGTCTGATCGGCGCGGGCAATATCGGCTCGATCGTCGCCAGCCGCGCGCTGGGCCTGAAGATGAAGGTCGTCGCCTATGACCCCTTCCTGACCCCCGAACGCGCGGTCGAGATGGGCGTCGAGAAGGCCGACCTTGAAACCCTGCTCGCCAAGGCGGACTTCATCACGCTGCACACGCCGCTGACGGACGAGACGCGCAATATCCTGAGCCGGGAAAACCTCGCCAGGACCAAGAAGGGCGTGCGCATCGTCAATTGCGCGCGCGGTGGGCTGATCGACGAGGCGGCGCTGGCCGAGGCTCTGGACAGTGGTCAGGTCGCGGGCGCGGCGCTGGACGTGTTTCAGACCGAACCGGCCAAGGAATCGCCGCTGTTCGGCAAGCCGAATTTCATCTGCACCCCGCATCTTGGTGCCTCGACCACCGAGGCGCAGGTCAATGTCGCGCTGCAGGTGGCCGAGCAGATGGCCGACTACCTCGTCAGCGGCGGCGTTACCAATGCGCTGAACATGCCTTCGCTGAGCGCCGAGGAAGCTCCCAAGCTGCGCCCCTACATGAAGCTCGCCGAAAACCTCGGCAGTCTCGTCGGGCAGCTGGCGCACGGGAACCTGACCAAGATTTCGATCGAGCGCGAAGGCGCGGCGGCCGAGCTGTCGGGCAAGCCGATCGAGGGCGCGGTCCTTGCCGGGCTGATGCGCCAGTATTCGGACACGGTGAACATGGTCAACGCGCCCTTCCTTGCCAAGGAGCGCGGGTTGGACGTGCGTTCGGTCCGTCACGAGCGTGAGGGCGCATACAACACGCTCATCCGCGTGACCGTGGGCACCGATGCGGGCGACCGTTCGGTCGCGGGCACGCTGTTCGGTTCGGACGCACCGCGCCTCGTCGAGATCTTTGGCGTCGGCATCGAAGCCGAGCTTGCTGGCAATATGCTCTACATCGTCAACGAGGACGCGCCGGGCTTCATCGGGCGCATCGGTACGCTGCTGGGCGAGAACGGCATCAACATCGGTACCTTCCACCTTGGCCGTCGCCAGGCGGGCGGCGAGGCGGTGCTGCTGCTGAGCGTCGACCAGCCAATCCCGCAGGACGTGGTCAAGGCCGCTTGCGCGCTCGAGGGCGTGAAGGTGGTCATGCCGCTGGCATTCTGACCGGCATTGGGGCAGGGGGCGGCTGCTGTGACTGACCAAGACGACCTCCTGCCCGTCGGGCTCGAAGACGCGCTGCCCGCGCGGGCGCGGGCCATTACCGAGGCGATGCGTGCCGTACTCGATGCGATGGACGGTCACGGGTATGACCGCGTGCGTCCTCCACTGGTGGAGTTCGAGAAGTCGCTCGCAGGCCGCATGGAAGGCGTCGCGACACGGCGGATGATCCGCTTCACCGATCCCGACAGCCTGCGCACGCTAGCGCTACGCAGCGACATGACCGTGCAGGTCGGGCGCATCGCGGCGACCGTCATGGCGTCGGCGCCGCGTCCGCTGCGCCTGTGCTATGCAGGCGATGTCGCCATGCTCAAGGCCGACCAGCTCGACCCTGCGCGCCAGCGACTCCAGCTGGGTGCCGAGTTGATAGGCAGCGACAGCGTGGCGGCGGCAAGCGAGGTCGTCAGTGTCGCCATCGATGCGCTGAAGGGCGCAGGGCTGGGCAATATCTCGGTCGACTTCACGCTTCCCGACCTCGTCGACACGCTAGCCGACAAGGCGCTCCCGCTCGACGCGGATAAGCGCGATGCGGTGCGCCGCGAGCTTGATACCAAGGATGCGGGAGGCCTCACTGCGGCAGGCGGAGAGGCGTATTTGCCGCTCCTCTATGCGACCGGCCCGTTCGAGGATGCGATCGGGAAACTGGCCGAGATCGATGCCGGGGGCGCGCTTGCCAGCCGCATTGCCGGCCTGCGCGAGATCGCGGCAAGTATTGGCAGCCGCGCCCGCATCACACTCGACCCGACCGAGCGCCACGGCTTCGAATACCAGAGCTGGTTCGGCTTCACCCTCTATGCCGAAGGCGCGCGCGGGACGCTGGGTCGCGGTGGCACATACACGATCCGCGGCAGCGAGGAGGCTGCAACGGGCTTCACGCTCTATGTAGACCCGCTGCTTGAGGCGCTGGGCGGAGATAAGACTGCGAGCCGCAAGACGCTGTTCCTGCCGCTGGGCCATGACCGCGATGTGGCTGCAAGGCTGCGTGCCATCGGCTGGCGCACGGTGGCGGCTATCTCGGACGATGACGATGCCACAGCGCTCGGCTGCACGCACACGCTGGAAGAGGGCGAGGCTCGCGCGCTCTAGACTGCGTCAGGCTCCCACTTCGGGTGCTTTTCCATGATCGCTGCAAATAGATCGGAGCCGGTCAGCCGCCCGAGCCAATCCTGGACTTTGGGAAGCTCCTGTGCGGCGAACCATGCCTCGTCGTGATTGGCGAACTGCCTGACGAAGGGGAATGTGGCGATGTCGGCCAGCCCGCGAGTTTCGCCGCGCAGATAGGGCTGTGATGCGAGCCGGGCTTCGAGCGTTTCGAGATGCTCGAGACACTGCCCGCGGTGGAACCCGGGATCGGCATCATCGTAGCGCGTGTGATATTTGTAGCGGTCAAGATTGCGCTTGAACGGTCCGTCATTGGCTTGGATCAGCTGCGCATCGTCGCGCTCCAGCCAGGTTTCGGGATCGTTCTGGCCAAGCGCCCAGCGAATTATATCGATGCTTTCGTCGATCACGCTGCCGTCCCCTTGCACGACGACCGGCACCGTGCCCTTGGGCGAGGCCTCGAGCATGGCCGCAGGCTTGTCGCGCAACACGACCTCGCGGTGTTCGTAGCTTAGCCCGCTCACACGCAGCGCCATGCGCGCCCGTATCGCATAGGGGCAGCGGCGGAAGCTGTAGAGGACAGTCTCAGCCATCAGCTTTTCGGTCGATCCTTGCGCCCACATGTTCCTCGCCGCGTCTGGCCGCGAGTTCTTCCTGCCGCTGGCGCTCGGCATAGCGGGCGCGCTGTTCGTCGGTGCGGCTGTCGATGCAGTGCGGGCAGCTGACGCCCTCGACATAGCTTTCCTGCGCAAGTTCTTCCGGTGAGAGCGGGACGCGGCAGGCGCGGCACAGCGTATGCTCGCCCACTTCCAGCCCGTGACCCACGCTGACGCGCTCGTCGAAGACGAAGCACTTGCCTTCCCACAAGCTTTGCTCGGCCGGAATGTGCTCAAGGTAGTTCAATATGCCGCCCTTGAGGTGAAAGACCTCGTCCAGCCCCTCGGCCCTGGCGAAGGCGGTCGATTTCTCGCAGCGGATGCCGCCGGTGCAGAACATGGCGACCTTGGGCGTGCGGCCTTCGGCCTCGAACTCGGCCCGGCGGGCGCGGAACCACTCGGGAAATTCACGGAAGCTCTTGGTCCCGGGATCCTCGGCCCCCCGGAAGGTGCCGATCTGCACCTCGTAGTCATTGCGCGTGTCGATGAGGATCGTGTCGGGATCGCTGATCAGCGCATTCCAGTCCTCCGGCGCGACATAGGTGCCGACCCCGTCGAGCGGGTCGAGATCGGGCTGGCCCATAGTCACGATCTCCTTCTTGAGCCGGACCTTGGTGCGATGGAAAGGCGGCTCGGAAGCACGCGATTCCTTCACTTCGAGCCCCGCACATCCCGGAAGCGAGCGAATATGGTCGAGCACGGCCTCGATGCCCTCGTCGCTCCCCGCAATCGTGCCGTTGATGCCCTCATGGGCGAGCAGGAGCGTACCGCGCACCTCCTGCGCTTCGCAAAGCTCGAGCAGCGCGGGCCTGATCGCAGCGGGATCGTCGAACCGCGTGAACTGGTAGAGCGCGGCAATGCGGTATTGTTGATGGGACATGGTGGCGCGCCCTTAGCAGCCGTGCGGCCCCGATGCCATCAGCGCGAGCGCATATTCTCGCCTATCCATGTTGCGGATTGCATGACCTTCTCCGGTCCCAGTTGAGCGGCGACACTGCGGCTGAGTGTCACGAGATCGACCTGGGCAAGGCTCTCGCGATAGGCGGTCTCTGCCCGCGCGAATCCGGCGGCGATATTGCAAGGCAGCTTGCAGTCGGCAGGCTTGCTCGCGCAGGGGCCGTTCTGGCGGATTTCGGTGCAGCGGAACATCGGCTCGTCGCCGTCCACCGCCTTGAGAATATCCAGCAGCGTTATCTCGGCGGGCGGCCTTGCAAGGCTGTAGAACCCGCTGCGCCCGCGACCGCCCTTGACGATACCTGCCTTGCCCAGCGCCTGCATCTGCTTCGACATATAGGGTTCGGGCACGCCGTGGAATTCGGCGAGGGCGGCCAGCGAGAGACCGCGATCAGGCCACAAGGGCGCGAGCACGGCGCAGGCGTGCGCTGCCCATTCGACACCCTTGTTGATCCGCATGACGCAGGCTCCTTGCCAGCCTCCATTTAAATGGATATTCAATATCCAAATATAAGGAGAACCATCGTGATTGGCAAACCTGATGCGCTCGACCGGGCGATGCAAGCCGTGATCGCGCTCGTTGCACTGTTCGCTATCGCCAACGGTCTTTTCATGCTGACCGACCCGCTGGTCTGGTACGGCACGATCGACACGGTGCAAGCGACGGGCCCCGCCAACCGGCATTTCATCGGCGATATCGGGCTGGCCTATATCATCTCCGGAGCGGTCCTGGCCTTCGCCGCTGCCAATCTCGCATTGCGTTGGGGCGCGGCGTTGATCGGCGTATCCTGGCTCGCCGCGCACGGGGCCTTTCACGTCTACGAGGTGTCCACCGGCATCTGCGCGCCCGATGTCTTCTGGAAGGACGTCCCGGGAGTTCTCGGCCCGCCGTTGCTCGTCCTGATCGCTGTGGGAGTGCAGGTGGGGCGCCAGCGCATCTCGCCCGTTCCGTTGCCGAAAAAACTGTTCCTCGCGGCCATGCGCAAGGTCGCTGGCGAGGCCGAGCCTTACATGGACGATCTCGATACCGCAGGCGGTTTCGCGACCGAGAAGTTCCAGCACGCCATGCTGCTATCGGGCCACCGCCACCATGCCCCGGCGGCGCTCCTGCACATGGCACGGCTCGGTTCGACCCGGGCGGAAGATTGCGGCCCCTGCGTAGAGATCGTGCGCCAGTTCGCGCTGATGGACGGGCTCGGCAACCAGCGCATCCAGAACGCGCTGATGGGCAAGCCCGACAGCGAGGAGGACGAGCTGGCCTACGATTTCGGGAGCGCGGTTTCCTCCGGCGACGTCATGACGGCCGCCGAACTGGGCGAGAAGATCGAGGCGCAATACGGCCGCAAGGTTCGCACCGAACTGGCTCTGGGCGCGGCGAGCGGGCGACTGTTCCCGGCGATCAAGCGGGGACTGGGCTATGCCTCGGCGTGTACGATACCGAGTATTGGGCCGGGCGAGGCGGCCGCGGGGTAGTTCGGGCACCCGAACTTCTACGAAGGCAGCGAACTCCTCGACGAAGTGCGCTCGGCGGATCGGGACATTGAGCAAATTGATTGGTAGGTCCCTGGCGCAATTCACCATGCGTCTGGAGGGAAATATGAAGATCAGGGCGATGCTTGTCGGTGCGCTTGCCTTAATGTTGGCTCCAAGCCTCCAGGCGCAGGATACGCAGCCCAGCGTCGACGAACAGAGTCGCAACTTCGTCCAACAATTCCTGGACCAGTACGGCGATTACACGGAGACTTACCTCCAGCTCTTCATCGCGCAGACCAAGTGCGAGTACGACTTCGTCGATCCTGAAACCTTCAATAATCTGGCCGACGACATGCTCCGGCAATTGTCGGCCGAACTGGAACCGGTTGTTCGCAGCCAGCAGGAAGCTGCCGGTTGGCCAGCTTCGGACGAATGGGTCGAATACGCCTCACGGCTGACCGCGCTTTCTGCGGTGGATGCGCTTGCGACCTCACGCTCCGCGCAAATCCAGGCGGAAATCGAGAGGATTCCCGATTATTGCGCTACGCTGCGGAACGAGAACGAAGAGCGTTACAGCGAACTCAAGGCATTTATGGCATCCAGATCGGCTCCGTAGAGCCTGTAAGATTGCCCGCAGCCTGCTCCATCTGCCGGGCTGACAACGATCGTCTTGCGGCCCGTGCTTGACTACCCAAGCACCCCGCACTAACCCGCGCGGCGCATTCGGGGCGCGTTTCGCCCCTTCATCCTATCCCCTGGTCGAGTCCTGTCGAAGGACCATGAGGATTTCCCGGGCAGGGGGACGAGTGTAAGCATGGCCAACGTAACCGTAATCGGCGCCCAGTGGGGCGATGAGGGCAAGGGCAAGATCGTCGACTGGCTCGCCAGCCGCGCCGATGCCGTCGTCCGCTTCCAGGGCGGTCACAACGCCGGCCACACGCTCGTTGTGGGAGAGAATGTCTACAAGCTCAGCCTGCTGCCCAGCGGTATCGTCACCGGTACGCTCAGCATCGTCGGCAATGGCGTCGTGCTCGATCCCTGGCATCTCAAGAGCGAAGTCGAGAAGCTCGAAGGGCAGGGCGTGGAGATCAATCCCGACAATTTCGCGATTGCCGATAACTGCCCGCTGATCCTTCCGATCCACCGCGACCTCGACGGATTGCGCGAAACCGCTGCCGGTTCGGGCAAGATCGGCACCACCGGTCGCGGCATCGGTCCTGCTTACGAGGACAAGGTCGGCCGCCGCGCGATCCGCGTGTGCGACCTTGCCCATCTCGACCAGCTCGAACCGCAGCTCGACCGCCTGTGCGCCCATCACGATGCTCTGCGCGCGGGCTTTAACGAGCCGCCGGTCGATCGCGAACGGCTTCTCGCCGACCTGCGCGAAATCGCGCCTTTCGTGCTGCAATATGCCCAGCCCGTCTGGAAGCGTCTCAAGAAAGTCCGCAAGGCCGGCGCCAAGATCCTGTTCGAAGGCGCGCAGGGCGTGCTGCTCGATGTCGATCACGGCACCTATCCCTTCGTCACCAGCTCCAACACGGTCAGCGGAACGGCGGCATCCGGCTCGGGCCTCGGTCCGAATGCGACCGGCTTCGTACTCGGTATCGTAAAGGCCTACACAACCCGGGTCGGCAGCGGCCCGTTCCCGACCGAGCTCGACGACGATACCGGCCAGCGACTGGGCGAGCGTGGGCACGAATTCGGCACCGTCACGGGCCGCAAGCGCCGCTGCGGCTGGTTCGACGCCGTGCTGGTGCGCCAGAGCTGCGCGATCAGCGGCGTGACCGGCATCGCGCTGACGAAGCTCGACGTGCTCGACGGGTTCGAGAAGGTGAAGATCTGCACGGGCTATCGCCTGAACGGCAAGATCATGGACTATTTCCCCAGCCACGCCGCAGACCAGGCCAATGTCGAGCCGATCTACGAGGAAATGGACGGCTGGCAGGAAACCACCGCCGGTGCGCGCAGCTGGGCCGATCTTCCGGCGCAGGCGATCAAGTATATCCAGCGCGTGCAGGAACTGATCGAGACGCCGGTGGCGCTGGTTTCGACCAGCCCGCAGCGCGAGGACACGATCCTCGTGCGCGATCCGTTCATGGACTGAAGCTTTTTTGGCGATAGGATGGCGGGGTGAGAAACCTCGTCACCCTGTTGCTATGCGCGATGGTCGGCTGTTCGCAGCCGGTTCCAGAGGCGCGGGCGCAGCAGGCGCGGGCTGGCGAGGTGGCGGACTTCGTCCTGGTCGACAAGTCGGACCGGACGCTGTGGGTGTATCAGGCCGGAAAACCGATCCGAACCTATCGCTCGCTCCAGTTCGGGGATACCCCTCTCGGTCACAAACAATTCGAGGGCGACGAGCGCACGCCGGAGGGTCGTTACACCATCGATTACGGTAATCCGGAATCGAGCTACTACCTCTCGCTGCACATCGACTACCCCAACGCTTCGGACCGTGAATATGCCCGAAGCAAGGGCCGCTCGCCGGGCGGGCTGATTTTCATTCACGGCCAGCCCAATGGCGTTCCGGACGGGGTGCGAGTACCCGGCGACTGGACGGATGGCTGCATCGCCCTCTCGAATGCCGAGATCGCCGAGCTGTGGAGCCTCGTTCCCAATGGCACGCCGATCGAAATCCGGCCCTAGGCGCGCGTCTCTTCCAGCATCGCCACCTGTAGTTGCAGCCGCTTCATCTCGCGCAGCATGCTGAGCAGGTTCATGCGGTTGTAGAACCACTCCTTGATGAAGCCCTGCATGATGATCAGCGCGAGCATCACGATCCCCCACCAGCTCGCGTCATCCGAGGCATCGGCGGTGAAGAAGCGAAAGGCGGAATAGGCCAGCAGGATGCCGATCGCGACGGAAGAGGCCATGATCAGCTTCGACCACCCGCCGAGCGGCCCGGAAAGCACGTCGCCGATCTGGCTGAACATGCCGCGCCCCTCATCGAGGCTGGCGAGGAAGGCCTTGTCGTCCTCGTCGAGAGCCGTGTGGATGCGTTCGTCGATAGTCGTCATGTGGCGTCTCCTTCTGGATTGTCTGCGAGCGCTGCCTTCAACCGGCGGCGGGCATGGAACAGGCGGGTTTTCGCCGTGCCTAGGTGCACCTGCTGGACTTCCGCGATCTCGGCGAGGGACAACCCCTCGACGAAGAATAATTGGGCGGCGAGCCGCTGGTCATGCGGCAGTCCCGCGAATGCCTGGCGGATTGCGATGCCCTCGTCGGCATGGCTTTCGCCCGCAGGATCGGTCTCGAGCGCATCCTCTCGGTCACGCCGCGATTGCGATGCCCTGATCCGATCGACGCAACGCCGTCGCAGGATCCCGAAGGCCCAGGGCGCGAAGCGTGCAGGATCGCGCAGCGAACCGATGCCGCGCAGGATCGCCACCCAGCTCTCCTGCACCGCGACCAGCGCCATCTCCTCGCTGCCCAGCAACCGCCGCGCCGTTCGCGCCAACCGCGGGTGCCAGCGCGCAGCAAGCCGATCCGCCGAACGCCGGTCACCTGCCTGCATCATGGTGACGAGCAACTCGTCGAAGAGCCGCGCGGACTCGGGAAAGCGGGGGCCGGAACCGGTCATGCTCGGATAGTCGCAGCAGCCGGGCAAAAGGTTCAATCGCGCATCGGGATTTTGCACGATTTCTTGACACGATCCGCCTTTGTTCTCATCTTGTTCGCAATTTTCAGGTAAGGAGTGCGAGTCGATGCAGGCCGATTTTCTCTACGACACGGCGCAGGATGGGGCGGGCTGCCAGCTGGGTGTAACGGTGCTGGCCGATCGTGCTCACATTCGAGGCGAGCTGCGTGACGATGCCGAGGCGGCGGGCTTTCGTATCCTGCATTCCTGCTCGCTCGAGGAATATGCGCGCGGGGCGATCACTGCGTTGGGTGACGTCGTATTGATCGATTGCGCAGAAGATTCAGCAGAGACGCTCGCGCTCTTGTCGCGGCTCGACATGCGGGCGGGCAAGGCCGGGGCGCAGATCGTTGTGTCGACGACAATGGGCGCGCTCGATGCGGTGTTCGGCTGCTTCTCTTTTTCCGCGCCGCAAATCCTGGTCGATCCGTGCCGTTCGGAAAGGGTGATCGCGATCGGCCGGGTGCTGGCCCATGTGCCCAACCTGCGCCTGCGCGAGCTGGGTGAAGAGGACAGGCTGATGCTCTTGCGGCTGACCGAGCAGGTCGGACGCATTGCAGAGCGGCTGGAGAAACTACCATCAGGCCAGCGGGCGGGCGGCGGTGCCTTCCGTTTCGAATCTCCCACGCAGGCGTGGCGCTCTCAAGGGGAGGGGTACGCGATTGCGCAGCCTGCATCGCAGCGCCCTCGATTGCCCGATGGGGCGGTGATCCGCCGCATGATCCGCCAGCGTCAGGCGCGCGCACGATTCTTCGATGCCGAGCTGTTTGCAGATCCCGCATGGGACATATTGCTCGACCTCTCCGCCGCGCGTTCGGAACGGTGCCAGGTCTCGGTCACTTCGCTATGCATCGCGGCAGGTGTCCCCGCGACGACGGGCCTTCGCTGGATCGGGCAGATGGTCGACGCCGATCTGCTGGTGCGCGTGTCCGATCCGCATGATCGCCGCCGCGCCTACATCGCGCTGGCCGACGACACCGCCGATGCGATGGCACGCTACTTCGCGGAAGTTTGCGCCGAGGGCGATGTGCTGGCTGCGGCTTGAACCGCTACCGCCGACGCAGGATAACGGTGATGCCGGTTTCTGGAGCAAGGGCAGGCAGGGTCTTCCGCACGGCATCGGCGCGTGCGCGGACGAGGATCGCCTCGGGTATCTGCGGATCGTGAATGATCGTGTCGGCGCAACCCATCAGTCGTGCCTGTCGCAGGGTGAGGTCTTCCGGGTCATCGCTGGTCAGGGCGAATTCGAAGGTTCGCGGCGCTGAAGAACCATCGGTGCCCTGAAGCCAGCCTTCGACATTCCCTGCGCTGGCCGGACTGAAGGGATCGAGTGCGCCTCCTTCGCCTAGCGACTCGTCCAGCGCATGCCGACGGTCATCGCTCGAGGGGTAGCGCGCCCTGATAGCCTCGCGCGCTTCTCCCAGTTTGCGGGCCAATACGCCCAGTCCCTGAGGCAAGATCGCCTCCAGCCTCAGCCGCAAGTGTTTCGCCAGTCCCGCAGAGGCGCCACCCGTGCCCACCGCTACCAGCACCGGGTCGCGGTCGAGGATCGAGGGCAGGGTGAAATCGCACAGCTCGGGCCGGTCGGCGACATTGACCAGCAACGCCGCGCGCTTGAGCCGCAAGGCCGCAGCTTCTGCGGCGCGCGGATCCTCCAGCGCAACAAAGGCCAGCCGCGCATGATGCGCCTCGGTCTCGGCACAGGGTACTCCGCCCGCTCGTACGATGAGCCGCGCCTTCGCATCGGCCATTTCGCCTTCGCCCACCACCACGACGCGCTCTCCGGCAATGCGGTGGAAGAGCGGCAGCGAATGCATCAGAGCAGCCACTCCGGCACGCGCTCGGCATCCATGATCGCTGCCGCAGCGATACGGTCCGCCACGACGGCAAACTTGTCGCCATCCACCAACACCTCAGCCACGAAACCGCGCGAATTGTAGGAGGACGCCATGGTGGCGCCATAGGCGCCGGCGGTGCGGAACACGGCGAGGTCGCCTGCGCCGATGGCGTCGCATTCGCGGTCCATCGCGAAAGTGTCCCCGGTTTCACAAATCGGCCCGACAATATGCGCGGTCATTCGCTCTCCGGTGGGCTGGACCGCCTCGAAATCGTGCCATGCCCCGTACATTGCGGGACGGGCGAGATCGTTCATTGCGGCATCTACCACGACGAAAGGAGGACCGTTGCCGCTCCGCTTCGAACGGATCACCCGGGTGAGCAGGATACCGGCGTTGCCCGCGATGACGCGGCCGGGTTCGAACATCAGCCTTACGTCCCAACCGTCTGTGACGCGGGCAACCATGGCCCCGTATTCGGCGGGGCTGGGGAAGTTTTCGCCCTTCTTGTAGGGGACGCCCAGTCCGCCACCAAGGTCGGCATGGGTGACGTTACAACCACGCTCGCGCAATTCCCCGATCAGCGCGCCGACCTTGCCGAAAGCAGTTTCGAGCGGTTCCAGCTCGGCCAGCTGGCTGCCGATATGGACCGCTATACCGCGCATATCGAGACCGTCTTCTTCGCTCAGCGCCGCATAGATTTCAGTCGCGCGATCGATCGGGACGCCGAACTTGTTCTCGCTCTTGCCGGTCGAGATTTTCTCGTGCGTGCGCGCATCGACATCGGGGTTCACGCGCAGGGCGCAGGCTGCCGTGCTTCCGTGCCGCCGCGCGATGGCGGCGAGCTCGTAGCCTTCTTCCTCGCTCTCGATGTTGAACTGGCCAATCCCGGTTTCGATGCCCTGCAACAGCTCGGCATGGGTTTTGCCGACACCCGAAAAGACAATGTCCTCCGGCTTCATCCCGGCCGCAAGCGCACGGTTCAGCTCGCCGCCGGACACTACGTCGGCACCATAACCCATGTTCGCCAGAACCTTGAGCACGGCGAGGTTGGGATTGGACTTCACCGCAAAAGCGATATGCGGATTGTCGAGGGCCGAAAGCCCCTCGCGGAATACGCGGGCATGGCGCTCGAGCGTGGCGCGCGAGTAGACATAGACGGGCGTGCCAACCTCTTCCGCGATCTGCGGCAGCGGCACGTCTTCGGCATGCATGATGCCATTGCGAAGCTGGAAATGGTCCATGATCAGCGCCCCTGCCGAAGGACGCGGCGCCAGTCGAGCAAGGCTTGCTTGACGCGCAAGTAGTTACTCGGGCGGCAGGTCGAAGGGATCGTCCTCACGCTCTTCGGAGCGGGTGCGCAATTCGACGCTGCGATCGGGCGCTGCCTGCGGGTCTACCGCCAGCAATTCGGCGGCGCTGGGCTGGACTTCCGAGCCGTAGGGTGCGGGCGGCAGCGATGCACCGGCCTGCGGCGTGAGCTCGGCCTTCTGGCCGCAAGCCGCCAGCGCGCAGGCGAGGGCAAGGAGTGCAATTCTCTTCATTCAGTTGTCCATTCCCAGCGCTTTGCGGGCTTCCTTCACCCGCGCTTCTACCTCGCTCGGCGCGGTCCCGCCATAGGAAGCGCGGCTGGCAACCGAGGCATCGACCGAAAGCGCCTTGTACACACGCTCGTCGATCCGCGCGTCGATCGCCTGCAGAACCTCGAGCGGCAGCTGGTCGAGCGCAATGCCATCGGCCTCGGCGCGTTTGACCGCCGCGCCGGTAATGTGATGCGCCTCGCGGAAAGGAATGTCGGCCTCGCGCACCAGCCAGTCGGCAAGGTCGGTTGCGGTGGCATAACCCAGCTCGGCCGCCTGCCGCATCCGCGAGGTGACGAATGTGCTGTCGGCCACCATGCCGGTCATTGCGGCAATGCTCAGCGCGAACAAGCTCGCCGCCTCGAAGACCGGAGGTTTGTCGTCCTGCATGTCCTTCGAATAGGCGAGCGGCAGGCCCTTCATGGTGATCATCAGTGCCGTGGTGCAGCCGATGACGCGCCCCGCATGGCCGCGCACCAGCTCGGCGGCATCGGGGTTCTTTTTCTGCGGCATGATTGAACTGCCGGTCGACAGCGCATCGGGCAGTTTGACGAAGCCGAAGGGCTGGCTCGCCCAGATGATGAACTCCTCGGCCAGCCGGCTGAGGTGGAGCGCGCACTGGCTGGCGGCCATCAGGTAATCGAGCGCGAAATCGCGGTCGGACACGGCGTCGAGGCTGTTGCGTGTCGGGCGGTCGAAGCCGAGCGCCTTCGCGGTCGCCTCGCGGTCGATGGGAAATCCCGTTCCGGCCAGCGCCGCACTGCCCAGCGGGCTCTCGTTCATGCGCTTGCGCGCATCAGCAAAACGGCTGCGGTCGCGTGCGATCATCTCGTAATAGGCCATGAGGTGATGGCCCAGCGTCACCGGCTGCGCGGTCTGCAAATGGGTGAAGCCGGGCATGATGCTGGCCGCGTGTTCGCCCGCCCGCGTGACCAGCGCCTGTTGCAACGCTGCAAGCCCCGCATCGGCCTGGTCCATCGCATCGCGCACCCAAAGGCGGAAATCGGTTGCGACCTGGTCGTTGCGGCTGCGTGCGGTATGAAGTCGCCCTGCTGCCGGACCGATAAGCTCGGCAAGGCGGCTCTCGGTGGTCATGTGGATGTCCTCGAGGTCCCAGTCCTCGGGCACGCCATCAGCCTCGTACTCGGCGGCGACCATCTCGAGGCCATCGGTGATCGTCGCCATATCCTGCGCGCTGACGATGCCCTGCGCGCCGAGCATGGCGACATGCGCCTTCGACGCAGCGATATCCTGTCGCCAGAGCGCCTTGTCGAACGGGATCGAGGCGTTGATTTCGCGCATGATCGCGCTAGGTCCTTCGGCGAACCTGCCGCCCCACATGGCATTGGAGCCCGTATTGTCCCGCTTGTCGCTCACGCTTGCTGTCATCCTTGGCCTGTCGGTCGCCGCTTGCGATAGGGGCGCGCCGGAGAAGGCGCAAGAAAGCACCGCTACACCAGCGCCAACCGGCAAGATCGACCGCAGCATGGCCGGGACACTGATGCCCGCGGCGAATATTCGCGATCCGGACGGGCGAGTGCTCAACCTTGGCGCGTTGCAGGGCACGCCGGTGCTGCTCAATTTGTGGGCCACCTGGTGTGCGCCTTGCGTGAAGGAGATGCCGCTGATCGACGCGCTGGCGGGCGAATATGACGAGCGGCTGCACATCATCAGCGTCAGCCAGGATGCCAGGGGTGCGGAGGTCGTGCAGCCTTTCTTCGCGCGCGGCGGATATCGCTATCTCGAACCCTGGATGGACCCCGAGACCGAGCTGGGATTCGCGCTGGGTGGCGGAGTGCTGCCGATGACGGTGCTCTACGACGAAATGGGCCGGGAGGTCTGGCGCGTCAGCGGCGACTTCGACTGGTCGAGCGAAGAGGCGCGTGCGGCGGTGGACGAGGCGGTCGGGGCAGAAAGGCCCTAAGGAGCAAATCTGCCCCCCTTGTGCTTGCAGCCCATTGCGGGAATGCTGCCCGGAATGAGGGGTGGGAATTCGATTCTCTGGGGCTACGTTTCGGTGATCATGGTCACCGGCATTGCCGTCGCAACGGTCGTCTCGATCGGCGGCATGTTGACCCTGTCGACGCCTCCCTTCGCGGTTTTTGCGCTGGCCATCGCCTTCGTCATGGCGCTGTTCCGGCCAATCCAGCTGGTGTTCCAGGTGCATCCTTCCCCGCTGAGGCAGATCGGGGAGGACATAGTGGCCAATCGGGCGTGGTTGCTCGGCATGGGGGTCATGCTGGCGGCGCTGCCGCTGCATTTCGATGCAACCACGCGCATCAAGCAGTCGATCCCGAGCCTGCAGCAATTCTACGCCGACGAGACGCTGATTGCCCTCGATCGTCTGATGTTTGCGGGACACGATGCCTGGGAGATCACGCACGCGGTACTCGGCGAAGTCGGCACCCGCGTCATCGATTTCGCCTATGCTGGCTGGCTTTTCGTACAGGTCGCGATGACCGTATTCCTGGTGATCAGCCGCAACCACTGGTTCAAGATCCGGGTGGCATTGAGCCTGCAACTGGCATGGCTGCTGCTCGGCGGGGGTCTCGCGGTCGCTTTCGCGTCGGTCGGTCCGTGTTTCGTGGACGACTTCTTCGGCTCGGACCATTTCGCCCCCCTTATGGCACGACTGGAAAGCTACGATGGATTGCTGGCTCTCGACGCGATGGCCTATCTTCTCGAGGTTCAGGGTCAGATCGCGATCGGCGGGGGGATATCGGCGATGCCATCGCTCCACGTCGGTGTCGCAACCCTGATCCTGCTGGCGGTTCGCGAATACTGGCGCCGCTGGCTGCCGCTGGCGTGGGCCTACCTGCTGGTAATCTACGTCGGATCGATCCATCTCGGATGGCACTACGCGAGCGATGGACTGGTCGGCGGATTGGGAGTTTGGGCAATCTGGGCCGTCTGCGGGCGCTATTGCGACTGGTTGCGCGTGCGGGGAGATTTGCCAGGCGGGGAAATGGTGGGCGCTGACGGGCTCGAACCGCCGACCCTCTCGGTGTAAACGAGATGCTCTACCAACTGAGCTAAGCGCCCCACTCTCGTGGAGAGGCGCGGGATTAGCCGAGTTGGCCCAAGGGTCAAGCCCAATCAGACAGCGGTGCTGAAACGTCCTGCTGCGCTCGCCCGGTAGCTGTCGAATTGTGCCGCGATCGTGCGGGCATAAGGCAGCCCGTCGGACAGGATCGTCAGGCACTGGCCATCGATCGAGGCGAGGCCGCGGTCGATGAAGGGCTGGAGACGCTGGCGATGGCTCGCGAGGTGGCAGGGCCCCAGCTGCGCGCGTCCATGGCACAGCAATTGCTCGATAATCGCGCCGCGCTGACGGTCGTCCGCGCTCCGCACGATACCGCGACCGGAGGTTAGATGCCCTTGCGAGGCCATCATGCGATAACGGCCGCTGTTCTTCTCGTTCTGAGCCAGCAGGCCGGGAAAGCTGCTGATTGCGGAAGCGCCAAGGCCGATGAGGATGTCGCTCGGGTCGTCGGTAAAGCCCTGGAAATTGCGCCGCAGCGAGCCGGTCATGGCAGCGCGGGCGAGCGGATCGCCGCCGGGCCGGGCGAAATGGTCGAAGCCGACCGGCGCATAGCCGTGGGTGACGAGATAGGAGTAACCGAAGCTCGCCATCTCGAACCTCTGTTCCTGCCCCGGCAAATTGGTCGCATCGATGGCGCGCTGGCGCGGGACGATGTGGGGGACATGGGCATAGCCGAACAGCGCGATGCGGTCGGCGCCCAGCACGCGGGTGCGGTGCAGCGTATCGCCTAGATCATGCAGGGTCTGGCCCGGCAATCCGTACATCAGGTCGAAGTTCAGCGAGGTGACGCCCGCTGCGCGCAGCCAGTCGACGGTGCGCAGGATCGTGTCTTCGGATTGGACCCGCCCGATGGCTTCCTGGCAGTGGGCGGCAAAGGTCTGAACGCCGAGACTGGCGCGGGTAATGCCGGCCCTGCCGATGGCGTCAGCCCATTCGCGGGTCATGGTGCGCGGGTCGAGTTCGATCGAGAATTCGGGATCGACCAGATTGAATCGTGCGGACAGCGTTTCGACCAGGTGATCGAATTCCGACGGTGCGATGGCGTTGGGGCTACCCCCGCCGAAGGCTATCCGGCCAACCCGTACACCCGGGGGCAAGAGGCGCGCGACTGTCGCGATCTCCGTGTGCAGGGCAGCTAGATAGGATTCGAGCCTCTGCCGCCGGTTCGCGCGACCCGTGTTGCAGCCGCAGTAGAAGCAGATCTTCTCGCAGAAGGGGATGTGCAGGTAGAGCGAGACATCGCCCTCGGCCTGCTCCAGCGCGTTGCGGTATGCGTCGGGCGCGAGGTCGCCGAAGTCGGCGGCGGTGGGGTAACTCGTGTAACGTGGTACAGGAGTTGCGAGCAGTTCTGGATGATAGGGCCACATAAGGCCATGTGGACCGGCCCACGGGCCGTAGTCATTGCGCCAGATCAAATCGCTTGCGATTGCAGGCGGCGTGACACCCCTTCTGGGGGCAGGGCGCAGGTTCGGGCTCGTCCTTGTTGCCGATCGGGATGACGATGCTCCCTCCGTTGCAAAGCCTCGCCGTGATCGACCGCTCCGCGGCGGGTAGCGGGCCGATCATCAGCGGGACAAGTGCGGCCAGCGCAAGTGCGGCGGAGTTCATTTCTCGCGTTCCTCGTCGTCGATCAGGATGCGTTGGGCCGCGCCATCGAGATCGTCGAACTGTCCCCTGCGCATCGCCCAGAAGAAGGTTGCAAGGCCGAGCAGCCCCATGCCGAGCGCGACGGGAATCAGGAAGGCGAGGCCGCTCATGCCGCGTCCCTTGCGAGCCTAAGCGAGTTTCCGACGACCACGATCGAACTAAGCGACATGGCGATGGCGGCGATCATCGGAGTGACCATGCCGGCAAGCGCCAGCGGGACGGCAATGACGTTGTAGGAGACCGCGAAGCCGAAATTCTGGCGGACGATACGCATGGTGCGGCGAGCTGTCCGGACCGCATCGACCACCGGCATCAGGCTCGTCCCGAGGAAGACCGCATCGGCAGCTTGCTGGCTTACGTCGCTCGCCGTGCCAGGTGCGATCGAGGCGTGGGCTGCGGCGAGGGCAGGGCCGTCATTGATTCCGTCGCCCACCATCAGGGGACGCTTGCCGCCCGACTTGAGTTCTTTGAGCAGCGCAAGCTTGTCGCCCGGGTGCACGCCGCCGTGCCCGGCGATACCGAGCTTCGCGGCCACGGCGTCGACAACTTCCGCCCGGTCGCCCGAAACGATGCTGCTCGCGATGCCCAATTCGCCGAGATTGGCGAGGGCGATGGCGGCATCGGGCCGCAACGCGTCGGCGAAGGGTATCGTGACCGAAGCATCGCCAATTCTCACCGAGGTCGATGGACCAAGTGTCTCGACAAAGGATCGTTCGAGCGCGACCTCCTGGCCGGAAGACTGGCCAAGCACACCCTTGCCGCTCTGTTCGGAAATATCGGTGACTACGGCGGGAGCGACGCCGTCGGCAGCGAGCTTGCGCGAGAGCCCGAGGCTCAAGGGATGGCGGCTGGCCTGCGCGAGCGCGAGGGCAATGGATTTCTGCTCGTCCGACAGATGCGAGACGTCGGGGACGGGCTCGCCCAGCGTTAGCGTGCCCGTCTTGTCGAAGAGGGCGGTATCGACCTCGGCCAGGCGCTCCAGCGCGCTGCCGTCCTTGACCAGCAGGCCCTTCCTGGAAAGCGCTCCCGAGGCGACGACCTGCGCGGCGGGGACTGCAAGGCCCATGGCGCAAGGGCAGGTGATGATGAGCACGGCGATCGCTACCGTCAGCGAGAAGTGCCAGCCCGCTCCCGCGATCATCCATCCGGCAAATGCCAGCAGCGCCAGCGAGTGTACCGCAGGCGCGTAGAGCCGCGAGGCGCGGTCGGCGATGCGGACATACTGGCTGCGCGACTGGCCGGCCTCGTCCATCAGCCGCGCGATCTTGGCGATCACTGTGTCCGATGCGACCGCCGTGACCCGCACCTGGACGGGGTTTTCGAGGTTGATTGCACCGGCGTGAACTTCCTCGCCGGTTGCGACAGGCTGCGGCGCACTTTCGCCCGTGAGCATCGCATTGTCGATCGCGGTGGAACCCTGCTCGATCACTCCGTCGGCTGCCAGCGCCTCTCCCACGGCGACCTGCATCAGCATTCCCGGCTCGAGATCTTCCACGTCGAGAATGCGGGTCGAGCCATCGGCCCCCAGGACGTGGGCGCGCTTGCCCATGCGCGACAGGAGCGCGCCGATCCCGGCGCGTGTGCGATTGCGCATAGAGGCATCCAGCGCGCGGCCGGCGAGAAGGAAGAACAGCAGCATGACCGCGCCGTCGAAATAGGCGTGCTCACCACCTGTCAGCGTCTCGAAGAGGCTGAGACCCGTTGCCAGCAGCACCCCGATAGAGATCGGCACGTCCATATTGGTCCGGCGATGACGCAGCGCCATCAATGCGCTCGAGAAGAACGGGCGACCCGAATAGGCGACTACCGGAATGGCGATCAGCGCGGAGAGCAGGTGGAACAGCTCGCGGGTGACACCCTCTGCCCCTGACCACACGCTGACCGACAGCAGCATGATGTTCATCATGCCGAAGCCAGCAACGGCCAGCGCGCGGAACAGGCGTTTCGCTTCGGCATCGTCCTGCGCCAGCGGGTTGGCGGCGGCAGGCTGTGCTTCGAAACCGAGGTCCTCGAGCGCGGTGACGAGTTCGTCCTCGCCAAGCGTGTCGACATGGCGGACCGCAACCCGCTTGGCCGAGAAATTCACCCGCGCCGCCTCGACACCCTCGATTGCGGAGAGGCCCCGCTCGATCTTCGCGATGCACCCTGCGCAGCGTATTCCGGGCACCGTAAATCGGGTGTCGACAAGGTGCCCGCCGTCGGCCTCGAGGGCGACATGCGCGGTCACGAGATATGCGCCTCGCTCGCCCAATCGAGACTACCGCTCTTCAGTGTGAGGCGGACCGACCAGCGGCCCGCGGGAACGGCCTCCACAGAGCGGAGGAGGGCAGGCCCGATACGCTCGAATGCAATCTCGCGCTTGTCGGCCTTCCCGAGCGGACGCCTGATCTCCGCAGCGGCGATGGCATATTCGGGCACATTCTCGGTGCTGACGAGGATATGGCCCCCGGCATCGCGCGTGACCTCGGCCGCATAACCCAGCCGGTCCTGCGCGCGAGCCTGCTCCAGCCAGCTGTTGTATTTCTGGCTGGCAACGTAGGAGTTCTCCACCACGACGCCGCCGAAGCCGCGCGTGGCCAGTGTCGCCATTGTGAAGTTGACTGCGACCACGATGCCGAAGCCTGCGACCAAGATGGCAGTCATGTGCCTGCCGGTGAATTGCCGGTGCATTATTGATCTCCCGGCGCGTCGAAGCGCGTGGTGACCGTGTCACTCTCGCCTTCCTCGTCGAGCGAGGTCAGGCGGAAGGCGAATTCCCGCGAAGTGACGCCCTGCGGCATCGCGACATAGGCGCGGACGGGCCGGACCTGGTCGGCCGGAACGGTGACCTGCTGGGAGGCCGCTGCCTGTTCACGGCCGATGGTGTCGGTCCACATCACGGCGCCCGGCAGTCCCTCGATGGTGATTTCCATCCGCCGCGGGCGGCTCTGCATGTTGCGCAGCTTGAGCGTGTAGGAGTTGCGCACCGAGCCGTCGCTCAGCAGCATGAAGGGCGGGTTGCGGTCCGGCGCGACGTTGAGTTCGGTCCGGCTGCGAACCCCGAGCGCGAACAGCATGGCGAGGCCGATGGAGGCCCATATGCCGAAATAGACCAGCGTGCGCGGGCGCAGCAGTGTCCGCCAAGGTGCGCGAACCTCTCCGCCAGCCGCTTCGCGCTCGCAATCCTCGAGCGTTGCATAGTCGATCAGCCCGCGCGGGCGGCCGATGTCCTTCATAACGCGGTCGCAGGCGTCGATGCACAATGCGCAGGTGATGCAGCCGATCTGCGGGCCTTCGCGAATGTCGATTCCCGTGGGGCAGACCTGCACGCACTGGGTGCAATCGATACAGTCGCCGAACTGGCCCGGGTTCTTCGCGGCCTTCTTGACGCTGCCGCGCGGTTCGCCGCGCCAGTCCTTGTAGGTCACCAGCAGCGATTTCTCGTCCATCATCGCGGTCTGGATGCGCGGCCAGGGGCACATGTAGATGCACACCTGTTCGCGCATGAAGCCGCCCAGCGTGACGGTGGTCAGGGTCAGCACGGCCACGGTGATATAGGCGATCGGTGCCGCCTCGCCGCGCCAGAAATCATGCACCAGCGTCGGCGCGTCGGCGAAATACATGATCCACGCGCCGCCGGTCCAGAAGCCGATGATGAGGTAGATGGTCCACTTGAACGCCCGCCGCAGCACCTTGCCCCAGGTCCACGGCGCCGCGTCGAGCCGCATCCGCGCATTGCGGTCGCCATCGACGAAACGGTCGACGTGCTGGAACACATCGGTCCACACGGTCTGGGGGCAGGTATAGCCGCACCATGCGCGGCCCACGGCGCTCGTGACGAGGAACAGACCGATCCCCGCCATGATCAGCAGGCCCGCGACGAAATAGAACTCGTGCGGCCAGATCTCGATGCCGAACATGTAGAAGCGGCGATTGGCGAGATCGACCAGAACGGCCTGGTCGGGTGCGTAGGGTCCGCGATCCCAGCGGATCCATGGCGTGCCGTAATAGATCGCCAGGGTGACGAACATCACGAACCATTTGAAGCGCCTGAACGGCCCGTCGATCCTCTTGTTGTGAACCTGCCTGCGCGCCTCGTAGAGCTTTTCGGGCAGGCTCGCGCGCGGCGGTTCGTGCGGTTCGTGCCGGCGGGTCGCCGCCTCGGCACCGGCGACCGCGCTCGACACGGGCTCGTTGGTCTTGGTCACGCCGTCTTCGACGACGACCGACCAGTCACGACCTTCAGGGTTGCTCATCGACCTCCACCTCGGGATCGGCTGCGACCTCCACGAAGTCTTCGCCTCCCCCGAGCGAATGGACATAGGCGGCAAGCATCTTGATCGTCACCGGGTCGAGACGACCCTGCCAGTGCGGCATGACGCCCATGCGCGGCTGGAGTATCTGCTGCTTCAGTGCCTCGCGGCTGCTTCCCCGCAGCCAGATCGCGTCATTGAGGCGCGGCGCGCCAAGCGCACGGTCGCCCTCGCCGCCTGCGCCGTGGCAGGCCGCGCAATTGTCGGCATAGAGGGCCGCACCCGCAGCATTGGACTGCGACTTGCCGCTCAGCGACAGCACGTGGCTGACCAGCCCGTCGAGCTGCTGCGAGCTGAATGCGCCGGCGAAGGGCGGCATCACGCTGGTGCGCGTCCCGTCGTCACCCGCCTGGCGAATGCCGTGTGTCAGCGTGTAGTGGATCGACTTGAGATCGCCGCCCCACAGCCAGTCGTCGTCATTGAGGTTGGGGTAGCCGAGCTTCTCGCTGCCCGCCGCGCCCGAGCCGTGGCACTGGACGCAATTGACCTTGAAGGCAGCCGCGCCGCCGGCGACTGCCTGCTGGAGCAGCTCGCTATCCTCGCCAAGACGCTCGATCTCGACCTGCGCCAGCCGCTCGCGCACGGTTGCGCGGGCCTGGTCGGCGACGCTCATCTCTTCCTTGAGCTGGCCGCGGCTCGACCAGCCCAGCACGCCCTCGGTTGCCTTGTCGATCATCGGCCAGGCGGGATAGGCCACGACATAGCCCAGGGCGAAGACGATCGTCAGGTAAAAGGTCCACAGCCACCAGCGCGGCAGCGGCGTGTTCAATTCCTCGATGCCGTCCCATTCATGGCCGACGGTTTCGGTGCCGGTTGGCTGGTCGACGCGCTTATTCACCATCGTCTTGTCCCTCGAAAATCATGGTGGCGGCAGCCCGGTTGCTCTTCCTGGAGCCGGGACGGAACGGCCAGGCGCACAGCGTCAGGAAGATGACGAACATGATCGTCAGCCCGATGCCGTCGGCAAAATGGCGCAGGGTTTCGTAAGTGCTCACCGGCCCTTCTCCTCTGCCAGTTCCTCGAGCGGGGCGGCACTGTCGAGATCGACCAGCGTGCCGAGCATCTGGAGATAGGCGACCAGCGCATCCATCTCGGTCAGGCGCTCGGGATTGCCGTCGAAGTCGCGGATCTGCGCCTTGGGATAGCGCGTCGCGAGGTCGCCGGCATCGGCATTCGGATCGGCCTGCGCAAGCATGTCGTCCTTCGCCTTGGCGAGATCCTCGTCGCTATAGGGCACACCCACGCGGCGAAGTGCGGTCAGCGTGGCCTTGGGGTCGCCGATCTGCAGCTCGTTTTCGGCAAGGAAGCCGTACTGCGGCATCACGCTTTCGGGCACCACGCTTTGCGGGTTGGTAAGGTGCTGGACGTGCCATTCATCCGAATAGCGGCCACCCACGCGGGCAAGGTCCGGCCCGGTGCGCTTCGAGCCCCACTGGAACGGGTGGTCGTACATGCTCTCGGCGGCGAGGCTGTAGTGGCCGTAACGCTCCACCTCGTCGCGGAAGGGACGGATCATCTGGCTGTGGCAGGTGTAACAACCCTCGCGGATGTAGATGTCGCGCCCTGCCTGTTCGAGCGGGGTGTAGGGGCGAACGCCCTCCACCTGTTCGATCGTGTTGTCGATCCAGAACAGCGGCGCGATCTCCACGATGCCGCCGATGGCGACTGTCACGAAGGTGCCGACTGCGAGAAGGGTGATGTTCTTCTCGAGCTTCTTGTGCCCGGCGAAGGGTTCCTTGGTAGTTTCGCTCATGTCCTGTCTCTCACTCGGCCGGAACGGCGCTGGGCTGGTCGGCAAGGATGGGCCGGTCGGCTTCGGGGTCGTATGGGGTTTCGAGCATCGGTGCTTCGTCGCGCAGTTTCCCGGCGAGCGTCATCCAGATGTTGTAGGTCATCAGGATCGCGCCGCTGAGGTAGAGCAGGCCGCCCGCCGCACGCATGACGAACATCGGGAACATGGCTGCAACCGTGTCGGCGAAGGACCAGACGAGGTAGCCGTCGGGGCCGTATTCGCGCCACATGAGCCCCTGCATCAGGCCGGCAACCCACATGCTCGCCGCGTAGAAGACGATGCCCACGGTCGCGAGCCAGAAGTGCCAGTTGATCATGCGCAGCGAATACATCCGCTCGCGCTTCCACAGACGGGGCACGAGGAAATAGACGCAGGCGAAGGTGATCATGCCGTTCCAGCCCAACGCGCCGGAGTGGACGTGACCGATAGTCCAGTCGGTGTAGTGGCTGAGGCTGTTGACGCTCTTGATCGACAGCATCGGCCCTTCGAAGGTGCTCATGCCGTAGAAGGCCAGCGCCATGACCATCATGCGGATGATCGGGTCGGTGCGGACCTTGTCCCAGGCACCGTTGAGCGTCATCAGACCGTTGATCATGCCGCCCCAGCTGGGCATCCACAGCATCACCGAGAACACCATGCCGAGCGTCTGCGCCCAGTCGGGCAGCGCGGTGTAGTGCAAGTGGTGCGGACCGGCCCAGATGTAGAGGAAGATCAGCGACCAGAAGTGGATGATCGACAGGCGATAGGAATAGACCGGACGCTCTGCCTGCTTGGGGACGAAGTAATACATCATCGCCAGGAAGCCCGCGGTCAGGAAGAAGCCGACTGCGTTATGGCCGTACCACCACTGGGTCAGCGCATCCTGCACACCGGCGAAGGCGGAATAGCTCTTCGCGCCCAGCAGGCTCACCGGCATGGCGAGATTGTTGACCACGTGCAGCATCGCCACCGTGACGATGAAGGCGAGGTAGAACCAGTTGGCGACGTAGATATGCGGCTCGCGACGCTTGGCCAGCGTGCCGACGAAAACGATCAGGTAGGCGACCCAGACGATGGTCAGCCACAGGTCGACGTACCATTCCGGCTCGGCATATTCCTTCGACTGGGTGACGCCCAGGAGGTAGCCCGTCGCGGCCAGCACGATGAACAGCTGGTAGCCCCAGAACACGAAACGGGCGAGGCTGGGGAAGGCCAGCTGCGTGCGGCAGGTGCGCTGCACGACGTAAAAGCTGGTAGCCAGCAGGGCGTTACCGCCGAAGGCAAAAATCACCGCGCTGGTATGCAGCGGCCGGACGCGGCCGAAGTTGAGATAGGGCTCGAAATTCAACCACGGAAAGGCCAGCTGGCTGGCGATGAAGACGCCAGCGAGCAGGCCTGCCAGTCCCCAGAACATGGTCGCGAGAACGCCCCAGCGAACCGGATCGTCATCGTAGCGCGACGGGGTGTCGGGCATGTTGAAGAAGCCCTTCGCCTTGCCCGCCGGATCGAAGCGCGAGGCGCTCATCCAGATCATGACGAAGGCAAGCACCGCCACGATCGAGGCGTGTGCAGCGAAACCCCCGTCAGCTGCGGCTACGGCTGCCGCGATCGCGGCCAGCATGATCAGGAACCAGAGGCCTATCCGGCCGAGTGCGGCTTCCGCTTGCATGGAAATCTCCGTGATTTTTCCCGCGGGTAGGACGGCGTTCCGCTGCCCGCATTGATCCAGGTCAATTTTCGAAAAGAATTTACGCGGCGCGCAGGTAGCCCGCACAATCCTCCAGCCGCGCCGGATCGAGCAGGAGCACGCCCGACCTGCCGAGGGTCTCGATCAGCTTGCTCTCGCGCAGCAGCGTAAGCTGGCGGCTGACGGTCTCGATGGTCAGCCCCAGGCTGTCGGCAATATCGCGGCGGGACATCGGCAGGTCGAGATGCACGCCGGTTTCTACCTCCGACCCGATCCTTTCGGCCATCGTGAGGAGGAAGGTGGCGATCCGCTCCGCAGCGGATTTGCGACCGAGCGTGATCGTCTTCTCGCGGCAACGCAACAGCGAGGTGCGCGACGCATCGAGCAACTTGCCGAGCATGGCAGGCTCGCCGCTGGCCGCTTCGAGGAAACGGTCGCCGGGAAAGGTCAGGATGGCCGATTTGCGCAATGCGCATACGGAATAGGAATG
This sequence comes from Erythrobacter sp., assembly GCA_041396805.1. Lineage (GTDB taxonomy): Bacteria > Pseudomonadota > Alphaproteobacteria > Sphingomonadales > Sphingomonadaceae > Qipengyuania. The sequence goes on along the minus strand of JAWKXV010000001.1, from coordinate 542,204 downwards.
GTGCACCCGGGCAGGTACCGAAATGACGTCGCCCGCAAAGTGGAAGGCGACGATCTGGTCGCGCGATTGCGAGGCATGGGCGACCAGCTTGGTCGCGCCTTCGACCAGGTAAACGAACTGCTCGGCACTCTCGTCGAGCGGTAGCGACTGTTCGCGCTCGATTTCGATGAGACGCGCAAGGCCGAACAGCTGGCGATGAAGCGCTTCATTGACACCTGCCGGCAGGTATCTGGAGGCGAATTGGTCAAAGGCCTGGTCGAAATTCGTCATGCCCGGCACATCGCGCGGATTTCCGGTCAACTCTTTGATCGAGGTCAATGAAGGCAAAAATTCGCAGGTGTAGCTGGCTCGCGAGCGCTGCAAGAACCTGGGCCGCAAGGGGCGGCCACTGCACCGCCAGAGGAAATCGAGATGAAAAAGCTGCTCGTCGCAGCGATGGTCGGCACGGCATTCCTTGCCGCTCCTGCCCATGCCGAAGCCGGCACCGTACAGGTCAAGCTGCTGGGCACGGCGGTCCTGCCGGACGGCAAGATCACCGAAGTGAAGGAAGACATCGTCGGTCTGCCCGCCGCCACCCAGACCGAAGCCAACGACAATTACGTGCCTACGCTGGCGGTCGAATACTTCGTCAGCCCGAATTTCTCGCTCGAAACCATCTGCTGTCTGACCCAGCACGATGTCGATGCCGTGGCCGGTCTGCCCAACGGGGCCGAGCTCGTCTCGAATGCCAAGCTGATCCCGGCCACCATCACCGCCAAGTATCACGTCAATGCGGGCGGTATTTCGCCCTATCTCGGCGCGGGTGTAACCTACTTCTGGTGGGTCGATGTCGATCCCGGTGCGGCGACGATCCCGCTGGGCGTGACCAAGACGGAGTTGTCGGACGAGTTCGGTTTCGTCCTCCAGGCCGGTCTCGACGTTCCGGTCGGTGAGAGCGGCTTCGGCGTGACGCTCGATGCTAAGCGCTACTTCGTCGACACGACGGCGCGCTGGTATGCGGGCAGCACGCTCGCGATTGAAACCGAGCACAAGCTCGACCCGTGGGTGCTCAGCGCAGGGGTGAGCTACCGGTTTTAAGTGACGTGAGCGCGTGACCCGCGCCGCCAAGGGCGCTATCGGCGCGGGTCATGACCACAAGGCTTACTGTTCTCGCCACGGGCGGCACGATTGCCGGCATCGCCGGTTCGGCCATCGCCAACGATTACTCCGCGGGCGAAATCTCTATCGACGACTATCTGGAAAAGGTCGGCGTGCTCGGCCTCGAGGCGGAGCTGTCGGGGCGGCAGATAGCCAATATCGATTCGGCCGACATGGGCCCGAAGGTCTGGAATGACCTGCATCCGGCAATCGTCGCCGCACTGGACGATCCCACTTGCGACGGAGTGATCGTCACTCACGGCACCGATACGCTGGAAGAGACCGCTTTCCTGCTCGACCTGACCCTGCCTGCAACCAAGCCGGTGGTGGTGGTGGGCGCGATGCGACCTGCCGATGCGGTGGGTTATGACGGCCTCAGAAACTTCGCCAATGCCGTGCGTGTAGCAGGCGATCCACAGGCGCGCGGGCGCGGTGTGCTGGTGGTGATGGGCGACCGCGTCTTCGCAGCGCGCGATGTGCGCAAGGTCCGCACGCGCGGGACCGAGGCGTTTCGCGGCTTTCCGCGCGAATCCATCGGCTTGGTGACGCCTTCGACCCTGGAATGGTTCGGTGCGGCATGGCGTGACGGGACGGATGCGGCCTTCGCCTGGAGCGAGGACTTGCCGCAGGTCGCGATCCTCTACATCCACGCCGCCATCTGCGCCGATGATGTCGCGCGCCAGATCGACGACAAAACCCGGGGTATCGTCGTTGCAGGAGTTGGCGAGGGAAATATGCCCGGACCCGTCCGCCAGGAATTGGTCGCTCTCGCCGCCAGAGGTATTCCCGTCATCCGCGCCAGTCGCGCCGACGAGGGGCTTGTGGACCGGGAGCCCGAGGACGAGGCCAACCGCTTTGTTGCAGCCCGCGCGCTCAATCCGCAGAAGGCACGCATCCTGCTGCAATTGTTGCTCGCTGGCGGCGAGACCGATCCCGCCGCCATCCAGCGCGCCTTCGACGGGCGCTAGTCCTCAGCCGTTGGGCAGGACGAGGTATTTCTCGCCCGTCTTCATCTGGCGATAGTCGAGGATCGCATCCTTGGTCAGCATGCCTTCGAGGTCGACCCGCGTCTTGTAGCTGCTGGCGAAGGTGGTGGTGAGATTGTCGAGCACGCGCTTGCGCATCCGCATCATGGTTTCCATGCCCGCGGTCTGCAGGAACGGGGTCAGCAGCCAGCCCGAGAGCGTCCAGCCGAAGCCGTAGGACGGGGTGAGGGTGGTCGGCCCGAAATCGAGACGGCCGTAGATAAACATGCGCTTCTGCTGGTTCGAACCATAGCGCGAATATTCGGTCATCTTGCCGACCGCGACCTGTTCCATTGCCTTGAAGCAGGTATCGACCATCTGGCCGCCGCCGATCGGATCGAAGCCGTAGAAGGCGTCGGTCTCGTCGATCGCGGCCTTGAGCTGGGCCATGAAATCGCCGTCCGAGGAATTCACCACATGCGTCGCACCAAGTCCCTTGAGAAGGTCGACCTGATCGTCCTTGCGCACGATGTTGACGAGCCCGAGGCCGTCTTCCTGGCAGATCTTGACCAGCATCTGGCCGAGGTTCGACGCCCCGACAGTGTGGAGGATGGCTTTCTGTCCATCCATCTTGGCGTTCTCGGCAAAGCCCAGAGCGGTCATCGGATTGACGAAGCTCGACGCGCCAGCCTCGGCGCTGTGGTCGCCCAGCGGCAGGCACATGGCAGCATCGGCAATGGCATACTGGCTGTAGGCATTGCCCGGCACGCAGGCGACGCGCTGGCCCATCAGCGCCTTGGCCATATCGCTGTCACCCGTAGCGACGACCGTGCCGGCACCCTCGTTACCTGCAGGCAGGCGCTGGCCGTGGCGGGCTTTCTGGCCGGTATTGAACGGCTCGGGCATTTTGGCGACGACCTTACCCGGCGAATATTCGGCGTTCTCGAAATCGGCCGCGCCGGTCAGGATCGCGAGGTCCGACGGATTGATCGGCGCCGCTTCCATCTTGACCAGCACCTGGTTGCCCGTGGGATCGGGAAATTCGCGATTGGCGATCTCGACCGTCAGCGTGCCGTCGCTTTCGAGAGTGGTGAATAGCTGCTTGCCGGTGGTCGCCATGGGAGTCTCTCCAGTTTCGTTTTGCAATCGTTGTCGCTCGCTACAGGCAGCACGTGCAGGATGACAAGCGCCATGCCGCGATTTTCGCTTTGCGCCCTGACAGCAGCGATGTCATGTGGCCGTCCGGGAAGCAGGAGTTTTCATGAAATCATGCAGAGTTTTGGCGGCACTCGCGCTCGCCGGTTCCGTGGTGCAGCCGATTGTCGTCCTTGCGCACGAAGTTTCGGAAGAGAGGCTCGAGGACGATGTCCGCTTCCTGGCCGACGATGCACTGGAGGGGCGCGAGGCGGGTAAGCCCGGGTACAACATCGCTGCTGGCTACGTCGCCGGCCAGTTCGCCGCGATCGGTCTGGAGAAGCCGGAAGCCGGGACGTACCTGCAGCCCGTACCTCTCGGTTATACCCGTCTCGAGGAGGGCAGCGCCAGGCTGAGCATCGACGGAAAGCCGCTCGACGGTGGTGACTTCGTGCTTTTCCCGGGCGCGGATTTTACAGGCAACCCCGTCGAGGCGCCCATGGTGTTCGTCGGATATGGCTTCCCGGATGCTGCCGAAGCCTGGGACGATTTTGCCGGGCTCGATCTGGAGGGCAAGGTCGCGGTGCTGGTCCGCAACACGCCGACCCAATTGGGAGCAGAGGAACGCGCATTCTATCGCGCGGGCCAGTTCGAAAGGCTCGCCAAACGCGGAGCGGTGGGAGCAATCGTGCTGACCACGCCGCAATATATGAAGAACATTCCCTGGACCGCGCTGCAGAACATTTCGGGTCAGGCCAGCGTGACCTGGGTCGGGGCGGACGGGGTGCCGTTCAATTCTGCCAAGGGCCTTCAGGCGCAGATATTCCTGTCGGGCGATGCGGCGCGCGATCTCATGCGTGACCAGAAGATGGATTTCGACGCGATCATCGCTCTGGAAGATAAGGGCAATGTGCAGATCCCGGGCTTCGCGATGGACCGCAAGGCACGCATCGAGTTCGCTGCCGAGACCTGGCAGGATCCCAGCTACAATGTCATCGGCATTCTTCCGGGCAATGATCCCGTGCTCGCGGATGAAGTTGTTGTCGTCACCGCGCATCTCGACGCGATCGGTGTGCGCGAGACGGAAGAGGAAGGCGACGACGAGATCGTCAATGGCGCAATGGACAATGCGGTTGGCGTCGCTGCGGTCACCGAACTGGCACGGCTGATGGCGAAGGAAAAACCGCGTCGCACTATCGCCTTTGTCGCCCTGACTGCCGAAGAAAAGGGATTGATCGGTGCGGATTATCTCGCCCGCAATCCCGACGTTGGTGCGGGACGCCGGATCGTGGCCAATATCAACCTCGACATGCCGATACTGAATTACGAATTCGCCGACATCGTCGCTTTCGGGGCGGAGCGCTGGAACGGTTTCGATGTCGTAAAGCGGGCGGCCGCCGAACAGGGCATCGCCCTGTCACCGGACATGCAGCCGGAACTCGGACTCTTCACTCGATCTGACCATTTCCGTTTTGTCCAGCAGGGCATTCCGGCGATCTATCTCGACACAGGGATAGGTGGTGACGGGCGCGAAAGGCAGGGCGAGTTCCTGTCCGAACACTATCACCGGGATTCGGACGAGATCGGGCACATCCGCTTCGACCAGCTGGTACGGTTCACGCGACTCAATCTGGCGGTGGTGCAGGGTATCGCCAACATGGACGAAACGCCGATCTGGAATGCAGGCGATTTCTTCGCCACCCGCTATGGCGGCCGGATGGCGGACTAGTCCGAGGGATAATCTGCGCGGACGAAATAGAGGCCGTGCGACGGGGCGTTGAGGCCCAGCGCCTGCCGGTCGCGGGCCTCAAGCGCCTCGCCCAGTTGCGCCTCGCTCCAGCGGCCCATGCCGACCAGCGCAAGGCAGCCGACCATGCTGCGGACCTGATGGTGGAGGAAGCTGCGCGCTGCGGCGTGGATGCGCACTTCCTCGCCCTCTCGCTCGACATCCAGGCGGTCGAGCGTTTTGACCGGGCTGTCCGACTGGCAATGAGCTGAGCGGAAGGTTGTGAAATCATGCAGGCCGACGAGCGCCTGCGCGGCGCGGTGCATCGCCTCCGCATCGAGCGGCGTGCCGATCTGCCACGCCCGGTTGAGATCTAGTGTCAGCGGCGCACGGCGGTTGGCGATGCGATAGACATAGCTGCGCCCCGTGCAGGAAAAGCGCGCGTGCCAGTCGTCGGGCACGACCTCGCAATGCGTCACCGCGATGGGGTTCGGCCTCAGATGCGCGTTGAGCGCTTCCATCAGGCGGAAAGGTTCGATCGGCTTCCCGATATCGAGATGGCTCCGCATGGCGAGTGCATGGACGCCGGTATCGGTTCGGCCAGCGCTGTGCAGGCGAACTTCCTCCCCCGTCACGCGATGCGCGGCTTCCTCGACCGCCTGCTGCACGCTCGGCCCGTCCTTCTGGCGCTGGAGGCCAAAGAAGGGCGTCCCGTCGAATTCCAGGGTCAGCGAGAAGCGGGTCACGTAAGCACCGTCCCCTTGTCGACTGCATTGCCGCGCAGGAAGGTGTCGAGGTCCATCGCCGGTTTGCCCGCGCGCTGGAGGCGAAGGGGACGAAGCGCACCGGTGCCGCAAGCCACGGCAAGCCGGTCGTCGATTACCTCGCCCGGCTTGCCCGAGCCTTCCGCGAGTTCCGCCCGCAACAGCTTCACCCGGTCGCCTGCGAGTTCGAGCCAGGCGCCAGGGAAGGGGGCGAGACCGCGCACAAGTCGTTCGAGCTCGACCGCGGGTTTCGTCCAGTCGATCCGCGCCTCGGCCTTGTCGATCTTGGCGGCATAGGTTGCCTCGGCATCGTCCTGGGGCAGGGGATGCAGCATTTCGACATCGATTAGTGTACCGACCATGAGCTGCGCGCCGATCTCGGCCAATTCCTCGGTCAGCTCACCGGTCGTTTTGTCCTCGATCGGTGTACGCGCCGTGGCGAGCATGGGTCCTGTGTCGAGTCCGGCTTCCATCTGCATGGTCGTCACGCCAGTGACCTGGTCGCCCGCCATCACCGCGCGGTGGATCGGCGCCGCGCCGCGCCACTGCGGGAGGATCGAGGCATGGACATTGAGACAGCCGTGCTTCGGCGCATCGAGAATAGCTTGCGGCAGGATCAGCCCATAGGCAGCGACCACAGCAACATCGGCCCCCAGCGCGGCAAAAGCCTCCTGCTCCTCGGCCGATCTGAGTGACTTCGGATGCCGCACCTCGATCCCGAGATCGCTGGCGCGCTGGTGCACCGGCGTCGGCGTCAGCTCGCGCCCGCGCCGCCCGCCGGGCCGCGGCGGCTGGGTGTAGACGCAGACCACCTCATGTGCCGCGTCGACCAGCGCCTGCAGCGTCGGGACGGCAAATTCCGGCGTTCCCATGAAGATTATGCGCACAACTGAAGTCCCGTATGCCCTGAGCCTGTCGAAGGGTCTTTCTCTGTTCCGCTGCGGCCCCTATCTGTCAGGGCATGGCATCGCAAGAGATCGAGACGCTGGCCGCCGCGCTGGCACGCCTCCCCGGCCTCGGCCCGCGCAGCGCGCGGCGTGCCGTGCTGTGGCTGGTCAAACGGCGCGAGACCGCGCTGCCCGCCCTGCTCGAAGCGCTCGCAACCGTGGGCGAGGCGCTGATCGAATGCGAGACCTGCGGTAATGTGGACACGCGAAACCCATGCGCAATTTGCGCCGACCCACGCCGCGACCAGAAGAGCCTTTGCGTGGTCGAAGACGTCGCCGACCTCTGGGCGCTCGACCGTGCGAAACTCTTCACAGGCAAGTATCACGTCCTCGGCGGCAAGCTCTCCGCGCTCGACGGCGTGCGGCCCGAGGACCTCAACATCGCGCAACTCCTCTCTCGCGTGGAGGAAGGCGGGATCGACGAGATCGTCCTCGCCATGAACGCCACGCTGGAGGGGCAGACGACCGCGCATTACCTCGCCGAACGGCTCGAGGCTTTCCCGGTGCGGATTACCCAGCTGGCCCACGGCCTGCCCGTCGGGGGTGAGCTTGATTATCTCGACGAGGGAACACTGGCACAGGCATTGCGCGCACGCAGGCCGGTGGGATAAAAGGGAAATTCGAGGGTCGCACCTCTTGGGGGAGTGACGGGATTGGCAACAACTGCACGTCGGGCGGCAGCAATTCACCCCGCCTGGTATCTGTTCTGGGCAGGCTTCCTACTTACCAGCATCTATTTCCTGCTCGATTCCGTCGGCGATGTGCTCGATCCCAGCCTTCAGGAGGGTTCGACGACCTGGAACCGCATCGTCTGGTATGTGGGCCACGCGGTAATCGCCTCGCCGATCCTGCTGATCGCACCGCTGCAGTTCATGCCGGGTCTGCGCCAGTCACGCCCTGAGGTGCACCGTTGGCTGGGTAGGTTTTTCCTTGGCAGCTGCATCGTCGCCGGATTGCTCGGCATATTTCTCGGCTCGACGCTCTACCTCCCCGGCTCTCGCATCCCGCTGACACTGCTGGCCTCGACCTGGGTCTTCTTCGCAGCCATCGCGTGGCAAGCCGCGCGCCGCCGCGAATTCGTCAATCACCGCAAGTTCGCCATTCGCGCCTTCGCGCTGGGCGGCGCATTTGTTTGGGTGCGCATCATCAACAAGATGCAGGGCCACGTATTTTCCTGGATGCCGACCGAGGATTTGCAGGAGACCACCAAGGAATGGTTGACCCTGTTCCTGCCCATCCTGGTCACCGAACTCTGGCTCAACTGGGGGCCGACCGCGAAGAAGCTGTTCGCCCGCAAGGCCTGACGGTTCCCGGATTGAATAAAGCGCGAACCGCGACTATCTGGCCCGCATGGCTATCCGTGAAATCCTCGAAGTGCCGGATCCCCGGCTCAAGGTCGTGTCCGAACCCGTCACCGAATTCGACAACGAGCTGAACGAGCTCGTCTCGGACATGTTCGAAACCATGTATGCCGCGCCCGGCATCGGTCTCGCGGCCATCCAGGTCGGCGTGCCGAAGCGCGTGCTGGTGATCGACCTGCAGCCCGAGGATCTCGATGCCGAGCCCGAAGAGTGCAACCACGACGGCCACCATCATCACCATTATCCGCTGAAGAAGGAGCCGCGCGTCTTCGTGAACCCGGTCATCCTCGACCCGGCGGAGGAGCTTGCGACCTACCAGGAAGGCTGTCTCTCGGTCCCCGAGATCTTCGCCGACGTGGACCGTCCGGCCACCTGCCGTGTGCGCTACCAGGACCTCGAGGGCGAGACCCACGAAGAGGACATGGAAGGCCTGATGGCCACCTGCATCCAGCACGAAATGGACCACCTCGAAGGCATCCTCTTCATCGACCACCTGTCGCGCCTCAAGCGCAACATGGCGCTGAAGAAGCTGAAGAAGATGCGCGAGGCGGCGTAAGCCTCCAATTCGGTTGAAACAGCACGAACGCCACTGGCGTTCCCTCTCCGTTCCGCATAAGATGGCGGGATGGACCCGATGCTTTTCATTCTTCTCGCCCTGTTTGGCGGACTGCTGATCGGCGGTTTTGCCGGCTATTTCTTCGGTTCGCGACCGGTAGCCGACTGGAAGGCGCGGCATGGCGAGGCAGAGTCTGAAGCCAGGGCAGCGGAAGAGAAGCTTTCGCGCATGGCGCCCGAGCTTGCCACCATGTCCGAGCGGGCGGCACGAGCCGACAATCTTGCCGAGGCGCTCGACAAGGCGCGCGAGGAGAATGCGGCCTTCCGTGCTGAGCGTGCCGGTTTCGAGGAGCAGAAGCGCTTGCTCGAAGAAAGCCGCGCGAACCTGCTCAAGGAATTCGAGAACACGGGCGCAAAGGTGCTGTCGGCTGCGCAGGAGCGGTTGGTGGCCGCCGCCGCCGAGCGGCTTGGGCATTCGGAAAAGACCTCGGAAGAGAAGATCAAGGCGCTGCTGCAACCGGTTGGCGAACGGCTCGCCAAATACGAGAGACAGGTCGCCGATCTCGAAGAAAAGCGCACCGATGCCTTCGGACGCCTGTTCCAGCAGATCACCGAGATGCAGCGCGGGCAGGAAGAGGTCCGGCGCGAGGCGCAGCGGCTGGGCAATTCGCTAACCAACGCGCCCAAGGCGCGCGGGCGCTGGGGCGAGCGGGCACTGCAGAACGTGCTCGAACAATGCGGCCTCTCCGAACACACCGATTTCGAACTCGAGCATTCGCTCGACACGGATGAGGGACGTTTGCGGCCCGATGCCATCGTCCATGTGCCGGGGCAGAAGAAGCTGGTGATCGACGCCAAGGTATCGCTCAACGCATACCAGGCGGCATTCGAGGCCGATGCCGATGACGAGCGCGTTCGGCATCTCGACCTGCACGCGAAGTCGATGCGCAATCACGTCCAGACGCTCGGTAGCAAGAGCTACCAGAGCCAGTTCGACGACACGCCCGATTACGTCGTGATGTTCGTTCCCGGCGAGCATTTCGTCGCCGCGGCCCTCGAACACGATCCCGAGCTGTGGGACTTCGCCTTCCGTAACAAGGTGCTGCTTGCGACCCCGACCAACCTCGTCGCCATCGCGCGCACGGTGGCACAGGTGTGGCGGCAGGACACCATAGCGCGCGAGGCGGTGGAGATCGGCAAGGCCGGTGCGGAGTTGTACGACCGCCTGGCCGTCGCCGCTGAGCACATGAAACGCGTCGGCGGCGGGCTGGAGACTGCGGTCAACAATTACAACAAGTTCGTCGGCAGTTTCGAGCGCAACGTCCTTTCCTCTGGTCGGCGTCTTGCAGAGAAAGGCATCGAGATCGGTAAGCGCGAGATCGAGGAAGTACCCAAGGTCGAAGCCACGCCGCGCTACAATAACGACGACCTGTCGGAACAGGGTGCATTGCCCGGGGTTGATTCAACTCGGAATCACTAGAGTTCACGGGAGTATCCAATGCGCAATCTCTTGCTGGCCACCGCCATGCTGGCGCTGGCCGCCTGTAGTGCCAGTCCGTCGGAAGAATCTGCGGCTCGGCAATCCGGCGCAGATAGCTTCCCCGACCAACCGGAAGCGGTTTCGGAAGGTCGCTTCGCCCCGCAGAACGAGTGCGTGGAATTGCCAGGAGCCAAGCTCTTCTTCGTCGATCTTGGAAAGGCAGTGCGTGAACGCGATGCCGACGCCCTGCTGAAGTTAACCAGCAAGGATGTGAAGCTCGATTTCGGTGGCGGCGGCGGTCTTACCACCTTCCGCGAGCGGCTTGCCGCAGAGGATGGCCAGCTGTGGAAGGAGCTGGACAAGATCCTCATACTTGGCTGTGCCAAGGATGAGTCTGGCAACATGGTTCTGCCCTGGTACTTTGCGCAGGATCTCGGTGTGGACGACCCTTTCACGACCATGCTCACGCTTGGATCCGCGGTAGTCCTGCACGAGAGTCCTTCCGCCGAGAGCAAGGCGCTCGAAACAGTGGCATGGGATACGGTCGAGACCCTGGGGCAATACGATCCCGCAGCGAAGTACGAGAAGGTTCGGACTCGTTCAGGGAAGGAAGGTTTTATCGCCACCGAAGAGCTCCGGTCACTGATCGACTATCGCCTCTCGGCAGCGCCGACGGGTGACAGCTGGCAGATCGTGTTCTTCGTCGCGGGTGACTGATCACCCCTCCAGAACCGCCAGCACCTCATACCCCAGAACCGCCGCCGCCACTGCCGCGTTGAGGCTGTCGGCGCGGCCCCTCATGGGCATGGTGACGCGCAGATCGCAGGCCATTTCGTATTCCTCGGGCAGGCCGCGGCTTTCGTTACCGACCATGACGAAACAGGGCGCAGCGTAAGGTGCGCCGCGATAGGGTTGGGCATCGCGCAGCGAAGCCGCCACCAACTGGCCCACACCACCGCGCAGCCAGCTCTCGAATTCGCTCCACTCGGCGCGCGCGATCTGCTGGGTGAAGACGGCGCCCATGCTGGCGCGAACAGCCTCGACGCTGAAGGGATCGGCGCAATCGTCGAGCATGATCAGCCCGCCTGCTCCGATCGCATCGCCGGTGCGGAGCATGGTGCCCAGATTGCCCGGATCGCGCAGTGCCTGGGCCACAAGCCAGATGTCGGCGCTGCTGCGGTCGATGCTGGAGAGCGAAGTGTCGAATTCGGCGAACACGCCCGCCACTGCCTGCGGATTGTTTTTGCCGGTGATCTTGGAAAGGATGTCGGGCGAGGTCTCGATCACCTCGCCGCCCGCAGCATCGACCGCCTCTTCCAGCGCTTCGAGCAGCGGGTGCGGATCGCGCCCGGTGGCCAGCACCAGCACCTCGGGAATATGCCCGCATTCGCGCGCGTCGGTCAGCAGGCGCAGTCCCTCGGCAAGGAACTTTCCCGAAACCTTGCGGTGCTTTTTCTCGCGGAGGGCGCGCAGTGCCTTCACCGTGGGATTGGAAAAACCGGTAATCTCGCGGCGCGGGGCCATCTCAAGGTTCCCCGAAACCGTCCTCGACCATTGCGGCGAGCCCGGCCATCGCATCCTCGCTGCCATTGCCGGCAACGATGATCTCGATCGTGTCGCCCTTGGCAGCACCCAGCATCATCAGGCCGAGGATGGAGCCGCCTGCGGCTTCGTTATCGCCCTTCGCGACGCGGACCGTGCATCCTTCGGGCAGTTCGGCCACCGCATTGACGAACTTGGCGCTGGCCCGCGCATGGAGGCCGCGCTGGTTGACAACGGTGAGGGTGCGGCGCAGCTCGCTCAAGAGGCCTTCCGCGCGCTGGAGATGTCCTGTCCGAGGAATTCGGAGGCGACGGTTATGTAATTGCGTCCTGCGGTCTGTGCAGCATGGACCGCATCGACCACGCCCATCGACTTTCGCGCGCCGGCAAGGCGGATCAGCATCGGCAGGTTTATGCCTGCGATCACCTCGATCCGGCCCGTATCGAGCAGCGAGATCGCGAGATTGGATGGTGTGCCGCCAAACAGGTCGGTCAGGATGATCGCACCATCGCCCGTATCGACCTTGGCAATCGCGTCGGCAATGTCCTGCCGCCGCTGCTCCATGTCGTCATTGGGGCCGATACAGATGGTCGCGACCCCGTCCTGTTTGCCCACCACATGCTCCATCGCGTCGATGAAGTGTTCGGCAAGCTTGCCGTGGGTGACGAGGATCATGCCAATCATGCGCGACTTGTTCCGTAATGTTCCCTTGGAAGGACTCGTGCCGGGCTCTCAAGCACCTTGCGGTTCGGGAATCAACGCCGTTCGAGCGGGTCGGCAGGTCGACTTCCCAGGTTTCGATGGATGACCGTGGGCGAAAAGCCCGCCTCGCGCAAGACCTCGGCCGCGCGTTCCGCACTGTAAACAGAGCGGTGTCTCCCCCCGGTACAACCGAAGGCGATGTTGAGATAGCTGCGTCCCTGCTCCGCATAATGGGGCAGCAATTCGGTCAGAAGCCCGGCGATCCGTTCGAATGCAGGGGCAAAGGCAGGGTCGGCGGCGATATGGTCGCCGACGTCGGGATCCAGCCCGGTCATCGGGCGGAGTTCCTCGACCCAGTGCGGGTTGTCGAGAAAGCGCATGTCGAAGAGCAGGTCTGCAAGCGGCGGCATGCCGCGCGCGAAACCGAAGCTGGAAATAGTGACCGTCATTGTCCGCTCCGCGCTTTCGGAAAAGCGTTCGCGCATGACCTGCTGGAGCTGATTGGTCGAATAGTCCGAGGTGTCGATCACGCTGTCGGCCCAGCGGCGCAATGGTTCGAGCATTTCGCGCTCGGCCTTGATCCCGTCGAGCGCGGGGCGGCCCTTGGCCATCGGATGCGGGCGGCGGGTTTCGTTGTAGCGTCGTTCGAGCTCACCGCTGGCGCAGTCGATGAACAGCGTGGACAGCTCGATGTCGTCCTGTGCTTCCAGCTGCTTGCACAGGGCGATGATGTCGTTCGGAATGAAGCCGCGCGTACGCGAGTCGAAACCGATTGCGAGAGGCGATTCGTCAGCTTCGCCACCCAGAAGGCCGGAAAGCAGGCGGATGGGGAAGTTGTCGATCGTCTCCCAGCCAAGATCCTCGAGAACCTGCAAGGCGGTCGTCTTCCCGGCACCGGCAAGGCCGGTCACCAGGAGGATGCGCTGTCTTGGCGCCTGGGTCGAATCGTGGGTCATCGCGGCAATTATGCGGTTTGCGCCGCTGCTGGAAAGCGCAGCCCGTGTTGCAACAGGGCATATTCGGCGCGCAGGGCCTGGATGGAATCGCCGGGGGCGAAGGGAAGCGTGGGCACCGCGACTCTCTCGATCTCTCGTTTTCCAATGCGGAGCGGGTATCGCTCTGCCGAAGGATCGAGGGTGAGGATCAGCGCCAGGGCTGCTTCGGTCACAGGCATCTGGATGATGCCGACATTGCGGACCTCGGCCATGCCTGCGGTATTGGGCGGCGGGGAGGCGTGGAGGAGTTGCCCGCGGCACTCGATCGTGACGCCATCGTCACCGATGAGGATTGCTCCCCGATCGATCAGCGCCAGCGCCAGTGACGTCTTGCCGCTTCCCGGCGCGCCTTCGATCAGCACGGCTCTCCCGTCGACGGCGACCACGCTCACATTGGCCAGAACCGTGGTGCTCATCGTTTCGCCGGGAGGCCGAGGACGAGGCAGGCGCCGCTCTTCCCGTCGGCGCGCGATGTTGCCACGAGAGTGCCGTCATGTGCTTCCGCAATCGTGCGGGCGATGGCGAGTCCGAGGCCGGAATGCTTGCCGAAATCTTCGCCTTCGGGTCGGTCGGAGTGGAATCGCTGGAAAACCGCCTCGCGCTTTTCCTCGGCAATGCCCGGACCCTCGTCGCAAATGGCAAGCGTGATCCAGTTGTCGCGGCGGGTCAGCGCTGCATGGATTTCCCCTGCTGCCGGCGAAAACGAGACTGCATTGTCGAGCAGATTGTCGATCACACGCTCGAGCCGGATGGGTACGCCGAGCACGGTCATCGGACCTCCGTTCAGATCGACCACCAGGCTACGCCCCTCGTTCTCCTCGCGCTCCTCTCGCGCGGAGACGATGTTGGACAACAGCAGTTGCAGGTCGACCGGCTCGAACTCGGCCCTAGACAGTTCGGCGTCGATCCGGCTGGCGTCGGAGATCTCGGTCACGAGGCGGTCGATCCGCTGGACGTCATGCGTTGCGATGTCGAGCAGTTGCTCACGCAGGGCGGGGTCCTTGACCTTGGCGAGCGATTCCGTCGCACTGCGAAGCGAGGCGAGCGGGTTCTTGATCTCGTGCGCGACATCGGCGGCGAAACTTTCGACCGCATCGATCCTCTGGCGCAGTGCACTGGACATATCGGAGATCGCGCGGGCGAGCATTCCGATCTCGTCGCGCCGCTGGGGCAGTCGCGGGACGACGACCTGGCGGTCGCGTCCCTGACGGACGCGGATCGCTGCCTGCACCAGTTCACGCAAGGGCCGCACGATGGTCTGGGCGAGGAAGAAGGACAGCAGGGTCGATACCAGCAGCGCGACCAGCACGACGACAGCAACGGTCGAGCGCGCCTCACGCACACTTTCGGTGATGTCGACCGGATTCCGCGTCAGCAAGAGGGTCTCGCCATCGAGACCTACCGGTGCCGCAGCATTGATGACATGTGTGCCGTCGGGCGCGTCGCGCAGCACGATCTGCGTAAGGCTCTCCTCGCGAGCGCGGGTGAGCTCGGGCCAGTCGGCGACATCGTCGGTCTCGGGTTCGCGATAGTCGGGCAGCGCGGGCGCGCCGACTACGCGGTCGAACCAGCGGTCCATCCGCAACGCGAAATCGGTCTGGTCAACCTCGGATGGTTCGGGAAGATCGAAGCTGGGCGGGGCGAGGGCAAAGCTGTCGGCCTTCAGGGCGCCGTCGGAATCGTAGACACGCAGGCGAAGCCGCTGTTCCTTGCCGATCTGGATGAGGAGCGCTTCCTGCCGCTGCTTGGTCGCACCGGCCAGTGCCTCTGCGGTGATCTGCGCTTCGACCAGCGCGAGCTTGAACCGCTCGTCAAGCAATTGCTTGCGATAGGCGTCGACATAGATGACCCCGCCGCCGAGCAGGACGAGCGGCAGGATGTTGACGAAGAGGATGCGGCTCGTGAGCGATAGCCGGCGCGACCAGCGCAGCTTTTCCAGCCGCGGATCGCCCTTCAGGACACTGCCGATTTCGGACATGGACCGCCCCGTCTCCATCCTCAGCCGTCGCTGAAGCTGTAGCCCGCGCCGTAGAGCGTCTCGATGGCGGAGAAGGTGTTGTCGACGCTACGAAACTTGCGTCGCATTCGCTTGATGTGGCTGTCCACCGTGCGGTCGTCGACGAAGACATCGTCAGGATAGGCGGCATCCATCAACTGGTTGCGGCTCTTGATCACGCCCGGCCGCAAGGCGAGCGCCTCGAGCAGGAGGAATTCCGTCACTGTCAGCGACACCGGTTTGCCACCCCAGGTTACGTGGTGGCGTGCCGGATCCATCAACAGGCGTCCCCGTTCGATCACCTCGCCGGGCGGTTCATCGAGAGCATCGGTGGCGGTCAGTGGGCGGCGGGCATCGCTGCGGCGCAGGATCGTGCGAATCCGTGCCAGCAAGAGGCGCAGGCTGAAAGGCTTCGCGATATAGTCGTCGGCGCCCATCTGAAGACCGGCTTCCTCGTCCGCCTCGTCATCCTTGCTGGTAAGGAAAATGACCGGCAGCGGCGACTTCTCGCGCAGGCGACGGAGCAGTTCCATACCGTCCATCTTGGGCATCTTGATATCGAAGATGGCAAGGTCGGGTGGGTTGGTCAGCAAGGCGCCCAGTGCCGCCTCGCCATCCGAATAGACACGCGTGGCAAAGCCTTCGGCCTGTAGAGCTATTGAGACGGTGGTAAGGATGTTGCGGTCGTCGTCGACGAGGGCAATGACCGTCTGGCCCGGGTCCTCGGGGTTCGCCCCCATGATCGCATCGCTGCTCATGGAGAAGTGCGTATCGCTTTTATTCCAGCAAAACAACGTGAGCCTTGCCCCAAGATAGCACAATTCACCGCAGTGGATTTGACGCAGGGGCACTGCGTCTCTATGCGCGAGACCGAGCACTGCGCATTCGTATGCGCAGATGATTCCATCACAGTAACGCACACGCGCGCTGGAGATATTCCTGGTGACTTTCCCGCTTTCCCACTCGCTGTCCTCCCAGGGCATCGAAACCAATGCAACCATTCATCCCAACCTTGATTCGACCGAGCTGACTGCTGTCGCGCTCGATCGCGGTGAAGGCCGCCGCGCGAAGGACGGTCCGCTGGTTGTCGAAACAGGGCGCCACACGGGCCGCAGCGCGAAGGACAAGTTCATCGTTCGCGACGCCGAGACCGAGAGCACGGTTTGGTGGGACAACAATGCCTCGATGACGCCCGAGCATTTCGCGGCGCTCAAGGAAGATTTCCTCGCTGCCGTAGCCGAAAAATCGGACCTGTTCGTGGCCGATCTCTTTGGCGGCTCGCAGCCCGAATATCGCGTCAATGTGCGCGTGATCAACGAACTCGCCTGGCACAACCAGTTCATCCGCACCCTGCTGGTTCGGCCGACCGAAGCTGAACTCGAAGGCTTCGTGCCCGAATACACGATAATCGACCTGCCCAGTTTCCAGGCCGATCCCGCCCGCCACGGCACCCGTAGCGAGACCGTGATCGCGGTGAACCTCAGCGAGAAGCTGATCCTCATCGGCGGCACCAAATATGCCGGCGAAATGAAGAAGAGCGTCTTCGGCATCCTCAACTACCTGCTGCCGACCAAGGGTGTGATGCCCATGCACTGCTCGGCCAATGTCGGGCCGGACGGCAAGACTGCGGTCTTTTTCGGCCTTTCGGGCACCGGCAAGACCACGCTTTCGGCCGATGCCAGCCGCACGCTGATCGGCGATGACGAGCATGGCTGGTCGGATACGGCGGTCTTCAATTTCGAAGGCGGCTGCTACGCCAAGATGATCCGCCTCAACCCCGAGGCCGAGCCGGAGATCTACGCCACCACCAAGATGGATGGCACCGTGCTCGAAAACGTCGTGATGAACGATGCGGGCGAGATCGACCTCGACGACAACAGCCTCGCCGAGAACACGCGCGGTGCCTATCCGCTGTCCTCGATCCCGAACACCTCGGCGGAGAACATGGGCCCGCCGCCGTCGAACGTGATCATGCTGACCGCCGATGCGTTTGGCGTGCTGCCTCCGATCGCGCGCCTCACGCCCGACCAGGCGATGTATTACTTCCTTTCCGGCTACACGGCGAAGGTCGCAGGGACCGAGATCGGCGTGACCGAGCCGGAAGCCACCTTCAGCACCTGCTTCGGCGCGCCCTTCATGCCGCGCCATCCGAGCGTCTACGGCAACCTCCTCAAGGAGCGGATCGCCAAGGGCGAGGTGCAGTGCTGGCTCGTCAACACCGGCTGGACCGGCGGCAAGTACGGCACTGGCAGCCGCATGCCGATCAAGGCGACCCGCGCGCTGCTCAATGCGGCGCTCGATGGCAGCCTCAGCAACGCTCCGTTCCGCAAGGACCCGAATTTCGGCTTCGAAGTGCCGGTGAGCGTATCGGGCGTCGACAGCACCATTCTCGACCCGCGGGCGACCTGGGACGACAAGGACGAATACGACCGCACCGCACACAAATTGGTGCAACTGTTCGTAGACAATTTCGAACCTTTTGCTGCCCATGTCGACCAGGGCGTTCGTGACGCGGCTCCAGCCGCCGCCTGAGCCTTTCGCTCTTCGGAGCGCATGAGTTGGAGAGGAAGCCCCCGGCCGAGAGATCGGACCGGGGGCTTGTTTGTTTCCGTGTCACGGCGCAGACAGGCCAGGTACAATTCGGGAGACTTCCAGTGAGCCTTGCAAATATTCTTCAGCAGAACGGCACCATCGCAAGTATCGCAGACGAGCTTGGCGTCGACGAGAATACTGCGCTCGCGGGTGCGCGGGCGCTGCTTCCTGCGCTTGTTGCGGGCATGGGCCGCCAGACGGTTGCGTCGCCCGGATCGGGCGGGCTTGGCGGTCTGGGCGATATCCTCGGTCAGTCGCTCGGCGGCGGTTCGGCTGGCGGACTGGGCGGTGCGCTGGGTGGCGGTCTTGGCGGGGTATTGCTCGACGCCGTGCTCAAGAAGCAGCCCACGCCGACCCAGCCCGGCAACGACATTCTGGGGCAGATCTTCGGCAGCAAGGACGTCAGCCGCGGCGTTGCCGAGGAAGTGGCGGGGTCGACGGGAATCCCGGCCGAGCTGCTCAAGAAAATGCTGCCCATCCTCGCTATGGCAGTTGTCGGCTACATGATGAACCAGAAGCAGGGCGGCGCAGCTGGCGGCGGCGGCCTCGGCGGTGCACTGGGCGGCATCCTGGGCCAGGTCGTGACGGGGATGATGCGGCGCTAGGGAGTAGGTCCGGAAGGCTGGGTGTCACTCGCCTTCGGTTTCATCCCCTTCGTCATCCGGCGTGTCTTCTTTGCTACCGACTGCCCGATTGTCGCTGAGGCCCAGCACGCCGGGCGACCATTCGGTCCCCTCGGGCACACTGGCAAGCCGATTCAGCAGGAATTTCGCGAGGCCGGAAATGCGGTCACCGTGCGGGCTGGCTGCTGCGGGTGCCAGGGTTTGGCGCGCCAGCGCAATCTTGCCCTCGCGCGCTTGCATCTGCCCGACATGCATGGCGAGACCACGGTCGAACGGCGCCAGTTCCAATGCCCGCTCGAGCGCGTGCTTGGCATTCTCGTTCGGCTTCTGGCCGCGTTCGACCAGAATGCGATAATAGAAAATCAGCGGGAGAGGGTGGTCGTTCTCCAGCTTGTTGAGGGCGGAAAAGGCTCCCAGTGATCCTCGGAGCAACTCTTCGCCTTCGTCGACTTTCGCCGCCTTGTCGAACAGGGCGTAGCCTTTCTGGATATAGGCGTCCTTGACCGTAGGGTCGATCGCGATCGCGCGGTCGGCTGCGGCTACGGCAGCATCGTGATCCTCAGCATCCTGTTCGGCCTCGGCCAGAGCAGCGAGAACATCAGCATCCTCTGGATATCTTGCCGCGATCCTGCGAGCCTCTTCGACGACTTCCCTGGCCTGTTCCTCATCCACACCGCGCTTTGAGCGAATCCTTGTGGGGAGCATTTCGGCGAGGCCATCCGACACGCGGCTGATCTTTACCGGTCCGATGGAGAGCGCCTCGGGCTCGAAGACGAAGCCGAACTTCGTGCGCTTGTCGATGTATTTGTCGAGCTCCTTTTCAAGCTGCTGGAGGTCGCCAAACACCTCGTGAGCGGCCTTGAGCGAGGTCTGGCCTTCCGCGATCGATCTTACATACTGGCTCAGTTGTCCGCGTCTTGTCGGTTCAAACGTGAGGTAGTGATAGAGTGCCCAGCTGCGGCCATAGAACGAATCGTACTTGGCGTTTTTCCCTGTTGGAAGGGAACGCTTCCTGGCCAGCAGTTGCTCAATCGGGACCTTGACGGCATATCTCAATTCCATCGCCCGGTGGTAAGCGGGGCGTCCAATCTCGACCCCGCCTTTCTTGGGAAACCGTGCCGACGCGAAGAAGTCTGCGGCGCCTTCGTTCATCCACACGGGCATTGCGAAGCGGTTGTTTCCGATAAAGAAGTGGTGCGCATATTCGTGCAGCAGGGTGATCATCGGGCGTTGGAGTTCACCGTACGACGGGCGAACGTCGGGCACGAAAGCAGCAGAAGCACCTGCGCGCGGAATGTAGAACCCGCCAAGAAACTTCGAGTCTCCCGCCAGGTCGCGAACATCCCGCTTGCTGCCGACGGCATAGATTGTGACCCGGTTCGACGGACTTGGTGGCTCACTATCTCGTCCGGTGAGCTTCTCCATCGCCGCATGATAGCGTTCGAGTATTTCCGTGAAGCGGGCAAGATCCCTCTCGCTGTCATCGGCATAGACGACAAAATGCTCGCTCTCGGCTTTGAGCCAATCGGCCTGCGCCGGGGTAGCGAATGCAAGCGCAGCAAGTGCTGCGATACGGATTTTCATGAGTGCGACCCCCAGCGAATACTTAGTTCGCCAGTACTCTACCCATTTCCAACTTCGGCGCCATGACAAAAGCGTCAGCTATTCACGCCCGCGATGTAACGCCCGACGTTCTTCTCCAGCACATCCATCGGGACATTCCCGCCAAGGATGACGGCGTCGTTGAATGCCTTGAGGTCATAGGCGCTGCCGAGTTCGGCCTGCGCGCGTTTGCGTTGTTCGACGATGCGGCTGTGGCCCAGCTTGTAGCCGGTCGCCTGTCCGGGCCAGCTGCAATAGCGATCGACCTCGCTCTCGACCTCCTCGCGCTTGCTGCCGTTGCGTTCGACAAAGAAGCGCACGGCCTGGTCGCGGCTCCAGCCCTTGGCGTGGAGGCCGGTATCGACCACCATCCGGCAGGCGCGGAAGGCGAGGCTCTGGAGATAGCCGAGACGGCCAACCTCGAACCCTTCGTATGCCCCAAGCTCGTCGGCCAGTTGCTCGCCATAGAGCGCCCAACCCTCGCTGAAGGGATTGAAGCCGAGGATCGAGCGGATCAGCGGCAGGCGGTTCGAGTATTCGCCTTCCCAGATGTGTCCCGGGATGGCCTCGTGATAGGTAAGGTCGGCCAGGTCGTATTTGCGCCACAAGTCGGTGCTGCGAAGGTTGATCCAGAAGCGACCCGGTATGGTCCCGTCCTTGCTGCCCGCACCGCCATAGGCGCCCGCTGCCCCGACTTCCTCTGCTGGTGGAATGCGGTTCACTTCCATGTTGGGATCGACCAGCGTGTTGAAGGCGCGTGGCATCTGCGACTTAATCCACTTCACCCGATCCCAGATGAAGCCCATGATCTCCTCGCGCCCCGGATCGCCCTCGGCGAACTTGTAGCGCGGATCGTCGCCCAGCTGCTGCATCCGCTCGCCCACCGAGCCACTGGTGTAGCCGATCTCGCGCAGGATCGGATCCATCCGCCCGTGCAAGGCTTCTAGTTCCTCGAGGCCCTGGCGATGGACCTCCTCGGCGCTGAGCGTGGTCGTCGTGCTGGTGCGCAGCGCCCAGGCGTAGAACTCCTCGCCATGCGGGCGGGCGGACATGCCGGGGGCATCGCTGGCCACTGCACGCTCTGCCTTGAGTTCGGCAAGCTGGCGCGCGAGCGCTTCGGCAATCGGGCCGCTCTCCAGCGTCATCGCGCGGTTGGCGTGGCTCTCGGGCATATTCGAAGCGACCAGCTTGGCGCGCAGGTCCGAAGCGAAGAGTTCGCCCTTGCCGGCGCTTTCGATGGTCTGTTCCATCTGGCGGATGGCCTTGTCGAGCAGGAAACCGGGAGGCACGACGCCCATGCCGCGTGCCGCCTTGATCCGCTCTAGTTCGCCATCGAGGCTGGCAGGAAAGGCTTCCAGGCGATCGACATAGGCATCGGCATCGTCGCCATTTTCGACCTTCTGGTTCGACTGGATGAAACGCGGCATGGCGAGATATTCGCCGACGTTCTGGATCACCACATAGGGCGCGGTCCGCCAGTTGCCGACCGGCGTATCGCCATAGGGGAGGGCAAACCCGTCGAGCGCGACTTCATAAGCGCTCTGAACCACATCGAGATTGGTGACGGTGTCGCTGTCGAGCCCGTCGCGAGGATAGGCGCGCACACGGGCAAGATCCTGCCTCAGCGTGGCGGCATAGGCCTGTTGTCCGGCAATGGTCTGGTCTTCCAGCTTGCCGCGCAGATGAGCGTAGCGGCCCGTGTCGACACCCAATCCGGTCGCACGGTCGGGCTCGTGTTCGAGGAGGTTGTAGGCAACGACCTCCAGCAGACGCTCGGCCCCGATCTGAGAGGCCTTGGCGACCATCTCGTCGCGTGGGAGGCTTGCGCATCCGCTGAGAGTGAGCGCGGTCGTAGCGCCAAGGCCTGCGAGGGCCTGGCGGCGTGTGATGTCGAAGCTGTCGTGGGTCATGCGCGGTGGTTTGGTGCCACCGCGCAAGCCTGTCAAATCAATCGAGGAATTCGGCCGGGACCTTACCGCCATTGGCCGCGAGTTCGGCCATCACGCGCTTGTGCAGCCAAATATTGTCCTCGGCGCTGCCCGCATAGTCCTCGCGACCCATTTCGATCGCCAGTTCCTTGCGGTGCGCATAATCGGAATCGACTCCGATCAGCTTCATCAGGTCGACGATGGACGTGCGCCAGTTGAGCTTGTCGGAACCCTCCATGGCGTCGAGATTGCTTTCGACATCGACTTCGGAGACCGCCTTCTGCTCGACCACCGGTGCATCGGCCCAGGCATTGCCAGTCGGCTGGGGCGCTTCTTGCGCACTGGCCTTCTTGCCGAAAATCGCGTCCTTGATCTTGCCGAAAATGCTCATTGATCCGTCCTCCTCATCATAGGTTTGCCGAATTGGCAGGCCTAACGAAGAAACGGTGCAATGGCTATCGCGTTCCACTTGCGGGACTTGAAGCGAACAATGGCTTGGCTAAAGCGAAGGAATGCTCGACGCCGTCCTCTCGCTAACTGTTCTTGCCGCTATCCTGCTGGTCATCGGAGCGCTGTTCATGTGGCGCCGGACCGGCAATGCGAAGAATGCCTTGCTCATGGTCCTGCTGGCTGTCGTTGCCCTGGTCAATGTCGCGATCTGGACCCTGCCCGACGCGAGTGGTGACGCCCCGATCGAAAAGCTCGACCGGGGCGCCGGGGAGTAGGATTCACTCGGGCAGTTCCCACAGGACCGAGCCGGTGTAGCTGCCCGCAACGGGTTCGCCATTGCCGCCACGCGCGGGTTCGAAGCGGGCGCGGCGACTGACGAGCGCGCAGGTCGCGACGTCGAGTTCGTTGTGCCCGGTTGTTCCGATGACGCGGCAATCGGAAACCCTGCCATTGGCGGCGATCTCGAGCCGGAATTTGGCCAGACCCGTCAGCTCGCGCCGCGCCCAGCTGGGCTTGTAGTCCGCGTTGGAAAGCCAGCGTGAGGGATCATTGCGGGGTTTCGCTGCGACCGGGTCGAAACTCGGCATCGGGGACGGTTTTGGAAGGTCGATAACGGGTCCGGAGCCGGGCTGGGGTACGGGAAGCGGTGTCGGAAAATTGTGCGTGGTATCGAGCGGCGGGATATCCTGCGGCATCTTGATCGGGGGCTCGGGCACAAAGATCGGGGGAGTCCTCGGTGTCTCCGGACGGACCTCATCGACAGGCGGGGGCGGCGGGGGTGGCGGCGTATCGGGAATATCGCGGATCTTCAGGCGATTTATGATCTCCGGCGCGTTTCCGGTGATTGTCAGCCCGGCAACCAGCGCGAAGCCGATTGCGGCGTGAATGCCCACCACCGCCACCATGCTGGCGGGCGACGGCCTGCGGGACTGGTCGACATAGGACATGGACATTGCTCCTCTTCCAGTTCGGGAGACGGCGACCCGACTCCTCGTTTGAGCAATGTTACAACATAACATAATGATGTCAAGCGCGCGCCAGTATGCTCGCTCGCGCTAGGCGAGGGGCATGGATTGGGGCGGTCTGCGGAAGGCGCTGGGCGCCTAACCCATCACTTGATCGGGCAGCTCGGGTCGAGACGGAAGTCGAGATAATTGTCGACCGACTTCATCAGTTCTTCTTGCTCGTTCTCGAAGAAGTGATTGGCGCGGGGGATTTCCTCGTGATGCACCGTGATGTGCTTTTGCGTGCGCAGCTTTTCGACCAGCTTGGTGACCGAATTGGGCTGCACCACCGTGTCCTGCGCGCCATGGATGAAGATGCCGCTGGCGGGGCAGGGGGCGAGGAAGGAAAAGTCGTACATGCTCGCGGGCGCGCCGATGCTGATCCAGCCACGGATTTCGGGGCGGCGCATCAGCAGCTGCATGCCGATCAGCGAGCCGAAGCTGACACCGGCGATCCAGGTCACCTGCGCCTCGGGATGGATCTGCTGGACCCAGTCGAGCGCGGCGGCTGCGTCGGACAGTTCGCCGATGCCGTTGTCGAAGCTGCCCTGGCTGCGGCCTACGCCGCGGAAATTGAAGCGCAGCGTGGCGAAGCCGCGATTGACGAAGGTCTTGTAAAGCCGCTGCGTGATCTGCTCGTTCATCGTGCCGCCGCCCTGCGGGTGCGGGTGGAGGATCATGGCCACTGGCGCGCGCGGGCGCGGGGCGGGAGAGAAACGGCCTTCGAGACGGCCTTCGGGGCCGGGGAAGATCACGGTCGGCATGGGAGGGTACCTCAAGCGAAAATGTCGGAGCGCTTGCACCTGCTGGTGGTTTGCGCGAAGTGGCGCGCTATATAGGGTTTACCGCCCAAATCGCAATCATTTCGAGCCCGTATCATCCCGGAACGCATATACCTCGACCATGCTGCCACAACTCCGTTGCGCCCCGAAGCGCGCGCGGCGATGGAAGAGGGCTTCCGCCTGTGGGCCAATCCGAGCAGTCCGCACGCCGAGGGCCGCAAGGCGAGAAGCCTGCTCGAGGACGCGCGGGAGCGGATCAAGGCAGCGCTGGGTTGGGACGGCGAGGTGATCTTCACCAGCGGCGCCAGCGAGGCGGCAGCGCTGGCGCTCTCGAACGCGCAGGCGGGCGCACGGGTGGTTTCCAGCGTGGAGCACGACTGCATCTACTCCGCTGCGCCCGATGCCGAGCGATTGCCGGTCGGGCCGGACGGCGCAATCGACCAGGAATTTCTGGCCGAGGCAGTCCAGCGAGAGAAGCCGCTGGTCGCTGTGCAACATGTCAATTCTGAGTCCGGCAACAGGCAGGACCTGGAAGCCGTCGTGCGGATCGTCGATGACGCTGATGGAATCCTGCTTGCTGATTGTGCCCAGAGTGCAGGTAAGTTCGGCCTGCCGCCCTGCGACATGGCGATTATCTCGGCACACAAGTTCGGCGGGCCGATTGGCATCGGCGCCTTGCTGGTGGCGGATTACGCGATACTCAATCCGACAGGCGGGCACGAGCGCGGTTACCGGCGTGGGACGGAAAACATGCCTGCGGCGCTAGGGATGGCGGCAGCGCTAGAGGCTGCTGGCTCGCCATACCTCGACCCATCGATTGTCGAGCCACTCGACACGCTTGGAGGTGCCTTGGACCTCTCCGACCCCACCCCCTACATCCGCGCCATCGCCATGCCCAACATGAGCGCAACCGCGCAGGTCATGCGCTTCGACATGGCGGGTATCTCGGTGTCGCAAGGGTCCGCCTGCTCCAGCGGCACGATGAAGACCAGCCGCGTGCTGGAGGCGATGCAGGTCGAGCCGGAGATCGCTGCCAACACGATCCGCGTTTCGGTCGGTTGGAACACGACCCGCGAAGAGGTGGAACGCTTCTGCGAGGTCTGGCTTGAGATGGCAAAAGCATGATCTACCTCGACTACCAGGCCTCCACCCCGCTCGCCCCCGAGGCGCGCGATGCGATGATCCGCTGGCTCGACGGGCCGGGAGGAACCGGCTTCGGCAATCCCCACAGCGCACACCGCATGGGGCGCGAGGCGAAGGCGGCGATCGAGGTCGCGCGCGAGCAGGTCGCTGCTTTGTTTCCACCGGGCGGCAAGGTCATCTTCACTTCGGGTGCGACCGAGGCGCTGAACCTCGCGATCCGTGGATCGGGTGTTGGAGGCACCGTCTCATACTCCGCCATCGAGCATTCCGCGGTCGGCGACACTGCGCAGTCGGTCGGAAAGAGCCATGTCCTCAACGTCGCCGCCGATGGCCAGTGCAACACGAAGCAGGACCTTCCGGCCGACACGCGGCTCGTCTGCGTGATGCAGGTCAATAACGAGATCGGAGTTATCCAGCCGACTGTCGACTGGCATCGCAAGGCCAAGGAAAACAATACCTTGTTCCTGTGCGATGCGGTGCAGGCCTATGGCAAGATGCCGGTTACGGCGGCCGACATGATCGCAATTTCGGCGCACAAGTTCCACGGTCCCAAGGGCGTCGGGGCGCTGTGGGTGCGCGAAGGGCTGGAGCTTTCGGAGGTGCAGACCGGGGGCGGGCAGGAGTTCGGCCTGCGCTCCGGTACGCTCTCCCCGGCGCTGATTGCGGGCATGGGAGCGGCGGCAAAACTTGCGAATGAAGCGCTTGATCGGGACGCCGAACACACCGAACAGTTATGGCAGCGGGCGCGCGAACTTTTCGCCGGCTGGACCCTCAACGGAAGTGCCGAAGCGCGCTGGCACGGCAATCTCAACATCCGCCGCGACGGGCTCGATGTCGCCCGGCTGATGAGCGATTGCCGCAATGTCATGTTCTCCGCCGGCAGCGCCTGTGCCAGCGGCTCGGGCCGCCCGAGCCACGTGCTCAAGGCAATCGGGCTTTCCGACGCCCAAGCAAAGAGTTCCATCCGCCTCGGCTTCGGGCGCTATACCACGCTGGACGAGATCGAAGAGGCCGCGCGCCTCATCAATGCGGCAGCGGAGGCGCAGGGACTTTGAAACTGCATTTCACTACGGCGAAGGGCGATCAGGTGACAGCCGAGGCCGAGGCGGGCGACAACCTCCTCCGCGTCGCGCAGGCTGCAGGCCTGCCGCTGGAGGGAACCTGCGAGGGCCAGATGGCCTGCTCCACCTGCCATGTCGTGGTCGCGCCCGAGTGGTTCGACAAGCTCGAAGAAGCGAGCGAGGAGGAAGAGGACATGCTCGACCTCGCCGCCGGCGTCGCGCGCACCAGCCGCCTCTCCTGCCAGATCGTGCTCGGCGAGGAACACGACGGACTGACCGTCTCCATCCCCGCCGAGAGCCACGATATGCGGCGGATCTAGGCTTTTTCCTCGGTAGCGGTGTCGGCTTTCTCTTCCGGCACCCACCCATCACCGCCGATGCCGGTTGAAAAACCCATCCGTCGCCACAGGCGTACCGCCAGCCAGACGAGCAGACCGAGCGGGACCAGCACCGCGATCAGGACGACCAGCACGCCGATGAGATTGCCGAACAGTCCCGCCAACGAGTTGAAGGCATTGCGGATCGGATCGACGAAGCCACCTGCGCTGGGCTTGCCGCTTTCGTAGCTGACACTCATCGTCGAATAGGCGACACGGCCGCGCATCTCGGTGAGCCAGCTGCTGGCCTGGTCGATCTCCTCGTTTACCTGCGCAACGCCGCGCTCGGCGGCGACGAGCTCGGAGACCGTGCCCTTGCGGTTGCGCAGCACCTCCATCAGCCGGTCGCGCAGCAGGGTGCGAGCGCGCAGGCGCGCTTCGGTATCGACGATGTGCTTGGACAGGTCCTCGCCCTCGATCGAAGAGGACACGAGCTCGCCATCGACGCTCCCCGTGGCACTGGCCAGTTCCTTGCCGAAGGCGCGGGCATCGCGGCTGCGCACGGCGAGGGTCAGGCTGCCATAGGCATAATCGCCCTCGTTCTCCGCCTGGTTCATCGAGATGATTCGGCAGACGTCGTTGCCCTTGGCCTCGCACATGTCGGCATGACGCTCCTGCAAGGGGCGGATCGCGTCCGAAGGCAGGCGGAAGCCATAGGCATAGCGATAGGCGACCTGCGGCTGGCCCACGGGAATGTCGGCGGAGGGGACCGAAGCGCTGTCGTTCCCGCGCATGGCCTCGGGCGCCATTGCCGGTGCCGGCGGGGGAGGCGGGGGCGCAGCCTCCATGCTCTCGGCCATGTCATAGCTCGCCATTGGCACTTCGGCGGCATCGACGGTCGAAAGGCTCTCGCTGACGGTGCTTTCGGAATTGTCACTGCAGGCGGCCAGAACGCAGCTGGCAGCGAGCATGATGGGCAGGGTCTGTTTCATCGCAAGCTCCTCTCTTCTCCCGACTCGAACACAATTGTGCCGCAAAAATGCCATATTTCAAACACAATATGTATGATACAACGTGACATATCATCGATTCAGGCGGGCTCGCAAGGGCGTTGCACAAGCAGAAGCCCCGCTGCGGTAAGGCAACGAGGCTTCCGAAAAGTGTCTGTAATTTGTTCGGTTAGGCGGCTTCGAGCTCGCACTCATTGACGCTGACACCCAGCATTTCGATCAGCGCCTTGCTGAACGCCGGAATATCGTCCGGATTGCGGCTGGTGATGAGATTGCCGTCCACGGCGACCTCCTGGTCGACCACATTTGCGCCCGCATTCTTCAAATCGGTCCGGACCGAGGGCCATGCGGTGACGGTCTTGCCGTCAACCAGACCCGCTTCGATCAACATCCACGGGGCGTGGCAGATCGCGGCGATGGGCTTCTTGGTGTGATTGAAGAACCCGACGATTTCGACCGCCTTCTTGTTCATGCGCAGGATATCGGGGTTCATCTGTCCACCGGGCAGGAGAAGCGCGTCATAACCTTCGCAACTGGGGATCTCGTCGACAGTCTTGTCGACCTTCACGCTGTCGCCCCAATCCTTGTCGTTCCAACCCTTGATCTCGCCGCTTTCGAGACTCACGATGGTTGTCTCGAAACCTGCGTCTTCGAGGTTGGCCTTCGGCTCCATCAGTTCCGACTGTTCGAAGCCATTGGTGGCGAGGATCATAATGCGTTTCATGGGGTCTATCTCCTTGATTTCGTGTTACCCATTCAACGTGTGGGGACAGTGCACCGTTCCGTGCTGACAGGCGAGCCGTGGCTCTGGTAGGGCAGGGCACATGGCCACTACCGAACTGGACGATTCCGGCGCCGATCCTTTCGACGCCATCGTCGATGCACCCTTCGATTCCGCGCTGTCCGAGCGCTATCTCGTCTATGCGCTGAGCACGATCACTGCCCGCTCGCTCCCCGATCTGCGTGACGGTTTGAAGCCGGTCCACCGGCGCCTGTTGTGGGCGATGCGGCAACTCAAGCTGAACCCGACCGACGCGTTCAAGAAAAGCGCGCGCGTGGTTGGCGACGTGATCGGCAAATATCACCCGCACGGCGACGCTTCTGTCTACGATGCCATGGTCCGCCTCGCGCAGGACTTTTCGCTGCGTTATCCGCTAGTCGAGGGGCAGGGGAATTTCGGCAATATCGACGGCGATAACGCCGCCGCCTACCGCTACACCGAAGCGCGGCTGACCAGGACCGCGCTGCGCCTGATGGAGGGGCTGGACGAGGGCACGGTCGATTTCGTCCCGACCTATAATGGCGAGGAGGAAGAGCCTGAGATCTTTCCCGGCCTGTTCCCCAACCTGCTCGCCAATGGCGCGAGCGGCATCGCGGTCGGCATGGCGACCAATATCCCGAGCCACAATGTTGCAGAGATCGTCGATGCGACACTCGAAGTCATCGACAATCCGCATGTCGAACACGCGCGGCTGATGGAGCTGTTCAAGGGGCCGGACTTCGCCACTGGTGGGGTCGTGGCCGAGAGCGCCGAGACGATTGCCGCCGCCTACGAAACCGGGCGCGGGTCGTTCCGCGTGCGCGGCCGCTTCCACGCGACGGAGGCGGAGAAGGAAGAGGACCGCGAGGCAGGCATCGAGCGCCTTGGTGGGGGACAGTGGCAGCTGGTCATCTCCGAAATCCCCTACCAGGTGCAGAAGGGCAAGCTGATCGAGCAGATCGCGCAGGCGATCGCCGACAAGAAACTGCCGATCCTGGAAGACGTGCGCGACGAGAGCGACGAGAAGATCCGCATCGTGCTTGTCCCGCGCAGCCGCAATGTCGATCCCGAGCTGCTCAAGGAGAGCATCTACAAGCTCACCGACCTCGAGACGCGCTTCGGCCTCAACCTCAACGTGCTCGACCATACGCGCACGCCGATGGTGATGGGGTTGAAGGAGCTGCTCGACAACTGGATCGCCAGCCAGATCGACATCCTCCAGCGCCGCAGCCAGCACCGGCTCGACCAGATCGCACGGCGGCTTGAGCTGGTCGAAGGCTACATCATCGCTTTCCTCAACCTCGACCGGGTGATCGAGATCATCCGCTACGAGGACGAGCCCAAGGCAGTGATGATGGAGGAGTTCAAGCTCACCGACCGCCAGGCCGAGGCGATCCTCAACATGCGGCTGCGGTCCTTGCGCAAGCTGGAGGAAATGCAGCTGCGGCAGGAACGCGACGATTTGCTGAAAGAACAGGACGAGCTCGAGAAACTGCTCTCATCGCCCGCCCGCCAGCGCACAAGGCTGAAGCGCGACCTCAATGCCCTGCGCAAGGAATACGTCGAGGACACCGCGCTCGGTGCGCGCCGTACGACCATTGCCGAGGCTGCGCCCGCAGTCGAATTCAGCATGGACGCGATGATCGAGAAGGCGCCGATCACGGTCATCCTGTCGCAGCGCGGCTGGGTGCGCGGGGCGACGGGGCATGTCCCGCTCGACCAGGAATGGAAGTTCAAGGAGGGCGATGGCCCCGCCTTCGTGCTTCACGCGCAGACCACCGACAAGCTCCTGCTCGCCGCCGACAACGGGCGGTTCTACACGCTCGGTGCCGACAAGCTGCCCGGCGCGCGCGGCTTCGGCGAACCGGTGAGGAACACGCTCGACATCGAGGCGGAAGCGAACATTGTCGCGGTTATCGTCCACCGGCCGGGCCAGCGCCTGTTGCTGGCGGCGACCACGGGCAAGGGCTTTGCCGCAACCACCGACGATCTCCTCGCCGAAACGCGCAAGGGGCGGCAGGTGGTGAACCTCAAGGACGGGTCGAAGCTCGTCGTCGCGCGCGCCATCGATGCAGCGCACGACCACGTCGCGGTGGTCGGCGACAATCGCAAGCTGGTGGTGTTCAACCTCGAGGAGCTGCCCGACCTCGCGCGCGGGCAGGGCGTGACCCTGCAACGCTATCGTGACGGCGGGCTGAGCGATGCGACCACCTTCAAGCTCGAGGATGGCCTCAGCTGGAGGATGGGCGGCAAGGGTGACCGCACAAGGACCGAGGGCGAAATGTGGCAGTGGAAGGTCGCGCGCGGTGGTGCCGGACGCCTGCCGCCGCAGGGCTTCCCGCGGGATAATCGCTTCAGTTGATCGAAATAAGGGCCGGAAGCGGTATCCCGCTGCCGGCCCCCAATATACCCTTGCGACCCGAAGGACTGGGCTATTGTTCCTTACTGGCCACCCTGACCAGCCATCGCCGCGTCGATCTGCGCGTTGGTGAGGCGGGCCATCAGCCCGTGGTCGGTCGCATCGAAGTGCGAGCGCAGCAGCGTGACCTTGTTCATTTCGTCACCGCCGCGAGCGATCACGACATTGTCACCGTCGATCTCGAGAATGGTGCCCAGCGCGGCGTGATCGGCAGCCATTGCTTCGGCGCCGACGACGAGAGCGGCATCGCGCTTGGCAGCGGCTTCAGCCAGCTGCGCGTCGATCATGCCGTTGATCTGGTCCTTGGTGACGGTGATCGTCGGGCCGGTTTCGCCCTGACCGTACATGGCGACCGCCAGCGGAACCTTGTGCTTGCCGGTGTCGAGCACGGCCTGGCCGTTTTCGACTGATACGATGGTGCCGACTTCGCCGCCCTGCGGGCCATAGACGGTGGCACCGGCAACGACCTGCTCGTTGGCGAGGGCAGGCGTGGCGGCAAGAGCGATGGCGGCAACGGCCAGCTTTGCGAATTTCATTGAGTTACTCCAAGACTATTTCACACGACGCGGTTTTCCCACGCGCCAACGCGCAGAAAATCCGACAGGACTGGTAAGAGCGGGCGAGGGTGGTTCACCGCAAACCCGCGTGTCTCCCCTCCGAGAGAGCGGGCGCTCTATTTCACGGGGTGCCTCGAAAAGCAACCTCGCGTCCCTTATGTTGCGCTGCAGCTTAAGGGTTCCTGAAGATGGTCAGCAGCGGGTGGCCAGTTCCTCGTCGAGCAATTCCTCGACACGGGCGCGGCCGGGAAAGCCTTCCTCTACCCAGCGGCGTTCGACCGCCTGCAGGATGCGCGCCACCTCCGGCCCCTTGCCGACCCCGCGCGCGACGATCTCGCCACCTTTGAGCGGCAGGCTGGGCACCTCCCAATCGAGCAGATGCGACGGGTTCGCGCCTGCTATCAGCAGCCGGTCGACCGCGCATTCGACCCCGATCTCATAGGCCAGCGCCTGCTGCCGTTCGACGTCACGCGTGTCGCGCCCCGCCACACAGGTCAGCCGGTCGCGCTGGCTCTTCGAGAAACGCAGGCGTGCCGAAACCGTCTCGGCAACCGGCGGGATTGCGGGCAGCATTGCGGCGATGCGGCGCATGGCATCGGGCTCGATCCCCGCCGCGCGCTCTGCCTCAACCAGCTCGCCCAGCTTGCCGACTTCGCGCCTGCCGCATTCGGGCAGCACGATCTGCAAGACATCGAGTTCGCGCATCCGCGATACCGTCGCCACCGGGTCGGGGAGGGCGAGCAGGTTCTGCAATTCCCAGCCCACACGCTCGCGGCTGAGACCCTTCAGAGTGGGCGCCAGCTCCGCGCAGGCCTTGCTCGCTTCTTCGTCCCAGCCATCACCGAAGCGTGTGGCAAAGCGGAAATAACGCAGGATGCGCAGGTGATCTTCCTGGATGCGTGTCGCAGGATCGCCGATGAAGCGCACGCGATGCGCGGCAAGATCGTCCAGCCCACCGAAATAGTCGGAGATTTCCAGCGTTTCGGGATGGGCATAGAGCGCGTTGATGGTGAAATCGCGCCGCGCGGCATCGTCCTTCCAGTCCTCGCTGAAGGCGATGGTCGCGCGCCTGCCATCGGTCGCGACATCGCGGCGCAGCGTGGTGATCTCGACATTGCCCTCGTCGAAGATCGCAGTGACCGTGCCGTGGTCGATACCGGTGGGAATGGTGCGAATGCCCGCCTCTCCGCAGCGGTCGATCACGGTTGCGGGCAGGTGCCGGGTCGCGGCGTCGATATCATGGCTGGGATAGCCGAGCAGCGTGTCGCGGACGCAGCCGCCGACCCAGCGCAAATCGTCAGCCCCCAGCGCATCGACCAGTCGCGCAAGGCTTTCGCGCTTCGTCCATTCGGCATCGGGCAGGCGCTCAGCCATGCTGCGCCTCCCACGCAATGCGGCGTGACAGGTTCCAGCAGATCGCGGCGGTCACGCCCCAGATGCGGTAACCTTCGTAATCCATTTCCAGATATTCGCGCATCGCGCCCTTCCAGAACACCTCATTGCGGCTCCATTGCGATGCATCCATCAGAAGGTCCAGCGGGCATTCGAACCAGCTTTCCACTTCACGCGGCTCGGGGCGAATGGGCAGGTCGGCGGGGATGGTCGCGAGCACGGGGGTGATGTCGAAGCCGGTGCCGGTCTGGTACCGATCAGTGGTTCCGATCACGCGGACCTTTTCGGGCTCGATATGCAGCTCCTCCCAGGCCTCGCGCAGAGCGGCCTCGACAGCGGTCTCGCCATGGTCGAGCTTTCCCCCGGGGAAGGCGACCTGGCCCGGGTGATCGCGCATGGTGCGCGGCCGTTGGGTGAGGACCACTGTGGGCCGCTCGCGCTCGGTCACCGCGATCAGCACGGCTGCCTGCGCTGTGCGCTCCAGATCGGCAAAGCGGACGTCCGACATCAACTCGCCTACATCGCGCGCATGGCCTTGCTCGAGCAGGCCTGACAGGCGGCCGAACAGATCGCTCATTCAGGCATCAGCGAGAAGGTTTCACCGCCGCTCTGAACGGTCCAGTCGTCACCCCGCTCGATCGCGATCCGTGCCAGCTGCTCATAGGTCGAGCGATTGAGCCGCGCCTCGCAGCCACGCCGGACCGCGAGATAAAGCGCAGGCGCTTCGGCATCGCCCTCAGCCCGCAAGGGATGATCATGGCCAGCAATAACCAGCTCGTCGGTGTTGAGCCGGAAAGCGAGATTGCCCTCGGTCTCGCTTACATCGGTGGCGATGAAACAGGCATCCTCCACCTCGATCGACAGCTTCTGGTAGGGCACGACCAGCCAGTACGATCCATCCTCCTCACGATTGAGCAGGCCCGCAAAGGCGCGGACCATGGCCGGACGGGTGATCGGCGAACCTTCGTGGGTCCACGTCCCGTCGGCGAGGATGCGCATATGACTCTCGCCGATATTGTCGGGCGACCACTGCTCGACCGGTGGCAGCCGCCGCTCGGCTACCGCCTCGGCGATCTGGGCGAGCGACATTCCGGCGAGTTCTGGCGGGGGCGTATAGACCATCGTTGCGTACAGCGATGGCAGATGCAGGCGGTCAGGCCAAGGCCGGTTTCCACGGACCCAGCATGCCCTCGCGCGGGAGGATGGCGGGATTGCCGCTGCGGGCGAGCAGGCGGTGCTTCTCGAACGGGCCGGGGCAATGCCAGCCGCCCGTATGCGCCGCGATGAAATCCCAGCGCTCGTAGTAGTCGGGATCGCCGATCATCACCTGCGGCAGGGGCGCTGCGCCGTCCTCAAAGCCTGCGTCGATCGCGCCGAGGCTTGCGGCCATCAGCGCCTTGCCGAAACCTTCGCCCTGTCTGCCGGGCATGACCGCGACCGGGCCGACCATGATCATCGGGTGCGGGCGGCCTTCCGGGTCGGTCAGCGCGACCGGCCACAGCTGGATCGTGCCGACGAGATAATCCTCGTCGTCGAGCGCCGCGAAGCTCAGCCCCTCCAGCCACTCGACACCCTCGCGGATGCGATAGGCGGTGCGCGCATGGCGACCCTCGCCGAAAGCGGCGTCGAGCAGGTCTTCGACCAGTTGCGGATCGATCGCGGAAAGGGGGACGAGTGTCGCCATAAGGGCGCGCCGATTAGGGCGAGCGATTGGTGGAGTCGATCAAATTTGCCTTGGTGCGGGAGAAGCTAGTTCGGGCGCAGTTCCAGCAGGCGTCCGCCAGCGCCGTCTTCAAGCACCCACAGGCCCCCGTCCGGCCCCTCGATCACCGAGCGGATACGCTTGCCCATGTCGTAGCGGGCCACTTCCCGCGCAGTTTCTCCGTTCACCTCGACGCGGATGATCGCCTCGCTGCTGAGCCCGGCGATCAGCAAATCGCCTTTCAGGCCGGGGAAGAGGTTGCCCGAATAGAAGGTCATGTTCCCCGGCGCGATCACCGGCGTCCAGCTGATCGCGGGCTTGGCAAAGCCATCGTCGGCGGTGTGGTCAGGAATGTCGCTGCCGTCGTAATTGTCGCCGTTCGAGCGTACCGGCCAGCCGTAATTCTGGCCCTTCTTCACAAGGTTGAGCTCGTCGCCGCCCGCCGGACCATGTTCGACTTCCCACAGCTGCCCACTCGCATCGAAGTCTATGCCGAGCAGGTTGCGGTGGCCCCAGGACCAGATCTGGTCCGAAGGGCTGCCCTGCGCTTCCAGCGGATTGCCCGCAGCTGCGCTGCCGTCGAGATTGAGCCGCACCACCGTCCCCAGCGTGTTGGTGGTGTCCTGCGCGGGCGTCTGCTTCTGCCGCTCGCCGCTGGTGACAAAGAGATATTGCGCGTCGGGGCTGAAGGCGATGCGATGCGAGTAATGGCCGCTGCCGGTGACCTTGGGCGTCTGGCGCCAGATGACCGAGAGGGCGGAGATCGAGCAGGCGTCGGCCTCGAGGCAGTCCAGCGTACCGCGCCCGACCACGGCTCCGCGTGTGCCGCCGCTACCTGCCTCGACCCAGCTGAGGTAGATCGTGCGGCCCGTGGTGCCCTTGGCTTCCTCGCCCGGCAGGAAGGCCACGTCGCCGAACCCGCCCTGGCCGCCATAATCCACCGTGGGGATGCCAGTGACCGTGCCGAGCCGCCCGTTGGCGGTATCGACGAATTTCATCGTCCCGGCCTTCTCGGTGATGAAGAGCAGTCGGGTGCCGGGTAGAAACGCTTCTGCCCAGGGCTCGGCGAAACTGCCGCGTTCGGTGATCGCGAAACTCAGGCCGGTGCCACTGCCGGTCGAACTGGGCGTCGGTGTCGAGGTCGAGGTCGCCCCGCCGGTGGATGACCCCGAGCTGCAACTTGCCGCAACCAGCAGCGGGGCTAGGGTGGCAATAAGGATCGAATGTTTCATGTTCAGCGCGACTCCCTCCCAAGGCCTAAACAACGCGCCGCTCATCATCGGGGTGGACGAGGCGGGGCGCGGGCCGCTTGCCGGACCTGTAGTGGCTGCAGCGGTGGTGCTGTGCAACCCATGTCCCGACGGGCTCGATGATTCCAAAAAGCTTTCGGCCAGGCGTCGTTCCGAACTGGAGCCACAAATCCTGACAAGCTGTGCATGGGGGCTGGCGGTGGTCGGGCCGGAGGAGATCGATCGTCTCAACATCTTCGGCGCGACCATGCTCGCGATGACACTGGCAACGCGGCGGCTGGTCGAGGCGCTGGGACGCGAACCCGAGGCGGTGCTGATCGATGGCAATCTCACCCCGCACGGGCGCCATCCCGACTGGCGCTGGCCCGATGCGCGTCCGATTGTTGGTGGTGACGGCAAAGAGAAGAGCATCGGCGCGGCTTCGATCCTCGCCAAGGAGTATCGCGACCGTCTGATGCTGGAGGCCGCGAAGGCGCACCCGCACTATGGGTGGGAGCGCAACAAGGGCTATGGCTCGGCCGAGCACATGGAGGCGCTGCGCGTCCACGGGCCGACCCCGCTGCACCGCCGAAGTTTTGCGCCCGTGGCGCAGGCCGATCTGTTTGCGAGTAGCGCGGCCTAGGCGGCTGCGGCGCTGGCCTCGCGTTCGGCGGCCTTTTCGGCCTCGATCTTTTCGCGCTGTTTCGCGACGGCGCGGGCCTGTGCTGCGAGTGCGGTCCATGTGGCTTCGGAACGCAGCGCGCGATCGCGTACATTGTCTAGCGTCGCGGCCTTGGCATCCGCGGCAGCTTCGCGGGCGCGGGCTGTATAGAAATCGTAGGTCTGGCTCATGCGGCCTCCCGATGTCGGGGTAGGGGTGGGTGCGCGCCGCCATCCATGCGGAGGCGGCGCGACCCGTGTGCGATCAGTCGGCAGCCGACAGGTTTACGGCGCTGGCCTTGCCGTTACGGCCGGTCTCGACTTCGTAATTCAGGCGCTGTTCCTTATCGAGCGTCTGCATGCCTGCGGCCTGCACGGCGCTGATGTGGACGAAGCTGTCGTCTGAACCGTCGTCGGGCTGGATGAAGCCATAGCCCTTGTCGGCGTTGAAGAATTTGACTGTTCCGGTCTTGCTCATGGTGGTTCCTTTCGAGAACGCTTTGGGTTGCCCCGTCGCGACATGCGACGTGGCCGTGCTTGAAAATCGTCCGATGAAAGGAAGTCGTCGTCTGGTTTACGCCGGGGCCTGAACAGGCAAGCGGCGGTCGTCAAAATCCGAAGTCCGTCGCATAATTCGACGTCAGCGGGGGCGCAGTAGCACGTGCTGGCCAATCGACCTAACGATTAAACGAATTGCCGATTGAGTCCTTCGCGCCACACCGCATCATGTTGAGTCCGCCGAATCCACGCGGACTCAATATCTTGTGCCGGACTCCTTTCGTTCTCTCTTGGATAACGGCCCGTTAACCATAACCGGCTATCGCAAGGCTCTTGACGCGGAGTCCCGATGGACTCACCCTGTGGATAACTACGGACAGGGGAATATGATGGGGGTCATAGAGACCACGAAGAACCGCGCCCAAGCGGTTGTAAAAGCTGCTGCAACGCCAAAGGAGCTGCTCCCGCTGGGGCAGATCATCCCGGGCGATTGCGTGGAAGCGATGCGCTCGATCCCGACCGCGTCGATCGATCTCGTGTTTGCCGATCCGCCCTACAACCTCCAGCTCGGGGGCGACCTTGCGCGCCCCGATGGCAGCCATGTCGATGCCGTCACCGACGAATGGGACAAGTTCGACACTTTCGCGGCCTATGACGAGTTTACCCGCGACTGGCTGATCGAGGCGAAGCGCATCCTCAAGCCCGACGGCGCGCTGTGGGTCATCGGCAGCTATCACAATATCTACCGCGTCGGCGCGATCCTGCAGGACCTGGGCTTCTGGATCCTCAACGACATCGTCTGGCGCAAGTCGAACCCCATGCCCAATTTCAAGGGCACGCGCTTCACCAATGCGCATGAGACGCTGCTGTGGTGCTCGCAGGGCGAGAAGGCGAAATACCACTTCAACTATCGCGCGATGAAGACGCTCAACGACGAGCTCCAGATGCGCAGCGACTGGGTCCTGCCCATCTGTTCGGGCGGCGAGCGGCTGAAGGAGGGCGGCACCAAGGTCCACCCGACACAGAAGCCCGAGGCACTGCTCTACCGCGTGCTTCTCTCGACCACCGAGAAGGGTGACGTCGTGCTCGATCCCTTCTTCGGCACCGGCACCACCGGCGCGGTGGCCAAGCGCCTGGGCCGCGAGTGGATCGGCTGCGAACGCGAGGGCGTCTATCGCGACGCTGCGCTGAAGCGGATCGACAAGGAACTCCCGCTCGACGAGAGCGCGCTGACCACCATGCAGGCCGGCAAGGCCGCGCCCAAGGTCGCCTTCGGCGCGCTGGTCGAAAGCGGATTCCTCAAGCCCGGCACCGAAGTGTTCGACAAGAAACGCCGCTGGGTCGCCACGGTTCGCGCGGATGGCTCACTGGCGGTCGGCAAGCAGACGGGTTCGATCCACGGGCTGGGCAAGGAACTGCAAGGCGCGCCCAGCTGCAACGGCTGGACCTTCTGGCACTACGAGAACGGCGGCGAGGTGAAGCCGATCGACGCGGCGCGGCAGCTCTACCTGCTGGCGGTGGAGGATTGAGGGGCGTTCCTTCTACTTTTGGCACGTCTCCCCGGACCTGATCCGGGGTCCCGCTTTTCTTCCATACGGGCGCTACTCGAAAGATAGCTGGACCCCGGATCAGGTCCGGGGTGACGTTGAGGGGCGTGAGCGGGCTGTCCTACAGAGCCCCGGCCGGGCTATGCCTTGCATATGCTCATGCGATCAAGGTCACACTCCGCGCGTCAAAGGCGACACCTTCGCCCGCAAGGTCACACCCTCTCGCTTTTCTCCCATAACCCTGCTCCATGTGCTCCATCCTGTCGGCATTCCCCTGAGGCTCTCCAATAATGATCCAACACGCCACCATCCGCCCCATCGGCCTGGTCCCCGGTCCGCAGTCCGAGCACGGCAATGCGATCCGGCTGGCGGGTGGGATGGTCTATGCGAGCCGCTTTGCGGTGGTGCTGCGGCGTGACGGGCAGGTGGTCGAGCGCTGGCTCGCCTCGCCCGAGACGATTGCCGAGGTGATCGGGAACATGCCCGATGAGTGCGGGGCGGAGGCCGAGGCGCAGTGGGCCAACCTAACGCTCGCGCATCCGCCGCTGGCGCTGGGGGCGCGGACGATCCGGCTCGACCAGCCGCAGGTCATGGGCATCCTCAACGTCACGCCCGACAGCTTCAGCGATGGAGGCGCGCATGACAGCCCCGATGCTGCGCGCGAGCATGCGGCGGCGATGGTCGAGGCGGGGGCTAGCATCATCGATGTCGGCGGGGAAAGCACGCGGCCCGGGGCCAAGCCCCTGTGGGAAGGCGACGAGATCGCCCGCGTGGTGCCCGCGATCGAGGCCTGCGTCGCGATGGGTGCGGCGGTGAGTATCGACACGCGCAAGGCGGCGGTGATGGAGGCGGCGCTCGAAGCGGGCGCGCACCTGGTCAACGACGTCTCCGGCCTCGCGCATGATCCGCGCAGTGCCGAGGTGGTCGCGAGGGCAGGCGTGCCGGTGGTGTTGATGCACGCGCCGGGCGCGGCGGGCGAGGACCTGCATGAAGGCGGCGACTACGAGAACGTCGTGTTCGAGGTCTTCGATGCCCTGCGCGCGCGGCGCGATGCGGCGCTGGCAGCGGGGATCGAGGCAAGGAACATCCTGCTTGATCCGGGCATCGGCTTCGGCAAGAGCCTTGGCGACAATCTCGCGCTAATCAACGCGCTGCCGCTGTTCCACGCGCTCGGCCACCCGCTCATGCTCGGCGCGAGCCGCAAGCGGATGATCGGCGCGCTCTCGAACGAGGCCGAGGCCGATGCGCGGCTCGGGGGCAGCATCGCGCTCGCCATGAAGGGCATGGACGCCGGCGTGCAATTGCTGCGAGTCCACGATGTCCCCGAAACCGTCCAGGCGCGCAACGTCTGGCGAGGGCTTCGCGATGCGGCGCTGACCGATTTCGGGGACTTGCCGGGCTAACTGCCGGGAGAGGCCGCGCTGCCTGCCAGCAACCCGCCGTCGAGCGTGAGTTCGGCGCCGGTCATGTAGCCGCTCTCGGGGCTGGCGAGGTAGACGCAGAGCGCGGCGACCTCCTCGACCGTGCCGAAGCGCTTGAGGGGGGTGTCGGCGACCATGGCCGCCATTCGCTCCTCGCGGTCGGGACCGTCGCCGATCAGCGCCTCCCACATGGGGGTGAGCACAGCGGCGGGGTGGATCGAGTTGCAGCGAATGCTGAGCCCCTGCTGCGCGGCGTAGAGCGCGACCGACTTGGTGTGGTTGCGGATGGCTGCCTTGCTCGCCGCATAGGCCGCCGCGCCGGGGATGCCGACGAGGCCGGAGCGGGAGGACATGTTGATGATCGAGCCGGTGCCTTTGGCTCGCATCGCCGTGAGCGCATAACGGCAGCCGAGGAAGCAGCCGTCGGTGTTGACGCTGTGGACCTTGTGCCACCCTTCGAGGGTCGCGTTCTCGGGGTCATGCGGCCCGGTCGAATCCTCGAAGCCGGTGATCCCGGCGTTGTTGACCAACACGTCGATGGCCGGGAAAGCTGTTGCAAACGCATCCCAATCCGCCTCGCTCGCAACGTCGAGCCGGTGCCAGTCGCAGCCCAGCTCTTCGGCGGCTTTCCTACCCGCCTCCTCGTCGATATCGGTAAGCACGACTCGCGCGCCTTCGGTCAGGAAAGCTGCACATACGGCCTTGCCGATGCCGCGCGCGCCGCCGGTTACCACGCAGAGCGTGTCGTTCAGTTTTTGCATAGATGTACCTCGGGAATGTCAGTCATGATCGCCAGGCGCAATTGTGGCCCGGGTTGAGAGGTTTTGCCGCCTTAGCGGTTGCTCTTGATCACCTGACTTACTCCCGATTGGCTTGGGAGGGCGGGTAGCGGCATCAGGCCGCGTTGTCGATGCCCAGCTCGCTCAGCTTGCGGTAGAGCGTCGAGCGCCCGATGCCGAGGCGGCGGGCGACTTCGGTCATGCGGCCGCGATAGTGGCCGATGGCGAGGCGGATGACGTCGGCCTCGATATCCTCGAGCGCGCGCAGGTTTCCGTCCTCTGTGTAGAGGAGGACGCCAAGCCCGCGATGGCGGCTCTCGCCGCGGTCGGGATTGTCGCCCAGAAGCTGGGCGAGTTCGGGGAAGCTGTGTGCGGTCAGCGCCTCACGCTGTTCGAACACGCAGGCGCGGAACAGCACGGACTGCAGCTGGCGGACATTGCCCGGCCAGTCATAGGCCTCGAGCAGGGTCAGGCCGCTGTCGGCGATCGAGTGATGCTCCAAGCCTGGCTGCTCGCCGATCTGGGCGAGGAAGTAGCGGGTGAGGGCCGGGACATCTCCCAGGCGTTCACGCAGGGCGGGGAGGCGGATGCGGGTGGCGGAAAGGATGTCGAACAGCTTCTTCGAGAATTCGCCGCCGGCGACCATCTCTTCGAAGGCGAAATCGCTCGATGCAAACACGCGCACGTCGATCTTGAAGCCGTGGGTCGCGCCTGTGGGGCGGACGATACCGCTCTCGAGCACGTCGGCGAGGCGTTCCTGCATCGCGCGATCCATGCGGTCGATATCGTCGAGCAGCAGCGTACCGCCGTCGCAGGATTCGAGCAGTCCGGTCTGGCGGTCGAAAGCTCCCGCGAATGCGCCCTTCTCGTGCCCGAAGATCGCCGATTCGAGCGACATGGACGGCATCGAGGCACAGCTGACCAGCTTCATCGGCGCCTTGGCGCGGGTCGACGACCCGAACATGGCCCGCATCAGCATTTCCTTGCCGGTCCCGCTTTCGCCTTCGATCAGGGCGTGCCCGTGACCGCGTGCTGCGGTGGCCGCCTTGGCGAGCGCGGTGCGGAAGGGCGGGGCGGAACCGACCATGGCGTCGAAATCGAGCGCAGGCGCGAATTTCTCGGTCATCGGCTGGAGTTCGCGGCGCGGCGCCTCCTCTCCGGTCGCACTGCGCAGCGCAGCAAGGAGCCGGTCCGGGCCGACGGGCTTGATCAGATAGTCGGTCGCTCCCGATCGCATCGCCTCGACGGCAAGCAGGGGCGATGTGCTGGCGGTCAGCATCAGCAGGGGGAGTTCAGGGCGCAGGTCACGGATCTCGCGAATAAGCGCACAGGCATCCTCGCCTGGCACCCACTGGTCGAGCAGTATGGCGCTGATTTCCTTGCCTTCCTGGCTGGCAAGTTTCTGCAATGCATCCTCGGCCGAGCCGACGACCAGCGTGCGCCAGCCTTCGCGCGACGCGAGCGCGCTGACGAAGCGGCTCTGCGCCGGTTCGTCATCAATAAGCATCAGCAGGCGCGTGTCTTCGCTCGCCATGGTTGGACAGGGCTCCCATTGCGGCAACCGCAAGGGTTACCTCTTCGCAATGACCTACCGGAAAGGAGTAAAGACCCGATTAAGGCTATGTGGCCTGGTGAATGGGTCCAAGGTTGCTCTTGAGCGCCCGGCGCTTGCGCGATAGACCGCCGCCAACATCAATTGCCAACCTCAGGGGTATCGCATGGAATCCGCCAACGACATGAAGGCGCACAGCAAGACCTATTCGTCCTTCATCGGCATGCTCAAATGGGCTGTACCGCTGCTGGCCCTCATCACTCTGCTCATCGTCGTCCTGATCGCCGATTAACGCGCCGCCGATGCGTATCGCGGTGCTGAAGGAGCGCGCGACCGGCGAGAGCCGCGTTGCGATCACACCTGAAACGGTGAAGAAGTTCGCCGCTTTGGGGGCTAGCATTGCGGTGGAGGAAGGAGCCGGCCTCGGCGCCGCCATCACCGACGAAGCCTATCGCGAGGCTGGGGCCGAGCTTGGTCCTGCCACTGCGACGGTCAAGGATGCGGACATCGTGCTGGGCGTGCAGGCGCCCGACGTTTCCGCGCTGGCGGGTTCGAAACCGGGTGCCTGGGTGGCGGCGACATTCGATCCGTTCCGCAATGGCGATCTGGTCAAGGCTTATGCGAAGGCTGGCCTCGAGGCCTTGAGCATGGAGTTCATGCCGCGCATCACGCGTGCGCAGAGCATGGACGTGCTCTCGAGCCAGTCGAACCTCGCGGGTTATAAGGCGGTGCTGACCGCCGCCAATGAATACGGCCGGGCCTTTCCGATGATGATGACCGCTGCGGGCACGGTGCAGGCGGCGAAGTGCTTCGTCATGGGCGTGGGTGTGGCGGGGCTGCAGGCGATTGCCACGGCCAAGCGCCTCGGCGCGCAGGTTTCGGCAACCGACGTGCGATCGGCGACGAAAGAGCAGATCCAGTCGCTCGGCGCGAAGCCGATCTTCGTCGAGAATGTCGCCGGGATCGAGGGCGAGGGTTCGGGCGGCTATGCCACCGAGATGAGCGAGGAATACCAGAAGGCGCAGGCCGATTTGGTGTCCGGACACATCGCCAAGCAGGACATCGTCATCACCACCGCGCTGATCCCCGGCAAGCCCGCGCCGCGCCTGATCTCGGACGCGCAAATAGCCAGCATGAAGCCCGGCAGCGTGATCTTCGACCTTGCGGTGGCACAGGGCGGCAATGTCGAAGGCTCGGTCGCCGACCAGGTGGTCGAGAAGCATGGCGTGAAAATCGTCGGCTATTCGAACACCGCAGGCCATCTCGCCGCCGACGCCTCGGCCCTGTTCGCGCGCAATCTGTTCAATTTCCTCTCGGCTTTCTGGGACAAGGAGACGGGCAAGCCCGTGCTCGACGAGGAAATCGGCAATGCCGTGCGCCTGACGCAGGGTGGCAAGATTGTGAACGAGAGGCTGGCAGCTCAGTAATCCGGACCCGGGGAGGGCCACAGTGGACTTCATTTCGATCCTGTCGATCTTCGTGCTGGCGTGTTTCGTCGGCTATTACGTGGTCTGGTCGGTCACGCCCGCGCTACACACGCCGCTGATGGCGGTGACCAATGCGATTTCCTCGGTGATCATCGTCGGCGCGCTGATCTCGGCGGCGGAGGCCGGGAATGACCTTGCCAAGTGGCTCGGCCTATTGGGCGTCGTCCTGGCGAGCGTGAACATCTTCGGCGGCTTTGCCGTCACCGAGCGCATGCTGGCGATGTACAAGAAGAAGGAGAAGAAGTGATGACGCTTCCGATCCTTTCCGCCGCAGCCGCGCATGGACCTGTGAACCCCTGGGTCGCGCTCGCCTATCTCGTGGCGGGCATCTTCTTCATCC
Source organism: Erythrobacter sp. (assembly GCA_041396805.1). Classification (GTDB taxonomy): domain Bacteria; phylum Pseudomonadota; class Alphaproteobacteria; order Sphingomonadales; family Sphingomonadaceae; genus Qipengyuania. The sequence continues at coordinate 498,045 of JAWKXV010000001.1, read as the reverse complement.
TCGCCCTTCGTGGCCTATCGTCACCCTCCACGAGCCGCACGGGCAACCTCTTCGGCATGATCGGCATGCTGATTGCCGTGGTGACGACGCTGCTGACGCACTCGGTGGTCAATATCGTCGAAGTCGGCGTGGCGATCTTCCTCGGCGGCATCGTCGGCGTCACCGTGGCCCGGCGTATCGCCATGACGCAGATGCCCGAGCTGGTGGCGGCGTTCCACTCGCTGGTCGGCCTTGCCGCGGTGCTGGTAGGCTGGGCGGCCTATCTCAGCCCGAGCGCCTTCGGGCTGCTGGCTGCCGACGGCGGGATCGAGTCCGTCAGCAAGATCGAAATGGGCCTCGGTATCGCCATCGGTGCGATCACCTTCTCGGGCTCGGTCATCGCCTTCGCCAAGCTGTCGGGCAAGATGAGCGGTTCGCCGATCCTCCTGCCTGCGCGCCATGTCATCAACCTCGGCACGCTGGCCGCGATCATCGTGCTGACCGCCATGTTCGCCATGGCGGGGCCGGGCGAGACCATGCCTCTGATCGTCGCGCTGACGGTGCTGAGCTTCCTGATCGGCTTCCTGCTGATCATCCCGATTGGCGGCGCGGACATGCCGGTCGTGGTCTCGATGCTGAATAGCTATTCGGGCTGGGCCGCGGCGGCGATGGGGTTCACGCTGGGCAACACGGCGATGATCATCACCGGCGCACTGGTCGGTTCTTCGGGCGCGATCCTCAGCTACATCATGTGCCGCGCGATGAACCGTAGCTTCATTTCGGTAGTCGCGGGCGGCTTCGGCGCCGATGCCAGCGCGGGCGGGGGTGAGGCGAAGGAGCAGCGCCCCTACAAGCAGGGCAGCGCGGCCGATGCGGCGTTCATGCTCGAACAGGCGGAAAAGGTCATCATCATCCCCGGCTATGGCATGGCGGTGGCGCAGGCGCAGCATGCGCTGCGCGAAATGGCCGATCTGCTCGAGGAGAAGGGCGTCGAGGTAAAATACGCCATCCATCCCGTCGCGGGCCGCATGCCGGGGCACATGAACGTGCTCCTCGCCGAAGCCAGCGTGCCCTACGAGAATGTCTTCGAACTGGAGGACATCAACTCCGAGTTCGCCCAGGCCGACGTGGCCTTCATCATCGGCGCGAACGACGTGGTCAATCCCGCGGCCAAGACCGACAAGTCATCGCCCATCTACGGCATGCCCGTGTTCGATGTGGACAAGGCCAAGCAGGTCTTCTTCATCAAGCGCAGCATGGGCGGCGTGGGCTATGCGGGCGTCGACAATGACGTCTTCTACATGGACCAGACCATGATGTTGCTGGCCGATGCCAAGAAGATGGTCGAGGAAATCGTCAAGGCGCTGGACTGACAAAATGCGCAAGCTGCTGATCGCGCTCGTGCTGCTGGCACTGGTCGGGGCCGGTGTGTGGCTGTGGCTCGGCGGGCTGGACCGGGTCACTGCCGGTCGTATCGAAACCACGCTGGTCGAGAAGGGCATCCCGCAACCGATCGCTGCCTGCATGGGGACGCGCATGGCGGAGCGGCTTTCTCTCAACCAGCTGCGCAAGCTGCAGAACATGCAGGCGCGCGAGGGTGAAAGCGCGGTACCGCTCAACATGGCCGAGTTCCTCGAGCGCCTGCGGCGGGTCGACGACCGCGAGGCTATCGAAGTCGTCGCGACATCCGCCGCGATCTGTTCGTTCACGACAGGCTAAACCACCCGCTTGCAATCGCTCTCCCTTGCGGCACAATAGGTTGCAAGGGAGAGACTCATGATCCGATTGACGATTGCTGCTGCTTTGCTTGCCAGTGCCGCACCCGTGCTGGCTGAAACCCATTCGATCGAGCCGGGCAACGGCGCGCAGGAGCGCCTGCAGGAAGCGCTGATCCTTGCACAGCCGGGTGACGAGATCGTGCTTGGGGCAGGACGTTACACGCTGACCGACGGGCTCAGCCTTGATGTCGATGGCGTGACCGTCCGCGGTGCAGGCATGGACGGCACTGTGCTCGACTTCACCACGCAACAAGGCGCGGGCGAGGGGCTTCTTGTCACCAGCGACAATGTCACCCTGCGTGACTTCGCGCTGGAGAACCCGAAGGGTGACGGGATCAAGTCCAAGGGCGCGGACAATATCGTCTATCACCGCATCCGCGTGACCTGGACCAATGGCCCGGCGCCGACCAATGGCGCCTACGGCATCTATCCGGTCGAGAGCGACGGCATTCTCGTCGATGGCGCCAAGGTATCGGGTGCATCGGACGCAGGCATCTATGTCGGCCAGTCGAACCGCATCACCGTGCGCAATTCGATTGCCGAGGCGAATGTCGCGGGTATCGAGATCGAGAATAGCCGCAATGCGCTGGTCGAGCACAATGTCGCGACGCGCAACACGGGCGGGATCCTTGTGTTCGACCTGCCCGGCCTGCCCGTGATGGGTGGCGGCAACGTCATCGTTGCCAACAATCTCGTCATGGCGAACGATACGCCCAATTTTGCGCCTCCGGGCAATATCGTTGCAGGCGTGCGCCGCGGCACAGGTATCATGATCATGGCCAATGACCGCGTGCTGGTGGAGAACAATATCCTCTCCGGCAATCCCACGGCGCCGATCATGGTGATCGCCTATACGCAGGCCTTCGACGACCCGCGCTACGACCCGTTTCCGCGGAATGTGACGGTGGGCGCAAACCTGATAGCGGAAGGCGGTTACGACCCGCAGTTGGAGGGAGCCGATATGCTGCTTGCCGCTTTCGGCGGAGAACTGCCGCCGCTGTTGTGGGATGGCTTGGGCAACCCGAGCTCGGCATTGCGCGTTGCGCCCGGGATCAGCGGATGGACGCTCAACCTGACCGAGCAGGGCAAGGGATTGGGCGGCGCACAGCCCGGCCCGATCCAGAACGCCCCGCAGCCTGAAGACCGCTTCTATCGTGAAGGCATCGGTGCACCTGCTGCACTCGAGGAAAGGCTCGGCGGATGAAACATCTCGCCTGGGTCGCCTGTGCCGCGCTGGCCCTGACCGGCGCGATTGTGGCACGCGCGACACCGCCCGGCTCGGTGAACGAGGCGGTCATCACCGATCCCGGCCTGCCGCGCACGCTTTCGGCCTATGGCTTCTTCGCCGATGCCCCGGCGCAGCTACCCGGCAAAGGGGTGACGCCATACCGTCTCAACACGCCGCTGTTCTCGGACGGAGCGGAGAAGCTGCGCTTCGTCTATGTCCCCGCAGGCGCCAAGGCGCGCGCGCAAGGTGAGAACCTGCTCGACCTTCCGGTCGGCAGCGCACTGATCAAGACTTTCGCTTTCGAGCAGGACGGCAAGCGCCGCCTGATCGAAACCCGCGTTCTGCTGAACCGTGCAGATGGCTGGCTGGCGCTGCCCTATCTGTGGAACGAGGAGCAGACCGAGGCGAAGCTGGCCGTCGCCGGTGCGCGGTTCGATCTGGTCACGCCCAGGGGCGAAGCGATCAGCTATCGCGTGCCGAACAAGAACCAGTGCAAGGAGTGTCACGGCCTCGATGGTGAGGTCGTTCCGATTGGTCCCAAGGCGCGAAATCTGTCGCATGAATGGCTCGCGGCGATGGTCGATGCCGGCCATCTCGATGCCATGCCGGCGGATGCCGACCAGCTGCCCGTGTGGGAGGAACGCGGAAGTGCGAACTTGACCGCAGCTGCGCGCGGATATCTCGACGTTAATTGCGCGCATTGCCACCGCCCCGGCGCGACCGCGTCGAACAGCGGGCTTGACCTCCGGTGGGAGCAGCAGGATCCCCACGCCATCGGCATCGGAAAGCGCCCGGTCGCCGCGGGCAGGGGGGCAGGCGGTCACCTGTTCGACGTGGTCCCCGGAGCCCCCGACAAGTCGATCCTCGCCTATCGCATGAGCACTACCGAACCTGGCGTCGCCATGCCCGAAATCGGCAAGGAAACCGTCGACCAGGATGGTCTGGCTCTCGTCCGCAAATGGATCGAGGAGATGGCCCCGTGAAGCGGTTTCTCGCCATCTTCGGCGGGTTGGCGGTCCTGCTCGCCGCCTTGTTCTTCGTCTTCCGTGTTCCTGATACCGACCCGGTGGAAATGCGTGCCAGATATGCGACCGCGCCGTCGCAGTTCGTGAGGATTGACGGCAGTCGCGAAGTCCACCTGCGCGACGAGGGGCCGCGCGATGCGCCGGTTATCGTCCTGCTCCATGGCTCGAATGCGGACCTTTTGACCTGGCAACAATGGGCTGAGCGGCTGAGGAGCGATTATCGCGTGATCCGCTTCGACCAGCGCGGTCATGGCCTGACGGGACCCGCCCCGGACGATGACTATGCGCTCGATGCCTTCATTGACGACGTGGACAAGGTCGCCGACGCACTGGGTGTCGGAACATTCACGCTCGCGGGCAATTCGATGGGCGGAGCGATCGCCATGGGATATGCCATCGCCAACCCCGACCGGCTCGATGCACTGGTGCTGGTGGATGCCGGCGGTGCGCCGATCGAGCGCAAGGGCAGCGGAAATTTGGCCTTCACCCTCGCAAGCAAGCCCGTTGTCGGCGATCTCATGAGCCAGCTCCTGCCGCGTTCGCTGGTCGCCAAGAGCCTTTCGCAGAGCGTATCGAACCAGGCAGTCGTGACCGACGCGGCGATCGATCGTTACTGGGAAATGGCGCGCTATCCCGGCACCCGGGCGGCAACTCGCAAGCGATTTGCGACTCCGCGCCGGTCGTTCGCCGTGGAGGATGTCGAGGCCATGCAGGTCCCGACCCTCGTCATGTGGGGTGAGGAGGACGCCCTGATCCCCTACGAAGCGGCCGGGTGGTACGTGAAGCATTTGCCCGTTGCGACCCTCGCGAACTATCCGGGCATCGGCCATATCCCGATGGAAGAGGCCCCTGACGAGACCGTAAACGACCTGCGTCGATGGCTGACCGAGCTTGAAAAGCCCCATCATCCGGAGTCGGAGGAACTTGAGGCGACTCCACCCGTTGCTAATCCCTAGTATCGCGGCGGAGCCAGGAATAAGGTCCGCCCACGCCGCAGGAAGGGGCATAGGGTTGCGCAAGCTTGGATTGATCGGGGGGATGAGCTGGGTCTCGACCCGCGCCTATTACGATCGGATAAACCGCCTTGTGCAGAAGCGCGTGCCGCCCATGGCCGGCCCGCCGATGCTCATCGAGAGCCTCGACTATTCACGGATATACCAGGCCAAGCAGGCGGAAGATTGGGACGCTTTTGCCGCCGTCCTGGTCGATTCCGCGCGCCGACTGGAAGATGGCGGTGCCGAAGGCCTGGTGATCGCTGCCAATGCCATGCACAAGGTCTACGACCGGGTTGTCGAAGCGGTTTCGGTCCCGGTGCTCCATATCGCCGACAGCGTCGGGCGCGCGATGCAGGAGGCGCAGTGCACCAGCGCCGCACTGCTTGGCACGCGCTACGTGATGACCGAGAGCTTCTACCGCCAGCGGCTTGTTGCGCATGGTGTCGACCTGCTCCCGCCCAATCCTGATGACGTCGAGATGGTCGATGGCATCATCTACAAGGAATTGATGATGGGGCGCGTCACCCGCGATGCCGAGCGCGCGCTCAAGACCATTGTCACGATGAAGGAGAAGGAGGGCGCAGCGGCCATTGTCCTGGCATGCGCGGAGCTCGAGCTGGTCCTCGATCCGGACGCCAATGTCCTGCCGGTCTTCAACTCCACGGCGCTTCACTGCAAGGATATCGCCGACTGGATGCTGGGATAACGCGACAGCCAGCGGGCGGGGAGATCGACGCCGCGAAGGAATGCGAGGGAGAAAGTCCCGCACGGCATATATCGCGCGGTCCTTTCTTTTTGCCGATAAGCAGGTGGGTTCGCTTTTCGTTCACGTTGTCGCGCGCGGATGGCTGACCTAAGCCACCGCCACCCATGGAAAGAGCCCGCTACGCCGCCGATCCCGCCAAGTCACGCGGGCGCGAATTCGCCGAGAACCGCGACGGCACGCGCGGTCCGCGCAGCGAGTTCCAGCGCGACCGCGACCGGATCATCCACTCCATCGCTTTTCGTCGCCTGCGGTCAAAGACGCAGGTCTTTATCGCGCCCGATGGGGACCACTACCGCACCCGCCTGACCCACAGCATCGAAGTCGCCCAGATCGGCCGCGTGATCGCGCGCGAACTTGGGCTGGACGAGGATCTGACCGAGGCATTGTGCCTTGCCCACGACATCGGCCACCCTCCCTTCGGCCATGCCGGGGAAAAGGCGCTCGAAGAGGCGATGGCACATGCCGGAGGTTACGATCACAACGCGCAGGGCATCCGCACGCTGGCGCGGCTCGAAAGCCCCTACTGCGAGCACGAGGGACTGAACCTTACCTGGGAAACGCTCGAGGGCATGGCCAAACACAACGGCCCGGTCGATGCGCCGCACTGGGCGCTGGCGGAAATCGATGCGGTCTATTCTCTGTCGCTGGGCGAATGGCCCTCGCTCGAGGCGCAGGTTGCCGCGATTGCCGACGACATTGCCTATGACAATCACGACATCGATGACGGGCTGCGCGCGGGGTTCATCGAGCTGGAGGATCTGCTGACGCTCGACTGGCTCGCAGAGCAGTGGCGCGCGGTCGAGACCCGCTTTCCCAATGCCTCGCGAGACCGCCAATTGCGCGAACTCGTCCGCACGCAGATCGGAACGATGGTCAACGACGTGCTGGTCCAGACGCGCAAGGGCCTCGAAGGGGTCGACACTATCGACGACATTCGCGGTGCAGGTCACGCCATCGCCAGCTTCTCACCCGCCATGCGCGACCAGGAACGCGCCCTGAAACAGTTCATGTATCGACGCCTCTATTACCATCCCGAACAGCTCTCGACCGCAGAGCGCGCGCGCGAGGTGATCTCGCGCCTGTTTGTCGCCTACAGCCAGGATAACTCCACCCTGCCGGACGAATGGCTCGCACAGATGCCTGCGGGCGAACCGCACAAGAGCCGCCATATCGCCGATTTTATCGCCGGGATGACCGACCGCTATGCCATCGACCAGGTGCGCCGGATCTACGGGCGCGCGCCGGAGGGATTGAGCAATGTCTGAGACGATCCGCATTGCGCTGCTTGGGGCAACCGGGCTGATCGGCCGGACGGTAATGGAGGCCTGTGTCGGCCGCGAGGACGTGCGTCTCACCGGCATCTCCCGGCGGGAGACGAAACTACCAGCAGGCATCCGCATGGAGATGTTCGTCGCCGAGCCCGCACAATGGGGCGAGGTAATCGAGGCGATCCAGCCGCGCGCCGTGATCTGCGCACTGGGGACCACGATCAAGAAGGTCGGAGGCGACCAGGAGGCGTTTCGCGCCGTCGATTACGATCTCGTCCTGAACACGGCGAAAGCGGCGAAGGAACACGGGGTCGAGCGCTTCGTGCATGTCAGCTCGGTGGGCGCCGATTTCGCGTCGAAGAACTTCTACTTGCGCGTGAAGGGCGAGGTCGAGCGCGACCTCACCAAGCTGCGCTTCGGACGGCTCGACATATTGCGGCCGGGCCTGTTGCGCGGTTCGCGCGAGCAGGATTCCCGCCCGGCGGAACGGCTCGGTATCCTCGCCGCGCCGCTGGTCAACCTCGCGCTGCAGGGGCAATACCGCCAATACCGCGCGGTAAAGGCCGAGCTGGTGGCCGATGCCGCACTGGCGCTGGCCAAGCGCAATGCGCGCGGACGCTTCATCCACGATCACGACGCCATCATGCGTGCGGCCAAGAGCCTGCCGAAGATCGACGCCGAGGGCGGTTAGGGATTGCCGGGGGAGGGGGGCATGATCGGATTAGCGACAAGGCTTTTCGCCTTCTGGACTGTGGCGGGGACCATGCTTGCATGGTTCGTTCCGCCGCTGTTCTTATGGGTTGTGGACGGCAGCTTTGCTCCGCTCGGGCAGCCGCTGGTCAGCGTCATGCTGGGCGTCATCATGCTCGGCATGGGCCTGACGCTGACGCTTGACGACTTCAAGCGCGTCATTCGCCTGCCCCGCGCGGTCATGACCGGCGTGGCGCTGCAGTTCACCGTGATGCCGCTTGCCGGGATCACGCTAGCAACAGCCTTCGGGCTCCAAAGCGGGTTGGCGGTCGGCCTTGTGCTCGTCGCCTGCTGTCCGGGCGGGACGGCTTCCAATGTGGTCGCCTATCTTGCGCGGGCCAATGTCGCGCTTTCGGTGACGATGACGATGGTCTCGACCCTCGTGGCCGTGATCGCCACGCCGCTTCTGACAGGATGGCTTGCGGGCGTGTTCGTGGAGATCGACCGCTGGGCGTTGTTCCGCTCGATGGTGACTGTGGTCCTTGTGCCGGTCGTTCTCGGAGTGGCCTTGCGGGCCCTGCTCCCGCAGGCGACAAAGCGGATAGAGCCGGTGGCGCCACTGGTTTCCGTGCTGTTCGTGGTGCTGATCGTTGGCGCAATCGTCGCCCGGTCGAAGGATCTGATCAGCGAGCATGCGGGCGTGCTGCTGCTCGCGCTGTTCCTGCTCCATGTGATCGGCTTCGCCCTTGGCTACGTGATCACTCGCCTGCTCGGGTTCGACGAGGCCGTGGCGCGTACGGCCAGTATCGAGGTCGGAATGCAGAACAGCGGGCTGGGGTCGACACTTGCGGCAGCGCCGAGCTTCGCGGCGCAGTTCGTCAACCCGTTGCAGGCAGCGCTGGCCCCCGTTCCCAGCGCAATTTCGGCGGTCTATCACGTGGTCATCGGCAGCCTGCTCGCCTCATGGTGGCGCAGGCGGAGCGAGAAGGAAGATTAGGCGATGTTGCACACGGCATTCGGCATCGCGAACTTGCTTGCGATGGTCATGTGGGCGGCATTGATCCTCTTGCCGCGCAAGCCTGCCCTCCTGGCAGGAATCCTGTACCTCGGAGTGGGGCTCCTGTGCTTTGCCTATGCGCTAGGGATTACCGGCATCCTGACCGGTGTGCTCGACCAGCAAGGCCCGGGCGGAGGCGCAGTCGAATTCACCACTATCGAAGGTGTCCGCAGCATCTTCGCCAGCGATGGCGGCGTTACCATCGGCTGGATCCACTATCTGGCCTTCGACCTCTTCATTGGCCTCTGGATTGCGCGCGATGCCGATGCGAAAGGCTTCTCACGCTTGGTACAGGCGCCGATCCTCTTGCTCACCTTTATGGCTGGCCCGTTTGGCCTGTTTGTCTGGCTGCTGGTCCGCGAGAAGCGCGCCCGCGCAAACGGACGCTGGGAATAGGCACTTGCGAGTCCCGCAGTCGCTGGCATGATGCTCTTTGGGAGAATTGAGGAGCTAGAGGCAGCATGGGTGACACGCAAAAGCTTACCTTCGATGAGCTGATCCGCCACTGGTCCATGGAGAAGCCGGATGCCGTGGCGCTGGAGCAGGAAGGCGACACGCTGACTTTCGCCGAGCTTGAAGAACATTCTCGCCGCGTGGTGGCCATGCTCAAAGCGCATGGACTGGGGAAGGGTGACCGGATTGCCTGGCTCGGCAAGAACGCCCGCCACTATTTCGAGACATTCTACTCCGCTGCTCGCGTCGGGGTGGTGATGGTGCCGATCGGCTGGCGGCTTGCCGCTCCCGAGATCGCCTATATCCTGGGCGATACAAAGGCGAAGTTGCTGTTCATCGACGAGGGGTTCGAGGAACTCGCATCCAAGGCTTGCGGGCAGATGGATGCGCCGCCCGAGATCATCGACACGGCCACGGCCAAGCGTGAATACGCGGCCGCACCAGCTGACGAATTCACGCCTGCCGGGCCGCAAGACGCAGTGCTGCAGCTCTATACCTCGGGCACGACGGGCAATCCCAAGGGTGCCGTGCTGACCAACGCCAACCTCTTTTCCCTGCGCCAGCCCGCAGAGGAAGCCGCGCAACCGTGGTCCAAATGGGAAGAGAACGAGGCGATCCTCGTCTGCATGCCCTGCGCGCACATCGGCGGGACGGGGTTGGGTATCATGGCCTTGGCTGCGGGTATTCGCGGGATAGTGCAATCCGAATTCACACCCGATGGCGTGCTCGACGGTTTCGAGCAGGGTATCACGCGCCTGTTCATCGTCCCGGCGGCGCTTCAGATGGTGGTCCAGCACCCGCGGGCAAAGTCTACCGACATGTCGGCGGTGAAATACGTCATGTACGGCGCCGCTCCGATCCCGCTCGACCTTTTGCGAGAGGCCGTGAAAACCATCCCCGCGGCCGGTTTCGTGCAGTGCTATGGCATGACCGAGACAACCGGGACCATCGCCATCCTGCCGCCTGACGATCACGATCTCGAAGGCAACCAGCGGATGCGCAGTGCCGGCAAGGCGGTCCCTGGGGCAGAGCTCAAAGTCGTGGGCGAGGATGGGCAAGAACTTCCCCGAGGTGAAGTAGGCGAACTGATCTGCAAGAGCCCGTCGAACATGGAAGGCTACTGGAACCTGCCCGAAGCGACTGCCAGTTCGCTGGTCGACGGGTGGATGTTCACCGGCGACGCGGCTTATATGGACGAGGACGGCTATGTCTTCATCCAGGACCGCATCAAGGACATGATCATTTCAGGCGGCGAGAACGTCTATCCCGCACAGGTGGAAAGCGCGATCTATGGCCACCCGGCGGTGGCAGAAGTGGCGGTGATCGGAGTGCCGGACGATACCTGGGGTGAGGCGGTAAAGGCTTGCGTGGTGCCCAAGCCGGGCGCGGCTTGCGATGCAGACGATATCATCGCCTTCACGCGCGAGAGGCTGGCGGGCTTCAAGGTCCCGAAGAGCGTCGATCTGATCGAGGTGATGCCGCGCAATGCCAGCGGGAAGATCCTGCGGCGCGAACTGCGGGCGCCCTATTGGGAAGGGCGCGAGCGGCAGGTTAATTAGCGAACGGGCGGCGCAATGGCCGCCCGATTGCATGCTTAGTCGATGGCTTCTTCGCCGGCCTGGCCGACGGATTCGACGTCACGACCGAAACCCTTGACAGTATTGCAGGCGGTGGCGGTCAGCGCCATCGTGGTGATGCCGAGGGCAAGCAGAAACTTCCGGACCATTTTTCTATCCTTCCGAAGGAGCTCGAAATCGAGCGGTACCGGTTGGAAACGGATTGTCGCTCAGGCGGTTCCCGCTCGGGCCAGCCTGTGTTCCCGCCACGCTATGAGCGCGCCTGCACCAATCACGAGCGGAGCGCCCAGCCAGGTGGTCGCGGGCGGGAGCCTGTCCCAGATAAGCCAGCCGTAGGCCGTAGCCCAGATCAGTGCGGAGTAGTCCATGACGATTACGCTCGCGACCTGGCCGTAGCGCAGCGAAGCCGTCAGCAGGAGCTGGGCAAAGCAGCCCAATACTCCGATCGCGACCAGGAGCAGCCATTGCTGGCCCGTGTGTGCGCTCGCGAACAGGGGTAACCCCAAGGTAAAAACCAAGGTCGACCAGACAGAAAACCAGAATACGATCGAGATCGGTTCGTCGGTCCGGCCCAGATCGCGTAGCTGGATCGAGATCAGCGCGACCATGAATGCTCCGCTAAGTCCGACTACTACACCTAAGGGCGCCATCTGCGACTGCCCTGGTTGGGTGATGACGAGAATGCCGACGAATCCGGCGAAAACGGCCGACCAGCGCCAGGGGCCAATTTTCTCGGAAAGCAGGACGGCTGAAAGGATGACCGCGAAGATAGGCGTCATGAAGCCGAGCGTGGTCGATTCCGCGAGTGGCAGCAGGATCGGTGCGCCGAACGTCAGCGCCATGCCAATCATTCCGAGGAACGCGCGACGCAGATGTGCGGGCATTCTCTTGGTGCGCAATCGGTGAAGCTGCCCTTGCGCCGCGAGCCAGATGCCGAGGATTGGAACCGTGGGTGCGGCCCTCCAGAACAGAATCTCGCCGAAGCGCACCCCGCTCTCGGCAGTGTATTTGACCAGCATCACCAGGGTCGCCAGCGCGAATGCCGCGGCGAGCCGCAAGGCCAGGGCAAAGACAGGTCGATGATGGACTTTTGCTTCCTTCACACTGTCTGCGCCTAGCCCCGCAGTGCCGGAAGACAAGCGCCCAATTGCGCATCGCAGCCGATCACACCATATGGCCGCGCACGATGCCGAGACTGCCCGACGAGATCCTGTTCGCAAGCGATGCCGAGCTGATGACCTTCTGGGGAATTGCCATGCTCGTGGTAGCTGGCATTTGCTCGCTGATGGAGCGCCGGCGCATGAAGCGCGCGCAGCTCAACAAAGTGGGCTGGGTCCCGTGGACCGGTCTGTTCCTGACATTCGCTGTGATTGGCGGCGGACTTTTGGCGGTCTCTGTGCCTGCGCTGTTCCAGCCGACCTAGGCGTTCTCGCTCACATGGGGTTCGGCGCGCGCGCGCATGAGCATCCAGCTTTGCAGCATCAGCGCCTCGAACCGCTCTTCCCGGCGCTCGGCCTCGTGGTTTTCGCGAGCATCGTTGCGGAACAGAAAGGGAGAATTCGAATCGTGAGGCATGGCATCGTCCTGTCGATGCCATTTCCTTAGCGGTCGATGCGGTCGGCTGAATTGTATGTCTGCGTCGCGAAGCGACGAAATTTTACAAACAGGCCTCAAGATAAGCTTGGTCGAAGCCGAATTGGCGCGCTTTTTCGAGTGTGTAGGGGCGCAGGCCGGACGAGCGGAACTCGCCGAGGATTTTACCATCCTCGCTTTCGTCCAAGTATTCGAACTTGAACAGTTCCTGCGTCACGATCACGTCGCCCTCCATCCCGATCACCTCGGTGATGTTGGTGGTGCGGCGCGAGCCGTCGCGAAGGCGCTTCACCTGCACGATCAAATCGACCGATTCGGCGATCTGGCGGCTGATGGCTTCCTTCGGGATCTTGATGTCGCCCATCAGGATCATGTTCTCCATACGGCCAAGGCACTCGCGAGGGCTGTTGGCGTGGAGCGTACACATGGAGCCGTCGTGGCCGGTGTTCATGGCGGCAAGGAGGTCGAAACACTCCGCGCCACGAATTTCGCCCAGGATGATGCGGTCGGGGCGCATACGCAGGGCGTTCTTGACGAGGTCGCCGATGGTGATCGCGCCCTGGCCTTCAAGGTTCGGCGGACGTGTTTCGAGCGGCAGCCAGTGCGGCTGCTGCAGGCGAAGTTCGGCCGCGTCCTCGATGGTCAGCACGCGCTCGCCCGGGTCGATCATTTTCGACAGTGCGTTGAGCATGGTCGTCTTACCCGAACCCGTACCGCCTGAGATGACGATGTTCATGCGGCATGCGCCCGCGATCTTGAGCGCGGTACACATCTTCTCGCTCATCGAACCGAAGTCCTTGAGCATGTCGAGCGTGATCGGCTTCTCGGAGAACTTACGAATCGAGATCGCGGTGCCCTTGAGCGACAGCGGCGGGACGATGACGTTCACACGGCTGCCGTCCTTGAGACGGGCGTCGGCCAGCGGTGTGGTCTGGTCGACGCGGCGGCCGACCTGGTTCACGATGCGCTGGGCGATCTGGAAGAGGTGGCCTTCGTCGCGGAACTTGATTCCCGCGAGGGTCAGCTTGCCCTTCTTTTCGATGTAGGTCTGGTCCGGGCCGTTGACCATGATGTCGGTCACGTCGGGGTCGTTCAGCAGCTCTTCGAGCGGACCGAAGCCGAGCAGCTCGTCGACCAGCACCTTTTCCAGCGCGAACTGTTCGCGGCGGTTCAGAGTGACCTTCAGCTCGGCTAGAACTTCCATGATGATCGGGCGGAATTCTTCCGACAGCTCATCCTTGGACAGCGTCGCGGCCGCTTCGGGGTCGACGCGTTCTAGCAGGCGCGGGAGCACCTGTTCCTTGATCTTGTGGACGCTCGCTTCGAAGCCGCCAACCTGCGATTCACCCGAGTGGGTGGTGTTCATGCGGTCGTCGAGGCGCGACAGGGCATCGCCCTGCGACGGTTTGCCTGCAGCGGGCGCTTCGGCGGGCTCGTCCGGGATCGGGGGGAACTGTTCACCGCCCTTGGCTTCGGCTGCGGCACTGCCGCCGCCGCGCATCGGTTTCGCAACCCCGAACTGCGGACGTGCCCCGGCACCCATGCCAGCCTGTCCGTTCTTCCGTCCGAAAGCGCTCATTCCAAAACCCCCACGCGAAAATGACGTGTTTTCTGCTTCACCAAGCTGCTTCCGCAGTCGGAAAGCCCTTGTCTCGAAGAGTGGTGAATAGGTTGGAAACCTTTATTTTTGGCTAATGGAGAGCATCGAAACACCCTCGAAATGTCCCCGATCCAACTGGCGAAATGCCTCGGCGGACACGGCGGTGGACTGGGTGCCGGACTTCGGGCTGGCAAGTCGGGCAAGCAGCCGCTAGCGCCCTCGTTGCCTAACAATCTGGTATCTCGGTTCATGCAGCATCACGAACGCCAGGGCATCCTCCTTGCCCTTGCCGGTTTTATCTTCCTGTCGCTCGGCGATGCGGTCATCAAGACCATGGCGGGACAGTGGTCGCCCGTCGCGGTTGCCGCACTGCGCTACTTCTTCGGAGCGATCGCGCTGGCCGCTCTCCTTCTCCGGAGCGAGGGCAAGCGCGGGTTCCGACCGAGCCACCCGTGGCTGCAGCTGGCACGCGGCATCTGCGTGGCGGGGGCAACGCTGTGTTTTTTCAGCGCGATTTTCGTCATGCCGCTGGCAACCGCGATGGCGGTGGCTTTCGTGTCACCTGTGCTTGTGGCACTGTTGAGCGGGCCGCTGCTGGGAGAGAAAACCCGCACGATCGTCTGGCTTGTATCCGCGATGGCGATGGGCGGAGTGGTCCTCGTTCTGCGGCCCAGCCTGGCAGAACTTGGCTGGGTGGCATTGCTGCCGCTTGCGTCGGCCAGCTTCTTCGCACTGCTTGTGATAGCCAACCGGGCCAGCGCCGGGCAGGGCAGTGTCCTGTCGATGCAGGCCTTCGTCGCGATTGTCGCTGCACCCCCGCTGATCATTGCAGCGATCGGAGGCCACTTCAGCGGAATTCCCGCGCTGGCGATAACCATGCCCGACTGGACCATCGTTGCGCGCTGCGCGGTTGTCGCTTTTACGGCAAGCACTGCACATTGGCTGACGTATCTCGGGACGACGCGAGCCGGCGCCTCGACGATTGCCCCGACAAGCTATGTTCAGATGCTCGTCGCGACATTCATGGGCTGGTGGTGGTTCGACGACGTTCCCGACCTCGCAACGCTCGCTGGCGCAGGGGTCATCATCCTCGCCGGGCTGATTTTGTGGTGGAGTACACCGAAGGCTACTTCGAAGACCTCCGATTGATCGGACGCGAATAGACACTAAGTCTCGAACGCGAAGACTGAAAGGCAATGGAATATGTGCGGAATAATCGGGATTGTCGGCAAGGATGCGGTAGCCGACCGGCTCGTCGACGGCCTCAGGCGCATGGAATATCGCGGCTATGACAGCGCCGGCGTCTGCACCATCGACGATGGGGAGCTCGTCAGGCGAAGGGCCGAAGGCAAGCTCAACAATCTCGTCGTCGAACTCGCGTCCCATCCAGCTCCCGGCGAGGTCGGCATTGCCCACACCCGCTGGGCGACGCATGGGGCGCCGACGGCCAAAAACGCGCACCCCCATGCCACACCGCAGGTTGCGTTGGTCCACAACGGTATCATCGAGAATTTCAAGGAACTGCGCGCAGAGCTGGCAGAGGCAGGTCGGACGCTCGAGAGCGACACCGATACCGAGGTCGTTGTGCAGCACATCTCGTGGCTGGTCGAGCAGGGCAAGTCGCCCGAAGACGCAGTGGCCGAGGTGCTTCCGCGCCTGCGCGGGGCATTCGCTCTGGCCATCGCATTCCGCGACCATCCAGGCCTGCTGATTGGCGCGCGTCGGGGTTCACCCCTGGTCGTCGGCTATGGCGAGGGCGAAACTTACATCGGTTCCGACGCCTTGGCGCTTGCCCCGCTGACCCAGCAGATCACCTATCTCGAGGAAGGCGACTGGGTCGTCGTCACGCATGATGGCGCGACAATCCGCGACGAGGCGAACGAACTCGTCGAGCGTGAAATCCGTACCTCCGGCGTCTCGGCCGCATCGGTGGAGAAGGGCAACTACCGGCACTTCATGCAGAAGGAGATCTTCGAACAGCCGACCGTCGTCGCGCAGACGCTCGGCTCCTACCTGCGCCAGTCGGACAATTCGGTAGCCCTGCCGCAGTTCGATTTCGACATTTCCCGTATTCGCCGCGTGACCATCGTCGCCTGCGGCACTTCCTTCTATGCCGGAATGGTGGCGAAATACTGGTTCGAGCAATTCGCTCGCGTGCCGGTCGATATCGATGTGGCAAGCGAGTTCCGTTACCGCGAGCCAGTGCTCGAAGAGGGCGGGCTGGCGCTGTTCATCTCACAAAGTGGCGAGACGGCCGACACACTGGCGGCGCTGCGTCATTGCAAGGAGAACGGCCAGACTATCGGGGTGATCGTCAATGTCCCGACCAGTTCGATGGCGCGCGAGGCGGATTTGCTGCTGCCGACCCATGCAGGGCCCGAGATCGGCGTTGCCTCGACCAAGGCCTTCACCTGCCAGCTCGCAGTTCTGGCCGCGCTTGCCGCGCATATGGCGGTGAAGAAGGGGCTGATGAGCCGTGAGGAAGAGCAGGAGGTGGTCGGACACCTGCTCGAGGCGCCGGCCTGCCTCAACAGTGCGCTCGATCACGACGACGACATCGCGTCGATGGCGCACCTTATTGCGCCAGCGCGCGACGTGCTCTACCTGGGCCGCGGCCCCGACTATCCCCTGGCGATGGAAGGAGCACTCAAGCTCAAGGAAATCAGTTACATACATGCCGAAGGATATGCTTCTGGCGAGATGAAACACGGCCCGATCGCGCTGATCGACGACGATGTCCCGGTAATTGTCCTGGCGCCCTCGGGGCCGCTGTTCGAGAAGACCGTCTCGAACATGGAGGAGGTTCGGGCCCGTGGGGGAAAGATCGTACTCATTTCCGATGCCAAGGGGCTGGAGGAAGCAGGCGAAGGATGCCTGGCAACGATCGAGATGCCGCGTGTCCATCCCCTCATCGCGCCTCTGGTCTACGCGATACCGGTCCAGTTGCTCGCCTATCATGTCGCCTGTGTGAAAGGCACGGATGTCGACCAGCCGCGCAACCTCGCAAAATCGGTGACGGTCGAGTGAGGGTCGAAGGGGGCTGCCACTGCGGTAAGGTCCGCTTCGCGGCAAAAATCGACCCTCCCGTCGAATTGCTCGCCTGCAATTGCTCGATCTGTTCAAAGACGGGATTCCGCCATCTGATTGTTCCGCATGGGGATTTTGAGCTGATTTCCGGTCGGGATGAACTCACGAGTTACCGGTTTGGTACCGGCGCGGCGGAGCACCTGTTTTGCAGCATCTGTGGGGTCAAGAGCTTCTACCAACCGCGCTCCCATCCCGATGCCTACAGTGTTAACTTCTGCTGCCTCGACGAAGGGGGTGCCATCGAGGCCCCAGAGGTGGCTTTCGACGGGCGCAATTGGGAAGAAGCGAAGGCTCGCCTCGACACTGATTTCTAAGGCAAATTTTCTCCGTCGAATTGTCGCCTTGGGGACGCGGAAATTTACGGAGGGCTAACACTTAGACGTTAACCCTGAGCGCGTGAGCGAGCAGACACCCGAAAACCCTGCGTGGGACGCACCACTCTCGATACGACAGGCGGTCGGGCTTGAAACGGCTGCGGGCGGCGATTGGTCGCGTGTCCATGGGAATCAGTATGCCCTGCTCGGCAAGCGAACCTGTGTCCGCGCCGGTGTACAGATTTTTGCGATGCTGCTGGTTATCGCGACGCTGTGGAGCGGAGTTGACCGGGTGCTCCTCGTTTCGTGGGGAGTGGCGCTGTCGTTTGCGGTTGCGCTGGCTGTTGCGGAGGACCTTCGCGCCCAGAATGCGGATACGGCGTACTACGGAAAGGCGGAAATCAGGCGCCACGCCGTCGCGACTGCAGCGAAAGGTGTGGTCTGGGGCCTGGGCATGATGGCCTTTGCCGCTTCGGGTGGTGCGGACCGCTTGTGGATCGTGTGGAGCGTTGCTGCCGTCCTGATGCTCGCAAGTTCGGTCAGCCGCTACAGCGCGCCGCTTAGTTCGATAGCCTTTTCCGCTGCAGCAGGCGTCGGCGGACTGGTCGCCGCAGCCATAGCGGGGAACTGGCCGCTCGTTTCGATTATCTTTTTCAGCGTAATATTTGCGGTCTTCGGCGTGATCGAGAACGCCCGGATGTTTGTCACTTCGAGGCTCACTGAAGTAGCGATGCAGGAGAAAAGCGAGACAGTCTCCATGCTCTTGCGCGAGTTCGAGGAAGGCCAGGCGGACTGGCTCTGGCAGATCGATACGCGCCGGCGGCTGAAGAGCGTTTCGCCGCGTTTCGCCTATGCCCTGGGTTGCGAAGCAACGGCAGCGGAAGGCAAGGCCTTCCTCGAACTCATCTCGGGCCCGAACTGGACCGATGACGAGACTCGCGAGACGCTCAGGGCTTTTGCCGACAAGATCAAGCGCAAGGAGCCCTTCGCCGACCTCCTGGTTCGTGTCGCGCTACCGTCGGGTCAGCGCTGGTGGGAGCTTTCCGGCGCACCGATCATCGACGAGAATGGCCATTATCAGGGCTTTCGTGGTGTCGGCTCCGATGTCACCGAACAGCGCGAAAGCTCCGACAAGATCGCCTTCCTTGCGCGCTACGATCCGCTCACACAGCTGCCCAACCGTCTCATGCTCAACGAAGCACTGGGCGATGCACTGAAATATACCGAGAAATGGCGGACCCGTTGCGCCTTCCTGATGATCGACCTCGATCGCTTCAAATCGGTCAATGACTCGCTGGGCCATCTGGTTGGCGATGCCATGCTGGGACAGGTCGCGAGCAGGCTGAAGAGCATCGTCGGCAAGGATGAGCTTTGCGGACGACTGGGCGGCGACGAGTTCGGGATCGTGATCCGCGACGTCGAGGACCGTCACCGAATCGAACAGCTTGCCCGCGCAGTGATCGAGCAGCTTTCCGAGCCCTACGAGATCGAGAACCAGATCCTTTATGTCGGTGCCAGCGTTGGCTCGGCCATCGGTCCGCGTGATGGCAAGACGGTCGAGGAGATCCTCCGCAATGCCGACCTTTCGCTCTATCGCGCCAAGGATGCCGGTGGCGGCGAACACTTCGAATACGAACCCTCGCTGCACGCCAGCGCCGAGGAGAAGCGGCAACTCGAATTCTCGCTGCGCAGCGCGCTCGAGAAGGACGAAATGGCGCTCCACTACCAACCGGTGGTCGATGCCAAAACCGAGGAGGTCGTCAGCTTCGAGGCGCTCATCCGCTGGAACAGCAAGGAGCACGGTTTCGTCAGCCCGGCGAAGTTCATTCCGCTGGCCGAAGATACGCGCCTGATCGTTCCGATCGGCACATGGGTCATGCAGCAGGCCTGCACCGAGGCGGCCAGGAACTGGCCGGCGCACGTAAAGGTCAATATCAACGTCTCGCCCGAGCAATTGCTCGAGCCGGAGTTTGCCTCGACCGTGGTGAGAGCGTTGTCGCACAGCGGCCTCGATCCCAAGCGGCTCGAGATAGAGGTTACCGAAAGCATCTTCCTGCGTGATGCAAGCATTGCGCGAAAGGCGCTGGAACAATGCATTGCGCTGGGATGCTCGGTCGCGCTCGACGACTTCGGGACGGGCTATTCGTCGCTAGGTTATCTGCGCAAGCTCAACTTCTCGACCATCAAGGTCGATCGCAGCTTCGTTCAGGGTGCCGCCCAGCAGAGTCGCGAATCGCTCGCCATCATCCGGGCCGTTGTCGCCATGGCGGATAGCCTCGGGATGACGACGACTGCGGAAGGCGTCGAGAATGCCGAAGAGGCGGAGATGGTGCGAGATCTCGGCTGCAACAAGATCCAGGGCTATCACTTTGGCCGCCCGATGAGTGCCGAGGACGCGCGCAAGGTCTTTGGACGGCGCGCTTCGGAAGCGGGTCGCAAGTCGGCCTGATCAGGCGTCTGCTAGCGAGCGGACGACACTTTCGAAGAGCGGCACGCCGTCGGTGCCGCCATGGGCAGCATCGACCGCCCGTTCAGGGTGCGGCATCATGCCAAGCACATTGCCCGCTGCGTTCAGCACACCCGCGATGTCGCGGCGCGATCCGTTCACCGCCTCGGTGTAGCGGAAGGCCACGCGGCCTTCACCCTCGATCCGGTCGAGCGTGTCTTCGTCGGCGAAGAAATTGCCGTCGTGATGCGCCACGGGGATCGAGATATCCTGACCCGCGTCATAGCCGCCGGTGAAGAGCGACTGGGCATTCTCCACCTTGAGGGCGACATTGCGGCAGATGAAATTCTGGCTGGCGTTGCGCATCAGCGCACCCGGCAGAAGTCCGGCTTCGGTAAGGACCTGGAAGCCGTTGCACACGCCGAGCACCGGCACGCCGCGCTCGGCGGCCGCCTTGACGCTGCGCATGACCGGGCTGTTCGCCGCCATTGCGCCCGAGCGCAGATAGTCGCCGTAGGAAAAACCACCGGGCAGGGCGATGAAGTCGAGATTGTCCGGCAGTTCGGCATCGGCATGCCACACGCGGAGCGGGGCGCTGCCCGAAATACGCTCGATCGCCACCGCCATGTCGCGGTCGCAATTGGAACCGGGAAAGGTGACGACAGCGGCGCGGAAGGACATCAGCCGACCTTCTCGATACGGTAGTTCTCGATCACCATGTTGGCGAGCAGCTTGCGGCACATATCGTCCAGCGCCTCGTCCGAAGTGCTGTCGGCCACGTCGAGCTCGATCAGGCGGCCAACGCGAACATCGTCGACACCTTCGAAGCCAAGTCCCTCCAGCGCATGGTGGACGGCACGGCCCTGGGGGTCGAGCACACCGGGCTTGAGGTTGACGTGGACTCGGATTTTCATCGGCAGGCCTTTCGTGTTGGCGCGCCTATGCCGCGAAGCGTTCTGCGGTTCAAGCGCACCATTGCGAGTTTCCGCTGCGGTAATACGAGTGTCACGAAAGGCACGGGCTGTAGCACTGTTGCAACTGTTGCAATGAAACTGACACACGATCGGTCACAAGAGACCCAAACCCGGTCTCGTTCTGCTACGGCCCCCGCACGGCCAAACGGCCCCTTCCCTCCAAATTTCCGCGCATGGACAGACGCGGGGTCAAGCAGGACACTCCCCACATGAAAATCAGTCGCACTGCAGTTCGCCTTATCGGATCGAGCGCCACTGCCATCGCTGCGATCGCATCGCAGCCCGCGTTTGCCCAGGACGCCGCCACCGGCGCCGAAGAGCAGGGCGACGGCCAGCTCAACACGATCATCGTGACCGCCAACCGGCGCGAGGAAAACCTGCAGGATGTGCCGGTCTCCGCTGCGACCCTGTCGGCTGACACTGTGAAGACCATTTTCGACGCCGGTGCCGAAGTCACCGCGCTCGCCGCCCACGTCCCGGGCCTCTTCGTCGAAAGCTCCAACGGCCGTGCGGCGCCTCGCTTCTATATCCGCGGCCTCGGCAACACCGACTTCGACCTCGCCGCTTCGCAGCCGGTCTCGGTGGTGATGGACGACGTCGTGCTCGAGAATGTGACGCTCAAGTCCTTCCCGATCTTCGATATCGAGCGCATCGAAGTGCTGCGCGGGCCGCAGGGCACGCTGTTCGGTCGCAACACGCCTGCCGGCATCGTCAAGATCGACACGGTGAAGCCCGGTGACGAATTCACGGTCGACGGCTCGTTCAGCGTCGGCAGCTTCGGTTCGGTTTCGGCCGATGGCGGCGTGACCGTTCCGCTGGTCGACGGCATCGTCTCGATGCGCTTGTCGGGTCTGTGGCAGCATCGCGGCAACTGGGTCGACAATGGCTACACCGGGGAAAAGGACGCGTTTGGCGGATACGACGAGATTGCCGGTCGTGCGCAATTGCTTATCACCCCGACCGAAGGACTCTCGATCCTCGGCTCCTATGCCGTGCGTGATCTCGATGGTACCTCGACGCTGTTCCGCGCCAACATACTCGGCCCCGGCGACAACGATCTCAACGAAAACTACGACCGCGATACCGTGTTCTACGATGCAGGCGGCGGCAACCAAGCCAAGTACAAGGCCGATATTGCCACGCTGAAGGTCGAATATGACGCCGATTTTGCCACGCTGACCAGCATCACCAGCTGGGCCAACAGCGAAGGTTCGAGCCGCGGCGACATCGATGGCGGTTTTGGCGCTTCCTTCCTTCCCGAGATGGGTCCGGGCTTCATTCCGTTCCCGTCGGACACGCAGGATTCGATCGAGCTCGACCAGCTGACCCACGAGGTTCGCCTCGCTTCTAGCGGCAACAACAAGGTCGACTGGCAGGTCGGCATGTTCGTATTCGAGAGCGATTTCGACGTAACCACCGTCGGCTTCGACTTCCCGCCGCCGGTGACCGTGCGCCACACCAATGACAGCTGGGCCGTGTTCGGTCAGGTCACCACGCAGGTGAGCGATATGCTCAAGCTGACCGGTGGCCTGCGCTGGACCGAAGACGACAAGGACTTCATCGTCGTTTCAGGCGCCGCCCCGCAGTACCGTGAAGTCTCGGACGAACGCCTCAGCTGGGACCTCGCGGCATTCCTCGATGTCAGCGATGATGCCAGCGTCTATGCCCGCGTTGCCAACGGCTTCCGTGCCCCGACCATTCAGGGCCGTGACGTGGCCTTTTTCGCCGCTCCGTCGATCGCCACCAGCGAGAAGATCATTAGCTACGAAGCCGGCTTCAAGTCTGAGCTGGCCGGTCGCACCGTCCGCCTCAACGGCGCCGTCTATTACTACACCATCGAGGACCCGCAGTTCTCGGCCGTGGGTGGTGCGGACAACCTCGTCCAGCTGGTCAACGCCGACAAGGGCCGTGGGTTCGGGTTCGAGCTCGACAGCGCGTTCCAGATCTCGCCCGACTTCCTGCTGACCGCCGGGATCAGCTGGAACGACACGAAGATCCAGGACGATACGCTGGCCGTGGGCATCTGCGCCCAATGCACTGTGACCGATCCGACGGTGGTCCTCTCGGGCAATACCCGCGCGCTGGTCGACGGCAACCCGTTCCCCAATGCGCCGGAGTGGATCGCTGATGTGACCGCCCGCTACGCGGTGCCGATGGGCAGCGATGGTGAGATCTTCGTGTTCACCGACTGGACTTACCAGGGCAAGACCAACTTCTTCCTCTACGAGAGCGAGGAGTTCAACGCCAATGGCCAGGTCGAGGGCGGTCTGCGGATCGGTTATGCCCGCAACGACGGCAGCTTCGAAATCGCGGCCTTTGTCCGCAACATCACCGATGCCGACAATGTGAAGGGCGGCATCGACTTCAACAACAACACCGGCTTCGTGAACGATCCGCGCGTCTTCGGCGTGTCGGCACGCTTCAGCTACTAAGACCGGGGGACTGCAAACTGGAAGGGGTCGGGCCTGACGCCCGGCCCCTTTTCTATTGCTCTTCGGGCAGCACGTGGAACTCGACCGCCGCATCGGGATCGAGATAGGCCCGCGCGGTCTCCATCAATTGCTCGGGCGTAACGGCAGAATAACGTTCCTTGGCTTCGAGGAAGCGCGTGATGTCCTGCGGGTGACTCTGCGCCCGGTCGACATAGCTCATCCAGCCGCTGTTCTTCTTGAGGCGGTTTTCGAAGGCTTCGAGCACCGGCTTTAGCGCCCGGTCGAGCAGGTCCTGGTCGATCCCGCCATCGCGCATGCTGGCGACCGTGGCGAGCAAGGCTTCGCGGGTCGCTTCGACATCCTTCACGTCGACCTGCGCGCCGACCATGAATGTGCCGAAGCCGGTCCAGGCATCGGACTGGCTTGCATCGACCTCGGCCCCATAAGTCTTGCCCAGTTCCTCGCGCAGGGTTTCGGTCAGCATAAGCCGTGCAACCCGGCCGAGCAGGGTGAGGCGCGTCGACCGGTCCCAGTCGCTGTCGTCGGCGGTGGGCCACATGAAATTGACCAGCGCCTGGTCCTTCTCGCCGCCATGCCGCACGATTTTCAGGCCACGATCCGCGGTGAAGCTGCGAACCCTCTCGCCCTGGTCATAGGGGCGGAAATCGGCCTCGCGGGTGGGCAGGGCGCCCAGCGTGCGGGCTACGAGAGCAATCGCTGCGTCCTCGTCGAAATCGCCGACCATGCCGATTTCCATCGCTCCATTGGCGAGACGATCGGAGATCGTCCCGCGCAGGATTTCATAGTCGAGTGCCTGATAGGCCTCGAGCGGCTGGCGGCTGAAGCGCGGGTCGTTGTCGGCCACGATCTGGCGCATGGCTTCGCCGAATGCCGAGGAGGGTGTCTTGCCCAGTCTCGCGAAGAATGCGGGCAGGCCCTGACGCCATGAGCCCAGACCCTCTGCCCGGTAGCCGGGATCGGTCAGGAACGCGGTGATCAGCTGGAACTGGAGCTCAAGGTCGCGCGGCTTCGTCGTTCCGCCGATCTCGAAATGGTCGTCGCGCGCGGCGAACCTGGCGCCAAGGCTGCGACCGGCAAGGATCGTCTGCAATTCGTCGAGCTTGTGCTTGCCAAGGCCGCCCGGGACCATCAGCCCCGTGAGTTCGGTGCCGAGCGGCTTCTCGCGCGTATTCAGCAGTCTTCCGCCGTCGATGGTCACCTCGACCAGGACTTTGTCGTCTTCGAGCTCGGTGGGCTTGAGGTTGAGCATGACCCCGTTGGCAAAGCGCAGGGTGCGGATGCCAAGCTCGGCGCTCCTCGTGTCCGAGACGACAGTGCCGGGTGTGCCGAAGTCGCTATAGGCGAACTCTGTCACGGCCGCCTGTGCGGGTGCTTCGACCGCACGGGCGTAGGCCTCTCCCACGGCTGCGCGCAATGCCGCCTCGCCGCCGTCCGGTTCGCTCTTGCCGGTAAACCGGACGAGCGGGCGCTCGAGATCCGGCCAGGCGTCGCGCAGCGCGGCAAGCGCCGCATCCGGCGTGATCGCTTCGGCCATCGCTTCGAACTGGGCGAGCCGGTCGGCAGCGCTGTCGGGCACGGCGCGGCCCTGCGATGTTGCGATGGCGGCCCCGAGCCAGCTGCCGTTGTCGCGCGTTTCTTCCTGCGCCGCAGCCGTTTCCAGCGAATTGCGGATATTGGCGACCTGCTCGGCAACCTCGGCCTCGGTGAAGCCATACTGAAGCGCGCTGCGGTACTGGTCGATGACTGCATCGAGACCGCGTTGCCACCCGCCATCCTCGGTCACGACCGTCAGCTGGGTAGTTCTCGAAAGGTTCTTCTGTGCCGAGAGGCGGAGGTACGCGCCACGGTAAGGTGGATCCTCCTTCTGCGCCTCCCGACTCATGCGCCTTCCGAAGATGCCGCTTGCAACCTGGCGGAGGGTTCCCAGGCGGCGCTCTTCCGCCGTATCCGGCGTGTCGACATAGGCCGCGTGACGGGCCAGCGTGACGCTTTCGTCGAGTGCCGGGTGGAGATAGATGTCAACCGCATCGGCAAAGGCCGGATCGACCGGGCCGGGGCCGGGCTGGTCCGGAGAGATCGCGGGCTTCCAATCGGCAAAGCGGTTGCGGATCTTCGCTTCGATTTCGGCGGGATCGATATCGCCGATGACGATCACCGTGGTCGAGGAAGGCACATATTCGCGTTCCCAGAAGCCGCGGAGCCCCTCCGCCGTGGCGGCTTCGAGCGTCTCCACCGTGCCGATCGGCAAGCGCTTGGCCATCCGACCTTCCGGATAGGCGAATTCCAGGCTGTCGACGAAGTTCTGCAGCGCGTAGGTGTTGCGCACACGGCGCTCGGAAAGCACCACCCCGCGTTCGCGCTCGACCGCTTCGGGAGTGATCGTCAGCTCGCTGGCCGTCTCACGCATCAGCATCAGCGCGGTATCGACCAGCTCGTCATCGGTGCGCGGCAGGTCGAGTTTGTATTCGGTGTATTCGAACCCGGTCGAGGCATTGGTGTCCGCCCCGAAGGCGAGGCCGAGCCGCTCGAGCAGCTTGACCATCTCGCCCTCGGGCACATTGGTCGAGCCATTGAAAGCCATGTGCTCGACATAGTGTGCGAAGCCGCGCTCGGCGTCCTCCTCGTCGAGGGCGCCCGCGTGCACCACCATTCTTACCAGCGCCGTACCCTCGGGCCGCTCGTTGTGGCGGATGATGTAGCGCATCCCGTTGTCGAGCTTGCCGAAGACCCAGCCATCGGCAGGATGGATGTCGCTGTCCTCGAATTCCCAGGTGGCTGGATCCCAGCCTGTCGCCTCGGCATGGGCCAGAGACGAGGTAGACAGGAGAAGGGCGGCGGCAAGTGCGGTGCGGATCTTCATGGCTGTTGGCTGCCCTATGGCGGCGCTGCTGACAACGCCGTGAACCGCTTTTGCGGCGATCGCCGCCGTTTTTACCCGTGTTTTCGCGGCATTGGCGCGATATGGATGCGTCCGTGAGCAGGCTCGATCTCGTCTACAACCCGGTTTCGGGCAGCTTCCGGCAGGAGCATCTCGACGCGCTGGTATCGGCTCTGGAGGCCGAGTGCTTTGCCGTGAAGGCCCTTCCGACGACAGCCGAAGGAGCGCAGTTTTCGGGAAACGCCGACCTGATCTGCGTCCATGGCGGTGACGGGACTTTGCGTGACGTCGTGCAGGCACTTGGCGAGGAGGCAGGGCAGGTTCCCCTGTGTATCGCGCCTTCGGGTACGATCAATCTCGTCGCCAGAGAGCTTGGCTATTCACGCAAACCCAAAGACTTCGCGCGCAATCTGGCCACCGCGTGGGCAAAGGGCTCCGAAAGCTGGGTCCACGCGCCACTCTACCATCTTGGCGACCTGCCCGTGGTGTCATGCCTCTCCATCGGGCCGGACAGTCACGCAGTTGCGCGCGTCTCCGGTCCGCTCAAGCGCCGCATCGGGCGTTACGCCTATGTCGTGGCCATGATGCAGCAGATGCGAGAGTGGCCGCGCGCGGCGATGACGATCCGAGGGGAGCTGACCAGCGGCGAGCGGTTCGAATGCGAGGCGGAGGCGGTGATCGTTTCCAATGCCGCGCTCTATGCCGGACCTTTCCGCCTCAGTCCCATGGCCGGCCTGGGCGTGGATTCGGTCGAACTGATCACCCTGACGCGTTCGACCCGGCTGCGGACCATGGCTCTCAGTCTTGCCGCCATGCTCAGACTTCCGGTTTCCCGGCTCGGCATTGCCGATATCCGTACCGTCCGCCGGGTGGAATTCGACCGCTGTGTCACCCCCGTGCAGGTCGATGGCGACCACGTGCCCGATTGCGCCTGGGCCATCGGTCCAAGCGGGGTCACGCTGCGGTATGTGGCCTGACTACTTCTTCGGCTTGACCGGGGACCGCAGGCGGCCACGGTGGGCGTTCATGTCGAGCACTTCGCCGGGGCCGCTGTCGTCGTCCTGCAGCAGCTTCAGGCGGCGCGCGACCTCCTGGTAGGCCTCGCTCTCGCCGCCGAGGTCGCGGCGGAAGCGGTCCTTGTCGAGCTTCTCGCCGGTGTTGATGTCCCACAAACGGCAACCGTCCGGACTTATCTCGTCGGCGAGGATCACGCGGCTGTAGTCGCCGTCCCAGATGCGCCCGAATTCGAGCTTGAAGTCGACAAGGCGGATGTCGATTGCGCTGAACATGCCGCACAAGAAGTCGTTGATGCGGATCGCCATGCTGGAGATGTCCTGCATCTCCTCGTGGCTGCACCAGTTGAAGCAGGCGATTTCTTCTTCCGAAACCAGCGGATCGCCGAGGCTGTCGTCCTTGTAGCAGTATTCGAGCAGCGTGTGCGGCAGCAGCTCGCCTTCCTCGATCCCGAGGCGCTTCGACAGCGAACCGGCAGCGACATTGCGCACAATCACTTCGAGGGGGATGATTTCGACCTGGCGGATCAGCTGCTCGCGCATGTTGAGACGGCGGATGAAGTGCGTCGGGATGCCAATGTGCGAAAGGCGGGTGAAAACGAACTCGCTGATGCGGTTGTTGATCACGCCCTTGCCGTTGATCGTGCCCTTCTTCTGAGCGTTGAAGGCGGTCGCATCGTCCTTGAAATACTGGATCAGCGTGCCCGGTTCGGGGCCTTCGTAGAGGATCTTGGCCTTGCCTTCGTAGATCTGGCGGCGACGTGCCATCTGCGGGTATTCCTTATCGCTCAAAAAGCTGTCGCCCCGGTGGCGGAATCGGCTGGCGACCGCGACCCGGGGCGTTCGCTTGGCGCATACAGAAGCGCGTCCATGAAAGCAATTGCGGCGGGCCTCAGTGAATCGCGCTTGAAGGCGTTTCCTCCACCGCAGGCGCGTGGTCTGCCTTCAGCTTGGCGATGAGCCTGCCCAGCGTGGCACGCTGGACGAGGACGCTGAACAGGACTGCGGCAAAGGTCGCGGCGAGGATCAGCTCGCGCGTTTCGCCCGCAGGCAGTGACAGGGCAAGCGCGATGGAGATGCCCCCTCGCAAACCGCCCCACCACAGCACCCGTCCTGCGCCTTTCTCGGTCAGACGGGCAGCCGGGATGGCCTTGGTCGACACGGTTACGGCAATGGCCCGTGCAGCAAGAGTCACGGGGATCGCGGCGAGGCCGAGCGCGAGGTCGTCCACACCCGGCACCAGCGCGATCATCTCAAGCCCGATGAGCAGGAAGAGCACCGAGTTGAGCAATTCGTCGACCAGTTCCCAGAACTTGATGACATAGTCGCGCGTCACGTCGCTCATCGCATAGGTAACGCCCTGGTTGCCGATCAGCAGGCCCGCGACTGCCATCGCCAGCGGGCCGGAGATATGCAGGTTCGAACACAGCGCATAGCCACCCATGACAATGGCGAGGGTGATGAGCACCTCGAGCGTGTATTCGTCCATGCTGGCGAGCGCGCGATAACCGATCCAGCCGAAGACCAGACCCACCAGTACGCCGCCGCCTGCTTCGATGGCGAACAGGCGCGCGCCTTCGGAGAGCGAGAACTCGGCCCCCGTCACGGCTGCGCCGAGCAGGATCGTGAAGACCACGATGCCAACCCCGTCGTTGAACAGGCTCTCGCCGGCCACCGCGCTCTGCAACGAGGCGGGGACGTTCTCTTCCTTAAGCACGCCGAGGACCGACACGGGATCGGTGGGCGCGATCAATGCGCCGAAGACGAAATACCAGATCGGCTGGATCGGAAGGCCGAGCGCCATTCCGACGCCCCAGGTGGCAAAACCGACCAGCACGGTCGAAACGATGACTCCGACGGTCGAGAGCAGAAGGACCGGGAGCCACGCGCTCTTCAACCGCTCGAGATCGACATGGAGCGCACCGGCAAAGAGCAGGAAACAGAGCATCCCCTGCAGCAGCGTCTCGGTGAAATTCAATTCCTCGAGCAGGCTGGCGACACGGTCGTCCAAGGTGATGCCGGGGATGAAGGCATTGGCGATCATCAAGCCGATGGCGGCCAATGCGCCCATCACGGTCAGGCCGATCACATGCGGCAGCTTGACGAAATGGTGGTTGAACCATCCCAGCAATGCTGCAGCGACCACAAGCAGGGCGGCGATGTCGAAGGCGGAGAGCGCGTGTGCGGCGGTTTCGTGCATGACAGGGGCGTTAGCGCGTGCGCAACGGCAGGTGAAGCTTGCGTGGGCAGAAACCCTTGGGCAGCATGGCGATTGCATGCACCGCTACTTCCATTCCGGCCTCCAGACTGCCTCCGAGATCGAACTGCCGGAATGGGCGGACTTCGCCTGCGACCGTTCCGGAGAGCCCGATGTTTCGATAGTGCTTGCCGATGGCCGCTCGCCAGCATTCCCGGCCGATGGCAGCACTTTCGCATCCGGTGACATCGCCGGATTTTGCATCGGCGGCGTAGGCGGCTGGAAGCTGGAGGGCGGCCGGAGAATGGTGCTTTATCCCAGCCTTGCCACAGATCCTGCAGAGCTTCGCCTGTTTACGATGGGCAGCGCATGGGGGCTGCTTGGATACCAGCGCGGTCATGGCATGTGGCACGGCAGCGCGGTTGCGCGTGACACGCGCGCAGTGCTGTTTTGCGGCGATGCGGGCGAGGGCAAAAGTACGATGGCAGCGGCAATGGTCGCCGCTGGAGCTGCGCTGGTCGGCGACGATCTCGGGCGCGTTGAACCGGGCGAGAGCCACGCGCTGATCCACCCGTTCTCTTCCCGCCTCAAGCTGTGTGATGAGGCTGTGGAGCATCTCGGCTGGCGTCGGCACGTGATCCAGCGCGACGTGATGCGCGAGGGCAAGTTCCATTGCTTCGTCAAGGACCATTGCGCGGGTCAGCCTGCGCTACATCTGTCTGCTGTGGTTGTGCTTTCCAGCGGGGACGGGCCTGCACTCGAACAATTGTCAGGCGCAGAAGCCCTGTCCGAGGTGCTGCGTGGCACGATCTATCGGCCCGAGGCGCTGGAAGCGATGGGTCGTTGGGGAGAGCAGGGCGCGCTCGCCGCACGAATCGTCTCGCAGACGCCGGTGTTCCGCCTGAGGCGTCCGCGCGCGCTGGACGCGCTCGATCAGAGCGTCGAACTGGTTTCAGGGATGCTGGATCGGCTCGGGTAGCGAAGTGGTGCCCAGGGGCGGAGTCGAACCACCGACACGACGATTTTCAGTCGTCTGCTCTACCACTGAGCTACCCGGGCACACTGCTTCGGCAAAGGGGCCTTGAACCGGCCCGCGAGCAATGAGGTCGCGCCTATGGCGAAGCCCTGCCCGCTTGGCAAGGGGGTAATTCAGTCCTCCCCGCCTCGCGTGACTTCTGCGGCGATTTCTTCTGGCATGGCAGGGCGTCCGGGCACGGCGTAGCCATCGCCGAACCATTGCGCGAGGTCGCGGTCGCGGCAGCGTGAGGAGCAGAAGGGCGCGAATTCGCTGCTGCGTGGCTTCTTGCAGATCGGACAGGGCTTACTCATGCGGGACGATCTGGGCGTGAGGTGCCTCGATGGCAAGGCCGGGATCGGTTTCGATGCGAACAGGACGTGCAGTGCGGCGTTCGAGTTCTTCGATCCATTCGGGCCTGAGCCTGGCCTTGAGGGCGGGGTGGAGGGTAAGTAGTGTCACTCCGGGCCCTTCGACCATCTCCGCGCGCCGCATGGCCATACGGGCAGCCATACCGACCCGAGACGTGGCAAACCGGTGGAGCAGAGACGGTCCCTCGAGCCGCGCGACGATATGGACGATGCCGAAGCCGTTCATCGCGGTTCGCTCGTGCGACCAGTCCGCGAGCGCTGCTTCGAGTGCGGCGTCGACCGCCTTGCGATCCGCCTTGGCCTCCAGCGTCGGGAAATCGATCGCGATCGAGCCGCCGAGGTCGAACCGGCGCAACGCATTGGCGAGTGCCGGAATGGCAGCCAGTGCCAGCTCGTGCGGAGGACGCACGCCGTCGATATCGACCACCGTCATGGCCGGGGTGACGCTGAAGAGCAGCGCCCCGCCATCGAAGAAGATCTCGCCCGATGAAGCGCTGTCCCACAGGTCTTCCCACAATCCTGCGGGAAACCGGCGAACGGGTTGGCCGCTATCGAAGGGACTGTCCGCCACGGGCGAGGAGGCGAGGTCAGGACCGGCGATCCTCCCAAGCGCGCGCTTGAAGCGGCCACGCTCGGCTATCGCGCCACGGGTTATGCGGACCGATACCTTGCAGCCTTCGGTGATTTGTTGCGGGAGCCGGTCGACGAGTATCTCGCGTCCGGCCGCATCCGTGGCAGTTCCGCGTCGCGATCCCGCTGCCTTGCTGGTCAGTGTGGCGTCGACCAAGGCACCGCATTCAAGCTCGCCCGGCCATCGCAGCTTGGCGGCCAGAACCTCGTCGCCATCGACCAGCAGTGCACGGCTTTCGCCGATCCCGTGCTCGACAAGCCACTCAGGCAATTTCGAACCCCGCCGCCTTCAGCAGCGTGCGCGTTTCGTAGAGCGGCAGGCCGACGACGCCCGAGTGGCTGCCCTGAATGCGGATGATGAGGCCCTCGGCGATGCCCTGTATGGCATAGCCCCCGGCCTTGCCCGCCCATTCACCGCTTTCGAGATAGGCACCGATCTCCTCGCGCGAGAGGCGTTTGAAGATCACCACGGTCTCGTTCAGCCGCTCGCGCATGGTCCCGTTGGGCGCGCGCAATGCGATGGCCGAGAGCACCCGGTGACGTCGCCCCGACAGCAGCTCCAGGCACTTGCGCGCTGTCGCTTCGTCTTCTGCTTTGGGCAGGATGCGGCGCCCGGCGGCGACAACCGTATCGCCGGCCAGAACGAAACCGTCGGCCGAAGCTGCCGCCTCCGCCTTCTCGCGCGCCATGCGCCTGGCATAGTCGCGTGGCAGTTCGTCCCTGTGAGGCGTCTCGTCGATATCTGCGGGATCAATCGCAGCAGGCGTCACGCCGAGGCGCGCGATCAGTTCGCGCCTGCGGGGACTTGCCGATGCTAGAATGAGCTTTGGAGAGCCCACGCGCTATTACTGCGGGCCGGGGCCCTGACCCGGGCCACCACGGCCGGGCATGAAGCGGTAGGTGATGCGCGCCTTGGTGAGGTCGTAGGGTGTCAGTTCGCAAAGAACCTCGTCACCCACCAGCACGCGGATGCGGTTCTTGCGCATCTTGCCGGCAGTGTGACCGAGCACTTCATGGCCGTTTTCAAGCTCCACCCGGAACATCGCGTTGGGCAGCAGCTCGACCACGCGCCCGCGCATTTCGAGGAGTTCTTCTTTGGCCATGCAGTCGTTCTATCCGTAAATTGCCTGAGTTAGCGTGGCGGCGCCTTTAGCCTTAGCGGCATGAAAAGGAAAGCCTTGGCGCGAAGCTGCGGAACCGACCAAGGCCCGCTGTGCTTCGTTCAGCGACAATCCGTTACAGGAACCGTGCTTGTCGGGCGAAGGTTTCTCCCGCAATAGCTCGGTAGCGGGGGCAGGTTTCTTTGCTATTTGAAGGTGATCGTTGACAAAACTCGCGTTCCTGACCGTCTCGCTGGCTGCACTTTCATGGGCAAACTGTGCCGCCGCTCAAACGGTCGCGCAGGTTTCTCCGGACGCGGACAAGCCGCAAGAGCAGCCCGAGGCGCTCGATCCCGGCACGATCGTCGTGACCGGCGAACGTATCAGGGGGCAGCTGATCGTCGACCAGCCCCCGGTTGCCGAGTATGACGCGGAAGACATTGCTGCTTTCGGCGGCAGCTCGATCGCCGACATCATCGCCGCGATCGAACCATCGAGCGGCAGCGCGCGCGGGGATCGCGGCGGGGGAAGGCCGGTATTCCTCATCAACGGCATCCGCGTTTCCAGCTTTCGCGAGTTCCGCAACTACCCGCCAGAGAGCATCGCCAAGGTCGAGGTCTTCCCCGAGGAGGTCGCCCAACGCTTCGGCTTCCCGCCCGACCAGCGCGTGGTCAATATCGTGCTCAAACCGAACTACTCCTCGACCACCGCCTCGCTCGAGCTCGAAGCGCCCGAGGACGGCGGCTATTCGCGTAACGAGCAGGAACTTACCTATCTCAAGATCACCGATGGCGGGCGGCTCAACTTCAACCTCGACATCGAGGATGTCAGCCCCCTGACCGAGGACGAGCGCGGCTTTGTAGTCGAGTCCGACATTGCCGGTGTCGAAGACGAAGGTCCGTTCCGCACGCTGGTTTCCGACAGCTCCTCGGTCACCGCGACGGCCAACTACGTGCGTGCCGACATCGACACAGGCGCATCGACGAGCCTCAACGCCACGGTCGCACGGGAAGAGAGCCTGGGCCTGTCCGGCCTGCGCGACATCGGCGGGATCGTCTCGCCGCTGGAAACGCGGCGGAAGACCGACACCTATTCATTCGGGGGCGCCTACAACCGGCGTTTCGGCGGGTGGCAGGGAACCTTCACGACCGACATCATCCGCGCGTTGGGCGACACCGAGACCGATCGCCGCGACGAGAGCGGCTACAACCTCGCCCAGAGCAATACCTGGACGATCAGCAACAATGCCACGCTGACGGGCTACCCGCTCGAACTTCCCGCGGGCGAGGTGTCGACCACTTTCGACCTCAAGCTCGACTGGAAACGGATCGAGAGCGAGGACACGCGCTCCGACGACGATCTGCAGGCGACACGCCGGCGCTTGCGCTCGGGCCTCAACATCTCGGTTCCGATCACCAAGGCCGGCGGCGCGTGGGGTGCGATCGGAAGTCTCAACGCCAATTTCTCCGCCGGTGCGGAAGACCTTTCGGATTTCGGCGGCCTCTACGACTGGACGGCCGGCCTGAACTGGTCGCCCACGCGTACGCTCAACTTCCAGGCCACGCGCATCTGGCGCGAAGTCGCGCCATCGCTCACCAGCCTTGGAAGCCCGCGCATAGACAGCTTCAACGTGCCGGTGTTCGATTTCGCCACCGGTGAAAGCGTCCTGGCCACTGTCACCACCGGTGGCAATCCGGACCTCGTCGCCGAGACGCAGGCAGACTGGAAGTTCGGCGCCAATTGGGAGCTGCCCTTCTGGGAAAATACGAGGCTCCAGATCGACTATGCGCTCAACAATTCGCGCGATGTGACGCTGAGCTCGCCGTCCTATTCGGCGGCCTTTGAAAGTGCATTTCCCGACCGCGTCACCCGCGACACCGGCGGTGAGCTGCTCGCGATCGACCGGCGACCGGTGACGCTCTACCGTACCCGGAGCCGGACGCTCAGCTTCGGCCTCAACACGCGCGGCACGATCGGCAAGGCGCGCGCGCGAAGCGCAGGTGGCGGAGGCAGTGACCGGCGCGGCGGACCTCCCGCGACAGGTGCTGGCGGCCCCGGCGCCGGGCGCGCTCCGGGCGGTTTCGACCCAGCGCGCTTCCGCGAGATGCGCGAGAAATTCTGCGCGACACCCGATACCGAGATGCCCGACCTGGCGCTCCTTCCCGAGCGGATGCGCGAGCGGCTCATGGGCGAAGATGGCAAGCCCGACCCGGTGAAGGTCGCCGAAGCCCGCCAGCGCTTTTGCAGCGAGAATACCGAGCGGGATTTCGAGGCAGTCCGTACCGCGCTTTGCGCTGAGCCCCCGAACATCGACGCGCTGCCGCCGCAGATGCTGGAGCGCCTCAGGCGCGAGGATGGCACTATCGATCCCGAACGCCTTGCAGCTTTCAAGCAACGGATCTGCACGGCGCCCGGCGCGAGCGGGGGCGGCGAGGCGCGCGGCGGTCGGCAGGGTAACCGGGGCGGCGGCGTGCCGTTCGGACCTGGCGGCAACGATGGACGGGGGCGCTATTTCGTCAGCCTCAACCACACGGTCGCCCTAGAAAACGAGATCCAGCTTGCTCCGGGCGGGCCGGTGTTCGACCAGCTCGACGGCGAGATCATCGGGAGCGGTGCCGTACCGCGGCACACCACGCGGCTCGAGGGCGGGCTGTTCTGGGGCGGTTATGGCGCCCGGCTAAGCGGCAATTACATCGGCGAGACGGTGCTGCGCGGGGGCGGCGTCCCCGGATCGAGCGACCTGTTCTTCGGCGACCTCGCCACCGTCGACCTGCGCCTGTTCATGAATCTGGGCCAGGCGCTTAATAAGGAAGACGGCTTCCTCAAGGGCTTCCGCGTCGCGTTCGTGATCGACAATCTGTTCGATGGCAAGCGGCGGGTCGTCGACAGCGCAGGCGATGTACCCGATGCCTACGACCCGCGCAGGATCGATCCGGTCGGCCGTTACTTCGGCATCGACCTCAGAAAGCAGTTCTGACGCGCCCGATCAGTGGCGGGGATCAGTGCAGGCGCGAGCGCGGGAAGGCGATGTTCGCAAAACCGCGCGGGCTGAACTTGCGCCATTCGCCTTCGGGCTGGGCGAGCCTGTCGGCGATGGCATAGATCGCCGCGGGGTTGACGCCGAGGCCGCAATGGCTGGCAAAAACCTCGATGTTTTCGCACTGGTGGTGGTCCTCGCACTGGATCGAACCGCGCCAATGGACAACGCCGTCGGCCTTGGTGAGGATCGAGGTGGTCGGCACGGGTGGGGCCTTGGCCAGCTCCTTGAAATTGCCTTCGCGAACGGGTTCCGGCTCGTGGCCGTTGAGATATTCGAACAGGCGGCGCGCATTGCTGTGGTTGCGATCGTCGCTGATCGGGCTGCCCAGGCTGATCACCTGCCGCACCTTCTCAGGTGCCAGCTTGGCGAGTTCGCGCGCGAAGACGCCGCCGAGGCTCCAGCCGACGATGCTGACCTTGCCGCCGGTGCGGTCGTACAGTTCTTCGACGCAGGCCATCATCGCTTCGATGCGGGCGTTGTCGACCCGCACATTGCGGCCGAGGTTCCAGCCCGCCGCATCATAGCCGAGCTTTGCCAGAAGGCGGCGCAGCGGCGCGGTCGAGAAGTCCGAGGCCATGAAGCCGGGCAGCACGAGCACGCCATGCCCGTCGCCCTTGGGCAGCATCCCCATCAATGGGGTCAGCGCGTAGAAGCTCGCCAGTTCGGTCATCGCGCGGCCGGGTTCGGTCAGCGCAAGGGCGATATGCGGCGGACGGGCTTCGACCGTCGTTTTCGTTGCAGTTGCAGTCACTTGGTGGATTTTCCTTTCCCTTTCGGGGCAGCCGATGAACGGCTGGCGACCCCTTTGGTGCCCTTTGCCGGGGCTTTCCTGGTTGCAGTCGCCCGCTTCTTGGCGGCGGGCGTTGATTTCGTAGCCTTCTTCACCGGTCCCTTCTTGGGTTCCGCCTTTTTGGCGCCTGCCGTACCCGTCGCCTTGGCTGCGGCAGCACACAGCTCTGCGTAGCTGTCGCGAATGCACTGGGCGTAGAATTCAGGGTCCGGCATCATCTCGCGGTCAGCGGTGAAGGTGATCGTCGCTTCCTTGTGATAGGACTGGACGGTGTGGGCGAGGCCCATCCCGTCGGTCAGGCAGATCAGTCCCATCATGCTTTCGAGCCGCGCACCGGCCGAATAGATCGGCACCGGCGGGCCCGGGACATTGGTCACGACGGTCGAGAAGACCGGCCCCACACCGCGATTTGCCAGGCTGAGGCGCGTGTAGAGCTGCGCGCCAAGCGCCATGTAGAGCGCGGGCGAAACCTTGCTCACCTCGGTCATGGTGCGCGCGCCGATCGCATCGGTCATCGCCTTGGAATTGACCGTCTTCTCGTGAACCCATTTCAGGCGTTCGACCGGGTCCTCGATATGGGTGCCGAGCGGGGCGATCATCGCCGCGACCTGATTGCCCATCGTGTTCTTCTCCGCCTCCGAGCGGACCGAGATCGGAGCCATTGCGGTCAGGGACTTCTTTGGCAGCTCGCCCTTGGCCTCCAGATACTTGCGCATGGCGCCGCCGACGATCGTCAGGAAAACGTCGTTGACCTTAGCCCCGTCCAGCGCAGTGCGAATGCCCTTGATCTCGGCCAGCGGAACGCTGACGCCTTCGCAGACGCGATGCGGGCTGATCGCCTTGTTGAAGCGGGTCTTCGGCGCGATCATTTCGCTCGAGACCTCGAATTCCTTGGCCGCGAGGCCTTTCAGGGCCTTGGCCAGCGCAGGTGCGGCCTTGGCGGCGACCTCGATCTGCTTGAGCGGATTGGTGATCGCGTTGAAATAGCTCTTGCCGAGCAGTTCCACCGGGTTGGGTATCTTCTCCGGCTTCCAGTTATCGGGCTGGGGCGGGGGCGGTTCGTCGGGGGCGAGCGTGTGGGTTGCCTCCATCATGTCGATCCCGCTCATCCCGTCGATCGCAGCATGGTGGACCTTGGTAATATAGGCATAGCTGCCCTTGGCCACGCCCTCGACGCCGTCGAGCCCTTCGACCACGGTTATCTCCCACGGGGGGCGGGTCAGGTCGAGCGGACGGGCGAAGACGCGTGCAGCCTGGATGCACAGCTGGCGCCAGTCGCCCGGCTTGGGCAAGGCGACGTGGCGGACATGATACTCGAGATCGAAGTCTGGATCCTCGACCCAGTATGGGTAGTCGAGATCGAAGGGCACGCGGACCAGCCGCTGGCGCATGGTTGTCGACAGGCGAAGGCGGCTCTCGATAAAGGAGAGGATGTCCTTGAAGCGGACAAAGCCGCCGGGCGCAGTCTCCGGGTTGTAGATAAGGATCGAGCCGATGTGCATCGGCGAATTGCGCGTCTCGAGCGCCACGAAGCTCGCATCCATACCCTGGAGCTGGTGCATCCTGTTCCCCTTGCGTGCCCCGCTTTTTGCGAGTGCGAAAAGAGAAGCTACCACACGGAGGGGCGAGGTCAACTTTCCGCCCTCGTCAACGGTTTCCGTAGCGTCGCGAGGCTAGATCGCCTCGCCTGCAGCCACCGCGCTCGCCCAGGCCCATTGGAAGTTGTAGCCGCCCAGCCAGCCGGTCACATCGACCGCTTCGCCGATGGCGTAGAGGCCGGGAATTCGCTTTGCTTCCATTGTCTTGGACGAGAGTTCGGCGGTCGATATTCCGCCCACGGTGACCTCCGCCTTGGCGAAGCCTTCGGTACCATTGGGGTGGAATTCCCAGCGTTTGAGACGCTCTCCGGCGGCACGAAGGGACTTGTCCGAGGTGTTGGCCAATTCGCTTGCCAGCTCGATCTTATCCGCAAGAATGTCCGCAAGACGGTCTGAAAGCTCGTTGCGCAGGAGCGAGCGCAAGGTGGCGCGCGGCGCGTCGCGCTTGGCGTCGAGCAGCCAATCGGGTGCGCGGTCGGGGAGGAAATCGATGAACACCGGGTCGCCCGGCCGCCAGTAGCTCGAAACCTGGAGGATCGACGGGCCGGACAGGCCGCGATGGGTAAACAGCGCCGCCTCGGCGAAGCTGGTCTTGTTCGCGGTGGCGATCACGGG
Source organism: Erythrobacter sp. (assembly GCA_041396805.1). Classification (GTDB taxonomy): domain Bacteria; phylum Pseudomonadota; class Alphaproteobacteria; order Sphingomonadales; family Sphingomonadaceae; genus Qipengyuania. Next base: position 459,515 of record JAWKXV010000001.1, on the reverse strand, counting down.
AGCGGACACGCCCGAAATCTCGCGGAAGAGGACCTCGTCACCGCCGAGGGTCAGCGGGACAAGGGCAGGGCGCGGCTCGACCACCTTGAGGCCGAACTGGCGAGCGAGGTCATAGGCGAAGCCGGTCGCGCCCATCTTGGGGATCGACGGCCCGCCGGTGGCGATCACCAGCGAAGGTGCGGAATAGGTGTCCGAGGTCGTGCGGACCTCGAAAGTCCCATTTTGGGACACTTCGGCGACATCCTCGCCGCATTTTAACTCGACCGCGCCCTTAGCACACTCCTCCAAGAGCATGGCGACGATCTGCTTGGCCGAGCCGTCGCAGAACAGTTGGCCGAGCGTCTTCTCGTGCCAGGCGATGCCGTAATTCTCGACCAATTCGAGGAAATCGCGCGGGGTGTAGCGAGCCAGCGCGCTCTTGGCGAAATGCGGATTGGTGCTGAGGTAGTTCGCCGGACCCGCTCCGATATTGGTGAAATTGCACCGCCCGCCGCCCGAGATAAGGATCTTCTTCCCCGGCTGCTCGGCCTTCTCGAGCACCAGCACGCGCCTGCCCCGCTGCCCCGCACGCGCGGCGCACATCAGGCCGGCGGCACCTGCGCCGAGGATTATCGCGTCGTAATCGGACATTGCCGAGCGCCATTCACGCTTTGCCATTTGAGCGCAAGATTCCTATCTCCACCGCCATGTCGCGCACGAAAGCCGGTTCTCCCCCCGATCCGAGAGGCAAGGAGCGTTTCAACGAGGAACGCGCCACCTATACGGTCGCCAGTGCGCAGCCCGATCTGGAAGCGGGGATCGCGGCGATCCGCGATACGGTGAAGACCCTCAAGCCCAAGCCCGGCGTCTATCGCATGCTCGATACGCGCGGCGACGTGCTCTATGTCGGCAAGGCGCGCAGCCTGAAGGCCCGGGTGGCGAATTACGCTCAGGTGAAGGGGCTGACCCAGCGCACGTTGCGGATGATCAGCCAGACCCGCGCGATGGAGATCGTGACCACCAACAGCGAGGCCGAGGCGCTGCTGCTCGAGGCGCAGCTGGTGAAGCGCTACCGCCCGCCGTTCAACGTCCACCTGCGCGACGACAAGAGCTTCCCCTTCATCCTGCTGCGCGCCGATCACGCCTTCCCGCGCATCCAGAAGCACCGCGGTGCGCGCAAGGCCAAGGGCAATTACTATGGCCCCTTCGCCAGCGCCGGCTCGGTCAACAAGACGCTCAATGCGCTGCAGAAACTGTTCCTGCTGAGGAGCTGCACCGACAGCTTCTTCAACAATCGCGACCGGCCCTGCCTGCTCTACCAGATCAAGCGCTGCTCGGCGCCCTGCGTGGGCCGCATCGACGAGGCGGGCTATGCATCGCTGGTGCGCGAGGCGAAGGACTTCCTCGGCGGCAAGTCCTCGGCAGTGCAGGCCGAGATCGAGAAGCAGATGGCCAGGGCGGCGGAGGAGCTCGATTTCGAGACCGCCGCCATCCTGCGCGACCGGCTGCGCGCAGCGACTTTCATCCAGGGATCGCAGGCAATCAACGCGCAGGGCGTTGGCGATGCCGATGTCTTCGCGCTCGCGGCCAAGGGCGGGCAGGTCGGGGTGCAGGCCTTCTTCATTCGCGGCGGGCAGAACTGGGGTCACCGGACATTCTACCCGCGCAATACCGGCGATCTCGACCTCTCCGAAGTGCTGTCGGACGTGCTGCTGCAATTCTACGAGGAAGTGCCGCCGCCCAAGACCATCCTTGCCGATCGCGAGCTTCCCGAACAGGACCTCGTCGCCGAGGCGCTGGCCGAGAAGGCGGGTCATTCCGTCGCGATCTCCATCCCCCAGCGCGGCACGCGGCGCAAGCTGATGGAGCAGGCCCAGCGCAATGCGGTGGAGGCGCTCGATCGGCGGCTGGCGGAGAGTGGAACTAAGGCCAAAATCCTGCGCGAACTGGCCGAATTCCTCGAACTGGAGGACGTGCCGCAGCGGATCGAGGTCTACGACAACTCGCATATCCAGGGCGCGAAGGCCGTGGGCGCGATGGTCGTCGCCAGCCCCGAAGGATTCGAGAAGGGCCAGTACCGCAAGTTCAACATCAAGACAGCGCAGACCAATGACGATTTCGGCATGATGCGCGAGGTGATGGAGCGGCGCTTCCGCAACCTCGCCGAAAATCCCGATGGCGACACGGGCAAGAAAGACAGCCACGAGACCGTCTGGCCCGACCTCGTCCTGATCGACGGCGGCAAGGGGCAGATGTCGTCGGTGCGCGACACGCTGGAGGAGATGGGGATCGAGGATGTCCCGCTGATCGCCATCGCCAAGGGCCCGCATCACGGGCGCGAGGGACGCGAGGTGTTCCACTTCCCCGACGGGCGCGAAAAGACCCTGCCGGTCAATTCGCCGCTGCTGTTCTACCTCCAGACCCTGCGCGACGAAGTCCACCGCTACGTGATCGGCGCCCACCGCGCCAAACGCAGCCGCGCCATCACCGCCTCACCTCTGGACGAAATCCCAGGCATCGGCCCCTCGCGTAAACGTGCGCTGTTGCTGCACTTCGGCACTGCGGGGAAGGTAAGGGCGGCGGCGCTCGAGGACCTGCAACGCGCACCGGGGATTAGCGCCGGCGTCGCGCAGCAGATCTACGATTTCTACCACGCGGGTGGATAGGACGTAGCATCCGGCGTGTGGCGGCCGCTCCCTATTCCGCTGCCATCCGCAGCAGTTCGACTTCCCGCCTCAGACGGACGATCTCGAGTTCGTAGAGGCGCGAACAATCGAGGCGCGTGGGTTTCTTGCCCAGCGGAATCGTGACGCGGGCATAGACCAGCGCTTCGCGGTCACGGTCCTGCTGGTACACCAGCAGGTTGTTGTTTTTCTGGGTGATCGGCAACGGGCTTGCTGCCTGACCGGCCACCCCCACATCAAGATAGCTCCCGTTGGAGTTGATCGACTGGCGGCAGCGGGTGCCGTCGGCAGTCTCGATGGAATCCTCCCCACCGGGACCTTGTGGTGCAGCGGGAAGGAAGACGCCGTCTCCGGCGAGTGCCGCCCCGCTACTGGCCAGCAATGCGGCTAGCAGTGAGCTTCGAACAAACGCGCGCATGGATCATTCCTTCCTGTTCGTTTTTCTCGGCGCAGACGCGGAAAACACGCGTCTCGCCGGGTTCCAGGTTCTGTGCGACGACCAGCACCCGGCGTTGCCTGCCAGCCGCGAGCCTGAATCTCTCAGGGTGGATCCTCACATCGGGGACCGGGTCCTCGCCGCCGATCACGGCAGGATAGAGCCTGAAGGTTTCCACATCCTCGAAGGGATTGACGACCGTGAGATAGAAGCCCTTGGCGGGCCCATCCGTCAGGCCTTCCTTTTCCAGCGGCCCCATGCCCACGGCAAATGCGGGCACGGCCAGCGCGGCACAGGCCGCCATGGCAATCAGACGCATCATGACTGTCCGCAGGTGACCGTGGTCGTGACCGCATAGCTTCCCGACGGGAAACCCGTGGAACTCTGGACGCGTGCGTGAATGGTCACAAGGTCGATCAGGCTGGTCGATGCGCTCGAACCGGCGGATGTATAGCCCTGATTGGCGCTCGAGCCGGTATACCGAATTTCCGTCGTCGCACCGGAGGCTGGGCCACTCAGGACGGGCGCGGTAAACGTCAGCGTCGGCGCAGCGCCTGTCGCAACGACAGAAAGCGTTGCCGGGGCTGCCCCGGTACCGCTTTCGGTCGTCATGGTGGTGCCGGCCGTATCGACCACCATGGTCCCGGATACGGGCGTAAGAGTGCACAGATTGATCACGACGCCATTGATCGTGACCGTTGCAGCCTGTGCGCTGGACGCCACTACGAGCGCACTCAGGCCAAGCGAATATCTAACCCAGGTTTTGTTCATGGTGGTTCCCCGTCAGTTAACCAAGAAGCAAACTGACAGACGGCAGTGAGCATGCGGTCTATGGGGGCGTAGGTATATGTGCCTATCTACCGGATTGTGGCAGACGGGCCGGGCGCGCATTTTCGCGCCTAGTGGGGGTAGACAGGCGGCCGATCACGAACCGCCTGTCCGAAAATTTATCAATCGCGGAAGCTGGGATCGATCCGGTCGAGCTTGCGCAGCAGGGCGGGCCAGGCAAGGCCATCGGCGACCATTCCCATGCCGGCTGCCGGGGTCTGGCTTTCGACTTTCTCGGGTGTGCCCTGCGGCGGATTGTTCAGGTTCTCGCGGCCCGCGCTCAGCATGCGGACCTGTGCGGTGCAGGCTCGCTCGATGAAATAGAGCCGCAGGAAGCACTGGGCCACCGTCTTGCCGATCGCCAGCGTACCGTGGTTGCGCAGGATCATGGCGTGCTTGTCGCCCATGTCCTCGACCAGGCGTTCGCGCTCCTCGAGGTCGGTCGCGATGCCTTCATAGTCGTGATAGGCGATGTCATGGCGCGCGATCATGCCGGTCTGCGTGTGCTCCATCAGCCCTTCGCTCATCGCGCTGACCGCCTGCCCGTCGGGCGTGTGGAGGTGCATGACCGCATGCGCATCCTCGCAGTTCATGTGGAGGGCGGAATGGATGGTGAAACCCGCCGGATTGACCGGATGCGCGGTCGGCAGGACCGGCTGCCCCTCGGTATCGATCTTCACCAGGGAGGAGGCGGTGATCTCCTCGAACATCATGTCGTAGGGGTTGATGAGGAAGTGATGCTCCGGCCCGGGAACGCGGGCGGAGAGGTGGGTGAAGATGAGATCGTCCCAGCCGTAGAGCGCGACGAGGCGGTAGGCTGCGGCGAGGTCGACGCGGACCTGCCATTCCTCCGCACTTACCGAGTCGCGGATGTGGCTGTCGTCATTGGCGGACTTGGTTTCGAGTACGGTGGCCATGTATCGCTCTCCTCGGTTCGCGCGTGCCGCATTGGAGCGCCAGAGCGGCGCTCTTGTCAATCGCTTCGCTCTAGACGAGGTCGTTGGCGGTGAATGTCAAAATCACGACATTTGCGCGAAACTACCCCCGCGGTGCGCCACCCGGCTTGCGCTTGCCGGCGAACTTCTTGCCCTTCTTGAAGGGCGCACCGGGGCCTGCTCGCTTTCCGGCAAAGGGCGGCTTGCCCTTGCCGAGTGGGCGGACATGCGCCTTGCCCGCGCCGTTGTCACGGCGGTTCTGGCGCGCCTCGAAGCGCGGGCCTTCTGCCGACTCCACTATCTGGATCGCGTCCTGCTCGTCATCGGGCGAGGCAGTGCGCTCCACGGCGTCGGCGAACTTGGCGGCGACGGCGCGGGGCACCTGGAAGAAGGTCTCGAACTGGCCGACCTTGATCGCGCCGATCTCGTTGCGGGTGATATGCCCCCGGCGGCAGATCAGCGGCAGGATCCAGCGCGGCTCGGCATTCTGGCGGCGCCCGATGTCCATCTTGAACCAGACCACGTCCTCGAAACCGGGGCGGTGACGTTCGGCCTTGGCCTGCTCGCGCGCCTCGGGCGTATTGGCGAGCAGCTCTTCGGGCTGGGGCAACTTGGCACGATGCGAGTGGACGAGCGCGGCGGCGATGTCCTCGGGCGACATGCGCTTCATCAGGTCGGCGGCGAGCTCGCGGTCGGCATCGTCATACTCATGCGGTTCGGTGAGGCGCTCCATCAGGCGCGTGCGATCCTTCGCCGCGATCATCTCGGGCGTCGGGGCGTCGAGCCATTCGGCCTCGATCCGCGCCCCGCGGAGCATGCTCTCGATCCGCCGGCGACGGTTGTAGGGCACGATGAGCGCAGCCGTGCCCTTCTTGCCCGCGCGCCCGGTACGGCCCGAGCGGTGCTGCAAGGTCTCCGCGTCGCGGGGGATCTCGACATGGATCACCAGCGACAGCGAGGGCAGGTCGATCCCGCGTGCAGCAACGTCGGTGGCAACGCACACGCGCGCCCGGCGATCGCGCAGGGCTTGCAGTGCCTGGTTGCGTTCGGACTGCGAATGCTCGCCCGACAGCGCAACCACGCCGAAGCCGCGGTTCTGTAGCGTTGCATGGAGGCGGCGTACGCTGTCGCGGGTCGCGCAGAAGCAGATCGCCGTTTCGGCCTCGTGAAAGCGCAGCAAATTGACCACTGCATTCTCGATCTCCGAGGGACCGACCAGGATGCCCTGGTAGCTGATGTCGCCGTGGCCACGATCCTGTCCGACGAGCGAGAGGCGCAGCGCGTCGCGCTGGTAACGCTCGGCCAGCCGCTCGGTCGGGCGCGGCATGGTGGCGGAGAACAGCAGCGTGCGGCGCTGGTCGGGGGTCGCGTCGAGAATTTCCTCGAGGTCTTCGCGAAAGCCCATGTCGAGCATCTCGTCCGCTTCGTCGAGCACGACGCCGACCAAGCCCGACAGGTCGAGCGCGCCGCGTTCGAGGTGGTCACGCAGGCGACCCGGAGTGCCGACTACGATCGCGGGACCGGTACGCAGCGCGCGGCGCTCCTTGCTGGCGTCCATCCCGCCCACGCATGTCGCGATGCGCAGGCCCGCGCCGGCATAGAGCCAGCCAAGCTCGCGGCTGACCTGCAGCGCCAGCTCGCGCGTCGGGGCGATGACCAGGACAAGCGGCTTCTCTGCGAGCGGCATGGTGCCCACTTCGTCCAGCAATTCGGGGGCGAGGGCGAGGCCGAAGGCGACGGTCTTGCCGCTGCCGGTTTGCGCCGAAACGACGAGGTCGCGGCCCTGTGCATCGTCGGCGATGACCGCGCTCTGGACCGGGGTGAGGGCGCTATAACCACGATTGGCAAGCGCTTCGCCGATAACCGGCGGGAGGGTTTCAAAAGGCATGGAATCTCGTTTCTGTCATCAGCGCGGCGCGGCGGGGGGCAGGCGCTCTGGCGCTGTTCGAGGGAGCCTATAGCAGGCTTTCGCGCATTTGGCGCGCAGTTTTTTGTGCAGGTGCGAGATGCTGTTGCAGGCCCTTGTAATTCCAAGGAAGCGGACGCATCAGGCAGTCATGGGGGAAGTCGATACAGCCGCTCTGGATAAACTCGTCACCGATGCCAAGGCGTCAGGTGGATCGGAGATGGCCAATGCGCAATTGTTCGTTGAGCGCCTGACCCGCGCGCTCGGTCTTCCCGAACCGGATTTCCAGAAGGAAGAAACCGCCTTCGCCGACTATGTGTTCGAGCGGCCCGTGACCTTCCGCCATCCGAACGGCACCACCAGCACCGGCCGCATCGATTGCTACAAGCGTGACTGCTTCATTCTGGAAGCCAAGCAGTCCGCAAAGCGAAAGAAAGCGCGCGAATCCGAACAGCTGGAACTGGCCGGTGTCGAGACATCGCAAAAGCTGGGCCATGCCAAGCGCGGAACCAAGACCTGGGACAAGGTCATGATCGCCGCGAAAAAGCAGGCTGAAGACTATGCCCGTTCGCTGCCGGACGATCATTCCTATCCGCCCTTCATCCTCGTCGCAGACGTCGGCAATGTGATCGAGGTTTATGCCGATTTCAGCGGGCAGGGGCGCAACTACGCGCATTTCCCCGATCGCCAGACATATCGCCTCGCGATGGACGACCTGCTGGACGAGGATGTCCAGAAACGCTTGCGTGCAATCTGGACAGAGCCGCACAGCCTCGATCCTGCGCGCATCAGCGCCGAAGTCACTGAAGACATTGCGCAGCGGCTGGCCAGGATCGCCAAGAGCCTCGAGCGCAAATATGATCCAAAGGACATCGCCGAATTCCTGATGCGCTGCCTCTTCACCATGTTCGCCGAGGACGTGGGGCTGATCGAGGAAACCGAGGAGGAAAAACGCACCGGCGTCGGCCCCTTCGAGGCAATGCTGGAACGGATGGTCGACACGCCGGAGTATTTCCCGCGTGCTTTGGAAAGCCTTTGGACCGCGATGGACACGGGTGACTGGTCAGGTGACATCAGCAGGCCACTGAAACGCTTCAACGGCTCGCTGTTCAAGACCCGCACCGCGCTGAAGTTGGAAGCCGACGACATTCGCGAATTGTGGCTGGCGGCGAGAAAGGACTGGCACGAGGTCGAACCCGCTATCTTCGGCACGCTGCTCGAACGCGCGCTGGCGGCGAAGGAGCGCGGCAAGCTGGGCGCGCACTTCACGCCGCGCGTCTATGTCGAGCGGCTGGTCGTCCCAACCATCATCGAGCCGCTGCGCGAGGATTGGGCTGAGGTCCAGCAACTGGCCGAAGACCTTACCCGCGCAGGCAAACAGGATGCCGCGCTGGAGGCCGTGCGCGCTTTTCACCACCAGCTGTGCACCACGCGCGTGCTGGACCCGGCCTGTGGCACGGGCAACTTTCTCTATGTCAGCCTCGAACTGATGAAGCGGCTGGAAGGCGAAGTGCTCGATGCACTGGAAGCGCTGGGGGATGACGAGGCGCGGCTGCTGCTCGATGGCGAAACGGTCAATCCGCGCCAGTTCTACGGGCTGGAAATCAACCCGCGTGCGGTGCCGATTGCCGACCTTGTGCTGTGGATCGGCTTCCTCAAATGGCAGTTGCGCACGACCGAGGCGAAGAACCTGCCCGAACCGATCCTGCACGCCTATGGCACGATCAAGCATCAGGACGCGCTGCTCGCCTATGACAGCATGGAGATGCTGCGCGACGAGGCGGGCAAGCCGCTGAGCCGCTGGGACGGCGAGACGATGAAGCTGCATCCCATCACGGGCGAGCAAATCCCCGATCCCGATGCCAAGATGGAGCTATACGAATATGTGAACCCGCGCCGTGCCAATTGGCCGGAGGTGGAATTTATTGTCGGCAATCCGCCATTCATTGGTGGCAAGGACATGCGGGCTGAACTGGGTGATGGCTATGCCGAGGCTGCGTGGAAAGTCCGCAAGGATGTTCCCGGCGGCGCGGATTTCGTGATGCATTTCTGGGACGAGGCAGCGACGCGCCTGCTCGCCAAGCCTCCCAAGGGTGCCAAGGGCGAGAACCCGCTGCGCCGCTTCGGTTTCATCACTACCAATTCGATCACCCAGACCTTCAGCCGCCGCGTGGTGGAGCGGCACATGAACGCCAAGCTGCCGCTAAACCTAGTCTACGCCATTCCCGACCATCCCTGGCTCAAGGCGAGCGACAAGGCGGCAGTGCGCATTGCGATGACCGTCGCGGTGCGCGGCGAGCGGCAGGGCAAGCTGGCGGAAGTGGTACACGAGAGCGGGCTGAATACGGACACGCCCGAAGTGCGGCTGGAAGTGGATGAGGGGAAGATTACGAGCAAGCTAACGCTTGGCGCGGATCTGTCGAAGGTGCAGCCACTCCTCGCACAGGAGGATCTGTCGAGCCGTGGGGTCTCTCTTCATGGATCGGGTTTTATTGTGTCAGCAAGTCAGGCGAGCAATTTGGGGCTCCACTCCTTGCCTGGTTTGGATAAGCACATTCTCAAGTATCGGAATGGACGCGATATCGGACAGCGACCGCGCAATGTGATGGTCATCGACCTTTTCGGGTTGAGCGCGCAGGATGTCCAAGAACGATATCCTTCGGTTTACCAACATCTTAGCGAAGCAGTGCGACCCGAGCGTGAAGGGAAAGCCATCGGAGGCTCTCCCGACCTACAAGCCTACGCACGTGAATGGTGGCTTTTTGGAAAAACGCGACCAGTTTTGCGAGAAGCCTTGAAGGGGCAGTCTCGTTACATTGCGACAATTGAAACAGCAGCGCAGAGATTCTTTCAGTTTCTCGAAGATGATACCTTGCCCGACAATATGTTGGTGAATTTGGCGACGTCCTCCGGATCACATCTCGCCACTTTGTCCTCACGAATTCACTGGGAATGGGTCAAGGCAAACGCTTCATCGATGGGCGCTTATATTGGTCCTGTACGCTGGACAAAGACTCGCTGTCTTGACCCTTTCCCATTCCCCATCCTCACAGACGCGCAATCCGCCAAGCTCGACCAGCTCGGCGAGCGGCTCGATGCCTTTCGCAAGGAGCGGCTGGCCGAGCACGACTTCCTGACCATGACCGACATGTACAATGTGCTCGAACGCTTGCGCGAGCTCGAGCAGGGCGTCGGCGAACCGTTCAGCCAGAAGGAGCGCGATATTCACGAGGCGGGGCTGATCTCGGTGCTCAAGGATATCCATGACGATATCGACCGCGAAGTCTTCGCCGCCTATGGCTGGGAAGACCTTGGCGAGCGGCTGGTCGGCCGCCCCGGCGCGACCACGCCCAGCCCGCACAAGTCCGAAGACCAGGAAGCCGCCGAGGAAGAATTGCTCACGCGGCTGGTGGCGCTCAACCAGGAGCGCGCTGCGGAGGAAAAGCGCGGCATCGTGCGCTGGCTGCGCCCCGAATACCAGAAGCCGCGTCTCGCCCACAAGGTGAAGGGGCAGGACGATCTCGACATCGACCTGGTCGAAGCGGGCGTGGTCGAAGAACGCGTATGGCCTGCCGAAGAGCGCGAACAATTCGCCACCATGCGCGATGTTCTGGCCGAGGCCGAGGCTCCGCTTGCCGCCGAAGCGCTCTCCGCCCTGTTCAAGGGCCGCAACACGCCCAAGCGCAAGGCGCGCGTCGCCCGCGTGCTCGAAATCATGGCCGACATGGGCGGCGCCCGCCTTGGAGAGGAAGGCTACTTCCTGCCGCGCTAGCGATTTTCCTACATCCCCCGCCGCTGCTAGCTTCGCATCGGCTCTTTCACACCGTCGATCCGCGCGTATGGTCGCCAATCTTGCGGGCGAAACCTCACTTCCATCGTTCACTCGTGTGATTTTAGCCAAAATCGCGAGGCTTGGTTCAGGCTGAAATGCGATCAGCTGAACGAATCACGAGTCTTTCTTAACCCGCCGTCGCATCATGCCTTCCTGCGCCACGCTTGCGACAAGCTGGCCCTCGCGATTGAAGATGCGGCCGCGGTTGAAGCCTCGGCCTGATCCGCTCCACGGGGCGTCGGTAGAGTAAAGGAGCCATTCGTCAGCGCGCGCCGGGCGGTGGAACCAGATCGCGTGGTCGAGGCTGGCGCCGACCAGCTCGCCGCGGAACCAGCTGAGGCCGTGCGGCAGGGCGCTGGTGCCGAGCAGCGTGTAGTCGCTGGCATAGGCAAGCACGGCGCGGTGCAGCGCGGCGTCGTCGGGCAGGGGGGCGACGGTGCGGAACCAGCTGTTGGCGGCGGGTGCGCTCGGCTCACGGTTCATCCAGTGCAGCGGGCCGCAGCTGCGCATGTCGATCGGGCGGGGGCGCAGGAAGATCGCGCGCTGTCCTTCGCTGAGACGGTCGCCATAGCGATCGGCGATACCCTGGCGGACGTCCATGTCGCTCTCCAGCTCCTCTGGCGGAGGGACGTCGGGCATCTGGTAGTCGTCGTGGCTGAGACCTTCTTCGGGCCGCTGGAAGCTTGCGGTGAGGTTGAGGATGGGACGCGGGCTTTCGTCCTCATCGAGCTGGCTCGCGACCACGCGGCGGTTGGCGAAGCTGCGTCCGTCGAAATCGCGCGCGGTGCGATAGGCGATGTCCGCGCCTTCCTTGCCGCCGCGCAGGAAATAGGCGTGGAGCGAGTGGGCCTCGAGTCCCTCGGGTGCGGTGGCCTGCGCCGCCTGCAGCGCCTGGGCGATGACCTGACCGCCGAACACGCGGCCGACTCCGCCGGGCTGTTGCGGGGCGCTGAAGGCGTCCTCGCCATCGCGGGTAACGGTCAGCAGGCGCACGAGGCCTGCGACGAGTTGCTCGGGGGTTTTGCTGTCGCTCACGAGAGCGGCTTTGCGGCGACCTTACGCTTGCGTCAAGCGGCGGATGACGCGCCAGGCGGTGGACTTGGCGTTGTTGGTCGCCGGCCAGCGACCCGGTGGGCGGGGCTTGAAACCGAAGCGGCGCAGCGTGCCGTTGAAGGAACGTGCGTAAGCCTCGGCATAGCTCCATTCGCTGCGCCAGGTGATCGAGAGCGAGATCGAGCTTTCGCTGCCGTTGCGCACGAAATGCGGGGCCATGACCGGCACGAAGACCGCCTCGCCCGGCTCGATGGTGTAGGCGGTGCCGCCCGCGAGCAGTTCCTCCCGCCACGGGAGTTCGCGGGGGCCGCCGAGGTGGTAGCTCTCGTGCACCTCGTCGGGCGCGAAGCGGGCGTTGCCGGCGGGGAATTGGGTCATTGTCTTCCGGCCGACCAGCTGGAGCAGGATGTTGTGCTCCGGATCGAAATGATAGGGAGTGACGGCGTTGGGGCTCGAGATGAAGATATAGCCCTGCGGGGTCAGCATCTTGCCTGTCTTCCCCTCGATGTCGGGACGGATCTCCTCGAGCAGCTCGAGTAGCAGCGCGCGATATTCCCCGACCTGCTCGATATTCTTGAGCACGGCCCAGCTATCGCTGGTGGCGATCTTGCGAATTGTCTCGCCGATGGAGAGGCCGGATGCGTCGGGCTTCCCGTCCACGCCGATGGGCAGGTTGCCGCGATTGTATTCGATGCTCGCTTCCGGCAGCGCATCGGCAAGCGTGGCGAGTCCGTCGAGTGAAAACCGTTCGTCGCGCTGTAGCGAGTGCCGCAGCACATGAGGCTTTTCTGGATAGGCGGAGGCAAAAGCCGCCCGCGACTCCTGCGGAAAGGCTGGCGGGTAGGTCATAAATTTCGTCTCCAACGCCACGCTTCGAGCGCGGTCCAGATTTCGCCAACCAGACGACGCGGCCCGCGTCCGACGGGAAGCGAGAACCAGGCGATCTCTCGCCTCTCGCGCCAAAGGTGGTCGATCATCGAGTGGTCCTGCGCCGCACAACTGTCACACCAATCCATCGCCGGATCGTCGAGCAGGTCGAGATTGGCAAGTTGCAGCTGCAGTCCGGGCGAGTAGCGGGCGTATTCCTCGTCATATGCGGTCTTGTACGAGAAGCCGGCTCGCCCGGTGAGGAAGGTGGCGAGCATGGCTATCGGGCGCCCGTCCAGGGTCAGCGAAAGCCGTTCCAGCTTCCCCGCCCGGGCAGCGGCATCCATGGCTGCGCGAAAGAGTCGCTCCGTCTCGCGGTGGCTGGAAAGGGCAGAGCCTCCATCACCCTTCCACCCGCGCGCCTCGAGTTCGAGGAATTGGTCGATCCAGTGGTCGATACCGTCCTCGTCCCGCGAACGGACTACGACCAGCTCGCCATGCTCGGCAAGACGGTTGCGCTGTCGCCGCAGTTCCTTGCGACGCTTGGAGCGCATTGCGGTTTGCAGATAGGCATCGGGAGCGAGGTCCGAGGCAAGCATGGCTCGTTCCTCCCGCAGCACCTGGCGGAACGATCGCCTTCCGGCGCGGCAGACCTTGGCAAGCGCGTCGGCGAGAGGGCCATCGGTCGGCATTTGGGGCAGGTGGAGGAACAGCGCTCGTCCCGCCTGGGCATCGCACCAGGCAAGACAGGCGGACCAGAACGCCTCCTCCTGTCCCTCGGCGACCAGCGGGCTGCCACAAAAGCAGTTATGGTGGAGCCAGGTGGTGAAATTGGCCAGCGGGCGGGAATGGTAGCGAGGCGCGGCGCGGAGCGGCATCAGCCCGGCGAGACGCCCGTCGGCCACGAACAGTGCGAGCCGACTCTCTCCTTGCGGGTCCAGTTGTTCAAGTGAGGGGCGCAGGTACCAGTGTTCGAAGAACGGATTGGGTGTCGACGCATCCCGGGCGAGTGCTCGCCATTCGGGCTCAAGCGCCGAGAGATCGCAATCCGTCCAGCCGAGGACGTGAAAACCATCGGCCAGGCCGAGCGGAGGCGTGTCCGGGCATTGCCCGCGCCATTGCGTCGCACCAGGATCGACCAGTCCCATCTCGTCCAATTCCCCACGGCAGGGCCATCCTGCCACTTCCACCCTCATATAACATGGCGAGAGTGAAGAATGCTTAACCGGCCGAATACCAAAAAGGGCGGCGGCACCCGAAGATGCCGCCGCCCCGTTTCCCGGACTAGGATCCGAAGAGGTTAGCCTGCCGCGAGCGCTGCAAGCAGCAGCAGCGCGACGATGTTGGTGATCTTGATCATCGGGTTCACGGCCGGACCTGCGGTGTCCTTGTAGGGGTCACCAACGGTGTCGCCGGTCACCGCAGCCTTGTGGGCTTCCGAGCCCTTGCCGCCGTGATTGCCGTCTTCGATGTACTTCTTGGCGTTGTCCCATGCGCCGCCGCCGGCAGTCATGGAAAGCGCCACGAAGAGACCGCCGACGATCACGCCGAGGAGCAGTGCGCCCAGTGCCGCAAAACCGTTCTCCTGACCAGCGATCGAGGCGATCACGAAGTACACCACGATCGGCGCGAGAACCGGCAACATCGAGGGGATGATCATCTCCTTGATGGCAGCCTTGGTCACGAGGTCCACGGTCCGCGCATAGTCGGGCTTGGACTCGTAGGTCATGATGCCGGGGTTGTTCTTGAACTGCTCGCGCACATCGACCACGACGTCACCGGCAGCGCGGCCGACGGCGGTCATGCCCATCGCACCGAAGAGGTACGGGAGCAGTGCGCCGAGCAGCAGGCCAACGATGACATAGGGGTTCTCGAGGCTGAAGTTCACCGTCAGGCTCGGGAAGAACTCGCGCAAGTCGGTCGTGTAGGCAGCGAACAGAACCAGCGCAGCAAGGCCGGCCGAACCGATGGCATAGCCCTTGGTCACGGCCTTGGTGGTGTTGCCCACGGCGTCGAGCAGGTCGGTCTTCTCGCGAACGGAGTCGTCGAGACCTGCCATTTCGGCGATGCCGCCGGCATTGTCGGTCACCGGGCCGTAAGCGTCGAGCGCCACGACCATACCAGCCAGCGCCAGCATCGCGGTTGCCGCATATGCGATGCCGATAAGGCCCGCGAGCGAGTAGGCGATGATGATGCCTGCGACGATGACAATGGTCGGAAGGGCCGTCGATTCAAGGCTGATGGCGAGACCCTGGATCACATTGGTGCCGTGGCCCGTTTCCGAAGCCTTGGCGATCGAGCGGACCGGACGATAATTGGTGCCGGTGTAGTACTCGGTGATCCAGATGATGAGACCGGTGATCGCGAGGCCCAGAAGCGAGCAGAAGAACAGCGCCATGCCGTTGAACTCGGTGCCCGGGATGTTCGCGGCCATGCCGCCTAGGGCATAGTCGGTCACGAGGTAGATCAGCGGGATCGAAAGGATCGCGGTGACAAGGAAGCCCTTGTACATCGCGCCCATGACATTCGTGCCGCCGCCGAGGCGAACGAAATAGGTGCCGATGATCGAGGTCAGGATGCACGCGCCGCCGATCAGCAGCGGGAGAGCCATCATCGGCATCAGAAGGTCGCCGAGGCCCTTCATCAGAAGCGCGGTCAGGACCATGGTGGCACCGACGGTCACGACATAGGTTTCGAACAGGTCGGCAGCCATGCCGGCGCAGTCGCCCACGTTGTCGCCCACATTGTCGGCGATCACGGCCGGGTTGCGCGGATCGTCTTCGGGAATGCCTGCCTCGACCTTGCCGACGAGGTCGGCGCCGACGTCGGCGGCCTTGGTGAAGATACCGCCGCCCAGACGTGCGAAGATCGAAATGAGCGATGCGCCGAAGGCGAGGCCGACGAGGCCGTCGATCACGTGGCGGTCATTGGCAGCATAGCCGGCAGGGCCGGTCAGGTACCAGAAGAATACCGCGATCGCGAGGAGGGCGAGGCCAGCCACCAGCATGCCGGTGATGGCGCCCGCGCGGAAGGCGAGGGTCAGACCCTGCTGCAACCCGCTCTGCGCGGCAGCAGCGGTGCGCACGTTCGAGCGGACCGAGATGTTCATCCCGATGAAGCCCGCAACGCCCGACAAGATCGCGCCGATGACGAAGCCGGTCGCCGGAATGCCGCCGAGGAAGACGAAAACCAGCACGGCCACGACCACGCCGACGAAGGCGATGGTGGTGTACTGACGCTTCAGATAGGCCTGTGCGCCTTCCTGGATGGCTGCAGCGATTTCCTGCATCTTTTCGTTGCCGGCGCCGCTTCCCAGCACCTGGCGGCTGGTGACGAAGCCGTACACGACGGCCAGCAGTCCCAGCAGGATTGATATGGTAACAAGATCCACGGAGAACTCCCCTCCCGTTTGATTTTATGATTGATGCGACCCGACGCGGGAAGCGCCGGAGCATGTGGGCGAGGGGTATAAGGACCGAGTCTTGCGTGACAAGGCCGAAAAGCGCAGCAATCCGCGCTTAATCCCCTGGCTCGACCGAAAGTTCAGTGCGTGTAGCCGAGATCGCCACCCGGCGCTGCTCCATCGAGCAGAATTTCGTCGCCCGTTGCGGGGACAACCTGGCCGATCCGCGTCAGCCCGAACCGGTCGTCGAGCCCTTCGGGGCCGGTACATAGCAGCACATAATCGTCCCCCCAGCGCATGGCCTCGTCGAGCCGCTCGGGCGGGGCGAGAGGTGCGACCAGACCGCTTTCGAGTGCAAGTGTCACACTGCTTGCCCGGGCAACGCGCGACGCATCGAGCAGGAGACCGTCGGAAACGTCCATCATTGCAGTGACATGCGGGGCTATCTGCGCACCAAGCGCGAGTTGGGGGCGGGGGCGGGCATAGGCGCTTGCGTCCCCGCCGCTTTCATCGCGCATTGCTTCGAAACCACACATGGCCTCGCCGATCCTGCCGCCGAGGTAAACGGAATCACCAGCTTGCGCTCCGCTGCGCGAGGGCACCGGCCTGTGGGTCGCTCGCCCGATGGCGGTGCAGCCCCAGACGCGCTGCCCTTCGCCGCGCACGGTGTCGCCGCCAAGCAGGGGGGCATCATAGGCGTTGCAAACCGCCTGCAGCCCTTCGACGAAACGCGCGTCATCCTCGCCCAGCATATGCGAAACCAGGATACCGAGCGGCTCGGCACCCTTGGCCGCAAGGTCGGACAAGTTTACCGCCACCAGCTTCCACGCAATGTCTGCAGTGTCCTGTCCGGAGAGCACATGGACGCCTTCGACGAGCGTATCGTGGGTAAGGACCAGTGCCTCGCCCCCGACTTCGATCACCGCCGCATCGTCTTCCAGCCCGCGTGCCTCGGGCATGGTCGCCAGCGCCCTGAGCGCGGCGATGAAGTCGCGCTCGTTCAGCGCCCCGCCTCTTTCGCGACCGCGTCGAGGATGCCGTTGACGAATTTCGCCTCGCGGTCGTCGAAGAAGGCCTTGGCGACGTCGACATACTCGCTGATCGAGGTGGCCTTGGTCACGTCCTGTCTTGCGAGCAGCTCATAGGTTCCGGCGCGCAGGATCTGGAGCATGGTCTTGTCGAGGCGCTTGAGCGTCCAGCCTTCGGCGAGGCGCGCGGTCAGCAAGTCGTCGATCTCGCTGCGGCGGGCATCGACGCCCGAAACCACGTCATCGAAGAAATCGATATCGGCGTCTGCATATTCCTCGTCCTCGACCACCTGGCCGATGCGGTGCTGATGGAACTCGTCGAGCAGGCGGGCGAGGGCAGTGCCCTCCATCTGCTGCTGGTAGAGCGCCTGGACGGCGGCGAGGCGGGCGGCCGAACGGGCCTGCGAGCGGGAATTCTGGGTCACTTGTTCAATCTCACGGCAATCGAGAGGGCGTGGGCGGGAAGGCCCTCTGCCTCGGCAAGGCGGATGGCGGCAGGTCCGATGGCCGCAAGAGCGGCATCGGAGGCGTCGATAAAGCTGGTGCGCTTCATGAAGTCGAGCACCGACAGGCCGCTGGCGAAACGCGCGCGGCGGCCGGTGGGAAGGACGTGGTTCGGTCCGGCGATATAGTCGCCGACGGCCTCGGGCGTATGGCGACCGAGGAAGACGCTGCCCGCATGGCGCATCCTGTCGAACATCGCCTGCGGATCATCGACCATCAGCTCGACATGCTCGGCAGCGAGGCGATCTGAAAGGGAAGGAGCCTGGTCGAGGCTGTCGACGATCACCATCAGCCCGTGCGTATCCCAGCTGGCCTTGGCGGTCCTGGCCGTGTCGAGTTTCATCAGGGCGAGGTCGATGCAATCGCCGACCTGGCGGGCGAATGACTCATCGTCGGTAATCAGGATCGACTGGCTGGTGGGATCGTGCTCGGCCTGGCTGAGGAGATCGGCGGCGACCCACTCGGGATCGTTGTTTCCGTCCGCGATAACGAGAATCTCACTGGGGCCAGCGACCATGTCGATGCCGACTACGCCGTAAAGCTGGCGCTTGGCCTCGGCCACCCAGGCATTTCCGGGGCCGGTGACGACATCGACCTTGCCGATGCGGTCGGTGCCATAGGCGAGCGCACCCACGGCCTGCGCCCCGCCGATACGCCAGATTTCGTCCACGCCCGCGATATGCGCCGCGGCGAGCACCAGCGGATTGGTCTGCCCCTTGGGCGTCGGGGTAACGACCACAAGCCGCTCGACACCCGCTACCTTGGCCGGGATGGCATTCATCAGCAGCGATGACGGATAGGCCGCGCGTCCGCCCGGGACGTAGAGCCCGGCAGCGTCGACCGGCAGCCAGCGCGCGCCGAGGCGCATGCCGATATCGTCGGTGTAGTCGCGATCTTCGGGAAGCTGGCTCTCGTGATAGGCACGGATGCGCTGTTCGGCGGTGTTCAGTGCACTGTTCAGTGCCGGATCAAGCGCTTCATACGCAGCCTTGCAGGCCTCTTTCGAGATGCGCCAGTCGTCCTCGGTGGTGAGCCGGTGGTCGTCGAAACGCATCGAATATTCCACCAGCGCCGCATCGCCGCGCTCGCGAACCTCGTTGAGAATCGTGGCGACATCGCGTGCGACATTGGCGTCGCTTTCGCGGCGGTCGCGGACCACGCGCTCGAACCTCTTCTCGAAATCCGCATCGGAAGTGCGCAGCAATTGCATCAGGCGACCTTGCGCGCAGAGGCGTCCTGGCGAAAGGCATCGACCAGCGCAGCAACGCGCGGATCGGTCTTCAGCGCAGCGCGGTTCACGATCAGCCGGGCGCTGATGTCGAGAATGTGGCCGGTCTCGACCAAGCCATTGTCTTTCAGTGTCTGACCGGAGGAAACGAGGTCGACGATCCTGCCCGCGAGACCCAATGCGGGGGCAATCTCCATCGCGCCGTTCAACTTAACGCACTCGGCCTGCACGCCGCGCTGCTCGAAGAAGCGGCGGGTCAGGTTCGGGTATTTGGTCGCGACTCGAACGTGGCTCGCGCCATCAACGCTGGCAGCACCCTCTTTCGGTTCGGCAAGGGCGAGGTGGCAGTGACCGATGTCGAGATCGACGGGGGCATAGAGGTCGGCGTAGTCGAATTCCTCGATCACGTCGGAGCCGACAATGCCGAGCTGCGCCGCTCCGTGAGCGACGAAAGTGGCGACATCGAAAGCGCGCACGCGGATGAGGTTCATGTCCTCGCGCGTGGTCGCGAAAGTGAGAGAGCGGTTGCTCTTGTCGTGGAACGCCTCTTCGGGCACCACGCCGGCGCGCGCCATCACGGGCAGGGCCTCGTCGAGGATACGTCCCTTGGGTACGGCAAATGTCAGGCTGTCGCTCATGTCGCGCGCAGATAGGCAAGGCCATGCGAAAGGGCAATCTATATGGGCAATTCCGGGCAGAGACCGCATTACGAGCGCATGGACATCGACGCCGCAGGCGAAGGCATGGTCGCCAAGGGCTTTCGCAACCAGGTCGCCTATTGCGTGAACAATGGCGCGCCGATTACCGCGCGCGTGGTCGAGGCCATCTGGAGCGCCATCGAGGGCGGGTTGGACAATGCTCTCGCCCGGCGCATCCGCGAATGGCAGGGGGCGCCGCTGGCCGATGCCTTGCCTTTGCGGATCACCGGCGGCCTTCACTGGCTGCACCTCACGGGCCGTGAACCGGCGCTCGAGCCGATCTATCGCGGTATCGGTGCGGACGATGTTGCCATCGTCACGGACGCCATGACGGCGCATGAGGCGCAGCTCCTGCCCTGGCTCGACGGACCGCCGCAGACGAACGAGGCAGGGCGGTCGAGCAACTTCATCGCCGCCATGCTATGGCTCGCGGGCAAGGGACTTCCGCCGCGTTTCCAGTGCCTTGAGATCGGATCGAGTGCGGGGATCAATTTGATGCTCGACCGCTATCACTACGATCTAGGCGGGATCGAGGTGGGGCCGGAGAATGCGGCCATGCACTTCAAGCCCGACTGGCAGGGCGCGCCTCCGCCTGACAAACAGATCGAGATCGTCTCGACCAAGGGCTGCGACGTGGCCCCCGTCGACCTGACCGATCCAAACCAGTTGGAGCGGCTCAAGGCCTATATTTGGCCCGAGCACACCATCCGCTTCGAACGCATGGAGGCCGCAATCCGCGCGGCGAGCGAGCGCAAGCCGGATATGAACCGGATCAACGCCGCCGACTTTATCGAGCAGGAGCTTGCCCGACCACAGGAAGCGGGCACGACGCGCGTGCTGATGCACTCGATCGTCTGGCAATATGTCCCTGCAGACCAGCAGGAGCGCGTAACATCGGCGATGGAGGCGGCTGGGGCTAAGGCAACTTCGGAGGCCCCTCTCGCATGGATTTCGGTCGAGGCAGACCGGACGGTGCATCGCCATAACCTGCGCGTGCGCTACTGGCCGGGTGGCGACGAAGCGACCCAGCTTACCTGGTCGCATGCCCACGGTGCCGATATCGAGTGGCTGGATAGCTAGTTCGTCCGGTCGAGGAATGCTTCCATCGCAGCATTGAAGGCCTCGGGCGCCTCCCACTGCACGAAATGCCCGGTGTCCGGCACCTGCACGACCTCCGGATCGTCGATCACTTCGTCCAGGCCTTCGAGGTTTGCGGGCGGCAGAGCCATGTCGTCCATCGCCCAGATGACGAGCGTCGGGATCGCCAGTTTGGGTAGCGGGAAATCCTGGTGGTCGGCCGGTATTTCGTATGGCGCGTCCATCGACAGCACTTCCATCGGGCTGGCACGATAATAGTTCAGCATGCCGATTGCGGCGTCAGGATCGGTCCAGTCCTTGAACAGCCTCGCCTGCTCGTCCGGCTCCATCGTGTTGGCCACCTCGCGGCCCTCGAAGGCCTTCATGAGCACCGGCGCCAGACCGTGCTCGCGGATCATCGGATCGTTGGCGGGATCGCGAAAGACGCGGAAATACTGGCTCGCCTCGCGCTGCTCGCGGTTGGTGTAGAGCAGTCTGGGGAAAAGCACCGGATGGGGCGCGTTGGCAATGATGGCGCGAGTGACGCGGCCGTTCAACATCCCGCCGTAGGCCACGCCCCAGGCAATAGCGCCGCCCCAGTCGTGACCGACGATTGTGAATTTGTCGACGCCCAGCGCATCCATCAGCGCAAAGGCATCGCCGATCATCTTGTCGGGCGTGTATTCGGACACCTCCTGCGGCTTCGATGATCCGCGATAGCCGCGTTGGTCAGGCGCGATACAGCGGTAGCGTCCTGAGAAATGCGCGATCTGGTTGCGCCAGGTTCGGTGGCTCTCCGGAAAGCCGTGCAGGAACAACAAGGCAGGCGCATCGCGTGGCCCCTCGTCGACCACGTCCAGATGGATGCCATTGGCCAGCTTGACGCGCTTCTGGACCAGTTCCACGCTCACCCCTCCGCCTTCATCTTTTCCATATAGCCTGCGGCGACGATGCCGGCGACCTGATCGAGCAGCTGATCGGGCGTACGTCGCATCTCGCCCATCGCCTCTTCCATGCCGTTCGCGACGATGATCTCGCGCTGACCGGCTTCGACGGCATCGATGATCCGGTTGGCTGCTTCGGCTGGCGGGATGCCATTGTCGATCGCCTTGTCGCTGCGCCCGCGCTTGCTGCCGTCGGAGGTCAGTGCATTGCGGCTGACATCGGTCGCGACCGAACCGGGGTAAATCACGTGGACCTGCACCCCGCACTGCGACAATTCGGCGCGAAGAGCGTCGGCGTAACCGGCCAGTCCGAACTTCGCCGCGCAATAGGCAGTGCGCATCGGCACGCCGACCTTGCCTGCGATCGAGCTGATGAAGAGCAGATGCCCGCTCCCGCGCTCGCTAACATGGGGCAGCAGCGCCTGCGTCGCGGCAATCTGCGCGATCAAGTCGATGTCGATGATCTCGCGATAGACGCTGATGTCGGTGTCGACCGCGGCGCTACGCTGCGACACACCGGCGTTGGCGACGAATATGTCGACTCCCTTCCACGTCACGGCCCTGTCCGTAGCGGCCTGCATCGCCGCGTCGTCGCGCACATCGAAGGGCAGAATCAGCGTTTCGGTGTGCAGGCTGTTTGCGACTTCGTGAAGTCTCGCCTCGTCACGCCCGGAAAGGATGATGTCTGCTCCCCTGCCAGCCCATTCACGCGCAAGAGCTGCGCCGATGCCGCTGCTCGCGCCTGTGATCCAGGCGGTCTTGCCTTCGAAACTCATGCTGATCCCCTCACGGATAGGTTACGGTGTTCGGTTCTCCGTCGGGGAGCGGGATAAATTCCTCTTCGTCCCCGGGCACCTTGGGAAAGCGGCCAGCTGCCCAATCGGCCTTGGCCTGCTGGATGCGGTCCTTGCGCGAACTGACGAAGTTCCACCATGCGTGCCGCCGTGTTTCGAAGGCCTCTCCACCAAGCAGCATCACGCGCGCACCCGAGCCACTTTCGAGCGTCATGTCCCGGCCCGGCTGGAGCACCGCGAGTTCGTATTGGTTGAGCGCATGGCCATCGACGCTGGCCTCGCCCGAAACCAGCATCACCGCACGCTCGTCGGCATCTTCCTCCAGCGGAATAGCTCCCCCTGCTTCGAGGACGATCTCGGCATAGATGGTCTCGGCATAGGTTGTGGTGGGCGCGCGTTCGCCCCACAGCTCGCCCATGATGACGATGGCGCGAGCGCGGCCGTCCTCGATCACGGGCAGGTCGGTCATTGCCTCGAATGCCGGATCGATCTCCTCGCGACCGTCGGGCAAGGCGAGCCAGGTCTGCATTCCGAATAGCTTGGGGCCAGTCTTGCGCTCGGCTTCGGGCGAGCGCTCCGAATGCACAATGCCCTTGCCCGCCGTCATCAGATTCACCTGCCCAGGACGAATGGTCGAGAGTGTCCCCAGACTGTCGCGATGATCGATCGCGCCTTCGAACAGCCATGTGACGGTAGCGAGGTTTATATGAGGGTGCGGGCGAACGTCCATGCCGCTGCCCAGATCGAGATGGGCAGGGCCGAACTGGTCGACGAAAACGAACGGTCCGACCATCGTGCGTTTTCGCGATGGGAGGACGCGACGGACCTCGAATTGGCCAAGGTCGTGAGTGATCGGAGTGAGCGTCTGTTCGAGTATGCCCATCCGTTCCGCTCCTTAAACCGTTGGGGCCGATGCCTGGATGGCGAGGGCGTGGACACGCTCGCCCGGAATATCGCCCAGTGCGCGATTGACCATGCGCTGCCGTTCCAGCCTGCTCTTTTCGGCAAAGGCGGCAGCTTCGATCACCACGGTGAAATGCGATTCCCCGCTACCGTCGTCGCCTGAATGGCCGTGGTGTTTGGCGCTGTCGTTGATCACTTCGAGCCGTGAAGGCGCAAAAGCCTCGGTGAGAAGCTGTTCCATTTCCTGCTGGACGGGGCCTGCCATCGGGCGAAATCTCCTTTGCGGGGTTTGCATAGCGCAATTCGCTCCCCATCCTACAACGAATGCGCGCGACAAAGTTTCACGGACGTTACGAAGCGGAGGGAAGAACCTGCGCGCATCCGACTTGCCGCGAGGCGGGCGAGTTTCGTGCGCCCGGCACTCGCGGCCATGGTTTCGACGGGCCGGGTGAATGGCAATGGCTGTGTCTCGAACACGTGCGCGAGTTCAATTCGGGATACGACTGGTTTGAAGGTATGAGCGCGGAGGAAATCTTCCACGCGCAATCGCCCGCCAGCGGCTGGCGCACCGCGTCACCCAGCTTTCGCCCCACGGCCGGTGTCGATGGAATGCCGCGCTGGGCTGATTTCGATGACCCACTCGAGGCGATTGCCGCCCGTGCTGCCGGCATCAAGAGCCGCGCAAGGCGCGAGGCTGAGCTGGCGATGGATGGTCGCTTCAGCCGCGAGGAGGCGCTGGCGCTGGAAGAGCTTGGCCTCGGTACCGATGTCGACCGCAGGCGCTTGCGTCGGCGCTATTCCGAGCTCGTGCGCCGTTATCACCCCGATCGCAACGGTGGGGACCGACGGCACGAGGCTCGCCTTAGCAGGGTCGTCGAGGCGTATCAGACGCTCAGGAAATCCCGCTCGATCGCTTGATAGTCAATCGCGATCGGGGGCCCCCGGCGGGAAATATGGCCGGAATGGCCGCGCTTCGTCGACGCATCGGGCAACCTCCGGCAGGGCGAGTAACTCAGCCCGCAAGGCAGCGACCCGGTGACAGTCTTCCGGTATCGGATCCACCCAATCGGCATAGAAAAGCGCCGGAGCAGCCGCGCAGGTCACAAGACTGACGTGTGGAGGTAGGCGGTTCGTTTCGAGCCATCGCTCAAGCCAGTCGTAAGCACGTCGCAGTCCGGCCTTACCCGCGGCAACCTCGGCAAGGTCGGGCTCGCCGACGGTGGGCGTGCTTCCGACCTCCGTGTTGCTCAGATATGCGCCGACGACACGCTGGAAATTGCCCTGGAAATAGTTGTCGAAGATCCTGTCGATCATTCGTGCCTCTACCGCGATCGCGGGTGCTCCCGGAATGAGTGGCGCGGGTCCGGGATGCTTGACGGCAAGATATTCGATTATGGCTGCCGCCTCGACGACCGCGACTTCGCCATCTGTAAGCACCGGAAACTTGCCCGCCGGATGGGCCGAATGCACGATGGCATTGGCTTCGTCGCAATCAGGTCCGATCAGGCGGAACTCGAAATCGGTGCCATTGGCATAGAGGGCGATGAGAGCCTTCCAAGTGTAGCTCGAAAACGGATGACCATAGAGGGCGAGAGTCACCAGCTGCCCTCTTCGATCCTTCGACGACGCTCGATCTCCCGGTCGCTGATGATGGGAATGGGTGCCTCGTCAGGGTAGGGCGGCAGTGGCCCGGCGGGTCGGTAGGTGGCGACGACAGTGCCTTTTTCTGTCACCCAATGCTCGGTCATCTCGAGCTGCTCCACCGGTGTTCCTTCGCCGAACATGCGCTTGCCGCGGCCAAGGGTGAGTGGAAAGGTCATCAGAACTAGTTCGTCGATCAATCCCGCCGAGAGAAGCCCGGGATAGATCGTGCTTGAGCCCTGGATGACAAGGTCCGGGCCGTCGGTCTGCTTGATTGCAGCAACTTCTTCGATACTCCCGACGCGTTGGCTGTTTTCCCACGGCAACTCCTGCTCGCCGCAGGTCAGCACGAACTTCGTTGCCTTCGAGAAGGCTTCGCTCATCGGCTTGTTATCGCCCTCGGCATAGGGCCAGTAGGCGGCGAATATGTCGTAGGTCCGTCGGCCAAGGAGAAGGTCGTATTCGCCGCCGAACAGCTTGCCCAGCGCGGGTTCGATGCCTGGGTCCCACAGCTTGAAGACCCAGCCCGCCTGATCGAAGCCTCCCATAGGGTCCTCGCCCGGACCACCAGGTGCTTGCATAACGCCGTCGAGCGAGAGGAACATGCCCCCGGTGATCGTCCTGGGCATGGCTTCAGTTTCCCCGCCGAGCAGCGTCAATGGCCGCGACATCGATTTTGGTCATCGACATCATTGCTTCGAACGCGCGTCTCGCTTCGTCCCCGCCAACGATCTGGGAGTCGAGGAGTGTGCGCGGCGTGATCTGCCAGCTGAAACCCCACTTGTCCTTGCACCAGCCACATGCGCTCTCCTGTCCGCCATTGCCCACGATCGCGTTCCAGTAGCGGTCGGTTTCCGCCTGGTCCTCGGTCACGACCATGAAGCTCACGCTTTCGTTGGGTTTGAACAGGTCGCCGCCGTTCAGGCCCGAGTAGCTGCGTCCGAGAACGGTGAACTGGACCGTCAACGCATCGCCTTTCTTGCCGCCCGGAAAGTCCGATGGCGCGCGGAAGATTTCCCCGACCGAGCTGTCAGGAAAGGTGTCGGCGTAGAAGCTTGCCGCTTCCTCTGCAGCGCCGTCGAACCACAGGACGGTGGTGAGTTTCTCAGTCATTTTCCTGCGCCTCCGCGATCAGTTTCATGTCGATGGCCTTGGCGGCCTTGTAGGCGTCGCGGGCCTGGAGGCGCGCGACATAATCCTCGAAAGTCTTGCGCTTGGGGATCGAGCCGAATTGCAGGCCCCAATCGACATGACTGCCGACATAGACATCGGCCATGGTGAAACGGTCGCCGCAAACGAAGTCTCGGTCCGACAGCAGCGTTTCGAATGTGTCCATCGTGCGCTCGTAATTGCCGAAGCCAAGCATGCCCTGCTTCTGGGGATCGTCGATGGTCCAGCCCATCGCGCGGGTCGTCGTCGCCTGTTCGATGGGGCCGGCTGCGAAAAACATCAGCCGGTAGTAGTCTGCCTTCTCGTGACGCTCGGGCAGCAGGCCAGCAGCCGGGTGCATCTCGGCGAGATAGTGACAGATAGCCGCGCATTCGGTCACGACATGGATATGGTCGCCATCGTGATGGACGAGGGTGGGGACCTTGCCCATCGGATTGGCATCGGTGAACGCCTTGGACTTTGCCTGCCAATCGACCAGCTCGGTCTCGTAGTCCGCTCCTGCTTCATGCAGCGCCCAGCGGACGATCTGGCCGCGGCTCATCGGGTTTGTGAAGAAGGTGTATTCGGCCATGTTCGCTCTCCTGCAGATGACGGAACATTAATAGAACATCTATCAGTTCTAGTAGCAAGCACTAGTGGCGCGGACCGACGATGCCGAAGTCGGCACCCTGCGGATCGCGGGCATGGGCGGAAAACTCGCCACCCGGAATTTCCTGCGCGTCGCCGAGCAACGTGCCGCCGCCTGCGGCAATCGCCGCCATCGCGCGGTCGATGTCGTCGACGCCGATATAGATGTTCCAGCGCGGACCGGAGCCGCCGGGCATCACCGGGCAGATCGCGCCGATTCCGATGCCTTCGTGCTGGATGAAGCGGTAGTCGCCAAGCTCGCCCATCGGCATGGCGCCCTCCTGGGTCCAGCAGCACAGATCCTTGTAAAAGACCACTGCGGCCTCGGGATCGGAAGCCCACAACTCGTTCCAGCGGATGTGCTGTGCCTTGTCTGGCGAGAAAACCGTGCTCTTCGCGTCAGAGGCTCCCGGCGGGGGCTTGGGCGTCATTACGTAGAACACCGCACCCTGCGGATCGGCCACCATGGCGAAGCGTCCGGCTATCTCGTTGTCGGTGGCGGGCATGAGCGTGTGGCCGCCCGCTGCCTCGATCATGCTCACCGCGCTGTCGACGTCAGGCACATGCAGATAGCCCACCCAGCACGGCCTGGCCCCGTGTTCGAGCATCTCCGGCGAGAGCCGCAGCACGCCGCCGTTCATGCCGCCGTCGCTGCGAGTGATGAAGCCATAGCTGTCGTCATCGCCGTGGCCAGTGGAAAGCGACCACCCGACCACCGCATCGTAGAACGACTTTGCGCCTTCCGGATCGGTGGTCATCAGTTCGTACCAGATGAAGGCTCCGTGATCGGCCGCCATGACTCAGGCCCTCGCTTCGAAGATGGTTTCGAACCCGCCGATGATCATGCGCTTGCCGTCGAAGGGCATGTCGCTGCCGTCGGGTGCGCCGAACTCGGTTGCCATGCGCTCGTCGCTCATCATCTTTTCATGCGCGGCGTCGGCGGTCGCCCTGTCGGGCCAAAGCATCCAGGAAAAGACGACTTTCTCGCCGTCTTCCAGCTTCACCGCCTTGCGGAAGTCGGTGTGCTGCCCATCCTTCACGTCGGCTTCCCACGCTTCGAAGTGCCCGGTGCAGCCGTAGTCGCGCGCGATCGGCCAGAACTTCGCGGCCACCTCGCGGTAGGCTTCCTTGTTGCCGGCGGGCACGGGGATGACAAATCCCTGAACATACATGGCCTCTCTCCTCCTGATCCTGGATTTCCGGTTGGCCCGGATTCAATCTGCTGAGCCGATTGCTATGGTCTCTTGCCTTTTAGGTAGGCGACGATCGCCATTGCGTGTCCGTGGCCAAGGTCGAAGTCTTCCTTGAGCCAGGCCACGACCTGACCGGCCTTCACACCCTCGGCGAGACCCTTGTCGGTAGCGAGCCCGCGTTCGGCCGCTGCGGACCGCAACTGGTCGGCCGAGCGGCCGGTCTTGGCCTCGATATTGGTCAGATAGCCCGCGAAGGACATGCTCAGGACGCCTCCGCCATGAACGCCTCAGGACCCTTTTCGACGGCCACGGGGTCCATCCACATGACTTCCCAATTGTGGCCATCGGGATCTTCGAAGCTGCGCCCGTACATAAAGCCGTAGTCCTGCGGTGGGTCGCAATCAGCGTTTCCGCCGGACCGAGCGACATCGTCGAGAATCGCATCGACCGCCGCGCGGCTCTCACGGCTCAGGCACAGCATCATCTGCGCCGACTTGCGGGCATCAGGAATTGCCTTGCTTGTGAAGCTCTTCCACTTGTCATGTGTCAGCAGCATGACGTGGATGGCATCGCTGAGCACCATGCCCGACGCGGTCTCGTCGGAGAACTTGGCGTTCAACGTGAAGCCGATCTCCTCATAGAAGGCGGTCGATCTGGCAAGGTCGGAGACGGGCAGGTTCACGAAAATCATTTGGGTCATTGTGTCGTCTCCTTTGCGAACAACAGCTCGAGATAACGCTTCAGGTGAACCAGGCTCTCGCGCGCCATTGCGATGGCTGCGTCATCGGTGTCCTGGGTCTTGGCGAGGATAAACGCGCCCTGGATGACGACCTGCATGTGCAACGAAAGGCTGCGCGCATCGGCTTTGACGCCGTATCTGGAGATCGCCTGTTCGAAATCTTCGACAAACAGGTCGGCATTGCCGAGGATGCTTTCACGGCAGGCAGCGCGGATCGGCTCGCTGGTGCGGAAGCCTTCCTGGATCATCGTCCCGGCGACGCAGCTGAAGCTTTCCGCCGGTCCGCCGATCAGCGCGATACGCAGGTCGAGGTAGCCGAGAATGCGCTCGAGCGGATCCTCGATCTGGCGATAGGGAGCATCGCTGAAGAAACCCGAAGTCGATGTGCTCCAGTAGCGTGCAAGCTCGGCGCCGAGTGCTTCCTTCGATTCGAAATGGTGAAAGAAGGCGCCCTTGGTGACGCCCGCCTCTTCACACAATTCACCCACCGAGGTCGCCGCGTAACCTTGCTGGCGGATGAGCTTCACACCAGCCTCGAGCAGCTTGTCGCGGGCGTTTTGCGGCGCGGGCCGGAAGGGGCGGTTGGGTATCATTCGACTCGCCATACCGACCGGTTGGTATGTTCACAAGAGGCGTGCGACGAAGTGCGCTGAGGAAGCGGCGGATCGGCTTACTGGCGGAATGCCCAGCGCAGGGTCTTGCCCGCGCCCCAGGTCGCGGCCCTTGCAGGAATTGCGGCCAGTCGCGGACGCTCAAGGCCAAGCATCGATCGGGCAAACGGCGGTAGCAGGGCGATCGATTCTGCGACGATAGCCTTCTGCAGCGCGACCGGCGCACCTTGCGGCTTTATCGCCACGACGAATCGGGCGACCTCGCGTGCCTCCGCACTTGTCCTGATGTCGGTGCGAAGCTCGCGGAAGATCGCTTCAGCCTCGCGCCGGTCGAGGGGGACGGGATCGGCGCCGAGCTCCTGTGCAATCACGGCGAACTGGCGGTAGTATTCGTCCTGCTCGATGCCCGGCATATCGGGACGGACATGCCGAAGATAGGCGGCGAGGAAGCTCGTTGCCTCGGCCACATGGACCCACGCGAGCGTGCGCGGATCGGTGGCGGAATAAGCGCTTCCGTCAGGCAGCGTCCCCTTTACCGAACGATGGATACGATTGACCCGCTCGATGGCTTCCATCGCGATGGAGTGATGTGCGAAGGTCGTGTCGGTGATGAAATGGGCGGTGCGGCTCAGGCGGCCGTGCATGTCTTCGCGAAAGTTCGAGAAATCGAGAACGCCCTGGAGTGCGTGGGGGTGGAGCATCTGCAGGAACAGCCCGCGGATGCCGCCGACCATCATTGCGATGACATCGGCATGCACCATGCGGATCGGGCTGTCGCGTTCGAACAGCGCCTCGTCCGACGACTCGCGCGGAGTGGCTGCGGCGTCGCCCTCGTTGAATGTCGCTCGGACGGAGCCGACTATCCGCCGACGTAGAAATTCGAGGGGGTCGGGACGACTCACAGTGCCAATATAGGCTTGGCGCGCTCGCGATAAATGCCTAGGTCGCCCGGGCGATGAACAAGACGACCGACAAGAATATCGATACCGCCGGCAAGACGCTGATGGATGGCCCCGACCGCATGGTGAAGGTGCGCGAGGTTTTCGGCATCGACGTGGACTGGGAAGTCCCGGCATTCTCGCTGGCGGACGAGCGCGTTCCCGATATCGATCCCAACTACGTCTTCGATCCGGAGACCACTCTCGCGATCCTCGCGGGCTTCGCACATGACCGTCGCGTGATGGTTCAGGGCTATCACGGCACCGGCAAGTCGACGCATATCGAACAGGTCGCGGCACGGCTGAAGTGGCCATGTATCCGCATCAACCTTGATGCCCATATCAGCCGCATCGATCTCGTTGGTCGCGATGCCATCGTGCTGCGCGACGGCTTGCAGGTGACAGAGTTCCGCGAAGGCCTGCTGCCCTGGGCGCTGCAGCACCCGGTCGCGCTGGTGTTCGACGAATACGACGCCGGGCGTCCCGACGTCATGTTCGTGATCCAGCGCGTACTCGAGCAGCAGGGCAAGCTGACCCTGCTCGACCAGAACCGCGTGATCCGGCCCGACCCGCATTTCCGCCTTTTTGCCACGGCCAATACGGTTGGCCTTGGGGATACATCGGGCCTCTATCATGGCACGCAACAGATCAACCAGGGCCAGATGGACCGCTGGAACATCGTAGTCGGCCTGAACTACCTGCCTGCCGAAACCGAGCTGAAGATCGTCGAAGCCAAGAATCCTGACATCGACGAGAAGATCCTCGCCGACATGATCAAGGTCGCGGACCTCTCGCGCCAAGGTTTCATCAATGGCGACATTTCTACCGTGATGAGCCCGCGTACTGTCATCACCTGGGCGCAGAACTACTCGATCTTCCAGAACGTGGGCTTCGCTTTCCGCGTCTCCTTCCTCAACAAGTGCGATGAGGAGGAACGGATGCTGGTGGCCGAGTACTACCAGCGCGTATTCGGCGAGGACCTGCCCGAGAGCGTGGTTGGCAACGGTTAAGGCACAACCCTCTATGCATTACTGTGTTGTTGGTATAACACAGTAGGCAATGGGCGTTTTTGACAGATTCCGGCGCGGCACGCACCCTGAAGCGGAATTCGCCCCGCATCAGGGCTATTACGCGCTGCATGACGGCCTCGACTACGATGACTGGGACGACCGGCTGGACCGGGTGGACGATGCCCTGCGTGTGGAAGAGAAGAACCACCAGCGCTGGTGGCAGCGCGAATACTGGCGCGGCCGACGCAAGCGCTGGTGGGCGGTGCGCATCGTCGCGGGCCTGGTGGGCCTGTTCATCGTGCTGGTTGCCTGGCTCGCCATCACCGCTCCGCTCAACAAGTCGCTCCAGCCCATCGCTGCGCCACAGGTGACGTTGCTGGCGGCGGACGGGACACCGATCGCACGCAACGGGGCGATTACCGATGATCCGGTCGACGTCGCCAAGCTGCCTCCTCATGTCGTGCAGGCCTTCATGGCGATCGAGGATCGGCGATTCTACGACCACTGGGGCGTCGACCCGCGCGGCATCGCGCGCGCCGCTTTCACCGGCACCGGCGGAGGCAGCACGATCACCCAGCAGCTCGCCAAGTTCACCTTTCTCACGCCGGAACGCACCCTCAGCCGCAAGGCGCGCGAAGCGCTCATCGCCTTCTGGCTCGAGGCATGGCTAACCAAGGACGAGATCCTCGAGCGCTATCTGTCGAACGCATATTTCGGCGACAATGTATACGGCCTGCGCGCGGCTAGCCTGCACTACTTCTACCGCCAGCCGGAGAAGCTGAAGCTCAACCAGGCAATCATGCTCGCGGGTCTGGTACAGGCGCCTTCCGCCTATGCCCCGACACGGCATTATGATCGCGCAGTGAAGCGGATGGGGATGGTCACCAATGCGATGGTCGCAGCAGGCTATCTGACCGAGGCAGAGAGCGCGCGAGTCCGACCGCCTTCGCTTGATGTCCGGTCCCGTAACACCCTGCCGACGGGCACCTATTTTGCGGACTGGGCATTGCCTGAGGCGCGCAAGGCGACCGAGGGTGGCTATGACCGCCAGACGCTGACCACAACACTCGATAGTCGCCTCCAGAACATCGCGCGCCAGGTCACCCAGCGAGCGCCGCTGGGCAAGGCGCAGGTCGCACTTGTCGCCATGCGGACCAATGGCGAGGTGGTCGCGATGATTGGCGGCAAGGACTACGCCAAATCCCCCTTCAATCGCGCTACCCAGGCACGTCGGCAGCCAGGCTCCACATTCAAGCTGTTCGTCTATCTCGCGGCCTTGCGCGCGGGTTGGGAGCCGGACGATCTGATCGACAACACCGAGATCATCGAGGGCAGCTATCGGCCCAAGAACTCACGCGGGCGCTATTCGCCGACCCTGACTCTGGAGCAGGCCTTTGCCCAGTCGTCGAATGTCGCCGCGGTCCGGCTGCTACAGGAAGTGGGCAGCGAGAAGGTGATCGCCACCGCGCGCGACCTGGGAGTCACGTCGGCATTGGCCAAGGGCGACCCGACCATGGCGCTGGGTACCGGGACGATGACGCTCCTGGAACTGACGTCGGCTTATGCCGCAGTCGCGGCCAATGCCTATCCCGTCGAAGCCCATGCCTTTGCGCGACCCGAACGCGGATGGTTCGAGAACCTGATCGACGGACCATCGAGCTTCTCGCGCTCAACCCACTCGGAAATGGAGCAGATGCTGCGCTCGGCCATCAACAATGGCACCGGCCGCGCTGCCATGCTGAAGGGGCCGAACTTCGGCAAGACGGGTACGACGCAGGACAATCGCGATGCACTCTTCGTCGGCTATGCGGGCGATCTCGTTGTCGGGGTGTGGATCGGGAACGACGACAATTCACCGCTTGAAGGCGGAATCTCGGGCGGCGGGCTGCCTGCCCGCATCTGGCGTGATTTCATGAACCAGGCGCTTGGGGTCAGGGCTACACCGCAGGCGGAACCACGCGAACAGGATGATCCGGGCGGCCCGATCGAGCCGCTCGACGTGCCCGACATCGGCGATATCCCTATCGGTGACGGAAATTCGCGCATCCGCATCCGCGATGGCGAGGCCGTGTTCTCGACCGAAATCG
The DNA here is from genome assembly GCA_041396805.1 of Erythrobacter sp. Classification (GTDB taxonomy): domain Bacteria; phylum Pseudomonadota; class Alphaproteobacteria; order Sphingomonadales; family Sphingomonadaceae; genus Qipengyuania. The sequence goes on along the minus strand of JAWKXV010000001.1, from coordinate 426,400 downwards.
ACGGCGTTCCGATAGACATCCGCATCGGCGAAGATGGCCTCGGCATCGATGATGAGGCGATCGAGGTGGCCCGGCAGAGGGCAGAGGAACGACGTTACGAAGCAATCCGCCGCGAACTGGAACGCCAGGGCGAACTCGAGCCGAACTAGTCGGCCATCAGCACATTCATCACCGCGGTGGCTATGGGTCGGGTCGGGTCGTCCTGCCACGCCTCGACAGTGATATTCGCGCTGCGACGGCCAAGCTTGGTGATGCGACCTTTCGCATAGCTCGTCCTGCTCTTGCCAGCCGCAAGATATTGCACGGTGATATTGATCGGCTTGAGCATGGCTTCGCGCCCGAGGCGTTCCAGCTCTGCACGCAGCACCGCGTATCCCGCGGTCTCGAGCAACCCGCCAGTTGCACCTCCGTGATAGTGTTCCGGCCGTCCTTCCACGGTTTCGTCGAAGTCGACCCGCATGACCGGCGTTCCGTCATCCCACCCATCATGCGTGATGCCGAGCGAGCGGGCGTAGGGCGTCAGCGGTTCGATTGCGGGCATATCACTCACCGGGCACCACCGGGCTACTGGATGCGATCTTCATGAAAACGGCCTGGATATGGGCAACGGGATCATCGGCATCGCCGTCATGCGCCAGACCACGGACGAAGGCGGCGCTGCGGGTGATGCGGTAGCATTGCGAGCGACCGAAGACCGAAGATCCCTCGCGTGCCGGCCGGACGTAATCCACCCGGAGGTCGAGCGTCGCGATTGCCGTGAAGTCGTCCATCGCGCGCCAGATGGCCATCCCGCTAGCCATGTCCATCAAGCTGAGGATCGGACCCGAGGCCAGCACGCGCTGGCCTTCCTCTCCGAGAAGATCCTCACGCCAGGGTAGCTCGAGCTCAACCCAATCGTCTCCATGATCGGAATAGCGCAGGCCAAGCCAGCCCGAATGCCCCCTGCTGGCGAAGAAGGGCGCGGCGGCCCTGGGATCGAATTTGCGCGGCTGGTCGGACATTTGACCCGCGATAGCGAAGGGTTCCCGCTCCTTACAGTCTTTTAATTTCAAGCCTGCGCCCGACCGCGCCAGCAAGTGCATTGGCGGGCGTGGACAAGTGGTCGTGGCCCGCCGAAAAAAGGAACTATCTGCATGAATCTGCCCAAGTTCGACATCTCCAGCCTGCCCGGTATCGACCAGGCCAATGGTCTGTTCGGAAGCCTGGCGGCGAGCGGTGGTACGATGGACGACACGCTCATCGTGATCATGGTCTACGTCTACGACACGACCGGCTCGCTCGCACTCTGACCGGGACCTGGCAATGCAAATCAACTCGGCATTGCAGGCGCTGCGCGGGGATTCTCCCGCGCAGCGTCATGCGCAAGAAGCGGTCGAGACCGTCGCCCGCGACTGGCGGGGTAGCGTGTTGGTGAAAGCCATCGAGGAGGAACTGGCACGTTTCGCAGAGGGAAGGGCGTGGGACGACTGCACGACCTTGTCGCGGCTGATCGCGGATCATGCGCTGGCCTCGGAAGTGTTAGAGCTACTGTTCGATCCGCTGGGTAAGGCATTGGAAAAGCATCCGTTTGCCCACGCACCCTTCCGCCATCAGTATTCCAACGGCACAGCCCTGCTACAGCTCGCACAGGCGGGCTCTGCGGTCATGGTCTTGCTGGCCTATGACGAGTCGGTGGCAGTGGCCGAGCCGGAGAGCGTGTCGTTCTCCGACGTCGAGCGGCACGAGATAGTGCTCGCGGGTGCTGCCGATCTACGCATCGCGGAGCTGCTTCGCGAAGAGCAGGATCGCGCGGCAATCGATTGCGAACCACGTCGGGTGGTGGCTGGCGACTCCATGCATTTCGGTGCGAAAGACACCCGGATCGCGGAAAGAATCCACGGTCGCATGTTGGTGTTGAGGGTTGCTCGCTCGCCAGCAAGGCCGGAACCGTCGCGCGCATTCCGCCTATCGGATGGCGCGCTGATTCACCGGGCGAGCGGCGACCGCGTCGAGAGCCAGCGCGAGATGGCGATGGCTGTCCTTGGCCGCATGGGCCGGACCGATGCCGCACCGCTCATTGCCGCGCTAACCCGCGAGGGTAGCGATCACTTCCGCTGGCAGGCCCTGCGCGAATGCCTCGCTCTCGATACAGCCACCGGCTTTGCCGCGCTCCACCGGATGGCAGCCGATGCGCAAGACACTCTCGCAGACCAGGCCGGTGCGCTCAGGGCGCAGTTGCTCGAAGCCTATCCGCAACTTGCCAGCATCGAGGAACGACAGAAATGCCCCGCATAATCGACTATCTTGCACAGGATTCCATCACCCTGGAGGAATGCCTGGAAGGGCTGGGGGACGGGTTCGATCCGCAGGACGAGGAGAGCACGCTGGAAGCTGCACAGCTGCTGGCCGGCCTCGGCCGTAACCGGGATTTCCTTGCCGACATGCTGGTCCAGCAACTCAAGGACCGGCATCGCGAAGACACCATCGAAAGCGCCTATGGGCCACAGGCGATCGTGCTGTCGCCCCTGCGCGGGAAGTGCTTCCTGCGCGCCAATATCTGGCCCAGCGAGGACGAGGCCTGCTTTGCCGCAAGCGGTGCGCGCAATTTCGTCTACGAGCTGCCGCACGACCACAATTTCGATTTCCTGACAGTGGGTTACTTCGGTCCCGGCTATCGCAGCGACTATTACGAATACGACTATGAGGACGTCGTCGGCTGCAAGAGCGAGCGCCCGCAATTGCACTTCATCGAACGCAGTGCCCTTCATGAAGGGCGCCTCATGCACTATCGCGCACACCGCGATATTCACTCGCAGATCCCGCCAGAATCCACTTCGATTTCGCTCAACATCATGCATGTCGACGCTGCGCAGGGGTGGTTCGACCAGTACGGTTTCGACCTCGACAGCAATGCCGTGACCGGCGTTCTCAACCCGACTTCGACCGAGACTTTCCTGCGCTGCGCGGTTGCGACAGGTGCGAATGAAGCGCTTGATCTGGCAGTGAACATCGGCCGAACACACCCGAGCGATCGGCTGCGCCTGGCAAGCTATGAGGCGAGGGCGGGGTTGCTCACCGATGCGGGCCAGCGCGATGCGCTCTGGCGCGAGGCAGAACTGTCGGGAAGCAGGCTTCTCGCGATCGAAGCCGCAGCGCAGCGGCGAGCACTGGCGGCCTAGAAACCGCCGCCCGCAAGCGCGTCGATCGCGCCTTGGAGGATCACGGCGGCCGCATGGCTGTCGATCTTCTCGGCCCGCTTGGCGCGGCTCATGTCCTGCGCGATCATCGCGCCCTCCGCGCTCGATGTGGACCAGCGTTCGTCCCACAGCAATACGGGGAGGGCGAGGGCGGCGGCGACATTGCGCGCATAGGCGCGGCTCGCCTGTGCGCGCGGGCCTTCGCTGCCGTCCATGTTGCGGGGCAGGCCGATCACCACGCCGCGGATACCGCGTTCGATAGCGATGACGCGCAAGGCCTCGCTGTCCTTGCCGAACTTGCCGCGGGTGATCGTCTTGCCGGCAGTGGCGAAGCGCCAGCCCGCATCGCAGGTCGCGACACCGACAGTCTTGGTCCCGACATCGAGCGCGAGCAGCGCCCCGCCGTCCGGCAGGGCGTCTTCGAAATCGAGCCTGTTGTCGGTTACGAGCGGCTTTGCGTCCATGCCTTCACCCGTGCGACGACATCTTCCTGCACGTTCTTCCAGAACAGCGGGATATCATAGACGTGAAAATTGCCACCCGGAAGGACGCCTTCGCCAAGTGCGGGAGGATCGCCGATGTAGAGCAGCCCATTGTCGCCGCAGCGCGCCGGGACCGCGTTGGCGACCAACTCGCCCGAAGTCAGTCCCTCATCGGGCACCAGCGTGCCGAGATTAGCACTGGCAGGCGCATTGCCCCCAACCCCTCCGGTGAGGGGGTTTACGCAGAGAATTGGTCCTTCGCCGCGCGGCTCGCCGTCGTAGCCCGGCGTGGCCTTGTAGCGCTCCATGATCATCGAGGCATCGCCATTCTCGGCAAATGACGACCACGCGAGGATGCAGCCGGTCTGCCCCGGTGCCGCGCAAGCGGGCAACACAAGCGCGGGAAGATCGTGCTCGATGGAAACCGGCCAGCCGGGCGCATAGACTGCGACCACGCGCGCTTCGAGTGGCGTTCCGGTGACCTCTTCCCTGAGGATGCGCAGGATATGCGCCGCGCCCTGGCTGTGCCCGGCAAGGACGATAGGTTTGCCCGCATCCACACTGTCGACGAAATACCGGAAGGCCTGGACGACGTCCGCATAGGCTGCGTCGATCGCCTGCGTCGCTTCCGGCTTGTCGGTCAGGAACGCGCCAGCCGCAGCCTGGCGGTATTTCGGCGCCCAGATCTCGTCGGCGCGATTGAACGGGCTGGCAAGCCCCTTGAGGAAAATGCGCGCGCGACTGTCGGTCGAGGCATCGTCCAACGCTGCGTTCCAGTCACCACCCGCCTTGATGTAACTGGTCGGCGGAACGAAGAAGACGGCGAAGGATGGGACCGCGTCCGCATCGGCAGGCTCGCCCGGCTTCGCCGCGCGCGTCGCCATCGGGTCTGCCTGGTCGAGGCTCTGTTCGGCGGCGGGCGTATCGGGGGAAGGGGTTTCGGTCGCGGGATCGGCGGGAGCCTCGGCAATCGCGGGCTGGTATCGCGCCGGATCGTCGGTGCCGAGGCCGGGCCGCGAATACCACATGTCGGGGTCCTGGTAGGCGTTGCTCTCCAACGGCTCCTGCTCGACGAATTCGCCGCGCGGAACGAAGGCGATCTGGGTCGCCTCACGCGACCAGATCGACAGGGCGATCGCGCCCGCGATTACGATCACGATCACGACAGCGACAAGGTAGAGGAACTTGCGAACCATCAGGCAACCCCCGCTTCCGGAACGGCCAGTCGGGCGTCGTCACCCTCCTGCAAGCGCACCGAGCGACGTTCGAGCGCAACCTTGATCATTGCCAGCATAGGATCGGCAAGGGCGAGCCCGAGAATGCCGAACAATGCACCGAAGATCAGCTGGGCCGACAGGACCAGCGCGGGGGCCAGGTCGACCGTCTTCTTGGCGATCATCGGCACGAGGATGTAGCCGTCGAAGTTCTGGACGAGGAAATAGACGAAGATCGTATAGAGGCCCATGTCGGTTCCGCCCGAAAAGCCCACCAGGACCATCAGCACACCCGATATGATCGCGCCGAGATTCGGAATGAAGGCGAGAAGGCCGGTCAGCAGGCCGAGCAGCGCGGCCATCGGCACGCCGTAGGCAGCGAGCAGCGCCCAGGTGAATATACCTTCCGCCGCCATGCCGAGCAGGCGCCCGGCTAGGAGGCGACGCATCGTGTAGGCCTGGTGGCTCAGCGTGTCCTGGAATGCATCGCGGCGTTCCTCGGGGACCATCCAGGCCACGCCGCGCTCGTACACGCGCGGGTCGATGGCGAGGTAGATGCCGATGATGGCGATCAGGAAGCCTGTGGTCAGCCCTCCGAGCAGACCGCCGATCGCCTTGGTCACGGTGCCCACGCCGCTCATCAGATTGCCTGCGATGCTCTGGACATCGTCCTGGCTGATCGCGAAGCCCTTCGACTGGAGATAGGCGATCAGGCGGCCGATCTGCTCGCCGACGATCGAGGGGAATTCCGCAGCCTGCTGCGAAATCTGCGAGCCGGCAAAATATCCCAGCCAGATAAGGAAACCGACTGTGAGGAACAGCACGATCGCCACCCGCCACCCGCGCCCGATCGGCAATGCGCGGCCCAGCAGGCGAGCGCCTCCGTCGATCATTGCGGCGAAGACCAGTGCCCCGAAAATGACCAGCAGCGACTGTGAGAGGTGCACAGCCAGCGCGATGAGGCCGATGACCAGCCCCCAGATCAGCGCCTTCGACGCCTCGTAGCGCAGCTTGGGACTCTCGATCCGCGTCGGGCTCGCCCCGGCGGACTTGCCGCCCCTTTCATCCTGCGAAACGGACGGCGATGTATCTGTCATTCTGCGCTTTTCCTCTCGACCAGCGGCGGTCGCAGAGTGGTCCAGGCGCGGCCATCGCGCAAGCTCGTAAACCAGCTCACGGGGTTGAGCGTGGTCGTCCCGTCGAGCGAGAAGGTAATGAACTCCGCCCGGCCGCCGATGTTGGTGAGCGGGACCGGTCCAAGCAGGCCGCGGTCACTTACGGTTTCACGACTGTCGGCCGAGTGATCGCGATTGTCGCCCATGACGAAGACCGCATCGTCGGGCACGGTGATCTCGGCAAAATTGTCGAGGTTCTGGTTCTCGTGATCGATGACCAGATAGGTCGCGCCATTGGGCAAGGTCTCGCGCAGCACGGGTACGCGGCAGACGCGCTTGCCCGTATCGTCGGTCGCACGGAAATTGTCGAAGTCGAAGCCGTCGCAGCGCGAATTGGCGTCGAGCGGCAGGTCGATGGCAGGTTCGACCTTCTGCGGGACGGGTGTGCCGTTGAGGATGATCTGCCCGTTCTGTACCGCGATCCTGTCACCGGGAAGGGCAACGACCCGCTTGATGTAATCCTCGTCGCGCTCGGGATGCACGGGGATGACGATATCGCCATATTCGGGGGTCGCGGCCCACAGGCGCCAGTCGCTTCGCGGGGCGAGGTGGAAGCTGATCGAGGACCAGTTCCAACCATAGGGATATTTGCTCACCACCAGCCGGTCGCCCACGAGCAGGTTCGGCATCATCGATTCCGACGGGATATAGAACGGCTTTGCGATGAAGCTGTGAAAGGCGAAGACCGCGAGCAGCATGAGCGCAAGGCCGCGGATCTCGGCGAGCCAGTCGACCTTTTCGTCGGTCTTGTCGGAGGATTTGTCGGTGATGTCGTTCACTGCCGGGTTGCCGGTACTCATGCGGGAATGGCCTCGATGATCACGTAAGCCTGTGCCCATGGATGGTCGTCGGTGAGGGTAAGATGAATGCGCGCCTCATGGCCGTGCGGAATCATTTCCGCAAGCCGGATTGCAGCACCCCCGGTGAGTGCGAGGGTGGGTGCGCCGGACTTGGCGTTCACAACGCCGATATCCTTCATGAACACGCCGCGCCTGAAGCCGGTGCCGACCGCCTTGGAGAAAGCCTCCTTGGCGGCGAAACGCTTGGCGTAGGTTCCCGCGATGGTGAAGGGGCGACGGCGGGCCTTGGCCATCTCGATCTCGGTGAAGACGCGATTCTCGAACCGCTCGCCGAAACGCTCCAGAGAATTCTGGATTCGCTCGATATTGCAAAGGTCGGAGCCGAGACCGATGATCATTTGCGAGCCTCGTCCATCAGTTCGCGCATCCTTCGCACCGCGGCTTCCAGCCCGACGAAGACCGCCTCGCCGACGAGGTAGTGGCCGATATTGAGTTCGGCCAGTTCGGCGATGGCAGCGATGGGCTTCACGTTTTCGTAGGTGAGGCCGTGCCCGGCGTGGGGTTCGATGCCCATTTCGCGGGCGAGCTTCGACATGGATGCGATGCGTTCCAGCTCGCGCGCCTCGCGCTCGACATCCCCGTCGAGCCCGGCATGGGCATATTCACCCGTGTGGAACTCCACCACCGGCGCGCGCAGGCGCTGTGCTGCCTCGAGCTGGCGTTCGCTTGCCTCGATGAACAGCGAAACGCGGATGCCCACGTCGGCCAGCCGAGAACAGATCGGTGCAAGCTGGTTGTGCAGGCCTGCTGCGTCGAGCCCTCCCTCGGTCGTCCGCTCCTCACGCTTCTCGGGCACGATGCAGGCGGCGTGAGGCTGGTGGGCAAGGGCGATGGCGAGCATCTCCTCGGTCGCCGCCATTTCGAGGTTCAGGGGCAGGTCGGTCGCCGCCTGGATGCGTCTGAGGTCCGCGTCGCGAATATGCCGCCGGTCCTCGCGCAAATGGGCCGTAATGCCGTCGCCTCCGACTGCCGCTACGATCTCGGCCGCGCGCACTGGATCGGGGTGATCTCCGCCGCGCGCGTTCCTGATGGTCGCGACGTGGTCGATGTTGACCCCGAGGCGCAGGCGCTGGCTCAAGCCGCTCGGCTTCCGGGCTTGGTCACGGGGATCGCCGCGAGTTCGTCGGGCACTTCGTCCTCTGCGTAGGAAGGAAAGTTGATGTCGACGAGCGGGAAGAAGGGTACGCCAAGATCCGCCGTGCCGTTCGAGCGGTCGACCAGTGCGACTTCGGCGATCACTTCCCCGCCTTCGCGTCCCACCGCCTCGATCGCCTCGCGGCTGGAGAGGCCGGTGGTGACCACGTCCTCAACCATGAGCACCTTGGAACCCGGTTCGATCCGGAAGCCGCGGCGGAGATGGAAGACGCCCTCGGGCCGCTCGAGGAACATCGCGTCCTTGCCGAGCGCGCGGCCCATTTCGTGGCCGATAATGAGGCCGCCCATCGCCGGGCTGACTACCACGTCGATCTGGTTGCGAATTTCGCGCGGGATGCGCTGGGCCAGCGCAAATGCCAGCCTGCCGGCACGCTCCGGATTCATGAGCACGCGCGCGCATTGCAGGTAGTGCCCGCTGTGACGCCCGCTGGAGAGCTTGAAATGGCCTTCGAGGAGTGCCTCGCTGGCACGAAATTCACTGAGGATGTCGTCGTCTGTCATACTGGTCCGGCTCAAAGCGCGTTCCCGAACAATGTGCAAGGGGCAAACGAATGTGCATATTTTTATCGCCTGCCCGCTTGAGGCCCGCGCAAAGCCTGCCTATAGGGCAGCCCAAATCGCGCCCCTGCGCCGGGGCTGTCCCCTGCGCGCGGCCGATAGAGACGGGTCATCCAGACCGAGCCGACAACGAGACACGAAAGAGCGTCCAGAGATGAAATTTCTTGGCTCCCGCAACGGGTTCCACCGCATCGTAGCCAGCCTTTCCATGGCCCTGGCCCTCATGCTCAGCCCGACGCTGGCGACTGCACAGGACGCTCCTGCTGCAACGACTGAAACAAGTGCCGAAGCTGCTGCGACGGGCGAAGTCGCCGCAACTGACGCTGCTGCCGGTTCCTACACGCCGATGAAACCGACCGAGGGCAAGGGTATGCCGGTCCAGGGTGGCATCGACGTGCAGGACCAGTTTTCGCCGACCGGCGAATATGCGCACGGCCTGCACATCGGACTCGTCTGGGTCATGGCGATCATCAGCGTTTTCGTCCTGATTCTCTTCATCATCGTGATCGTCCGCTTCAACAGCAAGGCGAACCCGGTGCCGTCGAAGACCAGCCACAACACGCTGATCGAAGTCATTTGGACCGTCGTTCCGGCATTGATCCTGCTCGGCATCGCGATCCCTTCGATCACGCTGATCTCCAAGCAGTACAAGACCCCGCCGAAGGACGCGATCACCGTCAAGGCCATCGGCTACCAGTGGTACTGGGGCTACGCCTATCCGGACAATGGCGACTTCGAAATCGTCTCGAACATGCTGAGTGAGGAAGAAGCTGACGCTCGCGGCGAGCCGCACCAGCTGGCTGTCGACAACCGCATGGTCCTGCCAGTGGGCGTTCCGATCCGCCTGCAGACCACGGCTGCCGATGTGATCCACTCCTTCGCCGTCCCGAGCCTTTGGTTCAAGCTCGACGCCGTACCGGGCCGCCTCAATGAGAAGCTGCTTACGATCAACGAGCCGGGCGTTTACTACGGCCAGTGTTCGGAACTCTGCGGCGCTCGCCACGGCTATATGCCAATCACGGTCGAAGCGCTCCCGCTCGACCAGTACAACGCATGGGTCCTGGCCCAGGGTGGCACTATCAAGGGTGCTGACGAGGGTGAGGTCGCTGCGGCCGCTCCCGCCGCGACCGACGAAGCTGCAGACGCAGCAGCGCCCGCCGCATAACGATTACGACAAGCTCGAGAGTATAGCACGATGGCCACTACCGCCGACCACTTCGAGGCTCACCACGACGACCACGCGCACCACGATGCCGACCACAAGCCCGGCTTCTTCGCGCGCTGGTTCATGTCCACCAATCACAAGGACATCGGTACGCTCTACCTGATCTTCGCGATCATCGCCGGTATCGTCGGTGGCGCGATCTCGGGCATCATGCGTATGGAGCTGGCCGAGCCGGGCATCCAGTACTTGCAGTTCTGGGCCGAGTTCATGGGCGGCAAGGCGGACTTCGACACCTCGCTGCACATGTGGAACGTGTTCATCACCGCCCACGGCCTGATCATGGTCTTCTTCATGGTCATGCCGGCGATGATCGGCGGTTTCGGCAACTGGTTCGTTCCGCTGATGATCGGCGCGCCGGACATGGCCTTCCCGCGCATGAACAACATCTCGTTCTGGCTGACCGTGGCCGGTTTCATGAGCCTGCTGTTCTCGCTGTTCGTGCCCGGCGGCACCGGTCCGGGCGCAGGCACCGGCTGGACCGTCTATGCACCGCTGGCGACCACCGGCTCGCAGGGCCCCGCGGTCGACTTCGCGATCTTCTCGCTCCACCTTGCGGGCGCTGGCTCGATCCTCGGTGCGACCAACTTTATCACCACCATCTTCAACATGCGCGCGCCTGGCATGACCCTGCACAAGATGCCGCTGTTCGTGTGGTCGGTGCTGGTTACCGCCTTCCTCCTCCTGCTGGCCCTGCCGGTCCTTGCCGCGGCGATCACCATGCTGATCACCGACCGTAACTTCGGCACGACCTTCTTCGATCCCGCAGGCGGCGGTGACCCGATCCTCTACCAGCACCTGTTCTGGTTCTTCGGTCACCCCGAGGTCTACATCATGATCCTGCCGGGCTTCGGCATGATCTCGCAGATCGTCTCGACCTTCAGCCGCAAGCCGGTCTTCGGCTACCTCGGCATGGCCTACGCCATGGTCGCGATCGGCGTCGTCGGCTTCGTCGTGTGGGCGCACCACATGTACACCGTCGGTCTCGACGTGAATACGAAGATGTACTTCACCGCGGCGACCATGGTCATCGCAGTCCCGACGGGCGTAAAGATCTTCAGCTGGATCGCCACCATGTGGGGCGGCTCGATCCAGTTCAAGTCGCCGATGGTCTGGGCGATCGGCATGATCTTCCTGTTCACCGTGGGCGGCGTGACCGGCGTCTATCTCGCCAATGGCGGCGTGGACGACGTGGTGCACGACACCTACTTCGTGGTGGCGCACTTCCACTACGTGTTGTCGATGGGTGCGGTGTTCTCGCTCTTCGCGGGCTTCTACTACTGGTTCCCGAAGATGAGCGGCAAGATGCACTCCGAGCTGCTGGCTCACCTCCATTTCTGGGGCTTCTTCATCGGCGTGAACGTGATCTTCTTCCCGCAGCACTTCCTCGGCCTGCAGGGTATGCCGCGTCGCTACCCCGACTATGCCGAAGCCTATGCCTACTGGAACGAGATTAGTTCGATCGGCTACGAAATCATGGCGGGTTCGATGATCTTCTTCTTCGTGAACATCATCTACGCCTTCGTTGCCGGTAAGAAGGCCGAAGACAATTACTGGGGTGAAGGCGCGACGACGCTCGAATGGACGCTGTCGAGCCCGCCGCCGTTCCACCAGTTCAGCGAGCTGCCGGTGATCGAGGACGACCACCACGCTCACTGAGTGATGGCATGACCAATAGCTTGCGGCCGGTCCCTTGCGGATCGGCCGTTTGCGTTTCAAGAGACGGGAGAACCCGATGCCGGAAATGCGGATGATCGATGTCGGCGAGCTGAGCTTGCGGTGTGCCATTGAGGGTCCTGAGCCGGGTTCCGCCCCGCTGGCGATCATGGTCCACGGCTTTCCCGAAAGCTGGTACAGCTGGCGCCACCAGATTGGCCCGGTCGCCGAGGCAGGCTTCACCGCTTGCGCCATCGACGTGCGTGGCTACGGCGGTTCGGACAAGCCGCAGGCCGTCGACGCCTATGCGATGGAGCGGATCGTCGGTGATCTCGTCGGCCTGAAGCAGGCATTGAGCCCCGACCAGCCTGCGATCCTGATCGGTCATGACTGGGGCGCGCCCATCGTCTGGAACACCGCGCTGACCAATCCCGATCACTTCAAGGCCGTCGCCGGCATGTCGGTGCCGTTCTCGGGCGTGCCGATGCGCCCCTTCACCGAGATCTATCACGAGCACTTCACCTCGCAGGGTCGCTTTTTCTATCAGGAATATTTCCAGGCCGAGGGCGTTGCCGAGGCAGAGGCCGAGCGCGATCCGCGGGACTGGGTTGCCCGCATGATGTATTCGATCAGCGGCGATGTCCCGCCGGGCGCCTATTGGGACAAGCCCTATGGTGCGACCTTCCTCGAAGGCCTGCCCGATCCTCAGCCCGTTCCTTGGCTGAGCGAGGCGGACCTCGATTTCTACGAGGGCGAGTTCAAGGCCTCCGGCTTCCGTGGTCCGCTGAACCGCTATCGCAACCACCAGAACGATTTCGAATGGCTGCAGGGTTTCATGGGCCAGCGCATCGAACAGCCCGCACTGTTCATCGGCGGCACCCGCGATCCGGCGACCACCCTGTTCGGCGCTGTCGAGGACCCCGTAGCGATGATGCGGATGTTTGCGCCCAGGGTTGAAGGTCACGTCCTCGAAGGCGTCGGCCATTGGACCCAGCAAGAAAGGCCCGAAGAAGTGAACCGCTTGCTGATCGACTGGCTAAAGCGGCTGTGACGACCTATATGGCCACCGATTCCATGACCCAGGCAGCCACCACCCAGCTTCCCGCAGACTGGCGCGATTTCTTCGCGCTGACCAAGCCGCGCGTGATGACCCTCGTGATCTTCACGGGCTTGTGCGGCCTGCTCGCGGCGCCGGGCAGCATCAATCCGATTCTCGGCTTCACCGCCATCCTCTGCATCGCATTGGGCGCAGGCGGCGCGGCGGCGCTCAACCAGTGGTGGGAGGCTGACCTAGATGCGGGGATGAAGCGGACTGCGCAACGCCCGCTTCCGGCCGGTCGCCTGGGCCGTACCGATGCGCGCGATTTTGGCGTCCTGATCTCGGCCGCCTCGGTGGTTATCATGGGTCTGGGCGTGAACTGGCTTGCCGCGGCGATCCTTGCAGTATCGATCGTCTATTACGCAGTGCTCTACACTATCTGGCTCAAGCCGCGCACACCGCAGAACATCGTGATCGGCGGCGGTGCAGGGGCCTTCCCGCCGATGATCGGCTGGGTCGCGGTGACCGCCGACATCACGCTGATGCCGGTGCTGCTCTTCGCGATCATCTTCATGTGGACGCCGCCGCACTTCTGGGCGCTCGCCCTGTTCGTGAAGACGGACTACGCCAATGTCGGCATTCCGATGATGCCGGTGGTGAAAGGCGAGAAATCGACCCGTCGCCAGATCCTCATCTACACCGTGCTGCTCGCGCCCATCGCCATCGCGCCATGGGCACTGGGCTATACCGGGCCGATCTATGGCGTGATCTCCTGCGCACTGAGCCTCGCCTTCTTCCTGCTCGCGCTGCCTGTCGGCACGCGCACGAGCGTGGATGGCGACACGATGAAGCCGGAAAAGCGCTTGTTCGGGTTCAGCATCGCATATCTCTTCGCCCTGTTCGCTGCACTGGTGGCGGACGCCCTTCTTTCCCCCCTACTGGTGGCCTGACCATGACCCCTGAAGAAGAAGCCGAATACCGCCGTCGCCAGAAGAGCCGCAATTACGTCGTGGGCGGCATCCTGCTCTTCCTCGCGGTGCTGTTCTACGTGATTACCATCGCGCGGATGTGAGGCAGGCATGACCGCAGCAACGCTCCAGGCACGCAAGAACCGGACCGCGATCCTCGCGCTGCTGGGCGCTGCGGCGATGCTGGGGCTCGGCTATGCGGCAGTCCCGCTTTACCAGCTGTTCTGCCAGGTGACCGGCTTCGGCGGCACGACCCAGCGCGCCACCGAAAGCGATGCAGCGGTCGCCGCACGACAGGCGGCCAGCGCAGGCGGGCGGACCATCTCGATCCGCTTCGACGGCAACACCGCGCGCGATGTGCCGTGGAGCTTCCATCCCGAACAGCCGACCGACACGGTGACCATCGGCCAGCGCGACATGGCGATCTATATCGCCAAGAACAATTCGAACGAGCGCATCACCGGCACTGCGACATTCAATGTCGAGCCTGAGCAGGCCGGCAAATATTTCAACAAGATCCAGTGCTTCTGCTTTACCGAGCAGGTGCTCGAGCCGGGGCAGCAGGTGCGCATGCCCGTGCTCTATTACGTCGATCCCGCAGCGCTGGACGATCCGAACATGGAGGGGGTTGAGCAGATCACCCTGTCCTATACTTTCCACCGGGCTTTGGATTTAGCCGAGTAGCCCCTAGACCCGCGCGCATTGGCGCATTAAGGGCACCCGCAAAGCGAAAACCAGGACGCGAACACATGGCTGGCAACGTCAATCACGAATATCACATCCTCGAACCCGATATCTGGCCGCTGATCGGCTCGATTTCCGCGCTCACCTTCACCAGTGGCATGGTGCTGTTCATGCATGACATGCCCAGCAACAAGATCGTGCTCGGTCTCGGCATCATGGGCCTGATCGCGACCTTCTTCAGCTGGTTCTCCAACATCGTGAAGGAAGCCCAGCGCGGCGACCACACGCCGGTCGTGCAGCTGCACATGCGTTACGGCATGATCCTGTTCATCGCATCGGAAGTGATGTTCTTCGTCGGCTGGTTCTGGAGCTTCTTCGACTTTGCGCTCTTCCCCTCGACGATTTCCGAGGTGGTCGGCGGGCAGTTCCCGCCCAAGGCAATCGAAGCGGTCATGGACCCCTTCAGCCTGCCGCTGCTCAACACGCTGATCCTGCTATGCTCGGGCACCACGGTCACCTGGGCGCACCACTCGCTGATCCACGGCGACCGTGATGGCCTCAAGAAGGGCCTGTGGCTGACGATCCTCCTCGGCATCCTGTTCACCAGCATCCAGGCCTACGAATACGCCCATGCGCCGTTCGGCTTCGGTGGCAACACCTATGGCTCGGCCTTCTACATGGCGACCGGTTTCCACGGCTTCCACGTGCTCGTCGGCACCATCTTCCTGACGGTCTGCCTCGTGCGCGCCTACAAGGGCCACTTCACCCCGCGCCAGCACTTCGGCTTCGAAGCGGCTGCGTGGTACTGGCACTTCGTCGACGTCGTGTGGCTGTTCCTCTTCGTCGCCGTCTACGTCTGGGGCGGCTGGGGCGCACCCATCCACTGATGTCTCCGGACAATCGAAACACGGCAGGGGCAGCCAGGCTTAGGTCGGGCTGCCCTTTGCTTTTCAGAGGCCATCGCATGACCCGTCGCATCCCCGTCATTTCGACCATCGTGGTTGCCGCCGCCGTCGCGACCATGATCGCGCTCGGATTCTGGCAGCTCGACCGGCGGGAAGAGAAAGAGGCGATGATTGCACGTTACCAGCGCGCGCAGTCGATGAGATCGGACGTCGCCTTCCCGCGCGACCCGGCCGAGTTCGACGCGGCCCTGTACCGCCACAGCAGGGTGTTGTGCGAACAGGTGACCGATCGCCGGACGACGCCCGGGAAGGGACTCGATGGCGCGACGGGCCTGACCCAGATGGTGACCTGCGAGATCGATGGCGGCGGAAAGACCGAGATCGCGCTTGGCCTCTCGCAATCACCCGAGCCGGTCGACTGGAACGGCGGAGAGGTCGCCGGTTTCATCGGAGCTGCGGGCAAGGGTGTTCGCCTGATCGCTTCGGAGCCTGTTGCCGGCCTCGCGCCCCTGACGCAGCCCGATCCGTCCGACCTGCCAAACAATCATCTCGCCTATGCCGTGCAGTGGTTCTTCTTCGCAGCCACTGCGATGGTGATTTTTGCGCTGGCGCTCCGTCGTCGCCAGCGCGAGGCCTGACTATTTGTAGAAGCCATCGCGCAGGTTGATGCCGTGCTCGATCCAGACCTTGAGCGCGCATAGCATGCCGGTCCAGCCTTCGCAGTTCATGTAGGAACCGCGCAGGCCACCCGGCGTCTCGCGCCAGCCTTCCTCGATGATCTCGACCAGTGTCCGCCCGTCATCGGTCGGCTTGAAGAGAATCGTGACCGTGGTGCGGTAATCGGTCTCGATCCCCTTGGCGCCGATTTCACCGGATTCGCCTTCATGGGCACCCCATTCAAGCACGATCTTCTCGTCGGGTACGACCTCGATGACCTGGACCGGAAATGCGCCGGGAAAGTCGTGGAAGTCCCACATGACCGTGGCCCCCTTCTCGATCCTGCCCTTGGCCCCGCCGGTCGTGAAATAGGCCGACAGCTTCTCCGGATCGGCCACGGCTTCGAATACCTCATGGACTGGCCTTGCGATCCGTCCGGCTACCCTGAAATTGATGTCCATGCGTGGCCTCCTCTTGAGTCGGCTCTAAATATGTTATAAAAATATAACATGTCAAACGACGATGCTTTCGATGCCATCTTCAAGGCGCTCGCCAATCCCGTGCGGCGCGCGATCTGTGATGAGCTGCGCCTCCGTCCGCTTACGACCAAGCAGCTGTGCGGTGCCTTCGACGCGCTCGATCGTACGACCGTGATGATGCACCTGCGCGTGCTGGAAGGCGCGGGCCTGATCGTACCGGTCCGCAAGGGTCGCGAGCGCTTCAATTACCTCGACGCCATGCCGATCCAGGAAATCCATGATCGGTGGATCGGTCCCCATGCTGCGGAGGCTGCGGCGCGGCTTTCGCGTCTCAAGGGGGAGCTGGAAGGTGCGGAGGAAAAGCAAAAGCAAGGCATCGACTAGCGCCCCTTGCTTGCCCGTTCCGGCACTGCCCGCTAACCGCATCGCACGATGAAATACGTCTCCACCCGCGGCTCTGCGCCGTCGCTCGATTTTGCCGGCGTCACGCTGGCCGGCCTCGCTTCCGATGGCGGGCTCTATGTGCCCGAGAAGTGGCCGAGCTTCACGCACGACGAGATCGCGGCCATGCGCGGGCTTCCCTATGCCGAGCTTGCCGCGCGGGTGATGCAGCCCTTTGTCGGTGATTGCCTGACACCTGACCGCCTGCTCGAGCTGACGACACAGGCCTATGGCCGCTTCGCGCACAAGGCGGTTACCCCGCTGGTCCAGCTCGACGAGCAGCAATGGTTGCTGGAACTGTTCCACGGTCCCACGCTGGCGTTCAAGGATGTGGCGCTGCAGCTCCTCGGCCTGCTGTTCGAGGAATTCCTGGCGCAAGAGGACGGCAGCCTGACCATCGTCGGTGCGACCAGCGGAGACACCGGTAGTGCGGCCATCGATGCAGTTGCCGGCCTCGACCGGGTCGAGATATTCATGCTCCACCCCAAGGGCCGCGTGAGCGACGTCCAGCGTCGTCAGATGACCACGGTACGCGCGCCCAATGTGCACAATATCGCCATCGACGGCAGCTTCGACGATGCGCAGGCCATGGTGAAGCGCATCTTCGCCGATGCCGACGTGACCGCGAAGCATCGCATCGGCGCGGTCAATTCGATCAACTGGGCGCGGCTGATGGCGCAGGTGGTCTATTATTTTGCCGCGTCGCTCCAGCTTGGCGGGCCAGAACGCAAGATCGCCTTCAGCGTCCCGACGGGCAATTTCGGCGACGTTTTTGCTGGTTTTGTCGCGGCGAAGATGGGCCTGCCGATCGAACAGCTCGTGGTCGCGACCAATATCAACGACATCCTTCACCGCGCGCTGTCGCAGGGCGATTATTCGACCGGCACGGTGACGCCGACCGCGGCGCCGAGCATGGATATCCAGGTTTCCTCGAATTTCGAACGCCTGCTGTTCGATGTCGGTGGCCGCGATGGCGCTGCGCTGGCCGAACAGATGCGCGGGTTCGAGGCAAGCAAGGCCATGCGGCTGACCAACGCCCAACGCGAAGGTGCTGCGACGCTCTTCACGAGCGCGCGAGCCGACGAGACCGAGACGGCACAGTCGATGCGCTGGGCCTATGAACATTGCGGCGAGGTGATAGACCCGCACACGGCCATCGGCCTGCACGCCGCCCGCAATGTCGGAACGCCGGAGGAGGTACCGATAGTGACGCTCGCGACCGCGCATCCCGCGAAGTTCCGGGACGCAGTGGAGCGGGCAACCGGTATGCGGCCCCCGCTCCCTGCGCGCGTCGGCGACCTGTTCGCGCGCGAGGAGGCTTACGTCGAGCTCCCGGGCACTTACGAAGCAGTGCGCAATCACATCCTCACCAACGCGAACTGATGGCGCAGTTCGTTCGCAATCCCGTGCTGATGGTGGGCGAGGGCTGGGATGCCTATCGCCTGCTCGACAGCGGCAATGGCCGCAAGTTCGAGGCCTATGGCGACTATCGTTTCATCCGGCCCGAACCGCAGGCCATGTGGACACCGCAGCTCGACGCATGGGATGCCCATGGCGAATTCGTACCCGGTAGCGACGAGGACGGCGGTGGCCGGTGGCAATACTCCAAGCGCGTACCAGAAGGCGGCTGGGAGCTTGGCTGGGACGACGAGGCGCGCTTCACCGCCCAGTGCACGCCCTTCCGGCACCTCGGCTTTTTCCCCGACATGGCGCCCGTGTGGCGCTGGATGGGCGAACAGCTTGAGGGCAAGGCCGACGCCGAGACCATGAACCTGTTCGGCTACACCGGCGTCGGTTCGCAAGCGCTGAGCAAGTTTGGCCGCGTGACGCATGTCGATGCGAGCAAGAAGTCGGTGGCGCAGGCGCGCGAGAATGCCGCGCTGGCGGGCCTTGATGATCGCCCTATCCGCTGGCTGGTCGAGGACGCGATGAAATACACGGCGCGCGAGGTGCGGCGCGGTCGGCGCTATGACGGCATCATTCTCGATCCCCCCAAATTCGGGCGCGGACCGGATGGCGAGGTCTGGCGGTTGGAAGAAGGGCTTCCCGGTCTCGTGTCCGATTGCCGCCAGCTGCTCGACGCCGAAAGCCGTTTCCTCTTCCTCACCGTCTATGCCGTACGCATGAGCAGCCTTGCGCTGGGCGGCCTGCTCGAAGAGGTCTTTGCCGACCTGCCGGGCAAGATCGAGCATGGCGACCTCGCGGTCGAGGAGGACGGTTCGGGCCGCCTCTTGCCCACCGCGATCTTCGCGCGCTGGTCGAATCCGCGCTAAAGCCCCGCGCAATGAATGATTCGCTGATCCTCGAGGTGGCCGATTTTGAGCACGATGTGCTCACCGGCATCTATTCCGAAGAGACAGGACGCCCGCAGCCGCTGCGGTTCACGATCCAGGCGCGGATGAAGCCGCTGGCGAAATACGAGGCCGAGACCTCGCTCGACGCGAGCAAGAACTACATGGATTTGAAGTTTGCGGCCTCCGAGGCATTGCCCGAGGGCGTCCATTTCAAGCTGATCGAGGCGGTGGCCGACCATGTCTGCGAAACGCTGTTCCTGCAGGACAAACGGGTCGAGGCGGTGACGGTCAAGATCGTCAAGCTCGCCATTGCCGAGGCGGGTGAGAAGATCGGCATCACGCTTCACCGCGAGCGCCGCTGATGAAGTGCATTGCGGTCGACGGCCTGCCGGACGATCCGATTGCGGCAGCCGGCGTGTTCCACCAGCACTGGCTCGCCCATGTGGAGGACGTGCTGGGCAAGGGCGAGGACGTGGCGATCCTGGTTCCCTCGGCCGATCACACGCACCGCGAATGGCGCCTCGCGATCGTTACCGGGCTTGCGCGCAAGCACACGCCCCGCCGCGTCAATATGATCGCGGGCGAGGGGGGCAAAGCCGATGCGACCTTGGCGTACCTCGCTGATGCTCCCGGCATTACCGGCCAGTACCTGGCAACCTGAGCCATGGGCGTCCGCATTCTCTTCCTCGGACCCCTGCGCGATCTTGCCGGCGAGCCGGAACGCGAGGTCGAGGGGCCGCTCGATTGGGCGGGATTGCTCGAAGCAGTCGGTCCGGCGGTTGCCGAGCAATTGCGCGAGGAGCGGGTGAACGTCGCCTGTGAAGGGCGCGTGCTGGTCGACAAGGCGACGCTCGACGCGAGCGACGGTAACGAGGTCGCACTGCTCCCGCCGGTGAGCGGTGGCTAGGCTCTCCATCGCCACACCGCTCGATGTGCGGCTGCTCGACAAGGGACTGAGCGTCGGCGAAGCGCTTGCCGCCTTCAACGCGGCCCACGAGGCTGCTGGAGGGATCGTCTCCTTCCTCGGCAATGTGCGGCCCGACGGCGATGTACTCGCGCTCGAACTGACGCATTACGAGCCACTGACGCTGCCCGGCATGGAAGACCTGGCAGGGACGGCAAGGGCGCGCTTCTCGCTCGACGGGGCGCTGGTGTGGCACCGGGTTGGCGTCATGACGCCGGGCGAAACGATCGTCCTAGTAGCCACGGCCGCGCGCCACCGGCGCGATGCGTTCGACGGCGCGCAGTTCCTGATGGACCACCTCAAGAGCGCAGCCTGGTTGTGGAAGCGCGAGAAACGCGCGGACGGCTGGCGCTGGATCGAACCGCGCGATCAGGATCACGAAGATCTCGCTCGCTGGCAATAATCCGGCACCCTTGATCCATATCAAGGAATCAGCCTTCGAATCGCGACAGTCTGCTCTGCAACCAAAGGAGCAGCCGAATGTCGAACAACCTCCCCCGCGATCTCGTTGCCGGACAAGCGACCGTCCGCGCCAGCGCTGTCACCCCCACTATCGTCGATCGCAGCTTTGAGCTGCCCAAGGGCTTCTACATCGCCACAGTGGGCCTCTATCTCGGTTTCCTGGCGATCATGGCCGTCGGCGTCCCGTCGGGTGGACTGATCCTGCCGATGGTGATCTTCGCCTTCTCGATCATTGCTGGCTTTGCCCTGCCTGTCCTGTGGTCACGTCTTGCGCCGGAAGAGACGCAGAAGAGCCCCAAGAGCTGGGGCGCCCTCAAGCGCCACGGTATCGCGACCCTGACCGGTCGTGTCGCGGCCAGCGATGCCGCTGTCCAGGTCCTTATCCTCCCCGTGCTGGTATTCTGCTGGGGCGTTGTCGCCGTCACGATCGTGGGGAGCGTGACGGGCTGATAGCCGCCTCAACAACCAGTATGGACCCTGCGCGGGGCCGGGCGACCGGCCCCGCGTATTTCGTAGCAGATCAGCGAATGCGCGCGCGAAGCCGTACGAGGACGGCATCTTCCTCGCTGATCAGGGTAACGACTTGTTCGCGCGCTGCATCGATCGCCGAGGTATCCTCGGCCTGCACCTCGGCGGCACCCTGTATGATGTCGAGATCGCCAAGCGCGATCGCCGCGATACTGCGCGCCGAATCAAGATCTGCCAGCGCGACCTGCGCTGCGGCCCAGCTATCGCTCCCGATTGCCGCATCGCCCGCCGCAGCGACGATTCTCTCTGCTTCGGGTTGGGCGGCCTTGAACTGGCCATGTGCCTCGCTTGCCTGGCCGACGAGGGCGGCAAGGCGCGCCTCCATACCACCTGTAAGGTCCACCTCTACTGCGGGCACGTCGAGGCGCTGGGTGGATACCGGCTCGAAGCTGCCTTCCACCCGTTCCACGTCGCGGATGGCGAGCGAGGGGTAGCCCTCGGTTCCCGTGCTGGAGCAACCGGCTAGGAGCGTTGCGAGCAGGGCTGGGCGAATGATCTTGCTCTTGGTCATCGTGGCCTCCATATCACGCGCGACGCGGCGCGCCAGCGGACTTGGAAAAATCCTTGCGCGGGCCGTTGACTTGGAGGCGCCATTCGCCTAACGGCACGCTTCTTTCCGGGGCCGCCATCCGGCGGCTCGACGGGTGCGCCGTATATTCGCAAGGATGCGGCAAAGCTAATTGATTGAGAGATAACCACCATGTTCGCAGTAGTGCGCACGGGCGGCAAGCAGTACCGGGTTGCCGCCGGAGACAAGATCGCGGTTGAAAAGCTCGCTGGCGAAGCCGGCGACACCATCACGCTGGGCGACGTCCTGCTCGCCGGTGAAGGCGACAAGCTCGCCGATGCCGCCAAGACCGTCGTTTCGGCCGAGATCATCGCGCAGGCGAAGAGCGAAAAGGTCGTCGTCTTCAAGAAGCGTCGCCGTCATAACTATCGTCGCAAGAACGGCCACCGCCAGCAGATGACCCTGCTGCGCATCGTTGCCGTCGGTGACGCGAAGGCCGAAAAGAAGGCAGCTCCGAAGAAGGAAGCTGCTCCGAAGGCCGCCGAAGAGAAGAAGGCACCGGCCAAGAAGGCTGCTCCCAAGAAGGAAGCTGCCGAGAAGGCTCCCGCCAAGAAGGCTGCGCCCAAGAAGGCTGCTGCCAAGAAGACCGAAGCCAAGAAGTAAGGAGCGCGGACCATGGCACATAAAAAAGCAGGCGGTTCATCGCGCAACGGTCGTGACTCGGCCGGTCGTCGCCTTGGCGTGAAGAAGTTCGGCAGCCAGGACGTGGTCGCCGGCAACATTATCGTGCGTCAGCGTGGCACCAAGTTCTACCCGGGCACCAATGTGGGCATGGGCAAGGACCACACCCTTTTCGCCCTTACCGACGGTATTGTGCGATTCCACAAGGGTAAGCTCGGCCGCAAGTTCGTGTCCGTAGACATGATGGCCGAAGCCGCCGAATAAATCGGACGCTCCGATAAAGGGATCGTCCAACGGGACGGTCCCAGCCGGGTTCAAACCGGCAACCGAAGAGGGAGATGGGACCACCCCGTCTCCCTCTCGTCGTTTCTCCCTCTTCAATTCGCTCCGGTGCAGGATTTCCGCCCGCACCATCACTGAATTGTCACGCGTCCGGCCTAGGAGCCCGGAGCGTGGAAACTGGGAGAATACAGATGTTCCATGTGACGCAGAGGCTGCTGTTGCGGCCCTCATGGCCCGAGGATTGGGAAGCACTTTTCGGCGGCATCGCCGACAAGGGTGTTGTCCGCAACCTTGCGCGAGCCCCGTGGCCCTATCTCCCGGAGCACGCCCGCGAATTCGTCGCGCGCGACCAGGACCAGCGAGTCCCCAATTTCCTTATGACCCTGCCGGGCGAGCAAGGCTCGCAGATTATTGGCTCGATCGGGTTTGGCGAGACCGAGACCGGGATCGAGCTCGGCTACTGGATTGCGCGCCCATTCTGGGGGAAAGGCTACGCGACCGAAGCCGGTCTGGGCGTGATCGAAGTTGCGAAGTTGCTTGGCTACGAGAAGCTCGAGGCCGGGCACTTCCTCGACAATCCGGCATCGGGTCGGGTTCTGCGCAAGCTGGGCTTCCGGCCCACGGGGCGTGTAGCCAAGCGCCACAGCTGTGCGCGCGGCGAGGATGTCGATTGCGCCCTGTTCGAGCTCGACCTCGATCAAACCGAAGTCGCCGCCCCGATGGCGGCCTGACAAAAGCAAAGGCCCCGCGATCGCTCGCGGGGCCTTTTCCGTTCGCGGTGGAAGGGCTTACTCGGCCGGCATCAGCGCCGCTTCGAATTCGCCTTCGAACTTGTTGATCAGGTGGCGGTCATCGTGATCCCACGGATGGAAGCCGGGCTTGAAGTAGCTCAACCACGCGGGGAAGATGCGACGCACCACGCCCGGGCTGACCGTGAGGTACTTGAACAGACCCCACTTGGCCTTCCAGCCGGTGATCCCGTCCTGCGCCAGCAGTTCGATCGTGTCTTCCCAGCGATGCTTAAAGAAGTTGAAGCTGACGATCAGCATCATCAGGCTGCGAACCTTCCAGCGCTTCCACGCCGACCAGTCTCGCGTGGCGTGGAGATAGGTGTCGTAGGCAACGCCCTTGTGCTCGATCTCCTCGATCGAGTGCCATTCCCACATCTTGCGAACTTCGGGATCCGCATCCTTGAAATGATTCGGATTCGCAAGGAATTCGTACGCCATCATTGCGGTGTAGTGCTCGAGCGCCATGGTTGCCGCGAGGTCGACGATAACCGGACGACCCCGGGTCATGGCGAGCATTTCCTCGACGCGCTTGTCGATCGCCTTGATGTCATAGCCATGCTCTTCGGCAAGGCGATTGAAGGCGATGTGCTCGCGCGTGTGGTTGATTTCCTGCTTCACGAAAGCGCGGATTTCGGCGGCCAGCTTGGGATCGGCACCGTCGCGATGGGCCTTGACGGCCTCGATGAAGAAGGCCTCGCCACGCGGGAAGGTGGCGGACAGGGCGTTGTGCCACGCGGTTCCGAAGGGCTCGCCGGCCCACCAGCGCCGCGGCGTGGTACCGCGGTTGAAACGTTCGTCGCGCACGGTGAGGGTGAGGTCCGCCGGGGTGGGGACGTTATTGCGCGTATCGACATCGAATTGCACAGGGGCGTTCATCGGAAGCTCCGTGAGGTTAACTGACATTGATGTAAGTAGGCGATACTGACATGAGTGTCAATAAGGGATCGGGAAGGCTTCACCATACCGTCGCGATGGGCTAACGCCGTAGCGATGGCGACCCGCAAACGATTGTCCCCCGAGGAATCCCGTCTCGCCGCCCTAGAAGCGGCGCGTGCCCTGCTGATCGAGGCCGGGCCGCAGGCAGTGACCTTAAAGGCCGTTGCCGGGCGAATCGGTCGGACGCACGCGAACCTGCTGCACCATTTCGGGTCGGCCGCCGGTCTGCAGCGCGAACTTGCCCGCTACCTTGCCGAGACCGTTTGCTCGACCATTGTCGATGCCGTGCGGGCCAGCAGGGCGGGGCTGGGCAACCCGCGCGAAGTCGTCGACCTCGCTTTCGATGCCTTCGACAAGGAAGGCGCCGGCGCGCTCGCCAGCTGGATGATCCTCACTGGCAACGAGGATGCGCTGACCCCGATTGTCGAGACCATTCATGCGCTGGTCGACGAGATCGCGCCCGAGGAGGCGGCGCATGGGGCGGCTCCGATGCAGGTCCATGAAGAAACCCTGGCATTGGTGCTTATGGCAATGGGCGATGCGCTTATCGGGCAGGCGCTTTCCCGCTCGCTCGGCCTGCCGGAAACGGCGGCGCGCGACCGAGCGGAGCGGATGCTCATGAACTCGATCGCGGCACTCCATCCGTAGCTGTCAGGCCCGGGCGCATCCAGTCCGGTGACATGCGGGGATCGATATTCTCCACCCTGAGGTGATCCACAGCGAGGTCGAGATCGTCATACGCCATCTTGCGGCGGTTCTCCTCGGAGGCAGCCAGGGGGACGACCAGCAGGCGCCGGTTGACCTTGCTGCGCCAGTTCATTCGCGCTGTGTTTTCCTGGCCGATGTAGCAGCCCTTGGTGAAGCTGACGCCGTTGAGTTCCGCGGCGTTGGTTTCGAGCCACAGGATGTCGCCCAGCTCGGCGCGGGTTTCGGGAACGCCGAGTGCGAGCCGGTGTGCGCGCCATGCGGCATCGGTGGACTGGTCTGCCAGACTCACCGGAGCAAGCCAGCGCTGGCCGAGGGCGGTGAGGCGAGGGTCGGCCGCGCCGCCATCGCCGGGTTCGCGTTGCCAATATACGCCGACGCCCGGATCGACCTCGATCGCGATCCTTCGGCGCAGGCGATAGAGCGAAAGGCGCTTTGCCAGGTCAGTAGCGGCGTCCGCCTCGCAATCGAGCAGGAGTTCACCGTCACCCGCAGGCCAGACGATGAAGTCGAACAGCGTCTTGCCCTGCGGCGTCAGCAGCCCGGCATAGACCGGGAGCGGGCCCTTTACATCATTGGTGACCAGGCCCTGCAGGAAGTCGGCGACATCCTCGCCATCATCCTGGGGAGAGAGGCGGATCACGGCGCGGTCGAACAGGCGGGTGGCGGTCATGGGTGACAGATAGGCGCCCTCACGCCATAGGCAACCGCCATGACCAATGCGCCCGAATCGCTGACCATCCGCCGCCCTGACGACTGGCATCTCCACTTTCGTGATGGTGCCACCATGCGCGCCGTTGTGCCGCATACCGCGCGCCAGTTCGGCCGGGCCATCGTGATGCCGAACCTTGCGCCGCCGGTGACCACCAGCGCGCTCGCAGCCGCCTATCGCGAGCGGATCATGGACGCAGTGCCCGAGGGTGTCGATTTCACCCCTCTGATGACTGCCTATCTCACCGACGAAACCGATGCCGACGATATCGCTGCAGGCTTCGCCGATGGCGTGCTGACGGCGGTGAAGCTCTATCCGGCGGGTGCCACCACCAATTCCGCGCATGGCGTGACCGATATCGCCAGGGTGCAGGCCGTGCTCGAGAAGATGGCGGAGATCGGTATGCCGCTCTGCGTGCATGGCGAGGTGACCCATGCTGACATCGACATTTTCGACCGCGAGGCCGTCTTCATCGATCGCGTCATGGAACCGCTGGTGGCGCGCCTGCCCGAACTGAGGGTCATCTTCGAGCACATCACGACCCGCCAGGCCGCCGAATTCGTCGATGCGTCCGGCCCGAACATCGCCGCGACGATCACCCCGCAACACCTGCACATCAACCGCAATGCCATGCTCGTGGGCGGCATCCGTCCGCATATGTACTGTCTTCCGGTGGCCAAACGCGAGGAGCACCGGCTGGCGTTGCGCAAGGCGGCGACCTCCGGCTCGGCCAAATACTTCCTCGGCACCGACAGCGCCCCGCACCATCGCCACACCAAGGAAACCGATTGCGGATGCGCGGGTATCTTCAACGCTCCCTATGCGCTGGAAAGCTACGTCACAGTGTTCGACGAGGAAGGCGCGCTCGACCGGTTCGAGGCCTTTGCATCGCTCAACGGCCCGGCCTTCTACGGTTTGTCGGTAAACGAAGGGTCGATTACCCTCGAGAAGGCTCCGGTCGACGTTCCGGCAGAAGTGGATGGTGGCGAGGCGACCATCGTGCCGTTCCACGCCGGTGAAAGCCTCAACTGGCGACTGGCTTCCTAGACCGGGACACAAGGTCCCACGCGAAGATCGCAGCAGCGGCCCAGATGAAGCCGAAGCACGCGGCCTGGACGGGCTTAAGCTCTTCGCCGAAAATCGTCAGGCCCAGCACGAAGACAATGCTGGGTGCGAGGAACTGGATGAAACCGATCGTCGAATAGGGCAGTTTGCGCGCGGCGATCGCGAATAGCAGCAGGGGAAAGGCAGTTAGCGCACCCCCCATCATGATGATCAGGCTGAGGTCTATGCTGCGGGTGAATGCTGATCCCGCCGGGGCCAGGGCGAAGTGCCAGATGACCGCGAGTGCCGGGACAAGGAGCAGCGCGGACTCGATTGTCAGACCTGGGAGCGATCCCACGGGCACCTGCTTGCGGATGAGGCCGTAAGTGCCGAAACTCAGGGCCAGCGTAAGGCTGATCCACAAGGTCGTCAGCGCGCCACCAAGGAGCAGCGATACGCCCACTGCGGCAAGTCCCACAGCAGCCCATTGCAAGCGTGACAGTCGTTCGCCCAGCACCACAGTGCCGAGGAGCACATTGACGAGCGGGTTGATGTAGTAGCCGAGGCTGGCGGCGTAGATGTTGCCGTGCTGGATCGCCCAGACATAGACGACCCAGTTCACAGCGACCAACGTCGCGCTGAGCGCCAGCCAGCCCATCACCTTGCGATTGCCGAGCGCGAGGCGAACGTCGGGCCATTGCTTGCGGAAAGCCACGATCAGCAGGCAAAGCGGCAAGGTCCAGATGATCCGCCAGCCGACGAATTCCAGGGCCGGCACCGATTGTACGTAGATCAGGTAGAGCGGCAGGAAACCCCAGATCAGGTAGGCCCCGAAAGCCGCGCCGAGACCGGTGCGGTCGCTCTTGGGGTCGTGCTCGCTCATCGAATTGCCGCCTAGGCGGCTGGATTGCACCCCGCAAGCAACAATTCGTCGACGCCAGGATGTCGCTTTGTCGCAAATTCTAATTCTGACAGCCCCGTTGCATTCCGTTCAGAATCGCAGGCGTAATTATGAACAGAACTCTCCGAGTCCCAATATAAAGATAACGCCCAAAGGAAGTTCTCATGGCCAACCCGTTCAAGACCGCAGCCATCGCATTCGCAGCTTCGAGCATGATAGTTTCGATGCCCGCCGCGGCAGCTCCCGCTGCCCATGCGGCGCCGGAAGCACACGCCAATTCGGCGTACGGCGACCTGTCCTTCGAGCACAAGAAGAGCAAGCGCTGGAAGCATCGCGATCACCGACGCTATGAGCGTTACGACCGCTATGACCGCTATGACGACTATCGCGGTCATCGTGCACGCCCCTACTACATGGGCTATTCGCGCGACTGGGGCGAGCCCGTCTACCGTGACACTCGCATCTGGCGCGGCCGCGATGGTCGCTATTACTGCCGCAAGGACAATGGCACGACCGGCCTGCTTGTCGGTGCCGGCGTTGGCGCCCTGATCGGTCACGAGGTTGCCGGTCGCAATGGCGACCGCACGCTTGGCGCGATCCTCGGCGGCGCGGCAGGCGCGCTGCTTGGTCGCACCATCGACCGGTCCAGCACGCGCTGCGGCTAATCTGAACACCCAGCTTCGGTCGTGCCCACCCACGGCCCGAGGCACGGCTTCCACCGAGCCGTGAGGGCGTCGTCTGTCTCCAATCCCGGAGGCGGGCGGCGCCCTTTAGCTTTTGGGCCCGGCGATGTCCCGCTATGATGCAGGCAGACCGCGGGGCTGGAAAGTCAGGGACTTGGCCAGCAATGCCGTCGACGATTCTACCGGAGAGTGATCATGAATTTCCGTCCCGCAGCCGCCGTCGCCGCCATTGCCCTTCTGTCCGCTTGCGGTGGCTCCAATTCGACAGAAGGCGAAGGCGAGGCCATGGATCCGGCCAGCCAGCAGGCGCTCAATGACGAGCTGATGACCGACCCCGACCTTGCCACCCGTAACGAGGCGGGCGCGGCGCTTTCGGGAACGGGCAATGATGCCATTCCGGAAATCGACAAGAGCACGCGCGCGATCGAGGCTGCGCGGACCCGTGCTGTGGAGATGGTCGGTGGAAGTGCGAACATGAAGCCTGCGCCAACGGCGAAGCAGCTGGCGGCCAATGCTCCCGACACAAGGGCCATGGTTGCCGCGGCACAGGCGGCGGTCTCGCCCGGCGGCGCAAATTGCGCGAACAGCATCGAATATAGTGCAAGCTGGGCAGCAAAGCTCCCGGCGGCTTTCCCGGTCTATCCCCGTGGCAATACGCAAGAAGCGGCGGGCACCGACAAGGGCGATTGCGCCCTGCGCATCGTCACCTTCTACACGCCGGTCAAGGTGGACGACGTCTTCGCCTTCTACGCCTCGCGTGCCACGGCCGCGGGCTTTTCGGTGGAACATGCCCTGAAAGACGGCTCGAACATCCTCAGCGGCACTAAGGGCAATTCGGCGCTGGTCGTTTACGGCAGGCGCCTGCCTTCCAATGTGACGCAGATCGACCTGGTCACCACCAACTAAGTCGTATCGCCTGCGTTAGGCGTCCTTGAGACCGACGCCGATCGTGGCGCGCGGCTGCTCCATCTCGGTGCTCGCTACCGGATATGCACAATAGTCCGCCGCATAATAGGCCGCCGGACGGTGATTGCCCGACAGGCCCACACCGCCGAAGGGCGCCGCCGAGGATGCGCCGTTGGTCGGGCGGTTCCAGTTGACGATACCGGCCCGGATTTCGGTCCAGAAATGCTCGAAATCCGTGGGGCCGCCACCGATCAGCGAGGCAGCGAGGCCATAACGCGTGTTGTTGGCCTCGGCGATGGCAGCATCGAAATCGGCCACGCGGATCACCTGGAGCAGCGGGCCGAACAGCTCGATGTCGGGGCGCTCGGCAATATCGGTCGCGTCGAGGATCGCGGGGCTGAGGAAGGGCAGGCTCTCGTCCTTGCGCTTCATGTGCATGATCGGGCGACCGCCACGGCTCATCAGCGCAACGAAGCTTTCGGACAGGAGGTCGGCAGTCTGGTTGTCGATCACGCAGCCCATGAAGGGCTGGGGATCGGCGAAGGGTTCGTCGACGATCAGCCGCTCGGAGAGTTTCTTCACCTCGGCGACCAGCTTGTCATACATCGAATCGACCACGATCAGACGGCGCGCGGCAGTGCAGCGTTGACCGGCCGTGGTAAACGCCGACTGGATGATCGTGACGGCGGCATCCTCGACCTTGGGCGTGTCGATCGCCACGATAGGGTTGTTCCCGCCCATTTCGAGCGCGACTATCTTGCCGGGATTGGCAGCGAGCTTGCGGTTGATAGCGATGCCCGCGCGCGCCGATCCCGTAAACAGCACCCCGTCGACTGCATCATGCTCGACCAGCGCCTTGCCCGCATCGGGGCCGCCGTGGATGCACTGGATCACGCCTTCGTCGATCCCGGCCTCGTGGAAGCAGCGGGTCAGGAACTCGCCCACGGCGGGAGTCTTTTCGGACGGTTTGAAGACGATCACGTTGCCCGCGATCAGCGCAGGTATGATGTGGCCGTTGGGCAGGTGCGCGGGGAAGTTATACGGGCCGAGAACCACCATCACGCCATGGGGCTTGTGGCGCAGAGCGGCAGTGCCCTGCAACGCGCTGTTCAGCTTCTTCTGGCCGGTGCGCTCGGCATAGGCGGTGACCGAGATCTCGACCTTGGCGATCACTGCTTCGACCTCGGTGCGGGCTTCCCACAGGGGCTTGCCCGTCTCGCGCGCGATCAGTTCGGCAAAGGCTTCCGCGTGCTTGCGCACCGTGTTCGCGAAACGGCGAACGAGTTCGATCCGCTGGCCCAGCGACATGCGCGCCCATTCGGCTTTCGACGCGACGGCACGGTCGATTACCGCCTCTACGTTTCCGGCAGTACCTCGCCAGATCTCCGCGCCGGTTGCAGGTTCGGTTGAAACCAGTTCGTTAGTCGACACTTCTTACCTTCCAGCGAGACGATCCCGATTTCCCGCGCCTATGTGGCAGGCGGGGCGGGCGGTCAAATATGCATTTATGTAACTAACCGGAATGCCCTTTGGGTTCCGGAGAATGGCCATGCGCCTCACCCATGCGCCTGAGCGCCGCGATCTTTTTGTTCAGCGGAGCCCAATCGTCTCGCTGGTCGATCGCGGACCAGATATCCTCCACCTCCTCGATCAGCATGGATTGGGGAGTCTCATCCGACCAATAGGGATGGCTGGCATCGGTGGGCGCGAAACCCTCGAGTATTTCGGCAAGCGCGCCATCGGCGTTGCGCCCGCCGCGATGGCGGAAGAAGAACAGGTCGGGACTTTCGCCGCTTTCGCGCAATTTGGCTTCGCAGATTGCGACAAGCTCTGCATCGACCTCTGCACCGCGCGATTCGACGCCAAGACGCCAGCACCAGCGGCGTCCGATGGCCTCCATGTAGAGCGGGCCATATCGCTCCATCGCGGCGATCAGCGGCGGCGCATCGGCCAGCAGGCGCAGGGCGACGGCGAACTGGCCGCAATTCCAGTGCAGAGCCTCGGGCTGGCGACCGAAGCTGTAGAGGCCCTGGTGGTCGAAATAGGCGGCGGTGAACGCGGGATCCCAGCGCGGGAGGAAGCGCCACGGGCCATAGTCAAAACTCTCGCCCGAGATGTTCATATTGTCGGTGTTGAGCACGCCATGGACGAAGCCTGCCACCATCCAGCTGGCGGCAAGGTCGGCCATGCGCTCGACCACGAGATGCATCAGCTGCACGGCGGGCTCATCGCGGCCCGGAGCGTCTTCGGACGGAGGCGGGCCAGGGAATTGTGCGAGGCAGTAGTCCACCAACGCTGCCATGTGATCGCGCTCTTCGAGAGCGAGCAGGCGCTGGAAGGTGCCGATGCGGATGTGGCCGTGCGAGAGGCGGGTCATAACCGCCGAACGGGTCGGCGAGGGTTCATCGCCGCGCTGGAGCTGTTCGCCTGTCTCGACCACGCTGAAGGTCTTTGAGGTATAGACGCCCAGTGCCTCAAGCATCTCCGTGGCGAGGATCTCGCGCACTGCGCCTTTCAGGGTCAGCCGCCCGTCACCGTCGCGGCTCCACGGCGTCCGACCCGATCCCTTCGTGCCGAGATCGAGCAGGCGGCCGTCGCCATCGCGCATCTGGGCAAACAGGAACCCGCGCCCATCGCCGATCTCAGGATTGTACACGCGGAACTGATGCCCGTGATATCGCAGGGCGAGCGGCTGGGGCAGGTTGTCGGGCAGAGGCTGGAAGCGCCCGAGATGCGCGATCCACTTCTCATGGGACAGCTTGTCGAGCCCGACGGTTGCAGCATGGCGGTCATTGCGAAACCGGAGGCGCGTCTCGGGGAAATCCGCCGCTTCGACAGGATCGCCGAGCCAGTCGGACAGTTCGTGGATGGCAGGATCGGGGCGATAGCTCGCGGCTTGCGGTTCTCCTCGCATGGCGCGATAGTGGGGAGAGAAATCGCCCGGCACAAGGGCGCCGCCAATTCAGCGACGGGACCACACCGCCAGCAATGGATACTTCCTACACCGACCGCACCTGGCAAAGCGCCGACGGTCTCACCCTCCATTTCCGCGATTATCCGGGCAGCGACGACCTCCCGCCGGTGATCTGCCTGCACGGGCTGACCCGCAACGCGCGCGATTTCGAGGATCTCGCTCCGCACATCGCCTCGCAGGGATGGCGCGTGCTGGCCCTCGACATGCGCGGGCGAGGCGACAGCGATTATTCCGACGATCCGGCAACCTACAACGGACTGACTTATACCGGTGACCTGCTAGCCTTCCTGGAGCAGGAGGGGATCGAGAAATTCGTCTCGATCGGCACGTCCATGGGCGGGCTGATCACCATGATCCTCGCCAGCATGCAGCCGCAACGCATTGCCGGGGCGGTGCTCAACGATGTCGGGCCGGTGCTGGAGACCTCCGGGCTGGACGCAATCAAGGGCTATGTCGGGCAGGGGCGAAGCTTCCCTACCTGGATGCACGCCGCCCGCGCGCTGGAGGAGTTGCACCGCGCATCATTCCCGCGGTTCGACACCGAGCAATGGATCACGATGGCCAAGCGCGGCATGACCTTGTCGAGCGGTGGGCGGATCGTATTCGACTATGACATGAAGATTGCCGAGCCGATCCTGTCGGCCGATCCGGATGAGCCTGCACCCGATCTGTGGCCCGCCTTCGAGGTGCTGGCGCAGAAGCCGCTGCTGATCTTGCGCGGGGGAATGTCCTCGCTGCTGGCGCCAAAAGCCTTCGCCGAAATGCAGCGCCGTGCGCCCGATGCTGCGTCAACAACGGTTCCCGATGTCGGCCATGCCCCGACGCTCGACGAGCCCGAGGCGCGTGCTGCGATCGACAACTTCCTTGCGGGTCTCGCATGAGCGCGCATCCGGGGGGCGTTCCGCATATCCTCCACCTCCAGTCGACCTTCGCCGCCGGTGGCAAGGAGCGGCGGACCGTCCAGCTAATCAATGCCATCGGGGCCAAGGCGCGCCACACAATCGTTTCTGCCGAACCCGACCGGCTGGGCGCAGCGGACGGCATTGCCAAGGGTATCCATGTCATCCTGCAGCCGGAATTTCCCAGCCTGAAGGGCCTGCCGCTTCCAGGTCGCCTGCAAAAGATCGCAAGGGCGATGAAGGGTTACGACCTCGTCTTGACCTACAACTGGGGCGCGATGGACGCGGTGATGGCGCATACGCTGTTCAAGGACCTGCACAATCTGCCGCCGTTGATCCATCACGAGGACGGGTTCGACGAGAGTGAACTGAAAAAGCTGAAAACCAGCCGCACCTGGTATCGCCGTGTGGCACTGGGCAAATCCGCCGGGCTTGTCGTTCCCTCGGAGCGGCTCGAGGAGATCGCCCTTGTAGACTGGCAACAACCGCTCGGCCGCGTGAAGCGCATTCCCAACGGGATCGATACCAAAGCGTTTGCGATGCGCCCCAAGAAGGATGCGCTGCGGATCATCAAGCGTCCCGGTGAAGTGTGGGTGGGCACGCTGGCGGGCCTGCGCACGATCAAGAACCTTCCGCGGCTGGTGCGGGCATTCGCTCCGCTTCAGGAGCACTGGCACCTCGTCATCCTCGGCGAAGGCGAGGCGCGGGCAGCAATCGAGGCGGAAATCGACCGGCTGGGCGTCAACCACCGCGTCCACCTGCCCGGCGCGGTCGAGGATCCGGCCCGCGTTATTGGCCTGTTCGACATCTTCGCCCTGTCGAGCGATTCAGAGCAGTTCCCGTTGTCTGTCGTGGAGGCGATGGCGGCTGGTTTGCCCATCGCTGCCCCCGCAGTGGGCGATATCGCCCAGATCGTCTCGGAGGAAAACGAGGAGTTCATCGCGCCTGCAGGCGACGAGGGTGAGCTGGCTGAAAACCTGCTCCAGCTGTCGATCTCGAAGGAGCTTCGCGCGAGGTTGGGCGAGGCTAACCGGAAGAAGGCCGTGGCCCTGTTCGACGAAGCGAAGATGATCGCGACCTACCGACGGCTCTATTCCAGCGCCATGCGACGCGATTTATGACGCTTTCATGCGCGGTTCACTCGGGCGGGGACAGGTTGGCTGCACCATTGCCCTAGCCCTGCGCACTGCCTAAAGACCCGCGAACCTTTCACAACCCAAGCGGAGCCCGCCACACGTGGCCCTCACACCCAAGACCCCGAAGACCCGCGAAGAGAAACTCGCTGAACGCGACACTGCCGAGCAGGAAGCCCTGCTGCGCGAGGTCGACGATGCAGTGCGCATGGGCGACACCGAAGAGTTCATGTCCAAGTGGGGCAAGCCGCTGCTGGGTGCGCTCGTGCTCGGCCTAGCCGGCTTTGGCGGTTACCTTTTCTGGGAAAGCCGCCAGGAAGCGGCGATGGAGAAGGATGGCGAAGTCCTTGTAGGCGCGCTCGATCAGGTCAATGTGGGCAACCTCAAGAGCGGCTATGACGGTCTCGAAGAGCTTGCGGGTTCGGGCAATGGCGGCTCGTCGGCGGCGGCCGGAATGCTTCGCGCCGGTATCGCTGCGCAACAGGATCGCCCGGAAGAAGCAGCCAAACTGTTCGCTGCGGTCGCCGCGGACACCAGCGCGCCGCAGGTCATGCGCGACCTTGCCAAGGTTCGCGAAATCGCGGTGAAGTACGACACTATGAAGAGCGCCGACATCATCGCCGCGCTGAAGCCGCTGGCGGTGCCCGGCAACCCCTATTTCGGCAGCGCGGGCGAAATGGTCGCACATGCCTATCTTGAGCAGGGCAAGAAAGCTGAGGCGGGGGCGATGTTTGCGCAGATCGCCAAGTCCGACGACGTGCCCGAAACGCTGAAATCGCGCGCTCGCCAGATGGCGGGCGTTCTCGGCGTCGATGCGATCGAGGACGTCGACGCGCTGCTCAAGGAGCAGGGCCTCGAGGATGACACGGAAGCTGCGGCTTCCACGGGACAATGACAAGCGCCCACAAGGGCCGGAACGAACGGAAGATGGTACGGATGGATCGACAGTCGATTTCGCGTGGCGCCCTTGTGGCGGCTCTTGCCCTCGGCCTGGCGGCCTGCAGCGGCGGGCTGTTCGGCAAGGGCGACAAGAAGCAGACCCCGACTCTTGGCGAGCGCCAGCCGATTCTCTCGAGGATCGTCAGCGGTACCACGGTCGATCCGGCGCTGGCCGGTGTGGCCGTCGTCCTGCCGCCGGAACAGGCGAATGCCGAATGGGCACAGGCCGGCGGAACCGCAAGCAAGTCCTACGGCCATCTCGCCCTGTCGGCGACGCCGTCGCGCGCCTTCACCGCGCAGGTCGAAGGGTCGAGCAAGACCCGTCGCCTCGGTTCGGCACCGGTGGTGGGCGGGGGCAAGCTGTTCGCCGTCGGCACCGATGGCCAGCTCACGGCCTTCGACGCGCAGACCGGTTCGCGTCGCTGGAGTTATACCGCCGAAACCGCAAGCGACCTCAAGCCCTCCTCCTTTGGAGGCGGTGCCAGCTATGACGGCGGAAAGGTCTACATGACCGATGGCGCCGGCAATGTGGTGGCGCTCGATGCCGAAACCGGCGCGCAGGTCTGGAAGGTGAAGCCGGGCGGTCCGCTGCGCGGCGCACCGACCATTGCCTTCGGTTCGGCCTTCGTGATGAGCCAGGACAACCAGATTTTCGCGCTCAACCTCGCCGACGGTGCAACCCAGTGGCAGCAGTCGGGCTCGACCACGCTTGCGGGCGTGTTCGGCGTGGCAGCTCCGGCTGCGGGACAGGGCACGGTGATCGCGGGCTACAGCTCGGGCGAGCTGATTGCCCACCGCTACGAGAACGGCCGCACGCTGTGGGCCGACGCACTGGCGAAGACCTCGATATCGACCTCGGTCTCCTCGCTGACGGATATCGACGCCGATCCGATCATCGACCAGGGCCGCGTCTATGCGCTGGGTCAGGGCGGCCGCATGGCAGCTTACGAACTGGTCACCGGACAGCGTATCTGGGAACTCAACCTTGCCGGTATCTCGACCCCCGCCATCGCGGGCGAGTGGATATTCACCCTGACCGACGATGCGCGTCTCCTCGCCATCGCCCGCACCACGGGCAAGGTCCGCTGGCTGA
This sequence comes from Erythrobacter sp., assembly GCA_041396805.1. Taxonomy (GTDB): domain Bacteria; phylum Pseudomonadota; class Alphaproteobacteria; order Sphingomonadales; family Sphingomonadaceae; genus Qipengyuania. The sequence continues at coordinate 390,294 of JAWKXV010000001.1, read as the reverse complement.
CCCAGCTGCCCAAGTGGAAGGACATGAAGGACGAGAAGGGCCAGATTTTCTGGAACGGTCCGGTCCTCGCAGGCAACAATCTGTGGGTCGGCAATTCGGAAGGCCAGATCTATCGCGTGAGCGTGGGTGAGGGCTCGGCTAGCCTGTTTCAGGACCTCAAGGAGGCGATCACTCTGGCTCCCGTGGTTGCCAACAACACGCTCTACGTCCTCGATGACAGCGGCCGGATCACGGCTTTCCGCTGATTTCGGACCCGGTCCCCACCGCCCTGTTAACCAATATCGTGTAAGGGCGGTGGCGATATGGGCGGTGACACGACAACAGCTCTGAAACGCCCGGAGAGCGACGTCTCTTCGGCGGTCGGTTTGATGGGCCTTGCCGGCCTGTTCGGCTGGGTCGCTTTCGCGCGCGCCTATCCGGCGATTGCCGATGCGTTGCAGCTGCCCGGTCCACACGAGGTCATGGCGGGGCCGCACGCGGCGCTGGCCGGACTGCTGGCCGCTGCGCTGCCGATGGCATTGTGGTCGATAATCGTCGACAAGGTCCATCGCCGCCCCTCGACCGGCCTCGACTGGAGCCTCGGGAAGTCACGCAAGCCCGACCGCAGCGTCACATGGACCAAGATCTTCGGCATCTGGGTGACCTGGGCCATCATCGCCGCGCTCTATTGCCTGTGCCGCTGGTATTGGGGCGGGAACTACGTCTTCGCCATCCGCGTCCTCGCCTGGGCGGCGGTTCCATTGGTGGCCCTGTCGGTGCCCTATATCCTCTGGATCGACCGCTACATGGTCGAGCCACGCGACCACGCCTGGCATTTCGGCGCGCTCGTCACCCGGCAGCAGGGCTGGGACATGGAAGAGATCAAGTCGCATTGGCGGACCTGGATCATCAAGGGCTTCTTCACCGCCTTCATGGTCTCGATCACGCCTTTCGCATTCGAGCATGTCGTTCGTGCCGACTTCGTCATGCTGGCGCAGAATCCCGCCCAGCTCACGCTGATGGCAATCGAGGCCATGTTCATGGTCGATGTGATGATCGGCACGGTCGGCTATATCGTCACCATGCGCCCGCTCGATGCGCATATCCGCAGCGGCAATCCCTTCCTTGGCGGATGGGTCGCGGCGCTGATCTGCTATCCGCCGATCGTCTGGGGCATTCTGGGCGACGGCAAGGCGATCAATTACGAGCAGAACACGCCCGGCTGGATTTACTGGATGGAGGGCCATCCGATGCTGCTGGCGGCCTGGGGTGCTCTGCTGGTGTTCCTGACCGCCTGGTACGCCTGGGCGACCTTTGCTTTTGGACTGCGCTTTTCCAACCTGACCTATCGCGGGGTGCTGACCAACGGACCGTACCGTTTTACGCGGCATCCCGCCTATGTGTCGAAGAACCTGTTCTGGTGGTGCGCGACGCTGCCGTTCCTGGTGTCTAGCGGCAATCCGGTCGAGGCGATCCGCAACAGCTTCTTCCTGCTGGTCGTCAACGGCATCTACTTCTGGCGCGCGAAGACGGAGGAGGCGCATCTCCTCGGCGAGGATCCGAAATATCGCGAGTACCATGCCTATATGGCCCGGCATGGCCTGCTGACCGCGCCGCTGACGCGCGCTGCGGAAGTGCTCAGCCGAGCGGCTGGCCTTCGTCCGTCTCGTACATCCTGAGCTCGCGCGAGACAGGCGGGTTGGCCGCCATGATCTTCTGGAATTCTGCCATGTGCGCCGAGGTGCCATGCGCAGCGAGAGCTTCACGGTCGCGCCAGCGTTCAAACAGGATCAGCGTGTCGGGATCGGCGAGGTCGCGCGCGAAGGCGTAGTCGTAACAACCGTCTTCCTCGCGACTGGCACGGACCATCTTCACCACAGCGTCGATAACGTCCTGTCCGGCCTCTCCCGCCAGCTTGATGGTGCCGTTGATCTGGATCATCGCGTCTCTCCGCCTGTCAGAAACTGTATTTGTAGACCCGCTCGATATCACCGTTCCATTCGCTGTGATAACGGTCGAGCAGGACCTGCGCGGGCACCTTCCCGCTGGCGACGATCTCGTCGAGAGTTTCAAGGAAGCCGGTCTCGTTGTCGCCCGAAGAATTGAGCTTGCCGCGCGACGTCAGGCCCGCGCGCGAGATGGCGAGCACTTCCTTCGCGAGGTCGCGCAGTTTGCGTCCGCCGGGGATATCGGCGTCGAGCGCCTGTTTGGGCACTGCATTGCGCAGCGCCTCGCGCTCTTCCATCGACCAGTCCTTGACGAGGTCCCATGCTGCATCGAGCGCGGTCTGGTCATAGAGAAGTCCGACCCAGAAGGCGGGCAGGGCACAAATCCGGCTCCACGGTCCGCCATCGGCGCCGCGCATTTCGAGGAAGCTCTTGAGGCGCACCTCGGGAAAGGCAGTCGACAGATGATCCCACCAGTCGCTCTGCGTCGGCTTCTCGCCGGGCAGGACCGACAGATTGCCATCGAGGAAGTCGCGGAAGCTGAGGCCCGCGGCGTCGATATATCTCCCGTCGCGGAAGACGAAATACATCGGCACGTCGAGCATGTAGTCGACATAGCGTTCATACCCGAAGTCCTCGTCGAACACGAAGGGAATCATGCCGGTGCGGTGGGGGTCGGTGTCGCTCCAGATATGGCTGCGATACGACAGGTAACCGTTGGGTTTCCCTTCGGTGAAGGGCGAATTGGCGAACAAAGCAGTCGCAAGCGGCTGGAGCGCGAGGCTGGTGCGGAACTTCTGCGCCATGTCCGCTTCGGAGGAATAGTCGAGGTTCACCTGGATCGTGCAGGTGCGCAGCATCATGTCGAGGCCGAGGCTGCCGACGCGCGGCATGTGCCGCAGCATGATGTCGTAGCGGCCCTTGGGCATGATCGGCAGCTCTTCGCGCGTCTTGTCGGGCCACATGCCGAGGCCGAGGAAGCCGACACCGAAGCGCTCGCCGATTTCCTTGACCTGTTGCAGGTGGCGGCCGGTTTCGGCGCAGGTCTGGTGCAGGTTTTCGAGCGGCGCGCCCGACAGTTCGAGCTGTCCGGCGGGTTCGAGGCTGACCGTGCCTTCTTCGCCGCGCATGGCGATAACCTTGCCGTTCTCCTCCACCGGCTCCCAGCCGAATTCGGTCAGCGCCATCAGGATATCGCGGATGCCGCCGGGCTCGTCATAGGACGGGGCCTTGAAGGTCTTGCGGCAATAGACGAGTTTCTCGTGCTCGGTCCCGATGCGCCAGTCGGCAATCGGCTTTTCGCCAGCCTGCATCGGGGCGACCAGCTGGTCACGCGACTCGATGATGGGATCGTCCTTGGCGGATGTGTCGCGTGTGCTCATGCCGGTTTCGATAGGAAACCGAACCTTGCGTGAAAAGGAAATTATTCTTCGTCGATCCAGTCGCCAGCCTCGGCCATCCACACCGCTACCGCCGCGATGGCAGCGGTTTCACCCCGCAATATGCGCGGGCCTAGGCTGATAGCAACCGAGGCGGGGTGCGCGCGAATGGCGGCGCGCTCAGCCTCGTCGAAACCTCCTTCGGGCCCGACCAGCAGGGCAGCGGGACCCTCGGCATAGCAAAAGGCATCGGCGGCCGGCTCACCGCCATTCTCGTCGGCGAAGAACAGGTGGCGGTCCTGCGGCCAATCGCGCAGCAGAGTTTCGAGCTTCGTCACCGGCGCGATTTCGGGCAGCGCGGTGCGCGCGCATTGTTCCGCCGCTTCGGTCACGATCATGGCCGCGCGTTCGGCATTGAGCTTGTCGGCGACACAGCGGCGCGTGACCACCGGCGCGATCCGCCCAACGCCCAGCTCGGTCGCCTTCTCGAGAACGAGATCGAAGCGATCCTTCTTGAGCAGCGCCGGGCACAGCCAGAAATCGGGCACCGGCTCGCGCGGGCGCAGCTGCTGCTGCGGGCGGAGGAGAACATGGCGCTTGCCGGCCTCGACCACTTCTGCGGCCCATTCGCCGGTGATATCGTCGCACAGGATCACCGCGTCTCCCGGGGACACGCGCATGACCTTCGACAGGTAATGCGCCTGGTTGCCCGCGACCTCCACGGTTTGGTCAGAGGACAATTCCTGTTCGACGAACAGGCGCGGGGCGCTCTTGGGCGGCCAGGCGGGAGTGGCAGGCATGAAGCTGCGGTAGCGCTCGGGCGGGCGCGCGTCACGCTTTCGATCGACGGTTTCCTACACGCGCATTATCTGGCACCCGTAAATTCGACATGGCCGTGCTTCCACCATCAGGTGCCCCCGGGGTGTGCGTGGATGTGTCACCCCTCGAACAAGTATTCAAATTGTTGAATAATAAAATGTATTTTGCAAATTGCGCGGGTGACACCGTGTCACCTTTGTCAACCAGATGGGCGCGGGCATGACGGCCACAGGCGATATCGTTCCCGATACCGAGCACCGCGGCCTTGTCGCGCGCCTGCCGCAATTGCCGCGTGACCTGGCGCAGCTGGCGCGCTTCGACCGGCCGATCGGCTGGTGGCTGCTGTTCTGGCCCTGCGCCTGGGGCGTATGGTTGACTGGGGCGGGCTGGCAGGTCGAACTGGTGCTGTGGCTGCTGCTGGGCAGTATCGCCATGCGCGGGGCGGGCTGCGTCTATAACGATATCGTCGATGCCGATCTCGACCGGCAGGTGGCACGCACCGCCGTGCGTCCGGTTGCGAGCGGAAGGGTATCGAAGAAGCTCGCGTGGGGCTGGCTGCTTGCGTTGTGCCTCGTCGGGCTGCTGGTTCTCCTGCAATTGCGGCCACTCGCTCAGGGCGTGGCGCTTGCCAGTGTGGCGCTGGTCGCCGCCTATCCCTTCATGAAGCGCATCACATGGTGGCCGCAGGCGTGGCTCGGCATGGTCTTCACCTGGGGGCTGCTGGTCGGCTGGACCGAACTGCGGGCAGACAATTGGGATGTGCTCGCAGCCATGTATGCAGGCGCCGCGCTGTGGGTGGTGGGTTACGACACGATCTACGCATTGCAGGACCGCGAGGATGATGCGCTGGTCGGCATCCGTTCGTCCGCGCTGCGGATGGGCCGCCATGTGCAGGCGGGTGTGGCGCTATGTTATGTAGGGGCAGTGGCGCTATGGGCACTGGCTTTCTGGCTCTATCGCGGCGACTGGATCGCATTGCTGACGCTCTTGCCCGCCGCCAGCCATCTCATGTGGCAGGTTGCAACGCTCGACACGTCTGACGGGGCCAATCCGCTCGAACGCTTCCGCGCCAACCGCTGGACCGGCGCGCTGGTCGCCGTGGCCTGTTTCGTGGTGGGGAACGCCTGATGTGCAATCTCTATCGCATGACCAAGAACAAGGACGAAGTTGCCAAGTGGTTCGAAGCGGTCAACGAACTCGGCGGCGCGAATTTCGGTGACGAGGTCTTTCCCGGCTATCCCGGCGCCGTGGTGGCCGAAGGGCGATTGCGGCAGATGAGCTGGGGTTTCCCGCTGGTGATGAAGGGCAAGAGCGGCCAGCCGCTGAAGCCCAAGCCGGTCAACAACGCCCGCACCGACAAGCTCTCCGGCTTCTTCTGGCGCTACAGCTTCGAGGAACGGCGCTGCCTCGTCCCCGTCACGGCATGGGCCGAAGCGGAGGGGCCGAAGGGCGGCAAGACTCGCAGCTGGCTCTCGCGCCCCGATGCCGAACTCTTCGCCGTCGCGGGCATCTGGCGCACCAGCGAGGAATGGGGCGACGTCTATTCCATGGTCATGACCGATGCCGCAGGCCTCGCCAGCGAGGTCCACACGCGTATGCCGGTGCTGCTGGCGGAAGCTGACATTGGCACATGGACAGGCGGGACTCCGGAAGAGGCCTTTGCCCTGTGCCGCCCGTGGCAGGGCGAACTGACCATCGACCGTACGGGGGAGCCGTGGTCCGGTCGTGGACAAGTCGGCTTGCTCTGACCCCGAAAACTTGAGCGACTCGGAAAGGGAGGAATAGCCTCTCATTCATGACGGACACCTTCGTCGCCCTTTCCGATCCCACCCGCCGGCTTCTGCTGGACCGTTTGAGCGAGGAAGGCGGGCTGACGCTGTCCGACCTTTCCGAAGATCTGCCGATGACCCGCCAGGCGGTGGCCAAGCACTTGGCGGTGCTCGAGGCGGCCGAACTGGTGGCGAGCGAGCGCGACGGGAGGTGCAAGCGGCACTATCTCAACCCGGTGCCTCTGGCAAAGATGGCGCGGCGCTGGCTGGGCCGGTTCGAGGATGTCCCGATGGGCGCGATCGCGGGCTTTCGCGCGGCCCCTTCCGCTACTTCACCCGCACACCGGATTTGATCACCGCATCGACGTCGGCCAGTTCGCCGACATCGACCAGCGGGTCGCCCGACACGGCGATGATATCACCCCAAGCGCCGGACTTGATCACACCGACCTGACCCTTCCAGCCGAGCGCCTCGGCTGCGTTCAGCGTCGCCGCGCGGATCGCCTCGATCGGGGTCATCCCGTATTCGACCATCACGGCGAATTGCCCGCCGACTTCCTCGTGCGGCATCACCCCGGCGTCGCTGGCAAAGATCATGCCGACACCGGCCGCATGCGCCTTGCGGAAATTGTCGCGCTGCGCCTGTGCGATCTCGCGATCCTTGCGCAAATTGTCTTCGAGGGTGCCGTTCGAGCGGCCCACACGCTGGGTGTAGTCGGTGTTGTAGATGTCCATCGAGAGCCAGGTCCCGTGCTGGCGGGCGAGGCGAATGCCCTCGTCATCGATCAGGCTCGCGTGTTCGATTGTGTCGATCCCGGCCTTGATCGCCGCCTTGATGCCGGCCGCACCATGCGCGTGCGCGGCGACCTTGAGGCCCCAGAAATGCGCTTCTTCGGCAATGGCGCGCAGTTCCTCCTCGTGGAGCTGCTGCTGGCCCGGCTCGGTATTCCGGCTGAAGACGCCGCCGGTTGCGCAGACCTTGATGACCTCGGCGCCATATTTGCGCTGTTCGCGCACGCGAAGGCGGAATTCCTCGGGCGAGTCGGCCACGCCCGGGCTCTTTGCGCCAAAGCTGGGTGGCAAATAGGTTTCGTCGCAATGGCCGCCGGTCGCGCCCAGCGCATAGTTTGCGGTCACGATACGCGGCCCTGCGATCCAGCCTTCCTCGATCGCCTCGTCCACGGCCTTCACATTGTAGCCACCGTCCCCGACATTGCGCACGGTAGTGAAGCCGACCTGCAGCATCCGCTCGGCATTCACGACACCCAGCACGGTCGAGAAATTGTCGGTGAACTGGAGGCCGGTGTAGCCACCATATTCGGGTCGCCCGTCGAGATGGACATGCATGTCGATCAGTCCCGGGAGCAGGGTGTGACCGGCAAGGTCGATATGGTCCGCGCCTTCGGGAACCGCTCCGCCCGAGGTGACATTGGTCACCTTGCCATCGACAATCACGACCACGGGATTCGCGACGTATTTCCCGCTTTCGACGTCCAGCAAACGGTCGGCGGTCACGGCGACCGTTTCCGCAGAAAGCGGGCTGGCGGCGAGGAGGGTGAGCGCTGCGGCACCGGTCGAAAGCTTCATGGCTGATCCCCTGTCAGGCGCGGGAAGCCGCGCCTGTTGGGGCAATTCATACACGAAGCGGACGGGTTGGGAACGGGGAACGGCGGGGTTGCCGCTCCTCGTGCCCTGGCCTGTCGGACGAGGGGGCCGGACTTGCAAACATCGGCTGGCGAGGGATGATCTCATTCATAGCTGACCACCTCGAATTCGATGCCATCCCAGTCGAGGAAGTAGAAGCTCTTGGGACCCGGATCGTAGTCGCTATGGCTGAAGGTCTCGAGCCCGTGGCCGAGTACGACCTTCTCGGCAGCGTCGAGATCGTCCACCTGCAGGCCGACGTGGTTGAGCGGGACGCCTTTCGCAAAGCCGCCCTGCGCCCCGTCGCGGGTATAAATTGCGAGGTAGTTCGACCCGTCACCGACGTGGATCGTTCGCCCGCCGAGCAGCGATGGCCCGCGCCAGCGCTCCTTCCAGCCGAGCAGGTCTTCGAACAGCTTCATGCTGCGATCGGGGTCGGTGACGGTGATATTCACGTGTTCGATATTGCCATGGGCCATTGTGCATCTCCTGTTCCGCCCCTGCCGTTTGTGCAGCGGGCGGTTGCGATGCACAGATAGATGCAATCTCAACCTCACTTGAGGTCAAGCTAGAAAATCCCTATGGCTGTGATCGATGAAAGCGAACGATCTGCTGACCATCGGCGAACTTGCCGCCCGCACGGGTCTGAGCGTCTCGGCGATCCGCTTCTACGAGGAAAAGGGGCTGGTCGAGCCATGGCGGACCAGCGGCAACCAGCGAAGATATCCGCGCAGCGATATTCGCCGCCTGAGCTTCATCCTGATCGCCCAGAAGCTCGGCCTGTCGCTGGGCGAGATCGAGGAGGCGATGAAGCGCCTGCCGCAAGGCCGCACGCCCAATGCCGCCGACTGGAAACGCATCAGCGGCACCATGCGCAAGCGCATCGAGGCGCAGATCGCGCAGCTCGAAAAGGTGCGAGAGGACCTCGACGGCTGCATCGGCTGCGGCTGCTTGAGCCTGAAGAAATGCGCGCTCTACAATGCGAACGACAAGTGGGGAGAGGTCGGCGCCGGGCCGCGGGTGCTGCTGTGAGAGGTGGAGTGTCGGCTTGCGACCCGATTGCGGACTTTCAGCATCATTCGCGGGACCCCGGATCAGGTCCGGGGTGACGGTGGGTTCGAGCGTCCACTTTCCGCCTCGGTACCGGTTTCGAGTACACCGAACAGCACCCCAAAGGCCGCCAACAGCGCACTCACGGCAATTCCACCGTGTCCTTCACGGTCCCATATACGAAGCTTGTATTGATCGTCGCGATGCCCGGGGTGTCGTGGAGCGTGCCGCGCATGAAGTCTTCATAGGCGTCGAGGCCGGCGACCACGATCTGCAGCAGATAGTCCGAACTCCCCGTCATCAAATGGCAGGTTAGGATCTGCGGCGTCTCGCGCACGCGGGCCTCGAAGGTTTCGACCACCTCGCGGTCGTGCCGCGCGAGTGTCACCTGGACGAAGGCTGTGACCGGATAGCCCGCCGCCTCGCGATCGACGATGGCGACATAGCGGTCGATCACCCCTGTTTGCTCCAGGTTGCGCACACGGCGCAGGCAGGGTGATGGCGAGAGGTTCACCCGGTCTGACAATTCGGCATTTGTAAGCCTACCGTCGCGTTGCAGCTCTCGCAGGATCTGGCGATCTTTGACGTCCAATTCGCTCTCCCTTGGCAGAATATGCTAATATATCGCGAAACAGTGGCATAGTTCGCAGGGAAATTCCAGTGAGACCACGGTATGGTTGTGTCAAGACAACAAACAAGGGCACAAGTCATGAGTCGCAACCCGCTGTCAGGTTTCACCAGCCGCGCCATCCACCACGCCTATGATCCGGCCGAGAACATGGGCGCACTGACGCCGCCGATGCATATGGCATCGACCTTCGCCTTCGAAAGCGCGGAGCAGGGCGGCGCGATCTTTGCGGGCGAGCAGCCGGGCTATTTCTACAGCCGCATCTCCAACCCTACGCTCGACCTGCTGGAACAGCGTATCGCCACGCTCGAAGGTGCCGAGGCGGGCGTCGCCACCGCGAGCGGCATGGGCGCGATCACCGCAGTCATGTGGACGCTGCTCAAGGCCGGTGACGAGATCATCACCGACAAGACGCTCTACGGTTGCACCTTCGCCTTCTTCCGGCACGGGCTGGCCAAGTTCGGTGTGAAGGTCACCCATGTCGACCTGACCGACCCAACTGCGCTCGAAGCGGCAATGAGCGACAATGTGAAGCTCGTCTATTTCGAGACCCCCGCAAACCCCAACATGCGCCTGGTCGACATCGCCGTGATCAGCGAGATCGCGCACAGGCATGGCGCGCAGGTCGTTGTCGACAATACCTATGCCACCCCCGCTCTCACACGTCCGGTTGAACTGGGCGCGGACGTGGTCGTTCACTCGGCGACCAAGTATCTCGGCGGGCACGGCGACCTCGTCGGCGGCCTTGTTGCAGGTTCTGCAGAGACGATGGCGCGCGTGCGCCTCGAAGGCCTGAAGGACATGACCGGCGCGGTGATGAGCCCCTTCACCGCCACGCTGATCATGCGCGGCCTCAAGACGCTGGCGCTGCGGATGGAGCGGCACAGCCAGACCGCGCTGGAAGTCGCGCGCTGGCTCGAGGCCCAGCCGCAGGTGGCTGCGGTTCACTATCCCGGTCTGGAGAGCTTCGGTCAGCACGACCTCGCCAGCCGCCAGATGGCGCTGCCGGGCGGGATGATCGCCTTCGACCTCGCCGGTGGATACGACCAGGGTATCCGCTTCATGAACCGCCTCGGCATGATCATGCGCGCGGTCTCGCTGGGAGATGCCGAGACGCTGGTCCAGCACCCGGCCTCGATGACCCACTCGACCTACACGCCTGAGGAACGGGCCGCACATGGCATCGGAGAGGGCCTGCTTCGCCTGTCGATCGGGTTGGAGGATGCGGAGGACATCTTCGCCGATCTCGAACAGGCGCTGGCCGCATCGGAAATCCAGATCGCTGCCTGACATCAATAGGGGCGCCCAGCTCCCTTCGGAGTGGACGCCCCTACCGCTGCGACGCCAGCTCGTGGGTCGGGAGGTGGTCAGGCGGTGGCCGGGCGCCAGCCGCGGAGCTCTGGCCAGACGTTGGTGTACTGGCTGAGGTCGATGCCCGGCTTGCGATCGGTAAAGCGCGTACCAATCGACTGGAGGATCAGTCGGGCACGCTTGGCGCGAGCCTTGTGCGACTGGAACGGATTTGCGCGGTCGGGCCGGGCCGCGATCATGCGGCTGATGAGGCGCCCGCGTTCGGCCTCGCTGGTCGGGGCAACCGGTGGCAATTCGACCGCAGCACCATTGCTCGGCTCGAGCGGGCGGCCCGGATCGACCGGTGCCGCTGCCATGATCGGGGCCTCGTCGTGCGAAGTCACCACCGGCTCGCGTTCGATCGGCGAGACCTGGCGGGCGACGACCGGCTTTTCGATCACAGGCACTTCGGCCACCTTGCGGTGACGCGAGCGCAGCAGGAAGAATGCGGCGAGACCGACACCTCCGGCCGCGAGCAGGCCGAAGAGGAGCGCGGCACTCGAAATGTCACGGATAGGTTCGGGAACGGGCGCAAGTTCGGCCTGGGCAATGGGCAACTCGTCCGCGCCGGCGACGGGCAGGGCGCTGTCGGTCTCCACGGGATCGATCGGCACTGCGTCGGGCGAGGGTTGGGCCGTGGCTGCGGCGGGCGCAACGGCTTCCGCAGGCGTGTAGGAGCTTGTGGCCTTTGTTCGGGCAGGGGCCGGTTCGGGCGCAGGTTCGGCAATGGGTGTGCCGGTTGCTGCGACGGGCTCTACCGGTGCCGCCTCGATGGTTTCGGGTGTGCTGGTGGGCGCAACTTCGGGGATGGTGATCACCGGCTGGCTGGTCGCAACCGGCGTCGGAACGTCGAGGACGATCACAGGCGTTTCCTGCGACATCGAAGGGGTGGCGGAAAGCGCGGCCATGGCGGCAATCGCGATGGGGGCGCTGGCGATGAGATGGCGGGTCTTGGTCATGCCAATAAAACCGACAAGTTTTCGCCACAGTTCCTGTAATCCTGCGTTCAGGAAACTCTAACAGACTGATATTAAGTCATTCCCACGAAGGGTTTCAGGGTGGCGTGGCTGGCTCTTGCGACGAATGGAGTATCCTACATTAACCATTTTCGCGGGTCTGTTTACTTTTCGTTCCTCGCCTCGCATGGTCGAATCGTGAGCGAGCCACTGCCCCTTCCGTCCCTTCACGCCAGCCATGCAGGGACTTGGTTGCGCGACGCAAATGGTGCGACGCGCGGATGTTCGAAGGGCGAGGCGGTGATGGCTGCCGCTGATACGCCGCTGCTGATGATGAATGCGCCGCTGGTGGCGAGCAGGCTGGGCTATCCCGATCTGTCGGGGCTGGACCTGCTGGAGCTGTTTGCCTTCGTCCATCCGGCGAAATTCTGCGTACCGACACCCAAGGGATTGGCCCATGCGCTGGGGCTGGAGGAGCCCGAGGACGATTCATCGGTACCATTGCTGCTTCAAAAGGCGGCAGGTGCGCTGGTGGCGACTTGCGAGAGCGAGAACTGGGAACAGCGCGAGGGGGCGTGGTCTACGCTCCAGTCGCTCGCCCGGCTGCGCTGGCCCTGGGCAGGCGTTCTGGCGCCGCACATCCGTCAGCCGGAAAGGGCCGAGAAGTGGCTCTTCACCAAACTGCCCGAATGGGAGGAAACACCCGAGCGCCCCCAGCCGCAGCAGGTGCTGATCGAGGAAGCCGAGATCGAGGGCCAGCTTGCCCGCCTGACCGGCGAAGGAGCGGAGAAACGCGAGGGTCAGCGCCTGTTCTCGCGCGACGCGGGCAGCGTCTTCGCCCCGCGCGACCGGGAGAGGCGACCGCATGTGCTGCTGGCGCAGGCGGGTACGGGTATCGGCAAGACGCTGGGCTATCTCGCCCCCGCGTCGCTCTGGGCGAAGCTGTCGGGCGGGACAGTCTGGGTCTCGACCTATACAAAGAACCTCCAGCGGCAGCTCAGGCGGGAAAGCACCCGCGCATGGCCAGCGACCCGCCCCGATGGCTCGCCGCCGGTCGTGGTGCGCAAGGGGCGCGAGAACTATCTCTGCCTGCTCAACCTGGAAGACGCGTTGCAGGGCGGATTCGCAGGGCGCGCTGCGATCCTCGCCCAGCTGGTGGCGCGCTGGGCAGCCTATTCTCAGGACGGCGACATGATCGGCGGCGACCTGCCCGGCTGGCTCGGCACGCTATTCCGCAAGCGCGGGATTGCGGCGCTTACCGACCAGCGCGGCGAATGCGTCTATGCCGGATGCCCGCACTACCGGAAGTGCTTTATCGAGCGCAGCGCACGCGCCGCCGCGCAGGCCGATCTCGTCATCGCCAATCACGCGCTCGTCATGGTCAATGCGGCGCGCGGGCGAGACGCCCAGAACCGCCCCACCCGCATCGTCTTTGACGAGGGTCATCACGTTTTCGATGCCGCCGATTCCACTTTCTCCGCCGCGCTCACCGGGCAGGAGGCGATCGAGCTGCGCCGCTGGATCATCGGGCCGGAGAAGAACTCGCGTGGCCGCAGACGCGGACTTGCGGCGCGGCTGGCCGATGTCGCCAGCTATGATGAGGCAGGCGGCGATGCCGTCGAGGCGGCGGTCGAGGCCGCGCACGCCCTCCCATCCGACGGCTGGCTCGGCAGGCTGGCGGAAGGCGCACCCTTCGGCCCGCTGGAGGAGTTGCTAGGCCAGGTGCGCGCGACGACTTATGCGCGGGACGAGAGCGGGCAGGAGGCAGGTTACGGTATCGAAACCGAGGCTTCGCAGCTTCCCGGCGAGCTGGTCGAGGCGGCAGGCAGCGCCGCGCAGGCCCTTGCCGAAATCCGCCAGCCGCTGCTCAAGCTCGGCGGAAGGCTGGAGGCGGTACTCGAAGATGCACCCGACTGGCTCGACGGACAAGGACGCGCCCGCATCGAAGGCGCGCGCCACTCGCTCGCCTGGCGCATCGACCTGATCGCCGCGTGGGAGGCGCTGCTGGCGCGGTTGGGAGGACCTTCCGATCCCGAGTTCGTCGACTGGCTGGCGGTCGATCGGAATGACGCGCGCGAGTTCGATGTCGGGCTCTATCGCCACTGGCTCGACCCGATGAAGCCCTTCGCCAAGGTCGTAATGGAGCCTGCGCACGGGCTCATGATGACCAGCGCCACGCTGACCGACCGCGACGAGAGCGGGCCGGACTGGGATCACGCCATCGCCAAGAGCGGCGCGGCACACCTTGAGCTAAAGCCAAGGACCGCGCAGGCGGACAGCCCCTTCGACTATGCGAGCCGGGCCGAGGTCATCATCGTCACCGACATCCGCAAGGGCGATATCCCGGCGATGGCGGGCGCCTATGCCCGGCTGATCGAGGCGTCGGGTGGCGGTGTGCTCGGCCTGTTCACCGCGATCCGCCGGATGCGCGCAGTCTATGGGCGCATTGCCGACCGCCTCGCCCGCGCAGGCCTGCCGCTCTATGCCCAGCATGTCGACCCGATCGACACCGGCACGCTGACCGACATCTTCCGCGACGATCCCCGCGCCAGCCTGCTCGGCACCGATGCCTTGCGCGACGGGGTGGACGTGCCGGGCGAGAGCCTGCGCTGCGTGGTCATGGAAAGCGTGCCCTGGCCGCGACCTACTATCCTGCACCGCGCCCGCCGCGCCGCTGCTGCCGAGCAGGAAGGCGGGGCCCAGCGCTATGACGACCGCATCATCCGCGCCCGGCTGGCACAGGCGTTCGGCCGTCTGATCCGCAGCCGCGACGACGCCGGACATTTCGTCGTCCTCTCCTCCGCCTTTCCCAGCCGGTTGCTGTCTGCCTTTCCCGAAGGCACGCCAGTCATACGTATGACATTGGAAGAGGCTTTACAGCGCGTCGCACAAGGTGTTGGAGGGACGCGAGAGAGCGTCGCACCTGATGAATCGGAGAGCCAGACATCGTGAAAATCCTTGGCCTGTTGCGTCATGCCAAGTCCGATTGGGGGCAGAGTGACAAGCGCGATTTCGACCGGGGCCTCAACGATCGCGGCCATCGCGGCGCGGAGGTGATCGGGGAGCATATCCGCAAGCACGGGGTCAAGTGGGACAGACTGCTCGCCAGCCCTGCCGAACGCGTGAAGCTGACGCTGGCCGATGCATTGCCCGACCTCGATCCGCTATGGGACGAGCGCCTCTACCTCGCCGGAACCGACACGATTTGCGACGTCATCCGCGAGCACGCTGGCGATGCGAATGCAGTGCTGGTCTCGGGCCACAATCCGGGCCTTGGCGACATGGTCTTCGAAATGGTCTCTCCCAAGAACGAGAACGAGCTGTTCGACGAAGCCAAGGTCAAGTTCCCGACCGCGGCCTATGCCGTGTTCGAACTCGCCATCGACGACTGGGAAGACCTCCGCGAAGGCTGCGGCAAGCTGGTTCATTTCGCCCGTCCGCGCGATCTCGATCCGGAGCTTGGGCCGGAATACTAACGCGAGTGGCCGGTGTTGGGTTTGGGACGAAGCGCTGCTGGTGACGGAGATTGGGGGGTAAGCGGGCTTCGAGGTGATCCCCTCTCAACTCTCCTCCAAGAATAGGCACTTGACACATTTGTCACCCGAAGGTTACATTTCACCTAAAGGTTACAAGGGAGACCCGCCATGTTGCTTGGAAAAAACCTGAGCGATGAGGAAACGGCCGAAAAGTTGATGCGCCACCGTGCGCGGATCATGCCGGCCTTCATTGCACTGTTTGCCGCCATCCACATGGTCGCGGCGAGGGACATCATGAAGAACGGTAGTGTTATAGATGTCAGCATGCTTTCCTGGATTGTCATGGCTGGTGTCTTGCTCGTCGTCGTTGCAACGGGCGGGTCGATTGTCATGCGGCGCCCCGGCCTCAGGGAATTCCACGATGATGAGCTGATGCGCGCTCATCGCGCGAAAGCTTACACTTATGGCTTTTGGGTCATGATGCTTGGCGGGCTTGCTGTATTGCTGGGCTCTCACTGGATATCCGCACCCATCGCGCTCTTGATCCACAGCGTTCTTGGCCTTGGTACGATCGCCGCTACCCTACGCTACACGATGCTGGAACGGCATGCGCTGAAGCAATGAGCGAGGAACTGTTCAATTCAGTCCGCGAAGCAAGGACAGCTCGCGGATGGACACAGGCAGAGCTGGCCGAAAAGGTCGGCGTTAGCCGCAAGACGATAAACACGGTGGAGAACAGCGTCTTCGTGCCATCGACATTGATCGCGCTCAAACTTTCACGCGCCCTGGAGATGCCGGTGGAGGCACTCTTTTCCCTCGATCCCTAGTTCCTGCCTTTGCTCACCCTTGGAACTGAATGCTGCTAGCCGAGGGCGACACGCTTGGAAGCTTGCAGCGGGTCGCGGGTCGCGCAACGATCAATCAGGTGTGCCTTCCACCAACAAATCGGCCGGTGTCAGCGCATAGAAATGCTCGGGCGGCAGCCAGCGCTCGGGTAGAAACTCCTCACCCCACCGGGCAAGCGCCTGAATTACGGGCAGCAGGGCCGCGCCCTTCTTGGTCAATGCATACTGCCCCGGTCGCGCTCCCTGCCTAGCCTGTGTCTGGACGATCAACCCGACCGCTTCCATGCGGGAAAGCCGATTGGCGAGGATGTTAGTCGCGATGCCCTCAGGTTGTCGAACAAGGTCTGAATAGCTTCTCGCGCCCATGGCAAAGGATCGCAGGACTACGAGAGTCCATTTATCGCCTAGGATGTCGAGCGAGGAAGCGATGGGGCAGCCAGAGCGAAATCGGTCCATGACTGCAATGTGGATTCTCACTTGCAGTTTGCAAGTTAAAAATCGACAAGTCGGTTTCACGACCAATTGACGGAGATTTTCACCATGTTGCCGATCACCAGTTTTCTGGCCGCTATCCTTGGGGTGTTGCTTGTCGGGCTGAGCTTCTCGGTCAGCCTGAAGCGTATGAAGTTAGGGACAGATCTCGGCCTAGGGGAAGACGAGACCCTGCATCGGCGAATTCGCGCTCAGGGCAATTTCATTGAGTATGCGCCGATTGCCCTGATTCTGTGTGGGCTTGCCGAATTGCGGGATGCCGACGTGATCTGGCTTCAGGTATTGGCCGGGCTTCTGCTGCTGGGTCGAGTAGCCCATGCCATGGGAATGATTTCGGGATCGACACCCTTGCGCGCGAGTGGGATGCTCGCAACCTATGGCTCGATCCTCCTTGGGTCATTCCTGCTGATCCTAAAGTGACTGATCGTCACTCGGCGCGATGATGGTATGAGCCATGTTTGTGATCGGGTAGCTAGAACAACTCAACGGTCTTTTTGCTTCGGGTGGCGGCGACGTTGGTTCAGCACTTCGCACTTGCAACACATCCGCCAAGCGGCAAAGGGTTGCGCCATGAGTATGACCGATCTGATCTCTGCCGCCCACGTGTCCAAGGCCTGGCCGTTCCAGGAGGCGCAGAAGCTGCTCACGCGCTATCCCGATGGCACGAAGCCGGACGGGTCGCCCGTGCTGTTCGAGACGGGTTACGGTCCCTCGGGCCTGCCGCATATCGGCACGTTTCAGGAGGTCCTGCGCACCACGCTGGTCCGCCGCGCGTTCGAGGCGCTGATCGGGGCGAAGCCCGAAGACGGCAAGACGCGCCTCGTCGCCTTCAGCGACGACATGGACGGGTTGCGCAAGGTGCCCGACAATATCGAGAACAAGGCCGTGCTCGCCGACAACCTTGGCAAGCCGTTGACGCGCATACCCGATCCGTTCGGCACGCACGAGAGTTTCGCGCATCACAACAATGCGATGCTGCGCGACTTCCTCGACCGCTTCGGTTTCGAATACGAGTTCGTCTCGTCGAGCGACGAGTACAACTCGGGCGGTTTCGACGATGCGCTGCGGCAGGTGCTGCGCAAGAACCAGGCGATCCTCGACATCATGCTGCCGACGCTGCGCGAGGAGCGCCGCCAGACCTATTCGCCGATCCTGCCCGTCAGCCCGACCACGGGTGTGGTGCTTCAGGTGCCGGTCGAGGTGCTCGATGCCGAGGCGGGCATGATCCGCTTCACCGACGAGGACGGCAGCACGGTCGAACAGAGCGTGTTCGGCGGGCAGTGCAAGCTGCAGTGGAAGGTCGACTGGGCGATGCGCTGGTATGCGCTGGGCGTCGATTACGAGATGTGCGGCAAGGATCTCACCGACAGCGTCACCCAGTCGGGCAAGATCGTGCAGGTGCTTGGCGGCAGGAAGCCCGAGGGGCTGATCTACGAGCTCTTCCTCGACGAGAAGGGCGAGAAGATCTCCAAGTCCAAGGGCAATGGCCTGACGATCGAGGAATGGTTGACCTATGGCTCGGAAGAGAGCCTGGGTCTCTACATCTTCCCCAATCCCAAGAGCGCCAAGCAACTCCACGTCGGGGTGATCCCGCGTGCGGTGGACGACTACTGGCAGTTCCGTTCGGGCTTGCCCAAGCAGGAGCTCGACAAGCAGCTGGGTAATCCGGCCTGGCACCTGCTGCGCGCCAATGGCGGCTACGAGGCTGAGGAAGCGCCGGGTGCGGGCGATACACTTCCGGTGACCTATGGCCTGCTGCTCAACCTGGCGAGCGTGCTTGGGACGGAGGCCACCGAGGCGAGCCTGCGCGAGTATCTGGAGAGCTATATCGGGGCAGGGCAGGTAACGCCCGAGCTGGAAGTGCTGATCGGTACGGCCGTGGCCTATACCCGCGACTACATCGCGCCAACGCTGTCCAAGCGTGCTCCCAGCGCGAACGAGGCCGAGGCTTTGCAGACGCTCGATGCCTATCTGGCCACTGCGCCGGCCGACGCCAGCGCCGAGGACTTGCAGACCGAGGTCTACGAGATCGGCAAGCGCGAGGAATTCGGCTTCGAGAACCTGCGCGACTGGTTCAAGGCGCTCTACCAGACGCTGCTGGGCAGCGACCAGGGGCCGCGCATGGGCAGCTTCATCGCGCTCTACGGGATCGAGAACAGTCGCAAGCTGATCGCCGAGGCGCTGGCCCGCAAATAGGCGGCTTTCCTACGAGTGCTTGCGCGTGCGATACCATTTGGTCAGCACGTATTTCTCGCCCTTGATGACCGGTGTGCCTGCGTGGAGCGTGCCTTCGTTGGGCACGCCTTCAGGGGTGGCATTGTTCCACACCATTAGGACGCCCGGCTTGGGTTCGATCGAGGCACCGACCTCGACGAAATGGGTGTGACCACCTTCCTCAACCGTGTTGAGGAAGGCCATTGCCGTCCAGCACCGCTGGCCCCCGCGCTTGCGCTCGAGGTTCCAGTATTCCTGGTCGGTGTAGAACCAGTCGTTATGGGGCTTGAACTCCTGCCCCGGCAGGTAGCGCTGCCCCTGGATGTTCTCGCCGCAGACGGGGTTCATGCCGAGAAGATCGTCGATCCGGCGTGAGACCATCTTCACGAAGGGATCGTGTGGATTGAAATTGCCCGAATAGGATGTGCGGAACTTGGCCACATATGCGGTTTCGTGCAACTGGCTCGGCTGCGCGACCACATCGATCATGTGCATCAGCCGCTTGCATTCCTCGGGGCTGAGGAAATTGCCGATCGCGAAGATTTCAGCCTTGTCGGTGGGAACCTTGTAGGCGTTGGGGTCCGCTTCGAGGCGCTTTCGAACCTGCGCGCCGACGCGCTTGAGGGCGCCCTGGTCCGGAATAGTGGCAGTCTTGGTCATCGGCCCGATTGTTACCACCCGTGGCGCTGGCATCAAGCATATCGCTTGCCGGAAAGAGCCTAAGCGCTAGTTTGCAGAACCAAACTTCGGGAGTGAGATATGAACGCCAACACAGCACGCCGCTATTCGACCGGTGCGATGATCTTCCACTGGCTGATTGCAATACTCGTCATCATGAACTGGCGGATTGCCGAGACAGCAGAGCATCTGGAAGGCGCAGAAAAGATGGCCGCGTTCGGCTACCACAAGGCCTGGGGGATGCTGATCCTGGCACTCACGCTTGGCCGTCTCCTGTGGCGCTGGACCCATCCGGTTCCACCGCTGCCTTCCGATCTCAAGCAGTGGGAGAAGACGCTCGCCCGCGCGGTCCACGTCATCTTCTACGTGCTGCTCATCGGGCTCCCGCTCGGCGGCTGGCTTGCCAGCTCCTATGGGGGGCGACCAATCGACTTCTTCGGGATGTTCACCATCCCCACGCTGCCGGTGGGAGAGAACAGGGAATTGAGCAAATCGATTTTCGATCTGCACCATGAGGGCGGCGAAATCTTCCTCTACCTCATCGTTCTGCATGTCCTGGGCGCGCTCAAGCACACGTTCTTCGACAAAAACGGTGGGATCTTCCGCATGCTGCCATTTGGGAAGGTGCCCGACTGAAGACGTGAAAAACCCCCGCCGATCGCTCGGCGGGGGCTCTCTTGCGCTCACCGGACCACTCTCAAAGCCGGTGGGCGGAAGGCTTACCAGAAGAAGTCGTAGATCACGTCGACCACTTCGCCGCTGTAGATATCGACCAGCAGTACATCGTCGTAATAGCGGACCCAGCGATAGGGGCCGTAGACTTCCGGAAGGCGATAGCGCCAGGGATCGTTGATCCAGTAGCGGCTGCCGAAGAACACATCGCCGAGATAGAAGCCGATGCTCAGGCGGCGATAGCGATAGTCCCGATAGGGCGCGTAATAGCGGCCCAGGCGGAAGATGCTCCGGTTGTGGCTGCGATAGCCATACCAGTCGTAACGTCGGTTATCGCGCCACCGATTGCGGTCCCAGCGATCATAGTCGTGCCAGCGGCGTCCGTCGTGATAGCGGGCACGGCGGTGATCGCTGCGGCGACCATCGCGATAGCCATCGCGGCGTCCGTCACGATAGCCCTCACGGCGGCCATCACGGTAGGTCGAATTGCGGTGATCGTCGCGGTACGTGCGCCCGCGATCTCCACCAACGTTCGATCCGAAAACGCCCATATCGCGCCCGCGCCTGTCCGTGCGGCGCGTATCGTCACGGCGATCGGTACGGCGTTCCGACCTGCGTTCCACTTCGCGGCCACGACGATCTTCCACGCGGCGATCGGAGCGACGGTCCGAACGGTTCCATTCGCGTCCGCTGCGATCCTGCGCGACGTCGGCGCGACGGTCCGAGCGGTCCCATCCGCGACCACGGCGTTCGTCGCCGAGGTTGTCACGAACCTGGACCTGAGGCCGCTCTTCGCGCCTCACGGTCTGGCGGCGTTCGACCTGCGGCGCAGGAGCGGCACGGCGATCCTCGCGCTGAACAGCCTGGCGGCGTTCCTGGCGACGGTCCTTGCGCTCAGCGCGTTGCTGAATCTTGCCGCGCTCGGCGCGGGGTTCGGCTGAGGCGGCCTGCGCCTCGGCGGGAAGGGCAGTTACACTCAAGGTGGCGGCGATGGCCCCCAGAGCGCTACCCTTCAACAGTTTGGTCAAAGTCATGGAGCGTGTCCTTCTCTCTCGTCCAGTGCCGCTCCACCAACGCGGCGCATCGTCGATGTGTCGCTTTGTATCAGAACGGTATGACGCGAAACTGAACCGCTTCGTCTGCCTCCCGTTAATGTTGGGGGCTGTGAAACTGAATCGTGTTGAGGCGTGAGTCAGGCTGACTCGCTCGTCGCATAGTGACCGGAAGGAGTGACACGTGGTGCAGGCGATCCGGACAGCGCTTGCCGTACGGGGCGATCAGGCGCCGATCAGGCTCTTGTCGAACACGATTGTACGGTTGCGGCCCCCGCGTTTCGCGAAATAGAGCGCCTTGTCCGCCGCTTTGAGCAGTGCGTTCTCGCTGGCACCCGCGCCCTGTTCCGCGATTCCGATGCTCACGGTCACCCGCTCGGGACCTTCTTCCAGCCAGTTGTCCGCAGCAACGACGTCTGCGAATGCTGTGCACTGTGCCTCCAGCTCGCTGGCGGGCAGGCCACGCGTGACCACGATGAATTCTTCTCCCCCGAAACGACCCACCGCACCGATCTCCTTGAAGCGCTCGTCGAGGAGCGCTCCGATCCGCTTCAGGACACGATCGCCTGCCTCGTGTCCGAAATTGTCGTTGATCGACTTGAAGTGGTCGACGTCGATCATCGCAACCGACACGGATTCGCCGCGCTTCTCCGTGTCCCGGATGGTCGCTGCCAGGTGGGCGAGGATCTTGCGTCGGTTGGCAATACCGGTGAGATGATCGGTCTCTGCGAGGTGCTTGATCTCTCTCGCCTCGTTCTCGGCCCGGGTACGTGCGGTCGCGAGTTCGCGAATGGTTGCGGCGCGGTCGGTGATGTCCATGATCGTGCCGAAAATCGCATACTCGTCCGGTCGGCTCTCGGTCCCCAGTTCGCCGCGGCATTCGGTATCGAAGACCTGTCCCTGAACGCCGGGTAGGCGGGCTTCGAAGACGAAGGGCACGCCCGTTTGCAGCGACTGGTGCAGCGTCCCGGCAACGCGTGCGCGATCGTCCTCGTGGAACAGGGCTGCAATGTCCGCGATCGAACGTGGTGCAGCCTCGCTTCCGAACAGGCGCCGTGCTTCGCTCGAGAGATAGACCTGCCCTTCGGCAGGCGAGTAGCGCCAGTGGCCAACCCGCGCGGCCTTCTCGGCGGCCGTCAGGAAGCGGTTGCTCGTTTCCAGGTCGAACAGGTCCCGCTGTCGCTGGGCAAGCAAGAGGCCGAGCGGAAGGGCAGAGATCAGCAGGCCCAGGATATAGACCTGCATATACAGCACCTGATGCTCCTGCGCCGGGAAGAAGCCGCTTACAGGTCCCTTGTTGAAGATGGTCATGACCGAGCCGATGACGGTCACCACAAGAAGAGCGAGCGAAGTTCCGCTGATGCCGAGGACGGCCGTCGCGATCGAGATGGCGATGACCGGCAGGAAGAGGAGCGGGATCTGGTTCTGGCCGAACGCCACCAGCGAAAGCACCGCGACCAGCACTAGCACCCAGACTGCGCGCAGGGTGGAGAGGCGGTTGTACCCCCGGTCGTGCTGGACAATGAACAGGATGAAGGGTGCCACGATCAGCATTCCCAGCCCCACGGTGCTGGCCCAGGAGGTGAGGAAGCGCGGATCGAGATTTGCGGAAAGAAGGCCGGCAACCAACGAACTGAGGGCGCTGACCGCGACTGCAGAGGCAGCGAAGCGGATCAGGTTGATTGGCTTGGCCAGCAATTCGCCGCGGCTCTTGTCGCCTCCCATGAGGAAGAAGACCAGCCAGCCTTCGGCGAGATTGGCGATCGTGTAGCCGATGCAGTCGAGAAGCGAGACGCCGCCGAGAAAATTGGCAAGCATGCTGGCAATTGCGACAAAGCCTGTGGTTGCGATCCTGCCCTGCCGTTCCATGTGCAGCAGGGCGGCGACGAAGATACCGCTCGACGGCCAGACCGCGGCGATACCGTCTTCGCCCTGGGTGAGGTCGAGCGCGACCATGGCACAGACCAGCCAAGCCAGGCCATAGACGGCCGGCCGGAATATCGTTTCACCCTTGCTTGCAATTCCTTGGCTCAAGGCAAGTCCCCCTTGTCTAGCGCATCTAGCTGCCAAATATTGTCGCCGCAATTAACGAAGCACAGTTCAAGTAGCGGGGGCCTGTTAGCTCCGGGTAATAGTGCGCAGGGTAATGTCGAATGTCAGATCCTCGCCCGCCAGCGCGTGATTGCCGTCGAGCCGGATTGTTTCAACACCCACTTCGAGAATGTGGAGCGTAATCGGCTGCCCGTCCGCCCGCTCTGCCTGCATCGTCATGCCCGGCTGCGGGTCGGGTCCGGGGGGCATGTCCGAACGCGGAATTTCCATGACGAGAGTTTCGTTACGGGGCCCGAAGGCATCGGCACACGCAATCGCAACGGTCTGCGTGTCGCCCACCTGCATAACGGACAGGGCCTGCTCGATTGCAGGGAATATCTGCCCACTGCCCAGCGTGATCTCCTGCGGCCCGGCTTGCTCGGTATTCCCGATCTCCTGCCCATCGGTGCGCCGGAGGACATAATCGATGGTCACGGTGTCGCCGTTGGCGGGAGTGGTCATGGATATCCTTCGGGATCTCGTGTTCGGGGCGGTTGACGAAGTTGACAGGGTGTCAACTGGTGCAAAAGGATGAAAAGATACTATAATTCAATGCAATAGAAGGGCCTGCGCAACCGGACACCTGTCGGCGGCGCCCCCCCCCGGGGGGCTTTGGCGAAATAATCGTCACGAGATAGCTGATCGAACTCGAGTAGGAAACCGGTTCGAAGTGCAGCCTGGTTCCTGTCATCCCCGCTTTCGCGGGAATGACGGGCGGTCAGTCCAACAATTTGAGGGAAAGTCAGGCCTGAAAACTCAAAGCCTTCGACACCTATTCGCTTACCTAGTCAGCTTCTTATACGCCAACCGCGTCGGACGGTCCGCTGCATCGCCGAGCCTGCGGCGCTTGTCCTCTTCGTAAGCCTCGAAATTGCCTTCGAACCATTCGACATGGCTGTTGCCCTCGAAGGCGAGAATGTGGGTCGCGAGGCGGTCGAGGAAGAAGCGGTCGTGGCTGATGACCACGGCACATCCGGCAAAGTTCTCGATAGCGTCTTCGAGCGCCGCAAGCGTCTCGACGTCGAGGTCGTTGGTCGGCTCGTCGAGCAGCAGCACATTGCCGCCCTGCTTGAGCATCTTGGCCATGTGAACGCGGTTGCGCTCACCGCCCGACAGCTTGCCGACGTTCTTCTGCTGGTCGGCACCCTTGAAGTTGAACGCGCCGACATAGGCACGCGTGCTCATGTCCTGGCCGTTGACCTTCATGTAATCGAGGCCGTCGGAGATTTCCTCCCACACGTTGTTCTTGGCTTCGAGATGGTCGCGGCTCTGGTCGACATAGCCGAGGCGAACGGTCGAGCCGATCTCGATCGTGCCGCTGTCGGGTTCTTCCTTGCCGGTGAGGATCTTGAACAGCGTCGACTTGCCCGCGCCGTTCGGCCCGATCACGCCGACAATGCCGCCCGGGGGCAGGGTGAACGACAGGTCCTCGAACAGCAGCTTGTCGCCATAGGCCTTCGAAATACCCTTGGCCTCGATGACCTTGCCGCCCAGGCGTTCGGGCACCTGGATGACGATCTGCGCCTTGCCGACCGCGCGGTTGTCCTGGCTGTTCTGCAGTTCCTCGAACTTGCGGATACGCGCCTTGGACTTGGTCTGGCGTGCGGCCGGGGTCTGACGGATCCACTCGAGCTCGCGCTGCAGCGCCTTCTGCTTGCCCGATTCCTCGCGGCTTTCCTGCTCGAGACGCTTGGCCTTCTTCTCGAGGTAGGTCGAGTAATTGCCTTCGTAAGGATAGTACGACCCGCGGTCGAGTTCGAGGATCCAGCCGACCACGTTGTCGAGGAAGTAGCGGTCGTGGGTGATCATCAGCACCGCACCGGCATATTCCTTGAGGTGGTTTTCCAGCCACTGCACGCTCTCGGCGTCGAGGTGGTTGGTCGGTTCGTCGAGCAGCAGGATCGACGGCTTCTGGATCAGCAGGCGGGTGAGCGCCACGCGGCGCTTTTCACCACCCGACAGGTCCTTGACCGGCCAGTCGCCAGGCGGGCAGCGCAGCGCCTCCATTGCGACTTCGAGCTGGTTGTCGAGCGTCCAGCCGTCGACCGCGTCGATCTTGTCTTGTAGCTCGCCCATTTCCGCGCCCAGCGCGTCGAAATCGGCATCGGGCTCGCACATCAGCGCGCTGACTTCGTTGAAGCGGGCGACGAGGTCGGCGGTTTCCTTCGCGCCTTCGCGCACGTTCTCGAGCACGGTCTTGGTTGGGTCGAGCTCGGGCTCCTGCTCGAGATAGCCGACGGTGATGTTCTCGCCCGGCCAGGCTTCGCCGGTGAAGTCCTTGTCGATGCCCGCCATGATCTTGATCAGCGTCGACTTGCCCGCGCCGTTGGGGCCGACGATGCCGATCTTGGCACCCTGGTAGAATTGCAAATTGATGTTCGACAGCACCGGCTTCTGCGCGCCGGGGAAAGTCTTGGTCATGTCCTTCATGACATAGGCGTATTGGGCGGCCATCGGGCGGGTCCTTCGGATCAGAATGGGATGAGCGGGCGGAATGCGCCCGGCAGGTATGCGCCGCCAGATAATGGCGCAGGGGCAAAGGGGCAAGCGCGGGATTGGCTTGCGCGTCGCTTTCGCTTAGCCCGCTGGGGATGGAAGAGGCAGAGGATGAGCATGGTGAGGGCGGATTGCCCACGATTGCGATCCTCTTCACCCATTTTGCCCCCTATCATATCGACCGGATCGAGGCGGCTGCCGCGCGGATGAGGGGGCGCGCGCGGGTGGTGGGCGTCGAATGCGCCAGTGCGGAGAACACCTACGACTGGGAAGCAAAGCGCGAGACCGGCGAGGCAGAATACCTCACCCTGTTTCCCGGGAGGAAATACGAGGACATCGGGCGGCTGGAGCGCCTGAACGCCTATGCCGAGCGCCTGCGGCATTGCGAATGGCTGTTGTCGGGCATCCCCTGGAGCGAGCCGGACATGGTCGCGTTGTCGTGGCGCAGGCGCGCGAAGGGGCGGAATATCGTCGCCATGACCTGCTCCAAGTTCGACGACAAGCCACGCAACCTCATGCGCGAACAGGTGAAGGGCAAGCTGCTGCAAGGCTATTCCTCGGCAATCGTCGCAGGGCCGCGCAGTCGCGACTATTTGCGCTTTCTTGGCTTCGACGAGGGTGTGATCCTGCCGGGCTTCAACACCCTCTCGGTCGAGCGCATCAGGTCGCAGGCCACGAAGGAGGCGGTGGCGTGGGAGAGCCGTGCCTTTACCTATGTCGGGCGGCTGGTGGGCAAGAAGAACCTGCCGACCTTGCTGGAGGGCTACTGGCGCTATCTCGCTGTCGTTCCTGATGAAGGTCGCAGGCTGGTGCTGGTAGGTGACGGACCGATGCGGCCCGAACTGGAAGCATTGGCACAGCGGCTGGGGATAGCCGAAAAGGTCGACTTCACCGGCCCTACTGACAGTGCCGGGGTATCGGCGCACCTGTCGCGCGCGCTTGCCCTGTGTCTCGTCTCCACGGAGGAGCAATGGGGCAATGTCGTCAACGAGGCGGTGGCACTTGGCATTCCCTCGATCGTCTCGGCCAATGTCGGCGCGCGCGACGCGCTGGTGCGCGGCGGGGTGAGCGGCCATGTGGTCGAGGCCACGTCACCCGGCAGTATCGCGCGGGCAATGATCGCGACGGCGGCAAGCGAAGCGCAGTGGCAGGCTATGAGCAAGGCTGCATCCGGGCGGGGCTGGATGGCAGACGCGGCGCGCTTCGCCGATGCGGTGGAGGCGCTGGTCGACCCGCAAGCCGCCCCCGTCGGGGATATCGAACGTTTCTGGAGGGCTTGCGAAAGCGGTTGATCGACCCGGCTCTGGACAGGGCTGGCCCGCAACAATAGCAAGTGCGCCATGACACGGTCGCCTCTCGCGCTTGCAGCGCTTTCACTCGTCATCGCCACCCCTGCCAGCGCGGTCCCGCCGCCACCGTGGACCATGGGCGATCAGGCACAGAAGGCGCTGGAGGAGGACAAGCTCGCCTGGGATTTCCTCGAAGGTATCACCACCGAGGTCGGCCCGCGTATGCCGGGGACCGAGGCGGAGGTGCGCGGGCGGGCATGGGCCGTGCAATGGCTGAAGCGCAATGGCTTCGCCAATGTGGTTGAAGAACCCTTCGAGATGAGCACCTGGGAGCGCGGTGAAGAACGCGCCGGGATTGTCGCTCCCTATGCCCAGCCGATGCACGTGACGGCGCTCGGCACCAGCGCATCGACGGGACCTGAGGGCATCGAGGCGGAAGTCGCCTACTTCCCCAGCTATGCGCATCTACAAGCTGCCGCTCCCGGATCGCTCAGGGGCAAGATCGCTTTCATCAGCCACGATATGCGCCCGACGCAGGACGGATCGGGCTATGGTTTCGCCGGTCCTGCACGCTGGACCGGTCCGGGGCTGGCCGCAAGCAAGGGGGCCATCGCGACGGTGATCCGTTCGATCGGGACCGAGAACCATCGCACGCCGCACACCGGCGGGACGAGCTGGCCGGAGGGCGTGTCGCCAACGCCCGCCGGGGCGCTTTCCAACCCTGATGCGGACAATCTCGAGCGGATTTTCGAGCGCTCACATCGGGGGAATCCGGTGCGGATGAAACTCGTCCTGACCCCGCGCGACATGGGCACGACCACCAGCGGCAATGTAACTGCGGAAGTCGTAGGCCGCGATCCTTCGCTGCCGCCCATCTTGCTCGCCTGCCATCTCGACAGCTGGGACCTCGGCACGGGCGCTATCGACGATGGTGCCGGCTGCGCGATCATTGCTGCCGCGGCAAAACAGGTCGCCGCTCACGGCAGGCCCCTGCGCACGATCCGAGTGCTGTTCGCCGGCGCGGAAGAGACCGGCCTTTGGGGTTCGAAGGCCTATGCCGCCGCGCACAAGGACGAGCCGTTCATGGTCGGCATCGAAAGCGACTTCGGTGCGGATCGCATCTGGCGGCTGGATACGAGCTTCACCGGACACGATCCCGCACTGTTCACACGGCTTTCTTCCGCCGTGGCCCCTTTCGGCGTTGCGCCCTCTGCGCAGATTGCGACCGGTGGTGCTGACCTGAACGTCGTTCGCGAACAGAATGCGCCATTGATCGACTTGCAGCAGGACGGGACCCACTATTTCGACCTGCACCACACACCCGATGACACGCTGGACAAGGTCGATCCGGCCCAGCTGCGCCAGAATGTTGCCGTATGGACGGCGGTCGTGGGACTGCTCGCAAACCACGATACCGCGATCAAGACGGCGGAATAGCGCGGGAATCGGTCCAGCGTTGAGGCGCTGTTAAGCATTTTCCTTTAGGCCCGCCTCCATGGAATGGGCCTTCTAGATCATGCGTGAACAGATACTTGGGCTGATTACGCCGTTGATGGCGATGATCTTCGTTTCGGCCTTCCTGTTGCTGTGGAAGCGCGGGAAGATGGGTCCGTATGTGCTGGCGTTTGCCGGTGCCTATTTCTTCTTTGGCCTGGGGTTCGTGGCGACGCATCTGTTGCCCGACACGGGCGCGTTCTACGTCTTCCACCTGACCCAGCTCTTCTACACGGCCGGGTGCGTGTGCATCATCTGGGGCACCGCGAACCGGGCCGGGCAACACGTATCGCTACCCGCCTTGGGTATCGTCTACGCGCTATCGGCCCTGACGCTTGCGGTAGCGGTGGGGGTCTCGGACGAGACTGGCCCACGTCTCTACATCGTCAATGCCGGCTACGGCATAATGTTCACCATCGCGACCATGGTCATGCTGCAAGCGCCGCGGCGCAACGCGATCGACACCATGCTCATGGTCATCTTTGCGATCACCGCCGCTCAGTTCATGATCCGTCCGGTGCTGACCCTGCTCATCGCGGGCGGGTCGGCGGCAACTGACTATCGCGAGTCCGTCTACTATTCGGTGCTCAGCGTTGCAGTGACCATCCAGTCGATTGCCACCGGCGTCAGCCTGATCTGGGCCTGTGCCTGGGACCTGATCCAGTCGGAGCGTGAACGCGCCAAGAGGTGCGTACTCACCGGCCTGCGTTCGCGTCGTGCGTTCGAGCAGGATGCCCTGGTCACGATGGAGCGCGCCAAGCAGGAGGGCGTGCCGGTCGCGCTTGTTGTCGCCGATATCGACAACTTCAAGAGCGTGAACGACGTCTTCGGTCATCAGGCTGGTGACAAGGCCATCGCCATCTTCGGTTCGGTGATCGAGAGCATGATCCGGCACACCGATATTGCCGGACGTATCGGGGGTGAGGAATTCTGCATTCTCGCCTGGAACTGCGACGATGCCAGCGCCAAGGCCATGGCCGATCGCATCCGTTTGCGCTTCGCCGACACGGCGATTCCGGGACTTCCCGGCGAAAACCGCCTCACCGCCAGCTTCGGCGTGGCTTCGCGCCGCGAGGGCGAGGGGTATGGCAAGCTCTTTGCCCGGGCCGATGCCGAGCTCTACCGCGCCAAGGAGACGGGCCGTAACCGCGTCTGTGCGGATCTGCGAAAGAACACCGTAACGCCGCTTCATCCCGTCTCGGCAAAACGCGAAGCCGAGGCCTAGCCGCGCAGAAGACGGGGCATCAGCGCGAGCTGGAAAGCCGCGCGCATCACGAGAAAGAGAACGAAGGACAACCACAAGCCGTGGTTGCCAAGGGGCCAGGTGGCCCACAGCGCCAGGGCATAGAAAATTGCCGCCCCGGCCATGCTGGCCAGCAATGCGCGCGTCCAGCTTGCCCCCACGAAAACCCCGTCAAGAACGAAACTGGCCACCCCGGCGAAGGGAATTGCCACCAGCCATGGCAGCAGCTCCTTGGCAATTGTCGCCACTTCCGCGGTCGCGGCGAAGCTTTCCACGATCGCTCCCCCGATGAGGGCAAAGACCACCGCCAGCATCGCCGCAGCACCCAGGCCACGCAACAGGATGGCGCGGACATATGCGCGAAAGCCGGCGCGGTCGGCGGCACCGATGCGTTCGCCATTGAGCACCTGGGCCGCATTCTCGAAACCGTCGAGGAGCAGGGCCGAGAAGACGAACAACTGGTAGATGATGCCATTGGCCGCGAGCACCACCGGACCGCGCTCGGCACCGAGCCGGGTCAACGCCCCGAGCGCGACCATCAGCACCAGTGTTCGCAGGAACAGGTCGCGATTGACGGCGAGGAATGGGCGCAACGAGGCCAGCGACAGATGCGCGCGCTCCCTCATGGCCGCGCGCAGTTCATTGCCGTTGGACTGCATCACAAGGAGGGCGCAGGCGGCCAGCTTGGCAAACTCGGCAATGAAGCTCGACCAGCCGATCCCGGCGATTCCCCAGTCGAGGCCCAGTGCCAGCCACAGGCCCAGCGCTACATTGAGAAGATTGTAGCCGATCTCGATCACCAGCACCTGACCCATGCGCCTGCACCCGACGAGGAAACCGACCAGCGCGAAGTTCGCCATGACGGCCGGTGCGCTCCAGTACCGGATCTCTGCATAAGTGCGCGCGGCAAGGGCCACGTCGCCTTCCGCACCCAATGCATGGAGCAGGGCAGGCAGCAGGATCGGCTTGGCCAGCAGGAGCAACGCCGCGATGGCGAGACCTACGACAAGTCCGCGCAGCAGAACGGCAGCCTGTTCGCGCTTGCCCGACCGCGTCCCGGATTGTGCGACAAGGCCGGTGGTGCCGGTCTTGAGGAAGTTCATGACGGTGAAGAGTGCGGCGAACAGCTTTGCGCCAATATCCACTGCCCCCTGAGTGGCAGCGCTGCCCAGCTGGCCGACGATCCACATATCGCCCACGCCAATCAGGGCGGTTGCGACATTTGTTGCCATTGCGGGGAGTGCGATGGCCCAGATTATTCGCGTGTCGATCGGCGACGACGGGGATTCCGGGCGGGTGCTCACGTTCCGCATTTGCGGCCAACGGTCGGGCAGGGCAAGTCTTCGATAACGCTCGATTGCGCGGTCAGGCGGCCTTGGCTTGTTTAGGCGGAATGATGTTTCCGATCCGCTCCACCACATCGTCGAGCCGTTCGCGGTGAACGCAGTAGAACACCTGCTTCGCTGCACGCTCGGCCTCGACCAGTTCGGCGTCGCGCAATACGCGCAGCTGTTGCGAGAGGGCGGGCTGGGTGATGCCGGTAGCCTCCTCGATCTCGCCGACCGATAGCCTGCCCGAACCCAGGGTGCAGAGGATTTGCAGGCGCGAGGGGTGCGCCAGCGCCTTCAGCGCCTCGATCGACGGGCAGCGTTCGCCTAGTCTCGGTTTTCTGGTTGCCATGTCTCTCTCCTCCGGTGCGGACTCGCGCACGAAGAAGGCACCGTAGGGATGGATGATATGCAAATTGTCATATTATGCAAAACTGAAATACTGTTTCGGTGAAATTGCATGGGTGCGCATGGTCGGTGCAAGACTTGCACCACAGTTCCGGTTCGGTTTGTGTAGGAGGGCGACATGTTGGACCAGATCGACGCGCTGATGCTCGCCCGGATCCAGTTCGCCTTTACGGTGAGCTTCCATTTCATCTTCCCCGCATTCTCGATCGGGCTGGCGAGCTATCTCGCCGTTCTGGAGGGGCTCTGGCTCAAGACGGGCGACGACCTCTACCGCGACCTGTTCAAATACTGGCTCAAGATCTTTGCCATCGCCTTTGCGATGGGCGTCGTAAGCGGGATCGTGATGAGCTACCAGTTCGGCACCAACTGGTCGGTGTTCTCCGACAAGGCGGGGCCGGTGATCGGGCCGTTGATGGCCTATGAGGTGCTAACGGCCTTCTTCCTCGAGGCCGGTTTCCTCGGCGTCATGCTGTTCGGCATGAACAAAGTCGGTCGCGGCTTGCACTTCACCGCTACGCTGATGGTGGCGCTAGGCACCTTTGTGTCGGCCTTCTGGATACTTAGCGTGAACAGCTGGATGCAGACCCCTACCGGCTATGAGATCGGCGCGAACGGCCAGTTCCTCCCGGGCGAGAGCTGGTGGGATATCGTGTTCAACCCGAGCTTTCCCTATCGCCTCGTCCACACGGTGATCGCAGCCTATCTCACCACGGCATTCGTCGTCGGCGGCGTGGGGGCCTGGCATTTGCTCAAGGACCGCACCAACGCTCATGCGCGCAAGATGTTCTCGATGGCCATGTGGATGGCCGCGCTGGTTGCGCCGGTTCAGATCTTCGCTGGCGACATGCACGGTCTGAACACGCTCGAACACCAGCCGACCAAGGTCATGGCGATGGAGGGGCACTACGAAAGTCACCCCGATGGCGCACCCCTCTACCTCTTCGGTGTTCCCAATGACGAGGAGCAGCGGCTCGACTACGCTGTAGGCATTCCGAAGCTGTCGAGCCTGATCCTCAAGCACGAGTTCGACGCGCCGCTGGCGGGACTCGATACTGTGCCGGACCAGGACCAGCCGCCGGTCTTTCCCGTCTTCTGGGCCTTCCGCGTGATGGTTGGTATCGGTTTCGCAATGCTAACTGTCGGGGTGTGGAGCCTCTTCGCCCGGCTCAGGGGCAAGCTCTATGACTGGAAGCCGCTGCACCGTGCGGCCCTGGTGATGGCGCCATCCGGCTTCGTCGCGGTCATCGCCGGCTGGATCACCACCGAGGTCGGGCGCCAGCCCTATACGGTCTATGGCCTGCTTCGCACCGCCCAAAGTGCCAGCCCGCTCGATGCGCCCGCGGTGGCAATGTCGCTGCTCGCCTTCGTGCTCGTCTATTTCGCCGTTTTCGGCGTCGGCACCTGGTACATCCTGCGGCTGATGAGCAGTGCGCCCCATGCTGGCGAGAAGGGCGTCAAGCGCACCGAGAAGGGACCGATCCGCACCGCCGGTATCACCCCGGGGCCGACACAGAACCCGGGTGGCGATCCCGATGTCCTGCCCGAAAGTTCCGAGGAGGCAACCGATGGGCGTTAATGTCGACCTCACCACGATCTGGGCCTTCATCATCGCCTTTGCGGTCTTCGCCTATGTCATCATGGACGGTTTCGACCTCGGGATCGGCATTCTCTTCCCCTTTTTCGATGTCGGTGAAGAGCGCGATCAGGCGATGAACTCGATCGCGCCCGTGTGGGATGGCAACGAAACCTGGCTGGTGCTGGGCGGGGGAGGGCTGTTCGCGGCATTCCCCTTGGCCTATGCGATCATCCTGCCGGCGACATATCCCCTCATTATCGCCATGTTGCTCGGCCTTGTCTTTCGCGGCGTCGCGTTCGAGTTTCGCTGGCGCGACCCGGGACACCGGGCCTTCTGGGATTTCGCCTTCACCACCGGTTCGCTGGTTGCGGCCATGGCTCAGGGCATGGTGCTCGGCGCATTGCTGCAAGGCATCGAAGTAGCGGACCGTGCCTATGCCGGGAGCTGGTTCGACTGGCTCACGCCATACACGCTGCTGACAGGCTTGGGCGTGACGGCAGGCTATGCGCTGCTCGGCGCGACCTGGCTGCTCATCAAAGTTGAGGGGAGGTGCCTCGACCACGCCTATCGACTGGCCCGTGTGGCATTCTTCGCCACCCTGATCCTGCTGGTCGCGGTGAGCCTCTACACTCCCTTCCTCGAAGGCCAGTATTGGGAACGCTGGTTCACCATGCCGAACGTGCTGTTCGCAGCGCAGGTGCCGCTGCTGACTGGGATCATCGCCTTTGCCTTGCTGCGCGCGCTGTCGAAGCGGAGGACCTATCGCCCGTTCCTGCTCGCGCTTGGCCTGTTCCTGCTTGGAATGGCGGGGCTGGGTGTGTCAATGTGGCCCTTCGTCGTGCCCGACCAGGTTACCATCTGGGACGCCGCCGCGCCGCACCGGAGCCAGGTCTTCATGCTCTGGGGCACCGCAATCATCATGCCCGTGATCCTGGCCTACACCGGCTGGGCCTACTGGGTCTTCCGCGGCAAGGTTGGTGTGGAGGGCTACCACTGATGCAGTTCGCTCCTCTCGATGGTGCGGAGCAGGCCGAAGCACGATCACTATGGCGCAGGCTCGGCTGGATGGCCGCCATCTGGGTGGCGAGCGTCAGCGTGCTGGGCGTGGTCGCCTATGTGCTGAGGTTGTGGCTGGCCTGAAGCCAGCCGTGCCTATTGGCGAAAATGGTCGGGGAGACAGGATTCGAACCTGCGACCCCTTGTACCCAAAACAAGTGCGCTACCAGGCTGCGCCACTCCCCGACCGGTTTTCCCGCGTTGCGTCATGGTTGGTGGGCCCGGCAGGACTCGAACCCGCGACCTAGCCGTTATGAGCGGCCAGCTCTAACCAACTGAGCTACAGGCCCCCATGCACCGCATGCGGAGGAGAGCGCCTAGCCGCGCTCTGCTGCACTGGCAAGACGCTAGACGCGCGAAGATGCGATGATTTCCGCAACGGTCGTCGGCTGGACGTCACGCATACGGAAATAGGCATAGGCGGCGCGCAGCCAATCGTAGAATCGATCGAGGTCGCTCTCGTCGCGGACATAGGGTGTGTAGCCGGGCACCAGCGATGGGCTGTGGAAACTGAGCACCAGGACCGGCAGGCCCTCGTCGATCGCAATGTCGATGCCACGCAGCGCCTCTTCGCGCGAAACGCCTTCGGGTGTCAGGGCGATCCGCTCCAGCAGACCGAGGCGCGACAATAGCCCGCCCGCATGGGCAAAGCGCCGGGCCAGGGGGAACAGCGCCTCTCCCTGCTGTCGCAACATTCCCCAATAGACCGTGGTCAGGGGCAACTCCATCAAGCGCTTCTCGCTGTCCGCCCAATAGGGCTCGATCGGGTGGCGACTGAAATTCGGCCCGCCCTCGGCGCTGTAATCGAAGCGGCTGCGAACCGAGCTGTCGATCAAGATCCCGCTCTCGGACAGCATCTTCGCCGTATCCTTGCCGATGCCATATCGTCCGGCACGGTAGATCTGCGGCGTCGCGCCGAACTTGTCCTCGATCAGGTCGCGCAGCCGCGCGAACTTCTCCCGCTCGAGATCGTGGGGCAAGTTGCCGGCAAAGCTGTTGTGGCGGTCGACCTCCTCGTCGAACGGGGGGTTGACCCAGGGGTGAAGCTGGACACCGACTTCGGCCTTGCCCGAGGCAACTGCCGATCCAATCAGCTCTTGCGCTTCGGCCGAGCTCGCGACCGGCCAATCGACGAGATAGACCGGCGAAACGCCCAGGCCCTCGCAGAATTGCTGGAGCTTCGCGATGCGCCGGACGCTGTCGAGACTGTGCCCCTCGCGCTTGAACTCACCGTGCCAGTCGAACTCTTCCTCTGTGTCGACAGTCAGCAGTGCGCGCTGACCGAAGCCATCGGCAAAGGTAACCTTCCGGCCGCGCGGCGGCGGTTGCAGGAGATTTGTATCAACGATCGTTCGAGCCCCATCGGCAATGGATCAGTCAGCGAATTATCCCGCAGCGCGCCTTGGCATCTCGTTTGGGCTAGGGAGAGCGTCCTGCGGGGTCAAGAGCGGCAACGACAGTATCAGAAACTTGTCGTCACGCATCAGATCACCCTTCGCTGCGCGAGCCTCCGCACGCGCGAGACGCAGCGAAAAACCTGCGCCGAAGATGCCCGAGCTCAGCGTGCTCGATGCCGAACGCGCCTCGGAGGAGAACAGGTCGGCGGTCGCCGCGAGCGATGCGGGGAGTTGCGCACGCAGCGCCACCTCGTCGCCCTCGGTCCTGAGGTCCAGCTCGATCGTCTCCCCGGCGCCGGTCGCCCCGGCAAGCGTCGCCAGCACCCGCCATGCGAGCATCTCGGCCTCTTGCTGCGCGAGCGGCAGCAGCGCGGCGACTTCGTGCACCGTGGCCTCGAAGCGGGCGACACGCGGGCTCAGCACCGATTGCAGCTGTTTGATTTGATTGCGGGCGATGGCGGCGAAGTCGCTCGTGCCTTCTTCGAGGTCGAGCGCACCCGTTTCGAGCTTCGCCAGCCGGTCGAGCTCGTCGAAGCCGGCAAGGATGCGCGCGCTGTCGCCGGCGATCGATGCGGCGAGTGCGCGGTATTCGTGCGGCGTCGGGCCGAAGACCTGTTGCTGGATCACCTCGGCATAGCCCTGCATTGCGTTCACCGGCGTGCGCAATTCGTGCAGCAACTGGCGCAGGCGATCCGCACCTGCATTGCGATCGGCCCCGGCCGCGCCGACCGCGCGGCGAAACCGCCCGGCATAGCCATAGAAGCGCCCGTCACCGCGGGTGAAGCGGGGAGCGGCGTCGACCACCCAATCGCCTGCTATGGCAGAGGCACCGCCCAAGCTGACGCGAGCGCCGCGAATGGGTCGTCGTTGGCGGAGCGAGGTGGCCAGATCGGCATCCTCGCCGGAGGTGTCGGAGCCGGTCATGGCAAGCCCGATGACCATGGGCGCGATTTCCTGTTCGGCCCAGTCGATCCGGCCGTCCGAATCCGTCCCGAAGACAAAGCTTTCGACCGGCTTGCGCGGGGCGGCTGTGTCGAGACCGGCCATTGGGAGCGAAGGCGCGTTGCCGGTGCCGCTGCCGGTACGGCTACGCTGGAAGCTCTCGATCCGCTCGACAATCGCCCGGATACCCTCGCCGTCGCGCACGGTGGACACCGCACCGATCTGCGACTCTTCGACCGGCGCGTCTTCTTCCACGTCGCCTGTTTCAGGAGGAGATTCGACAATACCCGGATCGTTCGCGGTCGACAGGATCAGCGGTGCCGGCTCCTCCGGAATTTCCGGCTCTCCGCCATCGGCAGGTTCGTCCAGCAGCATCTCGACCATGTCGGGCAGGGGAAGGGCGCGGTCCTGCACGCCCAGCTGGTCGAGGACGCGAACCGCCTCCACAGGAAGGTCGCGGCGATGGCGCAGGAAGCCGCGCGCACGGATCGGCAGGCGTGGGATCAGCTCTTCCCATTCGCCGCCAGAAAGGTCTGCGCGATAGAGTGCCGCGGCGGCAATCGAAGGGTGCGCTTCGCCGAACCAGCGAACGAGTTCCGGATTGCGGAACCGCCAGCCGTTCTCGCCCACGATCTTCGCGCGATCCGGCACGGGAATCATCTCTGCCAAAGCGATCAATCGGAGGTATGCCGCTGCCTTCAGGGCCGGGTCGCCAGCCTGCGGACGCTCGCCAAGCAGGTCGATGAGCTGGCGAAACTGCGTCTTGCCCGCGCGCTCGCCCGTTGCGCGGTTGCGCAGCACAGTGGCAAGGCGATCGTCGAAATGCATCGGTTCTCCGGGCGGTTATACGGTTTTCGGGCCGTAAACCATGACAGCGCAGGGTTTCTATCCGTGAAAAAAATACGATGAACGAGAAGTTGCGTTCGCGTTGCAAAGCGGGACAATTGCTGGCAAAGATAATAATGTTAGCCAATAAGTCGCATATGCGTTGTCAACATTTCGTATGCTGACTCGCGCTATCACGTGGCAGCTCAAGTTTCAGGGGCAGATCGAATTATGGCCAATCTCGACGAAATCGACCGCAAACTCCTCGCCGAGTTGCAGGCCGAAGGACGCATAACCAACGTCGAGCTGGCGCACAGGGTCGGGCTGACCGCTCCGCCGTGTCTGCGCCGTGTACGCGCGCTCGAGGAAGAGGGCGTGATCAAGGGTTATCACGCCGATCTCGAACCCGGGAAGCTGGGCTTCTCGATCACCGTTTTCGCCATGGTCAGCCTCAAGAGCCAGGCCGAGGATTCGCTTCGCGAGTTCGAGGCGGCGATGAAGGAACTGCCGGAAGTGCGCGAGGTGCACATGCTCAACGGCGAGATCGACTTCATCCTCAAGATCGTCGCCAAGGACCTCCAGAGCTTCCAGGAATTCCTTACCAGCAAGCTCACGCCAGCACCTAATGTGGCCAGCGTGAAGACCTCGCTGACGATCCGGACGAGCAAGCACGAGCCGGGCGTACCGCTGGGGTGATCGATGGGCATTGCCTCTGCAATGCAGTCCGCATCGAGCTGGAAGAGCCAGCGGGCCAGATCGAGCTATGCCAGTGCAACATGTGTCGCCGCTGGGGCGGGGCCTTCTACAGCGCGCTGACGGGCAAGGATTTCTCGATCCACGGCGAGGAACACATCGGCGTCTATCGCTCGAGTGAATGGGCCGAGCGGGCCTTTTGCAAGACCTGCGGCACAAGCCTGTGGTTCAAGTTCCTCCCCACCGGAAACCGCAGCTTCTCCGCCGGCCTGTTCGACGACGCGCGCGGGCTGGAGATCGAGAAGGAGATCTTCTGCGACGAGGCGGCTAGCTGGACCTGCATTTCGGGCGAACACCCGCGCATGACCGGCGAG
Organism: Erythrobacter sp.; assembly: GCA_041396805.1. Classification (GTDB taxonomy): domain Bacteria; phylum Pseudomonadota; class Alphaproteobacteria; order Sphingomonadales; family Sphingomonadaceae; genus Qipengyuania. The sequence continues at coordinate 352,133 of JAWKXV010000001.1, read as the reverse complement.
GAGATCATCGCCGAGGCTAAGGCGGCGGGGTTCAGTTTCGATTGAGATGAGACAGATATCTGTCCTAGCGATGAGGCACGGGAGTAAATTGATCCTGGACGTCGATTGCAGGTCCCAGAAAGCGGTCGGCGTCTTCAGCCGAGGCGAATTGGCGCATTGCGCTTAGGTGTGCCCTGCACTTATCGGAGAATAGAAAACCGGTGATGTCGATCAAGGCAGTCTCGTCTGCATGCTCTTGGCCAAAAGGCGCGGAAATGGGGCCATGTTTTTGTATATGGATAGCTTCGGAAAGAAGCAGTTCTGCAACCTGAAGGGCGGGGTTAATATCATCGATTTCTTCGAATATCTCGAATGTTTGACGAAATCCGGCTCCAAGCAAGCCAATCGCGCTCCACCAATCAGGAAAGCAAGAGTTGTCATCGGGATGCTTTGTGACTGCTGAATAAAAACCGGTCAGAAATGCGCCCGCAACCGCCTCAGTTTGCTGGGGAGAAAATTCATCAAATCCCGCGCGCTTTATCCGCCATGCTAACAGCGGAGGCTCGACGCCCAAGTATGTCGGGTCCTCGAATGCGAGCTGAAAGATCCGCGGAAGAAAATAGCGATAATCGCGCTCATTGCCGACAGTGGTCATCGCCCAACCGGCGTAGGGGCCAATGACGGCGTCTGGTATCTCACGCAATGGTAGCCGGCAAAGGGCGGCCACCGCTTCACTCGACCGGTAAGGTGAGTGGTCCATCCTTTCCGGGCGCGGTTCCCTCGCGAAGGCATCGTAAACGCCTTCGATAGCTGATCGACTATCGGAACTGAAATATCGCCTCAGCCCTCGCGCTCCCTCAACCACTCTTCCAGCCATTTGATCGAGTAGTCGCCGCTTTTGACGTCGTCTTGCTGGATCAGTTCCTGATGCAGAGGGATGTTGGTTTTCACCCCTTCGACCACCATCTCCTCCAGCGCGCGGCGCAGGCGCATCATGCAGCCTTCGCGGGTGCGGCCGTAGACGATCAGCTTGGCGATCATGCTGTCGTAGTAGGGCGGGATCTTGTAGCCGGCATAGAGCCCGCTATCGACGCGCACATGCATGCCGCCCGAGGCGTGGAAGTAGGTCACGAGCCCCGGCGAGGGCGCGAAGGTCCAGGGGTCTTCCGCATTGACGCGGCATTCGATCGCGTGGCCCTTGAACTCGATCTCGTCCTGCGTGACCGACAGCGGCTTGCCATCGGCGATGCGGATCTGTTCGCGCACAAGATCCACGCCAGTGATCGCCTCGGTCACGGGGTGTTCGACCTGCAGGCGGGTGTTCATCTCGATGAAGTAGAATTCGCCGTCTTCCCACAGGAATTCGATCGTGCCTGCACCGCGATAGGCCATGTCGCGCATCGCCTTGGAGCAGATCTCGCCCATGCGCATGCGATCCTCTTCGGAGAGGACCGGCGAGGGCGCTTCCTCGAGCACTTTCTGGTGGCGGCGTTGGAGCGAGCAGTCTCGCTCGCCGAGGTGGATGGCGTTGCCATTGCCGTCGCCGAATACCTGGAACTCGATATGCCGCGGATTACCGAGGTATTTCTCGATATAGACGGTGGCATCGCCAAAGGCCGCCTTCGCCTCGCTACCGGCCTGCTTCATCAGCGTTTCGAGCTGGTCCTCGCTTTCGCAGACTTTCATGCCGCGGCCACCGCCGCCGCTCGCCGCCTTGATGATGACGGGATAGCCGATCTCGGCCGCGATCTCGCGCGCCTCGTCGATGTCGGAGACGGCCCCGTCGGAGCCGGGGACCAGCGGAAGGCCCAGCGCGCCTGCGGTGCGCTTTGCCTCGACCTTGTCGCCCATCGTGCGGATGTGCTCGGGCTTGGGACCGATCCACTTGAGATCATGCGCCTCGACGATCTCGGCGAATTTGGCGTTTTCAGACAGGAAGCCGTAGCCGGGGTGGATCGCATCGGCGTGGGCGATTTCCGCCGCCGAGATGATGTTGGCGATGTTGAGATAGCTGTCGGTCGCGCTCGGCGGGCCGATGCACACGGCATGGTCGGCGAGGCGGACGTGCATGGCATCGGCGTCGGCGGTGGAGTGTACCGCGACCGTCTCGATACCCATTTCATGCGCCGCGCGATGGATGCGCAGCGCGATTTCGCCGCGATTGGCGATCAGTATGCGTTGAATGCCCACAAGCGCCTCAGCCGATGATGACGAGCGGCTGGTCGAACTCGACCGGCTGGGCGTTCTCGACGAGGATCGCCTTCACGGTGCCCGACTTGTCGGCGGAAATCGGGTTCATCACCTTCATCGCCTCGACGATGACCAGCGTCTGGCCTTCCTTGACGCTGTCACCGACCTTCACGAAGTCCGCTGCACCCGGTTCGGGAGCGAGATAGACGGTGCCGACCATAGGCGACTTGATCGCGCCTGCGACATCGGCTGCGGGTGTTGCGTCTACAGTGGGCGCAGGTGCTGCCGGAGCGGGGGCTGCTGCCGGGGCAGACGCGGCCATCGGCATGGGCGCTGCGGCCATCGCCACGCCGCCGCCGCGCGATACGCGGATCTTGCGCTCGCCATCCTCGACTTCGATTTCGGTGAGACCGGTGTCGCCCAGCATCTCTGCAAGCTCGCGCACGAGAGCGGTGTCGACGTTCATACCGGACTTGCCGGCGTTGCCTTTGTGGTCGGCCATGGGACCTCTTGTCAGTTGTTTGGCAGCGCCTATGCGCGCGGCAGACGCGCCTGACAAGGGGTGAGGGGTGGTTTTAGGCGTGCGGTTTAGAGCGCCGCGGCCTTCTCCAGCGCAACGGAATAGCTACGCGGGCCGAGGCCCTTCACCTCGTCCACCGCGCCCATGCCGACATAGGAGACATGCCGGAATTCCTCGCGTGTCGAGGGGTCGGAGAGGTGCACCTCGATCACCGGGACGCCGATCGCCTTGATCGCATCGAGGATGGCGATCGAGGTGTGGGTATAGGCCCCCGCATTGAGCAGCACCGCCTTGGCCCCGACCTCGCGCGCCTCGTGGAGCCAGTCGACCAGCACGCCCTCGTGATTGGTCTGGCGCATGTCGATTTCGACGCCGAGGGTCGTGGCCTGTTCGTGCAGCGCCTGCGCAATATCGTCGAGCGTGTCGGAGCCATAAATCTCCGGCTCGCGCGTGCCGAGCAGGTTGAGGTTGGGGCCGTTGAGGACGAAGATGGTCGGGGTCATGAAGAGGGGGTTAGCGGGAGTAGGCGCGACTGAGAAGCGGTCTGTCCGCCAACGACCCGATTGCGGACCTCAGCCACACCCGCTCAGCCTGAGCTTGTCGAAGGCCACGCGCAAACCCTAGCCCAGATGCAATGGCATTCTTCGCGTACGTTCTGCGCTGGAACGACTGCAGCTATCACGCAGGCCACACCGACGATCTCGATCAGCGCATTGGACAGCTCGTGAGCGGCGCACTGGGTGGCTATACGGCTAGGCGACTGCCCGTCGTCCTTGTCTGGTCGGACAGTTTTGCCACGCGCGGCGAGGCCTTGGCTGCGGAACGCAAGATCAAGGGCTGGAGCCAAGTCAGGAAAGATGCACTGATCGCAGTCGATTGGGACCGCATCTCACAACTGGCGCGAAACCGCATGGATCGATGAGCTTTGGACCAATGTAGGCGCATGGCCTTCGACAGGCTCAGGCTGAGCGGAGGTGGTTTTGTCGGTCGAAGAAATGTCGGCCTTTCCACCCAATTTCGGTCATTGCCCGTTACTGATCCACGCCCTTCACCTTCCCCCATTGCCGCGCTGCCGTGTACCCCAGATACCCCGTGCCAAATAGCGCGTAGAGCGCGTCGGGCAGGGCGGCGAGGTAGCGGGTCATGCCGTCGCCGATGGCGAAGGCCGCGGCGGGGTTGAAGGCGGCGATAATGCCCATCGGCACGCTGAACAGGATCAGCGCGTACATGGTGTAGAGGAAGCTGGGGCGGGCGCGGCTGGTCCAGGGGTCGCTGCTCTGTGCTTCGGCGACGATGGCGGAGAGGCGGGCCTCGATCTGCTTAAGTTCGTGGCTGCCCTCCATCGCCAGCAGTTCGAGCTTGGCCTTGGCGCGGGCTTCCTTGTCCGGGATCACCTTGTCGATGATCGAGGCGATCGGGCCGATGAGCGATTCGATGAGGGGCATGGTGCGTCTCCGGTTCTTGAGACCGAATCAGCTAACCATTATGGTTCGTGTAGGAAAGCGTTATGTGCCAAGGAGTGTGCCTGACGGCACCGGTTGAGCACGAAAGGGGAGGAAACCACTGGTCGGGACGAGAGGATTCGAACCTCCGACCCCCACACCCCCAGTGTGATGCGCTACCAGGCTGCGCTACGTCCCGAGACCAGTGGAGGGCGGCCCTATAGGCGGCACTTGTGGGCATGGCAAGCGCCAGTCTTACCCAATTCGTTGCCCTGCGCCAGCATTGCTGCTAACCGCGCCCGCACTTCGGCCAAAGGCCGCGCGGGGGGTGCTTGAACAGGCAAACCCGCGCACCCACCTGCAGCCGGTCGCACCAATAATACGACAGGTAACTTCCCGATGCTCGATTTCCTCGCCGCCGCCACTTCCACTGCGGCCCAGCCGCCCGCATGGACCGGCTGGATCCTGCCCGTGGGCATGCTGCTGATCCTGTGGTTCCTCATCATCCGCCCGCAGATGCGCCAGCAGAAGCAGCACCGCGAGAAGGTCGAGGGACTGCAGCGCGGCGACGAAGTGGTGACCGCAGGCGGTCTCGTCGGCAAGATCACCAAGGTCGAGGAACACTTCGTCCATATCGAAGTGGCCAAGGGCATGACCGTCAAGGCCGTGCGCAACACCATCGGCGAGGTCATCTCCTCGCGCGCCGCCCCTGCGGCTAACGACTGAGGCGAGGGCGAAACCCCACATGCTCGACTTCCCCACCTGGAAGAAGGCCTGGCTCTGGCTGATTACCGGCCTCGCCTGCCTGGCAGCGCTTCCCTCGCTGCTTTCCATGACCAATGTAAGCTGGCCCGAAGCGCTGCCCGACCCCATGGTCAACCTCGGCCTCGACCTTGCCGGCGGCAGCCACATCCTGCTCGAAGCGGATAGCAGGCAGGTCGCTGCGCAGCGTCTCGACAATATGGAAGAGAACGTGCGCGGCCTGATGCGCAACGCCGAACCGCGCATCCGCATCGGCGACGTCTCGACCCGTGGCGGGCGGTTGAGCTTCATCCTCGACGATCCGACAGAGATCGACCGGGCGCGCGAGATCATGCTGCCTTCGATGAGCGGCACAGGTCTGGTGCGCGAGTGGAACCTCGCGGTCGAAGATGGCAACCGCGTCATCCTGACCCCGACACAGGAAGGGATCGACACTGCCGTCGCCGACGCGATGGAAAGCGCAGTCGAGGTTGTGCGCAAGCGTATCGACGAACTCGGCACGCGCGAGCCGACGATCATCCGCCAAGGCGATACGCGTATCGTGGTGCAGGTCCCCGGCCTGCAGGATCCGGACGCGCTGAAGGCGCTGCTGGGTGAAACCGCGCAGCTCGAATTCAAACTGGTCGACCAGAGTGCCTTGCCGAGCGACGTTGCACAGGGCCTTGCCCCTCCGGGAAGCGAGATATTCCCTTACGCCGAGACGTCCGACTACGCGGGCAGCTCGCTCGCCGTGCGTCGTCTTGGCGGTATTCGCGGCGACAACCTCACCGGCGCGCAGCAGAGCTTTGACCCGCAGACCAACGAGCCGGTCGTCAACATCCAGTTCGATACCGATGGCGGGCGTCGCTTTGCCAAACTGACCACCGACAATGTCGGCAAGCCCTTCGCCATCATCCTCGACGGCAAGGTGCTTTCCGCGCCGAACATCAATGAGCCGATCCGCGGCGGCACCGCGCAGATCTCGGGCGGCTTCACCGTCGAGAATGCCAACCGCCTCGCCATTTCGCTGCGTTCCGGCGCCTTGCCGGTCGACCTCGCGGTGATCGAGGAACGCACAGTCGGCCCCGACCTCGGCGCGGACTCGATCAAGAAGGGTCTCGCCGCCATGGCGCTCGGCTCCTTGCTTGTCGTGCTACTGATGATCGTCAGCTACGGCCGCTTCGGCATCTATGCGACGATCGCGCTGGTCATCAACGTGCTGATGATCCTCGGCATCATGGCGGGTCTTGGCACCACACTGACCCTGCCCGGTATCGCAGGCTTCGTGCTGACCATCGGTGCGGCGGTGGACGCCAACGTGCTGATCAACGAACGTATCCGTGAAGAACGCAAGCGTGGCCGCCGTGTGGTCGCCGCGGTGGAGAACGGCTACAAGGAAGCCAGCCGCGCCATCTACGATGCGAACATCACCAACTTCATCGCCGGTGTGTTGCTGTTCCTGTTCGGTTCGGGCCCGGTCCGCGGTTTCGCGGTCGTGCTTGTGATCGGCCTGTTCACCAGCGTCTTCACCGCCGTGACCATGACCCGCATGTGGGTCGCCGGTTGGCTGCGCAAGGCGCGGCCGAACGATATCAACCTGTAAGCGGAGGCGAGAACAATGAAACTCCTCAAGCTCGTCCCCGACGACACCAACATCAAGTTCCTCAAGTGGCGCGTGCCCTTCTTCGCCGTCAGCGTCCTGCTGATCGCGGCGAGCTGGGCATTGGTGCTGACGAAGGGGCTTAACTACGGCGTCGATTTCGCCGGTGGCCTCGAAGTGCGCGCGACCTTCACGCAGAGCGAGCAGGCGCCCGTCGGCGAATTGCGCGAGAAGGTAGCGACACTTGGCTACGGCGATCCGGTCGTCCAGCGCTTCGGAGAAGACAATCAGGTGTCGATCCGGGTCCGTCTTCCTGACGAAGTGTCAGCAGACAAGGACGCCGCTCAAGCAGCGGCGAACCAGATCGTCGATCGCCTGAAAACCGATTACTCCGACTTCCGACTCGACGGGAATGACAACGTCTCGGGCAAGGTCTCGGGCGAGTTCCGCAACGACGCAGTGTTCGCACTGGTCGCGGCCATGCTCGCGGTCGCGCTCTATATCTGGATCCGCTTCGAATGGCAGTTCGGCGTGGGCGGCCTCTTCGCGCTGTTCCACGACGTCAGCCTGACACTGGGGATGTTCGCCCTGTTCCAGATGGAGTTCAGCCTGCAGATCATCGCCGCCATCCTGGCGATCATCGGTTATTCGCTGAACGACACGATCGTCGTCTACGACCGCATCCGCGAGAATTTGAAGAAGTTCCGCAAGATGCCGCTGCCCGAACTGCTCGACCTCTCGGTCAACGAGACGCTGGCCCGTACGGTGATGACCTCGCTGACGCTGCTCGTGGCATTGATCCCACTGTTGCTGTTCGGCCCGGCGAGCCTCTTCGGCCTCACCGCCGGTATCACGCTGGGTATCTTCGTGGGTACCTATAGCTCGATCTATATGGCCGCGCCGCTGCTGGTGTGGATGGGCGTGACGAGCGACAGCTTCGTGCCCACCGAGAGCGCTGCGGACCGGCAGGAGAAGGTGGCGCGCGGCGAAGCCTAGAGCAGGCTGTCGTAGTGGGCGGCCAGCGCCGCCCCGTTCGCTTCCCAGCTGAAACCATCGACCGCCCCCGCCACCACTTCCGGTGCGCGGGGGCGGTCTGTTACGAGCCGGATTCCCTCGGCGATCGCCCTTACCGTGCGGGCGACAATAACGCCTGCCTCCGGACCCCTCACGACCTCACGCGCGCCGCCCGCATCGGTGATGACCAGCGGCGTTCCGCAGGCGAGGGATTCGATCCAGGCATTGGCCAGTCCCTCGCTGGCCGAGGGGAGCACCATCGCGTCTGCAGCCGAATAAAGGGGGGGGAGAGAAGAGGGTGGCTGGCTTCCGAGGAAATGAACGCGATCCGCCACGCCCACCTCCTTCGCCAGCGTGCGCAAGGATGCCTCGTCCTCACCCTTGCCGACAAGGAGCAGTCGCGCGTCGGGCAAATCGCCAAGCGCCTTGATGACGCAGCCCTGTCCTTTGCGCGAAATGAGGGCGCCAACGGTGAGCAACAGCTTGTCGCCGGCAGCAATGGGAACATCGAAGGTCCCCGAAATCCTCTGGCGCAGGCCGGTGTGGTCGAGCGGGCGGAAGAGATCGCGGTCGAGCCCTGTGTAATGTGTCGTGATCTTCCCGCGGTCCATGCCGAGTGTCGCCATGTCCTCGGCCAGCGCATCGCAAACCGCCAGCATCCCCGCCGCAGCATCTGCCGTGTCGAGCAGGGCAGTGCGGCCATAGGAGCGCGCCCCCCAGTAATGCACGTCGGCCCCCCGTGCCTTGACCGAGAAGGGCAGGCCGAGTTCGCGGGCAATCAGCATGGCGGCGGGGCCGTCCGGGTAGAAGAATTGTGCGTCGACCAGGTCGAAGGGTTGCTCCGCGTGGAGCATCTTCGCCAGTGGCAGGACTGCGCGCGCAATCAGGCCCGGGTTGAGGCGTCCTCCAAATTTCGGGATGAGACGGAATGTGGGGCGATGGACCGACATCCCGAAATCCGTCGCATCGCTGGCCGCCTGTTGCAGTGCCCTGTAGCGACCCATGACGACTGGGGGCAGGCCGATGGGATTGACCACCACCGCTTCCCAATGCGTGTCGCGCTGCAAAGCCTCGAGCGATTTTGCGACGAAAATTCCAAAGCGCGGATGAGCGTCGTTGGGGAACAGGGTCGAGAGTGAGAGAACCCGGCGTGTCTTGGCGGGTGTCACAGCGCGCGGACCAGCATTTCGGCTACCGCGATCCACGGTGCATCCTTGATAACGTCCTGTTTCTGACCCTGACCGGGCGGAAGAATACCCAGTAGGTCCCCTTGCCGATCGATCAGGCGCCCGAAGGCGAAGCGTCCGCCCTTCTTGGGCACCAGCACGTCGCGGTTGATCGCGCGGGCCGCGTCGTCAGGATCGAGCTGGCGCAACCATAACTGGTCTCCCGGGCGGTACTCGCCATGCGGATAGTCGATCGACAGGACCATCAGCGCGCCTTCGCTACCGAGGTCGGTGGCGAGGATTGCGTCGCGCGGGCTGGAGAGCGCTTCAGGCCCGGAGGCGCCGAGGCTCGCGACAACCTGCGGATGGTCGCTCTTCTCCGATCGCACGAGCAGTTCGGGATCGACTTCGAGCGCAGCGGCGATCCGCTCCATCCATTTGAGCGAGAGGTTGCGCATCCCGGTTTCGAGGCGCCCGACGGTCTGCGGTGTTGTCGGCGGGTCGCAGGCGTCGGCAAGGTCGGCGAGCGTCCAGCCCTTCTGCTTGCGAATGGCGCGGATGCGGTTGATCAAATCGCCTCTCCGAATAACCGATTTGGTTTTCGATCTTTCCTACACTAACCGGAAGAATGCAAGCGCCTTCTTGAGCCACAGGAGAACAGTATGAAACGCCACCTGGTCGAACGCGAGCTCACCGTAGAGGGACCGCGCCGCGGAGGGATTGCGCATCGCAAGCGGCGCAGTGTCACCGTCAACCTCGCCGAAAGCCCGCTTACCTGGCTCCATTCGCGCGGGCACCTTTCGGATCGGCAGTTCGATGCGGGAGAGCGCCTGCGTGCGGATTACGAGCGGGCGCAGATGTCTCCTTCCGTGACCATGCGTTGGGATCCGGTACGCGTGGACGGGGGTGGTGGTGGTGACGGCTTGACGCCATCGGAGCGCCAGCTGGCGGCGAAATCGCGCTTCGACGGCGCGATGGCCGAGGCCGGGCCGGGGCTTAGCGACATCCTCTGGCGCGTCGCCTGCGCATGCGAGGGGCTGCCCGACGCGGAGAAGGCGCTCCAGTGGCCCGCGCGCAGCGGCAAGCTGGTGCTCAAGCTGGCACTCGACCGGGTGGCAGATTTCTATCGCATCGAGTGAGGGGAGAAAACGTCAGCAGGACCGTGCTCCATGTGCTCCATCCTGTTGGACTGGCGCAAGGTAGGGTCCTAGAGATGATGTTCCACTGCCTTGCGCAGCACGGGCAGGACGTCCGTCTCGAACCAGGGATTCTGCCGCATCCAGATAGTCGAACGCCATGCCGGGTGCGGAAGCGGGAGGCAGCGCGGGAGGAGCTCGCGGAATCGGCGAACCCGCTCCGTCATTGGTACTTTGCGCAGCTCCGGCAGATAGTGCGCCTGCGCATAGGTGCCGACGAGCAGTGTGAGGCGATCGGTGGGCAGGGTATCGAGGATGCGGTGATGCCATTGCGGCGCGCATTCCGGCCGTGGCGGCTTGTCGCCTCCGCTCGCCTTGCCGGGATAGCAGAATCCCATCGGAACGAGCGCGACGAGCGCAGGATCGTACATCTGCTCCTTGGTCAGTCCGGTCCATTCGCGCAGGCGGTCCCCGCTCGCATCGTCCCATGGAATCCCGCTTTCGTGGACCTTCGAGCCCGGTGCCTGGCCGATGATGAGCAGCCGCGCGGTAGGGGAAAAGCTGACGACCGGGCGGACGCCGTGGGGGAGGTGCTCGGCGCAGATCGCGCACCCCGCGATCTCGTGCTGGAGGCTCACCCCTCGACCATCTCCGCCAGTTCGAGCCAGCGCTCTTCGGCGGCGTCCTTCTCTGCTCGCGCGTTCTCGATACCCTTGGAGATATTGGCGAATTTCTGCGGGTCGGACGTGTAGAGGTCGGGGTCGGAGAGGATGGTTTCGCCCTTCATGATGGCGGCTTCCAGTTCCTCGATGCGGGCCGGAAGCAGCTCGTAGTCGCGCTGGTCCTTGTAGGAGAGCTTGGTCGACTTCGGTGCTGGCGGCGGAGGGGGCGCGGGTCTGTCATCTGACTTTGCAGTCTTGGCCTTGCCCACGACCGGCTGGCGACGCTTCGCCTCCCAGTCCTCGTAACCGCCCGCGACGACATCGACCTTGCCAGTCCCGTCGAGGCCGAGCGTGATGGTGACCGTGCGGTCGAGGAAGTCGCGGTCATGGCTGACGATGAGGACCGTGCCTTCGTAGTCGGCGATGACTTCCTGCAGCAGGTCCAGCGTCTCGAGGTCAAGGTCGTTGGTCGGCTCGTCCAGCACCAGCAGGTTCGACGCCTTTGCGAATTCGCGGGCGAGCAAGAGGCGCGACCTCTCGCCGCCCGAGAGAACCGCGACCTTCATGTCGACGATCTTGGGATCGAACAGGAACTCCTTGAGGTATCCCTGCACATGCTTGCGATTGCCGCGCACGTCGATCCAGTCGCCACCTTCGGCCAGCACTTGTCGCACGGTCTTGTCGGCGGTGAGGAGCTGGCGCTGCTGGTCGATCATTACGCCGGTCAGCGTCTTGGCGATCTCAACATTGCCGCTGTCGGGCGCGAGCTCGCCGGTGAGCATCTTGAGCAGCGTCGTCTTGCCGGCGCCATTCGCACCAACGATGCCGATCCGGTCGCCACGCTGGATGCGGAGGGAGAAGGGCTTGATGATCGTGCGGTCGCCGTAACTCTTCGTGATCTTGTCGGCGACGATGACCGACTTGGACTTGAAGTCCTCCTCGGTCGCCAGCTTGAGCTTGGCGGTACCGGCGCTGGCGATCATCGAGGCTCGTTGGGCGCGCATCTGCCACAGCTTTTCGAGCCGCCCCTGGTTGCGTTTGCGCCGCGCGGTGACACCGCGTTCGAGCCAATGGGCCTCGATCTTCAGCTTGGCGTCGAGCTTTTCTGCGGCCCGTGCTTCCTCGGCATAGACCTGCTCTTCCCACGCCTCGTAGCCGCCGAAGCCAACCTCCTTGCGGCGCAGGTTCCCCCGGTCGAGCCAGATCGTTGCGCGGGTCAGGCGCTTGAGGAAGGTCCGGTCGTGGCTGATGACGACGAAAGCGCCCTTGTACCGTTCCAGCCAGCCTTCGAGCCAGTCGATCGCGCCGAGGTCGAGGTGGTTGGTCGGCTCGTCCATCAGCAACAGGTCGGGTTCCTGCGCCAATGCGCGGGCGATGGCTGCACGGCGTTTCTCGCCCCCGCTCGCGCCCTTGGTCTCGCGGCTCATGTCGATGCCGAGCTGGCCCGCGATAGCCTCGATCTCGTGTTCCTGCGGGGCATGAGTGCCCGCAAGCGCCCACTCCATCAGCGTGGCGTATCCGGAAAGGTCCGGATCCTGTTCGAGCAACACGATTTTCGCGTGTGGCTTGATCTTGCGCATCCCTGCATCGGTTTCGATGCGCCCGTCGATCATGCGGAACAGCGTGGTCTTGCCCACGCCATTGCGGCCGATCAGCGCGAGCCGGTCGCGCGGACCGATATGGAGGTCGAGCGGATCGTTGTCGGGACCGCCGAACAGCCACTTGCCGCCCTGTTGCAGGGCCATGCCTTCAAGGCTGAGGATCGGAGGCTGTGCCATAGGGGGCGCGAGGTAGTCGCGCGGCCTCCAAGCTGCAAGCGCTTAGCGTGCGGCCCTTTGTTCCTCGACCATTCGCGCCACGTCGGCGAGCAGGGCAGGGGCGTCGTAGACAATGCCGTCCTTGATCGTCCAGCGTACCCCGCCGACCTGCTCGATCACGCCCGTCTCGCGATTGAGGCGCGTGTGGCCGGTGCCGTAGAGCACCTTGAGATTGGCGAGCGGGTTCTCCGGCACGATGACCAGATCGGCGAGCTTGCCCACGGCGATGCGGCCCATTGGCGGTTCCTGCCCAAGCGGCTCGTAGATCTCGCGCGCGCCATCGATAGTGGCGGCGCGGATGACCTCGAGCGGCGTCAGTCCCGCCTCGCGCAGCATTTCGAGCTCGCCGATATAGGCGAACCCCCAGGTCTGGTAGATATAGCCCGGATCGGACCCCGCGGTGACGCGCCCGCCCTTGCGATGGAAGTCGTGCACCAGCTTGAACCACTTGTTGTAGAAGCCGCGCCAGGCGACCTCGTCCTCGGTCGTCCAGTCCTTGTAGTAGCTGCCGTGATTGGTCGCGCTGGGGGCGTAGAAATCCATCAGCGAGGGCAGGGTATATTTCGCGTGCCAGTCCAACCCCCTCGCGCGCATGACATCGCGGCTGGCGGAGTAGATGTTGAACGTCGGGCTCATCGTGGTGCCGCTTGCGACCATGAAGTCGACATAGTCTTTCCAGGCCTCGCTGCCCGGTTTGACCGCCTGCGGGGCTAGCCGCGCGACCCAGCCGAAGCGCGATTGCTCGTCCATGTAATTGTAGTCGTCGGGATAGCGGACGAGGCGGCCGTTCTTGAGCAGGCTTTCGAAATGGCCATAGAAATGGGTGACTTCATCGAGGCCCAGTTCGACCGCGCGACGGGCATTGATTTCGGCGACCCCGGTCTGCGCGAGGTGGGCGACAGTACCCATCTGCTGGGCTTCGGCCTCGTCCAGCGCGGCCTCGAACACCTCGGGTGTCTCGGAGTTGAAGAACTTCACGCCCCAATAGCCATTGGCCTTGGTCCAGCGCACCCACTCGCGCGCCTTGGCCGGCGTGTCGGGATCGCCGCGCGTCCATTTGTCGCCGAACACCGCATAGGGGATCAGACGCGGGGCGGTGATCGTGTTGGCCGCGCTTCTCCGGGCATCGGAAATATCGGGCGAACCGGGGCCGAAATAGAAGCTGACCCCGCGAACGGTCGTCACGCCATGGGCAAGCCAAAGCTTGTAACCATAGGACGGTTGTGGCGCCTTTTTGGGATCGCCATTGTGGCCGTGCACATCGACCATGCCGGGGAGCACGAACATGCCCTTCGCATCAATTGTCTTGCTGGCGGAACTGCGAACTTCCTCCGGCGCGCCGCCGGCATAGAGGCCGGTGATGCGATTGCCCTCGACCAAGATATCGACCGGCCCCATCGGCGGCGTCCCGGTCCCTTCGATCACCGAGGCACCTGTGATTAGGAGCCTGGGGAAGGGGCCTTCCCCTTCACCGGCAGGCCGCGCGGGAACGGGCTCCATACCCGACTGCGCCGTCGCCACAGTTGCGATCGACAACATCGCTGCGACCACAAGCCGTTTTATCGTCCGCATCGAAATCCCTCCCTTTGGTGCGGTCTATCGGCTTGCAGCTCGGGTGTGAAGCGACTGCGGGCCGGGAACGGTTTCGTTCAGCCATTTGTAAAGCGGACGAGGCGACAATCTCCGCCAAAGCCAAGGAGCAAACCCATGAAAGCATACGCCATTCCCGTGATCGCTGCTGCCGCTGCAGCAGGCCAGGTGCAAGCCGCCGAGGTCGAAATCGCCGCCCAGGGTCCGGTCGTCGAACTGCAGGTGTCGCAGCAGGTTCTCGGCGAACCCGACAAGGCAATGGTCGGAGCGGGCGTGACGACACGCGCGATGACTGCGGTCGAGGCCATGCGCCTCAACGCGATCGAGATGGAAAAGGTGCTGACCCGCCTGCGCCAGCTCGGCGTGGCGGACGAATATGTCCAGACCACCGGAGTTTCGCTCAACCCCCAGTACAACTACCGTCCCAACCAGACCCAGCAATTCCTTGGCTATGACGCCTCCAACAATGTCTCGGTCGAATTGCGTGATCTCAAGAAGATCGGGCCGGTGCTCGATGCCCTGGTGGCGGCCGGGGCGACCAATCTCAACGGACCGATGTGGGGGATCGTCGATGACGAACCCCAAAAGGCCCAGGCCCGCGCGGCGGCCTTCAAGGCTGCGGCGGGGCAGGCACAGGATTATGCGCGGATGAGCGGATATTCCGGGGTGCGCTTGCTCGCGGTCGAAGAACAGCTCGGCTACCAGCAACCGGTCTATGACATGATGCAGACGTCTGCGCCGCGGGCGGTCGCACTCGAGGCGGCAACGCCGACCCGACCCGGACGTGTGGCTTCGCAGGTCACGCTGACGGTCAAATACGAACTCACCCGCTGAGCTAGCTGAACGCCCGTCGCTGCGAACATTCACACCTTGTTCAATGCGACGGGCTTAGGCATGGCTGCATCATGAAACGCATTCTCGCCTCGTTCCTCGCTTTCGGCCTTGTCGTCGGACCCATTGCGGCCGCGCCTGCCCATGCGCAGCGCAGCAACGAACAGGGTGAGGCCCGCCGCGAGATGAGCGCGGGCAATATCATGAAGCTGCGCGATATCGAGCGCCGTATCCTGCCGACGATGAAGGGCGCCGAATATCTCGGTCCGGCCTACGATCCCACCGCGCTCGCCTATCGGCTCAAGTTCATCAAGGACGGACGGGTGTTGTTCGTCGATGTCGATGCGCGAACCGGCAGGGTCCTGCGGCGCAGCAACTGATTTTCCCGGCCATTATCTTCCGGCGAAACCCCGTTCAGGTTGACGCGTTCATCTACATGAACGAAATGCGTCACAAACTATCCAAGGACGGACATTCATGAGGATCCTGATCGTCGAGGACGAGCCCACGCTCGGCCAGCAGCTTAAATCGACGTTGGAGCAGACCGGATATGCGGTCGACCTTTCCACCGATGGCGAGGACGGCCATTTCCTCGGCAGCACCGAAGACTACGACGCAGTCATTCTCGACCTCGGCCTGCCCGAGATCGACGGGCTGACCGTACTCGGCATGTGGCGCAAGGAGGGGCGCAGCTTCCCCGTCCTCGTACTGACCGCGCGCGATAGCTGGAGCGACAAGGTCGCAGGCCTTGATGCCGGTGCCGACGATTACCTCGCCAAGCCCTTCCAGACCGAAGAACTGATCGCTCGCTTGCGCGCGTTGATCCGTCGCGCCTCGGGCAATACCTCGAGCGAGCTGACCGCAGGCGACGTCCGGCTGGACACCCGCTCGGGCCGCGTCACGTTGAAGGGCGAGCCGGTCAAGCTGACTGCGCAGGAATACAAGCTGCTGAGCTACCTCATGCACCACAAGGGCAAGGTGGTCAGCCGTACCGAGCTCATCGAACACATCTACGACCAGGATTTCGATCGCGATTCGAACACGATCGAGGTCTTCGTCACCCGCATCCGCAAGAAGCTGGGTGCGGAAGTGATTACGACGATCCGTGGACTTGGATACAGCCTCGACGATCCCGCCGACCAGCCGCGCGCCTGAACCCGACGCCCGCCAGGGCGAGACCGGGGTGATCGAGGCGTCGGCTGGCGAGCCGGATGCCGCGCACCTGACCGCCGCAGGCGCACCCACGCGCAGGCGCAGCCTCGCGGCGCGCATGATGGTGATCGCGGCAGTATGGATCGGCGTGCTGCTGATGGGCGGCGGCTTCGCGCTCGACCGCACGCTGACGCGGATGATCGAGAACAATTTCGACGACCAGCTGGAATATCTCCTCAACTCGATGATCGTCGTGTCCGAGATCGGTCCCGATGGAGAGGTCTATTTCAACCGCCCGCTGGGCGAGCCGCGCTTCCTGGAGCCGAACAGCGGGCTCTACTGGCAGATCTCGGGGCAGGGCCAGGACGACACGCCATCCTATTCGCTCGAAGCGAAGCCTTCGCGTTCGCTGTGGGACACGCCGCTCAAGCTGCGCGAAAACCACTTCGATACCGAGCCGCACTTCTACGATTCGAACCAGTTCTCGGACGAGCCGCTACGCGTCGTCGAACGGTCGGTGATCCTTCCGGATAGCGAGACGCGCTGGACCTTTGCCGTCGCCTCGGCTCGCGAGGAGCTCGACTTCCAGACCAGCCGGGTCCACTCGATCCTGGTGTGGAGCTTTGCCGCACTGGCACTCGTGCTGATGCTGATGGCCGCTTTCCAGAGCTGGTACGGACTTTCGCCGCTACGACGGGTACGTGCGGCGATCCAGTCGATGCAGAGGAAGGGCAGCAACCGGATCGAGGATCCCCTGCCGCTCGAAGTCGAACCGCTGGTGGAGGAAATCAACGCCCTGCTCGCGCACACCGAAAGGCAGGCCGAAGAGGCGCGGACCCACGCCGGCAATCTCGCTCACGCGCTCAAGACCCCACTGACGGTTCTCACCAATGCCGCGACTGCGCGCGACCCGCAGCTTGCCGATCTCGTGTTCCGCGAGACCAAGACGATGCAGCGCCATGTCGAACACCATCTTGCCCGCGCCCGTGCCGTCGGCCGGCGCGCGAGCGGACACAGCTATGCCGAGGTCTGGCCGAGTGCGGAGAGCGTCCTGCGCGCGGTGACCCGCATCTACGAACACACGCGCTTCGACCTCGACGGCAACAAGCAGGCGGCGGTCAGCATCGAGCGGCAGGACCTCGACGAAATCCTCGGCAACCTGATCGAGAACGCGGCCAAATACGGCGGCGGCAGCGTGTTCGCGACCATCGATGCCGAACCCGATTCGGAGCAATGCGTGATCTGGGTCGAGGACGACGGCACCGGCATTCCCGAGAAGGAACGCACCCGCATCTTCGATCGCGGCGCGCGGCTGGACACGGGGAAGCCGGGTACGGGTCTCGGCCTCGCCATCGTTCGCGACGTGGCGGAGATCTACGGCGGTTCGGTCGATCTTGGCGAGAGCGAAGATCTTGGCGGCCTGCTCGTGAGGCTCAGCCTGCCGCGCGCCGGTTGATTACCCCTGCCGCGCCTGTTCGTGGTGGCGGATCACCTCGTCGATGATGAAGCGGATGAACTTCTCGCTGAATTCGGGATCGAGCTGGCTTTCCTCCGCCAGCCGCCGCAGCCGCGCGATCTGGGCCTGTTCGCGACCGGGGTCTGCCGGGGGAAGGGCGTTCTTCGCCTTGTACTCACCCACGGCCTGGGTGATCCTGAACCTCTCGGCCAGGATGTGAATCAGCGCCGCATCGATATTGTCGATGCTCTGACGATAGCCTGACAGGACCGGATCGGGGGCTTGCGCGTTGCTCATTCGAACACGCTAACACCGAATCCACGCTTGCCAAGCAAGCTTTGGAAGGACATGGCCAAGCCGAAATGACAGCCGAAGTCGTACCCCTGCCGCGCAAGGAACCCGAAGCCTCGATCGAGCCCATGTTGGCTCTGACAGCTCCGGGCATGAACCAGGTCAACCAGGTCATCCTCGACCGGATGCAGAGCGAGGTGCCGCTGATACCGGCGCTTGCCGGGCATCTGATCTCGGGTGGTGGCAAGAGGTTGCGCCCGATGCTGACCCTCGCGGGGGCGGAACTGGTCGGATACACCGGCGCGCGCCACTACAAGCTCGCCGCTGCGGTGGAGTTCATCCACACGGCCACGCTGCTGCATGACGATGTCGTCGATGGAAGTGACCTCAGGCGGGGCAAGGCCGCGGCCAACATCATCTTCGGCAATCCGGCGACCGTGCTGGTCGGCGATTTCCTGTTCAGCCGCAGTTTCGAGCTGATGACCGAAGACGGCAGCCTGAAGGTCCTCAAGATCCTTTCCAGCGCCAGCGCGATCATTGCCGAGGGCGAGGTCGACCAGCTGACTGCGCAGCGCAAGATCGACACGAGCGAGCAGCGCTATCTCGGCATCATTCGCGCGAAGACCGCCGCGCTTTTCGCCGCCGCCAGCCGCATTGCCGCCGTGGTCGCCGAATGCAGCGAGGAACAGGAGCAGGCGCTCGACGAGTATGGCCGCAATCTCGGCGTGGCCTTCCAGCTGGTCGATGATGCGCTGGACTATGATTCCAACGCCGCCGCCATGGGCAAGGACCGCGGCGACGACTTCCGCGAAGGCAAGATGACGCTGCCCGTCATCCTCGCCTACGCTCGCGGGGACGAGGAGGAGCGGACCTTCTGGAAGGCTGCCATCGCCGGCCACCGTACCAGCGAGGCCGATCTCGATCACGCGATCATGCTGATCGACCGCCACAATGCCGTGTCCGACACCCGCGCGCGTGCCCGACATTTCGCGCAGCGGGCGATCGATGCTTTGTCGATCTTCCCCGACGGCAAGGCAAGGCACGCGATGACGCAGGCTGCCCTGTTCGCCGTGGCACGGGGTTACTGACAGTTCCCACCTTCACCCCGGGTCGCACCGGACAGGAGACCAATTCCCATGCAATTCAAGCGCCTCGGCACTTCGGCCATCGTCGTTTCGGATATATGCATGGGGACGATGACGTTCGGCAGCCAGACCGACGAAGCCGAAGCGCTGCGGATCCTCGACCAGAGCTTCGACGCGGGGATCAGCTTTTACGATACAGCAGAGGGCTATCCCGTTCCGCCCGACAAGAAATACGTCGGACGGACTGAGGAAATCGTCGGCAAATGGCTCAAGACCAAGCCGCGCGACGCGATCATCCTTGCCACCAAGGTATCGGGCCCCAGCCACGTCTGGTTCCGCAGCCCCAAGCGCGAAGGCATGACCGCGCTCGACCGGCGCAACATCATGGTCGCGGTGGAGGACAGCCTGAAGAAGCTCGGCACCGACTACATCGACCTCTACCAGACTCACTGGCCCGATCACGACACGCCTTATGACGAGACCATGGAGGTGCTCGACGAACTGGTGCGTGCGGGCAAGGTGCGGATCGTGGGCTGTTCGAACGAGACGAGCTGGGGGCTGATGAAATCGATCTCCACCGCAGAGCGGCTGGGTACGGTGCGCTACCAGACGATCCAGAACAATTTCAGCCTCAACAACCGCCGGTTCGAGGACGAACTCGCGCAGGTCTGCCGCAAGGAAGGCGTGAGCTTGATCCCCTATTCGCCCATCGGCGGCGGGGTGCTTTCGGGCAAATATGCTGACGGGGCCCGTCCCGAAGGGGCGCGCTTCTCGCGTTACCTGGAGATCGGCGGTCGCCAGGCGGCCATGGCGAAGCGCTTCGTAAACGAGAAGTCACTCGCCTCGACCGCACGCTTCGCGGAAATCGCGCAGGGCCTCGAAATGAGCCCGGTGACGCTTGCAGTGGCCTGGTCCAAGCAGCACGATTTCGTCGCCTCGACCATCGTCGGTGCAAGCCGGCAGGATCAGGTGGATGAAATCCTCGCCGCTGCCGACGTTGTGCTGAGCGCCGAGACGCTGAAGGCGATCAACGCGATTTCACGCGAAATCATGTACCCGATGGGGTGACGTTGCCAAGCTCAATGTCAAAAATATTTGACATACCTCCACCTGCTTCCTAGTTGTGTAAAAAATTTTTTACACATGGAGGTGCGTATGTCGTTTCGGGAAAAGTCCGCCTGGGTCATGGCGGTGGTCATGGCCATAACCGGCCTGCTCTATATCGGGCTGGTCCACGGTGCCTCACCCGACGCGCCTGTGATGGGGCCGCTGCTCCCCTATGTGCTGGCGGTGATTGCCTTGTCAGTCGTGGTGCAAGTGGTGTTGGCTGTCATGTCCCCGCGCGAGGCCAGTGCTCCGATGGATGAGCGAGAGAAACTGGTCGCCGCCAAGGCCGGTCAGGTGTCCGGCGTCGTGCTTGCGGTACTGGTGGTGCTAAGCGGCGGCGTTTATGTGTTCCTGCCGCATGGGAACATGCTGTTCCACCATCTGCTCGGCGGACTGATCGTCGCCCAGATCGTCGATTACGCTGTGCAGATCCGGCTCTTGCGGCGGGGATACTGAGGTGCCCAAGCGCCCCCCGATCACCAACCGCGTTCGCGAACTGCGAGAGGCGCACGGACAGATCAGTCAGTCGGCGCTCGGCGATGCAGTGGGGGTAACCCGCCAGACGATCATCGCGATCGAACAGGGTCGATACTCGCCCAGCCTCGAAACCAGCTTCCGCATCGCGCGGCTGTTCGGGGTCGGCCTCGAGGACGTGTTCGGCTGGGAAGGCGACTGAGCTTGGAAGAGTTGCCCATCCATACCGTGCTGCCGGACCTGCTCACTGCTCTGCGCGAGCAGAGGGGTGCGGTGCTGGTCGCGCCGCCGGGGGCGGGCAAGACGACGGCCGTCGCGCCTGCGTTGCTCAATGAGGAATGGTGCACGGGCACCATCATCCTGACCTCGCCTCGGCGCGTGGCAGCCCGTGCCGCTGCCGAACGCATGGCGGAACTGCTTGGCGAGAAGCCGGGAGAAACCGTCGGCTACCTGACCCGCCTTGACAGCAAGCGGTCGGGCAAGACCCGCATTCTCGTGGTGACCGAGGCGATTTTCGTGAACACGATCCTCGCCGATCCCGAGCTCGACGGAATTTCCGCCGTGCTGTTCGACGAGGCGCATGAGCGGCATCTCGACAGCGATCTGGGTTTGGCACTGGCACTCGAAACACGTGCCGTGCTGCGCGAGGACCTTCGCGTTCTGGTGATGTCGGCGACCATCGACGGGCAAAGGTTTGCGCGCCTGCTGGGCCCCGGCTGTCCTACGATCGAAAGCAAGGGCAGGGCGCATCCGTTGCGGATCGAGTGGCTCGGCTCCTCGCCACAGGCGCGGCTCGAGGACGCCATGTCCTCTGCCATCGCCACAGTCTGGAAGCAGGAAGAGGGTGACATACTCGCCTTCCTCCCCGGCGTCGGCGAGATCGAGCGGACGCGCGAACGGGTGGAAACGCGACTGCCATCGGCACTTGTCCTGCCGCTCCACGGCCAGGTCGATCCTGCTGGCCAGCGCGCCGCCATCCGCCGCGACCCGGAAGGGCGACGCAGGATCGTTCTCGCCACGGCCATCGCCGAAACCTCGCTGACGCTCGATGGCGTGTCGGTGGTGGTCGATGCCGGCCTCTCGCGCCGTGCGGAGTTCGACCGCGCGGCTGGTACGACCCATCTGGTGACCCGTCGCGCCAGCCAGGCCGCAGCGGCGCAAAGGGCGGGACGTGCGGCGCGGCAGGGACCGGGTGTCGCCTATCGCCTGTGGGAGCAGGCCGGGCATGCGGGGCGACCCGCTTACGACCCGCCCGAAATGCTCACTGCCGACCTTGCCCCGCTTGTGCTGGGGCTGGCGCGGTGGGGCACGACTGACCCGGCAAGCCTGCAATGGCTCGACCCGCCACCGCTCCCCTCGGTCTCCGCTGCCCGCACCACGCTCCAGGCACTGGGCGCCCTCGACGGCGAAGGGCGGATAACTTCGCGCGGCGAGCAACTCGCGCAGCTTCCGCTCGACCCGCAGGGCGCAGCCACGGTGCTGTTCGGGGCCGAGCATGGCGCGGCGGAGACGGCCGCGCGGCTGGCGCTGCTGTTGCAGGAGCGCGGGCTGGGCGGGCGCGGCGAGGATCTCGATCAGCGGCTGTCGCGCTGGAATGCGGATCGCGGGGCCAAAGCGGAGGTAAGCCGCAAGCTGGCGGCACGGTGGGCTCGGGTCGCGACTGTCCTTCGACAGGCTCAGGACGAGCGGGTCTCGGGATTGGACGCAAGGAGAACCTCCGCTCGGCCTGAGCTTGTCGAAGGACAGTCACCCCCACCCGCTATCCTCCTCGCCGCCGGTCGACCCGAGTTCATCGCCAAGCGCCGCGATGCGAGCGGCGAGAACTGGATTTCGGCCGGAGGCAGGGGCTTTTCCCTCGATCCCGCCACCTCGCTCGCGCGCGCCTCATACCTCGTGATCGGCGATGCGCAGGGGCAGGCGAGGGGCGCGCGGATCACCTCCGCAATCGCGCTCGACGAAGCCGATCTGCTCGAGTGGTTCCCGGACCGGATCGAGCGGCGCAAGTCGCTGCACTGGACCGGCTCGCGGGTCGAAGCCAAGGTCGAGCGGCGGCTGGGCGCGATCACGCTGGCAAGCGGATCGGACCCGTCGCCCGATCCGCAGGCAATTGTGGATATGCTTGTGGAAAAGGCGCTGGATAACCCGGCAAAACTGCTTCCTGCAGAATTGCTCGCGCGGGCAAGATACGCCGGTGTCGAGCAGCTTTCGCGCGACGAACTTGTCGAATCCGCGCCCGTGTGGCTCGCACCATTGTTGGCTGGGCGGCGCGATCTCGACTTGCCGAAGGGCAGAATGATCGACGCCTTGCTCGGGCAGCTCGATTGGGATGCACGACAGAAACTCGACCGTCTGGCACCGCGCGAGTTTGCCTCGCCTGCCGGAACCACTCATGCGATCGCCTACACAGGCGACGATGCGCCCAGCGTCGAGGTGCGTGTGCAGGCGCTCTTCGGCCTCGAACGCCATCCGATGGTGGGGGACACGCCGCTCCTTCTGAAGCTCACCAGCCCCGCCGGCCGGCCGATCCAGTCGACCCGCGACCTGCCGGGATTCTGGCGTGGCAGCTGGGCCGATGTGCGCAAGGAGATGAAGGGGCGCTACCCCAAGCATCGCTGGCCCGAGGAACCCTGGGCGGAGAAGCCCAGTTTGAAGACCAAGAACGCCTTTTCAAAATCGGGAGGCTGAATTACAGGGCGCGTCATGGCAGCGAGAATTTATCAGCGACCGAAAAATGCGATGCAATCGGGCAAGGCCCGCACCGACGAGTGGGTGCTCGAGTTCGAGCAGTCCGAAGCGCGCCGTGCAGACCCCCTGATGGGCTGGACCGGCAGTGGCGACACGCAGGCGCAGGTGCAGCTTACCTTCGAAAGCAAGGACGAGGCCAAGGCATATGCCGAGAAATACGGCATTGTGGCCCGCGTCCATGCTACGCCGCCCAAGGGCCTGAAGCTGCAGGCCTATGCGGATAATTTTCGGTAATTGATTTTTGTCGACCCGGTCGCCATATGCGCGTCCGGGAGTCGGTCGGACGTTTGCGTTCGCTCACCGGGTCAGGTCCGGAAGGAAGCAGCCCAGGTGGATTGCGGCGGGTCGGCCGGCTCCTTTTATTGCAGAGATCGCTGCGAAAGCGCCTCCTTTTCCACACATCACCGGCATGACATTTGGGGCCGCTGCCCCTACCTAGTCATGCATGGGTGATTCACCGGAAAATTCAGACGGACTGCCCTGGGAAACCGGGGAGGAAGAGGCGAAGGCGCCCAGCGCGGCAGAGCTGGAGGAAGCCGGGCAGGAATCGATGTTCGGCGCCGAACAGCCGCGTGCGGTGCCCGATGAAGCGCTTGATTCGCAGGTGACTGACACCCCGGCACCGGCTGCGCCTGCCGGGACGACGAACCAGCCCTACCGCGTCCTCGCGCGCAAATATCGCCCGCAAACCTTCGCCGAGTTGATCGGGCAGGACGCGATGGTGCGGACTCTCGCCAACGCCATTGCCCGCGATCGGCTGGCCCACGCCTTCCTGATGACCGGGGTGCGCGGGGTGGGGAAGACCTCGACCGCGCGCCTTATCGCCAAGGCGCTGAACTGCATCGGACCTGACGGGCAGGGCGGTCCGACGATCAGCCCCTGCGGTGTTTGCGAACCCTGCACGGCCATCGCCGAGGGTCGCCACATCGACGTGATCGAAATGGACGCCGCCTCGCACACCGGCGTCGATGATGTGCGCGAGATCATCGAAGCGGTGCGCTATGCCGCCGTGTCGGCGCGCTACAAGATCTACATCATCGACGAAGTCCACATGCTTTCGCGCAATGCTTTCAATGCCTTGCTCAAGACACTTGAGGAACCGCCGGCGCATGTGAAATTCCTCTTCGCCACCACCGAGGTGGAGAAGCTTCCGGTCACGGTGCTCAGCCGCACCCAGCGTTTCGACCTCCGCCGTATCCCGGTTGAACTGTTGCAGGCCCATTTCGCCGACATCTGTCGCAAGGAAGGTGTCGAGGCCGAGGAAGAGGCGCTGCACATCATCGCTGGCGCCGCCGAGGGGTCGGCGCGCGATGGTCTTTCTATCCTCGACCAGGCAATCGCCCACGCCGATCTGGAGACCGAGGGCAAGCTCACCGCGGAGCGCGTTCGCGACATGCTCGGCCTTGCCGACAAGAACGCACAGCGGCGGCTGTTCGGTCATATGCTGGCGGGGGATGGCAAGTCGCTCCTCGCTTCGATCGACGAGCAGTATGCACTCGGGGTCGAACCGCTCGCCCTGATGCGTGCCCAGATGGATCTCGCGCACCGGATTGCGCTGGCTCAGGTGTCGGGTAGAGAAGCGGACGCGACGACCGCCGAAGAACGCGCCGAGCTTTCGGGATGGGCGGAAACGCTTGAGGTTGGGCAGGTCCATCGCTTGTGGCAATTGCTGCTCAAGGGGCACGAAGAGGTCCGCTTGGCTCCCGATCCGCTGGTGTCGCTGCGCATGGCGATGCTGCGCGTTCTCCACGCTGGCCAGATGCCCGATCCCGGGAAACTGGCGAAGAGGCTTGAGGAAATCGCCGAACGTGGTCCGGCCCCCTCGGTTTCGGCTGCTCAGGGAGCAAGCCAGGCTCCCGCTGCACAGGCTGCGCTCGATTGGGGTTCATTGGTCGACAAGGTCGATCATGCCGGACAACCACTGGCTGCCAGCGTGATGCGTTTGCAGGTTCGTGTGGTCGAGTTGGCCGATGGCATGCTGAAATTCAGCCGCGATGCCAAATTCACCGACGATGTCCTGCCGATCTTGCGTGACGCGCTGATGGCGGTGACGGGCAAACGTTGGGCTGTGGAGATGGTTGGTGACGCACAAGGCGCTCCCTCTCTGATTGAACAGGCCGAGGCCGAGCGAGCTGCAGCTGCCGCAGCGACCCGTGCGCACCCCTTGGTGAAAGCCGCTTTCGAGGCTTTCCCTGATGCCGAACTGATTGAGAACGACGCCGATGCCCCCCGTCGGCGCGAAATACCCTGGAGTAGAAACGCATGAATATGGAAGAGATGCTCGCACAGGCCCAGAAGGCTGCCGAGACCATCCAGAAGCAGATGGGTGAGGCCCAGGCCAAGCTCGATGAGATCGAGGTCGAGGGCAAGGCAGGCGGCGGCCTAGTCACCGTTCGCGCCAGCGCGCGCGGCCGCATCATCGGGGTCACCATCGACGAAAGCCTGATGAAGCCCGAAGAGAAGCAGATTGTCGAAGATCTCGTGACCGCAGCCTTCAACGATGCGCGCGACAAGGCGGACCGTGTCTCGGGCGAGGAAATGGCCAAGATCCAGCAGGGTATCGGCCTGCCTCCCGGCATGAAGCTGCCTGGAATGTGAGGCGGGAAGGGCGGGCATCCCCTGCTCTTCCACATCACTTTTTCCCCACGCGTTGCGAAGGCGGGGTCGCGTCACCATATTCCGCTGAAATGGCCCGAGGGCCCAGACGGAATTGATCTATGACTGCCAGCTTCCCCCTTCTTCCCCTCCGCGATATCGTCGTCTTTCCCGGCATGGTCGTCCCGCTCTTCGTGGGTCGCGACAAATCGGTGGCGGCGCTCGAATCCGCGATGGAAGGATCGAAGGACATCTTCCTTCTCGCCCAGCTCGATCCGGGCTGCGACGATCCGGAGCGCGACGATCTCTACGATGTGGGTGTGGTTGCCCAGGTGCTCCAGCTCCTGAAGCTCCCCGACGGTACCGTACGCGTGCTGGTGCAGGGTTCGCGCCGCGCAACGCTCGACCAACTCGTGACGCAAGGCGACCATGTGGTCGCCGAGGTATCCTATCGTGATCCCGTGACCGCTTCGGGAAGCGAAGTGCTGGCGATGATGCGTCAGGTGGCCGAGCAGTTCGGCGAGTACGCCAAGCTCAACAAGAAGATCGGCGAGGATGCGGCCGACCAGCTGGCCGACATCGACGATGCGGGCGAATTGGCCGACACGATCGCGGCCGCCATCAATGCCAAGGTCTCGGACAAGCAGGCCCTGCTGGTGGAGCACGACCCGCTCAAGCGGCTCGAGATGGTCATGTCCTTCATGGAAGGCGAGCTGTCGGTGCTGCAGGTGGAACGCCGCATCCGTGGCCGCGTGAAGCGGCAGATGGAGAAGACGCAGCGCGAATACTACCTCAACGAGCAGCTCAAAGCGATCCAGAACGAACTGGGCGGCGGCGACGATGACGGCGGCAACGAGATCGCCGAGCTGACCGAGAAGATCGGCAAGACCAAGCTCAGCAAGGAAGCGCGCGAGAAGGCCGATGCCGAACTCAAGAAGCTGCGCTCGATGCAGCCGATGAGCGCCGAGGCGACCGTCATTCGCAATTATCTCGACGTGCTGCTCGGCCTGCCCTGGGGCAAAAAGAGCAAGGTCAAGAAGGACATAGGCAAGGCACAGGAAGTGCTCGATGCCGATCACTACGGTCTTGAGAAGGTCAAGGACCGCATCATCGAATATCTCGCCGTACAGGCGCGCACGCGCAAGCTGAAGGGGCCGATCCTGTGCCTCGTTGGTCCTCCGGGCGTCGGCAAGACCTCGCTCGGCAAGAGCATAGCCAAGGCAACGGGCCGCGAATTCGTGCGCCAGTCACTCGGTGGCGTGCGCGATGAAGCGGAGATCCGCGGCCACCGCCGTACCTATATCGGATCGCTGCCGGGCAAGATCGTCACCAATCTCAAGAAAGCCGGCAAGAGCAACCCGCTGTTCCTGCTCGACGAGATCGACAAGCTGGGTCAGGACTTCCGTGGCGATCCCGCCTCGGCGCTGCTCGAGGTGCTCGATCCCGAACAGAACAACAAGTTCCAGGACCATTACCTGGAGCTCGACCTCGACCTGTCCGACATCATGTTCGTGACCACCGCGAACAGCCTCAACCTGCCGCAGCCGCTGCTCGACCGCATGGAGATCATCCGGCTTGAAGGCTATACCGAGGACGAGAAAGTCGAGATCGCAACCCGTCACCTGCTGCCAAAGCAGGTCAAGGAACACGGTCTCAAAAAGGGCGAGTTTGCGCTGACCGAAGATGGTCTGCGCGACCTTATCCGCTACTACACCCGCGAGGCAGGCGTCCGTACGCTGGAGCGCGAACTGGCGCGGCTTGCCCGCAAGAGTCTGCGAAAGATACTAGAGGGCAAGGTTGAAAGCGTCACGATTACGCCGGAAAACCTCAGCGACTATGCCGGTGTGCGCAAGTTCAAGCACGGCATGGGCGAGGAAGAGGCACAGGTCGGCGCGGTCACCGGTCTTGCATGGACCGAGGTCGGCGGCGAGCTCCTGACAATCGAGAGCGTCACCACACTCGGCAAGGGCGAGATCAAGACGACCGGCAAGCTGGGCGACGTGATGACCGAGAGCATTGCCGCAGCCTTCAGCTTCGTGAAAGCTCGTGCGCCGCACTACGGGATCAAGCCGAGCCTGTTCCAGCGGCGCAACATCCACATCCACCTTCCCGAGGGAGCGGTTCCGAAGGATGGCCCGAGCGCAGGCGTGGGCATGGTCACCTCGATCGTGTCGGCACTAACCGGCATCGCGGTGCGGCCCGATGTCGCAATGACAGGCGAGGTGACCCTGCGTGGCCGCGTGCTGGCTATTGGTGGCCTCAAGGAAAAGCTGCTCGCGGCGCTCCGTGGCGGGATCAAGAAGGTCCTCATTCCGGAAGAGAATGTGAAGGACCTCGCCGAGATTCCCGACAATGTGAAGGAGGGGCTTGAGATAGTTGCCGTGTCGCACGTCGACGAAGTGCTCGACCACGCATTGTGTTCGAAGCCGGAGCCGATCGAGTGGACCGAGGCCGATGACCTCGCCAGCCAGCCCGATCATCCGCATACGGCAACACCGTCACCGACCGCGCACTAACAATTGACATTGTGCGTCGCAGCGACT
Organism: Erythrobacter sp.; assembly: GCA_041396805.1. Classification (GTDB taxonomy): domain Bacteria; phylum Pseudomonadota; class Alphaproteobacteria; order Sphingomonadales; family Sphingomonadaceae; genus Qipengyuania. Next base: position 323,997 of record JAWKXV010000001.1, on the reverse strand, counting down.
CGCGCCAATCGGCGCGGCGATTTTCCGTGGCTTTTCGAGACCTGATCCGCTTGCATTTAGTGTAAACGACTGGTTCACCTCAATTCGTCGTGAATCCGGGCCGAAAACCTCGCATTTTGGCGGAATTTGGCTTTGACACCCGGCGCAAAAAACTCTCAATTCCCCCGCATTCGGGAAGGCGATTCACCGAACACTTTTTGACGATAAGAACGAGGGGGTTCCCAAAAATGAACAAGAACGACCTGATCAGCGCGGTTGCCGATGCCAGTGGCCTTTCCAAGAGTGATGCTTCGAGCGCCGTCGAAGGCGTGTTCGATTCCATTACCAAGGCGCTGTCGAAAGGCGATGAGGTCCGCCTGGTCGGCTTCGGCACTTTCTCGGTCGCGAAGCGCAAGGCTTCGACCGGGCGCAACCCGCGTACCGGTGAACCGATGACCATCAAGGCATCGAACCAGCCCAAGTTCAAGGCCGGCAAAGGCCTCAAGGACGCGGTCAACTAAGCACCGGAGTCATCCGCAGCGCCGCTATCGCCTTGCGATGCGCTGACGGTTCAGGATCACGCCGCACCCGCCTCAGGCAGGTGCGGCGTTTTTCAATGGTCAGTCGAATGCGATGAGCGCAGTCGGCGCCTGTTCGGTCCGGGCGCTGATATTCCAGGTGAGACGCTGGTCGGAACCTGCGCCCTGCGGTCCCTCATCCGTGTTGTTGGCGAGGATGCGGCCGTCGGTAACGATCGAGAAGGTCCCCTCGGGCAGGACGATCTTCGGCGCCTCGCCGCCTTCGTCGGACAATGCGGCAAGACCCATCATGCCGGACATCATGCCCTGCATGGGATTGCCACCGCCCTGGGCAGCAAAGCCGGGGGCATCGATGCGGACCTGGTTGCCATCGCGCAGGTTCACGCTGACGAACATATTGGCCATTGGCAGCTTCTCGATCGTCGGGAAGGCAAAGTCGTGCGAGAGCTTGCCCGAAACGCGGAAATCGACGTCGAACAGGCCATCTCCCTTGTATTCGACCGATTCCCAGCCGCGCTGGCGCTGGAGGCGCTCGGCAAGTTCCTTGGCTGCTTCGGGGTTCGACGGGTCGATCCCGCCGAGGAAGGCCTTCATCTGCTCGGCTTCCTTGGCGTCCTTCTCGCGACGTGAAGCGGCATTCGCCTCCCACTCCTTCCTCTGCTCGGCGGTCTCGGCAGCCGTGCATTCGCGATCCTCGAAATCGTCGTCCCAGCATTCCGCCTTGAATTCGCTCTCCGACTTGTTCGCCATCTCGGCCAGCTTGCTGAGCGCGAGCATCTGGATTTCGCCGTCGTAGGAATAGGCGAAGCTACCGTCCTTCATCAGCTGGAGCTCGCTGGCGAACTTGCCCGGCGACAGCAGGCAGCCCGAAAGCATTAGCGCACTGGCACCGGCCAGCGCGGCAGCGCGAATTTTCGTCGAGATCATGTTCCCCCCTCCGGGATGTCTAGCGTGTGGCGATTGCGTATAGCGCGATCGCGGCGGCATTCGAAACGTTCAGGCTTTCGATTGCGTTACTGATCGGCAATTTGGCGAGCGCATCGCAATGCGCCTCGATATTGTGGCGCATGCCTTCGCCCTCGGCACCAAGCACCAGTGCGACAGGCCCCGCGGGCAGGGCTTCGCCAAGCGTTGCATCTGCCGCCCCGGTCAGCCCGATACGCCAGTATCCGGCCTCGGCCATCTGCTCGAGTGCACGGGCGAGGTTTACGACGCGGACCCAGGGCACGACTTCGAGCGCGCCCGAAGCGGATTTGGCGATGACGCCACCTTCGGGCGGGGCATGGCGATCCTGCGTGACGATCGCCGAGGCGCCGAATGCGGCTGCCGACCTGAGGATGGCGCCGACATTATGCGGGTCGGTCACCTGGTCGAGCACGATGATCGGTGAGGTGACGTCTGCATCGAGGACTTCGTCGAGATGGATGTCTTCGAGCGGTGCGCATTCGAGTACGAGGCCCTGGTGTGGCGCATCCTTCGCCACGAGACGCGCCAGGTCGGCTACGTCGGCATATTCGAGCGGGAAGTCCTGCGGCAGTTCGCCATCGAGCGACTCGATTCCTTCGCGCGTCGCCCACAGCTTGCGGTGGACGCGGTTGGGGTTCTTGAGCGCTGCCTCGACCGCGTGGCGGCCCCACAGGCGGACCTGTCCCGTGCTCGCCCGGCCGCTTCCGCGACCACCCTTCATCCTGCCCGCGCGGCCGCGCAGGGCGCGCTTGCGTTCGCCTTTGGCCATCAAATTCGTCCTGTCCGAAACATCGAATGCGGCCTGTGCCAGCGAGGGCATTGACAGGCAAGCATCGCTTCGCCAAAGGGGCGCCTCTCGGCCGGGGAGCCTGATGGCTCTCCCAGCATTTTCTCCTCTGCGAGATCGGGCGAACCCGTGTGGACAGGTGGCCGAGTGGTTAAAGGCAGCAGACTGTAAATCTGCCCGCGCAAGCGTACGCTGGTTCGAATCCAGCCCTGTCCACCACCGCCCTTTCTCAGAACATCCCCGAAAAGCCCTAGAAATCGCAGAAAACCAAAGGTATTCTGCCTTCCGATGGCCGCCCCTGTTCGCTGTTAATTGCCTGCAACCGGCAGTGAGTGTGGGGAAGGTGTGGGGAAGGGTGTAGGCTTCCCCACACTGCGGCTCTCTCAATTGGCCTCCAGAAATGTGGGGAACGAGAATGGGCAAACTTACAGCAGTGGCGGTCAAGGCCGCTTTGGCGAATCCGGGCACCTATCAGGACGGCGACGGTCTTTTCCTGAAAGTTGGAAAAACTGGTGCGGCTTCCTGGCTCCTGCGACTCCAGCGCGATGGAAAAAGACAAGACATTGGTCTGGGCAGTGCAAAGCTGGTGACGCTGGCCGAAGCGCGTGCGAAGGCTGCTGAACTCCGCAAGGCTGTAAAGGTCGAGAAGCGCGACGTGCTGACGGAGCGGAAGGACGAGGAAGCCGCCAAGGTCACTTTCCGCGAAGCCGCTACCCAATATCATTCCGAGAACGAAGCTGGCTGGAAGAGCGATGTCTATGGTCGGCAATGGCTGGCTAGTCTGGAAAATTATGCCTTCCCAAGGCTTGGTGACATGACGACTGGCGGAATCACCGCTGCCGACATCATCTCGGTGCTCACGCCGATTTGGCAGGAAATTCCCGAAACGGCCCGTCAGGTTCGCAACCGGATTTGCGCGGTGCTGGATTACTCTCACGCCAAAGGCTGGCGTTCTACGGAGGCTCCATCGGGCAACAGTAGCCTTAAAGCGGGGCGAGGACTCCCGCGACAGGTCAAGAAGCCGGCAAACCGTAAGGCTATGCCATACGTGGCGGTTCCTTCATTCTTGACCGCACTACGGCGCAAGCCATCCTATTCGCGTCTCGCGCTCGACCTCCTCATTCTGACTGGCGTGCGCTCGCAGGAAGTGCGGCTCACGAAATGGGACGAATTCGATCTGGACCAGCGACTGTGGACGATACCCGCAGAGCACATGAAGCGTAGCAGGGCGCACATCGTGCCGCTGTCAGAAGCGGCTCTGGCGGTGCTCGTGAAGGCCGATGCAATGCGGCTCGAGGGTGCCGAAGTGGTCTTCCCCGGCATGACCGGCAAGGCGATGTCAAACATGACGCTGCTGAAGGTTATGCGCGATATGCAGGAGCCTTTCCACGTCCACGGCTTTCGCTCCAGCTTTACCGATTGGGCTGCGAACGAGGGCTTCCCCAATGCGGTTGTCGAAGCTGCACTGGCGCACAAAACGCCAGATGCTGTGCAGGCCGCTTATCGCCGCACTACCTATCTCGGCACGCCTGAGAATCCGGGGGCGCGGGTGAGGCTGATGGAAGCGTGGGGCTGTTATTGTACTGGGAGGAGTTCCACGAAGACGTAGTATCGCCAGCCAATCGCGCGCCCACAAGAAGCTCGGATGACCGCTTTTGGTGAGGTCGGTTGCCGATCTCTACGACCGGGATTGGGTGGAAAGGCGAACGGCGGCTTTTGTCAGCGCTCGATCAATCGCAAGTCTACACACGAACCGGTCAAACGGTCAGGAGTCCAGCGCCTATAGATCGTCCCCTAAAATGCGGACGCGGCTAAAGCGCAGCTTCGGTTTAACCTTCGCTTCAACCAAGGCGCGCATCAGGTCACCAAAAATAAAGATCTCCCTGAAGAGACCCCTCTCGATCCAGAGCGCACTGCCTTTGAGTGCGTTCGGAGAAACGGCGATCAGGTCATCTTCGGTCGAGCCATTGAACGACCACGTTCCTTGGACACGACCAATCAATTCGATGCCTTTGCTGTCTTCGGGCACGAAAGACCCCTTGGTCGCACCAAAATTGACCCACCAGACCGGCTCGGGCCAAGGTGTTATCAGATCATTTTTAAACAGTGGAACCGGGATCAGCCCACCCTCGCCAAGGTCAAACTGCTGCAGCACCTCCGCCAACTTACCGCGGACCGCGTAGAACCCGCCGATAGCCGTCAGATCACCTTGCCGCGCGAATGCCTTTTCGTTCCATATGGCAGCGGCTTCAGGGAGTTCGACTCGGTCCAAAGGAATCCCTTTATTGACCTTATGAATGGCTTCGAACACTTCGTTGGGAGGTGTCGGTACCTCGAATTGGGGCGGGTTCCATTCATGATTGAAGTACTTCGTGCGACTTCCGGTTTTGACACCGACGTTTCCACCCCGCCAATTATGGACAACATAGACTTCGCCCATCATGATATTGCCTCCGGGTGTTCCCGCCGTTCGGTACCGCAGCCAGTCCGATACAGAACTGCTTCGCGGTTAAAGCGTTGCTCCTTGCCGCATCCTTAAGGCACAAACATGGGCCCGACGGAACGACCGGAATGGGGTCGATTGCTGAATGGCAGAAGTTTTTCACGATCAGGGCAAAGCCGACATGCCGCTTTCGGGATCGCGCGCGGCCCCGGCGCATGGCCGTTTGTGGGTGGATTTCGGAACGGCGGCTTTGCTTTTGCCAACAGCGCCGACCCCTGCATCGCAATGCATATCACGAGAGTTCTGATAACAGCGGCCCGCAGACATGAGTCCAGATGACGCGACCGTAGAACGCATCTAGGACGAGAGAAGGCTTAGGGCTAAGGATAGCAATCGCGAGCGAAAGAGCAAGAAGCAGTAGCATGAGGAAAAATGATTTTAGCGCGCCACGCAAATTTACTTTCGATGAGTTCTACGATTTGTTGAAGCAATTCGTGAATGATCCGAGGGTGCGAGAATTGCTCGCCACATACGATGCTGAAGACGCGAAGGGTCTGGGTGACCTGCTTGATGGATCGCAGTGTTCAGATTTGGCGTTTGAGTCCCATTCCGCTTTCATGATGGCTGGCTGGCACCTTTTGGCAAAACACGGCTGGCCAAGCTACAAAGAAGGAACCGAAATGCAAGATCGGGACCTTTGGTGGGAAATTAGAAGCGAAGGTGATCAACTTTGGAGAATTGGACGACGCCTGATTAGGAAAGAGCCCAATCAACCATGGTGGGACTTTCAGGAGTATGATTTCGATATCGATGATCGCGACAGCGTGCGTAGCCTACTGACAATGTGGTTCAATAAATATGGGCCACCAATGCCTTTTACGCTCGAGTAATTACAGTGACAGCGGTGAGCGATGTAGCTATCAACTTTGTCGAAATTCAGCAATGATCTGACGGCGGCGCAATGACCGTTCCGGGGTCGTTTACGGAATGTCCGGTTCTGAATTGGGAAAGGGGGAAGCGGACGTGCTAGCGCGCAATCTTGATGGTACAATTCACGGGCCGTTCCGACTCCTGCGCTTGCTCATGGCAGCGCGCAAAGACCTCACGGTTTTCGGCAAGTGTGCTCTGCGCAGCAGCCAATTCCTCCCAAGCCTCGGGGTTCTGCGACCGGATCAATTGTATTCCGGCGTCCACGATGGTCGGTTCTCCAACAGCCTTGCGGGCCATCCGTTCGGGCCAATGCCAGCTTTCCGGCATGGCCCGGGCGATGGTGCCGGGAAGGATGGACCATAGAAGGATACCGGCAACCAACCCCACGCCTGCAAAGCGCAAGGTCTGGCGCTTCTGCTCGTCCTCGGCTCGGACACGCCCGACAATTGCGGCGAGCCGACCGGTAGCAAGATCGAGGTCCTTGCGTCCGTGCCGGAACAGGTCGCTGGCATCGCGCAGCATGTCGAGCGAAGCGCGCGTGATCTGAACTGCAATGTCTTCCGGCGTCAGCTCGATAGCAGGCTTGCTGCCGATCATGCTCAACGTTTTCGAGACCTGTGCCAGTTGATCGGCCATCTGGCCGAGCGTTGCGGTGTAGTCCGGGATCACGATGTCGGCGCGCTCCCTGGCCATGTTCTGGACCGTATGGCGTACCATTGCCATTTCACCTTCGAGGCGGGCAAAGGCTTCCGTTGCCGGATCGGTTTCTGCAACCGTCGGCGGCGCTGCCTGCGGCGCGGGCGGTTCCTCGACTTCGAGGTCCAGTTGCACTTCTTCGATGTGTTCGTCTTCCATCTCGGTTCTCCTAAATGCCCATGTCGAAAGCGCGGGTGCGCTCGCGGGTGAGGGTTGCGGTGAGTTCGTTAGCGATGCTGCGTTCGGGCTTCGGATCGATGCCGAGTTCGCGCGTCTTGCCGCGCAGCAGACCCTCGACCTGCGGATCGCGTTCAAGTCCCTTTGCGAGTTCGGTCAACTTTGCTGTCACGCGGGCAGCGCCCGCGCGGTCGCCCTGTTGCTCAAGCTGCTTGCGCGCCGTGCTCAGCCCCTGCCAGTCGCTGACAAAGCGTTCGGATCGCAGCGCCGCATCGGTGCGCACGGCGGCTTCGTGCTGCATGGCGCGCACGGCCTTCTGGCTGCGCCCGTCAGCGGCCTCTGCGATCAACTCAGGACGCCGCTCTATCGCCTTGGCGAGATCGGTGGCGGCATGGGGCCGAATTGCATCGAGCAATTTCCCTGCCTTCTCCAGCGCGCCCTTCTGGTGCGGCAGGACAGGCAAGCCATGGGTCTGCATTGTGCCTATATCGCCCAGCGCGCGGGCGTAGCGTTCGATAGCGCGGCGCTGGTCGTTATATGTGTTCGACTGTACCGGAAGCGGCTCAAGCTTTCGGGTCTGCGGACGGAAGTTTCCGAAGATGGATTTGGCGCGTTCCGGCACCTGTCGAACCATCTCCATGATCCGCTCGCGAAAAGTGATTCCGCGAAGTTCGGCGAAGGCCTGTTCGGGTTTGTAGTCGCCCGCCATGTCCTTCCCGCGTTCGCGGCTCAGTGTGCGGACAAGCTTCGACTGGTCGGCGAAGTCATCGCGACCATAATGTAAGGCCAGTCCATCGCGATGGCGCGACATGGCGACATAGGCTGAATGGCTGTCCATGCCCGGTGTGGTAAGCACATGGGCTCGGTCCACAGTCATGCCCTGCGCCTTGTGGATCGTGGCCGCGTAGCCGTGATCGATGTGCGCATAATCCTTGGTGTCGAACGCGACTTCGCGGCCATCGTCTGTGCGGACAGCCATGCTCTCTGCGCTGGTTTTCGCAACCGTGCCGAGTGTCCCGTTCTTGACCCCAAGCCCGCGCTCGTTGCGCAGGAAGATGATGCGGTCGCCCGATGCAAACTGGCGCTCACCGCGTGCTGCCCTGATCGTGGCATCGACACCTAGCGCGCCAGCTTCGCGCATCTTCTCGCGCGCCATTGTGTTCAGCTCGCGCACCTCGTCATTGGTGTGCGTCAGGATGATCCGGCTGTCGCCAGAGCTTGCCTGCCGCTCGCGATCCCAACGCTCGATCAGCTCTGTCCGCGCGGTTTCGCGCGTGTCGGTGGCATGGACCATGCCGCGTTCTTCGTAGCTGCGGATCGCTTCGCCGGTGCGACCCGTGGTGAGATGCTTGGTCGCATCCTGCTGCCATGCTGAAAGTTGGCGGCGGACCTCGCTGATCTCGACACCGCCATGACGTTCATGGAGCGCCCGGAATGCCGCGCCTGCTTCGATTGCCTGAAGCTGCTGCTGATCGCCCACCAAGACCACCTTCGCACCGGCTTTGGCGGCATGGGAAAGCACGCGCTCCATCTGGCGCGTGCCGACCATGCCCGCTTCGTCGATGACGAGCACGTCGCGGGAAGTGAGCTGCTCGCGTCCTTTGCCCCTTTGGTGCTCAAGGCTGGCGATGGTGCGCGATGCAATGCCGGAGCCGTTCTCCAAACCTTCGGCGGCGATGCCGGACAGGGCCGCGCCGCGCACAGTGTAGCCCGCGCTTACCCATGCCTCGCGCGCCACGCCCAGCATGGCGCTTTTGCCGGTTCCGGCGTAGCCGACGACGACAGAAAGCCCCTTACTATTGGTCACGTGTTCGAAGGCAGATTTCTGCTCGCCAGACAGAACCAGTCCGCGCTTCGCGGCGCTGTCGAATGCGGCATTGCGCTGCACATCACCGACACCATGATTGGCACGCACGGCCATCGCATCAGCGGCACGGTGCAGGCGCTTTTCGGTCTCGATCATCGCGCGCGAAGTGAACCGATCCTGCCCGCGTCCGTCCGTGCCCAAGGCAATCAGGTCGGCAGAACCGCGCACCGCGTTGTAAGCCGCGTCGAACTGCTCCTTGCCGTCGGTGTGTCGGTGAACGAAGGCGGCAAGATCGCGCCTGGTGAATGTGGCCTGCTGGTGCGTGATCACATCCAGTGCCAACGCCGGATTGGCAATAATGCGCTCGCCATTGCGCTGCGCGATGGCGCGATGTTCTTCGATCCGTTCGGCTTCCAGCCCGCGTCCGCCAATGCGCGATGCAGCAGGACCGATCTTGTCCTGCGGCTCCAGTGCAATGCCTTGCGCTTCCAGGCTGCGATGATCGATGCGCGCATCGATGTCGCGCTCCGCCAGCGCCTTGTTGACATGATCGGCCCAGCGCTCGCGCCATTGCTCGATCAGCGCGGTCTTGTTCCACTCGCGAACCTTTGCGCCAAAGCCGCCCTTGGTAACCTCGCGCATCGTGAGCATGACATGCGCGTGCGGTTTGGCTTTGCCGTCTTCGCCGATATCCCAATGCACATTGAGATCGGCGATCATGCCTTTCTCGACAAACTCGGCTTTCACGAAGTCGCGCGCCAGTTTGATGTTGTCCTTCTTCGGCAGCTCGCGGGGCAGGGCAAACTCGACCTCGCGAGCAAGCTGCGCATCTTTGCGCTTCTCGGCGGCCTCGACCGCGTTCCACAAGGTGGCCCGGTCAGCGAAAGCTTCGGGCGCGCCTTTGGGCAGCATCACTTCGGAATGAAGGACGCCCGCCTTGTTGGTGAAATCGTGGGTTCTGTCGATCCGCTCATCGTGCAACCGCTCGCCTGCACGATAGGCTGCCGCCGCGACGGCACTGCGTCCGCTCGACCTCCCGATGACCTTTGCGCTGAAGTGAAAGATTGCCATGTCGGCAATCCAGTTACACCGCAAACGCCACGTCGGCACGACGTATAAGCGCGCCCTCTCATGATAAAATCCTGATCGGGACTAGGCGGTATCACACTGTCCCGGCGACCTTACTGCATTGGATTACAAGCACGATTATCATGGCTCCATCAAACCAACGATGGAGATGTCCATGCGCAAGCCCCGCGATTTTGATTCGGAGCTGAAAGCACTTGCCGACAAGGCCAAGCAGTTGAAGGAACGCCGCGTGCGCGATCTCGGCGCGCTGGTCACGGCAACCGGTGCCGACGCGCTCGATGCCGATGTGCTGGCGGGCGCGCTGCTCGACGCTGCCACCAATACCGACGAGGCAATCGGGGAGGGCTGGCGCAAGCGCGGCGCGGCCTTCTTTCAGGGAAAGTCACACAACACTACGAGAGGACCTCGTCAGCAGCCGGAAGGCACTCTTCCGACAGGTGGCGGCGCGGCATCGGCTTGAGGCGGCAAAGGCACGGACCGACATGCGCGAATGGCAGGTCAAACGACGCGAGCGGACCCGGCAACTGATCGAGCTGGGCGGCCTCGTCGCCAAGGCCGATCTGGTCGACCTGACCGATGATGATCGTGCTGCGCTCTACGGCGCGTTTCTCACTGTTGCCGCAAAGCTTCGCGGGCCGGATGGCGAGCAGGCGCTGGTGCTGTTCCGACGTAAGGGCAAGCGGGCGTTTGAAGCGGAGCAATCAGGCTAATCGGCAGAGGAGAGCGGCTCCAATCTCTGCAAATTGGAGTCGATTGCTTGCGTCAGCTTTGCGCCCCCATCCCCGTCGTTTAAGAGGCCGCCGAAGAAGCCCGAAAGCCGCCGTTCATTCATGATAGAGTCAACGGTTACAAGCGCCCCCACTACGGCTCTTAAGTGCACGCATAATTCGGCTTACGGGGAGGTGGGCGATCGATTCCCGCGCGAGCGAGCGCGGCTCTTACTTCAGGAAATTTTCGCGCATCGAAATCTCGATAAATCAGGAATTGGCCAAGCGTAAAAGTAGCATCTCTGCCTTCCAAGCTTCCCAGCACCTGTCGTGCTGCTTCATCGAGGCCGGCCGTGTTGGCCGACGACCAGCGTACAACAAGCGGCAGCTTGACATTGGCTACCAATGCTCTCGCCAATTTCTGTGCTTCAACATTTTTGCCTTCAGCGCATAGCTGGCGGAGCTTCGCTCCTTCCCGAATGGGGAGCGGCAATTCACCTCTTGTCATGCGATCAAGCAAGGCGCGAGCTTCAGACGTTTTTCCCGCGATCAAATATGCTCGATGGGCTTGAAATTGCAGGGCCGTATAATCGGGCGCCTCGCGCATTGCGTCTTCCGCATATCTCAGCGCCAACCCGGGATCGTGATCCATGTAGTTCGTGCCGATGACCGGAAAGGTCCCCGCCTTACGTTCCAGCGCGATAATCTGCGCAATAGCTTTTTCGACAAGGTCGTAGCGTTCGGCGATCCGGGACTGTTCGAGAAAAGAATACCAGATATCGGTATCGCGCGGCCGCTGCTGCAAATACCGTTCCAGCAAGCGGACCGATTCACGGTAATTGAAGTCTGCCACCTCCCGTGCCGCGCGATAGAGTAGGCGGTCGGTGTCGTTTGGGGCCGCATCTATTGCGGCCTCCACATTCTCGATATAGCGCGTCTTGCGACCCTCATCGGACGCCGGGTCGGACGTATCGGCATAAATCGTATTGGCGGTCATCAGCTCCATATAGGCCGCTTCCCAGTGCGCACGGGCGAATTGCGGATCGAGTTTCTGCGCGCGCGCATAAGAGGCACGCGCTTCGTCCATTAGCGATGCATCGCTGTTCACGACGGCACGTTCGACCAATTCGCGCCCTTTGCGCCATGCGCGATAAGCCTCGACCGAACGCGTGCCGATCCGGGTCATTTCGCGCAATCGCGCCGGGTCCATGACGCTGCCCACCGCTTGCGCGATCGCGAAGGCCACGTCTTCTTGCAACGCTATGATATCCTTCGCAGGACGATCGAACCGTTCCGACCAAAGCTCCCGACCGGTCTTCGTGTCGGTGAGCTTTGCGTTCACCCGCACCTGATCGCTCACGATACGCACGCTACCGGATAAGATGTGCCCGAACCCAGCCTTTCGTCCTACGGTGTTGGCGGTACTTCCGGCACTTGCGACTTCGGCAACGACTGCCGCCCCGGCAAGCTCGATGTCCGGCGTTCGAGCAAGCGTCGTCGCGATTTCTTCGTCTAGCCCGGAAGCGAGAACGCCGGCACCTTCTCCGATCGGTGCGAAAGGTAACGCGACCACAGACTTGGCCACGATCTGCTCGGCAGCGATCTCCGGCTCGGCGCGCTGCTGCCAGAACCACACTGCCACGCCAGACAATATCAGGCCCAACGCGATTGCAGCAAGGCGCAACGATATTCCTTTAGGCGCATCGCCCGAATCTTCCTGTTGCGAAACGCCGGTTACGGTACGCAGCCGCCCCGGATGAACGGCGCGCCTTTCGACTTTTTTGAGAAAGCGATAGCCTTCGCCGTGATGTGTCTCGATCCACTTCGGGGAACGTGCGGGGTCACCGAGCGCGCGTCGAAGCTCTCTGATGGCCGTTGTCAGGACGGCATCGGAAACCGCTTGGTCGGGCCAGCCAACATCAAACAGCCGGTCTTTGGTCACCAGCAACTGTGGTTGCTGCATAAGCTCTTCTAGAAGCGACAAGGCTTTCGCCCCGAGATCCAGTTTCGCCGAAGCCATCCATGCACGCCGGTCCGCGCAGTCAAGCACCAGTTGATCGGCTACGAGGAAGCGGGCTTCCGCTTCAGATCGCAAAGAGTCCTCAAGTCGCATTACGGCCCACAGGATAGGTCCGGAAAAACGCTTGTCGAGGCGCTATCGACGAGCTTGGATAATCGAATTCACAAAATCTTCATAATTTGTGGACCAACTTTTGGAAAAGAACACAGATCATAACACCCTGAATCAAAACGCCTTTTCATAGCCTAGACCGAATTGGCGCCGGCAAATTGCGGGTCATGATCTTTTCAGTTCGATCTCAAGCATGACCGCGCGAATTCCGACAGAAGAGCGGCATCAGATCGCTTGAGGAATTCACAAATGACTATTCATTCGCTTGCCGGTCGCTGCGTCGCGCTACTGGCATCGGCCTCGACCACCATCACGCTTCTGATGGCAACCCAGGTTCCGCCAGCACTCGTGGATGCCACGAAGCCATCGGTGGCAGGAGCCACCCGATTTGCCCTGCCGGATGACGAGAAGCCCTGCCGCTCTCCGCACAGGGGGATGGCGAACACCTTTCCGTGTCTGCCCACGCCGCTTCGCCCCGCGCCGCCAGCGCGCAGCTAAGTCGTATCCCCGAAGGATTCTGCCATGAATGAATTTCACTACATTTCGCTCGGCCTCTTTGTGGCCTTCGCTTTGCTCGAGCTTGTTTCGAAAGGACGCATGTTTCCCACGGTCCGGAGATGGCGGCTCAAGGGTGTTGCATTCGCGGTGCTCTACTTCGCCATCGCCACCTTCGCTCCACTGATGTGGGATGAGGCATTGGGCGCTCACCAACTTGTCGACGCATCGAGCCTCCCGTTCTGGGCTCAGGTGGCGATCGGTTTTATCGTCCTGCAGTTCGGTGTTTACTGGTGGCATCGTACCATGCACCGGTCGGATACGCTGTGGCGGCTCTTCCATCAGCTGCATCACAGCGCTGAACGCGTGGACATCTGGGGCGCGTTCTATTTCCACCCGCTCGATATGCTTGGCTGGGCGTTTCTTGGCAGCCTGGTGCTCGTGCTTGGCATCGGCCTGACTGGCGAAGCAGCGTTCATTGTCGCGGTGATGGCGACCTTCTGTTCCATGTTCCAGCATTCAAACCTGAAGACTCCGCACTGGCTTGGCTATCTTGTCACGCGTCCGGAAAGCCACTCGGTCCATCATGAGCGCGGCGTCCACGGTTACAACTACGGCGATATCCCGCTGTTCGACATGATCTTCGGCACTTTCCGCAACCCCCCAGTCTGGAACGGCGAAGCCGGTTTCTACGAGGGTTCGTCCGAGGAGACCGCCAAATTGCTCGCCTTCCACAAGATCGCTTGAACGAGCGGCTTCATCCGGAGACTTCCCATGTCATTTCTTTCATCCCTAACGCTGCTTGCCAACGCGACCCTGGCGGCCGGCAGCGGGGCCTGCGCAACCGTCCCTCTCCCCCAGTCCCTAAGCACGGCTGCGCAGGCCTACCTCTCTTCAACAGAGGATCGCCGCTTCATGGCCTCGGCACCGGAAACCGTTGATGGTTGGATCGAACTTCAGGCGATCATGCGTGCGAACGGCGAGCGTTTCGTCGCAGAAGCAGAACGCCGCGGAACCGTGACGATCCAACGGACCGCTCTCGAAAATGTCAAAGCGGCGTGGGTGCGCCCGGCGGACATGGATCCCCTGACCAACACACCGCTCATTTTTAATCTTCACGGTGGCGGTTATGCGCTCAACGACGGGGATGCCGCACTCTACACGGCGGTATCCTTCGCCGAACTGGAAAATCTGGAAAGTGTCAGCGTCGATTACCGGCTGACGCCGCAGCATCCCTATCCCGCAGCGCTGGAAGATGCCGTGACTGCCTACGCTGTGCTGAAGCGGAAGATGCCCGGCAGGCCGATCGTGGTCTACGGGCTCTCTGCCGGAGGCGGACTGGGTGCGGCGTTCCTTCTGAGGGCCAAGCAGCTCGGTCTGCCGTTGCCCGAGGCGGCTGTCCTCAACTCGCCGTGGTCCGATGTTTCAATGGATAGCGACACGATCGCTACGCTCGATTGCCATGACCCCTTGCTGGGCCGCAGCGGCGCTGCTCTTAAACAACTGGCGGACTTTTATGCGGCGAACAAGAGCGCCCGCGATCCCCTTGTGTCGCCCGTCTATGGCGACTGGGAAGGAATCGATGTCCCGGTCCTCCTGATCTCGGGAACGCGCGACATCATGCTCAGCGACACGGTGCGGTTGCATCGGGCGATGTGGCGTGAAGGCGTCCCCGCCGAACTGATCGTGCACGAGGGCATGTGGCACGCCTTTTCGGTCGAACCCGAATTCACCGCGATGATCGCCGATACGGCGCGCTTCATGCGCGCTCATGCACGAAACGAGGATTGAACAATGACGACCTATCGCAACAAATTGCCGCAGCTTTCACACAAACTGTTTTTTACCGATGCCGGCATAGAAACCGACATCATTTTCAACCGCGCCATGGAGATCCGCGAGTTTGCGGCCCACACACTGCTCGCAGATAAATGCGGTCGGGAAGTTCTGCGCGAATATTTCAGGGGATTTATCGAGCTGGCAGACCGCTTCGATGCGGGGCTAGTGCTCGATACGGTGACCTGGAAAGCCCATCGCCACTGGGCAAAGGATCTGGGCGAAAGCGTTCCCTTCCTGCACCAGGCCAATCGCGATGCCGTGGCCTTCATCGCCGCTTTACGTGAAGAGGCAACGAACGCGCAGCCGATCGTGCTGAATGCGCCGATCGGGCCGCGCGGTGATGCTTACGCTCCCGAACAACGTATCAGTGCCGATAGCGCAGAAGCCTATTATGCCGAACAACTCGGATGGCTGGCAGAGACCGAGATCGACATGGTCACCGGCCTCACCTTCACCCAGGCGAGCGAAGCAACCGGCTTGGTTCGTGCAGCCGCAAAGGTGCACCTGCCTTGCGTCATTTCTTTCACGGTCGAAACCGACGGACACCTGCCGACCGGCGAGACGCTGCGCGATGCCATCGCTCAGGTCGATGGGGAGACAGGTAATGGACCAGCCTATTTCATGGTCAATTGCGCGCATCCCGATCACTTCGCGCCCGCCCTGCAGGCAGGCGACTGGCGCAAGCGCATCCGCGGCATTCGTGCCAACGCATCGCGCTGTAGCCACGCCGAACTCGATGAGGCTGATACACTAGACGACGGCAATCCGGCCGAGCTTGCCGAGCAATATGCCCAACTTCGCGACCGGATGCCGTGGCTTAATGTCTTCGGTGGCTGCTGCGGATCGGACCTACGCCACGTTACTGCCATTGCCCGAAACCTGAACGAAATGGCGGACTAGCTGCGCCGGGGTCAGCGGCAATAGCGGCGACGATCGTGTCGGCCACTTTCGGGTTCTGACCAACATGCAGGAGCGGATGCTTCACCGCTCCTGCATCGTATATTCGCACGTATCGATGTGCGAGCTTTGACAGGAAATCGAATTATGTCCGTTATAATGTTGTTACATGGTCTACCCGGGACGGGCGAGCAGTGGCGCGAGGTGGCAAAAGCGCTTGCTCCACACCGCGTTCTCGCTCCGACTTTCGATGGCTTCGGCAATGGTTGGGGTTACCGTGATTTCCCGCACACCTCACACCATGCTCGTCAGATTATCGAACTCGCGTCGCTTGAAGATCCCCAAGAACTGGTGTGTGCAGCCTGGTCGTTTGGCTGTCACCCCTTGCTGCTCGCACTCAGTCAAGGCCTCGAATGCCAACAAGCCATCCTGTTTGATCCGAGTAGCGACACCTACCTCAAACCTGCCGACAAACAGCTTTTCCAGCACGATGCAATTGCCGCATTCGGACCTCTTTTCGCCGAGATGGGTGAAGCGGATGACCGGCGCCTCGCGCAGCTCTCGTTTGCCGCGACCGGCTCCCCTGAAGCATGGGATGATCTCGATGAATTGCAGCGTGAGCCCTTTATCGGCAGTGTCGTAGCGTTGCGACGCGCATTCGCGGGCGATGCTTCGCCTGAAATTCTGACGGAGGAAATGCTCGCTAGAATTTCATCGCCGGTACTGGTCGCGTCGGGCAGAAAGAGCCGACAGATGTTTAGATTGGCAGCCTCACATCTAAGCTCTGTAATTCCCGGCGCTCGGTCTATTTCTATCGAGGATGCAGACCATCTTTGGCCTGTCTCCAGCCCGCAATCCTTCGCATCTCTAATTGCAAGGGTGATTGAGAAGGGAAGCTGATCGCAGGCCACTTCCCTATCGGGGCGGATAGACCGCACAACGCAGTGAAACCGACAGGCTTTCATCTTCGCTGATCACCGAACACGAAATCGAAAGAACGATCATGAACGAAAAATTCGTCTCACAGACCCCACGGAAGATAATGGGTGGCGCCTATTTGACCCTCGGTCTGGCCACGATGGCATTGCCGGACTTGATGATCGATATCTCGGTTCAAGACCCGTCGCAGAGTAACGGTTTGACGCGTCTGATTTTCCAATGCTTCGGGCTTCAGGCCAGCCTCTTCGGCATCTTGGCCTTGGTTAGTTGCTTCACAAGAACAACGTATCTCGTCATTGGCGCTGCGATTTTGCCGGTATTTGTTTTCGATTACTGGTTTTACGCCGTAGACCCTGTTCTCACTTTGGCTGGGTCGCTGATCGATGCCATCTTCAACATCGTTTTCGTTACAATGTGCGCGATTGGCGCAGGCCTTTTCAAAGGAAAGGCACGATGAGCGGCGAGATGCGTCTGGTTTTCTACGACGGGTGGGAGGCGCCCAGTTCGCACCGGGCGAGATTTTTCATTCGCGAGAAGGGACGCGACGTGGATGTCGTTTTGATCGATGTCCGCGGCGGGGAACATCTGGAAGACTGGTACCAAGCCATCAACCCCGCCTGCCTGGTGCCAGCTTTGCGCACGGAAGAGGGCGTCGTCGTCACCGAGAATGACGGCATAGCCGCGTATTTAGAGGCCCTGTGGCCAGACCCGCCGTTGCTCGGGAGAACCCCGCTCGAGCGGGGGCAGATCGCAGAGTGGAACAACAAGGTCGAATTGGAAGGTTTGCAGCCCTTATCGGCAATCATACGAAATACTCTGCCCGACTTTGCCGGCAAGGCTATTCCTGGTCGCGAAGCGTATGAGCAAATCGCTGAGTTGGCGACACGTGGGGAGCGTCAGGTAAGGTTGTTTCTCGACGTCCTGGAAAAGCGGCTTTCCTGCGCAGAGTACGTGTCGGGAAAAGAGTTCGGATATGCGGATATCACCGCAATAATCTTCATCGATCTCGGCGAACAAACGGGATTTACGGAAATGGAGAGCTATCCGCAAATTCAGAAGTGGGCTGGCGCTGTTAGAAATCGTAGCGCTTACCTTGAATTGTGGAGATAGGACTGCTGAAAGTTTATCTTGATAACTTCCTGCTCGACACAAACTTCAACACGGTTCTCTTTGCGACGTGCTGACTCGAATGGAGGGCTTCGGAGAAATAACCTATCGTGGATCGATGTTTGATCTTGTCCGGTTACCTGTAATCCGGCGTCCAATTAAATCTATCTGCAACATGAAGGATGTCCGATCATGCAGGCTGTATTTTTCTCGAAGGAGGCTTTGAGACATCTTGCCTCGCTGGCTGCGGGTTTAGCTGCGTTTGCTTCACCGATCTCCGCAGGTCAGACCCGAGAGCAGCCGAGCGACGTCGAAGTCATGATCCTTGGCGTCTATCATTTTTCCTCGCCGGGAGCCGATGTGGTCAATGCCGAGGTGGACGACTTCCTCCACCCGAAGCGACAGCGCGAACTTGCCAATCTGGCGCAGGCGCTGGCGCAGTGGAGACCGACGCGGATCGTGGTAGAGGAAGAGGCCCAGGGGCCGCAGTTCTCGCTAGAAAATTACGCTCGCACCGAACAGCTTCTGCTGACCGAGAGAAACGAGACGGTTCAACTCGGTTATCGCCTTGCCCGGCTTCTCGGTCATGAAGCTGTTTACGGATTCGATGAAAGATCTCGTGATGGTGAGCCTGATTATTTCCCTTTCGAAGCAGTGCAGTCTTTTGCGCAGCGATCGGGACATGAAGATCTGCTGGAAGCGCTAGTAAGCGAAGTCGAAGCTGCGTCGGAGATCGAAAATGCAGCTATGCAGAACCGCAGTGTTGCCGAGACCCTGTTCCATCATAATGACGCCGCGATGATGACGAGCATGCATCACAAGTTCTATTATTCAATGCTGACGATCGGCGACGGAGAGACCCAGCCCGGCGCCGAACTCAATGCATATTGGTATATGCGCAATGCCAAAATGTTTGCGAAGCTTGATGGGATCGCCGCGCCCGGAGACCGGGTACTAGTTATCGTAGGTAGTGGTCACATGACGTGGCTTCGTCACTTTGTGGTAAACGCGCCCAATTACAGCTTGGTAGAGAGTATGCCTTATCTCATCGCCGCTGCTGCGCTAGACGGCGATCACCCATAGTAACCGCAGAATGCATGAACCGACTGTCGGCTTTGATCTCTTTGTCCTTTCCAGCGGACGGTCCGCTACTGATGCTGTGGACGGCTCACCAACCACCTGCGGTATGATCCGGGGGATGAGCTGGAAGGAGAGCTGTGATGGAAGAAGTCGTTACGATTGGACTGGATATCGCGAAGTCGGTATTTCAGGTGCACGGAGTGAACAGCAATGGCGAGGCTGTCCTGCGCCGCCAGTTGAAGCGTGCCCGGATGCTGCCATTCTTTGAGAAGCTGCCGCCGTGCCTGATCGGGATCGAGGCCTGCAACAACTCGCATTACTGGGCGCGTGAGCTGAGTGCGCTCGGCCACGATGTGAAGCTGATGCCGGCGCAGTATGTAAAGCCCTACGTCAAGCGCGGAAAGAACGATGCTGCCGATGCCGAAGCAATTTGCGAAGCGGTGACCAGGCCCACCATGCGCTTTGTGGCTGTGAAGAGCCCAGAGCAGCAGAGCCTGATGATGCTGCACCGGGTGAGGCTGATGCTGAACCGACAGCGCACGCAGATCTCGAACGCGATCCGAGCTCACATCTCGGAGTTCGGCGTGGTGGCACCAGTCGGTCGGCTCGGCGTGGAGCGGTTGCTCGAGGTAGTCGCCGATGCAGGCGATGATCGCGTTCCGGAGGATGCACGCCTGTGCCTGCAGATGCTGGCAGCGCAGCTCGAGGTCGTGAAGCGCCAGATCCTCGAGAACGACCGTCGCGTACTTGCTAGCGCCCGTAGGACCGAACTCGGTCGCAGGCTGATGGATATCCCCGGCGTCGGCCCGCTGCTAGCGAGTGCCTTTGTTGCTTCGGTCGCCGATCCAACCGTTTTTAGGACCGGTCGCGACCTCGCCGCCTGGATCGGTCTCGTACCGAAGCAGAACTCGTCAGGTGGCAAAGACAGGCTCGGCAGCATCACACGGGCTGGCAACCGATATCTGAGGCAGATGCTCGTCGTCGGGGCGATGGCTGTGATCCGCTATGCCGAGAGGCACGGAACGAAGCGACCATGGCTCGTCGAGTTGCTTGCACGGCGGCCTGCCAAGGTCGCGGCAGTAGCGCTTGCGAACAAGAATGCGCGGATCATCTGGGCAATGATGGTGAGCGGCGAACGGTATCGTGAGCCAGTGTCGATGACCGCGTAAGAACTAAGCGCGAGGCTTCGCGCGAACGAAGTTGGAAAGGGCAAAGAGGAGTTGATGCACAAAGCCGGTTGAAACCGCCGGATCGGGAAAACCCATTTTGGGCCGTGGCGCTTCGAGCGCGTGCTATAGGTCGGGACCCGGTTCGCGCGAAAGGCATCATGGCCAGCGGCGCATGACACAGCCGCATCGAAAGGCCGAACACATGGCCGCCTCAACCAGCGGAAGGCAGAACTCCGAATTACCCCTTGCCAACGGAGGGCCGTCCACACACGGCCCAGAAGCCGCTCACGCAGCCTTTGCGAACTTCTCGACCTTGATCTCGCCTTCATGCTCGCGGGCTTGGGCCAGATCGTAGGCCGTCTGCATTCGCAGCAGCGTATCGGCCTTGACGCCGAACGCCTTTTCAAACCGGATCGCCATATCCGCCGACAGGCTGGCGTTGCCGTTGAGCAAAGTGCTCAGCGCCTGCCGAGAGACACCGAAGTGTTCGGAAAGAGCCGTGACGCTGACACCGGCAGGCTCAACGATCTCGCTCTTCAGCCAGTCACCGACATTAACGGCGAGCGAGGGGTGCATCTTAAGCGCCATGATAATCCTCCAGATCCATATCGATCAGTGCGCCTTCATCATTCACACTGAATGTCATGCGCCAATTGCGTGTTACAATCATCGACCAGGTGGCCTTGCGGTCTCCGGTCAGCTCGTGCAGCCCGAAATTCGGTGGAACCGACAATTCGTCCAGGCTTTCGGCGGCATCGATAAAGGCAAGCATCTTGCGCAATCGGTTCACGTCGCCGACCAGGCCCTTAGCATTGCCCGTTTCGAAGAAACGCCGCAGGCCTTTGTGCCTGATGCTCTCGATTTCCATGCAGCCTGAATAGTCTCAAGACCGTAGATTGTCAAGTGTCGCGCGACACATTGCGGGCAAGTTCTTTTCTTGGCGAGCATCTGATCTACCTTGGCCAATTCCGACCAAGGAGAATGATAATGGGATACTCACGATATGATCCGGCCATGCAGCACAGAGCTGCCTGGAACGCAGGCAAGAATGTCGGCACAAAGCGTCCCCTGACGCAGAAGCAGATCTGGGCGATCCGCTTCCACCTCGACCGTGAGGGCCGGTTGCGGGACAAAGCCCTGTTCGACCTTGCCATCGACAGCAAGCTTCGCGGCTGCGATCTGGTCAAGATCAAGATCGGTGACGTTGTAGCGGGAGCCGACATCCGCACCCGCGCAATCGTCATTCAACAGAAGACCAATCGCCCGGTCCAATTCGAGCTGACCGCTGATGTTCGTGCGACACTCCTGTCATGGTTGGAGCGCAGGGGCGGATCAACCAGTGACTATCTTTTCCCAAGCCGCGTTGATCCGGCCGGGCATATGAGCACGCGGCAATATGCCCGCCTGGTCGACGAGTGGGTCACTGCTATCGGTTTGCGAAAGGCGGAATACGGCACGCATTCGCTACGACGGACGAAGGCCGCCATGATCTATCGAGCCACAGGCAACATCCGTGCGATCCAGATACTTCTGGGCCACACCAAGATCGAGAATACAGTACGTTATCTCGGGGTCGATGTCGAAGACGCACTGCTGCTGGCGGAGCGAACCGAAATATGATCTGTCGGGGCGGTCGACCGTCTGCTTCGGCCGACCGCTTCTCGGATCGGATCGACAAGTGGTGACTGGCAATAGTCCGGGTCGATTGCCGAATGTCGGCCTTCTGCAGTCCGACCACCAGAACGCGACAGCCCGAAATCCGGCGCTGGGCATGCCAATTGCCATGAATCTGCAGACTGGTTACATTCCACGACACCGCGCAAGTATTTCCGGACGCAAGGTCAGCTCTCGGGGCGAAGCATGAAGCGCAAACTCTGTCACATTGCACTAGTTTCCCTTCTCACCCATCCGGCGGTGGCATCGGCACAGGAAAGGCCGCCCGTCCCGCTGTCGCGCACGGTAGTCCGGGCTGACCAGACTACGGTCCGGGAGATCGTCCCGCCCACGCAAGCCGAAAGTGTGGTGGAACCCGATGCGGCCGTGCTGAGGGCGGTGCCGCTCAGCGAATCTCTCCGGTCGATGAAAGTGATCCGACGACAGCCGCTGCTGGCGCTGCGGAACCGGCCCCGGCTTGCGCTGGGCGAAATCGGCGTCGACATGACCCCGCTATTCGAAAACCCGCAGGCGCCGATCAACATTTCCCGGCAACTGGAGCAGATGGGCGGGCTTGTCGCGCAGTCATTGGCCAACGGCGAAGTCGTGGAAACCGATCGCGGCGTGATCGTCAGCCAGTTCCTTGCCTATCAGCTGCGCCCTTCGGCCTGCGCCAATCCGGCCTCGCGGCGCCAGCTCGAAGCTGCGGGTACGCCGTGTTTCGAACGGCAGGACATGGCCGCGAAGATCGGCCGCCTTGGCGACGCCAGCGATCCGCACTTCATCGCCGATGCCGGGCAACGCGCGCGAGCCACTGCGAACCTGCGCACTAATATTGACGCCGAACGGGCTGAGATTGCGGCGGGAATTGCACAGTTTCGCAGCATGGCGGCGAACCCCGCCCGCCGTGCGGAATTGGAGGCAGAGCTTGGCCGCGACGAAGTGGCGAGGCTGGCTGGATTGAGCGATGCCGAGCTTGAGACGGAAATCATCCAGTCGGCCCTGATCGAGGTCGAAGAGCTGATGTTCGTCCCCAACACCGATAGCCCGGAGATCGTGGCGAGCGTTTCTTCGGACCAGCAATTGATCCGGCGGCCTCGCGCACTGGCGCTTCCGCAGAATACCAGCGTCGATGTCGAGCACGAGCTTGAGGAACGCGTGCTGCTCGCCGGTTTCACGCTGGGCCGCCAGAAGGAATGGAGCAGGCGCGTCTCGGTTACGATCAAGACCTGCCTGGTTTCGTGCGAGCGGACCTATTACCTCGAAGGCTTTGCCGGGTTTGGCTATGGCATAGGCCTGCGGGCTCCGATCCGCATGGGCGGCACCTATTCCTATCACCGCGTGGGCAACCGCGAGGATGCCAGCATCGCCCCCGTCTTTGCACCGGTCGATGGCAGCGCGCAGGATTATGCCGCGACCGGCCTTCCTTCCGGCCAGATCTTCCGCGGGCAGGAACTTGTGGCAGAGCTGGGCGGCTATGCCGGTGTGCGCTACAAGATTCCGTTCAGCAGCGACGAATTCCGCATCGATGTGGGCGGCAATCTGGCGCACGAATTGCCCGCGCCCTTCACCGATGGCAATTTCCGCCCGCCATCGCCCGATAACCCCGATGTGCCGGAAACGACCGTCATCTTTCCCGACCCGGACCTGCTGGGAGGGCTGGGCAATTACGGCTTTGCGGGCGTCAAGCTGTTGCCGGCGGTCAAAGTTGGCCTGCGGTCCGACCGGATGCGCCTGCTGCTGGCAGACAGGATTTCCGGCCGGGAAACATGGATGGAAAACTCCGGTGCGGTCTATCCGCTGGCGGTCGATCCGGCCGATCATTCCAGCCGCTTCAGCATCGGCGCGCCCGAATATCGGCTGGCATTCGACCTGACGCCGGGCCTAAACCCGCAGCTCTTCGTCGACATTGCCGTGTGGGACCATGACTGGAACTGGCAGGTGTGGTTCCCGCAGATCAAGGTAACGCTGCCGCCGCAGGGCCTCGATTTCGCCTGCCACAAGGACACGGTGTGCACGCGCGAATATCGCTATTCGCCGACCGTGACCGATGATGTGGCGGGCACCTATGCCGCTCCCGCCACGGCGCAGGAGCGCGAGGTTCTGGACTGGCGCAAGGCGTTCGAAAGCGAATATCTCGCCCAATGCCCCTATGCTCCGCTCCGCCTGTGCGAAGTGGCAATCCGTGGGGTCGCAGCAGGTCAGGCCAGCGATATGCTGCGGCAGCTGGATACGCTGGCAAACATCGGAAGCTACCCATCGGCCGCATCGAGAGAGACGATGAACTCGATGAAGATTGCTGCCGATATCCGGGGCAAGCAGATCATATTCGAGAATAGTCGCGCGGCGGTGGGCCGCTATGGCTCTGAAGTGTTCGGTGTCTACTCGGCCTTCTGGACGGCGGAATGCCGGGATCAGGCCTGCCGCAATACCATCAACGCGATGGGCGAAGAATATCTCACCGCCCTGCGTCGCCGCTGGGCCGCCGATCAGGCGCTTTCGCCACAGGAAGCCGTTTTCCTGGAAAACTCGCAAGGCCGATGGGCGCAACGGGCAAGAACCGAGATCGAGGCTTCCCGCACGCGAACCACTCCGCGATCGCAGCGGCTGCAGCGAACTATCAGAGGCGTGCGCTTGCCGCAGTGAAGGCGCCGCACAGCCGCGGAAGTGCGTTAGGCATCGGTTTCTGGCTTCTGATTAGTAAGCGATTGGCCGCTTCTATTGCCTGGCCATCAAAACCGGACAGTCCCCTTGCGGCCCAGTTTCAGTCATTGCGGGCGGCCAGCTTCGACAGCAGAAGATTCTTTTGCCCATGCAGATTGGAAAATCAGCAAGGATCGGGCTAGCGGCACATACTCAACCGGATTCGCGCAAAATCGAGCAGCGTTGGCGCGGAAATCCGTCTTCGCGGCTTCAAATCACCGCATGTCTGCCGCAAAATCGGGCGGAGCAAGAAATTTTCCGCGCCGAGGGCATGGGAGCGGCTTGTCCGCAAAAGTCTCTAACCGTCCATAGACGGTTCAAATCGTACAAATCGTTGAAGAATTCCCCGAGTTTCAACTGGATCTGGCCCTTGCGCGATACAGAAAAGTTCTCATTATGTTCCCCAGAGGGGCTGCTAGTGTCAGAAAAGAGAACGCCCAATGTCCAATACAGAACGCATCATCCGACTGAAGACCGTGCTCGACCGCACCGGTCTCTCCCGCTCAACCATCTACCGCAAGATCGCTGAAAGCACTTTCCCGTCACAGGTGAAAATCAGCGTCCATGGGGCGGGCTGGCATGAGTCAGCTATCAATCGCTGGATCGCTGATCCTGCTCACTATCGTGAAGAGGAACCGGCGGAATGAGCGGCAATCAATCTGTCGAGCCGATTTGCGTCAGGGTCAATGACGCTGCCCGCATGATCGGTGTCGGACGCACAAAGCTTTACGAGTTGATTTCCAGGGGCGAACTTGAAACGGTCAAGATCGGCAAGGCAACGCGCATCACGACCTCCAGTCTCTATAGGCTGGTTGAGCGGCATCGGGCATTGAACTGACCAGGCCGCTAACTCGTAAATGGACAGGATCAGAACGTGCCATTATCTTGCGATCAGGCGCACTACGAGCCACCCGTTCATTCAGCTTTTCGAGCAAAACGCTGAACCGAACCACCGTTAAATGAACGAAAATGTGGGGGAGAGTGTGGGGGAAGATCTGTCTTTGTTCCAAGAACAGGATTGATATCAAAGCGTTATTTTTGCGGTTCGATTCAAGCCCTGCCACCACCGCCCTTTCGATCCCTACCGATCAGAAATTGGGGGCGGGAGCCAAGCATGCGCCCACAGTTTCAGCCTACGGCCTGCCACAGGATAGCCCATGGTGCCAGCATGAGCGTGCCGGCGAAGGCGTCGTGTCGCTCGACCTCTTCTATCGTGGTCGATTCAGGCAGCTATCGATGTTTTCGGGGGTCACTCAGGCGCTGATCGCTTGTGCGGAGGGATGAGGCGTCAACGACGCCACATTGCCAGACCGGCCATCGACCATCACGCAATCGCGGCCACTATGCTTTGCTGCATAGAGTGCCGCGTCGGCGCGGGCGAAGAGCTTGACATAGCCTTCGCTGCCCTTGTGCTCGGCTACACCGAAGCTCGCCGTCAGGCGCATGGATTCCGGCATGCCTTCGACCTGGGCGTTCGCTATCGCGCGACGCACGCGCTCAGCCATCGACTTGGCGGCGCGCTCTTCGCAGTTCCACAAGACAATGCAGAATTCTTCGCCACCGACCCGGCCAGCCGCATCGCCGACGCGAATCTGCTCGGCGATGATGCGACCGAATGTGGCGATCGCATTGTCGCCGACCTGATGGCCGAAGGTATCGTTGACGACCTTGAAGTGATCGAGATCGGCCACGACGACACAAGTTGGACAGCCTTCCTGCTGGCCGCGTTCGATCATGCGCATGGCCTGTTCCTCGAAAGGCCCGCGGGTCTTCAGACCCGTCAACGAATCCTGAAGGGCATTGTCCTGCTGGGCTTTCATTTGCGCAGTGAGGGCGGCGATGAGAAGCGTCATGGCCATAAGCATCGAGGCCACGGCAAGCCAGATTACCATTACCGCATAGAACGGCGTTTCGCGGTATTGCTCGGCAGTCATCGCGCCTTCGACGATGAAGGCGATAATGGGCCGCACGAAGAACTGGAAGGCACCGAATGCGACGAGGAACAGGATCGCCTTGTCGATCAAGTCCTTTTCTGTTTTGCGCGCGGCAGTCTGGCAGCCGAGTGTCAGTATCAGACCATAGCAGGCATTCGCGGCGTAGAGACGTGCGTTGTAGTCCTGACCGTAACTTGCGCCGATCATCAGGCCCAACGCTATGATCGATATGGCGAGGTAGACCCGCAGCCCAACCTGCTGGCCCGCACGCAAAGCGACACCCCAAACCAGCGTGATCGCGCTGATCGTATAAAAGACGTGCATTATCACGATCGAGGGGATGCCATTCGGATTGCCGGTGAAATGGAAGACCGAAAAGCCGACCGTGCGCGACAGGTAGGACGCGGCGATGATGACAATCCACATTGCTGCCCTCTGGCGTGACCAAAGCACGAAGAATGCGATCGCGAAGATCGCGCACAGCATGGGGTTGGCCAGGGCAAGGATCTGTGAACTGGTCATTTAGGTTTGTACTATCACCCTTGTTCGATCGCCGGAGACATAGGCACTTAAACTTAATGCACGGTAAAGCACGGGCGCATTGTTATGAATTTTTGCGCAGGTAAAGATTTGGCTCCGAAAGCGAAATTCTGACGGAAAGTCATGCGGCTATACCCGGTGTTAACCATTCTCCCTTAGTCAAAAAGCTCACGGCATGGGCTGACGTTGCCATTCTGGTCGAGGTGAATTCACCGCGCTTCCTCCGCGCCGATGCAACGGTGGTCATGACCCGAGTAGAAGCAGTGCGGCCTCAATTTGAGATGAGATGATCGACGCAGAATACAGGTTGAAGAGTCACAAGACCTGCTGCGCCTTCCCGGAGAATCGTCAATGAGCATTCGCCACGTCGTTCTGTCCGATCTCCATCTAGGAGCGCGCGACAGCTTGTTGACCCACGTCCACGGCAGTGGCGAGATCGCCGAGAGCCCTTCGGAAGTGTTGGCGGCGTTTGCCGAAAGCCTGCAAGAGACGCTGCATGGCCAGCAGAAGCCGCAGCTCGTCCTCCTGGGCGATGCGCTCGATCTCGGTCTTTCCCCATTTGGCGATGTTTCGAAGAGCTTTCTCCAGCTTGTCGACGCCTTCTTCCCGAAGGAAGGCAAAGAACTCTTCCAGCGCGAGATCATCTATGTCGCGGGCAACCACGACCACCATCTGTGGCGCATGGCGCAGGACCACGGCTTCGTCACTGCGCTGATGGACGGCAAGATCCCGGGCGACCTTGCTTCCGTGACCGGCATTTTCGGCACTCCCAGCCATCGATGCCGCCTGATGGAATCGCTTATCGCGCACCGCCCGCACCTCGACGGCGCTACGGTGCGGATTGCCTATCCCAACTGGGGCATTTCCGATGCGCAGACTGGTCGAGCAGTGGTCATGCACCACGGGCACTACCTTGACGGCATGTATCGCGCGCTTTCGAACATGCGCGGGTTTCTTGGCGACGGCGACCCGCGCCCTGCTACCATGCGCCAGCTGGAGCAGGAGAACGGCCCGTGGATCGATTTCCTGTGGTCCGACCTCGGGAGCGCGGGCGACATCGGCGATGGGGCGGGTTCGCTCTATGAGACCATGCTGAGTGCGGGCGCGAGCCACGACTTCGCCGAAAGCATTGCCCGGCGCATTACCGGCGGCCTTCATTCCAGGATGGGGATCAGCCCCAGGATGGAACTCAAGTACGGCGTAACGCTGGACAATCTGATCCGCGCGACAGTCGACCTGACCGCCGGCCGCGCAGCAGAGCGTCAGCGTGACGGCTATGGCCACGTACTGGGCGAGGCTGAAATCGATGATCTCGGCTGGTACATCGGCACCCCGCTGAAGGCAGAAATGCAGGCCGAACTGTCGGATATCCCGCGCGAGCTTTCCTTCATCTTCGGCCACACGCACAAGCCGTTCCAGGACGATCTGATGGTCGACGGCTTCGATGTACCGGTCGGTGTCTTCAATACCGGCGGGTGGGTGCTCGACGAGCCGACGCTGATGCCCGTGCAGGGATGTTCGGCCATGCTGGTTTCCGACGAGCTGGAGGTCGCAGCGCTGCGGCTGTTCAACGACCCCACGGACGGGACGATGGCTCCTGTTCGTGTCGAGGGCAGCGGTCGGGTGAGCCGACTGGTCGACGAGACCGGCGAGGCTGTCGAGCGCGCATCGTCTCATTGGGCCGATTTCTCGCGCATCGTACATGGTCGCATCCTCGACGAAGCCGACAAGCGGGTTCGCCAGTTGCTCGAAAAATCCGATGAAGAACTGCGGGAGGCTGCAGAATGACCCTACAGAAACGCATCGCCCGCAGTCTTGACCAGGCCAAGCAGCACTACACCGTCCTCGTCGTGGGATCAGGATATGGTGCGGGTGTCGCCGCATCGCGTCTGGCGCGCGCCGGACAGGATGTCTGCGTACTGGAACGCGGCAAGGAAATGCTTCCGGGCGAATATCCGAACAAGCTCGCCGACGCGCAGGGCGCGATGCAGTTTAATGTGAAAGGCGGCCGGATCGGTGCGCCTGACGCATTGTTCGAAGTGCATGTGAACGACGACCAATATGCGCTCGTCGGCTGCGGCCTTGGCGGGACTTCGCTGATCAATGCGAACGTGTCGCTGGAACTCGACAAGCGCCTGCTCGACGAAGCGCATTGGCCCGCGGCCTTTCGCGACAATCCGCACGAAATCGATGCCTATTACGAACGGGCGCGCGAAATGCTTGCGCCCAATGCCTATCCCGAAACGCATCCGAAGCTCGGCAAGCTGGAGGCGCTCGAACATTCGGCCAAGGTTATGGACCGACGGTTCTACAAGACGCCGATCAACGTCAGTTTCGAGGACAAGACCAACAGGTTCGGTGTCCCGCAACCTGCGTGCACCAATTGTGGCGACTGCGTTTCGGGCTGCAATGTCGGTGCGAAGAACACCACGCTGATGAACTACCTCCCCGATGCCGCCAATCATGGCGCGGAGATATTCACCCAGGCCAAGGTGGTGTGGATCGAGCGCGATGGCGACAAGTGGCGCGTGCATGTGGCGCACAATTTGGAAGATGCGTCGGACACGCCGATCACGATTACCGCTGATCACGTGGTTCTCGGCGCTGGTGCCCTCGGTTCAACGGAAATCCTGCTCCGTTCGCGCGAAAAGGGGCTGTCGCTATCGGATCGGCTAGGCGCGAGCTTCTCGGGCAATGGCGATGCGCTGGGCTTTGCCTATGACAGCTATTTCAAGTCCACGAAGGATGGCGAGACGCTGACAGCCGAGCCAATCTACGCGATGGGCGTCGGCACTGCCGATGTAGCGCAGGAAGTCTATCCCGGCCCGTGCATCACCGGCGTCATCGACATGCGCGATGCTGGCGATGTCACCAAGGGGCTGGTGATCGAGGAGGGCGTTGCCCCCGGCATCCTTGCCGGCGCGCTGGGCCCCGCGTTCTTCTTCGGTGAGGCACTTGCAGACGGCTTTACCCGCTTCGGTCTCGACCAGGTCAAACCGCGCCTGATGGACGCGAAAGCCATGGGCGAAGCGGTGCAGACCGATCCCGGAAGCATTGCGGATTGGGCCTACAAAGGCCCGATGTCGCGAACCCAGATCTACCTGGTTATGAGCGTCGATGATTCCGGCGGGCAGCTGGCCCTCGAAGATGATCGCATCGCCATCAACTGGCCGAAGGCCGGCGAGCAGCGCACAATGCGCCGCGACGATGACAAGATGCGCGCGGCGGCAGAGGCGATCGAGGCGCAGTATTTCTCCGACCCGCTATGGGCGCAGCCGATGGGCAGCAAGCTCATCACCGTTCACCCCATTGGCGGTTGCGGGATGGGCGACGATGCCGAGCGCGGCGTGATCGATGACAGCTGCCGTGTGTTCGCGGGTAACAGTGGCACCGAGGTGCATCCGGGCCTCTACGTCTGCGATGGTGCGGCGCTTCCGGGCGCAGTCGGGGTCAATCCGCTGCTGACGATTACCGCAGTGGCCGAACGCGCTATCGAGAAGCTCGCCCGGCGCGAGGGCTGGGCGATCGACTATTCGCTGGGCGAAGAAGGGCCGCTGCCTGTCGAGGCACCGCCTGCCAAGGAAGTGGCCGAAGAGCCGCAAGAGGTTCCGCATCTCGCATCGCTTGAATTGTCGATTGCCAAATGGGTCGGCGGCCATGCCATCGGCCCCATCGCCAAGGCGGTGTCGGAGGTTGCGCATCTCTTCGAAAGCGGGGCCATCGATGAAGGCAAGGCTGCGGTCCGCAAGCTGGTGAAGGATCATCCCGAAGCCATGAGCCCGGGAATGGCTTTCACCGAGACCATGGAAGGCCACATCAGCGCGACCGGCTGCCATCACCGCCCGTGGAGCGCGGTTGAACGCATCCGTGACGACTACGTCAACGGCGCGGCCTGGGGTAAGTCGGAAGGCAGTGCCTGCGACTTCAGGCTCACGGTCACGACCGACAATATCCACCGCATGGTCGATGATCCCGAGCATCGCTCACAAATCACCGGCGAGGTGCTGGTGAGCGCGATCTCGCCCGATCCGATGCCTGTGCGCGAAGGCACCTTCCGTCTGCTGGTAGCCAATCCCGACAAGGCCGAGAGCTGGAAGATGCTCTACGACATGGTGCTCGAGGGACCTAACGGCCCTATCCATTTTCACGGCTTTAAAACCCTGGAGCAGCGCGGGCAGGGGACGAGTGCGTCCGATCCATGGACCGATCTGACGACACTCTTCGTCACGCTTCGGCGCGGTGAGGATGAAACCGGCGATTTGATCGGTCGCGGCGTGTTGAAGCTGGGCATCGACGAGTTCATGCGCCAGCTGACCACCATCACCGTGGATGATTCGGACACGCTGATCGGCCATGTCGTCAACCTGATCCCGCGCGCCAAGAAGGCGATCGAAACCTATTTCATGGCCAAATACGCGGGCTTCTTCGCGATGACCGTGTTCCGTGCCTATGGCGGAATGCTCGCGACGCTGAACGATTTCTCGCAGAAGGACTTCCAGTCGCTATCGATGCGCAAGCTTCGTCTGCCGCCCGCAGAGCGGCATGTGGTTCCGACTGCGGATGGCGTGAACATCGGCCTCACCCGCTATCGAGGCGGCGCGCGCGGGCCGCTGGTGCTTGCACCGGGATTCTCGGTGCGGGCATCCAGCTTTGCGACGCCTACGGTGGAAGAGAGCCTTGCAGAAAGCTTGGTGGCGCAGGGCTATGACGTGTGGCTGTTCGACTACCGGGCCAGCGCGGATTCGGGCAATGATCCCGAACATCCGCCCGAGTTCAACATCGATGACATCGCGCGTCATGACTGGCCGGCGGCAATCGACAAGATCCGTGCTGTGACTGGTGCCGACAGCGTGCAGGCCTTCGCACACTGTGTCGGGTCGATGAGCCTGCTGATGGGCATTGGTGCGGGCTGGGTCAGCCATGTGCGTTCGCTCATCTCTTCGCAGCTTACGCTCCATCCGGTGACCGACTGGCTGAATTACATGAAGGCCGATCTGGGGGTGGCGGGGATGCTGGGCCAGATCTCGTTGCTCGACGGGCATATCGATTTTTCCAGCCAGGGCAGCGACGAGGACTACGAGATCGATGCGGTCATGTACCAGATCCCCGTGCCAGACGGGCAGGCCTGCAAGAACCCGACCTGTCGCCGTGTGTTCGGCGTGTTCGGCCCCAGCTGGGATCACCGCCAACTTGGCCACGACACTCACCTTGCGCTGGGCAGCATGTTCAGCCGGGTCTCGCTGACCCCGTTCGACCAGCTTTCGACCATCATGCACAAGGGGCTGGCGGTCGATCGCGACGGGAAAGCGGTCTATACCGATGACGAGGCTGCTCGACGCCTCGCTTTGCCGATCAGTTTCCTGTCGGGCGCGACCAATCAGATCTTCTATCCGGAAAGCGGCCAGCGCACGCGCGCCTGGTTGTCCGATCACAATGGCAGGGAGCTGTACAACCAGCAC
The DNA here is from genome assembly GCA_041396805.1 of Erythrobacter sp. Lineage (GTDB taxonomy): Bacteria > Pseudomonadota > Alphaproteobacteria > Sphingomonadales > Sphingomonadaceae > Qipengyuania. The sequence continues at coordinate 291,931 of JAWKXV010000001.1, read as the reverse complement.
ATCATCCCCGGCTACGGCCATATGGACCTGTTCATCGGACGCAATGCACACCGCGATGTGACACCGCGCATTCTGGAAGAGCTCGAACGGCTTGATCGGCTCGGTGATACCGCCGAGGCTCGCGAGAGCGCCTGATCGGGGAGATTGCTGTCGCAATTGTCGCTGCGCCGTTTGACGGTTAGTCTCGGCGCACCCGCAGACGCTCTGCGGGTGCGGAGAGGCCCGGATGATCGCACAAGACGATATTGCTGTGTGTAGTCCTAGCCATGAGCTTGGCGGCTATCGTTCATGGATGCTGCCGCTCGGTGCGGAACGGCCGTTCGACATGGCGTGGACCAGCCGCGTTGGTCACGAGGAGTCCAGCCCACACCATCTCCTTCCTTTTTCTGAGCCCTCGATCGCGATCAGGCGACGTTTTGACGGAGCAGGGGAGACGCGCGAGGTCGATCTCGTGCTGTATGCCGGCGCTCCCGACGGCGGGACTTACGCACCGGCGGGTGGCGAGGAGATCTTTGCCCTGCGCCTGTGCCCGGAGCATCTTGAAACCAGCCTGCGGGCATGCGGGATCGAGTATTTCTCTAGCGACCGTGAACTGCCAATTGGGCTCGCGCGCCTCCTTGCTCCGGCATACGAGTTGGCGGAGCGGGGGAGGTTCGCTGAGGCCTGGCGCGCGATGGGGACTCACCTTGCGTTGATCTCCGATAGCGGCGAGCAGGATCGCGTCGGTCATGCAGCCGCGTTGTTTCGCAGGGCCGAAGGGGCTGTCGGACCTGCACAACTGGCCCAAAGGGCCGAGGTCAGCCCACGCCATTTGCGGCGTGAATTCTTGCGCCGCTACGGCCTGTCTCCCCGGGCTTGGCGGCGAAGGTTACGCCTGACCAGGGCCATGACCGGCGCGGATCATCTTGCCACGCCGAACTGGGCTGGAGTTGCTCTGGCTGCCGGCTACTCCGATCAGTCGCACATGATCCGTGACTGCCGTGAGATTACCGGCATGACGCCGACCCAGATGCACGGGTTGCGCAGGAGGATGGCCGAAACCTTCAATACCTGAGACTTCGCTTCGTGCTCACTCCTTGGGACGAATGAGAGAATCGAAGGAATCGGCAATGAAGCGATTGGCGCAGGTGCTCTTGATTGGTGCACTGTCGTGGGCAGGACCTGCCTTCGGGCAGGAGGCGAGAACTCTGACATGGGGCGGCTACGAGGTAACCAGTACCGCAAGCCAGGATCGCGTCCACGTCGACCAATCCGATGGCGTGGAGGTGCTCACCGTTTCGCGTGGCTCCGCCCGGTTGCAGGGGGCCGACTTCAGTGAGGGCGTTATCGAGTTCGATATCGCATTCGACGACAGCTTCGGATTCGGCGGTATCCAGTGGCATATCACCGACAACAGCGCCGAGTACTTCTACATCCGCCAGCACAAGTCGGGCCAGCCTGACGCGGGGCAATATACCCCGGTGCGCAACGGCCTCACATCCTGGCAAATCTTTACCGATCGCAACGGGATCGCACCGCTCGCCTTCACCCATGAGGGGTGGAACCATTTCAAGATGGTCGTGATCGGGGACAAGGCGGAGATCTACTTCAACGGCAGCGACGATCCGCAACTTCACATCCCGGATCTCGCCACCGACCAAGGCATGGGAGGGCTTGGTTTCCTGTCCTCCGGACCGGCGGGGGAACTGCGTCTTGCCAATCTTGTCGTCAGGGCGCTTGGAGACGGTGACCGCCTGGTGTCGGGGCCGGCAGAGGTTCCGGCCCTGCCCGATGGCGTAATCGAGAGTTGGGCGATCTCGCGGCAATTCCCGGAGACACTCGTGAAGGACGCGCTGGTGATGCCCGCGGCAGTCGGCTCGCTCGCGTCCGTTGCGGTCCTTCCGGTCGAGGCGAATGGCATCGCCGATCTTGGTCGCGCGGCCGTTCTGGGAGACGAAGACGATAGTCTGGTCGCTTCGGTGCATATTCGTTCGACCGGGGACAAGCGCGTGCGGCTGAAATTCGGCTATTCCGACCGGCTGCGCCTGTTTTTGAACGGTGAGCTGTTGTTCGAAGGTAATGCAGGCTGGCGAACGCGCGACCATTTCTATCTGGGAACGGTCGGCTTCCTCGACGAGGTTGTCTTGCCATTGGGGGAAGGCAGCAACCGACTTGATGCCGTTGTCTCGGAGACCTTCGGAGGCTGGGCTATCGCCGGAGCCATCGCCGATCGCGAGGGACTGAAGATCGCGGCAGAGCCGCTCGAGTAGCCGCGCGCGGTCAGGACGCCCGCAAAGCCAATCCGTCGAGATCAAGGATCGCAACCTCGCGGCGGGCGGGCAGGTCGATCAACCTGTCCTTCTTGAGCTTGGTCAGCTGCCTGCTCACGGTCTCGATGGTCAGGCCGAGAATGTCTGCGATCTGCTGGCGCGAGAGTGGCAGTGTGAAGTTTTCGGCCTTGGCATCCCCATCGGGCACGCAGCTTTTCTCGCCCAGTCGGTCGACCAGCTCAAGCAGGAAGGTTGCGAGTTTCTGTTCCGCATTCAACCTTCCAAGAAGCAGCATCCAGCGGCGCGTCCGGTCCAGTTCGGACAGCGTTCGCTCGAGCAGCTTGTGCTCGAGCCGCGGGTGTTCACGCGCAAAACGGTCGAAATCGTGGCGCTCGAACACACAGACGTAAGAGTCGGTCAGGGCCTCGACGCCGTAGGGGGTCGTCTCTCCGAAAGGTCGCCCGAGAAAATCCGAGGGATAAACAAGCCCGAGTATCTGCTCACGTCCATCGGATGTCTGGGTCGAGAGTTTCAGTACGCCTTCGATGACATTGGCCACCAGCACGGCTTCGTCGCCTTCCCACAGAAGCTGCTCGCCCGCGGAAAGCCTGCGCCGCCTGCCGAGACGATTGAGCAGCCCGATTTCATCGCTGTCCAGATCCGCGCAGATGGCACGATTGCGGATCGCGCAGGCCTGGCAAAAATTCGCGCCACGTTCGGTTGCGGAAAGGTCCATGACCTTGCCCATAGTGTGTGACGACGCCGGTGCCAACCGCTTGCCCCACGCGGCGCCTGGCTCTAATCCGGCGCGCCATGACTCAGGACAAATCGATGACCGGACGCCCCGTCATTTCCGCCACAGGCCTGTTCACGCCCGAACAGAGCATTTCGAACGAGGAACTGGTCGCCAGTTTCAACGAGTTCGTCAGGCGCCACAATGCGGCCAATGCCGATGCGATTGCAGCCCGCCAGATGGAGCCGCTCAACGAGAGCTCGGTCGAGTTCATCGAGAAAGCGAGTGGCATCAAGGCACGTCACGTCATGGCCAAGGAGCCGGTGCTCGATCCCGACATCATGGCACCTCGCTGGCCCGAGCGCTCGAACGACGAACTGTCGATCCTCGCCGAAATCGGTGTGAAGGCGGCGAAAGATGCGCTTGCTCGCGCGGGACGGGACGCCAGCGATGTCGATGCCGTCCTGTGTGCAGCATCGAACATGGAACGCCCCTATCCGGCCATGGCGATCGAGATCCAGCAAGCGCTGGGGATCGACGGTTTCGGCTTCGACATGAATGTCGCGTGCTCCAGCGCGACCTTCGGTATCCAGACAGCAGCCGACTATATCCGCGCGGGCAATGCGAAGAGCGTGCTGGTCGTCAGCCCAGAGATCACCAGCGGTCATCTCAACTGGCGCGACCGGGACAGCCACTTCATTTTCGGTGACGTTGCGACCGCCGTGCTGGTCGAAGATGCCGCGATTGCGCCTGCCGAGCATTGGGATATCCTGGGTACGCGCCTCAAGACGGTTTTCTCGAACAATATCCGCAACAATTTCGGCTTCCTCAACCGCGCCTATCCCGAAAGCAAGGGCGGGGCTGACAAGCTGTTCGTTCAGGAGGGCCGCAAAGTCTTCAAGGAAGTGGTCCCCATGGTCGCCGAGATGATCGTCAGCGAAGCGGACCGGCTTGGCATCGACCCGCAGTCTCTGAGGCGCCTGTGGCTCCACCAGGCGAATACGGGGATGAACCGCCTCATCGCCCATCGCGTCCTCGGCCATGAGGCGAATGCTGATGAAAGCCCGACGGTACTCGACACCTATGGCAACACGTCGAGCGCAGGGTCGATCATCGCCTTTCACCTCCATAGCGAGGATCTGAAGTCGGGCGACACCGGGCTGATCTGCAGCTTCGGGGCCGGCTATTCCGCGGGCACGGTGTTCGTGCGTAAGGCAGGCTGACGGCTTGTGACGGCGAACCTCTGCGCCTAAGCCCCGACTATGCCAGGCGATCTACTCGACAATCAGGGCCGCGGCGATGTTCGCTGGTCACTTCCGACGATCCATCCCGAGGGACGAAAGTTCGGAGTCATTTCCGTAGCCATCAGCCTTGTCTTCCTGCTCGGGCTCGACTGGGAAATCATTGGTTGGCCGCTGCTGTTGCTTTCGGCCGGTGTCTTCGCCTTCTTCCGCGATCCCGAACGCGTGGTGCCGCAGGACGACAGGATGATAGTTTCACCTGCGGACGGGCTGGTATCGCAGATTGCCCAGGTCGTTCCGCCCAAGGAAATGGTGATCGATGACGGAACCGGTTTCGATGGCCTCGAACCGGTTGCAGTGACGCGGGTCTCGATTTTCATGTCGGTCTTCGACGTTCACATCAACCGCTCGCCAGTGGCCGGGACCATCCGCAGGGTCATCTACATCCCCGGCAGCTTCGTGGATGCCGGACTAGACAAGGCGAGCGAGGAAAACGAGCGCCAGCATATCCTGATCGAGCGCATGGACGGGCTGAAGATCGGCTTCACCCAGATCGCGGGGCTCGTTGCCCGCCGGATCGTGCCTTTCGTCAAGCCGGGCGATACTGTCGGCGTGGGCCAACGTGTTGGCCTGATCCGCTTCGGCAGTCGTGTCGATGTTTATCTTCCCGTGGGAACGGACGCCAGGGTCATGCTTGGCCAGCGGACGATTGCAGGTGAAACGGTGCTGGCCGAAATCGGCAAGCAGAAGCTGATCGAGGGAGTGGCACAATGAGCTTGTTGCCGCCGGAACCGACGCCTGAACCCGAAGAGCGCGCACGCCTGGGCCCCAAATCGGCCGAGGACGAGAAGCCGATGATGGGCAGATCGCGTGGGCTGACGTTGCGCGCCATGGCGCCCAATGCGATTACTGCTGCGGCCTTGTGTTCGGGCCTGACCGGCATTCGCTTTGCCATCTCGCAGCAATGGGCTGCCGCAGCTGTGGCGATTATCGTCGCGGGGCTGCTCGACGGGATGGATGGCCGCATCGCACGGCTGCTCAAGGCGCAATCACGCTTCGGGGCCGAATTGGACAGCCTTGCCGATTCGCTCAGTTTCGGCACTGCGCCTGCCATTATTCTCTACCTCTGGTCGTTGTCGGTCGAGCCGCGCTGGGGCTGGTTTGCGGCTTTGGCACTCGCAATATGCTGTGCACTGCGCCTTGCCCGCTTCAATGCGCAGATCGACGTCACCGAACAACCGCACAAGTCGCTGGGCTTCCTCACCGGAGTCCCTGCACCGATGGGGGCAGGGCTGGCCTTCATGCCGTTCTACCTATGGTCGGCAACCGGACTGGACCTGTTTCGCGAGCCGGTTCTTGTCGGCCCCTGGCTGCTGGCAGTAGCGTTGCTGATGATCTCGAGCATGGCAACGCCGAGCTGGGCGTCGCTGCGGCCGCGTCGTGGTATCCGGTTGTGGGTGCTGGCCTTCGTCGGCCTCTTGTTCGCGGCGCTGCTTGTCGAGCCGTGGTGGACGCTGAGCGCAATCGGGATCGGCTACCTTGCGCTGCTGCCGATCTCGCTCATGCGCTATTCGCGGCTCAAGCGGCGCGGCTGATTACGGCCTTGGGGGCAGGGCGCGAAGGCGACCGGCCGAAGCCCGCGCAACCACCTGATACGACCGAACTGCGCAGCACCGGTAGCGGTGCGACAATCGCCGTGCGCGAAACCTCGCGGCGCAGCTGACCGAAAGCGGACCACCAGCGCAATCCGCTATCGGCGAGCACAGCCATCGCAGCCACTGCGGTGAGCGCGACGAGGGCAATGAGGAACAGTGCGAACATCTCGAAATCTCCCTGCCCGGATGTCGACATACCTGTTGACAGACCGGGGAAATCTAGTGGAAAACCCGTATTGCCCGCCGGCGGTTCCGGCGATGAGAACAATGTTCTCGTTTTGTTCCGGACTGTCAAGCGCTTTTCGCGTCCGGACTCGCGTTTTTTGCGACGAATCGAGTCTGGATTTCCTCACCGAAGCTGGCTAAAGGCGCGCGGTCCGCACCGGATTCGCCCCATTTCGGGGTGTTCAAGCGCGGTCAAATCCACATGGAAGGCACACATACCGGTGCCCGTCGCGGGATGCTCCGCAACACGGGTTCCAGCTTTCCAGAGGCACAACCGGAAAGGAATACGATTATGGCGGCTCCTACCGTCACCATGCAGCAGCTGATCGAGGCCGGCGCACACTTCGGCCACCAGACCCACCGTTGGAACCCGCGCATGAAGCCGTACATCTTCGGCGCGCGCAACGGCATCCACATCATCGACCTGTCGCAGACCGTGCCGCTGTTCGCGCGCGCTCTCGACTTCGTCCAGCAGACCGCACGTTCGGGCGGCAAGGTGCTGTTCGTCGGCACCAAGCGCCAGGCGCAGGACGCCGTGCGTGAGGCCGCGCTCGCTTCGGGCCAGCATTTCGTCAACCACCGCTGGCTGGGCGGCATGCTCACCAACTGGAAGACGATCTCGGAATCGATCCGCAAGCTGAAGAGCATGGACGAGCAGCTGTCGGGCGACGTTGCCGGCCTGACCAAGAAGGAAATCCTCGAACTCACCCGCAAGCGGGACAAGCTCGAGCTTTCGCTCGGCGGCATCCGCAACATGGGCGGCATTCCGGACGTGATGTTCGTGATCGACGCCAACATGGAAGACCTCGCCATCAAGGAAGCCAACGTTCTGGGCATCCCGGTGGTTGCGGTTCTCGACACCAACGTCGATCCCGAAGGCATCGCCTTCCCGATCCCGGGCAATGATGACGCCGCCCGCGCCATCAAGCTGTACTGCGATGCGATTGCCAACGCTGCCAAGAGCGGCCGTGGCGAAGGCATCCAGGATTCGGGTGCCGACGTCGGTGCGATGGAAAATCCGCCGGAAGAGACCGTCGAGGCCTGAGCCTGACTTTGGACGGGTGCCTACGCGCGCCCGTCACAATGCGAAGCTACGCGCCGGGCCGCTCCACAGCTGGCCCGGTGCCCGCACATTAATTCAAGAAGGAAGAATACCATGGCTGCATTCACTGCCGCTGACGTGAAGGCCCTGCGCGAAAAGACCGGCGCGGGCATGATGGACGCCAAGAAGGCGCTCGAAGCCAGCAACGGCGACATCGAAGCCGCTGTCGACGCACTGCGCGCCAAGGGCCTCGCCACCGCCCAGAAGAAGTCGAGCCGCACCGCGGCCGAGGGCCTCGTCGGCGTTGCCGTCGAAGGTACCAAGGGCGTTGCCGTCGAAGTGAACTCTGAAACCGACTTCGTCGCCAAGAACGACCAGTTCCAGGACTTCGTGCGCAAGACCACGCAGGTTGCGCTCTCGACTGCCGGTGACGACGTCGACACGCTGAAGGCCGCTGCCTACCCGACCGGCGGCACCGTCGGCGACAAGCTGACCGACAACGTCGCGACGATCGGCGAGAACCAGCAGATCCGCCGCATCAAGACCGTCTCGGTCACCGATGGCGTCGTGGTCCCCTACATCCACAATGCGGTCGCTTCGGACCTCGGCAAGATCGGCGTGCTCGTCGCTCTCCAGAGCGAAGGCGACAAGGACAAGCTGGCCGAACTCGGCAAGAAGCTCGGCATGCACATCGCCGCTGCTTTCCCGCAGGCGCTGACCGCCGAAGGCCTCGACAGCGAAGTGCTCGATCGCGAGCGCAAGATCGCTGCTGAAAAGGCTGCCGAAAGCGGCAAGCCGGCTGAAGTCCAGGCCAAGATGGTCGACGGCGCGGTCAACAAGTACGCCAAGGAAAACGCCCTGCTGAGCCAGGTCTATGTCATCGACAACAAGACCCCGATTTCGCAGGTCGTCGAGCAGGCTGCCAAGGACGTCGGCGCCAAGGTCGAGCTGGTGGATTACGTCCGCTTCCAGCTGGGCGAAGGCATCGAGAAGGAAGAAAGCGACTTCGCCGCCGAAGTCGCCGCTGCCGTCGCCGGCTAAGCGAAAACTCTTCCTACAGGAATGGGCCGCCGGAGTTCGCTCCGGCGGCCTTTTTCGTGTTCGGATGGCGAATCGTTCGGGTTTGGTTGATCAAGTACAGGCGGGCTCGTGCCTTGCCATAGGGGCGGGCACTGGATCGGGCGGAATCACGATTTGAAAGAACCGATGCGATGCTAGCTCGCTGGTTTCGTGTAGGAAATGGTTGCTCTCAAGGCTTCCGGGCGGTCACCTCGACCAGCCAGATTTCGGACTGAGTGAAGAGGCGCAAGGGGATGAGGCTGGTGCCGAGGCCGGCGCCAACGATAACTGTCCGCTCGCCCTCATCGACCCGCCCGCAGGCATAGCGCTCGCCATAGCGCGACATATGCGCAGGCGCGCCGCCCCAAGGGTAGGCGATCTGGCCGCAATGTGTGTGACCGGCGAGGACCAGATCGATGTCGTCCGGAAGATCAGGCGCGGGGTCCGGACTGTGGCTGAGGACGATCGATCCGCCGCCCAACCGCTCCATCGCTGCGAGCGTGGCTGCCACGTCCTCACGGCGGGTATAGGCATCGTCGAGGCCGCCGATGACCAGCGGGCCAATCCTGATCGCAGAGTTGACCACCAGAGGGATTCTGTGGCGCTCGAGCTGTTTGGCGAGACCCGGCATATCGTACCAATGGTCGTGATTGCCCGGCACTACCACCGTGCCAAGGCGCGGCGTAAGCGCCGATAGCGGCTCGACGATCTCCTCGGGCGAATAGATATGCGTCGCCGTTCGTCGCTCGCTGACCAAGTCGCCCGCGATCGCGACGATGTCCGGATCAAGCGCGTTGATCTGAGCGACGATCTTGCGCAGCCGCGCGGGTGGCATATCCGGTCCAGCCACGTGGATGTCGCTGATGAGCGCAATATATACCGGCTCGCTGCCGACGGGCAGGGCAGAGCTGGCCACGCTGGTGTGGTGTACCACCGGCTCGCCCATCGTGTCCGACCACGCCTTTGCGCCCAACGCTGCTGCCATCAAGGCAAGCGCCAAAGCGATCCACCTTTTCCCGATCCGGGGCTTTCCCTTTGCGCGTTTCATGCATCATGGCTAAGGAGCCGCATCCCACGTCGCAACACGGATTCTTTCGCCTCCATGCCCGTATCTTCGATGAAACGCGTCCTGCTGAAGCTTTCGGGCGAGGTGCTGATGGGCGACCAGCAGTTCGGGATCGACCCGGCATTCGTCATGGAACTCGCGAAAGAGGTGAAAGCGGCGAAGGATACGGGGCTCGAGATCTGCCTCGTCATCGGCGGCGGGAACATCTTCCGCGGCATGGCGGGGGCGGCGCAAGGCATGGACCGCGCGCAGGCCGACTACATGGGAATGCTGGCGACGGTGATGAACGCGCTGGCGATGCAGAATGCGCTCGAGCAGCTCGGTGTGCAGACCCGCGTCCAGAGCGCGGTCGAGATGGACCAGGTGTGCGAGCCGGTGATCCGTCGCCGCGCGGAACGCCACCTCGAAAAGGGGCGTGTGGTGATCTTCGCCGCCGGTGTCGGCGCACCCTATTTCACGACCGACAGCGGCGCGGCGCTGCGCGCAGCAGAAATGCGGTGCGACGCACTGCTCAAGGGCACCAGCGTGGACGGTGTCTATGACAGTGATCCCAAGAAGAACCCCGACGCAAAGCGTTTCGAAACCGTAAGTTACTCGAAGGTCCTGGCGGACGACCTCAAGGTCATGGACGCCAGCGCCGTTGCCCTGTGCCGCGACAACAATATTCCGATCGTCGTCTTCTCGATCCGCGAAAAGGGCAATCTTGCCCGGGTCATTGCGGGCGAAGGCACGCAGACGGTCGTAACGAACGACAAGAAGTAAGAGGAAGCCACACATGGCCAAGTATGACAAAGCCGATCTCGAGCGCCGCATGAACGGCGCCGTCGAAAGCCTGAAGGGCGATCTTTCGGGCCTGCGGACCGGCCGCGCCAACACGAGCCTGCTCGATCCGGTCGTCTGCGAAGTCTATGGCGCGATGATGCCGATCAGCCAGGTCGCCACCGTTTCCGCCCCCGAACCGCGCATGCTCAGCGTGCAGGTGTGGGACAAGGCCAATGTCAACGCGGTGGAGAAGGGCATTGCCAAGGCCAATCTGGGCCTCAACCCGATGACCGACGGCCAGACCATCCGCCTGCCGATGCCCGATTTGACCGAGGAACGCCGCAAGGACCTCGCCAAGCTTGCCGGTCAGTACGCCGAGCAGGCCAAGATCGCGATCCGCAATGTCCGCCGCGACGGCATGGAAGCGCTCAAGGAAGACGAGAAGAAGAAGGAAATCTCTGAGGACGACCGCAAGCGTTCGGAGGATGAGGTCCAGAAGCTGACCGACAAATATGTCGGCGAGGCCGACCAGGCTGCGCAGGCCAAGGAAAAGGAAATCCTGACCCAGTAAGGGATCGGGGAACGGGGTAAGAGGATGACAGGCGAAGGCCAGCAGGCCCGGCACGTTGCCATCATCATGGATGGCAATGGCCGCTGGGCAAAGCGCAAGCACCTGCCGCGCGCCATGGGCCATCGCAAGGGCGTGGAGGCCGTGCGCGAACTCGTCCGCAGCCTCAAGAATACATCGATCGAATGCCTGACCCTCTACGCCTTCAGTTCGGAAAACTGGAAGCGGCCCGAGGAAGAAGTCGACGATCTGATGAATTTGATGCGCAAGTTCATCAAATCGGACCTGCCCGAATTCATCGCCAATGATGTAAAGCTGGCGATAATCGGTGACTGGCAGGGGCTTGCACCCGATATCGTAGAAATGCTCGAGGATGCGCTGGCAAAGACTGCGCATGGTTCTCGCACGCTGGCCGTGGCGCTCAACTACGGGGCGCACGCCGAAATTGCCCGTGCGGCGAGGCTGGCTGCGGCCGAGGGCGAGGTGAACGAGGAAGGCATCGCGCGCCACCTCTTCACCGCCGATCTCCCCCCGCTCGATCTGCTGATCCGCACCAGCGGCGAAGTGCGCCTGAGCAATTTCCTCTTGTGGCAGGCCGCCTATGCGGAAATGATCTTCACCGAAGTGCTATGGCCCGACTTCACGCCGGAGCATCTGGCCAGGGCGCTCGATGATTTTGCCAACCGGGAGAGGCGATTTGGGGGAAGATGATGCTTTGGCGGAGGTGACTGCACCCGCAAGCAAGAATGCGGACCTGCCGGTCCGGGTCCTTTCGGCGATAGTGATGATCGGTCTCGCGGTCGCGGCGCTCATGGCAGGCGACCCGTGGTTCGACTGGTTCGTAGTCGCCGTGGTGCTCGTCACGATGGTCGAGTTTGTCCTTCTGGTGGTCAAGGCGACCGCCAATATTCCCTTCCGTCTCGCGGCGATCCTGGCCGGGGCGGTCTATATCGGACTCGCCGGTGTCTTCCTTTCGCGCTTCCCGATCCCGCTTGTCGTCGGCGTCGTGGGGGCGGTAATTTTCGTCGATACCTTCGCCTATTTCACCGGGCGGGCGCTTGGCGGCCCCAAGATCGCGCCTTCGATCAGCCCATCCAAGACGTGGGCGGGCCTCCTGGGAGCGATCATCGGCGCAACCCTGTGGGTCGCCGGATGGATCTACGTCATCGCGCGCTCGATGGCTGGCGAGCGGACGCTGTTCTTCGAGCCGAAGGAAATGCTCCAGATCCTCGGTATCGGCGCTCTCATTGCCATCGCCGCCCAGGCGGGCGATTTCCTCGAGAGCTGGCTCAAGCGCAAGGCCGGGGTGAAGGACAGCTCCAAGCTGATTCCGGGCCACGGCGGCGTCTTCGATCGTACGGACGGGATGATACCTGTGGTTATCCTCGCCGGTTTCCTCGTTCGCGGGCTTTCGTGACGCGCTCGATTTCCATTCTTGGCGCAACCGGTTCGGTTGGCGAACAGACGCTCGATCTCGTCCGCCGCAATGGTGACGCATGGCGGGTAGTAGCCCTGACCGCCCATTCCAACGTCGCCGGTCTCGCCGCTCTCGCGCGCGAATTCCAGGCCGAGATCGCGGTTATTGCCGACGAGAACCGGCTTGACGATTTGCGAGCAGCGCTCGCCGGTAGCGGTGTCGAGGCGGCTTGTGGCCGCGCGGCATTGTGCGAAGCGGCCGCGCGACCGGTCGACATGACCGTGGCCGCGATTGTCGGCTGCGCGGGGCTCGGCCCGGTGATGGCGGCGATCGAGCAGGGCGGCACCATAGCGCTGGCCAACAAGGAGGCGCTGGTTTCGGCAGGCGATATCCTGAAGGCCGCCGTCGCAAGGCACAGCGCCACCCTCCTGCCGACCGATTCCGAGCACAATGCGATCTTCCAGTGCCTCGCGGGCAATTCGCAGGCTGACGTCAGGCGCATAATCCTGACGGCTAGCGGCGGCCCGTTCCGGACATTCTCCGCCGAACAGCTCGCTTCGGTGACCCGCGAACAGGCACTCAAGCACCCCAACTGGGACATGGGCGCCAAGATCACGGTCGATTCCGCGACCATGTTCAACAAGGGTCTCGAACTGATCGAGGCTTATCACCTGTTCCCCGTCGGGCTCGACCGGATCGAGATCGTCGTCCACCCGCAGAGCATCATTCATTCAATGGTCGAGTACCGCGACGGTTCGATGCTCGCCCAGCTCGGGCCTTCCGACATGCGGGTGCCGATTGCCTCGTGCCTTGCCTGGCCACGGCGCATGGACACGCCGATGGAGCCGCTTGATCTGCCCGCCATCGGCCAGCTGACATTCGAGGCACCGAACGAGGAAGTCTTCCCGGCAACGCGCCTCTGTCGCGAGGCGATTGCCGAGGGCGGGGCGGCCCCGGCCGTGCTCAACGCCGCGAACGAAGTCGCCGTCGCCGCCTTCCTGGACCGTAAGATTCCATTCAGCCGGATTCCGCTATTGGTGGAACGCGTTCTTTCGGAAGGGCAGTTGCCCGATGCGCCGCGGACCCTGGAAGAGGTTCTGAGCGTTGACGAGAGTGCGCGCAAACGCGCGAACGAACTTCTGGAGCTTGCCTGACCTTGGACACCACCCTGCCTCTCTGGCTTTATTACGTTATCGGCTTTCCGCTCTTGCTGGGCCCCCTGGTGACGGTCCACGAACTGGGGCACTACCTCGTCGGACGCTGGTTTGGCGTCCATGCCGAGGCTTTCTCGATCGGTTTTGGCAAGGAAATCTGGGGCTTCACCGACAAACGTGGTACGCGTTGGAAGATCGGAGCGCTGCCGCTTGGGGGGTACGTCCAGTTCAAGGGCGACATGAACCCGGCGAGCATTCCCGATGCCGATGCCATCGCCTCGGCCACTCCCGCAGAGCGCGAAGGCAGCTTCCATCACGCGTCCTTGTGGAAGCGCGCGCTGATCGTCTTTGCGGGCCCTGCGACCAATATCCTGCTGACGCTCGCCATCTTCGCGAGTTTCTTCGCTTTTTACGGCAAGCCGGTCCCTGCAGATGTCGAGCAGCAGCTGACGATTTCCGAGTTCTCCGAGGAGTCGGCGGCGAAGGCGGCGGGTCTTGAGGTCGGCGACCGCATCGTCTCGGTCGATGGAGCCGAAATGCACGGTTTCCGCGACCTGCAGGATGCGGTGCTCATGTATCCCGGCCGGACACTGGACTTTGCCGTCCTGCGTGACGGAAGCGAGCGTCACTTCGCGGTAACGGCGGCCAGTCACGAGATCACCGACCGCTTTGGCAATACGTCGCGCATCGGGCTGGTAGGCATACGTGCCGAGGCTGCCGACTACAAGTACGAGCCGCAGGGGCTGGGCGAGAGCCTCGGACTCGCCGTCGATCACTCACGGGGGATCATCGATATGATGATCACCGGCATCGGGCAGATCGTCTCCGGTGAGCGTTCGGTCAAGGAGCTGGGCGGACCGGTCAAGATCGCCAAGTTTTCGGGCGAACAATTGAGCATGGGGGCGCTTGCCTTCATCAACTTTGCCGCGCTGATCTCGCTTAATTTGGCATTCATCAACCTCCTGCCAATCCCGGCTCTCGACGGCGGGCACCTGGCTTTCTACGCGGCAGAAGCAGTCCGCCGTAAGCCGGTCGGTCCCCGCGGTCAGGAAGTGGCGTACCGCGCCGGCGTGGCTTTCGTGCTCATGCTGATGGTGTTCGTCACGGTGAACGACCTGGCTGGACTCCCGATCTTCGGGAAATAGCCGGGGAAAGGGAACGTGAGGACCGGCATTTCACTGTAGCAATGCTTGATTGGCGAAGGCGCTTCGGGCAGGGGACGGTCGAGCCTCCCCGGCCGCGGCGGGCTCTTTGCCGGATCGGGTAGCAACAGCCGGTTCTGAAGATTTTTTCGAGGACGGGAAACTCCTTGTCGATGACTGATTTTGCAACTGCCGCCACGCGTCGTTCCAACTCCCGCGCGCGGCTGACCATCGGCCTGCTTGCCGGGACCATGCTGGCAGGTGTCCCGCAGCTCGCGCTGGCGCAGGAAACCGTCGACGAAACTGCTGCACAGCCCGCCGCTCCCGCCGTGCAGCCGGACGTGGTGCGCACCATCGCCGTCTCGGGCGCCCAGCGTCTCGAGCCGCAGACGATCCTCTCCTATATCCGCCTGCGTCCGGGCGATGTGTGGACCCAGGCGGTCGGCGACCAGGTCCTCAAGGATCTCTACGCCACCGAACTGTTCTCGACCGCGAGCGTCCTGAACAACGATGGCAATGTCGTGATTACCATCGTCGAGAACCCGGTGATCAACCGCATCATCCTTGAAGGCAACAAGCGCCTCAAGAACGACAAGATCATTCCTGAGATCAAGCTTTCGCCGCGACAGATCTTCACCCGTTCCAAGGTGCGCGCGGACGTCACCCGCATCATCGAGCTCTACAAGCGCCAGGGCCGCTTTGCCGCCACGGTCGAGCCGAAGATGGTCGAGCTGAGCCAGAACCGTGTCGATATCGTCTTCGAAATCAACGAAGGGCCGAAGTCCAAGGTTCGCCAGATCAACATCATCGGCAACGAGCAGTTCTCCGACGGCGAGCTGCGCGGCGAGATGCTGACCAAGCAGGCGCGCCTGACCAGCTTCTTCAGCTCGAACACCAGCTATGACCCCGACCGCCTGGCCTATGACCAGCAGCTGCTTCGCCAGTTCTACCTGACCGAGGGCTATGCCGATTTCCGCGTCGTTTCCGCGGTGGCCGAGCTGACGCCGGACAAGAAGGACTTCATCATCACCTATGTGGTCGAGGAGGGAGAGCGCTACAAGTTCTCCGATATCTCGGTCGACAGCCAGATCCGCGATTTCGACAGCGATACAATGTCGGCCCGCCTGCCGATGAAATCGGGCGACTGGTACGATGCCAAGCTGGTCGAGGACACGGTCGAGCAGCTTACCGAGCTTGCCGGCACCTTCGGCTATGCATTTGCCGATGTGTCGCCGGAGTTCTCGCGTAATGGCGATGACAAGACCATGGCCGTCAAGTTTGTCCTGCGCGAGGCACCTCGCGTCTATGTCGAGCGCATCGACGTAAACGGGAACACTCTGACCCAGGACAAGGTCGTTCGTCGCGAATTTCGTGTTGCCGAAGGTGATGCGTTCAACTCGCTGGCGGTCAAGCGTTCGACCTCGCGCATCAACTCGCTGGGATTCTTCCAGGAAAACTTCGAGATCAGCCAGGCCGAAGGCAGCCAGCCCGACCGCATCGTGCTCGAAGCCAATGTCGAAGAGCAGGCCACCGGCCAGCTCCAGCTGTCGGCGGGCTTCAGCTCGCTCGAGAACTTCATCCTCGCCGGGTCCATCCAGCAGCGCAATTTCCGTGGCCGTGGCCAGACAGTCGGCCTCAGCCTCAACTACTCGCGCTATTCCAAGTCGGCGCAGGTCAGCTTCACCGAACCCTATGTATTCGACCGGAACATCTCGGCAGGCATCGACATCTATCGTCGCGACCTGAACAGCTTCAACTACCGCAACAACCAGCGCAACACGACGTACAAGCAGGCTACGACCGGTATCTCACTGCGCGCCGGTGTGCCGCTGACCGAATATATGTCAGCAGTCGGCAGCTATACGTTCAACTATGACGACGTGTCGCTGGGTAACGAGTTCTTCTCGAACGGCGTTTGCGACCCGACCAAGGCCAGCCGATTCCTCTGCGAAGCGATCGGGAAGCGCTCGAGCTCGATCGTCGGCCTGACGTTCAACTACGACACGCTCGACAGCCGCCTTCGTCCCACTCGCGGTGAATCGCTGTCATGGACCACCGAATTTGCCGGTCTCGGCGGTTCGGAGCGTTATGTGCGCAGCCGCGGCCGCATGGCGAAGTACTGGGGTCTGGGTTCGGGCTTTATCTTCTCGCTGGCAGGCGAGGGAGGCTGGATCCGTGGCCTCGACAACGATGCACCGGCGGGATCGGACGAGGTCCGCCTGACCGACCGCTTCTTCCTCGGCGAACCGCAGATGCGCGGCTTCGACATTCGCGGCGTCGGCCCGCGTATTGTCCGCCTTAGCTATATCGACGACGATGGCGATGCGAGCACGCCCCGCGTCCTGCAATCGCTCGACGATGCGCTCAGCTCCAAGAACCGCCTCGACGATGCGCTCGGCGGCAAGGCCTACTACCTCGGACGTGCTGAGCTGGAGATTCCGCTGGGTAGCGGCGCACGCGAGATGGGCTTGCGCCCGTCTGTATTCGTCGATGTCGGTTCGCTGTTCAGCGTAACGCGTCCGATCCTGCAGGATTATCCCGACGGCGTGCCGATCACCAACGACGCAGGCGAACAGCTGTATACGCAGACGACGATCAACCCCGACGGGACAGCCACACTGAGCTCGACGACCAGCCCGGTCGCGCCTGATGGCACCGCGAACGAGGCCCAGATTCGCCAGCTGTTCTTCAAGGAAGTCTTTATCGGCGATAGCCCCTCGCCGCGTGTTTCCGTCGGTTTCGGCGTAAACTGGAACTCACCCTTCGGTCCGTTCAGGATCGATGTATCGAAGGTCCTTAAGAGTCAGCTGGGTGACGACACCAAGACCTTCTCCTTCAACGTAGGAACGCAATTCTGATGAATACCAAGATCAAACTCGTTGCCGGCGCAGCGCTTGCAGCAGCAGCCGTCGCCGCAACTCCCGCTTCGGCGCAGGTTGCCGGGATCGCGACCAGCAGCCCCGAGGCTGTCATCGTGCGCTCGCAGGCCCGCATCAACGCCTATCAGCACATCGAGACGCAGTATGCCGCGCAGATCCAGCAGGTCCGCACGCTGCGCCAGGAAATGGCTACGCTTCAGCAGAGCCTCGACACCAACAAGGATGGTCAGCTGAGCCAGCAGGAACTGCAGGCCAACCCGACCGTGGTGGGCCAGATCCAGCAGAAGGAACAGGCTGTCGGGCAGGCTTCGCAGCCGATCGTGCTCGCGCAGACCTATGCCATCGAGCAGCTGGTCAATGACTACCAGAATGTGCAGCAGCAGGTGGTCAACCAGAAGAAGATCCAGATCATGCTGACGCCGGACGCGATCCAGTGGGCGCCCGATGCCGTGAACGTGACCGATGATCTCGTGACCGTCCTCAACCAGCGTATGCCTGCCGTGCAGACCACTCCGCCGGCCGGCTGGCGTCCGCGCCAGGAATCGCTGGGGCTGCAGCAGACGGTCGGCCAGATCCTGCTCGGCGTCGCCCAGCAGCAGGCCGCCGCGCAGGCTCAGCAGCAGCAGGCTACACAGCAGCAGCAGCCGACCGGCCGCTAATCCGACGACAGAAGGGGGCAGGGCATGAGCGAGGAAACGACCGGTTTCGACGTCGTAGAGGTGCTGAAGCGCCTCCCGCATCGCTATCCCCTGCTTCTAGTCGACAGGGTAAAGGAGCTGATCGTCGACGAGCGCATCCATGCGATCAAGGCGGTCAGTTTCAACGAGGATTTCTTCCAGGGACATTTCCCGGGTGCGCCGATCATGCCCGGCGTCCTCCAGATCGAGGCGCTGGCGCAGGCCGCCGGCGTGCTCGCGGTGGAAAGCCTCGGTCTCGCTGGTTCGGGCAAGCTGGTTTATTTCATGGCGATCGAGAACGCGAAATTCCGCGCTCCCGTTACGCCCGGCTGCCTGCTCGATCTCAAGGCCGAGTTCGTCCAGAAGCGCGCCCGCGTGTGCAAGTTCGCAGGCGAGGCCTCGGTCGATGGCAAGGTGACCTGCGAGGTAAGCTTCACGGCGATGATCGCCGACGCCCCCGAATAAGGTTGCCAATCCCGGCGCTCGCCGCTATGCGCGCGCCTTTCCCATTCACAGCTGGACCGGTCGGAACCGTTCCGAAGCTAGAAGGACGAATATCATGAAGGCCGAAGGGCACCCCGACTATCACATGATCACGGTCAAGATGACCGATGGTACCGAATTCCAGACCCGCTCGACCTGGGGCAAGGAAGGCGACACGCTCGCCCTCGAAATCGACCCGACGAGCCACCCGGCCTGGACCGGCGGCAAGCAGCAGCTTCAGGAAGGTGGCCGCGTCGCAGCCTTCAACAAGCGCTTCGGTGGCCTCAGCCTCAAGAAGTAAGCTTCGCCGAACAGCGAAATCAGGGAAGGGCGGTCCGATCGGGCCGCCCTTTTCCGTTATGCCCGGTCAAGTTTGATGCGCGGGCCAGGCGCTGGCTCGACCTCGATAGAATCGCCAGGCCGGATCTTTCCGCCGCTTTCGGCAATGGTCATGATTCCGGCTTTCCTCACGATTTCGTCACCGTCGCGGTAGACGAGTTGCTGCAACAGACCCTGCCGGAAAGCCTCGATCTGCGCGCAGGGATTGCGCAGTCCGGTCACTCTCAGGACAACATTGCCGATATGAATGCGGTCATCCCGGCCTAGCGCCAGGAGGTCGACGCCGCTGGTCGTGATATTTTCGCCGAGCTGACCGGGCCGCACGTCGAAACCCGATGCGGCAATCTCGTCGAACAATTCGCCATGGATCAGGTGAACTTGCCGCAAGTTGGGCTGGTTCGGATCAGCCCTGACCCGCGAAAGATGCTGGACCTTCGCACCGGCATGGGCATCGCCTGCGACGCCGATGCCGGCGATGATTTCGATCTCGTCACGACTTGTCTTGGCGAAGGCGTGCTCGCTGAAACTGTGAACCGCGAAAACAGTGCCGTTGTTCACGGCCGCTGTCAGTCCGCACACTCGATGCAGCGTGTTGCGATCGGGCGTGCCTCGAGCCGCGCCAGCGCAATCTCCTTGCCGCATTGACTACACGACCCATAGGTTCCGTTTTCGATCCTCAGCAGCGCCATGCGGATCTGTGCGATCTCGTTGCGCAACACCGTATCTACGCCTTCCAGCGCTTCGTCGTCGGCCAGGTCGACCGCCTGTTCGCTCGAATCGGCATCGAGCGGGTGGCGCAGGTCGTCCTCGATGACCTCGGCCCGCTCGAGCAAGTTGTCGAGGCGCTGCTGCAGCTGTTCGCGGATTGCAGAATAGTCTTTCATCACCATCCCCACGGTTTTTCGCGATACCACTTGGTTATCACATATTTGACACCCTTGCGGACCTTCATCCCGTGGTGAAGCGTGTTTGGGTTCTCGCGTCCATCGGAGCGACGGTTGTTCCAGCAAACCAGCTTGCCTGTCTCGGGTTGGAAGGTCTTCCCGATCGTCTTGAACCTTGTGGCCCCTCCTGCGGCGACGTCATTGAGATAGATCATGAAAGTCCAGGTCCGCTGGCCCGCGACCGAGCAGTATTTGGCCCAATCCGCACCACCCGGATTGAAGTAGTCGCAATGCGCCTTGAACTCCTGCCCCACGTCATAGCGCTGGCCCTGCACAGGCTCGCCATGCGCCGGGTCGATACCGTTCAGCGCGAACAGCAGTTCCTCCAACCTCTTCACGACCTCCTCGTCTGCAGAAAGGTCGCAGGTCTCGCTGGTCCGGAAGTAGTGATCGTCCCCCGCATCGGCGAGGGTCGATGGCCTGCGGTCCTTGTCGATGAGCTCGACAAGCTCGCGACACATATCCGCCGTCAGGAAATCCTTGAGCTGGAACAGTTCCAGCTTGTCGCTGGGGACACGTTGGACACCGGGGCGCGACAACAGGGTCTCGGTCGAAGATTCGCCGCTGCTTTTCATGGTGCCAGACTACACCGCGCAAAGCGCAGTGAAAGATAGTTTCGCAAGATCGCCACCGCGCGCTTTTTCGCTTCCCATTTCGAACGTGTTGTGCAACAGGCACGCGCCGTTGCGCAGGGCGGGTTGACGATGTCACCGCGAGGCGTATCAGGCCCCCTTCCCGGGCGGTTCCGGGGGCATGTGGCGATCGTAGCTCAGTTGGTTAGAGCGCCGGTTTGTGGTACCGGAGGTCGCGGGTTCGAACCCCGTCGATCGCCCCATTTTCTCCCCTGCCAGACCGCCCCGACAATGATGTGGGGCCTTGCGCGATGACGGCATTCTGGACCGAAGCGGATTACGACGATCACGAACTGGTCGAGGTCGTTCGCGACCCGAAGAGCGGTCTCACTGCGATCATTGCGCTTCATTCGACCCATCTTGGCCCCGGCGCGGGCGGCACCCGTTTCTGGCACTATGCCAATGCCGAAGACGCCATGCATGACGCGCTGCGCCTCAGTCGGGGGATGAGCTACAAGAATGCCATGGCCGGCCTGCCCATGGGCGGCGGCAAGGCCGTCATCCTGGCGGATGCGGACAAGACCAAGACGCCCGAGATGCTCGCAGCCTTTGCCGACGCAGTGGACGCGCTTGGCGGAAAATATGTCACCGCCGAAGATGTCGGCATTTCCGAGGCGGACATGGCCGCAGTTGCCCAGCGCACGCAGTTCGTTTCGGGCCTGCCGGTCGATGGCGAGGATGCAGCTGGCGGCGATCCGGGCCCGTTCACCGCGCTCGGCATCTTCCTCGGCATCAAGGCCGCGGTGAAGCACAAGCTGGGCAAGGACAGCATGGAAGGCGTCCATGTCGCCATTCAGGGCACCGGCAGCGTCGGTGGCGGCGTCGCCCGCCTGCTGGCAAAGGACGGTGCGAAGCTGACGCTTTCCGACATCCACATGGACCGCGCCGAAGCGCTCGCCTCCGAGCTCCATGCCGATACGGCCGCGCCCGATGCCATCATGTCGGTCTCATGCGACGTCTTCAGCCCTAATGCGCTGGGCGCGATCCTTGATGACGAGGGCATTGCCCGCCTCGATTGCCAGGTGGTTGCCGGCGGCGCGAACAATCAGCTCAAGCGTCCCGAGCACGGACCCATGCTGGCAAAGCGCGGAATCCTCTACGCACCGGACTATGTCATCAACGCAGGTGGCATCATCTCGGTCACGCTCGAATACCTCTGCCGTCATGAGAAGGCGCCCTGCGACATCAACGAAGTGCGCAAGCGGATCGCACTGATCCCGGGCCGCCTCGAGCAGATCTGGCAGGAAAGCGACAAGACGGGTGAATCGCCCGATCAGGTCGCCGACCGCATGGCGCAGAAGCTGATCGGTCGCTGACAGGCTGCAAGCCCGGGGAACTGGGCCGAATAGCCCATTGTTTCCGGATCGAAGCACTGCCAAAGCAGCCCCGGACGGAACTTCGATGCACGGCTTTGCCAATCCCAAGCGCTTCCTCGGCCTCGCAAGCTGGCTGACACCCCTGCTCATCGTGAGCGGGCTGTTGCTGAGCGCCGGGTCGCTATGGTGGGGCCTGACGCAGGTGCCGCCCGATCGGCTGATGGGCGAGACGGTGCGCATACTCTTCCTCCACGTACCCTCGGCATGGCTGGGCATGGGCGGCTGGACGGCGATTGCCGTGTCGAGCCTCGTCTTCCTCGTATGGCGACATCCGCTGGCAGCGCTTGCGGCGCGAGGGGCTGCGGTGCCGGGTCTCGTCTTCACAATTATCTGCCTCGTCACCGGCTCGATCTGGGGCCGCCCGACATGGGGCGCATGGTGGGTGTGGGACGGACGGCTGACGAGCATGCTGGTGCTCGCTTTCCTCTACCTCGCCTACATCGCGTTGGCGCAGGCCGCCGAGCGTGAGGGCGTATCGCCGCGTATCCCGGCGATCTTCGGGCTGGTGGGAGCGATCAACATCCCGATCATCAACCGTAGTGTCGTGTGGTGGAACTCGCTCCACCAGCCCCCTAGCATCACCATGGGCAACAGCGCGATAGATGCCGAGTTCCTCGTGCCGCTGATGGTCGGCGTGGTCGGCTTCTCGCTGCTGTTCGGCGGGGTTGTGCTGGCACGGATGCGCTCCCTGCTTGCCGACATCCAGGCCGAAGCGCGCTTGCGCCGCAGGGCAATGGAGACGGCATGATGCGCGAAGCGCTCGACCAATGGGATTTTGTTGTCGCCGCCTATGCGGTGGGAGTCCTTGGCACGCTGGCCATGGTCGGCTGGGCGTGGATCGACATGAAACGGGCCGAGCGTCGGCGCGAGGAGGCACGGCGCAAGTGAGCGCGATGAAAGCCAAGCACCAGAGGCTCGTTCTCGTCGTCCTCGCGCTGGTCGCCATCGTCGGTGCGGGCCTGCTGGCGACCTATGCGCTGCGCAATCAGGCGAGCTACTTCTACCTGCCCGAACAGATGCTGGCCGATCCGCCTGCCGTTGGCCAGGCCGTGCGGCTTGGCGGGATGGTCGAGCCCGGCTCGCTCAAGACGGACGCTGACGGGGTGACGCTGCGCTTCAACGTGACCGGCAACGAGGATTCGCGCGTGCCCGTGCGCTTCAGCGGCATCGCGCCCGATCTCTTTGTCGAGGGCTCGGGTGTCGTTGCGGAAGGCAGGCTGGAGGCGGACGGGACCTTCGTGGCCGACAACCTCCTCGCCAAGCATGACGAGAATTACGTACCCAAGGAACTCGAGGGCATGAGCCAGCAGCAGGCGGCCAGGATGGCCGAGGATACGACGGTCGGCCTCGAATGATCGCGGAATTCGGACTTGCTGCCTTGTGGCTGGCCGCTGCGCTGGCCGCATTGCAGATGGTGGCAGGGTTTCTCTCCGTTCGCGCTGGTGAGGAAACAGAGCTTGCTGGCCTGATCCGTCCGGCGGCGGTGGTGCAGGGCGTGCTGGTCTCGCTCGCGTTCGCGATGCTCATCTGGCTGTTCGCGGTCACCGATCTGTCGGTGAAGCTGGTTGCGGCCAATTCACACTCAATGAAACCGCTGGTGTTCAAGATCGCGGGCGCATGGGGCAATCACGAGGGCTCGATGCTGCTTTGGGTGACTGTCATGGCGCTTGCGGGCGCGCTGATAGCATTGGTCGAGCGCCGCCTGCCCGAGCGCACCATGCAGGCAACATTGGCCGCGCAAGGCGTGGTTTCGCTGGGTTTCTATGCCTTTCTGCTGTTCAGCTCGAACCCCTTTGAACGCCTGCCTACGCCAGCAGCGGAGGGGATGGGGCTCAATCCGCTGCTGCAGGACCTCGGTCTCGCCTTCCATCCGCCGACGCTCTACCTCGGCTATGTCGGGCTCTCGGTTGCCTTCAGCTTCGCTGTCGGCGCGCTCCTGACGCGGCAGGTGACGCCTGAGTTCTCGCGCGCAATGCGGCCCTGGGTGCTGGGCGCCTGGATCTTCCTCACCATTGGTATCACGGCCGGGAGCTATTGGGCCTATTATGAACTCGGCTGGGGCGGCTGGTGGTTCTGGGACCCGGTCGAAAACGCCTCGCTGATGCCGTGGCTGGCGGCGACCGCGCTGCTCCATTCGGCCAGTGTGCTCGCCAGCCGAGATGCCTTGCGGGTCTGGACGATCATGCTGGGCGTGGTGGCGTTCTCGATGAGCATGGTCGGCACATTCCTCGTGCGCTCAGGCATTCTTACCAGCGTCCATGCCTTCGCGGTCGACCCCGAGCGCGGCAGCTTCATCCTTGCGCTGCTCGCCATCTACATCGGCGGCGCGCTGCTGCTGTTCGCCCTGCGCGCCAGCACGATCAACGAGGGCGAGCGTTTCGCCGTCGCCAGCCGCGAAGGCGCACTGGTGTTCAACAATGTCATGCTGAGCGCGATCCTGGCGATTGTCCTGCTGGGCACCCTCTACCCACTGGTCACCGAGGCTTTCGACGTGCGCGTTTCGGTGGGCCCTCCCTATTTCAATCCTGTCGGCGCGATCTTCACCGTGCCGATGCTGGTGGTCATGGCCATCGGACCGCTATTGCGCTGGCGGCAGGACCGGCTTGACCGCATCCGGAACGAGACGGCGCTCGTGGCAGCGCTGGTGCTGGCGGTGATCGTGCTGGTGAGCCTGATCGCGCAGGTCTCGATCTTGCCGTTACTGGGCCTCGCGCTGGGTATCGGTGTGGGCGTGGGCAGCCTCCTGCCCTTGTGGGGTCGCAAGCTGACCCGCGTGCCGCTCGCGACATGGGGCATGGTCGTGGCGCATTTCGGCATTGCCGTGGCGCTCATCGGCATGGCGAGCGAGAGCGCGTTTTCGAAGGAACGCCTTGCGGCGGTCGAGGTGGGGCAGAGCACGACAGTCGGTCCGTGGACCGTCACGCTGGTAGGCGTCGAGCCTGTCGCCGGACCAAACTGGACCGCCATCGAAGGGCGTATGGCGGCGAGCTACGCCGGGGGTGAGCCGACCGTGGTCGACCCGCAGGCGCGCAGCTTCTGGGCTCCGCCACAGCAGACCACCGAAAGCGCACTGGTGACCCGCTGGAACGGGCAGCTCTACGCCGTGATCGGAGACCGCGCGCCGGATGGGCGCTGGCAGCTGCGCCTGTGGTGGAAGCCCTTCGTCCCGCTGATCTGGCTGGGCGGGTTGCTTGTGGCGCTGGGCGGAATGCTCGCGTTGATCGGGCGGGTCATGGCCGATCTCAAGCGCCGTGAAGTCGTGCACCGCATGGCCTCGCGCCGCGCGGAGCAGGAGCAACTCGCATGAGCTGGCGCCTGTGGGTCCCGCTGCTGCTGTTCTCGGCCTTCCTGGGCCTTGCGGCCTACCAGCTGACGCAGCCGAAGGATGAATTCGTCGAGAGCCGTATGATCGGCAAGGAGCTCCCCTACTTCGCGCTCCCACCCGCGATGGAGGGCGCGCAGGGCGCCGCGAGCGCCGATTTCGCCGATGGCAAGCCGCGCCTGCTCAATATCTGGGCGAGCTGGTGCCTGCCTTGCATTGCCGAGGCGCCCTACCTTGAAGAACTGAAACAACAGGGTGTCGAGATCGTCGGTATCGCCATTCGCGACCGGCCCGAGGATGTCGCGCGCTTCCTTGGCCAGCACGGCAATCCCTACAGCCGCATCGGGCGTGACGACCTGTCCGAGGTCCAGCTCAACATCGGTTCGTCGGGCGTTCCGGAGACTTTCATCATCGATGGCAAGGGCGTCATCCGTTACCAGCATATCGGTGACGTGCGCGCGGGCGACGTGCCGGTCCTGCTCGAAAAGCTGCGCGAGGCAGGTCAATGAAGCGCTTCATTCTCCTGGTGAACATGGTGTTCGGCCTTGCGCTGTTCACTCCGGCGCTGGCTCAGGACACGATGCCGCCCGCGCCCTATGCCTATCGGCAGCTCGACGACCCGGCGCAGGAGCAGACCGCTCAGGATCTGATGGAGACTCTGCGCTGTCTCAAGTGCCAGTCGCAGTCCATCGCCGATAGCGACGCGCCGATGGCGGGCGATATGCGTCACCAGGTCCGCATCCGCATCGCGGCGGGTGAGGATCCGGAATCGATCCGCACCTGGCTGACGGAACGCTATGGCGACTATGTCAGCTACAAGCCCGAGGTGAGCGCGACGACCTGGCCGCTGTTCGCCATCCCGCTGCTGCTGGTCCTGGTCGCGGGCGCAATTCTCTACCGCCGTTTTGGGAGGCGCAGATGAGCTGGCTTCCAATCATCGCGCTGTCCGCGCTGGTTTTCGTCGCGGCGGTGTACCTGCTCAAGCTGCCGCGCAATTTGTGGATGCTCTTCGCCGCCGCACTCCTGTTCGGGCTGGCGGGCTACGCCATGCAAGGATCGCCCGGGCAGGCCTCGGCACCGGCGGCGGGGCAGCGAGCCCTGCAATCGCAAACCGGCGAGTTGCTCGTCGAGGCGCGCCGCGAATTCTATCCCGATACCGCACTGCCATCGCGCTTCGTCATTACCGCCGATGCATTCGCGCGCCGCGGCCAGTTCGACCAGGCGGCGAGCTTCCTGCGCAATGCCGTGTTGGCGAACCCCAATGACGGCGAGGCCTGGCTCGCGCTGGGCAATGCGCTGGTCGAACACGCCGACGGCCAGCTGACTGCCGCCGCGCTGTTCGCCTATTCGCGTGCAGAGGAAATCCAGCCCGCCAATCCGGCGCCAACCTATTTCCTCGGTCTCGCCATGCTGCGCGCCGGGCAACCGGGTCGGACGCGAGCCCTGTGGACCGAATTGCTCGACAATGCGCCCGAGGATGCCGAATGGCGTCCCGCGCTCGAAGCACGCCTCCAGCGGCTCGACACGCTGCTGGGCATCGGCGGGCCGGCCACGAGTCCCGGAACAGGACAGTAAGCCGACGGTTGCGCAATTGGTTGCGATGCCCCCGGCAGGCTGCTAATCGGCGCGGCTTGCGCAGGCGAGAGAGCCAGGAAGCAGGTTTTGAGCCCATGCGGCAGGACAAGATTTCCCTATGAGCGAGGCCATCGTGCCGCAAACAGCCGCGCCGAACGAGAGTGACGGCGGCGGCGAGAATTCACACGGGCATGGCTCGGGGTCGCGGACGGCGCTTGCCATCGGCGCCATCGGCGTCGTCTTCGGCGACATCGGTACCAGCCCGCTCTACGCCTTCCGCGAGACATTCCTTGGCGAGCACAGCCTCGCCATCGACAAGCTGCACATCTATGGTGTCGTCAGCCTGATCTTCTGGTCGATGACGCTGATCGTCTCGATCCAATATGTCTCGATCCTGATGCGTGCCGACAACAAGGGGCAGGGCGGCACGCTCGCCCTCGTCGCCAAGCTGTCGCGCCATATCGGGGCGACGCGCTACGGATGGGTGACAGTCGTCCTCGGCGTCTTTGCAACCGCGCTGTTCTATGGCGACAGCATGATCACGCCGGCGATCTCGGTCCTCTCCGCGGTGGAAGGCCTGACTGTGGTCAACGCGGGGCTCGAACCGCTGGTCATCCCCATCGCGCTGGTCCTGCTGATCTTCCTGTTCCTGATCCAGCGACGGGGGACGGCGACGGTCGGCAAGCTCTTCGCCCCCATCATGATCGTCTATTTCGGTACAATCGCGGTGCTGGGGACGATCCATATCGTCCAGAACCCCTATATCCTCCAGGCCTTGAACCCCTGGTACGCGGTGCAGTTCTTCGTCGCCGACGGCACGATCGCCTTCCTCGCACTGGGCTCGGTCGTTCTCGCCGTGACGGGTTCGGAAGCGCTTTATTCGGACATGGGTCACTTCGGCAGGGGCCCGATGCGCCTGTCGTGGTTCGGTTTCGTCATGCCGTGCCTGCTGCTCAACTACTTCGGTCAGGGCGCAATGATTGCCGCCATGGACCCGGCAGAGACCGCGGTGGCCATGCAGAGCCCGTTCTTCAACATGGCGCCCGAGCAGCTGCGTCTGCCGCTGGTGCTGCTGGCTACGGCGGCAACCTTCATCGCCAGCCAGGCGGTGATCAGCGGTGCCTTCTCGATCACCCACCAGGCGATCCAGCTGGGCTTCATCCCGCGCCTTTCGACCGAGCACACCAGCGCGACCGAGCGGGGACAGATCTACATTCCCTTCATCAACAATGCGCTGATGGTCTCGGTCATCCTGCTGGTGCTGATGTTCCAGAATTCGAGCAACCTTGCCTCTGCCTATGGCATCGCGGTGACGGGGGCCATGTTCATCGACACGCTGCTGATGGGCGTGCTGTTCTTCGCCGTATGGAAGTGGCGCTGGTGGCTGGCTCTGCCGGTGTTCCTGCTGTTCGTCTTCGTCGATGGTGCCTATTTCGCCGCCAACCTGCCCAAGGTGCCCGATGGCGGCTGGTTCCCGCTGGTCGTGGGTCTCGTTGCCTTCACCCTGCTGACGACATGGGCGCGCGGTCGCAAGCTGATGCGTGAGCGCATGAGCGAGGTCGCCCTGCCGATCGAGATCTTCGCCAAGAGCGCCAAGAACAGTGCCACCCGCGTCCCGGGCACCGCCATCTTCATGGCCAGCCAGACCGCCGGCGTGCCCAGCGCGTTGCTGCACAACATCAAGCACAACAAGGTGCTGCACGAACGCGTGGTGATCCTCACCGTGCTGATCGCCGAAGTGCCCTATGTCGATCCGGGCGAGCGGTGCGAGATGACCGACCTCGGCGATGGCTTCTATCGCGCTGTGCTCAACTACGGCTTCATGGAGGAAACCGACGTCCCGCAGGGCCTCAAGCAGATGCAACGCTGCGGTGGTGACTTCGACATGATGCACACCAGCTTCTTCCTCAGTCGCCAGACGCTGATTGCCAGCGCCAACCCGGGCATGCCGATCTGGCGCGAAAAGGTCTTCGCCTGGATGCTGAGGAATGCGGCGACCGCGATGGACTTCTTCCGCCTGCCCACCAACCGGGTTGTGGAGCTGGGGAGCCAGGTAGAGATTTAGTGGCCGCCAAAAGCGGGCGTTGGGCCTACGACCGACTGCGGACCTTCAGCATCTTTCGCGTCACCCCGGGCTTGACCCGGGGTCCCGCTTTATTTGCTTCCTCCTGATGGACAAGGAAGGCCGGGTCGATCGAACGTGCGAACCCCGGGTGGAGCGATCTGTTCGAGAAGCTGAATGAGGCAAGCAGCGGGACCCCGGATCAAGTCCGGGGTGACGATGGGTGCGAATGCACGCACCCCACCCAATAGCAGGCATCCACCTTACGCCGTCGGCGGTTCGTCCTTCACCACTTCTTCCGCATCGTCCAGCGCCAGCCCGTGGCGCAGCAGCATGGGAATCTGGGTGAAGGTGAAGAGGAAGCTCAGCGGCATGAACACCCACAGTTTGGCCCAGAGCCAGCTTTCGAAGCTCAACTGCATCCGCAGCACTTCGTTCAGCGCGGCGAGGGCGAAGAAGAACACGCCCCAGTTGCGCGAAAGTTTGAGCCAGCCTTCGTTGTCGACGCCTTCGAATGCGGCTTCGAGCAGGACCTGCAACAGCGCCTTGCCGCGCATCCAGCCGCCGATCAGCAGCACTCCAAACAGGAGGTAGATCGCGGTCGGCTTGATCTGGATGAAACGCTCGTCCTGCAGCCAGATGGTCAGCCCGCCAAAGCCCACGATCAGCGCGGTCGACAGCATCAGCATCGGCGAGACATGGCCAAACTTGAGCTTGCTGAAGACCAGAGCGAAGACAGCTGCCACCATGAAGGCGATCGTGCCGTAGATGACGGCAGCAATCTCACCGAAGGTCGAGGTCTCGGGCGGCTGGTAGAACTTGTACACGCCGAGGAAGACCAGCAGCGGGCCATAGTCGACAAGGATGTTGAGCCAGCCTGACTTGGGTTTCGGCTTGGGGGTCTGTGCGTCACTCATCACGCCACTCCCGCAATGACGCGCGCGACCAGATCGGGGTCGAAGGGCCGCAGGTCGTCGATCTTCTCGCCCACGCCGATGGCATGGATGGGCAGGCCATATTGCTCCGCCGCCTGTACCAGCACACCGCCGCGCGCCGTGCCGTCGAGCTTGGTCATGACGAGGCCGGTTACGCCCGCGACCTCCTTGAACACGTCGATCTGGGCGAGGGCGTTCTGGCCGTTGGTGGCATCGAGCACGAGCACGACGTCATGCGGCGCCTCGGGGTTCAAGCGGCCGAGCACTTTGCGGATCTTGGCCAGCTCGTCCATCAACTCGCGCTTGTTCTGCAGGCGCCCGGCGGTGTCGACGATCAGCACGTCGGTGCCGATGTCGGTCGCCTTCTTCACCGCGTCGAACACGATGCTGGCCGGATCGCCGCCCTCGGGACCGCGCACGATTGGCACGCCCACGCGCTCGGCCCATGTCTGGAGCTGCCCGATTGCGGCGGCGCGGAAGGTGTCGCCTGCCGCCAGCATCACGGCATAGTCGTCTTCCTGAAAGAGATGCGCGAGCTTGGCGATGGTGGTGGTCTTGCCGCTGCCGTTGACGCCGATCACCAGCAGCACCTGCGGACGCGGGAAGGCGGTGATCTCGAGCGGCTTGGCGACCGGGCGCAGGATCGCGGCGATTTCCTCGGCCACGGCTTCCTTGAGCTCCTGCGGGCTGATCTCCAGGCCGAAGCGCTTCTCGCGCAGCTTCTCGCGAATGCGTGCGGCGGCGCTGGGGCCGAGGTCGGAGAGAATCAGCGCGTCCTCGACATCGTCGAGCGTCGCATCGTCCAGCTTGGCCGTGCTGACGACTTCGGTGAGATTGCTGGTCAGTTTCTCGGAAGTCTTGCGGAACCCTCCGAACAGCCGGTCGGTCCAGCTCATTTTCTCACTCATTGCAGCAGGCCATTCTCATGTCTTGTCGGCGTCACGGTGACGATGGAACCCGGCGCGGTGCCTTGCGGCACGGCGATGCGGGCGAAGTGCGGGGTGTAGCCGGTCCCGTCGCGCTCGGCGAGGACGCGGTGCGGCTTATCGACGAGCGACGCCAGCCACTCGTCGCGGGTCTGCGTTACGGCGGCGCGCAGTTCGGCGGCGCGGCGCTTGACGATTTCGCGGTCGACCTGCGGCATCCGCGCGGCAGGGGTGCCGGGGCGGGGTGAATAGGGGAAGATGTGGCCGTGGACGATCTTGAGATCGCGAATGATCGAAAGGTTGGCCGCGTGATGCTCGTCGGTCTCGGTGGGAAAGCCCGCGATAAGGTCGGCACCCACTGCAAGATCGGGGCGCAACGCCTTGAGACGCTCTACAATGTCTACAGCGTGGTGCCGCAGATGCCGCCGTTTCATGCGTTTCAGGATGAGGTCGTGCCCGTGCTGCAGCGAGAGGTGCAGGTGCGGCATCAGCCGTTGCTCGCTGGCGAAGAGCTCGAACAGCAGCGGGTCGATCTCGACCCCGTCGAGCGAGGACATG
The DNA here is from genome assembly GCA_041396805.1 of Erythrobacter sp. Classification (GTDB taxonomy): domain Bacteria; phylum Pseudomonadota; class Alphaproteobacteria; order Sphingomonadales; family Sphingomonadaceae; genus Qipengyuania. Next base: position 260,910 of record JAWKXV010000001.1, on the reverse strand, counting down.
CGCAGGCGGGGCAGTTCCGGAAACGCCCGTAGCACCGCCTCCACCATTGCGCCGAGCGGCGGCGTGTCGGGCAGGTCATGGCCCCATGAGGTCACGTCGACACCTGTGAGCACCACCTCGGGCGCGCCGCCTTCCAGATGGCGCTCCACTTCGCGCAGCACCTCGGTGATCTGGAGCGAGCGGCTGGGGCCGCGCCCCTGGGGGATGACGCAGAAGGTGCAGGCGTGGTCGCAGCCGTTCTGCACCGCGATGAATGCGCGCGTGCGATCCTGCGGGGCAGGCATTGCGGCAGCTACGTTCCAGGCGCGCGGATCGAGCTTGGCGGTGTTCGCGATGAGTCCGTCCACCTCGGGCATGGCGGCAATCTGCGCGCGCTCAACCTCTGCCGCGCATCCGGTGACGAGGAGGCGCGCTTCGGGATGGGCGCGACGCGCGCGGCGAATGGCCTGACGCGTCTGGCGCACCGCCTCGCTGGTCACGGCGCAACTGTTGACGACGACGAGGCCGTCCTCGCCTTCCAGCATGGCCCTGATCTGCTCGCTCTCGGAAATGTTGAGGCGGCAGCCGAGCGAAATCACCTGCGGCGCGGTCACGCGAAATCGCTCCACTCGAACGATCCGCGAAAGCTCTCTGCGGCTGGGCCGGTCATGCGGATGCGATTGTTTTCTCCCCAGCCGATGACCAGATCTCCGCCCGGCAGCGAGACCGTCACCTCACGCTCGACCAGCCCGCAGCGCATGGCGTGGACTGCAGTGGCACAGGCACCGGTTCCACACGCGCGGGTGAGGCCGACCCCGCGCTCCCACACGCGCAGGCGGATGTGATCGCGGCTGACGATGGTCGCGACATTGACGTTCACGCGCTCGGGGAAGAGCGGGTCGTTCTCGATCTCGCCCCCGATGCTGTCGAGCGCCACGGCATCGCTGTCCTCGACGAAGAAGATCACATGCGGATTGCCGACATTGACCGCGCCGGGTGCGTCCAGACCCTCCCAACCTACGGGCATGATCATCGTGTCCATCGGATAGGCGAGGGGGATGGCGTCCCAGTCGAAGCGCGGTTCGCCCATGTCGACGCTGGCGCCATCGCCGCGCGGCTCGACCGCGATGACGCCCCCCGAAGTCTCGACGCTGGCCGCGCTGCCGTGAAGCAGGGCCACGGCGCGGCTGGCATTGCCGCATGCCTCGACCTCGCCCCCGTCATGGTTGAAGATCCGCATCCGGAAATCGGCCGTATCGCTGGGCTCGAGCAGGATCAGCTGATCGCAGCCGATACCCGTGCGCCGGTCGGCAATCGCGCGCGCGGTTGTTTCGTCCATCGCGGGAAGCGAACTCGCACGCGCATCGAGCACGACGAAGTCGTTGCCCAGGCCATGCATCTTGGTGAATTCCACGCGCATCGTGCGCGGCATCTATGCACTGGCGCGCCAAGCGTCCAGTGGGGAGCGCATCAGCCCGCCTTCTTGCCACCTTCCGGCTTGGTGTCGCCCGACGCAAAATCGATCTCGGTGACGTTCTCGCGCGACGCCTTGGCCAGCTTGTCCTGGCTCGCCAGACGCTCCAGCACCTTGTCGGCCGGTTCGGGGCGACCGTAGTGGTAGCCCTGTCCCTTGAGCTTGCCCATGCCCTTGAGCGCTTCGAGAACGGCCTCGTTCTCCACGCCTTCGGCCGTGATCGGCAGCTTGAGCCCGTCACCCATCGAGATGATGGCATCGACCAGCTTGCTGCGATTGTCCTCATCCTTGAGCTCGGAGATGAAGCTCCGGTCGATCTTGAGACGATCGAAGGGCAGGCTGCGCAGCTGCGAGAGGCTGGAATAGCCGGTACCGAAGTCGTCGAGGCTGACCTGCACGCCCTGGTTGCGCAGCGAAGTGATCATCGAGCGGACCATGCCGATATTCTCGTGCAGGCAGCTCTCGGTGATCTCGATATCGAGGCGGTTGGCGGGGAAGCGGTGCTTGACCAGCAGTTTGAGCAGTTTCTGGGCGAACCACGGATCGCGCATCTGCACCGGCGAAATGTTCACCGAGAGCGAAATCTGCGAGTCCCACTCCTTCGCGTCCTCGAAGGCCTGCGCGATGAGGCTTTCGCTGAGATCGCCGATCACGCCGATTTCCTCGGCGATGGGAATGAAAATATCCGGTCCGACGAGGCCGAGCTCGGGCGATTCCCAGCGAGCCAGCATCTCGAAACCGGTCAGCTCGCCGCTCTCGAGGTCGACCTGCTGCTCGTAATAGGGCTTGAATTCACCCAAGGCGATGCCGCGACGGATGCCTGCTTCCAGCTCGTTGCGGAAGCGCAGTTCGTTCTCCATCGGCATCTCGAACCAGTAGAAGCGGTTCTTGCCCTGCTTCTTGGCGTGATACATCGCGATGTCGGCCTTGTGCATCAGGCGCTGCGCGGAGATTTCGCCGAGGCCGGTTTCCTCCAGCTGGATGCTGGAGGCGATGCCGACGGACATGGTGACGTCGATCGGGCTGCCATCGTGCAGGACGGGCGTCGCGACATTCTCGATAATGCGGGTAGCCAGCTGGTCGATGCGGTCAGGAACGTGTGGATGATAGGGCACGACGCAGACGAATTCGTCGCCGCCAAGGCGCGCAAGCAGGGCACCTTCGGGCAATAGCTTGAGGACGCGGTCGGCGGTGGTGCGCAGGACCTCGTCACCAGCCTGGTGGCCGTTGAGGTCGTTGACCTGCTTGAAGTTGTCGAGATCGAGCGCGATTGCGGCCAGCGCGCGCTCGCTTCCCACGCGTTCCACCAGCATGGTGCCAAGCGCGGCGGTGAAACTGCGGCGGTTGTGGCAGCCGGTCAGGTGGTCGATATCGGCCAGGCGGCGCGCTTCCTCTTCGGACTCGCGGCGCTGTTCGAGTTCGCTGTTGAGCGCCTTCAGCCGGTTCCAACCGAGCAGGATAAGCGCGATATTGAGCAGCAATGCGTTGGTCAGGATGAGGTCGGGCGAGGGTGCACTGTGCATCCAGCTGCGCACCAGAGTGGGCACGGCAACACCGGCGGTCCCGACGAACAGGATCACCGCTGCAATGGCGATGCCCAGCGTCACAAAATCGTGATCGCGGTACTTGGACAGCGCCTTGCCGGACGCCTCCTCGCTACCCGTATTTTTATCCGTGCTCGCGGCCAATCCCGCCCCCTGGAGTTCACTATGTTTCCCGACTAATGGCTCCCGCCTAAAAAGCGGTTAACTCGCGGTTTGCATTGACTGCCGCTCTGGCCAGAGGGGGGCGGGGCGGTTAGGGCGGTGGCAAATCCACTGCCGGACGACGAGGTGAGAGAGCTGCGATGCGCTATTGGCTGATGAAATCCGAACCCGACGCCTATAGCTGGGACGACCTCAATGCAGAGGGCGAGGGGACCTGGGACGGCGTGCGCAACCACCGGGCCAAGAACAATCTCGCCGCGATGGAGGTGGGAGATCAGGCATTCTTCTACCATTCCAATATCGGGAAAGAGATCGTCGGCATCGTCGAGATCAGCGAGTCCGGCCTCACCGACCCGACCGATCCCGAAGGCAAGTGGGCGGCGGTAAAGGTCAAGCCCAAGACCAGGCTGCCCAGCACGGTGACGCTGAAAGCCATCAAGGCCGAACCGAAACTCGCCGATTGCGAGCTGATAAAGCTGTCGCGCCTTTCGGTGGCCGAACTCACCAAGGACGAATGGTCGGTTATCCTGTCGATGGCGGGCGCCTGAGACCCGTCGCAGCCTGACCTCGCTTGGTCGCAGAGGCCGGAACGGTCCGTCCACAGCGTACGTTATCCCACTGTAAACGCGCCGCTTTTGGTGCGATAAGACAGAAGGAGACGTCCGATGGGCGAACTGACCGAAAAGATCAAAGGCAATGCCAACGAGATGAGCGGCAACGCGAAGCAGGCGGTTGCGGAAATGACCGATAACCACAGCCTCGAACGCGACGGCGAACGTCAGGAGCGCAAGGGTGAAGCCCAGCAGCTCAAGGGCGAGATCGAAGGCGCGCTCGGCAACGACATCTAACGCAGCGCCACGCTGATTTCAGCGAGTGAGGGCCGTCTCCTTTTCGGGAGGCGGCCCTTTCGCATTTCAGCGGTTGCGCAGACCGGAAACACTCGCGCCGCTGGCAGCCAGCTGCTCGATGTCGATCAGGCAATGGATCAGGCGAAGGCCGCTGCGTCCCTTTGCCTCGACCAGCGCGTCCCTGAACTGTTCGGTGGTCTCTGCGCGCGCACTCCAGCCGCCATAGGCCGCACCCAGCGCCGCGAAATCGGGATTGGCGAGGCTCGTGCCGCTGATCCGTTCCTCGCCCGGGAACTCGCGTTCCTGGTGCATGCGGATGGTGCCATAGGCGCCATTGTCGACGACGATCACGATCAGGTTCGCGTCGTGCTGGACGGCGGTGGCCATCTCCTGACCGTTCATCATGAAATCGCCATCGCCTGCCACGGCGACCACCGTGCGCTCGGGGTGGCGCAAGGCGGCAGAAACGGCTGCGGGCACGCCATAGCCCATCGCGCCGCAGGTCGGAGCCAGCTGGCTCGGATATCCGGCATAGCGCCAGAAACGGTGCCACCAGCCCGCGAAATTGCCCGCACCGTTGCAGATGATCGTGTCGGCGGGCAGCGTGTCGCGCATGAACTGGACGCATTGGCCCATGTCGAGCGTGTGGCCATTGGGCTTGGCGGTGGCCCATTCTTCCCATTCGGCATGGGCTTCACGGCCTGCATCGAAATCGATCGCATCGCCATCGTCCCACAGTGCTGTGCTCTCGGCGAACTCGTCCATGCCTGCGCAGATTGCGAGATCCGCCGGGTAGACGCGGTTGAGCTCGTCCGGATCGGGATGGACGTGGATCAGCTTGCGGTCGGGCGCGATCAGCGGCGGCACGGTATAGCCATCGGTTGTCGCTTCACCCAGTCGTGCTCCGACTGCCAGGATCAGGTCGGCGTTCTTGACCCTCTCGACCAGCTTGGGATTGGGACCATAGCCGAGGTTTCCGGCATAGACCGCGCTTGAGGGCGCAATCGCATCCTGCCGGCGAAAGGCCGTGGCCACCGGAATGCCGAGGCGCTCGGCGAAGAGCTGGAAATGCTCGCGCGCCTTGGCGTTCCAGCCCGCACCGCCGATCACGGCCACGGGAGAGGCGGCATCGCCGATCATCGCCATCATCGCCTGGATCGCATCGGGGCACGGAGCCTGCGCCGGGCGCTCGACACGCGGGCGGGGAGTGCTGTCGGTGTCTCGACTGAGCATATCCTCGGGCAGGGCGAGGACGACCGGGCCGGGGCGGCCCGAGATCGCGGTGGCATAGGCGCGGGCAACATATTCAGGGATGCGGTCGGCGCTATCGATCCGCGCCGCCCACTTGGCGATAGGACCGAAAAAGGCGGCGAAGTCGACCTCCTGGAAGCCTTCGCGGTCGCGCATCTCGGAATCGACGTCGCCGACGAACATGATCATCGGCTGCGAATCCTGCATCGCGACATGCACGCCGATGCTGGCGTTGGTGGCGCCGGGACCACGGGTGACAAAGGCCACGCCCGGTCGACCGGTCATCGCGCCGTCGGCGCAGGCCATGAAGGCCACGCCGCCCTCTTGCCGACAGGTCACGACATCGATTTCCGATTGCTGGCCCAGTGCGTCGAGAACCTGGAGGAAGCTCTCTCCCGGCACGGTGAAGATGCGGTCGCAGCCCTGTTCTGCAAGGCAATCGACCAGAAGGCGCGCGGCGGCGGGTGTTTCAGGTGCTCTCATGGGCGAGGCGGTTAGCCCGACCGCCCCCTGCTGGCAATCGCGCGATCATGGTTAATTTCGCCTAAACCGTGTCGTTTTGCGACAAGCTGAAATGGAAAGGATACCGAAACGTTAAAAAGGCGTTAACTCGGCATCATGAGACGCGCACTAGTCCTTTCGAGCGAAACTGCACGGCACTGGTTCAGGGCGAGCCTGCCGCAGCGACGCCTCGCCTTTGCTGACCTTCCGGCCAGCGAACCGGTGAGCTGGAAGCTAACCGCAAGCGACATTCGCGGCGTGGCGACGACCTATTTCGCCACCGTAGCAGCGGTTCTCGCCTTCATCATCTGACCCGCTAGGGGCCCGAGGCGCGCATCGCCTCGGCTGCGGCTTCCTCTGCATTGTGAAGGCGCTGGCCAAGCCAAGCCGAAAACAGGCACATCCCGGCACTGATCAGCACCTGTTCCACAATCGGCACACCCGCTGCACTCATGCCCATGGCCAGCAGCGAGCCGCCCACCATGGCTCCCGAATTGACGATGTTGTTCGCGGCAATCGTGCGCGACGCCTTGTCGGGCGATACCCGTGTCGTGAGGAACGCGTAGAGCGGGACAACGAACATCCCCCCTGCCACCGCCACGCCCAGCAGGCACAGCAACAACAAGGTTGCCATCGGCCAGGCGATAAAGCCTGCGACGTCGAGCAGTTCGGTCGGCGCTTCGGTCGCCCAGACCTTGCACACGGCGTAGAAGGCCACGACGAACAGTGCCATCACCAGCACCGAGCGCGAGGCATAGCGCGCAGAAACCGTGCCCTTGAGCAGCCGGTTCACCGCCACCGAACCGATCGCTACGCCAACCGAGAAGACCACGAGGAACAGGCTCGCCACTTCCTTGGACGCCATGATGACGTTCTTGGCCAGCGGCGGGAACTGGATGAACAGCACTGCGCCGATGGTCCAGAAGAAGCTGATCGCGAGGATGGCGTAGAACACTTCCGGGTTGTGCATCGTGTCGCGCACAAGCTTCACCGAAGCGCGAAGGATGTGCCAGTCGAGCTTCTCCGGCTCACCCTGAGGGGGCGCGGGAGGAACCTGCAGGCTCACGATCCAGCCGACCACGGCCGTCACGATAATGCCCACGGCAGCCACTTCGACCGAGATCCACCCGGCGAGAATCGTGCCCATGAGGATCGCCACATAGGTGCCGGCCTCGACCCACCCTGTCCCCGCGAGCACTTCGTCCTTGTGCAGGTGCTGTGGCAGGATCGCGTATTTGATCGGGCCGAAGAAGGTAGAGTGCACGCCCATCGCAAAGAGTGCGGCAAGCAGCAGCGGGATCGCCAGCGCGTCGACCGCAATCCCCTTCCAAGCCATGACGAGGCCCGCAGCGCCGACCGACATGATGATGATCTCGCAGAACTTCACGATGCGGATGATTTTCGCCTTGTCCCGCATGTCGGCCAGCTGTCCTGCCAATGCGGACAGGATGAAGAACGGCAGGATAAACAGGCCCGAGGCGAGGCCACTGAAGGCCGCCTCTTGGCTCTCGTCGTTGTAGACTTGGTAGACGACGAACAGGACCATCGCGGTCTTGTAGAGGTTGTCGTTGAAGGCGTTGAAAAGCTGCGTGACGAACAGCGGCAGGAACCGCTTCGACCGCATCAGTTGCGAAGTTGTAGACATGACCCCCCGGGCAAAAGCCGCTCTCCTGCACCTGTGTAGAGCCGTGAACGTGGCGGACAAGGGCAAACCCCGTCTTTTGCGCCGGGCTGCAACGCGCTAGGGGGTGGTGCAAGATGCTGACGCTGCCCAACATCCTCACCCTATCGCGCATCTTCGCGATCCCACTTCTGGCCTTCCTGTTGTGGTGGCCGGGCTGGGAGCAGGGCTATCTGATGGCCTTCGCCCTCTACTGCGCGATGGGCATCACCGACTATTTCGACGGCTATCTCGCCCGGTCGAGCGGGACCGTTTCAAAGCTCGGCATCTTCCTTGATCCCATTGCCGACAAAATCATGGTGGCGGCGGTCATCCTCGTGCTGGCAGCCCAGAATGTGCTGCGAGGCCCCTATGTGGGCGATGCCCATGTGATCGCCGGGCTCATAATCCTGATGCGCGAAATCGCCGTTTCGGGGCTGCGCGAGTTTCTCGGACCCTTGCAGGTGTCGGTTCCGGTCAGCCGGTTGGCCAAGTGGAAGACCACCTTCCAGATGGTCGCGCTGGGCTCACTCATCCTCGGCGAGGGAATGCCGCGCTGGACGGTGATGATCGGCGAGATTTCGGCCAATGTACCGCACACGGTCGGGTTGGTGACCCTGTGGGCCGCCGCCGTGCTGACGGTCATTACCGGCTGGGACTATCTGAGGGTCGGCCTCAAGCACATGGACTGACCGCGATACGGCAGGCATTCAAGGTCAACCGCTTGTAAACCAATTCCGTGCAGAAGCAGGCACATGGGTGCCACGCTTCAACTCCTGCTGTCCGCGCTCCTCAAGGTCGGCGCCGTCGCCTTCATCCTGAATGAAGTGCGCGGCCTGGTGCTCGCAGCACCGGTCCTCTACGGCCTCTACGCCTCGGGCGGAACACCCATGGCGATCTATATCGCGGCGTGTTCGCTTGGCGGAATCGCGCTGAGCGTCATCGTCCCGATCTTCGTGGTCAAGAAAGCCGACCGCTACCTCAAGGCCCGCGCTGCGGCCTGAGCGGCAGTTTCGCTCCGGTCCTTCACGATCGCGAGGACATTGTCCTGCACATCGCCAAGGAGCCTCTCTCCCCAAAAGCCGAAATACCAGTCGAACCGCGTTCGCATGGCGTAGCTGGTCGATAGGGTGACACGGGTTCGGCCATCATCCAGCGTCTCGAGTTGATAGGAACCGGACGCGATCTTCAGCATCTCCCCATCGGGCGACACGTGCTGGTCGACGCGATTCTGCAGGCTGGGATCGGGAAAAGCGAAGTCCCAGGAAATTTCGTGACCAGGTGCGATGTGCGTCACCACTTCCTCGAACCGAGCATTGTCTCCCCACTTGGCGAGCCGGACCGGTTGGTCACCGCGCGTGACGAGCAGAGCTTCGCTCGGCCGGGGAATGCCGAGCCAGTCGTGCGTAAAGGTGGCGATGCCTTCGGATGCGTCCACCTTCGGTATCGAAACCAGCAGCGGCCAGATCCGCTCTGCGGGCGCTGCGATGGTCACGCTGCGGGTGACGGTTCTTGCATCCCACGCGGGAGGTGCAGCCGTTTCTGCGTAAATCAGGAGGAAGGGCAATACGGCAAGCCCGACGGAGTTTACGCTGGCGCCCCCGCCATCTCTCTCTGCTGCCTGCCGTCGCAAGACAAACAGCGCGACCAGGCCCCCTCCCAACCCGGCCAGGAACCAGATCGGCATGACCATGACCACACAGACCATGCCCTCGAGGCCGAGCAACACCAAAGTGTAGCAGAGCAGCCCCAGAGCGATTGGTGCTATGAGACAACCAAGCGGGGAGTATGAACCGCTGCCCAAGGTGAGCAGTGCTCCGAAACACATTGGCAATGCGATAAGCGCACCGAAACCTGCATATTCGTTTTCGAAGCCAGGCCCGAGCGCGAGGAATCCGAAGCAACCCAGCATGGCGACGACGAGCGTGAAATTCAGGAATGAATTGTCCTGAAATGACTCGGGATCGCTGAAGCTCATCCCGCGCGCAACTCCTCGGCCAGCAATTCGAAATCGTCGCGTCTGGGCGAGTTCTTGCGCCAGATCAGCGCGATTTCGCGCGTTGCGCTCTTGCTCTTGAGCGGGCGGGCGACGACCTTCGTGCCGGTCAGGATACCGGCATCGACCGCCATTTTGGGCAGCATGGTGAGGCCGAGGCTGTTATCGACCATCTGCACCAGCGTGTGCAGGCTCGTCCCGATCATAGTCGCCGAAGCGCGCAGTTCGGGGCGGTTGCAGGCGGCAAGCGCGTGTTCCTTCAGGCAGTGCCCGTCTTCGAGCAGCAGCAGGCGTCCCTCATCAATCATGCTGGGCGGGATCACCTCGGGCGGGTCGCGCGGATCGTTCTCGGGGAATGCGACATAAAGCTCGTCGTCCGAAATATGCGCCATCTCGACCTCGCCCGTGTTGAAGGGGAGGGCGAGGAGCACGCAATCGACCCGGCCATGCTGGAGCGATTCGACCGCGTCATGACTCGTCTCCTCGCGCAGGAACAGCTGGAGGTCAGGGCGCTCCATGCGCAGGCGTGGCAGGAAGCGCGGGAGCAGGAAGGGCGCGATCGTCGGGATGACGCTCATCCGCAACTGGCCAGCGAGCGGCTTGCCGGCCGCCTGGACGAGATCGGCCAGCTCTTCCGCCTCGCGCAGTACACGATGGGCCTTGGCCACAACCTGGTTGCCGAGCGCGGTGAAGCGCACGACCCGGCGGCTGCGTTCGACAAGTGTCACGCCAAGCAGCGACTCGAGCTCGCGAATCCCTGCCGACAGAGTCGATTGCGATACGAAGCTGGCCTCTGCCGCGCGGCCAAAATGGCCGTGCTCGTGCAGCGCAACGAGATATTGCAGCTGCTTCAGCGTGGGCAGGTAGGTGCTCAAGACGTGCTTACTCGGCCGCTTCGGCAGCCGCTTCGGTTTGGGCTTCTGCCTGCGCTTCGGCGAGCGGCGATTCCGCATCGTCGACATGGGTCATGTGCAGGCGGCCATTCTTGACCGCGAAGGCCATTTTGCCTTCGACCAGGTCGAGCGCGTCCTTGCCGAAGACCTCGTAGCGCCAGCCTTCGAGGATCGGCAGTTTGCGGACGCCTGCAGCCAGCGCTTCCATTTCGTCCGCGCGGGTCAGCAGGCGGGCGGCAACGTCGATCTCGCGGGCGCGAATCTTGAGCAGCAGCTTGAGCAGGTCGGCGACCAGCGCACCTTCCTTGCCGAGCGGTGCGCCGGGCTTGCTCTTCTCCGGCATCTCTTCCTTCGGCAGCGGTTCGGCCTTTTCGAGCACCTTCATAAGACGCTTGCCGATGTCGTTGTCTTTCCACGCATTCGACAGCCCGCGGACCTTGACCAGGTCCTGCTGCTTCTTGGGCGGATGGCTGGCGATATCGGCCAGCGTTTCGTCGCGCATGATGCGGCCGCGCGGGATATTCTTGTGCTGCGCTTCGGCTTCGCGCCATGCGGCGAGCGCCTTGAGGCGGCCAAGGACTGCGGGGTTGCGCCCGGGCGAACGAATGCGCCGCCAAGCGAGGCCCGCGTCGTTTGCGTAATTTTCCGGATCGGCGAGCTTGTCCATCTCCGCATCGAGCCATGCGCCGCGGCCGGTCTTGATCAACTTCCCGAGGATCTTGGGGAAGATCTTGGAGAGATGCGTCACATCGCCGATGGCGTATTCGATCTGCCGGTCGGTCAGCGGGCGACGGCTCCAGTCGGTGAAGCGCGCCCCTTTGTCGACCGTGAAGCCGAGCCAGCTTTCGACGAGGTTGGCGTAGCCGATCTGTTCGGACTGGCTGATCGCCATCATCGCGATCTGCGTGTCGAAGATCGGGTGCGGGGTCTTGCCGGTGAAATTGTAGACGATTTCGACGTCCTGCCCGCCGGCGTGGAAGACCTTGAGGACCTCCTCGTTGTCGCACATCAGGTCCCACAGGGGCTGGAGATCGATGCCTTCGGCCAGCGGGTCGATTGCCGCGGCCTCTTCCTCATTTGCGATCTGCACCAGGCACAATTCGGGCCAATAGGTGTTTTCGCGCATGAACTCGGTATCGACGGTGACGAATTCGCTTTTCGCCAGCCTCTCGCACAGGTCGGCGAGGGCTTCGGTGGTCGTAATCAGGTCGTGTATCTTCATCGTGTCTTTTCGTGTCTGTCGGGCGGAGTGCCGCCCCCGGCGTGCCTGACCTTGACAAAAGATCAGGCTTGCCCTGTTAGCGCGCGCGATTCCTGCTAAGGGCAGCGCGCGCCGCGCCCCTAGCGTCATAGCTCCGAAAATGGAAAGATTTTAGATGCACGCCTATCGTACCCACAACTGCGCACAGCTGACGAAGGAAAACGTCGGCGATACCGTCCGCCTTTCGGGCTGGGTGCACAACAAGCGCGATCACGGCGGTGTGCTCTTCGTCGACCTGCGCGATCACTATGGCATCACCCAGATCGTCGCCGACTCCGACAGCCCGGCGCTTCCGGTTCTGGAGAAGATGAAACTGGAATCGGTCGTCACCATCGACGGCACGGTAAAGGCGCGTGACGAAGTCGCGGTGAACAAGAACCTGCCGACCGGCGAGATCGAGGTTTTCGCTCGCGAGATCACGGTGCAGAGCCGCGCGGAAGACCTGCCGCTGATTGTAAACTCGGCCGAAGACTATCCTGAGGAAACGCGCCTCAAGTACCGCTTCGTCGACCTTCGCCGCGAGCGTGTTCATGCCAACATCATGCTGCGCAATAAGGTCATCACCTCGCTGCGCCAGCGCATGATCGACCAGGGCTTCAGCGAGTTCCAGACGCCGATCCTCGGAGCTTCCAGCCCCGAGGGCGCGCGCGACTACCTCGTGCCGAGTCGTCTCCACCCGGGACGTTTCTATGCGCTCCCGCAGGCGCCGCAGATGTTCAAGCAGCTGCTGATGGTTGCCGGTTTCGACCGCTACTTCCAGATCGCACCCTGTTTCCGCGACGAAGACCTGCGCGCTGACCGTTCGCCGGAATTCTACCAGCTCGACTTCGAGATGAGCTTCGTAACGCAGGAAGATGTCTTCCAGGCGATCGAACCGGTGCTTGCGGGCGTGTTCGAGGAGTTCTCGGGCGGCAAGACCGTGACCCCGGCAGGCACCTTCCCGCGCATTCCCTATGCCGAAGCGATGCTGAAGTACGGTTCGGACAAGCCTGACCTGCGCAACCCGCTGATCATCAGCGACGTGACCGATCACTTCACGACCTCGGGCTTCGGCCTGTTCGAGAAGATCGTCGGCACCGGCGGCCGCGTGCGCGTGGTCCCGGCACCGAACACGCATGAAAAGAGCCGCAAGTTCTTCGACGAGATGAACGACTGGGCCCGCCGCGAAGGATTTGCTGGTCTCGGCTATGTCAACCGCAAGGGCGGCGAGTTCGGCGGCCCGATCGCCAAGAACCACGGCACCGAAGGCATGGAAAAGCTCTATGCCGAGCTGGGCCTTGGTGAGAACGATGGCCTGTTCTTCGCAGCGGGCAAGGAAAAGGACGCCGCCAAGCTCGCCGGCGCTGCGCGCACCCGCGTCGCCGAGGAACTGGGCCTGATCGAGGAAGGCTGCTTCAAGTTCTGCTGGATCGTCGACTTCCCGATGTTCGAATACGACGAGGAGCAGAAGAAGGTCGACTTCAGCCACAACCCATTCTCGATGCCGCAGGGCGAGATGGAGGCGCTGGAAACGCAGGACCCGCTCGACATCAAGGCCTGGCAGTACGACATCGTCTGCAACGGCTATGAGCTGTCCAGCGGCGCGATCCGTAACCACCGCCCGGATATCATGTACAAGGCCTTCGAGATCGCCGGTTACACGCAGGCCGATGTCGACGAGAACTTCAGCGGCATGATCGAGGCATTCAAGCTGGGTGCACCGCCGCACGGTGGCTCGGCCCCCGGCATCGACCGTATCGTCATGCTGCTGGCCGACGAGCCGAACATCCGCGAAGTCATCGCTTTCCCGCTGAACCAGAAGGCACAGGACCTGATGATGGGCGCGCCCAGCCTCGTCAGTCCGCGCCAGCTACGCGACGTGCACATCCGCACCGTCGAGGCGCCCAAGGCAGAGGGCTGATCGGGATCGGGCGGGGCAGCCTTGTTGGCGGCCCGTCCATCCCCCTTGCGCTAGCCCGCGCCGTTCATTAGGGCAAAAGCCAACTTTCAAACCCCCAGGAATTCGAGAGGGATTAAAATGAGCGATACTGCCGACCGCGTGCAGAAGATTGTCGTCGAGCACCTCGGTGTCGAGGCCGACAAGGTTACCCAGGAAGCGAGCTTCATCGATGATCTGGGCGCGGACAGCCTCGACATCGTCGAGCTGGTGATGGCTTTCGAGGAAGAATTCGGCGTGGAAATCCCCGACGACGCTGCCGAGAAGATCACCACCGTCGGCGACGCGACCAAGTACATCGAAGAGCACAAGGGCTAAGCCCCAGCTTTTCGAGACCTGCCCTATGCGGCGGGAACGGACAGGCCCGACCCGATAGCGGGCCGGGCCTGTTGTCTTTTTGCGGAGAATTACATGCGTCGTGTGGTCGTTACCGGTCTTGGCCTCGTCACCCCGCTGGGTGGTGATGTCGAAACGAGCTGGGCAAACCTGATTGCGGGCAAGAGCGGGGCGGGGCAGATCACCCGGTTCGATACCGAAGGGCATAAGTGCACGATTGCCTGCGAGGTGAAGCCCAAGGACCACGAGTGGGGATTCGACCCCGACAAGCGTGTCGACTTCAAGGTCCAGCGCCAGGTCGATCCGTTCATCATCTATGGCATCGACGCCGCCGGACAGGCCCTCGAGGACGCTGGCCTGACCGAGATGGACGATGATCTCAAGATGCGCACCGGTTGCTCGATCGGATCGGGCATCGGCGGCCTTCCGGGCATCGAAAGCGAATCGCTGGTGCTGGCCGAGCGCGGCCCGGGCCGTGTCTCGCCGCATTTTGTTCACGGACGCCTGATCAACCTCATCAGCGGCCAGGTGTCGATCAAATACGGCCTCATGGGTCCAAACCACGCCGTGGTGACCGCCTGTTCGACCGGCGCCCACTCGATCGGTGACGCTGCCCGCATGATCAAGGACGGCGATGCCGACGTCATGCTGGCGGGCGGTGCGGAATCCACCATCAACCCGCTCGGCGTGGCAGGTTTCGCGCAGGCCAAGGCGCTCAACATGAGCATGAACGACCGCCCGACCGAGGCGAGCCGACCCTATGACAAGGGCCGCGACGGCTTCGTCATGGGTGAAGGCGCAGGCGTGGTCGTGCTTGAGGAATACGAGCACGCCAAGGCGCGCGGCGCGAAGATATATGCGGAAGTCGTCGGCTATGGCCTCTCGGGCGACGCCTATCACGTCACCGCGCCGCACCCGGAAGGCAAGGGCGCCGAACTCGCCATGCGCATGGCAATGCGCAAGGCTGGCATGGAGCCCAGCGATATCGACTACGTCAACGCCCATGGCACCTCGACCATGGCCGACACGATCGAACTCGGTGCGGTCAAGCGCGTCCTCGGCGATGATCTCAGCGGTGCCTCGATGAGCTCGACCAAGTCGGCGATCGGCCACCTTCTCGGCGGCGCCGGCGCTGTGGAAGCGATTTTCTGCATCCTCGCAATCCGCGACCAGATCGTGCCCCCGACGCTCAATCTCGACGATCCCGACGAGGGCACCGAGGGCGTCGACCTTGTGCCCAAGCAGGCGAAGAAGCGCGAAGTGAAAGCTGCGCTCAACAACAGCTTCGGCTTCGGCGGCACCAATGCATCGCTGATCGTCAAGAAGGTCGATTAAAGTGAAAAAGACTGGCGCGCTGGGTCTCGGCGCGGTCCTCGCGCTCGTGCTGCTGGTCGGCACGGCGTGGTTCCTGTCGGGCTGGTGGGGCGGCGCAGATGTCGAGGAGGACACTAGCTTCATCGTGCCCTCGGGCGCCTCGCTGACCTCGGTCGCGGGCAAGCTAGAGGAGGAGGGGCTGATCGCCTCGGCCGACGGCTTCCTGCTGCGCGCCAAGATTTTCGGTTCTTCCGACCCGATCAAGGCAGGCGAATTCCTGCTGCCCGCAGGTGCCAGCCCCTCCACAATCCTCGACACCTTCCAGCACGGCGATGTCGTGCGCCGTCTGGTGACCATCCCCGAGGGCCTGCCCTCGATCATGGTCTGGGAACGGCTGATGGCAGAAGACCTGCTGACCGGAGAAATCCCGGTGCCGGTCGAAGGTTCCGTCCTGCCCGACAGCTATGATTTCGAACGCGGAGAGACTCGCGCCGCCGTTCTGGCACGGATGCAGGCGGCGATGCAGAACTACCTCGCCGAAGCATGGCCTAAGCGCGGCAAGGACATCGCGGTCGACAATGTGAAGGACGCAGTGATCCTCGCCTCGATCGTCGAGAAGGAAACCGGCGTCGCGCGTGAACGCAAGATGGTGGCGGGACTCTATTCCAACCGCGTGAAGGACGGGATGCTGCTGCAGGCCGACCCGACGATCATTTACCCGATTACCAAGGGCAAGCCGCTGGGCCGCCGCATCCGACAGTCGGAGATCGCCGCGATCAACGACTACAACACCTACTCGATGGTTGGCTTGCCCAAGGGGCCGATCACCAATCCGGGCCGCGAGTCCATCGCCGCTGTGCTAAATCCGGCAAAGACCGAGGCGCGCTACATGGTTGCCGACGGGACCGGCGGCCACGCCTTTGCCCAGACGCTCGACGAGCATAATGCCAACGTTGCCAAGTGGTTCGAAATCCGCCGCAAGCGCGGCGAGATGTGAGCGATCCGGCGCATCAGCGTGACGATGCGCCGCTGATCCTGACGGCTCTTCTGCCCGAGGATTTGCACGCCCGCTATACTGCGCTCAGAACGGCGCATTTCCCGCCCGAGCGCAACTTTCTCGAGGCGCATGTCACGTTGTTCCACGCGCTGCCCGGCATGTGCCAAGGCGAAGTGATTTCGACCTGCAAGGCAGCTTCGGCCGAATTCGCACCGGTCGAAGGCAATGTGCGCGGCCTCATGTCGCTCGGCGGCGGCACAGCGATCAAGCTGGAGAGCGAGGGAATGTTGCGCCTGCGCGACGATTTGGCTGATAGGTTTCGCGGCATTCTCACGGGGCAGGACCAACACCGCCCCCGGCTCCATGTGACGATCCAGAACAAGGTGACCTCACGCGAAGCCAGGGAACTGCAGGCACAGCTAGCCGACACAATCCTGCCGCGCGGTTTCGCCTTCCGCGGGCTAGGGCTTTTCCGCTACCGCGGAGGGCCCTGGGAAGAAGTCCGCAATTTTGCCTTTCGCGGCCGTGGCGCAGCGTAAGGATGCCGTGATCGAAGGACGGAAGAGGCTTGTCGACAATCTGCCACGAGATAATCGCAAATCGAGGAAAATGGGCGGTTGACCGCCAGCCCCCCGCGCCCTAAATGCGCCGCCTGCCGAGCGGGATGATGCCCCGGCAGTGCCTTTCGGGGCGGAGTAGCTCAGGTGGTTAGAGCAGCGGAATCATAATCCGCGTGTCGGGGGTTCGAGTCCCTCCTCCGCTACCATTCAAGTCATTTATCTCTTTGTTTTCAAAGGAGAAAATGATTTTTCCGGAAAATCGAAACCACATTCGTTACCACATTTTGTGTGGGTCATTATGGCCTGTGCTGGCTCTTGTTGGGACGGCGAGCGTCCTCACTTGCAACGCAATTCAGTCCATCGCCGGATAACTTGACTTGCCACAATTGACCGACTGGGAGCGCTGTTAATGTTGAAGGATGCTTGAGAGTGATGCTGCTCTAGTAAGGTATGGCCGGATGAATCTAGTGGTTCTACCTGATTGGCTACGTGAAAAATCTGCTTGGGTCAGCTCTTGCGCTTTCAAGGGCAACGCCGACGTGTTTGAGAACAACGTTGCGGATTTTGGCACAAAACGGCATCATTGAGCTATGGTGACAACGAAACCTGTCATGATTGCGATTGTCGCTGCTCTGTTCGGAGCGCTCGTCCCCACGTTGGCCGTTGTCAAAATGATGGCGGACAATAACAACAACGGCGAGGTTTTCGACACCGTTTCGGGGACGTGGGACGCCGGTTACGTCTTGGGTATCAGCGCAATCGTCTATGTCCCTGCGTTCCTACTGATCTTCGTGATCGTCTTTGGGATCATGCACCTATGGAACCGCAGCGCGGACGATATATGACACTACATAGTCGAGTGATAGTTTTGCCTACATTCCGGTCATCGGAGCTGGTTGTCTCACTCTCCAAGAGGCCTATATTCCTATGAAATCAGGCGCAAAAATATTTCTGACAGTGATTCTGGCAGTGGGAGTGGTCACCCCAGTGTTGGGGGCTTCGTCTGAGGAAGAACAGTTCGAGCAGATCGTTAAAGATTCGAACTCCTGCCTAAACCGGGAGGTCAATTCTCGAATTTCTGATGATCAAATTGAGCTAAATGATGAACAGCGCTCGGCAGTGAGAATGGCGGCGGCCAGCGCTTGTCATGGATATGATCGCCAATTAGCTCCGTTCACTGACGTTGTCATCGTCGGAAAGAAGACGGTTGACGAGGTAAGCGAGAAGCTGTTGGTCAATAGTTTGAGCATAGCGGACGCCATGATCACGATGCGCCTTAAATCAAACAAAGGACACGCCTATTGACCCCGCTGCCGCCACGTTAGGTCAAGCGAAGATACTGAGTGCTATTGCACTGGCAAGGTGGGCTCGGATGAATCGGGCGATCCTACCGGGTAAGCCAAGCTAGCGGGCGAGAGGAGAATTGATGTGATCGCTTCTATAGTGCTCTTGGGAATGCAAGCGCTTGCCTTGGAGCCCGGGCAGGCGCTCGAAGTGGTCGCTGAGATCGATTGCCAAGTCCATGCCCCGGTAACTGCAATGAACGGAGCAAATTCGACAAGCTCCCACGGAAGCAGCGAAAAGCAGGTCGCGCTCATTTTCGTCACCAAGTGGCCGCACGATATAAACGCCGAAGTAGGTGTTCTCTCGATTGAAACGCAAGGCAATGAGACAACGCTTAAGGAACTTGCTTACAGTTCGGGTTACGTTCCTGATGACGCAAACTCACCGCCCGTTACGCTTGTCCTCGGTGATGCCGTAAGATCATACTTCCTCGAACCATCCGAAGGTGCGCCGGGAGAATGGAGCTACCGGGAAACGGGTCTTCTTGTGCATGGCGCGACTGAAAACTTCGAAGGCAAATGTCGGCTGAAGCCGTTGGGGGTGTAGTGGGCAACTTGGAGAGAAGTCCGCGGATTTCATATCCGCGTCCCGGACACTCCTACTGTCGGCCCCGCCGTCCAGCGTGACCTATCGCGACTTTTGAGACGGTAAGAAATTTTCGGCGGCTAACGCTCCACCTGAATCTTGACGGTGCATCGCACTGGCTGCTGCGAGGTTGCAGCGGTCCTCAGGCAAGCGTCAATGGCATTGCGGTTGTCGCGCTGGATGTCAGCGGCCTGTACCAGTGCATTCCATGCGTCGGGGCTGTCGCTTTGCATCAGCCGTGCGCCTGCATCCCAGCGGGAGGATGCGCCCACGATCCGCGCTGCCATGCGCTCGGGCCAGTGCCAGTTTTCCGGCATGGCACGGGCAACGGTACCTGGGAGGAAAGACCATAGCAGGATGCCTGCCAGCAAGGCTCCGCCCGCTACTTGGTAGAGCTGCTGCTGCTGCTCGGCGGTGGTGCGGGCGTGGGCGGTGACGCTGCGCATCTCCTGGGCGGCGTGGTTCAAGTCGCTCCGGGCCTGGCTAATTTTGTCCTGATCGCTGCGCCGCGCGGCTTCGGCTGCTGCCGCGATCCGATTGCCGATGCTTTCAGGAGTCATCTGCATCGCCGGATGACCAGCCATGCCCTTGAGGCTCCCGCTCATTGCGCCCATCCGATTGGCCATGTCGGTCAGGGTCGCGCCGTAGTCGGGAATGACAATGTCGGCGCGCTCAGCGGCAAGGTGCTGAACTGCACGGCGCATCAGGGCCAGTTCCCCTTCAAGGCGGGCGAAAGCTTCGGCGGCAGGATCGCCAGCGACCTCCGGGGTGGCCGGGTCAGGATCGGGGTCCGGCTCAAGGTCCAGTGACAGTTCCACGTCATCCGTATCGATATCCATTATGCTTCTCCTACAGGCCCATGCCGATTGACCGGCTCCGCTCCATCGTGATGGAAGCGGCAAGGTCGCGGGCCAGATCGCGACCGAGTTCTGTCTTGATGCCAAGCTCGCGGATGCGACCGCGCAAGAGGGATTCAACCTGCGCGTCGCGCTCCAGGCCCTTCGCCATGTCCGTCATGCGGCCCGCGAGCCTCTGCGCGCCCTTGGTGTCGCCATCGCGCTGCATGGTCTGGCGCGCCTGTCCAAGCCGTTGCCAGTCGCTGACAAAGCGGTCGGCGCGCTGCGCTGGGTCGATCCGGATTTCGGCCTCAAGCTGCATGGCGCGGATTGCACCCTGGCTGCGACCATCGGCGGCCTCACGGGCGAGCCAGGGGTGGCGCTGCAAAGCGCTGGCAAGGTCGGCTGTGCCATGGGGCCGGATCGCGTCGAGCGCCTTTCCGGCTTTCTCCAGCGCGTCGCGCTGGTGGGGCAGGACCGGCAATCCCTGTTCACGCATCTGGCCGATGTCGGCGGCGGCACGGGCATAGCGCTCGACCGCCCGGCGCTGGTCGGACAGGCCAGCCTGGTCGGTCGGCAGCACTTCGAGCCGATTGGCCTGCGGCCGGAAGCCAGCGAAGATCGACTTCGCCCGTTCTGGCAATTGCCGGACGATCTCCACGATCCGCTCGCGGAAAGTGATGCCGCGCCGTTCGGCAAACTGCTGCTCGGGGTTGTAATCGCTCGCCATGTCCTTGCCGCGTTCGCGGCTGAGCGTGCGGACAAGTTTCGACTGGTCGGCGAAGTCATCGCGGCCATAATGCAGGGCAAGGCCATCGCGGTGCCGGGACATCGCCACATAAGCACCGTGGCTGTCCATCCCCGGCGTGGCGAGCACATGGGTACGATCCACGGTCATGCCCTGCGCCTTGTGGATCGTGGCGGCATAGCCATGATCGAGGTGCGTATAATCCTTGGTGTCGAAGGCGACGTTGCGGCCATCGTCGGTTCGCACGGCCATGCGCTGCGGCGTCACCTGATCGACGGTGCCAAGGGTGCCGTTTTTGACACCAAGCCCGCGCTCGTTGCGCAGAAACATGATGCGGTCGCCGGATGCGAAGGCGCGTTCCCCGCGATCAGCTTTGATCGACACGTCCATGCCCAGTTCGCCCGCGTCGCTCATCCGTCCGCGCGCAGCTTCATTGAGTTCGCGCACCTCGTCATTGGTGTGGGTGAGGATGATGCGGGTATCGCCGGGGCTGGCCTGCCGGTCGCGATCCCAGCGCTCGATCAGCTCGCCGCGCGCTGCCTCCCGCGTCGCTGCAACGTGGACCATATCGCGTTCGCCATAGGCCTGAATGGCAAGTCCGGTGCGCCCAGTGGCAAGGTGCCGGGTCGCGTCCTGCTGCCAGCCCTCGTGCTGACGGCGGACCTCGCTGATTTCTACGCCGCCGTGCCGTTCGTGGATCGACCGGAACGCAGCGCCTGCTTCGATGGCCTGCAACTGCTGCGGGTCGCCGACCAGCACCACTTTCGCGCCTGCATCGGTGGCATGGGAAAGAATGCGCTCCATCTGGCGCGTGCCGACCATGCCCGCTTCGTCGATCACCAGCACATCGCGCGCAGTGAGCAATTCGCGGCCCTGGCCCCACTGATGTTCAAGGCTGGCGATGGTGCGCGAAGCAATGCCCGAACCATGCTCCAATCCCTCGGCGGCAATGCCGGACAGGGCGACACCGCGAACGGTATAGCCCGCGCTCTCCCATGCCTCGCGCGCCACGCCCAGCATCGCGCTCTTGCCGGTCCCGGCATAGCCGACAATGACACTGAGGCCGCGCCCACCGGTCACATGCTCGAATGCTGAGCGTTGCTCGCCGGATAGCACCAGCCCGCGCTCCGCCCCGCGCGCCAGCGCGCCTTCCCGGCCACGATCTTCGACCCGATGCCGCTCACGTTCCGCCAGCAATTCCGATGCGCGCCCAAGCCGCTGCTCGGTTTCGATCATCTGCCGCGATGTGAACCGCTCTTCGCCGCGTCCGTCCTTGCCCAGTGCGACAAGGTCGGATGATCCGCGAACCGCGCTCATCGCCAAATCGAACTGCTCCCTCCCGTCGCTGTGCCGGTGCACGAACATGGCAAGGTCGCGGTTCGTGAAGGTGGCCTGGCTGTGCGTGATCGCGTCGAGCGCGACAGCGGGATTGGAGATGATCCGCTCGCCATTACGCTGCGCGACAGCGCGGTGTTCCTCGATCCGCTCGGCCTCAAGCCCGCGCACGCCCATGCGCGATGCGGCGGGACCGATCTTGTCCTGCGGCTCCAGCGCAATGCCCTGCGCCTCCAGGCTGCGGTGATCGATCCGCGCGTCGATATCGAGCTCGGCTAGCGCCAAGTTGACATGGTCGGCCCAGCGCTCGCGCCATTGCTCGACCAACTCGGTCTTGTTCCAGTCGCGCATCTTTGCGCCGAACCCGTCTTTGCCGACCTCGCGCATGGTCAACATGACATGGGCGTGGGGTTTGGGCTGACCGTCCGCGCCAATATCCCAATGGATGTTGAGGTCGGCGATCATGCCTTTTGCGACGAACTCGGCTTCGACAAACTCGCGCGCCAGTTCGATGCCCTGTTCCTTGGTCAGCTCGCGCGGAATGGCGAACTCGACCTCGCGGGAAAGCTGCGCGTCCTTACGCTTCTCCGCAGCCTCGACGGCATTCCAGAGCTTTTCCCGGTCGGCAAATTCCTCTGGTGCGCCTTCGGGCAGCAGCACTTCGGAATGGATGACCCCGTCCTTGTTGGTGAAGTCATGGTCGCGGTCGAGCCGTTCGTCATGCAGCCGCTCGGCTCCGCGATAAGCAGCAGCGGCCACCGCGCTGCGCCCGCTCGACCGGCTGATGACTTTGACGGAGAGGTGGAAGATCGCCATGACGGCAATCCATCTACGCCATGAGCGCAACGTCGGCACGACGTATAAGCGCGCCCTCCCATGATAAAATCCTGCTCGGGACTATTCAGTATCAGGCCGTCTCGACAGATCTACAGCATTGGGAGAGCATCGATATTATCATCAGCGCATCACCTCTCAATGGAGAACTTCGATGCGCAAACCCCGTGACTTTGATTCGGAACTGAAGGCGCTCGCCGACAAGGCGAAGCAACTGAAGGAACGCCGCGTGCAGCAGCTCGGTGAACTGGTGATCGCCACCGGGGCCGATGTGACCGATGCGGAAACCCTGGCCGGTGCGCTGCTTGTCATCGCGGAAACCAGCGAAGCCCAACGGAAGGAGGCTTGGCGCAAGCGGGGCGCGGCCTTCTTTCAGAGCAAGGCGCGCAAGCGTGGCGATGGACCTCAAAGCCAACCGGACAGCGCTCAACCGGCTGATGGCGGCGCGGCATCGGCTTGAGGCAGTGAAGGCGCGAACCGACATGCGCGAGTGGCAGGTCAAGCGCCGCGAACGCACGCGACAACTGATCGAACTGGGCGGCCTGGTCGTGAAGGCCGGACTGGTCGAACTCGCGGACGATGATCGCGCCACGCTCTATGGCGCGTTCCTCACCGTTGCCGCCAAGTTGCGCGGTGAGGAACGCGAGCAGGCGCTGGTGCTGTGGAAACGGAAGGGCAAGCGGGCGTTCGATGCTGAGATGGCGCATGGAACGGATGCGCCGCAGTAGTTCGATCCGGACAGAATGCCAGATAGTATCGAACTTGCTTGCTTCATTTGTAACTGGGCTATAACCAGAGCAAACGAGGGGGAGCGGTGGGCCAAGCTAAGTCACAAACTTTGAACCATAAAATGGTTCATGTCCGGCTTGATCCGGAGCTGCATCGTCGGCTCCGCATTGTTGTGGCCTCGGAAGAAACCTCAATCCAGGACTGGCTTTCTGACGCGGTCGAACGCGCTGTGGACAGGGCTTGGCCATCGATTACCCAAGGGTCAGATAGCAAATGAGTACGGCTGCATTGCGAGCGCCAGCTGGCGCGCAGATTCCAGTGATTGTGCAGCAGGGGAAAATTCTCGATTTCATCGATGGCCTGACCCAGCGTAACGAGACCCCGGAAGAATACGTCAGGCAGGAGATCGCGAAGTCCCTTGTGCGCGAGTATGATTACGCGAAGGCTGATGTCGCGGTGGAATTCACGCTGCGCCTCGGTTCACAAAAGCCTCGCGCTGATCTTGTCATCTTTGATGAAGGGGATGATCACAAGCAAGACCGCGCGCGGATCATCATCGAATGCAAATCGCAAAAGGTGAAGTCGAGCGACCGCAAGGAGGGGATCGGTCAGCTCCACGCATATATGTCAGCCTGCCCGAACGTGCAGTACGGGATGTGGACCAATGGGCTGGAACGCTATTGCTTCCGCCGGGTCGAAAAGGACGGATTGGTCTCGTTCGACGAGATTCCAGATATTCCCGGCAAGGGATGCAGCGAAGAGGACGTGGAGCGTCCCCGGTTCGACCAGCTAAAGGCAGCATCGTCCGACGCGCTCCTGTTCGCGTTCCGGCGCTGCCATAACTACATTGCGGGGAACCAAGGGCTTCAGAAGCCTGATGCCTTTTGGGAGCTGCTGAAGATCATCTTCTGCAAGATTCATGACGAGCGTAGCTCCGACGAGGTCGAGTTTTACGCCACCTCGAAAGAGCGCCACAATCTAAATGGGCGGCTCAAGGTCAAGGCGAGGATTGATGCTCTCTACGCGGCGGTGAAGGCCGAGTACGACACCATCTTCCGGGAAAACGAAGAGATCGAACTGGAGCCCGGCGTTCTTGCCTACATCGTCAGCCAATTACAAATGTACTCGCTTCTCGAAAGCGACATTGATGTAAAAGGCCGTGCGTACGAAGAGATTGTCGGCTCGAACCTTCGCGGTGACCGGGGCGAGTTCTTCACCCCGCGCAATATCTGCCAGATGGCCGTGACAATGCTCGATCCAAATGAGCGGCAGCTCATAATGGATCCGGCATGTGGGACGGGCGGCTTCCTCATCACGGCGATGAACTACGTCATCGAGAAAATTCGGACTGCCGAACTTGCGAAGTGGGGGGAAGTGGCGCGGGCAGAAGATGCCATTCGCGCACGCGTCCAGCGTTTTGCCGAGAAGTTCATTATCGGGATGGACCTGAATCCGAGCCTTGTGAAGGCATCGAAGATGAACATGGTCATGAACAATGATGGGGCAGGCGGGCTATTCCAGGGCAATTCGCTAAAGGCCCCCGCAACGTGGGATGAAGTCCTTCGCGCGCGGAAAGTGATGGGCACGGTTGATCTGCTATTCACGAACCCGCCGTTCGGATCGAAAATTCCTATCGATGATCCCGCCATTCTGGAAAAATACGATCTTGGCCATGCATGGTCCTACGATGCTGAGACCGACGTTTGGACCATGCGCCCGGATATCCAGAAGTCCCAGCCACCAGAAATCCTTTTCATTGAACGGTGTGTCCGGCTCCTGAAGCCTGGCATTGGGCGCTGCGCCATCGTTCTTCCGGACGGTATTCTGGGCTCACCAGGCGCAGGTTATGTTCGCGAGTGGATTCTTCGGAATACTCGCATCTTGGCAAGCATCGACTTGCACCCCGATACGTTTCAGCCGCACGTGAGCGTCCAGACCAGCGTTCTGATCCTTCAAAGGAAGGCGGACGAAGAAATGGCGGTCGAGAAGGCTGCCGGACGGTTCAATGACTACCAGGTGTTCATGGCTGTCGCCAATCACATCGGCCACGATAAACGTGGCAATGTGACCTACGTCCGGGATCGGCAAGGGAATGAAATTGTCGAAGAATTTGAAGAGCAGACAAAGGATTATGAGGACGGCAAGCCTGTGTACAAGCGCCAATTAACTCAGCGCAAGGTCGTCGATGACAACACAATTCAGATTGCTCAGGCGTTTCGTAAATGGCTATCCGAGCAAGACTGACCGCCCCTCGCGAGGTCCGAGAGGATTGGCCGTGGCATGAGGCGCAGTCTATCAGCCTGTCAGCTTCACTGCTTTTTGGCGGTGATCGTCGTATGGAAGCCGAAAACTTCTTGGCACCAGGCTTTGCCGTTCGGCATCGTATCCAGTCGAAGCCAGTTGGCTGGAAAGCTTTCTCAGAAGTAGCGCGCATTTGGCAACCCTCTCGACTGAAGGGAATCCAAGTGGCACCGGAGTTCGGAACTCCATTCTTGGCTGCGACTCAAGTATTTGACGTTCGCCCGATACCTCGAAAATGGCTTTCGATAGACCGAACCGATGATCATGCGCAGCGCTTTGTCAGAGAAGGCACGGTCCTCTTGACTTGTTCTGGCAGTGTTGGACGTGCCACGATAGCTGACGCGACCGTGTCACGGGTTCTTGTGTCGCATGACTTACTAAGAATTGAACCTCGTGTGCCCGAGATGCGAGGGTGGGTTTATGCTTATCTTCGCTCGCCCAGCGTAAGGGCAATGATGACCTCTGCTCAGTACGGTCACATGATCAAGCATCTTGAAATTGGTCATTTGGAGGCCTTGCCGTTTGTCTCGATGCCGGCGGGCTATGAGGAGCGTTTCAATCAAGCGTTCGACAAGATCATCCAGCTCAGAAATCGGTCGCATGAACAGACAGAAAAGGCCGAGAGGCTCTTTGAGAAAAATTTTGGAAAGTACTCTTCAAAATTATCTGATAAAGTTGGGTTTTCAGTCAGCGCTTCATCAGCCCTTGCAGGGCAGCGGCGAAGATTTGAGGCCCAATTTCACAATCCAGACGTGCGCGAATTGGTGAGACATCTGAGCGGTAGTGCTATTTCTTGGGACTCGATTAGTGAACTTGGGTACTCAGTTTGGCTTCCAACGCGATTTCGCAGGATAAATGCCGAAGATGGTGTTCCATTCGTGGATAGTTCGGTTCTGTTCGAAATTAATCCGGACAGTAAGAAGTTTATTCAAGACTCTGACTTTGGCGATCCCTTCCGAGGACGTGTGATGGCAGGTTGGTTGCTATTGGCGCGCTCTGGGCAGACTTATGGCATTAATGGCTCGACAATGATTGCTTCGAGCGCACACGAAGAGAAAATTATCTCCGATCATGTGATCCGAATTGCACCAGAAGCTCCCAAGTGCCGGGTTGGGTATCTGCATGTTGCGATGTCGCATCCAGAATTGGGGCGTCCACGCGTCAAGGCGTTGCCGTATGGTTCAAGCATCCCCGAGATCGAAGTGACGGATGTTGAAAGCTTCTTGATCCCTCGCCTTGGTAGCGAAAGAGAAGATGAAATTGCTGACCTGGCGGAATCCGCCGCTGCTGACCGCGATCTTGCTGACACAATCGAAGTACAGATCGCAAGCGAGGCAGATGAACTGGTTCAGTCGTTTATACAATAAGCTGCGGTGAGCGGTCAGGTGGGCTTCATGGCAATTTTTACTACCAGCAATGTTCCGATCTCCTCCCTGATCGAGGACATTGACATGGGTAAGATCGGATTGCCGGAATTGCAGCGGCCTTTTGTCTGGCCGAACGTCAACGTTCGTGATCTTTTCGACTCCCTGTATCGCGGCTATCCTGCCGGATTTCTGCTGTTCTGGAAGACCGGGGCGGATGGAGGTCTGAAGAGCATTGGCACCGGCCCGAAACAGTCGGTGCCGGAACTGGCGATTGTCGATGGCCAGCAGCGCCTGACCTCGCTCTATGCCGTGGTGAAGGGGATGGAAGTCCTCCGTTCCAACTTCAAGAATGTCAATCGGCGTTCAATCGGGACCCCCTATCGGCGCGCAAAAGGGACCCCGTTAGCGTTGCATAGATCGATCGACGTTGGGCGCGGGTTTCGCGCTGCTGGCGGCGTAGGAAGGGCGTAGCCCGACCGGAGGCGTCAGCAGCGCGAAGGCGTTTTTCTGATCGGGTCAGCTGCGGTTTTTGAAGCGCCAGCTGTCGTTGCCGGTCTCGACGATGTCGCAATGGTGGGTGATGCGGTCGAGCAGCGCGGTGGTCATCTTCGGGTCGCCGAACACGGTGGGCCACTCGCCGAAGGCGAGGTTGGTGGTGATGATGACCGAGGTCTGCTCGTAGAGCTTGCTGATCAGGTGGAACAAGAGCTGCCCGCCGGATCGGGCGAACGGCAGATAACCCAGTTCATCGAGCACCACGAGATCGAGTCGGCTGAGCTGGGCGGCGATGGATCCGGCTTTGCCGATACGCGCCTCTTCCTCGAGCCGGGTGACGAGATCGACCGTGTTGAAGTAGCGCCCACGGGCACCGACACGCACGACGCTGGCGGTGATTGCGGTGGCCAGATGGGTCTTGCCCGTCCCTGTGCCGCCGATGAGCACGATGTTGCGGCGACCGGGCAGGAACGAACCTGCGTGCAGGGAACGCACCAGCCCTTCGTTGATAGGGGTGCCCTCGAACACGAAGGCATCGAGGTCCTTGATTACAGGCAGCTTGGCCGCGGTCATGCGGTAGCGGATCGAGGCAGCATGACGATGCGCTGCTTCTGCCCGCAGCAGGTCGGTCAGGATCTCGTTGGTCGTGCGCTTGCGCTGCAGCCCGGTGGTTACCGCCTCGTCGAAGGCTCCTGCCATGCCCTTGAGGCCGAGCGCGCGCATCGCCTCGATCATTTCATGCCGCTGCATTGAAGCCTCGCACCGTATCGTAGCGCGCGCAGTCCGCGATCGGCGGGTGACTGAGCTTGAGATCAACGACCACGTCCAGAGTGCGCTCGGATGGCGGGTCCCGGTATCGGGCCAGGATGTTGAGGATCACCTCGTCGCTGACGGCCCCGTTATCGAGCGCTTCCCGGATCGCGGCCTCGACCGCTTCCAGACCATCGGTCATTACGGCTGCCAGTACGCGCACGAAGCGGCGGTCGGCTTCATCACCGCCGCCCAGCTTGCGCCGCAACCGCGTCAGTGCCGGTGGCGGGTCCCACCCTGGAAGGGCGCGCCGTTCCGCAAAGCGCCGGGCTTGTTCGCCAGAACGGGCAGGTAATGCCAGGGATCATAGATCGTCCGGTCACGGCCGAAGTGCCGGGCATGCTCGGCGATTACCTCGTCGCCGAGGCGCACGACAATGCGGTCGGCATAGGCGCGGACCTGGACGGCCCGCCGCGCAGCCTTGGCCATGACTGAGTAGCGGTTGCGGTCGAAGCTGATCAGGCACGTGCCGGTCACGGCATGGGCGGTCTCGTGGAAGCCGTCGAAGGGCGCCAACATCGGCTGCAAGGCAGACCGTTCGAGGTCCAGCGCTTCGGCAACGGTCAGCTCCTTCTGCTCGGGATGCGCGTGCGTTGCGGCCCAGCGCAGGCACTCGGCCTCCAGCCACCCGTTGAGCTCCTCGATGCTGGCAAAGCGCAGGCGAGGCTGGAAGAACCGGCCCCGGATCGTCTGGACCTGATGTTCGACCTGACCCTTCTCCCATCCCGCCGCCGGCGAGCAAGCGGTCGGCTCGACCATGTAATGATCGGCCATGACCAGAAAGCGGCGGTTGAACACCCGCTCCTTGCCGACGAACACGGTGGTGACCGCGGTCTTCATGTTATCGTAGATGCCGCGCAGGGGAACGCCGCCAAAAAAGGCAAAGCCCCGGGCATGGGCGTCGAACACCATCTCCTGCGTCTCGCGCGGATAGGCCCGGACGTAGACAGCCCGCGACGCACACAGCCGCATCTGCGCCACCTTCACTCGCATCGGCTTGCCGCGATCTCCACATCCTCGCCAGCTCCAGTCGAACTGGTAGGCCTCGCCGGGCTTGAACATGAGCGGGATGAACGCGGGCGCCCCATCACCCGCATCCTTGCGCCTCGCTTCCGTCCAGCGCCGGGCGTAGCGCCGGACCGCGTCGTAGGATCCCTCGAACCCCTCACGGCACAGCAGATCATGGATCCGGGTCATGCGCAGCCGATCACGCCGGTGCCGGGCCTCGTTCTCCGCCAGCAGCGTGTCGAGCCGCTCCTGAAACGGCCCAAGCCGGGGCAGCGGTTGAACCGTGCGGCGATAATCGAACGCGCCTTCCGGCGCCCGGATCGCCTTGCGCACTACCTTGCGAGACAGCCGCAGATCGCGCGCAATCGCTTTGATCGCCTTCCCGCTCGCGTGCTCCCGCCGAATCCGAACAATCGTCTCCACCACCAACATCCCGATCTCACCACCTGGAAAACCAGGCGGTCAACTACACCATCAGAATGAAGGGTCCCTTTTAGACGCCGATCACCCCGCTAACGGGGTCCCTTTTGCACGCCGGTCCACAGCCAAGGGCTTGGAAATCGCACAGGAACGATCTCGGATCGTCGATGAAGCCTGGCTAAGACGCCTATGCAACAGGCCTGCAGGTTTGGCGATCTTACCCATTGCTGGTGAGGCTATGCAGCCGACCCTGCAGAATGGCGACGAAGTCATAATCCAAAGGCTGCGCTCTCACGATGCCCTTCAAGACGGGCTCTACGCTGTCCGGGGATCGTCAGAGACGTTCGTCAGGCGGATCGCTCTGGACCCAACCAAAAATCGCATTTCTGTCCTGACCGACCATCCCGCCTATCCAAGCTGGAACGGTGTTCAGCGAAAGGCGATCAATGTCGTCGGCAGAGTGATCTGGATTGGATCTCAGGTGTCGTGAGTGGGCGCTTTGCTGTCTGCGACATACGCCAAGTTGCGAAGTGAATGCCAACTACTCGGGGTAAGTGAACGGTTTGCCGCGATCGAATTTCCGCTCATCGCAAAGGTCCCAAAGCTGGGGGTATCACAGGGGGTATTTTTGGCGAAGCTGATAGAGAAATTACTTTTTAACAGCTGCTTAAGCGAGATTGGTGGATCCCTCCTCCGCTACCATCCTTTTCTGAAATTAAGTCAGCATCTTGATGGCTGGATGGCTTCGTCTAACAACATGCGACTAGTGTTTCGTTCCGAGGGGTGCCGCTCGACTACTTCGCCAGCTACCAGGTCGAAGTAATGGCTCGCTACATGACAACCGCCCCGCAAGGCATTCTGGACTTCGGCGGGGGGGCATTGGTAGCATCCATTTCGATGCTCATGGAGTTCTGTCCAGGCAGCGCGATTCCCCTTTCCGACCCGTCCACCAAATCCCTTGAAGTTGCGAGATTGCGCTTCCTCGACCTTCCCGCAGCCCATATTGGCGCCCCGCCGTGTTCGAGGCATCAATACCGTCGATGGATGCCAAAATATCCACGGCGTTCGATTACAACCTCTCCTCCCGATATTGTATCGATCAACGTTCCGTGAAGGCATTTCCATCGGCAATCGGGCATTGCCAAACCATCGGTTCCAAGGGTCTGAGGCGCAAGGTCGCCACTAGATCGCGACCCAATTCCAGATTTCGGAACGTTGACGCGACCATCTGAGGTGACCGGTCGCGGCGAATTAGCCTTCGACTGACATCCGTTCGCAGACGAGACGAAAAGGTTAATAACCGCGTCAGTCAGGGGCGCTAATAGTTGAATTGTTTGGGTTATATTGGCTGTGCGCAAGATGGTTTTCTGACTAGCTAAAGATTCACGGGGGTGCTAGTTTCCACCGACGTTGTGATGGGAAGCTTTGGTCAATGTATTCAGGGCCCCAGACATGACGCGACAGTAGATCGTAATGGGAGAGGATCTATGAAAGTGAGAAACGCGCTACACCTTGGTGTGCCCGCGTTGGTGATCGCTGCTGCAATGACGTCGCCTGCTTTGGCCGCTGCTGCACAGGATTCGCCGGAGGCTGAAAGTTCGGCCAGAGTAGGGGGAATCGAAGAGATCGTCGTTACGGCGCAGAAACGTGCCGAACGTGTTAACGACATCGGTATGTCGATCCAGGCGATCGGCAGTGACGACCTGACAAAGCTTGGCGTCACGGATACTGCAGACCTTTCGAAGATCACGCCCGGTTTTAACTTCACGGCGGGTGGCTACGGCATGCCGATTTACACCATCCGTGGTATCGGTTTCCAGGACACCTCGCTCGCCGCGTCTCCGACCGTCAGCCTGTATGTCGACGAAGTACCGCTGCCCTATTCCATCCTGACGACCGGCGCCTCGCTCGATCTTGAGCGTGTCGAAGTTCTGAAGGGTCCGCAGGGCATTCTGTTCGGTAACAACGCCACGGGCGGTGCGATCAACTACATCGCCGCCAAGCCTACCGATGATTTCTCGGTCGGCGCAAAGATCAGCTATGGCCGTTTCGACAGCCTGGATGCTGAAGGCTTCATTTCCGGACCGATCAGCGACAACGTCGGCTTCCGCGTGGCGGTTCGTCGTCAGTCGATGGACGATTGGCAGAAGGGCTATACGACGCCCCTGACATCGGGTCAGCGCGACGTCTGGATCGGCCGGGCGATGCTGGAGTTCGAACCGACCGAAACGTTCTCCGCACTGTTGAGCATTCATGGCTGGAAGGACAAATCCGACACGCAGGTCGGCCAGTTCTTTGGCGTAGAGCCGCTCAACCCCACCAATGGTGTTGATCCGCGCATCATCGCCTATCCGCTGGCACCGCATAATCCGCGCGCTGCCGACCGTAGCGTGTGCGTCAACAACTCGATTTTCAACGAGCCGTTCAACCAGATTCCGGAACCCTTCGGATATTCGCCGGATCGTCCGACGACGGCGGAAAATTGTACCAGTCTCGCACGCGACAACACCTTCTATCAGTTCTCGTTGCGCATGGAGCTGGAACTGTCGCCGGACATCAAGTTGACGTCGCTGAGCTCGTATGAGCGCTTTGACCGCGACCAGCCGGTTGAAGGTGATGGCACCATCTATCAGAACTATGAGGCGCAGACGAACGGCTACTTGGACGTTCTGTATCAAGAACTTCGCCTCAGCGGTGAGTTCGGCAACGGCGGTAACTGGATCGTCGGCGCGAACTATGAACGTGACAAGACGTTCGATAACGTCCTGGCGGCCTTTAGTGGTTCGACGTCCATCCCGACGCTCGGCATCAACATGGGCCCGACGAATACGCAGAACCGTCAGACCACTGACACTTATGCGGTGTTCGGTAACGTGCAGGTGCCGCTCAGCGATCAGATCACCGTCTATGGCGGCCTCCGCTATACGTCCGTCAAGAAGGACTATATCGGTTGCGGTTACGACGGCGGCGACGGTACCTGGGCAGCGATTTCGAAGCTGCTCCAGGATTATTTGGCGGATATCTATGAATATACGCCCGCGGGTGTCGATGTCGGGCCGTTCGGTTGCGCCACGACGGGGCCGGCACCGACCTATAATCCGCTTCCGGCCGGTTTCCCGGACGAGCTGAACGAAGATAACGTATCGTTCCGCGCGGGTATCGACTTCAAGCCGGTTCAGGATACGCTGCTCTACGCCAACGTTAGCCGCGGCTATAAGGCAGGCGTGTTCCCGACGGTTTCGACCAGTTCCTTCGTTCAGCTGGAACCGGCGCGGCAGGAACAGCTTACCGCCTATGAAATCGGCGCCAAGAGCACTCTGTTTGATCGCAGGCTGCAACTGAACGGCGCGGTTTTCTACTACGACTACAAGGACAAGCAGATCCTCGGCGCGCTTAACGACCTGGTCTTCGGTGCGCTGCCGGCTCTCGTGAACGTGCCGAAATCGGACGTTAAGGGCTTCGAACTTTCGGTTGTCGCGAGCCCGACGCCTGCCTTGCAGTTCTCCGGTGGTGTCAGCTACGCCAAGAGCCGGGTGAAGGGGGATTATTTCGACTTTGACCCGTTCGCACGTCTGGCCAACTTCAAGGGTCAGCCGTTCCCGAGCGCTCCGCCATGGAGTGGCTTCGTCGACGCTCAGTACAATTTCCCGCTGGGTAATCTGGAAGGCTATGTTGGTGGTACTGTCAACTATCAGGACAAGACCAACAGCTTCTTCTACGTCACCGATCCCGAGGCTGACCCGCCGGGGGATATTCTGGAGCAGAAGGCCCGTACGCTGGTCGATCTCCGCGCCGGTATCGAGAAAGACAACTGGTCCCTGCAAATCTGGGGTCGCAACGTCTTCAACAAATGGTACTGGAACGGTGCTGCCCACGTGAACGACGTGGTGGCCCGCTACACCGGCATGCCGGCAACTTACGGCATGACGTTCAGCTGGAAGATGTAATCGCGTAATCGGTAGTTAGTCCCCGGGGACCATTGCTTTGTTGCATGGCTCCCCGGGGACTTTCTCCGTCTCTTGTCGGCCCCTCGCTCAAATGGGAGCATGGGGTGCCTGACCTTACCGCCATCGGAATCTGTCGGAGCGTGGCTCCTTCGCCCGTGGGCATGGCGCACGGTGTTTTCTGAACATCCCTGTTGATCTTGCGGCCTGATTCGTCGGATCAAGGGCCATGGTTTCACGCCCTCTCCTGCTTGCCGTTGCATTATCTGCATCTATTGTCGTCGGAGCTTATGCTTGGTCGCAGCGGTGTGTTCATTGCCCCGCCGATCCGGGCGAACTGCTTGTGGCACATGCGGGGGGGGGTATCCGAGCGGCATCTACGCCAATGATGAGGCGTCACTAGATGCGGCCAAAGCCAACGGTTTCAAACTGATAGAGCTGGATTTCGCGCAAGAGGGGGACACTCTCGTCCTTCAGCATGACCTTTCCAAACCGGTCGCGATGTCGCTCGACGATCTTATCCGCTGGCTCGACCGGAACCCCGGTCCGAAGATCATAACAGACATAAAGAGTGACAATCTGGCCGGGCTGGCAATCTTGAAGGCAGCGGCGGGCGATCATCTCGAACGCTTCATCCCCCAGATTTACAGCCTGGATGAATACACGCCGGTCATCGCTATGGGGTTTCAGGCGCCGATCTTTACCGTCTATCGCATCCGCCCCGGTGAGGAGCCTGTCGCGGAGGCAAACAAGCTGCCGCTTCGCGCCGTAACCATGCCGGCAGAGCGATATCAACTGGCCGATCGCGTGACGCATCCGGTCTATCTGCATACGTTGAACGAAAGGGTGCCGGGGTTCGGTCTATATACCGATTTCCTGATCCCTGATTGATACGACACGCGGGCAGAGGGCGATAGTGAAGTGGCGTTTTTGGTTGCTTTTAATACCCACTATCGGAATTTTAGGGTGTCAATCGGCGTTCAATCGGGACCCCCTATCGGCGCGCAAAAGGGACCCCGTTAGCGTTGCATAGATCGATCGACGTTGGGCGCGGGTTTCGCGCTGCTGGCGGCGTAGGAAGGGCGTAGCCCGACCGGAGGCGTCAGCAGCGCGAAGGCGTTTTTCTGATCGGGTCAGCTGCGGTTTTTGAAGCGCCAGCTGTCGTTGCCGGTCTCGACGATGTCGCAATGGTGGGTGATGCGGTCGAGCAGCGCGGTGGTCATCTTCGGGTCGCCGAACACGGTGGGCCACTCGCCGAAGGCGAGGTTGGTGGTGATGATGACCGAGGTCTGCTCGTAGAGCTTGCTGATCAGGTGGAACAAGAGCTGCCCGCCGGATCGGGCGAACGGCAGATAACCCAGTTCATCGAGCACCACGAGATCGAGTCGGCTGAGCTGGGCGGCGATGGATCCGGCTTTGCCGATACGCGCCTCTTCCTCGAGCCGGGTGACGAGATCGACCGTGTTGAAGTAGCGCCCACGGGCACCGACACGCACGACGCTGGCGGTGATTGCGGTGGCCAGATGGGTCTTGCCCGTCCCTGTGCCGCCGATGAGCACGATGTTGCGGCGACCGGGCAGGAACGAACCTGCGTGCAGGGAACGCACCAGCCCTTCGTTGATAGGGGTGCCCTCGAACACGAAGGCATCGAGGTCCTTGATTACAGGCAGCTTGGCCGCGGTCATGCGGTAGCGGATCGAGGCAGCATGACGATGCGCTGCTTCTGCCCGCAGCAGGTCGGTCAGGATCTCGTTGGTCGTGCGCTTGCGCTGCAGCCCGGTGGTTACCGCCTCGTCGAAGGCTCCTGCCATGCCCTTGAGGCCGAGCGCGCGCATCGCCTCGATCATTTCATGCCGCTGCATTGAAGCCTCGCACCGTATCGTAGCGCGCGCAGTCCGCGATCGGCGGGTGACTGAGCTTGAGATCAACGACCACGTCCAGAGTGCGCTCGGATGGCGGGTCCCGGTATCGGGCCAGGATGTTGAGGATCACCTCGTCGCTGACGGCCCCGTTATCGAGCGCTTCCCGGATCGCGGCCTCGACCGCTTCCAGACCATCGGTCATTACGGCTGCCAGTACGCGCACGAAGCGGCGGTCGGCTTCATCACCGCCGCCCAGCTTGCGCCGCAACCGCGTCAGTGCCGGTGGCAGGTCCCACCCCTGGAAGGGCGCGCCGTTCCGCAAAGCGCCGGGCTTGTTCGCCAGAACGGGCAGGTAATGCCAGGGATCATAGATCGTCCGGTCACGGCCGAAGTGCCGGGCATGCTCGGCGATTACCTCGTCGCCGAGGCGCACGACAATGCGGTCGGCATAGGCGCGGACCTGGACGGCCCGCCGCGCAGCCTTGGCCATGACTGAGTAGCGGTTGCGGTCGAAGCTGATCAGGCACGTGCCGGTCACGGCATGGGCGGTCTCGTGGAAGCCGTCGAAGGGCGCCAACATCGGCTGCAAGGCAGACCGTTCGAGGTCCAGCGCTTCGGCAACGGTCAGCTCCTTCTGCTCGGGATGCGCGTGCGTTGCGGCCCAGCGCAGGCACTCGGCCTCCAGCCACCCGTTGAGCTCCTCGATGCTGGCAAAGCGCAGGCGAGGCTGGAAGAACCGGCCCCGGATCGTCTGGACCTGATGTTCGACCTGACCCTTCTCCCATCCCGCCGCCGGCGAGCAAGCGGTCGGCTCGACCATGTAATGATCGGCCATGACCAGAAAGCGGCGGTTGAACACCCGCTCCTTGCCGACGAACACGGTGGTGACCGCGGTCTTCATGTTATCGTAGATGCCGCGCAGGGGAACGCCGCCAAAAAAGGCAAAGCCCCGGGCATGGGCGTCGAACACCATCTCCTGCGTCTCGCGCGGATAGGCCCGGACGTAGACAGCCCGCGACGCACACAGCCGCATCTGCGCCACCTTCACTCGCATCGGCTTGCCCGCGATCTCCACATCCTCGTGGCTCCAGTCGAACTGGTAGGCCTCGCCGGGCTTGAACATG
Source organism: Erythrobacter sp. (assembly GCA_041396805.1). Lineage (GTDB taxonomy): Bacteria > Pseudomonadota > Alphaproteobacteria > Sphingomonadales > Sphingomonadaceae > Qipengyuania. The sequence continues at coordinate 224,456 of JAWKXV010000001.1, read as the reverse complement.
AGCGGGATGAACGCGGGCGCCCCATCACCCGCATCCTTGCGCCTCGCTTCCGTCCAGCGCCGGGCGTAGCGCCGGACCGCGTCGTAGGATCCCTCGAACCCCTCACGGCACAGCAGATCATGGATCCGGGTCATGCGCAGCCGATCACGCCGGTGCCGGGCCTCGTTCTCCGCCAGCAGCGTGTCGAGCCGCTCCTGAAACGGCCCAAGCCGGGGCAGCGGTTGAACCGTGCGGCGATAATCGAACGCGCCTTCCGGCGCCCGGATCGCCTTGCGCACTACCTTGCGAGACAGCCGCAGATCGCGCGCAATCGCTTTGATCGCCTTCCCGCTCGCGTGCTCCCGCCGAATCCGAACAATCGTCTCCACCACCAACATCCCGATCTCACCACCTGGAAAACCAGGCGGTCAACTACACCATCAGAATGAAGGGTCCCTTTTAGACGCCGATCACCCCGCTAACGGGGTCCCTTTTGCACGCCGGTCCACATTCAAGAAGGAGCGTATCCAGATAGCGTTCAACCCGCTCTCTGGCCGCTTCGATGTGGCCGATGCGGCCATCAAGAAAGACCGGGCCTTCATCCCGGATATCTCGGTGCTGTGGAGGCCGGACTTCAAGGCTGGCGCGTTCCGCAAGGCGTTTCTCTCTCAACTCAAGGAAATCCGCGAGATTTCCGATGAGGAGGAAATGGCCATCGAAGATGCCATCGACCATCTTCGCAATCTGCCGAACTACAATTTCGTCGCACTGACACTGGCTTCGTCGGTCGATGAGGAGACCATTGCCGAAGTCTTCGTGCGCATCAACGGCAAGGGCAAGGCGCTCAACCAGGCCGACTTCATCGCGACGCTGATGTCGGTGTTCTGGGAAGATGGCCGTGTCGAACTGGAGAACTTCTCGCTCCACGCCACCGTGCCGAGCGAAGTGCAGGCGTCGCCATACAACCATTTCATCAAGCCTTCTCCCGACCAGATGCTGCGCGCCACCGTAGGGCTGGCGCTGAAGCGGGCGGGCTTGCCAATGTCTACAGCGCGTTGCGCGGCAAGGACGCGGCGACCGGCGTAGACAATCCCGACAAGCGCGAGGGTCAGTTCACCCTAATGCGCGAAGCGCAGGCAGCGGTTCTGAACCTCGCCAACTGGCACCATTTTCTCGATGCGCTCAAGCTGGCGGGATACCGTGGGCAGAAGATGGTCAGCTCCGGAAGCGGCCATCATTTTCAGCTATGTGCTCTACCTCATCGGCATCCGGGACTGCGGTATCGACCGCACCCGGATGCGGCAGGCCATCGCCGAATTCTACTTCATGGCATCGATGACGGGGCGATACACAAGTTCTCCCGAAACCTGGTTCGAAGCCGATCTTGGCCAGGTCCGCGATCTGGCAAGTGGTGAAGTGTTCGTCGCAAAACTCCGCGAGATTTGTGATACAACGCTGACCAATGATTACTGGGAAATCACGCTGCCCAGCCAGCTCGCGACTTCGGCGGCGCGCAGCCGAGCGCTTTTCGCCTATCAGGCTTCGCTCATCATGTTGGATGCGCCTGCGCTTTCAGCCCGCTCAAACTTGCGGCCATGGTTGATCCGGCGATCAAGGGATCGAAAGCATCGCTGGAGCAGCATCACCTGTTCCCGCGTGCCTATCTCGAAGCCCAAGGCGTCACCGATCTGAAGCTGATCAATCAGATTGCCAATTTCGCGCCGGTTGAATGGCCGGACAGCATCAAGATCGGGAAGCAGCCTCCTGCGGAATATGTCCCGGCGATTGATTCCCAGATGACGGCTGCGGAACGGGAGCGCGTGTACGGTCTGCACGCCCTGCCGCACCTCTGGTGGGAACTGCCCTACGATCAGTTTCTGGTTGAGCGCCGCCTTCGCATGGCGCAGGTCGTCCGGCGCGCATGGGAGCGGTTGCGCGGTGACGCAGCTATTGAGGCCGTGTCGCCGCCCTCAGTCGCAGAGCTAATTGTGGGCGGCGAAACTGGTGCCGTGGAGTTCAAATCAACGCTCCGCATCAATTTACACACGGGCCAGCCCGACGAAAAGATGCATCTGTCGGCGCTCAAGACGATTGCAGGGTTTCTGAACGCCAAGGGCGGCACATTACTCATCGGGGTTGCTGATGATGGTGAGGTTCTCGGGATCAGCGCCGATGGTTTCCCGAACGAAGACAAGATGGGACTGCACCTCGTCAATCTCATCAAGGACCGGATCGGGGAAATTTTTCTGCCCTATGTCCATCCTCACTTCGATGACCAGCAAGGCGAGCGGGTTCTCATTGTCAGGTGCGAGCCTGGTCCGAAAGCCGCCTTCCTCAAGGATGGCAAAGAGCAGCGGTTCTTCGTTCGCGGCGGCAACGCCACCACCGAGCTAAGCGGCGCGGCGATTACCGATTACATCAATCATCGTTTCAGCTAGAAGGTCGGCGGTTAGTCGGCTGGATTTGCAATTAGACGCTCGAAAATGAGAAGGCCAAAGAGTTGGTAGATCGTTCACCTGAAGGAATAATCGAGTTCGCGACAGTTCGCGCCCAGCAGGCATGGGACGACCACAAGCAGCCATATCTGCTTGCGCGGTTAAGTCCCGATCTTATGGCTGAGGGGATCGATTATCGGGAAGTCCTCGGGGAGCAAAAGCTCAAAGAGTTTCTTGCTTCACATTCTGAGAAGATAAAGGTGACCGTACATCCGCAGCAGAAAGCCAAAATTGGGTTGCTGCCCGCTGATGTGGATTTCCAGTATGATCCCGTGCCTGAAGCTGCAACTCATTCGCCTCCCAAGAGGTCAACGCCAGATTCAGGTCTTCACGGGTCGAAGCGTCGCTATATTGTTGGTAGCTTCCTTCAGATGGTTTCTGAGCTCGATGAGGCGGACGCTAAGCAAGTGGAAATTCCTGCTCACATTCTTGCGAAGCTCCTGCGCGAGAAATGAGGATCGTCATCGCCGTCGCGACGGCGAATGGTGCGCTTCGGTCTTTCCTGGCCAAGCAGCGACCAAACGTCGTTCCGCAGGGGACTGTTCAGAAAGGCTATTTTGCTGAGCGGCAAGCACGCTTTTTCGTCCAACTTCAAGCGATTGACGAGAAGGTTAGTGCAGACTCGCTCGGTGCGTGGCTGAGGCGCATCGCAAATCCAGCGGATGCATTGATCCTACTGATCGATAAGGATTCGCGCCATCTGGTTCAATCCTATGAAGATGCATACTTTATCGCTGAGATTCCTGAATATCCTGGCTCTGTCATGCAGAACCAGGTCAGTGCCACGCTTGCACCAATTATCCGACACTTTGGAAATTTCTGCCGCTTGTTTGACTCGCAGAAGAATCAGAAAGTCTTTCTTCTTCCACTAGACATATTCAAAGCCGTTGATTTGAAGAGGTTGCGGGATCGTCTTACGATTTTTAAAATGGAAGTCGGCTTGGCTGAAGATGTCGAAGCAATAATTTCCCAAATCAATGAGAGAGCTAGACCCAAACGCCAGAAGAGATTCAAGCGAGTTTATTTTGTTGATGACCGACCGCTCTGGTACCATTTTGGGCTTGAACAACATGCTAGAGCTGAAAATGGTGCTCCTCCCCACGCGGAACACTGCTGGCACACAAGCTGCTTCCGGTTTGGGCGACGATTTGATTGCCAACGCCATTTCAACGTGGATGACGATTCGAACCCAACCAAGGTGTATGGAAGCTTTGTAACTTGCCACGGCGAGACGTTCGAAGCCTCGGGGCAAAGCCATCTCAATGTGTTTCCAAACGGGTTTATCTGATATGAAAAAGGGCAGCCCTGAGGCTACCCTTTTTGCAAAACCGGTGCCTAACCCTCACATTTCCTTCACTGCCGCGGCGGATCAGATCACGACCCAAATGTCGATCTCTCCGATCTTTCGTCTGGTCACTCAGGCGAATGGATGCCTAGCAAGTAGGTGTCATCAATCCGCATGAAGGGAACAGGTAGGCCTACCCTCTATGGGGTCTCCTGGGTTAAGAGTCAATGAATCTCCCATTTGGTGGGGGCGGACGAATTATCCTCGGGTTCCTCTTCCCTCGGCAATTAGGTGATACGCGCTCCAAGATAAAGGGTGCGAGATGGGTTACCGATCACCGCCCAAGACGCATTTTTGCAGCCACTGCAACCTTTATCGACTGCTGCCTAAGCCAGGCTATCCTTGATGGCGGCAAAGGGGAGTTGATGACATAGACAGGGATATCTGGCCTCGACGGATGGGCATCGTTCAAAGCGGAATTGTCAGCGCCGGGAGATGATGCAAGCCGTTCCATCCCTTCATTATGCCAAATCAACGCCAGAAATCCAGCATCCGAGCTGTACCTCCATACAACGAGTCGCGCGCAATCTCCGCCCGTAGCGACGCAAGTATACGTCGCCTGTGCGCAATCTCACCGCCAAAATCCAGCGCCTGCTCTGATCAAGGCGCCAAAACGCCGCCTCAAAGCGCCCCATGTTTGCGTCCGCCGTCTTCTCTACTCTTCCGTATCCGTGCCTATCCTTCCGCAAGTTATTCTATCCGTATCTACGAAGACCGGATTAGGGACTGCGAATTTTGTTGCGCTGGATGCCTCATAGCGAGAATTTTGGATCAGGGGGCACCAGTAACTGCCAATGAATGGAAGCAAGTCCCATGTCCAACCCTGACAAGATCATCCGCCTCAAGACCGTTCTCGCCCGCACCGGCCTGTCCCGCTCCACCATGTATCGAAAAATCGCAGAGGGGACTTTCCCGTCTCAGGTGAAGATCAGCGTTCACGGCGCGGGATGGCGGGAATCTGCTGTGAACCGCTGGATCGATGATCCGGTCTCGTACCGGAATGAGAGCGCGGCGCTGTGACAGCGCCGCCTTCGGTCGAGCCGATCTGCGTGAAGGTCAATGACGCTGCGCGCATGATCGGCGTCGGTCGCACCAAGCTCTACGAACTGATCGCATCGGGCGAGATTCAGGTCATCAAGCTCGGGAAATCGACCCGTATCACGACTGCCAGTCTGCACGAGCTGGTCATGCGGCAGCGCGAGCCGAAGTAGGCTCGGCTGCTGACGCATTCGCCGCTGGTGTGCGATTGCTGAGATAATCCGCCCACTGCTTCATCAAGCTGCGGCGCTTCTCGAAGAAATCGGTTCGGCGGTAGGCCGCTTCGACCTTGTTAGGCAACTTGTGGGCGAGGGCCTTGTCAGCGACCTCCTTGGGGAAGTCGGTGCATTCGGCGGCCCAGTCTGTGAAGGTGGATCGGAAGCCGTGCACGGTGATGGTCGCGAAACCATCGTCGCGCAGAAGCTTGGTCATGGTCATGTCGCTGATCGGCTTCTTCCCGTCGTTGGAAAAGACCAAGCCCGTATCGCTGGTCCGCTCATCCCAGCGTTTGCGCAGCAATGCCACAACCGGTGCCGATAGCGGCACCACATGGGTTTCGCCCGCCTTCATCCGTTCAGCGGGAATGGTCCATACCGCCTTTTCGAGATCGAACTCGGCCCATACCGCAAGGCGCGTCTCGTTGGACCGCACGGCGTTGTAGATCGTGAAGCGCAAGGCGTCGCGTCCGGTCGTCGGGGCGGCGGTGGCAAGCTTTTCCATCAGTGACGGGACATCGGCAGAGGGCATGGCCTCCATATGCCCGCGTTTGTCGTTCTGTCGGGGCAAGCCCTTGCGCACCGAACGCAACGATACCTCTTCCGGCACCCAGCCTTTCACATGTGCGAAATCGAGCACCACGCCGATGCGCTGGAGCAAGCGCCGCGCCGTTTCCGGTATCTCCAGCCATATCGGAGACAGCGCCTCGACCACACAGGCGCTGTCCACCTTGTCGACCGGCTTCTTGCCGATACGCGGAAAGAGGTGGCGCTCGAAACCGGATAACCAGCGGGAATGATGCCCGTCTTTCCATCCGTCCCCCAGGGTTTCATGGCACGAGCGGGTTGCGGCTTCGAAGGTCGGTATGACCTTCCGCGCCTTGCGTCGCTCGGCGACAGGATCGAAACCGTCACGAACGCGGCGACGCAATTCCGCTGCCGCTGTTCTGGCATCGGTCAGCGAAACATCATGCGCCGATCCCAGCCCATAGTCGCGGCGGTGGCCTTTCAACTGCATGCGCAGCACCCAGGTGCGCGCGCCGCTGGGCTTCACGACAAGGCACAAGCCCCTGCCATCGACATGGCGACCGGGCTTCGCGTTCTTCACTTTCAATACTGTCAGCGCCATCAGGTTCGAGTCCCTGTCAGGGATTTATACCGCCAAAAACGGGGGTATTTGGTCCCACAATCGTTCCCACATTTCAGCGGGAATTCAGGCGATTCAGGGCGACCGACCGCGAACACGTTACAAGATAAATCGCTGATTTTACAGAGTAGTTGGAGACGCTCTGAAATTGCCTGAGACGAAAGTTATAGCGCCTCCTCCGCTACCATTTTTACTGTCCATATGCGTCCTCGCGGTTCCGCTTGCATCCGGAGACGATCCTGAAAGCGCTGAAAGTCCGCGCATCCAATTTCGTTGCCCGCCCTTTTGTGTCTCAATGCTTCCGCTTCGGTCCGCGTGCAGCCAGCAGGAAGTGGGGGTATTTAGGAGGCAATTCTGCGATATTTGAAGTTTGGAGATTTTCCTCGAGAATATCGAGGTGGAAGTGCGCACAGTTCAGCCTTTCAGGTGCGTTCGATCCGGGCTGCAAAGCAGCCCCGCTTGGCATAATGGGCATGGAGATACGCGACACCGGGATTTGCCAGAAACCGCCCGATCAGCGACTCTAGCTCCCGGCCGTCGATCAGATCGGCATCGACCATTTCCCCGGCCTTGTTGAAAGCGCGCAATGAGATCATGCGGATACGCATGACTTCGGGGATGGCATCCACAATCTCGACCGCCTTTTCCGCTCCCTCACACACAAAAATGGCGTGGCTCGCGCGATAAGGTGTGTCGGCGGGCTGATGCGTGTAGTTCAGCAGAAGTGCGGTCTCGCCCGGTTCAAGATCACGAACTTCGACCCGGTCCGGATAGCCGGGTTTCGCTTTCACGACGTGACGTTCTACACCGTGTCGAGCCAGCTCGGCGTCGGACAATCCATAAAGGTGTCGAAACGGTTCGGGGTCGAGGCCGAGGATACGAAAAGTCATGCCAGTCTCCTTCGCTCTGGCAGTTAACGCACACAGAACCTGCGAGCGTCCTGAATCTTGTTATCAAAAGACTTCTGAACAGCGCGAAGTCTGCTTGATCGAGGAACTCGCAACTTATTTGACGCAAGAATTAGAGCAAGGCGACAAGACTTGCTGCTGCGATGATCGCAGCAAACAGCATCCAGCCGAAGTGACGGCCCTGGCTCACGATGGCATTGCCGATCACGCCGTACAGGATCGGCAGGCAGGCGGCGGGGATGGCCCATCTCCGCTCATCGGCCGTCAGCAGCCACGGCGAGACGGCAATGAACGCCCCGATCGTCGCCCAGGTCACCGTGCTGTACTGCCAGATCATGGACACGAAACCGCGTGCCCAGCCGCGCGGAAATTCGGCGGGAGCGATCAGGCGGGTCTGGCCAAGGTAGCCATGCGCGATCGAGGCAAACACGCAGGCAAGGCCAATCGGCAGCAGCAGGATTTCCATACGACTCTCCATACACAGATGTATGGTATTGCGCGAAGCCACACTTGCAGTCAATACACTGATGTATGGAACAGGCACGCAAGCTGCAGAAGGCCGACTGGATCAAGGCCGGGCTGAAGGCTCTTGGTACCAGGGGGAGTGCCGCCCTCAAGGCGGATATCCTCGCCAGGCAGCTCGGCGTTTCACGCGGCAGCTTCTACTGGCATTTCGCAGATGTCGCAGCGTTTCACCGGGCGGTCCTCGCCGCCTGGGAAGAGGCCGCAGTCGACCGGCCTTACGCATCCGCCATGGTAAAGAGCAGCGATGACCTGACCACGAACCTGAGGGCGCTGGTCGATCGTGCTTTTACCAGTCCGGTCGAGCTGGAATTGGCGGTACTGTCGTGGGGAAAGACCTTCGCGGAGGCGGCGGTTGCGGCCGAGCGGGTGAACGCCAGGCGCTTCGAACTTCTCTCGTCCATGTTCACCAGGCAGGGCCAGGACAGCAAGGCTGCGCGTATGCGGGCATATCTGCTGCTGAGCGCCTATCTCGGGCGAATGCACCTCGGGGCGGTCCATTCTCTCGATGACGCGGAACGCGGCGATCTTGTCGCTCTCTTGACCAATGGCGCGCAAGAGGCCGGGCGTTAAAGTGATTTTTCGCATCTGCACTGGAAGGTGCAGGGCGTCGGGAAGTGTTCTTCCAAGTGCCACGCCCGGTTGTTGAACCTTATGGGTATCCACAACGCGCTCCGGATAGTCTTTCGGGAGCCGCAGCGAGCCTATTCGTGGATTAGGACGGAAAATGCCGCCTTCGACGGTGATAGCGCACTTCATCTCATGCTTAGCGGAGATCTGACGGATATCATGCGTGTCGGGCGCTACTCGGACGCCGAATGCGCTGGTGGGTGATTGCCGAAGCGGGATATGAAATGACCGGCACTGAAAATTCGGCAAATCACCGCAAAATCAAATAAGATCACAACGCTAAAGGTGATTCGCGTCCTTATGCGTCCGCTTGCATTCGCTGGAAGCCGGATTTGGCGCAGGGTAAGGACCCCATGGTTCACAAGCCGGGACGTGATTTCGAACAGAAACGAACCTTCAGATCCGTCGCCTCCATGTGGCATCGGCATCGCGAGGGCAGTCTTGACCCGGCTTATGCCGACAGCGTGTGGTCACACATTGAGCGGGATGTCCTGCCCGTCGTGGGCAAGATGATGATGATGAACGAGATCACTCCGCCAAAGGTTCTGATGGGCAGCTTCGCGCCTCACTTCCAGTCATCGCGGCGCTTCTTGGGCGAACCCATAAGCTGACCGCAGGTTTGCATGTTGTCGATCGGCTACCGTGTGGGCATCAGCTCGGAGCGGCGGCTGTGCGAGGAGGTGCGGCTCAATTTTGCCAACCGCCAGAATTTCTTTGGGAAATGAGTCCGTGTCCGTTGCGATATTCTGAATGGTGGCGCTTCGGTAAGGGGTGAGTGCTCGGCTCCGCCCTATCATTCGCGCCAGCCTTGGCGCGATCAGTTGGCGAGTGCGTATACTGCGACGCCGTAGCCCGGCAACGACCCTCGGCTGTCGTCGCCGAAGAGCCGGCGCGCGCCGTCCGGGGGCACAAAGTCGATTGGCGTATCAGAGTGGTTCATCGCAAAACGAATGATGCGCCCGTCATCGGATTGCCGATCGTATATTTCCAGTTGTCCGGCGTAGGACGGAACAATCTCGCCCAGCCCGGCGGCGGCGTACCACTTGGCCGTCAGCCTGTCCTGCGCCCGGTCGTCAAGCAGGCCACCAACATAGGTGAGGCGGCCCCTGCCGACGGCACGGGTGACGACGGCAACTTCAGCTTCGAGCCACGGACCTTCGGCATAACGGGCCTGCGTTGAGCTTTCCGGATCATCGAGAGACAGCGTTTCGGCCCAAGTCGATACGGTGCCATCCAGGTCTTCGCCTTCGACCCGAAATTCCGAGTCCAATGCGTAGAATCCGTTGACGTGGGCACCCAGAAGATTTGCCAAAGGCCCCGGTTGCTGCTGGTTCCACAAGGCATTGTCGCCGTCTTTCATGCCGCTGCGCGGCCCCAAGACAAGATGCCCACCTTTGCGCACCCACTCGGCCAACCCATCCGCCAGCTCTTGAGGCAATACGGTGAGTGCGGGTGCGACTACCAATTTGTAGTCCGACAGGTCGGCCTCAGGACGCAGGACATCCACCGTCACTCCGCGGCGCGCGAAAGGCCGATACCAATCGTTCATCACTTCGACCGTGTTCCACCCTTCCGCGTGAGGCTGGACATCGTTCGCCCAGCGGCTGTTCTGGGAATAAAGCAGCGCGACCTGGGCCTTCGGGCTCGTTCCCGCGATTTCTGACGCCACCTCGCCGAACTCGCGCGCGGTCTGTGCTATCTCAGGATAGATCGGTGTCGGCCGCCCATCCGCGCCAACCAGCGTTCCGTGATACTGCTCCTGCCCGCCGGGCGCGCTGCGCCATTGCCAGTAGAGTACCGCGTCACCGCCATGCGCGACGGTCTGCCAGGCGAGGAGACGGGTCACGCCCGGATCGAGCGATCGGTTGTTCCTGCCCCAGTTCACGAAGCCCGGCTGGGTTTCCATGATCCAGAAATTGCGCCGGTTGAAACCGCGAACCAGATCGTGATGCAGCGCGTTCGCAACCCAGTCCGGCCGGCCGCTCGGCACGTATTCGTCCCATGTCGCCATGTCGAGCTGGTCGGCCACTGCGTATTGATCAAAATTGTTGTTCCACCGTGTGAAATTGGTGGTCACGAATTGTCGGTCATCGGCAAGGGCGCGGATCGCATCGGCTTGCTGGCCAACATAATCCGCCCAGACGGCACTCTGGAACCGGCGCATGTCGAGCAACAGGGCGGGGTTCTGTTCGCGATCCAGCGTGAAGGGCACCTCTTCGAACCGCGAGTAGGCCTGGCTCCAGTATTGCGTGCTCCACCGGCGATTGAGCTCCGCGATCGAGCCATAGCGCTCCTTGAGCCACTCCACCCAAAGGGCGCGCGCATCGCTGTCGTAAGACGGTACGCCGATCTCGTTATCGATCTGCCAGCCGACGACGCGCGGATCATGTCCGTACCTTTCCGCCATGGCGCGCACGACGCGCAGCGCATAGCGGCGGTATGTCTCGCTCGCGAAAGAGAACTGGCGACGTGTCCCGTGATGTTCGACGCTACCGTCGTCGTTTACTCGCAGCACATCGGGGTGTTGCTGCGTAAGCCAGATGGGAGGCGCGGCTGTGGGCGTACCCAGCACCACCTTCATGCCATGCTGCGCCGCCCCTTCGATGGCCCGGTCGAGCCATTCGAAGTCGAATTTTCCGTTTTCGGGTTCCATCCGGACCCATGCGAATTCCGCCAGCCGCACGACCTTGAAGTTCGCCTGCTCCATCAGGTCGAGATCGCTTTCCCAAACGGTCTCGGGCCATTGTTCGGGATACCATGAGGACCCGACCGAAAGCGGCGCGGCTTCGTAGTCCGGTGCTTGCCCGTCAGCGGACGAGGCCATGGCTGACGAAGCCACCGACAACGCGGCCCCGAAGATGATGGCGGCAGCGGCCTTGCGCATCAATTCACCGCGTCGGCAGCAGGGCGCTCGCCGGTGCGGACCCAGTCGCGCAGTGCCTGCCATGAAGCCTTGCTCTGTTCGGGCGAGAAACCGCAATGACTATATCCTTCGAGCCCGCCAATCGGCAGTGGTGTACGAAGAGGTGGAACCGGGTAGGCGGCGAGATATTGCGAGCGCCCCGCGGCATTAACCTTGGCTTCGAAAGCATTCTCCTGTGCGTAGGGCACGAGCGAATCGATCGTGTTGTGCATCGTGACGAGCGGATCGGAGATGCGCCCGGTCGCAAGATGCCATTCCTCGATATAGTCCTGCGCAGCCTTGTCTGCCTCCACGCGCTGGATGCCGGCGTTCAGGGCGCTCGCTTCGGCCGCCGTCATCGTGTCGCTGGCGTAGACCTTGCCGGTGTTGCCGAACGGTTGGCCGCCAGCGGTCGCTGCAAAATCGCTTGCGCCCAGCGAGGCAGTCAGCAGCGGAAGCGCCAGCGCGGCAGGGTCTTCCTCGAAACCACCGATCTCCGCGACCTGCTGGATGATCCTTGCCTCGGCACCCGAAGGATTCTCGGCCGCCGCACCGAACAGCGCCAGAACGGGCGTGCCGATGCGGATGAACTGGCCCCACACCTCGCCCTGACCATTGGCCTCCGCCAGGGCCGAGACGCGAATGTCCTGTTCCCCGGGCAGGGCGTAAGGCGTTCCTTGGGTCAGAAAGTTGTAGGCCGCCCGCATGTCGTAGAGGCGCGTGAGCAGGCTCCCCCAGTCATTGACCACACCGCAGCGCGCCAGGCCACCGGCGAACTGGCCCGGATACATCTCCAGCAAGGTCACCACGATGCCGCCGCCCATCGAATCGCCGACGGCATAGACGTCTTGCGTGCCCATGGAGGCCAGCAGGTCGCGTAGCCGCTTCGTGCTTGCGACGCCGGTCTCCACACCCAGCCCGTCCTTGGCGTAAGCGCTGTGACCCACGGCCACGCCATCGGCATAGGCAAAGCCCATCGTCTTGCTCGGCGATGTGTCACCGACCGGGTCTTCCGCCACGGCGACCGGTGTACCCGGCGTAGTGTAGCCATGCGCGTAGACGAGCGCTTCCCGGCCGTTCCAGCCCGGCGGGAAGGCGAGCGCGAACTGGCGGCCGTCAAGCTTGCCGCCCAGTATCGTGCCACCATCGGCTCTTTGCGTCGCGACCACGTCCGTCGCGCCCCCCGCCATTGCCCGTGCCTGAAGCTCCTCGGGAGTCGCGAGTGCGCTCGATGCCATCGGTGGGGTCGTATCGGATACAGTCGCCGCGCAACCTGCAAGGGCGAGCGGTCCAGCGAGCGAAAGGGCGAGTATGCGCAACCGGGTCGTCATAGTGCTGTCTCTCTTTGCAATTGGGCGAGCTATCGGCCCAGATGACGGTCAAAGAATCGTGCAATCAAGTGAAAGGCTTCGGCCGATTCCGGCATGTCGGGCCACATGAAGAAGGCGTGCGGCAGCCCGTCGAAAAGGTAGAGTTCGCTCTCCACGCCCGCGGCGGCCAATTTGCGATGGGCAAGCGTCAGCGTGCTAGCGGCGAAATCGCGCCCCCCTGCCAGCAGAAGCGTGGGCGGCATCGCCGCGATCTCCTCCTGCGAGTTCAGTGGATATGCGGCGCTGTCCGATGCGGCGACTCCATCCATGTATATGGTGGGCAGTACATCCGGCAGGCGCGGAAGCGTCAGCGGCTTCCCATCGCCGATGGCGGCTGACACATACGGGCTGTCTCCCGAATAGGGCGCGCCTGTTCCGCAGAACGTCCCGATCGCACCGGGTCGCGGCAAATCCTGCGCGCGCAGCCATGCGGTTGCCTGTGCGGTGATGATGCCGCCGGCAGAGCATCCGTAGATGCCGATATTCTCTGCCGGATAGTCCTCAAGCAGGGCCTTGTAGACGGCGGCCACGTCTTCCGAGGCGGCCGGGTAGCGATTGTCGGGTGCGAGACGGTAGTCGACGGTCACGACCTTGATGCCCATCGTCGATGCTACGGGAACAGCCTCGACCAAAGCACCGCTCCCGTCCCCCCACAGGAATGCGCCGCCATGCACGTTGATGAGAACGCGGCGCCTGTTCCGCGCACTGATTTCGCCGACCGGCTCAACGATCTCGACCGGCACACCGCCAAGCGTCGTGCGTGTTTCCCGAGTCGCGAAGTGCTGCCTCATCTCGGCCAGCCGGTTGTCGTTCCATTGACGGTAGAAGGCGCGCTGGCGCGGCAGGTCGCCGCTCACTTCAGCGGGCGCCCTTGCGGCTTCCATCCGATCGAGCACCACGAGCGCCTGCGCGCTCAGCTGGTTGGAAGCAGGCATGGTAAAGGCAGGCACAGTGGTCGACGCGCGCTCCGGCGCAGCAGCCCCACCCAAGGCGTCGGTCATGAACGTGGCCATGTCGGCAAAGGCACGGTCGGTTTCCGGGGCATCGATATAGGACCAGAAGGCGTGCGGCAGCCCATCGTAAAGCCACAGCTGTACCGGTACACCAGCGCGTTGCAGGGCGTTGCAGAAACTGGCCGTCGACCCGAGCAGGAAATCGCGCCCACTGGTGACGCACATTGTTTGAGGCCAGCCATCCAGTTCGCCGCGAGCCGGTGAGAGCGCAGGATCGTCGAGCGCTGTCGTCCCTGCATAGATCCGGGAAAGCGCTTCGGCGCCGGATCGATCCGCGAACAGATCGAGACTGTCGGCTTGGGTGGCAAGGTCGGCGCTGCCGGAAAAGAACCCGAGAGCTGCGGGAAGCGGGATACCCTCGCGCTTGATCCGCGCTGTCAGCTCGCTGGCCAGGATGGCGCCTGCGGAAGTGCCGTAAAGGGCGATTGAATCGGCCCCGTGCGTCTCCAGCAGGGCGCGGTAGACCGCCAAGCTATCCTCGACCGCCGCGGGGAATGGATGTGCAGGGAGCAGCCGATACCGAACCGCGATGACCGGGAATCCGGTTTGTGCCGCGATCTCGACATTCTCGGTGATTGAACCGGAATCGACCATGAAGCCGCCGCCGTGCAGGTTCATCAGGATCGGCCCGGGCCTGCGCCAGTCGACCTGCTCTCCCGATCGGTGCAAGATGCGCACGGGAACACCGGCAATCTCGGTATCATCCATCGTCACATTCCAGCGCGCGAGACGCGGCTGGCCGATCTCCTGCTGAATCGCTTCGGCCCGTTCTTTGCGGCCTTCCATCGTATCGGGAGCGGGCGCGCGTTGGCTGTTCGCCTCGAGCGCGTCGCGGGCGGCCTGCGACAGCTCCGGCGACCATGGTGGCAAGTCGACTTGGGCAGATGCGGCCGCCGGCAGAAGAATTACCGAGAGAATCAGGATCAGCCGTTTCATCGGCGCGCCTCCACGAGGTTGGAATAGGTCTTCGCGCTCGGCTTCGCCACGCGGCGGAAGGTGGTGCGATCGACCGCCACCAAGCCGAACTGCTGGCTGTATCCGCGTCGCCACTCGAAGTTGTCCAGCAGCGACCAATGGAGATAGCCGAGAACGGGCACGCCGGCTGAAACCTGCTCGTCGAGCGAGGCAAGCGCGCCTTCGATGAAGCGCTGACGCTGACCGTCGTCGGCGGCGGCCAGACCGTTCTCGGTCACCAGTACGGGCTTACCCGTCTGGGCATGGGCATGGGCCACTGCAGGGCCGAGAGCCTGGGGATAGAATTCGTCGCCGGATTGCGTCCGTTCCGCACCTTCGGGAGGGGGAACCACATCGTCCGCCGAGAGCCGAAGCCGACCGTAGTTCTGGACACCGATGAAATCGTCTTCACGGGCCGCGGCAAAGAAGGGCTGCTCCGCAAAGCGGCGATATTTTGCGACCCCGGCATCGCTGCCCACCGCCTGGATGTCCGGAAGCGCCAGGCTCATGCCGACAGGCAGGCCGGGATAGACCGCTTTCGCAGCCTCTCTGGCGGCGCGATGCCCCTCGAGCAGGTTTGCAAGCCGGGCATCCTCGCCGCGCGAATAGACCCACACATTGAACACTTCGGAGCCGACTGCGCGCGCCGCACCTGCCAGCATCTCATCGAGACCGGTACGAACCGGGTCGGCAAGCGGCGTCTGTATCCAACGGCCCATCAGCGGCAGGTTCGGCTCATTGAAGGTCACAAGATGGCTGGCGTAGAGGCCGAGCGCGCTTGTCACCCGCCCGGCGAAGCGTGCGAAGAGCTCTGGTGCGCGCGGGTTTGCCCAGCCGGCGGCGGCGGCGAACCAGCGCGGAGATGTGAAATGGCTTAGCGTGACCACCGGAGCAATTCCGCATGCACGACACGCGGCGGCGATCCGGGTGTAATGATCCAGCCATGCTTGGCTGAATTGCCCCTCTGCCGGTTCGATCCGGCTCCACTCGACCGAGAAGCGAAAGGCGTTGAGGCCCATGCGGCTCACCAGCTTGAGGTCTTCGCGCCACCGGTTCAGGCTGTCACAGGCATCGCCCGACGGTTCGCGGAACCGCGTTTCGGGCACCTGCTCCAGCAACCAGATGTCGGCGTTGACATTGTTGCCTTCGATCTGGTGCCCGGCAGTGGCGCCACCCCACAGGAAGTTGCGCGGATAGTAGGTCAAGGTGCCGAGAGACCTTCTACCCCGCCGTTAATGGCGATCCGGCCGAGCAGCCGGGCACTGGGCTTCGGGGTGCGCACGAAGGTTTCCCTGTCGACCGCGACCAGCCCGTATTTTGGCCCATACCCGCTCAACCATTCGAAATTGTCGAGCAGCGACCAGTGGATGTAACCGATCACCGGCACGCCTTCCGCGCGGGCTTCCTCGACCGAAGCGACGGCTCCCAGAATAAACCGTTGGCGCTCCGCGTCGTCATCCGTTTCGATGCCGTTCTCGGTTACCAGCACCGGCTTGCCGGTGGCTTGATATGCATAGCGCACCGAATTGCCGATAGCAGACGGATACCATTCGCTGCCGTCCGGGCGGCGCGGCGTGTCTGTTGGCCCGTCGACCGGGCCGTTACGGCCGACGAATGACCGCCCGTAGGTTTGTACGCCGATGAAGTCATCGTCCCGTGCAAGCTCGAAGAACGGCTCGTAAACAATCGCCCGTTTGCGTTCGAGCGCGTTGCCTTCGCCAATACCGACATCGTCGGGAATGGCCAGGCTGAGACCCAGCGGAAGGTCGGCGCGAACCGATTTGATCGCCGCGCGTGCCTGTCGGTGCGCCTCGATCAATCCGGGGATCATCGGGCGCGGATCGCCGGCATTGAGAACGTCGAACCTGTCGGAACCGCTGGCCTTGGCTGCAGCCGCGATCATGGCTGCCAGTGCCCCCTCGTAAGCGGAGTTATCCTCGCGCTCCGTCGCCCAGATGCCGCCGAGCGCGAGATTGGGTTCGTTGAAGGTGATCGCATGGCTGATGCCGCTGGCCATCGCCCGGGCGACCCTTTCGGCGAAGCGCGCGAACAGGGCGGGCGCATCCTTCTGCGTCCATCCGCCCGACGCGGCAAACCAGCGCGGGGTGGTGAAGTGGTTGAAAGTGACGATCGGCGCCAGGCCAAGCTCGCGGCAATAATCGACGATGCGCGAATAGTGATCGAGGAAGGCCTGGCTGAACTGCCCCTTGGCCGGCTCGATCCGGCTCCATTCGACCGAGAAGCGATAGCAATTGAGGCCGAGGTTGCGGACGATATCTACGTCCTCGCGCCAGAGGTGCAGGCTGTCGTCCGCATCGCCCGACGGTTCGGCGAACACCGTGGGCGTCACCTGCTCCAGCAGCCAGATATCAGCATTGACATTGTTGCCTTCGATCTGGTGCCCCGCGGTCGCAGCACCCCAGAGGAAGCGAGATGCGTTCTGCGAGACCTGGGGACTTGTTGCATGCCCAGGGACGGCTCCGGCAGCGGTCAGAGCCGCGCTGGTGGCCAGAAAACCGCGGCGGTTGAACGTGGGAAATCCGCGCTTTGTCATTGGACGGCAGCCGGACCCGGACGAACCCCTTCCGTTACCCAGCCATGCATCGCCTCGAACGCATCGATGTTCTGCTTCGGGGTGAAGCCGCAGTGGGAATAACCGGACAGCCCGCCAGGCAAGTCGATCCGGGTGGGGGGTACGGCATACTGCACAAGCCGGTCCGAATTCCCCGCCTCCGCTGTCACGCGCCCCAATGCCACCGTCTGCGAATAGGGGACCAGTGCATCTTCCGTCTGGTGGACGGTGACTAGCGGGATGGTGAAGCTGCCGGTCGATTGGTGCCATCTAGTGGCGTATGCGACCGCGGCCGGATCGGCATCGTACCGCTGGATTTCGGCGTTGAAGGCCTCCTGTTCCTCGACCGTCATGCCGGGCACTTCATAGACTTTGCCGATATTGGAAACCGGCATTCCGCCCATGGTGGCCTTTACGTCGTCCATCCCGAGGACCGCCGAATAGAGAGGCGCGCCGATAGTGGCCGGGTCGGCGGTGAACCCACTGATCGCAGACAGCTGGCGCACGATCTGCGCTTCCTTGCCTTCCGGGTTGGCCTTTGCCGCAAGAAACAGCGCAAGAACCGGCGTGATGATCTTGTATCTTTGCACTTCGCGAAAGGCATCGCCGGGCGTGGCATCGCCTTCAGGAGGGATGGTCGGCAGCCCTGAGCGAGTTACATCGTGTTCGCCCGGCAGGGCATAGGGCGTCCCGGCGGTCAGCACGTTCCACGCAGCTCGCAGGTCCGTCATCTGCGTATTGAGCGGCAGCCAGCCTTCGGTGATGCCGCACATCGACACGGCGCCATCGAACTTGTCCGGATACAGCTCGATCAGCGACATGACGATGCTGCCGCCCATCGATCCACCAAGGACATATTGCCGGCTGGCGCCCATTTGCTCGAAAACATCGCGCAAACGCAGCGTGTTGATCGCGCCGCTTTCGGTCGCCACGCCCGACTTGTCGAACGCTGCGATGCCGACTGCGAGTCCGGACTCGTAAACGTGTTTAAGCGTCCCGCCGCCAGGATCGTTGGCGATGGGGTCTGCCGGAACAGTTGGTTCGGAGCCCGGCATTCCGTAGCCCTGGCCGAACAACACTGTCTCTCCCGTCCAGTCTGCCGGGACGGCGATAACAAACGCACGCCCTTCAAGCTTTCCGTTCACGATGGTCCCACCATCGGGGCCCGGACTGGGGATGAGATCGGTCGCCCGTGCTGCAGCCAGGGCCGCGAGCAGGTGTGACCGATCGGCAGAAACCCCCGAAGACGTGGCCGGAGCCACACCGACGGGAGCAGGCTCCGGTGCCAGGGTCGGCTCCGCCATCGCGCAAGATGCGAACAGCGGAAGACCAGCGAGCAGCAGCGATGCTTTCCTCATAAGTAACCTCAAAAGTCGACTCGCGCCTGCACACCGAACGACCTCGGCTCGCCGTAGATCGAGTTGACGAAACCGGAGTTGTTGTAACCCGGATTGGATGTCACCCGGTATTCCCTGTCAAACAGGTTGGTGGCGAACACAGCCAAATCGATCGGACTTCCCAGTACATCATCCCAATCGAGCCGAAGGTTGAAGAGGCTGTATCCGGGAATGGTGTCGAACGGCTGGTTTTCGGGCGTGACCCGCTGGCTCGACTGGTAGCTGAAGCTGGCTGTCAGGCCCAGGTCGCCCACCGACCTGGGAAGCGGGGCGTTCACGGTCGCGTTCAGCGATACCTTGTGCTTGGGGACGAAGGAGAACGGTGTGCCGGCAAGATCCTGGCTTGCCTGGGCCGCAGTCAGCGCCGAAGGGATCGCCGGAATGGGGATGGTATTATAGGTGAGGTACTTGGCGTCGTTGAACGAGTAGGTACCGCTCAGCGTGAAGAAGCGGCTCGGCGCGATCATGCCCTCGAACTCGAGGCCAAGAACGCGGGCCTTTTGTGCATTGCTCAAGATGTCGGCACCTGCGATCGCGGCACGCTGGATCACCTGGATGTCATTATACCAGGTGTAGAACGCCGAGATGTTGGTGCGGGCCCGGACATCGCCGAACTGCCAGTCTCGCTTGGCACCGATCTCGATATCCGTGACCTTTTCCGGCCTCACTTGGAACAGCGGATAATCTTGACCGAGGAACAGCGAGACGATGGGATTCGCGGCGCCTGATTTGTAGCCCCGCCGACTGACCGCATAGAGCAGTGTATCGGGGTCGGGCTTGTAGTCCACACCGATCTGCCAGGTCGGGCCTTCGCTGTCGCCATTGAAAGTCGGCAAGGTGCAATCCGGGAAGTACCGTGTCGGGAAACCACCCGCAGCAACGGCCAGGAAAGCATCGTAGACACACAGATCTGCATTTAAACCGATCACCTGCGCTGCCTGCGCAGGTGTAATCAGGCCGAGGGCCGCCAGATCGTTGAAGACGGCATAGCTATCGGCATCCTGATAAGCCTGAATATCGCCGCCGAAGCGATCCCAAGTATAACGCAAGCCGACATTTGCCGTTAGCTCGGGCGTAAGGTCGTACTGGACCTGCCCGTATACCGCCTTGCTGCGTCCATCGACATGAGCATTGGGCTGCAGGCTGAGCGCTGGCAGAAGCGGCCCGTCGGCGCCCAGAAGGGTCTGGACAGCCGGGGGCAGAATAACAGGTCCGCCCCCCAGGATCCCGGCCGCCTGCAACGGGTTGACCGTGCGGAACGTCAGAGGCTCGGGGGTTGTCTGGTCGAGATAGAATCCGCCGACCTGAACCGTCAGCGGGCCCTGGCTGTAGCGAAGCTGGAGTTCCTCGGTGAAGGTGTCGAGGTTGGCGTTATAGCCTCCCGGGAAAGCGCCGAGCAGGTCGGCGATGGGTAGCGGCGTGGAATCGCGGTCCACCGCGCCATTGGACTTCGCATTGGTGAAACTGATGATGTTTTTGAGGGTAAGACTGTCGCTGATGTCAAAACTGGTGTTGTTGAGGATCAGATAGCTCTTGGCGCGTTCCAGAGTCGGCACGCTTAGCGCGGTCTCACGAACGCCGCGCGCTTGCTGCTGGAGCAGGAAGGGCTGAAGCAGGGCAGCGTATGTCCGTGCCGGATTGACGGCCACGAGTATCGAACCGCCACCGTTTTCGTCGATGTCCACGTAATTGACGACGGTGTAGGAACTGATCTCAGGCGTGGGGTTGAACTGGATGCCGAACCGCAGCGAATAGTTGTTGCGATCGAGGTAATCGCGCCCGGTGATCACGTCTCTCACGTAGCCGTCGCGCTCGTCCATCCGCCCGGCGAAGCGCACGGCCAGAACATCGTCGACGATCGGGATATTGAGGGCGCCTTCCAGCCCGATCCGATTGCGACTGCCGAATGTGGCTACCCCGTAACCTTCGGTCACGCCCATCTTCGGACGCTGCGGTTCGATCAGAACCGCGCCGCCGGTCGTATTCCGTCCAAACAGGGTGCCTTGCGGCCCCTTGAGCACCTGGAGCGATGCGACGTCGTAGAAATTGCCGGGGCCGCTCGCATTGCTGGGCACTTCGGCGAAATACGCCACCACCCCCGGGCCGCTGCCGGTGCCGGGCCCGCCATTTCCGCCCATACCCCGAATGCTGTAGGTTTCCTGGTTGCGGCGCACGTCGCCGACCACAGAAAGCGAAGGCGTGTAGTTTTGCAGGTCGGTGCCGCTGTTGATGTCCTTCTCGATGATGTCGGTCTGGCTGAACGCTGTGAGAGAGACAGGGACGTCCTGCCCGCGCTCCTCGGTGCGCCTGGCAGTGACGACAATTTCCGTGAAGCCTGTGTCGTCGCTTGCGGATTGCTCGGCCTCAGTGTCCTGCGCCATCGCCGGCATCGCAAGAGAGCCCACCATCGCGGCAATGCAGCAGTTCCCCAGAAGTCTGGCCATACCCTTCATCATCGTCTCCTCTTATTCACTCCGCTCTACAGGCGAATTTAATTAATCATACAAATAGACAATGAGCGCCTTTACCCCGTTCCGGGTGGCCTGGCAATGCCGGTCGCAGCGCAGAGCATCAGAATGAGAAAGATGGCGCGCTGAATCGCTCGCCGAAGGACAGGCAGTTTTCAACGATGCGCAGAGGTGCCACGTCGCAATCGACGCTGCTCTCGTGGACGATTTGCGCAAATCTCTGGTAGAGAACGACGTATTCCCCGGCCTTGGGCAATTCCACCGATCTTCCATCGATAAGAAGCCGGTGCCCCCCCGATTCCAGGGTTATCGCCCCTGCGGTGGTTTTGAGCTCGATCGTCCACTCGGGATTCCCCGGCCAAAGAAAATCGAAATCACAATCGATCCGGCCGCCCGACTCGCTACGTAGTCCGGCCTGGGCCCGAATGGGCATCTCGCGCCCCCGAGGGACGAAGAGCTTTGCCTGATCGACAGAAATTGTCGGATCAATTCCCAGCAAGAAAGAGAGTGCATTGATCGCCGGATCGAACACACCGAATCCCGAATCGGCGAATATCCAGTCCTGTCCGGGGTGCCACTGCCGCACGTCTTCGCGCCATGTCACCTTCCCGCAGATGATCCGATGCCCCGCCGTCGCGTCACAGGCAGGGACGTAGCCGGGGGCAAAGCGTGAATGCCAGGCTGCGAGCAATCCGACCCCGCTATTGCGCGCAAGCTCTTCCAGTTCTGCTGCCTGCACCGTCGATACGGCGGGAGGCTTTTCCAGCATCACCGCGAGGCCGTGCATCAGGCAACGTGAGGCGATCTGGGAGCGAACAGCGGGCGGCGTACAGATTGAAACCGCGTCGACCGCGATGCCTGAATCGAAGAAATCGTCGGCAGACCGGAAAGCCGGGTACTCGTCGAAGCCTCCGGCAGGGTCGACCGTCGCGACCAGATCGAATGCCGGGTTCGCTGAAATCGCAGGCGCATGAGCGTCCCGTGCGATCTTTCCCAGACCGATAATCGCGATGCGTATTGGCTCGCTGACAGATCGCCGTGTCCAGGCCATGGAGAATTATCTGATATTATTATTCTGGTGTTTGCAAGCGTGATGGGGCTATCCGTTCGTTGATGATCTACGATCCGGTCATTCGAACGATATCCAGAAGTGGCCGCGACATCTTGGGCGAAGGTCCGGTGTGGTCCGCGCGCGAACAGGCGCTGTTCTGGGTCGATATCCTCGGCCAGAAGCTCTTTCGTATGGAGTGGCCTGCGTGCGCGGTGCAGCAGTGGGAGTTTTCAGAACCTGTCGGATGGGTGATCGAAAGGGTGCGCGGCGGCTTTGTCGTTGGCCTGCGATCGGGCATATACTCCCTCACGTTAGATCCGTTTGGCTTGGAACTGCTTGTCGATCCTGAACTCGAACAACCGAGCAACCGGCTAAATGACGCCAAAGCCGATTGGCGCGGACGCATCTGGTTCGGCACCCTTGATATGGGCTGCGATAAACCGACTGGAGCTCTCTGGCGCCTCGACACCGATTTGACATGTGAAAGGGTTGAGGACGGCCTGACGATACCGAATGGTCCGGCTATTTCGCCTTCTGGAAGCATGTTTGTGCATGCCGATAGTGAAGCTCGAAAGATCTGGCGCTATGCGATCGATGAAGACGGCCGCGTATTGGGCAAGACCCTGTTCCTGGATTTCGCAGGTGCGGAGGAAGCGCCAGATGGCATGACTTTCGATTCAGAAGGTTGTCTTTGGCTTGCGCAGTGGGGAGGTGCAAGAATCGAACGCTATAGCCCCGACGGCAAGTTGATCGCCGCGATCAAACTTCCGGCACGCAATCCGACAAGCTGCGCCTTCGGCGGCGCCACGCTCGATCGGCTATTCGTCACGAGCGCTGCACAAGGCGATGAAGCGAACCGAGCCGGCGGTCAGCTATTCGAAATCGAAACTGGTGTGCGCGGACTCTTGCCCTTCGCGTTTGCTGGCTAGTCCTTGCTCTGACCGATGAGATCCAGGACTTCGCCGAGAATGAAATGCATTGCCTGTGCTGCGCGATCGCCATCACCGCGCAAGATGGCCTCGCAGACCGCCGCGTGATCTTCAACGCTCGCTGATCGTCCGACGATGGTGTTGGTGAAGCGAATGGATGTGCGCAGTGCTGTCGCTACCATCGCGCGCAATTGATAGAAGAAGGGATTGCCCGACGCGCGCAGGATCGCCACGTGAAATTCGATGTCTGCTTCAAGAGTGTCATCGCGGCCATCTTCGGCCATCTTCATGCGTTCTAGCGCTGCGACGATTTGACTGCGCTGTTCGCCGTTGGCGTAACGTGCCGCCAGCGTCGCAGCTGCGGGCTCGATTGCCAAGCGCAATTCGTTGAATTGACGCAGGAGATCGAGTGAGAATTCGCGCTCCAGCAGCCACCCGAGCACATCGGAGTCGAGCAGGTTCCATGACTGGGGCGGTGCAACGCGAGTGCCACTTCGGGTGCGCGCGACCAGCAGGCCTTTCGCGGTGAGCATCTTCACTGCTTCGCGCGTGACCTGCCGACTTACCTTGTAGCGACGCGATAGGTCGGCCTCGGTCGGGAAGGTGTTTCGGTCATATTCTCCGGTAACGATTTCGCGTCCTACTGCATCCACCATAGCCTGTGTCAGATTCTTGGGCGGCATGGAGATTTTTGCCGATTTTTCCGATGTCACTATCCGCACCTCAGATTGCGCAGCTCGCCAGTACCGGCGTCGCCCTAACACATCACGCGATACAAACAGTCTGGACACGATGGAAGTTTTGCTTAAATCCATTTTTCAATTAATAATACAAATGGTGTCAGGCTTCCGGCCGACGACCCAGGGTGGGGGGTGTTATGCAGTTGGCTACGATCGATCTGGTTGTGATCGGATCTTACGGGCTTTTCATTTTTGCGCTGGCACAGTGGGTCAGCCGAGAGAAAGACGGGCGCGCAAAGGATAGCTCCGACTACTTCCTTGCCTCGAAGAGCCTGCCCTGGTGGGCGATCGGCGCCTCTCTCATTGCTGCGAACATTTCTGCGGAACAAATCGTGGGGATGTCAGGGTCGGGCTATGCGATCGGCCTGGCCATCGCATCCTACGAATGGATGGCAGCGCTGACGCTGCTGATCGTTGGGAAATATTTCCTCCCGATCTTTCTGCGAAACCAGATTTATACGATGCCGCAGTTCCTCGAACAGCGGTTCGGCCCAAATATCCGAACCATCATGGCCCTGTTCTGGCTGACGCTTTATATCTTCGTGAATCTCACATCGATCCTGTGGCTGGGCTCGCTCGCGGTGCACACGGTCGCAGGTGTGGACCAGACGACTGCGTTGATCGCACTGGGCGGCTTCGCCCTGCTTTACCAGCTCTACGGTGGTCTGAAGGCCGTGGCCATGACGGATATCGTGCAGGTTTCCCTACTGGTCATGGGAGGTCTGCTGATCAGCTGGACCACCTTGTCGGAAATCGGCGGAGACCAAGGGGTGATTGGCGGTTTCTCTCGCCTGACAACCGAGCTGTCCGGACATTTCGAGATGATCCTCCACCCGGACAATCCGTTCTACAAGGATTTGCCCGGCATCTCCGTCCTTGTGGGCGGCATGTGGATCGCGAACCTTTCGTATTGGGGATTCAACCAATATATTATCCAGCGGGCCTTGGCGGCGCGCAGTCTGGGTGAAGCGCAAAAGGGCGTCGTGTTCGCCGCCTTCATCAAGCTGCTCATGCCGGTGATCGTGGTGTTGCCGGGTATCGCAGCGGTGGTTCTGGCACCGGATCTCGCGCGGCCGGACGAGGCGTACCCCACCATGATGCGCTTGCTGCCGCCGGGCATCATGGGGCTCGTGTTCGCAGCCTTGATGGCTGCCGTAGTTGCATCGACCGCGTCCAAGATAAACTCCATCGCGACGATCTTCACGCTCGACCTTTACGCCAAGTATCGCGGGCAGGGCAGCCGGGTCGAGGACGGCGAGCGAAGTGCCACCATTGGTGACGAGCGTCATCTCGTTTTGGTCGGGCGGATCACGGCTGCGATCGCAACCATCGTTGCGGTGGCCACTGCCAGGCCGCTGCTTGGCAAGTCCGATCAAGCCTTCCAGTTCATCCAGGAATTCTCCGGCTTTTTCACCCCCGGTATTACCGCGATTTTCCTCATGGGACTGTTCTGGAAGCGCGCGAGCGAATCAGGTGCCATGGCGGCAGCCGTCGCGTCTGTCGGCGGGAGTTACCTCGTCAAGATCCTGATGCCGGGTCTTCCGTTCATGAACCGAATGGGCGTGGTGTTCCTGATTTCGCTGGCTTTGGGGATACTTGTCTCGCTTGCTCGCCCCGCCGCGCGCGGAGCTGACAGAATCACGACCGAAGGCGTCGAATTCAAGACGAGCACTGCGTTCAACGTGGCCGCATGCATCGTCCTCGCCATTCTCGTCGTTCTCTATTCTGTCTGGTGGTGATCGCCATGGCTGAACCCTTCATCGCAATCGACTGGGGAATGACCAACCGCACCGTGTTCGATTTCGGCGCGAACGGTGAACTGGCGAACTGCCACCGCGACAGTCGCGGCGTGCTGACATTCGAGAGGTCCGAACTACCTGCGGAAATCGCCAGATTGCGGAGCCAATACGGCAAGAAAGCGATTCTGGCAGCGGGTTCGATCGGATCTGACATGGGGTGGGTCAAGGCTCCCTATGTCAAAGCGCCAGCCACAATAGCCCAGATCGCTTCGATGGTGGTTGATACCGACATCCCTTTCCTCAGCGTAGTGCCCGGGGTCGAGATGCGCGGCGACGATGGAATGCCCGATGTAATGCGCGGCGAGGAATTGCAGTTTCTCGGTGCCGATGCCGCAGGGCTGGTCCCGCCCGGCGCCTTACTCTGTCAGCCCGGTACGCACTGCAAATGGGCCAGAGTCGACGCAGCCAGGCTCACTTGGTTTTCGACCGCGATGACCGGGGAATTGTTCGCACTGCTCTCGCGTCATAGCCTCCTGATCGGGCCGAAAGCCGGCCCGGTCGATTGCAATGGGCCCGAGTTTGCTCGCGGGGTCTTGGCAGCACCCGCCGGCGCTTTGCAAAGCCTCCTATTCAAGGCTCGCGCAGCGCGCGTAACCGGAAAGTGGAGTTCCAGTCAGAGCGCTGCCTATGTCAGCGGCTTGCTAATAGGGAGTGACGTTTTTCACCACATCAAGGTCGACGCCGAGTCGGTATATGTCCTTGCAGATCGAGAGATCGGGAATTGCTATATCACAGCCAACCGGCTGCTAGGCGGATCGGCAAAGCTCGTCGATAGCGAAGCGGCATTCGCCGCAGGAGCGCGGCAGGTTTGGCGCGCCATGGCGGGCGAATTGGCATGACCCTCCATACTGCGCTCGCCAAATGCCCCATCATGGCAATCCTGAGAGGAGTTCGGCCTAATGAGGTGGCGGCGATTGGCGAGGTGCTGTTTGCAGCGGGTATCCGCGCGATCGAGATACCCTTGAGCTCAAATGAAGCGCTTGCGAGTATCGAGGTACTTTCGCGCAGCGCGATCGGCCCGATGGTCATCGGCGCTGGAACGGTTTTGACCGTAGAGGCCGCGAAGGCCTGCGCCGAGGCCGGTGCCCAGTTCGCCGTGTCGCCAAATACCAACTCTGCCGTCATTGCGGCATCCCGATCCAGCGGAATGGATTCGGTGCCCGGTTACTTCACCCCGACAGAGGCCTTCGCCGCCATTGAAGCGGGCGCGACCATGCTCAAGCTCTTTCCAGCCGATCTCGCTGGTCCGGGCTCTGTCAGCGCTTTGCGTGCGGTATTGCCTTCGGGTATGATGATCGTCGCTACAGGCGGGATTACACCGCAATCGATGGCCGCCTGGCAAGGCCAAGCCAATCTCGCGTTCGGGGTCGGGGGCGGTCTCTATCGACCGGGCTGGGGCGCCGCACAAGTCGCTGCACACGCTTCAGAATTTGTGGGCTCGCTCGGCCATCTTGCGGGGGATCACACGTAGAATCTCAACAATCTTCCTGGCCCTTTCTTCCGTCGCTTTCGCCGCCGAATTCTTCGACGAGGAACTTTGAAGCGAGGCAAGTAAAAGTCTTGAAGCTGAAGATTATTAGCGCGAGGTTCAGACAAAATCGTTGGGAGGGCAGGATGGGTCTTGGTAAAATCCGGATGAGGAAGCGTTTGTCGCCCTGCAGGGGTGGGCTGGCACTGATCGCGGCGATTGCCCTTTGCGCAAACCAATTTCCGGCAACCCCTTCTGAACTCTACGGCGAGCTGTTCGAGGAGGTACAGGAGCAGCGGATTTTCGGCGACAACAAGACTTTCGTTGATGCCGTTCCACTGCGCTCGCCCGAACAGATCATGGCGGATTACCGCGCCACGCCTCCGCCCGATGCCGAAGCCTTGCGCGCATTCGTGCTCGCAAATTTCAGCGTGCCGGGCATCGCACCGCAAGCGCCGCTTCCTCTGCGTGCCCACATACAAGCCTTGTGGCCCGATCTGGTCCGGCAGCCCGGCAGGGAAGTCGAAGGCGGATCGCTTATCTCGTTGCCCTTGCCCTACGTCGTCCCGGGCGGTCGTTTCCGCGAAATCTATTACTGGGATACCTATTTCACGATGGAGGGGTTACGTGCAGATGGGGAGACCTTGCTCGTCGACAACATGATCGACGATTTCGTAAGCCTCATCGAGCGTTATGGCCATATCCCCAACGGCACGCGAACCTATTATGTCAGCCGCTCGCAACCGCCGTTTTTCGCCCTGACTCTCGATCTATCGGAACAAAGCGATCCCGCCACGACCGCGCGGCGCCTGGCGGCGCTGCGCTTGGAATACGCTTTCTGGATGGAGGGCAGGGACTGCGCGACAAAGAGTTCGCCGTGCGAGCGTGTGGTCGTCATGCCTGACGGCTCGATCCTGAACCGCTATTGGGATGGTCGCGACACCCCGCGCGATGAATCCTTTGCCGAGGATCGTGCCACGGCGGCAGAGGTCGAGGGCCAGCCTCCCGAAGAAGTCTATCGCAACCTTCGCGCTGCTGCGGAGAGCGGGTGGGATTTCAGCTCGCGCTGGTTTGCCGACGGTCGAACGCTTGCCTCGATCAGGACGACGGACATTGTGCCGGTCGATCTCAATTCGCTTCTCTACGCCATGGAAATGCGAATTGCGCGCGGATGCCGCGAGACTGGCGAGCAGGATTGCGAGGTTGCTTTCGCCGCCCACGCAGCCGCCCGTCGCGACGCGATCCGCAAATATCTCTGGGTGGACGGAGAATCGCGGTATGGGGACTGGAGCAGACTTGAATCCGGGCCCGTTTCCGGACTAACTGCCGCCACCCTGTATCCCCTGTTCACAGGTGTTTCGACCCCGATCGAGGCAAGCAAGGTCGCGCAGATTACGCAGGATCGGCTACTCGCGCCCGGCGGGCTCAGGACGAGTCTGGTGCGAACCGGTCAGCAATGGGATGCCCCCAATGGCTGGGCGCCGCTGCAATGGATCGCTGTCGTCGGCCTAGAGAGATACGGGCACGAAGACTTGGCGCGAGAGATCGCCTCCCGATGGCTCGATACGGTCGATCGGACTTACCGGGAAACCGGCAAGATGCTGGAAAAATATGACGTGGAGGAACAGCAACCGGGCGGCGGCGGCGAGTATCCGACGCAGGACGGGTTCGGTTGGACCAACGGGGTGGCAAGCGCGCTGCTGGAAAAATATCCCGAGCTGGAACCAGCCGACGCCCGCTAGGATGCTCCTATTCGGTCCGCCGAGGGTTGTCTCGCGACGCCGATCCGCTAGTCCTTCGCCCAATCCGGTGGGAAGGACCACGATTTTTGATCAAAGAACATCTTCACGTTGTCCGGCTGACGCGGGCCTTGGCGTTTTTAGTAGAGCGTAGCATAGATCGACGGCCTCAGCCCGCCCTGGTAAGCCCACAGACAACGCGTTCATCGAAGCGTTCAACAGCAAGCTGCGCAGCGAGTGCCTGAACGCTCACTGGCTCCTGAACCTGCAAGACGCTTGCGAAAAGCTGGAGGCCTGGCGTAGTCACTATAACGAAGAGCGACCGCACAGCGTGATCGGGAATATCCCCCCGATCATGCTCGCAAACTCAGCCGGTGAGACCAGCCCACCGGACTTGGGAAAGGCGGAAAACTCTAGACCCGAGTGGTCCGGCGTTGGGTAGCAGCGCACCGTTTTTTCGGTGTCGAGGTTGAAAACGCTTCGCTGTAGACGGAGCGCACCGAAATCAAAGCGGCCTATAAGATCCCCTGAGGTCGTCAAATGGGACCATTGCATTCTGTTGATACGCTTCACGCTGTTGGAGCTTCTCATAATAGTTCCGCAACAGTGGAAGGTCGGGACGGTCCCAATCCAGACTGAAGTAGCGATGGAGGATGTGGCCACATGCAATATCGGCGAAAGTAAAGTGATCTCCTCCAACCCACTCTCTACCCCGCAGAAATCCCTCGAAAATTTCAGCTAGAGGAGTGAGATTTTCGATGGCTGCTGCCAAGAATTCTGGATCGCGAGTAGCAGGTGACATTCGCACTTCGTATACGAATATCCTGAGAACTCCTTCGGCAAAGGTATTCTTACCCCACTCGGCAATAGCGTCGAGTGAGGCTCGTGATCGAGGACAAGCCGGCCAGAACGTTTCGCTGCCGTATGCGGCGCCAAGGTAGCGCAGTATCGCTGCGCTTTCGAACATGGTAACAGGACCATCCTGCAAAACGGGAACTCTGCCCATCGGGTTCATAGCTAGGTAAGCAGGAGTATTGGTCGTCGCAAAACCGTGTCCATAATCTAAACGTTCAAAGTCGACGCCAATCTCATTGATCGCCCACATAACGAGTTGCACACTACTCGAATTGCGACGTCCGAATATAGTGATCATGAAAGCAATCCAATCGTTCAAGCTCGATGTTTGGGCAGCAAACCTCAAAGCATGGTTCGGATATATCGCATATGGAAAGTCCGCAATGGGGTCGGTTCTAGAACGGTCGCATTACCAGTTTCGAAGGCTAGGAGCTGGTGGTCCGCTATTGATGCTGTGGACGGCTCACCAACCACCTGCGGTATGATCCGGGGGATGAGCTGGAAGGAGAGCTGTGATGGAAGAAGTCGTTACGATTGGACTGGATATCGCGAAGTCGGTATTTCAGGTGCACGGAGGAACAGCAATGGCGAGGCTGTCCTGCGCCGCCAGTTGAAGCGTGCCCGGATGCTGCCATTCTTTGAGAAGCTGCCGCCGTGCCTGATCGGGATCGAGGCCTGCAACAACTCGCATTACTGGGCGCGTGAGCTGAGTGCGCTCGGCCACGATGTGAAGCTGATGCCGGCGCAGTATGTAAAGCCCTACGTCAAGCGCGGAAAGAACGATGCTGCCGATGCCGAAGCAATTTGCGAAGCGGTGACCAGGCCCACCATGCGCTTTGTGGCTGTGAAGAGCCCAGAGCAGCAGAGCCTGATGATGCTGCACCGGGTGAGGCTGATGCTGAACCGACAGCGCACGCAGATCTCGAACGCGATCCGAGCTCACATCTCGGAGTTCGGCGTGGTGGCACCAGTCGGTCGGCTCGGCGTGGAGCGGTTGCTCGAGGTAGTCGCCGATGCAGGCGATGATCGCGTTCCGAGGATGCACGCCTGTGCCTGCAGATGCTGGCAGCGCAGCTCGAGGTCGTGAAGCGCCAGATCCTCGAGAACGACCGTCGCGTACTTGCTAGCGCCCGTAGGACCGAACTCGGTCGCAGGCTGATGGATATCCCCGGCGTCGGCCCGCTGCTAGCGAGTGCCTTTGTTGCTTCGGTCGCCGATCCAACCGTTTTTAGGACCGGTCGCGACCTCGCCGCCTGGATCGGTCTCGTACCGAAGCAGAACTCGTCAGGTGGCAAAGACAGGCTCGGCAGCATCACACGGGCTGGCAACCGATATCTGAGGCAGATGCTCGTCGTCGGGGCGATGGCTGTGATCCGCTATGCCGAGAGGCACGGAACGAAGCGACCATGGCTCGTCGAGTTGCTTGCACGGCGGCCTGCCAAGGTCGCGGCAGTAGCGCTTGCGAACAAGAATGCGCGGATCATCTGGGCAATGATGGTGAGCGGCGAACGGTATCGTGAGCCAGTGTCGATGACCGCGTAAGAACTAAGCGCGAGGCTTCGCGCGAACGAAGTTGGAAAGGGCAAAGAGGAGTTGATGCACAAAGCCGGTTGAAACCGCCGGATCGGGAAAACCCATTTTGGGCCGTGGCGCTTCGAGCGCGTGCTATAGGTCGGGACCCGGTTCGCGCGAAAGGCATCATGGCCAGCGGCGCATGACACAGCCGCATCGAAAGGCCGAACACATGGCCGCCTCAACCAGCGGAAGGCAGAACTCCGAATTACCCCTTGCCAACGGAGGGCCGTCCACACATGGCCCAATCTCTGCCACATAAATGCTCGGTGTTCGCGAGCTTGTAGAGCGCGAAGCGTTTGATCGCATCAGTGCAACAACAGAGCGCAAAGTAGCGTTGGTGGGGGTATCGATGGGGGTGTTTTTACGACGTTGAGCGGAATTATGAAATAATTACAGCTCTTTATCAGTCCTCTATATGTCCCTCCTCCGCTACCAGGAAGTAGTGTTCGCACAGGTTAGTTTGCCTTCGCATGGGTCAGCACGCCTCCGCCTGAAGTCGGAGGATACGTGGGGATCCTTTTGGCCACTGCGAAACTTGCTAATTTCCCCAGTCAGGCTCCGTCAGATGATCGCCTGGATAATACCGGAAATGAGCTACTTGTCCGCACAAGTCGATTTCTCAACACCAAACCCGGTTGGGGAACAGTCCCTCGGTCCGCCTCGAGTTCGAGTCCCTCTGCTCTTTCCGTCAATTCCGTACGCAAGTCCGCAGCAGGTGAGAATCGCCAGACCGGTATTCGCGTCCCACACCGTTCCGACCGACAGATGGCTGGTATAGGCGCATACTGCTTTTGCCTGTGCCGGATCGATTGTCTTCCGGCACATGGGCCGCTCGATCAGGCGGATCTTTCGTCAAGCAGGATATGCAAGCTGTTCTCGCCGATCAGCTGGGCGTGGAGCAGGCGCGTGTCCTCAGGCAGCAACTCGCTCTTGAAGTGCGACGGCTCGCGCAATCTGGCCACCAATCTACCCGGAATGCGGCTCAGGTCGATAATGTTCGCCTCGCCTCCCAACGCCGCGACATAGGGGGTACGATCGAAACCGGTTCCCGTCGGCTGCTGCTGCGCATCGAGGGCGGCTCCGGTTGCCCCCGACCGGCTCATCGCAGCACCGATCTCTCCTGCGAGCAATTCGGCGGTCGGGCCGATGATTACCTGCATGGTATCCGCCGTCGGCCGGATGACGCCGCGCGCGCCCAGCGCCTTCAACGCGGCCTCATCCACCTTGGCACCTTCGGTCAGGACCAGTCTCAACCTGGTGGTGCAAGCTCCCAGCTGGGCGAGATTGCCGCTACCCCCGAGCGCGGCCAGCCAGGCTGCCGCCTTGTCGTCCGTGGCCGAATTCTGCGCGGGCAGGGTCGCGGCTTCTGCGGCATCGCGCCCGGGGGTCGCAAGATTGAAACGACGGATGACTGCGCTGAACGACACGTAGTAGACCGCAAAATAGACCGCGCCGACCGGCAGCAGAAGCAATGGATTGGTAGCGATGCCATAGTTCAGCACATAGTCGATCAGGCCCGCTGAAAAACCGAAGCCGAGTTTGACGTTGAGCAGGTCCATCACGACCATCGACAGGCCGGTCAGCGCGGCGTGAACCAGGAACAGCACCGGTGCGAGGAAGATGAAGGTGAACTCGATCGGCTCGGTAATGCCGGTGAGCGCGGACGTCAGCGCCATCGAAAGGTAGAGCCCGGCCACCTGCTTGCGCCGCTCCGGCAGCGCGGCGCGGTACATGGCAAGGCAAGCGGCGGGCATGCCGAACATCATCACCGGGAAGAAGCCCGCCATGAAAGCCCCCGCCTCGGGATCGCCCGCGAAGAAGCGCCGCAAATCTCCCGTCGCGCCCTGATATTCTCCGACCACGAACCATGCGACATTGTTGAGAATATGGTGCAGGCCGGTGACGATGAGCAGACGGTTGAGCGCGCCATAGACGAACAGGCCCAGCTCGCCTGCGCCGACGATGGCCCGGCTCGCTCCGTCGATCGCGGCCTCGGCATAGGTCCAGAACTCGCCGAACAGGAAACCGATGATCAGCGCCGCCGTACCCGCCGCAATCGGAACGAAACGCCGTCCGCCGAAGAAGGCGAGGAAATCCGGTAACTTCATATTGGAGTAACGGTTGAACAGCTGGCCCGCAATAATCCCGCAGACAATGCCGAGCGGCACGCCCAGCTTGGAGATGGCCGCCGCGCGATAGTCTGCCAGAGCGCGCGTCGCTGCGTCTGCATCGAGCCCTACCAGCAGCCCGGGCGGGGCCGCGATCAGCGCTTCGGCGCTGTGCGTCGCAATGAGATAGGCAACCAGCCCGGCAAGGCCGGCCGCGCCATGATTGTCGCGCGCAAAGCCGATGCCGACGCCAGCGGCGAAAATCAGCCCGAGATTGGCGAAAATCGCATCACCCGCTGCAGAAATGAAGGCAATGTCGAACAGGTCCGGCTGGCCGAGCCGCAGCAACAGGCCCGCGACAGGAAGGACGGCGATCGGCAGCATGAGCGAGCGGCCCAGCTGTTGCACAACGGCGAACGCGCGTTCTTTCAAGGCTCAGCCCTCGCTTTCCGGATTGAGCAACTGCTCGACTGCGCTGCGTGCAGCGTCGGGCGTCGCTTCGCCAAGTGCGGCGGCCGCGGCAGCGCGACACTGCTCCATCGTCAATCTTCGCAAATGCTGCTTGAGTTCGGGGATCAAGGCCGCGCTCACCGAGAGCTCGGTCACGCCTAGGCCGACCAGCACCGCCGCCGCCACATGATCGCCCGCCGCGCCGCCACATACGCCGAGGGGTTTGCCGGCATGCGAACATGCCTCGCCCGTCATGGCGATCAGGCGCAGCACTGCCGGGTGCATCGGATCGAGCTGGGTCGCGACATCCGGATTGGTACGGTCGGCCGCCAGGGTATACTGCGTGAGGTCATTGGTTCCGACCGAAAGGAAATCGAGCCTCTTGATCAGCGCGTCGGCAATCAATGCCGAGGCCGGTGTCTCCACCATCGCCCCCAGCTTGATCGGGGCAATATGCCCGACTTCCGCCGCGATTTCGTCGACATGGTCGCGCAAGGCCTCGACCTCGCGGAGCGAGGACACCATCGGCGCCATCACGTAAGACACACGGTCGCCCGATGCGCGAAGGATGGCGCTTATCTGCGTTCGCAGCAGCTGCGGATCACGCAAGCCGATCCGGATGCCGCGAACGCCCAGCGCCGGGTTGTCCTCTTCGCCGAGCTCCAGATAAGGTGCAGGCTTGTCGGCCCCGATATCGAGAGTGCGGATGATCACCGGCTTGCCATCGAAACGATCGATAATCGCACGATAGACTTCGGCTTGTTCATCCTCTGACGGGGGACTTTCCCTGTCGAGGAAAAGGAACTCAGTCCGAAGGAGGCCCGAACCTTCTGCGCAAAGCGCCACGGCCTCGTCGGCATCTTCGACGCTGCCAAGATTGCCGAAAACCTCGATCCGCTCGCCGCTGGCGAGCCGAGCTTCTTCGCGCGCATTATCAAGCGCTTGTGCGTAGGCGGCTTCGCGGCGCTCGATCTCTTTCGAGAGAGCCTGCCGCTCCTCGGAATTCAAATCATATCGCAGCCGGCCCCGGTCGCCGTCGAGATGGACTATATCGCCCTCCTCGACTTGGCAAAGCGGCTTACCGAAAGCGACGGCCATCGGAATACCAGCGGAGGCTGAGAGGATTGCGAGGTGGGAAGTAGGACCACCGGCAAGCGTCGCAATGCCTGCGATCCCGGCCGCGGCGAGCGGCGCGAGGTCGGATGGGTAGAGATCGCTGGCAATGACGATCGATCCCGCTGGTGCACTCAGTTCGGCTTGCTTGCCCGTAAGCATCCGGAGCAATTGCTGTTCGAGGTCGGCAAAATCATCCGCTCGTTCGGCAAGACGCGGATCGGGAAGCGCGCGCAGCTCGGCGGCCTCGCGCCCCATTACCTGCTGCCATGCAACAGCCGCGCTTTCGCCTTGCGCGATTCGGTCCGTCACGGATTCAACCAGTGCCCTGTCCTCGATGATGGCGAGATGGGCGGCGGCGATACCGTGATTGTCCGCTGACAGTTGCTTGCGCATGTCGACCAGCGCGGCTGCAAGCCGAGCCTGCTCGACATCAACGCCTTGCGATGCCTCGTTCACGACGATCCGCGCGCGATGCAGGTAGTAGGCCGGACCGAGCGCCTGTCCCGGCGCGGCACCCACCCCTGCCACTGCTCCCGTTTCCAAGGGGTCTGCCAAAGTGGCTGGCGCGCTCTGTTTCACAGGTGGTTTTGCGTGGATATTGTCGCCAGCCCCCGCCTCGATCAGGCTTGCGATGGCTTCGGCGGCAGCCTCGGCATCCTGCCCCCCTGCATGGATGGCCAGCATGGATCCGTGAACCGCACCCAGCTTCATCAGGCCCGTAGTGCTGCGCGCGTCGGAGCTTTTGTCGCCCAGTTCGACCTTGAGCGCGGAGGCCCAGCGCTCGGCTTCCGCGGCAATCGCTGCGGCGGGACGGGCATGGAGGCCGTGCGGCATTGGGAGAGTGACGTGCCGCACAGTGGTGAAGCTGGCCGGGGCTGAGGATTTGGTCGTTGCCGCGCCGCTTCGCTTGAGAGTGTAGAGGGCTGCGCCCGGCGCGATCAGGCCGTGGACGGCATTGGGCTCGACGGAATATCCGGCTGCCTCCACAAGCACGACCGGCGTGGCGAGGCTCTTTCCTGCACGCGCAACCGCCTCAAGATCGACCCGCATGAGGGGATCGCCGGTCGATACCTTGCAACCTTCGATGACAAGCGCTTCGAAAGCCACGCCATCAAGGGCTACGGTATCGATGCCGCAATGAATGAGTATTTGCGCACCCGCCCCGGTTTCGATTGTAATTGCATGGCGGGCATTTGCGATTGCGGCCACATGGCCATCGCATGGGGCGCAAATCAGGCCATCTAGCAATTCGATGGCGATGCCGCCGCCCAAAGCACCTGAGGAAAATGCCGGGTCGGGGACCGCGTCCAGCGGCACGGCCCAGCCTTGGGCGGGAGAGCCGATGACAATGACCTGTGCCGTGTCCTGAGCGGCCGATCCTGCCACCATCCTCTCCCCTGGTAATTCGTTCTTGGTCCGGAGAACCGCTCCGCAGGCTGATGTTACCTGCGGAGCGGGGCTCCTGTCGTCAATATTCGAACCGGGCACCGACGAAGAAGTAGCGTCCGTTGTCATAGATCGCGCGGGGCCGGAAGGTTTCCCCGGCGAACTGCTCGATCTTCTCGTTGGTGAGATTCACCGCGTCGAAGGTGAGCGTGGCGAAATCCGTCACATGGAAGTCGAGCGATGCATCGAGCGAGCCGAAGGACTTCTGGTTGAGGGGCGACGCACGGTCGAAGGTGATGAAGAAGTCATCGCGCCAGTTGTAGGTCAGCTGGGCGCTGAGCATGTCGTCTTCATAGTAGCCGCCAACCTGGAAGGCGTGCTTCGAGTTCCCCGGGATCGGGTCACCGCTGTTCGACTTGGCATCGGAGTAGCTGTAGTTCGCATTGATGCCGAAGTTGCCCCACACCGGGGTCTGGGCGATGATTTCGAGACCCTTGACCTCGGCCGTACCGCCATTGGCGCGCCGGTTGATGGCGAACTGGCAGTCATAGAGGTCGGGGTTGGTCGAGCCCGGGGTTGCGACGCAGCGCGTCATGTCGGGGGCCGCGGTTTCGATCGAGAAGGTCTCGTTCGAGATGCGGTCCGTCACGAAGTTCTGCACGTCCTTGTAGTAGAGCGCGATCGCAAAGAGCCCGTCGTTCGCCGTGTAATATTCGAGCGAAAGGTCAAACTGGTTGGCACGATAGGGCTGGACATCCGCACTGCCACCTGAACCGGTCAGCGCGCCCGGGTTCAGCGAAACGCGCGGAGCAATGTCGGTAAAGTCGGGACGGGTAACAGTGCGGGCGGCAGCCGCGCGCAGGATGAGCTGGTCGGTCAGGTCGAACGACATGTTCACGCTGGGCAGGATGTCGGTGTAGCTGCGATCTTCGGTGGTCGGGAGGAAATCGCCATAGGCGTTCGACACCTGACCCGGACCTTCGGCGCCCTGGATGTAGCCGTTCGAGGTCTGGTCGGTGCGAACCACACGGACACCGGCATTGCCGCGCCAGGTATCGCCACCGAACTTGCCCATCACGTAGCCACCATAGGTCTTCTCATCGACCGAGAAGATTTCCGAGTAGAGGGGCAAGCGATCGAGCGCAGTAGGATGCGCAGCGATCTGATCGCGGATCAGGCTCGGTGTGGGCAGGAAGAAGCTGGTCAGCGATCCCGCGATAGCGATGTTTTCCGCATAATTGCTTGGCGTCAGGTTCGAGCCGAAGGACGACGGGGTACACACACCACCGCAACCATCGGCGCGGAACGGCAGGAAGAAGCCGCCGTAAGTGGTCGCCTGGAAATCGGTGTCACGATGGTGGTCGGTGTATTTGAAACCGGCCTTGATCGCATTCAAAGCGCCGAGATCGACTTCCTGTTCGAAGTCGAGATAGGCGAAAAACTCGTCGTCGTCATTGCCGATCGAGTGGTTTGAAGCGAACTCGAAGGCCATGTCGTCCGGTTGGGTGGGATCGATCGAGTCGAAGGAAACGACAGGTGCACTCCCCGAGAGATCATAGCTGAAATCGCTGCTTGCGAGGAATTCCACGAAAGGCTGGCGCACCGTGTCGCCGTCGGCCTTGGTGTAACCCACCTGACCGCTGACGGTGAGACCACCATTGGTTTCGTAGGAGAAATTACCCGCAATATACTGCGTTTCGGCGAAGGCTTCGCGGTCGATGATGTCATAGACCTGCCCGAAGCCACCGGCTGCGGCGACATTGTTGATCTGGCCGCCGACAATCGTGTCTCCCACGACGACCGGATTGGTGAGGGTAGTGGTGCCGCCACCCAGGCCCGAACGTGAGGGCCAGGCGAGGTAGTTGTAGTTGGTGTTGTTCGCATTGAAGCGAGTCCACAACCCGCTGATGCCGAATTCGAGATTGTCGCTCGGGCGGAACTGCAGCTCGATATTGCCGCCGTAACGCTCGCGCTCCTGCTGGAACAGCGCCGAACCGATCAGCACCGGGACCTGGCGGCCAAGACCGTCGGGGTCGAGACCAGGATCATAGCCGAGTATCTCGAATCCGTCGCGGCGGATGTTGCGTTTCTGATAGACGGCTGCAGCAAGGATGCCGAAGGTTCCGGCATCATTGGACCAGCTCAGGACCCCCGATACCTGCGGATCGAAGGAGTCGGCGCGCTCTGTATAGGCACCTTCGACCGAAAGGGCGGCCACGAAGGGATCGATGTCGAGCGGCTTGCGGGTCAGCACGTTGACCGTGCCGCCGATACCGCCCTCTTCGATGTCCGCGGTCGGGCTCTTGAAGACCTGGAGTTCGCCGACGACGTCGGACGGCATCACGAGATAGTTGAAGTTGCGCGTGGCCGACAGCTGGTCGAGCACGAACCAGTCGGCGGTCGCAACGGCGTGGCCGTTGACCAGAGTACGGGTGAGATTCGGTGCAAGCCCGCGAAGCGCGACACGCTCACCTTCACCGAATTCACGGTTCGTGACGACGCCTGGCACGCGCTGGAGCGATTCGGCGACGTTACGGTCAGGGAACTTGCCGATGTCCTCGGCGGAAATGGCGTCGACGATGGCGTCGGCATTGCGCTTGGTGTCGATGGCATCCTTCAGCGAGGCGCGAATGCCCGTGACGACGATCGTGTTTTCTTCGGCGGCGGTCTCGGTGGCTTCCTGGGCGTGAGCAGTGCCACTGAGCAGGGCAAGCGTCGATGCGCCGAGGGCAAGAACGGAAACGGACTTCTTCATTACTTCCTCCCTGTGAACCATCCGTTGCAACGTCGGCGGTCAGCCGCGGGCAAGTTTGGGTGGTGTGCAGCCTGATTAGGACAACAATGTTGCCAAAAGCAATACCAAACTATAACCAATGCTTGATTTTGTCGATAAGCGACGATATTGGTATTGTCTTGACGGATGACGCGATTGGGCGTGTATCGCTGTCGAAGGGTGAATTTGCGGGGGTTTCGGTCAGTGACGACGCTTGATGATCTCAAGGCCAGATATGATACCACTGAAGGGTCGCCGCTCTACAGGCGACTCACCAAGGTCATGCGAGACGCTATCGAATCGCATGTTCTTGAGCCTGATGACCCAGTGCCGTCGGAACGCGATATTGCCGAGCGACTCGAAATATCGCGTGTTACCGTGCGCAAGGCGATCGACGGTTTGGTCGATGACGGGATGCTTGTGCGAAAGCGCGGTTCCGGCACCTTCGTGGCAGGACGTGTCGAAAAGAGCTTCGCCACTCTCACCTCCTTCACAGAAGACATGGCTGCGCGCGGCCGCAAGGTAACGAGTGATTGGCTGGTCAGGGAGCGCGGTCTGGTTACTCCAGAGGAATCGCTCAGCCTTTCCTTGAGTCCCGGTGCGGCCGTCCTGCGGTTCCACCGTATTCGCTTTGCCGACAACGTGCCGATGGCACTGGAATATTCGACGATCCCTGCGGCATGCCTCGGATCGGAGGATGCGGTAAAGGATTCGCTCTACTCCGCTTTGCGTGAGCGAAAGCAGCATCCGGTGCGCGCCCTTCAGCGGCTGCGCGCCGTGCTGTTTGACGAAAAGCAGGCCGAACTTCTCGACATCGACGAAGGCAGCCCGGGCCTCCTGATCGAACGCATTGGTTTCAATTCATCGGGTGCGGCGGTCGAATGGACGCGCTCCTATTATCGGGGCGACGCATACGACTTCGTCGCGGAACTCAATCTCGGAAACTGAGGGCAGGAAGCTGGCGCAAATGACGCAAACACCCACCCGTATGCATGTCGAAGCCGCCCAGGCAGCCGCCTGCGTGGAACGGCAAGCGACCGAAGCAGGGGAAGCACTGGCGGCGATTGGCCAAGCGCTCCGCACGCTCGATCCGCCATTTGTTGCCACGATCGCACGCGGCAGTTCGGATCATGCCGCCACCTTCGGCAAATATCTGGTCGAGACAGCGACGGGGGTGCCGGTCACTTCCTATGCCCCATCGGTCAGTTCGGTTTATGAAGCGCGCAGTTCGATGCAGGGCGCCGCATGTATCGCCATTTCGCAATCCGGGCGAAGCCCCGACCTCGTTTCTTCCCTGTGCAATGCGCGTGCGGGTGGCGCGACGACGATTGCCGTGGTCAATGATCTCGATTCCCCACTGGCTCATGAAGCCGAGCATGTCCTGCCGCTTTGCGCTTTCCCCGAAACCGCGGTGGCAGCGACCAAATCGTATCTCACATCGCTCGCCATGCTTGCCCGGATCGTGACTGCATGGACGCAGGATAGTGGACTCGAGAACGCAATCCACGACCTCCCCCGGGCGATGGAGGACGCGTGGGCGTTAGACTGGAGCCATGCCGATGCGACCCTCGCCAATGCGCGAAACATGTTCGTCATCGGGCGTGGAGCAGGCCTCGGTATTGCGCAGGAAGCCGCGCTCAAATTCAAGGAAACCTGCCGCATCCATGCCGAGGCCTACAGCGCAGCAGAGGTGCTCCACGGGCCTGCTGCGGTAATCCGGCCTGGCTTCCCCGTCCTTGCATTCGTGCAGGACGACGCGAGCGCGGAAAGCGTAGTCGAGACCAGCCACCGACTGGCAGAAATGGGTGCCAGGGTATTCGTCGCCGGAGCCGATGTGCCCGGTTGCGAGAGATTGCCGACACAGCCTTTCGATCCCCGGCTCCAGCCAATCCTGCTGGCCCAGTCATTCTACCGCATGGTCAACCGCTGTGCGGTAACGCTGGGCGAGAACCCCGACGCACCGCCGAACCTGATGAAAGTGACCGAAACCACATGAGCGAAACACTTTTTACAGGCGCGCGAATTCTTGTCGACGGAGTGCTGCGCGACGGGCTTTCCATTCGTGTGGCCGATGGGCACATCGCGGAAATCGGAGAGGCGACCGCATCGGCCGATAGCGTTCAGCTTTCCGGCGCAATCATGCTGCCCGGATTCGTCGATGTGCAGGTCAATGGCGGTGGCGGCGTCCTGTTTAACGCCGACCCTTCGGTCGATGCGATCAGGACCATCGCGGAAACCCATGCAGCGTTCGGTACGACGGCGTTATTCCCGACGCTGATCAGCGACGATCTGGAGAAGGTCGAGGCCGCCATCGCCGCGGTCGATGCCGCGATCGAACAGGGGGTTCCCGGGATCGTCGGGATTCATCTCGAAGGCCCCTTCCTGAGTACTGACCGCAAGGGCGTTCACGATTCCTCGAAGTTCCGCAATTTCGAGATGTCCCACGTCGAACTCATGGCAAGCCTCAAGCGAGGACGGACGCTCGTAACCCTGTCGCCGGAACGCGCCTCCTCCGAAGTCATCACGGCATTGCGCGCCCGCGACATCGTGGTCAGCGCAGGACATACCAATGCCGATTATGCAACCATGCGAAGCGCTCTCGACGCAGGGGTCACGGGCTTCACTCATCTCTTCAATGCCATGTCACCGCTCACCAGCCGCGAACCCGGAGTGGTGGGCGCGGCGCTGGAAGACCGGGACAGCTGGTGCGGCCTGATCGTCGATGGCCATCACGTGTCGCCTGTCACCCTCAAGCTTGCTATGCGGTGCAAGCCGCATGATCGCTTCATGCTTGTCACCGACGCAATGCCCCTCGTCGGGATGGAGGACGGCAGCTTTGTGCTTCAGGGGCGCAGGATCCATGTCGAAAACGGGATCTGCATCACCGACGATGGCACGCTGGCCGGCTCCGACCTCGACATGGCTCGAGCATTGCGCAATGCGATG
Organism: Erythrobacter sp.; assembly: GCA_041396805.1. GTDB lineage: Bacteria > Pseudomonadota > Alphaproteobacteria > Sphingomonadales > Sphingomonadaceae > Qipengyuania. The sequence goes on along the minus strand of JAWKXV010000001.1, from coordinate 182,566 downwards.
GACACGCTGGACCTCGATCTCGCCACGGCGAGCGCAATGGCTTCCGCCAATCCAGCGCGTTTCATGGGGCTGGACGCGCAGTATGGCACGATCCGTCCCGGTGCCAGAGCGGACTTCGTAGTGCTCGACGAGAGCCTGCAGGTTCTTTCCACCTGGATCGGCGGACGCAAAGTCCATGGCTAGGGTGCTCTTCGCGGGATCGGCGGCGCTGCTGCTCACAGCTTGCGCCGGAACGGCAACGCCATCCGGTACGGGAGCAACGCCGGCGCTCCGCTCCGATGCCGATACGATCGGGAATGCACTGGACGTGACCTACCGCGTTCTCGCCACCCGCGGTGACAGCGAATGCCACTTGGCCGGTGTGGCCACAGCAACCCCTGCACCCTGTTACGAGGCGGAGATCACCCTCGAAAGTGCGCAGCCGATCGATATTTCCGGTGCCTCGATCTATTTCAGCCAGGTCGATCCGGTCGCCCTGGCGGGAACACCTGCCGCAGCCGCCATCACGCACGTCAACGGCGATCTGCACCGCCTGTCGCTGACTGGCGATGCGGGACATATCATGCCGGGGGTGGCCCGGCGGATCACCTTCACGGTATCGGGATCGGCGCTGACCAGGGCGAAGTTCATGCCCAATTACTATGTGGTCGACGCAGCCGGAGATACTGCGCTGATCGCTTCCACGCAGGAGAAGTATGCGGAGTCCATGGGGCGGCGCGAACTGCCGTTCCTGGCTCCGCTCCCGCCCGACGCCCGGCGCGCGGAGCGCGACATCACGCCGCTGGAAACGCCCGCAGTGACTTATGCCCTCAATGCCGGCGTCATCTTCCAGCCTGACGGGGTAGACAGCGGGATCATCCCGCGGCCCGCGCATGTAGCACTGGCGTCCGGTGGCGAGCGCGCGGACCTTTCGCGCGGACTGGCTCCCCGCCTCCGCGGCATCGATTCCAGCAATGTCGAGGCAGCCTTCGCACGCCTCGCCGGGATAGGCGTGAAGCGCAGTGCCGATGGCCTGCCACTAAGTCTTGTCGTCGACGAAACGCTCGCCATCGCTGCCGAGGGTTATGAGCTCGCCGTCCGCCGTGACGGTATCGCGGTCCGCGCCAGCGATTCAGCAGGCGCATTCTACGCCTTGCAAAGCCTCGCCGCGCTGGTCCGGCCCGGGCACAGCGACATCCCTGCCGTGACGGTGGAAGACGCCCCGCGCTTCGACTTTCGCGGCATGCACATCGATGTTGCCCGCAATTTCCATGGCCCCGAAACCCTGCGTGCGCTGATCGACCAGATGGCGGCCTACAAGCTCAACAAGCTCCATTTGCACCTTGCCGACGATGAAGGCTGGCGGCTGGAGATTGCCGGGTTGCCCGAACTGACCGCGCTCGGATCGCGGCGGTGCCACGATCTGGCAGAAACCCGCTGCCTGTTGCCGCAACTCGGCAGCGGCCCGGACAGCACTACATCGGGCAGCGGCTTCCTGTCGGAAAGTGAATATGTCGACCTGCTGCGCTACGCTGCGCAGCGTCACGTCGAGGTTATTCCCGCGCTCGACATGCCCGGCCATGCGCGTGCGGCGGTCAAGGCGATGGACGCGCGCTATCGCAGCTTGAAGGAACAAGGCGCGAGCGAGGAGGTCGCGGCCCGTTTCCTGCTGAGCGATCCGGCGGACACGACCGTCTACCGCAGCATCCAGCATTATTCGGACAATACGATCAACGTCTGCCGCCCGTCCGCCTATCGCTTCGTCGAGCATGTTGTTGATCGTGTGATCGAACTGCACCGTCAGGCAGGCACGCCCCTGCGGCGCTTCCATATCGGTGCCGACGAAACCGCCGGCGCCTGGGCACAATCGCCGCTGTGCGCGCCTTTCCTCAAGAGGCCGGATACGCCGGACAAAACTGCCGGGCTGGGCGGCTATTTCGTCGCCCGTGTCGCGCAGCTGGTGGCCGATCGTGGAGTGATTCCGGCGGCATGGAGCGACGGTCTGTCGCATGCCGATGCCGCGCAACTGCCCACGCAAGTGCAGTCGAACGTGTGGGACACGCTTTCAGGGGGCGCGGCGCAGACCGCGCAAATCCATGCCGGTCACGGCTGGGATGTGATCGTGTCGATCCCCGACGCGCTCTATTTCGACCTGCCTTATGCCGCACATCCCGACGAAGGGGGCTATTACTGGGCCATCCGCCAGGCCCCGACCCGCAAGCTGTTCTCGATGATGCCCGGAGACCTTCCGGCAATGGCAGCATATTGGCAGGACCGCGATGGTCAGCCCATCGCGGCGTCCCCGCTATCGACCGAAGCCTCTCCCAGCTTTGCGGGCATGCAGGGCCATATCTGGACCGAAACCGTGCGCGACAGGGAAACACTGGGCTACCAGATATTCCCACGCGTCTTCGCGCTCGCCGAGCGCGCCTGGCACCGCGCCGAGTGGGAGAGTGGGGCCACGCCTCCGGCCTCGGGTGAGCCCTTGGGCCAGCAGGAACTGATTGCCGCGATTGAGACGGACTGGAATCGTTTCGCCAGCATCGTTACGGCCAAGGAACTGCCCAAGCTCGAGCAGGCCGGCTGGTCCTATCGCCTGCCACCGCCCGGCGTTTCGCGAACCGGAGCCGCGATCGCAATTGTCTCTCCGCTGCCCGGTCTGCCGGTCCAGTGCAATGCCGGTTCAGGCTGGGTCCCGCTCGAGGCATGCCGGATCGACCCGGAACAGCCGATACGCCTGCGCATCACCAACCACGCCGGAACATTGTTCGGGCGGGCAGTGGAGGTTCCGCCGTCACCGAGACAAGAGACAGCAAGCCGCCGGAAGTGAGCTGTGGGTGTTTCGGATTTTGGATTATCCCGGGCTGATCGGATCTGTCAGGCGGAGAACACGACGGTTCGGTCTCCGTTTAGCAATACGCGGTCTTCGAGGTGTGCCCTTACCGCAGTAGCCAGGACGCGCCGCTCGACATCGCGACCTTTTGCCACCAGGTCCTCTGGAGAATCGCGATGTGAGATTGCCTCGACGTCCTGAACGATGATCGGCCCTTCGTCGAGATCGGCGGTCACATAGTGGCTTGTCGCACCAATCATTTTGACCCCTCTGGCATGGGCTTGGTGATATGGTTTTGCGCCCTTGAACCCGGGCAGGAAACTGTGGTGGATGTTAATGCATCGACCGGACAGATAGCGGGCCATGTCATCAGAGAGGATCTGCATGTAGCGCGCCAGGACGACCAGCTCTGCGCCCGTTTCCTCGATGACCTGCCTGATCTGTGCCTCTTGCTGCGGTTTGGTGTCCTTTGTGATCGGGAAATGGTGGAACGGAATGTCGGGTATGATCCGAGGAAGGTCACCCCTGGTATCATGGTTCGAGATGATGCCGACAATATCCATGTCGAACTCGCCGGTGCGTTTGCGGTAGAGCAGGTCGACCAGGCAATGATCGTACTTTGAGACCAGAATCAGGACCTTGGGAGCGACGCTTGAATCGCGCAGCTTCCAGTCCATGCCGTACTCTTGTGCGATGGGCATAAAACCTTCTTGCAGCCCGTCGAGCTGTTGGCTGCCCGGATCGAAAACAATCCGCATGAAGAAGCGGCTGTTGGCGGGATCGTCAAATTGTTGCGCGTCGAGGATGTTGCAATCCGCGGAAGCAAGAAAGCTTGCCACCCGCGCGACGATCCCTGGACGGTCGTTGCAGGACAGGCTCAAAATGAATTTACTGCTCATCTCATCTTCTCGGCTATTCCCGGTCTCTCGCCGATTGCTCCGCGGAGAACTTGTTCGGGTTCTCTAGACTGCCACGGGCGCATGAAAGCAACGGGGCTGATTGCTTTGCCCGGCAAAGCCGATCTTTTGCCAGACATCCCTTCTTTCGGGGTTGGTCGTCATGCACCTCGATTTCGCTGAAAGTCGCCTTCCAGTCGGTGCCTTGTCGACAGGCCTGCGAGGTATGATAGGCTGATTGTCTGTCCGGTATGGGGATTGATGGTGGATAGCGAGGAGAGGATTGCCAGTATCTGCGCAAGGCACGGGGAGAGCCAGGGTCCCCTACTGCCGATCCTGCATGACATCCAGGGCGAATTCGGCTGCGTCGATGAGGAGGCAGAGCGGGCCGTGGCGCAGGCGCTCAATCTGACCCGCGCGGAAGTGCACGGTGTCGTGAGCTTCTATCACGACTTCAAACCGGTCGCCGACGGCCGGCCCGTGGTGCAGATTTGCAGGGCCGAGGCGTGCCAGGCACGCGGGGTCGAGGCGCTGGTGGCCGGTGCCGAAGCGACGGCCGGCGAGCGTGTGCGGCTGGAAACGGTCTATTGCCTTGGTCTTTGCAGCGTCGGACCCAATGCGCGAGTCGGTGATACAATGCACTCGCGGCTCGATCCGGCGCGGCTCAGGCGGCTGATCGAGGCCGTATGACGACAGTTCGCATATCCGACGACAGTCTCGCTCGGGCTTGCGGTGCCGACGCCTTGGCCGCTGCGTTTGAGAGCGCTGGCGCGCAGGTCGAGCGCGTCTCGAGCTGGGGTATGCACTGGCTGGAACCGCTGGTCGAAATCGCGGGCATCGGATTTGGCCCGGCTACTGTCGACGACGTTCCTGCGATCCTCGACGGATCGAGCGAGAAGCGGATCGGCGTGATTGCCGAACATCCCTTCATCGTTTCGCAGCAACGCCTGACATTTGCGCGGGCCGGAAGAACTCGAGCGCTGAGCCTCGAAGACTACGGTGCAACCGGCGGCTGGGCGGGGTTGACGCGGGCTCGCGAAATCGGGCCGGAGCGAGTTCTCGAAGAAGTCACGCAGTCCGGCCTACGCGGGCGTGGCGGCGCGGGTTTCCCGGCCGGCATCAAATGGCAGACGGCCGCGAAGGCCATGGGCGATGAGAAGTACATCGTTTGCAATGCCGACGAGGGCGACAGCGGCACCTTCGCCGATCGTATGCTGATCGAGGGCGACCCCTTCGCGCTGGTCGAGGGCATGACAATAGCGGGTCATGCGGTCGGTGCTTTGCAGGGCTATGTCTACCTGCGCAGCGAATACCCTCACGCCATTTCGAAGCTGCGGCAGGCAATCGCCCTGTCGGCAGATATTGTCGCTCCGTTCCGTCTCGAAGTGCGGGTAGGGGCAGGCGCCTATGTTTGCGGCGAGGAAACGAGTCTTCTCAACAGCCTGGAAGGAAAGCGCGGCGAAGTCCGTGCCAAGCCTCCGCTACCGGCGCTCGAAGGCGCGTTTGGCAAGCCCACCGTGGTCAACAATGTCCTCACGCTGGCGGCAGTGCCGCATATCCTCATCGATGGAGGTGCCTCGCTCTACGGGAGTCTCGGCGTCGAACGCTCAAAGGGAACGATGCCGATCCAGCTGGCGGGCAATATCAGGCATGGTGGTCTCTACGAGACAGCGTTCGGCATTTCGCTGCGCGAGCTGATCCATGACATTGGCGGCGGCACCGCTTCGGGGCGTCCGGTCAAGGCCGTGCAGGTGGGAGGGCCGTTGGGCGCCTATATCCATCCAGACCAGTTCGACCTGCCGTTCGATTACGAGGCCTATGCAGCGGCTGACGGGTTGATCGGGCATGGCGGCGTGGTGGTGTTCGACGACAGCGCCGACATGGGCGCCATGGCGCGCTTTGCCTTCGAATTCTGCGCGGCGGAAAGCTGCGGAAAATGCACACCCTGCCGTATCGGATCGGTACGCGGGATGGAGATCATCGATAGCATCCGCGACGGCGGACGCGAGCCGGACCGCCTTGAGCTGGCACCGCAAATGCACAATGCGAGCAAGTCGACGCGTGGCAAGGCGGAACAGGTCCAGCTGCTTGAGGACCTGTGCGAAGTGATGCGCGATGGTTCGCTCTGCGCGCTGGGTGGCTTCACCCCCTATCCAGTCGAGAGCGCGATGAGGCACTGGCCCGAAGACTTCGGACTGGACGAGTAGCAATGCTCGGAGTGGTTCTCGCGGGCGGGCAGTCGACGCGCTACGGAAGCGACAAGTCCATGGCGCGCTTCGACGGGCAATCGCTGCTGGACAGGGCAATCGAGAGACTTGGTGCCTGGTGTGACCACGTCGTCGTTGCGGGTCATGACCATGCGGAAGCACCGGTTCTCACAGACTGGCCGAAGGCTCGCATGGGGCCCCTGGCTGGGATAGCCGCGGCGCTGCATTATGCGGATCACCGCGGGGGAAGCCTGGTGCTGTCCTGCGGGGTCGACAGCATCGACCTACCTGACGATCTCCCCCGACTCCTTTCCCCCGCTCCGGCTTACCTTGAAAGCCAGCCCGTCATTGGACTGTGGCCGGTCACGGCGGCGGCGACGCTCGAGCGGATCCTTACACATGGCACGAGGCACTCGGTGAAAGCCTTTGCCGAAGCCATCGCGGCGCGCCCGGTGCGCACCGAACGCGATCCTGCTAACATCAACACGCCGGATGACCTGGCAGAGTTGGAGAAGCGTCATGGGCTATGAACGGCAGGACGATTTTGGCACGCCAGAATCGCGCGCCGCCGGAACCGTGACCCTGACCATCGATGGACGCGCCGTTTCGGTTCCTGCCGGTACGAGCGTCATGCGCGCGGTTCGCCAGAGCGGCGGGAATGTCCCGAGCCTGTGTGCGACCGACAGTGTCAAGAGCTTCGGATCGTGCCGTGTCTGCCTGGTTGAAATCGACGGACGTCGCGGCACTCCGGCGAGCTGCACCACGCAGGTCGAAGATGGCATGGTCGTGCATACCCAGACTGAGCGGCTGTCGAGGCTTCGCCGCGGCGTGATGGAGCTATATATCTCCGACCACCCGCTCGATTGCCTGACTTGCAGCGCCAACAATGATTGCGAATTGCAGGATGTCGCCGCCGAAGTGGGCTTGCGCGACGTGCGTTACGGGTATGAGGGCGCCAGCCATCTGGGCGAAGCGACCGACAGTTCGAACCCCTATTTCGCTTTCGATCCATCGAAATGCATCGTCTGCTCGCGCTGCGTGCGTGCCTGTGACGAAGTGCAAGGGACGCTCGCGCTCAGCGTCGACGGGCGCGGCTTCGCCTCGCTCATCAGCGCAGGCTCGAAGAGCGACGATTTCCTCTCGAGCGAATGCGTTTCCTGCGGCGCCTGTGTGCAAGCCTGCCCGACCGCGACCCTGCAGGAAAAGGCAGTAAAGGAGATCGGCAAACCGGAACGCGCAGTTGTCACGACCTGCGCCTATTGCGGTGTCGGTTGCACCTTCCGCGCGGAGATGCGCGGTGAACAACTCGTGCGGATGGTCCCTTACAAGGATGGCAAGGCCAATCGCGGACATAGCTGTGTGAAGGGACGCTTCGCATGGGGCTATGCCAATCACCAGGATCGGATCACTTCGCCAATGATCCGCAACAGCATCGACGAACCGTGGCGCGAAGTGAGCTGGGAAGAAGCGATCGGTTTTGCAGCAGAGCGCATTTCGGCGATCAAGGCCGAGTATGGGGCAGGGGCGCTTGGTGGCATCACCTCGAGCCGCTGCACCAATGAAGAGACCTTTCTTGTCCAGAAACTGGTCCGCTCGGTGTTCGGCGCGAACAATGTGGATACCTGCGCGCGCGTTTGCCATTCGCCCACTGGCTACGGACTCAAGACGACCTTTGGCACCAGCGCTGGCACGCAGGACTTCGACAGTGTCGAGCATAGCAATGTCATTCTGGTAATCGGCGCCAACCCGACCGATGGTCACCCGGTGTTCGCCAGCCGGATGAAGCGCCGGTTGCGCGGACAGGATGGCAAGCCGCCGGCAAGGCTGATCGTGATCGACCCGCGTCGCATCGATCTCGTGCGCACCCCGCATATCGACGCCGATCATCACCTGCCGCTCCAGCCCGGCACGAACGTCGCCGTACTGACCGCCATGGCGCATGTGATCGTCACTGAGGGTCTGGCGGACGAGACCTTCATTCGCCAGCGCTGCGACTGGGACGAGTACCAGGACTGGGCGCGCTTTGTCGCGGAGGAAAGGCATTCGCCCGAAGCCCTCGAACCCGTAACCCGGGTGCCGGCCGACGATCTGCGTGCTGCTGCACGGCTCTATGCCACGGGCGGCAATGCGGCGATCTACTATGGCCTTGGCGTGACTGAGCATTCGCAGGGTTCGAGTACGGTCATGGCGATTGCCAATCTCGCGATGGCGACAGGCAATATCGGTCGACCGGGTGTTGGCGTGAACCCGCTGCGCGGCCAGAACAACGTCCAGGGCGCCTGCGACATGGGCAGCTTCCCGCACGAGCTCCCCGGCTATCGTCATATCTCTGACAGTGCGGTTCGCCAGCAGTTCGAGGCGGACTGGGGTACTTCGCTCGATCCCGAGCCGGGCCTGCGCATTCCCAACATGCTCGACGCGGCCGTCGATGGCACGTTCAGGGCGATCTACATCCAGGGCGAGGACATTCTGCAGTCCGACCCGAACACGAGGCATGTCTCCGCCGGTCTCGAGGCGATGGATTGCGTGATCGTCCATGATCTCTTCCTCAACGAGACCGCCAATTACGCGCATGTATTCCTTCCCGGATCGACCTTCTTGGAGAAGAATGGCACCTTCACTAATGCCGAGCGCCGGATTCAGCCGGTGCGCAAGGTGATGACGCCTGCCAATGGCTATGAGGACTGGGAGGTCACCCAGCTGCTCGCCAATGCGCTGGGTGCGGGCTGGACCTACGAGCATCCGAGCGCAATCCTCGACGAAATCGCGCGACTGACGCCAAGCTTTGCCGGTGTGTCGTGGGACAGGCTAGACAAGTGTGACTCGATCCAATGGCCGGTCAATGATGCTTTCCCCGATGGCAGCCCGATCATGCATGTCGATGGTTTTGCCAGTGGCAAGGGCAAGTTCGTGGTGACCGACTATGTCCCGACCGACGAGAAAACCGGGCCGCGCTATCCATTGCTGCTGACCACCGGGCGGATACTGAGCCAATACAATGTCGGCGCGCAGACGCGACGTACCGCGAACACCGCCTGGCATCCGGAGGACCTGCTCGAGATGCATCCGACCGACGCCGAGAACCGCGGTTTGAAGGATGGCGACTGGACCAGGCTTGCCAGCCGGACGGGCGAAACCACGCTTCGCGTGAAGGTGACCGACCGTGTTGCTCCGGGCGTGGTCTACACGACCTTCCATCATCCCACCACGCAAGCCAATGTCGTGACTACGGAATTTTCCGACTGGGCAACCAATTGCCCCGAATACAAGGTTACGGCTGTCCAGGTCACGCAGTCGAATGGCCCGACCGACTGGCAGGAGGACTACTCCGAATTGTCGAGCCGTTCGTGCCGGATAGCCGGCAGCGCGACGGAACCGGCTGAATGAGCGGCACGCGGGAATCCGTCATTCGCATGGCGAACCAGATCGCCCGCAATTTCGCCGTGCATGGCGATGCGCGGGCAATCGAGGAAACCGCCGCCCATATCCGCCTGTTCTGGGATCCGCGCATGAAGAAGCAGGCGTTCGAGCTTCTCCACGAGCCCGATTGCGGATTGAGCGGACAAGCGCGTGCAGCTCTTTCCCAGCTTGCGAACGAGGCCGACAATCGCGCCGCCTGAGACATCGACGGAGATCTTGCGCGATGGACGCACGCGGGAGGTATCGCGCGAGTGGGTGCCCGAAGTGCCCGTTGCACTCGAGTTTAACGGGCTCGCCTATGCCGTCATGATGGCAACGCCCAGCGACCTCGAGGATTTTGTCCGGGGTTTTTCCCTGACCGAGGGGCTGGCTGCCAGCGTCGCAGAGATCGGGGACATCGCGATCGCCGAAACAGAAAAGGGATATGTCGCTCGTGCATATCTCTCGGGACTGGGGGTCGAGCAGCTCGGTGAGCGGGTCCGCACACGCGTTGCGGAGAGCTCCTGCGGGCTTTGCGGGATCGAAAACCTCGAAGCGGTCGCCAAGCCGCTGCCTGCCGTGTCGGCGCACGAAAGTGCTTCTTCATCGTCGATATTCTCCGCTGTCTCCGCCATGCGCGATTACCAGCAACTCGGTCGGCGCACGGGTGCTGCTCACGGTGCTGGGTATGCCGACCTCGAAGGAAATGTGGTCATGGTTCGCGAAGATGTCGGTCGACACAATGCGGTCGACAAGCTGGTCGGTGCCCTGGCTGCTGTGGGGCAGGACATCTCGCAGGGAATGGTGATCTCGACCGCCCGCTGTTCCTACGAAATCGTGGAGAAAGTGGTCAGGGCAGGGGGCACGCGGCTGGTAACCGTTTCGCTCCCGACCTCGATGGCCGTCGAACGTGCGCGGCAGGCCGGTCTGAGCCTCGCCTGCCTTGCGAGAGACGACAGCTACCTCCGGATTGCATAGGGGAATGGCGGAAATCGATCCGCAAATTCTCACCATCTTACTTGCAAATGAGAATCAGTCGCATTAGCAAGAGACCCAATCCAGTCTCTCATGGGGGTCATCTTGCAATACTACTCGAAGTTCCTTTGTGCCTTGCTCGCCGGTACGGCGCTCGTTCCGATCAGCGCAAATGCGGAGAACGTGGACGACAACAGTGCGACTCTTGCCGCAGGCGACAGCCAGGCCCGCGCCTCCACCATCATCGTCACCGGTGTGCGCAGCGAAGGCACCGACGATTACAAGGTCGAGGAGCAGGGCACCGCTACCCGCCTGCCTCTGAGCCAGCGCGAGACTCCGCAGTCGGTGAGCGTGGTCACTCGCGAGCAGATCGACGATTTCCAGCTAAACGATGTAAACGCCCTGCTCACGACCGTTCCGGGGGTTAGCGTACTCGCCGCGGAGACGGACCGGATCTACTATTCGGCGCGCGGTTTCGACATCCAGACATTCCAGATCGACGGCGTCGGATTGCCCTTCGCTTTCGGCATCCAGACCGGATCGCTCGATACGGCCATCTACGACCGGATCGAAATCGTTCGCGGCGCGCCGGGCCTGCTCTCGTCGACCGGCAATCCGAGCGCGGTGATCAACTTCATCCGCAAGCGACCCCGCACCGACTTCCAGGCAAATGGCAGCGTCCAGTACGGGTCGTTCGACAATCTGCGCCTCGACGGCGATGTCAGTGTACCGCTGACCAGCGATGGCAGCATTCGCGCGCGGGCAGTGGGCGCCTATCTCGACACCGATAGCCATCTGGATCGCTACAACCTGAAGCGTTGGATAGGCTATGGGATCGTCGAGGCCGATCTTGGGCCGAACACTGTCGTCAGTGCCGGCTATGCGCATCAGGATCACCAGAGCAGCAACGCCATGTGGGGGGCGATCCCGCTCTACTACACAGACGGTACGCGGATCGACTTCGATCGCAGCGCCAATCACTCGCCCGACTGGGCGGGCTGGAACGTGACCGATCGCCAGATATTCGGCGACCTCGCCCATGATTTCGGCGAAGGCTGGACGGCCCGGCTGACTGTGCTGCGGCGTGCCACCAGCGAAGATGACGAGCTGTTCTACATCTATGGCAACCCCGACCGGACTACCGGAGACGGCATCTTCAGCTACCCGGGCAAGTTCGCCGGCGAGACCAGGAACCTGACCGTGGAGGCCTATCTGACCGGCAAGGTCGGGATCGGTGGGCGCGAGCACGACATCATGCTGGGCGCCAATCGCGGCGCGCAAAGCTATCTGCAGTATTCGAGCTACGACTATTCGCAGGTTGGCGTGGCCTTGCCGCTCGACACATTGTTCGAAGGCAGTTTCGCCCGCCCCGACTTCCCGGATTTTGACCTCAGCCTCGACCAGCACACCCGCCGGGAAACGGTCTATGGCCTGTTCCGCGCCAATCTGTCGGATGCACTGAAGGTCATGCTGGGCGGCAATTATACCCATGCCACCAGCGAAGGTATCTCCTACGGGACGCCGCAGGACTTCGACGCGAGCAAGTTCCTGCCCTTCGTCGGTGCAACCCTCGACCTGTCACCCAACATCAGTGCCTATGCGAGCTACGCCACCATTTTCCGCCCGCAGGTGGAGCTGAGCGCGGCGAACGAAATCTTGCCGCCGATCGAGGGAGACAACCTCGAAGCAGGTCTCAAGGGCGAATGGAACGATGGCAGGCTCTATGCGAGCGCGGCAGTCTTCCAGGCGCGCCAGAACAACACCGCATTCGGCATGTTCGATGCCACGCTGGGCCGCACCGTCTATGAACCGGTGGATGCGAAATCGACAGGCCTGGAAGTCGAGTTTGGCGGTACGCTGGCGCCCGGTCTTCAGGCCACCGGCGGCTTCACCGTGATGCGCATTCGCGACGAGAATGAAGATCCGGAACGTACCTTCGTGCCGCGCAATATCGGCAGGCTTAACCTGGTCTATTCCCCGCCCGCTATCGACCAGCTGAAGCTGGGTGTCTCGGCGCAGTACCAGAGCGATTTCTATTTCGAGCCCGGCGGCGTCTCGGTCACTACGGGGGAGCCCATCCGCATCGAACAAGGCGCCTATGCCCTGGTGGACCTGATGGCGAGCTATGATGTGAATGATAACCTGGGGCTTGGCCTGAACCTGCGCAACGTCACCAACGCCAGGTATCTGTCCTCGCTCACCTTCGATCAGAGCTACTATGGTGCACCGCGTTCCATCCTTGGCACGCTTCGCCTGAGCTTCTGATGGCGGTGATGATGGCCATAACGGCGCTGGCCCTGGCGGTCGTACTGATCCGCCTTGGCTGGGGCGGGCGCGAGGGCTTGTCGGGTGTCGGCTGGGCAGTCGCGACCCTGTCGCTCACCTGGCTGACGTGGTCGGACGGAGCCTGGGGCCTTGCGACCGGTCTTACCGCGGGCGCGATCTTCGCGCTCGTCCTGGTGCTGTATGCAGGCGCGATCTCGCCGCGATCCGGTGCGAGGAGGGCAGCGGCGAACGTCCCGGTGCGGCTCTCAAACAGGGCGGAGGGGTTCGGGCGGCGAACCCTCGTATTTCTCCTCGTCGTCCCTCTGTCCTTCGCCGCAGCGCAGTGGCTGGCATTTGCCATCGCAATCGCAATGAAAGCCAACGCTCCGCTCGATGCGAACTCGGTGTCGACAATGATGTTCGTCCAGCCGTCGGTGTGGGCGATCCTCATGGTCTGGCAGATGGTGCTGGCCGGTCCCAGGGAGATGCTGGCACCGCCCGTGATAGTGGCGGGCATCGCTACGTTGATATGGGTGGCAGCATGACCGGCGCGACGACGGACATGGGCTTTGTCAGGCGCGCCCTTTCGGGCCACGCCGCGATCGGTCTGCTGGCCGGTGCATTGATATACCTCATCGCCATTACCGGTGCGATGATCGTGGTTCACGACCGCTGGCAAAGGTGGGAGCAACCCGGCGTCACCGAAACGGGCGATCACCTATCGCCGACAGCTGCACAGGCCTCGCTTGAACGTGTCCTTGCCCGTGAAGGGGATCTGCCGAGGACCGAACATCTCTATATCCGCATGCCGACCGAAGACCTGCCGCGCGCAGTCGTAACCACGGACAACAAGGCCTGGTATATCGACGGGGAGGGCGAGGTGGTGGAGCGCGAGGCTCACACCTGGACCGAATTCGTCATGGCGCTGCACATCAACCTGACGCTTCCGATCGTCTGGGGGATGATCCTGGTCGGGGCACTTGGAGTCGCCCTTGCGGCTCTGCTCGTCACCGGCGTGCTGGCGCATCCGCGCATCGTGCGTGATGCCTTCCGCCTTCGTACACGGCATGATCCGCAACTGGCGCGCGCGGACTGGCATAACCGCCTCGGCGTCTGGACGTTCGCACCGATGCTGGCGATCACGCTGACCGGAGCCTTCATAGGGCTGAGCTATGTCGGGGCAGGCCTGCTGGCACAGGTCTACGAAGGCGGTGACATAGAGCCCGTCTATGCGACGATCTTCGGCAATGAGCCCGAGCATGATCCGACGCCTGCTCCGCTTCCCGACATCGCCCGCGCTATGGCAACTGTGTCCGAACGCTTCCCGCAGACGGTGCCGACCTATGTCGTCGTCCATGATCCGATGACGCGGGGTCAGTTCGTACAGATCATCGCGGAGCATCCACGCCGGCTGATCTATGGCGAAACCTATCGCTTCGACGGTGCCGGGGAATATCTTGGCAAGGTAGGGACGTCGGATGGCGAATTCGGACGTCAGGCTGCCGCTTCGACATACCGGCTGCATTTCGGCGACTTTGCAGGATTGCCGGTCGAACTGGCCTATATCGGCTTCGGTTTCGCGCTGGCGGGAATAACGGCGACCGGGACCACACTCTGGCTGCGCAAGCGAGCGCGCAAGGGTTACCCAACGGAGCGCTTCGATGCCATGTGGGCAATGGTCGTGTGGGGCATTCCGCTCATGCTGGTTGTGACAGCCTGGCTGCGCTTCACCGGTGGCCCCGATGTGCCATTGGTTTCGACATTCTGGGGCGGGCTGGCTCTGGGATTGGCTGGCTCCGCGCTCCGGCCGTCGGTTATGCGTGCCAGCCGCCTGATGATGGTGCTGGGCATCGCTCTCGTCGTGACCGCGATCGCGCACTTCATCGGCTTTGCCGACACCGATCCAGCGGTTCATGCGCTCGACGCTGTCTTGCTGCTTGGCGGCGCATTGCTCGTGCAACTTGCCAGGAGGAGCAGCTCCACAGTCGATGGCACCGGCCACTCCCGGCGTCGCCTGGCAGGTCCGTCATCGGCTGCCTTCCCGTAGGATCATCGATCGACGATCCCTGCGCTCGAACGGGCCAGGGCGATTCAGGTCGGTTACACTGCTGTCCGGTTTGCCCTGTTCGATACCAGGCCACGCCCGATGACCTGCGCCTGGATCTCGCCTGCGCCCTCGAAGATGTTGAGGATTCGGGCATCGCACAGCACGCGGCTGATCTGGTACTCCATGGCGTAGCCATTGCCGCCGTGGATTTGCAGGGCGTTGTCGGCATTGGCCCAGGCGACGCGAGCGCCAAGCAATTTGGCCATGCCCGCCTCGATATCGCAACGTTCGCCATTGTCCTTGTGGCGAGCCGCCGAATAGGTGAGCTCTCGCGCCATCACCAGCTCGCACACCATCATGGCAAGCTTGTCCGAGACACGCGGAAAGGCGAGCAGGTTCTTCCCGAACTGCTTGCGCTCGAGCGCATAGGCGAGGCCGAGATCGAAAGCGTTCCAGCCGACACCGATGGCGCGTGCAGCAGTCTGGATACGGGCACCTTCGAAGGTCCTCATCAGCTGCTTGAAGCCCTGACCCTGCGAGCCGCCTAGCAGCCCGTCCCCGGCAACGGAGAAACCATCGAAACCGAGCGCATATTCCTTCATCCCGCGATAACCGAGCACTTCGATCTCACTCCCCTCGATTCCGGGATCGGGGAAGGGCTGCGTGTCGGTTCCGCGGGTCTTCTCGGCCAGCATCATCGATAGGCCGCCATATCCCGGCGTGCCGGGATCGGTCCGGCACAGCACGGTCATAAGGTCGGCCCGCGCGGCATGAGTGATCCAGGTCTTCGCGCCGTTGATATGCCAGCTTCCATCTGCCTGTTGCACGGCGCGGGTGCGGACCGAAGCGAGGTCGGACCCCGTGTCGGGCTCGGTGAAGACGGCGGTCGGCAGGATCGAGCCATCGGCGAGTTTCGGGAGAAACTTCGCCTTCTGTTCCTCCGTGCCATTTTCGCCGATCAGCTCGCCGGCGATTTCCGATCGGGTCCCGAGCGATCCGGCACAGATCCACCCGCGTGAAAGTTCCTCCGAGACAAGGCACATGGCGAGCTTGCCGAGACCGAGCCCGCCGTATTCCTCGGCGATGCAGACACCGAACACGCCCAGGTCGGCCATTTCCTGCACGACTTCGATCGGGATGAGTTCGTCGGCGAGATGCCATTCGTGGGCATTGGGCGCGATGCGGTCCCTGGTGAAAGCGCGGAACTGTTCACGGATCAGGTCGAGCGTCTCGTCGCCGAAACTTTCGAACGGCCGCTCGCCGTCCGCCAGTCGCCGGGCGAGGGCGGCGCGGTGTTCGGGAATGTTGCCCTCGGCGATGAAGAGCGAAACGGGGTGTTCGGCAGCGAAATGAAGCGCTTCATTCGCAAGTCCGAAATCGGTCGGGCGGGCGAATTCGCTCTGGCTCATAGGGACGCCGCCAGCGAGCTGGGCACAATACTCCCCAGCCCCGATTTTGAGGACAAGCTCCTCTATCTCGTTGAAAGAACCTGAATTTCGTGCGAAATCCGCCCATTGCGATAACACCGATAGCGCTTCAGCCGTGGTCGCAATCCACGCGAAACCATGGACCAGGTGTTGCTCGCGTTCCGCAATCGCTGCGTCGATCTTGCCATCAGGCGCAATGATATGAGCGACCTTGCCGTGCACTGCATCGGTATATTCGCGCGCGGCTCTGGCTGCCTCTGCAGAGAGCGAAATCCAGTCGGTCATCGATAGCTCACCGTGGCTTGCATGGCGGTTACGCCGTCACAACGGACAGCCTCGACCCCGGTGGCGGAGATCTTGCGCAGGTAGATTTTCTGCCCGAGGAAAAGCGGCGCAATCGCGCGGAAAGAGAAGCTGGCGAGCTGGCCGTCCCGCATTGCGAGCCCGGCGAGGCGTGCGGCAGTGAAGGGGCCGTGGACAACAAGCGCAGGATAGCCCTCGACCGCAGTTGCATAGGGCCTGTCGTAGTGGATACGGTGGCCGTTGTAGGTCGCGGCAGAGAAGCGGAACAGGTTCACTTCGCTGGGGTGCCAGACTTCGCCTTGCGGCTCCTCGACCGAGGGCACGGGCATTGGCACCGGGCCGCCTTCGCCTCGATACACGTAGGTCTGCCGCTCTTGCACGCGGTTGCTACCACTCTGGGAAAGCGTCTTCGTCACCTCAACAAAAACCAGCTCGCCCGTGCGACCTGATTTGTGCGCTACCTCGGTAATCTCGCTAGTCAGCTCGCCTTCGAGGCCAGTCTCGAGCGGGCTTTCGAACAGGATCGTTGCTGCTGCAAACATCCGTCGAGGCAGGGTGATCGCCGGCAGGAAGTCGCCGCGCATGGGATGTCCGTCCTCGCCAATCGCTGAATCAAGGGGCGAGGGAAGGAAGAACGCCCAGTGGGGGAGTGGCGTCTCTGCGCCTTCGTCACGCAGGCCGACCGCGCGCGAATAGCGCTGGAGCGCGAGCCGGTCGAGCGGCTGCTTCTCAGTGATTTTGCGACCAATGGCGGAGCGCCAGTCCGCGATCTGCTCATCAGTCACCTCACTCATTGCACCTTCCCCGCATCACGCCACCCGAAATCTCGCCGTTGGCGAGGTCGAGTATCCGGCTAGCATCTGTTTGGCGTAGAACCCAAGGGTTCGCTGTTACAAAGGTGTGATCGCGTGATGAAAGCGCAATGCCTTCGTGACGCTGGGCCACCCGACCCTAATTGATGCGGTAGCGGGTTCGCAGGGTAAAGCTGGAAGAAGGCTTGAACTGGCCTCCCGTCGTGACACGGAAGTTGGTGATCGCCGCATCGCAACCTTCGGCATCGGCGGTGGGCGTATAGGTCCAGCTCGTGCCCCCGTCGTTCGAGAACTCGAGCCCGTCGCCGGTATTACCCAGCGCGACATAGTTGTAGGTAACACCGGAGGTCGGCGAGCCGTCGGTAAAGGCCACAGGTGTACCTGTCCCGTTGGCATCGAAGCACAGCTTTGCGTTCGCTGGTCCCGCGTCGGAGATGACCACGCTTCCTGCGTTCGTAGCGGAAACTCCAGAGTTCGATACGGTGATGAGGTAGTCGATCAAAGCCCCGGGAATTGCCTTGGGATTGGTGGTGCCGTTCACCGGATCGGAAAGGACCGAACTGATTTTCGTCACCGCGAGATTGGCGTATGGCTTGCACCATGTGATGTCGGCCAGGCTGATGACCTGGCCACCGGGATTGCTCGAGGCAGCGGAGTGGTTGCCATAGGTGATGATGATCGTGTCGACAGGCGACTGGAACGTTACCGTGATATTGCCGTCGGACGAAGTGGCGCCCGATCCGGCCGAGCCGAAGGCCTCATTGCCTGCGACATAGTTTGCAGCGCCATTGGTCAAGGTCGGATAGACCGTCGTTCCGCCATAGGTCCCGGTCACGACGATATGATCGGCCCAGCTGCCGAGGTCGACGTCATAGATCTGGAATTGGGCTCCGGGAACCGCCGTCGGCAGGGTCATGGTGATCGTCGCGTAGTCGGTCCGGTTGGCGAAGTCGTAGGCGAAATACACACTATTCGCTGCAGTATAGCCGCCGGTTTGCGACTGGTTCGTGGTTGGTGCTCCGGAGATCGTCGCGTCGGGTGATGCCGTGTTTGCCACCCCGAACGCGATCGAGCCGATACTCGCGATGTTGTAACTGTTGCTTGTGGTCCCGGCCGACCACGTCAGCGTGTCCCAGTCCTGCAGCACGGAGCCTGAAGTGCAGACAAGCGTTGGCGGTGTGCCGGCGCCAGTCGATCCCGAAACGGTGAAGCTTCGCGATGCATAGTCGTCCTCGCTGGTCACACCGTTATCCGGAGTGGAATCGAGGTCGGCTATCGATGACGAGGTAACTTCGGCAGTGTTGGTGATCGTTGCTCCGGCACTCGCGTTCACCGTGACGGTGATTGTAAGCGAACTGCTCGCGCCCGGTGCCAGCGATCCGACCGACCATTGCCCTGTCGAGGAGTTGTACGTCCCGCTCCCGCTATGGCTCGAATAGATCACGCCAGCAGGCAGCAGGTCGGTGACTACGACGCCGCTTGCTGAACTGGGCGAGGATGCCGAATTGGCGACAGTCAGCGTGTAGGAAATGGTCGCGCCATTGGCGGGGCTGGCATTGCTGACCGACTTGGCCAGCGACAGATCGGCGTAGTTGGTCGGAACCGACGTAAGCGTCAGGTTAGCCTGGTAGAACGTCCCGCTATCACCGTTGTACTGGTCGCAGATCTCGAGCGTCCAGGTGCCTGCCGAATTCTGGCCATTGAAGCCCGACAGCGCCGAAGTCGGTCGATAGGAATTGGCAAAGGGTGGCACACTTGTCGTCGAGGTCGCAGTCGAGTTGGCCGTGTAGGTCGTAATCGAACTGGACGCGGAATCGTCGAACAGGGCATTGAAGTTCGAGGCCCCGTTGCTTCCCGAACCTGCAGTCAGCTGGATGCGTGTCCCCGTTGGCGAGACGAGCCACATCTGCAAGTCGCCGCGATAGGTGTGCGCCATCAGGACGCCGATATCGACATCGGCGATGGTGAAGCTGTTGGTGACATTGAAAGTGCGCGTAAAACGATTGGTGCAGGGCGTACTGTTCTCGTTGATACCGCCGGTCGAGCTGTCCGTTGTGTTGACGAAATTATAGACGGTCTGCGCCTGTGCGGCCGACGGCATGAGTGCAGCCATGAATGTCGCGACCAGGAGCGCGGCCCAGGCGCGAAGGAAATGCCACCGCATCATCGGCCAAGCCCCAGGAAGGAGAATGTATCCGCGTCGAATTTCGCCCGCACCGCCACGAAAAGCCCCTTGTCGGTATTGCGCGCGGCGGAGAAGTCCTCGTCGCGGAAACCCGAGATGTTATAGCCGACTGTCACCAAGACCCCCTTGGCGGGGACGACACCAACCTGCGGGCCGATCGCGAAGCTGGTGGCTCCGTCTGTAAGATTCGACCGCAGGGTTGCCGTTCCGCCAACCTCGACCCGGTCGCCGATACCGATCCGGGCGTCAACCCCGGTCAGCGCGGTGAAGCCCTCCAGGTCGAACCCTTCGTAGCTGTCGAAATTATAGCGCGCGGCAAGGAACAGGCCGAACTCGTCGCGGCGGGTCATCTCGCCGTCGTCATCCTCGCCTTCCGGTGACCAATTGGTCGACAGACTGCCGATCAGTCGACGTGACTTGGCGTCACCGTCGACCAGCAGGGCAGTGCGACCGGCGGCTCCGGTCTCGCCAGCGACAGCCCCGCGGACTTCGTCGCTGCGGAACTCGATCTTGCCGAGGAAGGCGAATTCGGACTCGTCGGGACGATGGGCGACGGCGAGCGCCGCGTCCATGATCTCGGTGGTTGTGCCCGTGGTGCCTTCCGCGCGGGTCCAGGTGAATCCCGATCCGGCCACGCTTCCTTCGCCCAGCTGGCGGATGGCACCGAAGGTCAGACCCATGCGGTTGGCGAATTCACCGTCGCGATATTCACCGCGCGCGGTCGCGCTCCAGCGGTCCTTGCGCCATGCGCCGCCGAGGGTAACTGCGGTAAAGTCTTCGAAAAGCGTCGAATCCTGACCAATCGGTCCGCCGTTGGCCACAGGCTGGGCAGGATTGACGATATCGGAGAGCGAAGGCGTACCACCGAGGGTCCGGTTGCCGTCCACCGTTGCATCGATGGTCAGGGTGGGAGTTACCTGCAGCGTCTGTGCAAGCCCGAAGGCGGCGAAGCTGCGATTGCCGAACTCGTCGATATCCTGCTTGCCAAGGCTGGTTACGACCCTGCCGCCTTGCCACGGAGTGAGTTCCAGACCGCCGCGCACCGTGCGTGCATCGATCGTCTTGCCATCGGCAATCTCATAGGAACCGATCGCCCGGACCTCGGGCGTGAGGGCATAGCGGGCCTCGAACTTGTGGCGTGCCGGGAGATCGATCGATTCCGGGCCGTCGAGCGCAACGCTGGTGGCGGCACTCAGCTCAAGCTTGTTGTCGAGCAAGCGGGTGGTCGCCCCGGCCTCAAGCAACGTCGAGCTATTGTGCGATCCGTCGGCCAGACGGTCACCGAAATGGGTGATACCCAAGCGAAGGTCTGCCTTGTTCGAACGATAACCCAGCGCGACCTGCGCAGCGCGACGGCGGCTCTCGTCGGCGAGTGCATCGTCCTGCCAGGCGCTGGCCATGAAGCTCAGGCGCTCGGACATTTCGTAGCGCGTATCGATACCGAACTTGCGGCGGCCAAGCTCGGCGCCGCTCTGCTGGCCGACGCCATAGTCACTGTCGAGCTGGCGGGCATAGGCGATGAGATCGAGCTTTCCGGTCGTGTGCTGGGCTTCGACGAGCCAGGCGGTGGCGGTCTCACCCTCGCTACGGCTTGCAGCCAGTTCGGCCCGGACTTCGGTTGCATCGTCGATACGCGCGCGCAGGTCCACGGCAGCGATATTGGTGCGAGCGTCGTCCCCCTTGTCGCTGATGCCGGTGGCGCCGAGCCGTACCTTGCCCGATGCATCGGTCCAGTCAGCGCGGATGCCCCCGTTCCACTCGCCGTTGCCATCGGCTGCGGCTTCATAGTTGATGACGATGAATTGCGGGTTGAGGTCGAAGTCGCGGCTCGTGATCGGCTGGCTGAAACTGATCGTGCCCGACAACACGTCGATGTCGTAGTCGATGAAGCGGGTGAGGGTACGGCTGCTCACGACCAGTTCCGAGCGGAAGCGATCGCGAACTTCGAGGGTCACGACTTCGCTGTTGGCGATGATATCGCGGGTGCCAAGACGATAAGGGCCACTTAGGCCGTTGCCCTGGATCTCGTCACGGCGGAAACGCGTGCCGACCTTGGCCGCGAATGCCTGCGCGGTGATGGCCCCGATGCGCGCCTCTGCCTTCACACCCGTGGCAGTGCGGTCATAATGGCCGAGGCGGGTTTCGTCGAAAGCGGTCTGGAAGTCGCCATAGAGGGCAAAGAACGTCGAGGTTTCGATCCGGACATAGAGCTTTTCGCGCGACTGTGCGTCGAAACGGCGGCTCGAGCCATCGGCGAAGACGGTGTAGTAAGCGTTGGGATCCAGCGCGCCGAGCACCCGCTGGTCCTCGCGCTGCTTCGCGCTGTCATAGGCCAGCGTCACCAAGTATTTCCCGAGCACCCGGCCCTTGGCGTAGAGGGCAACACGTGCCTTGTCGCCGAGGTCGCTGTCGAAATTGCCAGCCAGTTCCATGTTGTCGGCAACAGTGCGCGCTCCGACCGAGCCTTCAACCAGGCCGACGACGGTCCATTCGATATCGCCGGGCACCACCCATGCCTCGATCTCCTGACGACGCTGGATTGTCCCGTTATCGAAACGGAATTCCAGGCGCAGCGAGCCACTGACCATGGTCGGAGCGAGCTCGACGCGGGCGAGGCCGTCTTCGCCCTCGATCACCCAGCGGGCAGAGGACGAGCCAATACCGGTCAGCTGGCGCAATTGCTGGAGTTCAAGCTGCGCAGCGCTTTCAAACGGGGCGTTGAGAGAAAATTCGCCCGAGACACCTTCACGAACCGGACGACCGTTGCGATCCGTGATGCGGACCACGACAACCGGTTTGGTTACCCCGTCGGCTACCAGCAGGGACTGGTCGGCCAGCAGTTCGACGCGCGCGGGTTCAGAAGTGAAGTGGACCACGCGTTCGATGGTTTCGTTTACGCCGCCCATCGAATTGACGATCTCGGCAGTCAGGACCGTCCGCTCGTCCTCAAGCGGGATACCGCGCCACAGGCTCACGGCGTAGTTGCCGTTGGTTGCCGAGCGCGTACCATCGAAGGAGTAGGGATCGACCTTCTTGCCATCCGCGAAGAGGTTGACCGTCTGGCCCTTGCGGTGGCGGATGGCGACTTTGACTGCGGGGGCTCGCGGATTGGCGTCGACCGCAGGCGTAAGCCAGCCGTCCGGACCATCGCCCATCGCGATCCAGTCCATTTCCTCTGCGAGCGGGGGCTGCGCCACAGGTGCATCGCCGCCTTTGGCATCCTCGGAAGCAGGGACATCTGCAGCATGGCCACCAGTGGAGCTGACGGCATTTGCAGGAAGGGTGGAAGCCCGCTCGCGCCGCGCTTCACGGGCCGCGAACAGACCATCGAGGTCTCCCGCGGGAATGGTAGCGTGGAAGTCCGCCTCGACCAGCGAGCCACCCTGGCCAATGACAAAATGCGAGTTGTCGCTGCCGGCATTGCGACTGGAGCGGGTGCAATCGACGAACTTGCCGCCCTCGGGCAGGGTTATGCGCGAGGCCTGCACCACGTGCGTGCCCGGCACCACACCTTCGAAATGGTAGCGCCCGTCGATGTCGGTGACGGCAAAGCTGCCGTCCTCGAGCATCACGCGAACATTAGGGATGCCGACCCGGTTATCATGCATCGAACAATCGCCGGCGGTGATCCGGCCGATGATCGTCATCCTTCCAGCAAGCGCGTCGCGTTCGACATTAAGAACAGCGCTCGCGGTCGTGGTGCGACCGAGGGAATCGGTGGCTGTTGCACGATTGATCGCCTGACCTGGAGGGGCATCGGCGCGCACCGTCATCGCATAGGTCACGCGTCGCGTAGCGCCTGGGGCAATATCGCCCAGCGCGATTGTAAGCGTGCGCCCGTCCGGTGCGACGGTGATTGCATCGGGAGCAGCTTCTCCGTCGATCCGGATCGAATCCGAGCGCAGCCGCAGCCAGGAGGAAGGGATATCGACCAGTACGACATTACGCTTGGTACGACCCTGGTCGCCATTGCGGGCGATGATCGAGTAGAAAACCGGATCGCCCGGTTGCGCGCGCTGGCGCGATGCCGTCTTGATCAGCTCGATCAAGACGCTCGGGCGATCGAGTGGGATGTCGACCTGCACCGGCTCGGGAGTGGTCAGCGCGAAAACACCGCCGAACGAGCCATCTTCGATGATGAAAGGCCTGCCATCGGGCCTCGTCAGGAGGGCCAGATCCTCTCGGCTAACCACTGACGGTGCAGTGTAGGGCGCCGGCGGCTCGATCAGGAGGCGATAGGAACCGAGTGAGGTCAACGGGAACCAGAACTCGCCAGCGCCCATCGGATAGATATTGCCCGAACCATCGGTGATCGGCTGGCCCGATATCACCGATGCCGGCCATGGAGTTACGCCGTCCTCCGCAAACACGGTCGCGGGCAGGCCGGTTGCTGCATCGACCAGCGTGACGCGCGCGCCGGAAACCGCTTCGCCGGTTTCGCTGTCGAACACTACACCGAAGGGGTCGGCCAGCACCGTGGCATCGGTCTGCACGATGATCGTGCTGTCACCAGGGCGCGAAACCGAAATCGAGATCGTTGCGCCGCTGCTGATGCTCAGTACGCAATCGCCACTCACCGCCGCTGGCGGGATCCGGCGAGTACCGATGCGACCGAAGAAGATGCCTGTGTTGGGTCCCGTTTCGAAGACCTGCAGGGTTTCGCTATCCCCTGCGCTGCTTTCGATGACCACATCAAGTTTGTCGACCGCGCCGGGATCGGTGTTTCCCGCGCTCGCGACTATTTCGAAAATAACAAAATCGCCCGATCTATAAGTATTCGTTTGGACGATTGAAGTATTCACTATACTTCCTCCCTCGGCGCTCGTTGCGCCTGCCCCGCACAGGGAGGACGGGAAGCTGACATCCCGCCCGGCATCGGGCGAGACGACGTAGGTGCTGATCTGCGGCGGTGCAGGATTGACCGTGATCGACACCGTGTTCGAGAGAGCGCTCGCCGGCGAACCTTCGTAGGTCCAATCCGCTTGCGCAGTATTCTCGATCGTTTGCGCACTGGGGCTCCCTGCGAACACGACAAATGGCAGCAGTGCAATCAGAAGCACTGCTGCCAAGTGTCGCAAGGAGGCCAGTTTGCTCAACATCGTGTTCTCAGGGGTTGAACGCCAGGTTCACCCGATCACTCAGTTGATCGTCGCCCGGAAATACAGCGTGCGGGTGACGCTGGCAGCAATATTGCTCAGCGTTCCGCTCACCGTACCAGCGGCGAAGCTGCCACCGGCCACGCCGTCGGCCTGACAAACGTTCGAACCGTCGACGGTTCCGTCGACGAAGATGCCGAAGCCAGCGTCATAGGTGACGTCGCCCGGAAGAACGTCGGTCACGTTGACATTTGTGGCCGTGGCACTGCCCGATGCGTTGGAAACGGCGATACAATATTCGATCGTCGCGCCCGGGATGGCCTTGGGGTTGGTGGTGCCGTTCACCGGATCGTCGATGATCCGCATGCTCTTGACCGCGCTCAGCGCTGCCGCCGAAACGGTGTAGCTATCGGTAGCCGAATAGGTGCCGTCGTAGTTGGAGTCGGTCGAACCAGCCAGGTCCGCCAGAACGGTATCGACACCCGAGGTGTCCGCACCGGCGGTTGCGGTAAGGACCGCGCCTTCCGAACCAACCGAGCCACTGGCTTCGGCGGTTGCGGTCAGCACGACCTGCGACACATTGCCGGTCACCGTGGTGCTCGGGATGTCGCCGACGACGAAGACGCGGATGGTCTCATCGGCTGCAACTTCGTCGAGGTAGGTGACGAGCGTGTCGGTCGCGGAGTTGAAGACGCCGTCGCCATTGTCGCGATAGATCTGGACATTGGTGACGTTGAAATTGTCGGATGTCGGCTGCGCCACGGCCAGGCCGAGGTCGACAACCGCGTTCGACAGGTTGGTCACGTCGAAAGTCGTCACTGCGGTGGTTTCGCCAGGCGAGACTTGCGTGGTGACGGCATCCGATGTTGCCACCAGGACATTGACCTTGCGGTCGACGGTGAATGTATTTGTCGCCGTTGCGGCGGTCTGCTGAACCCCGCCAACCTGGAAGTCGACAGTGACGTTGTTGGTAATCGTACTACCAGCAGTCGTCCCTGCAGCCAGGGCAGGCGAAGCGCTGAAGGCAACAAGAGCGAAGCTGCTCACTGCTCCCAGCAATTGCGTGCTGCGTTTCATGGTACTGGTCCTCACTTAAGCCCTCGCGTGAATTCGACCGCCCGCGAGGTTTGGCGGTTACCTTCCGCTTCTCAGCGGATGATTGCGGGATACTCGAGCCGTCCCTCTGCGCCCGGCGCGATCTGTGCGAGCGTCCACCGGACATGGGTCACGTCCGCCGCAGTCGCAGCGCGCGTTGCACCATCGTCTCCGGTGACCTGCAGTTCGGCCAGTCGCCCCCAGCTTGCACCGCCATCGACCGAGACGACGAGCGCCGGATCGGCGTCGTCCGCCAACTTTACGGCAGCGGGAAGGGGGTTGGTAACGATAAAGTTTTCAACCGGTTCAGAGCCAGTATTCGAGTAATATGTGCTGAATACGAGTCGATCGCCAGGCACGACGACCTCCGGATCGACGAGCGCGGTAACGGTCGTTCCGTCGTCGTTTTCGACGGTCTTTACAGCTTTAACGTCACCTTTGAGGCGCAGTGGCTCCTGCGCGATTGCCGGAACGGAAATCGCCGCCCCGACCAGGGCGGCTATGCTAACAAGCGTGTTAAATACAATCTTGAACATACCGAAAATCCTGAATTATTCGTCTATGGTGACGTTGAACGTAATGTCTTGCGTCGTGCCTCCGGCAACAGTGCCGAGATCGACGGAAATACCGGTTGCATTCGCCTCACCAGCATCGTCGCCGGACGCGTCGGTCAGGCCGCTGCCCGCAAGCGTGAGCGAGCTGGCGACATAGGTCGTCCCGCTGGGGAAGGCGTCCGTAACGACGAGGCCGCTGACCGAGCCGCTGCCGGTGACGACCGCACTGATCGTGTAGGTGATGGTGGCGCCCGGAACCGCCGAGGTTCCGCCGAACGGGTCGCTGATGACTGCCGATTTGACGAGCGAGACCGTGGTGATGCCGACGAGCAGGCTGCCGTTGGCGCTGGCCTGGGCCCCGTTTGAGCCAACCACAGCGTCGGAGCCCCCTTCACCGGCACCCGCAAAGGTTGTTCCCGGCGAGCCGGTGCCGGTTACGGCGCTGGCAGTAAGAGTGACCTCGCTGGTTTCCGTGTCGACGGCGGTGGCCGGTACTGTGACCAGCACAAAGACCGTCAATGCCTCGTCCGGATCAAGCGCGGCGGTGGTTTCAGGCCCGGTCAGGATCTGGTCGACGCCCGGGTCGTACACACCGTTGCCGTTAGTATCGACCGCGATGCCATCGATCGTCGTGTCGAAATCATTGCCCGGGACCGACGGATCGGCGGTCAGCAGATACGCTTCCGGACCATTGCCCGTGTTGGTTATCTCGAAAGTGAGTACTTCCGAACCCGGCACTGCCGCCACGGCACCTGCGTCGAGCGATGCAACCGAGACGTCGAGGAGCTCGTCCACCAGGACGGTTACAGTGTTGGAATCGACCGTCTGCGGACCCGACCCGTTATCGTAGGTCGCCTGTGCGGTGTTCTCGATGAGGGTCCCCGCGTCGATGCCTCCAGCGATAGCCGGAACAGGCGCAAGAAGGGCCAGAATCGATGCCAATCCGATAGTGCGATCTAGGTGTGCAGCTTTTGTCATGCTGCTCACTTGCCGGAAATTGGTTAACAAGCCGTCGAAATGGGTCTTGTTTTTTGGTTCAAACCTTAACGAAAATTAACGATCATGGAGCTGAATACATAGAGAATTGTAGGTTTGCGCCATTCACCGGGCTACGCAAATCTCCTCGACAGTGGTTAACCGCACATGTCTGGCGCGTCTGTGTAGGGATGCCTTGCGGCTGCAGGAGATCGGCTATCGCGTCAGGCGACTGCGCAGGTCTCGCCGCAATACTCGAAGATCGCTTCGTTTTCGTCGTGGCGATAGAGGGCCGCGAGTTCGTCGATATGCTTCGCGACTTCGGAGACCGCTTCGATGATGTAACTGGCCGTTTCCTCGCTCATGCAAGATGAAAAGCTCAGCCTCACGAAGCCGGGCTTGGCCATCTCGTCGCCTGCCAGGACGGCGCGACGAAGGCTCTGCGCGCCATCGTCGTCGATCGAGAGCAGGCGATGAACATATGGCCCCGCGCAGGCACATCCACCGCGTGTCTGGATGCCGTACCGATCGCTCAGCAGCTGAGTGATGAGCTGGTGGTGTACAAGCTGACCGTGCTTGCCGGTCATTCGAAATGCGATGATCGGGAGGCGGTCGCCGGAACACGGACCAAGCATGTGCAGATTGGCGTGCGCGCTCCATTGCGACCTCGCCTTCGATGCAAAGGTGCGGCCGATAGCCGAGCAACCCGCACGAGAAAGAGCCTCCTTCACTTCGAACGCAAGCGCCGCCCGGATGTCGCCGATGGTGTTGGGCGTACCGGCTTCCTCACGAGTGGCGAGGTCGAGGCTATAGTCATGGTCAGCCGCGGTGACATAGCGAACGGTGCCGCCACCGCTCGCCGTCGGGCGGTCTATCGCCACTGCCTCGCGCCGAACGATCAGGACGCCTGTCGCTCCGGGGCCGCCCAGCATCTTGTGCGGCGAGACCACTACGGCGTCGATACTAGCGTCGGACGAGGGAGCCATTGCGATCGGAAGATAGGGTCCGGCACCCGCGTTGTCCCAGACAACCAGCGCGCCGTAGCCTTTGGCGAGACGGGTGATTGCCTCAATATCTACGAGCGATCCGGTAACGTTGGATCCTGCGGAGAAGGAGCACACGACCTTGCGCGAGCCGGCCTCCTGCAGGATGCGCTCTAGCGCCTGGGGGCAGGGGCCGCTGCAAGCCTCGCTTTCGGGGAGTTCGATCGTCTCCGCACCGCTCTCGCGCCAGGGAAGGAGGTTCGAATGGTGTTCGTAAGGGCCGACTATGATCAGAGGTGGATTCTCACTCCGAAAATCGGACCGACCGGAAAGCTCGAACAGATGCACCAGCTTCTGTATTCCGGCGGTAGCGCCAGCGCCGGCAAATATTACGTCATAACGATCGTCCGCACCGCAGGCCTGCGCGACCCGCCGCCGGGCCTCTCCACGAAGGGCATTGATCCTGCGACCACAGAACGAGGCGCGGGAATGCGGGTTGGCGTAATAGGGGAGCACGTTGGTGATGATGAATTCTTCGACCTGTTTCAACGCGCGCCCCGAGGCGGCGTGGTCGGCATAGACGAGGCGGTGGCTACCGAAGGGGCCCTCGACACAGATGTCATGGCCGACGACAGCCTGTTCAAGCTGGCCACCCGCAATAAGGGCATCGACCGATTGGCCAAAGCGTTCGAAAGTCTGGTTTGCGGCATCGCGCTCGTTGTCGAGGATCTTCATGTCTCAAGATTGCTATGAGGAAGCGCAAAAATCATTACCAAAATTCGTACATGTTGCGGTATGAGCATTTCATATGACCCAAGAAACGTCGAAATTGGATGCAAATGATCGTTCGATCATTGTCGAGCTTCAAGCCGACGCCTCGCTGAGCCAACGTGCGCTGGCGGAACGCGTGGGCATCTCGCAGAACGCCTGCTGGCGCAGGTTGCAGCGCCTCGAAAGCGAAGGAGTTCTCGGTGCACCCAAGGCTTCGGTCGATTACGCCCGCCTTGGTTTCGATCTTACGGCGATGGTCTTCATCAAAACTCCGCACCACTCCGGCGATTGGGCGCGTCGCTTCCGTGAGCACGTGAGGAAGCTCCCGGGCGTCATCGACTTATACCGCATCGGGGGCGAGTGGGACTACATGATCCGCGTCGTGACGCGTGGGATTGCCGGCTATGACGAGTTCTATCGCCGCCTTGTCGAAGGCTTCGAGCTATCAGTCGTCAACGGTCACTTCGTCATGGAGCGGGTGATCGAGGAGCAGCCCCTCGATCTGCGTTAGCTGCCCGAGAAATTGGTCTTCCGCTTTTGCAGGAAGGCTATCGCGCCCTCGGCTGCATCCTGCGTGCCACCAGCGCTACGTTGCGCGATGGCCTCGGCAGCAAGGGTTGAGGCGAGGTCGGATTGCAGGCCTTCGCGCATGGTGCGTTTCATCAGGCCAAGTGCAACAGTCGGGCCAGCAGCAAGGCGCGTGACGAGTTCGTTGGCCGTGGCCTCCAGTGCATCGTCATCGACGCATTTGTAGATCAGACCGATACGTTCGGCTTCTTCGCCGAAGACTTTCTCGCCTAGCATCATCATGCGGGTCGCTTGCGCCGTGCCGATCAGACGCGGGAGCAGCCAGCTCGAACCGCCATCGGGTACGAGACCGATATTGACGAAAGCCTGCAGGAAATAGCCACTCTTGCCCGCGACAACAAAGTCCGCAGCGAGGGCAAGTGAGCATCCAACACCGGCCGCGGGGCCTTGTACCATGGCGACGACGGGAACCGGGGCGCTCGCAAGCGCCTGGATCATCGGGTTGTAGCTCTGGCTCAGTGAAGTGAATGCGCGATTGCCGCCGGAGATCGCAGAGGTAGTGTTGGCGGCAAGATCGGCGCCCGAGCAAAATGCGCGTCCCTCACCTTTGAGCAGGACGGCGCGAGCATCGCCAAGCTCTCGGATCGCTTCGAAGATCTCTTCGGCCATCTGCGGCGGGCAGGCGTTGAGCCTTTCGGGACGGTTGAGAGTGATCGTCAGCACTGCGCCTTCGCGGCTGGTCACGATGGTCTCGAAATCACTCACCTTGCTCTCCCTCGGTAATATGGCTGAGCGGTTCTTGGGCGGACCCGTGCGGAATTGCAACCTTTCTCCGGCCAGTCAGGAGCGGACCCACAGGCCGAGCTCGTCGTCACCGTCCGCGACGGTCCCATTGGAACCCACAGGCTCGGTCTCGCCAACGCGCAGGAAGGCGATCAATTCGCTGTCATCAGGGGCGACGCGGGCGAGAGTCCGCGCACCCGCTGGGGTTCGCGCGACCACAACTCCATTTTGCACTTCGCCTTCGCGGTCATGAAAGAGTGTGTAGGTTTCGATGGTCGCGGGTCCGCGGTATGTTTCGCTGATAGGCGGGACAGGGCCTCGCAAGGCGTCCGCCTCGCTCTGGAAGTCGAAGTTCTGCGGGAACGACAGGCCTGGGTCGGATCCTGACAGCACGATCGTATGATTATGGGTGGCATAGCCGCCGTTGGCGAAAAGCAGTCCTTTGTCCCCGGTGCCGCGGAGCTTCTTGACCATCTCGACGACGGCGTGGCTCATGTAGTTGCCAATAGGACCGCCACCGAAGGTCAGGCCGCCGAACACGGTGCTGGCGCGATCGAGCGGCCAGTCGAGCACCCGCCGCGCCATCTTAGGAACGCATGGGAAGCAGCTGTAGAGCTCGACATGAGCAAGGTCGCCTGTTTGGACGCCGTTGAGCGCCATCGCGCGACGGATCGACGTGGCGAGGCTGGGGGATGCGTCATATCGGTCGCGGGCGAGGAAATTGCCGCTTTCATGAGCGGCAGCGCCATAGCCAACAAAGACGAGGCGCGCCTCGTCTGCTCCACGACGCCGCGCTTCTGCGAGGCTCGTGACGATGAAGCCAGCGCCCTGGTTTACCGAGGAATTGGCGACCTGCAGCTTGGTGTAGGGAAAGGCTATTGGCCGGTTGGAGGCGCTGGGCGTGACGACTTCCTGCGGCGTCACCGGCTTGCGGATCCACGCGCCCTCGCACTCTGCGGCCACCTCACTCATCCGCGCCCAGATGGCTCCACTTTCTGCCTGACCTTCCTCCAGCGATTGCCCATAGGAAGCGCGGCCGGCATTCTCGTAGAGCGGGTAGACATCGGTCGGGACGATCAGCCCGAAGCTCTGCGCATATCCCTTGCGAACCCTGTGGGTGGCATCGCGCAGTGCATTGGGCTTGTCCTCTCCCTCCGCGCGTCTCATCGCAGCCAGCTGGCCAGCAGTGCGCAAGGCCTCGCCTCCGGTTATCGCGCAGATCTTCGCCTCTCCCGAACCGATGCGGTTCGCCGCCTCGTTGAGGAGCAGGATCGGGCTGTCGCCGTTGGGCATGGCGGTTTGCATTCGGTGCGCAGGATCAATGCCGAGCGCCTCGGCGACCTTTCCATCGACCGGATTGAGCTGGGGCCATGCCAGCTGGGCGACGACACTCAATGAGTCGCAATCCCCAAGCCATCCGCCGCCTGCATCATTATCGGCGCGGCGCAAGGCCTCCGCCATCAGGCGGGTCGGGTCGAGGCCGTCGCGGGGGCGCTCCGGCCGATCGTTGATCTGGCCAACACCGACAAGGACGGGAATGCGTTCGGGATCTCTCTCGCTCATGCGGCGAGGGTTAGCGAAGGTGCCGGACATGACAAGGGAGGATGGCTGGGGTGGCAGGATTCGAACCTGCGCATGCCGGTACCAAAAACCGGTGCCTTACCGCTTGGCTACACCCCAGCAAGTGCGCGCTCCTATAGCGCCACTTGCCGGGATGTGAAGGGGCTGATCAGAACTTCTTGCCTTCAAAATCCGCCGCCGAGTGGCGCTCGAGAAGCTGTTCGTCCTCTTCGCCCCAGGCCTTGTTGACGATGCGCCCCCGTCGCACGCCCGGGCGTTGGGCGATCTGCTTCACCCAGCGTTCGACATGGGTGTATTCGTGGATCGAAAGAAAGGTGCGAGCCTCGCCGTAAATCCCGCCCACCACGAATGGCGCGAGCCAGGGGAAAGTTGCGATGTCCGCGATGGTGTAATCCTTGCCGCCGAGATATTCGCTTTGTTCAAGTCGTTTGTCAGCTACGTCGAACAGGCGTTTGGTTTCCATGGCATATCGATTGATCGGATACTCATATTTCTCGGGCGCATAGGCGTAGAAATGACCGAATCCGCCACCGATGAAGGGCGCGCTTCCGACCTGCCAGAAGAGCCAGCTGAGCACTTCGGCACGGGTGTGATCGGTTGGCAGGAAAGCGCCGAATTTTTCGGCCAGGTGCATCAGGATTGCTCCGCTTTCGAAGACGCGGACCGGCTGCTCGCCGCTACGATCCAGCATGGTCGGGATCTTGGAATTCGGATTGAGACCGACGAAGCCCGAGCCGAACTGGCTGCCGTCCGAAATGTTGACGGTCCAGGCGTCGTACTCTGCTTCGGCATATCCCGCTTCGAGGAGCTCTTCGAACATCACGGTCGCCTTCACTCCATTGGGCGTCGCGAGCGAGTAGAGCTGGAAATCATGCTCACCTACCGGCAGCTCCTTTTCCTCGCGTGCGCCGGAGGTGGGTGCATTGATCGAGGCGAACCGTCCGCCGTTCTCGGAGTCGAAGGTCCAGACTTCAGGGGGAGTATAGGTAGGGTCGGCCAATTGGATTCTCCTCATTTCGGTGCGAGTGGCTAGGTCACTCATCGGTTCGTCGCAAGGTGGGGAACCGTGACAGCGATCCCACTGTTCTTCACTTCGCGATGACGAAGCTGATCTATGTCGATGATGACCTGCCCGGCATCTCCCGCAAGGGAGCAGGCAGGGGCTGGGCTTATTACGACCCGCAAGGGCAGCTCATTTCGGATGCGGAGGAGAAGCGTCGGCTCAATGCCGTCGCCTTGCCACCAGCCTATATAGATGCCTGGTTTTGTCCGGCCCCTAACGGTCACATCCTGGCCACCGGCGTGGATGCCAAGGGGCGCAAGCAGTATCGCTATCATCCCGAGTTCCGTGCCCAGCGGGAAAGCGAGAAGTTCGACAGCTGCGTGGCCTTCGGGAACCTGCTACCCTTGGTGAGAAAGCGCGTGGAAAGCGATCTCGCCGGGCACAAACTCACTTTCGAACGCGCCGTGGCCAGCGTGGTTCGCTTGCTGGATCTCGGTGCTGTCAGGGTGGGTAACGAAGGTTATGCGCAGCGCAACCAGAGCTTTGGCGCAACCACCCTGCGCAGGCGTCATGCCGAAGTAACGGGCAAGACGCTCCGCCTTCGTTACAAGGGCAAGTCGGGCAAGATGCGCGACGTCACATTGACCGATCGCAGTCTCGTCCGGGTGGTGCGCAAGATGCAGGACCTGCCCGGACAGAACGTCTTCAAATATGTCGACGAGGACGGCGATGTGCAGTCGGTCGATAGCGGCGATGTGAACGCCTATCTGGAAGAGACGATGGGCGAAAGGTTCACTGCCAAGAACTTCCGCACCTGGCATGCGAGCGTCATGGGTTTCGAATGCCTGCGGACTGGCGAGGGCGAGATGCCGATGAAGGCATTGCTCGATTGCGTAGCGGCCAAGCTGGGGAACACCCCGGCAGTCACGCGCAAAAGCTATATCCACCCGGCGGTAATCGATCTTGTCGAACGGCAAGAGGAGTGGCGCGCCGTGCTCGAACTTCCACGCGCGACGAAGTGGCTGACCCGCGAGGAACGCGGCTTGCTGGATTTGCTGGAGAGATCACCGGCCGCCATTGAGTTGCTTGCTGCCTGAAATTCGGTTGCAATGAGTATCCGAAAAGGATACTCATTGCAGTCATGCACAAAGCTGGCGCCCTGATCCGTGCTTTCCGCGAGGCGCACGATCCACCGTTGACTGCCGAGGAGTTCGGCCAGCGTTTTGGCGAGCCAAACCCGTGGAAGAGTCGCACGGTCTATGGCTGGGAATCCAAGGGCAAGATCGCCCGTCCAGAGGTCCAGAAACGTTTGGCCAGCCTGGGTATTTGCAATCCAGCCGACTGGCTCGAACCGGCGGACAAGTCCAAAATTCAGAAAGCTCCGCGAAAAATGGCCAAGAGCGATACGCATCCCTTCTTTGACCGCCACATGCATGGCTTCGTGCGGGTGGCAACCAGCACGCCGCAAGTGCGGACGGCCGATGTCGCCTTCAATGCCGAGGGCATCCTTGAACAGGCGCGGGCGGCGGACGCGCAGAGCGTCGACCTGCTGCTCTATACCGAGCTGTGTCTCTCCTCCTACGCGATCGACGACTTGCACCTGCAGACGGCACTGCTTGATGCGGTCGAGCGGCAGGTTGCAGTCATTTGCGATGCGTCCCGTGATCTCGCCCCGGTGCTCGTCATCGGCGCGCCGCTCCGGCGCAATGGGCGGATATACAATTGCGCCTTGGTGATCGCCCGCGGGCAGTTGTTGGGGGCAGTGCCCAAAAGCTATCTGCCGAACTATCGCGAGTTCTACGAGAAGCGATGGTTCGCGCACGGACGCGATTGCACAGGGCTGACTATTGCGGTCGGGAGCGAGGAGATTCCCTTCGGCACAGACCTGGTGTTCAGCGCCTCCGATCTGCCGGGGTTCACCTTCGGGATCGAGATATGTGAGGACTTCTGGTCCCCAAATCCGCCGGGAACGCTCGCGGCGTTGGCGGGGGCGAATATCCTGCTCAATCTGTCGGCATCGAACATCACCATCGGCAAGTCGGACGAGCGGCATATGCTGTGCCGCGCCAGCTCGAGCCGTTCCGTTTGTGCCTATGCCTATTCGGCCAGCGGACATGGCGAGAGTACGACCGATCTCGCCTGGGATGGGCAGGGGATGATCTACGAGCTGGGCGACCTGCTGGTCGAAAGCACGCGCTTCGATCTCGAGCCCGAGCTTTGTGTCGTCGATGTCGATACGCAGCGCATCCTTGCCGAGCGGATGCAGATGCAGACCTTCAACGATGCAGCCGAAGCCGCCGGTCGTCCCGAGGACTGGTTCCGCCGGGTAGAGTTCGATTTAGCAGGCGAAGGAAAGGATACCGGCCTTCTCCGCCCGATCCGTCGCTTCCCCTTCGTGCCCAACCGCGCGCACAAGCTCGACGAGGATTGTTACGAGGCTTTCAACATCCAGGTCGACGCGCTCATGCGCCGGATCCAGGCGACCCGTGCGAAGTCTTTGATTATCGGCATCTCAGGCGGTCTCGACAGCACCCACGCCCTGCTCGTGGCTGCCAAGGCCTGTGACCGGCTGGGCAGGCCGCGTACCGACATCCGCGGATATACAATGCCGGGCTTCGCGACCTCGGAGGGGACGAAGTCGAACGCCTGGAAGCTGATGAAGGCTTTCGGCATCAATGCTGAGGAGATCGACATCACCCCGGCAGCTCTGCAGATGCTGAAGGATATCGATCATCCGTTTTCGGACGGCGAACCGGTCTATGACACGACGTTCGAGAATGTGCAGGCGGGGCTGCGGACCGACTACCTGTTCCGTCTCTCCGGCCATCACTCGGGCTTTGTCATCGGCACCGGTGACCTGAGCGAACTCGCGCTGGGTTGGTGCACCTATGGCGTGGGAGACCAGATGAGCCATTATGGGGTCAATGCCGGCGTACCGAAGACCCTCATCCAGTACCTGATCCGCTGGGCTACCACCACGAATCAGTTCGACGCAGGTGTCGACGCAGTGTTGATGGATATTCTCGATACTGAAATCAGTCCGGAACTTGTGCCTGCCGATGCAGACGGGAAGATCCAGAGTACGGAATCGATCATCGGTCCGTACGAACTCAACGACTTCTTCCTTCACCACATCATTCGCTGGGGTCAGAAGCCGAGCCATGTCGCTTTCCTCGCATGGCACGCATGGCAGGATGCTCAAGCGGGTCTGTGGCCGATCGATTTCCCGGACGCTGCAAAAAACCAGTACGACCTCGCGACAATAGCGAAGTGGCTCGAGAACTTCCTCAAGCGCTTCTTCGGCTTTAGCCAGTTCAAGCGCAGCGCCTTGCCCAACGGGCCAAAGGTCAGCGCCGGTGGGGCGCTTAGTCCTCGGGGCGACTGGCGCGCGCCTAGCGATGCCGTTGCCGACCTTTGGCTCGCAGAACTGGCGGCGGCGCTACCGCCCGAAGGCGTTCCGTGACTGCGCGCAGCCTTCTGGTGATGATGCTGTGCAACATCGTCTGGGCACTCAACGTCGTAGTGAGCAAGATTGCCGTGGACGACCTCGCGGTGCCACCGCTGTTCTACGCCGTCCTTCGATCGGGCATTGTGGCTGTGGTCCTGCTTCCCCTGTTGCGTCCGGTTCCGCCTCAGGTCGGGAAAATTCTCCTTGCTGGCCTCGCCATCGGTGGAGGCTCCTTCGCCTTGTTCTTCATGGGGCTGAAGACGGCTAGCCCTTCTGCCTCGGGAGTGGTCAGCCTGACAGCAGCTCCAATGACCGTGCTGTTCGCTATCATCTTTCTCGGCGAGCGGATCCGCTGGAGACGCGGGCTGGGTATCTTCCTCGCCTTTGGCGGGGTCTTCTTCGCAATGACCGGTGCGAGCCAGCTCGAGGCCAGCAGCGGGTTGCTGCTGGTGTTCATTTCCGCGGTTGTGGGCGCTCTTGGGGCTGTTTTCGTCAAGCGGCTCGAAGTAAGCTCGATCCGCTTGCAGGCCTGGGCCGCCGTGTCATCGGTCCTGGTGCTGCTACCTGTCTCCGCACTGCTCGAGCAAGACCTGTGGTCGCCGGTGCTGGGAGCGCCATGGGGCGTCGCCGCCTGCCTGTTCTTTGCGGCGATCGTGGTGTCGATCGGCGCACATACCGCCTATTTCAAGCTGCTGCAGGAGCACGACACCAACGTCATCGTGCCCCTCACGCTGTTCACTCCGATTCTCACCATCGTCTTCGGTGCGTGGCTGACCGGCGACGCGATTGGTGGCCGGCTTGTTGTCGGCGGGGCAATTGCACTCGTCGGCGTGGCGATCATCACCTTGCGGCCGAGCGAAACCTTTACGAGGCGCTTCCTCTTGCGACCGCGCCTCTGATCAGCCGATGCGCATGACCCAGTCGTGAGTATCGGCCACGGTCCCGCGCTGGATACCGACAAGGCGTTCGCGGATCTTGCTGGTGAGTTGTCCGGGACCGCCGCTCCCGATAGTGAACTCGCCATCATCGCCTGCGACCTTGCCAACCGGTGTGACCACAGCAGCGGTTCCGCAGGCCATGGTCTCGAGCAGATGGCCGCAATCGGCATCGGCACGCCACTGGTCGATCGAATAGGGTTGCTCGCTGACTTCGAGGCCTTCTTCCCGCAACAGCTGGATCAGGCTCGCCCGGGTAATACCGGGGAGAATCGTTCCAGTGAGGGGTGGCGTGATTACGCGCCCATCATCGAAAACGAAGAACAGGTTCATGCCGCCCAGCTCTTCGACCCATTTGCGTTCGACCGCGTCGAGGAACAGCACCTGGTCGTGGCCACGAGAAAACGCTTCGCGCGTGGGCACAAGACTGGCCGCATAGTTGCCGCCGCATTTCGCCGCGCCCGTGCCCCCAGGTGCCGCGCGAGTGTAGTTCGAAATCCAGATGCTGACTGCCGGGGCACCCGACTTGAAGTAGTTGCCCGCCGGACTTGCAATCAGGATAAACTTGTATTGCTTGGCCGGGCGCACGCCGAGGAATGCTTCGGTCGCGATCATGAAGGGGCGAAGATAGAGCGAAGCGCCCCCGGCACCGGGAACCCACGCGCGATCGACCGCGATCAGTTGGCGGATGGATTCGATGAAAATCTCTTCCGGCAAATGCGGCATCGCCAAGCGGTCGGCTGAAGTGTTCAGGCGGCGGGCGTTCTCTTCCGGACGGAACAGAGCGATGGTGCCATCATCGTGGCGATAGGCCTTCAAACCTTCGAAGATCTCCTGCGCATAGTGCAGAACTGCAGCTGCGGGATCGAGCGAGATCGGCTGGCGTGGACCGACGACCGCATCGTGCCAACCTGCTTCCTCGGTCCACTCGATCGAGACCATGTGATCGGTGAAATGCGTGCCGAAACCGGGATTGGCGAGGATCGTCTCGCGATCGGCGTCGGACGTCGGGGCGGGATGCTGGATGTGCGCGAAATTCATGCGGCGCGGTTAAAGCCAGCGGCGATTTTTCGCAAGGCAGGCAAAGTTTGCCGCGCAAAAAGAGAAAGCCCAAATGAGAAGGGCAGCGCCACCCTCGGGTGATGCTGCCCTTCGCATGGTCAGCGGCGGGAAGTGCCGCTCACGAAGTCTCTATTCGATATCTGCTTACCGATAGTACCTCGCGCGGAAACTTGCCGACCTCTCTGCTGAACCATGAGACATCGGATCACCTCCTTTCGCGCTTGTGAGCTAGAAGCCCCTTTCCAAGGACCCCAAGACCGCGTTCGCCGCTGATCTTGAGCACCAATTTGTTGCGCGGAAGGCCTGAAAACAAGGCTTGAAAAAAAGTTTTCCCACGTCAGAATTGTTAGATGTGGCCCAGCAAATTTGCGTGGGCCTTTTTCTTTGCCGCGAACCCATGCTTCACAAGGCGACGGACGCGGGCGAGAATCACGTCATCGGCAATCTTCGATTGCGCGCACGAACTCCCCCCATGGCGGAAGGTAAAGCGTCGGAAGTTCTGCGGTTTCCACAGCGAATCGTCCGCGTGTCAGCGCCATGGCGTCGAGCAGGGGGTCACTGGCCGAAAGTGTCACTACCAACCGCTGCGGGCGATTGGGCTGCGACTGGGCGGTAAATTGGCGCTCTGCGGTCTCGGTACGGACGACCATCATGCGGGGCGCACTCGCGTCGCTATGCCGCACCAGTTCGACCTGTCGCCGTGTGCGGTCGCACCAGAGGGTGAAGTCCGGTTTGTCCTGCGAAGTCCCGAAGGATGCTGCGCCCCCCAACGACGTGAGAATATATCTCCACTCCCCGGCGCTTTGCGGTGCGTCGATCCAGCTTTCAAATGCAGGCGCAGCTGCAACCGGCGTTGGCGTAGGTGTCGGGGCGGGAGCGATCACGACGGGAGTGGGTGAGGGGGCAGGCGTGGAATCCGGTGCGGGGACGCAAGCTGCGGCGGCAGCAGTCAGCGCGATTGCACCAGAGGTATGGGCGAAGATCGGTTTCATATGACCTCAATGCCCGCTAGGCGCTTTCTTTCCAATGGCTAAGAAGAAGCGCCTCGATCAGATGTTGGTGGACCGCGGGCTCGTTGAGAGCCGTACGCGCGCGCAGGCTCTGGTCATGGCAGGTCTCATTTTTTCGGGTGAACAGAAGCTCGCCAAGCCGGGCCAGCAATTGCCCGAAGATGCTCCGCTCGACGTGCGAGGAAGGGACCATCCCTGGGTAAGCCGCGGCGGTATCAAGCTTGCCCATGCGATCGAGCATTTCGGTCTCGACCCGTCCGGTGTGACGGCGATGGACATCGGCAGTTCGACCGGTGGTTTCACTGATGTCCTGCTGCAGGGCGGCGCCGATCACGTCTTCGCTGTCGATAGCGGCACCAACCAGCTTGCATGGAAGCTGCGCCAGGATGCGCGTGTCACCGTTCTCGAGCAAACAAGTGCGCGAATCCTGACCGCCGAAATGATCGACCGTCCTGTCACATGGGTGGTCTGCGATGCTAGCTTCATCGGACTCGCCAAGGTGCTGGAGCGTCCGCTCGAGCTTGCCGAAAAGAACTGTCGCCTCGTCGCTCTGATCAAGCCGCAGTTCGAGGTCGGCCGCGAGGAAGTCGGTAAGAAGGGCGTGGTCAGCGATCCGGCACTACACCAGCGCGTATGCGGCGAAATTCGTGACTGGGTGGAGGCTCTTGGCTTTGACGTCCAAGGCATCGTCGAGAGCCCGATTACGGGCCCGGAAGGGAATGTGGAGTTCCTGATCTCGGCTCAGCGAAGTTAGTGCTACTCGACAGATAATTTACGTAAAACATAAAAAAGATATTGCGAATCGTTTCGATCTGTCGCATCTACCCTCCAACGGATTCTGGAGGAAAATATGACTGCTGTCTGGACGAAGCGATTTGTGTATGTCCTGTTGGTTCTGGTTGCACTGGCTGCACTGGGCGGTTTGCTGAAAGCCGGAAGTGCCATCTCGGCGGACAAGTTTCACATGGTGAGCTACCCCGCATCGAGCAGCACCATCATCATGCATTCTCTTGATGCCACACAGGGCAACAATGCGTGGTGGCAGTTGCAGGAAGGCACAATCAGGGTCGACAATCACACCTGGCTGGCTGCTGCTCGGTTGATCGGGCAATTCATCGGTTTGGGCCTGCTCGCCGCCATATTCTGGCAATTGCGCGGCACGCTCGTCCGGATCGGTGAAGGCGATGTGTTCAACGAGGCCAACGTCATCGCGCTGCGCCGGATCGGCAAGCTCCTGGTAATCGGCAGCGTACTTTCGATCTCGATCACCTTCATGACGCAATATGCGATACTCGATGCCCTTCCTGAAACGCTCGACAGGGATCGTGTTGTGCACCCGTCGCTCAGCTGGAGCGTCAGAGGTGTCGAGAATATCTGGATGGAATATTCGCCGCCGATCATTCCGATTCTGATGGCGATGATCGCCTTCATCACCGCGGGCGCATTCAAGTCCGGACAACATTATCGCGCCGACAGCGAAAGCGTCATCTGATGCCGATCATTACCAATCTCGACGTGATGATGGCGAAGCGGAAGGTCAGCTTGAAGGAGCTGGCCGACCGCATCGGCATTTCGAATACCAACCTCTCGCTGCTCAAGACCGGCAAGGTCCAGGGCGTCCGCTTCAAAACACTTGAGGCACTTTGCAGTGAGCTCGATTGTCAGCCCGGCGACATACTCGAATATCGTCCGGACGATGGCGGAAACGAGTCCGGCGATTGACGCTGCGGCACTTGGCGCTCTAGGCGCTCACACAATCATCTTTACGGAGAGAGCATGAGCGCCAACATCGCCGAAATGGAACGCCGCCGCGAAGCTGCCCGCATGGGTGGCGGCCAGAAGCGCATCGATGCCCAGCATGCCAAGGGCAAACTGACAGCACGCGAGCGGCTTGACGTCCTGCTCGACGAGGGCAGCTTCGAGGAGCTCGACACCTATGTCGAGCATGACTGCGTCGATTTCGGCATGCAGGACCAGAAGGTGCCCGGCGACGGCGTGATCACCGGATCGGGCACGATCAACGGTCGCCTCGTCTATGTTTTCTCACAGGATTTCACGGTCTTCGGCGGCTCTCTTTCCAAGCGCCATGCAGAAAAAATCTGCAAGGTGATGGACACCGCGATGAAGGTCGGCGCGCCGGTGATCGGCCTCAACGACAGTGGCGGAGCGCGCATTCAGGAAGGCGTTGCCTCACTCGGTGGTTATGCCGAGGTGTTCCAGCGCAATGTGCTGGCGAGCGGCGTGGTGCCGCAGATCAGCCTCATAATGGGGCCGTGCGCGGGCGGCGCGGTTTACAGCCCCGCGATGACCGACTTCATCTTCATGGTGGAGGACAGCAGCTACATGTTCGTCACCGGTCCCGACGTGGTGAAGACGGTGACCAACGAAGTCGTCACGCAGGAGGAACTGGGTGGGGCGAAAACGCACACCACCAAGACCTCGGTCGCCGACAACAGCTTCGAGAACGACATCGAGACGCTGCTCGCTACGCGTGCCTTCTTCGACTACCTCCCGTTGTCGAACCGCGAGGAAGCGCCAGAGCGCCCGACCAGCGACGCATGGGACCGCGAGGAGCCGAGCCTCGACACGCTGATCCCCGACAACGCCAACCAGCCCTACGATATGCACGAAGTGATCCGCAAGGTACTGGACGAGGGCGAGTTCTTCGAAATTCAGCCGAACCACGCCGCCAACATCATCTGTGGCTTCGGCCGGGTAGAGGGGCGCACGGTGGGCGTCGTGGCGAACCAGCCGACGGTGCTCGCCGGGGTGCTCGACATCAATTCGTCCAAGAAGGCCGCGCGTTTCGTGCGTTTCTGCGATGCCTTCGAAATCCAGATCCTGACCTTCGTCGACGTGCCCGGCTTCCTTCCCGGCACGGCGCAGGAGCATAACGGCATCATCAAGCACGGCGCTAAGCTGCTCTTCGCCTATGCCGAGGCGACCGTGCCCAAGATCACCGTGATCACCCGCAAGGCCTATGGCGGCGCCTATGACGTGATGGCCTCTAAGCACCTGCGCGGCGACCTCAACTACGCCTGGCCCACCGCCGAAATCGCCGTGATGGGCGCGAAGGGTGCGGTGGAGATCATCTTCCGCCAGGACCGCGACGATCCCGACAAGATCGCCGAGAAGACGAAGGAATACGAAGACCGCTTCGCCAACCCCTTCGTGGCGGCGCAGCGCGGCTATATCGACGAGGTGATCTACCCGCACTCGACCCGCAAGCGGATCGCGCTGGGGCTAAGAAAGCTGCGCGGGAAGCAGCTTGAGAACCCGTGGAAGAAGCACGATAACATTCCGCTGTGATACATCCTATGAATCCTTTTCGCGTGGCGAAGGAAGATGCAGGCAAGACATTGGCATTGCATTCAGTTTTGCTGATATTCTGGACGATCTTCGCAATCGGCGATCTCTGGGATGGAAGCATAGAGGTGTCTGGGCGGGTTGATGCAGTCAGCTACTCAACCGATCCCATGCTGTTCGTGATTTGTCTTACGCTGATCGTTGGAGTTGAATTGTTCGCCTTGTCCAAGATTGTTTCAAGCATTTTGGTTCTTAAGGAGACTTGAGATGAAACTCGGCCGGCTCAACCATATCGGCGTCGCGACGCCCTCGATCGAGGAATCGGTGCGCTATTACCGCGATGTCATGGGCGCGACCTCGTTCCACAAACCATTCGATCTCGAGGCGCAGGGGGTGAAGGTCTGCTTCGTCGACACGCCGGGTGAGAACGGCACTCCCGGGACTTCTGGCGGCACGCAGATCGAGCTGATCGAGCCGCTCGGCCCCGACAGTCCCATCGCCAATTTCCTCGAGAAAAACCCCGCCGGCGCGCAGCATCACCTATGCTACGAAGTCGAGGACATCGAGGAAGCGCGCAGCTGGTTCGAGGGACTGGGCAAGCGCATCCTTGGCCCGACGCGCATCGGCGCGCACGGCACGCCGATCTTCTTCCTCCACCCCAAGGACATGATGGGCCAGCTGACCGAGATCATGGAAACGCCCAAGGACGACGCGCACTGGTCGAACTGACCGGCGCGGGAGAGAGGACGGCAATGCTATTTTACGACAGCCCGAACCCGGCGCCCAATCCGCGCCGCGTGCGCATCTTTGCGGCGGAGAAGGGCATCGACCTGCCCTCGCAGGAAGTCTCGATCCCCAAGCGCGAGCAGAAGGCGCCCGAATACGTCGCTAAGAACCCGCGCGGGCAGACGCCGATCCTCGAACTCGACGATGGCACGGTGATTGCCGAGAGCGTGGCGATCATGCGGTATCTCGAGGCGCTCCATCCCGAGCCGCCGCTGTTCGGCACCACGGCGCTCGAAATCGCCGAGATCGAGATGTGGAGTCGCCGGGTCGAGATGATCGCGATGCCGCCCGTGGGCGCAGTCTGGGTCCACACGCATCCCTTCACCGCCGCGCTGCCCGGTCGCAATGCCGAGTGGGGCGAAGCCAACCGCTCGCGTGTCGCCGATGCCTTCCGCTTTTTCGACCAGTCGCTGGCAGACCGCGACTTCCTCGCCGGATCGGCCTATAGCGCGGCCGACATTCTCCTGCTGACGACCGCCGACTTCGCCGGGTTCGTCGGCTGCGGAATGCCTGACGATTGCGAAAACCTGCGCGGCTGGCACGAGCGCGTGTCCGCCCGCCCGAGTGCCAAGGCCTGAGTGCGACCATGACCGACAAGACCCCGACCTATGACGACTGGAAGCCCCTTGCCGACAAGGAGGTGAAGGGCCGCGACCTCACATGGCACACGCCCGAGGGAATTGCGGTCAAGCCGCTCTACACCAGCGAGGATACGGCTGGCATTGATAGTGGCGTTCCCGGCATCGCGCCTTTTACGCGCGGGCCCTATGCCTCGATGTACACCGGTCGCCCGTGGACCATCCGCCAGTATGCTGGCTTCTCCACGGCAGAGGAATCGAACGCCTTCTATCGCCGCAACCTCGCGGCGGGGCAGAAGGGCTTGTCGGTCGCTTTCGACCTTGCCACGCACCGCGGCTATGACAGCGATCACCCGCGCGTCGTCGGTGATGTCGGCAAGGCTGGCGTGGCGATCGACACCGTGCGTGACATGGAAATCCTTTTCGACCAAATCCCGCTCGACGAGATGAGCGTGTCGATGACCATGAACGGCGCGGTCATCCCGGTCATGGCCTTCTACATCGTCGCGGCGGAGCGGCAGGGCGTTTCGCAGGACAAGCTCGCAGGGACCATCCAGAACGACATCCTCAAGGAGTTCATGGTCCGCAACACCTATATCTATCCGCCCGAGTTCTCGATGCGGATCGTCTCCGATATCATCGCATATACCTCGGCCAACATGCCGAAATTCAACAGTATTTCGATCTCGGGCTATCACATGCACGAGGCGGGGGCGACCGCTGTGCAGGAACTCGCCTTCACCATTGCCGACGGCAAGGAATACGCCAAGCGCGCGATGGAAGCGGGGCTGGACATCGATGCCTTCGCGCCGCGCCTGTCCTTCTTCTGGGGCATCGGCATGAACTTCTTCATGGAGATCGCCAAGATGCGCGCCGCGCGAGCGCTGTGGTGGGAGGTCATGACCGACCTCGGCGCGCGAATCGAGCGCTCGAAAACGCTCCGAACACACTGCCAAACATCGGGTGTCTCATTGCAGGAGCAGGACCCGTACAACAACGTCATCCGCACCACGATCGAGGCG
Organism: Erythrobacter sp.; assembly: GCA_041396805.1. Classification (GTDB taxonomy): domain Bacteria; phylum Pseudomonadota; class Alphaproteobacteria; order Sphingomonadales; family Sphingomonadaceae; genus Qipengyuania. Next base: position 137,722 of record JAWKXV010000001.1, on the reverse strand, counting down.
ATGGCGGCGGTGCTGGGCGGCACGCAGTCGCTCCACACCAATGCGCTGGACGAGGCGATCGCGCTGCCGACCGACTTCTCAGCCCGCATCGCGCGCAACACCCAGCTGGTGATCCAGGAAGAGACCGGTGTGACCAAGGTCGCCGATCCCCTGGGCGGCAGCTACTACATCGAGAGCCTCACCGCCGCGTTGCTCGACGAAGCGCGTAAGCTCCTGCAAGAAGTCGACGCTGCGGGCGGGATGACCGCCTATGTCGCCACCGGCAAGCCCAAGGCGCAGATCGAGGAGGCCGCTGCCGCCAAGCAGGCCAGCGTCGACAAGGGCGACACCGTGATCGTCGGCGTGAACAAGTATCGCCTGCCGCAGGAAGCCGAGATCGACACACTCGACATCGACAACCACGCGGTGCGCCAGAGCCAGATCGAAAGGCTCAGGAAAGTTCGCGAGGGTCGCGACGAGGAGGCCTGCCAGGCGGCGCTCAGGGCACTGACCGAAGCGGCGCAGGCCGACCCGAGCGCGGCCCGTGCGGCGCTGGCCGACGGACGTGACGCGCAGGGTGTTCCCCTGCGTCCCTCGGAAATGGCCGAATTGCAGGCGGGTGGCGATCTCAACCTCCTTGCCCGCGCGGTTGAATGCGCCCGAGCAAACGCGACGCTGGGCGAGATTTCCTCCGCCATGGAAGCCGCCTGCGGTCGCTATGACACGATGCCGAGGCCGGTTAGCGGCGTCTATTCGAGGGCCTATGAAGGCGATGCGCGTTACCAGCAGGTGGTGCAGGGCGTCGTCGCGGTCCAGCGCCGCCTCGGCCGCGCCCCGCGCCTGATGGTCGCCAAGATGGGCCAGGACGGCCATGATCGCGGCGCGAACGTCATCGCCAGCGCTTTCGCCGACATGGGCTTCGAAGTCGTTTCCGGCCCGCTGTTCCAGACGCCGGAGGAAACCCGCGACATGGCGCTCGAGCACGATGTCGACGCAATCGGCGCGAGCAGCCTTGCGGCGGGTCACAAGACCCTCATCCCCGAACTGATCGGCCTGCTGAAGGACGCGGGCCGCAGCGACATCAAGGTGATCGCCGGCGGTGTGATCCCGCAGAAGGATTACGACTTCCTGCGCGATGCCGGGGTGCAGGGCATTTACGGCCCGGGCAGCAACGTCGTGGAGTGCGCCGCCGACGTTCTGCGACTGCTAGGTCACAACATGCCGCCTGCGGGTGAGGATCTGGACGAGGCCGCGGAGTGAGCGGCCCGCCGACAAGCGCCTTCGTGCCAATCGCCGCGATGATGTTCGCCGCTGGGCTCGGCATTCCCGTTTTTGCTGCGCTGAATTCGGCGCTGGGGCAGCAATTGGGTGGCCCGGTTGCTGCCACCGCCGTGACCTTCGCCGTGGGTGTCGTCATCGCAGCAATCATGCTCGCTTTCACCGGATTTCCGCCAGCTAGCGCGTTCACCTTCGAGCGGCCGTGGCTCTGGATCGGTGCAATCGTCATGCTGTTCTACGCCACTTCAGTTGCATTCTCCGCACCGCGCATCGGCCTCGGCAACGCGATATTCCTTGTGCTGCTCGGTCAGATCGTGGCCGCCGCGATTATCGACCATTTCGGCCTGCTAGGCTCCATCCAGAGCGCGATCACGCCCAAGCGTGCGCTCGGTATGGTGGTCATGGCAATCGGCCTTTACCTAGCCAGAAAGCCCGTATGACTGAGATCCGTACCGACTGGACCCGCGCCGAAATCGCGGGGCTGTTCGACCTCCCCTTCACCGAACTCCTATTCCGCGCGGCTAGCGTCCACCGCGAGTACCATCCGCCCGAGCAGATACAGCTATGCACGCTGCTCTCGATCAAGACCGGCGGGTGTCCGGAGGATTGCGGCTATTGCTCGCAGTCGGTGAAGGCGGACTCCGGCGTCGAGGCGACCAAGTTGATGGAGGTGCAATCGGTCCTCCAGCGCGCGGCACAGGCGAAGGATGCGGGCTCCCAGCGCTTCTGCATGGGCGCGGCGTGGCGCAACCCCAAGGACCGCGACATGCCCGCGATCGTCGAGATTGTGAAAGGCGTGCGCGACATGGGGCTGGAAACCTGCATGACGCTGGGCATGCTGACGCCGAAACAGGCCGAAATGCTCAAGGATGCGGGCCTCGATTACTACAATCACAATGTCGACACCGGGCCGGAATATTACGAGCGCGTCATCTCGACCCGCAATTATCAGGACCGGCTCGACACGCTCCAGAATGTCCGCGATGCAGGCATCAATGTGTGCAGCGGCGGGATTGTCGGTATGGGCGAAACGCGTGAAGATCGGGTGGGCTTCGTCCACACGCTCGCCACGCTGGAGCGCCATCCCGAAAGCGTGCCGGTCAATGCGCTGGTGCCGGTGAAGGGCACGGTGCTGGGCGACATGCTGGCCGACACGCCGCTCGCCAAGATCGACGATATCGAATTCGTCCGCACCGTGGCGGTGGCGCGCATCTGCATGCCGATGAGCATGGTCCGCCTCTCCGCAGGCCGCGAGAGCATGAGCGAAGCCACGCAGGCGCTGTGCTTCATGGCCGGCGCTAACTCGATCTTCACCGGCGACAAGCTGCTGACCGCGCCCAATGCAGGAGACGACTCGGACGAGGCACTCTTCGCGAAACTCGGTCTGACAGAGCTCCGGCAGGAAGAACCGATGCGTGCTTGCAGCGGAAAAGCGCCAATTCCGGCCTGATTCTGTCGCCTCGTTACAAATGAGACGGTCATTTGCTTGACACGGCGCCTTGCGAGGCGTCGTGTCTCCCCCGGCTGGGGGACAACAGCTCAATCTACAATTCGGGCGCTTTTGCGGGTCGTATCCTTCAAACGGGGAGAAGACTTATGAAGAAGCTTTTGCTTGCTGCTGCCGCATTGGGCCTGGGACTGGGCGCAACGCCGGCACTTGCCGACCATCATGAAACACCTGAGCTGCGCGAGGTAGACTGGTACCGCGTCCAGTTCATCAAGTGGAAGGAAGGCAAAGGCGGTCGTGCTCACGAGATCATCCAGATCTTCGAAAAGACCGACCAGGCGCTCGGCTGGAACAATGTCATCGATTTCCACATGGGCACTGGCGAATGGGATTCGGTTGTTGCCATGAAGATGACACGCGGCATCGCCGAGATGGGATGGAAATCTCATCCTGACGAAGCCAAATGGATGGCCGAATTCCAGAAGCAGGCCGGGGGCGAAGACAAGGCAAAGACCCTGATGGCGGAGTTCGATGAGTGCATTCTCGAACAACGTACCGAGATCGGGCACATCGACGTGAACGAATAGGCCTCGACCACAGGCGCAACCCTGCGCCTTGATACCGGGCCTCCGCTGCGGCATGGGCGTGTCACACGACTATCCGCTCCGGAGGCCCGATGTTTTCAAAGATACTGATCGCAAACCGTGGTGAGATTGCCTGCCGCGTCATCAAGACCGCGCGGGCGATGGGGATCAAGACGGTTGCGGTCTATTCGGACGCCGATGCGCGCGCACCATTCGTGCGGATGGCGGACGAGGCGGTGCATATCGGCCCGGCGCCTGCCGCGGAAAGCTATCTCATCGCTGACAAGATCATCGCCGCGTGCAAGCACACCGGTGCCGAAGCCGTACATCCGGGCTACGGGTTCCTGTCGGAGCGGACCAGTTTTGCAGAAGCGCTGGCCAAGGAAGGCATAGAGTTCATTGGCCCGCCCGTGAACGCCATCGCCGCGATGGGCGACAAGATCGAGTCCAAGAAGCTCGCGAAGGAGGCGGGCGTGAACGTCGTCCCCGGGTTTGTCGGCGAAATTCGCGACACCGAACACGCGGTCGAGATCAGCAATGACATCGGCTATCCGGTGATGATGAAGGCCAGCGCGGGCGGCGGCGGCAAGGGCATGCGCCTCGCCTATGACGAGAAGGACGTTCGCGAAGGCTTCGAAAGCGTGAAGCGCGAAGGGCTCAACAGCTTTGGCGACGACCGCGTTTTCATCGAGAAGTTCATCCTCAACCCGCGCCACATCGAGATCCAGGTGCTGGGCGACAAGCACGGCAACATCATCTACCTCAACGAGCGCGAGTGCAGCATCCAGCGTCGCCACCAGAAGGTGGTCGAGGAGGCTCCGTCGCCTTTCGTCACGCCCGCGATGCGCAAGGCGATGGGCGAACAGTGCGTCGCGCTGGCGAAGGCCGTCGGATACTACTCTGCCGGGACCGTGGAACTGATCGTCAGCGGCGCGGATCCGAGTGGCGAAAGCTTCTACTTCCTCGAAATGAACACCCGACTACAAGTAGAGCATCCCGTAACGGAAGCGATCACTGGCGTAGACCTTGTCGAGCAAATGATACGGGTGGCTGCGGGCGAAAAGCTCGAGATCACTCAGGACGATGTGAAGATCGACGGGTGGGCGATCGAAAACCGCGTCTATGCCGAAGATCCCTATCGCGGGTTCCTGCCATCCACGGGCCGCCTTGTGCGATACCAGCCGCCGGTCGAACCCTGGGCGGACGATGGGGTGGAGAACGGCCGCCGCGGCGTCGATGGCGTTCGCGTCGACGACGGCGTGTTCGAGGGTGGCGAGGTGTCGATGTTCTACGACCCGATGATCGCCAAGCTCATCACCTGGGGCGAGACCCGCGATGAGGCGGCGGACCTGCAGGTGCAGGCGCTTGACGCTTTCCGGATCGAGGGGCTGGGGCACAATGTCGATTTCCTCAGCGCGATCATGCAGCATCCGCGCTTCCGCTCGGGCGAGCTGACCACCGGCTTCATCGCGGAGGAATATCCCGAGGGCTTCCATGGCGCCGCGGCTTCGGATGAGTTGCTGCGCGGAATTGCTGCGGTTGGCGGTGTCATCGCGACTGCCGATGCCGACCGCGCACGGCGTATCGACCAGCGACTCCACGATCACTACTACGCGCCGGGCGACTGGACCGTCCGCATCGGCGATCGCGATTATCGCGTTGTGCTGGAAGAGGAGGCCATCACCGTCGACGGCGAACCGGTCGAGATCGACATGGAATATACACCGGGCCAGCAGATGCTCGACCTGGAGCTGGGCGATGAGGCAGTGACCTTGCAACTGGCGCGGACCCGTACGGGCTATGCTGTTACCACGCGCGGTGCGACGCATCAGCTGCGCATTCTCCAGACACGCATCGCGCACCTCGCGGGTCACATGATCGAGAAGATCCCGCCCGACCTTTCCAAGCTGCTTATCTGTCCCATGCCAGGCCTGCTGGTGAAGCTCCACGTGGGCGAGGGCGAGGAAGTCCAGCCTGGCCAGCCGCTTGCGACCGTGGAGGCAATGAAGATGGAAAACATCCTCCGTGCCGAGAAACAGGCCGTGGTGAGCAAGATCAACGCCGCCGAGGGCGAGAGTCTCGCGGTCGATGCGATCATTCTCGAGCTGGAATAGCAAAGCCGGGCGGAAGGTTTACCAAATCCGCGCGCAATCTATTGCAAGCGCGCGAATCGAATTCTTGCGATTTTCAAGTTTTGCGGCCCGTTCTTGGTAAACTGGCTTTTAACGACTCACGCCCCTGAAGATAATGTGCCTACTTCGAGTCGCTTCTGAAGCAGCACGCACAGGAGTTCGCAATCATGGCACACAGGGGAACAGGGTTCTTCGACACGCGGGGTAACTACCACAAGACCCCCGAAGACGCGACGGTCGCAGACCTCGCGGGCATTCTAGGCAAGATCGGCGAAGGCGACAGCCTCGCACCTGGCATCGCGCAGATGCTCCTCGAGCGACGCTCTGAAATCGAGCGGCTCTTCGCGGAACACGACACGATGATGGCTGATTATCAGCCGGTCGGGGCGGGCACGAAGGTAACGAGGCTCACGCCGCGGGCGGGCTGAACGCCATACCGCCTAGAGATCGAGATGATAACACTGGTTGGCCGGCCCGTTCACATAGTCGGAAAAGGCCTCCCCGCGGGTGAAGCCGTATTTGGTGTAGAGTCCTATGGCCGGTTCGAAGTCCCCGGAGGTTCCGGTCTCGAGGCTTAACCGGGAAATCCCTTCGGACCGGGCCAGGGCGATCAGCGCCTCGAGGATCGCCTTTGCCATCCCCTTGCCGAGATGTTCGGGCCGGGTGCGCATGGACTTCAGTTCCGCATGATGCGGGCCGAGCCGCTTCAGAGCGCCGATTGCGGCCAGTTCTTCTCCCTCCCGCGCTCCGAGCACGGTAACTTCAGGGCCAGATAGCCCCGAAAGGTCCAGCGCGAAGCTGGTGCCTGGCGGCGAAATATCCTGCATGTCCTGCTGGTGGAACGCGATCATGGCCTGCACATCGGGGTCGGACAGCATGGCTGTCTCGATGCGAGCGCTCATTCCTCCACCATCGCCACCGCGCGGATCCAGCCCGCGCTGGCGCGTTCGATCTTTACCGGGAAGCAGCTGACCGTGAAGCCGTGATCGGGCAGCGCAGCGAGGTTGGTAAGCTTTTCGATCTGGTAATAGGGGCGGATGCGTCCGGCTTTATGACCTTCCCAGATTATGGAAGGATCGCGGCTTTCCGCCCAGCGCCTCGCCGTATGACTGAACGGGGCGTCCCAGCTCCAGGCATCGGTTCCCACGACTTCAACGCCGCGCTCGGTCAACCAGAGGGTCGCTCCCTCGCCGAGGCCGACGCCCTGGTCGGTGAAATTCTCGGTCCCGTAGATCGCCCCTGACTGCACCAGCACGATGTCGAGCGGCTGCACCTCGTATCCGATCCTCGCAAAGGCTTCCTCGACCTCGGTAGCGGTGACGAGGTGGCCGTGCGGAAGGTGACTGAAATCGAGTTTTACGCCCGGTCGCAGGAAGCGATCGAGCGGCGCTTCGTCGATACTCGGCGCAGCGGATGCTCCATTGTCGGTCGTCGAATGGAAGTGCCACGGCGCATCCATATGCGTACCGTTGTGCGTCGACAGTTCGAGCGTCTCGACCGCCCAGCCTTCGCCATCGGGCAGATCGTCCTTTTCCAGTCCGGGAAAGAACATGGCAATTTGCTGCCACGTGCTTTCATGGGTCATGTAGGTGATCTTCGGCCGCATGACCTCCGGATCGGAAATCACATCATTGGTGATGGGGATCGAAAGGTCGATGAAGCGGGTCATGCCAGCGCCAGGTCCTCCGGCTCGGCCGGGCGCATGAGGCGCGGGGCGAGGAACAACTTGAACAGCACGAAGACCATGCCAGCTCCTGCAGCAAAGCCCATGTGCATCAGCCAGAACTGGGTCACGGGCATCTGCTCGAACCAGCCGCCAACCCAGCCGACCATCGAATTGGCTGCGAAGAAGGCGAGATAATAGAGGCCGATCACGGTGGCGTTGATCTGCTTGGGGGCGAGGCGCGCGAAGAGAGCGAGGCTCACGGGAAGCATATGCGCGAAGCCGATCGAGTTCACGATATGGAACATGACGGGCCAGAACAGCCCGATCTTTTCGCCTTCGGGCGTAGTCGCCGCAGCAAGGTAAAGGCAGGTCATGCCTCCGATGGAAAACAGCGAGCCGATGATGATCTTGGTCAGCTCGTCCGGTTCGGTCCATTTGGTTTTCCACCAGCGGTAGAAGCCCGCGACAATGGCCAGGAAGCTGACCGACACGACGGCGTCGAGCGTGATGAGCCATGTGGTCGGAAGTTTTTCGCCGCCCCAGTAGAGCGCGAAATCGCTGTCGCCCCAGACGAGGTAGGCGTTGAATATCTGGTTGTTGGGGACGATGGCCACGGCGAGAACCGGTATCAGCAACACGAGCGCTGCGGTGGCGAGCCAGTCGCTGCGGGACATGGGTTCTTTTGATTCGACCTGCTTCTCGGCCACAGCAACATTGTCTGACGGCAGGTATTTCTGTCCCGCCACGTAAATCGCGAGACCGACAAGCATCCCCACGCCTGCGGCGCCGAAGCCCCAGTGCCAACCCATCGTCTCGCCCAGCGTGCCGACGATCAGCGGACTGGCGATAACCCCTGCGTTGATCGCGAGGTAGAAAATCTGGAAGGCGTCCGCACGGCGCAGGTCCTCAGGCTGGTAGAGGCTCCCCACCTGGCTGGCGATATTGCCCTTGAACATGCCCGAACCGAGAATCAGGCAGAGGAGAGCGAGCAGGAAGGTAACGTTGAACGCCATCAGGAAGTGGCCCGCCGCCATCGTCACTGCGCCAAGCAGGACGGTTCGCCGTTTGCCCAGCACCCGGTCAGCCAGCCAGCCACCGACAATTGGGGTCAGGTAGACACTGGCCGCATAGGTGCCGAAGATCGCGCTGGCGAAAGCCTGGCCGTCGATGCCACCATAGAGTGCGCGAAGCTGCTCGATCCCGGCGACCTGCTCCACCTGACCCGGCAAGAGCAGCGACTTTGTCATGTAGAGAACCAGCAGCGCCTGCATGCCGTAGAAGCTGAAGCGCTCCCAGGCTTCGGTGAAGGCGAGGTAGCCCAGGCCCTTGGGATGGCCGAGAAAGCTCTTGTCCTCCCAATCGAAATCGAGCGCAGGTGTGTTCTCGGCAGCAGTCATTCGGCGATCCCCTCGGTCTATTTTGTGCGGGGGGAGTTAGCGCAGCATTCGCCGTCTGTCTCGGGTCAATTCAGCTGTTCGTCGAGGAAGGCGGCAACATCGTCGAGCGCGACGTCCTTCGCCACGAATGCTGCACCGATGCCGTGCAGCAATATGAAGGGCAGGGTGCCTGCATCCATCTTCTTGTCATGCAGCATATGGGCAACCAGTGCAGCGCCATCGCAATCGAGTTCGAGTGCGGCAATCTCCGAGGGTAATCCGCACGCGGCAACTGCATCGGCAACGTGCTCGGCGTCGGCTTCGCTTATCAGCCTGCGCCGCGCGGAATAGCGTGCTGCCAGGACCATGCCGAGCGCAACGCCTTCGCCATGCAGAAGTCGTTCCGAGAAACCAGTCTCGGCTTCCAGCGCATGGCCGAAAGTATGCCCGAGATTGAGCAAGGCCCGCGTTCCGGTCGTTTCGCGCTCGTCCTCGGCAACAATGCGCGCCTTTGCGGCGACGCTGGTGGCGACGGCGTGTTCGAGCGTCTCTTCATCAAGGGCAATCACGGCATCGCCATTGTCCGCTAGCCAGTCGAAGAAGTCGCGATCTCCGAGCACGCCATATTTGAGCACTTCGGCATAACCGGCACGCAACTCGCGCGGAGGGAGAGTTTCGAGCGTATCGAGATCGGCGAGTACAAGCGAGGGCTGGTGGAAGGCGCCGATGAGATTCTTGCCCGCGCCCGTGTTAATTGCCGTCTTGCCACCGACCGAGCTGTCGACCTGTGCGAGCAGGGTCGTGGGCAGTTGTACGAAGCCGCAGCCACGCTTTAGAATCGCGCAGGCGAAACCCGTCAGGTCGCCCACCACGCCCCCTCCAAGCGCGAAGACATGGTCGCCGCGCTCCACTCCCTCGGCGAGCAGCCAGTCGGTGAGGCTTGCCAGCGATGCCCAGCTCTTGGACCCTTCGCCGGAGGGGACGCGATAGAGCGCGATCTCGTAACCGTCCGAGGCCAGTGAGTGCGTCAGCCGATCGCCATGCGCGGCCCATGCATTCTCGTCGGCGACGACCGGGATGCGCTTCTTGCGCAGGAATTGCTGCGCCTGGACCGCAGCATCGTCCAGCAGGCCGCTACCCACCAGCACTTCGTAACTTCGGCCTGCGAGCTCGACAGGGATTACAGCCATGCGTCGATCGCCTCCAATATACGCGTCACGGTTTCGCCGTGCGGCCCGTCGTCGGTGACGACATGGATCTGTGCCTGCGAGTAGGCGCCTGAGCGTGCATCCTTGAGCCCGGTCAGTATTTCGCGCGGATCGCCATTGCGCAGTAACGGGCGTGTATTCCTCCGGCCCGTTCGCTCGACCAGCGTATCGATATCGCAGTCGAGCCAGATCGCGAGCCCTCGTTCGAGTATCAGAGAACGGGTTTCATCGTCGACGAAGGCGCCTCCACCCGTCGCGATGACACCATGCGATTCCTCCATAAGGCGGGCTATCACGCGGCGTTCGCCATCGCGGAAATAGGCTTCACCGTGCGCCTCGAATATCTCGGACACGCTGCGGTCCGCCGCGCGCTCGATCTCCTCGTCCGCATCGACGAAATCGGTATCGAGTACGGCGGAAAGCCTGCGACCGATGGTCGACTTTCCCACACCCATAAGCCCCACCAGCACCACCGGTCGGTCCAGCCGACGGGCGATGCCGGCTATCTCCGCTTCAGTGAAGGCCAGTGCTTGGGTCATTGCCGCCGTGCCTAGAGATGGGCTAGGGCGCGCACAAGGTATCAGCTCTTGAAACGGGACGCGAAAAACTTGGCCATGAGCTCTGGGCGTATCGGTGGAATTCTGGCGACGGCGTTCGTGGCTATCTGTGTCATCGCGTGGATCGACGGTGGGCACGAACCGCTGCATCCGATCGAACAGGAGATAACGGTGCCCGGAGTTACGCAATGAAGGCTGGCTGGTTGATCGGTGCTGGCGCGCTTGCGCTCACCTCGACTCTCGTTTTCGCGCAGGACGCGCCAGAGGATCTGCTGCCCCCCGGCTTCGACAGTCCGGCGCCAACTCCTGCGCCTGCGCCCAGGCCGCCCCAGGCGCCCAATGCCGGGAACACGCCGCAGCCGACAGCGACAATTCCCGGAGAGATTGTCCAGCCGTTGCCGGGGGAGGGAGCGGCTGTACCCGATGCGCCTTCGGGTTTTGACTTTGGTGAGCTTCCCACGCTCGCTGAGCTTGAGAAGATGACTACCGACGAGCTCGACGATTTCCTTGGGCTCAAGCCGAAGTTCGACATTCCCGCGGCCGCCCGACGTTCTCCCGACCGCGCGGGAGTCATCGCTGCGTCCGAGGGCGGTCTTCCAGGCGGATCGCTTGCCCGGCAGCCGGCGGCGCTTGTGCGTGCTGCACTGGCCGGAACCAAGGCGCCGCTTGTCTCGCGTTGGGGACATATCCTGCTGCGTCGCGCGCTTGCCAGTCGTCTGGCAGCACCCGAAGGCATGAACGCAATCGAGTTTGCGACCCTGCGCGCCCGGGTTCTCAATACCATGGGCGAGCACGGCGTGGCCCGCGCTCTCGTGCAGGACATCGATACGGCTAATTATTCGCCCCAGCTCGCGAATGCGGCGGTAGACGCATATGTCGGCACCGCCGACATCGTCGGTGCTTGTCCGGCAGTCCGGCTGGTCAACACCGATCGCGACGATCCCGAGTGGAAGATGCTCGCGGGAATCTGCAATGCCTATGCCGGCGAGGAAACGCGCGGTCTCAACGATTTGCGCCGCCTCCAATCGCGCGGCGAAGGCGAGCGGATCGACGTCCTGCTGGCGCAGCGCTTTGCCGGTGCCGCGGGCGAGGGCCGTCGCGCGGTTACCATCGAGTGGGACGGAATCGAAACCATCACGCCCTGGCGTTTCGCGCTGGCCAATGCCCTTGGCGAGCCACTGCCTGAGAGTCTCTCGAGGAGCCTCGGAAATTCGCTCCTGCGCAGCGCAGCAGTGACCCCCGCATTGTCGCCGACCGAACGCGTGCGTGCCGCCGATGTTGCCGCGCAGGCGGGGATTTTCTCATCGGCGGCAATGGTCGATCTCTATTCGCAGCTCTACGCGGAACCCGGCGACAATGACGATGCCGGGCGCGTCGCGAGCCGTTTGCGCGAAGCCTATGTCGGCGCCGATCCCGTGGAGCGTCTTGCGGCGATACGCGATGTGTGGAGCGGCGCCGGAGACTTCGGTTATGCGCGCATGGTCCTGACCGCCTATGCCGCCGCCCGAATGCCGGCGGCCTCGCAGTTCGACGGTGATGCCGGCGAGTTGATCGCCTCGATGCTGACCGCCGGACTTGACCGCGATGCGATGCGATGGAGTGGGACGGTCGAGGAAGGTTCGCTCGGCTGGGCCTTGCTTGCCGTGGCAGACCCGGACCGCCAGGTGGCTGTAACCGATGGCGAGTTGGACGGTTTCGTCGATGACGATCCATCCAACGGCCAGCGCAAGTCGCGAATGCTGCTCGCCGGACTCGCCGGTCTGGGACGCGTCGGGCAGGACGAGATTCGCGAGTATAGCGAAAGGCTTTCGATAAGCCTTGGCGGTGATACGCGCTGGACTCGTGCCATCGACCAGGCGGCGCAGGTCCGAAATCCCGCATTGGTCGCGATGCTCGCGGGGCTGGGGATGCAGGGGGACAGCTGGGACAGGATGACCGCGCGTCACCTTTATCACATCGTTTCGGCCTTGCGCGCAGTGGGACTGGATGCCGAAGCCCGGATGATCGCCGCGGAGGCGGTCGCACGCGCCTGACGTGAGCGCGGTAGACGATTTTCTTGCCATGCTCGCCGCCGAACGTGGCGCGGCGCGGAACACGATCCTTGCCTATGGTCGCGACCTCGAGCAGGCGGAGGAATTGCTCGGCTCGGCCCTGGAGCGCGCGGCGCCGGCCGATCTCGCACGGCTAGGACAGAGCTGGGCATCGCTGGCCCCCTCGACACTGGCCAGGAAAGTTTCTTCTCTTCGCCAGTTTTTCGGGTTCCTCGTGGACGAGGGGCTGCGCGACGACGATCCGACCCATGCCTTGCCACGACCCGCGACACGGCGTCCGTTGCCGAAGATCCTTTCTCACGCGGAGGTCGAGCGGCTGTTCGCTCGCGCCGAGGAAGAGGCGACAGGAGACTCGCCGCACGCCGTGCGGCTGCTGACCCTGCTCGAGATGCTCTATGGTTCGGGCTTGCGCGCGACCGAGTTGGTCTCGCTCCCCCTGTCCGCCGTGCCGCGCGACGCGCCCTTCATCACTGTGACGGGCAAGGGAGGGGTGGCTCGCATGGTGCCGGTCAGCCAACGCGCCATCGCTGCACTTTCTCGATGGTTGCCCCTGCGCGAGCAGGGATCGCAGTTCCTCTTTCCATCGAGAGGCAGGCATATCTCGCGCATCCGGCTCTACCAGATGCTCAAGGAACTGGCGGTTCGCGCCGACCTGGCGCCGGAAAAGCTCAGTCCGCACGTCCTGCGCCATGCCTTTGCAACCCATTTGCTCGAGGGTGGGGCCGACCTGCGCGCGCTCCAGACCTTGCTCGGCCATGCCGACATTTCGACCACGCAGATATATACCCATGTCGATGCCGCGCGACTGGTGAAGCTGGTAAACGAACGGCACCCGCTTGCGCGGCGGGCCGCATCGGACTAGCGGGACGCGATGATTTCCTATCTCGAATTCGAGAAGCCCGTTGCCGAGCTCGAACAGCGCATCGCGGAGCTGCGCGCCGCGTCCGAGGGTGACGATGTCGACATCTCCAACGAATTGCAGCGTCTCGAGCTTAAGAGTGCGGACCTTCTCGCCAGCACCTACGCTTCGCTGACGCCCTGGCAGAAGACGCAGGTGGCGCGCCACCCTTCGCGTCCGCACTTTCGCGACTACGTCGAGCATGCTTTCGACGAATTCGTGCCTTTGGGCGGGGACCGTCTCTATGGCGATGACGAGGCCATCCTTGGCGGCTTCGCCACGCTGCAGGGCCGCAAAGTCGTCCTGATCGGTCACGAAAAGGGCAATGATACGGCCAGCCGCATCCGTCACAATTTCGGAATGGGCAAGCCGGAGGGTTACCGCAAGGCGATCCGCCTCATGGAACTCGCGGGGCGCTTCAACTTGCCCGTGGTGACGCTGGTCGACACCTCGGGTGCCTTCCCGGGTGTGGAGGCCGAAGAGCGCGGTCAGGCGGAAGCGATCGCGCGTTCGACCGAGGCGTGCCTCGCCCTGCCCGTCCCCATGGTGGCGACCATCGTGGGTGAGGGCGGCTCCGGCGGCGCCGTTGCCCTGGCCAGTGCCGAACGGGTATTGATGATGGAGCACGCGATCTACTCGGTGATTTCGCCCGAAGGCTGTGCATCGATCCTATGGCGAACGGGCGACAAGGCCGCCGATGCGGCAGAAGCGATGAAGGTGACGGCGCAGAATCTGGCCGAGCTGGGGGTTATCGACCGGATCGTGCCCGAGCCGGTCGGGGGCGCGCATCGGGATGCCCGCACGGCCGCCCTTTCGCTTGGCTCGGCAATCGCCGAAGAACTCGATATGCTTTCACGCGAAAGCTCCGAGAGCCTCAAGCGTATGCGAGAAGAGCGTTTTCTTCGAATTGCCGGCTGAGACTTGCTTTCCCAGAGGCGGGAACAAACTCCCCGGCGTTCCGGTTTCCCCTTGCATACAGAGTATTTAAGAGACGGCTGCAATTGCAGCATGTCCACGCAAGGGGAGCCTTTCGATGCCGCGTATCAAGTCTTTAGCCGCCGCTTCAACCGCCACGCTTTCGCTCGCACTTGCGGGTTGCATGGGGGGCAGCATTCCCGACGCTTCGGCCCCGATCACCCAGAGCGAGGCGCAGGCCGGTGCGGAGGCGCACCCTCAGCTGCTGGAGGAATTCGGCGGTGCGATGACGGGGTCGCAGGCGCAATATGTCGAGTCGGTCGGCAAGAACATCGCGGTCCAGTCGGGGCTCGGAAACGCGCGCGACAGTTTCACGGTTTCGCTACTCAATAGCTCGGTCAACAACGCCTTCGCGATCCCCGGTGGCTATGTCTACACGACCCGCCAGCTGGTTGCGCTGATGAACAACGAGGCCGAACTGGCTGGCGTTCTCGGCCACGAAGTCGGTCACGTCGCTGCAAGACACTCGCAGCGTCGACAGGCCAAGGCACAGCAGAACTCGCTTCTCGGTGCGGCCGGCGCAATCCTGTCGGGTATCCTGCTCGGCAATTCCGGTCTCGGACAGCAGATCGGCCAGACCTTCCTGCAGGGTTCGCAGCTGCTGACCCTCAAGTTCTCGCGCTCGCAGGAACTGGAGGCCGATGAGCTGGGAATTCGCTATCTCAACCAGGCCGGTTACGACCCGAAGGCGATGGCCACCGTTCTGCAGAGCCTTGCGCTGCAAAATGCGCTCGATGCGCGCCTGATGGGGCGTGACAATGCGACCATTCCCGAGTGGGCGTCGACCCACCCGGATCCGGCGAGCCGCGTCCAGACCGCGCTGAGCAAGGCACAGGGCATGAGCGGCGTCACAAATCGCGACACCTTCCTGACGCGAATCGACGGTCTGCTGTACGGCGACGACCCCAAACAAGGCGTGATCGAGGGGCGCGAGTTTATTCATCCGGAACTGCGCCTCGCATTCACCGCGCCGCAGGGCTTCTACATGATCAACGGGAGCCGCGCGGTGACGATCAGCGGCCAGAGCGGCAAGGCGCAATTCTCGCTCGGACCCTACAGCGGCAATCTCAACACCTATGTCCAGAGCGTGTTTTCCGCGCTGAGCAAGGAGCAGCAGATCACTCCGTCCTCGATCCAGCGGACTACGGTGAACGGGCTCCCGGCAGCCTATGGTACGGCACGGGTGAGCAATGGCAATTCGCAGGTTGACGTGACGGTGTTCGCCTATGAGTTCGCCAATGATCGAGCCTACCACTTCCTGGCGATCACTCCCGCCGGTCAGGCATCGACTTTCAATGCGATGTTTTCGTCGATGCGTCGCATCACAGCCCAGCAGGCTGGTGGTGTAATTCCGCGTGTTCTGGACGTTGTAACCGTGCGTAGCGGCGACACTGTGGCCTCGCTTGCCGGCCGGATGGCCTATTCCGACAACCAGGTCGAGCGCTTCCGCGTGCTCAACGGGCTGTCGTCCAACGAGAGCCTGACCGTCGGCCAAAAGGTCAAGATCGTGGTGCGGGGCAACTAGGCCTCCGAATCGGGATTTCAGGCAAAGAAAAAGGCGGCAGGATTTCTCCTGCCGCCTTCTTTCTGTGTGCGTGCTATCGCTTAGGCAGCGGTGTTAGCAGCGCTCATCGAGGTACCAACCTTGTTGAAGGTGGTCGACAGTTCGTTGCCGAGGCTCTGCATGGCGGTGATCGCAGCAACAGCGATCAGAGCAGCGATGAGGCCGTATTCGATGGCGGTCGCGCCCTGTTCGTCGCGAAGCAGCTTGTTGATGAACTTCATGTGATGTCTCCTGGTTCAGTCTTCGTTCCCGGCTCACTCCGACAAAGCGGTTTGAGCGATCTTCGTTTAGCGTGTCAGAAGTTTAGAAATTCCTAATCTGCCGACCTGCTATTTTGCCCTCAGGCGGATGCCGTTGCGGCGGCCACCTTCGTCTTGACATTCGTCCACATCGAGATGGTGTTCTGGCCGAACGAGCTGATGCCGCCGACCATTGCCAAGAAGATGAGGGCGAGGATCAGCCCGTATTCGACAGCAGTGGCTCCGCTGGTGTCGCGTCCCAGTTTTTTGAGAAATTTGACCATTTCAGAGTTGCCCCATTTGTCACTTTGTCGAAGCTGACATCGACGGGATACGAGGGGCAGAGTTAAGAATAGGTTGAGGGAAGAAGCGGAATTGGAAAAAAATCCGACATGGACCTGCGTGGTCGCCCTTGCGCTGTATGACTCGCGCGGGCAGTGGCTGATGCATCGGCGGCCCGACGGGAAGCATCACGGTGGACTATGGGAATTCCCCGGGGGGAAGGTCGAAACGGGAGAAAACCCGGCCGAAGCACTGGTTCGCGAGATCGAGGAAGAGCTCGGTCTGGTCCTGGACACGGCCCAGCTGGTTCCCGCGACCTTCGCTCAGGAGCCGCTCGATTCGCGCGACCGGCCAATTGTCATTCTGCTTTACACATACGCATGGGACGGGACTGCGGTCGCCGCACTGGAGGGCGGGGCAGTCGACTGGTTCGATCCTCACGCTATTGCTGAACTCGACAAGCCCCCGCTCGATGTCGTGCTCGCTCGCAGCTTGTTCGAAAAACCTTCGGATTAGGGATTGCCAAGCCTGAATCCCGCACCTATGTGGCGCCCTCCAGCGCACCCGTAGCTCAGCTGGATAGAGCACCAGACTACGAATCTGGGGGTCGGACGTTCGAATCGTTCCGGGTGCGCCATTTACTTTCTGCGCCAGCAGCCTTGCTGTTCGAGCGCTTTCAAAAGCCCATCCCTTGCAAGAGGGGTGGGCTTTTGTGGTTCTGGCGTTCTCTTCGCTACTCGGCCTCGTCCTCGAGCCAGTGCATGTCGTCGTCGCTGAAGCCAAAATGGTGGCCCGCCTCGTGGATGACGACGTGCCGGACAAGATCGTCCATGCGCACTCCGGTTTCGCGCCATTCCGCAATCAGCGGTTCGCGAAACAGCCAGATCCGTGCCGGCATTCTTCCGCTCGACCAGATCGACCGGTCCGGCAGCGCCTCACCTTCGTAAAGGCCAGTTAATTCCCAGCGGCTCGAAAGGTCCACGGCGGCAAGTTGTTCAGGCGTGGCAAAGTCCTCCACCCGCAGGACTATTTCCCCCAGCTGCTCGCGAAAGCGGGAGGGGAGCGATGCGACGACGGCTTCGGCCATCTGCTGCATCTGCTCGCGCGTGGGGCCGTCTCGAAATCCGATCATCAGCCAAAATATGGGTCCGAACCTGACAAGTCGCAAGAAGCGGAACCGGTGGCTTGCTTACCTGTTGAAAAGGCAAAGGAGACAGACACATGGCCGATACCACAGAATTTTTCGACCGCCTCAAGCAGGACCACGACAGGCACCGCGATCTGCTCGACAGGATTCTTGAAACCAGCGGTGAAAGCGAGGAGCGCAAGGCGCTGTTCACCGAGTTGACCAAGGAATTGAAGGGTCACGCCGCGGCGGAGGAGCAGGCGCTCTACTCGACGATGCTGCGCAAGCCGCCCACCACCAGCGATACGCGTCACTCGGTTGCCGAGCATCACGAGATCGAGGAAGCGCTCAACGATCTGGCTGCTACCGACATGTCGGAAGGCGGGTGGTTGACGAAGTTCAAGACCTTCGACCACGACTATCGCCACCATATCGACGAGGAGGAACAGGAACACTTCCCCGAGTTCGCCGAATATCTCGACGAAAAGGATATGGAGTACATGCGCAGCGTCTTCGAACGGCGTAAGCAGGAAGAGAAAAGCGATGCCGAGGTGACTCCTGAAAAGAAGGAGGACGCCAAGGAATAGGGCCAGAAAGGGGGCAGGCGGTTGAGCGAAGACAAGGACCCCAGCTGCGTTTCGCGGCTGGAACCGGGTGTCGAACCCGGTGTCTGGAGATATGAACATGCCACGCGCGCGGCGGTGATCGTCGATGCAGCGGACTATTTTACGCATATGCAGGAGGCGATGTGTCGTGCCGAACGGCGCATTCTCCTGATCGGCTGGGATTTCGATACGCGCATCCATCTCGATCGCGGTCGCCGCTGGTGGCAGCGGGCATGGAACAGCGAGAGTCCCAGGCGACTAGGCAGCTTCATCGCCTGGCTGGCGCGGCATCGTAAAGAGCTCGACATCCGTATCCTCAAATGGAGCATCGGGATATTCTCGATGCTGGGGCGGATGACGATGTGGTACGATCTGGCCCGCTGGGCGCGACACAGGCGCATCAAGTTCAAGTTCGACACCGCCCACCCGGTCGGTTGCAGCCATCACCAGAAGATCGTGGTGATCGACGATCGCCTTGCCGTTTGCGGTGGGATCGACATGACCGACCAGCGCTGGGACACACGTGAGCACCGCGAAGAAGATCCACGGCGCAAGACACCCCACGGCCATTCCTATGGCCCCTGGCATGACGCGACCATGATGATGGAAGGCGAGGTGGCCGGTGCCCTTGCCGAACTGGGCGAGGATCGCTGGACCTGTGCCGGGGGAGGAACGCTCGACAAGATCGGCCCTTGTGAGAATTCGCCCTGGCCGGAAAGGCTCGAGGCCCAGTTTGAGAATGTCGAGATCGGCATCGCGCGAACGCGCTCGGCCCATCGCGATTGGGACAAGGTCGATGAGATCGAGCAACTCTATGTCGAGCAGATCGCGCGGGCGAAATCGCATATTTACGCGGAGAGCCAGTATTTCGCCTCCCGCGCAGTTTCGGAGGCGATCCTTGCCCGGGTGCAGGAGGAGAACCCGCCCGAAATTGTCATCGTCCACCCCGCCAATGCCGATGGGTGGCTGGAGCAACAGGCGATGGACCATGCGCGCGCCGAGCTGGTGCGATGTATCGAGGAGGCCGACCACAAGGGACGCTTCTCCATCTGGAATCCCTACACAGGCGATACGCCCATCTACGTCCATGCGAAGATCATGATCGTCGACGACGAAATCCTGCGCATCGGATCGGCCAATCTCAACAACCGGTCGATGGGTCTCGATTCGGAATGCGACGTGTTCATCGACGTGCTTCGCAGCGCGAATACCCATGCCGGCGATGCTATTGCGGCTCTCAGATTCTCGCTGCTGGGCGAACACTGCGGTGTCGATGAGGACGAGGTGGGGCATCGTGTCGCGCGTTACGGCTCAATGGCGGCTATGATCGATCACTCGCAGGAACGGGACGGCCGCAACTTGCGCCGCTATCATCCGCCCGAACTCAACGAAGCTGAAAAAAAGCTCGCCGGAAGCCAGCTGCTCGACCCCGAGGATCCCGAGGATATGTTCGAGCCATTTGCAAAAGGTGGAATGTTCCGCGATGGGAGCCGCCTGGGACGCATGCGCGACAGGATCAGGAGGATCAGGGGTAAGTGAGCAGCCTAGTAGGACCCGACGAGGACGACCCGCGCGGCAAGCCGCCGGTCCCCGAACACGTACAGGATGCGATCCGCACTCTCATCGAGTGGACAGGCGACGATCCAACCCGTGAAGGCCTGATCGATACGCCCGCGCGCGTCGCGCGCGCGTGGAAGGAATACTGTCTCGGCTATAACGAAGACCCTGCCTACCACCTCAGCCGCGTGTTCGAGGAAGTCGGCGGCTACAACGAAATCGTGTTGCTCAAGGACATCCCATTCCAGTCGCACTGCGAGCATCACATGGCGCCGATCATCGGCAAGGCCGCAATCGCATACCTGCCCAATGACCGCGTGGTCGGCATTTCCAAGCTCGCCCGCGTGCTGCACGGTTTTGCCCGCCGCTTGCAGGTGCAGGAACGCCTTACTGCCGAAGTGGCCGACTGCATCTGGGAGAACCTCCAGCCACAGGGCGTTGCCGTAGTCGTCGAGGCCGCGCACAGCTGCATGACTGCTCGCGGTGTGCGCACGCCGGGCGTAGGCATGATAACCAGCCGAATGATGGGCACCTTCCTTGAGGACGAACGGAGCCGCAAGGAAGTTCTGAGCTTGATGGGGTACGGCTAAGGCCGCCAGCCGACGGCTTTCGTCAATCAAGGATCGCAGTTGATCGAGTATTCGGGCTGGATGCGGCCAGAATTTCGATTCCAACCGGCGGGAAACTTGCATGATTTCCGCTGATGGGCTTTCTATTTCCCTTGGCCGGCAGGAGTCGGTTCGTCTTGGGGATTGCGAATGTTCAACAAAAATCGATGGAAATTCACTGGGCTGCTGGTGGCGCCACTTGTGGCACTGGCTTTGCCGCAAGCTGTTCAGTCAAAGGAAACGGCCCCCGCAACAGCCGGTGCGGTTGCTGCAGTGCCGGTGGAATATCACACGCTCGAAAACGGGCTGAAGGTCGTCATTTCGGAAGATCATTCGCTGCCGACAACGACGATCGGTGTCTATTACGGCATCGGGTTTCGCCTGGAGCCGCAGGGACGAACTGGGTTTGCCCATCTGTTCGAACACATGATGTTCCAGGGATCGAAGAATCTCGGCAAGGCCGAATTCATCGGCTTGGTGAACGCCAATGGCGGTGTGCTGAATGGCTCTACCCGCTTCGACTTCACCAACTACTTCGAAGTGGTACCGTCGAACACGACCGAGACCTTCATCTGGGCGGAGGCCGATCGGATGCGCGGTCTCGACATCACGCAGGACAATCTCTCCAACCAGCAGGGCGTGGTGAAGAATGAGGTCAAGGTGAACGTCCTCAACCAGCCCTACGGCGGATTCCCGTGGCTCGACCTGCCGCAGCTCGCCAATGAGAACTGGTCGAATGCGCACAACTTCTATGG
Organism: Erythrobacter sp.; assembly: GCA_041396805.1. Lineage (GTDB taxonomy): Bacteria > Pseudomonadota > Alphaproteobacteria > Sphingomonadales > Sphingomonadaceae > Qipengyuania. Next base: position 116,835 of record JAWKXV010000001.1, on the reverse strand, counting down.
CGATTTGGCGGAGCTCGACGCTGCAACGCTTGAAGACGTCGATGCCTTCTTCAAGAAGTACTACGCGCCCAACAACGCAGTACTGGTCGTTGCGGGTGACGTCGACCCGACGCAGGTGATGGCCTGGACCGAGAAGTACTTCGGTTCGATTCCACATGGTCCCGCGATCGAGCCCGAGGACATCTCGGAGCCTCGCCAGACAGCCGAGAAGCGGCTTGCCAAGACCGATCCACTGGCGCCGCAGCCTGCTCTCGCCTGGGCCTATCATGTCCCTCCCAAGGGAACGCCCGAATGGGCGGCAATGCGCCTGATCGACCTGATCATGATCGACGGTCGCGACAGCCGCCTGACCAAGCTTCTGGTCAACGAGAAGGGCTACGCAGGGGGCGTGCAGGGCGGCATCAACTGGCCGCTCGGAAACGAGTACAATTACAACGGTCCGATGCTCTGGTCCGGTTTCCTGATCCACGGCGCCGAGCATGACCACGAAGAAATCCTGGCCGATCTCGACGCCGTGGTCACCGATCTCCAGACCAATCTCGTCGGAGAAGAGGAACTCGATCGAGCGCGGACCAAGGCGCGCGCGGCGCTTTACAACATGCTCGGTGATGGCAACCGGATCGGATTGGTCGATCTTCTGGCAAGTTTCGCACTGTTCGACGGCAATCCCGGGCGGGTGAATTCGCTTGAGCAGGAAATTTCCGCGGTCACGCCGGAGCTGATCCGCAAGACGGCCCGCGAATACCTGCGCAGCACCAACCGTTCGATCATCACGCTATCGCCGGCGCCCAAGGACGCGGGCGAACAGGGTGAGGGGGAGTGAAGGCCATGAAGAACCTCAAGAAGCTGGCGCTCTGCGCCTCCGCCGTGGCCTTCGCTTCGCTGGCCGTTCCGCTTGCCGCGCAGGATCGCGAAGCTCCCCCGGCCCCGTCCGAGGCGCGGCCGTTCACCCTTCCGGAGGTGACGAGCTATGAATTGCCCAACGGGCTCCACGTCACCCTGGTGCCCTATGGCAAGACGCCGCAGGTCTCGATTCTCGCATCGGTGAGGACCGGCAATATCGACGATGGCGCCGATATCTGGTTGTCGGATCTGACCGGCAGCATGATGCAGAAGAGCGCAGGTGGCCGGACCGCGTCGGAGATTGCCGAGGCCGCCGCCAGCATGGGTGGCAGCCTCTCGCTTGGCGTAGGACTCGATTCGGCGACCGCCAGCACGGGTGTCCTCGGTGAATACGCAGCGGATGCGGTGAAGCTGCTTGCCGACCTCCTGATCAACCCCGACTTTCCGGAAGATGAGCTTGAGAAGGTTCGCTCCGATCTGGCGCGCAACCTGTCGGTGGCGAAGTCGCAACCAGGGGCAATTGCGAGCGAGGCATTCTCGTCGGTGCTCTACCCCGATCACCCCTATGGCCATGCCTATCCGACGGAGGAGCAGCTCGCCGGCTATTCACTCGATCAGGTGAAGGCTTTCCATGCGGCGAATTTCGGCGCGCAGAGGACCCATCTCTATGTCGTCGGCCGCTTCGATGAGGCTGCCGTTCGCCAGTCCATTGCGGATAGCTTTGGAGACTGGGCCGAGGGACCGGCTCCGACGCAATTGCCTACGGCGCCGGACGATGCTGCTGCTGTCGTTCTGATTGATCGACCCGGTGCGCCCCAGTCGACGCTCCGCATCGGCCAACGTGTCGACATCCCCGCCGGCGATATCGAGATGGCGGCGATGAACACGCTCCTCGGCGGATATTTCTCGTCGCGCATCACCCGCAATATCCGCGAGGACAAGGGCTACACCTATTCGCCCGGCTCCGGGATCGCTCAGCGTGTACAGGGCAAGCACTGGGTGCAGAACGCCGATGTGACCGCCGAGGCAACCGGCGCTTCGATCACCGAGATCATCAAGGAAATCCGCCGGATGCAGGCCGAGGACCCGTCTGCGGCCGAGGTGCAGGGCATCAAGAACTATATGAACGGCATCTTCGTGATCAGCCTTGCGTCACGGGGCGGAGTGGCTGGACAGCTTGCCGGGCTCGACCAGCTGGGTCTGGGTCCCCAGTTCCTCAATAGCTACGTCACGAAGGTGTCCGCCCTGTCCGGCGAGGATTTCCGCGAGGCGGCGGTGAACAACCTCCCGCTGGAGGACATGACCTATGTGATTGTCGGCCCACTGGACAGCGTTCGCGCGCAATTGGAAGAAGTACCGGAACTTTCCGGCAAGCTGCCCGACTGACCGGACGGCTATCTGCTATGTGAAAGGGCGGTGTCGGTCATCGGTGCCGCCCTTCTCGTATCTGGTGCGCGCGCGCTCAGCCGCCGAACAGGCGCTCGATCAGTCCGCGCCTTTTGCGCGCAGGCGCCGTCTCTCCGGCTATCATGTAGAGGTAGTTGCCCAGCAGGACCGCCTGCTCCTTGGTGATGAAATAGCGGAACTCGCGCACATCATCCTGGCTCTCGGGCGCTTTGCGTGTGCTTTGCATGGTCAACATCAACTGGTGACCACCTGGTGCCGATTTCCATCCCAATAGGACACCATAGTCGCGATCAGGATCGGTTTCCGAAGATTTCTTCTCGTCCCCCATGCGCGAAACGATGCGCCCCGCCTTGCGAGTCGGGCAAGGCGGGGCGCAGCTTTGTCCGCAGATGGGACGGTTCGTATCAGAGCTGTCCGAGAAGGTGTTCTGCGCTCGAAACCGAGAAATCGCCCGGTGCCTCTACGTTGAGTTCCTTCACCACACCGTCTTCGACGATGGCGGACCAGCGCTGGCCGCGCTTGCCCATGCCAAAGCCCGAACCGTCCATGGTGAGGCCGACTGCCTCTGCGAAGTCACCGTTGCCGTCAGCCAGCATGGTCACGGCATCGGCCGAGTTGGCGGCCTTCCATGCGCCCATGACGAAAGCATCGTTCACGGCAGTTGCGACGATCTCGTCCACGCCCTTTTCTTTCAGCGCGTCGGCCTTGTCGACGTAGCCAGGCAGGTGCCGTGCCGAGCAGGTCGGCGTGAATGCACCCGGCACAGAGAAAAGCGCCACTGTCTTGCCCTTGAAATAGTCTGCCGACTGCACCTGTTCTGGCCCGTTCTCGGTTGCCTTTACCAGGGTCACATCGGGCAGCTTGTCGCCCACCGAAATCGTCATTGCCTGAATTCCTTATCTATCCCGTCCGCTGGCCGAGGTAGGCAAGACGCGTGGCAAGCGCAACCACGCGAAACTGGTTAATTCTGCTTTACTGCGGCTCTTTAAATACCGGTAAACCTCTCGGTGCGAATTTCCACCTGCGGGCAAAGGGACGTACCGCAGGGAGACCAGGGACATGCATTTCGGGAAAACTATCATTGCTGCAGCGAGCGCCGCGGCTGTTCTGTTTACGCCGGTTTCGGCCGGGGCAGTGACATCGCAGCAGGCCGAGCAGATTCGCAAGCTGGACATCATGCTCATGGTGACATCGCTGCGTTGTCGCATGGGTCGCGACGATTTCCAGCCGCAGTATCGCAAATTCTCGGCGGCACACCTCACCACGCTCAACGGTGCCGCCAAGACGCTTGAACAGGGGCTCGTGAAACGCCACGGCGCCAAGGGGGCGAAGCGCGCCCTCGACCGCATCAGCGTCGGCATGGCGAACCAGTATGGCCAGGGTCATCCGTGGCTCGACTGCGGTGCTCTCAAGGATATCACCACCGATCTCGCAAAGAGCACGAACTCCGCCGACCTGACACTTGCCGCCGACGAACTTCTGGCGTCGGGGCCGCGCAATGGGGGACGCTTCGCGGCCAGGTAGCTCTCTCGGGGTCGTCGGGCCAGGGGGGCAGTTGCCCTCGGCCCGGGGAGGGGCTAGGGGCGGCGCCAATCGGTGCCGCCCTTTTCGTATGCGTGGCACGCTTCCCATTCGATGCCCGAGGACCCCCACGTGACAGCTTTCAACGACTTCGTGATCAAGGATATTGCGCTTGCCGATTACGGCCGCGCCGAGATTGCCATTGCCGAAACCGAAATGCCGGGCCTGATGGCACTGCGCGACGAATATGGCGCGAGCCAGCCGCTCAAGGGAGCGCGCATCACCGGTTCGCTCCACATGACGATCCAGACTGCCGTGCTGATCGAGACGCTTGTCGCGCTGGGTGCGGATGTGCGCTGGGCGACCTGCAACATTTTCTCGACCCAGGACCACGCCGCGGCAGCCATCGCAGCGCAGGACATCCCGGTTTTTGCCGTGAAGGGCGAGAGCCTGGCGGATTACTGGGACTATGTCGGCAAGATCTTCGACTGGTCGACCTATGAGGACCCTGACCTCACTGCCAATCTCATCCTGGACGATGGTGGCGACGCGACCATGTTCGCCCTCTGGGGTGCCCGCATCGAGGCAGGCGACGAGATGCCGGAGCCGCAGAATGCCGAGGAAATCGAGTTCCAGCGCGCGCTCAAGGCCTTCGTCGCCAAGAAGCCGGGCTACCTCACCGCTTCGGTCAAGAACATCAAGGGCGTCTCCGAAGAGACGACCACCGGCGTCCACCGCCTCTACCACATCGCCAAGGGCGGCAAGCTGCCGTTCCCTGCGATCAACGTGAACGACAGCGTCACCAAGTCGAAGTTCGACAATCTCTACGGCTGCCGCGAGTCGCTGGTCGACGCGATCCGTCGCGCAACCGACGTCATGCTTTCGGGCAAGGTAGCCTGCGTTGCCGGCTTCGGCGATGTGGGCAAGGGTAGCGCCCAGTCCCTCCGTAACGGCGGCGCGCGCGTGCTCGTCACCGAAATCGACCCGATCTGCGCGCTGCAGGCGGCGATGGACGGTTTCGAGGTCGTGACCATGGAAGAAGCCGCCGGGAAGGCCGATATATTCGTCACAGCAACCGGAAATGAGCACGTCATCACCGCCGACCACATGGATGCGATGAAGGACAAGGCCATCGTCTGCAACATCGGTCACTTCGACAGCGAAATCCAGATTTCGGCGATCGACAATTACGAGTGGAACGAGCTCAAGCCCGGAACCGACGTGGTCAAGTTCCCCGACGGGAAGGAAATCATCGTGCTCGGCAAGGGGCGCCTGGTGAACCTCGCCTGCGCAACCGGCCACCCCAGCTTCGTGATGAGCTTCAGCTTCACCAACCAGACGCTGGCCCAGATCGAGCTTTGGACCAAGGGCGACGAATACGACAACCAGGTCTATGTCCTGCCCAAGCACCTCGACGAGAAGGTCGCGGCGCTGCACCTCGACAAGCTCGGTGTAAAGCTGACCAGGCTCAACCAGAAGCAGGCAGACTATATCGGCGTGCCGGTGGCTGGTCCCTTCAAGCCAGAGCATTATCGCTACTGACCGTTGATCCTTTGCGGGGAAGTGCGGTGGCTTGCCATTGCATCCCCGCGACAGGGCGCATAGCTGGCAGGTAATGGATTCCTCGCCCGCATTGCTGGCCATCGTCGGCCTGCTGCTCGCCTTGTGGACCGCAACCGCGGTCTGGGTGATGCTGCGCGCGAGCGGGCGGGAACAAAAGTCCGTCTCCAGCCGCAAGGCCGCACTGCGCATGGCGCGAATGCTGGAGGAGTCCCCGGCTATCCCGGTTCTCGTGCGCACGGACGGTCGGATCGAGGCCCCGGACCGCTTCGCCCGGTGGCTGGGGCTTGCCAAGGTCCCCGAATTCCTCAGCGAGCTGGCCGATCTCGACGGCAGCGGTTTGTCCGAGGCCCAGGTCGAGGAACTGACCCGCAAGGTGCGCCGCACGCAAAAGACAGCGCGGCCCTTCCGGATGTCGATCACCGTGCCCGGTTCTCGTCGGGCGCTGGCGATGAATGGCACGCTCGCCGATCCCGCCGTGTCGCCCAGCGGCGCCGCGCTGGTCTGGGTCTTCGATTACAGCGAGAGCCAGCAGGAATTGACCCAGCTGCGCGAGGATGCCGCGCGGGCGCAGGACGATTTCGGCGCGCTTGTCGGTCTGATCGAGGCCGCGCCGATGCCGATGTGGTTCCGGGGCGCCGACATGAAGCTGAGGCTGGTCAACCGCGCCTATGTCGAGGCGGTCGGCGAAGAGAGTGCCGACAAGGTCGTCTCAGATCAGGTCGAACTGGTGGAGACCGTCGGGGGGCGCACCGCGGCGCAGGTGGCACAACAGGCCGCTGACCGTCGCCAGCCGATTGAACGGATCGTTTCCGCGACAATCGACAATGCGCGGCGCACGATCCGCGTGACCGACCTTCCGCTGATGGGCGAGGGGATCGCCGGATACGCGGTCGATATCGAGGAAATGGAAGAACAGGCACGCGAATTCCGCGCCTTCCGCGAAGCCCAGCGCTCGATGCTCGACCAGCTCTCGATCGGCGTGGCGCAGTTCGATGCCCAGCATCGCATGTCCTTCGCCAACCAGCCATTCCATCGCGTCTTCGCGCTGCCGCCAGGCGTCGTCAACGACCGCACAACCTTCGAGCATATGCTCCTCATCGCGCGTGAAAACGGGCGTATCCCGGAGGTTCGCGACTTCCCGGCATGGCGCAACGAGATCGCCCGCTGGTTCCTTTCCGATGAACCGCATGAGGAAGCCTGGCCGCTTTCCGACAGCACGCACTTGCGCATCATCTCGCAGCCGCTTCCCGATGGCGGGCTGGTGATGATCGCAGAGGACCGGACCGAACAGCTGGCCTTGTCCGCGATGCGCGACACGCTCCTGCGCACACGTACCGCGACCTTCGACAGTCTCTTCGAGGCATTGGCGGTCTTTGCGCCCGACGGGCATCTGGAGCTATGGAATCGGGGCTTCCCGGGCGCCTGGGGTGTCGATCCCGAACTTCTCGACGGCCACCCGCAGGCAGAAGACCTGCTCGAATCGATCGCAGCCAATCTCGTCGATCCAAAGTCGATTTCGCTTGTCGGCAACACGATCCGGTCGGCCACACTCGACCGCAAAAAGCGCGAAGGGCGGATCGAGATGGCGGACGGCCGCACGCTCGATTTCGCCGGCGTCCCGCTTCCCGATGGCAATGGCCTGCTCACCGTGCTCGACGTCACCGCGTCGCGTCAGGCGGAAGAGGCGCTGCGCGAACGCAACCGCGCACTCGAAGAGGCGGACGCGGTCATGACCCGCTTCCTCGCCAATATGAGCTACGAATTCCGCACCCCCCTGACGTCTATTGGCGGTTTCGCCGAACTGCTCTCGAGCGGCGTTGCCGGTGACCTCAGCCCGCAGGCGATCGAATACGTCCAGGCGATCACGCTCTCTGTCGGCAAGCTGACCGAACAGGTCGAGAATGTCCTCGACCTGTCGCAGAGCGAAGCGGGGCTGATGCCGCTTCGCAAATCCAAGATAGAGCTCTTGCCCTTCATCACCGAGATTGTGCGCAGCGCAGAAACCCGGATCATCGAATCCGGTCTGACGCTCGACCTCAAGGGCGATCCCGGAAAGGTCATTACAGCCGATCCGCAGCAACTGCGCCGCGCCATCGCGAACTTGCTCGACAATGCGATCAAGGGAACGCCCAAGGGTGGCAAGCTGGTGGTCGATATCGGTCGCAAGCGCGGCGACACCAGGATTGTCGTTTCCGACAACGGCACCGGCATGAGCCAGCACGAGCTCGCCCGCGCGCTCGAAGGCATCCGCATGGCGGCGGACGGCAAGGGCATCGAACGTCGTCAGGGCCTCGGTATTCCGCTCGCGCGTCAGCTCATCGAGGCGCATGGCGGCACACTCGACATCCAGAGCCGCAGGAACGCGGGCACAACGGCCACGATCACACTACCGTGACAATTGCGCTCCCCGATCTCGTCGCGATGGAGCGGTTTGGTGCGCAGATCGCGGCCCTGCTCGAGCCCGGAGATGTGGTTGCGCTTTCGGGCGACCTCGGAACCGGCAAGACAACGCTGGCGCGGGCGATCATTGCCGCGCTTGGGCACACGGGCGAGGTGCCTTCGCCGACCTATACGATTATCGAGGCATACGATGCGCTGCGTATTCCGCTGGTCCATGCCGACTTCTATCGGTTGAAGCATCCCGCAGAGGTCGAGGAGCTCGGGCTCGACGACTATCGCGAGGGTGCGGCACTACTTGCCGAATGGCCCGATCATGCGGGCGGGTTCGGACATGAGGCGGGATGCCTCGCGATTGCGCTCAAAAAGGTGGGTGAGGGGCGCGAAGCCGTTGTAACGCCGGGCGAGAATTGGCTAAGCCGCTGGCCATGAGCGAAGCGCTGCCGGAAGGCATTCATCAGTTTCTTGGCGACACCGAATGGGAAGGTGCGGAGATAGCGCCGCTGGTCGGCGACGCGAGTTTCCGCCGCTATTTCCGCCTCCGTATGGGCGGCCGCAGTGCGATGCTGATGCACGCGCCGCCGCCGCACGAGGATCCGCAGCCCTTCCTTCATGTCGCGCACTGGCTGAACGAGAACGGCATGCGCGCGCCGCATATCCTGGCCGAGGATGCGGCACAGGGCTGGGTGCTGACCGAGGATTTCGGCGACCAGCGGATGCGCGAATGGATCGACGACCATCCGCGCGACGAGGAGCATATCTATGCGCAGGCAATCGATGCGCTGGTTCAGCTTCATCGCCTGTCGCCCGGACCGTTCGAGCCATACGACATGGCGGTCTATCGCCGCGAGGTCGACCTGTTCACCGAGTGGTACTGTCCAGCCATGGGTCTCGACGTCGATGTCGAGGGCTGGGGCGCTGCATGGGAGCAGGCACTGACGCCGTTACTCCCGAGGCAGAATCCCGGTGTGACGGTTCTGCGCGATTATCATGCCGAGAACATCATGCTGCTCGATCCGGGCAAGCTCGCGGGTGAGCAGGGACTGATCGATTTCCAGGACGCGCTGGTCGGCCATCCGGCCTACGACCTCGTCAGCCTGCTGCAGGACGCCCGCCGCGATGTCTCGGAAGATCTCGAACATGAGATGCTGTGCCGCTATCGCGCTGCAGCCAATCCGGACGAACTTTTCGAGGCCGACTATGCGCGCCTCGGCGCCCAGCGAAATGCAAAGATCGTCGGCATTTTCACCCGTCTCTGGAAGCGCGACGGCAAGAACCGTTATCTCGGCATGATTCCCCGGGTCTGGAAGGCGATGGAGCGCGACCTCGCTCACGAAGCAATGGCGCCGGTTGCCGACTGGTTTGTTGCCAATATTCCGCAAGACATTCGCGACAGGCTTGGTGGGGAGATCAGGTGAGCAAGCTGGCATCCGAAACCGCGATGTTGATGGCGGCCGGCCTGGGCAAGCGCATGCGCCCGCTGACGGCGACAACGCCGAAGCCATTGGTGCGGGTCGCAGGAAAACCGCTCATCGATCGTGCTCTTGACCGGCTCGAGGATGCGGGCGTCGCCAAGGCGGTGGTGAACGTCCACTATCTCGCCGATGCGATCGAAGCCCATGTCGGAGCCCGCAAAGCACCCTCGATCATTTTTTCCGACGAGCGCGAACTGCTGCTCGAGACCGGCGGTGGAATGGTGAAAGCCCGGAGTGCGGGCCAGCTCCCGGACCCATTCTTCGCCTGCAATGCCGACAGCATCTGGCTCGACGGGCCTCGCAATGCCTTCGCCGACCTCTCGGCGCGCTGGGACCCGGACAAGATGGATGCATTGCTGCTGGTCGTCACCCACGCACGCGCCTTCAATTTCGACGGGACAGGCGATTTCTACATGGACGGCGAGGGGCAGTTGAAGCGAAAGCAGCCGGGCCGTATCGCCCCCTTCATCTACACCGGCATCCAGATCGTTTCGCATCGCCTCCTGCGCGACGCCCCCGAAGGGAAATTCTCCACCAACACATTGTGGGATCGGGCAATCGAGGAAGGGCGCCTCTACGGGCTCGCCTTTACCGGCCTGTGGTACGAGGTGGGCACGCCAGCCCATATCCGCCCGACGGAGGAGGCGCTGCGGGGTGGCTGACCGCCCGGGTCCGAAGGTCTATTCGATCGCCGCCCACCGGGGCTTCGCCGATGCGCTGGTGGCGGGGCTTGTCCCACGTTATACCGAAGGCGAACTCGGCCTCGCCCGATTGACGCTGCTCCTGCCGAGCAGTCGTGCGCGGCGCACGATTTCGGAGGCCTTCATCCGCCATGCAGGGGAGAGTGGCCAGCAAGGCCTGCTGATGCCGCGCATGGCGGTAATCGGCGATCTCGATCTCGATGAAACGCTTGGGCCGCTGCTCGACCCGCTTGGTGCTGCCGAAATCCCTCCCGCCATCGATCCGCAACGCCGCCTGTTCGCGCTCGCCCAGATCATTGCGGAGCAAATGGACGAACCTCCGGGCGGGGCCGCACTCTTGCGGCTCGCCCGTGATGCGGCGGCGACAATGGATCGCCTGCTTGTTGAAGGGATTTCGCCCTCGGACCTCGTCGACGATAAGGTCACAGGTATATTCCCGAACCTGTCCAAACACTGGCAGGACAGCCTGCGCGATTTCGCGGGCATCCAGGCGCATTGGCTGGCGCAACTCGACGAATGGGGTGCGGTAGACGCTGCCACTCGCCGCAATCGCCTGTTCGAAGCGGCGGCGGCAGCGTGGAAGGACAATCCGCCCGACGCACCTATTGTTGCAGCTGGCGTGACCAGTGCCGCGCCTTCCTTGGCGCAGCTGCTGCGTGTCGTCGCGAACCTCCCGCAGGGGGCGGTGATCCTGCCCGATTTCGATCTGACCATGCCGGACGAAGTCTGGGACGAGCTTGGCCGGGCGGGCGCTGCGCCCGAACCGGGCGAAAGCCCCTTCGCGCGCGACGATGCGGTGACCCACCCGCAATATCATCTCAAGCTGCTGCTCAATCGCATGAGCGTTGCTCGCGAGGAGGTGCAGCCCTGGCACCGCAAGGGCATGACCGCTGCCCCGCCCGAGCGGAGCCACGCTATCGGCTCGCTCTTCCTCCCGCCGGAAGCGAGCAAGGCATGGGTCGACCTGCCGCCCGAGAAGCGCCGCTTGTCCGGCGTGCGCGTGATGCAGGCCGCCAATCCGGAAGAGGAAGCGCAGGCCATTGCCTTGCTGGTTCGTGAGGCGATCGAGCAGCCGGAAAAACGGGTAGCCGTTGTTACACCTGATCGTGCGCTGGCCCGGCGGGTGGTGCATCACCTCGACCGCTGGAACATCGTGGCAGACGATTCCGCTGGTCGACCCCTGTCGCAAACTCCGGCCGGTCGCCTGCTTCTGCTGCTTGCTGAAGTCGCAGGAGAGGACGCCGCGCCGATTCCCCTGATGGGTCTTCTCGGCCATCCGCTAGTGAACGGCGGGATGGAGCGGGGGACGTGGTTGCGTCAATTGCGCAGGGTGGAGCGGGGGTTGCGCGGGCCGAGAAGGGACGGCGGGCTAAAGCCCGTCGCTGCGCAAGTTGCGCGCCTGGGTGTAACACATCCGAAGGTCGTCGAATGGTTCGCGGCAGTGGACGCAGCCCTCACCCCACTGCTCGAACTGCCTGATCCCGTCGATCTGGCCAGCCTGCTGGACGCGCTTGCTGCCGCCGGAGAAGCGCTTTGTGGGGAGCAGCTTTGGGCGAGGGAGGACGGTCGTTCGCTCGCTTCCTTCGTCGAGAATTTTCGCCTCCACGCCCGTGATGCCGGTTTCGACATCGGCTTGCGAGAGGCGGCGTCGGCGCTGGGCGATGCGATGGAGCAAGTCGCAGTACGTCCGCCCTACGGCGGTCATGCGCGGGTCCAGGTTCTCGGCCTTCTGGAAAGCCGGATGAACCGCGCTGACCTCGTGATCTGTGCAGGCCTGAACGAGGGCGTGTGGCCGGTTCGCGGGAGCGTCGATGCGCTGCTGGCTCCCCCGGTCCTTCGCGCGCTGGGCGTGCCGGGCGGTGACTTCCGGATTGGCCTGTCCGCGCATGATCTTGCAGGAGCGTTGGGCGCCCCCGAGGTGGTCCTCAGCCGGGCCGAACGGGACGAGGGCGGTCCTGCAATTCCGTCCCGTTTCCTACTACGAGTCAAAGCGCTGCTGTTCGACGAAAGGTCTGAGAATGACCTGTCGGAGAAGCACCTTGAAGAGGGCGCAATTTCGCTTGCCCGGGCCATATCGCGCGCGCAGCCTGAAGACCCGCATCCTCGACCGCGGCCCGAACCCAGTGCGAACCAGCGGTCGGTCGATATCTCTGCCACTGCGCTCGACCGACTGCTGGGCGATCCGTACCAGTTCTACGCCCAGAAAATCCTCGGCCTGTCCGAATTGGACAGCCTCGATGCCGAGCCCAATCCGCTGTGGCAGGGCAATATCGCACATACGGTGCTCGAGTGCTGGCATGGCGAGCGGATGGCCGGGCGCACTGCGGATATCGGCCAGATCATGGATGCGGTGCTCGACGAGGAGAATGCCGACCCGCTGGTGCGCGGTTTGTGGCGGCCGAGGCTGGAAGCGGCCTTGCGCTGGGTCGAGGAAACCGTGGAAGCCTATGACGATCGCGAGGTTCTCGCCGTCGAGCAGAAGGGCGCGATGCGTTTTGACGATGTGCTCGTCCATGGCCGTGCGGACCGGATCGACAAGCTGGAAGATGGCTCGCTCGCCATCGTTGACTACAAGACCGGTAAGCCGCCAAGCGCGGCGATGGTCGAGCAGGGGTTCGCTTTGCAACTCGGCATCCTCGGCCTGATTGCAGAACGCAATGGCTTCGAAGGTCTGCCGGGCGATCCTGGAGGCTATGAATATTGGTCGCTCGGGAAGGCGAAGGCCGACAATCCGCACGGCTTCGGCTATGTCGAGGTTCCGCTCAAGATTGGCCGCAAGACCTCCGGTGTGCTTCCTGAGGAGTTTCTCCCGCTCACCGCCGACAAGCTGGGCGAGGCCATTTCGCGCTTCATAAAGGGCAGCGATCCTTTCACCGCGCGGGAGAACCCCGACTTCCCGGCCTACGATACCTATGACCAGCTCATGCGCCTGGATGAATGGATCGCCACGCAAGACGGGGAGGGCGCCTCGTGAGCGGCAAGGTGTACGAGCTCCAGGGCGAGCAACGGCCTGCGGTCGATCCGCGCGAGAGCGTCTGGCTTTCGGCCAGTGCGGGGACGGGCAAGACACAGGTTCTATCGGCGCGCGTGCTTCGCGTGTTGCTGGAACCGGGTGCTGACCCTTCGCAAATCCTGTGCCTCACCTTCACCAAGGCGGGCGCGGCCGAAATGGCGGTGCGGGTCAACTCGGTGCTCGCGCGCTGGGTGCGGATGGAAGACACCGATCTCGCCTGCGAATTGGGCTATCTCGGCGCACTGAGCGATCCGGAGACCCGCGCGAGGGCGAGGGCGCTCTTTGCGCGCGTGCTCGATTGTCCGGGGGGCGGCTTGCGGATCGATACGATCCACGCCTTCGCGCAATATCTCCTCTCGGCCTTTCCCGGCGAGGCCGGCATGCTTCCCGGCTCGCGCCCGATGGAAGATCGCGAGCGCGACCTGTTGAGCAGGCAAGTGCTCTCCGACCTGCTTGCCGAGGGTGAGCCGAGGCTGCGTGAGGCCATTGCCGAGATGAGCCGCCGCAAGGGTCCGGATGCCGTGCGCGGATGGCTGATGCGCTGCGCCTCGCACATGGAGCTCTGGCAGGGTCCGGGAAGCTGGCAGCCGCCGATGGCTCCGCGCGTGCATTCTGCCTTGGGTATTCCCGCCGAGGCAGATGCCAAGTGGGTTGCGGAAGGTTGTTCCGACCAAGCCTTCCCGATCGCGACGCTGCGCTCCCTCAAGGACGCGGCACGAGGCTGGAGCGCGGCGACAGGACAGAAGGCGGCCGATTTTGCCGAAAATTGGCTCGCGGCGGATTTCTCAGCCCGGTTGGACAGCCTCGATGGCTTCCTCGACACATTCCTCAAAAAGGACGGCACGCCGCGCAAGATGGCGGGTGCGGAGAAGGTCGATCCTGCATTCGGGACGCATCAGGAAGTGCTTGCCGAAGCTGTCAGCGAGGTTCGAGAGCGCGCAGCCTTGCTTGATCTCGCAGCTTTCCTCGCTCCCCAGCTCGAGGCCGGTCGGGCCTTCGCGCTCGCCTGGGACAAGGCCAAGCAGCGCGAGGGGCTAGTCGATTTCGACGATCTCATCGCCCGTGCCGCCAACCTCCTGTCACGCAGCGAGATGGCCGAGTGGATCGGCTACAAGCTCGACCGTAATCTCGACCACATCCTCGTAGACGAGGCGCAGGATACCAACGCCGCGCAGTGGCAGATCATCAAGGCGCTGACTGGCGATTATTTCAGCGGGCTTGGCGCTCGCGGCGATGCGGTGCGGACGATCTTCACCGTAGGCGACTACAAGCAGGCAATTTTCGGCTTCCAAGGCACCAGTCCTGAGAACTTTCGCGAGGCGCGCGATTACTTCCGTGACAAGATGGACGCCACGGCCGACGCGGCCGAGGGAATGCGCGGTGCTCCCAAGGTACGGAGGTTGCAGGAATACGGGCTCGACCAGAGCTATCGCACCAACGAGACGGTGCTCGATTTCGTCGACCACGCCATCGAGGCGATCGGGCCGGAGGGTCTCGGGCTCGATCATTACGAGGAACATCGCGGGAGCAAGCGTCCGGGCCTCGTCACCGTGTGGAAAGAAGTCCTCGGCCCCGAGAGTGACAGCGACGAGGGAGGTGAAGACGAGGGCTGGCTCGCCAAGCACGACCGCCGCATGGCCGACAAGATCGCGCAACAGGTGAAGGAATGGCTCGATCCTGCGGGGCCCGGCTTCACCCTGGTGAAGGGCGACGAGCCGCGGCGGGCTGGCCCGGGCGATGTCATGGTGCTGGTGCAGAAACGGCGCGAACTGGCATCATTGATTGTCGCGCGGCTCTATCGTCATGGCGTTCCGGTGGCGGGGGTCGATCGCCTGCGCCTCGGCAATCCGCTGGCGGTGAAGGATCTGATGGCGGCCATCCGCTTTGCTGCGCAGCCCCTCGACGATCTGACACTGGCGAATCTCCTTGTTTCCCCGCTAGTGGGCTGGAGCCAGAAGGACCTGCTTGATTTTGGCTATCGAACCAAGGGCAAGAGGTTGTGGGAACACCTTCGCTCCTCCGAAGAGCCGCGAGTCAGCACGACTGTCGATGCCCTGCGCGAAATCCTGCGCCGGGCCGATTACGACAGTCCGCAGCAGCTGCTGCACTGGATTCTCGTCGGGCCGATGGATGGGCGGCGCAGGCTGGTTGCGCGGTTGGGGCGCGAGGCGAACGATCCCATCGACGAGCTGCTCAACGCGGCCAATGCCTATGCCAGCGCACATGTCGCGAGTTTGCAGGGGTTTGTCCGCTGGTTCGATGCCGGCGACAGCGATCTCAAGCGCGAGGCTGGTGAGGGCGGGGACCAGGTGCGGGTGATGACCGTCCACGGTTCCAAGGGCTTGCAGGCCCCTATCGTGATCCTCGCCGATGCCGCGATCAGGCCAGATGCATCGGGGGACCTGGAATTGATCGACGATGCGCAAGGTATTGGTACAGAACGAAAAATACCCTTGCCGGCGCTGTCCAAGGAAGAGAAGGTTGGTCCTGTCCGACTGGCCGACGAAGCCAAGGCGGAACGGGCAATGCAGGAGCATTGGCGACTGCTTTATGTCGCGATGACGAGGGCGGAGGAGGCGCTGTTTATCGGTGGTTCGCTGGGGCCGCGCGATGCGAAAAACGGGCCGCATGAGGATAGCTGGTACGCCCGGCTGCACGGGTTGTTTGAGCAGGATGAGGCGCTGGAAGACCCGATCTGGGGGGCGCGCTGGGAGATCGGCGAGAGCGCGCCATCGGTCCCTGCCGCACAGCGAACACATGTGAATGAAGCGCTCGATTTGCCTGTTTGGTCGCGCCGAACAGTCGGACCCGAACCCCGACCACCTCGACCGCTCGCGCCATCGGGGCTGGGAGAGGTCGAAGGCAGCGATCCACCACTTCCGCCGGCCCACGCCGCCGAAGCTGCAAGGCGCGGCACGCTGATCCACGCCTTGCTCGAGCGCATGCCACTTGTCCCGCCCGACCAGCGGGAAACGAAGGCCCGCCAATGGCTCGCAAAGCAAGCCGCCGAACTCGACGAGTCTTCGCGTGAGGAAATGCTCGCCCGAGCGCTCGAAGTCCTGGACGAGCCGGGGTTCGCCGAGATTTTTGGTCCCGATGCACTGGCCGAGATCCCACTTGCTGCGACGGTCGAGGGGCAGGTCGTCATGGGCACTGCCGACCGCCTGCTGGTGACGCCGGAGCGCTTGCTGGTTGTCGATTTCAAGACCGCGCGGCGTCCGCCGTCCTCGCTCGACGCCATCCCCGACAGCACGATGCGGCAGATGGCGGCCTATGTCGCGGCGCTCGAGGTGATCTATCCGGGGCGCAGCGTCGAGGCTGCGGTCCTCTATACCCAGACCCCGCAGCTCTTCGCCTTGCCGGGCGAACGACTGGATGCCTACAAGACGCGGTTTGCGGCTTCGCAGGAAAGTTTTGCCCTGCCACCCGTTGAGTAATCGAAAGCGCCACCCACATCGGTGCTGAGAATTTCAGGAGATACCATCATGGCCACCACTGCCGTCACCGATGCCAGCTTCAAGAGCGATGTGCTCGAATCCGACAAGCCCGTCCTGGTCGATTTCTGGGCCGACTGGTGCGGACCGTGCAAGATGATCGCACCGGCGTTGGAAGAGCTTTCGGAAGAGCTGGGCGACAAGGTCACGATCGCCAAAATGGACATCATGGAAAACCCGGAAGTCCCGGGCGGCATGGGCGTCCAGTCGATCCCCTATCTCGTGCTGTTCAAGAATGGCGAACCCGCTGCTCACATGCGCGGTGCGGCACCGAAAGGCCAGCTCAAGCAGTGGCTTGAAAGCGCCCTTTAATCCAGTTTCGAATATAGCGCGGCGAGTTCCTCCCACAGGGCGGGGCTCGCCGCTCCTATGAGACCCGTCCGTCCGTGTTCGTCCACGCGATAGGGCGAACCATCGGGCCGAGCGATCGCGCCGCCCGCTTCCTCCAGCCATAATGTCCCCGCCGCATGGTCCCAAGCGAGCGTGCGTTCGAAGAATGACACGTCGTTCTGGCCCAGGGCGAGGCGAGGATATTGCTCGGCTGCACAGCGCGGCGTTTCGACGGTGCGATAATGGGGCGAGACATGCTCTTGGACCGCCTTGCGCCTTTCGGGATCGAGGAAGATCACCGAGATCGCGGCCACTGGCGGTGTTTGACCCGTGGTTCGCGATACGATCTTCTCGCTATCGACAAACGCACCAGCACCGCGATGGGCCGCGCAGAATCGCCCCGACACGCAATCGTAGATCCAGCCCGATTGCGTGAGGCCTCCGCTTGCCCGTGCCAGCAGGATACCGAAGGGCGCGTGGCCGTGGGCGAAGTTATGCGTGCCATCGATGGGATCGATGATCCAGCAGTCGCCTGACAAACCTTCGAGGACAGAGGCGTCGGCATGTGCTGCTTCTTCCCCGACGATGGCCAGCGAAGGATCGATCGTCGCAAGTCCTTCGGAGAGCATCACCTCGGCCTCGCGGTCGGCCACGGTAACGAGGTCGTCCTCAGCCTTTTCGATGATCTCGCCGCCGGAGAGGTTGCGGAAGCGGGGCAAGATCGCGGTTTCGCTTACCCGTCGCATCAGTGCGAGGATTTCCCGGTCGAGTGCACTCACGAGCGGTAGTCGGCGTTGATTGCGATATATCCGTGGGTGAGATCGCAGGTCCACACGGTCGCCCGGCCTTCGCCAATCCCAAGGTCGACCGCAATGTCGATCTCCTGCCCTTCGAGATGCTTGGCCACCGGCGCTTCGTCATAATCGGGCAGCGGTTGTCCGTCCCTCGCGGCCCAGACGCCGCCGAACCCGATCGAGAGCTTGTCACGGTCGGCAGGCTCGCCGGCCTTGCCGATTGCCATCACGACGCGGCCCCAATTGGCATCGCCGCCCGCAATCGCCGTCTTCACCAGCGGCGAATTGGCGATGGCGAGACCCACGCGGCGTGCGCTTTCGTCGCTCTCGGCCCCGGTTACGGTGATGGCGATGAACTTCTGCGCGCCTTCCCCATCGCGAACAACGAGGTGGGCGAGTTCGCGGCAGACAGTGAGCAATGCAGAGTAGAACGCGTCCGCTCCGGCATCTTCCCAGCCGGCGACGGTGGCGTTCCCAGCTTCGCCGGTTGCGAAGGCCAGGACCGTGTCGCTGGTCGAAGTATCGCCATCGACTGTGATGCAGGAGAAGCTCTCCTCATTCGCCTTCGACAGCATCTCCTGCAGGAAGGCGGGCTCGATCGCGGCATCGGTGAAAACATAGCCGAGCATGGTCGCCATGTCGGGCGCGATCATTCCGCTGCCCTTGATGATCCCGGCCAGTTCGACGCGCGTATCGCCGATCATCGCCGCTGCGCCGGCACCCTTGGTGAAGGTGTCGGTCGTGCCGATCGCCGATGCGGCATCTTCCCAACCACAGGGCTGTGCCGACAGCGCTGCCTCGACCCCCGCCTTCGCCTTGTCACGGGGCAGGGGAACGCCGATCACCCCTGTCGACGAGACGAAAACCTCGCTCGGTTCGCAGTCCAGGGCCTCGGCGATTTGCGCCATGATCTGCTCGACCGCCTCGCGCCCGCGAAAGCCGGTAAAGGCGTTCGAATTGCCCGCGTTGACTACCAGCGCGCGCGCCTTGCCCAGCTTCGCCTGTTCGCGGCCAAGCTCGACCTCGCTCGATGCACAGGCGCTCCTGGTAAAGACCCCGGCAACCGCGGTTCCAGGCACCAGCTCTGCCAATGTGAGATCCGCCCGGTCCCACTCCTTGTAGCGCGCCTGCGCGACACGCAACGTCACCCCAGAAATCGCGGGCAATTCAGGGAAGGGTGATGCGAGAGGGGAGCGTTCGAGGTCCATTCCTCGCGCGCTATACGCAGCAATGGGCGCTCGCAAGCACTGAGAACTTGTGACCTCTCCATAGACAAATGTGCGGCGCGCACTTATTAAACGCACCATGCTTCGACAGCTTCTCGCCCTTCTTGCACTCCTGAGCGGTCTCGCAGCCGTTGGCGTGCCTGCGCAGGCGGCAGTCGGCAGCGGCGTCGACATCGGGCTGGAACAGTCGGCCGAGAGCGAGGTCGCTCCCAAATCCGGCAAGCCGAACTGCGTTGAACGCGATGCCGAGCAGAAGCTGAAAGGCGACAAGTCGGCTCCCTGCCGTCCTGCGCCGACCGTGATTATCGTCGTGCCCACCGTGATGTTCGGGCCCGACCGCGCCTACGAATAGGGCGCTTTCCACACATTTCCGAACCGGTTGCCCGGCACCATCGGCGTGCGCGGGCATTTGCCTTATAGAATTACCCAGGGGCCACCCATTCCATGCTCAACTCCGTGATGAAGGCCGTTTTCGGCTCGTCCAACGACCGCTACGTCAAGTCGCTCGGCAAGATCGTCAACCAGATCAATGCTCTGGAGCCGCAAATACAGGCGCTGACCGACGAGGAGCTCGCCGCGCAGACCGACAAGTTCCGCGCCCAGCTCGCCGATGGCAAGACACTCGACGACATCCTGCCCGAAGCCTTCGCCACGGTTCGCGAGGCCTCGGTCCGCGTGCTCGGCATGCGGCACTTCGACGTCCAGATGGTCGGCGGCATCGTGCTCCACCGCGGCGAGATCGCCGAAATGCGCACAGGTGAAGGCAAGACGCTGGTTGCCACGCTCGCGACCTATCTCAACGCCATCGAGGGCAAGGGCGTCCACGTCGTCACCGTGAACGATTATCTCGCCCGCCGCGACGCCGAATGGATGGGCCGCCTGCACAAATTCCTCGGCCTGACGATCGGCGTCATCGTCCCGAACCTCAACGAGTTTGAACGGCGTGAGGCATACAATGCCGACATCACCTACTCGACCAACAACGAGCTTGGCTTCGATTACCTGCGCGACAACATGAAGCACGAACGCAGCCAGATGGTGCAGCGTCCCTTCAACTTCGCGGTGATCGACGAGGTCGACTCGATCCTGATCGACGAGGCGCGTACGCCGCTGATCATCTCCGGTCCGACCGAGGACAAGTCCGAACTCTACATCGCGATCGACGAGGTGGTGAAGACCATCCCCGAAGATTGGTACGAGAAGGATGAGAAGACCCGCAATATCGGCCTGACCGAAGACGGCACCGAAGAGATGGAGAAACTCCTCATCGAGAAGGGCCTGCTCGAGACCGAGAACCTCTACGACGTCGAGAACACGCAGGTCGTCCATCACCTAGACCAGGCGCTGCGCGCCGTTCACATGTTCAAGCGCGACACCGACTATATTGTGAAGGACGACAAGGTCGTCATCATCGACGAGTTCACAGGTCGCATGATGGACGGGCGCCGCTGGTCGAACGGCCTGCACCAGGCTGTCGAGGCCAAGGAAGGCGTGAAGATCGAGCCGGAGAACCAGACGCTCGCCTCGATCACCTTCCAGAACTATTTCCGCATGTATCCCAAGCTGTCGGGCATGACCGGCACCGCGGCCACCGAGGCCAGCGAATTCTGGGACATCTACAAGATGAACGTGGTCGAGATCCCGACCAATGTCCCCGTCCAGCGCATCGACGAGGATGACGAGTTCTACAAGAACACGCAGGACAAGTTCAAAGCCATCGCCAAGGCGATTGCCGAGAAGAACGAGATCGGTCAGCCGGTGCTGGTCGGTACGGTCTCGATCGAGAAGTCCGAATTGCTCAGCGAATTCCTCGACAAGGAAGGCGTCAAGCACGCCGTGCTCAACGCGCGCTTCCACGAACAGGAAGCGCATATCGTGGCGCAGGCGGGCCGCATCGGTGCGGTGACCATCGCCACCAACATGGCAGGGCGCGGCACCGACATCCAGCTGGGTGGCAACCTCGAGTTCCGGATCGAGGACGAGCTTTCGGAAATGGAAGACGGCCCTGAAAAGGATGCCGCAATTGCGAGGATCAAGGCCGAGATTGCCGAAGAAAAGCAGCGCGTGCTCGACGCGGGCGGCCTATTCGTCCTCGGTACCGAACGTCACGAAAGCCGCCGCATCGACAACCAGCTGCGCGGCCGTTCGGGTCGTCAGGGCGACCCGGGGCTAAGCCGGTTCTATCTCTGCCTCGAGGATGACCTGCTGCGCATCTTCGGCCCCGACACGCTGTTCTCGCGCATGATGAACTCGAACCTCGAAGACGGCGAGGCGATCGGTTCGAAGTGGCTCTCAAAGGCTATCGAGACCGCGCAGAAGAAGGTCGAGGCGCGTAACTACGAGATCCGCAAGCAGGTCGTACAATACGACGACGTTATGAACGACCAGCGCAAGGTCATCTACGAGCAACGCGCCGAGATCATGGACAGCGAGGCGGTGGACGATGTCGTGATCGATATGCGCCATGATGCCATCAACTCGCTGGTCGGCACCGCCTGCCCCCCGGGCTCCTATCCGGAGCAGTGGGACATCGCAGGCCTCAAGGAGCGCACCGAGGAAGTGCTCGGTATCAATTTCCCGATGGAGCAATGGCTCGAGGAAGAGCATGTCGAACCCGAGCTGATCGAGGAGCGCATTCGCGAGGAATCCGACCGCATCATGGAGAACAAGGTCGCGGCGGCCGATCCCGAACTGTGGCGTCGTATCGAGAAGAGTGTGCTGCTGCAGGAACTCGACCACGAGTGGAAGGAGCATCTCTCCACGCTCGACGCCCTGCGCCAGGTCGTGTGGCTCCGCGCCCACGCACAGAAGCAGCCGATCAACGAATACAAGCAGGAAGCCTTCAGCCTGTTCGAGAGCATGCTCGACAAGCTGCGCGAGACGGTGACCAACAAACTCATCCGCCTTGAACTGCGTGAGCCGGAACCGCTTCCGCAGATCGACCTGCCCGAGCTCCCGGACTTCCTGACCGGGCATATCGATCCGCTTTCGGGCATCGAGAACTCCAACGATGGTGATGGCTCTGCGACGCGCGAGGCAATGTTCGGTTCACTGGCCGGTAGCCCGCGCGCTGCGGTCGGTCCTGGCGGGGCTGCTACCGAGAACCCCTATGCGGGAATGGCGATCAGCCGGAATGCCCCGTGTCCGTGTGGCTCGGGCAATAAGTACAAGCACTGCCACGGCGCCATTGGCTGACGAGATATGGTGACCGGCCGTTGCTCCGCAATTCAGGCGGAGCGCGGCTGGCGCAGCATGGGCACGAGCGGCGGGCTTCCCGGCTCGGGATGCAAGGGCTCGGCACATATCTCGAAGCCACAGGAGCTGTAGAATCCGTGGTTCGCGGGGTTCGAGTTCTCGAGGTAGGCGGGCATTCCGATCCGGTCGCAGGCGGCGAGGACTGGAGCGATCAGCTTGCGACCAAGCCCCTTGCCCTGGGCGGATGGTCGCACGCCGATACTGAAGAGATAGGCGTGGGGAAACTGCGGATGGACGCGCTCCATCTCCTCGCCGGTCTTGATGCCGCGTTTTACGGCGCCCGGGCCGCACAGCAAGAGAGTCGGCAATGCGAAACGGGCGTAGTCCCAAGTGCTGAAACTCGAATCGCCGCCAGGCAGCATCCACATGCATGCGCCTTCGTTCCCGAGCGAGTAGCAATAGCCGCGCGGCACGTAGATGCTGCGTGCCTGGAGATGGAACAGGTTCCGGATTCCGGCAAAATTTCCGAACAGCCACAGGTTGAACGGGTCGTTGCGGAAGGCATCGGCGGTGATATCGCCGATCAGTCGCGCGTCGCGCCTTCCGGCCAGCCTCAGCTCATCGCCAATCTCGATATCTTCGGCAGTCACCCGAATTCCCCCGATGGTCTCGTGTGCAACGCTAGCTGAGCCGATAATCACGGTCTAGGCACCCGGAATGCCGCTGTTGATCGCTGCCTTCTTCGTGACTGCGCTGCTCTATGCAAGCGTCGGATTCGGTGGCGGCTCGACCTACAGCGCGCTGCTGGCACTTTCCGGTGTCGACTACCGCGTGCTCCCGCTGATGAGCCTGTGCTGCAATATCGTAGTGGTTTTGGGCAGCACTTTGCGGTTTGCGAAAGCCGGAATCATCCCTTGGCGCGACGCGGGAGGGCTGATTGCCCTGGCTGCGCCCGCCGCCCTGTTTGGGGGGCTTACACCGATAGGCGAGGGGGCGTTCCTGACTTTGCTGGGCGCGAGCCTTGTGCTCACCGCGCTCACCATGCTGGTCCCGGTGAAGGAAATTTCGGAAGGTGACGGTATTCGCCAGTCGCGATGGATCGCCTTCGCTGCGGCACCTCTGGGCTATGTGGCAGGCCTGGTCGGGATCGGAGGCGGGATATTCCTCGCTCCGCTGCTGCATCTCGTCCGCTGGAACAACCCCCGCGCAATCGCGGCGACGGCGAGCCTCTTCATCCTCGTCAATTCGCTGTTCGGTCTGCTCGGGCAATTGGTGAAGGGCGGTGAAGGGCGCCTGGGGGCAGCAATCGACTTTGGACTGCCGCTGGTCGTCGCGGTAGCCATTGGCGGGCAGATCGGCAGCTGGATTGCGCTCAACAAACTGCCACCGAAGTGGATCCGCTGGGGGACCGCGGCGCTGGTGATGTGGGTGGGGGCACGCCTGCTGATGCGCTAGGGGGCGGCCACACAGAGTGGCTGCATCTGTTTCCGAAGATGGCGGAAAATGGCTCCCCGAGTTGGATTCGAACCAACGACCAAGTGATTAACAGTCACCTACTCTACCGCTGAGCTATCGGGGAGCAGCCCGAAGGCAGGCCGCGCGTATATGGGGGTGATTCCGGTTTGGCAAGCGGGCAATTGGCAAAAATTCGCGAGGAATTTTCGCCTGTGTTGCTCAGACCACGAATTGCTCGGACACGATACGTTCGTCGAGCGCGTGACCCGGGTCAAATAGCAGGGTCAGCTCGCTTTCCCGGGCGATTTCCAGGCTCACTTCCGCGACATCGCGGAGTTCCTTCTGGTCGGCCACGGCGCTGACCGGGCGCTTCTCTGATTCGAGGACACGGAAGGAAATGCGACTGCGGTCAGGCAGGATCGCACCCTTCCATCGTCTGGGGCGAAAGGCGGAAATGGGAGTGAGCGCAAGGAGCTGGGAGTCGAGCGGCAGGATGGGACCGTCCGCCGAGAGGTTGTAGGCGGTCGATCCCGCGGGCGTGGCCACAAGCACGCCGTCACACACAAGCTCCTTGATCCGCACCCTGTCGTCGACGCTGACCTCGATCTTGGCCGTCTGGCGGGTTTCACGAAGCAGAGAGACCTCGTTGATTGCGCAATGGCGGACGGTCGCGCCGCCCTGGGTGACAGCTTCCATGGCGAGCGGCGCGATCTTGTGGGGCTTGGCGCGCGAAATCCTGCCGAGCAGCTGATCGGCCCGACGATTGCGATTCATCAGGAAGCCCACGGTGCCGAGATTGAGGCCATAGGCAGGGACGATGTGACCACTGTCGAGCATGGAATGCAGGCTCTGCAGCATGAAGCCGTCACCGCCCAGGACAACGGCAGCATCGGCGTCCTCGAGCGGAACCCAGTCGGTGAGCTGGCGGTAATCCTCAGCAGCTTCCTGAGCGCGATCGGAATCGGAAACGAGAAGTGCCAAGCGGCTGAATTCTGCCATTTCGCTCGTTTCCCCTCACTCCCGCCCCGATGGGGTGCGGGTTGCAAGGGGTACCTATGATTGCGCGTCCCATTTGGCAACATATCGGAATTGCTGGTCAAACTTCCGGAGCGCGGCGATAAGAGCTTCCGCATGGCTGCAATGCTCAACCAGGAACCCGCGGAAAGCAGGGACGGTCTCACCGGATTGGCAGACCCGATTCACGCTCGCGCGACGATCGCGCGGTGGCAGGAGGACTGGAAGGGCGAGGACTTGGCCTGTCCGATCCATGCGATGCTGATCTCGCTAGGCCGAATCGACACCGTCAACGTGGCCTTCGGGGAAAGCACCGGCGACGTCGCCCTGGTCGAAGTCGCCCAGCGAATCAGGCACTTCGCCAGTGACGAGCTCGACAGTACTGCCTGGGTCGCCGCGCGGTTGCGGGGTGGAAATTTCCTCCTTCTGGCGCGCCAGCAGTGCAGCCGCGAACGCTGGCAATGGCTTGCTGAAGCGCTTGCCGACGCCATTGCCATGCCTATCGCCAATCCTGAGGGTGGTGCGAGCCTGCGGCTGTGGCCGCGTATTGCATTGATGCGGGTTACCGAGGGCGACGGGCCCGACGAGGTGCTCGACCGCCTCTCGGAAGCGGCCGCGAGGATGCGGAACGGACACGGGCAGCGGATCGACTGGTCGACCGGAGAGGCGGCCCAGTTGGGGCGGACATTCCGCGAACTCGAAGGCGACCTGCTGGCCGCGATCGACAATGGCGAGATCGAGATCCTTTTCCAGCCGCAATATGCACTGGAGGACGACCGTATTATCGGCGCCGAGGCGCTGGCCCGCTGGCACCATCCGACCGTTGGAAGGATTGGAGCCGGCACACTGTTCCAGATTGCCGAACGGGCCGATCATGTTGCCCAGCTCTCGCGACATATCGCCAAGCGCGCGCTCGAGCAGGCGGTTCACTGGCCGCAGCATTTGCGCCTGTCGCTTAACGTTACCCCGGCGGATCTTGCCGCCGATAGTTTCGCGACGGAGTTTGCGCGGATGGCGGAGAAGGCAGGCTTCTCGCTTTCACGCATCACTCTCGAGATCATCGAACAAGTGCTGCTCGCCGACCTCGACCGCGTGGGCCACGTACTCGACCAGCTCAAGGTCTTCGGCATTCGCCTGGCGCTCGATGATTTCGGCGCGGGTTTCTGCAACTTTCGCTATCTCAAGGTGTTGCCGATCGACGGCATCAAGCTCGACCGTTCGATGATCGACGGCGTGCTGGAAGACGAGCGGGATCTGGCCGTTTTCCGGGCGATCCTGGCCATGGCGCGGGCGCTCGAACTTGCTGTCGTGGTCGAGGGGGTCGAAAACGAGCAACAACGCGCACTGGTCGCCACGGAAGGGTGCGAGTATTATCAGGGGTTCCTGCGGGCAGAACCTATGCAGGCGCAGAAATTTCTTGAATTCATTGAAGCTTAGGCGAGCTTCTTCTCGCCTTTCCGAGATTTCTTCACGATTCCCGACAGCCCCTTCGTCAGCTGGAATAGCCCGTTGAGACGGCTCTCCGGCGAGTTCCACGCGCGGCTGATGACCAGCTTCATATCGGGCCGCAGCTTGGCGGTTCCCTGTAGCCGGTCGACATAGGAGAGCAGGCCGACAGGATCCGGGAAGTCGTCCTGGTGGAAGGTCACCAGCGTGCCTTGTGCGCCCACATCGATCTTGGCGATATTGGCCTCGATGGCCTGGTGCTTGATCTCGATCAGGCGGACGAGGTTGGCAGTGGCGGGCGGCAAATCGCCGAAACGGTCGATCATCTCGGCCGCCAGCGCCTCGATCTCGCCCTTGTCCTGCGCATCGTTGAGGCGGCGATAGAGCGCCATGCGCACGGCGAGGTCGGGGACGTAATCCTCGGGGATCATGATTGGCGCATCGACGGTAATCTGTGGGCTGACGCTCTCGCGTTTCGCTTCGAGACCAAGCTCGCCCGCCTTGGCGGCGAGAATCGCGTCCTCCAGCATCGACTGGTAGAGTTCGAACCCCACCTCGCGAATATGGCCCGATTGCTCGTCGCCCAGCAGATTGCCTGCGCCACGAATATCGAGGTCGTGGCTGGCAAGCTGGAAGCCGGCGCCGAGGCTGTCGAGATCGCCGAGAACCTTGAGGCGTTTTTCGGCTACCTCGGACAGCTGCGTGTCGGCAGCATAGGTGAGATAGGCGTAGGCGCGCAGCTTCGAACGGCCGACTCGCCCGCGCAGCTGGTAAAGCTGGGCGAGGCCGAAGATGTCCGCGCGATGGATGATGATCGTGTTCGCGCTCGGCAAGTCGAGCCCGCCTTCGACGATGGTCGTGGCAAGGAGCACGTCGTACTTGCCCTCGTAGAAGGCGCTCATCCGCTCCTCGATCTCGCCGGCACCCATCTGACCATGCGCGGCGACAAACTTCACCTCGGGCACATGCTC
Organism: Erythrobacter sp.; assembly: GCA_041396805.1. Lineage (GTDB taxonomy): Bacteria > Pseudomonadota > Alphaproteobacteria > Sphingomonadales > Sphingomonadaceae > Qipengyuania. The sequence continues at coordinate 89,990 of JAWKXV010000001.1, read as the reverse complement.
GTGCAGCCAGTCGGAGATGCCTTCCATGTCCGAAATGCGCGGCACGACAATGAAGCTCTGTCCGCCGCGATGGTGTTCGCGCAGCAGTGCCTCGCGCATCACCATGTCGTCCCATTCCATCACGTATGTGCGGACGGCCAGACGGTCCACCGGCGGGGTTTGGATCGTCGAGAGCTCGCGCAGCCCTGACATGGCCATCTGCAAGGTGCGGGGGATGGGAGTGGCTGTCAGCGTGAGCATATGCACGTCAGCGCGCAGCTGCTTGAGCTTCTCCTTGTGCGTGACGCCGAAGCGCTGCTCCTCGTCGACGATGACGAGGCCGAGATTCTTGAACTCGGTTTGCTTCGACAGGATCGCATGGGTGCCGACGACAATGTCGATATCGCCGCTTGCCAGCCCGTCGCGCGTGTCCTTTATTTCCTTGGCGGGAACGAGGCGTGAGAGTCTGCCAACTTTCAGCGGGAAACCGTTGAAGCGGGAGGCAAAATTCTCGAAATGCTGGCGTGCAAGCAGGGTGGTGGGGGCTACCACGGCGACCTGCTGTCCGTTCATCGCCGCGACGAATGCGGCGCGAAGCGCGACCTCGGTCTTGCCAAAGCCGACATCGCCGCAGACGAGCCGGTCCATCGGTTTGCCGCTTTCCAGATCGGCGAGCACGTCGGCGATGGCGCGATCCTGGTCATCGGTTTCTTCCCACGGGAAGCGGTCGAGGAACTGGTTGTAGGGGCCGGGTTCCACCTCGAGCACCGGAGCTTTGCGCAAGGCACGCTGTGCAGCGACCTTGAGCAATTCGCCGGCGATTTCGCGGATGCGCTCCTTGAGGCGCGCGCGCCGCTTCTGCCACGCTTCGCCGCCGAGCCGGTCGAGCATGACCGCCTCTTCGGACGAACCATAGCGGCTGAGCACGTCGATATTCTCGACCGGGATGAACAGCTTGTCGCCGCCGCGATATTCGAGCTGGACGCAATCGTGTTTGGACTTGCCCACGGCAATCGCTTCAAGGCCGAGATATTTGCCGATGCCGTGTTCGGTGTGAACGATGAGATCGCCCACTGCGAGCGCCTGGAGCTCGGCCAGAAAGGCGTCGGCGTCCTTGCGCTTCTTCTTGCGCCGCACGAGCCGGTCGCCAAGGATGTCCTGCTCGGTCAGCAGCTCCATCTCGTCATTGGCGAAGCTGGCTTCGAGCGGCAGCACCATAGCCGCTGCCTTGCCCTTGGCAGAGAGGCCAAGCGCCTCCTGCCAGGTTTCTGCCAGCTGCACCGGCGTCCCCGCCTCGTCGAGGATCGAGGCGATGCGCGCGCGGCTGCCCTTGGAATAGGCGGCGATAAGGGGGCGCTTGCCCGATTTGCCAAGCGCCTTGAGATGCTCGGCCAGCACCGGATAGACATTGTCGCCGCGAGCACGTTCGGGCGCGAAATCGCGGCCCGAGCGGAAGCCGAAGCTGACGACCTTGTCGCTCTCCGGCTCGTCGAACGCGGTCGCGCGGTGGGCTGGGGCTGCTGCAAGGGCCGCCTTGAACTCATCGTCTGACAGGTAGAGCGAAGCCGGATCGAGCGGACGATAGCTGCCCTTTGCCTGACCGCTCGCAGCCTTTCGCTGCTCGAAATAGTCGGCGATGTCCTTGGCCCGTTCCTCGGCGGCGCCCATTGCCGCCGTGTCGACGACCACGAGATCGTCCTTCCCGATATGGTCGAAGAATGTCGCCAGCTTCTCCTCGAACAGCGGGAGCCAGTTCTCCATGCCTGCCAGCCTGCGTCCCTCGCTGACCGCCTCGTAGAGGGGATCCTGCGTCGCATGGGCGGCGAAGAGTTCGCGATAGCGTGTGCGGAAGCGCTTGATGCTGTCTTCGTCGAGCAGCGCCTCGCTGGCCGGGAGCAACAGGTGCGAGTCGAGCCGCCCTGTGCTCATCTGCGTGTTCGGATCGAAGGTCCGAAGGCTCTCCAGCTCGTCGCCGAAGAAATCGAGCCGCAGAGCCTCGTCCATCCCGCTCGGGAAGATGTCGACGATCGATCCGCGCACCGCATACTCGCCTTTGTCGATCACTGTGTCAGTGCGACTGTAACCCTGGCGCTGGAGCAGGGCGGACAGGCTCTCGCGCCCGATCTCGGTTCCCACCTTGAACTCTCGCACGCTCTCCCGAATGCGGAAGGGCGTGAGCACGCGCTGCAAGACGGCATTGGCCGTGGTCACGACCAGCTGCGCCTTTGCCTTTCCAGTCTGGAGCCGGTGGAGCGCGGCCAAACGCCGCGCACTGATCGCGAGCGCTGGGCTGGCACGGTCATAGGGCAGCGAATCCCATGCGGGGAACTCGATCACATCCAGTTCGGGCGCGAAGAAGGCAGCCGCATCGACAATCCCGCGCATCGCCGCATCATCGGGGGCGATAAACACGGCGCGGCCAGTGCTGGCACGTGCGAGGTCGGCCATGACGAGCGGCTGTGCGCCCCGCGCTACCTGCGCAAGGGTTAGCGGTTCGCGAGCTTTCAGGATGCGGGAGAGATCTGGCATTGGGTTCCTAGCGTTCCTGTCAGCGTGATGTTCCGCACACGCAAAATTGCCCCCTGCCCGGTCGGGAAGGGGGTGCGGCGAATGTCAGTGTGGCTGATAGGGCCTAGGGCCGGGGCGTCAACGGGGGATATCGACGTAGTCGAGTTCCTGCATCGCCTGCATCAGCCTGCCTTCGAAGCGCGGCGGGGTGGGCTGTGTCTTCAATGCCCATGCCATGACGTCGACATCGTCTTCTTCCAGCAAAGCCTCGAACCAGCCGAGCTCTTCCTCGCCCCAGCTCTCGTGATAGCGGTCGAAGAAGCCGCCAATCATGTAATCGGCTTCGCGCGTGCCGCGATGCCAGCTGCGGAACTTCGCGCGCTGCTTGCGGCCTTCGAATGTGAGGGCTTGGACCATGCGGCGGCGCCTACACCTCGACGTCATCCCAGCGCAAGCTGGGATCGCTATCCACAAGCGCCGGGTGACGAGCGGGCGATCCCAGCTTTCGCTGGGATGACGATGGTGGCTAATAGGTGTCATGCGCCCCGACGTCCTCAATCCCCTGTTTGCAGAGACCGAATCGCTCGATGGGGTCGGCCCCAAACTGAAGAAACCCCTCGACAGGCTCGGCCTGACCCGGGTGCGCGATCTCGACTATCACCTGCCCGAGCGTTTCGTGACGCGCCGCGCGGTGCAGAATGTGGACGAGGCGGGCGAGGGCGAACAAATCGTCATCAAGCTGACGGTGGCCGAGCATCGTAGCGGGAGGAGCCCGCGCGCGCCCTATCGCGTGCTGGCGCAGGACAGCGTGGGCAATGTGCTGGCGCTGACCTATTTCGGGCGCGCGTCCTATACGGCGAAGAAGCAGTTGCCTCAGGGCGAGACCCGCTGGGTGGCAGGGAAGCTGGAGCGCTTTGGCGACATGCTTCAGATCGTCCACCCCGATCACGTGGTGGAGGATAGTGGCGAGACGCTCCAGCGATTGTGCGAGCCAGTCTATCGCCTGTCCGACGGGCTCACCCAACCCAAGGTCGCGGGTCTGGTAGAACAGGCATTGTCCCGCACGCCGGAACTGCCCGAATGGATCGAAGAACGGCAGGTCGAGAAGACCGCGTGGCCTGCGTGGCGCGATGCAATCGTGCTGGCACACAAGGGCGAACACAAGGCTGCGCGCGACCGCCTGGCCTATGACGAATTGCTCGCCAACAGCCTCGCGCTGATGCTTGTGCGGGCCGACAATCGCAAGCGGCGCGGACAGGCCCTGCAGGGCGACGGCAGCCATCGCGGCAAGCTCGAGCTGCCGTTTCCCCTCACTGGTGCTCAGAAGCGGTCGATTGCCGAGATCGAAGGCGACCTTGCTCAGGAAGCGCCCATGCTGCGCTTGCTCCAGGGCGATGTCGGGGCAGGCAAAACGGTAGTCGCACTCGAAGCCATGCTGATTGCCGTTGAAGCGGGAGCGCAGGCCGCGATGCTCGCGCCGACCGAAATTCTCGCGCGCCAGCATTTCGAGAGTTTGCGGCGGATGGCAGAGCCTACCGGAGCGCGCGTGGCTCTGCTGACGGGGCGCGACAAGGGCAGGGCGCGCGAGGCGACACTTATGGGCCTGCTCGACGGCAGTATCGACATCGTCGTCGGGACCCATGCCATTTTCCAGGACGCGGTCGCCTATCGCAATCTCGCCATGGTCGTGATCGATGAGCAGCATCGTTTCGGTGTCGGCCAGCGCCTGATGCTCGCTAGCAAGGGCAGGCGCGCACCGCATGTCCTGGCCATGACCGCGACGCCTATCCCGCGCACGCTGACGCTTGCCCAATATGGCGAGCTCGATGTCAGCAAACTCGATGAACTGCCTCCGGGTCGGCAGGCGATCGACACAGTGGTCATGGGGCAGGACAAGATCGGGCCTCTGGTCGATCGTCTCGCTGCGCAGATCGAGCAGGGACGCCAGGCCTATTGGGTCTGCCCAATGGTCCGCGAGGTCGATGGCCCGGAAGAGATCGCGGCCGCCGAGGCCCGCTATGCTGCGCTGGCGGAGCGTTTCGGGAGGGATGTTGTGCTCGTCCACGGCCAGCTTGCGCCGGAGCTGAAGGACGCGGCAATGGAACGCTTCGCCAGCGGCGATGCCAAGCTGCTGGTCGCAACCACCGTGATCGAGGTGGGTGTCGACGTGCCAAATGCCACGCTGATGGTCATTGAGCAGGCCGAGCGATTCGGGCTCGCTCAGCTTCACCAGTTGCGCGGACGCGTGGGGCGGGGGACCGAGAAGTCCTTCTGCGTGCTCGTCCACGGAGAGACGCTTTCCGAGACCGCCCAGAAGCGCCTCGCCCTGATGCGCGAGACTCAGGATGGATTCCTTCTTGCCGAAGAGGACCTGCGCCTGCGTGGTGGCGGCGAATTGCTCGGCACGCGTCAGTCGGGCGACACACCGTTCAGCATCGCAAGCCTCGAACAGATCACCGAGTTGCTACCGATCGCCTATGACGATGCCCGCCTGCTGATGGAGCGCGATGGCGGTCTCGAAGGTCCGCGCGGTGAAGCGGCGCGCATCCTGCTGTACCTGTTCGAACGGGACTACGGCGTTAAAACATTGAGAGGCGGATAGTTTCTCGTCGCAGTAGAATTTGCTTGAACAGAAGAGCGTGGTACCATCGCCGCGCTCCGTGGGGGAGGACCTGCCAGTGAATGTCCGGCTATTTGCACCCGACCCGATCGATTTCCTCGATCCGACGCCCTATTCGATTTTCGAATACCAGGGGCATATGATCATCGGGGCAATCTGGCTCACCGCTGCCCTGACAGCGTTCCTTGCCGCCAAGGGAAGCCCGCTGCACATCAAGGCGGGCAAGCTCTGCATTATATCGACACTGCTGGTGGCTCTCTCGGCGGCCGTGATGCTGGCAGTCGAGATGGTCCCGCCATTGGCTCTCAATGCAGTCACCGCCTCCTACGCCGTGATTACCGGCTGGCTCGCACTCAAACCCGCGAGCGCGAAGGTACGGCGGTTCGAGCTCGGCTTGACCGGGGTGGAAATACTGGCGGTCCTCGCCTTCATGGCAGTCGCTTTGCCCAACGTCGTAAAGGGAGGCGTTCCGATCATCGGACCGGGCACAGTCCTGCTGGTCCCGCTCTTCTTGCTCGGTGGCGATCTCAATTTCCATTTCCGCCGCAAGGAGCGGGCAAGGCTCCGCATTCGCCGGCATCTCGCACGCATGTCATGGGCCTTTGTGATCGTATTGCGAGCGCCATTGGTCGAGTTCGAGACCGCAGGCTTTTATGATTTGCCCGATCCCCTGATGGTGGTGGGGCCGGTTATCCTGGGGTTTGCGTTGGTGGCCTATTTCCAGTCACGTTACCGAAACAAGAAACCGGCTAACGCCCAAGCGGCTGCAGCCTAGGTCTTTAGTAATTCGACAATCGATTGCGCACCGGCGCTGACATCATCCCAGGTGTAGCGGAAGTTGTCCTCGCCGCCGTACCATGGGTCGGCAACCTCGGCGCCCTCGCGACCCGGGACCAGGTCCATCATCATCTCGACGCGCGCCTTGCCGTCACCCGGATCGACCCGCGCGATATTGGCCATGTTCGACCGGTCCATGCCGACGATCCAGTCGAAGCGATGGAAGTCTTCCGCCGCAAGCTGGCGGCCGCGATAGTGCGATATCTCGATACCGTGCCGCGCTGCCTCTGCAATGCTGCGAAGATCGGGCGGCGCGCCGACGTGATAGTCGGCAGTGCCGGCGCTATCGACCTCTACGTCGATACCCGCGCGATCCGCTGCATGCCGGAAGGCCGCCTCGGCCAGGGGCGAGCGGCAGATATTGCCAAGGCAGACGAAGAGGACGGCTGGCTTGGTCATTGACAGGCTCAGGTGGCGTCGTCGACCGAGTTCGCCGCCGACTGGAGGTCTTCCCCGAGTCCGCGAACGGTGTTGCATGCCGACAGCGAAAGCGCGCCGCCGGCGATGAGCGATGCGATGATGATCTTGCGAAGCATTGATGACGATCCCTTGTCTGTGTGCCGCTTGCGCGCAGGTGACGGGCAAATTGCCGCGTCACGCTTGATCGTCAATGAACGAAGTGGTCGGGGAGAGAGGATTCGAACCTCCGGCCCCTGCCTCCCGAAGACAGTGCTCTACCAGGCTGAGCTACTCCCCGACCGGATCGGCCCGCGGCATCTGGTGCTGCGGGTGCGAAGCAAGGCGCGCCCTATAGGTGTGGAATGTGAGGTGCGCAAGCGGGCAATTCCTGCAATTTGTCCCTAGAGGAAAAATCTCCTTACCGAGAGTGCATCGTGTCCCAGAACCACCCCGAACAGCAATATCGAGATCTCATGCGCCACATCTGGAGCGCGGGGAGCGAGCGGGTGGACCGGACGGGAATCGGTACGCGGTCGGTCATGGGTGCGATGCTGCGATTCGACCTGGGCGATGGTGCCATGCCGCTCATCACCACGAAGCGGGTGTATTGGAAGACCGCAACGCGGGAGCTGCTTTGGTTCCTCACTGGCAACACCAATATCCGTCCTCTCGTGCTGCAGGGCGTGAAGATCTGGAACGAGTGGCCGCACGCCCACTACGTCAAGGAAACCGGCGAGCAGATTTCGCTGGAAGATTTCGTCCAGCGCATTGCCGACGACGAGGGTTTTGCAGAGCGGTGGGGCGACCTCGGCCCGGTCTATGGAAAGCAATGGGTGGACTGGCCAACCTACCGCTATCGCAAGGACGGGCTCTACGAGAAGGGGCCGGGGATCAACCAGGTCGCCGAGCTCGTCGACTCGCTGCGCAATAACCCGGGCAGCCGCCGCCACATCATAGAAGGCTGGAACGTGGCCGAGCTCGATCGGATGGCTCTGCCGCCCTGTCACAAGACTTACCAGTTCCACGTCGCCGGAGATCGGCTGAATTGCGTACTCTACCAGCGCAGCTGCGACGTCGCACTTGGTCTGCCATTCAATCTCTGGTCTGCCGCCCTGCTCACGCGAATGCTGGCGCAGCAGGTTGATCTGGAACCGGGCGAACTGGTGTGGATGGGCGGGGATACCCACCTCTACCTCAACCATGCGCACCTCATCGAAGAGCAGCTGTCTCGGGAACCGCAGGGACAGCCGACGCTTGAGATCATGCGGCGTCCGCCGACGATCTTCGACTATCGCATTGAGGATTTCGAGGTTCGCGACTACACGCCGCACGGGGCTATCAAGGCGCCCGTCGCGGTGTGATCCGGCCGACACTTGACCGTTTCTCTCCCGTGAAATAATATAACGCCAACGCGTAAGATTGCGTCTGGGAGAGTTTCTTATGGCCGAACGGCCCGCAGGCGCGGCAGGACAGGGCGACAATCGCCCCAAGCTGTCGCTCCATGTCCCCGAACCCAAGTTCCGGCCCGGCGACGCGGTCGACTTTTCGCATCTCCAGATTCCGGAAGCGGGCGCCCAGCCGCGCCCCGACGAAACCTGCGACCCCAAAGACATGCGCGACCTCGCTTTCGGGCTGGTCCGTGTGCTGGGCGAGGACAACAAGGCCCACGGGCCCTGGGACCCGAAGCTCGACCCGGAAACGCTGCGCAAGATGCTTGGCCACATGGCCATGACCCGCGCTTTCGACGAGCGCATGTTCCGCGGCCAGCGACAGGGCAAGACCAGCTTCTACATGAAGTGCACCGGCGAAGAGGCGACCAGCGTTTCCGCTTCGATGGCGCTGGCGGCAGACGACATGGTCTTCCCCAGCTATCGCCAGCAGGGCATCCTGATCCAGCGTGGGTATCCGCTGATCGAGATGATCAACCAGATCTACTCGAACAAGGGTGACAAGCTGAAGGGCCGCCAGCTGCCGATCATGTATTCGAGCCGCGAGCACAGCTTCTTCACGATCAGCGGCAACCTCGCGACGCAAACGCCGCAGGCTGTCGGCTGGGCCATGGCCAGCGCCGCCAAGGGCGACAGCCGGATTGCCGCGACTTGGGTGGGCGAGGGCAGCACGGCGGAGGGAGACTTCCACTCGGCCTGCCTGTTCGCGACCGTCTACAACGCGCCGGTCATCCTCAATGTCGTCAACAACCAGTGGGCGATTTCGAGCTTCTCCGGTTTCGCCGGCGGCGAGCGCACGACTTTCGCGGCGCGCGCAATCGGCTATGGCCTTGCTGGCCTCAGGGTCGACGGCAATGACGCGCTGGCTTGCTATGCGGCGGAGAAGTGGGCCGCAGATCGTGCGCGCGCCAATGCCGGTCCGACGCTGATCGAGTTCTTCACCTATCGCGCCGAGGGGCATTCCACTTCGGACGATCCTTCTGGCTATCGTAGCGCGCAGGAGCGCAACGAGTGGCCGCTCGGCGATCCCGTCACGCGCCTCAAGGACCACCTCATCGCCATCGGCGAGTGGGACGAGGAGCGCCAGCAGAAGATGGATCTCGAGGCGGCGGAATACGTCAAGGCCGTCACCAAGGAAGCGGAAGCCAACGGTATCCTGGGCCATGGCCTGCACCATCCGTTCCGCACCATGTTCGAGGACGTTTTCGAAGAGCTTCCGTGGCACCTCAAGGAGCAGAGCGAGCAGGCGATCCGCGAACGCGAGACCAAGTTCCCGGGAGGGCTCAACCTGTGAGCACCGCCACCAAGACACGTGAATCGAGCGCTTCATCGGGCACCGAACGCCGCCTGAACATGATCGAAGCGATCAACGAAGCGCTCGATGTCAGCATGGAGCGCGACGAGAGCATCGTCGTGATGGGCGAGGACGTCGGTTATTTCGGAGGCGTCTTCCGCTGCACTGCAGGCCTGCAGGAGAAATTTGGCAAGACCCGCGTGTTCGACACGCCGATTTCCGAATGCGGCATTATCGCCGCGGCGGTGGGCATGGGCGCCTATGGCTTGCGCCCGGTGCCGGAAATCCAGTTCGCCGATTACATCTATCCCGGCCTCGACCAGTTGATCTCCGAAGCGGCGCGTCTGCGCTATCGCTCGGCGGGTGAGTTCGTCGCGCCGATGACCGTTCGCTCGCCCTTCGGTGGCGGTATCTTCGGTGGGCAAACGCACAGCCAGAGCCCCGAGGCGCTTTTCACCCACGTCGCCGGTCTCAAGACGGTGATCCCGAGCACGCCATATGATGCCAAGGGCCTGCTGATCAGCGCAATCGAGGACAATGATCCGGTGATCTTCTTCGAACCGAAGCGGATCTACAACGGCCCCTTCACCGGCTATTACGACAAGCCTGCCCAGCCGTGGAAGAACTTCGACGCCAGCCTGGTGCCCGAGGGTCATTACAAGATTCCGCTCGGCAAGGCGCGGCACGTCACCACTGGCGACGAACTCACCATCCTCGCCTACGGGACGATGGTCCATGTGGTCGAGGCGGTGTGCCGCGAGAAGGGCGTCGATGCCGAGATTCTCGACCTGCGCACGCTGGTGCCGCTGGACATCCAGGCCATCGAGGCTTCGGTCGCCAAGACCGGCCGCTGCCTGATCGTCCACGAAGCGACCCGTACCAGCGGTTTCGGTGCGGAGCTTTCGGCGCTCGTCACCGAACGTTGCTTCTATCATCTCGAGGCGCCCGTCGAACGCGTTACCGGCTTCGACACGCCTTATCCGCATAGCCTCGAATGGGCCTATTTCCCCGGACCGATCCGCATCGGCGAGGCCCTCGACAAAATCCTGAGCGAGTAACCGACATGGCGAAATTCACCTTCAAAATGCCCGACATCGGCGAAGGCATTGCCGAGGCCGAAATCGTGCAGTGGCACAAGGCTGTCGGCGATACGGTCAACGAGGACGAAGAATTCGTCGACATGATGACCGACAAGGCGACCGTGCCGATGGAAAGCCCGGTCACCGGCAAGATCGTCGAGATCGCCGGTGCCGAAGGCGACATGGTCTCGATCGGCTCGATGCTGGTCGTGATCGAGGTCGAGGGCGAAGCGCCCGAGGAAGAAGCACCCGCTCCCAAGGCCGAAGTGGTCGAGGAGCGCATCGAGGTGGAAACGCCCGATGCGTCCGACGCGGACCACGCTCTTGCGGTCGATCCGGAACCCGAACCGCTGCCCGCACCGACTCCGGCACCCGAGCCCAAGGCTCACGCAAAGGTACTCGCAACGCCGGCGGTGCGCGCGCGCGCCAAGGATCTCGGCGTCGACCTGTCGCAGGTGAAGCCTGCCGAGGACGGCCGCATTCGTCACGGCGACCTCGATGCCTTCCTGTCGTATAATGGCGGTTATGGCGCTGCTGCCCCCGCTCGCAGTGACGAAGAGGTCAAGGTTATCGGTATGCGCCGCCGCATTGCCGAGAACATGGCTGCCTCCAAGCGCAACATCCCGCACTTCTCCTATGTCGAGGAATGCGACGTGACGGCGTTGGAAGGCCTGCGTGGGCAGCTCAACGCCAATCGTGGCGAAAAGCCCAAGCTGACCATCCTGCCGCTGCTGATCACGGCTATCTGCAAGACGCTGCCCGATTTCCCGATGATCAATGCCCGTTACGATGACGAGGCTGGCGTGGTGACGCGCTACGGTTCGGTCAACATGGGCATGGCGGCGCAGACCGATGCCGGCCTGATGGTCCCGGTGATCAAGGACGCGCAGGCGAAGAACCTGTGGCAGCTTGCGAACGAAATCGCGCGCCTTGCCGAGGCGGCACGCACCGGCAAGGCCAAGAGCGAAGAGATGCAGGGCGGTACGTTGACCGTGACCTCGCTCGGCCCGCTCGGCGGCGTGGCGACCACTCCGGTCATCAACCGCCCGGAAGTCGCGATCATCGGCCCCAATCGGATTATCGAACGACCGATGTTCGTTTCCGACGGCAATGGTGGCGAGCGGATCGAGAAGCGCAAGCTGATGAACATCTCGATCAGTTGCGACCACCGCGTCGTCGATGGCTGGGATGCGGCGAGCTTCGTACAGGCGCTGCGGAAACTGCTCGAGAATCCGGCGCTGATCCTCGTCAGCTAAGCCTAGCGGTTAGCGACCCTTACCGTATCGTTCGGCGCCGACTGCAGTTTCTCGGCTCCGGGCGGTCCGGCATATGCCTGATGCTGGATGTCGAAGGCCGACTGCGCGGCATAGGCGCCGCCTGCGAGCATGGTCAAAGAGACCACCAGGAAAGTCATCCTCAGCATTGCAAACCCCCCGTTTGCCCCACGCCGAAATCACTCGTGATTGTCTCGCGCTGAGGTAAATTTCGGGTAAACGGGAGGAGCCGGTTCCGATGGCGAAAAAAGAACAAAAAAGCGCTGCAATCGGCATTGACAGGAATCGGACCCTGCCTTAGTGGCGCGGCTCCCAAGTGGCTGCGCGGGTGTAGCTCAGTTGGTTAGAGTGTCGGCCTGTCACGCCGAAGGTCGCGGGTTCGAGCCCCGTCACTCGCGCCACTTGGGGATTTCCCTACAATACGTTGTCGAATTCAACGGCTTTGCCATTGGCAGGCAGGCTGACGAGTAATCCGTCGTCTCCCAACCGAAGCTCGCCACCGAATTCCTCCGCAGCGTCACCGAGGAATGCCTTGCCGACGAGTGCGACAGGCGGGGCGGGAACGAGGTGGTAGAGGACCAGCGCCTTCGCGCCCGCTGACCTCGCGACCCGAGCAGCTTCCTCCGGAGTCGTGTGATAGTCTGGGATGTCGGCCATGATCTTCGCGCCATCGGAATTTCCGTGTGCGGCGAGGGCCCTTCCGATCTGGCCCACCATTTGGGGATTCAAGGCCTCGTGGAAGATCACGTCCGCGCCCTTCGCGAATTCCGCCAAGGCATCGGAACGCCTCGTATCGCCACTGATGACCAGCGAACGGCCTGCATAGTCGACACGAAAGGCAAGGGCATTGTCGACCGGTTGGTGATCGACGGCGATCACGCGGATGGTGACCCCGTCACCCTGCCAGGCGATCCGACCTTTTTCCGGGTCAAGCGTTCTTGCGATCCCGCCGAAGCCTCCCGGTCGGGCGACCTCGGGGCCGTGATGTGCAATCCGGTATCCCCGATCGATCGAATAGGCCTCGACGAACCCCTCCACGACCCTGTCGATTCCCGCCGGACCATAGATGGGAAGCGGCGTATCGCGCCCTCCGGCAATCCAGGCCTGCAGCATCAATTCCCCCAGGCCGTCGAGATGGTCTGAATGAAGGTGCGTCAGAAAGCCCGCCTCGAGCCGATCCATCGGGAAACCCATGCGCCCCAGCTTGCGGATAGAACCGGAGCCGGAGTCGAAGACGAAGGCGTGCTTGCCTGCGAGGACACCGATGCAGGGGCCCGCCCGCTCGGCATCGGGCATGGGAGATCCGCTGCCGCACAGATATGCGTGTATCCCGTCGGGCAAATCCGCAGTGGCGTCACGACCGACATTCGTCTCGACCGCGCGATCGAAAAGCTTTTGCCCGATCGCCCGCTGCTTCAACCACAGGCCTGCGCCGACCAGCAGGACCAGCGCGATAAGAAGCGCTCGCCTCACTCTGCGGCTTCCATTGTTGCGATCTTGCGGAGGTTCTCTTCGTGCCCCTCCTTGTCGATCTTGTAGAGGGCAATGAAGCCCAGCGCGCTTAGCCAGAGGACCAGCAGCGACGGCGCGTAATAGGCACCGAGCCACCACAGCGTATCCGGATCGACCGTCGCGGGATCCGCGCCCTCGGGGAATGATATTGCCGAGAGAATGACACCGGCCGCCAGAACGCCAAGTCCCTGGGTGGTCTTCCGTGTGAAGGTGGTCGCCGCGTAATAGACACCCTCGTTGCGGCGTCCCGTCTTGACCTGGTTCGATTCCACGAGGTCGGCGATCATCGAGTAGGCCACCGCTGTCACGCCGATGATGAGCGAAAGGTCGATGACATTGATGGTCAGGACCAGCGGAAACAGCATCGGATCGCCGTTTTGGGGCATGAGGCCGAACAGGCGCAGCATGACGGGCATGGGCTGGATCGAGAAGGCCAGCAGGCCGAGGACAATCGTGCCCTTCTTTTTGCCGAGGTGCCGAACGGTAACCGGTGCGATTGCCGAGCCGAGCAGTGCGGACAGGAACACGGTGCAGGTCCAGATGAAGATCTGGAATTCGCTGAAACCCCAGAAGTAGTTGAGCATCAGGAAGGACAGCGCTGCGGCGAGGCCGGTTGCGATTGCAAATAGGATCGTCGCGGCGAACAGGGCGAGGAAGCTGCGTTCGCTGAGCGTCTCGACCATCTCGCGAAAGATGCGGCGCACGCTGAAACGTTCTGCCGGAACGGGCGGTGTGTGCAGGGTAGGAATGCGGTGATGGGTCCCCACGGCCGAAACCATGATGGCGACGAACATCGCGATCGAACCGATGATTCCGTAGGTGGCGAATGCCGCTGAATCGCGCATTCCCAGCGGGCCTGTGAGCAAGACGCCGAACATAATGATGCTCATCAAATTGCCACCCGACCATGCAAAGAACAGCCGGTAGGCCTGGAAGCTGGTCCGCTCGGCATAATCCGTGGTGAGTTCGGGGATCAGCGCGGAGCTGGGCGTTTCGTAAAATGTAATGAAGGTGCGGATCAGTACCGCGAGGCCCGTGAGGTAGAGGAACAGGCCTGTCTGGGAGAGTTCGGGCGGGTTCCACAGCAGGAAATAGCTGAACGCCACCGGGAGAGCAGCGGCATACATGAAGGGGTGCCGTCGTCCCCACCGCGATCGCAGATTGTCGGACCAGTAACCAACGAGCGGGTCACTCAGCGCATCGAACACAAGAGCGATAAGGAGGGCGAGGCCGACGAGGCCCGGTTCGAGACCCACGACTGTCCCGTAGAACAGCAGGAGGAAGTAGTCGAAACCGTTGTTCTTGATCCCGAAGGCCGCGGCGCCAAAGCCGTGCGCGAGTTTCAGACCAACCGGAGATTTCGCCGAATTCTGCGCTTTTGTTACCATACCCTCTCCCTCAATCGGGGAGGCTAGTGCAGGATTTGCCGCTTGGCAATCAGCCCCAGCGGCCGGTCTCCATCCAGATCAGGAAGCGGCGCAAGGGCAGCAGCCAGACGAGGCCGAGCACGACATAGACCAGGGTTTGGGCGAGGGCAGGCCAGTTGCCGATCAGCTCGGGCACGTAGCGCGCGACCACCAGGCCATAAATCGCTAGTGCGGCGAGCAGCCCGAGAATGCCGACCGGGATGCGCCAGGTGGGTTCGGTTCTCATGCAAAGGGTCCGTAGATGCGGGTAGGTGTCACGATGGCGGCGAGTGGTCGGTCATGCGGCTCGGTCGGCAGGTCGTCGACCAGCTGGCAGTCCCAAGCAAGGCCTATCGCGACCGTCGCGGGGTGGTCGGCCAGCCAGCGGTCATAATGTCCGCCGCCCTGTCCCAGGCGTGCTCCGGTAGCGGTGAACCCGACCAAAGGGACGATGAGGATGTCGGGGGTCATTTCCGGGGCATCGGAGAAGGGCTGGAGAAGGCCGAGGGGACCGACTTCGAGATCCTCTTCCTCGAACGGGTCGGCGAAGCGCGCGAACTGCATCGGCGCGTTGCGGGATGCGAACCGCGGCAGCGCCAGTTCGTGTCCACGTTCGAAGAAAAACTTCGCGTAGGATGCGGCCGGGGCCTCATCCGGGTTTGCGCGGTACAGTCCGACCGTGGTGCCCAAGGGGACCAGTTCGAGCAAGGGTGCAGGCGGGCGATGCAGGATCAGCGCGCGGATGTTGTCAGGCAGCGCCCCGACGTGTTCGCGGCGCGCGGCCCGCAGTTGCTTGCGAAGTTCGGCCTTTGTCACGGATTACTCGCTGCTGCCCCGCGCTTCGCCGCGCTCAAGTAGCGAAGCGGTAGCGCACACAAGAAAGTGACGGGACCACCATGGGTCGGTGCCGGTGAAATCCTCTGACGCCTAAACGTCAGGTGGGCGCCGTATATCCCGGTTCCCAGGACGAACCCGTGTTCCAGAATAGGGACAGCTCCCTAGGATTGCTTATAGCCTCAGGGATATTCGAAAGGCTCGTGCCGGGCAGCCCCGCCGAGGACTATCTAGGGGGTCTGTCGTCCACCCTCAAGCACTTGTGCAGCGTTTTCGAGCGCAGATGCTATGCGTTCGAGCTGCGCAGCCAACCGCCCGCCGTCGAAATCGGGCTCTGCCGGAGCGGTATGAGAGGGTGTGCCGCGCTTTGCTTCGTCGAGCTCGTCGGCCAGCAGGAGCGCCGCGAACAGAAGGTTCTTCGCTTCCTGACTGGAAAGGTTTGCACCCATCGTGCCGAGTTTGCCATCGATGACCGAGGCGAGGCGCTGGACGTGCTCTTCCTGCCCGTCGGCACAGGCGACGGTGTATTTCCGTCCGCCGACCTCGAGCGCAACGTCGCTCATTTCTCGAGTCCTTCGATCAGGGAATCGAGTTCCGAAAGCGATGTCTGAACGCTCGCCTTGAGTGCCTCGTGACGCCGGGCCAGATCGCCTTCTTCTGCATCACTCGCCGGTCCGCGATGGCTCGAGAGAGCGGCCTGCGTCTCGATCCGGGCAAGTGCCCTGTCGATACGATCCATAGCTTGCGAGATACGTGCGCTATCCATCACCCGCACAAATACCAAGATTGACGCTTGCAGGCAAAGGCTTGGCGCACCCTGTTGATAAGTGGCTTGAGGGTCCGCGCACTTGTGCATCTGCGAGAGGGCGGGTTGACCTGCCGCGTCCCCTCCGCGATGGCGGGCGCGCGTCGAATCGGCCCCTTTTCCGGAGAGCAACAGAATGAGCCTTCCCACCGCACGTATGTCCCGGATGGCCAACGCCATCAGGGCACTTTCGATGGATGCGGTACAGGCGGCGAATTCGGGCCATCCGGGCATGCCAATGGGCATGGCTGACGTCGCAACGGTGCTGTGGGCCGAGTATCTCAAGCACGATCCGAAGAGCCCGGACTGGGCCGATCGTGACCGTTTCGTTCTGTCTGCCGGGCACGGCTCGATGCTCATCTACAGCCTGCTGCATCTCGCTGGCTATGATCGGCCGACGATGGATGACATCCGCAACTTCCGCCAGATTGGCAGCCCTTGTGCCGGTCACCCGGAAAACTTCCTGCTCGACGGCGTCGAATGCACCACCGGCCCGCTGGGCCAGGGCCTCGCGATGGCCGTGGGCATGGCGATGGCAGAGCGGCACCTCAATGCCGGTTTCGGCAGCGATCTCGTCGATCACCGCACC
The DNA here is from genome assembly GCA_041396805.1 of Erythrobacter sp. Lineage (GTDB taxonomy): Bacteria > Pseudomonadota > Alphaproteobacteria > Sphingomonadales > Sphingomonadaceae > Qipengyuania. Next base: position 73,406 of record JAWKXV010000001.1, on the reverse strand, counting down.
TGGGTAATCGCGGGCGACGGCTGCCTGATGGAGGGCATCAATCACGAGGCAATCGGCCTTGCCGGTCACCTCAAGCTCGGCCGGATGAACGTGCTGTGGGACGACAACCGCATCACCATCGACGGATCGACCGACCTATCGACCAGCGAGGATATAAAGGCCCGCTACGAAGCCACGGGCTGGCATGTCGCCGAATGCGACGGTCACGATTTCACCGATATCCGTCGCGCGATGGACGAGGCTCTGGCTGACGATCGTCCCTCGCTGATCGCCTGCCGCACGGTCATCGGCAAGGGCGCGCCGAACAAGCAAGGCACCAGCGCCACTCATGGTGCCCCGCTGGGCGACGAGGAGATTTCCGCAGCGCGCGACGTGCTGGGCTGGGATGCCAAGCCCTTCGAGATTCCCGAGGATGTTCTACACGACTGGCGTGCCACCGGCGAGAAGGGCGCAAAGGCTCATGCCGACTGGCGCGACCGTCTCAGTGCGAGCGACGACAAGGCCGAGTTCGTGCGCCGCATGGCTGGCGATTTGCCGAAGAATTTCAGCCTCGACTCATATATCCAGTCGCTGATGAAGGAGCCGGTCAAGGTCGCGACCCGCAAGGCAAGCGAGATGGCGCTGGCGCAGATCAACGGAAAACTGCCCGAGACCATCGGCGGGAGCGCCGATCTCACCGGATCGAACAACACCAAGGCCGGGGGTATCGGCGCCTTCACGGCAGACGATTACTCGGGTCGTTACGTCTATTACGGCATTCGCGAGTTCGGCATGGCCGCCGCGATGAACGGCATGGCGCTGCACGGCGGTGTCCTTCCCTATGGAGGTACCTTCTTGGTTTTCACCGACTATTGCCGAGGTGCGATCCGTCTCTCCGCTTTGCAGCAGGCACGCGTGATCTATGTCATGACGCACGACAGCATCGGCCTGGGCGAGGACGGCCCGACCCACCAGCCGATCGAGCATGTCCAGTCGCTGCGCATGATGCCCAACGTACTCGTCATGCGCCCCGCCGATGCGGTCGAGACCGCCGAGTGCTGGGAAATCGCTCTACGCCAGAAGGATCGCCCGACCGTCCTCGCGCTGAGCCGCCAGAACTTGCCGCAGCTGCGCAATGCACCGGACGAGGTCGATATGTGCTCGAAGGGTGCATATCGTCTCAAGAAAGCGGGCGGGAAGCGCCAGGTCGTGCTCGTCGCCACGGGTTCTGAAGTCCATGTCGCGCTCGAAGCGGCGGATGAGCTCGAGAAGAAGGGCGTCGGTGCCGACGTCGTATCGATGGTTTGCACCGAGCTGTTCGACGAGCAGGCAGAGGAATATCGCGCCGACATGCTGCCGGCATCGGCGCTCAAGGTGTCGGTCGAGGCAGGCACCACTTTCGGGTGGGAACGCTATGTCGGCGGCGACGGCCTGACGATTGGCATCGACCGCTTCGGCGCTTCGGCCCCGGCAGAACAGCTCTTCGAGAAATTCGGTCTCACTGCGGAGGCGATTGTCCCGCAAATCATGAACAAATTGAACGGTTAAGCAGGAGTTCCTTGCAATGACGACGAAGGTTGCAATCAACGGTTTCGGGCGCATCGGCCGCCTCGTGGCGCGCGCCATCCTGGAGCGTGACGATCACGATCTCGAACTGGTCAGCATCAACGATCTCGCCGACACCAAGTCCAACGCCTTGCTGTTCCAGTACGACAGCACTCATGGCCGCTTCCCCGGCACGGTCGAGGTTGGCGAAGGCTTCATCTCGGTCAACGGCAAGAAGATCGCCGTCACCAGCGAGCGCGATCCGGGCAACCTCCCGCACGCTGCGCAGGGCGTGGACATCGCGCTCGAATGCACCGGCTTTTTCCAGAGCCACGAGGCTTCGGAGCCCCACCTCAAGGCGGGCGCCAAGCGCGTGCTGATCTCGGCCCCGGCGAACAATGTTTCGGCGACCATCGTCTATGGTGTGAACCATGAAACGCTGACGGCTGATGATCTGATCGTTTCGAACGCCAGCTGCACCACCAACTGCCTCTCGCCGATGGCCAAGGTGCTGCACGAGACCGTGGGCATCGAGCGTGGTTTCATGACCACGATCCACAGCTACACCAACGACCAGCGTATGCTCGACCAGATGCACAGCGACATGCGTCGTGCCCGTGGCGGTGCGCAGAACATGATCCCGACCACCACCGGCGCCGCCCGTGCGGTTGGCCTCGTCCTGCCCGAACTGAAGGGCAAGCTCGACGGTTCGTCGGTCCGCGTGCCGACACCCAACGTCAGCCTTGTCGACCTGGTCTTCACCCCGGGGCGCGACACCAGCAAGGAAGAACTCAACGCGGCGCTCAAGGCCGCTGCCGAGGGACCGATGAAGGGCGTGCTCGACTATACCGACCAGCCGCTGGTCTCGAGCGACTTCAACCACTATCCGGCCAGCTCGACGATCGACAGCCTCGAGACTTCGGTCATGGAAGGCAAGCTCTGCCGCGTGGTCAGCTGGTACGACAATGAATGGGGCTTCTCGAACCGCATGATCGACACTGCGGGCGTGATGGCGAAGTTCCTCTAAGGACGATCACATGAGCAATTTCAGGACCCTGGACGACCTTGGCGATGTAACTGGCAAGGTCGCGCTGGTGCGCGTCGACCTCAACCTGCCGATGCAGGAAGGCCGCGCCAGCGACGTCACCCGTGTCGAGGCGGCAATGCCGACCATCCTCGAACTGTCGGACAAGGGCGCCAAGGTCCTGTTGCTCGCCCATTTCGGCCGTCCCAAGGGCGCGCGCCATTCGACCATGAGCACCAGCATGGTGCAGGGTGATGTCGAGCGCGTGCTGGGCAAGGAGATCATGTTCATTCCCGAGGTGATGGGCCCGGTGGTTGAACAGGCGGTCGGCATCTTGCGCAATGGCGACATCGGCCTGCTCGACAACGTCCGCTTCTGGCCGGGCGAGGAAGCCAACGATCCCGAGTTTGCCAAGGGCATCGCGGCGATCGGCGACTTCTACGTCAATGATGCCTTCTCCGCCGCGCACCGTGCCCATGCGACGACCGAGGGCATCGCCCGCGTTTTGCCCGCCTATGCCGGCCGGGCGATGGAAGCGGAATTGCGCGCATTGAACGCAGCACTCGGCGATCCGGAGACCCCGGTTGCAGCAGTGGTCGGGGGTGCCAAGGTTTCGACCAAGCTCGACGTGCTCCACAACCTTGTCGGCAAGGTCCAGCACCTGATCATCGGCGGCGGCATGGCCAACACCTTCCTCGCGGCCAAGGGCGTCGATGTCGGCAAGTCGCTGTGCGAGCATGACCTGACCGCCATGGCCAATCGCATCATGGACGAGGCCGATCATGCGGGCTGCACGGTGCATCTGCCCTATGACGTCGTGGTCGCCAAGGAATTCGCCGCCAATCCGGCAAGCCTGCGCACTTGCAACGTCCACGAAGTCGCCGACGACGAGATGATCCTCGATGTCGGACCGCTCGCGGTTGAGGCGCTGGGCGACGTGCTCAAGACCTGCCGCACGTTGGTGTGGAACGGCCCAATGGGTGCATTCGAAACCGAGCCGTTCGACGCCGCGACCGTGGCGCTCGCGCGCACAGCCGCTGCACTGACACAGGACGGCTCGCTGACTTCGGTGGCGGGCGGAGGCGATACCGTTGCCGCACTCGCCCATGCAGGGGTGAAGGACGACTTCACCTTCGTCTCCACCGCTGGCGGTGCCTTCCTCGAGTGGATGGAAGGCAAGGAACTCCCCGGCGTGGCGGCACTCGCCGAATGAGCGAGATGGAGGTCCGCGGTCCAACCCTCGTAACCGAGGGCGAGTGGGCAGGGTGGAGTACCTGGAAAACGGATGCGTATGAGACGCGTTCGGGTCCATTCTACATGCGCGAGATCGACGGCGATTGGGTCAGCGCCTTCCGCGCCGAGCCGCATCACATGAACGGCGCGGGTTCGATGCACGGCGGATGCATGATGACCTTCGCCGACTTCGCACTGTTCACCATCGCCCACAGGGAGCTTGGTGAGAACTACGGCGTGACGATCAACCTGTCGGGTGACTTCCTCGGCGGCATCTCGGTCGGCCAGATGGTCGAGGCGAGGGGCGAGGTAACGCGCGGCGGCGGCAAGACGATTTTCGTGCGGGGTCTTGTAACCGGTGACGGCAAGCCCGCACTGAGCTTCACCGGCATCATCCGAAAGATAAACCGGACCTAGGTCCACGGCTGCGGTTGCTTGCGCATGGACGCTTTTGTATGGGGCCGCGCATACGAATGCACAGAGACGGGATTCTTCCATGACTTTCGACGAAATGAAGGCGCGCGTCGCCACCGGGCAGGGCTTTATAGCGGCACTCGACCAGTCGGGCGGATCGACCCCGAAGGCGCTCAAGGGCTATGGTATCGAGGACGACGCCTGGAGCACTGAGGACGAGATGTTCGGTCTGATCCACGCCATGCGCCAGCGGATCATCGAAAGCCCCTGCTTCGGCAATGGCAAGGTCATCGGCGCAATCCTGTTCGAAAAGACCATGGACGGGTCGAGCGGTGGCAAGCCTGTCCCGCATCGCCTGGCCGAGCGTGGCATCGTCCCCTTCCTCAAGGTCGACAAGGGCCTCGAGGACGAACGCGACGGTGCGCAGCTGATGAAGCCCAACCCGGGCCTCGAAGACATGTGTAACCACGCCCGTGAACTCGGCGTCTTCGGCACCAAGATGCGCTCGGTCATCAAGTCGGTCAATTCGGTAGGCATCAAGGAAGCAGTGGCACAGCAGTTCGCCGAAGGTGCGCGGATTCTGTCCTGCGGTCTCGTTCCGATTCTCGAGCCCGAATACGACATCACCGCAGCCGACCGTGCGGAAGGCGAGAAAATCATGCTAGCGGCAATCGAGGAAGGCCTCGAAGCACTGCCCGATGGCCAGCAGGTCATGCTGAAGCTGTCGATCCCCAAGGAAGCAGGGCTCTACACCGGCCTGACCAGCCATCCCAAGGTGCTGCGCGTGGTCGCCCTCTCGGGCGGCTATTCGACCGATGATGCCTGCGAGCACCTGGCCAGAAACCCCGGCATGATCGCCAGCTTCAGCCGCGGCCTGCTGCAGGACCTGCGCCACCAGCAGAGCGACGAGGAGTTCGACGGCACGCTGTCGGGCGCGATCGACCAGATCCACGCAGCCAGCGTGGCCTGACGCCTACTGGTTCTCGACGTACCAGGCACCGTCTTCGTAGGTGAAGCGGTACTGGTGCGGCTTGATCTCTTCCTGTGTGGTCTTGTTCGGCTCGCCAGCGATCAGGCGGACGACCTTTTCGTGCGTGCCGTAGGTCTCGCCCAGTGTGACGTTGGCAGTGTCACGCCAGCCCGCGCCGTCGATCCGGGTCTCCACGACGAGGCGTCCGGCCCACACGCAGCGTGCATTGATCGGGCAGCGGCTGTCCTCGACCACGCGCAGGGGCGTCACGATGACGTCAGCGACCTTGACCGGCTGTCCCAGCGGCACTGGCGTGCCCTCGTTCCACGGATTGCCTGCGACATTAGGCGCATCGGGTACCACGACACAGCCAGCGAGGGGCAGAGCAGCAAGGACTAGGGCTACGAGAGCCGGACGAGCGATCTTCATGTCGCTCGAATTGCGCCGCTTTCCCTTGCCGTGAACTGAATGCGTGACGAAGCGTGCCTGTGTCGATACGAAGCGCGCCGATGACCGACGAAACCACTCCCTGCCAGCTTTATCTGATCTCTCCGCTCGACGTTTCGGGCGATTTTCCGCAGCGGCTCGAACGCGCGCTCACGGCGGGCAAGGGCCTCGTGACGGCATTCCAGTTTCGCGTGAAGGCTGTCGACCAGCACGAGGCGGCCCGCCTTGCAGAGCCGCTGCAGGCCATCTGCGCGGAGCACGATGTCGCTTTTATCGTCAACGATTCCATTGCGTTGGCAAAGCGTCTGGGTGCCGATGGCGTGCATCTGGGCCAGGGCGATGGCGACCCGCGCGAGGCTCGCGAGGAACTGGGTCGGGATGCGCAGATCGGTGTGACCTGTCACGGCTCGCGCCATCTCGCGCTCGAGGCCGGTGAGGCGGGCGCGGACTATGTCGCATTCGGCGCATTCTTTCCCAGCACAACCAAGGATACCGAACACCAGGCCGAGCTCGAATTGCTCGAATGGTGGAGCGAAATGGTCGAGCTTCCCTCGGTCGCCATCGGCGGGATTACGCCCGACAATTGCCGTCCGCTGGTCGAAGCTGGCGCGGACTTCCTCGCCGTGTCGAGCGCAGTCTGGTCTGGCGACGAAGTGACTGCAATCAATGCCTTCGCGGAGCAAATGGCGCCCAAGTGAGTTGAATACCCTGAATGGGGCGGGTCGCGTCCCTGAACACCAGGGAGTTTGTCATGCGCCATCTCATCGCCACCGCTTCGCTATTCGCGCTCGCCGCTTGCGGCCTTGCCGGACAGGACAACGACAAGCAGGACGCCGATACGGTCGCCACCGCCGATGCAGGCAAGGATTGGGGATACGAGACCTACGCCGCCGACAATCTTGCCGATTCAATGGCGTCGAGTGACGAGGAATCGGTTCCTGCTGACGCCATTCCCGATCCGGAACAACGCCCGATCATGCAGGCCCAGGTGGTGCTCGACCGGATCGGATTCGGTCCGGGCGTGATCGACGGCAAGATGGGCATGAGCACAGAGAACGCGTTGCGCGGCTTTCAGGAAGCGAACGACCTCCCGGTATCGGGCAAGCTCGACGACAGGACGGTCGAGATGCTGACCGCCTGGAAGCAGATTCCCGCCACACGCGTGGTCACAATCCCGGCAAGTTGGGGCGAGGCGAAATATGGGGACTTGCCTGAGGATGTAGCCGAGAAGGCCAAGCTCGACAGGCTGGGTTACGCATCGCTCGATGAGCGTCTCGCCGAGCGATTCCACACCACGATCGCCGTCCTGAAGGAGCTCAATCCGAACCACCAACCAGCGGGTGCCATCACCGGCAAAGGTCCAAATCCAGCGCCGACGCCAACTCCGGATATTGGCCGACCCGATGGGCATGAACCGAGCTATTTCCAGGCGGGCCGGAAGATCCGCGTGCCCAATATCGGTGCCGACAGGATAGCAAAGGGATCGGTCGAAGATCTGTCTTGGCAGCAGACGCTCGCCTCGCTTGGGGTCGGTACAACTCAACCGGAAGTCGATCGGGTTGTCGTGAGCAAGGCAGGCAAGACGCTCAAGGCCTACAATGGCGAGAAGCTGGTCGCCTTGTTTACAGTGAGCTCCGGTTCGAGCGAATTTCCATTGCCGCTAGGGGAATGGAAGATTCTCGGCGAAGCCTACAATCCACCCTATGCCTACGATCCAGAGGTTCTCGGCAAGCAAAACTCCGATGACGGCAATCACATGCTGCCACCGGGGCCAAATTCACCGGTCGGGGTGGTGTGGATCGACCTCAGCAAGGAGCACTACGGCATTCACGGCACGCCCGATCCCGAAACCATCGGAAGGGCGCAAAGCAGCGGGTGCGTGCGCCTCACCAATTGGGACGCGGCGCGCCTTGCGGGAATGGTTTCGCAATCCACGCAGGTGATTTTCGAGGCATAAACGGTTAGACTTCCCGTCATGAGCATCGTCGATCGCATCCTCACCATTGTCATCACTGCCACGCTGACCAGCGCTGTCTGGATCGTGGCTGGCGGGACGGTCATCGAGAACGCCAACAGCGCCAGCCAGCGGGGAACAACCCGGCCCGCGGAGGCTGCTCCCAGCCCGGCAGCGGATACAACCGCGCCCGGCGTCGCCGCTGCGGCGACAGACGCTCCGGAAGCCGGAATGCTGGACACCAATGTCGTCACCGCACCCAAAAGCGGTGCACCGGGCGAATTGCTCGTGCCCGTGCTCAATATCCGGCCGAGCGACCTTACCGACACGTTCAGCGATTCGCGGGCGGGTGGGCAGCGCCTTCATGAGGCGATCGACATCATGGCCCCCAAGGGGACCAGTGTGGTTGCGGCGGCCCCGGGGGAAGTTGAAAAGATGTTCCGTTCCGATGCCGGAGGCAACACGATCTATGTTCGCTCGAACGATGGCGAGACGATCTACTACTACGCCCATCTCGACGAATATGCCGAAGGATTGAAAGAAGGGCAGAAGATCCGCCGGGGGCAGCGGCTCGGTACGGTCGGCAGCACCGGCAATGCGTCGGACGAGGCGCCGCACCTGCATTTCGCGATATTGCAAACAATGAAGGACGCCGAGTGGTGGGAGCCCGCGAACGCGGTCAATCCCTACCCGCTGTTGCGCGGCAAATAGTCCTAGCGCAGCGGCCCTGCGCGGTGGCAGCGCAGTCGCCCGAGCTTGCCGTCGCGCCCGATCTCCTGGAGAAGCCCTGAACCGAGGCGCATGAGTTTCATGCCCTTGAGGGGGCCGCGCGTGAAGGTGACCTGCCGACCTTCGGCGAGATAGGTCCCGCTGCCGCGTTCGGTGCGATAGCTGGAGCCCTCGATGATCGCGAAACCCTTGCCTTCCTGTACGATCCAGGCCGCGCCTGTGGCGTCGCCGGGGAGGGCGCAGATATATTCGCCCTGCTCGACAAGGCCGAGACGGCCCTGCGCGGCAAGCGGGCCGGTCGATGCGCCTGCCAACAGGATGGCGGCAGCCAAGGTGGCGAATTTCCTCATATGATCCGTCTTGCACACATATAGCAGTGGCTCGTGGTGATTTCCACTCGCTTGCCCCCCGGCGCGCTCTTCGCTAAGGCGCGCGGCGCACAAGGCCTCCCTATCGCGGGCAGGCACGCTCTTTTACAAGTCGAAGGTAGCTTCCCCATGAAGATCAGCGGCGTGGACATCCGTCCGGGCAACATCATCGAATACGAAGGCGGCATCTGGAAGGTCGCCAAGATCCAGCACACCCAGCCCGGCAAGGGCGGCGCCTATATGCAGGTCGAGATGAAGAACCTGCAGGATGGCCGCAAGACAAACGTGCGCTTCCGCAGCGCAGACACGGTCGAAAAGGTGCGCCTCGATACCAAGGACTATCAGTTCCTTTACGAAGATGGCGACATGCTCGTCTTCATGGACACCGACACCTACGAACAGATCAACCTGCCGAGCGATCTGCTCGGCGATGCACGCCCGTTCCTTCAGGACGGGATGCAGGTCATGCTCGAACTGTGGGAAGAAAAGCCGATTTCGGTCGAGCTTCCGGCCCAGATCGAAGCGACCATCGTCGAAGCCGACGCGGTGGTGAAGGGGCAGACCGCCTCATCGTCCTACAAGCCCGCTGTGCTCGACAATGGTGTGCGCATCATGGTCCCGCCGCACATTGAAAGTGGCACGCGCATCGTGGTCGACGTTTACGAGCAGACCTACGTCGGCAAGGCGAGCTGAGCATATGGGCAAATCCATCGCCAGCCGCTTCGAGAACGTCGATATCGAGAACAGCGTCCTGCGCGGCGTCGTGATCAATGATGACGAGCTGACGCTGGAGATGGACTTCTGCCTCAAGCCCGCCCACGCGGATTACGAGGCGCCGGGCGAGGGGGACGAACACTGCTTCCACCCCGGCATGCTTAAGTTCGCTGGCATCTCGAAGCTGTCGCTCGAGCGTGCCGAAAGCGCAGCAGGCGGCACCAACCGCCGCTTCGCAATCCATTCCTTCAGTATCGAAGGCACGAAGTTCGACATGAGCTGCGAGTGGGGGAACATCCACCTGGCAGCCCGCTCGATCCGCGTGCTGACCGAATAAGAGAGTACCAATGGCCGCTGTTTCCGGACTCATCCGCGTTATGGAGAAAGCCGCACGCAAGGCGGGTGGCCGCCTGCGTCGCGATTTCGGTGAGGTCGAGCACCTCCAGGTGAGCCACAAGGGTCCGGCCGACTTCGTGTCCAAGGCCGACCGTGTCGCCGAACGCACGATTTATGACGAGCTTCTCGCTGCACGGCCCGACTGGGGCTTCGTAATGGAAGAGGCGGGCGTCATCGAGGGCGATCAAGGCAAACCGCGCTGGATCGTCGATCCGTTGGACGGCACAAGCAACTTCCTCCACGGCATTCCGCATTTCGCGGTCTCGATCGCTGCGCAGGAACCCAAGCTCGACGGTTCGGGCTGGGGCGAGGTGACTGCGGGCGTTGTTTACAATCCGATCACCGACGAAACTTTCTGGGCAGAAAAGAGCCGTGGCGCCTGGCTGCACGATGGGCGCCTGCGCGTATCGGCGCGCAGCCGCCTGCCCGAAGCCCTGATCGCGATCGGCGTCCCCTTCCAGGGGCACGGCGACTTCAGCGAGTGGACAAAGATCTTCGCGGCCATCGGCCCGCAGGTGGCAGGTATTCGCCGGTTCGGTGCTGCATCACTGGACCTCGCCTGGCTTGCCGCCGGTCGCTACGACGGATTCTGGGAAAGTGGCCTCAATGACTGGGACACCGCAGCCGGTTGCCTCATCGTGCGCGAAGCGGGTGGCTTCGTGTCGGACTTCCGGGGCCGTTCCATGCCGATCCACTCGGGTCAGGTGCTTGCCGCCAACGATGCCCTGCATTCGAAGCTGCACAAATTGCTGGCAAACGCCTTGAAGGCTTGATCGAGCGCGGCTAACTCCCGCGCTCCCGACCCAGTGCCCCTGTGGCGGAATTGGTAGACGCGCTCGACTCAAAATCGAGTTTCTTACGAAGTGCCGGTTCGAGTCCGGCCAGGGGTACCACCGCTCTTCGACCGTCCCGGCTTGGCACCGGGAAATCGCAAAAAGCCTTGTAATTGCGCGACGTGTCTGGGATTCACCCCGCGGGATGATCGGGGCTCCTTCTTATCACGCAATCGCAGCGATGGTCGTGACCATCGCGATGTTCGTCGGCTTCGCACGCGGACGGATGTCGGTCGAGATCATCTCGCTGCTGACGATCGCGGTGATCGCGGTCGGCCTATACTTCTTCCCGCTGCCCGATCACGACCCGACCGACGGGCTCGAGATCGCCTTCTCGGGTTTCGGCCACTACGCCCTTATCACGATCTGTGCACTCATGATCATGGGGCGTGGGCTGGTGGTTACCGGTGCTCTCGATCCGGCAGCCCGGTTCCTCGAGCGATTGTTCAAGATCAATCTCCAGCTCGGCTTGCTGTTCTCGCTCGTGGTGACCTTCCTGCTTTCGATGGGGATCAACAACACGCCAGTCTTGGTGCTGTTGATGCCGATCTTCGTCCAGCTCGCGCTACGCGGCGCGATGCCGGCTTCCAAGACACTTATTCCGCTGAATGCAGCGTCGTTGATGGGCGGTCTTGCAACGACGATCGGCACCTCGACGAATATTCTCGTCGTTTCCATCGCGGTCGATCTGGGAATGCGCGAGATCGGGGTGTTCGATTTCACCCCGATCGTGGTCATCGCCTCATTGATCGCATTGCCTTACGTGTGGCTGATTATGCCCCGGATGCTGGGCGACAACCGGGTGGAGAAGGTCCATGCCGCGCGCCTTTTCGAGACCCGGTTGAGGGTGACCGAAAACTCCATCCTCAATGGCCGTGAGCTGTCCGAAGTCTATTCGCGCCTGCCGGCCGGTATCGAATTCCACGAAGTCCCGGTTGGCCTGCTCCGACCACAGCAGCGCCTGCGGATGAGTGGCACGCATGAAGCGATCGAGGAAGCGATGAGCGTGTTGCGCGGCGACGCAGCGCCAAGCTGGGTCATCGACCGTATCCGCCGAAGGTCCAAGGAAACCGGGATCGATATTGGCGTGGTAGAGATGATCGTCACTGCGGACTCACGTCTGATCGGACGGACCTTGCCGAGTTCCGGGATTGCGGACCTGTATGGCGTGGCCGTTATCGGCACACACAGGCCAGAACGTATCGTCGGCGAAAAGGAGCAATTCTCGGAAGGGGGTGACCATCGTTTTGCCGAAGGCGACGTGATGCTCGTCATGGGCCTGCCCGACGATATGCAGAAATTCGCCCGTGCCGACAGCCTGCTCCAGCTTGAGGGAATGCGCGAGCTGCCCCGCCGTTCGAAAGCGGCGCTCGCAGCGGGGATCATGGGGGGATCGATCGCCCTCGCATCGGTCGGGCTTGTCCCGATCGCGATCTCTGCGCTGGCCGGTGCAATCCTGATGTTTGTCACGGGTTGCGTGAAGTTCGACCGGGTCGGAAGGGCACTTTCGGCCAGCGTCATCGTCCTCGTCGCGGCCAGTATTGCGCTCGGCCGGATCATACTCGACAGTGGCGCTGCCGACTGGATCGGCGGCGTGATGGCCTACGGTCTTGACTATCTTTCGCCTGCGGCAGCCTTGGCGGCGATCATGCTGGCTATGACCTTCCTGACCAATTTCGCATCGAATGCGACAGCAGCCACGGTCGGCACTCCTATCGCCTTTTCGATTGCGACCAAGCTCGACCTGCCACCCGAACCGCTGGTGCTGGCCGTGCTGTTCGGATGCAACCTCTGCTACGCTACACCGATCGCCTACCAGACCAATATGCTGATCATGGCCGAGGGATCCTACGTCTTCAAAGACTACATCCGCACCGGCGTCCCGCTCGTCATCATCATGGTTACGGCCCTATCGATCGGCCTCGTGGTGACCTACGGGCTTTGACGCGTTGGCGGGGGTGAAAGGCAAAAATTCAGGCGGTTGGACGCGGGTACGACCTCTTATCAAGCTGCTCTTGCTGGTCGCGTCACTCGTTCTTGCGATATCTTCGATCCTGGCGCGTTTTTCCGAGTTGGGATTTGGCGTGCAGGGGCTCGCCTACACGGCACTCTTGGGAGCCAGCTGGCTGGCGATCCTATGCGCGGCCTACATGCCCAACAGTCTGCTGCGATGGTCGCTTGCGTTGCTCCTGGCAGCATGCGGATACATCCTTCTGACCTTCGAACACGCGAGCGGTCAGTTCATGACCTTCGATGCGTTCATCAGCATGCTCGATTCAGCCGGGTCACTTGGCGATGCGTTCGATCAGAACGGCCCTGCATTCGTCTCGGCTTTGTGGCCGACCCTTGCCATCGCATTGGGTGTAGGGTTGGCACCCGGACGAGCGTTGCCCTTGCCCCGAACGCTGCTCTATTCCCTCCCGGCGACTATCTTCATTGCTCTCGTAGGCGTGTTGTTTGTGAGGGGGGGCGATGGGGGGAGAGGATTGCCGCATTCCTTCGTCGGCGGGGCTTACGGGACGCTGGCAGCCTATGACGAAGCAACGCGTTTTCGTGGTGCGCGCCTCGACCCCGGCATAGCGCATACATCTGCGCCAGCGGTGCGCACTATTGTTCTGGTCATCGACGAAAGCATTGCAGGCGAATACCTCGCGATCAACAATTCGCGCGGAGTCGCGGCGAATCTCTCCGATACGCCCACTGGCGTTACACTGAGCAATTTCGGCATCGCTGCGTCGATCTCGGGTTGCAGTGCCGGGGCGAACCAGGCGCTGCGTTTTGGAGGGACGCGCGAAAATTACCGCAAAATTCTCGCCGAATTTCCGAGCATTTGGTCCTATGCGAAACGCGCCGGTTTGCGCACGGTCTACATCGATGGACAACGCACTGGCGGAGCCTACCAGAACAATATGGACGATGCCGAACGTGCGGACATAGACGAGTTCGTGCAGTTCGATGACGTTTCGATGGTCGAACGCGACATGGCAATCGCGGCAGAGCTTGCGAAGCTGCTGGCCGACGAGGATCCGAAGTTGGTTCTAGTAAACAAGGTCGGTGCGCATTTTCCGATCCACGACAAATTTCCGGACGAGTTTTTGAGGCACGAGCCCGTCCTTCCGCGAGGTGACCACACGGACATTGCGGACACGGCTAGTCGTACCGGCTTCGGTGGAACGCCGGAGGAATGGCGGCGCTATCGCAATTCCTATCGCAACACGCTGGATTGGAACGTGGGCGAGTTTTTCCGTCGCCTTTACGCCGAAGCTGATCTCGATCAGGCCGTGATTATCTACACCGCCGACCACGGTCAGGTATTGCACGAGGACGGCAGCCCCGGCCTTACGACCCATTGCTCTGCTGAACCTCTGCCGGAGGAAGGCGCAGTGCCGTTGATCGTGCTGCAGGGCCGCGATCTGCAGGGCTTCGACTTTGCCAGGTGGGCCGGGCTCAATCGAAACCGGTCGAGTCACTACATGATCTTCCCGACGCTGCTCCGTCTTATGGGCTTTGAGCACTCCGGTATCGAACGCGAGTATGGTGCATCGCTGATCGAACCCTCGAAAGACCCGATGACCTTCAACCGGCGCTTCAACGCACGCTTCGGGGCCGAGCCGCAATGGAGGAAAGTTGAACCGGGCCGACTTCCTCAACCGCCTCTGGAGGATTAGGCGCGCTTGCCTCGTCCCTGTGTCGCTGGCACACCCGCAACAGGATTTCCGGGAGAGATTACTGATGAAAGTCGCACTTCTGACCGCTTCGGCGACCGCCATGCTGGCGGCCGCTCCCGCGCAAGCAGACGATCTTCGCGCTGCCGTAGCGGAGGATATGCCTGCGTTGATGGAACTCTACCGCGATCTCCACGCGCATCCCGAGCTGAGCTTCGAGGAATACAAGACCTCGGCAAAGCTCGCCGCACGTATGCGCAAGCTCGGCTTTGAGGTGACCGAGAAGGTCGGCAAGACCGGCGTGGTATCCGTGATGCGAAATGGCGACGGACCCACGGTATTGCTGCGCGCGGACATGGACGGCTTGCCTGTGGTCGAGCAGACCGGTCTGCCTTTCGCATCCAAGGAAGTCGCAACGCCTGCCTCAGGGGTTACCACAGGCGTGATGCACGCTTGCGGACATGACACACACATGACCGGCTTCATCGGTGCTGCCCAGCTCCTCGCCGAACGCAAGGACCAGTGGCAGGGCACGCTGGTGATGATTCTGCAACCGGCCGAAGAAGCCGGTGGCGGCGCGCGCGCCATGCTCGCCGACGGACTGTTCACCCGCTTTCCGAAGCCGGACTACACTCTCGCTTTTCACGACGCCGCGGCCAACATGCCCGCTGGATCGATCGGGGTTTCGCCGGGGTATGCGCTCGCCAATGTCGACAGCGTCAATATCACCGTGAAGGGTGTCGGCGGGCATGGAGCCTATCCGCACACGACCAAGGACCCGATCGTGCTGGCCAGTGCGATCGTCATGCGTCTCCAGACGCTCGTGAGCCGCGAATTGTCGCCGCTTGAGCCGGGGGTGGTGACGGTCGGCAGTTTCCTCGCCGGGGCCAAGCACAACATCATCTCCGACCAGGCGAAGATGCAACTCACGGTGCGCAGCTATTCCGATGAAAGCCGCAAGCTCCTTCTCGACGGCATTGCGCGCATCGCGAGGGGTGAAGCTGTTGCTGCAGGTCTTCCCGATGAGTTGATGCCTGTTGTCGAGGTGCAGAAGGATTTCACCCCTGCGACCTACAACAACCCCGACTTCACCGAACAAGTGCTTGCCGGTTTCACTGAGCGGTTCGGCGAGGATCGCGTCGCCACGCAGCCCCCGGTCATGGGTGGTGAAGATTTCAGCGAGTATCGCCGCGCCGATCCGGATAACATCAAGTCGGTGATCTTCTGGATCAGTGGCACTCCCGACCATATGCTCAAGGCGCTGAAGGAGGAGGGAAAACCACTCCCTTCGCTGCATTCGCCCTTCTGGGCGCCGGATGCCGAGAAAGTCATCGCTACGGGTGCCGAAGCACTGGCCGCTACGGCCATGGACCTAATGCCGCGTAGCGGCGGTTGATCCGGCCCGAAAAGTGTGGCCGCCGGAGCGTTGGGGACACTCCGACGGCCGTATCTCCTCCCCAGGAGAACTTTAAAAGTCTTTTAGGTGCCTAGCCGTCCGAGGGGACGTAAGTACCGAGGCGATGGTGAAGCGCATTGATCTTCGCCAGTTCCTCGCGATCCTCGGTCTGCCTTGCGTAGGCCGTGAGCGCGGTGCGGAGCAGGCGGAAGTCGGCGGTCGAGAACAGGGCGCGGGCGCGACCCGGCTCGGTCTTCGGAGTGTCGTCGCTCATGGTCGTCATCCTCTCTCTCCTTATGCGGCTGCGAACTGGTTCATTGTGTTGTCCTTGCCGCCGGCCTTGAGGGCCGCTTCGCCGGCAAAGTATTCCTTGTGGTCGTCGCCGATGTCGGAGCCGGCCATGTTCTGGTGCTTCACGCAGGCGATACCCTGGCGGATTTCCTCGCGCTGGACGTTCTTGACGTAACCGAGCATCGCCTGTTCGCCGAAGTACTCCCGGGCGAGGTTGTCGGTGCTCAGCGCAGCCGTGTGGTAGGTCGGCAGCGTGATGAGGTGGTGGAAGATGCCTGCCCGCTTCGCAGCATCGCGCTGGAAGGTGCGGATCTTCTCGTCGGCCTCGGCGGCGAGGTCGGTGCCGTCGTAGTCGATGCTCATTAGCTTGGCGCGATCGTAGGCCGACACGTCCTTGCCTGCTTCGGCCCATGCATCATAGACTTGCTGACGGAAGTTGAGCGTCCAGTTGAAGCTGGGCGAGTTGTTGTAGACCAGCTTTGCATTCGGAATGACCTCGCGAATACGGTCGACCATGCCGGCAATCTGCTCGACATGCGGCTTCTCGGTCTCGATCCACAGCAGGTCTGCACCATGCTGGAGCGAGGTGATGCAGTCGAGCACGCAGCGGTCCTCACCGGTTCCCGAACGGAACTGGTAGAGATTGCTGGGCAGGCGCTTCGGGGACATCAGCTTGCCATCACGGCTGATGAAGACCTGGCCATTGGTGATGTTGGCCGGATCGACTTCCTCGCAGTCGAGGAAGCCATTGTACTGGTCGCCGAGGTCGCCCGGTTCGGTCGAGTAGGCGATCTGCTTGGTCAAGCCAGCGCCGAGCGAGTCGGTGCGGGCGACGATGATGCCGTCGGGAACGCCCAGTTCGAGGAAGGCGTAACGGATCGCACGGATCTTCTGGAGGAAGTCCTCGTGCGGCACGGTTACCTTGCCGTCCTGGTGGCCGCACTGCTTCTCATCCGAAACCTGGTTCTCGATCTGAAGGGCGCAAGCACCGGCCTCGATCATCTTCTTTGCGAGCAGGTAGGTTGCCTCGGCATTGCCGAAACCGGCGTCGATGTCGGCGATGATCGGAACGACGTGGGTCTGGTGTTCGTCGATTTCCTTAAGCAGGCGGTGGGTGTTGACCGCATCGCCATTGGCCTTGGCTTCGTCGAGCTGGCGGAACAGGCCTCCCAGTTCGCGGGCGTCGGCCTGCTTGAGGAAGGTGTAGAGCTCGCCGATCAACGCGGGGACCGAGGTCTTCTCGTGCATCGACTGGTCGGGCAGGGGGCCAAATTCACTGCGCAGCGCGGCAACCATCCACCCCGAGAGGTAGAGATAACGGCGCTTGGTGCTGCCGAAATGCTTCTTGATGCTGATCAGCTTCTGCTGGGCAATGAATCCGTGCCAGGTGCCGAGCGACTGGGTGTAGTTCGCAGGATCGCGATCATAGGCTTCCATGTCCTCGCGCATGATCTTCGCGGTGTATTTCGCGATGTCGAGGCCGGTCGGAAAGCGGTTCTGTACGACCATGCGTGCAGCACTTTCGGCATCGATCGCACCCCAAGGTGCACCGTTGGCGGCGATGGTTTCGTTCAGTTCGTTGATCCGGGCCGAATAGGTCACGGGTAAGCTCCTTGGTCGTTTCGGGCGTGATCGCCTCGACCCGAGATTTGGAGGTTTTGCGGGATTCGCGATAGGAAAATTTACAGAAAATCTTGTCTATATGCAGCGCCTGGCCCTATAGATCCTGTAAAGATGTAAAGAAAGTTACACATTATGACCGAGGAAGCGATCTTCGCTGGTCCTGCGATAAGGCGGCTCCGCAAGCGCGAAGGACTGACGCAGGCTGCCACCGCGGCACGTCTGAATATATCGCCAAGCTATCTCAACCTGATCGAGCGCAACCAGCGGCCGGTAAGCGCGCGCGTGGTCATGCAGCTGGTCGAGCAGTTCGATTTCGACCCGCGCAGCCTGCGCGAAGACGAGGCGATCGGTGGTATCGACGGTCTCGCACGCCGGTTCGGCGACGAACGTTTCACGGATCTAGGCATCGACCGCGAAGAGTTGCAGGAATTCCTCGCCAACGCACCACAGGCAGCAGCTGCATTTGCACGTCTCTATGACCAGGCAGGGAGTGTGGTTGCCACTGTCGACGATCCTCTAGCAGCATCCCGTCAGGAGATCGAAAAATGGCGCAATCACTTTGCCGACCTCGACAATTCCGCCGAGGAACTGGCCGACGAAATGCGCTTGTCGCGCGGGGATATCGGCATTGCGCTGACCGAGCGCCTGCGGGAACGGCACCAGCTCTCGGTCCGTATCCTGCCCCGTGATGTACTACCCGATAGTCTGCGGCGGCTCGATCTCCATGCGCGCCAGGTGCAGCTCTCCGAGATGCTCAGCCCGGCATCGCGCAATTTCCAGCTGGCGTTGCAGATTGCGCAACTCGAGCAGCGCGAGGCGATCGAAACCTTCGCCAAAGGCGCGAGATTCGATGACGAGGCTGCAAGGGCGCTCTTCACACGCCACCTCACCGGCTATTTCGCGGCAGCCCTCCTGATGCCATATTCGCGCTTCCTGCGGGCCTGTGAGGCGACGGGGTACGACTTGCCGGTTCTGGAACGACGCTTCGGAGTGAGTTTCGAGCAACTGGCACATCGCCTGACCACTCTCCAGCGTGTTGGCCAGCGTGGATTGCCGTTCTTCATGGTGAGGCTCGACCGTGCCGGGCAGTTTTCAAAGACCTTTGTCGGGGCAAGCACGGCACGTTTCGTCAATTCTGAGGCAAGTTGCCCGCTTTGGTATGCCCATCGCGCATTCGACCGTGCAGGCGAGCTGCTTGTGCAATTTGTCGCCCTCGACGATGCGGGCGAGCGGGAGGGGGGCTGGCTTACACTGTCACGCTCAGTCGAAGGAAGCGGGGCACCGGGGGAGGCGCAGTTTGTCGTGACCGTTGGCATCGAGGGTGTGCTTGCAGGCCAGTTGGCACAAGCGAGGGGTGTTTCACTGCGCTCCGACGATGCGCAACCGATCGGGCCCGGATGCCGCCGCTGCCACAGAGTGCGGTGCAGCCAGCGCTCGCTGCCACCACGCGGTCGTCGCCTTGCTTTCGACACGGTCCGTCGTGGCATCACCCCATTTGAATTCGACGCAAGTTAACCAACGATCTTCGTGGCTTGCGGAACCAGCAGTGGTGTGCGGTCGTTTTCAGCCCCAACTACCAATTCACAGGGAGCGCAAATATGACTGAAGAACGCATTACCGAAACAACGACGCCCTCGGGCGAAACGCATACCACGCACACGGTGGTTACGGATGGCGAATCCCGCAGCGGCGGCACAAATTGGGCGATCCTTCTCCTCGTGCTTGCGGCTGCAGTCATCGGCATTTTCTTCCTCACCCAGATGAGCGGGGCGGAAGTCGCCAAGGACAATGCCGTGGCCGACGCTGCAAACGAGGTAGGTGAAGCCGCCAGCCAGGTAGGCGAAGCGGCGCAGAACGCGGGTGAGGCGGTAGAGGATGCTGTCTCCAACTGATCGCGCAAAAACGCACGAACCGGGGTGGCAAGACACGGTTTTGCCGCCCCATCTTGTTTGAGTGTAAAATTTACCGACAATTCATCCCTGTCTGCTAGTCAAGAATCCCGACACACGGAATCGAGCGAGCACGGACAGAATGATCCGACTTTTCAAGCACTACATCTCCTACAATGTGGTGCTGCTTAGCCTGCTGGATCTGTTTCTCCTACTCGTTGCAGGAGAGGCAGCATGGCGTGTCCGCTTCGCGCAGATCGGGGCGGACATGGGGACCGCGCTGGGCCGCTTGCTGGAGATCGGCGGCTTCGCCATCGTCATCTGGCTCACGATGATCGCGGTCGGGTGTTACAATCCGGAAATTCTCCGCTCGCTGCGCTATTCGCTGGCCCGGATGTTGGTCGCGGTCACGCTCGGTATCACGGCCATCGCCCTGGCAAATTTCGTCCTGCCCGGCAGCGTGTTCTGGCGCTCCATACTCCTATACGCGACGGCCATCGCGGTATTCGCCCTGTCGCTCAACCGATTCCTCGCAGGAAAGGTGTTGGGAGTCAAAGCGTTCCGACGCCGGATCCTCGTACTCGGAGCGGGCAAGCGCGCTGCTCGGCTGAGCCGCATGGCGGGACATCCCGACAGCGGTTTCGCAACCGTCGCTCTCGTGGATATGGGCGATTGCGAACCGGCGGTCCGCGACGCGGTTCCGCGTAGCTCGATCAGCGACTTCGGGCGCTATGTCGAACGCCTAGGCGCGAGTGAGGTAGTGCTGGCGCTCGAGGAGCGCCGCAATTCGTTGCCGCTGAAAGAGTTGCTGCGCATCAAGACCAAGGGTGTGAACGTCAACGACTACTCCAGCTTCATGGAGCGCGAGACGGGCAGGGTGGACCTCGACACTCTCAATCCCAGCTGGCTGATCTTTTCCGACGGTTTTTCGGCCGAGCAACGACTGTCGCGGGCCGTGAAGCGTGCCTTCGACGTTGTTGTGAGCCTGGTGATCCTCGTTATCGGCCTTCCGCTCATCGCCATCTTCGGGATCGCGGTCCGACTGGAAAGCAAGGGGCCGGCTTTTTTCCGGCAGACCCGTGTCGGACTCTATGGCGAGAATTTCACCGTGATCAAGCTCCGCTCAATGCGGACCGACGCAGAGGCGGGGGGCGCGAAATGGGCGGAGGAAAACGACCCGCGTATCACGCGTATAGGAAGGCTTATCCGCAAGGTTCGCATCGATGAGCTCCCGCAGCTATGGAGTGTGCTCAAGGGCGAAATGAGCTTTGTTGGTCCGCGTCCCGAGGTCCCGCAATTCGTCAATGATCTTGAACGCGAGCTGCCCTACTATGCCGAACGTCATGTGGTGAAGCCCGGCATCACGGGGTGGGCGCAGATCAACTACCCCTATGGCGCTAGCATAGAGGATGCGCGTCACAAGCTGGAATACGATCTGTACTACGCCAAGAACTACACCCCCTTCCTCGACCTGCTGATCCTCCTTCAGACCGCCCGCGTGATCCTGTGGCCGGAGGGTGCCAGGTAATGGTTTGGGCGGGAAGCTTCTCCTATGTCGCCTATTCGATCGGAGCGATAATCTGCGCGCTCGCAGCCCTGTGGCTCGGCAGTCGCGGGGACCCGAAGCGAAGCGATCGCACTCCGGCGATCGCCGCACTTGCGCTCACCGCCAACTGGTGTTTTGCCGCTGCCAGTTTCGAGCCGGGCCGACCGATTGTCGAGCTGACTGAGATTGCTCGCAACCTTGCCTGGCTGTTCGTCCTGTTCCGCCACTTTGCCAATGACGGTCGCGACGAGAGCCTGAGGATCGTCAGGCCGGCGGTGGCAGCGCTGGCCTTTGTCGAGGCCCTGCACTTCGCCCTGCTGCTTGTCGCGAGGCGCTATGCCTTCTCGACGGAAGCTGCGTCTCTCGTATTCGAGACGGCATCGCTGTTCCGGATCATGGTTTCGATCGGCGCCCTGGTGCTGGTCCACAATCTCTACATCGGCGCATCGACAACCTCTCGCAGTCTGTTGCGGTGGAACTCTGCGGCGCTTGCGGGCTTGTGGGCCTTCGATCTGAACTACTTCACCGTCAGCTACATCATCGGCGCTGTGCCGGAGCAGATTGCCTCCATTCGTGGCCTCGCAGCCGGAATCATTGCGGTACCGTTCGCATTCGGTTTCGCGCGATCCGCCGCTGGTCTCGAATTCCGCCCTTCGAGAGCGGTGACATTCAGGTTCCTGTCCCTGCTCGTCATCGGCGCCTACCTAATTTTGATGCTGGCAGTCGCGCGGTGGCTGGATTTGCTGACCGGCGATCTGGCGCGACTGGCGCAGGTCGGGCTGGTGATCGCTGCAGGCGCCTTGGCACTGATATGGCTGCCTTCGCCACGCCTTCGTGGCTGGCTCCGGGTGACTGCGATCAAGCATCTCTTCAAGCATCGCTTCGACTACCGGGCGGAGTGGATTCGCTTCACCCACACCATCGGCCGCACGGGATTCGACGAAACGAGCCTGCAGGAACGAGCGATCAAGGCGCTCGCAGACATTACCGACAGCTCCGCGGGTCTGCTGCTTGTCCCGGACGAATATGGCGCGCTTGAACTCGCCGCGAAGTGGCACTGGCAAGGCGAGGAAATCTCCGCACCGGCAGCGCCCTCTGCATTGTCTGCAATCCTCGAGCGAGAAGGGCTGATCGTCGATTTCGATGAAGTTCGCGACGGCGTGGATCACTATGGCGAGTGCACTGTCATACCCGACTGGCTGCGCGAGGATCGGCGCGCATGGGCAGCGGTGCCCCTGCTGCATTTTGATCGTCTGGTGGGCCTCGTAATCCTGTCTCGCCCGGTCGCGACCCGCAAGCTCGACTGGGAAGACTTCGACCTACTGACCGTCGTAGGTCGCCAGCTGGCCAGCTACCTCGCCGAGGAAAGCGGGCAGGCGGCCCTTATGGAAGCGGGCCAGTTCGACGAATTCAACCGGCGAATGGCCTTCGTCATGCATGACATCAAGAACCTCTCGAGCCAGATGGCGCTGTTGTTGCGCAATGCCGAAAAACATGCGGACAAACCTGAGTTCCGCCAGGATATGCTCGTCACCCTCCGCAACAGCGCTGACAAGCTGAACACCTTGCTCGCGCGCCTCGCACATTATGGGCCGAAGGATACTGCGACGACGGAACACTTCGACATCTCGGCTATCGCCCGCACCATGCGCCAGCGCTTCGATGGGCAGCACCCGGTCGCCGTGCTGCGGGCGGAGGAAGCGGTTGTCACCGGGGATCGCGAGGCGCTGGAGCAGGCGTTGATGCATCTGGTGCAGAACGCCGTCGATGCGAGTGATGGACCAGGCGCTGTGGCCATCGAGGCCTATTCGGACGGCGTCAGCGGACGTATCCACGTGATCGACAACGGTCGCGGCATGAGCCCCCAGTTCCTGCGCAATGGCCTTTTCAAGCCTTTTGTTTCGTCGAAGGATGGCGGTTTCGGGATCGGGGCCTTTGAGGCGCGCGAGATGGTTCGGGCCATGGGCGGGCGGCTCGACGTGGAATCGCGCGAAGGCATCGGCACGCGCTTCACCATTTCCCTGCCGCTGCTCGCTGCCGATCGGCTCATCGGCCGCAATGCCAATTCAATCCAGCACGAGAATGCCTGATGGCTGACAACAAACCCAAACTCCTGATCGTCGAGGACGATGAAGGTCTGCAGGCACAGCTTAAATGGGCCTATGACGACTTCGACGTCGTGATCGCCGGCAACCGCGAGGCAGCCCTGACGGCGCTGCGAGCCGATGAACCGCCCGTGGTCACGCTGGACCTTGGCCTGCCGCCTGATCCCGACGGCACGAGTGAGGGTTTCGCGGTTCTCGAAGCGATAATGGCGATGAAGCCTGACACCAAGGTGATCGTGGCCTCGGGCCACGGCGCTCGCGAAAGCGCGCTGAGGGCAATCGAGCAAGGCGCCTACGACTTCTATCAGAAGCCGGTCGATATCGACAC
Organism: Erythrobacter sp.; assembly: GCA_041396805.1. Lineage (GTDB taxonomy): Bacteria > Pseudomonadota > Alphaproteobacteria > Sphingomonadales > Sphingomonadaceae > Qipengyuania. Next base: position 49,957 of record JAWKXV010000001.1, on the reverse strand, counting down.
GCTGGGCCTGATCGTCCAGCGTGCCTACCGGCTTCACCAGATCGAAAGTGAAAACCGCCGCCTGGCCGACAAGGTCGGCGAGGAACGCACCGTGCTGGGCTCTATGGTGACGGCTGCGCCCGAGATGGCGAAGGTAGCTCGCACGATCGAACGCGTGGCACCCACCAATGTCTCGGTCATGCTGCTGGGGGCGAGCGGGACGGGCAAGGAACTGCTGGCGAAGGGGGTGCATGAAGCCAGCGACCGCAAGCGAGGAGCCTTCATCGCGATCAATTGTGCGGCAATCCCGGAGAACCTTCTCGAAAGCGAACTGTTCGGTCACGAGAAGGGGGCATTCACCGGAGCGGTGAAGACTACCGAGGGCAAGATCGAACTCGCCGATGGCGGTACGCTCTTCCTAGACGAGGTTGGCGACATTCCGCTGCCGTTGCAGGTCAAGTTGCTGCGCTTCCTCCAGGAACGGACGATCGAGCGGATCGGCGGGCGCAAGCCCATCGCAGTTGACACACGGATCGTATGCGCAACGCACCAGGACCTCGAGGCGATGATCGGAGTGGGGACGTTCCGCGAGGATCTGTTCTATCGCCTTGCCGAGATCGTCGTGAAGGTGCCGACACTGGCGGAGCGACCGGGGGACGCAGTGCTGCTGGCCAAGCACTTCCTTACCCGTTTCTCGGAAGAGATGAATCCACAGGTGAAGGGGTTCGCCCCCGATGCGCTGGCAGCAATCGACAGCTGGCCTTGGCCGGGCAACGTTCGCGAGCTCGAAAACAGGGTGAAACGCGCAGTCATCATGGCGGATTCCAAGCTGGTGTCCGCAGAAGACCTGGACCTGTCCGCCACGGACGAGGATGGAGCGGACATCGCGCTCAACCTCAAGACCGCTCGCGAGCAGGCGGATCGCAAGATGATCCGTCAGGCCTTGGCCCGCAGCGAGGGCAATATTTCGAGCACAGCAAGGCTCCTCGGGATCAGCAGGCCAACGCTTTACGACCTGCTCAAGCAGTATGACTTGCAGGCGTGACAGCCTGCTGTTTTCCCTGACTCTCCTGGCGGGGGTTTGGGGGCTTGCGGCCTGTGACTCCGAGGTCGGCGAATTGCCGCCCCTCGAACGCGCGCGGATGGACCTCGCTACCGGTCGCGCCGCCGATGCCCAGGTGATCCTCAAGCGGCTGTTAGAAGAGGGCACGGATCGGACCGAGATCGCCGCCTACCTGGGTCAAGCGGCCTTGGCACGTGGCGATCTGGCCGAGGCGGGCGACTGGCTGGCAACGGGAGAATTCTCCGAGCAGACAAGGGCGCATGGCTTCCGAATGCAGGGCCGGCTCGCGATGGCCGAGGGAAAACTCGCTGAGGCGGGCGGGGCTTTCGACCGCTCGCTTGCCCTCGATCCGAATGCTCCCGAGTTGTGGGTCGATGTCGGAAGGTTCCGCTATCAGGGTGGTGAGCAGTTGCAGGCGCTCGAGGCTGCGGAAAGGGCCGTAGAACTCGGACCGCAGAATCCGGCTGCCCTGCAATTTCGCGGCCAATTAGCCCGCGACAGCAAGGGGATGGAGGCCGGTGTCCAATGGTTCGAGCGTGCGCTGGAACGCCAGCCGGACAATATCGACCTGCGGGTCGACCTAGCCGCGACACTTGGTGACGCAGGACGCGCCAGGGAAGCGCTCGCGGTCCTACGCGGAGGTACGGGCAGTGCAGCGGCAACACCGCGAGCGCTATTCGTCCAGGCGGTTATTGCGGCTCGAGCTGGCAATCTCTCGGTGGCCCGTGACCTGCTCGACCGCTCGGAACAGCAACGCGATGGCGTTCCTGCCGCGGTCCTTCTGTCGGCGATCATCGACATCGAAGAAGAGAATTTTGGCGCCGCCGCGCAGACGCTGGACCGGTTGCTTCGGGAACAGCCGGACAATGCCCGCGTGATCGACCTGCTTGCGATGTCGCTTTCGCGGAGCGGCGGCGAAAATGAACTTGTCCGTAGATTTGGCAAACGCGCGGCCAGTGCGAGTGGCTCAGCATACCTGCGCACACTGGTCGGACGGGCATTGGAAGCCCTCGGGGACCGGACAAGCGCCGCAGCCTATCTCGATCAGGCTGCCCACAGTCGGCGAGGACTTGTCGTCTTGCCGGGCGGTGGGTCTGTCGACGTGCCCGCTATTGCTGGTACTTCCGACGCACGCGATACGCGCGATCGCATTCGTGCTGACATCCAGGCAGGACGGCCGACAGTAGCAGTGGCACGGGCTCGGGAATTGGCTCGTCGGTTTCCCGGTTCCACAGACGTACTCGCGCTGCTGGGCGACGCCGAACTTGCCAATGGCAATCGTCGGGCCGCCTCGCGCGCTTATTCACGTTCAGCGACGATACGTCAGCCGTGGCCGCTGGTTCCGCGCATGACAGCGAGCCTGTTCAGCCGAGATACGGCGGTGGATTACTTGCGTGACTTCGTGATCGGTAACCCGGCCAATGGCGATGCGGCCGCCATGCTTGCGGATGCCTATGCCCAGCGTGGGGACTGGGAGAGGGCGGCAATCCTGCTCGATCACGCCATGTCGGTGGGGCATGATCGGGTGCCATGGGTACTTGCGGCAAGGAGTACGGCCGCGCGACAGATGGGCGACACGGAAAGCGCCCTGGCATTCGCCTTGGCGGCCAGTGAGTTGCAACCGACTAACCGCTATGCTGTGGCGGCGCTGATTTCAGCGCTCCCGGAAGGTGAGGACGACGCAAGGGCGGAACTCGAACTCAAACTCCGATCCCTCCTGCGAAACTGATCGCTCGACAAACAGGCGAGGTCACGTAAGTCAGGGTCATGGCTGCCCGCACGCTTCTTGCCGATCCGATGCTGAGAATGCTCGTGCTGGCGATAGTGCTCGCTGCACTCTTTCCTGCGACGGGCGATGCGCGGGGAATAGCGCAGGGCATCGCAAATGCCGCGATCTTCGTTTTGTTCCTCCTCAACGGCTTGCGCATTGCACGAAGGGACATCCTAGCAGGCATTGCCAACTGGCGCTTCCTCTTGCCGCTCACTCTCTGGGTTTTCGGAGTCATGGCCCTTGTGGGCCTGGGAATTTCCAGGCTGGCTTCCCCGTGGCTGGCGCCGTCTGTGGCGCTGGGATTTCTCTATCTGGGCAGCCTGCCGTCCACCGTCCAGTCGGCGACGTCATACACCTCCCTTGCAAACGGAAATGTGGCCTTGTCGGTCGTCGGCGCGGCGTTGCTCAACATTCTCGGGGTCTTCGCCACTGTTCCGATCTTCCTCGCCCTTGGGGGCAGCGGAAGCGGGGCGGTAGGCTCGGAGGTCATCGTCAAGATAATGCTGCTGCTGATCCTGCCTTTTGCGATCGGGCAGGCGCTTCAAGGTTGGACGGGGCGCTTCGTTGCCAGCCACAAGGACAAGATCGTCTGGGTCGATCGGTTTGCCATCTCTGCGGCGATATATGTGGCGTTCTCGGGCGCGGTAGAGCAAGGCATCTGGGTCCGCGTTGACGCCTTCGATTGGATTGTCATCCTGGTGCTTGTTGCATCATTCCTTCTCGTCGGGAATTTTGGCGCATGGGTCGCGGCTGGTGGGCTAGGCCTGGCTCGTGAGGACCGGATCGCCTTCCTGTTTGCCGGCGCACAGAAGAGCGCTGCAGTCGGCGCTCCGCTGGCGACAATCCTGTTTCCCCCGGAGACAGCAGGCTTCGTCGTGATCGCCCTGCTGCTCTACCATTTCTTCCAGCTTGTGGTGGCTGCGCCGATTGCTAGTCGGCTTGCGCTTCAATCTCGTCCGGGTGTCGACGGTTATAACGAACCGACCACGCAAAACTGAGACCGATCAGGATTGCACCGATCAGGCCGGTAATTGTCTCGGGGATGTGGAATCGGGCCGAAAGCAACATGATCGCGCCCAGCACGATGATCGCCCAGAAGGCGCCGTGCTCCAGGAAGCGATAGGCGGCCAGCGTGCCCTTGCGGACAAGGTGGATCGTCATCGATCGCACGAACATCGCGCCGATGGAGAGACCCAGCGCGATAACGATCATGTTGTTCGAGAGCGCGAAGGCTCCAATCACCCCGTCGAAACTGAAACTCGCGTCGAGGACGTTGAGATAGAGGAAGCCGCCTAGGCCGCTGCGCAGGACGGCACCTTGAAGTGCGCGAGCTTCTTCTTTGGCTTCGAGGATGGAGTTGATGCCCTCGACCGCGATGAAGGTCACGAGACCGAGAATGCCTGCAATGAGGAAAGTCAGTGCCTCATCAGGCTCCAGCATTGTGGAAATGCCCCAAAGTGCCAGCAGCAGAATAGCGACCTCTGCCGCAGGGAGGGCGGCGAACTTGCTGAGCTGTTCCTCGATCCAGCGAATCCAGTGGATGTCCTTGTCGAGATCGAAAAAGAACTTCAGTCCGACCATGGCAAGGAATGCCCCGCCGAAGCCGGCAATACCCACATGGGCGGATGAAACGATCCGCTCGTACTCATCGGGGCGGTTGAGCGACAGATTGACCGCATCCACCGGGCCGATGCCCGCTGCGATAGCAACAATGGCAAGGGGGAAGACCACCCGCATCCCGAAGACCGCAAAGGCAATGCCCCAGGTAAGGAAACGCCGCTGCCAGACCTCGTCCATATCCTTGAGGACCGAAGCGTTGACCACCGCGTTGTCGAAGCTGAGCGATATCTCCAGGACGGAGAGGACAACGACGATCCACAACAGGCTAAGCGTACCTCCGATAGTCCCAGTCGAGACGAAGCCGTACCATGCCGCCAATGCCAGGCAGACAACGGAAAAGACCAGCGAGAAGCCGTAGTAGCGCAGGAAATTTGCCATGTTCGCGGCTCAATCCTTGGGCTGGTAGGTTTGTTCCTCGCCCGGGAAACTGCGGTTGCGGACCTGGTCTGCATATTGGGCGACACTGCGGTCGATCACCTCGGCAATGTTCTCGTACTTCTTCACGAAGCGCGGAACACGCTCGAACATTCCGAGCATATCTTCGGTGACCAGCACCTGTCCGTCGCATTGCGCGGATGCACCGATACCAATGGTCGGACAGGCGACCGATTGGGTAACCTCGATCGCAATCGGTTCGACAACGCCTTCGATCACGATTGCAAATGCGCCTGCCTCGTCGAGAGCCTTGGCGTCCCTCACGATCGTTTCCGCCTCCGCGTCCGTGCGCCCCCGTGCGGCATATCCGCCCAGCACGTTGACCGCCTGTGGAGTCAATCCGACATGGCCCATTACCGGGATGCCGCGCTGGTTGAGGAAAGCGACGGTCTCCGCCATCTGTGCGCCGCCTTCCAGCTTTACGGCTGCGGCACCGGTTTGCTTCACAAGGTAGGCCGCGCTTTCGAACGCCTGCTCCTTCGACGCTTCGTAGGACCCGAAGGGCATGTCGACCACGACAACCGAGTGATAGCTCCCGCGCACGACGGCGGCGCCGTGGGCGGCCATCATTTCGATCGTCACCGGGACTGTCGAGGGTAGGCCGTAGATGACCTGTCCCAGCGAATCTCCGACCAGCAGCAGGTCGCAATGCTTGTCCAGCAGTTGGGCCTGCCGCGCGGTATAGGCGGTCAGCATGACAAGCGGTTCGCCCATCTTGCCATCGGTCTTGCGTGTGCGGATTTTCGGCACTGTGAGGCGCTTCATCGGACGCGGGGTGGGATTGGCGCGGCTGGTGCTCGTCTCGAGCTGGAAGGTCGTCGACATGGCGAGCCTTCTAGACGCGGCGGTTATGGGGGGAAACCCCGCAGTTTGCGCCTTGTAATGGGGCTGACTTGCTTTAGTTTTGCGATCCATTCGCGAAGCGCAGTAAATCTGCGCCGCCAATGGGAGGAAAAATCCATATGCTCCTGGATAGGGTCAAGCCGCTAGACGCCATTCTGGCCACAGCGGAAAAGAAATCGCTCAAGCGTACGCTGGGCTGGTTCCAACTCATGCTCTTCGGCATCGGTTGCGTCATCGGAACGGGGATCTTCGTCCTGACCGCCGCGGGTGCGCAGAAGGCCGGGCCGGGCTTGATGTTGGCTTTTGCCATCGCAGGCTTCGTCTGCATTATCGCCGCGCTGTGTTACGCGGAAATTGCCGCCATGATCCCTGTTGCGGGGTCGGCGTATACATACAGCTATGCCACCATGGGCGAGTTTCTCGCCTGGACCGTGGGCTGGGCGCTGATCATGGAGTACGCCATTGCCGCTGCGGCCGTTTCAGTCGGGTGGTCGGGCTATTTCAGCGGGACCTTCCTAAACGAATTGCTGGGTGTTTCCCTGCCACCATGGCTTGCGGCTGGACCGCTTGCACTCGGTGGTGCGCCGGGTGGACTGATCAACCTTCCAGCCTTGTTCATCGCCTTGCTTGTCACTGGCCTGTTGATCGTGGGCACCAGCGAAAGTGCGAAGGTCAATGCGATCCTCGTGGCGATCAAGGTTACGGCGCTGACCGCTTTCATCGCGCTTACTTTCATGAGCCCCGAGTTCGATGCGGCGCGCTTTAATCCGTTTCTGCCTGCCGGCGTGTTCGGTGGCTGGGGTACTGGCGTTGGTGCCGTGGGCGCAGCGGCAACGATCTTCTTTGCCTATGTTGGCTTCGATGCAGTTTCGACGGCGGCCGAGGAGACGAAGGATCCTCAACGCAACGTGCCGATCGGCCTGGTTGGGTCGCTACTGTTCTGTACCGTTTTCTACATCCTTGTTGCTGCCGGTGCGATCGGGACCATTGGCGGTCAGCCGATCATGGGCCCGAACGGTGTGCCGTTCCCGGCGGGCTCTGAAGAGCTGGCTCGCCAGTGCGCGACCTATGCGGCTGATCAGCTGCCGCTCGTCTGCTCGAACGAGGCGCTGGCACATGTGCTGCGTCAGATTGGCTGGTCGGGTATCGGTAATATGCTCGGCATCGCAGCCTTCCTCGCGCTGCCGTCGGTCATTCTCGTGCTGATCTTCGGCCAGACCCGTATCTTCTTCGTTATGGCGCGCGACGGCCTGCTTCCCGAGAAGCTCAGCACTGTCCACCCGAAGTACAAGACCCCGCATATCGTCACGATGATGACGGGCGGGGCGGTGGCCATCGGTGCTGCCTTCTTCCCGGTCGGCAAGCTGGCGGATATCTCGAATGCGGGTACGCTCTATGCTTTCATGATGGTTGCGATTGCTCTTCTCGTGCTTCGCCGTCGTGATCCGGAGCGGAAGCGTTCGTTCCGCGTCCCGTTGGCATGGGTAATCGCACCGTTGACGATCGCTGGGTGTATCTTCTTGTTCCTCAACCTGCCGATCGATGCGATGCTGTTCCTGCCCGGATGGGGTGTGCTCGGCCTGATCGTCTATTTCGCCTATTCGCGAGGCCAGAGCCATCTTGGCCGCGGCATCGTCGAAGTGGTTGACGAGGTTGCGGGTGAGGAAACCATGGTTCCGATCCATCCTTCCGAGAACTGATCTCTCGAATCGATGAATGAATAGGGCCGCTTCCCGAGTGGGAGCGGCCCTTTTTGCGACCTGTTTTCGTTATTCGTCGAGATCAGATGCTGACGGATTCGACGTGGCGTTCTTCCGCCTCGTCATGAACTGTCATGCCAAGCGCCATCTTGGCGGTGTTGAGCAGCCCAAGGTCGCCGCTCCAGATTTCGGCATCGCCCAGGTCCATGCGCAGGAAGAGGAGGTCGGGATCGTCCTTGCCTCCATCGTACCATGCCTCGACGAAATTGTTCCAGAACTGGTCGAAGCGTTCCTTGCTGGTCTCGACCGAGAGTGTGCCGTCGAAACGGGCGAACATGTCGTGGTCCTTGCCCGCGAAGCTGGCCTTGACCTTGCCGAGTTTGGCGAAGTCGCTCTTCTTCTGGGTGAAGAACCAGATTGTGCTGTCGGCATCCTTGTCGAGCTGGGCGGTCATGGGGACGGAGGTATCGGACTGACCATCGAGTTCGAGGAACAGGAATGGTGAGTCCGAAAGCGCCATCCAGAACTTTTTTTTGAGGGCGTCGGGGTTTCCTTCGGAATGTCTCATAGGGGGGCCTTTCGTAATTGCGTTTACATTTCCTACGCTTGCGAAAGGGGGGTCGTTCCGGTGCTCAAGCTGGAACGAGGCTGGTGGCGGATGAATTGCATATCACCATTGTTTGGAACATAATAAGAACATACGAGTCGATTCTCCATGCTCCACACCGAACCCGCCTTGCCACCGTTAACGGTCTTCGAAGACGTCGCCGCGATTTCCGCGCGCCGCAGTGCGCGCTGGCGCCCGGGGCTTGCGGCAACAGCAGGGGCGAAGCTCCATAACGAGGTGTTCGCTTCCTCGCAGGAGGGAGCAGGGGCTGCGGTTGCCCTGGCCCTTGCACTCGACGATTGGCGCAATGTGCCACGTGGCGAGGGGCAGGAGGCGGAAGATCGTCGGGCCATCCTGTGGGTCCAGACGCGTGAGGCTGCGCGCCTGTGTGGGCGTCCTTATCGCGCGGGGCTGTCGCAGGATGTCGCGGGAAGGCTGATCCACGTCCTCGCCGACAAGCCCGAGGATGCGCTCTTTGCGTTGGAAGAGGGGTTGCGCTGCCGTCACCTCGCCTTCGTTATCGGGGAACTGTCAGGCAACCCGCGTGCGCTCGACTTTACCGCTTCGCGCCGACTGACACTGGCGAGCGAGAAGCATGGTGTCCCGCTGTTCCTCGTTCGGCTCGATGCACAGAGGGATCTATCCTCGGCACGGATGCGATGGGAAGTGTCCTCCGCGCCCTCGACTCCAACGCGCTGGAACCCGCAGGCACCCGGCGCCTCCGCCTGGAGAGCGGAACTGTTCCGTGCGCGTAGCCATGCGCCGGGCGAATGGCTGTTGCACGAGGAACGCGGCCGTCTGTGCGCCATGCGTGAACACACGGCTGACAATGACGGCAGCGAAATGGATTGGACTGCGGGGCTGCAAGGCAGGCGGCTGCCGCAGGGCGGATGAACGCGCTAGTGGGCGATAGACAACGTCCACGCCGCATCCTCTCTATCTGGCTGCCAGCGCTGGCGATGGACCGCTGGCGGCAGGGCGGAGGGAAGGAGCGACGCGACCTCGACCACCAGCCGCTCGTCCTGATTGCCGATAGTGCCCACGGCCCACGGATCGAGGCGGTCAATCGTGTCGGCGCACAGGCCGGGGCGCGAGCAGGCATGATGCTCGCCGATGCTCGCACATTGTGTCCGCAAATCATCACCGCACCTTCGGATCCGGCAGGCGACCTCGCCTTCCTCGAGAATCTTGCCGTCTGGGCGCAGCGATGGGGGCCGTGGTCGGCGCTCGACGCGCCCGATGGCCTACTGGTCGATGTCACCTCTGTTCCGCATCTCTTCGGCGGTGAGGTGAAGCTGATCGAGGACGTCCGGCAGGCTTTTGCAAGGCGCGAACTCACTGTGCGTAGCGCCATCGCCCCGACAGCGGGTGCAGCCTGGGCACTGGCGCATTACGGGCGAATGGGGATGATCGTGGAGGGTTCCAGGGAGATCGAACGCGCCTTGTCCGACCTGCCTGTCGCCGCGCTGCGGCTCGACAAGGATGTCGTTACCGTGCTGCGCCGCCTCGGTCTCAAGCGGCTCGGCGAGATATCAACCATCGGCCGCGATGCGATCCAGCGCCGTTTCCGCAACCGCAAGTCACCCGCAGCCAATCCGCTTATCCGCCTCGACCAGCTACTCGGCCGCGTGCCCGAGCCGTTACTGCCGGTGGTGCCGGTGCAGATGCCACTGGTCCAGCGCCGGTTGATGGAGCCGATCCGCCACAGGCAATTGCTCGATACGGTGGTATCCGACCTGGCTGAGGACATGGGGCGCGAACTCGAGGGCAGGGGGCTGGGTGCACGCAGGCTCGAGCTCGGCCTTTGGCGCGTCGATGGTGAAGTGGTGGTGCGTCGCCTCGAAATGGCCGCCGCAACGCGCGATCCGGCGCATATCGTCCGGCTGTTCGCTGCCAGGCTCGACGATGTGGATGCAGGCTTCGGGATCGAGATGCTGCGCCTGCGTGCCAACTGGGCCGAACCACTCGCTCTCGAGCAGGGCGATATCGAGGCTGCGGTTGAATGCCACGGAACTTCGCTCGCAGCTTGCATCGACCGGTTGACGGTGCGGCTTGGCCCGCACGCGGTGAGCCGTCCTGTACCCGTCGCCAGCCATTTGCCTGAGCGGGCGCAACGCTGGCAGTCACCGCTGGAGCCCGTTCCTGCTTCGCAACAACTACTCAATTTCCATGAAAGGCCACTGAAACTATTCGATAATCCTGAGAGAATTGCAGTGCTCTATGCGACACCTGATGGCTATCCCAAGCGGTTCCGCTGGCGTGGGTCTGTGCATGAGGTCATGCGTGTCGAGGGCCCGGAACGTATCGCCCCCGAATGGTGGCGCGAGCGCGGCAGCGCCCGCCTGCGTGACTATTACCGGATCGAGGACGATTGCGGGCGCCGCTACTGGATTTATCGCCAGGGCATCATCGGAGACGGACGGGGCAACGACCGGCGTGGCGGTTTGCCCGAGTGGTATTTGCAGGGATTGTACGGCTGAGCCTCAGGCCGGCTTGGCGGGGGCAGGCTCCTCCACGGGTTCGACTGCGGCCTCCTCAGGAAGGGCAGGCTGCTCCTCGCCATGCTCGATAGCCGACTTCTCGGGGAAGACCGGACTGGTCCTGCAAATTTCGTCTCCCTGCAGGACAGTTGCGGCGACCTGCGACTGCTCCATCGCCTCTGGTGTGTTGTTGAACGGGGGCACGACCGCTTGCGCAGGGGTGCAGGCCCTGGGAGTCGCAGGTAGTTGCTCCTCTCCGTCTACGGGTTCGTCAGCCGCAAGCGCGGGCGATGCGAGCAGGGACAGGACGGCGAGGGTGACAATGGCGCGCATAGGGACCTCCGGGAGAACCAATGCCTCCCCCTGCCTTGCCGGGGTCTGAACGCCTATTCGGAGCGCGTGAAATCGCTGCGTCGCGACCGCTTCTGCCCCAGAGGTATATTGCCGAAATTGGCTACCGGGCCGCTCGGCGCATCGACGGTCTGACTGGTCTCTTCGACAATTGCCAGGGGGATGGGGCGCTCGAAGATCAGGCCACAGCTGTTGTCATTGACCCAGACGACCTTGCAGAAATGCTCGTGTCCGCACCACTCCAGCAAACCCGAGACGCCTTCCACAGGAGGGTTTGGCGTGTCGAGCCGGGCCCCGGCTTCAGACAGATCACTCAGGCGACCCATACGGTCTCCGCCCAGCATCTTGAGCCGGGCAGGGCAATCCACCGCATATCTGCGTGCTGCCCGCCGTTCAGGCTGCGCGACAGCCGCATTCCTCCGAAAAAGCGCCACCCATGTCCTCCTGTTGTCGGGGCAGAGTAGCGCCTTCGGTGGTTAATTACGGTCTCACGGGGATGGTGAGCGCATATTAACCACGCGCATATTGCCATTTGTTATTGGCGAGAGACGGTGCGGAACATATAAGGAACAAATGTCCTCGCAATCCGTCCTCCAGAAGCTCGAGATTCTCGCCGATGCGGCGAAATACGATGCCTCCTGCGCCTCATCCGGCACGGCCAAGCGCAACTCGATGAGCGGCCCAAATGGACGTGGGGGCATCGGCTCGACCGAGGGGATGGGCATCTGTCATGCCTATGCGCCCGATGGCCGCTGCATCTCGCTGCTCAAGATACTGCTGACGAACCACTGCGTGTTCGACTGCCATTACTGCGTCAATCGCAAGAGTTCGAATGTCGCCCGCGCGCGCTTCACGCCGCAGGAGGTGGTCGACCTCACGCTTGCCTTCTACCGGCGCAACTACATTGAGGGGCTGTTCCTGTCGTCGGGCATCGTGAAAAGCTCGAACTATACCATGGAGCAGTTGGTAGAAGTCGCGCGCATCCTGCGGGAAGAACACGATTTTCGTGGATACATCCACTTGAAGACAATCCCCGAGGCGGACCCGGAGATCGTCCACCAGGCGGGCCTCTACGCCGACCGTGTCTCGATCAATGTCGAACTGCCGACCGACAGCGGGCTGACCCGCCTCGCGCCCGACAAGAACGCGGCGCAGATCGAAGGCGCGATGGGCAAAGTGAAGGCCGATCTGCTTGAGGCGAAAGATGCACACAAAAGGTTCAAGCACGCCCCGCGCTTTGCACCCGCAGGCCAGTCGACGCAGATGATTGTCGGCGCCGATGCCGCGACCGACAGCGACATCGTGGGTAAGGCGAGCCGGCTCTACGACAGCTTCAAGCTGCGCCGCGTCTATTACAGCGCCTTCTCTCCCATTCCCGATGCCAGCGCGGTGCTGCCGTTGAAGCGTCCGCCGCTGATCCGCGAGCATCGGCTCTACCAGTCCGATTGGCTGATGCGCTTCTATGGCTACAAACCCGCGGAGGTAATGCAGGCGACTGAGGCGGACGGGAACCTGCCGCTCGATATCGACCCCAAGCTTGCCTGGGCGCTGAAGTTTCGCGAGGCATTCCCGGTCGACGTGAACCGCGCCACCAAAGAGCAACTGCTGCGTGTCCCCGGTCTCGGGGTGAAGGCGGTGGGCAAGATCCTAGCCAGTCGTCGCCATCGCAATTTGCGCCTCGACGATGTGGCGCGGCTGACGCTGTCGATCACCAAGGTCCGGCCCTTCATCTGCGCCGTCGACTGGCGACCCGTGCTGCTGACCGATCGTGCCGACTTGCGCAGCCTGCTCGCGCCCAGGACCGAGCAATTAGAGCTGTTCGCGGCATGAGGGGGCACCAAGATCCGTTCAGCCTGAGCCTGTCGAAGGCCACGCTCTGCCGTTCGTGTAGTGACTGTGCTTCGACAGGCTCAGCACGAACGGATGTTGAAGGCGGGGACGGGTTCGCATGACCGCGCTCCAGCACGTCAAGCTCGGCACCTATTACGTGGTGCACCTGCCTGAGGCGGACGATTTCGACTTCTGGCGTGAGCGCGCCCGTGCGCTGGTGCAGTGCGAGGTGCCGCCAGACCGGATTGCCTGGGTGGAGCCGGGTGGCAGCGGCGATCTCTTCGCTCACGGCGAGCGCCGTATGCCGGTCCCACCAGCCAATGCCAAACCCGTGCGCGCCAATCGCCGGTTCGTGCAACTGGCCCGCAATGCAGCGCTTCATTCGGACACCGAACGCTTTGCGCTGCTCTACCGCTTGTTGTGGCGCCTGCAGGCAAATCCTCGGATCATGGAGGACAAGGCCGATCTCGATGTTCGGCGGATCGAGGAACTCGACAAGAACGTCCGCCGCGACAGTCACAAGATGCACGCCTTCGTCCGCTTTCGCCTCGTCGAGAGCGAGGATGAAGAGGTGGGCGAGCACTACGTCGCCTGGTTCGAGCCCGAACATCATATCCTGCGCGCCAATGCGGGCTTCTTCATGCGGCGCTTTTCCAACATGCGCTGGTCGATCCTGACCCCGCGCGGCTGCCTGCACTGGGACGGGAGTATCATGTCCGAAGGCCCGCCCGCACAGCGCAGCGATGCCCCCGGCGGCGATCCGATGGAGGACCTCTGGCGCAAGTACTACGCCTCGATCTTCAACCCTGCGCGACTGAAGGTCGGCGCGATGCTGAAGGAGATGCCGAAGAAATACTGGAAGAACATGCCCGAGGCTTCGCTCATCCCGGACCTCATCGCGGGCGCGCAGAATCGCGAGGCCGCGATGGTGGAGAAGGGTGCGCTTGAGTTCGATGAGCGCCCCGACACGCTGGAAGCGATCGACAAGGCTATCCACGCCTGTCGCAAGTGCCCCATCGGCGTGCTCGACAACAATTCGGTGATGGGCGAGGGACCGCGCAATGCGGCGCTCATGATCGTCGGCGAGCAACCGGGCGACAACGAGGACCTTGCCGGGCGCCCCTTCGTCGGCCCGGCGGGGCAATTGCTCGACGTCCATCTTGAGAAAGCCGGGATCGACCGGCGCGCGGCCTATCTCACCAATGCGGTGAAGCATTTCAAATACGTCCAGCGCGGCAAGCGGCGCCTGCACCAGAACCCGGGCGCGAAGGAAATCGACACATGCCGCTGGTGGATCGAGGGCGAACGCGCGATCGTGCAGCCGAAACTGGTGCTCGCCATGGGTGCCAGCGCGGCGCGCAGCGTACTCGGCAGGACGGTGAGCATCTCGAAGGTTCGCGGTAAACCGATCCCGCTGGAAGACGGCAGCGAGCTGTGGATCACTGCCCACCCGTCCTATCTCCTGCGTCTCGACGGTCCTGCACGCGAGGAACAGGCGCGGCTGTTCGATGCCGACCTTGCGGCGGTGAAGGCGCGGTTGGCGGAGGTGATGGGGTGAGATGCCCGAGAACGACCTCCAGATTCCCAAGCGCACGATCGAGCTCGACCCGGAGCTGATCGACACACCGCCGCGCGCGCCCTTCGTCGAGCTCGGTGTCGTATCCTGCTTCAGCTTCCTGCGCGGCGCGAGCGATGCGGTCGACCTGGTGCTGCAGGCCCGCGCGCTGGGGTACGATGCCATCGGGATTGCCGACGCCAATACCATGGCTGGTGTCGTGCGCGTTCACACCGAGGCAAAAACGCTGAAATTGAAGCCGCTTATCGGATGCAGGATAGAAACCGTTGAAGGTCTGGCCTTCCTTGCCTATCCAATCGACCGTGCGGCCTATGGACGGCTGTGCCGGTTCATCAGTGCGGGACGGATGCAGACGCTCGACGGAGAATGGCAGGAGAAGGGCGCCTGCGACATCTCGCTCGCCATGTTGGCCGGCCATGGCGAAGGGGTGCAACTGGTCCTGCTCCCGCCGCGTGACCTTGCCCGCGAGTTCACGATTTCGGTCGAAAGCAATGTGGTGCCGTTTCCGGAAGGTTCGTCATTCCCGCGCAGGCGGGAATCCAGCGAAGCGCAGCGCAAGCCCACCCTGGATCCCCGCCTGCGCGGGGATGACAAGGTAAGAAAGTCTTTCCCCGAACTCCTTCCCTACCTGACCCGCCAGCTCCCCACCCTGCGCCACATTGCCGCCAGCTATCTCCATGCCGGAGATGATGTCGCACGGATCGAGCAGCTCGACGCACTGGCGAGGGCGAATGGTCTCGCCATCCTTGCGACCAACGACGTACATTACGCGACACCCGACCGGCGGCCGTTGCAGGACGTGATGACAGCGATCCGGCACAAGACCACCGTCGCTGCCGCCGGGCACCTGCTCCATGGCAATGCCGAGCGTTACCTGAAACCGCCAGAAACCATGGTGCGCCTGTTCGAGCGCTGGCCCCACGCCATTGCCGCAGCTCGCGAAGTGGCCGATGCCTGCGACTTCAGCCTCGATGAACTGCGTTACGAGTATCCGGAGGAGATCTACCCCGACGGCCAGTCGCCGCAGCAATTCCTGACGAGCGAGACGTGGAAGGGCGCGCAATGGCGTTATCCCAGCGGTGTGCCCGACACGGTGCGCGCCACGCTGGAGCGCGAGCTGGCGCTGATCGGCAAGCTGGAGCTGGCGCGCTATTTCCTCACCATCAAGGACATCGTCGACTACGCGCGCGGGGTCGATCCGCCGATCCTGTGCCAGGGACGCGGCAGCGCGGCGAACTCGGCGGTCTGCTACTGCCTCGGGATCACCAGCGTCGATCCGGCCAAGCACGCGCTGCTGTTCGACCGTTTCATCTCGGAGGAGCGCAAGGAGCCGCCCGACATCGACGTCGATTTCGAGCACGAGCGGCGCGAGGAGGTGATCCAGTATATCTATCGCAAATACGGTCGTGATCGTGCCAGTCTGTGCGCCACGGTGATCCACTACCGCCCGCGCATGGCCATCCGCGAGGTCGGCAAGGCGATGGGCCTGACAGAGGATGTCACCTCCGCCCTCTCGAAGACTGTCTGGGGCGGATGGGGCCGCGAGATCAGCGACAAGCATGCCGCCGAAACAGGGATGGACGTGACCGACCCTCACCTGCGGCGTGTTCTGAAACTGACCGAGCAAATGATTGGTATGCCGCGACATTTGTCGCAGCATGTGGGAGGTTTCATCCTCACCGAAGGCGCGCTGACCGAGACCGTACCGATCGGCAATGGCGCCATGCCCGAACGCAGTTTCATCGAGTGGGACAAGGACGATATCGAGGCGCTGGGCATCCTCAAGGTCGATGTGCTCGCGCTGGGCATGCTGACCTGTATCCGCAAGTGCCTCGACCTGCTCGACGATCATCACAACCGCCCCCTGACCCTTGCGACCGTCCCGCGAGAGGACCCCGAGACCTATGCCATGCTGCGCAAGGGAGATTCGCTCGGCGTGTTCCAGGTCGAAAGCCGGGCGCAGATGAACATGCTCCCGCGTCTGCGCCCGCGCGAGTTCTACGACCTCGTGATCCAGGTTGCGATCGTCCGTCCCGGGCCGATCCAGGGGGACATGGTCCACCCCTATCTCAAGCGTCGCCGCGGGGCGGAACAGGTCGTCATTCCCGCGCCATCGCCCGAACACGGCCCGCCTGACGAGCTTTCCAGCATCCTCGAGCGCACGCTTGGCGTCCCGATCTTCCAGGAGCAGGCGATGAAAATCGCGCTCGACGCGGCCAAGTTCTCCTCGCTTGAGGCGAACCGGTTGCGCAAGGCGATGGCGACCTTCCGCAGCCGCGGCATGGTCGACGAGCTTCAGGACATGATGGTCGAACGCATGGTTCACCGCGGTTACGACCGCGACTTCGCGCAGCGTTGCTTCAACCAGATCCGCGGCTTCGGCGAATACGGTTTCCCCGAGAGCCATGCGGCGAGCTTCGCGCACCTCGTATACGTGTCGAGCTGGCTCAAGTGTCACTTCCCCGCCGCCTTCGCCTGCGCGCTGCTCAATTCGCAGCCGATGGGTTTCTACGCCCCGGCGCAGATCGTGCGTGACGTCGTCGAACATGGCGTCAAAGTGCTGCCCGCCGACGTCAATTTGTCGCAGTGGGACTGCACGCTGGAGCGGGTGAGTGACGCGGCGGTAGGGAGCGACGACAGTGGACGCCTCGACAGGCATATCGCGCTGCGGCTTGGCCTCAGGCAGGTGGATGGCCTGCCGGAAGCCGTGGCGGCACGGCTGATTGCCGAGCGCGAGGAGCGGGGGCCCTACGCTGACGTCACGGCGCTGAGGGATCGTGCCCGCATCGGGCCTGCACATGTCGAACGGCTTGCGAGCGCGGACTGCTTCGGCTCGATGAACCTGACGCGGCGACAGGCCCTGTGGGATGCGCGCAGCCTGATCGGAGGGCCGGACCTGCCGTTGTTCGCTGCGGCGGCGGCACGGGACGAGGGGGCTGAGACCTCGCGCACCCGGCTTCCCGTCATGCCCCTGTCCGAGGAGGTGGTGGCCGATTACCAGACCACGCGCCTCAGCCTGAAGGCGCACCCGATGGCTTTCCTGCGCGCGAGCCTTGCCGAGCGCGGTTTCGTTCGCGCCTGCGACCTGCGCGAGCGGAAGTTCCGCTCCATGGTGCATGTCGCCGGGGTGGTGCTGATCCGCCAGCGTCCCGGTTCGGCAAAGGGCGTATGCTTCATCACGCTGGAGGACGAGACGGGCGTCATCAACCTCGTCGTGTGGCCCGATCTCAAGGAAAAACAACGCCGTGTGGTGATGGGTTCACGTCTGATGGAGGTGCGTGGTCGTGTAGAATACGACGATGAGGTGATCCATGTCATTGCCAGCCACATGACCGATGCGACGCACCAGTTGTACCGTCTGTCCGACGACATGCTCAATGCACCCGTCGCCCGCGCCGATCACGTCAATTCGCCGCTGCCCGACAAGTTCAACCCGCGCGATCCTTCGACAGGCTCAGGACAGGCGCGCGAAAGTAAGGACGAACCCTACCAGCCGGTAGAACCGTGGCAGGAGCCTTCACCCGGCAATCGCGAATGTGGATGGCATGGCGGGCACCCGCGCGATGTGCGAATCATTCCCCCGAGCCGCGACTTCCACTAGGCCGCGCACGATGATCGACCCCGACAAGCTTGCGGCATTCATGCTCGTGACTGCCACCACCAGCCTTATCCCGGGCCAGTCGATGCTGTTCGTCATGGGACAGTCGATCTGGCGCGGGGCGCAGGCTGGCTGGGCCGCACTGCTGGGAATGCAACTCGGCTATGTTGTCTGGTGGGTCCTGGCGGGGCTTGGGCTGGGGACGCTGGCCAAGGCCTATCCACTCGCCTTCCGGGGCCTCGCCATACTCGGCATCACCTATCTCGCCTGGATGGGCGTTCAGGCCATCCGTCATTCCTTCCATGCGAGCGATGGAGCACCCGAGCCTCAGAAGGCCGACTCCGGCAATGCCTTCCGCGACGGTATCGTCGTTGCGATCGGCAATCCCAAGTCGCTGGTCTATATGGTCGCTCTGATCCCGCCCTTCGTCGATGCGACGCAGCCGATCGGTTGGCAGATCGTGACGCTGGCCGTGGTGGCGCTGGTGATCGACCTGATCGTCGGTGCGGCCTATATCACCGCGGGTCGGCGTCTTGCTCGGGTGATCGAACGTCCCTCGACCCGCCAATGGCTGGATCGCGGCATGGGCCTGGCATTTCTCGTCATAGCAGCGCTCATAATGCTGGACCTCCTGTCGCAGCCTGTGTGAGAACGGGTGCACAGTCTTTGGGGAGAGAGACATGCGTCACCCGATAATTTTGTCAGCCGCCCTTGCCATTGCAGCGCCCGCCATCGCCGCCGAGGACACTACCATTCCCGCGGCAATCTACACCGACCCGGTGTCCGACGCCGATCATCCGGCGCGGATGGAGACGCTTCATGTCACGAGCGGCGGTGTGGAGATCAACGGCCTTGCATATATCGCCGCAGGCGAAGGGCCGCATCCCACGCTGGTCATCTGCCATGGCTGGCCCGGGATCGAGAAGAATCTCGACCTCGCGCAGGCAGTCAGGCGTGCCGGATGGAACGCAGTAACCTTCAATTACCGCGGTTCCTGGGGAAGTCCCGGCTCGTTCCGCTTCGCCAACAACCCACAGGACACCGCGGCGGTCCTCGCTTACCTCCGCGAGCCCGGAAACGCTGCGAAGATGGGTATCGACACTTCGCGGATGGCCATCATCGGCCATTCGATGGGAGGCTGGGTCTCGGCCATGACGGCAGGGCAAGACCAAGGCCTGATCGGCATGGGCCTCATCTCGGCTGCCAATATGGGTGCGATAGGAGGACTAGACCGCAACTTCCTGCTGGAGAACGCAGCCGGCAATGCAGAAACCCTGGCGGACACCTCGCCCGAGATGATGGTCGACGAACTTGTCGCCAACCAGAAAGAGTACGATTTCCTCCGGTACGCCCCGCAACTCGCGGGCAAATCACTGCTCGTGCTCAGCTCCAACGACCGCCTGGCGCCGCTGACCGATGCACTGGTTGAAGCTGTCCGCAAGGAGGGTGGCGAACGGGTAACCGCTATCCATGAGGCGACCGATCATAGCTGGTCCGACAAACGCATTGCGCTGCAAGCGCATGTCATTCGCTGGCTGGAAAGCCTCGAATCCCTCCCGAAATAGCGATTAACCCGCTTCCAGCGAATAGCCCGCCGAGCGGACGGTCCGGACAGGATCCTTCGCGCCTTCGATTTCGATGGCCTTGCGCAGGCGGCGAATATGGACGTCGACCGTGCGCAATTCGATGTCGCTTTCGGTGCCCCAGACCCCGTCGAGCAGCTGGTTGCGGCTGAAGACGCGGCCCGGGCTCTCCATGAAGAACTTGAGGAGGCGATACTCGGTCGGGCCCAGCTGGATCTTTCGCCCGCGCCGTGTGACCCGATGCGCTACGGGATCGAGGACGATATCGCCTACCTCGATCGTCTCACCGGCGAGTGCGGGGCGGATACGACGCATCACGGCCGCAACCCGGGCGAGCAGTTCGCGCGGCGAGAAAGGCTTGGTCAGGTAGTCGTCTGCGCCCGTATCCAGTCCGCGAATACGGTCGTCCTCCGCCTCGCGAGCGGTAAGCATGATGATCGGAACATGCGCGGTGGACTTGTCACGTCGCAGGCGGCGACACACCTCGATGCCGCTGGTGCCTTCGACCATCCAGTCGAGGATCACCAGGTCGGGGATGTCTTCCGAAGCCATCAACAGGGCTTCGTCTCCGTCAGGAGTGGTGCGGACCCTGTAGCCTTCGTTGCTGAAGCGGTATTCAAGCAGTTCGGAAAGCGCCGGATCATCTTCGACCAGCAGCAGTTTCGGAGAGTTCAAGAGTTTGCCTTCCCGTGGATTCTCATTCTCGGTCGGCACGGTTTTATGACCCTCGCGCTACAGTTTTGTGTCAAGAATCCCCATCGGGCGGATAGTGGCCTGTCGCCGCGAAGTGCACCATTTCTGCCACATTGGTCGCGTGGTCGCCGATCCGTTCGAGATTGCGGGCGACGAACAGCAGCTGCGCGGCACTCGAAATCGTCGAAGGGTTTTCAACCATATGGCTGACAAGGTTGCGGAAAATCGAATTGTAGAAGGCATCCACCTTCTCGTCTGCCGCAATCACTTCGCGCGCCAGCTCGGCGTCGCGAGCGGCATAGGCGGTCAGCACGTCATGGACCATTTCGGCTGCCACTTCGGCCATGGCGGGGAGGAGGGTCAGCGGCTCGAACTTCTTGCGGTTCGGGCCAATCTCCTTGCTCGCCTTCGCGATGTTCTTCGAATAGTCGCCGATCCGTTCCACCACGCCAGCGATCTTCAGTGCGGCAACCACTTCGCGCAAATCGTCTGCCATCGGCGCGCGCAGGGCAATGATGCGGATGGCGAGCTTATCGACATCGCTCTCAAGCGCGTCGATCCGCTTGTCGCCCTTGACCACCTTTTGCGCGAGTTCGTCGTCGCCCTTGACCAATGCGTCCATCGATTCCTGGATGGCGGCCTCGGCAAGGCCCCCCATTTCCGCGATCAGGCCGCGGAGGCGGGTGATGTCTTCGTCGAATGCCTTGACGGTATGTTCCTGCATCAGCCGTAACGCCCTGTAATGTAATCCTGCGTCCGCTGCTCGAGCGGGGTGGTGAATATGTCAGATGTCCGCCCATATTCCACCATCTTTCCAAGGTGGAAAAAGGCGGTCCGCTGGCTGACGCGGGCAGCCTGCTGCATCGAGTGGGTGACGATGACGATAGCATAGCTGCCGTTCAGTTCGGCAATCAGTTCCTCGATCTTCGCGGTCGCGATCGGATCGAGGGCCGAGCACGGCTCGTCCATCAGGATGACTTCGGGATCGACTGCAATAGCGCGGGCAATGCACAGGCGTTGTTGCTGTCCGCCCGAAAGCGCGGTGCCGCTGTCCTGCAGGCGATCCTTGACCTCGTTCCACAGGCCGGCGCGGGTTAGTGATTTCTCGACGATCGCGTCGAGCTCGTCCTTGCCTTCGGCCAAACCATGGATCTTGGGGCCGTAGGCAATGTTCTCGTAGATCGACTTGGGGAAGGGGTTGGGCTTCTGGAAAACCATGCCGACACGGGCGCGAAGCTGCACGACATCCATCTTCGAGCGGTAAATGTCGTCGCCGTCGAGCGTGATCTCGCCCTCAACGCGCGCCGAAGGGATCGTGTCGTTCATGCGATTGAGTGTGCGCAGGAAGGTCGACTTGCCGCAGCCCGAGGGGCCGATGAAAGCCGTGACATACTCCGTAGGGATATCGATCGACACTTCGTCGATCGCCTTTTTCTCCCCGTAGAATACGGACACGTCACGCGCGCTCATCTTGGCGGCGGTCACCTCAAGGTTTTCGTGAACTACGGTCACCATTTCTTCTCGAACTTGTTGCGCAGGTAGATTGCGAGCCCGTTCATCACGAGCAGGAACAGCAATAGCACGATAATCGCCGCGCTGGTGCGTTCCACGAAACCGCGGTCGATTTCGTCCGACCACAGGAAGATCTGGACTGGCAGGACCGTGGCGGGAGAGGTGAAGCCGTCGGGCGGCGTCGCCACAAAGGCACGCATGCCGATCATGAGGAGCGGTGCGGTTTCGCCGAGGGCGCGGGCCATGCCGATGATCGTGCCGGTCAGGATGCCAGGCAGGGCAAGCGGCAGGACATGGTGGAACACGACCTGCACCGGCGAAGCGCCGACTGCGAGCGCGCCGTCGCGAATGCTTGGTGGGACGGCCTTGATCGCATTGCGGCCCGAGATGACGATGACGGGCATGGTCATCAGCGCGAGTGTCATGCCCCCGATCAGCGGGGCGGAACGATAGCTCGGGAACATCCACAGGAAGACGGCAACGCCAAGCAGGCCGAAGATGATCGAGGGGACCGCAGCGAGATTGTTGATCGAAACCTCGATCAGATCGGTCCAGCGGTTCTTGGGCGCGTATTCTTCGAGGTAGAGGGCCGCGAGCACACCTATCGGGAAGGCGAGCAACAAGGTCACCGCCATCGTCAGGATCGAGCCTTTCAGCGCACCCCAGATGCCCACCTGCTGCGGGTTGGTGGCGTCCGATCGCGAAAGGAAACCGACGTCGAAATTCTTGGAGATCTTGCCTTCCTCGTAGAGCTTCTTCGCCAACGCCTGCATTTGCGGCGAGCCTTCGCCCGAGTAGCCCGAAGCCAGGTCGGCCGAGACTGGAAGCGAGAATGTCACCTGCTCGCGCAGGATCGAAGGATCGGCGATGATGGCCGCCGCAACGTCGCGATAGGCGTCGCCGCCCAGTTCGGCGGCGGCTTCGTCGCCAAGCTGCTTGCTGGCAAAGAAGGACACAACCTCGGCCAGGCCTTGCGCCTGCAAGGTGTTGATCGCGTCGGGTTGTGCCATCGCCGTTGGGTCGGCAGCGATTCCGGCCTCTGTAAAGTCGATCGGAACGTCCATCTCGACCCGCTGGAAACCGCCAATGCCGTTGAAGGTCATGGTGGCCAGCAGGAACAGCAGCACCGCGACCGAGAACAGGATCGCACCAAGGCCGATGGCCCTGAAGCGACGCTCGGCAGCATATCGCTTTTGCAGCCGTGCCTCGAACTCGGCGGTACGGGTAGGGGCGACGCGCTCACTCATAAGCTTCGCGGAACCTCTTTACGACGCGCAGGGCGATGAAGTTGAGCCCGAGCGTCACCATGAACAGGACGAAGCCGAGTGCGAATGCGCTGAGCGTTGCGGGATGGTCGAAACTGCCTTCGCCGGTCAGCATGGCTACGATCTGCACCGTTACCGTGGTCATCGCCTCGAGCGGGTTGGCTGTGAGGTTTGCTGCGGTCGATGCTGCCATGACCACGATCATGGTCTCGCCAATCGCGCGGCTGATGGCCAGCATGATGCCTGCCACAATGCCCGGCAGGGCGGCGGGCACAAGAACGCGGCGGATCGTCTCGCTCGTCGTCGCGCCCATCGCGAGGCTGCCGTCGCGCATGGCCTGCGGAACGGCGGCGATGGAATCGTCGGCCATCGAGGAGACGAAAGGAATGATCATCACGCCCATGACGAGGCCCGCGGCCAGCGCGCTCTCGCTCGACGGGTTGGAGACGCCGACCGCCAGCGCCATGTCGCGGATTGCCGGAGCAATGGTCAGCGCGGCGAAGTAGCCGTAAACGACAGTCGGGACACCAGCGAGGATCTCCAGCGCGGGCTTGATCCATTTGCGCAGGCCCGGCGCGGCATATTGGGTTAGGTAGATGGCACTCATGAGGCCCAACGGGATGGCGACGATCATGGCGATGATCGCACCGATGAAGATCGTGCCCCAGAACAGCGGGATGGCGCCGTAGCGGCTGCCGTCGACTGCCGATGCGCTTGCCATCGGGTCGGGCCCCCAATGCGTGCCGAACAGGAAATCAAGCGGCGAAACCATACCGAAGAAGCGGACGGTCTCGAACACGAGGCTCGCAAGGATGCCGATAGTGGTCAGGATTGCCACCAGCGATGCACCGAGCAGGATCGCCATGACGATCCGCTCGACCTTGGTGCGGGCGGCAAAGTCGGGCTTCAGGCGTAGAAAAGCCCATGCGCCCGCAAGGAAGGCGATCACCAGCGTCGCTGCAATCCCGATCAGATTGTAGTGCGAAATCGCATCGCGAAACGGTTGGACCAGCGCGGTCGCCTGCTGGTTGAAGACAGCGGGTGCCGCGCCGGTTGCGACATTGCGCGCCTCATTGAGGATCGCCTGACGCTGGAACCCGAATGAGGGAAGCTGCGAAGCGGCCGGATCCGCGAGGACCGACTGCATGACGAGGCCGGGTGCGATCGCCGACCACAGGGCGACAAATGCGAGCACAGGAATGACGATCCACAGCGCAACATACCAGGCGTGATAGCTTGGCAGGCTGGCGATGCGGCCGTCGGTGCTCTGGCGTTTGAAGGTCCAGGCACGCGCGCGGGCCGCCAACCATCCGGCGAGCCCGAGGCCAAGGGCCAGGAGTAGCAAGATGGTTGGCGACATGCGTGTTCTTGAACCTTACTTCAGCTGGGCGCCGTCGAGCAGCGTGTACTCGGTTGCGGCTTTCTTGCTGGTCGCCATAACGTCATCCGGCGATGCGACAAGCCCATGCTTGGCAAGCGGGCCATCCTTTGCCCACATATTGGTCCATGCAACGAGGTATTCCTTGAGGCCCGGGACGGCATCGAGGTGGTTCTTCTTCACATACATGAACAGCGGACGGGCGCCCGGATATTCGAAGCTGGCGATGTTGTCATAGGTCGGCTCGACACCGTTCATGGTCAGGCCCTGAACCTTGTCGGCATTCTCTTCGAGATAGGAATAGCCGAAGATGCCGACGGCGTTCTTGTTGCCTTCGATCTTCTGGACGATGAGGTTGTCCTGTTCGCCCTGATCGACATAGGCGCCGTCCGAACGGACCTCGGTGCAAATCTGCTTGAACTGGTCTTCGTCGGTTTCCTTGAGAGCCTTGGTGGCTTCGTCGGTCTTGCACCCGGCTTCGAGGATCAGTTCCTTCAGCGCGTCGCGGGTGCCCGAAGTCGACGGCGGACCGTAAACGAGGATCGGGGTTGCCGGGAGCGAGGCATCGACGTCCTGCCAGGTCTTGGCGGTCTGCTCCTTGCCATAGGGCTTGGCGGCGAGCGCTTCGTAGACGATCTTCGGGGTCAGGTTCATGGTGATACCACCCTGTGCCGAAGCCAGCGCGATGCCATCGAGGCCGACCTGGATTTCGATCACGTCGGTGACGCCATTGGCCTTGCAGGTTTCAAGCTCGCTGGCCTTCATTCGGCGCGAAGCATTGGCAATGTCGGGCGTCTCGAAGCCTTCGCCCTTGCAGAATGCTTCGATGCCGGCGCCCGAACCGATCGATTCGATGATCGGAGCCTTGAAGTTCGGGTTGTCGCGGCTGAACGCTTCGGCGACGGCCTTGGCAAAGGGATAGACAGTCGACGAACCGGCGGCGCGGATCGAGTCGCGGGTTGCCGAATCGCCGCCATTGCTGCCGCAGGCAGCGAGAGCGACGGTCGAAACGGCCAGGAATGCGATGGTCTTGAACTTGGTCATGGGAATGCCCCTTGGTTGGAAACTAGCTGCGCCAAAGCGCCTCAATGTTACAGGGTTGCGACAATAGTCTGACTTTGGCTTGCGGGGCGACCTTGATGCCGCCCCGTAGCCCAATCGGGATCAGAAATCGATCTGTCCGCGGACGGCAAAGGCGTCGACACCATAGCCGGTGTCGCCCGTGTCGGTTGCGAGGACGGCATCGTCATAGTTCATCCGGCCATAGTAGATGCCGAACAGAGTGTAGTCGGTCGGCTTCCACAGCAACGAAGCCTGGTAGCCGTTCTGGATACCCCCGATGATTCCGGCATCGTTGAGGTCGAGATAGTCGTAGCGCAGGTTCAACTGCAGCGAACCCATGCCGCCTTCGCCGACCGGATTTTCTGGCTTGGTGCGGTCGAACTTGCCGCCCTTGTATCCGCGCGTATCGCCGCCGGTGAGGAAATAGCCGACCTCGGCATAGCCGCCGAAGAAGGTCGGATTGCTGGCCATCGGCATGTCGACCTTCTGCCAGTGGCCTTCGGTTGCCACGTGGAACGGGCCAGAGATCATGGCAGCTTCGAGACCCAGGCCAAACTCGCTGTCTGCGTTAATCGACTTGGTGTCGACGAAGCGGGTCGAGGTGAAGTGCACCAGCGGGCGCTGGCGGTAGCGAACGGTTGCGTCGTCCTCGCCGAGCTTGTTGTAATGCAGCGATCCGCCTAGGTGGAGTTGGGTCTTGCCCATCTTGGGCATGAGCACGAGGCGGCCATCAAAGCCGCGGTTATCCGTGCCGGTGTCGTCGAAATTGTCGGTGAAGATGCCTGCCTGAGCGAGAACGATGCCCGCGTTATAGGTTGCCGAAAGGCCAATGCGACGTTCGAAGCCGAAGGCATCGGTGAAGGCAGCACGCTCGATGAAGCTGGTGTGCAGCGAGCTGGTCAGCTCTTCGAGCGACTGGAAGTTGTTGTGATGGCCGACGACCACTTCGAGCGGTCCGTGACCATAGGATAGGTAGGCGTCGGCTGCCTCGACCTCGTTACCTGCGAAATCGAGCTCGAACTTGTAGCCGAAACCGCCCGGAATGTCGCCCGAAGCGCCAAGGCGAGCGCGCCGTACTTCATTGCCGAAACCGTCGTCGGCCCCGGTCGATTCGGGTGCATTCAGCGTACCGGCATCGAACATGAGGCGGCCGCGCGGCTTGAAGCTCCAGCCATCCTTCTTCTTGAGAGCATCTACCGAAGCCGGCGCAGGTTCGCGCGCTGCCGCTTCGGCATTGGCGGCGATCGCGCCGTCCTGAGCCTCGTTGGTTGCCTTGGCCGTGGCAAGCTCGCCTTCGAGCTGGTCGATGCGGGCGTTCATTGCCTGAAGCTGGGCACGCATGGTGGCGAGTTCGTCCGCCGAAACGGTGACGTCCTGCGCGAGCACCGGAGTGGCCATAGTGCAGCTTAGCGCTGCGGCAGCTACCGAGAGACGGAAATTGCGAGTCATTGGGAATCCTTTGCGGATGATTACGATCCGGCGACGCCCCTATGACCAGCAAATTACAGTTGTGTGACAGTTGTCATGCAGGCGTCTTCCTCCGGTGGAAAGCCGGTGGATAACCCGAGATTTTGCCGGTTCACTCGCCCTGCTGCCCATCCTCGCGCGGGAGGGTGACAGTGACCGTCGTGCCTTCACCGACGATACTGTCGATGTCGAGCCTCCCGCGATGCCGCTCCACGATGTGTTTTACGATCGCCAGGCCCAAGCCGGTCCCGCCCGAAGCCCGGCTGCGCCCGGGATCGGTACGATAGAAGCGTCGGGTGAGATGGGGGACGTGCTCGGGCGGAATGCCCGCGCCGCGATCCTGTACGGCCAGCCTGACGCGGCTTTCGCCGTGCGGGATCACGGTAACCGAAACGGGCTTGTTTTCGTCGCCATACTTCAAGGCATTGTCGACGAGATTGCGGACGAGCTGCTCGAGTTGCTGCTCGTCTCCGCGAACCACGAGCTTGCCCTGTGAAGAGAGTTCAAGCCGGGCCTCCCGTTCGCTGCCCGCCGCATCGCGCGCGGCCCGTTCGACCAATCCGCCGAAATCGATTGTCGTCCCGGGCAGGTCGTGTTTCTCCGCCTCGATCCGCGACAGCGACATGAGGTCGCTCACGAGATCCTGCAGGCGCTTGGATTCGCGATGGATGGTGCCAAGAAACTTCTCGGCCACGGCAGGCTTCAGATCGTCGACGTCGTCCTGCAGTGTTTCAACATAGCCGATGATCGATGCGAGGGGGGTTCGCAGTTCGTGGCTGGCATTGGCGACGAAGTCCGTGTGGGCCCGTGCAATGTCGGCTTCCGCGGTCTTGCTGACGAGTTCGATCACCGCCAGCTCATTGCTCATTGCCTTGCGGTTGATGCGCCAGATGTCGTTGCGCCTCGCGAGGCCCCGCACGACCGCACTGCCGTCCGAACCTCGTTCCAGCAATCGCACGGCCTCGGGTTGGCGAAGGGCCATTCGGACATCCTGCCCGACGATGTGACCGCCAAGGAGGGCCCGGGCAGCCTGGTTGGCGATAACAACGCGGTCACCCTCCGTAATGACCACCGGAGTTTCCGAATGTTCGAAAAGGTCACGCATTGAATCGCGGGTCAGCGAGCCGTTGTCCTGATTCCTCGAGGTGGCCGGAGGCTCGGAGCCGACTAGCCAAAGCGAACCTGTCCAAACGAGCAGGACCGCGAAGACCACAACAAGGTCGATGCCGAAAAGGGCGAGGAACATGCAGGCGACCAGTGCCAGCAGGAAACCAGGCCAGGGAAAGGGGCGCCCATTCATCGTGGCGCGGCTTAGCCGTCACTTTGCGAGATTGCCAAGACGTTTCGGAGATAGTCACGAAACTGGTGACCCCTACGGGCACCAAGCAACCGCGGCAAGGTATTGATTTTTATGCCCTACTTTCGTCGGACGAAGGGCTTCTACCATCAGAAGACCCATCTGTCGATAGGGATAAAATGCACCAGTATGGCATTGCCCGGCTGCAATCACTTTCGCGGGCTTCTGATGGTGACGGTGCATCGCACCGGCTGCTGCGAGGTTGCGGCGGACTTCCGGCAGGCATCAAGGACATCGCGATTGTCGCGCTGGATGTCGGCTGCCTGCACCAGTGCATTCCATGCCTCAGGGCTGTCGCTTTGCATCAGCCGTGCACCCGCGTCCCAGCGGGAGGATGCGCCGACCATCCGCGCCGCCATGCGTTCGGGCCAGTGCCACCTTTCTGGCATCGTGCGGGCAATGGTGCCGGGGAGGAATGACCATAGCAGGAGACCCGCCAGCAATGCCCCGCCTGCCACCTGGTAGAGCTGCTGCCGCTGCTCGGCAGCGGTGCGCGCATGGGCGGTGACGCTGCGCATTTCCTGACTGGCGTGGTGCAAGTCGCTCCGGGCTTGGCTGATCCTATCATGGTCGCTGCGCCGTGCCGATTCTGCTGCGGCGGCAATTCGATTTCCGATGCTGTCAGGGGTCATCTGCATCGCTGGATGACCAGCCATGCTCTTCAGACTCCCGTCAATCGCGCCCATCCGCTTGGCCATGTCGGTCAGGGTCGGGCCATAGTCGGGAATGACAATGTCCGCACGCTCGGCGGCAAGGTGCTGAACCGCACGGCGCATCAGGGCCAACTCGCCCTCAAGGCGGGCAAACGCCTCGGCGGCGGGATCGCCTGCGGTATCCGGGATGGCAGGGTCGGGATCGGGGTCCAGCTCCGGCTCCGGCTCCGGTTCAAGGTCCAGGGTCAGTTCCACGTCATCCGTATCGGTATCCATCGCGTTTCTCCTAAAGGCCCATGCCGATTGACCGGCTCCGCTCCATGGCAACGGAAGCAGCAAGGTCGCGGGCCAGATCGCGACCGAGTTCTGTCTTGATGCCAAGCTCGCGCGTGCGGCTGCGCAGCAGGGATTCAACCTGCGCGTCGCGCTCCAGCCCCTCCGCCATCTCCGTCATGCGGTTGGTGAGCCGCTGCGCACCCTTGCTGTCGCCATCGCGCTGCATGGCCTGGCGCGCCTGGCCAAGCCGCTGCCAGTCGCTGACAAAGCGGTCTGCACGCTGCGCGGGATCGACGCGGATTTCGGCTTCAAGCTGCATGGCGCGGATTGCGCCCTGGCTACGGCCATCGGCTGCCTCGCGGGCAAGTGAGGGCTCGCGCTGCAAGGCGCTGGCGAGGTCGGCTGTGCCATGGGGCCTGATCGCGTCGAGCGCCTTTCTCGCCTTTTCCAGCGCGTCGCGCTGGTGTGGCAGGACCGGCAATCCTTGTTCGCGCATCTGCCCGATGTCAGCGGCGGCACGCGCATAGCGTTCGACTGCCCGCCGTTGATCGGACAAACCAGCCTGCTCGGACGGCAGGGCTTCGAGCTTCTGCGCTTGCGGGCGGAAACTGGCAAAAATCGATTTTGCCCGTTCCGGCACCTGCCGTGCAATCTCGACAATGCGTTCGCGGAACGTGATGCCGCGCCGTTCGGCAAACTGCTGTTCGGGCTTGTAGTCGCTCGCCATGTCCTTGCCGCGCTCGCGGCTGAGCGTGCGGACAAGCTTGGACTGATCGGCGAAGTCATCCCGGCCATAGTGCAGGGCAAGGCCGTCACGGTGGCGGGACATCGCCACATAGGCACCATGGCTGTCCATGCCGGGGGTGGCGAGCACATGCGTCCTGTCCACGGTCATGCCCTGCGCCTTGTGGATCGTCGCGGCATAGCCATGATCGATGTGGGCATAATCCTTGGTGTC
Source organism: Erythrobacter sp. (assembly GCA_041396805.1). Lineage (GTDB taxonomy): Bacteria > Pseudomonadota > Alphaproteobacteria > Sphingomonadales > Sphingomonadaceae > Qipengyuania. The sequence continues at coordinate 19,900 of JAWKXV010000001.1, read as the reverse complement.
GAAGGCGACGCTGCGGCCATCGTCGGTGCGCACGGCCATGCGCTGCGGCGTCACCTGCTCGACGGTGGCAAGGGTGCCGTTTTTGACGCCTAGGCCCCGCTCGTTGCGCAGGAACATGATCCGGTCGCCGCTGGCGAAGTGGCGCTCTCCGCGTGTCGCGCTGATCGACACGTCCATGCCCAGTTCGCCCGCGTCACGCAGCCGCCCGCGAGCCGCTTCATTGAGTTCGCGAACCTCGTCATTGGTATGGGTGAGTATGATGCGCGTATCGCCGGGGCTGGCCTGACGGTCGCGATCCCAGCGCTCGATCAGCTCGCCGCGCGCCGCTTCCCGCGTCTCGGCGACATGCACCATGCCGCGTTCGCCATAGGCCTGAATGGCAAGTCCAGTGCGCCCGGTGGCAAGGTGCCGGGTAGCGTCCTGCTGCCAGCCTTCATGCTGTCGGCGTACCTCGCTGATTTCGACGCCGCCGTGGTGTTCATGGATCGCGCGGAACGCCGCTCCGGCTTCGATGGCCTGGAGCTGCTGCGGGTCGCCGACCAGCACGACTTTCGCGCCTGCATCGGCGGCATGGGACAGCACGCGCTCCATCTGGCGCGTGCCAACCATGCCCGCTTCGTCGATCACCAGCACGTCGCGCGCGGTGAGCAATTCGCGGCCCTGGGCCCACTGATGCTCAAGGCTGGCAATGGTGCGCGATGCGATGCCCGAACCGTGCTCCAGACCCTCGGCGGCAATGCCTGACAGCGCGGCACCGCGAACGGTATAGCCCGCGCTTTCCCAGGCCTCGCGCGCAACGCCCAGCATCGCGCTCTTGCCGGTCCCGGCATAGCCGACCACTACGCTCAGGCCGCGCCCATCGGTCACGTGCTCAAATGCCGCGCGCTGCTCGCCGGACAGGATCAGGCCGCCTGTCTCGGCGCGCGCCAGCGCTCCGTCCCGGCCATGCTCTTCGACCCGATGTCGGTCGCGTGTCGCCATCAATTCCGATGCGCGACCAAGCCGCTGCTCTATCTCGATCATCTGACGCGATGTGAACCGGTCTTCGCCGCGTCCGTCCTTGCCCAGCGCAATCAGGTCGGACGATCCGCGCACCGCGCTTATCGCCTGATCGAACTGCTCCTTCCCGTCGCTGTGCCGATGCACGAACATGGCAAGATCGCGGTTCGTGAAGGTGGCCTGGCCGTGTGTGATCGCGTCGAGCGCGACAGCGGGATTGGCGATGATCCGCTCGCCATTGCGCTGTGCGACAGCGCGGTGCTCTTCAATCCGTTCGGCCTCAAGGCCGCGCACGCCCATGCGAGATGCGGCGGGACCAATCTTGTCCTGCGGCTCCAGCGCAATGCCCTGCGCCTCCAGGCTGCGGTGATCGATCCGCGCATCGATATCGAGTTCGGCCAGCCGCTGATTGACATGATCGGCCCAGCGCTCGCGCCATTGCTCGACCAGTTCGGCCTTGTTCCAGTCGCGCACCTTCGCGCCGAACGCTTCGCCGTCCACTTCGCGCATGGTCAGCATGACATGGGCATGAGGCTTGGACTGGCCGTCTGCGCCAATATCCCAATGGACATTGAGGTCGGCGATCATGCCCTTTTCGACGAACTCGGCCTCGGCAAACTCCCGCGCCAGCTCAATGCCCTGTTCCTTCGTTAGCTCGCGCGGAATGGCGAACTCGACCTCGCGGGCAAGCTGCGCGTCCTTGCGCTTCTCGGCAGCCTCGACGGCATTCCAGAGCTTTTCTTGGGTGCCGAATTCTTCCGGCGCGCCTTCCGGCAGCATCACCTCGGAATGGACGACCCCGTCCTTGTTGGTGAAGTCATGGTCGCGGTCGAGCCGTTCGTCGTGTAGCCGCTCGGCCCCGCGATAGGCTGCGGCGGCCACTGCGCTGCGCCCGCTTGACCGGCTGATGACTTTGACGGACAGGTGGAAGATCGCCATGACGGCAATCCAGTTACGCCATGAGCGACACGTCGGCACGACGTATAAGCGCGCCCTCCCATGATAAAATCCTGCTCGGGACTATTCAGTATCAGGCCGTCTCGACGACTCTACAGCATTGAACCCAATCCGATATTATCATCTGCGCATCACCTCTCAATGGAGAACTTCAATGCGCAAACCCCGCGACTTTGATTCGGAACTCAAGGCGCTCGCCGACAAGGCGAAGCAGCTAAAGGAACGCCGCGTCCAGCAGCTCGGCGAACTGGTGATCGCTTGCCGAGCCGATGCGACCGATGCGGAAACCCTGGCCGGTGCGCTGCTCGTCATCGCGGAAACCAGCGAAGCCCAACGGAAGGAGGCGTGGCGCAATCGCGGCGCGGCCTTCTTTCAGAGCAAGGCGCGCAAGCGTGGCGAAGGACCTCAATGCCAGCCGGATGGCACTCTCCCGCTTGAAGGCGGCGCGGCATCACGTTGAGGCGAGCAAGGCGCGAACCGACACGCGGGAGTGGGTGATGAAACGGCGGCAAAGAACACGCCACCTGATCGAACTGGGCGGCCTGGTCATGAAGGCCGGGCTGGTCGAACTCGCCGACGATGATCGCGCCACCCTTTACGGCGCGTTCCTTACGGTTGCGGCCAAGCTGCGGGGCGAGGAACGGGATCAGGCACTGGTGTTGTGGAAGCGAAAGGGCAAGCGGGCTTTTGAGGTGGAGGAGGAGGGTGCGGAAGCATGATATGGCGTTTCCGTTCGGTGACGGCGGGTCATGTGTTCAGGCTCTTCGCAGGCAGTTGCTGTCCGTGAACCGGCGCTGCCCGCGATGGCCATTATCGCCTGAGGTCGATGATCCGCACTATCGGCCCGGCGCTGATGCCGCTTGCCGGAGCGAAGACTGCGGCTTGTCGGCCGCTGGCGATCAGCGCGCGATAGGCGCCGGTTTCGGAGGGAAAACGGTGCGCCTCGGCCGCATAGCGATCAGCCTGCGTCAGGATGGCCCACTGCGCCTTGCAAGTGGTGCGGGTGCCAGGATCGAGCGTGCCGTAATCGATGTTGGAGCGGCTTCCCCTGCCGCTGGAAATCAGACCATACTGAACCTTGCCGGCCAGGAGTTGCCGCGCATCGACACAGCCAAGATCACCCAAGGGGAACCGAAAGGCCCAGTTGCGGGTCAGCAAGTCAAAGCCGAAGTGCTCGATGAGGATGGTGTCTCCTTCGGGAATATGGGCAACTGCCCAGCGCGTTGCCTGCTGGCGCGTGTCGTCCAGACGCTCGGTCCCGCGCTCCCAGCATAGCCAGCCAAGCGGAGCGGCGATCATGACGACCGATGCCAGCCACGCAGCTCTGTGTGCGTTGCGGCCGTGAAGCCGGGGCGCGATGGCCTTGGCGAGATGCGCCATGCCGCCACCGGCGAGGACGGAAAGTATGGGCGTCAGCGGCAGTGTCCAGCGTTCCCAGACGATATGTTGCAAGGCCATGGCCGCAATGAAGCCTAGGCTGACCGGCAGCAGGAGGGCCAGGACAACATGATTGCGGCGCCCATGCCACAGCCCGAGCCCGGTCAGAACCACGCCTGCCGGCCCGAGCCCCGAGTAGATCGCGCCGCGCGCGTACCAGACTAGGTTTTCAAGCGGAGTCCCGCCGGTCGCGCCAAGGTGTTGCTGCTGGGCCTCGCCCGCAAGGTTAGCCACGACGGTCGGCCAGGCGAGCACGAGGAATGGTGAAATCGCCACCAGGAACGCCAGCGTCAGGCCGCCCGTCAAAGCCAGCGCGCCCAGCATCGAACGCATCTGCGCGCCCTGGCGCAGGCGCAGCACCACGGCGCCGACGACGGCCAGCACGCCGAGCGCGAAAGGCCATTTCGTCGCGATGGCCAAAGCCAGCCAGGCAGCGGCGCGGACATAGTCCGCGCGCCGGCCGCGTTCGGCGATGTCCAGCGATGCGAGCAGGCACAGCAGCAGGAACAGGCAGCCCATCACGTCCGACCGGATGACCTGCGACCAGATCATGTGCACCGGGTTGACGGCGAGCAGCGCCGCCGCGGTGATGCTGGCTATCGTGGGCACGGCAGGCGCGGTGCGATCGTTCCAGACACGCCTTGCCAGTTGCGCCGTCAGCCAGACCGTGCCGACCGAAAAGCCGACCATCGCGACGCGATGGGGTAGCATCAGTACGCCCGGATCGCGGTATACCCAGGCCGAGAATTCATGGATGCCGTCAACCGACCCGGCTAGCCAGCTGGCGAGAAACACCAGCACGTCGATCAGGGCCAGCACATACATCGTCGTGGTTGCCGGATGGCCGAACCAGCCTGGATTGAGCGTCCCTCCGGCCAGCATCTTGATGGCGCCCAGTTCGAATATCAACTCGTCGGGATCGTTCACGGCGGGCAGGCCGAATGAAAGGCCATGCAGGCGCAAGGCGGTTGCTACGGCCAGGATCGCCACCAGCGCAAGCAGGCCGTCCGACCACTTGTTCTTCAGTGCAGGCACCGTCAGCCTCGCGGTGCCGTCGGGCGTTTCAGCCAAGGCAGGAATGGCACGTCGTGGCGGAAGCGCCATCGATCGACCCAGCCGCCGGCCCAGATGTCGCGCACGACATCGATGATCGTCACCAGCGCCAGCGCAACGGGGATCGAGATCATCAGCAACGGGCGAACGAAAGGCCCGATCTGCACCGAATATTCCACGACTACCGTGCGCTGGGTGATGAAGCTATCCGCAACCACCTGCGGCAGATTGCCGATGTTGTAGTCAAGCGGGATGCACAGCACATAGGCGGCCAACAAGGCATAGCGGCGGAGGATGCCCTTGGCCGGTTCCATGAAGCAGAAGAGCAGGACCAGGATTTCTGAATAGGCACTGACTTCGGCGGTGAATGTGGCGATGCCGACACTCAGCGCCAGCATCCGGTAGCGCGGAACCACTTCCGGACGCATGTAGCATGCCGCCGCGCCCAGCATGATGATCGCCTGCGCGCCGTGGGTGATGACCGGCACGAGGAATTCGATCAGATCGACATTTCTCGATCCGATATAGAGCGTCGTCGGAAAGATGTTCGACTTGGCCAGTTGCCCGAGCGGGATCAGCGAGGACGCGATCCAGATGCCCATCGGGTTGTCGATCTGGAGGATGTCGGAGAAATCGACGATGTTCCGGTAGATCTGCAGCGGGCTGCCCGATCCAAATATCGCATATGTCACCGCATAGACGATGATGGAACAAAGCACCGCACATTCCGTCCAGCGCCAGCGTCGATGCAGCAGTTGTGCAGCCAGTGTCCCAACCAGATACACCTTCATGTTGACAGCCAGTCCGGCGCAGATGCAGCGGGCCCAGGTCGATTTCAACAGCGGCCCGTAAGCCAGCAGCATGAAGATGTAAGTGAACAGGATCACGTTGCCGCGATCCAGTGCCCACAGCATCGGCAAGCCGATCGCCATGGCGATGGAACGGGGTAGGGCCGTGCGTCGATCGACCTTGAGGTAGAACATCACCGTCAGGACCACGGCGGTGATGTAGGTCAGGTGCAGGGTGGCGATGCCGTACCAGTCGCATGAACGCGATGCACCGCCTTCCGCACTTACGTAACACGGCCCGAAGGTCAGCGTCTTCAGGATGACGAAGGTGAGGGGGGGATAGATCGACTGGAAGGAATCATAGGTTCCCGGCTGGTGCGCCCAGTAGGCCGGGTTGAACCAGTCCATCCATGTGTCGTTGATGTTGTAGAAGAACGGCTGCGGAAAGTAGCCGTAAACCGCCACGTGCCAGAAGCTGTAGATCAGCCCCCCGATGATGATCGCGGCCAGTGCGAATTCCAGCACCAGAAAGACTGACAGCCGCCGGATCACGCCGAGGCTTTCGAGAAGACCAGCCGTTTCAGGACGAAATAATTGACCAGCGACACGAGCACGGTGGCAAGGAAGCCCGCAAGATAGGGCGAGGCGACAAGGCGCGCTATCAGCGCAAGCGCTGCCAAGCCAATCACGTAGTTGCCCGCATAGGACAATGCGAACTTCAGCTTCGATGCCCGATGGGCGACGAAGGCATAGCGGCTATACGTGAAGTAGTTGAACGACGCGCCCAATACGTGAGACACGATCTGGGCAACGTAGATGTTGAGGCCGAACCGTACGAACAGCGCAAAGAGGCCATAGCCGAACGCCGTGTTGACGATGCCGGCCTGGTAATAGCGCCATAGACGCCGCCATTCGCTTGCTGAACGCCACTCGAACACTGGATCAGCATTCCGTCCCGAAGTTGATGCGTTCCCGCTCCAGCACGAGCGGCTGATTGCGTGTCCGTTCCGAGACCAGCGCCGTTTGCACACCCAGCAGTCCCAGGAATAGGAACAGCAGGCAGAACTGGCCTTCCAGCATCGCGGCGAACAGCCAGAGCTGGACGGAATGTCCCGTAAAGGCCGCCACGACGGCTCCGGTGAGGCAGATCAGCGTGAGTACGCCGATGAAGAACGCGACATAAAGCGGCGCCCGCAGCAGCTTCTTGGACGAGCCCGCAAGCCCGTTGAGCGCGAAGTCCAGCAGCGTGAAGAAATTGTTGTTCGACCGCCCGCCTGCGCGCGGAGGCCGCTTGTAAGGAATCTGCTCGATCGCATAGCCGGTTTCGACCAGCAGGCCGCGAAAGAACGGTTCCGGTTCGTTCAGGGCGCGGATCGCCTCGACCACGCGGCGGTCATAGATTCCAAAGCCGGTGGCGTTGGGAATAATCGGGTAATCGCCGATCACCGCCTGCGCGCGGTAGGAGAAGCCGCGGAAGAAACTGAGCAGGGGCCCTGATTTTTCCACTTCGCGCACGCCCAGAACGATGTCTACGCCTGTGCGCCATCGCCGAACGAATTCCGGCAGCAACGACGGCGCGTCCTGGAAGTCCGAGCACATCGAAATCACGGCGCGGCCCGTTGCCTGATAGATGCCGTAGGTGGGCGAGCGCATCTGGCCGAAATTGCGGCTGTTAACGATCAGCTTGATCCGGCGATCCGCGGCGCAGAGAGCCTTTACCACCGCCACGGTGCTGTCGCTGGATTCATTGTCGATGAAGATCAGTTCGAAACTGTCGGTAACGGTTTCCAGCTCGGCGATCACCGCGGCGGCGATCGGTCCGGCGTTGGCTTCCTCGTTGCGGCAGGCGAGAACGACACTGATTTCCGGACCGAAGTTGTCACCCTGCCGCATGGACATCTCCCGAACGCTCCAGCGTGCTGCCAACGGGCGGTCGCATGCGGTAGAACTCGATGGCACCCCAAGCGAGTATCAGCGCGATTGCCGCTCCCACCGCCGGCCACCACAGCTGCCTGTCGGTATCGATCGTTGGCGGTTCCAGAACGCGCACGTTCGCCGTGGAGGTAAGGTCTTCCACCGAAGTGCCCTGCAGGAACTTGAGGTAGCTGTCGTACAGTGAGCGCTGGATCAGGAGTTCGCGTTCCAGCTTGAACAGCGCGCTCGACGCCTCGACCGCGCGGCCGACCGTCACATCGCTTTGCGAATTCGTCGCCTTGATCTGCGCAAGTTGCTGATTCATTGCGCCGATTTCCGCCGACATCTGGCGGATCGCCGGGTTGGCCGGGGTATAGATTTGCAAGGCGGCATCCATCGCAACCTGCTTGGCCTTGATGCTGCCCTGTAACTGCGCGATGCGGCTGGTGACAAGATCGACCTGGGTCATGGGATCAGGCGTCTTGTTGTTTAGGCGGAACGAGTCGTACGCCGCCTGCGCCCGCGCCAGGTTGGCCGACGCTTCGCGTGCCAGCCTTTCGAGGATCCCGCGCTTGTAGGCCGTCTGCTGGCGGCTGATCTGGGCAAGGCGTGCCTGCGTGGCTTCGGTATAGGCATTGACGATGGCGGTGGCCAGTTCCGGATCGCGCGACTGCATCTCGATAACGATGATGCCGCCTCGCAGCGCCCTGGCGTTGACCGCGCCTTCCAGCCAGCGGTGCGCTTCGACCCGCGACATGCCAAGGCGCTTTTCCAACGACAGCCGCGAAATTACGATGTCGCGCACGGCAATGCCGTTGCCCACGCGCAGCGCCACTTCGATGGCGGCTTGCGTGCCGAACACGCTGTTCAGCGCGCCGAGCTGGCCGAGCGTGCCGCTCAGGCCAAGAGCCGACGGGTCGGTCGGGCTCAGGGTCACTTCGGCGCGATAGCGCTGCGGGAACAGCGCGAGCAGCACGCACGCGACGATCAGGATCCCGAATATCAGCGCGCGGCGCGGGAAGGTTGCGAACAGCCGCCATGCGGCGACGGAGCCGGTGAGCGAGGGCACCGGGGTCACTTCGTAACCGCGACGACGGTTGCCGCGCTCAGGCCCAGTTGGAACAGCGTCTGCGTGATGTCCTTGAACTTGGCCCAGAAGCTGCCGCTCTGCGTTTTAACCGGAACGAAGATGATGTCGCCTGGAACGACGCGGGCCTTGAGGGCGCCGCGCTTCGCGGACAGAACTTCGCCATTGGCATGAATGAGGAAGGTGCCGGAAAGGTCCGCGATGCGGATCGATCCCCCTGCCTGCTCGATATAGTCACGCACGCGTTGCGGCTGCTTGTCGGCCTGCCCGACAAGGAACGAGGCCGGGCGATAGACCGCGCCGAACACGCCCACGGTGCTGGGGCGTGGCGGCACGTAGATCGCATCGTTGTTTTCCAGTGCCAAGGAGTCCGGCAGCCCGCTGCCGTCGGGCGCAATGCCAAGCACCACGCGCCCGTCGGGCTGAACTTCGCGCAGCTTGTCGATCACGTCGCGTGCGCCGGCGATCTGGGCGCTGCGCGTCGCGTCGCTGACCGACGAGTTCGAGGTCAGTGGCGCGGCTTCAAGAATGACTTCCATCTGGTGGATGGCGTCGCGGTAGCTTTCCTGCTGCTGCAGCTTGACGGACTGGCGCGAGAACCGGGTGCCGTAGGCAAAGGCGTGCGTCGTCATGCCGCCAGCTTTCGCGATCACCTCGGAAAACGGGGTGTTCGGCGGGAAATAGTAAGTTCCGGGGTTCACGACCTCGCCTTCCACACGAACCAGGACCGACTGGCGGTCGATCGGTTGGGCGAGCGTGCCTGCGGACAGCAACTGGACGATGTCGCCCGGCTGGATCTTCAGGTTGGCGGCTTGCGCATAGGGATGCTCGGTCGGGCCGGGGATGTTGCCGGAAGCCGTATGGTAAACCACCAGGCGGCTGCGGTCCGCGACGGAGTTGGGGCCACCGGCGGCCGCCAGCATGTCCGCGACGCTTTCGCCCTGCCGTGCTTCGTAGATCGCTTCTTCCTGCACGCTGCCGAACACCGCCACTTGCGGGCCGGCGGGCGGGATGAACACCACGTCCTCGTTCTGGAGCTGCACGTCGTTGACCCGGCTGCCGCCGCGCATCAGCTGGTACAGGTCGAAGTCCCCGACTTCCTGCCCGTTGCGGTAGACCTTAACGGTTCGCCAGCTGCCGCCGCTGGAAGGGCCGCCCGCCTGGAATACGGCGTTCGCGATGGTCGACAGGCTGCTTACCGTATAGGCGCCGGGATTGTTGGCTAGCCCGGTGACGTAGACACGAATTCCGCGTAGGTCGGCGATGTTCACCGATACGGTGAAGCCGCGAAACTGAGTGCCGATGGCCCGCGCCATCACATCGCGCAAGTCCGCGTGGCGGGTGCCCGCGATCTTGACCGAACCGACGCCCGGCAGGAAGATCTCGCCGTTATTGTCGACCGTGCGGGCAACGCTGCCTTCCATCGATCCAGACAGGGCAATGATGATGCGGTCACCGGGCTGCACGATATAGTCTGGCGGCACGGTCGCGGTTGCGGGCGCGGCGAAATCGCGTTGTGCCGGCAGCACCAGATCGGTCCCGAAGCGTGGCAGCTTGCGACCCAACACACGTTCGACGTAGCGTTCGAATTCTCCCTGTTCCGCGGGGCGCTTGGTCAGCGGCTGGTCCGTGGAGCCGTTGCCCTGGCGCGAGGCCAGCGGGCTGTTGTACTGGTCGTTGGCGTTGAACGGCTGGATGGCCGGTGCATTTCCGGAAAACGGATTGTCGACCGTCGGTGCCGAACGCGACGAGCTATTCTGGTTGTTGTGCCCGCTGTTGCTGTTCGAAATGGGGTCGAGCGGGGATTGCGTGTTGTTGACCTGTGCGTTCAACGAGCAGCTCATGCCAACGGCCGCGAACAGCACGCCGGTTTGTCGGGCCCAACGGAATGTCTTCACAGTCACTCTATTTGCTTTCTCGATGTCGGGCGAAGGCCCGCTGTGAACAGGGTGGTCGGGGGGGCATGTCAAGCACCGTCGCCTAAAGCAGCGGTAGCTTTGAGCCAAGCGGCGGTTTCCGCAATCTGCTGTTCGATGGGTAGATGGGAAAGCTGGTGTTCCGCGAGCAGCCTCTGCCATCGGGCGTGGTCACCCAGGTATCGGTTCGGGGCCGCGTCGACAGGCGGACGACGCACCGCCTGCCCGCCCAGCACCGACTCGATCGCATGTGCGAGCATGCCTAGTTCGAGAGGTTCCCCGCCGGTATCGAACCGTATCACGGGTGGGGCGCTTTGTTGCAGCAGATGCGCCATGACGAACGAAACAACCTCTCGAACGGCGACATAGGAGCGATAGACGGGCATGGGCGCACGCACTTCGGCCGGGTGCCCGGCGAGCACCGAAAGGATTAGATCGGCAAGCGCATAAGTCTGGGGCTTGTTGATGAACGGCCCGGAAACCGCATAAAGCCGACCGATCGCGGCAGCCCGGCCCTCGGCCACCAGCGCCCAGGCGGCGAAGCGTTCTTCGTCGTCGCGCTTAAGCTGTCCGTAAAGCCGCAGATCCGCCGCCGCATCGACATCGTCTGCAAAGGCGGCGGCGCCGGAGCTGGCAATGAAGATCCTGTCCGTGCCGATGTGGTCAAGCCGGTTGAAGACAGTGTCGGAAATACGGCGGTTTGCTGCGACATATTCCGCTTCGGCCATGCCCGCGACCTTGTCCTTGGTAAGAAAGGCAAGATGCAGGACCATGGAACGCTGGGGCGGCAGGGCCGACAGGTCTGCGAGCGGGGCCTGCTCGATCCCGGCGCCGTTGGTCAGTCGCAGCGTGCGGGCCGATGAACCGAAGCACACCACCCTTTCGCGGAAGGCAGCCGGCCCCAGCGCCGCATGGAGCATTTCCAGCACGCTCTGGCCGATCCAACCACCGGCGCCGATCACGACGATCCGGCGGCCGTCCTGCGCGACCTGTCCGGCAACTACGGGGGCAAGCCGAACGGCGGCGGCAGCGGCCGCGCGCGCATCATCAAAGCCGCAAAGGTCCGTCGTCGCCATGGTCAGATGGTTTCGTCCAGGGCCGCTAGATAGTCGATCTCGGGCGTCATGCGGTCGATCGGGTTGGATTCCATCGAGCCGCTGGCCGTGATGCGGCTGGTGATCTTGGGGAAGTAGGTCTGCTCCGGGTCGATCGGAACGATGAATCCGCACAGGCCCGGCGCCTCTAGACGATCGAGCACCTCAGGATTGCTGTTGAAATCCAGTGGCAGCCTCATGACAGGAATGTCCCACGCCGCGAACAGTTTTTCCCAGTTCGGCAGGCCCAGACCCGAGCGCCGGTCGCAGCCGAGGTACTTGCCGTCGAAATACGAACGCTGGGTCATACGGATCGATGCATGGCCCTGATCGTCGAAGATGAACACCTTGAGATTGAGACCGTTGATGGCAGCTGTGCCCAGTTCCTGCATGTTCTGCGCGAAGCCGCCGTCACCCTCGATCAGGATGGTGCGTCGGCCCGCGCCGCCGATCGCCGCGCCGATGGCGCCGGAGAGTCCGTAGCCCATGGATGCGAGCGACTTGTCGGTCAGGACGCGCTGACCCAGCTTCTGCTTGAACAGTTGCATCGAGAGCGTGAACGCACTGCCGCTTGAGCAGGGAATGACAAGATCGTCGGACGTGGTGAGCGTTTCCAGCCGGACGATGAAATCATAGGGCGAGAGGAATCCCGGACCCGTCTTGTTGACCTCTTCCACCCGTGGAACGACCGCCCGGATACGCTGCGCGTGCCTGAGCCATTGCGGTTTTGCCGGCAGGTCATGCGCGACGAGGCGGCGCAGGAAGTCGTTGGCGTCGGCATGGATCGGCACATCGACGCGGGGATGCCCCTTGGCCAGTTCGCCTGGGTCGATCTCAACCTGAACGATCTGCGCATTGCGCCCGAATTCCTGCCAGTTGAAGCCGGTCTGCTGCATGCCGAGGCGGGTGCCGACGGCAACGATCAGATCGGCCTGATTGATGACGATGTTGCTGCTGCGCTGACCCCAGGTATTGGGGCGGCCAAGGTAATTGGGCGCATTGCCATCGAACCTGTCCGCGCCGTTGTAGGTTGTCATCACCGGCATGCCCAGTGCTTCGATGCGCGCGCGCAAGCCATCGGCGACCGCATAGTCGATCCCGCCGCCGACCAGCAGGACAGGCTGGTCCGCCTCGCTCCACATCGCCGCGACCTGTTCGACCACGGCGTCGTCCGCCCGGCGCAGAGCAGGCGCGGCAATGGCGGGCAGGGCAGTCTCATCCACGTTGCGCGCCTGGATATCCAGCGGCATTTCGAGGAAGACCGGCCCCTTGCGCGGCGTCCAACTGGCGGAGATGAGCGAGTGGAACGCCTCCGCGTCGATCACGTCCTCGAAGCGATAGGATACCTTGGTGGTGGAGGCGACCAGTTCCACCCCGTCGATTTCCTGAATTCCACGGGACCGGACCTGCTTGCGCGCCAGATCGGCGGTCTTCACCTGACCGCCGATGACCAGCAACTCCCGGCTTTCCAGCCATGCGCCGCTGATCGCCGTGACGATGTTGGTCAGACCAGGCCCCGCGGTGACGAGTGCGAGCGCCTTTGCCGGCGCCGCGATCTCGTTGAAATATTCTGCGGCAACACCCGCCGCGACTTCGTGCACCACCGGCACGGCGGTCAGATACCGATCAAGACTTTCGGTAAGATGCATGATGTTGCCGCCGCCTACGTAGAAGTAGTGGGTATAGCCGGCAGCCTGGAGCCAGGCGGCGATCTGGTCGCTGTATTTCATTCGCGGTCTCCTTCGATCAGCGAAATCAGCGATGTGATAATCGTCATTACCTGCTGCGCGGACAAGCTGCCCGGCGTTGCGCGGTCATACCCCCAGTTTGCGTGCAGGGGTAAATGAATCTGGCCCTCGAACGGTTCGAGGTGATTGTTCATGTCATCGACGTAGACGATCAGCCACTGGCCGGGCTCAAGCCACCGCTGCTCCTTGGCAACCGCCAGCTTCGAACCCACCCGGCGGATGTCCTCCTGCCCGAAGACCGGCAGCACGTCGGCATCGTGGAACGCCATGGTTTCGCGGATGGACTGGACATTGCGCGTGGAAAGGACCGCGAAACGCTTCGGATAGCGAAGGAGGAGCGGCTTGATCAGCAGGAAGAAATCATATGGGGGCATGACCTTGGGCCAATCGGGGTCGGCCATGATCGTCTTGCGGGCTTCAAAGAAAGTCCGCGAAAAAAACCAGTCCGATTCGTCCGGAGACACGTCGCGCAGGGCAGAGGCCGGCACGTTGCGCGTCGCGTTGTACAATCGATTGTATTGCCAGGCGTCCGTCACCACGCTGCGGAATTCCAGGAATTCCTCATAGGTGATGTCCTGCCGGAACGACGGGTTGGAGGCTGTTGCCAGATTGGCGACGGAATAAGCCTCGAACGCGCTGTTGAACAGGACGCCGTCAAAATCGAGAACGAACTTGACTTGCATCAGAGTCTCGCGCGCAAGGCATCCGCGCGGGTACGGGCCGCGTCGGCGATGCTGCCGTGGAAATCAAGCTGAAGCGCAAGCAAGGCTTCCTCCACGGCGAATGCGTCGGCCAGCGCGCCGTCTTCGAGGAACTTCGCCACGGGCATCACGCACTTGCGTGTCTCGACGCAAGCGACGGCGCCGCGCAAGGCTTCGTCCCTTCGCAGTAAGGCTATGGTCTGGGCGTTGATCGAGCCACCCATGGTCAGCCGCAGGCCTCGTCTCGCAGCGGCACCCGCCACGGTTTTGACCATCGCGATCGTCTCGTCACTGTTGACATCGGATCCGCCGTAGCTGGCAGTGAGGTCCGTGCGGCCGACCGTCACTTCGTTGAGGTGCATGCCGGCGTCAAGAATGGCTTCGATATTACGCACAGCGTCGATCGTCTCGATCGTCACGCCGACATGGTCGAACGCGCCTTCCGGCAGCATTTCCATGTATTTGCGCATCGCAAAGGCGCTTTCGATCATCGGTGCGACGACCGAGCGGATGCCGACTTGCATCAGGAAGCGCAGATCGGATTTCGCCTCGCATCCGCCGACCTTGACGAGGTAGGGAAGGCCGTTGCGGGCGGCAAAGGCGGCTTCGGCGGCGACTGTGTCGCGCGTCAGGCCCTCGGCCTCGAATTCGCCCTTCAGCGAAATGATACGGGACAGGTTCATAATGATCGATCTTCCGTAATCAGGGCAGGCGGTCAGCGCGGCAGCTTCGCCAGGAACGCGCGGACGGTGTCCGCGACATAGGCGAAGTGCTCCTCGCCAACGCCCGGGAACAGCCCCAGCCAGAACGTGTTTTCAGTGACGAGATCGGCGTTAGCGAGACCGCCGACGACGCGCACGTTGCGCCCCTTCATGTAGGGTTGGCGCAGCAGGTTGCCGCCGAATAGCAGGCGGGTGCCGATCTTCGCGGCATCGAGATGGCGAAGCAGATCCTCTCGCACGAAGGGCGCGCTGGGGCGGATCGTCAGCGGGAAGCCGAACCAGCTGGGCTGCGAGTTGAGCGTGGCTTCCGGCAGGATGAACAGATCCTCGAACTCGCTGAAGGTCTGCGTAAGCAGCTCGAAATTGCGCTGGCGGGCGGCAATGAAGCCGTCGAGCCGGTCGAGCTGGGCCAGGCCGACGGCGGCCTGCATGTCGGTGATTTTGAGATTATAACCGACGTGTCCGTAGGTGTACTTGTGATCGTAACCGTCCGGCAGTTGGCCGAGCTTGCGGGCGAAGCGTTTGCCGCAGGTGTTGTCCTGGCCGGGAGCGCACCAGCAGTCGCGGCCCCAGTCGCGCATAGATTCGATCACGCGCTTCAGGCGGGGTTTGTCGGTGAAGACGGCCCCGCCTTCGCCCATGGTGATGTGGTGGGCTGGATAGAAGCTTAGTGTGCCGATGTGGCCGAACGTGCCCACGTTACGACCGTCATAGGTTGCGCCCAGCGCATCGCAGCAGTCCTCGACCACCCAGAGGTTATACTTTTCTGCTACGCGCATGACTTCGGCCAGATCGAACGGATTGCCGAGCGTGTGCGCGATCATGATGGCGCGTGTACGGTCCGACACGGCGGCCTCGATCATGTCCGGCTTGATGTTGTAGGTCGGGATGTCGACATCGACGAAGACCGGCTTCAGGCCGTATTGCAGCGACGGGTTGACTGTGGTCGGAAAGCCGGTTGCAACGGTGATGACCTCGTCGCCTGGCTTCAGGGCATCCTTGCGGAAATAGTGCGAGGTCAACGTCGACAGGGCAAGCAGGTTGGCCGACGAGCCCGAGTTGGTAGTGAGCGCATGGGCCACGCCGATACGGCTAGCGAGCTTTTCCTCGAACGCGGTGTTGAATCGGCCAGTGGTCAGCCAGAAATCAAGCGATGAATCGACCAGCATCTGCATGTCGCTGGCACCGTAGACCTTGCCCGAAACCGGCACCGGGCTTTCGCCCGGCACGAACGGGCGGGGCGCATGGAAACGCTCCGCGTATTCGCCGGTCAGATCAAGGATGAGCTGGCGTAGCGCAGCCTCGTCACAATCGCCGCCGAGTTTTTCCAGCAAGGCTTGAGCAATCATCGATTAGTTTCCTTTTAGCGCCGCTGCATAGGCGGTGCGGAATTCCACAAGCTGTTCGAGGCTGACCGCAAGAGCATCCTCTCCACGGTCCACGGCCTGATGCCAAGCCACGATCTTGTTCAGGGCATGCTCCAGCGACCAGGCCGGTTGCCAGCCCAGTTCCGCCCGAGCCTTGCTGCAATCCAAGCGCAGCAGGTGCGCCTCGTGAGGCTTTGAGCCGTTGTATGGCTGCCAGCTGCCGCGACCCCATGAGGCCAGCATTTTCTCGACGATCCAGCCCACTGGGCGTGCGTCGCTGTCGGCCGGGCCGAAGTTCCAGCCGTCGGCTAGCCGGCGTTCGCCGCTTAGCAGCTTGCCGGCCAGAAGCACGTAGCCGCCAAGCGCGTCGAGGACGTGCTGCCAGGGACGAACCGAGCCTGGCGAACGGATGTCTACGCCGGTTCCGGCCAGCAGGGCGCGCACGATATCGGGAATGAGCCTGTCCATCGCCCAGTCGCCGCCGCCGATCACGTTGCCGGCTCGCGCGGTGGCAAGCAGGGGCGTGCCATTCGCTTGGAAGAACGAGCGTCGATAGGCCGCGGCGATCAGTTCGGCAGCCCCCTTGCTAGCGCTGTACGGATCGTGGCCGCCCATCGGATCGGTTTCGCGGTAGGGCCAGACCCATTCGCGGTTCTCGTAGCACTTGTCGCTCGTCACGCAGATGATCGCCTTCAGACCGGGGGAGCGGCGACAGGCGTCGAGCAGGTGGACGGTGCCCTGCACATTGGTGGCGAACGTTTCCACCGGTTCGACATAGGATAGCCGCACTAGCGGCTGTGCGGCCAGATGGAACACCACTTCGGGCCGGGCCAGCGCGATGGTGCGTTCCACGGTCGCGAGATCGCGGATATCCCCCTCGATGTGCCGGATACGGTCCGTCAGCCGTGCCTGTTCGAACAGACTGGGGGATTCCGGCGCAAGCGCCAAGCCGGTAACTTCAGCACCGAGCTGGGTCAGCCACAGGGTTAGCCAGCTACCCTTGAAGCCCGTGTGCCCGGTGATGAGGACTCGACGACCGTTCCAGTCCTGTTCGTTTACCAAGTCTTCCACGGCGCGCCTTTCTGCCACAAGTCTTCAAGATGCAGCTTGTCGCGCAGGGTGTCCATCGGCTGCCAGAAACCGTTGTGGTGATATGCCGCCAGCTCTCCGCTGTGGGCTAGGCGTTCGAGCGGTTCGCGTTCCCAGATTGTGTCCGGCCCATCGATCAGATCGAGCACCGAGGGGTGGGCGACGAAAAAACCGCCGTTGATGAGGCCGCCGTCGCCGGCGGGCTTCTCGTTGAAGTTGCGGACCAGATGCCCGTCGAACTCGAGCGCACCAAAGCGGCCCGGTGGCGATACGGCGGTAATCGTGGCCTTCTTGCCATGGCTTTTATGGAACGCGAGTTGCGCGGTAACGTCCACATCGGCCACGCCGTCTCCATAAGTAAGGCAAAAAACATTGTCGGGATCGAGATAGCGCCCGATCGCCTTGATCCGGCCGCCGGTCATCGTATCGGCTCCGGTTTCTACCAGCGTAATCGTCCAGGGCTCGCCCCAGTTCTGGTGGACTTTCATACTGTTGTTGGCGAGATTCAGAGTGACGTCGGACGTGTGCAGAAAGTAGTTCGCGAAGAACTCCTTTATAAGGTATCCTTTATACCCGAGGCACACGACGAAATCATTGATTCTATGCGTAGAATATATCTTCATAATATGCCACAGAATTGGCATGCCGCCAATTTCCACCATAGGCTTGGGTCGGACGGAAGTCTCCTCACCCAGGCGGGTTCCGAGCCCCCCGGCAAGGATAACGGCTTTGATATTCATAAGGGCCTATAATAAAGACGATAATATTCAGCATTTTTGCTGAATATGCTATGTTACAGTTTGGTCCCCCTTATGGTCAAGTGGTCAAGTGGTCAAGTGTCAACGGCGGTCGGATTCCAAGCCAGCATGGCGGAGTAAAGGCAGGCCATTGAGGATGAGCGGGGAGATTATGCAAAGGGCCCCGATCGGGGCCCTTTGCATATTTGCCGTTTTGCTGTGGGTCAGCCAGCGGGGGTGCCCTGGTTTTGCTCCGCCCCGGTGGCGCGGCGGCGGTGGGCGGACTGCTTGAGGCGGTAGCTGTCGCCGTTCATAGTGAGGATGTTTACATGGTGAGTGAGCCGGTCGAGCAGCGCTCCGGTGAGCCGCTCGGACGCCAGAACCTGCGTCCAGTCCTCGAACGGCAGGTAGGATGTGACGATCGTCGATCCGCGTTCGTAGCGCTGAGAGGCCGTTTCGAAAGGGGTTGAGCGGCCGAGGTTCATGTGATTCCGGGAGTTTGCAGACATCTCGGAGACAGGCATGTGGACCCCGGCCACCCGCGCGCAGCATACGCGCGTGGCGAAGCGATACCAGACGGATTTGAGTGATGCGGAGTGGCGATTGATCGCCGCATTTCTGCCTGAGGCACGTTCGACCGGGCGACGGCGGGAATGGCCGATGCGGGAGATCGTGAACGCCATATTCTATGTGCTGCGCGGCGGGATCACCTGGCGACTGTTGCCGAAAGATTTTCCGCCTTGGCAGACGGTCTACCGCTGGTTTGCCCTGTTACGCGACGAGACAGTGTTCGAGCGAATGAACCATGCTCTGGTGGTGGCCGACCGTGAACGGACGGGGCGCCAGGCCAGCCCGAGCGCGGCCATTATCGACAGTCAGAGCGTCAAGACGACGGAAAGCGGCGGCCCAAAGGGCTATGACGCGGGCAAGAAGATCAAGGGGCGCAAGCGACATGCCCTGGTCGATACCGATGGCAGGGCGCTGCTGGTCGAACCACACACCGCCGATGTCCAGGATCGCGATGGCGGTGGTGCAGTGCTGCAAATATCACGCGGCCTGTTCCCGTTCATCGAGAAGGTCTGGGCCGATGGCGGCTACAACCATGAGCGCGTCACGCAGGCTACCAGCATCACCGTTGAAATCGTCCGCAAAATCACCGGGCAGACCGGCTTCGTCGTCCTGCCAAGGCGCTGGGTTGTTGAACGCTTCTTCGCATGGATCAACCGAAATCGCCGTCTCGCCAAGGACGTCGAGGCAACACTCAAGTCCGCCGCAGCATTCCTTTACGCCGCCGCTGCCATGCTCATGATCCGCAGACTGGCGCGATCAGCGTGAGTTTCGAAACCGACTCTGAGAAAAAGTCTCGAACATGAGTTCTGCCCCTCATAGGCGAGAGCGGGACGTGGCGGAGTTCGTCAAAGATCAGCAGCTTCACGGTGGCAAGGTCGCGCTGCATCTTGAGCAGCCGCTTTTCGTCGCGGGCTTCCATCAACTGGTTCACCAGCGCCGCGATGGTGGTGAGCGCGACGGTGAAGTCCTTCTGGCGGGCCGCCAGACCCAGTGCGAGCGCGACGTGGGTCTTGCCCGCCCCGCTGTTGCTGTCAAACGGCGTTCAAAAGGGACCCCCGATCGGCGTCGAAGAGGGACCCCCTTTTCGGATATGATGCCGGTTAGTTGAAGGTCGCCTTGCGCTGCGTGCGGCGGAGGGCGGGCGTAGCCCGACCGGAGGCGCGCGCAGCGCAAGAAAGATTTTTGAAGGCGCCGAAGGTGGCGGTCAGCTGCGGTTTTTGAAGCGCCAGCTGTCGTTGCCCGTCTCGATGATATCGCAGTGGTGGGTGACGCGGTCGAGCAGCGCCGTGGTCATCTTGGGATCACCGAAGACGGTAGGCCACTCGCCGAAGGCGAGGTTGGTGGTGATGATGACGCTGGTGCGCTCATAAAGCTTGCTGATGAGGTGGAACAGCAACTGCCCTCCGGAGCGGGCGAACGGCAGATAACCGAGCTCGTCGAGCACGATCAGGTCGAGCCGCGACAGCTGCGCCGCCAGGGTCCCGCCCTTGCCGATCCGGGTCTCCTCTTCGAGGCGTGTCACCATCCTTGATAAAATCGGCGCCGAAGGCCCCAGCTGAGCGGGTGGTGAAGGACATACGGCGTGCGACGCGCCGGCACTTCTCTGCAGAGGACAAAATCAGGATCGTGCTGGAGGGGCTGCGCGGCGAAGACAGCATCGCCGAGCTGTGCCGCAAGGAAGGCATCGCCCAGAGCCTGTATTACACCTGGTCGAAGGAGTT